>JACKJC010000002.1 GCA_020638195.1 Methylobacteriaceae bacterium | reverse complement strand
CGGCGTCGGGCAGGAAGCCGAGCAGCCAATCGGCCGCCTTGCTGGCCTGGGAGGCGGCGCGGACGATGGCGCGATTGTCCTCGCGCAGGACCTCCAGCCAGGCGCCGATATAATCAGCGTGGCGGACGGTCGGCACGATGCCGAGGGACGCGCAGCAGAAAGCGGCGTTGATCTCGGCCACCAACTCCTCGAAGGCGTATTTCTTCGTGCCGAAACCGCCGGTCAGATCGCGACCGAGCCGGGAGGCATGGCCGCTGGCGTGCCCAAGTTCGTGCAGGGCCGTGCGGTGCCAGTTGATCGGCTCGAAATAGGCCTGCGGCGGCGGCACCTGCACATAGTCGTGCGCTGGCACATAGAAGGCGCGATCGCCGCCGATGCGGAAATCGATGCCCGTCGCTTCGATCAGAGCCTCGACGCGCGGCTCGATGAGGCCAGGCGGTGGCGGTGGAGCGATGGCGGCGATGTCGTCCGGCAGGCCGTCGCATTGCGCGGCGTTGAAGACGGTAAAGCGCTTGAGGAACGGAATCGCGGCGGCGTCCTCACCAGTCTCGCGGGCTCGGCGCTTCTCGTCCTCCGGCGTGAAGCGGTCGGCATAGACGACGGTCGTGCCGTGCTCGCCTTTGCGGACATTGCCGCCCAGCGACAGCGCCTGGCGGAAGGTGAGCCAACTCTGGCCGGGGAAGCCGTGCTGGATCACCGCCCCCCAGAGGATGAGCACGTTGATGCCGGAATAGTGCCGTTCGGTCGCAGCGTTGCGGGGCATGGCGAGCGGCGCCTTGGCCGCGGCCGATCCCCATGGCTGGACCCAGGGAGCACGGCCCGCCTCAAGCTCAGCGATGATCTTGTCGGTGATGTCGTCATAGAGGCTCGTCCGGCCTGAGCCGGCACGGGAACTGTGGTTTTTCCTGAACATCGCGGATCTCCGCGACGGGCGCCGGAGACCTCTTCTCCAGCCCTCGACCCGTCACGGGAAACCCGTCCGCACTCTCACTCTATGGGGGGCGTTGCGGGGATCTCCCCGCAGAAGGGGTCGGGCGAGACCCAAGGCTCGACCGCAGGGGAAGGCTTTCCCCTTGTCCCAGCTTTCCGTCCCGGATGTGTTTCCTTGAAAACTGTCAGAAAACTGCGTATGTTCCTGACAGGAGAAAAACGATGACACGGCTGACCGAACAGATTCTGTCGCATATGGCGGGTTTGCCCGAGGGCGCTTCTGTGTCCGCTAAGGGGCTGCTCCATCTCGGCAATCGCGCCGCGGTGGACCAGGCCTTGTCGCGTCTGGCCGAGCGCGAACAACTCATCCGGGCTGGGCGCGGTGTCTATCTCCGCCCCGTCGCCAGTCGGTTCGGGACGCGCGCGCCGTCGGTCGAACAGGCTGTGGAGGCCCTTGCCAGCCAGCGTGGCGAGACCATTGTCTCGAACGGTGCGGCGGCCGCAAACGCGCTTGGCCTGACGACGCAGGTGCCGGTTCGCTCGGTCTATCTAACTTCCGGGCGCAGCCGGAAGATGAATCTCGGCAAGCAGGTCGTGGAATTGCGCCATGCCCCGCGCTGGCAATTGGCTCTGGCCAACCGGCCGGCGGGAGAGGCCGTCCGGGCCTTGGCCTGGCTCGGCCCGGAGAAAGCCGAAACTGCGCTCAGGACATTGAAGCGAAAGCTGCCGCCCAGCGCCTTTGGTGAATTGGTGGCGGCCGCCCCGCAGCTTCCGACATGGTTGGCGCAGAGTGTCGGGAAGGCGGCCTATGGCTGAAACCTTCCTGCTCCTTTCGGCTCAGGATCGCCGCGACGCCCTTGGCGTCGCGGCTGATCGTTCGGGGCGGCCCGCGCATCTGCTCGAAAAGGACGTCTGGGTGGTGTGGGCGTTGAGCACGCTCTACACGGCGCCGCTTGGTGAGCATCTGGTGTTCAAGGGCGGCACGTCGCTGTCGAAAGCCTATCAGGTCATCCATCGGTTTTCGGAGGATGTGGATCTGACCTACGACATTCGGGCCATCGCGCCCGACCTGGTCGGGGACAATGGCGAGGGCCTGCCGAAAACGCGAAGCGAGGAAAAGCGCTGGTCCAGCGAGGTTCGTCGCCGGCTACCGGAATGGGTTGGCGCTGTCGTGCAGCCGGTGATCTCCGACGCCCTGGCAACGGAAGGTTTGGTTGCGGCGATCCGCGTCGAAGGTGATCGGCTCTTTATCGACTACGAACCGACCGCCGTCGGATCGGGCTATGTCGCCCCCAGCGTCATGCTGGAGTTCGGCGCGCGGTCGACGGGCGAGCCGGCCAGTTTGCGCGATGTTGTCTGCGATGCCTCTGGCCTGATCGATGGCCTGATATTCCCGACAGCGCGTCCGCGCGTCATGCACGCCGAGCGGACGTTCTGGGAGAAGGCGACCGCCATCCATGTCTTCTGCCACCAGGACCGGCTGCGCGGGGACCGCTTCGCCCGGCATTGGCATGATGTCGCCCGGCTCCATGAAGCCGGTCTTGCGGACGCTGCCTTCGCGGATCGCGAGCTGGCGAACGCGGTCGCTCGCCACAAGTCGATGTTCTTTGCGGAGAAAGCGGCTGATCGCTCGCCGATTGATTACGGGGCAGCCGTCAATGGCGGCCTGCAACTCGTTCCGGCGGGCGATGGCGCGAAGGCGCTGGAGGATGACTATGCCCGCATGGTCGAGGACGGGTTGCTCTTCGACGACGCGGAGCCGTTCGAGGCGCTCATGGCGCGGTGCGCCGATATAGCCGCGCGCGCGAACAGCACGGCCAAATAAGAAACTGGGGGATCGGGGGTAGATGAGCGACGTCGAAGGGGAGGAAAACCCCCGATTTCTGTGGAACGCCGCAGCCACAGGCCGGGCGGCTCGATGAACCCGCCAATATTTGGTCGATCCCGCACATACCGGCCCGGCCTTTGGGCGCGTCTTTTCCTGTCAGAGAAATGGAAACTGGTTCTCAGCTCATCTTCTCAGGACCGGATTAGCCTGAAATCTACACACGAAGACGAAATCCAGTGTCTTGAGATCTCGTCTATTTCGTCAACCAAGGCTCTCCTTTGGCACACGGTCGAGATCCGGTCGAAGGGCCGTATCGATGCTCTGTCCGGCCTGACGGCCAAAGCGGCTCAGACTTTATGCGACGACTTGCTGGCTTTCGTGAATCTGCATCTCGCGGACCTTATCGACTCCGACAAGGAGCGCCTGCGCGAGGTCGACAGCAAGATTCGCGCGATCACCGACAGCAATAGGCAATATCTTGCTCATGCGGACGTTAGCCGGGCGATCGCGAGCGTCCCGGGAAAGGCGTCACTGGCATTGGCGCACCCGTTGTTTGATGCAGCTCTGATCCCCGGCACCCTAAGAGGCTATCTGCCAACCTCTTTTGCCATGCTCACCGACCCGGGTGTCCGCAGCCGCTACAACGAAAGTTTCGTTGTTCACGAGATGCAGAAGTTCGAGAAATTCTTCGCCAACCTTGGCGGATTTTCGCTTTCCCAAGAGCAGCGGGAGGCCTGCATCCGTCTCGAAGACAACAACCTGCTCGTCGCATCGGCCGGCTCAGGCAAGTCCGCAACCATGGTCGGGAAAGTCGCCTATGTCCTCGAAAAGGAGCTCTACCATCCGAGCGAAATTCTTGTTCTGGCATTCAATAAGAGCGCAGCCGATGAGCTGAAGGAACGGATCGCCAGGCAACTGAACGTAGATGAGGAGGCGTTGGAATGCCGGGTGACGACTTTTCACGCGCTCGGCCGAGGGATCATCGAAGAGACGGAAGGCCGCCCACCTCAGCTCGCCAACTGGGTCGAGCATCCCGCCGGCGAAGCCCGTGTGATTGACAAGATCATACGCGAGCTGATGGAGGTTGATGAAGAGTTTCGCCGCCTGTGGATCGACCTTCTCTCCATTTTGCCCAAGGCCGACATTCCGGCGGAGGTCTTTGACTCGGAGGCGGACTACAATCGCTACATCGCCGATCGCAACGACAAGGGCGGTAGCACCATCGGCACACTTGCAGACGTGTATGTGAAATCCCTTCAGGAGCAACGGATCGCGAACTGGTTGTGGGTCCACTCTGTCGAGTTCGAGTATGAAAAGCAGATCTCATTCAAAGAGGAGGATGGGAGCGAGCGCTTTGTTCAGCCTGACTTCCATTACCCGTTAACCGACACGTTCCATGAGCATTTCGCGATTAACGCGGATGGTTCGTCGCCTTTTGTGAACTACGCCGGGCACACCAAGGGTAAACGCGCCGGATACAAGCGCGAAGAGTTGGATTTCTTCGAGACGACCTCAGCACAGGCGCGCGATGGGACGCTGTTGCCGCATCTCGAGGCACAGCTGACCAAACGCGAAATTCCGCTGACCGAGAAAAGTGTCGACGAGATCCTCAAGGCGGTCGAGCCGGTGGTGATCACGCACTACCAGAAGCTGATCGGCGTGTGCATCAAGCATATCCGGGCTAGCCAGCTTACGCTGGAGATGCTGCTCGAGCGGGCCAAGTCCCTGCATGACAAACCCCGCGCGCAGCATTTCGCGCGTGCTGTCTGGCTGATCACCGAAGCCTATTCACGCAAGCTCGACGAGGCGAAGCGTATCGACTTCGATTCGATGATCGGCGACGCAGTGCGCCTCGTCGAGACGGGGCGCTATCAGAGCCCGTATTCACTGGTCCTGGTGGATGAGTTTCAGGATATTTCGGACCCGAGGGCCAATCTGATCAAGGCGCTCAAACACCAGAAGCCCTTCACCAAGGTTTTTGCTGTCGGAGACGATTGGCAGTCGATCTACCGCTTCGCCGGGTCGGACATTACGATCTTCACCCAGTTCGAGGCGAACTTTGGCGCCTGCTGGCAAGGTCGACTCGAACAGACCTACCGCTGCAACCAGCTGCTCGCCGACACTGCTGCGGGCTTCGTTCAGCGCAATCCAGAGCAGATCAGGAAGACAGTGCGGTCGACGCGCGCCGCCATACCGCGATCAATCCGGGTCATTCCGGTCAGCGTGGAGTGGCGAAAGCCAAGCTTCCCGAAAGCCTGTTTCCAACTGCTCGATCGCCTGAACACCTTTCTTGATGGCATATCGAGCCAGTGGCGGCGTGAGACCGGGCAAAAGCTGAAGGTGCTGGTCTTGTGGCGTTACAACCTGTTGGATCCATTTCACGGTCAGCCCCCCGAATTTTCGGCGATCGAGGTTGCCGGCATGTCGTTTCATCGCTCCAAGGGCCTTGAGGCAGATTACACGATCCTGCTTGATGTCAGCGAGGGCGACTATGGCGTTCCCAGTCGCATCGAAGATGACGAGCTGCTCAATCTCGTTATCCCGCGCCCGGAGACGTTCGCCTACGCGGAGGAGCGCCGACTCTTCTATGTCGCGCTTACCCGCGCCAGCAGAGGGACGTTCATCCTCTGCAACAGGCGCAAGCCCTCACGCTACATTCGCGAGCTTTGCGAAATCGCCGGCAATGAGGTCCGGTTTGAAACCATCGAGGGGAAGGAACTCGACCAGTGTCCCAGTTGCCTGGTCGGGGAATTGGTTGAGCGCAAAGGTCGCAACGACACCACCTTTTACGGCTGCAATCAATTTCCTGAGTGCCGTCACACTCAGCAGTCACCTCCGGCGGCACCTCATCGACAACAAGCGGGCGAGGCCGGAGTTGTCGAGACGGTCAATCGGGCAAGAGCCTTCTAACGCTGCTTGCTTTGATCGTAGCCATGTTCTCACTTCCGTCCTACGCGCGACGGTCCAGTGACAATCGACGGCTTTGATGATAGGACTACGTCGTGAAATCGGCGGAATGCACGGATCGAGTCGGATTGTTTCCTGCGTTCCTCGCTTGACGATAGATCCCGAAAGTACGGTTTTTCGGGGTATCCCGGAAAAATCCAATAATTTCAAAAGCCAGCGGTTTTGTCGGGATGGCTGACGGTATATCGCCGCGAAAAATATTTTTAATTACGATATTTCAAGGTGTTATGCTGCCAATCAACAATCGAGTGGGAGTGAGGGGATGTCACCTCTCTGCAGTACTTCGTTCTCAATGACTTACTAGGGGCTGTTATAGCATTGCCACATCAGCTGAACGCGAACAGGTCCCGCGGGATGAGCCATGTCTCCCGGATTGTTCTGAAACATCGCCATTAAGCCGGCAAAGGCCTGAGGCGGAAACCAGTTTTGCGCTTTTCCTATTTTGACGGCCCAACAGTCCGCTGCGACCTCATTCGGCCCCACAAACGAGTGGCCGCATTCATGCCCGACCCAATACAATTTCAGAACAGTTGGAAGCTGCGAGAGCGCGACCGGATTTAGCGAGATGAACCCGTTCCCGTGATTCATGCCAACATCGGGTAGAGCTGGGTTCATAATGAAAGTATTTGTACCACAGGCAATTGGAATTCCGTCGACTGAAAAGGTACCAGGCGGAAATTGTTGGGCTTCGCTCTCGACGACACTCAGAACCGATATTGCAACGAGCGCAAGGAGTATACAGATTTGCTCACGCAGAGGCCGCCTAACCGTCTTTCGATTGCATACCAACATGGGTTCCCTCGATTGTTTTACTGCCGTGACATCAACAAGGAATCGCCATCGGCGAGAGCTGATGGCCAAATACCCGCCACCCCGGCACGGTTCCGGATCGCAGCGTGACGACTTCCGCGCGGCAATCGCTCGCATTGGCAAACTTGGTCTTGTATGTAAGTCCATCGTATAGACCGTGCGGATATCCCGAGGGCGAGACGAGTTCGGTCGGTGTACCTGCAAATGTGCGGGAAGTGATCGGGCCAAGCGGTCGTATGTTGTCTTCCACAAGCTGTCGATAGGTCTCGTAGCTTCCGAGACCTTTCTTCGCGAGAGGATCCCAAAGATCCCATGCTGCTTGGAAGTCACCGCGGTCGAAGAGCTTAAGATATGATCGAGCGAATTCTTGTGGCTCTCCATTTGGTCGGATGAAACGGTCCGGCGAAAAATAGAAATAGGCAGTCGCCGCCGCCGCGATGAGGGCGCCAAGTCGGGCAACTTTGGGGAGCAAGTTCCACGAGCGATCATGCGAGAGGACGGGCAAGTCCAGCGGGAGAGCGCGTCCCTCGGACGCCTGCGGCAGACCTTCCATCAGGAATTCGCGCGTCCGCATGTAGACGAGTTCGCTGCGATCCCTCGGCTTCGCGATTGTTATGTGGTTCGCGTCGATCGGAATAGGCTCAGCGTGTAGGCCGGGATCGCTGCTTGCCTCGTCAACGATACCGCCGAGCAAGGTCTCCTGAGTTTCATAGAATATGCGATGCGAGAGCAATGCGCGCCTGTCATCAGCGAGGCCGCGATACGAGACGTTGATCTGCCTCAACGCCGGGTCATTGGCAACGAGGCTTCGTGCAATGGCGCTCGGCCAGACCAGAAAACTGAGCTGACCCAGAAGCGTGGCCTTGCGCGAGCCCGAATGCGGGGTTGCGATAAAGACGATCTTCTTAATTTTCGCGAGAAAGTCGCGCGCTTCAGGGTTGCGTTCTTCTTGTTCTTTGAGCGACAGCAGGATCTGCTTGATCAAGAGGCCGCCAAGGCTGTGACACACGAAGAAAGTCGGAGCTTTCCGGAGCGCTTCTTCTGCGAACAGCACTTCGAGTACGTTCTTCGCCCGATCCTGCAGTGCCATCGACGTGCCGAGCCAATTTGAAGCTGGGGCGTCATACGAGATCGTAAAGACCTGCAATCCGGGAATGTCGGTCGATAGCCAAGCCGGCCAAAAGGTCTGGTCAGGGGGCGGGATCGAACTGCTTCTGCTCCATGTCGCGTAGGCATCGCCCATAAGGCCATGTACAAAGACTACATTGGCGCGGGGTGTCGGCACCCAGTCCGAAATTTTGATCAATCTCGTCAGAGAACGCTCCCGGGAAATGAATAGCGAAA
This sequence comes from Methylobacteriaceae bacterium, assembly GCA_020638195.1. Taxonomy (GTDB): domain Bacteria; phylum Pseudomonadota; class Alphaproteobacteria; order Rhizobiales; family Beijerinckiaceae; genus JAJXWB01. The sequence continues at coordinate 1,108,597 of JACKJC010000002.1, read as the reverse complement.
TTATTCAAAGGAGTCGAAATTAATCCCGCCAACGCTCGATGGCGAGCGATTTTTTTTCGATCTGGCGTGACGACGATTGGCAGGGCGATCTGATCTAGTTTGGTTTGGTTGAACAGTGTTGGGGCTTGTTTTGAAGTGAATTCTTGCCTTGCTTAGGCCGCCATCGGGCTTGATGGCGATGTGGTTTGGTTTCATTCAGCGTCTGGCGGCCGAGGCGCGTCGCTGCGCAGCGCCGAGATTGAGGAGCATACTTCTTCTACCGTGTTGTCCCATCTGCTGCACGGCGCGGCCAAATCGCGGCGCCCCATCGAGACCCGCCGCGAGGTCGAGCGTTTCGCCGCGCTGCTCGAAGTCCTGCCCTTCGACGCTGAAGCCGCAGCCCACGCCGCCGACATTCGCGCTGTGCTGGAGAAGAAGGGACAGACCATCGGCGGCTACGACGTCCTCATCGCCGGCCACGCCCGCAGCCGCGGCCTGATCGTCGTCACCGGCAATCTCCGCGAATTCCGCCGCGTCGAAGGCCTGCGCTGCGAGAACTGGCTAACATGACGGAGCAGAGCCTCCGTCGGCGTCGCTCCGCCCTCAAACGACCCCCACCGCCATCGCCAGAAGCCCGGCGTTCGCCACCAGCCACACGACCGATCGCAGCAGCGGCACGCCGCTGATATAGGCCGGCACAGAGACGATGCGCGCGACCAGGAAGGTCGCGGCGCCGTAGACGACCTGCTTCGTCTCCATACCCCTGACCAACGCCAGCAGCGCGAGGCCGAGGAAGAACGGCAGGGCCTCCAGCATGTTGTTTTTCGCGCGGTCCAGCCGCGCCGCGACGATGGACATGTCGGGCGGATTGTCACGATTGCCGACGATCGCACGCAGGTCGAACCCGTAGCGCGACGTCTCCTGCAGGAATATCTGCGCCATGGTGAGCGCGAGAACCGCGAGGATGATCGTCGTCAGGTTCATCGGCTTGGCTCCTTGGTCGATTTGCGGAGAGCGGGCTGCCGTGACGGTCGTCCGCCTCAGCGCGGCGCGAACGGATCGACCACCTTCACGCCAAAGACGGCAAAGTCCTTCACATTCCGCGTCGCCACGACGAGACCGCGGGTGAGTGCGACCGCCGCTATCATCGCGTCCTCGATCAGGTCGTCGGATTTGCCATGCATCAAGCGCGCCCATTCGCGGAAGGCCGCGGCATCGACCGGAAGGAATTCGTACGCGCGCTCGACTTCGCCCAGCCAATTTTCGATGTGCGCCGCCTTGGCTGGATCGCGCTTTCGGGTCCTTTCGATTCCCGCCTGAATCTCGCCTGCGGTAACCGCGCAAATGTGCGCCTCTCCCTCGCGCAGACTGGTCAGCCAGGCCAGAGCGCCGCCATGCGGCCGGGTCCGCCGCAGTTCGGAAACGACGTTCGTGTCGAGCAGATACATGTCAGTCGAGCTCCGGCGCGGGCCGGCGATGCAGCTTGCCGCGCGGCGGAATATCGAGATCGAAACGCCCTTGGTCGCTGAGGAGCAGGTCCTTCAGCGACGGCCGCGCGGCCGCCTGCAGCCGTTTCCATTGATCCAACGGCACCAGCACAGCCGTCTCCGCCCCGCGCTTGGTCACCACCTGCGGACCTTCGGTCAAGCACGTATCGAGAAATTCGGAAAAGCGCGCCTTGGCGTCCTGAACAGACCAGCTGGACATATGCCCTCACAGACTAGTCAGGACTCTAGTCAGAACGCGGGCTCTGGTCAATTGCCGTCGCGAATATCCGGCTCCACCAGCTTGGCCAGATTGCGCAGCGACTCCTGCCAGCCGAGGTAGCAGGCCTCCGTCGGGATCATGTCGGGAATGCCCTCCTGCACGATCTCGACCTCCGTCCCGACCGAAACCGCGCGAAGGCTCACCGTCACCTGCATTTCGCCGGGCAGGTTCGGATCGTCGAAACGGTCGGTGTAGCGCAGGCGCCTGCCGGGTTCGAGTTCGAGATATTCGCCGCCGAAGGCATGGCTGTGGCCGGTGGTGAAATTGCGGAAGGACGCGCGATGCGCGCCGCCGACGCGCGCGTCGAGTTGGTGAACCGTGCAGACAAAACCGTTCGGCGGCAGCCATTTCGCCAGCGCGTCCGGCTCCAGAAAAGCGCGGTAGACCTTTTCGGGCGGGGCGGTCAGGACGCGGTGCAGGCGGACGGTTCCGGGCATCGGAGGCTCCTGTGAGGCGCGGCTGCGGCGCGCGATCCCTCCGGCAAATGGCTCGCGGGTCGCCCGAAACAAGCCTGTCCGGACGCATTATGCGCCGCGCGGATTTCGCGAATGCCGGTCCCCCGCTACCATGCGCGCCTGGCAAGGGGGCTCGGGCGTTGAAACCCAATCGCTGGATCATTCTGATCGCGCTGTTCGCCGCGCGCGCGAGCGTCGGCTTTCAATATCAACTCGTAGCTTCCGCCGCCCCCTACCTGCGCCGGGCGCTCGGCGTCGACATCGACCAGATCGGCGTGCTCATCGGCGCCTATTTCATCACCGGGCTGTTTCTGGCGCTGCCGGCCGGCGTCATCGGCGCGCGTTTCGGCGCGCGGGCGACCGTGTTGGCGGGCCTCGCGCTGATGACGGCCGGCAGCCTCGTCGCCGCCTTCGCCGATGCATGGTCCCTGCAACTTGGCGCGCGAATTCTGGCCGGCGCCGGCGGCGTTCTGGTCAGCGTGCTCATGACCAAGATGGTCACGGACTGGTTCGTCGGTCACGAGACCGCGACCGCCATGGGAATCTTCGTCAATTCCTGGCCGGTCGGCCTGGCCGTCGCGCTTCTGACCGTGCCGACGCTCGCGGAGGGCGTCGGGTTGCGCGGCGTCTTTCTCGTCAGCGCCGCGCTGGCCGCCTTCGGCTTCGCGCTCGTCGCTGTCGTATATCGCGATCCGCCCGGTCTAGCGGCGCCCGCGCCCGGTGTGGCGGCGGCCTGGCCGCGGGGGCAGGGACTCGCGCTCCTGATCCTCGCCGCGATGGTGTGGGGCTGGTTCAACGCCGGCTTCGCCATGTCGCCCGCCTTCGGTCCGGCCATGCTGATCGAGCGCGGATTGTCGCCGGTCGCGGCCGGCTCGGTCGTCAGCATCGTGCTCTGGCTGTCGATCGTCTCGGTTCCGGCGGGCGGCTTTCTTGCGGATCGCACCGGCGCGCCGCGCGCCATCATCGTCGTCGCGACGCTCCTGTCCGCTGGATTGATCCTCTACGCCGCCGGCAGCGCGACGCCGGCGCTCGCCTTCGCTGCGCTCGGCCTCGTCGTCGGCCTGCCGGCGGGCCCGATCATGGCGTTGCCCTCGCTCGCGCTCAAACCCGCGGAGCGCGCGGTCGGAATGGGCATTTTCTACACGATCTTCTATCTGCTGATGGTCTGCGCGCCGATCGCCGGCGGCTTTTTCGCGCGCCTTGCGGGCGCGGCCAAATTCGCGTTCCAGATGGGCGCGGCCGGCATGCTGGTCGGCCTCTCCTGTTTCCTCGCCTTCGTCGCGCTGCGCGCGCGATCGGCGCCATACTAGGAAATCCCATGTCGAAAACCGTGATCTACGGCATCAAGAACTGCGACACCGTGAAGAAGGCGCGCGCCTTCCTCGACGCAAAGGGCGTGGCCTACGACTTTCATGACTACAAGGCGCAGGGCGTCGATCCCGCCAGGCTCGCAGGCTGGGCGAAGAAAGTCGGCTGGGAAAACCTGCTCAACAGGGCCGGCACGACGTTCAAGAAACTGCCGGACGGGGACAAGGAAGGCCTGACGGAAGCGAAGGCGCTGGCGCTGATGGCCGCGCAACCTTCCATGATCAAGCGGCCCGTGCTCGAGGCCTCAGGCAAGCTGCTCGTCGGCTTCAAGCCCGAGGATTATGTCGCTATAGCGGGCTGAATCCGTTGGGCGAGGCGACCCTTGTTACGCGGCCGCCGCGCCGATGGAATCAACCGCCCGTCGCGGACGATTCTTTCTGCATGTTCCCAGTATTGTCGTTCTGCATGTTGTCGGCGTTGGTCCAGTAAGGCCTCACGTCGAACTTGCGATAGAGTTGGGCGAGCTGGCCCTGCGAAACCTCCGTCGCCAGATTGCTGGAGATCGCCGGTATCGTCGGCAGACCGCGCAAGGCGTTCTCGTCGACCTGCAGCCGGTATCCGTCCTCGTAAGGCCGCGCGCTCAGCGCCTCGATCGGCGCCGCATACCAGGTCGGATTGAGGCCGAGGAAGCCGCTGTCCTTGATCAGCACGAAGGCCACGCGACCGCGATCGGTGTCGATCATCACGTGGTCGATGTCGCCGAGTTCATCGCCGTTGCGCTTGTAGACGGTCGCCTGACGCAGGGAAGCGGAGGAGACGTCGCTCTGCCGGTTGAGCGCCGACATCACGCCCTGATTGGTAATCGACAGACTTGCCTGTGAACCGCTTCGCCGGTCGTTCGTCTGCTCGTCGACCTTCGATTGCCATCCTCTGCTGTCGTCGCGCATTGCGCTGGCATTGTTGTCGCGCATTGCGTCCTGCTTGGCGCGCCGGTCGGACCGGCCATTCGGATTCTGGTCCATACGCGTCGTCTTTTCAGTCTCGCCCGATCGCATGTCGTTACGCGCAGGCCTTTCGCCCTGACGTTGCGACGTCTGGTCGTTCGGCCCTTTCGACATTCTGTTGTCGGTGTGTCGGTCGCCATTGTCGTTCGGCTCGCGGCCGGCCTGACGATTGTCCCGATCGTTCTGGCTCCGGCGGTTCATATCGTTGTCGGAGTTCCAGCTGTAGCGCCAGTCGTGTCGCGCGCCATAGCGCTCGGGCGCTCCATATCCCCAGAAGCCGTAGCTGTAGAAGCGGTTGATGCGATCACGCCCGTCGCGCGACGTCAGCCGGTAGATGTCGCGCGGAGAGAAGCGCGGCGCATCCGCAAGCTGCTCGGCGTCGACCGCGAGCCGCACGGGGCCATGCGCATCCACCTCGTCGATGGCAGACCACGGCACGGCGACGACTTGCCCGTTAAGATCGAAGCTGCCTGCGCCACTCACCACGAGATAGTCGATCTTGCCGTCGCTCGTGTCGACGATCACGGAATTGACGCGGCCGGCGTCGCTGTCTTGCGCGCCGATGACACGCTTGCCGATGATTTCGATGGCCGGCGCGACCGAGACCGTTGGCCCTCGTGGATTTCCCTTCAGCAGGCCGCCGTTCTGGTTGTCATTCCTTTCCTGAACAGCATTCTGGTCTCCCATCTGCTTCTGCGTTTGGGCCTGTGCGCCGAAATTGACTGCAAGCGCCGTCGCCGCAAGCAACGTCGCCGCCATGAGCGGTTGTTTCACCATTGTCTATCCCCGAGTTTCGGTTTTCAGGGGCGGGGAGGTCCAAGGCCTCCTGCCTCGGACACGCGCGCCGGCCACGCCTGTCAGGATGCGGCAGCAGGCCCTCGGGGCCTGCTGACGCGCGCCGCATCAAAGGCCAACACATGATTTTTGTATGGGTTCCGGACGCGCCGACGCCTTTTTGTGGCTGTTTCCCTCGCGTTTGCGCTGTCGGGCAGGGCGATGGGCGCCCTCAGGCGTTGGCGTGCAGCCGCGGCAAATCTCGCTTTCGCCGCTCTCATCTGATAGACGACCGGCCAATCCACTCAATTTCCGCAGGACTGGATACGCATGGCCGATATTTTTCGCGAGGTCGACGAAGAGGTTCGTCAGGACCAGGCCCTCGCATTCTGGAACAAGCACCAGAATCTCATCATCGGGTTGGCAATCGTGATCGTGCTGGCGGCCGGCGGCTGGAAGTTCTGGCAGGCCCAGCAGCTCAAGGCCGCCTATGCGGCGGACGAGAAGCTGCACGCCGCCATGGCCCTGTCGCGCGAGGACAAACCGCAGGAGGCGGAAGCCGCCTTCCTCGCGCTCGCCAAGGACGCGCCGGCCGGCTACGCGGCGATCGCGCGCCTGCGCGCGGCCGGCGAACTGGCGGCCAAAGACCGAAAGGGCGCCGTGGCCGCCTTCGACGCGATCGCCGCCGACGCGGGCTTCGATCCGTTGTTCCGCGATGTGGCGCGCCTGCGCGCCGGCATGATCCGCGTCGACGACGCCGACATGAAGGAGATCGAGGAGCGTCTGACGCCTCTGGCCGCCGCCGGGCAGCCCTTCCGCTCCTCCGCCCGCGAACTCCTGGGTCTCGCCGCGTTGAAATTCAACGACCTCGACAAGGCCGGCCGTATGTTCGACCAGATCGTGACCGATCAGGAATCGCCCGCCGCGATGAAGCAGCGCGCCGAGGCCTATCTAGGCCTGGTGCGCTCGGACAAGAAGCCGAAGTAAACGCGAGAACAAGCCACCGTCATTGCGAGCGCAGCCAAGCAATCCATCACCGTGACTATCTCGTTGGATGGATTGGTTCGTTGCTTCGCTTCTCGCAATGACGGCGACCAAAGAGCATAGTCTCGATCCATGTCCTTCACCCTCGCCATCATCGGCCGACCCAATGTCGGCAAGTCGACCCTGTTCAACCGGCTCGTCGGCAAGAAGCTCGCGCTGGTGGACGACCAGCCTGGCGTGACGCGCGACCGGCGTGAGGGCGAGGCGAAGCTCGGCGACCTGCGCTTCACCATCATCGACACGGCGGGGCTGGAAGAGGGCGACGCCGCGACGCTGTCCGGCCGCATGCGCGCGCAGACCGAGGCCGCGATCGAACAGGCCGACGCCATCCTGTTTCTGATGGATGCGCGCGCCGGCGTGACGCCCGACGATCGCTATTTCGCGAGCCTCGTCCGTCGCGCCGGAAAACCGATCATCCTCGGCGCCAACAAGGCGGAAGGACGCCTCGGCGAATCCGGCGCTCTCGACGCCTTTTCGCTCGGTCTCGGCGATCCCGTCGCGCTCTCGGGCGAGCACGGCGACGGCATGGCCGAACTCTACAGCGCGCTGCTCGAGGCTTTGCCCGAGCAGACGCAGCCCGCCGAAGAAGACGAGGGCGAAGAACGCAAGGTCTTCGCCGATGACGAGGACGGTTCCGAACTCGACGTCACCAAGCCGCTGCGCATCGCCGTGGTCGGCCGCCCCAACGCCGGCAAGTCGACGCTCATCAATCGCATCATCGGCGAGGATCGCCTGCTGACCGGGCCGGAAGCGGGCATCACGCGCGACAGCATCGGCCTCGATTTCCAGTGGGGGGATCGCAAGATCAAGCTGTTCGACACGGCGGGCCTGCGCCGCCGCGCGCGCGTGACCGAAAAGCTCGAAAAGCTCGCCGCTGCCGACGCGCTGCGCGCGGTGAAGTTTGCCGAGGTGGTGGTCGTGCTGCTCGACGCGACCATCCCGTTCGAAAAGCAGGATCTCACCATCGCCGATCTCGTGGAACGCGAGGGCAGGGCGCTGGTGATCGGCCTCAACAAATGGGATCTGATCGACGACAAGGGCGGCGCGAAAATCCGCGAATTGCGCGAGGAGGCTGGCCGCCTGCTGCCGCAATTGCGCGGCGCGCCGGTCATCTCGCTGTCGGGCGCCACGGGCAAGGGCATCGACAAGCTCATGGAAGCGATCATGGCGGTGCAGGAGACCTGGAACCGTCGCATCTCGACGTCGCGCCTCAACCGCTGGCTGGAAAGCGCGCTGGACCAGACCCCGCCGCCCGCCGTGTCCGGCCGCCGCATAAAAATCCGATACATCACCCAGCCCAAGGCGCGCCCGCCGCATTTCGTTCTGTTCGGCAACCAGCTCGATCAACTGCCGACGAGCTACGAGCGCTATCTGCTCAATTCTTTGCGCGAGAATTTTCAGTTGCCCGGCGTGCCGCTGCGCCTGTCCAAGCGCATGGGCGAGAACCCGTACGAGAAGAAGAAGCGCTAGGCATGTGCGCAATGGCGCCGCCGCAGATGCGCGGCTCGCGCAACCTGGTCTGTAAACAGGACAGGTCTGATGCCCAACGAACTGAGCGCCGCCATCGAAAATGCCTATGCCGTTTTCCCCGAGATGAAATGGCGCGGTCGCAATGCGACCGTGTGCCCGTGCTGCGTGTCCGAACTCAACGCGCGCGATCTCGCCAGGACGCCGCGCCGTGAACTCGGCGCCGATCTCATCGGCGAATATCTGGGATCCGCGCATCACGTCGACGAAGGCTCCGCGGCTCAGGAAGCCCGCCACTTCCTGCCGCGCATCTTCGAATTGGTCGCCGACGGCGAGGAGACGAGCCTGTCCGGCAACGAATGCGCACTGATCCGCCTCGGCAATGGCGCGCTCGGCTGGGGCGACAAAACCTATCGCGAGGCCTGGAACAGCCGCGAAATCGCGGCTGTCGACCGCTTCCTGATCGCCTATTGGCGCAGCGTGCTGGCCGCGGCGCCGACCCTGTTCGAGAGGCCCGAGACGCACGAAATCCTGTTCGACGACTGCCCCGCCGAAGACGCCTTGTGCATGGTCGCTAAGGCCGGCGGCGATCTCGCGCCATTGCTCGCGATCTGGGAGGAGGACCGCAGCTTTGCGGCCGCGCTGCATGTCGCGAGCATCGTCAGCAACGCCACCGCACGCTCCTGGCGGCCCTTCGCGCTTCTTGCGGAGGGCGGGCTCGGCAATCCCCATTGGGAGGACCAGCCCGAAGCCGTCGCCACGATCGTCGCCTGGCTCATCCGCCCCGCGCAATGCAAGCGTCTCATCGACGCCTTCATGCAGGCGGAACGGGATTCACGCGAAAGCGTTGCGCTGGCCGAAGCGCACGACGAACTGGAACGTGTGCTGGCGCTGCGCTGGAGCGGCGCGAAAGCGTGATCAGGCAGGCTCTCTGAAGCCCAGCACCTTGCCCTGCGGGAAATCATAGACCTTGCCGGTCTCGCTCCATTCCGGCGAGCACATGGCGACGACGGCGGGCGCGGCTTCTTCCGGCGTCTTCAGCGTCATCGGGTCCTCGCCCGGCATGGCCTTGGCGCGCATGGCGGTGCGCAGCGGGCCGGGCTGGAACAGGTTCACGCGGATCTTCGTGATGTTCTGCGTCTCGGCTGCGTAGAAGCGAGCGAGCGTATCGAGCGCGGCCTTGGTGACGCCGTAGAGACCCCAGTAGGCGCGCAATTCCGCGCGGTGGCCTGCGCCCGAGGACATGAACACGACGCGCCCGGCGTCGGAACGCTGCAGCAGCGGGTCGAGGGAACGGATGAGACGCCAGTTGGCCGTCACATTGACGGACATCACCTTGTCCCACTCCTTGGGATCGATATGGCCGAGCGGCGAGAGCACGCCGAGCAGCCCGGCATTGCCGACGAGAATGTCGAGCTTGCCCCACCGCTCGTGGATGGCGGCTCCGAGCCGATCGATCGCGTCATGGTCGACCAGATCGCAGGGAACCAGCGTCGCCTCGCCGCCGAACTTGCGGATCTCGTCGTCGAGGTCCTCCAGCGCGCCCTGCGTGCGCGCCAGCGCGATCACATGCGCGCCCTGGCGAGCAAGTTCGAGCGCGACCGCACGGCCGATGCCGCGCGAGGCGCCGGTGACGAGAGCGATGCGAGAGGAAAGGGGCGAAGACATGAATAACTCGTCGTTGGTGAGGCGGGCGGGCCTCGGAGGGCAGGGCGTCTTCTAGCACGAACGACCGGAATGTGCGCCAACGCGCGCCGCAATGGCCACGGCGCCGCTAAGAGAGCGATACCAAGTCGCGCCTTCGAGGAGCTCTAACCTGAAACGCATATGGCTCCTCGGCGCGCTTGCGATCATCGCGCTACTCCTTGCGATTCCCAACATCGCCGCCGTCCTGACAATGGCGACGCTCGGCCTCGCGTTTCCCGTTCTGGCCGCTGGCGTGGCGTTCGTTTATCTGGCGGCGGCTCTGGCTGGCGCGCGCGCCCTCAGCTGGCGCGGAGGACGGGGGTTGGGCCTGATTGGCGGCATTCTCGCGGCGCTCGTTGTCGCCATTGCGCCCGGCTGGCTGTCGCGACGCCAGGCGGACGATCTGGAAAAGAGACTGCGCGCCGACGACATCACGCGCGCGATTCAGCCGCTCCCGAAAACGATCGAGCTGCGCGAACCCTTCGCCAGCGTCATGCCGGCCGCGCCCTTCGAGACTGAACCCTGCGGACGCGAGTGCCGCGCGCTGTTGATGAGCGGCGAGGTGGAGTGGATTCGCGTCGTCCGGCAGGCGAGTCAGTCCGATCTGCAGTCTGCTACCCGCTTTCGGGCGGCCGCCGACGCCGCCTGTCCCGCCGCCGAAACGGGGCAGGGCGGGCAGGCGCGTTGCGTGCTCGTGACGCCGGACGACGGCGCGCGGGCGGCGCTCGTCGTCGACGCCACCTTTCTCGAACGCGGCGCGCTCGCCAAATATCAATCGACGGCGCCGCTCGCGCCGGAAATTCGTTTCGGACGGCGGCTGACGGCCACGGCGCAGAGCGCCTCGGGCCCGATATTCGTGCGCACGGAGGCCGCCGCGAATGTCGTGTCCATTCCCTTCGTCGTATGGCCCGCCTCCAGTGGCATGTCGTCGGGCGGCTACGAAATCTGGCGCAGTCGTCACACGATCGCGCCGCTATCGCTCGAGGAGATGTTCGGCGCGCTCGGCTATGCGCGCTCGATGGCGCTGCGTAACGGTCTGTCGCAGGGCAGCGCGAATATTCACGATCCCCCTGCGCCGGAGGTTGTCAATCGTGCGGCTTCCACGCTCGATCTGCCGGCGCATGTGGCGTTCAACCGGACGCATGTCGAGTTCGTCAATCGCTGGATTGCCCGCGCCGTCTGGACGAAGCCGTTGCCGCCGCAGGGCGTCACGCTCGTCCGTCGCATCCTGCTCGAGCCGCGCATGGCCTGGTTCGGCCCGCTCGATCGACTGCTCGCGCGGCCTGAAGTCGCGCCGACGGTCCTGCCCGACATGCTGGCCTTGCTGGAAAGCCGAAAGTTGAGCGCGACGAACGACGCGACGCGCCTGTCGTTCTTCGCCTTGCGCGCGATGCCACTGCATCTGCTGGAGCCGCAGCGCACGAGGATCGCGCGCATGGCGGCAGGGCGCGGCCCCAATGTCGAAGCGATGCGTGAAATCGCTGTGAGATTGCGATAAAGGACCGCAGACCTTCAAAGTCTGGCCGAACTCCGAATCCTCATCCTGAGGAGCCCCGAAGGCGCGTCTCGAAGGATGGCAAGTTCAGCCATTTCTGCATCCGCCATCCTTCGAACGCCGCTGCGCGGCTCCTCAGGATGAGGGCTCTGAATCTTGGCCGAGACTTTGAAGGCTGTCCGCCCCTTGTCAGCCCGCTTCCGCCAGCAGCGACAATTGCTGCTTGCCGGTGTCGCCGCCGACATCGGTCAGCACGGTCGGATAATCGCCCGTAAAACAATGGTCGGTGAATTGCGGGCGCTGTGGATTGCGCTCGTCTTCGCCCATCGCCTTGTAGATGCCTTCCACCGACAGGAAAGCGAGCGAGTCGCAGCCGATATACTGGCGCATCTGCTCGAGGTCATGGGTGGCGGCCAGAAGCTTGTCGCGCTGCGGCGTGTCGATGCCGTAATAGTCGGGATGCGTGATCGGCGGCGACGAGATGCGGAAGTGCACCTCCTTTGCGCCCGCATCGCGCATCATCTGCACGATCTTCACCGAGGTCGTGCCGCGCACGATGGAATCGTCGATCAGCACGATGCGCTTGCCGGCGACGACGCTCTTGTTGGCGTTATGCTTCATGCGCACGCCGAGTTCGCGCACATTCTGGGTCGGCTGGATGAAAGTGCGCCCGACGTAATGGTTGCGGATGATGCCGAGCTCGAACGGAATGCCGGATTGCTGCGCGTAGCCGATCGCCGCCGGCACGCCTGAATCGGGCACTGGCACCACGACGTCGGCCTCGACGCCGGATTCGAGCGCGAGCTGCGCGCCCATCGCCTTGCGCACGCCGTAGACGGGCCGGCCGTGCACGACGGAATCCGGCCGCGCGAAATAGATGTATTCGAAGATGCAGGGACGCGCGGGCACAGGCGGGAAGGGCTTGAGGCTCTCGATGCCTTCGTCGGAGATGACGACGACTTCGCCGTTCTGGATGTCGCGCACGAAGCGCGCGCCGATGATGTCGAGCGCGACCGTCTCCGACGCCAGAATGTATTTGCCGTCGAGTTCGCCGAGCACGAGCGGGCGGATGCCAAGCGGATCGCGCGCGCCGATCAGTTTCTTGTTTGTCAGCGCCACCAGCGAATAGGCGCCTTCGAGCTGGCGGATCGCCTCGATGAAGCGCTCGACGATGCGCTGCTTGCGGCTGCGCGCGACCAGATGCAGCACGACTTCCGTGTCCGACGTCGACTGGTAGATCGCGCCGTCGCGGATGAGTTCGCGGCGCAGCGTCAGGCCGTTCGTGAGATTGCCGTTATGCGCGACGGCGAATCCGCCGGACGAAATTTCCGAGAACAGCGGCTGGACATTGCGCAGGATCGTCTCGCCGGTCGTGGAATAGCGGACATGGCCGATCGCGCTGTCGCCGCGCAGCGCTTCCATCGTACTGGCGCGTGAAAAGTGATCGCCGACGAGGCCGAGGCGGCGCTCCGAATGGAAGCGCTGGCCGTCGAAGGCGACGATGCCCGCCGCCTCCTGGCCGCGATGCTGGAGCGCGTGCAGGCCGAGCGCGGTGATGGTGGCGGCTTCGGGATGCCCGAAAATGCCGAACACCCCGCACTCTTCGCGCAGGGTGTCGCCGTCCATGTCGAAATCAATGTCGAGTTCCGGCTCGCGCCTGTGTGGGCTGCTCGGGTCCTGCGTCATCCTACAAGCTCCATGCGAACGAAGGTCCGCCTCTGGCCATTCCCGTCCCGTTTGCGCCCGCGCTTTTGCGCCGCAGGTCTATCTGCGCGCTGCTCCGCCCGTGGCCAGCGCATTGAGTTTCTGCTGGTCGGACGCCCCGATCGCCGGGGCGGCTTCCGAGCGCTGGCTCTTTCGCGCGGGCGGCTGCGGCGATTTCGCATCGTCGCCCTCGGCCGGCGCCTCTTCGGGCGGCGCGCCCGGCTTGCTCTTCTTGAGCTTGGCGAGAATGCTCTCGGGATCGTCGGGCAGCAGCGCCATGATCTGGTCGCCGGTGGCCGACAGCAGCGGACGCATCTTGGCGTTCTTCACCCATTCCGGCTGCGACTTGTCCGGCACCAGCCAGCTGAAGAAGATGAACGCCACGGCGCACAGCAGAAGTCCCCTGGCGGCCCCGAACAGGAAGCCGAGCGAACGGTCGAGCGCGCCGACTTTCGAATCGAGGATCATGTCCGAGATGCGGACCGTGATGATCGAGACGACGATCAGCGCCACGAAGAACACGATGCCGGCGGCGGCCGCCAGCGCGATCGTGTCCTTGGATATGTAGGGCTTGAGGTAGGGCAGCACCAGCGGGTGGAAATAGAGGGCGGCCAGCGCCGCCGCGCCCCAGGACGCGATCGCCAGCACCTCGCGCGTAAAACCGCGCAGCATCGCCAGCAATGCCGAAACGAGAATGACGCCGATCAGACCGAGATCGAGATAGGAAGGCATGAAAACTTGGCCTCGCGCCGATGGGACCAGCTCAAACTGCGGCGCCGCCCGGCCGCAATGCGCGCCTTATAGAGGAGTCCGCTGGCTACGTCACCCTGCGGGCGGGCCATCCCAAATCATTTGAACAGATTGTCGCCCGCGGGCTACGCTGCCGGCAAATGGAGGAAAAAGAATGACGTCAGCGCACGGCTTCTCGACGCCGCTCGTACTCAGCGGCCCGCTGCGCGGCCCGCGCCAGATGCTCGCCGACCAGGAATACGGCGGCCACGCCTCGATCCACGACGATTCCATGGCCGAGAAGCTGGGTTTTCGGGCGGGCCCGATCGAAGGCCCCACGCATTTCAGCCTGTTCCCGCCGCTGCTCGAACGCATTTTCGGACGCGACTGGTACGAACGCGGCTGTATTTCCTCGCATTACCAGAACATGGTGGTGGAGGGCGAAGAAGTGCGCGCCTTCGCGGAAATGCCGGCGCGCGGCGCGGCGCGCACGAAGGTCTGGGCGCAGAAGGCCGACGGCACGCCTGTGCTGGAAGCCTCCGCCTCGATCGGCCCGGACCATGGCGAGACCCTGCTGGAAGCCCGCATGAAGGCGTTACGTCCACCGGAAAAGCTCCTGATCCTTGCCGACCTCCACGTCGGCATGAAGGGCGCCGAGGAAGAGAGTGTGCGCATGGACCCCGACCAGAACATGGGCGCGCTCTATCCGTTCTCGCTCAACCAGAAGCTTTCCGTCATCACCGAGAACTCGCCCTGGTATTCGAGCGGCGATAATCCCTGGGGCCGCCCGATCGTGCCGCTCGAAATGGTCTCGGTGCTCGCCGAATATTCGAACCGCAAGGCGGCCTTTCCGGTGAAGGGGCCGGCCGTCGGCCTGTTCGCCGATCAGGAAATCCGCATGATCGACGGCCCGCTCTTCGTCGGCGAGGATTACGTCATCCGCCGTGAGATCGCCGCCCTGTCGGAGAGCAAACGCACCGAAAGCTACTGGGTCCGCTCGCGCATCTACGACAAGACGGGTACGAAGCAGGTCGCGGAAATGCTGCTCAATCACGCGACGCTGAAACATTCCTATGCGGGCTATGCGGAGACTGCGAAGGGCTGAGGCTCAGCGCCCCATCATCCCCTCGACCTTGCGGTAGACGCCTTTCGCCCCGGCGCGCAATCCGCGCCGGGCGGTTTCGATTTCGGCGGTCACGGCGAATCCGAGGCCGGGCTTGCCGATCAGCAGGTCGGCCATGCGCCGGCGGCCTTTCCAGATCGCCTCGATGCCGCTCGAGCCGGGCATGGAGCAGGAATCGGCCATGGTGAAATCGGGGTCGGCGAGCATCAGGCGCGACGCGTCCAGCATGAGCTGCATGCCCGGCGAATAGGCGGCGTAGCGTTCGTCGAAGGCGATCTTCCAGTAGAAGCGGGTCGCGCCGGCATGGATCAGGATGGCGCCGGCGATCGGCGCGCCATCGAAGTCCAGCCATACGATCGAGCAGCGGTCCTCTATGGAAAGGTTGCGCAAGAAGGCTCGAGCCAGCGCCAGCGTGCGGATGGAGGAGGCGAGAGCCGTGCCGCGCCGGCCCTTCCAGCCGGAATGCTCCAGCTCGAAAAAGGCTTCCATTTCGTCTTCGACGGCCGCGCCGGTCGTGACGCGCGTCGAAACCTCGCCGGTTTCCGCGAGGCGTCGCCGTAGGCGCGCAAGCATCTTGCGTCGCCGCGACGACATCATCTGGTCGAGATCGGCCCCCGTATGAAGGGCGGCGCGTGTGGTGTCGTCGAGTTCCACGCAGTCGACGGCGCGTGTCGAGGCGGCCTGTCGTATCGCTTTCGATACCGGCCCCGTGCGCGGCGTTGCGTGCAGGGCGAGCGCGTTGCCGAGGGGACGCCGCTCGCCGACCCAGGCGAGAAAGGCTGAAAAGGCTTCGACCGCATGATCGCGGTCGAGCAGGGGCGCGCCCAGCGGCGCCAGCGGATCGCGCCAGGCGCGCGCAGGCGCCATTGCCCCGAACCGCCCCACGGGCGCGAGCGGCAAGGCGCCGATCATGCGCATGCGCCCGTCGATCCGCTTGCGCGCGACGAGTACGGTCGGGCGGCGGGAGGCGACCAGCTGGCGGGCGGCGGGCAGGATGAAATCCGGCTCGAAAAAGGGATTGGGTTCGGCCGCGCGAGAGGCGAGCCGCGCCCATTCCGCGCGATGAATGCGGCTGGCCGCCATGTCCAGCGCCTCGACATGGATCGCGCCATCGCGCAATCCGCCCGAACGCGATGCGGCGCGTCTTTCGCGCGGGCCCGCGACCGGCGTCGCGCGTCGCTCGCGCGGGCCGACCCAGGGCTTGCGCCGCCTGTCGGGAAAACTGCCGGTTGTCGCGCCGACGTCGAACACTTCTCGCTCCTGCCGATAAGAACGAGAATACCGACAAGTTTATTGAATTTGTTTCCGACGGAGGCGCGCGCGCGGGTTAATGCGCGTTAAGGCCGCTCGAACTCCATGATGTCGAGAAGCGATTCATATTGCGGCGCGGGAAATTCGAGCCGCATCCGCTTCGGCCCGACACGGAAGGCGTAGGCGACCTGGTTTCGGGTCGGATCCTGACCGTAAGTCCCAGGCTTCTCGTAGCCGTAATGCAGCTTGCCGAGATAGATCATGCGCGTGTCGCCGTCGTCGTAGAGCAGGCCGCGCGTGCGTTGCGAGCCCGTGATCTTGTCGAGCCAGAGCCCAGCGCCGTCCTCGAAAATGCGACACTTGAACCAGCCGTAGACCACGAGTTGCGGCGCCATGCCGCCGAGCTTGATCGCCCGGCAGCGCCAGTCGCCGACGAGATTGCTATCGCGCAGCTCGAGCGGCTTGCCGGCAAGAACCTTGTCGAGAACCGCGATGTCCTGGCGCGAGCCGGTCGTGCGAGCCTCTGCGATGGCCTTGGCGCGGGTCGCGTCGAAATTGTCGAGGCGGGCTTTGTCGTCTTTCGTCATCTTCGAAAGGACCACGCCATCGGCAATAGCGGGGCCGGAGAGGGCGAGAAGGACCATTGCGAATGCAGCGCGAAACAACATACGCGCGATTCTAGTGCAAGAACGCGCGCGAGCGAAACTGCACGGACCTTTCATGCACGCTCGCGTACCCGCTCGCGCTGCGGATTGCGCTGCGGCGCGGACGAGGCGATTTCCGCGACCAGCGCCGAGATATGGCCGCAGCGTTGCAGCGTCACGCCCGACGGCGCGTCCTCGCCCTTCTCGGAAGGCGGCGGCGGCAGGAGGGCGCGTCGGAAGCCCAGTTTGGCGGCCTCCTTGAGCCGCAGGCCGGTGTGGATGACGGGCCTTATCGCGCCTGATAGCCCGATCTCCCCGAAAAAGCACGCGTCGGGCGGAAGCGCCGCGCCAGTCAGGGATGACACCAGCGCGGCGGCCGCCGCCATGTCGGCGGCAGGTTCGGCGATGCGCAATCCGCCGGCGATCGAGAGATAGACGTCGTGCCCGCCGAGGCGCACGCCGCCCTGGGCTTCGAGCACCGCCAGAACCATCGACAGGCGCTGCGAATCCCAGCCGACGACGGCGCGGCGCGGCGTGCCGAGCGTGGTCGGCGTCACCAGCGCCTGGATTTCGAGCAGCATCGGTCGCGAGCCTTCCATGCCCGCGAGCACGGCCGCGCCCGGGGCGCCTGCCTCGCGACCCGCGAGAAACAGCGCGGAGGGGTTGGCGACCTCCGACAGACCCGCGCCCGTCATCTCGAACACGCCGATCTCGTCGGTCGGTCCGAAGCGATTTTTCTGCGCGCGCAGCATGCGGAAGTGATGCGCGCCGTCGCCCTCGAACGAGAGCACGGCGTCGACCATGTGCTCGACCACGCGAGGTCCGGCGACCTGTCCGTCCTTGGTGACATGCCCGACCAGCACGACGCAGCAGCCCGTGGTCTTGGCGAAGCGGATCAGCGCCTGCGCCGCGCCGCGCACCTGCGTCACCGTGCCGGGCGCGGAATCGACGGCGTCCGTGAACATGGTCTGGATGGAATCGATGACGACAAGGGCAGGGCGCTCGCCCTGCATCAACGTGGCGAGAATGTCCTCGACATGAGTCTCGGCGGCGAGCTGCACGGCGGCGTCCGCGAGTCCCAGCCGCGCCGCGCGCATGCGCACCTGTGCGGTCGCCTCCTCGCCGGAAATATAGACGACGCGCTTTTTCCTGCGCGCAAGAACCGCGCAGGTCTGGATCAGCAGCGTGGACTTGCCGATGCCGGGCTCCCCGCCGATCAACAGGACCGAGCCCGGCACGAAGCCGCCGCCGGTCACGCGATCGAATTCACGGATGCCGGAGACGATGCGCGGCGCCTCGGCGCTCTCGCCGTCAAGACCCTCCAGCTTGAACGGCCGCCCCTTCGCGCCTTTGCCCGCACTCGCCGCCCCGATTCCGGCGGCCGCCTGTTCCTCGACGATCGTGTTCCATTCGCCGCAGGCCTCACACTTGCCCTGCCAGCGATTGCTGACGGCGCCGCAATTCTGGCAGACGAAGGAAGAGCGAGAACGGACCATGAACGTATCTAGGCGGATTCGCCGCCTGTAGCAAGCGCTCCCGCGTTCAGGTCACGCTTCAGCGCGCGAAATGAAACAGCCGCCAGATGGCGATGCTCATCGAGGCGACGGCGATCAGCGTGAGCAGGCCGAGGACCGTGAAATAGCCGCGCCGGAACGAGAAGCCGCGCCGGACATTGGCGTTGATCCGCGGCTGGAGCTGCGTGCGCGCGCCGAGGCGCACTTCCGGCGCGGTCCCGTTTCGGGCCGAACCGGTCTGCGCGAAGCCGATGGCGAATTTCGACACGTGGGTCTCCTGTCCCAATCCAGGGCAGGACCGCGCCGCTTTGCGACGCGCCCGCCCCTCGGACAGCGACGCTGCAAGCCCGGGGCCGCGTCAGTCGGCGGTCGCCCAGAGCGCGGCGTCGTCGCGTTCGCCGATCAGCGCGAGGCCGCTGGCGATCGACAGGAGTTCATCGCCGGTCTCGATCTTTTGTGCGCCGAAACGCCGTTCGAAGATTTCGCGCACGGCGGGCGTGAAGGACGTGCCGCCGGTGAGGAAGACGCGGTCGATCCTCTTTTCGCCGAGGCCCGCGGCCGCCAACGTGTCGTCGAGCGCCGCCTCGATGCGGGCGAGGTCGCTTGCAATCCAGCTTTCGAAATTCGCGCGCGAAATCGTCACGCGAAAATCGCGGCCGAGCGGCGCGAAGGTGAATTCGGTTTCCTCGGCCTTCGACAGCCGGATCTTGGCCTCCGATACCGCCTTGTAAAGGGGATAGCCCTGGTCTTCCTCGACGAGTTCGATCATGCGCTCGATCTTCTCAGGCTCGAGACAGACTTTCAGCATGGTCTTGAGATCGCGGAACTCGTCCGAGGATTTCAGCACCGACAGCATGTTCCAGCGCGCGAAACTCATGAACACGCCGACGGGCAGGTCGAGCACCTTGCCCATGCCCTGATATTTGCCGCCCTTGCCGAGATGCGGCAGCACGATTTTGTCGATGATGTGGAAATCGAAACTGTCGCCGGCGATGCCGACGCCGCCATGCGCAAGCGGCGTCGCGCTGAAGCCGCTTGCATCGACATCGAAACGCAGGATCGAAAAGTCGGTAGTGCCGCCGCCGAAATCGGCGACCACCACGGTCGCGCTCTTTTTAAGGTTGCGTGCGAAATGGAACGCGGCGGCCACGGGTTCGAAGACGAACAGGATTTCGTCGAAGCCAAATTTTTCCAGCGCCGCGCGATACCGCTCGGCAGCGAGCGCGGGATTGGGCGTCGCGCCCGCATATTCGACGGGACGCCCGATCACGAGCCGCTTCGTCGCCGGCAGCGCGTCGCCCGCGTGCGCCCGCAGGCGCGTGAAAAATTCCTCCAGAAGATCCTCGAAGCGGTAGCGCTGCGCATAGACATAGGCGCCGTTGAATAGGGGGCTCGCCGCGAATGTCTTCAGCGATTGCATGAAGCGGCTGTC
Source organism: Methylobacteriaceae bacterium (assembly GCA_020638195.1). Taxonomy (GTDB): domain Bacteria; phylum Pseudomonadota; class Alphaproteobacteria; order Rhizobiales; family Beijerinckiaceae; genus JAJXWB01. Next base: position 1,089,221 of record JACKJC010000002.1, on the reverse strand, counting down.
CTCGGGGTGCTCCAGATAGCGCCGCACGGCCCAGGGCCCGATCTCGCTCTGCGGGCGCTTCCTGCCGACTTCCTTCCAGAAGGCGAGCGCCGTGCGAAGCGCCTCGGCCTTGTGATTTTCGAACGTGAAGGCAAGCGGGCGCGCAACAGCGCCGTCGCTGAGAGCGAGCACGGAATTGGTTGTGCCGAAATCGAAGCCGAGCGCGCGCGACATGGGTCCTGCGGGTGAAGGGATCGGGGAGGGGCCGCGCGTATCGCACGGATTCGGGGCGAGAGAAAGGATGCCGGCCGGAGGCCGGCGGTCCCGGTTCTCGCAGGCGGCCTTGCGGCGTGTCCCTACATCGACTCGACGTTGCGCCTGATCGCCGCCAGCGCGGCATCGGCTTCCGCGTCGATGCGCGCGACCATCTCCGGCGTCGGCGGCTTCGGCCGCGCGGGATTGCGCAACGTGCGCGTGAATTTCACGCCGCCGTCTACACTATCGCAGCGGTATTCGACGATGATCGGCCCGGTGAACTCCGTCCCCGTCAACCCGTTCCACAGCCATGGCGCGTCGCAGGCGATCACCAGCCAGTCCAGTTCGACCGGCCCGGAGCGCGTGCTCCAGTATTCGTGGAACGTATCGCCATAGCGCATCGGCCTGTCATCGCAGGCAAGCTCGTGCGACGAGGCGATCCACTGCGGCCATGTCTTCGGGTTGGTGACGTAGTCGAACACGGCCTCCGCCGACGCGGCGATGACGATGGAATGGCTGCGTTCGAAAGGGTGCGTATCGGCGCCGGCAGGCATGGGAATCCCCGTCTCCATGGGAAGTCCCGAGCCTACAGGCGCCGATCCGCTCAGGCCATGGCGCCGAAGCGTCCTGCGTGGAAATCCGCGAAAGCCTGGCGGATCTCGGCCTCTGTGTTCATCACGAACGGGCCATAGGCGGCGACCGGCTCCGCGATCGGCGCGCCCGACAGCAGCAGGATCTTGGCGTCGGCCCCGGCCTCGAGCGCCACCTCGCCGCCCTCGCGCGAGAAGGTGACGAATTGCGCCATGTCGGCCGTGACGTCGCCGTTGATCTCACCGGGCCGGCGAAGACCGCGAGGTTGAGCGTATGTCCCCCGGGCAGGTTCAGTCGCGCGCGCTTTCCCGCCTTCAGCCGCACGTCCCACACGTCGATCGGCGTGAAGGTCCGGGCAGGGCCCATATGCCCCTCATAGGCGCCGGCGATCACGCGCACGCTGCCCGCGCCGTCGGGCAGGGCGACGGTGGGAATGTCGCTCGCCAGAATGCTCTGATAGCCCGGCGCAGCCATCTTGTGCCTGGCCGGCAGGTTGACCCAGAGCTGCGCCATCTCGAACCGCCCGCCAGATTTTGCGAAAGCCGGCGCGTGAAACTCCTCGTGCAATATGCCTGACGCCGCCGTCATCCACTGCACGTCGCCAGGCCCGATTTCGCCGCCGGCCCCGGTGGAATCGCGATGCGCGACCGCGCCGTCGTAGACGATGGTGACGGTCTCGAAGCCGCGATGCGGATGCACGCCCACGCCGCGCTGTTTCGTCGTCGGTTCGAATTCCACGGGGCCGCCGTAGTCGAGCAGCAGGAACGGGCTCACCGCATCGCCATGGCTATCTGGCGAGAACAGGGAGCGGACAGGAAAGCCGTCGCCGACCCAATGGCCTGACGGCGGCGGCGTGATGCTGACGATCTTTCTCATTTCGGAGATGCTCCAGCAGGCGACATCGCCTGCTCGTTGCGGCGAATATGGCGATGCACGGCCGCAAGGAGAAGCCACGCAATCTGGCGGCGCCGCAAGCCCGACATTGCAGTTTGTACCCGCGCGCCCGCTCGTCTTAAATCGCGCGACCACAACTGAGGACCACACGCCCATGGCGCATATCGGCAAGCACGTGAAACTGAACGACCCCGCCTTCGTCCACGAGACCGCCTACATCTACGGCAAGGTCACGCTGCAGAAGGACGTCTCGATCTGGCCCTATGTCGTCATGCGCGCGGAAATGCACGAGATCGTCATCGGCGAGAAGACCAACATCCAGGATTTCGTGATGGTCCACGTCGGCGGCTCCACGCCGACGATCGTGGGCAAGAATTGCTCGATCACTCATCACGTGACGATCCATGGCTGCACGATCGGCGACAATTGCCTGATCGGCATCAACGCCACGATCATGGACGGCGCCGTGATCGGCAACAATTGCATCGTCGCCGGCCATTCCATCGTCACCGAAGGCGCGGTCTTCCCGGACAATTCCATCATCGCGGGCGTGCCGGCGAAGGTAGTGAAGACGCGCGACAGCGGCGAGGCGAACAGGGGGAATGCGGAATGGTATTTCCAGAACGCGCTGCGCTATGCGCGCGGGGAGGATGTGCAGACGTAAACATCCATCCCGAAACGGCGCCGCCTACTGCACGACCCGCACAGGCAGCGCCTCAAATCCATGCACGACGTTCGAATTCGTGCGCACCGGCGCGCCGACGACCTCGACGCGCATCTTCCGCTTGAACATCTCTTCCCACAGTATCCGCAGCTGCAGTTCCGCCAGCCGGTTGCCGACGCAGCGATGCACGCCGAAGCCGAACGACAGGTGGCGGCGCACGTTCGGCCGATCGATGATGTAGCGATCCGCCTTCTCGATCGCCTCCTCGTCGAAATTGCCGGAGAGGTACCACATCGCGACCTTGTCTCCCTTGCGGATGCGCTTGCCGCGCATGTCCACGTCGGCGACCGCGGTGCGGCGCATGTGCGTCAGCGGCGTCTGCCAGCGGATCGTCTCGGACACCATGCTCGGAATGAGTTCCTGCCTGTTGCACAGCTTGTCGAATTCGTTGGGGTTCTCGTGCAGGGCCAACACGCTCGCCGACATCGTGTTGCGCGTCGTGTCGTTGCCGCCGACGATCAGCAGCAAAATGTTGCCGTAGAATTCCGCGCGCTCCATGCTGCGCGTGCCGTCGGAATGCGCGAGCATGGAAATCAGGTCGGCCTTCGGCGGCTCCTGCAGGCGCTGCTCCAGCAGCCGCGTGAAATAGGCAAAGCACGGCTGCAGCGCCTCGCTGCGCGCAGCGTCCGTTTCGAACGGCGTGACGACGGAAATATCGGACCATTGCGTCAGCAGGCTGCGGTCCTCGTAGGGAAAGCCGAACAGCGTCGCCAGCATCTTGGTCGTGAGATCGATCGAGACCTTCGACACCCAGTCGAATTCCGTACCAACAGGCAGAGCGTCGAGCACGTCGGCCGTGCGCTCGCGGATCAGGATTTCGAAATTGCGCAAATTCGGCTGCGCCACGATCGGACTGATCGCCCGGCGTTGCTCGTCGTGGCGCGGCGGGTCCATGGAGATGAAATTGCGCCGCGCGCGATCCTCGAGCGAAACCCCGCCGTATTTCGAATCCGAGGAAAACACCGCGTGGTTGGTGTCGACCTGCATGATGTCGTCGAACTTGGTGATCGACCAGTAGGGCCCCCAGCGCGACTCCGCGCAATAATGCACGGGGTCCTCGCGCCGCAGGCGCGCGAAATAGGCGCCGATCCTGTCCTCGCGAAACAGCGCGGGATCGCTGACGTCGATTTTTTCGAGCGGGATCGACTGCGCATCGGGCGCGGCGACGGCGGCGTCCATCTTTCCTCCGGATTTTTGGTTGAACGCATCGTAGGGGCGATTTTGGCTACGGGGTAGGTGGCGCGCCCCCTTCGCCTGCAGGCGGCAGAAGGTGGGCCTTGCGAAGCAAGAGTCGGATGAGGGGCCGGCGGCGACCTCACCTGTGCCTTCCGCATCGCGCTGCAATTCCTGCCGATTGTGAACTGGCGGAGGAAATCGGCCGCTACCTGCAGGACAAGTAGGTCGAATTCGTCCCGCGCGAGCGCGGTCGGCACGTTGCTGGGCGGGTTGTTTGGGGAGCAGATCGAGCGACAGCAGTGGGGATGCGTAAAAGAGTCTCCCGCCAACGGCAGCTAGAGTACGCAGCCGCCATCTTGGCGCAGGCGTTCCAACTGCGCATACACTAACTCATTCAGCGAATAATTTGGACTGCGGCGTCCGGACACGACATGCGGCTACCGCTTAGGAGATGGCCCGTCAGAAAGGGCAAAAATGCCGGATTTAATGACGTGTTCACGCGCTTCCCGGCGGATCGCTTGGGTCGAAGCGTCGACAAATACCCTAACATTGGTTCCATGGCGCAGATGCGCGATACCAAAGTGAGATGATCGATCGGCATCACCTAGCTGCAGCGACAATTGGCGAGCAGCGTCGTTTTCGACCTTAGTCATCGTTCGCTCTCCCTCCACGACGCAGTTCGCTTTCGGATTCCTTGGACGAAAGCTCCGCGATTGTTTTTGTTTCATACTCTTTAAGGGAGTCTAAAGGAACGCGCAGCAGAGGGGAAGCTGTGTCCGGAGAAATCACCACTTTGGCTCCGCCTGGCTTCTTACGGTCCGTATCGGGCTTGAACAGTCTCAGGTACCGACTAGGTGCGACCCCTTCGAACTGCCTAAACTCGACCCGGGAATCATCATTGGGTGATTCGGTTATGGAGTCATAGTGCAAAGTTGTCGCAAGACTTTTGTCGTAGGGCTGTATATAATAGACATTCTTGATTCCTGCCGCGACAATGTGCCTTGCGCAGTTGTGGCAAGGATAAGTATTCGTATAAAGTGTCGCACCTACCAGTGAATGCCGTCCTTCACGCGCCACCGACAGAATCGCTTCCATTTCTGCGTGAATCGATCTTGAAAATTCGATCAACGAATCAATTTCCGTTCCAGCAAGCAGCGATCGTATTTCTTGTTGAGAAATGCGCTTTTTCAACATCTTCGACGTGTTAATTCTGTCCACGATTCCTTGCAGAATATCGTTTCTACGAGTTTCGTTTGAGCACACGCATTTACCCCATTTGAAGCATCTGTGGTCTCGATCTTGTTCTTTCCCTTCGTGGTCGACGTGAAATTGATCATCTTCGGCGTAAAGACCGCCGCCAAATTTAGGAACATCATTCCAGCCCACGGAGATAAGTTCTCCGTCACTGGAAATAATTGCCGCTCCCACCTGCCTGGACATGCAGGCTGAATTTGCGGACGCTGCCACCGCTTCGTACATCGCAGATTCAGATCTGGTAGGAGTGTGAATTTTTGTATTGAAGATTATCTCGAAGAAACGAGTAAGGTTGTTAAGCAAAAACGTTTGCTTTCGATCATTGCATGCAAAAAAATCAGAGTCGACAAACAATTTTCGTGTTTTCTGACCGAATGTAAGAATTTCGCCTTTGTCACGGTCCATTATATTATCGACAGCGTCCTTAGATGCGCCGCCATTTATCAATCTTTCCCGCCTCATCAAATCCGGTGCAAAGACGCCGATTACACACAGTGTATCCCCATATATATGACGTAATAGATTCAGTTCTTCTGTATTTTTCAATGAATCAATAATATACGCTCGCCGACCGCGAAGCAGAACTCCGTTTTTCGCAATTCCGCCGTTCTCCCTCCTAAATTTGTAAATTCTTTCAACAGCCTTCTCAGCCAAGTAATCGGCACCGAACCGCTCCCGAAGCCTATTTCCGGCATCTTGCATTACAGAAACGTATCGATCGAGTGGCAAGGTTGTTGAAATCGTAATACCTACACGATGAGCTTCCGCCTTTATAATATCACTTGGTCTAATCGTCGGGCACACCTTATATTTGAAAGTTTGCTCAAGAATATCACGAATAAAGCCTGCTGCACTTGAAACTCCGGAGCCGACAGGGCCGACAAGTGCCACTATCAGTTCTTGAGAAAATCGTTCATCGATCGACTTCGCGAGACCAGCGGTGTTTTTCTGGTGTTCTGCTGATTCGAATAAAGGTGCTTCGCTCATGTCTTTTCCGAAACATAGTGTCGCATCATGCTTATCTAAATCATGCAATAAGTAAAGTACTGCGAGAAAAGGTAGCGCTCCCGGATATTCACAAATCGCCCGCCCACACCTTGCATCCCCGCCCCCTCCCGCCTAAACCCTGCCGCAACAAATTCCTCCCACAGGCAGGCCCATGCACCGCTATCGTTCCCACACCTGCGGCGATCTTCGCGCCGCGGACGCCGGCCAGACGGCCCGGCTGTCCGGCTGGTGCCACCGCATCCGCGACCATGGCGGCGTGCTGTTCATCGACCTGCGCGACCATTACGGCATAACGCAATGCGTGGCGGACCCGGATTCGCCGGCCTTCAGGCTGGTCGAGACCTTCAGGTCCGAATGGGTCGTGCGCCTCGACGGCAAGGTGCGCATCCGCCCTGACGGCACCGAGAATGCCGACATGCCCACAGGCGCGGTCGAGCTCTACGTCACCGAGGCCGAGGTTCTGGGGCCGGCGGCCGAACTGCCGCTGCAGGTGTTCGGCGACACGCAATTCCCCGAGGAAACGCGCCTGAAGTACCGTTTCCTGGACCTGCGCAAGGAAAAGCTCCACCGCAACATCATGTTGCGCGGCAAGGTGATCGACAGTCTGCGCCGGCGCATGAAGGAGGGCGGCTTCAACGAGTTCCAGACGCCGATCCTCACCGCCTCGAGCCCTGAAGGCGCGCGCGACTTTCTCGTGCCCTCGCGCATCCATCCCGGCAAATTCTACGCCCTGCCGCAGGCGCCGCAGCAGTACAAGCAGCTCCTGATGATGGCGGGCTTCGACCGCTACTTCCAGATCGCGCCGTGTTTCCGCGACGAGGACCCGCGCGCCGACCGCCTTCCGGGTGAATTCTACCAGCTCGACATCGAGATGAGCTTCGTCGAGCAGGAGGACATTTTCGCGGCCATGGAGCCGGTGATGCGCGGCGTGTTCGCGGAATTCGCCGGCGACGACAAGGTGACGCCGAGCCCGTGGGCCCGCATTCCCTATGCGGAATCGATGGCGAAATACGGCTCCGACAAGCCGGACCTGCGCAATCCGCTGATCATGCAGGACGTGTCCGAGCATTTCCGCGGCTCGAACTTCAAGGTTTTCGCGCGCCTGCTCGAGCAGGAAAAGAACCGGGTCTGGGCGATCCCGGCGCCGGGCGGCGGCCAGCGCACCTTTGCGGACCGAATGAACTCTTGGGCGCAGAGCGAAGGCCAGCCGGGGCTAGGCTACATCCTGTTCTTCGACCGCGCCAAGGACGAGACGGTCCAGAAGGAACAGCCGGGGGCATCAGGCGTCGGCGCGCGCGGCCCGCTCGCCAACAACATTGGCCCGGAGCGCGCCGAGGCTATTCGCACGCAGCTCGGGCTGACGGCAGGGGACGCGGCCTTTTTCGTCGCGGGGGACCCTGCGATCTTTGTGAAGTTTGCAGGCTCGGCGCGCACCAAGCTCGGGCAGGAGCTGAAGCTCATCGATGAGACGCGCTTTGAATTCGCGTGGATCGTCGACTTCCCGATGTACGAGTGGAACGAGGACGAGAAGAAGGTCGACTTCTCGCACAATCCGTTCTCGATGCCGCAGGGCGGGCTCGATGCGCTGAACGGGCAGGACCCGCTGACCATCAAGGCTTTCCAGTACGACGTCGCCTGCAACGGCTACGAGCTGGCCTCCGGCGGCATCCGCAACCACCGGCCGGAAGCCATGGTGAAGGCGTTCGAGATCGCGGGCTACGGCCGCGAGACCGTGGAAGAGCGCTTCGGCGGCATGTTCCGGGCTTTCCACTACGGCGCCCCGCCGCACGGCGGCATGGCGGCGGGCGTCGACCGCATCATCATGCTGCTGGCGGGCGAGCAGAATCTGCGCGAGGTTGCCTTGTTCCCCATGAACCAGCGCGCCGAGGACCTGCTGATGGGCGCGCCGTCGGACGCCAGCAACAAGCAGCTGCGCGAGTTGCACATAAGGCTGAACCCGCCGGAGAAGGCCTAGCCTTTCCGGCCCCGTCTTTGCGAGGAACGAAGTGACGAAGCAATCCAGAGCCAGGCCGTGGCTCTGGATTGCTTCGCTTCGCTCGCAATGACAGCTGACATCTTTTCGACGGCGCCAAGCCCCCCGTGCAGGGGAGTCGGCGGGGCCGACGTTTAGCGCCGCTTCGCGCGCTCGATCCGGTAGATCCGGTTGTCCAGCGCAAACAGCGCGTGGTCGGCGTCGAGAAAATGATAGTCGACCTCGCAGCCCGTCAGCAGCGAGGAAACCTTGCCGGGCGCAAAACCGAGCGCGACGGCGTCCTTCGCGGGCGCCTTCAGCCCGCCCTGGAACAGGCCGTCCGGTTCGACCGCGACGCGTTCGTAATTCGGCTTCCTGCAGGCCATCGGCTGCGGGCCGGAAATGGCCTGGGCCCCGAACGTAATCCTTTTGCCCTGCAATGCCCGCGATCCCGCGCTCTCGTCGCCGAACGAATCCTGCGCCCAGGGCGCCTTCTGCGATCCGGTCACGACAAAGGTCGAGCCGACGGGCGAGGACGAAAGTGTCTGCGCCCGCGAAACAGTGCTGGCTGCAACGAGCGCGGCGACCAACAAAACGACATTCAATGGTTTGCGCATGGAACCGAACCTCCGCCCGGCTCCATGCGGCACAGGATCGAACGGCGCTGTGCCGTTCGTCACGCTCAGTAGCAGTAGCGGGCGGAAACCATCCGGTAGCGTCCGCGCGCCACGCGCACGTAACAGCCGGAATCGTAATAATAATAACGGCCGCGGCGCTCTGCCTGCTGGCCGATGATGGCCCCCGTCGCCCCGCCGATGATGCCGCCCGCGATCGCCGCGCCCGCGCTGCCGCCGACCGCGCCGCCGATGGCCGCGCCCGCGCCGGCGCCGAGCAGGCCGCCGAGCAACCCGCCGTCCTGCGCGGACGCCGGAGCGACGCTGGCCAGGGCGAAAAGTGCGGCGGCTCCGATCGTCTTCTTCATGGTCTGTCCTCTGGGTCGTCGGCGCGGCGGAAAGTGCGCCTCGTGTTGAACTGTCGCGCGGCAGGCTGGCCTAACGATCGCCGCCGCGCCACATGAAGGCGTCGGTCGGATGCGTTCACGCTTAATGCGCCTTTGCGTCAATCTTCAGGCGGTCGGCCAGCGAGCCCATCTGCGCCGCAAGCGTCAGGTCGATCAGGCCGAGACCGTCGGGGGCATAGGCGCGGATATCGAGGTTGGGCGCGCCCTTGGCGAAGGCGGATACGGCGTTGGCGACGGTCTCGACGGCGGGGTTGGCGCCGGCCTGCGCCGAAAACAGCGCGCGCGTCATGGCCATGCCCATCATCGCGATCTCGCCGCGAATCTGCGCTTCGGTCTTGCCGTCCTCCTTTGCGCGCGCGGACACGTAGCGCTGGAGAAAGCCGCGATCCGTCACACCGATGTCCGCGCGCCAGAAGGTGATGGCCGCCAGCGCGAGCTGCGCCGTCTGAATGTCGCCCGAGAATATCGCTTTCGGCACCCTCGACAGCATGAGGGAGGCGCGCGCCGCGCCGACGCCTGCGCCCTCGGCCTCGATCCTGTCGACCGACAATTCGTTCTTCTGCGCGTCGTATTTCGCCTCCAGCGCGCCGGAAAAGTCGACCTTGTCGTAGCCCAGGCTGGCCAGGAAGGCGTCACGCCGGGCGCCCGCGCCGGCAAGCGAAACGACGGCTCTCTCGATCCGAGCCGAAAGCTTCGTCGGCGCGACCTCGAGCCAGTCGCGCGCCTCGATCACGAGGCGTCCGAGCGAGACCGGTCCTTCGGGAATGGTCATGCCGAGGCCCGCGACCTCCAGCCGCTCGAAACGCGGGGCCACGGGTTTTGGCTCGGCCGCTGCCGCCGCGGCGAGCGCGGGCGCCATGTCCAGCCCGGCGATCTCGATCCGCTCGATCGCGAGCTTCGAATCCTCCTTGCCGGCATCGACGCCCTCCAGCGTGAAACGCCCGATGCGCCCGTCGATCAAGCGCGACAGGGCGATATGCCTGAAACGCACCGTCTCCGGCCTGGCGGCGTCAGCGCCGGGCGTCGTCATCACGATGTCGCGCATGTCGAGCGCGCCGACGTCGAGGCTGGTCAGAATATCGACCGCCATCGCGGCAAGCGCGCGCCGCGCCGCCGGGCTCGGGTCGCCGCTGCCGGGGCGCGGCGCGGCCTCGGCGAGGCTGGCCAGCGGCGCGGCCAGCGGTCGCCCGCCGAAATCCGCGCCCTCGATCGCGCCGACGGTGAGCTTGCCGCCGCCGTCGATCTCGATCTCCGTGCCGGCGATCGTCATTTTGCGCGTCGTGACCTTCTTGGCCTCGGCCGAACCCACGCGCGACGCGGTCGCGATGCGCAACAGCGCCGGGAAATCGACGCCCTCGGCATGGATCGCGCCGAGTCGACCGCGATTGGCGACGCCGGCGCGCCGGGCCGTGATTTCGGCGCCTGCGACATCGATCGTGTCCGCCACGCCCTTGGCCACCTTGGCGAAAGCGACATCGCGATAGACGGTCGTCTGCTCGAGGTCCTGCGCCTGCGAGCGCGAGGTCAGTTCGGGGATGAAGATGCGCGCGGCGTCGATCTGCGCGAATTTTTCCGCGCCCGAACCAGGCGTCGCGGCGGACAGAAGCTTTTGGGCGGCGTCGCGGGTGAGCGGCGAGCCTGAAATCTCGATGCGCTTCGCGCTGTAAGTCCCCAACGGCGCCGCAATCGTGACGTCGTCGAGGGCAAAATCCTCGGCGCGCGCCGGCGTGCAGACGAGGAGGCCGGCAAGTGCGGCCCCGGTGATCAAGCGAATTGGCGACAAGGCCCAGCTCCCAAGATTGCGTCAGCCCGCCACCGGATAGTCCGCTTGCGCCTTTTCGATGTCCGCCTGCGTCGGCAATCCCGCTTCGTTGCCGAGATGCTGGATCTTGTGGGCGGACGCCGCCCGCGCGAAGCGGAAATGATCCACCCAGGGCGCGTCAGGCCGCTCGACGTAGGATGCGACATAGGCGCCGTGGAAAATGTCGCCGGCGCCGGACGTGTCGATCACCTTCTCGGGCGGCACGGGCAGGGACTTCAGGCGCTGGACCACGCCCTGTTCGTCGTACCAGAGCATGCCCTTTTCGCCTGACGTAACGCCGCCGATCTTGCAGCCGCGCGACTTCAGATAGTCGAGCATTCCCTCCTCGCTGAGATTCATCTGCTCGCACAGGCGCTCCGCGACCACCGCGACGTCGATATAGCCGAGCAATTCCTCGGTATTGGCGCGCAGGCCGCCGCCGTCGAGTGAGGTCAGGACGCCTTTTTCGCGCGCGACCTTCGCGTAGTGGATGGCGGCGTCGGCCATGTGCCCGTCGAGATGCAGCGCCTTGAGGTGCGAGACGTCCAGCCTCGGAAAGTCCTCGAGATAGGTGTCGTCGCGCGCGCGAAGAATGGCGCGCTTGCCGTCCTTCGGCAGGATGAAGGACAGCGAGGAGCGCTTCACCTTCCGCGGATGCAGGCGCACCCGGTAGGTTGCCGCCATATGCGTGAACATGTGGCCGAGCCAGTCGTCGGCCACCGGCGCGATCAGGTCGGCCTTGCCAGTGAGCCTCGCGCAGGCGAAGGCTGCCGAGACGGCGTTGCCGCCGAAGGAAACCGCATAGTCCCGGGCGACCGACTTGTCGTCGCCGACCGGCATATAGTCGGTCGCCATGGTCACGTCGATGTAGGTGTGTCCGATAAAAAGCGCGCTCATGCGTCCCCATTCTTGCGCGTCAGAGTTCCGATGCCGCGCTCTTGCATGGACCGGACCATGTTCACCGATTCATGACAATAGTCTGGCCAAAGCCAAGGCTCAGTCCCGATAGATGCGCCGATAGCGGCGCCCGAGGCTGGTCAGAATCTCGTAGCCGATCGTGCCGGCGCGCTCGCCGAATTCGTCGATACTGATGGTGGCGCCCAGAATTTCGACTGGCGCGCCTCGCAAAACCGCCTCAGGCGGGGCGTCCGTGGCGTCGATGCAGATCAGGTCCATCGAGACGCGCCCGACGATCGGGCAGCGCACGCCGGATATGGCGACATCGGGGCCGGGCTTGGCGTCCACGCCCATGGCGCTGCGCGGAATGCCGTCGGCGTAACCGATCGGGATGACCGCCAGCAGGGTCGGCCGCTTTGCCGTCCACTGGCCGTTATAACCGACATGGGCGCCGGCCTCGACGCGACGGGTTTGCAGGATCGGCGCCTCGAGGGTCACGACGGCGCGCATCGGGTTCGGCCGGCCGGGCGTGGGATTGCCGCCGTAGAGCGCGTAGCCCGGCCGCTCGAGATCATGCCACGGATGATCCGGAAGGAAAATTCCGGAGGAATTGCAGAGAGATGCGGGAACATTCGGAATCAATTCGCGAAGTCGCGCGAAGCGCTCGATCTGGGCGGCGTTGTCCGGCGAGACCAGATCCTCAGACGAGGCGAAATGGCTCATGATCAGCTCGGGCGCGCGCCCGAGTGTGGCGAGGGCCGCATCGGCATCGTCGAGCGACAGCCCGAGCCGGTTCATGCCGGTGTCGAAATGCAGCGCCGCCGGCCCGCCGCCGCCGGCCGCCCATTCGGCGATCTCGGGCAGCGAGCCGAGCGCCGGCCGCAGGCCGGCTTGCCGCATTTCCGCGCCGGCGCCCGGCAAAAGTCCATCCAGCACATAGATCGCCGCCTCCGGCGCCGTCGTGCGGGCGCGAAAACCTTCGGAGAGGCGGGCGACGAAAAAGGTCCGGCATCGCTCGGCCGAAAGCGCGCCGACGACGCGCTCCAGCCCGCAGCCATAGCCGTCGGCCTTCACGACAGCCGCGCATTCGGCCGGCGCGACCCTATCGGCCAGCTTGCGCCAGTTTTCGCGCAGGGCGCGAAGGTCGATGGTCAGGGTGGCGGCTGCGGTCATCGAACGGCTTCTAGCGCGGAATGGCCCCGCGCGGCCACCCGCAAGCCCGCCGTAAGGTTACATCGGCACGGGCATATGGTCGCTCTCGACCAGATTCGAGAAGCGCGTGACCTCGTCCTCGAACGCGAGCGCGACCGTGCCAGTGGGACCGTGGCGCTGTTTGCCGATGATGCATTCGGCCCGTCCGTGCGCGCGTTCCATCTCGCTCATCCAGGTCGCATGCTCCGGCGTGCCTTCGCGCGGCTCCTTGTTCTTGAGGTAATATTCCTCGCGATAGACGAACATCACGACGTCGGCGTCCTGCTCGATCGAGCCGGATTCGCGCAGATCCGAGAGCTGCGGCCGCTTGTCGTCGCGCGCTTCGACCTGACGCGAGAGCTGCGACAGGGCGATGATCGGCACGGCGAGTTCCTTGGCGAGCGCCTTCAGGCCGGTCGTGATTTCCGTCACTTCCTGAACGCGATTGTCGCCGCGCGACTTCGAGCCCGACAAGAGCTGGATGTAGTCGACGATCAGCAGGTCGAGCCCGCGCTGGCGCTTCAGCCGTCGCGCGCGCGCCGTGAGCTGCGCGATGGAAATGCCGCCGGTCTGGTCGATGAACAGCGGCGCGCGCTGCATCTCGTGCGCGGCTTCCGAGATCGCGCGAAAATCGTCCTCCGTGATCGAGCCGCGGCGGATCTTGTAGGAGGGCACGCCCGACTGCTCGGCGATGATACGGGTCGCGAGCTGCTCCGCCGACATTTCCAGCGAGAAGAAGCCGACGACCCCGCCGTCGATCGTCTTGTTGTGTCCGTCCGGCTGCACTTCCGCGCGATAGGCCTTGGCGACATTGAAGGCGATGTTTGTAGCGAGCGCCGTCTTGCCCATGCCGGGGCGGCCGGCGAGCACGATCAGGTCGGACGCCTGCAAGCCGCCCATCTTGTGGTCGAGATCGGCCAGCCCCGTCGACAGACCCGAGAGATGGCCGTCGCGCTGATAGGCGGCCGCCGCCATGTCGAGCGCGGTGGTGATGGCGGAGCCGAAGGTCTGGAAGCCGCCGTCGTAGCGGCCGGTTTCCGCGATGGAGTAGAGCTTGCGCTCGGCCTCCTCGATCTGCTGGCGCGGCGCGGAATCGATCGGCGCGTCATAGGCCGTGTTGACGATGTCGCCGCCGATGACGATGAGGTCGCGCCTGACCGAGAGATCGTGGATCGTGCGGCCGTAATCCTCGGCGTTGATGATCGTGGTGGCTTCCGCCGCGAGCCGGGCGAGATACTGGCTCACCGTCAGGCCGCCGAGATCGGCGTCGGCCAGATAGGTCTTGAGCGTGACCACCGTGGCCACCTTGCCCGCGCGAATGAGCTGACTCAGAACCTCGTAGACGCGCCGGTGCAGGTCTTCCGAGAAATGCTCGGCCTTGAGAAAGTCGGAGACGCGATCGAAGGCGTCGTTGTTGACAAGAATGGCGCCGAGCAGCGCCTGTTCCGCCTCGATGTTGTGCGGCGGCGTGCGCATCCCGCCTTCGGGCTGGGCGACGACGAGGCGACGGTCGGACAATTGCTCGATGGCGGCCAAGGCAGGCTCTTTTCGGTGCTGGCGATTTTGGCGTGCGACACGCGAGGAGGCGGCGGTCGGGCGTCTTTGTGCCACCCCGCGCTCATTACGTCAGCAGAGAATCTCCGATTCGCCCGCTGTCCACAAACTACGAAAAATTTTAGGCGATTCTTGCGCGCCGCTCTTGCCTTTGCGAAGCCGCGATGCGCGCGACGAATTCCATCGCCACGACGCCGACCAAAGCGCAAGCGATGCAGGCTAGCGCCGACAGGCTCAAGCCCCAGCGCTCCAGCCCATAGGCCAGAACCAGCGGCCCGGCTGCGCGTGAAAAAAGGCTGGCGAGTGCGAGATCGCCGATGATCGCGCCATAGCCGTGCCGGCCGAACAATGCGAGCGCGACCGTGCCGCGCGCAATCGTCATCAGTCCATTGGACATGCCGAGCGCGGCCGAGAAGCAGAGGGCGAGGAAAAGGTTCATCGAGCCCGACAGCAGGAAGAGCAGGGCGGGCGGCAGCAGGATCACAGAGATGCGCCCGCCGACGACGGCGGGGAAGCGAGCGCCCCAGATCATCTCGGCGAAGCGCGCGAGCACCTGCCCAGGTCCGAAGGCCATGCCGACAAGGATGGCTTGTTCGCCGGTCAGACCAGCCTGCCGCACGGCGTCGATCATGTGGATCAGGAGGCCGGCGATTACGAGCTGATGCGCCGCGATCGCGGTGGCGAAGCCGATGAAGGCGCTGCGGCGCGCGGGGCCTTCCAGCGGCGTCTCGTCGTCGGGATGGCCATCGGCGTCCCCGCCGCCGGAGGTCTCGCGCAGCTCCGGCGCGCGTCCGAGCGTCGCGAGATAGATCGGCAGGCACACGACGATCATGCCAGCGGCGAAGACGAGATAGGTCGTCCGCCAGCCCAGCCGCTCCGCGAGAAAGGCCGTGATCGGCCAGAAGACGGTCGAGGCGAAACCGCCGAGAAAGGTGACATAAGTGATCGCGCGCCGGCCCTGACGGCCCGCGACCTGCACCAGGGCGGCAAAGCCCGCGTCATACAGGACCAGCGCCGAACCGATGCCGAGCAGCGCACAGGAGAAGTAGAAGCCGGTCGGACCTTTCGCCATCGCGGCGACCACAAGTGCGCCCGCAGCCCACAGCACGCCGAACGACAGCGTGAGCCTTCCGCCGCGCCGGTCGATCGCGCGCCCGACCCATGGGGCGAAGATGGCGCCGACCAGAAGCATGGACGAATAGCCCGCGAAAGCGGCCTCGATCGACAGGCCGAGGTCGGCCGCGATCATCTTTCCCGTGACGGAAAAGGGATAGTAGATCACGCCCCAGGCGTAGAGCTGCGCGATCCCCACCCCGATGACGGCGTTACGGAAGCGGCTTTTGTCCCGCGGCGATCCTTCTGCGGAATCTGCCATGCCGCGAGTGTGACATGGACCCGTCGGTTGTCGACTGCGGCTGAAGCGCAGCAGGCCTGCGTCAAAGAAAAAGGCCGCGGGATCGCCGCGGCCTTCTGCGTTCGAAATGCGGGAAGGATCAGTCCTCGCCGCCGGCCTCCGCCAGCGCGGCGCCGACCTCGAGGCCGAGATCGTCCATCGACGTCTCCTCGCGGGTCGTGACGCTCTCGCCGCGCTCCTGACGCTCGGCCTCTTCGGCCGAACGGGCGACGTTGATCGTGACGCTGACCTCGACTTCCGGATGCAGGCGCACCGGCACGCCGTGCAGGCCGAGCGTCTTGATCGGATGCAGGGCGATGACCTGCTGGCGGCCGACGCTGACGCCGCCCGCCGTGATCGCCTCGGCGATATCGCGCGAGGAGACGGAGCCGTAGAGCTGGCCCGATTCGCCCGCCTGACGGA
Organism: Methylobacteriaceae bacterium; assembly: GCA_020638195.1. GTDB lineage: Bacteria > Pseudomonadota > Alphaproteobacteria > Rhizobiales > Beijerinckiaceae > JAJXWB01. The sequence continues at coordinate 1,073,088 of JACKJC010000002.1, read as the reverse complement.
TGATGACGAAAGTCTTGCCGTCGAGCTTGCCGCCGACCTTGTCGGCCTCGGCCTTGGCTTCGAGGTTGCGGGCCTCGAGCTGGGCGCGCTCACCCTCGAAGCGCTTCTTGTTGGCTTCGGTGGCGCGCAGCGCCTTGCCGCGCGGCAGCAGGTAGTTGCGCGCGAAACCGTCACGCACGCGCACGACTTCGCCCATCTGGCCGAGCTTGGCGACGCGTTCGAGCAGAATGATTTCCATGATGTTCTCCTTGTTGGTTCAGTTCGTGGATCGGGACGCCTGCTTGCGCGCCCGCAGGTGGAAGGCGGCGTCGGCAAGGCCGGCGAGCGCCAGAAACAGGAAGGGCCAGGGCGGCAGAAGAACGATCAGCCCATAGAGCGAAAACAGCCACGCGGGCCGCAGATTCGACCCCCGCGTGAGAACATGGGCGACGGCGAGGCCCTGCAGGGCGAATGCCATTCCGAAGACCGCCGCGACGATCGCGGCGACGACGCCCGCCAGGCCGCCGACGAAGGCGAGACCGAACGCTGCGGCGAAAAGCGCGCCGAATATGCGCGGGATCGCGAGATCGTCCGCGATCGCTGGCCAGGCGCGCGACAGATTGCCTGATATGAGCGAGACGCGGCCGGCCAGATAGAGGTTGATCGTCATGCTGAGGATCTGCGAGGCGGCGATGCCCACCGGCGCGGCCATCACCAGAAAGCGCGTGAGCCTTTCGGCATCCATCGCGCCCGGCGCCTTGGCGTCCTTCAGCATGGCCTCGACGATCGGCCGTCCTTCCTTGACCGCGCTTGCCAGCAGCGCATCGAACCCGCCCATGCGCCAGGTGAAGAAGGCCAGCCCTCCGGCGATCGCCGTCGCCGCGACCAGAGCGGCGGTCAGGACGGCGGCCGTCGGCGCAAAATCGCGACCGCCCTGATCCGCGCGCGTCGGCGCCAGCAGGGCGGCGGCGGCGACCAGCACGGCCGGGGCGCCGATGGAAGCCAGATAGAGCAGGCCGAGCGCGGGATGATACAGCGTCGCCACGAAGGCCGCGCCGACGGCGGCGGCAGCCGCTCCGACCGAGAGGCCGTAACCCAGTGCTGCGATCATCAGCGGCATGGGCGCGAAATAGCCGATCGCGACCGTCGCGGCGGACGCGCGGGCGGCGAGCACGAACAGAAGCGCGGCCGCCAGACCGGCGGCGACAGCCACCAGCGCAGACGCGCCATATGTCTTGAGCTTCGTGTCCGTCATATCGAGCTGTCCCGCCTTTCGAGCGGTTAGGGGCAGGTCATGCGCCTGTCCCAGCCAAACCCGGCAGGCTTGCCGGACCGATCTAGTCGACCGCGAGCCTTTCAGGCTCGCGGTCGGTCATTGCAGCAAAGCGAGCCTGAAGGCTCGCGATCCAGTTCTTAGCGGATCACGTAGGGCAGCAGGCCCAGGAAACGCGCGCGCTTGATCGCCTGGGCGAGTTCACGCTGCTTCTTGGCCGAGACAGCCGTGATGCGCGAGGGCACGATCTTGCCGCGCTCGGAAATGTAGCGCGAGAGCAGACGCGTATCCTTGTAGTCGATCTTCGGCGCGTTGGGGCCGGAGAACGGGCAGGTCTTGCGACGGCGGAAGAAGGGACGACGGGCGCCAGCGGACATCAGAGACCTCCCTCGGAAGCGCCGTCTTCACGACGCGGACGGCGCTCGCCCTGCGGGCGGTCGCCACGATCGCCGCGCGGACCACGGCGGTCGCCGCGCTCGCCGTCGTCGTCACGCTTGCGCATCATCGCGGACGGGCCTTCCTCCAGCGCCTCGACGCGCAGCGTCATGAAGCGCAGGACGTCTTCCGACAGGCCCATCTGACGCTCCATCTCGGCGATCGCGGCATGCGGCGCGTTGATGTTGAACAGCGAGAAATGCGCCTTGCGGTTCTTCTTGATCCGGTAGGCGAGGGACTTCACGCCCCAGTATTCGGTCTTTTCGAACGAGCCGCCGAGACCCGTGACGACCTTCTTGAACTGCTCGGTCAGGGCTTCCACCTGCTGGGCGGAAATGTCCTGGCGAGCCAGATAGATGTGCTCGTAGAGAGCCATGTCTGCTAGCCTTTCCTTTTCTCGCGTCTCCGGCGCGGAGCCCTTCGAGCCCATGGGAAAGGCTCGACGGATTTTCGAAGGCGGGAACACGGGAGGGCGGGGAAATCCCCTCTGCAGGACTGCAGCCTCCGTTCAGCCCCCGGCCGGAGCGTCGCGAAGCGCGCTGTCTATACGGCGCGCGCCAATATGGCAAGCGACGTTCGTCCGATGAGGCGCCGAAAGTCATGAGACCGCTCGCAAAGACGCGAACTTCGGTCGATCGGGTTCGCGGATGCGGGCGGCTCTCTGAATTCCTCGTCGGGCGCGGGCCGCCCCTGTCCCGTTTCATATCTGAACCCGATTGGCCCGTCTCCTGCGCCGGAATGCGCATGGAGGCCACGCCATGTTCAACCTGTCTCGTTTTGGTACGGATCGCTCCGGTTCTGTAGCAGTTCTGTTTTCCGTCTTCCTGCTTCCGGCCGTGATGGCGGTCGGCGTTGCGACGGATTACGCCCGGGTCACATCATCCAAGGTCAAGCTGCAATCGCAGGTCGACGCGGCCGTTCTCGCCGCCGGGCTCGATGTATCGGGCGCATCGGACTCCGTTCTTCAAAGCAAGGCCCAAGACGCTATCGCGGCGGCGTTTCCGTCGGGTTCGGGCGTGCGCATATCCAGCGTGTCGCTGCGCACTGTGAACAACAACATATTCGTGACCGTGAACGCCGAGACGGCGACGAATTTCGGCGGGCTCTTCGGCGTGACGCGGATCGCCACCACGACCACGGCTGCTGTCCCGAAACAGACCGGCCGCAAGATGGACGTGAATTTCCTGCTCGACGCCTCCGCATCCATGGGGCTCGCCGCGACGCCGTCCGGCCGCGACCAGCTGCGCGCCGCCGTCGGTTGCGCCTTCGCCTGCCACGATCCCGAGGGCGGCCAGAGGATCAGCAATTTGCAGGTCGCCCAGAACCTCGGCATTCTCACGCGTCTCGACGTGCTCAAGAACGCGGTCGGGACCATGATCGGCCGCATCGCCGCGACCCAGGGACCGCGCGACCAGTATCGCGTCGCCATCGACACGTTCGACGACAATCCCGTGCGCGCAGTGCCTCTGACGACCGATCTGGCCTCCGCTCGGACGTTCATCCAGAACTATCGCCTTGGCGGCAACACCTCGTTCTCGGGCGCCATGCCGCTCTTCAACGGCGATGTCGGCTCGCAAGGCGACGGCTATTCGACGCCGAAGAAGTTCGCGATCATCGTCACCGATGGCGTGCAGGGCCGCCGAGATCGCGTCGGCGGCTTCCATCCATTCGACGCGCGCCTGTGCGACACGCTGAAAGGGCAGGGCGTCACGGTGATGGTGCTCAACACCAGATACATTCCCATGCCGACGGAATCCGCCTATCGGCAGACGGTCATGCCGATCCAGAATCAGCTCGAGCCCGCGCTGATGGCCTGCGCCTCGACCGGCTATTATTTCGCCGCGACCGATCAAGCCGACATCGACCTCGCCTTCAACCGCATCTTCGATGCGATCCAGGCGCGTCTCCGGCTAGTGCGATAACAGCCGAACGATCCGGACGGTCTGGCATATCGATTGCGAACCCCTTTCCGACGGGGCGCTCATCCGACACACGCGTCGGCTTTGCGACATCCCGCGCACGGAGAGACAGATGAGCTTCGAGATCACGCCGAAGGCCGAACGTTTCATGCGCATGATGGTGATGACGGATGGCGGGCCGGGCGCGGGCTTCCGCCTCGCCGTCAGCCCCGGCGGTTGTTCGGGCCTCAATGCGGACATGAGCGTGCGCGTCGAGCCTGAAGCGGGCGACGGCGTGATCCAGCGCAACGGCTTTCGCCTGTTCGTGCCGGCCGAGAGCCGCATATTGCTGGACGGCGTGACCATCGATTTCATCGACAGCGTCGCCGAGACGAAGCTCGTCTTCCACGACCCCAAAGCGACCTGCTGCACGACGCATTGAGGAGGCCGCCATGGGCGAACCGAAATATGCGCTGAACCAGCAGGTGCGCGCGAGGGCCGATCTCGTCAACGACGGAACCTACCCCGATGTCGCGCCCGAGGCGCTGCTGGCGGCCGAAGGCGCGCTCGGCGAGATCATCAAGATCGGCCATCAGGAAGAGACGAGCGCGATCGTCTATCTCGTCGAATTCGGCGAGCGGGCGATCGGCTGTTTCGAGAACGAACTGGCGCCGGCGTAACTAGAGTCGCGCCTCGCGCTTCTCCAGCGCGATCAGCAGCGACGCGATCTGCGCGGAATGATCGAAGCCGCCGGTGAGCGCGATCTCGCGCGCCTGCGCCACCGGCATCAGCTCCACGGCTATTTCCTCGCTCTCGTCGAGCGATTGCTCGGCCACGCGCCGCGCGCCCTCCGCGAGCACGATGAAAATATTGTTGGTCTGGTTCGCCGGATTGTTGCAAATCGTCCCGACATGCGTGAGGCGCTCCGCAGCGTAACCCGTTTCCTCCCGCAGTTCTCGCGCCGCCGCGGCGATCGGATCGGCGTCGGAGGCGTCGATGCAGCCCGACGGAATTTCGAGCGTCAACCTCCCGGCGCCGTGCCGGTACTGGCGGATGACGACGAGATTCTCGTCGGCGTCGATCGCGATCACCTGCACCCAGTCGGGATAGTCGAGAACGTAGTACGGCTTGATCTCGAGCCCGTCCGCGCGCAGACAATCGTCGGCGCGCAGGTCGATCCACTTGTCCTTGATGATCGTGCGCGAAGCCGTCACGCGCCAGGGCTCGGGCAGCTTGCTCATGCCGCCGAAAACTTCACGACCATTCGGAGAAATGTCCGTCCGGATAGATGCGCCAGGCGCGCAAGCCCGATTTGGCGATGACGGTGCGCCCGGCCTTCGCCTGCGCCACGAGATGCTTGAACACCAGCGGATGGCGCCAGGCCATCGGCTTCGTCGGCTCGCAGACCGCCTGGTAATCCTCGTTGTCGGGATCTTCCATCAGGATCGTGCCGACCTTGTCGGGGCGCAGCGTGGCGGGCAGGTCGCGCTCCATCATCCAGTCGCATTCGAAGTCGCGGCAAACCTGCGGGCGCGTCGCATAGGTATTGCAGCCGCCGCCCTTCACGCAGAACTGGCAGGTCACGCCCATCGGCTTCTTGAAATGATCGATCTCGAGCGCGGAACAGCACATCGTGCACGGGCCGCAGGATTTTCCGGGAATGGCCATGGAACGCGAGAAGCCCGCCGCTGATTGAAACGAATCGTCGCGGCCATTGTGGGCTTCGGTCTGTCACATTCAAGCGCGGGCGTTGGGCTCTATGCCTTGTCCATCACCAGCAGGTCCGGCCGCTTCACCTCGATCTCGACGAAGGCGATGGGATGATCCGAGCCATTCTGGATGTCGTGCTCAACGCCCGCCGGTCGTGAGTAGGTCGTGCCCGCCGTCATCGGCCTGTCCTGCACGACGCCGTCGACCTCCGCGCGCAGATTGCCGTCCGTCAACATGACCACGAAATAAGGCCAGCCGTGCCGGTGCATGCCGGTGACGGCGCCGGGCTCGAAATCCCAGCGGGTGATCCGGAGGACGTCGTCGTCCTGGAGCTGGGTGGGCTTGGCGGGGATGTCGCAAATAAATGGCATGGCGCAATCTCGGAGCGGGCAGCCGACAAGTCAATCGCGTGCTCCGCCAGCAGTTTCCGGTTTGATGTTCCCAAGAGATAAGCGACTGATAACTATGCTGCTTCACGCGATATAGAGGTTCGCTTGCTAGCGTCTGCAGGATCGTCCGGCCAGGTCGACCTTTCAGGATATCGCTGGGATCGCAGGGATGAAGAAGCGAATTTCGAAGGCCACTCAGAGATTTATTCGGCGAGACGACGGTTCCGTCGCCGTGCTCGCGTCCATTGCGATCATTCCTGTACTTGCCGCTGTCGGCGGCGCGATCGAGTTCAACCGCCTGAACAGCGTCAAGGTGGCGGCGCAGGCCGCCGCCGACACGGCGGTTCTGGCGGCCGCGTCCAAGGCGAACCTGTCGCAAAGCGAGCGCCAGGCGATCGCGGCGGGCGCCGTGAACGCCATCTTCGGCGCGCGCGCGAGCGTTCTCGGGCTACAGACTGTCGAGACTGACGTCTCCACTGGGCTTTATGAGGTCAAGATCACCGGCTACGCGCCGAGCGTGGTCCAGAAGCTCATCGGACTGGACCGGTTGAATTTCTCGGTCACGTCCCGCGCGACGACGAGCGGCGTCTCGGCGGCCAGGCCGCTGGAGCTCGCGCTCGCGCTCGACAATACCGGATCGATGTCCAACAACATGGGCGACCTGAAGGCCGCCGCGAAATCGTTGGTCGACGCGGTCATGGGCGCGGGCGGCGGCGCGGCGCGCGTGAGCGTCGTTCCCTATGTAGCGGTTGTGAACCCGGGCCTGACCGACGCGGCGAGCGTCGCCAACTATGTCGATACGACCGCGGTCAACCCGTTCAACGGCATATGGTATCGCGACTGGCAAGTGACCCAGGGCGCCGGATGCACGCCGAACTGGGGAGGGTCCAGCGGCGGCGGTTCGAGCGGCGGCGCCGGTTCCGGCGGCACCGGCGATGCGCGCGACATTCTGGATATTCTAGCCCCGATCCGCCGTATGGCTCAGGAGTTGTTCGGCGTAACGCCAGCCTATGCCGCAGACGTCACGGCAAACACGGTCGCGCCGCTCACGATGCAATCCTGGACGTCGCCGGCCACCGGCAGGACCTATCAATTGCCGATGGGCTTCTACGCGCTGGACGCCAACTTTCCGAACAACGGCGCCTGTGACTGGTTCAAGCAGCCGACGATCGTCAGCCAGTACGAACTCTTCAAGCGGACGCGTGATCAGAACGGCAATCCGGTCGCGTGGAAAGGCTGCGTCGAAGCCCGCATATCGAAAGTCGAGCAGACCTGGCTCAACACCAACAACGGCTGGAGCTTTCCGGCGACCGTCGACTATGACGTGACGGATACGCCTCCAACCAGTTCGAACCCGCTGTCGCTGTTCGTGCCTTACTTCTGGCCGGACGAGGGAGACTATTCGCCCTACAATAATTACGCGGCCGTCGCGCCGGGGCCCTATTCGGCGGCGACGCAGGGCTTCCACAACAATTATCTCGCGGACGGGCAGCTTCCGGCCTCCTGGGGATGGGAGCCTTTGCCTGTGGCCGAATGGGGCGCGGGAAGCTGGCTCCTGAAATACGACGGCGCGACCAAGGCGGCGATCATTCGTGAGACGCCGGATGCCGCCGGCTACACCTATGGTCCGAACGCCGGCTGTCCCGACCCGGTCCTGCGGCTCACCAACAACAAGTCCACGGTCACCACCAAGATCGACAATCTGTCGTACTGGCAGAGCGGCGGCACGATCATTTCGGAAGGCCTGATGTGGGCCTGGCGCACCTTGTCGCCCAACGCGCCCTACAATGATGGCGCGGCCTACGGCACGACCGGCGTCCAGAAGGTCATCGTGCTGATGACGGATGGCGTCAACGAGCTGATCGACAACGGCAACAATGCGGCCTCCATCATCACCCGCAACATTTCCGACTATTCCGCCTATGGCTATCTCGGCGATCAGCGGCTCTGGAACGCCAACAAGCTGAACGGCTATGGCGACTTCAACAAGCTGATGGACAATCGGCTGCTGGCCGCTTGCGCCAACGCCAAGGCGGCCGGCGTGAAAATCTACACGGTCATGTTCAATCACGCCGGATATCTGACGACGACGCAGCAGGCGGCGGCGCAGACCTTGCTCGGCCAGTGCGCCAGCCAGACCAACTACGCCTATACCGCGACTGACGCGACCTCTCTCACGGCCGTCTTTACGGCGATCGGCGCGTCCGCCTCGGGAAGCGGGCTGCGTCTGGTCAAATAGGCGCGCGCTTGCGCAAGCCGCCGAAACGCGACCCGATCGTGGCGCCGGGGCTTGCGCCTCCGACTTGACTCGTTTCCGCCCCTGCGCCACTCACGCCGCCAAACTCAGGGAGGCGTTCGTGGCCAAGGCATTCGTATTTCCGGGGCAGGGCTCGCAGGCCGTGGGCATGGGTAAAGCCCTCGCAGACAGTTTCCCCGCCGCCCGCGCCGTGTTCGATGAGGTCGACGCCGCGCTCGGCGAAAAGCTGTCGGCCCTGATGTTCGAGGGCCCAGAGGTCGATCTCGTTCTGACCGCCAACGCCCAGCCCGCGCTGATGGCCGTCAGCCTCGCCGCGACCCGCGTGCTGGAGGCCGAAGCCGGGCTCGATCTCGCCCGCGACGCCAAATTCGTCGCCGGCCACTCGCTCGGCGAATATTCCGCGCTCGCCGCCGCCGGCGCCTTTTCGCTGGCGGACGCCGCGCGTCTGCTTCGCTTGCGTGGAAAGGCCATGCAGGCCGCCGTGCCGGTCGGGCAGGGCGCCATGGCCGCGCTGCTCGGCCTCGACTACGAGACGGGCGTCGCGGTCGCGGCGGAAGCGCAGGCCGAGGCCGGCGGCGTCTGCCAGATCGCCAACGACAACGGCGGCGGGCAGGTCGTGGCGTCGGGCTCCAAGGCCGCGGTGGACAAGGCCATCGAGATCGCCAAGGGCAAGGGCGCCAAGCGCGCCATGCTGCTCGCCGTGTCCGCGCCGTTCCATTGCGCGTTGATGCAGCCGGCCGCCGACGCCATGGCGGAAGCGCTCGCCTCCACCAACATCGTCGCGCCGAAAGTACCGGTGGTCGCCAATGTCGTGGCCAACGCTGTCAGCGATCCCCAGCAAATCCGCGATCTTCTCGTCAGGCAGGTGACGGGCACGGTCCGCTGGCGCGAATGCGTCGGCTACATGGCCGCCAATGGCTGCGACCGCTTCGTCGAACTCGGCGCCGGCAAGGTGCTGACGGGCCTATTGAAGCGTCTCGCCGACGGCGCGACCGGCATGAGCGTCGGCGCGCCGGCCGATGTCGAGGCATACAAGGCGTCGTAAACACACGCCCTCATGCTGAGGAGCCCGCGAAGCGGGCGTCTCGAAGCATGGCAATTGTGGCCATCCTTCGAGACGCGCCCTGCGGGCGCTCCTCAGGATGAGGCTTTGGTAATTGGAGAGGAGCCAATTCATGTTCGACCTGACCGGCAAGACAGCCCTCGTCACAGGCGCCTCGGGCGGCATCGGCGCGGCCATCGCGCGTGGGTTGCATGCGCAGGGCGCGACCGTCGCGCTGTCGGGCACCCGAGCCGAAGCGCTGGAGAAACTTGCCAGCGAGCTTGGCGGCCGTACGCACGTCCTCACCTGCAATCTCTCTGACAAGGACGCCGTCGAAAAACTCGTGCCCGCGGCCGAAGCCGCCATGGGCCAGCTCGACATTCTCGTGAACAACGCCGGCCTCACCCGCGACGGCCTGTTCATGCGCATGAAAGACGAGGACTGGGACACGGTGATCGCGGTCAACCTCACCGCGACCTTCCGTCTCGCCCGCGCCGCCGTGAAGGGCATGATGAAGCGCCGCTGGGGCCGCATCGTCTCTATCACTTCGATCGTCGGCGTCACCGGCAATCCCGGCCAGGGCAATTACGCGGCTTCCAAGGCCGGCATGATCGGCATGTCGAAGTCGCTGGCGGCGGAAGTCGCCTCGCGCGGCATTACGGTCAATTGCATCGCGCCGGGCTTCATCGAAAGCCCGATGACGGACGCGCTGAACGACAAGCAGAAGGAAGCGATTCTCGGCCAGGTGCCGGCCGGCAAGCTCGGGCAGGGCGCCGATATCGCTGCGGCGACCGTCTACCTCGCGAGCCAGGAAGCGCAATACGTCACTGGCCAGACGCTCCACGTCAATGGCGGAATGGCAATGATCTGAGGCCCTTGGGCCTTTTCGACAGATACGTTGGACAAGCCGCGGCTCAGCCGCCAGACTACTGGCGAGGCTTCGGGAAGTGTGTTATCCGACGCGCGGAATTTGCCGGGCGGGATCCGTTGCGGCTTTACAAATCCGGGGCCTGAGCGCTCCTGATGGTCACTGAAACAAGGACTGAAAACATGAGCGATGTCGCCGAGCGCGTGAAGAAGATCGTCGTCGAGCACCTCGGCGTCGAGGCCGAGAAGGTCGTGGACAACGCCAACTTCATCGAGGACCTGGGCGCCGACTCGCTGGACACGGTCGAGCTCGTCATGGCTTTCGAGGAAGAGTTCGGCGTGGAAATCCCGGACGATGCGGCCGAGACCATCGTGACGGTCGGCGACGCCGTGAAGTTCCTCGAAAAGGCCACGACCGCCTGATCGGCGGCGTTCCGTCCTTTCGAAGAACAAAAGCGGGCGTTAGCACATGTCGTCAATGCGTAGGGTCGTTGTCACTGGCCTCGGCCTGATCAGCCCGCTGGGGGCGGGCGTCGAGACGAGCTGGCGGCGCCTGATCGCGGGCGAAAATGGCTTCGGCCGCATGCAGGGCTTCGAGATCGACGATCTGCCCTGTCAGATCGCCGCGCATGTGCCGCGCGGCGACGGCTCCAACGGCAGCTTCAATCCCGACCAGTGGATGGAGCCCAAGGAGCAGCGCAAGGTCGACGACTTCATTCTCTACGCCATGGCCGCCTCCACAGAGGCGCTGCGCGACGCGAACTGGAAGCCCGAGACCTACGAGCAACAGATTTCGACCGGCGTGATGTTCGGCTCGGGCATCGGCGGCCTCTCGGGCATCGCCGATACCTCGCTGCTCCTGAAAGAGCGCGGCCCGCGCCGCGTCTCGCCCTTTTTCATTCCTGGCCGTCTGATCAACCTCGCCTCGGGCTACGTCTCGATCGAGCACGGCCTCAAGGGCCCCAACCATGCGGTCGTCACGGCCTGTTCGTCGGGCACCCACGCCATTGGCGACGCGGCGCGGCTGATCGCGCTCGGCGACGCCGAGGTGATGGTGGCCGGCGGCGCCGAATCGGCGATCTGCCGTGTCGGCATCGCGGGCTTCGCCGCCTGCAAGGCGCTCTGTACTTCCTTCAACGACGCTCCTTCCAAGGGCTCGCGCCCGTATGATCGCGACCGCGACGGCTTCGTCATGGGCGAGGGCGCCGGTGCGCTCGTGCTGGAATCGCTCGAGCATGCGCAGGCGCGCGGCGCGAAAATCTACGCGGAAGTGATCGGTTACGGCATGTCCGGCGACGCCTATCACATTACCGCGCCCTCCGAGGACGGCGACGGCGCCTATCGCTGCATGACGGCCGCGCTGAAGCGCTCGGGCCTGTCTGTCGCCGATATCGACTACGTCAACGCCCACGGCACCTCGACCATGGCAGACGGCATCGAATTGCAGGCAGTCGAGCGTGTGCTCGGCAATTCCGCCTCCAAGACGTCGATGTCCTCGACCAAGTCGGCGATCGGCCATCTGCTCGGCGCCGCCGGCGCCGCGGAAGCGATCTTCTCGATCCTGGCGATCCGCGACCAGATCGCGCCGCCGACGCTCAACCTCGACAATCCCGCTTTCGAGACGCCGATCGACCTCGTGCCGCATGTCGCGCGCAAGCGCGAGATCCGCGCGGCCCTGTCGAATTCCTTCGGCTTCGGCGGCACCAACGCCTCGTTGATCTTCGTCGGTCCGCCGAACTGAGCCGACCTTTTTTGGCCATAAAGCGAGCTAGTGTCGGTCGCTTGCTGAAGAGCCGCGAAATTCGGGTGGACCGCCAGCCATGAGCAATCTCGAACCGGACAAGCGGGAAACCCCGTCGGCGCCAGCGGCGCGCGGCGGCATTTTCGCGCGCCGGCGCAGCCTCAAGAGCCCCAGCGAGGCTCTGCAGCCGGAGGCCGCGCCCCCGCCGCCCGAGCCGAAGAAAAAGAAACGGCGCGAAGGCGCGCTGTCCGCGTTTTCCGGCTTCCTATCCTTCCTCGTCGTGCTCTGCGTCGCCGGCGGCGTCGGCCTGGTGCTGATGCAGCGCAAGATGCGCGAGCCCGGCCCTTTGCCCAATGACAAGGTCGTCTATGTCGCGCCCGGCACCGAAGTGCCCGACATCATCGCCCTGCTCGAGAAGGAGGGCGTGATCGACAATTCCGCGCTCCTCAACATCGAATTGCTGGTGGAGGGCGCGCGCTCGAAGCTCAAGGCCGGCGAATATCTGTTCCGCCAGAACGCCAGCCTGCGCGAAGTGCTCGATACGCTCGTCAACGGTCGCCAGATCCTGCACGCCGTCACGATCCCCGAGGGTCTGACCAGCCAGCAGATCGTCGAGCGCCTGCGCGCCTCCGACGTGCTCGTCGGCGACCTCAAGGACATTCCGCCGGAAGGCTCGCTCCTGCCCGAGACCTACAAGGTCGCGCGCGGCACCAATATCCGCGACCTCGTCCGCAAAATGCAGAACAGCGAGACGAAATTGCTCGACCGCGTCTGGGCCCAGCGCAACCCCGACGTTCCCCTGCGCTCGCCGCATGAACTTCTGACGCTGGCTTCGATCGTGGAGAAGGAGACCGGCAAGGCCGACGAACGACCGCGCGTCGCCGCCGTCTTCATCAATCGACTGAAGAAGCGCATGCGCCTGCAATCCGACCCGACGATCGTCTACGGGCTGGTCGGCGGTCGCGGCACGCTCGGGCGCGGCATTCTGGCTTCCGAAGTCCAGAAGTGGACGCCATACAATACCTACGCGATCGACGGCCTGCCGCCGGGTCCGATCGCCAATCCCGGCCGCGCGGCGCTCGAAGCCGTCGCCAATCCCTCTCGCACACAAGAGCTCTATTTCGTCGCCGACGGCACGGGCGGGCACGTCTTCTCGTCCACGCTGGAAGAGCACAATCGCAATGTCGTGCGCTGGCGGCAGATCGAGCGCGAGAAGGGCGCGGCGACGAATGTCGATCGCGCTGTCGGCGCGCCGGCCCCTGCGCCGACCACGCCCACGCGTCCTGGCCAGCGCAGCGAGGCCGAGCCCGCCGCCAATTTCGGACGGCTCGCGACCCTTCTGGCGGCCCCCGCCGACATGTCTCCGCCCGAACCCCAGCTGGCGGCGGCGGACGCCGCCAAGGAGATCGACCGCGTCGCGCCGAGCCTGATGTCGACGGACGAACTCAAGGAGCTGGCGTCCTTCGCGCCTCAGCCCTGGACGAAGCACCGTCCGCTTTCCGACCATATCGTCGCGATCACGGAACACGCGCCCAAGGGCGTGTTCGCCGCGAATTTCGACGATCCGGGCATCAAGGTGCGCGGCGTCGACGGCGACGATACGCTCGACGGTCCGGAAGCCGCCCCGACCGCGGAGGAACTCTATCCTGTTCCGGCGCGGACGCTCGCCGAACAGCGTGCGCAGGCCGCAAAGCTCGGTCTGGCCTCGGCGGCGCCGGCCGAAGCGGCCATCGCGGCGGCGGCTCCGACCGCGCCGCAGGCGGGCGGCATTCGCAAGCCCGTCGCCTTCGACGCCTCGGAGGGCACGGCGATCGATCCCCTGCGCAACAAGCACTGGGATCTCAATTCCCCCAAGAGCGTGTCGAACGCGCTGGCTTTTCACTGATCTGGCCGCCGAAGGACTCGGCAAGCCGGCCGACTGGTGATTTAAACGCGCCGAGAGATTCGAGGCGCCCATGAGCATCCACAGCATGACGGGATTCGGCCGGTCGTCCGGGCGCTCGGGCGTCTGGGGCTGGGCCTGGGAAATCCGCACCGTCAATTCCAAGGGCCTCGACCTCCGCCTTCGCCTGCCGCCCGGCTTCGACGCCGTCGACATCGAGGCGCGCGCCGCCATTTCCGCGGCGCTGACGCGCGGCGCCTGCCACGCCAATCTCACGACGACCCGCGAGGGCGCGGGCGTCGACATCCGCATCAATCGCGCCGCGCTGGAAGAGCTGATCGCGCAGCTGGCCGACGTGCCGCTCAACGCGAACGTGCGCCCGGCCTCGCTCGACGGCTTGCTGGGCTTGCGAGGAATCGTCGAGAGCGGCGAGCAGGAGGATGACGAGGCGGCGCGCGCCGCGCTCGCGAAGGATGTGCTCGCTGGCCTCAAAACCGCGCTCGCGGCCGTCAGCGCCATGCGCCTGTCGGAGGGCGCGGCGATCGGCGACGTGCTGGCGCAGCGGATCGCGCGCATCGCCGAGCTGACGCGTCAGGCCGAGGATACGCCCGGCCGCGGCGCGGACGCCGTCAAAGCGCGTATCGCCCGCCAGATCGAGGCGCTCGGCCAGACGCAGGGCCTCGATCCCGCACGCCTCCATCAGGAGGCCGTGCTGCTCGCCTCGCGCGCAGACATCCGCGAAGAGCTCGACCGCCTGCATGCGCATGCGCGCGCCGCGACGGAGCTCTTGCAGAAGGGCGGGGCGATCGGACGCCGCCTCGATTTTCTCGCGCAGGAGCTCGGCCGCGAATCGAATACGCTCTGCGCCAAGTCGAACGACGCCGCGCTGACGGCGATCGGCCTCGAGCTGAAGGTCGAGGTCGAGCAGTTCCGCGAGCAGGTCCAGAACATCGAATGAGCGCGAAGTCATGAGCGATCCGACCAGCAAAGCCGTCGAATTCAAGCGGCGCGGACTCATGCTGATCCTGTCGTCGCCATCGGGCGCCGGCAAGACGACGCTGACGCGCATGCTGTTGCAGGCCAAGGACATAGACCTCACTTTGTCCATATCGGTCACGACGCGTGCGCGACGGTCGAGCGAGGTCGACGGCATCCACTACAATTTCATCCAGCGTCCGCAGTTCGAGCGCATGCGCGATACCGGCGACCTGCTGGAATGGGCGGAAGTGCACGGCAATTTCTACGGCACGCCGCGCTCGCCGGTTGAGGCCGTGCTGGGGCAGGGCCGGGACGTTCTCTTCGACATCGACTATCAGGGCGCGCAGCAGGTGCGCGAGAAAGCGCAGTCCGACGTCGTCACCATCTTCATCCTGCCGCCCTCGATGAAGGAACTTCGCGCGCGCCTCGAACGCCGTGCGGAAGACGCCGCTGCGACCATCGAGAAGCGGCTCGAAAACGCCCGCAACGAAATCCGCCGCTGGGTGCAGTACGACTACGTCCTGGTCAACGACGACCTGCAGCGCACCTACGAGGAATTGATCCAGATACTTCGCGCCGAACGCCTGCGGCGCTCGCGCCGGCAACCCGGCGTCGAGGCGTTTGTTGCAAAATTGCTGGCGGAGTAAGCGCGCGCTGATGTGACGCAGCGCATAGCGTCAGCCCGGCTGCGGGCGCCAGATGCGTCCGATTGGGGGCGCAGATGCCAGCGACAGGGCAGACAATCGATTCATCATTCCAGCAGCGCGCGCTCGTAACCGCAGGCGCTGTCGCCATCCTCCTCATTGGCTGCCGGATATCGCTGCCCGGCGTCGATGCGGCGGCGGCCCGGGATTACGCTGCACGATACGGCGTGGCCGCGCTCTTCTCGCTCTTCAGCATCGGCGTCATGCCTATCCTGAGCAGCGCGTTCATTCTTGAAATCCTCAAGCTGATCTTTTCGCGCCTGCGCGACTGGGAGGCGCAGTCGGATCGCAATGCGACCATCCTTCAGCGCGTTTGGCTTGGCCTGTCGCTGGCGACAGCCGCGTTGCAGGGCTACGGCGTCGCCTCGGCCATGCGCGGCATCGACGGCCTCATAACCAACCCGCAGGGCTTCGTACCGCTCGCGGTCGCCAGCTTTCTCGGCGCGACGGCGCTGCTGTTCTGGATTTGCCTGATCGTCGACCGGCGCGGCCTCGTCGGCGGTCTGTGGCTCCTCTTCGCCGCGCAAATGATCATGGGCGCGCCTTATGCCGCGCTCGACTCGCGTGTGATATTTACGTTCGGCGCTCTCGAAATGCGCGCGGCGATGCTGCTCGGCGCCGGTCTGTTGGCGGTTCTCGCGATTCTGGCTCTCGCCGGGGCACGGGTCGCGCGCGACGACGAAGCAGATCGCGCTGGCGGCCTCGTCTGGCCCGTCATCCTCGGCTATTACACAGCCGGCCTCGCGCAGGCTGCGTTCATCCTGATGAAAAGCCCGCTGCTTGCCGGGCGTCTCGCGCATCTCATCATCTTCGCCGTCCTCGCAGTCCTGATCACGCTGATGCGCATGCCGAAATCGCAGACCGGCTCGCAAGCCAATGCTCGCCTCATCCTGACGCTCCTGCAGGTCGCGGCGATTGCGGGCGGATCGATCCTGCTCGGGGCGGTCGCGCTTCCCTTCAGCTTCAATCCGGTCGTCCTCGTCGTATCCGCAGCAGTCGTGCAGGTCATCGCGGAAAACGCGGTGCGTCGCGCCTAGGCGCGGAGCGCGTTAGCGAGCGCGATAAATCCAGCGACATCGACTTCCTCCGCCCGGCGCGTCGGCTCGATGCCGGCGGCGCGCAGCAAGGCCTCGGCGTCGCCACCGGGCGCGATGCCCTTCAAGGATTGCCGCAGCATCTTGCGGCGTTGTCCGAAAGCCGCCTGCGCGATCGCGAGCAGCGTGCGCTTGTCGCATGCCAGCGGCGCCTCGCGCGGGCGCAATTCCACGATGGACGACGTTACTTTCGGCGGCGGCGTGAAGGCCGACGGCGCGACGTCGAACAGGATGCGCGCCTGCGTGCGCCAGCCACAGAGCACAGCGAGCCGCCCGTAATCGACGCGTTCGGCCGGCGTCGCCACGATGCGTTCGGCCACCTCGCGCTGAAACATCAGCGTCAGGCGATCCCAGGCAGGCGGCCAGTCGTCGGCTTCAAGCCACTTGGTCAGCAGGACCGTCGAAATGTTGTAGGGCAGGTTCGCGCAGACGCGTACCGGGCCTTCGGTTGCGTATTTCGCGCACAGGGCCTGCATGTCGACTTCGAGCGCATCACCCTCGATGACATGGAGCCGCCCGGGATAATGCGCCGCGATTTCCGCGAGCGCCGCGAGGCAGCGCGCATCGCGTTCGATGGCGACGACGCGTTTCGCGCCCTCCGCCAGCAATGCGCGCGTGAGCCCGCCGGGCCCCGGCCCGATTTCGATGACCGTTGCGTCTCCCAGCGGTCCCGCCGCGCGCGCTATGCGGCGCGTGAGATTGAGGTCGAACAGAAAATTCTGGCCCAGCGCCTTCTTCGGCGCGATGTCGAAACGCGCGACGACCTCGCGCAATGGCGGCAGGCCGTCGCTCACGCGTCCGCCAGTCTTGCGGCGAGCCGCAGCGCCTCGATCAGGCTCGTGGGATTTGCAACGCCCTTGCCGGCGATGTCGAAAGCCGTGCCGTGGTCGGGCGATGTGCGCACGAAGGGCAGGCCGAGCGTTACATTGACCGCGCGATCGAAGGCGAGCGTCTTGATCGGAATCAGCGCCTGATCGTGCGTCATGCACAGCGCCGCATCATATTTTTCACGCGCCGCCGCGTGGAACAGAGTGTCGGCGGGATAGGGGCCTCTGGCGTCGATCCCCGCCGCGACGAGATCAGCAATCGCCGGCGCGATCACGTCGACTTCCTCGCGCCCCATCGTCCCGTTCTCGCCGGCATGCGGGTTGAGGCCGGACACGGCGAGACGCGGCGCGGCGACGCCGAAGCGCGCGCGCATGTCAGCGGCGACGATCCTGCCGGTCTCGACGATCAGTTCGCGCGTCAGCAGCCGCGGCGCCTCCGCGAGCGCGACATGGATCGTGACCGGCACGACCGCGAGTTCGTCCGCCCACAGCATCATCACCGCGTGGAACTCGCGCGACGTATGGCGTCTGGCGAGTTCGCCGAGAAACTCCGTATGGCCGGGATGCGCGAAGCCCGCGCGATAAAGGACGTCCTTTGCGATCGGATTGGTGATGACGGCGCTGGCCTGGCCTTCGATCACAAGCGCGACGGCGCGCTCGATCGACTCGATCGTCGCTCCGGCGTCGGCTGGATCGGGATTTCCTGGCTCGCCTTTCGCCAGCGCCCGCAATGGCAAGACCGGCAGCGCTTCGGCAAAAACCCGCTCAGCGGAACCAGCGTCGCATTCCGCGATGCGCACGTCCTTGCCGAGCGCTTGCGCGCGACGACGCATCAGCTCGGGGTCGGCGAGAAGCACGAAGCGCGGCAGCGTGGCGTCCGCGCGCGCGGCCTCGTAGGCTGAAAGAGCGAGTTCGGGTCCTATGCCGGATGGATCGCCCTGGGTCAGGGCGAGAAGTCGAGCGTCGCTCACTGCGACTGCTTCAGGCCGTCGTTCTGCGGCACGAAGCCGAGGCTGGCGCCGACCTTCGCCTCGCCGAGTGTCCGCAGATTGAGCGTCATCAGCAGCGTCTGGTTGCGGCCGGGCAGGCCGGTCGACGCGTTCACCTGATACACGGACGTGTAGTTGATGGTGAAGGTCGTGCAATCGTCGTGATAGCCGGCGCCGAGTCCCAGCCCCGCGATCGACATCAGCGGCGCATAGCCCCACACGCCGTTGATGGCGGCCGTGTTGTTGTAGAGGTAGCGCGACATGTCGAACTGCACGTTGCCGTTCACGAAGTAGTTCTTGGTGATGTCGTAGCGCGCGCCGACCGACAGGCCCTGCCGGCGCACGTCGAAGCCGAGCAGGGGCTGAGCGGAATAATTGGCGTACTGGATCGTGCCCGTCAGCGGCCCGAACGTCGCGCCCGCCACGAGGTCGAGCCGGCGCAGATGCATGTTGGCCTGGTCGAAGCGCGCCTTGGCGACGAAGGACAGGAAGCCCGCCGGCGCGAAGGCGATGCGCCCGACATAGTCGGAACGGCGCGTGTCGAGCCCGGAACTCAGGCCGACATTCGCGGCGTCGGGCGTCGCGTAGCTGTTCGTTCCAGCGAGTTGGTAGGACTGGCCCGCCATTACATTGATGAAGCCGCCATTGTTGAAATTGAGCGTGAATTGGCCGCCGTAATTCAGGCGCACGCCCGTCTCGAACCGGTCGTAGCCCGAGAATTTGTTCCAGGAGAACAGGCTCGTGTCGTCGAAGACGAGGCTCTGCGCATCGATGTTCACGAGCGAGTTCGAGCCGATAGCGTTCGGCCGCGCCACGATCTGCACGATCGGCTCGAAGGTGATCGTGCCGATGTTGAGACGCGCAAACAGCGGATAGCGGTACTCGACGCCGGCGCCAGGCGTGAATTGACCACGCACGATATTGTCGGACCCCAGGAAATTCGCCTGGCTGACGTTGAAAAGCGGCGTCAGCGTCGCATTGTAGATACCGTAGACGCGGCTCTGGTCGTAATTCAGATAGCTCGCGCTGGCCCGCGCGAAGACGAAGGGCGTCCAGACCTGACCGAGCGAGTCGATGAAGTTGCGCTTCCAGGAAAGCTGCGCCGTCGCGCGGCCGTAATCGCCGCCCACGCCGCGCAGCAGGCATTGCGAGGCGTTGCGGGCGGCGTTCGGCGAATAGACCTGGCAGACGTTGTAGAGGCCGTAGAAGCTGTCGAACGTGCGCGGCTGGATCGACTCATAGAGCGCCGCCTGCGCGGTCGTGTAGGAGAGATTGGCGTCGAGCTCGATCTCGCCCCCGAGCGGAAACATATTCGGCCGCAGCGGGAAGACGCGGTTGTAGTCCAGCAGCGGCGCGGCGATGGCGAGTTGCGGCTGGTAGTCGCGCGGCGAAAGACCCTGGAAGAAATAGCCGCGCACGTCGAACCAGCTACGCTCGCCCTTGCCGGTGAGGTAGGCGGTCGAGGACGTCTCGCGGAAATAGGCGTCGGCGTGCAGCGGATTGGAAAGCGAGTAATCCGAGAAGAAGTAGCGGTCGCTGAGCAGCGTCACATCCCAGCCGAACTTCCATTTGTCGCTGAGGTCGAACGCGCCGTAGGTCTGGATCGAGCCACGCAAGC
The DNA here is from genome assembly GCA_020638195.1 of Methylobacteriaceae bacterium. Taxonomy (GTDB): domain Bacteria; phylum Pseudomonadota; class Alphaproteobacteria; order Rhizobiales; family Beijerinckiaceae; genus JAJXWB01. Next base: position 1,053,405 of record JACKJC010000002.1, on the reverse strand, counting down.
GCCGGTCGCTCGCGCCCAGCGGCGCGATCGGGAAGGCGGAAGGGTTGGTCTGGCTGATGCCCTGCACGCGGAATGCATAGGTTCCGTTCTCGAGACGGTGCTTCCACTCGAGATCGCCGAGGAAACCCTGCTTGGCGAGAACGGTGGGCGTGAACGTCAGGTCGATGTTGGGTGCCACCGCCCAGTAGATCGGCACGCCGCCGCCGACGCCCAGATAGGTGCTGTAGGGCATGTAGCGCGGCGACAGTATGCCCGAGCGGCGCTTCACCGTCGGGTCGGGCGCGGTGAAGAAGGGCAGCCAGGCGATCGGCTGGCCGAAGAATTCTAGCGTCGCGTCGGTGAAGTACAGCGTCTTCTCGTCCGCGTCGTGGATGATCCGCTTGGCGCGCACGCGCCACAGCGGCGGTACGGCGGCGTCCTCGCAGGGCTTGCAGGCCGTGTAGGTGCCGTAGTCGAATTTCGTCTGCTCGCCGGCGCGCTCCGCGCGTGGCGAACTCATATATGTGTTTTGCGGCGTCTCGACGCGCAGGCTGTCGACGAAACCCTGTTTGAGATCGTCGGTCAGTTCGAGCGTCTCGGCGTAGATCGTCTGGCCGTCGGCCTCGGTCAGCTTTGCGTGGCCGATGGCGCGCACCCGCGACGTCGTACGATCGTAAACGACCTGGTCCGCCTCCAGAACACGGCCCTTGTAGTAGATCTGGACATTGCCGCGCGCGGTGACGGTGTTCTTGTTGTCGTCCTGGACGAGTTCCTTGGCCTCGACCACCATGCGCGGCGCATCGGGCTGCGCCTGGGCGGCGGGGGGCGGCGGCGTCTTGCCGGGCGCAGCGTTCGCGAACGGCGTCGCCGCCAGGCAGGCGAGCGCAAACGCGCCCGCGCGCGTCGCGCGCAGGATCACAGACATGGCGCCGGCGCCAGCCGCCGAACGTTCAACAGGGCAGCGTGCGCGCCCCATCAACCGTCCTCCTGATGCAACAACGCAAGCGCACCCAACAAACTCCCGACCAGCGCCGGCGACCATGCCGCGATCGTGGGGGTCAGAAGCCCCGCATCGCCCATGTCTCCGACCATCTTCGTCGCCACGTAAAGCACGAAGCCAGCCGCTACGCCACCTGCAACCATTTTGCCAACGCCACCAAACCTGAAAAATCTTAAGGAAAAGGCCGCGGCTATGAGGACCATGGCGATCAGCATCAGCGGCCGCGCCAGCAGCGTCTGGTAGCGCAGCGCATAGGTGCGGCCTTCGAGGCCCGCTTCCTCGGCCCGGTCGCGGAATACCGGCAATTGCCAGAACGGCACGGAATCCGGCGACATCAGGCTGCGCAGCACGTCGTCGGCCGTCATGTCGGTCGCCAGATAGTAGACGCCGACCTTCTTCGCCTCCTCGCCGGGCCGCACGATCGTCGCATCGGTCAGCTTCCAGGCGCCGGGCGTGAGAATCGCGCCAGGCGCATCGACCCGTTCGACGAAATGACCGTAGGGGTCGTCGAGATAGACCGTGACCTTCTCGAGGCGACTGCCCTTGTCGAGTATCTTGTCCGCCTTGACCGTGGCGCGGCCGTCGACGCTGCGCTGGCGCAGCCAGACGCCGGCGTCCTTGTCGGCGCTCGCGCGGCCGAACATCTCGATCTCCATCTCGTCGGCGCGCTGCTTCATCGCCGCCGCCATGGGATTGTAGAGAAAGACCGAGGCGAGCCCGAGCAGCAACGCGATCACGAGCGGCGGAACCAGAAACCCCCAGACCGAGACGCCCGAGGCGCGCGCAATGACGAGCTCGAGCTTCCGCGTGAGATTCACGAAGGCGACCATGGTCCCGAACAGGACGGCGAAAGGCAGGACCTGCTCCGAGGCGACCGGCATGCGCAGGAACGACATGAAAGCGACGAAGCCCGCTCCGACATGGGAATCGGCGGCGCGGCGCAGCATTTCCACGAAGTCGATCAGGAAGGACAGGGCGCTGATCGACAGGAAGACGACCAGAATCTGCTGCAGGAAGCGGCCCGACAGATAGCGGCCGAGCGTGAGGCCGATCATGTCAGCCCCACGCTATTCCGCGCCGTGTCGACACTGTGCGCCGCCCCATTCATAGCTTCGATCGACCGCCGTTTCCCGTTCTCAGTCTGGGTATCGCTAGGCATCGGATACAGCAAGCGTTTCCGAGCCTTCCGCCATGCTTCGAGGCATTTCGAGCGCCCCCGTTGCGCGCAGGCCACGCGATGGCCACGTCTCGCATGGCGGTGCGGCGATTTCCGGGCGCCGGCGCGGCGTCCGCCGCATTGACCCTCTCGGGCGCTGGGCCGATATAGAGCGTCCGCGTTCGCCGCGCTTCAGCCAATTCCAGAGGGCCAGATGCCAGATTCCCTTACGGTCGAATTCGTTTCCTTCGCCGACATCGCCGCCAGCGGCCCGGCCGCCAGCGACGCGGAGGAGGGCGCGAGCGCCCTGATCGTGCTGGCCGGCGAAACCATGGCCTTCGGCGCACAGACCCAGCGCCTCGTCGCGCCCGCCATGGCGGCCCTGGAGCGCGCCGCTCGCGCGGCCAAGTTCAAGGGCAAGGCGGGCTCCTCGCTCGATCTGCTCGCGCCGAACGGCCTCGGCTGGGATCGGCTGATCGTCCTAGGCGCCGCGCCCAAGGGCGACGAATCGGCGCCGCAGCCGACCGATTTCGTCGGTCTCGGCGGGCAGGCCATGGGCAAGCTCGGCGGCGCGACGCGCGTCGCTATCCTGTTCGAGCCGCCGGGCGCAGCCGATTCCGCAGCCGCCGCCGACTTCGCGCTCGGCGCGGCTCTGCGCGCCTACAAGTTCGACCTCTACCGCACCAAGAAGAAGGACGATTCGGACAAGGACGCCCCGGTCGCCGTGACCATCGCCGTCGCCGACCCAGCCGCCGCCCGCGCCGCCCATGCGCCACGCGCCGCGCTCGCCGATGGCGTCGTGCTCGCCCGCAATCTCGTCAACGAACCCCCGAACGTCGTCTACCCCGAGGAATTCGCCAATCGGGCCAAGGAGCTGGAAAAGCTCGGCGTGTCGGTCGAAATTCTCGACAGGCAGGCCATGACCGCGCTCGGCATGGGCGCGCTGCTCGGCGTCGGGCAGGGCTCGGCGCGCGAGAGCCGCGTCGTCATCATGCGCTGGAACGGCGCCGCCGGCCCGGACCAGCCCGTCGCCTTTGTCGGCAAGGGCGTCTGCTTCGATTCCGGCGGCATTTCGATCAAGCCCGCCGCCTCGATGGAGGACATGAAGGGCGACATGGCGGGCGCGGCCTGTGTCGTCGGTCTGATGCACGCGCTCGCCGCCCGCAAGGCGAGGGTCAACGCGATCGGCGCGATCGGCCTGGTGGAAAACATGCCCGACGGCGGCGCGCAGCGGCCGGGCGACATCGTGCGCTCCATGTCCGGCCAGACCATCGAGATCATCAATACCGACGCTGAAGGCCGGCTCGTGCTGGCCGACGTGCTCTGGTACGTGCAGGACAAGTACAAGCCGCAGTTCATGGTCGATCTGGCGACGCTGACCGGCGCGATCATGGTCGCGCTCGGGCAGGAATATGCGGGCCTGTTCTCCAACAACGACGAATTGTCGGAGCGCCTGCGCAAGTCCGGGGAAGCGACAGGCGAAAAGGTCTGGCGCATGCCGCTCGCGCCCGCCTACGACAAGATGATCGACTCGAAGTTCGCGGACATGAAGAACACCGGCGGCCGCTACGGCGGCTCGATCACAGCCGCGCAATTCCTGCAACGCTACGTCGAGAAGACCCCTTGGGCCCACCTCGACATCGCCGGCACCGGCATGGGCTCGCCCTCGAGCGACATCAACCAGAGCTGGGGCTCCGGCTGGGGCGTGCGGCTGCTGGACCGGCTGGTGAAGGATTTTTACGAGGGGTGAGGATAGACGGAAGCGGACGTTGAGGGTGCAAGAGTCTCGACGTCTTCAATGGACGGATATCGGACGCCGTGCGCCCCTTCTCCCGCCTGCGGGAGAAGGGGTTCGGACCCGGTCGGGGGTCGCCTTTCGAGACTCTCGCACGGCCTGCTACCGCGACAGCCTGCCCTCATCATCGATCAGCACGAGCCGCGCCGGCGCCTTGTCGTCCCACCGCCAAAGCACGAGATTCAAATCATCGGCCGTCGCCCCCGGCGCAAAGCTCCTGACCAGAAGGCCGGTATGCCCGGCCGTCATCAGACGTCGCGCGAAGCCCTGCGTTCTCGCTTCTCCGGCGCTTCTCATCTCGTCGCGCCACGTCGACGCGGCCAGCGCATCAGCCGTCATGTGCTCGCCCGTCAGCGCCTCAGAATCGCGGCCGTCGAAGATGGCGTCGATCTCCGCATCGTAGGACACTAGCGTCGTCGGTTGCAGATTGCCGACCTGATTGGCTTCCCGAAGCGCGGTCATGACCGACAGCGAGAGGTAGAGCGCGGGAACGCCCTTCGGGTTGAAGCGTCCACCGTGGAGCGCCGCCCCGCGCCCGGACAACGGCTCTCGCGCGAAAACCGGATTGAGCGCGCGAAAAAGCTTGCCCGCGTAGCGCATGGCCTCGCTCAGGCGTGCACGCCCGCGTCCACCGCGTCGATGTAGTCGAGCACATCGTCGGCGCGTCCGCTCCGGACGAGTTGCATGGCCGTTTGGCCGGAAAAGCCCGGCAGGGGTTCAGAGCGATACCAGGCATAGGCCATCAGCGCCGAGCCGAAACGCGGCTCGACCTTGTTGATCACCTCGACCATCTCGCGCAGGCGGCGCTGTGTCTTGTCGGACCCGATCCGGTCCTTGCGCTGGATCGCATCCTTGCCGAGCCCGGCCGTGCGCCCAACCTCCTCGCTGGTCGTACGCAACGCCTCCGCGATCCTGCGCGGTGCAAACAAGCCGTTTGCGGCGTATTGGGCGAGGCCCATGGCTCCACATCCTTGCCGAGACTAATGACGCAATATAGCGTCAGAATGAACGGCTTTCAATGTGCGCTGAAGGCAATCGCCATGCTCCCTTCATCCACCGGCGTCGATGAGCGCCTGCACGCGTTTGTAAAACTCCTCGCGCGCCGGGTTTTCCGGCCCGAGCGTCGCCCGGCTCCAGTCGGCGTTGGACGCGATCACGAGCTTCCGCCTGGGGTCGATGAAAATTCCCTGTCCGAAAATGCCGCGCGCGGCGACGGAGCCGTCGTCGTAGGTCCACCACTGAAAGCCATAGCCGCGGCCGGGGATGCCTATGTCCTTCTGCTTGGTCGTCGCCTGCGAAAACCAACCGGCGGGCACGATTGGCTTGCCGGCTGAAACGCCGTTCGCCAGCACGAACAGGCCCATGCGCGCATAGTCGCGCGTCGCCGCCTGGATGCAGCAGCCTGCGATCTCCTGCCCGGTCTTGGCGAGCAGCCAGGTCGCCTTGGCCTCCATGCCCGCGGGCTTCCAGATTTTTTCCTCGAGATATTCGGACAGCGGCTTCCTGGTCGCCGAAGACACCAGAATGCCGACCAGATTGGTCTCGCCGGTATTGTAATGCCAGACCTCGCCAGGCGGATGGGCGCGGGGCAGCTTGCGCATATAGCTGACGATCGCGTTGAGCCCGGGATCCGGCGGGGCCTTGTTGAACTGCGAGACGTCCGATTTCGGGTCCTCGTAATCCTCGTTCCATTTCACGCCGGAACTCATGGTCAGCAGCTGGCGCACGGTCACGTCGTCATAGGCCGAACCCTTCAGCCCCGTCACATACTCGCTGACCTTGTCGTCGAGGCTCTTGATGAAACCGTCCTGCAACGCGGCGCCGACCAGCGTGGACGTGAAGGATTTGGCGACCGAAAAGCTCGTCCAGCGCCCCTTGGCGTCGAAATCGAGCGCATAGCGCTCGAGCCGCACCTTGCCGTCCTGAAGGATGATGAGCGCCGAGGCGTGCTGCGATTTCAGATAATCGTCGAGGCCGGGAACATTCAGCGGCTTGCCCGCCGGCAGCGGCGTCGGATTGGAGGAGGGCGCGATCTCCCGCGCTTTCGCAAGGAACGGCAGGCGGTCGAGCGCGCGAAAAGCGGCGTCGCGCTGCGGCTGCGACCAGGTCAAAACGTCTGCGTTGGTGGGCAGATACATCAGAATGCCGCGCGTCTCCTTGTCGAGAGACGCGAAGAAGCCGCCGCCGGCCAACGCCAGAGCGGCGCCGATCCCGATCGCGATATTGCGCCTGCGCATGAAACCTCCCGCTATGCTTCCGCCTTCCGATTCCGGGCAGGCTAGCAATCGCCGCGCGCCTGCGCCATGAAACGGGACAAGCCGTCGAACGACCCATGGAAGTCTGGTTCTACCATCTCCTCAGCCGACCGCTCGAAAGCGCGTTGCCCGCGCTCGTCGCGCGAACGCTCGCCAACGGCTGGACGGCCGTCATTCAGGCGACGAGCCCGGAGCGGCTCGCCGCGCTCGACGATCTCCTCTGGACCTATGACGACCAGTCCTTCGTGGCGCATGGCTCGGCGCGCGATGGCGACGCCTCGCTGCATCCGGTCTGGCTGACGCTCGAAAACGACAATCCCAACGCTGCTTCCGTTCGGTTTTTCGTGGAAGGCGCCGATGCGGTCGCCGCGCTCGCCGACGAAGCCGCGCGGCCGAAAGAGCGCGCCATAATCATGTTCGACGGCCGCGACGAGGACGCGCTGAACAGGGCCCGTATGCAATTTCGTCAGTTGCGCGAGCAGGGATTCGCGCTGTCCTATTGGCGCCAGAACGACGAGGGGCGCTGGGAGAAGTCCGCTTGACCGACGATTTCGCGGCGCGCCGGGCCGCCGCGCGAAAACGCCTCGACGCCATCGACCCCGCGAAAAGCGGCAAGCTCGACGATCCCTACCGGCGCGACTGGTTCCGGGCGGTCTACGATCTCGCCGATGGCGACGAAGCCGCCGTGCCCTGGGCGGACAAGCATGCGCATCCCTTGTTGGGAGACTGGCTGGAGGGGAAATCCCTCGCCGGCCTCCGCGCGCTCGATGTCGGCTGCGGCCTCGGCGACAATGCCGAAGCCCTGGCCGCCGCGGGCGCGGATGTGACCGCCTTCGATCTCTCCGAGAACGCGATCCGCTGGGCGAAGCAGCGCTTCCCACGCACGAGTGTCGATTTTCGCGCCGCCGACCTCTTCGACCCACCAGCGGAATGGCTGGGCGCCTTCGATTTCGTACACGAATGCTACACGCTGCAGGCGCTGCCGAACCGCCTGCTGCCGGAGGCAGGCAGGGCGTTGGCCGCCTTCCTGAAGCCTGGCGCCCGGATGCTCGTCATCGCCCGCTCGCGCCCCAATCCGGCCGCGCCCGACGGCCCGCCTTGGCCGCTCGCGCGCGGAGATGTCGAGGGACTGACGGCGCACGGCCTGACGCTCGAGAGCCTCGAGGAATTGACGCCGCCGGGCGAACCCGCACATTGGCGCGCGCTCTTCGGTCGCGCCGCATGAAGGACGACGTTCAACCCGCCGATTACATCGACCAGCTCGCGCGCGGCGAATTCATCCGCGTAGGCCTCGGCGTTCTGCTCGTCTCGTTCATGACGGCGCATGCGACGCTGTTCTCGATCATCTTCGCGCGCAACGGCCACGACCTGCACGACATTGGCGTCATCCTGTCGTCGGCCGCGCTGCCCATCATCTTCTTCTCGCTGATCTCGAGCGAATTTTGCACGCGCATCGGCGTGCTCCCGACGCTGCGGCTGGCGATGGTCCTCTGCATCATCGGCTTCGCGAGCTTCTATTTCACGCGCGCCAGTTTCACGGGCGCGATTGTCTCGCGCATCGTGCAGGGCGCGGGGCAGGGCCTGTTTCTGTCGGCCGCCATCACCTACGGGCAGAGCCGCCTGACGCCGAACCGGCTGCTCTATCTGCTCGGCGTCTTCTCGGCGATGATGCCGCTCTCACAAGCGCTCGGGCCGCCCTTCGGCGAATGGTCGCTCGCGCGCTTCGGCGAAAACGCGATGATCGCCATCGCCGTCGTGCCGGGCCTGATGGGGCTCGCGCTCACCTTTGGCGTGCGTCCGATTCCCTCGCCGCCACGCGCGGGCGGTCTCGATCTCGTGGCGAGCTGGCGCAAGGAACTCGTCCTGCCGCTGGTCTCCGTCGCCTCGGCGGGCTCGCTGTTCGGCTTCGCCGTCGCCTATCTCGCGCCCGCGCTGGAAGCTCGCCACATTCCGATCGCCGCCTTTTTCACAGCCTCGACGTTGACCATGTTCGCGACGCGCTTTCTCGGTCTGCGCCGCGTCGAGGCGGTCGATCGGCGGTTCCTGGTCGCGGCCGGGCTCATGCTCGAGGCGATCGGCTATGTCGCGGTCTCGGGTGCGGGCTCACGCGCCTGGATGGTCTCGATCGGCGGCGTGCTGTTCGGCTTCGGGCATTCGATGATCTATCCCGTGCTCGCGGTCTGGGTCACCGACGGCGTCGACGCGGCGCGTCGCGCCGGCCCGCAGGCCTGGCTCAACGCATTCTTCAATCTGGGCATTTACGCGACGCCGCTGCCGGAGACCTGGCTGGTCGCGGCCTATGGCTACGAGGCGGCCATGGTCGCGCTGGCGGCGATCGCCGCCGCGGTCGCGATCTGGCTCGCCGCGCGAGCCACGCTTTCCCGACTCTGAACGGAACCCACACGGTTCTCGCGCGTTTCCCGTCCCATCGCGTTGCGTTTGGGCTGCGGGGCGCATGGACGGGAGGGTTGTTTCATGTCCAAGACATCTTTCGGGCTGGCTGTGGCCGCAACGTTGACGATCGGCGGTTTGGCGCTTTCGGCGGCGCCGGCGACCGCTGCGCCCATGCTCGACCCCGGATTGAGCCGGACGACCGGGGTCGATCAAGCAAAGCCCGAGCAGGTTCGCTGGGTCTGCAATCGCTGGGGCCGCTGCTGGTGGCGCTCGCATCGCTGGGGTCCTCGTCCCTATTGGGGCCGGCCATACTGGGGCCACCGCCGTTGGGGCCACCACCGCCGCTGGGGCCATCATCGTCGCTGGCGCTGACGCCATTGCGGCGCGGATAAGGCGCGCCGGCGCGCTAACCATGTGCGCCGGCGTGACTTTTCGCCTCTCGCGTTTTTCGTCCATGGTGCTAGCCTGAAGTCTGCGGCAAAACCCATGGAGGGATTCGCATGTCCAAGTTTAAGCTAGTCCTCGCCTTCTGCGGCGCGCTGATCGCAGGCGGTGCGGCCATGTCCGTTTCATCCGCGTCGGCCGCCCCCATGGTCGATCCGTTCGTGGCCGGCTCTACCCAGACGACTGCCCCGAATGTCGAGAAGGCGCGCATCGTCTGCAACGCCTGGGGTCGCTGCTGGCGCACGGGTCCGCGCTACTATCGCCCGCGCTACTATCGTCCGCGCTACTATCGTCCGCGCTTCTACGGCCGCCCGGGATATCGCCGGCACTATCGCCGCTGGTGAGCGCTCAGGCGCTCTCCGCCTCCACGGAGAGCGCCAGCCATTCTTCCTCGGCCGCCGCGAGCGCGGCTGAAAGTTCGCCGCGCTGGCTCGCCAGCGCGGCTGCTTTTTGCGGGTCTTTCGCAAAGGCGGTTCCGTCCGCCAGCGTCTCGTCGATTCGCGCGATCAGTTCTCCGAACTTTGAAATTCGTTCTTCGAGCGCCTGAATCTTTTTCTGAGAATTTCCGCGCTTCTCCCTGACCGGACTCGGTTTTTTCTCGGCGACCTTCACACCCTTCGAGCCATCCCCGCCGCGCAAAGCCTGCAACACGAGCTTCGTGTAATCATCGATGTCGCCGTCGAATTCCTTCACCGCCCCGTCGGCGACGAGCCAAAGCCGGTCGGCGCAGGCCTCCAGCAGATAGCGGTCGTGCGAGACCAGAACGACGGCGCCCGTATAGTCGTTGATCGCCTCGATCAGCGCGGCGCGTGAATCGATATCGAGATGATTGGTCGGCTCGTCGAGAATGATGAGATGCGGCCCGTGGAAGGTGGACAAGCCCATCAGCAGCCGCGCCTTCTCGCCGCCCGAGAGCTGGTCGACTTTCGTGTCAGCGCGCTCGCCCGAAAAACCCATCTGCGCCGCCCGCGCGCGCACCCGCGATTCCGGCGCGTCCGGCATCAGCCGCGCCACGGCGCGATAGGGCGTGTCGGAGAGATCGAGATCGTCCACCTGGTGTTGCGCGAAAAAGCCGACCTCCAGCTTGGTCGCGCGCACGATGTCGCCGCCCATCGGCTGCAGGCGCCCCGCCAGCAGCTTGGCGAAGGTCGACTTGCCATTGCCGTTGGCGCCGAGCAGGCCGATGCGGTCGTCGTTCGAGAGCGAGAGATTGAGCCGCGACAGCACGACGCGTTCGTCATAGCCGACAGACCCGCGCTCCATGGCGATGATCGGCGGCGAGAGCTGCTTTTCGGGCGAGGGCAGGTGGATCGGCAACACGTCCGTATCCACGATCGCCGCCGTCGGCTCCATCTTTTCCAGCATCTTGAGGCGCGATTGCGCCTGCCGCGCCTTCGTCGCCTTGGCGCGAAAGCGGTCGACGAATTCCTGCAGGTGCTTGCGCTTGTCTTCCTGCTTCTTGGCGGCCTTGGCCTGCACGGCCATCAACTCGCGCCGCTGCTTTTCGAAGCCGGAATAATTGCCCTTCCAGAGCGTCAGCTTCGCGCGGTCGAGATGCAGGATGTGATCGCAGACGGCGTCCAGCAGATCGCGATCGTGCGAGATGACGATGGCGGTAGCCGGATAGGTCTTGAGATGTTCGACCAGCCAGAGCGAACCCTCGAGGTCGAGGTAGTTGGTGGGCTCGTCGAGCAACAGCAGGTCGGGCTGGGTGAACAGCACGGCGGCGAGCGCCACGCGCATCCGCCAGCCGCCGGAAAATTCCGAGAGCGCGCGGTTCTGCGCCGCCTCGTCGAAACCGAGGCCGGAGAGAATGCGCGCCGCCCGCGCCGGCGCCGAATGCGCGTCGATATCGGCGAGCCGCGTATGAATTTCGGCGATGCGATGCGGATCCTGCGCGGTCTCGGCCTCGTGCAGCAGTTCTGCACGCTCGATGTCCGCAGCCAGCACGAAATCGATCAGCTTGTCCGGCCCGCCCGGCGCCTCCTGCTCGACCCGCCCCCTTTTCGCGCGCCGCGGCAGGGTGATCGAACCGCTCTCGGCGGCGATTTCGCCCGAAATCAGCCGGAACAGCGTCGTCTTGCCCGCGCCGTTGCGCCCGACGAAACCAACGCGCGCGCCCTCGGGCAGTTGCGCGCTCGCGCCGTCGAACAGGACGCGCGGGCCGAGGCGGTAGGTGAGGTCGGCGATGATGGTCATTGGGACGCGACTTAGGACGGCGCGCGCCCCTGTGACAAGCGCAAGAAAAGGGACCGCCCCTACGGGGCGGCCCTGTCAGCAGAGGCGCACGCGGGCGTCAGACGGTCGTCTTGGCGCCCGTGGAGGTCGCGGTTCCGGAAATCCCGCCGCTGCGCGTGGCGCCTGCGCCCTGCGACGTTCCAGCTGTCGTTTCCTTCACGCGAAGATTGTTCTGCACGTGTTTCACGCCGGAGACGTTGTCGGCGCAATCTTCGGCGCGGCGCTTGGCGCTGCGGTTCTGCACCGTTCCGTTCAGCGTCACTTCGCTTCCGGAGACGGTGACCGAAATGTCCGAGGCGTCGACCATCGAATCGTCGCTCAGCGCATCCGACACGTCCTCGCGGATGCGGTCGTCGGAGCGGGTGTAGCCCTTCGGGCCGCGGCCGCGATGATCCTCGCGCTCGTCCCTGCGGCGGCGGCGCGCGGCGGCGTCGTCGCCGAACCAGGAGGCGACCTCGTCGGAGGCGCGGTCCCAGAAGTCGCGATCGTTGCCGCGCGCCGGCCGGTTTCCGGCGCCGCGGCCATAGCCGTAGCCATAGTCGCCGTATTCCTCGCCCGGCCATTGGCCGCCGGCATAACCTGCGCCATAGGCGCCGCCGAAGGTGCGATAGCCCATGCGGCCGTGCTGGTCGCCCCAGTCGGGCCCGTAGCGGCTCGGCGAGGTCTGGCCTTCGCCGCGCCAGCCGTTGCCCCAGGTGTCGTCCGATCCGCCATAGGGCTGGCCGAAGCGCGATCGACCGCGGCCCTCGCCGACCCAGGAGCCGTAACCCTGCCCGTAGCCTTCGCGATAGCCTTCGCCATACATTCCGCCGTAGCCGCTCTCGCGATCACGCGATCCGTACTCGCCGCGCCGCTCGTTGCGGCCGAAGGCGTAGTCGTCCCAATGGTCGCGCGAGCGTGCGTCGCGGCTATCCCGGTCGCGCCGACGCTGGTCGTCGCTCGACCAGCGGTCGCGATCCCGATCGCGCTGATAGCGCTCCTCGTTTCTCCAATTGCCCGCCATCTGTCTCTCCCTGAGGTTGGCGTTAACCCCGGCCCGGACTGATGAAACGAGAGGCGCGGCAGCGCGTTCCGCGGCGGCTGAGCTTAAAGAACGGGCGTGTCAGGCGCGCAGGATCGCGGCGTAGAGTTCCGACTCCACAGGCCAGAGCCAGCAACGCCCGTCGCTCGTGCGGATCGCGATGACGGCGCCGCCCTTGCCGGGATTGCGCGGAGCGTCCTGCAACGGTTTCGCGCCGAGAAAGGCGGCGGTCGCAGGCTCGCAATGCACGAGGGGCGGGCGCTTCAGGGTTTTGCGGGGCATCTGGCTCCTCGTGCATGTCAGGCCGGGATGGCCCGCCACGCTACGCAGGAACGGCGCCAGCCTTCGCGTTTACTGGCGCTTCAAACCGGCTGGCAGGCATTCGCGCGCGACGCGGGCGAGCGCCGCCATCGCCGCCTTGCGCGGCATGTCGCGGCGCCACACCAGCCGCACGCGGCGCGCGACATCCGCGCCTTTCAGCGGCACGGCCACCAGCCCGTCCTTGCCGCGCCAGCCGTCGGCGGCCATCTGCGGGGCGAGCGTCAGGCCGTGGCCGGCGGCGGCCATGTGCAAAAGCGTCTCGAGGCTCGCCGCGCGCATGTCGGCGCCGGTCGCGTGCCCGAGGTCGGGATGACCGCAGATGTCGAGCGCCTGATCGCGCAGGCAATGGCCGTCGGCGAGCAGCAGGAGACTGCGCGGGTCGATGTCGGAGACGCGCACCGCCTTCTTCCTCGCCAGCGGATGGTTCGGCGGCGCCATCAGGCAAAACGGCTCGTCGTAGAGCGCGGCCTCCTCCAGCCGCTCGCCGGGCGGATCGGTCGCGATGATCGCGGCGTCGAGCTTTCCGTCGGCGAGCAGGGGCAGAAGGTGGCCGGTGAGGTCCTCGACGAGCCGGATCGGCGCGCGCGGCAGGTCGCGCGCGGCGGCCGGCAGCAGCCAGGGCGCGAGATAGGGCCCCACCGTCGCAATGATGCCTAGCCGGATCGGCCCGTCGAGCGGATCGCGCGAGGCGGCCGCGGCGGCCCTGAGGTCGTCGGCCGCGCCGACAACGCGGCGCGCATGGGCGACGATCGTCGCGCCGCGCTCGGTGAGGCGGGCCACCCGCCCATCGCGTTCGAAAATCTGGACGCCCAGCTCCTCCTCGAGCTTGAGGATCTGACCGCTCAGCGTCGGCTGGCTGACGTTGCAGGCGGAGGCCGCGCGCCCGAACTGCCCGAGTTCGGCCACGGCGACGACATATCGTAGGTCGCGCAAATTCATGATTATCGGAATAGCCGATGAATGAATTTGGAACAATCGATTTCACCGATGTTTTCCAGCTGGCTAACCTGCGCCGGCAATCGCGTCGTCACACAGGCGCGCTACGGGTTTTCGGTCTAACGAGGGAGAGAAATCATGGACGACAAAGCCAAATGTCCGTTCGGCCACGGCGCCAAGGGGCCGACCAACAAGGACTGGTGGCCGGATGCGCTGAGCATCGAGGTCCTCCACCACAATTCCCGAAAGTCCGACCCGATGGGCGCGGATTTCGACTACGCTAAGGAATTCGCCAAGCTCGACCTCGACGCCGTCATGGCCGACCTCAAGGCGCTGATGACGGATTCGCAGGACTGGTGGCCGGCCGACTGGGGCCATTACGGCGGCCTGATGATCCGCCTCGCCTGGCACGCCGCCGGCACCTATCGCATCACCGACGGCCGCGGCGGCGCTGGCGCCGGGCAGCAGCGCTTCGCTCCGCTGAATTCTTGGCCGGACAACGCCAATCTCGACAAGGCGCGCCGTCTCCTGTGGCCGGTCAAGCAGAAGTACGGAAACAGCCTGTCCTGGGCCGATCTCTACGTGCTCGCCGGCAATGCCGCGCTCGAATCCATGGGCTTCAAGACTTTCGGCTTCGCGGGCGGCCGCGCCGACACGTGGGAGCCGGAGGAACTCTACTGGGGTCCCGAAGGCACGTGGCTCGGCGACGAGCGCTACAGCGGCGAGCGCCAGCTGGAAGAGCCGCTGGGCGCGGTGCAGATGGGCCTCATCTACGTCAATCCGGAGGGGCCGAACGGCAATCCCGATCCGGTCGCGGCCGCCCATGACATTCGCGAGACCTTCGCGCGCATGGCGATGGACGATGAAGAAACCGTGGCGCTGATCGCCGGCGGCCATACCTGCGGCAAGGCGCACGGTTCTGGCGATCCGTCTCTGCTCGGCCCCGCGCCGGAAGGCGCCGCGATCGAGGATCAGGGCCTCGGCTGGAAGGGCGGCGTGGGCGCGGCGACGCTCACCGGCGGTCCGGAAGTCACGTGGTCGCAGACGCCGACCACCTGGAGCAACAACTTCTTCGAGAACCTGTTCAAGTACGAATGGGAGCTGACGAAGAGCCCGGCCGGCTCGAACCAGTGGCAGGCGAAGAACGCGCCGGCCGATATTCCCGATGCGCACGATCCGAAGAAAAAGCACAAGCCGACGATGTTGACGACCGACCTGTCGCTGCGCTTCGACCCGGCCTACGAGAAGATCTCGCGGCGCTTCCACCAGAATCCGGCCGCATTCAACGACGCCTTCGCACGCGCCTGGTTCAAGCTGACCCATCGCGACATGGGCCCGCGTTCGCGCTACCTCGGCAAGATGGCGCCGAAGGAAGTGCTGATCTGGCAGGACCCGGTGCCGGAGGTCGACCATCCGCTCGTCGGCGACAAGGACATAGCCGATCTCAAGGCTAAGATTCTGGCTTCCGGCCTCTCGGTCGCGCAGCTCGTCTCGACGGCCTGGGCCTCGGCCTCGACCTTCCGCGGCTCCGACAAGCGCGGCGGCGCCAATGGCGCGCGCATCCGTCTGGCGCCCCAGAAGGACTGGCACGTCAACAACCCGCCGGAACTCGCCAAGGTCTTGGCCAAGCTCGAGTCGATCCAGAAGGAATCCGCCAAGAAGGTCTCGCTCGCCGATCTCATCGTGATCGGCGGCGCGGCGGCAATCGAGAAGGCGGCGAAGGCCGCCGGCGTGAACGTGACTGTGCCGGTTGCGCCGGGCCGTACGGACGCGACGGCGGACATGACCGACGCCGCCTCCTTCGCGCCGCTCGAGCCGCGCCAGGACGCCTTCCGCAACTACGTGAACCCGAACAAGACGCAGTTCATGAAGGCGGAAGAGGCGATGGTCGATCGCGCGCAACTGCTGACGCTGACCGGTCCGGAAATGACCGTGCTGATCGGCGGCTTGCGCGTACTCGGCGCTAATGCCGGTCATTCGACGCATGGCGTCTTAACCGACCGTCCGGAAACACTGTCGAACGACTTCTTCCTCAACCTGCTCGACATGCGCAACGAGTGGAAGCCGCTCAAGGGTTCGGAAGGCGTCTACGAGGCGCTCGACCGCAAGACCCACGAAGTGCGCTGGACCGCGACCCGCGTCGACCTCATCTTCGGCTCGCACGCCCAGCTGCGCGCCTATGCCGAGGTCTATGCGCAATCCGACTCGAAGGAAAAATTCGTGAAGGATTTCGTGGCGGCCTGGAACAAGGTGATGAACGCGGATCGGTACGATCTGGCGAAGTAAGTCTCCGGGGTGTCATCACGGCCGGAGCATCGCAGGCAAGTTTACGCAGGCAGCGTAGTCTTGGCTGCGTTGCGAAGAGCCGAGAACTAGAACCTTGGGCGCTGGATCCCGGATCGGCCCTTCGGGTCGTCCGGGATGACACGCCCCATCATACGGGCGGCTTCGGCCGCCCGTTCGCTTTTGAGGCCGTCGGATTGTGCAGCGGCCAAACTCGATCTGGTCGATTGCGGCAACCATCGCGCCGCCCCGGCGTTTGCCAGGCCGGGAAGGATACGGAAATGCCGCTGTTCGTAACGATCGGATACGGGAATCAGGCGGGCTACGATCGCACTGCCCCGAAGGTTCGGGAAAAGGCCCACGCACATGATACGCAGCTGCAAAACGTAGGCGTGACTATGGGCATCGCGATGGCGCCCACACAGGTTCGCAACCACGATGGAGCTGGAATCGAAACGAAGGACGGCCCCTACATGTCGTCTGCTCTGCCGGTGGCGGGCTTCGCGCTGATCGAAGCGGCCAGTCTGGAGGAGGCCGTCGAAATGGTCTCGCAGAGTCCGTGCGCTGTTGCGCATGGCGTCATCGAAGTTTGGCCGCTGAAGCAAAGCCCTTAGGTCGCGCGTTGCGCGCCGGACTGGTCGAACCGGAGACGAATTGCCTCGCCAGAGCGCCACCGCTATAAGCGCGCCGGAATTCTCATCCCAACGACCACGAAAGACCGCAAAATGGCGACCGAACGCACTTTCTCGATCATCAAGCCCGACGCGACGCGCCGGAACCTCACCGGCAAGATCAACGCGCTGATCGAGGGCGCGGGGCTGCGCATCGTCGCGCAGAAGCGCGTGCACATGACACGCGCCCAGGCCGAGACCTTCTACGCCGTCCACAAGGAGCGCCCATTCTTCGGCGAACTCGTCGAGCAGATGTCGGCCGCCCCGGTCGTCGTTCAGGTGCTGGAAGGCGACAACGCCATCAAGCGCTACCGCGACGTGATGGGCGCGACCAATCCGGAGAAGGCCGACGCCGGCACGATCCGCAAGGAATTCGCGCTCAACATGGGCGAGAATTCGGTGCACGGCTCCGACGCGCCGGAGACAGCGGCGATCGAGATCGCCCAGTGGTTCGCCGGCAACGAGATCGTCGGCTGAGCTTTTCAAAGCCGCCGCAGATCAGGCCGCCGCGTCCCAGACGCGGCGGCCTTTTTCGTTCAAAACATTTCGCTGCCGAAGAAGCACTTGGTCTCCTTGCCGGTGCGCGTGCCTTCGCCCCAGCGGCAGACCCAATATTCGCCGTCGGGGGAGGGCTGCGTTCGGGAGAAGGAGATCAGTTCGTTCGTGTCGAGCAGGCGGTATCCGTTCCGCTCCACCTTGACCATGTTCTTCGGCAAAGCGCGGCAATCGCCTGCGCCGCAGCAGAAATTCTTGGTCACGGGATCGACCTTCGAACCGTTGATCCAGAAATCGTGGGCGGCTGCGTTGGAAAAGGGCGAGGCGAGGGCGATCAGCGCCAGCAAACGCGGAATTGACCAGGGATTGGGCATGGCATGGCTCCATTTCGAACCCTCCCTCCGCCTCCGGTTGCGTTTCCCCTGGGCTTATTGACTGAACTGGAATTGCCTGCCGCGAACGAAGCATCCCGCGTGCCAGCCGACCTCAGGCCGCCAGCATTTCCGACGCCACCATGTCGTAGGTCGAAGACCAGGCAGCCTCGACGTCCCGCGTCCAGCCGTCCTGCATCTTGTCTTGCAGCGTCTTGAGCAGGGCGACCTTGAAGGGCGCGAAATGCTCGGCGGCGACGCCGAGTTCGCGATGCCGCACGCCGAGACCGCGAATGATCGGCAACAGCCGCTCGGGCGCCCTGAGATTGCTGACGGTAAAGGCGAGCACTTCGGAAAACCGCATCGCCTGCTCGATCGCCTCGCGCGAAAACAGCTTGCGCAGCTCCGGCGCGATCTCGAACAGATTCTCGTAGAAGGCCTCGCCCATTTCGAGCGTGACTGGTCCGATCGCCGAGAACGAATCCTCGACGATCTGCGCTTGGTCGCGCGTCAAGATTACCCCCTTCGGGCCGCCGTCTGGCCGGGCGAGCCCACGAAAGGGTTAACCTATATGAATCGGTTAAGCGTGTGATCCAGCGAACGAAAATTTGAAATGACTCTAAAGTGGCCACTTTGCTCCCGCATCTTGCCGCCCGGATTGCGAAGGGCGATCATGGCGCGAAGGAGCCACAAATGAACGCGCCAGTGCGAATTGAACGCCGAAATTCGACTTGCCCGCACGATTGCCCGTCCGTCTGCGCGCTCGATGTCGAAGTGCTCGGCCCCGATCGTATCGGCCGCATTCGTGGCGCGGAGAGGCAGACATATACGGCAGGCGTGGTCTGCGCGAAGGTCGCCCGCTACGCCCAGCGCGTCCATCATCCGGATCGGCTGCTACACCCCTTGAAGCGCGTCGGCCCGAAGGGCTCGGGCCAGTTCGAGCGCATTTCGTGGGACGAGGCGTTCGACACGATCGCCGCCAGATTTCTGGAAGCCGAACGGCGACACGGCGCCGAGAGCGTCTGGCCCTATTACTATGCGGGCACGATGGGCCGCGTGATGCGCGACGGCATAAATCGCCTGACGCACGCCAAGAAATATTCGCGCTTCTACTCGACCATCTGCGTCAATCTCGCCTGGCCGGGCTACATCGCCGGCACGGGCCGGCTCGCGGGGCCCGACCCGCGCGAAATGGCCAAGAGCGATTGCGTTGTCATATGGGGCACGAATGCGGTGGCCACCCAGGTCAACGTCATGACCCACGCCACGCGCGCCCGAAAAGAGCGCGGCGCCAAGATCGTCGCCGTCGACGTCTATCGCAACGCCACGATGGAGCAGGCCGACATAGCGCTCTGCCTGCGACCGGGCACCGACGGCGCGCTCGCTTGCGCCGTCATGCACGTGCTGTTTCGCGAAGGCCTCGCCGATCGCGACTTCATGGCGAAATACACCGACGCGCCGGAAGAACTCGAGGCGCATCTGCAGACGCGAACGCCCGAATGGGCTTCCGCGATCACGGGCCTGTCGGTCGCCGAGATCGAGGAATTCGCGCGACTGGTCGGGCGCACCAAGCGCACCTTCTTCCGCCTCGGCTACGGTTTTTCACGCCAGCGCAACGGCGCGGTCAACATGCACGCGGCGAGCTGCATCGCCAGCGTCACCGGCGCCTGGGCGCATGAAGGCGGCGGCGCCTTCCACAACAATGGCGCGATCTACAACCTCAAGCAGATGGTGATCGAAGGGCAGGATGTGATCGACCGCTCCGTGCGCATCCTCGACCAATC
The DNA here is from genome assembly GCA_020638195.1 of Methylobacteriaceae bacterium. Lineage (GTDB taxonomy): Bacteria > Pseudomonadota > Alphaproteobacteria > Rhizobiales > Beijerinckiaceae > JAJXWB01. The sequence continues at coordinate 1,034,262 of JACKJC010000002.1, read as the reverse complement.
GCGCATCGGCGCGATCCTCACCGGCGAGGCCGACACCCTGCATCACGGCCCGCCTGTTACGGCGATGCTGATCCAGAACACCAATCCGGCCTGCATCGCGCCCGACCAGAACAAGGTGCTGCGCGGCTTTGCGCGCGAGGACTTGTTCGTCGCCGTGCACGAACATTTCATGACCGATACGGCCAAACTCGCCGATATCGTGTTGCCGGCGACGATGTTTCTGGAGCACGATGATTTCTATCCCGGCGGCGGCCATCAATATATCGGCTTCGGCCCGAAGCTGATCGAACCGCCCGGCGAGTGCCGCTCCAATCACGAGGTCATCTGCGCGCTGGCAAAACGCGTCGGCGCCGAACATCGCGGCTTCGACATGAGCCCGCGCGAACTCATCGACCGCACGCTGAAGGATTCGGGCTGGGGCGGTCTCGATGCGCTCGAAAAGGACAACTGGATCGACGCGCAGCCGCCGTTCGACAAGGCGCATTATAGCGAAGGCTTCCACTGGCCCGACAAGAAATTCCGCTTCAAGCCGGACTGGCCGCGCACGCCCTTCGCCAATACAGGGCCGCAGGGCCCGTGGCGAGATATGCCGAAACTGCCCGACCATTGGGCGGTGACGGAGGAGGTCGACGCCGACCATCCCTTCCGTCTCGCCACCAGTCCGGCGCGAAATTTTCTCAACTCCTCGTTTACCGAAACGCCGGAATCGCTCGCGCGTGAGAAACGGCCGACTGTGATGATCCACCCCGACGACGCCGTCGCGCACGACATCGTCGACGGCGATCTCGTCACGCTCGGCAACGGGCGCGGCCAGACCCGGTTGCATGCGCGCCTGTTCAACGGCGTGCGGCGCGGCGTGCTGATCTCGGAGGGCATCTGGCCGAACTCGAAATTCGTCGACGGCCATGGCATCAACGTGCTCACGGGCGACGATTCCACGGCGCCCTTCGGCGGCGCGGCCTTCCACGACAATCGCGTCTGGATCCACAAGAGCATCTGACGCATGGCCAAGAGACGTTCGCGCGCGCCGATAGAGCAGGGCGACATCGACGGGCTGTGTTCGATCTATGCGACGCTCAACGCCTGCAAGCTCATGTTCGGCCACACCGAGAAGCAGGACGAGAAGCTGCTCGAAGTCCTGTGCACCAGTGTCGCCGATCTCTTTCCGCAGATCATCTGGGACGGCACGGGCGTGCCGACGCTCTACCGCCTGTTTCGCGCCGCCGACGCCTGGGTCCGGCAGAAGCACAAGGCGCGCTTGCTTTGGGGCGCGCCGCTGATGCGCACCAAGGTCGCCAGCGTGGAAGATTTTTTCGACAGGTTGCGCACCGAGATCGAGGCGCATGGCGAGGGCCGCGCCATGTGGATCGTCGGCCTCGGCGAACCCTGGGACCACTGGACAGTCGTCGACCGCATCGCCGGACGCACGGTCTATTTCTATGATTCCTGGGGCATGAAGCACTATCGATTCGACAGTTTCACGCTCGACAAGACCAAGGCCGGCGACAAGAAGGGTCAGAAGATCATGATCGACGCCCATCAGACGTTTTTGTTGCGCGTGGGCGAACTCTGAGCCGCAACCGCGCGGCGCATTGCGACCATTGGTCATTTGCATGTAGTCTGGTCCCCATTGCATTCGCTTTGCCAGAGGGGAGGGGCGAATGTCGTCTGCGCAATCGGTCGGCTATCCGCTGGGCGGCACGAATATCGAGCGTGATCGCCTCCTCAATCAGGCCAGCCGGTACGAGCCGACAGCGAACTGGCTGCTCGACCAGATCGGCGTTCGGGCCGGCTGGCGGGCGGTCGATATCGGCTGCGGTCCGATCGGCATACTCGACCTGCTGTCGCGTCGTGTCGGCCCATCGGGCGAGGTCATCGGGCTGGAGCGCGAGCAGCGTTTTGTAGCGATGGCGAATGCCGAAATCGGGCGACGCGGGCTCGGCAATGTCAGGATGGTGCAGGCGGACGCCCTGAACACCGGGCTGGAAAAAGAAACATTCGATCTGGCGCACGAACGTCTCGTGCTGATCAACGTTTCGGCGCGCGAGGCGTTCCTAGCGGAAATGCTGTCGCTGCTCCGGCCCGGCGGCGTTCTCGCGCTGGAGGATGTCGACAACATTTCCTGGATCTGCCAACCGGCGCATCCCTCGTGGGATGTCCTGCTGGATGCGTTTCACAAGGTTTTCCACGCAGGCGGCGGCGACGGCTTCGTCGGGCGGCGTCTGCCGGTCCTGCTTCATGTGCTCGGCGTGCAGAACGTACAGACGAAAATCACCGTCGAGACGCCGCCGGTCGGCGACTACAGGCGGACGCATCTTCTTTCTCTGATCGAGTCCATCCGAGACAAGGTCGTCGCGAACGGCGTGCTGTCCGCCGCCGACATCGACAGGCATCGCGAGTCGCTGGCGCGACATCTCGAAGACCCCGCGACGCTCGTCATCGACAAGTTGCTGGTGCAGTGCTGGGGCGAGAAGCCGCGCTGATTGCGTCTGTCCCAACTCATCCCATCGCCACTTTCTTCCCCACGTCCCCGTGCTTGGCGCGGTCCTGATAGAGCGACCAGAGGCCGAAGGCGAGCCAGCCGCCGTTGTAGATCAGACCCGCCGTCAGCACGGCCCAGCCGGGGATCGGCCCGATCGCGGCGCGCGTGACGACTTCGCCGAAATGCGCGGCGGGCGTCGGATGGATGATGAGCTTGCCGAGATAGGCAGCCACCTGGATCGCGAAAATCCAGACGTAATTTCGGCGCAGCCGCCGCCCCATCGCCCGCCACAGCGTGATGTGATGACGCGGATGCGTGTAGTCCTTGGCGAGCACGTCGCGCCAGAAGGCGGCCTGCTCCTCGCCGCGCAGCATGGGCGCGTAGAAATGTGTCTCCATCCAGCGCGCCCGCGCGCGCCAGACATTGAAATAGCGGTAGCGCCGCGCCTCGAAGGTCAGGAACACCGCCACCAGCAGGCCGACGAGGATTAGTGGTAGCGGCGAGGCTTCCGGCGACGAGAAGGACGAGGACAGTGCGATCCCCATCGTGACGATCGACCAGTTGGTCGTATTGTCGAGCCGCGTGCGCCAGATCGTCGAGCGATAGACCTCGCCGCGATAGAGATGCGCGAGCGCGCCCATTTCCGAACTGTCGAACGAATGGCGGGCTTCGCCGTCGGTTTGCAGCGAATGCGGCATCGTCTCCCTCCCGGCGTCGCGGACTTCGCCGCGTGGCGCCTCGGGCAGACTAGGACTTCATGAAGGAAACGGCCAGATGCGCGGTCAGGCCCGCATCAACACGCGATTGCCCTCGATCCGCAGCTTGTCGGCGGCCACCAGCGCCAGCGCCTGCGGATAGATGCGATGTTCTTGCGTGAGCACGCGCGCGGCGAGCGCATCGGCGTCGTCGGAATCTTCGACCGGAACGGCGGCCTGCAGGATGATCGGGCCCGCATCCATTTCCGGCACGACGAAATGCACGGTGCAGCCGTGGATCTTCACCCCGTCTTCCAGTGCGCGCTCGTGCGTATGAAGCCCGCGATAGGAGGGCAGGAGGGCCGGGTGGATGTTGAGCATCCGCCCCTGCCATTGCGCCACGAACCACGGCGTCAGCACGCGCATGAAGCCGGCGAGGCACACGAGGTCGATGGAATTGTCTTCCAGCACGCCCTGCATCGCGCGCTCGAAGGCCTCGCGATCCTTGCCGTAGGTCTTGTGGTCGATCGACGCGGTGCGAATGCCTCGGGAAGCCGCCCAGTCGAGGCCGGCGGCGTCGGGGCGGTTGGAGAGGACGAGCGCGATCTCGGCCGGAAAATCGGGCGCGACGGCGGCCTCCACCAGCGCCATCATGTTGGAGCCGCGCCCCGAGATCAGGATGGCGACGCGCTTCTTTTTCACAGCTTCAGCGCCCCGCGCGTCGTCACGCGCTCCTCGCCCTGCGTCTCGGTCACTTCGCCGATCCGGATCGGCGCGAGACCGGCGTCGGCCAAGGCCTTCTCGCCCTCTGCGGCGTGGGATGCGGAGACGACGACGACCATGCCGATCCCGCAATTGAAGGTGCGCAGCATCTCCTTCTCCGCCACGCCGCCTTCGCGCGCGAGCCACGAGAAAACCGGCAGCACGGGGATCGCGGACAGGTCGAGCGCGACGCCAAGCCCCTTTGGCAGCACGCGCGGAATATTCTCCGGGAAACCGCCGCCGGTGATATGGGCGAGCGCGCGGATCGCATCCGTCGCCTTGAGCGCCGCAAGCAGCGGCCGCACGTAGATTTTCGTCGGAACGAGCAGGGCCTCGGCCAGCGTCTTGCCCGGCGCGAACGGCGCCGGCGCCTCCCATGCGAGCCCGGTGCGCTCGACGATCCGGCGCACCAGCGAAAAGCCGTTGGAATGCACACCGGAGGAGGGCAGCCCGAACAGCACGTCGCCCTTCTCGATCCCGCGCGGCAGCAGCGCGCCGCGCTCGGCCGCGCCGACGGCGAAGCCCGCGAGATCGTAGTCCTTCTTGGCGTAGAGCCCTGGCATTTCCGCGGTCTCGCCGCCGATCAGCGCGCAGCCGGCGTCGACACAGCCGGCCGCGATCCCCTTGACGACGGCGGCGCCTTCCTCCGGGTCGAGCTTGCCGGTCGCGTAATAGTCCAGAAAGAACAGGGGTTCGGCTCCCTGCACGACGAGATCGTTGACGCACATGGCGACGAGATCGACCCCGACCGTATCGTGAATGCCGCTCTCGATCGCGATCTTGACCTTGGTGCCAACGCCATCGTTGGCGGCGACCAGCACGGGATCCGAAAATCCCGCCGCCTTCAGGTCGAACAGGCCGCCGAAACCGCCGATTTCGCCGTCGGCGCCCGAGCGGCGGGTGGAGCGCACATGGGGCTTGATGAGTTCGACCATCCGCGTCCCCGCGTCGATGTCGACGCCGGCCTGCGCATAGGTGAGGCCGTCCTTCGGCTTGTCCTGCATGGCTATCCCCGGTTTTGCGGCGGGAGTAGCGGGTCGCAGCCGCGCTGGCAAGGCATTGGCGCGCTGTGCGTGAAGCCGCGCACAGGCGCCGCGCGCGTTTTGGCGTATGGAGGCGGACAGGAGCGAACCGATGCTGCGATTCCCGATCCTCTGCCTTGCTCTGACGACCGCTGGCGCCGCCGCCGCGCAGCGCTGCGACTATCGCCAGCCCCCGCCTTCGCCGGCCATGGCCGAGGCGGACAGGATGCAAAAGGAGGGCGGCAGCCCCTTCGCGCTGATCATGGCGATGCGCGCGATCACGGAAAAGGAGCCGAAGAACGCGCTTGCCTGGCGCTGGCGCGGCGAAGCCGAGGCGGCCGGCGGCGATCTGGGGTCCGGGCTCGAGGCGGCGACCAAAGCCGTCGACCTCGACCCTTGCAATCTTGCGGCCCGCGTCGCGCGCGCGGGCATCGCGGAAAAGCGGGGCGAACTGCGGCTCGCCTACGACGACTATTCGGTCATCCTCGCCCGAGAACCCCGCAACGCCGTGGTCCTGAGATTGCGCGGCGATCTCCTGATGGGCGCGGCGGAATTCAAGGCGGCGGTCGCCGACTACGACGCGGCGCTCGCAACCGGCTCGCAGGACGAGGACCTGCTCCTGAACCACGGCGGCATGATGCAGGAACTCGGCCGCTTCAAGGACGCCATCGCTGACTACAACCGCATTCTGGCGCGCGACAAGGACAATGTGGAAGCGCTGGTCGCGCGCGGATATTCGCAGTTCATGCTCGCCGATTTCGCCGCCGCCGAACCGGATCTGGCGACAGGCGCGACACTCAACGCCAACGCCGCCGCCTGGACCTTTCTCGCCCGCGCGCGACTGGGCAAGGCGGAAGCGGCGCGCGCTTTCGTCGAGGCGACGCAGAAACTGCCTCGGCAGAGCTGGATCGGCCTTGTCGCAGAATTGCTGGAGGCCGGCGCCGCCGACGATCGCATCTTCGCGTCTGCGGGGGAGGACGCCGAGCGCCGTTGCACTATTTTCTTCTATCTCGGCGAACTGGCGCTAGCCAAAGATGACAAGGCGCGCGCCAAGAGCATGTTCGAGAAGGGCGCGGACGCCTGTCCGAAGGACCCTGTCCGCACCAATGGCTCGCTGCGCGAATACGTCGCCATGACCGAAGAACTCAAGCGCATGAAGTAACTGATCAATGGCCACGCCTCTGGTCGCTTGACCGGGCCGCCTCGCTGCCTGCTAAATGCGCGCGACAGGCGCGAAGGCAGGCAGGCAGCGCCCACGCACGGGGGGGAGGCTTGGACATCCGCAATTTCGGCAGCCTGCCGAACATCATCACGATCGGCCGGCTGCTGCTCGTTCCGGTCATCGTCTCCATGATCGTCGCCGGAGAGTGGCGCGAAGCCTTCTTCATCTTTGTGATCGCGGGCGTTTCGGACGCCGCCGACGGCTGGCTCGCCAAGACCTTCGACCTGCGGACAGAACTCGGCGCCTTCCTCGACCCGCTCGCCGACAAGGCGCTGCTGATGGCGATCTACGTGTCGCTGGGCATTGCTCACGCAATTCCGCCAACGCTGGCGATTCTCGTCGTCTCCCGCGACGTCATGATTCTCGGCGGCGTCATCACCGCCTGGCTGTTCGACAAGCCCGTCGAAATTCGTCCTCTTTACGTCTCCAAGGTCAACACCACGCTCCAGATCGCCTTCGCCGCCGCCGTGCTGGGCGCCAGGGCTTTCGGCTTTTCGGGCGATTATTGGTTCTGGCCCGCCACCTACATCGTGGCGGCATTGACGCTGGCTTCCGCCGGCGCCTATCTGGGGCCATGGATCAGGCACATGGGCCAGTAACGCAAACGACGCCAGCGCCCACGCGCGTCGCTATCGTCGAGAGCGGCCCGCGCATGGCCGATGCGGCGCCCTGGGCGCTGGCTATCGTCGCCGTCGCCCTGTTCCTCTACCTGTTTTCCGGCGTGCTCATGCCCTTCGCAGCCGGCATCGCGCTCGGCTACCTTCTCGATCCCGTCGCCGAAAAGCTGGAGCGCCTCGGCCTCAACCGCCTCGGCGCGGCGCTGTTCATCCTCGCCGTCTCGATCATTCTGATCGTTCTCGCCCTTGTGCTGATCGGTCCCGTCCTCGGACACCAGCTTTCTGGCTTCGTGGAAAACCTGCCCAGAATCGTCCTGCGCCTTCAGGCGCTGGTCTCGGACTGGAGCGCGAAACTGCTCGACACCTCCTGGGGTAGCGACCTGGCGACCCGACTGGGTCTTGGCTCCGGCAATCCCGGCGATATCCAGAAGGCGCTCGCCGATTACGCGGGCGACGCCGCTAAATGGCTCGGCGGCTTCGCCAAATCGCTGATTTCAGGCGGCGCGGCGCTGGTCGGCATTCTCTCTCTGATCGTCGTGACGCCGGTCGTCGCCTTCTACATTCTGGTCGACTGGAATCGCATGATCGCGAGCATGAAATCGCTGGTTCCGCCACGCTACCTGCCGGAAGTGAGCGCTGTCGCCGGCGACATGGACGCGGCGCTTGCCGGTTTCCTGCGCGGGCAATCGCTGGTCTGCCTGTTTCTGGGCCTGTGGTACGGCCTCGGCCTCACGCTCATCGGCCTCAATTACGGTTTCCTCATCGGAATAACGGCCGGCTTTCTGAGCTTCATTCCCTATGTCGGCTCGCTGACCGCGCTCGTCGTCTCGGCGGTCGTTGCGCTGGTGCAGGGCTGGCCGGACTGGACCATGCTGGCCAAGGCGCTCGCCGTCGTGATCGCCGGCCAGTTTCTGGAGGGCAACGTGCTGTCGCCGAAGCTCGTCGGCGAATCCGTCGGCCTCCATCCGGTCTGGCTGATGTTCGCGCTTCTGGCCTCGGGCTCGCTTTTCGGATTTACCGGCCTGATCGTCGCCGTGCCGGTGGCCGCCGCGCTCGGCGTACTGCTGCGCTTTTTCTTCGCCCGCTATCGCGAAAGTCCGTTCTATCTCGGCGAGGATTCCGAGGCTGCGAACCAGCCATGAGCGCAGCGGGACATGACAGCGGCGCGCAGACCGGCGCGCGCCAGCTAGCATTCGAATTTTCGCCGCAGCCGCGCTACGGCGACGACGATTTCCTGATCGCGCCATCCAACCAGGCCGCCCACGCGCTCGTGCTGAACTGGCCCGCCTGGCCGGACCCGGTCCTGGCGCTGGTCGGCGCGCCGGGCGCGGGCAAGAGCCACCTGGCCGAGATCTGGGCGCGCCGGGCGCACGCGGTGTTCGTGCCGCCGCAGGCTGTCGCCTCCGACGCCGATCTCGGGGAGTTCTACGGCCGCCACATCCTGCTGGAGGACGCCGACCGCGTCGCCGACCAGAAAGGCCTGTTCCACCTGTTCAACCTCGTCCAGGAATCCCAGGCGACCATGCTGATGACGGCCGAGACCGAGCCGGAGAGTTGGGGCGCGAGCCTGCCCGACCTGCGCTCGCGCCTGCGCCGCGCGCCCGTCGCGCATATCGAACCGCCGACGGACGACCTCGTGCGCGCGGTACTCGTCAAATTGTTCGAGGATCGGCAACTCGCCATCGAGGCAAATGTGATCGACTATATCGCCTTGCGGATCGACCGCTCGCTCGACGCGGCGCGCGAGATCGTCGCCGCCCTCGACGCCGAGGCGCTGGCGAGGGGCAGGGCTGTCGGACGGGGGCTGGCGGCGGATGTGATCGCAAGGCTTGCCAGCAGGCAAGAACTGTAACGAAAATCCGCCATGGAGAACTGGCAAGGGTTTTCCGACGGGACAGAGACATGACCAGCGACACAGAAGCCGAACTGCGCCACGAGCCCGCCAGCGAGGTGAAGTCGGCCGCCGACATCCATGTGATGGACGCTATCGGCGACATCGCCGAGCGCCCGGCGGAGCTAGCGGTCTCGCCCGCGCGCTTCATCAATCGCGAATTGTCCTGGCTGGAATTCAACCGCCGCGTGATGCTCGAGGCCTCGAACCGAAATCATCCGCTGCTCGAGCAGCTGCGCTTCCTCACTATCTCCGCCAACAATCTCGACGAATTCTTCATGGTCCGCGTCGCCGGCCTGCGGGCGCAGATGCGCTCTGGAGTGGAGGAGCGTTCGCAGGACGGGCTCACGCCAGCCCAGCAGCTCGGCAAGATCCACGAGCGCGTCGGACTTTTGGCGGCCGAACAGATGCGACGCTGGCGCGAACTGCGGCCGGAACTCGCCGCCGTCGGCATCGTCATTGCCGAGACCGAGGATCTCACCAAGGCGCAGCGCGCCTGGCTGGAGGATTATTTCGTCCTCAACGTTTTCCCCGTGCTGACGCCGCTCGCCGTCGATCCGGCTCATCCCTTCCCGTTCATCCCCAATCTCGGCTTCACGCTCGCGCTGGAGCTGGCAGGCGAGAAGGACAGGCAGCGCCGCACCGCCCTCGTGCGCATGCCCAACAAGGTCGAGCGTTTCGTCCGAATTCCTGAAATCGTCGGCGGCGGGCCGACGCAATTCATCACGCTCGAAACGCTGATCCTCATGCATTCGAAGCGGCTGTTTCCCGATCACGAAGTCGTCGGCAAGGGGCTGTTCCGCGTCATCCGCGACAGCGATCTCGAGGTCGAGGAAGAGGCGGAGGATCTCGTGCGCCTGTTCGAGACGGCGCTCAAGCGCCGCCGTCGCGGTTCGGCGATCCGCCTCGAAATGGAATCATCGATGCCGGAGGAATTGCGCGCCTTCGTCTGCGAGGAGCTGGAAGTCGAATCCGACCAGATCTTCGTGCTCGATGGCATGCTCGCGCTCAACGATCTCTCGCAGATCATCGCGCTCGACCGGCCGGAGCTCAAATTCCCGCCTTACGTCCCGCGCTTCCCCGAGCGTGTGCGCGAAAACGGCGGCGACTGCCTTCTGGCGATCAAGCAGAAGGACCTGATCGTCCACCACCCCTATGAATCCTTCGACGTCGTCGTGCAGTTCCTGCAACAGGCCGCGCGCGATCCGAATGTGGTGGCGATCAAGCAGACGCTCTATCGCACCTCCTCCGACAGTCCTATCGTGCGTGCGCTGATCGAGGCGGCCGAAGCCGGCAAGTCCGTGACCGCGCTGGTCGAACTCAAGGCGCGCTTCGACGAGGAAGCCAACATCCGCTGGTCGCGCGATCTCGAACGCGCGGGCGTGCAGGTCGTCTTCGGCTTCATCGAACTCAAGACCCACGCGAAACTGTCGATGGTGGTCAAGCGCGAGGGCGGTTCGCTCGTCACCTACTGCCATATCGGCACGGGCAATTATCATCCCGTGACGGCGAAGGTTTACACCGACGTCTCGCTGTTCACCGCCGATCCCGCGATTGGGCGGGACGTCGCACGCATCTTCAACTTCATCACCGGCTATTCGGAGCCCGCCGGCCTCGAATGCATGTCGGTCTCGCCGATCGGCCTGAAGAAGACGCTGTTGCGCAACATCGAGGCGGAGATCGCCTATGCGCGCGCGGGCAAGCCCGCCGCCATCTGGGCCAAGTGCAACGCGCTGGTCGACCCTGAAATCATCGACGCGCTCTACCAGGCGAGCCAGGCCGGCGTGCCGATCGAACTCGTCGTGCGCGGCATTTGCTGCCTGAGGCCGGGCGTGCCGGGCCTGTCCGAAAACATCCGCGTGAAATCGATCATCGGACGCTTCCTCGAACACGCCCGAGTCTACGCCTTCGGCAACGGCCACTCGCTGCCGCATTCCAAGGCGTTGGTCTACATCTCCTCGGCCGACCTCATGCCGCGCAATCTCGACCGGCGAGTGGAATCCCTGCTGCCGATCCTCAATCCGACCGTGCATCAGCAGGTGCTCGATCAGATCATGCTCGCCAATCTCATCGACACCGAGCAGAGCTACCGCATCCTGCCCGACGGCTCGTCGGCCCGCGTCGATCTGCCGCCGGGCGCTGAATCGTTCAATGCGCACAAATACTTTATGACCAATCCCTCCCTGTCCGGCCGTGGCAAATCCCTCAAGGAATCCCGGCCGAAATCGCTGTCGAAACGCGGGTAGGTCGAGGCATGGTCATTTCGCAAACCGAGGCGCAGGGCCGCATCGACGCGGGCGCGCCCGTCGCCATTGTCGACATCGGTTCGAATTCCGTGCGTCTCGTGGCCTACGAGGGCCGCACCCGCGCGCCGACGCCGATCTTCAACGAGAAGGCCTTTTGCGGCCTCGGCCGCGGCGTGCAGACGACGGGCGTGCTGAACGACGAGGCGATGGAGCGCGCGATATCCGCGCTCACGCGCTTTGAAACGCTGTGCCGCATCATGGGCATCAGCGACATCCAGGTCGTCGCCACGGCCGCCGCGCGCGACGCGCGCAATGGTCCGGCCTTCCTCGACCGCGCCGAACAGGCGATCGGCGCGCCGATTCGGCTGCTCTCCGGCAAGCGCGAGGCGGAGCTTTCGGCGCTCGGTGTGATTTCGGCCGTTCACCAGCCCGACGGCGTCGTCGGCGATCTCGGCGGCGGCTCGCTCGAACTGATCGGCGTCGACGGCGAGAAGACCGGCAAGGGACAGACCCTGCCGCTCGGCGGCCTCGCCCTGCTCGATTCCTCCGGCAAGTCGCATAAGCAGGCGACGAAGATCGCGCGCGAACATCTCCAGGATGCGGACGCGCTGAAGAAGCTGCCGGGCCGCACCTTCTATGCGGTCGGCGGAACCTGGCGCGCGCTGGCGCGGCTGCACATGCTGCAGCGCTCCTATCCGCTCAACGTCATGCACAACTACGAAATCCCCGCCGACGACGCCGAGGATTTCGTCGAACTGCTCGAGCGCGCCGATATCGACTCGCTCAACGCCGTCGACGCCATTTCCGCGCAGCGCCGTCCGTTGCTTGCCTATGGCGCGATCGTGCTCGACGAGATCATCAAGCGCGGCAAGCCACGTTCCATTGTCATGTCGGCGGCGGGCGTCCGCGAGGGCCTGCTCTACGAACAGTTGAGCGGGGCGGAACAGGCTCGCGATCCGCTGCTCTGGTCGGCCGCCGAGTTCAACCTTCTGCGGTCGCGCGCGCCGCTGCACGGCAAGGAACTGGCAGACTGGTACGACGACTTCTTCGCCTCTACCGATCTGCCCGACGCCGACTACAACCGGCGCCTGCGCCGCGCGGCCTGCCTGCTGTCGGACATCGCCTGGCGCGCGCATCCCGATTATCGCGGCGAGCAGGCCTTCGACATCGTCGCCAACGCTTCCTTCGTCGGCGTCGACCATCCCGGCCGCGCCTTCATCGCGCTCGCCATCGCCACGCGCCATCTGGGCCTCAACGAGGCGGTGAGCCCGACCATCCGCTCCGTCATCACCGCGCGCCTGCTCGACCGCGCGCGAATCCTGGGCGCGGCCATGCGTGTGGCCTATATCCTGTCGGCCGCCATGCCCGGCGTACTGCCGAAGACGCCGCTACGCGTGCGCAAGAAGGAACTGGTGCTCGAGCTGCCGCCGGAATTCGCGGCGCTCGCCAGCGAGCGTATCTCCAATCGCATGAAGGCGCTCGGCAAGCTGATCGGCCGCGAGCCGAAGGTAGTCGTGACGGGATAGTGGATCGCGAGGTCCAGGCGCGCGACGAAATCCGAAGGAAACCCGAAGATGTGGGCCCTGACCGAACTCCCCATCGTCCAGGCGCCCATGGCCGGCTCGCAGGGACCGAAACTCTGCATCGCTGTCTGCGAGGCGGGCGGTCTCGGCTCCATCCCCTGCGCTATGCTGACGCCAGACGCCTTGCGCGAACAAATCGCGGAAATCCGCTTCGCGACCAAGGCGCCCTTCAACGTCAATTTCTTCGCCCACACGCCGCCGACGCCCGATGCTTCGCGCGAACAGGCGTGGCTCGATCGGCTCAGACTCTATTATGCCGAATTCGGCCTCGATCCCGCCGACGCCGCCAAGGGGCCGGGCAGGGCGCCCTTCGACGATTTCATGTGCGGGGTAATCGAGGAGACGCGGCCGCCTGTCGTCAGCTTCCATTTCGGCCTGCCAGACCAAAATCTCCTGGCTCGCGTGAAAGCAACCGGCGCAAAAGTCTGGTCGACCGCGACGACGGTCGCCGAAGCCCGCTGGCTTTCCGCGCGCGGGGTGGACGCCATCATCGCGCAGGGGCGCGAGGCCGGCGGCCATCGCGGCATGTTCCTGACCGACGACATCGACGCGCAGCCCGGCTTGATGGCGCTGCTCCCGCAGGTCGTGGACGCGGTTGATGTACCGGTGATCGCGGCCGGCGGCATCGCCGACGGGCGCGGCGTCGCGGCCGCGCTCATGCTCGGCGCGAGCGCGACGCAGATCGGCACCGCCTATCTGCTGAGCCCGCAAGCCTCGACCTCGGCCGTTCACCGCGCCGCGCTCGAGGCCGGGCGCGACGACACGACCCGACTGACGAATCTCTTCACCGGCCGCCCGGCGCGCGGACATCTCAACCGTTACCTGCGCGAGCAGGGGCCGATGAACGCCGCCGCGCCCGCCTTCCCGCTCGCGACCGGCGCCATCACGCCGCTGCGCGCCCATGCCGAAAAGGCGGGCTCGGGCGAATTTTCCCCGCTTTGGTCGGGCGAGGCCGCTCCACTCGCGCGCAAGGAGGACGCCGGCGCTTTCACCCGCCGCGTCTGGGACGAGACGCGAGCTCTTGTCGCCTCTGTCGCAAAACGGACAAGGCGCTGATTGCAGCCGGGCACGCTCGGGCGGATCAAACCATTGATTTTCGGAAGGTCTGAGCCCAAATTCAGCCTAGAGGCTTTGAAACGCTTCTAAAATGAACCGTAGGGACTTGCGCACGGCCTTTGCATTGGGCCAAGAGCAAGGTACGGAATTATATTTCTGACCTCGCGCCAGCGAGAAGGATGGAACACACCATGTCGGCGAATGCAGCCACACATTGGCGGAAGTCGAGCTTCTGCGCGACGCTTCGGGATCAGGGTCTGCGCCCGACCCGTCAGCGCGTCCAGATCGCCGAACTCCTGTTCGCCAAGGGCGACCGGCACCTGACCGCCGAGACCCTGTTTTCCGAAGCGCGCGAGCAGCGTTACCCGCCGTCGCTCGCCACCATCTACAACGCGCTGCGCGACTTCGCCGCGCATGGTCTCGTCCGCGAGATCGCGCTCTACGGCGCCAAGACCTGGTACGACACCAAGACCGGCCCGCACTTCCACTTCTATCTGGAAGAGCGCGACGAGCTGTTCGACATTCCCGAAGAATTCATCCCGCTGATGAACGTGCCCGCGCCCGATGGCACGCAGATCGTCGGCGTGGACGTGGTCATCCGGCTCGCGCCCAAGGCCGGCGCGACGGTGAAGGCGCACGAGCAGGGTTGAGAGCCCGTAGTCTCGTCATTGCGAGCGTGGCGAAGCAATCCAGAGCCACGTCCCGACTCTGGATTGCTTCGTCGCTACGTTCCTCGCAATGACGGGCCCTTGGCCTCAGCCCTCGGTGTCACGCCATTCCAGCGTGATCACCTTCGACTTCTCGACCGTCAGCGCCAGCCGCCCGCGCTTGAGCAGCAGCGCCTTGGCGCCGAACAGATCGCGCCGCCAGCCCTGAAGCGCCGCCACGTCGGCGTTGTCGGACGCCGCGATCGCCTCGAGATCCTCGATATTGGCGATCATCTTGGGCGCCACGCCATGCTTTTCGGCGACCTGTCGCAGCAGAACCTTCAGGAGTTCCACGGTCGCACTGTCGCGCTGCGGCCGGCGATCGCGTTCGATTCGCGGCAGGTCCGCCGGATCGCGCGCAAGGCCGCGCTCGATCGCCGCGAGAATTTCCGCGCCGCCCTTGGAGCGCTCCATGCCGCGCGGAAAAGCGCGCAGATTGCCGAGCGCTGCGGCGTCGCGCGGCGCGGCCAGCGCGATCTCGACCAGCACGTCGTCTTTCAGCACGCGCGAGCGTGGCACGTCGCGCGTCTGAGCCTCGTGTTCGCGCCATGCGGCGACTTCCATCAGAACGCCGAGATCGCGCGGTTTCCGGGCGCGACCCTTGAGGCGCTCCCAGGCGTTTTCCGGCTTCTGCTCGTAGGTCGAGGGCGAGGTCAGCGTGCCCATCTCGTCGGCGAGCCAGTCGAGCCGGCCTGATTTTTCCAGCCGCGCCTTGAGATGCCGGTAGATGTCGCGAAGCCAGGTGACGTCGGCGATGGCGTAGTCGATCTGCGCTTCGGATAGCGGACGGCGTGACCAATCTGTGAAGCGCGAGGATTTATCCAGCCCGACCCGGCAGATCTGCTGCACGAGATCGCCGTAGGAGACCTGATCGCCATAGCCGCAGACCATCGCCGCGACCTGCGTGTCGAACAGGGGCGCCGGCACGAGCCGCGCCAGGTTCCACATGATCTCGATGTCCTGTCGCGCGGCGTGGAAGACTTTCACCACGTTCTTATCGGCCATCAGCGCGAAGAAGGGCGCGAGGTCGAGGCCTTCGGCCAGCGCGTCGATGGCCACGGCCTCGTCAGGCGAGGCGATCTGGATCACGCAGACCTTCGGCCAGAAGGTCGTCTCGCGCAGAAACTCGGTGTCGACGGTGACGAAGTTATGTGTCGCGAGCCGGCTGCAGACCTCAGCCAGCGCGCCGGAGTCGGCGATCAGGGTCATGGCGCGCTGCATAACCGAAAGATTGCGGGGACGCGAGATGTTTGCCGCAAATTCATGACGGCCTGACGCCCGGCTTCAGGAGAACGACCGCCGCGCCGGCACAGACGTTGAGCAAAGAGCAACAAATGATCGGAACGCTGTAGCCGCCAGCCAGATCGCGCCCGAAGCCTAGCAGCGCCGGGCCGAAAGCTCCGAACATCTGGGTGACCGAGGTGAGCAGCGCGACAGTCGCGCCAAAAGCGTGCGGCTCGAATTCGTGCTGCACGATGAGGGCGGGCAGGGTGATGACATTGCCGACCGAGAGACCGTAGACCACGGCCGTCGCCCAGATGACGGCGGGCTCGGGCCACAGCGCCAGCGCGACGAGCGCGGCCGCCTGGCTCGACACGGACAACGTGGTCGTCAGGCGCTTGTCGAGCCTGTCGACCACGGCGCCGAGCACCAGCCGCCCGGCAACCGCCGCAAAGGTCGTCGCCGCCACAGCCGCGGCCGCGCCGGTCGCGCCGAGCGCGGGCGAAAAAATATTGATCTCGTGCGTGAGAAAGGCGGTCTGCGTCACCCAGACAATCGCGAAGGCGCCGGCGATCGACCAGAAGCGGAAGGAGCGCAGCAGGGCGGCCTTGCCGTGCGCAGCCGGTCGGGCGGCTGGCGGCGGGGGCGTGGCCGGCGACTCGATCAGCCACAGCGCCAGCGGCGCGCCGACGCAGGCGAGCAGCGCGCCGCCGATCAACATCGCATTCGTGAAGCCGCGCGCCTCGATCAAGACCTGCAGGGCCGGCACGACCAGAATGCCGCCGGCGCTCGCCCCTGTCAGCGCCAGCGAGACGGCGAGCCCGCGCCGCGCTGAAAACCACATGCCGAGCACGGTCGTGATCGCGGCGAGGCTGGTCGAGGCCCAGCCGAGCGACATCAGGAGATAGGCCGCATAGAGCTGCCATGGCTCGCGCAACAGGCCGAGCGTGGCCGAGGCCGCGCCGGTGGCGATCATGCCGCCCGCGATCACGCGCGGCGCGCCGAATCGCGCGATCCAGTCTGCGACGAAGGCGACCATGAGGGCGCTGACGAAATAGAAGCCCGTCACCGCGCCCGACACGAGCGACAGCGACCAGCCGTGCACGGCGATGAGATGCGCGAGATAGACGCCCTGGCCGTAGAAACCGAATCCCCAGGCGAGCGTGGCGACCGCGAAGCACACCGCGACCATGCGCCAGCCGCGATAGGCGCGTGAATGCTCGTCGCTCACGGGCCGCCCCCGATTGCGGCGCGAAAACTCATCCGTCCTTGTCGACCGACAGCTTCTGGAACCCCGCCATCATCGTCGGCTTCTTCGCCGACAGGATGCGTGAATTGATGCCGCCCCAGGAAATCTCGCCCGACAGCCGCCCCCATTCGATCTTCGGGCAGCGGTTCATGACGACCTGCAGGCCCTTGGCTTCCGCGCGCCCGGCGGCCTCGTCGTTGCGGACGGAGAGCTGCATCCAGATGGTCTTCGGCGCCCAGGACAGGGCCAGAACCTCGTCGACCACCTTGCCGGCGGCCTCGGAATTACGGAACACGTCGATCATGTCGACGGGCTCGGGCAGATCTGCGAGCGAGGCGTAAACCTGTTGACCAAGGATCTCCTTGCCGGCGAGCCCCGGATTGATCGGAATGACCCGGTACCCACGTGCGAGAAGGTATTTCAGCACGATGTAGGAGGTCCGCGCCTCGTTGGCGGAGGCGCCGACCAGCGCGATCGTCTTCGTCGTGCGCAGGATCGAGCGGATGTAGGCGTCGGAATAGGCGTCGTGATTCATCGGAAACTCGCAGATGCCTACACCTAGCCGTCAACGACGCGCCGGAAAAGGGCGCGTACTATAACGCGGGGATGCAAAAACAATGGTCACATTGTTGCAATCACGCAACGCGAGCTTCCAACGCATCAAAACGTTAACATGTATCAATCGCTCCGCTTACGGCTAAGCTAAGAATTTGATTGCTGTCATCAATTCAGGCGTCCGGCCTGATAATTCTGGGGGATAAAAGTGGTCCGTTTTGCTCGTTTCTCAGGCGCTTCCGCGGCGCTTGCCGGAGCAGTGCTCGCGTCTGGCGCTGTCTTCGCCGCTGATCTCCCGTCGCGCAAGGCGCCAATTGCGGTTGCGCCGGCTCCGATCATGACCTGGACCGGTTTCTACGCCGGCCTCAACGCGGGTTATGGCTGATCCGCCGACCCCTCGACGCGGCTCACGGGCGGCAATGCCTTCGTCAACCCCGGTCTTGCAGGCGCATTCGTCAATGTTCCGCTCGCCGCCGCGCTCAGCGCGAGTGGCGTCGCGCCGGCCTCGAAGGGCGGCTTCATCGGCGGCGGTCAGGTCGGTTTCAACTACCAGATGTCCCCGAGCCTGCTCGTCGGCCTCGAGGCGGATATCCAGGGCGTCTTCGCGGGCTCGTCCAATGGCTCGATCGTCAATGCAATTCCGATCGCCGCGCCTCCTGGTCCGGCCGGCCGCCTGGACATCTCGAATATCGCGACGACGTCCAAGCTCGGCTATCTCGCGACCGTGCGTGGCCGATTCGGCCTGCTGGCGACGCCGTCCCTGCTGGCCTATGCAACCGGCGGTCTGGCGTTCGGCCAGGCGAGCGCCAGCGCGGCCATCGTCCAGACGGTCACGAATCCGCCTGGCCCGCCGATTCAGCCGACGTTCGGCGCGGCCAGCACGTCCGCGACCCGTCTCGGCTGGGCGCTCGGCGCCGGCGGCGAGTGGAAGTTCGCCGCGAACTGGAGCGCCAAGCTCGAATATCTCTACTACGACCTCGGCAGCCTCACGAACAATGTCGTGCTGACCCAGTTCGGACCGCCCGGCCCGGCGCTGCAGTCGATCACCGTTTCGCAGGCCCGCACCCGCTTGAACGGACACGTGGTCCGGGCTGGCCTGAACTATCACTTCAACTGCTGCTCGGCCGCGCCCGTCGTCGCCAAGTACTGAAGCGATCAACACGAACGGTTTACGCCCGGCCGTCGCGCCGGGCGTTTTCTGTTCCGGAGGGCGAATTCATGGCGCCGAGACGCGTCCGGCGCGCTGTCATCCGCCGCGCTGGATCGTCGCGACGATCTTCCAGCGCCCCTTGTCCTTGCCGAAGCAGATCGCGCCGGGCGTCAGTTCGTCCAGCCCCAGCGCATCGGTAAAGCCGATTCCGCCGTCGGGCAGGGCGATGGCGTTCCAGCCGGACGGGATATTGGCCGTCAGGTCCGTAACGACGGGCGCGATGTCGCCGATGTCGAGCCGCGAGATCGCTTCCGACTCCGCGGCCGGCTTGGCGCGCAGCGGAATGACCGCCGAAGCGACGCGCAGGTTCTCGGGCTCCACGCCGGCGGCCCTGGCGGCGGCCGCCGCGCGCTTGCGATCGATGCGCGGCAGCGCGGGCGCGCAATATTCGCCCTTGGCGTCCGGATTCGCGGAAAGCCCGCCGCTGATGAGGTTGGCGGCGAGAATCGCGAACATCGTCTCGTTCTGCGACTCGACCGGCATATCCGGCAAAGGCTTGCCTTCGCAGCAGAAGGCGAGGCGCAGGCGGTCGATCGGCCGCGCGTTCTTCGCGCCGACCGCCTTCGCCTTGCCCGGCGCGCAGGGTTTCAGCGGATTTGCGGCGCAGTCGAGCGCGACGAACTTGGCGGAGATCAGATCGGCAAGCGCGGCTGCGTCCTTTGCGTCGATCGCCGCGCGGGTCTGCTTGACCAACGCCGCAAGGTCCGCATCGTTCTCCGTCGAACGGTCATAGGTCGCCGTCAGCGCTTGGTAGGATTTGCCGGCGGGCGTTTGAGCGAGCGCCGAGGCGGTCGCGAACGCGACCCCGAATGCGAGCGTCGCCGCCCGCCGCACGGCGATCACCGGTCCTCCCAGCTCGGCGCGCGCTTCTGCACGAAGGCGGAAATACCCTCGTCAGCGTCGCGCGCGAGCAGGTTTTCGACCATCACGCGGCTGGCGTAATCATAGGCTTCGCCGAGCCTCATCTCCGCTTGCTCGTAGAAGGCGCGCTTGCCGATCTTGACGGTCATCGTCGATTTCGACGCGATCTTGCCCGCCAGAGCCAGCGCGGCATCGAGCGCGCCGCCGGCCGGCGCGACGCGATTGACGAGGCCGAAGCGCTCGGCGTCGGCGGCGTCGAACATGTCGCCAGACAGCAACATTTCCATCGCATGCTTGCGCGACAGATTGCGCGAGAGCGCGACCATCGGCGTCGAGCAGAACAGGCCGATATTGACGCCCGGCGTGCAGAATTGCGCCTTGTCGCCGGCAATGGCGAGATCGCAGGTCGCGACAAGCTGGCAGCCGGCCGCCGAGGCGATGCCCTCGACCGCCGCGATGACGGGTTGGGGCAGGGCGACGACCTGCTGCATCATTTTCGCGCAACGTGTCAGCGTGTCCTCGAAAAAGGCGCGACCGCCGTCGGCTCCGGCGCGGGCGGCGGTGATCTCCTTGAGGTCGTGGCCCGACGAAAAGGCCGGCCCCTCGGCGGCCAGAACGACGACACGAACGCTGCGGTCGGCGGCAATGTCTGCAAAAGCAGCGCTCAGCGCGTCCAGCATGGCGATGGACAGGGCGTTGCGCGCCTGCGGACGCGACAGCGTGAGGGTCAGGACCCCGTCGGCGCGCAAATCGCGGCGCAGGAGCGGGGCGTCGGCTTGGGCGACGCGGGCGGCGGTGTTCATGGGGGCACAATCACTCTCTTTGCCGCCGCCGGCAAGAAGCCCGCCGCGTCTGACCGCCGCGGGCTTGAACGGGAAGCCGGACGCTCGCAAATTGGCGCCGAACCGGCCGCCCTCCCAGATTTGGAATTGCCCCCTGTCGCTACGCTTTCTCATCATCCTCGCCGGCTTCATCGGCTTCGGCGCGATTCTGTATCTCGGCCGCTCCAGCGCCAACGTCCTCGTCGTCGCCTTCGTCGTGCTCGGCTGGATCGTCTCGCTCTGCCTGCACGAATCGGCGCATGCGCTCGCCGGCTGGCTCGGCGGCGACCGATCGGTGGAAACGCGCGGCTATCTCTCGCTCGATCCCATGGCCTATGCGCAGCCCATGCTGACCTTCGGCCTGCCGGTCCTGTTCGTACTGCTCGGCGGCATCGGCCTGCCCGGCGGCGCGGTCTATATCGAGCGGCTTGCGCTGCGCAGCCGTCTCTGGGACAGCCTCGTATCGGCCGCCGGGCCGCTCGCCAACTTCCTCTTTCTCGTCGCCATCGCGATTCCCTTCTGGCTGGACTGGCCGATGCGGGGCGGCGGCGGCGCCTTCTGGAGCGCGCTCGCTTTTCTCGGCTTTCTGCAGGCGACCGCGCTCGTGCTGAACCTGTTGCCGATCCCCGGCTTCGACGGGTTCGGCGTCCTGCGGCCCTGGCTGCCAGCGGATATGCAGCTCCAGGCCGATCGCTTCGCCGCCATTTCGGGTCTGCTGCTGCTGGCGCTGATCTTCATTCCGCAATTCGGCGCCGCCATCCGCAACGCCAGCCTCACGCTCACGGACTGGGCGGGAATCGACAGCTATTTCATCGCCAAAGGCTATTCGATGTTCCGGCTTTTCCGGTAATTCGAAACATTAGAAATACGCAACAACATTATGAAATAGCGTGATAAAATCACAAGTTCTCAATTGAGGATCGTCGCTGTCACCTTCAGCTGGCCGTCCTTGAACATGGCGTCGTAATTGATATCGCGAACGGAAATGCCCCACGTCGTCATGAACACCATGCGCGCGCGGCAGAAGGCCTTTTTCGCCTTGGGATCGAATTCGACCGTGGAGGCATTTTCGAGCGTGAAGCGGCCGGACTTCCAGGCCTCCTCCATTTCCTTGACGGCAGCGCGCGCGCCGACCTCGAGCTGCTTCTCGTCCTTGTAGTCGAGCTTCCTCTCTTTCAGGATCCGGTCGAGCGCCGCGACGCTGCCGCGCTTGAGCAGCTCCTTCGAGACGTCGTTCGGATATTGGGCGCGCACGGCCTCGATCGCCTTGTCCTTGACGATCTCGTTGTCGCACGCCGCCTCGTTCCCGCAGCCGCCGAGCGCGATCGCCACCGCGACGCCGAGCGCGCCGAGAGCGAGACGGCCGGGAAGAGCGCGAGGGACGGAGGGCATTCGGGAGGTGCGACTTTCCTGAAAGGGAACGCGAACGGTTTAGCCCCGCCGGGCCCCTGTCGCAAATGCAGCCATCGCGATGGACATTCGCGCCTGTTCACATATCAGTGGGCGAAAAGCCTGCCGACCAGGGACGATTGATGAACGCGCCAGACAAACATCTTGGGCCAGCCGAACTGACACGCCTTCTACAGGTGGAATTTCCGCAGAGTTTCGCAACGGAAGGGGCGATGATGATCGAGGAGGCTGTGCCGATGCGCGCGCGCGTGCGCCTGCCGTTCCACGACCGCCATCTTCGGCCGGGGGGCACGATCGCGGGCCCCGCCATGTTCGGGCTGGCCGATTGCGCGCTGTATATCGCCGTGCTCGCCACCCTCGGCTGGGTGCCTATGGCGGTGACGACGAATCTGACCATCAATTTCATGTCGAAGCCTGAGCCCGGCGACATCGTCGGCGATTGCCGGCTGCTCAAGCTCGGCAAGAAGCTCGCCGTCGGCGAGGTCTATATCCATTCCGCCGGTCGCGACGACGCGGTCGCCCATGCGGTGGGCACATATTCGATCCCGCCGCGCTAATTAATGAGCGTCGACCGAGGTTGACATGCCAGCGGGCAGACAGGATGCTCGCGGCCCCAACTGCCATCAAACGCTTCAAAACACTGGGGATATGAGGGAGGGTTTCATGTCCATGTTCCAACGCCCGTCGCGGTTCGGCCGCGCGGTCGCACTTACGCTCGCCTTCGGCCTCGCCGGCGCCGGCTCCGCGCGCGCCGAGCAATTCATCAACATTCTGACTGGCGGCACATCGGGCGTGTACTACCCGCTCGGCGTCGCGCTTTCGAAAATCTTCTCCGAGAAGATGAAGGGCGTGCGCCCCTCCGTGCAATCGACCAAGGCCTCGGTCGAGAACCTCAATCTGATCCAGCAGGGGAAGGGCGAACTCGCCTTCGCGCTCGGCGACAGCGTCGCGGACGCCTGGAACGGAAATACCGAGGTGGGTTTCAAGACCAAGCTGGACAAGTTGCGCGGCGTCGCCGGCATCTACGCCAACTACATCCAGGTGGTGGCCTCCAAGGATTCCGGCATCAAGACGCTCGCCGATCTCAAGGGCAAGCGCCTGTCGGTCGGCGCGCCGAAGTCGGGCACCGAACTCAACGCCCGCGCGATTCTCAAGGCCGCCGGCATCGACTACAAGGACCTCGGCAAGGTCGAGTATCTGCCCTTCGGCGAATCCGTCGAACTCATCAAGAACCGCCAGCTCGACGCGACGCTCCAGTCCGCCGGCCTCGGCGTCGCCTCGATCCGCGACCTCGCCAATTCCGTGCCGATCACCGTTGTCGAGATTCCGGCCTCGATCGTCGACAAGGTCGGCGCTCCCTACGTGAAGGTGACGATCCCGAAGGGCACCTACGAGGGACAGACGGCGGACGTGCCGACCGCCGCGGTCAAGAACTATCTGATCACCAGCGCCAAGGTGCCAGATGACGTCGCCTATGGCATGGCCAAGTCGATCTTCGAATCGCTGCCCGACCTTCAGGCGGCGCATGCGGCGGCCAAGGCGATCAAGCTCGAGACGGCGCTCGACGGCATGCCCGTGCCGCTGCATCCCGGCGCCGCGAAATACTACAAGGAAAAGGGCGTCCTGAAGTAGGTTCGCCTCTGGCGCCGGCCTGACGCCGGCGCCGCCCAACCCTTTCACACCCGGACGACCCCCGTGAGCCAACCTGCGATCAGCGCTTCGGATCTCGCGCATCCGAGCGCGCCCGCCGTCGATGTGGAACACGGCCTGCCGCCCGGCATGGGGCCGGGACTTTGGGGCGTGACGCTCGCCGCCATCGCCTTTCTGTTCTCGGCCTTCCAGATATTCACCGCCGTCTATTCGATCCTGCCGTCTGAAGTCGTACGTGCGGTCCACGTCGGTTTCCTGATGCTGATCGCATTCGCGCTGGTCGCCAACCATCGCTCGACCAGCACGGCCGGTCGCATATTCGGCTGGACGCTCGGCGTCATCAGCATGGGCGTGAACCTCTACCATTGGGTGTTCTACGTCGATCTCATCCAGCGCGCGGGCGATCTGACGGAAACCGACCTGTGGGTCGGCATCGTCTTCATCGCGCTGGTCTTCTATGCGGGCTACCGCCTGCTCGGCATCGCGCTGCCGCTGGTGACCGGCCTGTTCGTCGCCTATTGCCTGTGGGGCCACCTCCTGCCCGCGCCCTTCGACCACCGGCCGTTCGACCTTCATCAGGTGGTCGACCAGATGGCCTTCGGCACCGAGGGCATCTATTCGACGCCGATCGCGGTTTCGGCGACCTACATCTACCTCTTCATCCTGTTCGGCGCCTTTCTCGAGCGCGCCGGCATGATCAGCCTGTTCAACGACGTCGCCATGGGGGCGGTCGGCCATTCGCGCGGCGGTCCGGCGAAGGTCGCGGTCATTTCATCGGCCTTCATGGGCATGATCTCGGGCTCCGGCATCGCCAATGTCGTGACGGTCGGCCAGTTCACGATCCCCTTGATGAAGCGCTTCGGCTACAAGTCGGCGTTTGCCGGCGGCGTGGAAGCCACAGCCTCGATGGGCGGGCAGATCATGCCGCCGGTCATGGGCGCGGTCGCCTTCATCATGGCCGAGACGCTCGGCATCCAGTACGCCGAGGTCGCCAAGGCCGCGATCATTCCCGCGCTGCTCTATTTCGCCTCGGCCTTCTGGATGGTGCATCTGGAAGCCGGCCGTCTCGGCCTGTTCGGCCTGCCGAAGGACCAGCTGCCGTCTGCTCGCAAGGCGCTGATGCGGCGCTGGCCGCTGCTGCTGCCGCTCGCCGTGCTCGTCTACCTGCTCTTCGCCGGCTATACGCCCCTGTTCGCCGGCGCGCTGTCGCTGGCGCTGACGGTTGTCATCATCCTCGGCATGCCTCTGTCGGGCCGGGTGCCGGCGGGTGTATTGCGCAGCCTGTTCTGGATCGCGCTCGGAATCCTGTGCAGCGTCTTCTTCGCCAAGGAGTTCACGGTTCTGGGCTTCCGCGTTCAGGGCGTCGAACTGGTGCTGCTGATCGTGCTGGCGCTGATCGCGCTCAATCTCGCGCTCAAGGGCGGACGCGACACGCTGCTGATGTGCCGCGACGCGCTGATCGAGGGCGCGCGCCAGGCGCTGCCCGTCGGCATCGCCTGCGCTGTCGTCGGCATGGTCGTCGGCACCATGACGCTGACCGGCATCGCCACCGTGTTCGGCAATTGGGTCGTGTCGATCGGCAAGGCCAGCATCTTCCTGTCGCTGGTGCTGACCATGATCACGAGCCTCGTGCTCGGCATGGGCATCCCCACGATCCCCACCTACATCATCACTTCGTCGCTGGCCGCGCCGGCGCTGCTGAAGCTCGGCGTACCGCTGCTGATCAGCCACATGTTCGTTTTCTATTTCGGCATCATCGCGGACCTGACGCCGCCGGTCGCGCTCGCCGCCTTCGCCGCCGCGCCGATCGCGCAGGCGAGCGGCTTCTCGATCGCCAATCAGGCCGTCCGCATTTCTCTCGCGGGCTTCGTCATCCCCTATATCGCGGTCTACGATCATTCCCTGATGCTGCAGGCCGACCCCGGCATGTCGAATTCGCAATTCCTGCTGACGGTTCTCTGGGCAGTATCGGAAACCCTGCTGGCAATCGGTCTTTGGGGCGTCGCGGCCATCGGCTATTTCAACCGCGCGCTGACCTGGCCCGAACGCGCCTGGCCGTTCGTCGCAGCGGTTCTGATCGTCGGCGCGGACCCGCTGACCGAAATCACCAAACGGTTCGGCCTCGGCGCGGGGCCTCTCCTGACGACCGGCTATATTTTGGCCGCCGGCTTCATCGCCTACCTCTACGCGCGCCGACCGAAGCCCGCATGAGCCTGTGCGTGGTCGGCGCGAAGACGCTCGTCCTCGCGGCCTCCGCCTTCACCCTGTCCTGGACGCATTCGGTCCAGAAGACGCTCTGGGTAGAGCATTGGCGGGTAGAGCAGCGCGGCCTGCGCATCGTCGAGGCCAGCGTCGAAGGCTCCGGCGCCGGCATGGAGCCGGGCGAGAACGCCAAATTCGACGGCCGCTTCTGGCGCTGGACACCCGACCTGCCGCTGCTGCCGGAACTGCTGCTGCGCCGCTCCGACGCCGTGCCGAAGGGCTGGACGCTGTGCGCGGCGGGAAAGTGCAGGGCGATTGCCGATCGGGCCGAGACGGCGGATGTGGTGGCAGCGCGTCCGTGCCGCGACGGTAAATAGATACCGCATTGCGTTATGCCATATTTTTCTGAGGATTTGCCGCAAATCCATTGACGTCGGAATCGCCTTCCCCTATACACCCGCCATCCGGACCGGCGCAGGGTGTTGGCATCCTCGCGCCGGTTCGCTTCGTTTCGCGGCCAAAGGGAAACCACGGCCAAAGGGAAACCACCGCAATGTACGGCAAGACTTATTCGGCCAAGCCCGCCGATATCGAAAAGAAGTGGCTGCTGATCGACGCGAAGGGCCTCGTCGTCGGCCGCCTCGCCTCGCTGATCGCCATGCGCCTGCGTGGCAAGCACAAGGCGACGTTCACGCCCCACATGGACGACGGCGACAATGTCATCGTCATCAACGCCGACAAGGTGGTTCTGACCGGCCGCAAGCGCGAGCAGAAGGTCTACTACCATCACACCGGATATCCGGGCGGCATCAAGGAGCGCACCGCCAAGTTCATCCTGGACGGCCGCTTCCCCGAGCGCGTTCTCGAGAAGGCCGTGGAGCGCATGCTTCCGCGCGGTCCGCTCGGCCGCAAGCAGCTCGGCAACCTGCGCGTCTACAAGGGCGCGGAGCATCCGCACGCCGCCCAGAACCCGGTGACGGTCGACATCGCCGCCATGAACTCCAAGAACGCCCGGAGCGCCTGATTATGGCCGAGACGCTTTCCTCCCTGTCCGAACTCGCCACGTCGACGGCTGCGCCCGAAGCGCCGGTCTACGAGAAGAAGGTCGACAAGTACGGCCGCGCCTACGCCACCGGCAAGCGCAAGGACGCCGTCGCCCGCGTGTGGATCAAGCCGGGCACCGGCAAGACCACGGTCAACGGCCGCACGCTCGAAGTCTACTTCGCCCGCCCCGTGCTGCGCATGATCATCGGCCAGCCGCTGGTGGTCGCCAACCGCGTCGGCCAGTACGACCTCATGATCTCGGTCGCCGGCGGCGGCCTGTCGGGCCAGGCGGGCGCCGTGCGCCACGGTCTCGCCAAGGCGCTGACCAACTTCGAGCCGGAGCTGCGCTCCGCCCTGAAGAAGGAAGGCTTCCTCACCCGCGACAGCCGCGTGGTCGAGCGCAAGAAGTACGGCAAGCGCAAGGCGCGCCGGAGCTTCCAGTTCTCGAAGCGCTGATCGCGCTTCGCCGGATCGGTATCTGCAAAGGGCGGCCTTCGGGCCGCCCTTTCTTTTGTCCGCCGCAGACGCCCCGCTTCAGGTCGCGTCGCATCTTCAGTCCTGCGGCGTTGCGCTATGATGCCGTCGCACTGCAGCGGCGGGGACGGACATGCGGACCTATGTCAACGGCAAGGAAACCGCCGGGCTGTCGTCGCGCCACGAGGCGCAGGTGCGGCTGAGAGGCGAGTCCAGCCCGGTCGAAGCGATCGTCCTGTCCGCCGAGGACGCCGATCTTCGCTGGGCGCGCAGGCGCCCCGTGGCCCTGATCTTGTTCGGCGCAATCATCCTGCTCGTTCTCGGCGTCGGCGTCGCAGGCGTCGCCATGTCGGGCGGCGGGGGGCGCGATGTCAGGATCGCGCTCTGGGTGTTCGCGCTCGCGTGCATTCCGGCCGCGGCAATTCTCCTGTTCAACCTCCGCCTGCGCCGCAGGCGCTGGCGCGAGGGGCTTGTCGAGAGAGTCGCGCTGGCTCCGCCGACCGGCGCGAAACTCGTCGCGAATGAAACGGGCCTCGTCGTCGACCATTGCGCCCATCCGTGGGATGCGTTTGCTGTCGATGCGATCTGGTTCATTCGCGTGACCGGAGCCAATGACGCGAACTCGTTCTTTGTCGAACGGATGCTCGTTCGGATCGACGATCGAACGATACTTCTGGACGCGCTCATGCTCGACGGGGGACGCAGGCTGGTCGACGCCGCCTACGCAAGCATGCGCGAACGAATTCGTGCAGCGCTTCGCGTGGGCCGCAATTGAAGGTGACCTCGACACGCCGCGGAGGCCCTCCGGGCGCAGTTGCGTCGTCTTCCAGACGATGAATCAGCGTCCGGTTCTGTCGGCGAGCCTGATGCGCGGCGCGTGAGCCTTGCGCGTTACAGGCAATTGTTGTGGCGCTTCCAGGTCTCCTCGTGGCCGATCGCGCGCGCGAAGGCCGGCGGGGTGCAGCGCGCGGCCTCCTCGGTCGCGCTCGCGCCTGGCCTGGGCTCGGCATAGAAGATCGAGCGCGCCGGCCGACGGTCGAGCAGGGCGATCACCGCGACCATGGCCATGGCGAAGGCCGCCAGCACGGCGCCCCTGCGAACATCGATCGCGGGCGGCGCGTTCACGGGGATTTCGCAGGCGCCGCCCGGGCAGAGCTGCGCCCGGGCGCCGGGCAGCATGTTGTAGATCTTGCAGCCGATGCAGATGCCGAACGACGTCTCGAAGAACAGGAGCAGCAGGCAGGTCCCGCAGACCAGCATGTTGATGGGGCCGACGACATGGCCGATGACCATCAGGAAGAACATGGCGATCGCGAGCAGGAAGCCGATGCCCCAGGCGAAACGTTTCTGCGGCGCGCCGACCCATTCGGGCTGCTGGCCGTTCACGATCCATTGGCCAAGGATCATGGTCGGCGCGAGCAGCGGATTGACGAAGAGCCGGATCGAGAAGTCGACGAGGAAGGCGATGACGAAGATGCGGGTCGGCTGGAAATTGCCGAACTGCAGCGCCTGCGTGAAGGTGAGCAGCGCGGGTACGAACAGAATGCCGGCCGCCGCGCGCACCGCGCGTTCGTTCAGGACCGGCACGTCATATTCCGGCCGCCGCTCGCCGAACTGAAAAAAGGACGACCGCATCGCAGTTTCCCCATGCCCTTTATGCGCGCGCCCTGCGCGGACTCTTCCTGGCTGAAGCACTACATTAGGCCATCGACGCCGCAAACGCCGTGACAAAGTCACGGAAGGGCAAAGTTCCACTTCTACAATCACGAATATGCCGCGGCCGCCGCTCACGCCGTGGTCTGCATCGCAATGCCGATGATGTCGTCGAGGCCCGCTTCCCGGCGCAGAACGTGGCTGGCGAGACACATTTTATGTCTTCGCAAGTCGACAACATGGTTTTCAAAGCTTAAACGCCAAAGCGACAGTATGCGCGCGGCGGCGCATGATCCTCGCGTCAGCTGACCCAGCATTTCTCCTTGTGAAAAAAGAAAAAAATCCGTTCGCGCCACTCGCGGCCCGCTACATAGGCGTCACGCCGTCGCGCTCTCGGAGCGCGGCTTGGTTAAACAAGAAAATCCTGCTCGACCGCTGACGTTTACCTTTCCTCAGAGCCTTGCCGCTAGATTGTGTCTCGTCGGTATCAATTGCAAACGAGGGTGCTCCCATGACCACGATGTTTTCCAAGTTCCTGAAGGACGAGAGCGGCGCGACGGCCATCGAATACAGCCTGATCGCGGCTCTCATCGGCGTCGCCGTGATCGCGGCCGTCAAGAAGCTCGGCACGACCATGTCGGCCAAGTTCAGCGGCATCGCCGGCAACCTGACCTGATCGCCACGCGGCGATCGCGTTGACGCTACGTCGGCGCGTGGCGGGCAGGCGCGGCAAGCGCCGCTGAAGTCCCGAATTCAGTCTCGGCGCACGCGCCGGACGACCGAACATTCGGCGCGCGCGACATGCGCGCGCCGAACCGTTATAAGGCCCCGATCAATCGATTTGTTCAGGGCTCACCATGGCGGCAAGAATCTTCATCGACGGAGAGGCAGGCACGACCGGCCTCGAGATCCGGGAAAAGCTCGGTCCGCACAAGGGGGTCGAACTCGTCTCGATCGATCCGGAACGGCGCAAGGATTCCGGCGCCAAGACCGAGCTCCTCGCTTCGGTCGATCTTGCCATTCTCTGTCTGCCCGACGACGCCGCGCGCGAAACCGCCGCGATCGTCGAAAGCCTCGGCTCGGATGGCCCGCGCCTGCTCGACGCCTCGACCGCGCATCGGGTCGCCGATGGCTGGACATACGGATTTCCGGAGCTCGCTGCCGGGCAGGCCGACGCCATCATGCGCGCGCGAAAAGTGTCCAATCCCGGCTGCTACGCCACAGGCGCGATCGCGTTGCTGCGGCCTCTGGTCGACGCCGGCCTGATTGCGGCCGACATGCCGCTGACCATCAACGCCGTGTCCGGCTATTCCGGCGGCGGTCGGCAGATGATCGAGGCCTACGAGACGCACAAGGCGCCGCTGTTCGAGGAATACGGGCTCGGGCTCGAGCACAAGCACGTGCCGGAAATCGTCAAATGGTCGGCGCTGACGGCGCGACCGCTGTTCGTGCCGTCCGTCGGCAATTTCCGGCAGGGCATGCTGGTCAATATTCCCCTGCATCTCGATGCGCTGCCGGGCAAGCCGAAAGCCGCGGAAATCGAAGCCACGCTGTCGAAGCACTACGCCGGCCAGCGTTACGTCCGCGTCGTCCATCCCGACAATTCCGACCGGCTCGACGCGCTCGCGCTCAACGGCACGAACGATCTGGAACTGATGGTCTACGTCAACGAAAGCAGGCGTCAGGCGGTCCTCGTCGCGCGCCTCGACAATCTCGGCAAGGGCGCGTCGGGCGCGGCCGTGCAGAATTGCGAGCTGATGCTGGGGCTGTGACAAAAATGCCCGCTAAAGCGGGCATCCATTTGTCAGCACGATGCGAGGCGCTGGATCCCCGCTTTTGCGGGGATGACATCGCGCGCTATCAGTCCTCGTAGCCTACAACCCGGCAGGCCTGCTCGCCGAGCTTGTCGATGCCGAGGCTCATCGTGTCGCCCGCCTTCAGGAACACAGGCGGCTTCTTGCCGGCGCCGACGCCGGGCGGCGTGCCGGTGACGATCACGTCGCCGACTTCCAGCGTCATGAATTGCGAGATGTAGGAAACGATCTTCTTCACGCCGAAGATCATCGTCTTGGTCGACCCCGTCTGCATGCGCGCGCCGTTGACGTCGAGCCACATGCCGAGATCCTGCACGTCGCCGACCTCGTCCTGCGTCACCAGCCAGGGGCCGAGGGGGCCGAAGGTGGGGGCGCTCTTGCCCTTCATCCAGTTACCGCCACGCTCCAGCTGGAATTCGCGTTCGGAGACGTCATTGGCCAGGCAATAGCCCGCGACATGGTCGAGCGCCTCGTCCTCGGAGACGTAGGAGGCCTTCTTGCCGATGACGATGCCGAGTTCGACTTCCCAATCGGTTTTCTGGGAGCCCTTCGGGATGACGACGTCGTCGTTCGGGCCGACGATGCAGTTCGGCGCCTTGTTGAACAGGATCGGCTCGGCCGGGATCGGCATGTTGGATTCCGCCGCATGGTCGGCGTAATTCAGCCCGACCGCGACGAAATTGACGGGACGGCCGACGCAGGCGCCGATGCGCGGCGAGCCGGACACCGACTTCAAATCGCCTGATTTCAGGGCTTTGGCGACCTTCTTGATGTGCTTGTGGGCGAGCTCCTCGCCAGCCCAGTCCGACACGATGTCCGAGCAGTCGCGCAGCTTGCCCTTGGCGTCGATCACGCCGGGCTTTTCTTTTCCGGCCTTGCCGTAACGGACGAGTTTCATTGAACGCCTGCTCCTTGTTGCGCCGTCGCGCTGACATGTCTGTCGAATCATCATGCGCATTCGCGCTGTCATGAGCAAGCTCCGCGCGCTCTGACGGGCCGACGAAAACTGCTGTCACGAGGCTTTCAGTCCCACGAGAACATCCAACTGTTTCTGATACGCTTCGGCAAAAGCGTCCGGATCGTTCACGGCATAGCCGCCATAACCGTAGACGCTCGAATAGGCGGCATAGGCCGCCGCATTGACAGCGTCGCCGTCGACCGCGCGGGCGAGCGCATAGGTCGCCGAGACGGCCGCATGCCGGGTTCCGTCGATTGATTTCGAGCCTGGGTGGCTTTGCGACAAGCCTTTCAATTCGTTCGCCAGAACCTTGATCTTGTCGAGCGACCGTTCGTCGAAGGACGCCAGCAAGTCCCTGAATTTGCCGAGGGCGCGGATCGCTTCGTCATCCTCGAGATTGGCGGCAACCTCTTCGACGCAGGCAAGCGCGAAACGGTAGCGTAGGCCGGGATCGTCTCCCGCGCCGGCCAGTTCCACGGCGATCTCCTTTAGGATCGAATGCATCCCGGCGCTCCCAAGACTTGGACGGCATTTTGCCTTTTCAGTATTGGCTGAGATAGCGCGGGAATTCGTCCGGCCGCAAAGAGGTGGGTCGCTTACGATCGCTCCCCGTCATTGCGAGCGGAACGAAGCAATCCAGAGCCGGGTTGCAATTCCTGGATTGCGTCGTCGCTTCGCTCCTCGCAAAGACCGATGGCGTTGCGCCGCCTTCCGCCCATCACAGCGGTTCCCAATGCCCGCTTTCGGATTGAGCGAGCCACTACCGCCGCGCCACCACGAACAGCAACCCCACCACAGCCGCCGCCAGCAACGCCGATACGATCTTCCAGAACGTCAGCGGATCGCGCTCGATCAAGCGCGACGGTTCGCCGTCAATCACCGGATTACGCAAAGCGTTGGCGAATTCCATCGGTTCGGCGAAGCGTTGCGTCGGATCGATCGCCAGCGCCTTGCGCAGCGCGCCGTCGACCCAGGCCGGCAGATCGCTGCCGCCGTCGCGGGCCGGCGTGTAGGCGAGCTTCTTCATCTGCGCGCGGGTGCGCGCGTGCGCGGCCTGCGCGCCATAGGGCAGGCGGCACGTCAGCATGTGATAGGCGATCGCGCCGAGCGAATAGACGTCCGAACGCGCCGTCCCGCCTTCGCCGAGAAAATATTCGGGCGCGGTGTATTGCACGGTGCCCAAAATCTCTGCGTTCACCTCCGCGCTCGCGGTTTCCGCGACGCCGGCGACGCGGGTCGAGCCGAAGTCGATGATCTTCGCCACGCCCGCGCGGTCGAGCATGACGTTGGCCGGCCGCAAATCTTGATGCACCATTTCCTTGCGGTGGAAGGCGGTCAGCCCGCGCGCGATCTGGTCGATGATGTCGCGCACCTGCGACAGCTGCGGCTTGGAATTGTCGATCATCCATTGCGCGAGCGTCTGGCCCTCCACGTATTCGAAGGCGACGTAGAGGAAGTTGCGTGGGCGCTCGACCGGGCTCGCCTTCAGCACATAGGCGCTCGTCAGGCGGCGCGCGACCCATTCCTCCAGCATGAACCGCCTGATGTAGGCGGCGTCGTCGCGCAGATCGACGGAAGGGGCCTTCAGCGCCACGATGGCGCCGCTGTCGATATCCTGCGCCAGATAGATATGGCTGCGCGCCGAGGAATGCAGGCGGCGCAGGATGCGGTAGCCGTCGAATTCCTCGCGCGCCTCGAGCATGGGCGGGGAGGGCAGATTTGTCGCGCCCTGAGCGATATCGCTCGCGGCTGCGGCAGGCGTTTCGTCCACGCGCACGATCTGGATCGTCAGATTGTCGTCGCTGCCGCCCGACAGCGCCGCCTCGCCGATTTTTCGCGCGGCGATGTCGAGGTCGGCGGTTTCGCGGATCGTCTTCACGACCATGGCGGGCTCGACGAAATCGTAGATTCCGTCGGTCGCAAGAATGAAGACGTCGCCAGCTGCGACGCTCTCGACGCGATAATCGATTTCGACCTGCGCATTCACGCCGAGCGCGCGGCCGAGATAGGATTCCTTCGATGAAATGACGACGCGATGGTCGTTGGTAAGTTGTTCCAGCGAAGCTCCCGACACGCGAAAAATGCGGGAATCGCCGATGTGGAAGAGATGCGCATGCGCGCCCTTCAGCACCAGCGCGTCGAAGGTCGTGACATAGCCGCGATCCTTCTCATAGGCGCGAAAGCTGCGCTGGTTCTGCGCGTGCAGCCAGGAATTCGCGGCCGCGATAACGCGCTGCGCGGCGGTCTTCGCCGACCAGGCGGGCGACGTACAGTAATAGTCCGACAGGAACGACTTCACCGCGGATTCGGCCGCCACCTCGCTGACGTCGCTGGAACTGACGCCGTCGGCGATGGCGACGGCCACGCCCTTGAGTCCGAGATCCGGCTCCTCCGGCACGAGCGCGCCGTAGAAGTCCTGGTTCGTCTCCTTGTGGCCGCGATCCGAATATTGCCCGATCGCGACGCGCAGTCTGCCCGTCATGTCCGCCCCATAAAAAAGGCCCCGTCGGAACGGGGCCTTTCAAGAGTCTATCCTGACTTATTCAGCCGGCGCCATCTGCACGGCGGCGCGCTTGGGCTGCGTGCGCACATGCGTGGCGTAGAGCGTCAGGCCGGTGAAGGCGAGGCCGCCGACGAGGTTGCCGAGCGCGGTCGGGATTTCATTCCAGATCAGGTAATCCATCACCGAGAAAGGCGCGTGCAGCATCAGGCCCGCCGGGAACAGGAACATGTTCACGACCGAGTGCTCGAACACCATGTAGAAGAACAGGAAGATCGGCATCCACATGGCCATGATCTTGCCGCTGACATGGGTCGAGATCATCGCGCCGACGACGCCGGTCGACACCATCCAGTTGCAGAGCATGCCGCGCATGAACAGCGTGATCATGCCAGAGAAGCCGTGCGAGGCGTAGCCGAGCGTACGCGCTTCGCCGACATTGCTGATGACCTTGCCGACCTTGTCCGCTTCCTGCGTGAAGCCGAAAGTCGTCACGAAGGCCATCATGAAGGCGACCGTCAGCGCGCCCGCGAAATTGCCGACGAAGACGAGGCCCCAATTACGAAGCACGCCCTGCACGGTCACGCCGGGCCGCTTGTCGAACAGCGCGAGCGGAGCGAGCACGAACACGCCCGTCAGCAGGTCGAAGCCCAGCAGGTAAAGCATGATGAAGCCGACCGGAAACAGGATCGCGCCGGCGAGCGGCTGGCCGGTGTTGACGTTGATCGTCACCGCCATCCAGGCGGCGAGTGCGAGGATCGCGCCGGCCATATAGGCGCGGATCACCGTGTCGCGCGTCGACATGAAAATCTTGGATTCGCCTGCATCGACCATCTTGGTCGCGAATTCCGATGGGGCCAGATATGCCATGTATCACCCTCTGCTCTTGGCTTCGGCGCGCCGTGGGGTTCTCTGTGGCGCGCTTCCGGGCAATCAAAAAGCAAGGCGGGCGC
Organism: Methylobacteriaceae bacterium; assembly: GCA_020638195.1. Taxonomy (GTDB): domain Bacteria; phylum Pseudomonadota; class Alphaproteobacteria; order Rhizobiales; family Beijerinckiaceae; genus JAJXWB01. Next base: position 999,404 of record JACKJC010000002.1, on the reverse strand, counting down.
CAGATGCGGACGCAGCTCGGGCCTCTCTTCGGAAAAATCGAGAAACTGAGCGTTCGATGGGCACGAGGCGACGAAAATCGGCAAGAATCGCTCAAGCGTCGTGATGTTCGCGATCACGGCTCCGGGTCTTGCCGCCTGTATGGGCGCCTATTACGTGGGCGCTCTGCAGCGGGGTTTCGCGCAATTGATGGATGTCATGCGAGATGCGGCGCGCCGGGAGCGGCATTCGAGCCGCCTCGGCTCTAGGGCGCGGTGGCGCGCCTCACGAGCTCGCGGAACCATCGCGCGGCCGTATCGGCCTCGCCCGCGCGATGCCGGACCAGCCAGTAGGGATGGCGCGGCACGCTTAGCGGAAGGACGAATTCGACAACGTCCGAGACGGCGAGGGCGGGCACAAGCCGTGACGGCGCCGACATGACGAGGTCGCTATCCCTGAGCGCGGCGACACTGGCGGCGAAACTCGGCGTCGACAGCCCGATCCGTCGCGCGCGTCCGAGGTCGGCCAGCGCCTTGTCCACGGGACTGCGGGATGATCCGGGAAAGCTGGCCACGATATGTGGATAGGCGAGAAACTGGTCGAGATCGATCGACCCGCTGCCCGCCGCCTTCGCCAGAGGATGCCTCGCCCCGATCAACCCGACGAAACTCTCGCGGAACAATTCGTCGGCGACGAAAGGACCGCGCGGCGGCGCCGCGCCCCAGAACACCAGGTCGAGATCGCCGGCCTCCAGCCGGTCGAACGTGTCCGTACCGACGGGGGCCACTTCGATATCGGAATCCGGCGCGCTGTCGCGCAGAGCCCTGGCTACGCCGGGAACGAGCGCCATCATGGCGTAGTCGCTCGCGCCGATCCGGAAACGTCGGGCAAGGGACGCGCAATCGAACTGCGAGCGTGCGAAAACGCGTCGCGCCTCGGTGAGAATGTTCGCGATCGGCCGTGCAACTTCCTTTGCGCGCGGCGTCAGCGTGAGCGCGCTGCGCCCCCGCACGAAAAGCGGATCGCTCATCGCTTCCCGCAAGCGCCGCAGTGCGTGGCTGACCGCAGGCTGGCTCAACGACAATTCCTCGGCGGCGCGCGATACGGATCGGGTGCGCGCGACCGCATCGAATACGACCAACAGGTTGAGATCGAAGTGATTGATATTCATGTCATTCATAGCGCAAATAAAATGCATTCATTTGAGGAATTGTTCCAGCTGCCTCATAGATGCGGTCTGTCGGATCGCACAGGGCAGGTTTCATGCGAAAAATCGTTCTTGCGCTTGCCGCGCTCGAAATCTTCGGCGTCGGCCTCGTCTATCTCGTCTCGCCCAAGACCATGCTCGCCATGAACGGTATGGCGATGGCCGGCGTGAACGAGGCGCATGCGGCGCGCGCGGCCTATGGCGGCCTTTTCGTGGCCTTCGGAGTCCTGTTCGCGCTTGGCGCCTTCAATGCGAGACTGACGCGCATATCGCTCGTCGCCCTGGCTACCTTCATGAGCGGCTTCGCGCTCGGCCGCATGGTCAGTCTCGCCGCCGACGGAATGCCGCCGCCGGCCTTTCTCGGAGCGCTGGCGAGCGAGATCGTCTTTGCGGGCCTGGCGATCGCCTTGCTCGCACGGTCAGAACCGGCAGCCGACCAAGGCTGAGCGAAGCGGCTATTGCGGCCAGCTCAGCAGCGCGCCTTCACATAGTCGCCGGGCGCGTCGCCGAGCGTTGGCAGCTTGCCGCCGCCGGGCTCGCGCGCCGGGACCATCTCGGGCGCATTCTCTTTCATCCATTCGATCCAGTTCGGCCACCACGAGCCCGGATGCTCTGTCGCCGCGTTCACCCAATCCTCGAAGGCGCCTTCTGGCTTATCGCCGGTCCAGTACTGGTACTTCGGCTTGTAGGGTGGATTGACCACGCCCGCGATATGGCCCGACCCCGACATCACATAGCGCACCGGGCCACCGAACAGCTTTGCGCCGTTGAAGGCCGATTTCGCCGGCGCGATATGATCCTCGCGCGCGGCGAGGTCGTAGATCGGAATCGTCACCTTGCCGACGTCGAGTTTCACGCCGTCGACTGCCATCTCGCCCTTGGCGAGGCTGTTCTTGAGATAGCACTCGCGCAGGTAAAATGAGTGGTTCGCCGCCGTCATGCGCGTGGAATCCGAATTCCACGTCAGGAGATCGAAGGCCATCGGCGCCTGGCCCTTGATGTAATTGTTCACGACATAGGACCAGATGAGGTCGGTCGGCCGCAGCATGTTGAAGGCGTTGGCCATGCGCGAGCCGTCGAGATAGCCGGTCTGCGCCATGTCCGCTTCCACGTTGCGGATCGTGTTGGCGTCCGTGAACACCTTGAGTTCGCCGGGCTCGGTGAAGTCCACCTGCGTGGTGAAGAAGGTGGTCGAAGCGATACGGTCGTCGCCGATCGCGGCCATATAGGCGAGCGTCACCGCCATCAGCGTGCCGCCGACGCAATAGCCGATCGTGGAAACTTGCCGCTCGCCGGTGATCGTCTCGATCGCCTTCAGCGAGTCGAAGATGCCCTCGCGCATGTAGGCGTCGAAGCCCTTGTCGCGATGACGGCCGTCGGGATTGACCCAGGACACGACGAAGACCGTCAGTCCCTGGTCGACGCACCATTTGATGAAGCTCTTCTCGGGGTTGAGATCGAGAATGTAGAACTTGTTGATCCACGGCGGCACGATCAGCAGCGGCCGCCTGTAGACCTTTTCCGTCGTCGGCGCGTACTGGATTAACTCGATCAGATCGTTGCGCCACACGACCTTGCCGGGCGTGATCGCCATGTTCTCGCCGAGCACGAATTTGGTGGAATCCGACTGGCGCAGACGCAGCGAGCCACGGCCCGCCTCGATGTCCTCGGCGAGCATGTGCAGGCCACGCACGAGGTTCTCGCCTTCTTCCTTGAGCGTCGTGCGCAGCAATTCCGGGTTGGTGCCGACGAAGTTCGACGGCGACAGCGCGCTGGCGGCCTGGCGCACGTAGAACGCCGCCTTGGCGCGTTCCAGGCTGTCCAGTTCCGGGTCGCGCGCGACCATGTCGTTGGCCCAGTCGACGGTCAGCGTATAGGCCTGACGGATGAAGTCGAACACAGGACTTTCGCGCCATTGCGGATCGGCGAAGCGCTTGTCCCTTGCGTCGTGCGGCACGACCGGCTCGACATGCTCGCCGGTCATGCGACGCAACGTGTTGCCCCAGAGGTCGATGAATTTCGTCGAGATCGCCGTCTGCGCCTCCAGCGTGCGCGCGGGGTCCTTCAGCCAGTATTCGGCGACCTTGCCGAGCGAGCGAACGGCGTCGACCATCTCATTGGCGGCATTGTTCGGGTTCTCGCCGGTCTCCAGCGGCTTCATGTAGGCCGCCATTACGCGCGAGCCTTCCGCCATCATGCGCGAGACGTTCTGCGCGAGCTTCTCGAAATTCGGAATAGGCGCGGAAATCGGTTCGCCATCCAGCGGGGCAGGGCCTTGCGTTTTTCCTGGCGATTTGGCCGCGGACTTTCGGGCGGGCTCGGGCATGGCGGCGGTGAGCGCCTCGACGACCTCCGCATGGGCGGCCGCCGCGGCCGTCATCTCGACATCGTCGATCGGGGTCTTCACAGCCTTTTTCGCCGTCGCTCCCTTCTTCGGCGTGGCAGGCTTTCTCGCCGTCGCCGAACGCGACGCGCGCGCCTTCTTGCCCGCCGCTTGCGAGCCAGAAGTCTCAGCCATTTCAAACCTCCCCGACGAAACTGCGATCGAGCCGGCTGTCAACGGCCCGTTTCAGACACAATAGCGGTTTATTCACCGTATTGGCCAATGATCAAAACGATGTAGAACGACAATTCGAAGACGGAAGGGCATGCGCGCGCGTACCGCCAGAAACGTGAGAAAATTGCAAGCCGCCGGCGCGGTCGCGATTGCGCTCGCGTGTCTCGCGCCGCCCGCCTTCGCGCAGCAGAATATCGAAATCGGCGAAGACCCGCTCTCGGTGATCCTGAAGTGGAAGCCCACCGCGCGCGAAAAGGAAATGCCCGAATTCGTGCGAAAGACGCGTCCGCCCGAGGATGCGCTCGGTTTCACGCCCCTGACCGGCGCCGAGGCCGACCGGCCCAAGCGCAAGACGCCGGCCGAAATCGCGGCGGAAATGAAGAAATTCGACGCGGCGGCCGCCGCCGCCCGCGCCCGCGCGGCCCGAGCTTTCGGCGCCGCCAGACCCGCCGCGCGCCGACCGGCGAAGCGCGCAGCGGCGGAATAGCCGGTCGTTCGAGCGTTTTTCGATATAAAACGCCGCCAAATCGCACTAAAAGCAGTTCGCGCCGTCATCCGGCGCATCGAAGAGAGAACACCAGCATGTCGGACTTCTATCGCGTCAAGCGCTTGCCGCCCTACGTCTTCGAGCAGGTCAACCGGCTCAAGGCTCAGGCTCGCAACGCCGGGGCCGACATCATCGATCTCGGCATGGGCAATCCCGACCTGCCCGCGCCCAAGCATGTCGTCGACAAGCTGGTCGAGACCGCCGGAAAGCCGCGCACCGACCGCTATTCCGCCTCCAAGGGCATCGCCGGCCTGCGCCGCGCCCAGGCCGCCTATTACGGCCGCCGCTTCGGCGTGAAGCTCAATCCCGACACGCAGGTCGTCGCCACGCTCGGCTCCAAGGAAGGCTTCGCCAACATGGCGCAGGCGATCACTGCGCCCGGCGACGTCGTGCTCGTGCCCAACCCCTCCTATCCGATCCACGCCTTCGGCTTCCTGATGGCGGGCGGCGTGATCCGCTCCGTGCCGGCCGAGCCGACGCCGGACTATTTCCCCGCGCTCGAACGCGCGATCATGCACTCGATCCCCAAGCCGATCGCGGTCGTCGTTTGCTATCCCTCGAACCCGACGGCAATGGTCGCGAGCCTCGATTTCTATACGGACCTCGTCGCCTTCGCGAAAAAACACGACATCTTCATTCTCTCCGATCTCGCCTATGCCGAGGTCTATTTCGACGGCAATCCGCCGCCCTCCGTGCTGCAGGTGCCCGGCGCCTTCGACGTCGCGGTCGAATTCACCTCCATGTCCAAGACCTATTCGATGGCCGGCTGGCGCATGGGCTTCGCCGTCGGCAACGAGCGCTTGCTCGCCGCGCTCGGCCGCGTGAAATCCTATCTCGACTACGGCGCCTTCACGCCGATCCAGGTAGCGGCGGCGGCGGCCCTCAACGGCCCCGACGATTGCATCGCCGAGATGCGCGCCACCTACAAGAAGCGCCGCGACGTGATGGTCGAGAGCTTCGCGCAGGCGGGCTGGCAGATCCCGGCGCCGGCGGCCTCCATGTTCGCCTGGGTGCCGATCCCCGAGCAGTTCAAGGAACTGGGCTCGCTCGAGTTCTCGAAACTGCTGATCGAGAAGGCAGACGTCGCGGTTGCGCCCGGCATCGGCTTCGGCGAACACGGCGACGGCTATCTCCGCCTGGCGCTGGTCGAGAACGAGCAGCGCATCCGTCAGGCCGCGCGGAACATGCGCAAGTTCTTCGAAAGCGCCGACCGCCTGCACAATGTCGTGCCAATGACGTCCGGGCTGCAGGCGACCGGCTGAGCCGGTCGCGCAAGAACAGAAGAAAGCGACCGGCTGAGCCGGTCGCAGATGAATAGACAGAAGGCGACCGGCTGAGCCGGTCGCAGATGAATAGACAGAAGGCGACCGGCTGAGCCGGTCGCCTTTTTCGCTTTTGCCTTTTCGGGATTTGCGCCGCGGTCGGGCGTCGACTCAGGCGTTGTGGATCGTGGGCCGCCCGCGTCCGCGCGTCTAACTCAGTAACAATACATCCCGCAGCCGAGGTCGCGTTTCTCCTCCTGGATGATCGGGCCGCGCGTCTGCGTCTGACCGCGCACGAGATTGTCGCGCGCCGCCGGCAGATCGAAATTGGGCGTATCGCCGCCGAGCCTGTCGAAGCCGATCTCGAAGCGCGCCGCGTCCGAATTGCTCGGCTGCTTTTTCACCCCGCCGCGCTGCGCCGGATTGCTGGTGACGCGCGCCGTGATCTGCGCGAGGAAATTCGGATCGACGCGCGCGGGCGGCGAGGGCGGAGCGTTGAAATTCGTGACGATCGTCTCGAAGCCCGGGCGCAGCAGCCTCACCGTTCCGCCGCCATTGCTGACATTGACGACCCCGTAGTGATGGATGACGTGCAGCTGCCCGGCGCTATCGTAGCCGACCGAGGCGACGCCGCCGCGCACGCCGATCGTCGCTGTCGGCGTCTTGATCGTCATGCCGGCGCCGTGGCTGACCTTGCCGCCGACGAAGCGCAGCGCGCCGCGCGTCATGGACGTCGTCATCTGGCCGGCGCCGGACGCGGGGTCGAACACGAATCTGTCGATCGTGACGTCGGAATTGCGACCGATGTTCAGCGCCGAGGAATCGCGGAAGGCGATCTGCGCCGAGCCCTTGGCGTCGGTGCGGATGCGCTCGCGCTGCACGACGCCGGCGCCGACCTTGAGCCCGCGCCTGGCGCCGCCCGGCGGCTCGCTCGTCGCGTCCTGATTGGCCGCGCCGACCGTCCCCACCGTCTGCGCCAAGGCGGCGCCGGCGAATGTCGTCACGAGCGCCGCGAGAAATATCGGGCGGAAGTTCATGGCCGTCCCCCTCAGAAACGCAGCGTCGGGCCGATCAGGCCGGACCAGGCGCTGGCGCGATAATTCGGCAGGTTCGAATTGTTGCGCACGTATTGGACGAGCGCGGCGACGCCGAACATTTTGGTGATGGGCATGTCGAACTGCGATCCCACGCGAATCTGGCGATCAACGCGCACCACCAGCGGGTCGACGAACAGATCCGCCGCGCTGAAGCGCGTCTCGGCGTAGCGGACGAACGGCGTCGCCGACCAGCGCCAGCCGATCAGCTCGGAGGGCGGATCGAATTCGATGCGCGCCGAGCCCTCGAGACCGAAGCGACGCGATGTCAGCGTGCTCGTGTAGGAGGAATTGCGGCCGTACAGAACCTTGCCGTCGAAGGTCAGGCGGTCTGTCGCTCTCCAGCGCGCGGCGAGGCTGCCCGTCCACTGGCTGCCGGTGTTGAGCGTGGAGGCGACTTCCAGGAAGCGGCTCGTCGCCGCGATGTCGAGATGGCGCCATTCGACGCCCGGCTCGACCTGGAAGGAATCGCCGATCGGAAAGCGCGCCGTCACGCCGCCGCCGATCGAGGAGCCGAGCCGACCGAGCGCCATGGTGGCGTAGGAGGCCGCGACATAGGGACGGATCGAGGCGCCGGGCAGGACCTCGGGCGCGAGCGCGAGACGCGGTCCGGTCGTCGCCTCGACCAGGACGGAACTCAGTTCGCCGAAAGCGAACTGCGACGTGCCGATGCCGGCGAAGCGCGATTCCCAGGTATCGCCCCGCTGGTTCTCGAAATCGTAGACATGCCTGACTTCGCCCAACGCCGTGAGATTGACGCCGCCGCGTTGGTAATAGGGTCCGGGGTTCGGAATATCCGCGCCGTTCGACCGGATCAGGCCGAAGACCGGCGCGAGCGGAACGTTGGAACTGTAGCCGACGCCCAGTTGCAGCACGCCGGACAGGCGTGAAGGTTCGAGCTCCTTCTTGGTGGCCGGCAGCATGATTTCGATTCGCGCGCGCAGATCGGGTTCGAGACCCGGCGTTTTCAGCGCATCCTCGAAATAGCGCTGCGCCATGTCGAAGGACTTGAGCTTGTAGTAGAGCGCGCCGAGCTCGTATTTCGCGCGCGTCAGGTTCGGGTTGAAGAACAGGGTACGCTCGAGCGCGGCGATCGCCGCCTCGTAGTCGCGCGCTTCGACCGAGGCGTGCGCATAGGCGAAATTGGCGTCGTGGTCCGCTGGATTTGCGAGAATGCGCGGCAGCAGCGTCGACTGATCGGCGATCACCGATTGCGCCTGCGCAGCGCCCGCCGCCAGCATCAACGCCAGCGCGCTCGCGTATCCAGCGACGCCGCGCCGCCTGCGCGCGCCAAAAAGGTTCTTCCTGTACATCGCAACCCCCACCGCGACGGCTGAACGCCGACCAGCGCGCCGCGCGGCTATCCTAACCGCAGGCCGGCGGCGTGGAACCGGCCAAATCACAGGCAATGCGAGGATTTCACGAGTCATGTGGCAAGTCTGAAACAAATCCCGGCGCCGTCCGTGCGACGAGACACGTGACGAGACACGCATCGCGCCTCGCGACTGTCGTCGTTGCGGCGAAACGTTACAATCCGGCGAAACCGACGGATCGTTCCCATGGCCTCGCTCGCAAATGTCTTCGCGCAACCCTGGTTTTTCTGGGCGCTCGGCTCCGCCGGCTTCGCCGCGCTGACCGCCGTCTTCGCCAAGGCGGGCGTGGCGGAGATCGATTCGAGCCTCGCCACGCTCCTGCGCACGTTGGTCGTCGTGCCGCTCGCCGCGCTCGTCGCCTGGCTCTCCGGCGGCTTCGCCTCCGCAGGCGCGATCCCTGGCCGCGCCTGGCTTTTCCTGGCGCTGTCCGGCCTCGGAACCGGCGCATCCTGGCTCTGCTATTTTCGCGCGCTCCAGCTAGGCGAGGCAGCGCGCGTCGCGCCCGTCGACAAGCTCTCGGTCGTGCTGGTTGCGATCTTCGGCGTGCTGTTTCTCGGCGAGAGCTTGAGTGGCAAGAACTGGGCGGGCGTCGTCCTCATCCTCGTCGGCGTGCTGCTGGTCGCGATGAAGGACTGAGTAGACAAGCGCCAATGTTCCTCTTATGTTCTCATTCCGCTGCGGAGTGAGTCGCATGATGAAACTGTACTGGGCCCCCGGCACGCGCAGCCTGCGCACGCTCTGGATGCTCGAGGAGGCCGGCGCCCCGTACGAGCGCGTGCTCGTCGACCTCCGCAACGGCGGGCAGAACGACCCGGCCTTCCGCCGCATCAACCCCATGGGCAAGGTGCCGGCCTTCGAGGATGGCGCAGCGCAGCTCGCCGAAAGCGCGGCCATCTGCGCCTATATCGCCGAACGCTGCCCGGAGGCGGGCCTCGCGCCGCAGATCGGCGATCCCTTGCGCGGCCGCTATTTCCACTGGCTGTTTTTCGCGCCCGGCTGCATCGAGCCCGCGTTCACCCAGAAATTCACGAAGATCGAATTGCCGACGACAGCCGCCGGCTGGGGCGATTTTTCACGTGTCTTCGATGCGCTGGAAGGCGCCTTGCAGAAGGGCCCGTGGATTCTTGGCGAGAGATTCTCGGCCGCCGACGTAATGATTGGCTGCGACCTGCTGTTCGGCGTCGAGCGCTTCAAGATCGTCGAGCCGCGTCCGGTTTTTGCCGCTTATCTGGAAAGGTGCCATGCGCGGCCCGCGCTGCAGCGGGCGCTGGCGATTGATGCGGCGGGGTAAGAAGGGAACGACGGCGTTCGCTGGAGGGATCGCGCCGGATAGAACCTGTGAGTTTCGCCTCGCGACGGCTGCGCCGCTGGGTTCGGACCTTTAGACTCCCCCCGTGACCGATCCCAGCCAGCGCCTGTTCCTCGATGTCGCGCAGTCCGCGCTCGGCCGTCCTTGGCGGCCGCGGCTGGACATTGCCGGCGAGCAGCGCGCGCTCGCCATCGTCCAGCGGCACGGCCTCTCCGACATTTTGGCCCGCGTGCTGGCGGGCAGGGGGATCGGCATCGACGAGGCCTCCGCCTATCTCGATCCCACCATCCGCGAACTCATGCCCGACCCCTCGTCCCTGCAGGATATGGACGCGGCCGTCGAACGCCTCGTCCGCGCCGTCACACAGAAGGAAACGGTCGCCATTTTCGGCGACTACGATGTCGATGGCGCCTGTTCGGCCGCGCTGCTCGCGAGCTTTCTCGACGGCTGTGGCGTCCCGCGCCTCGTCAGGATCCCCGACCGAATTTTCGAGGGCTACGGCCCGAACGCGGAAGCGATCAAGGAATTGCGCGCCGCTGGCGCGAGCCTGCTCGTCACCGTCGATTGCGGCACGACCTCCCACGAGGTTCTGGCCGGCGCGAAGGCGCTCGGCTTGGACGTCATCGTCCTCGACCATCATCAGGCGCCCGAAAACCTGCCGGACGCGCTCGTCGTCAATCCCAACCGGCAAGACGATCTTTCCGGCCTTGGCCCCCTTTGCGCGGCGGGCGTCGTCTTCATGGCGCTGGTCGGCCTCAACCGCGCGCTTCGCGGCTTGGGTTTCTGGACGGCCTCTCGGCCCGCGCCGGACCTGTTGCAAGACCTCGATCTCGTCGCGCTCGCGACCGTCGCCGATGTCGCGCCGCTGACCGGCCTCAACCGCGCCTTCGTGGTCAAGGGCCTCGCGGTTCTGCGCGGCCGCGGGCGGCGCGGTCTCGCCGCGCTGATGGATGTCGCGCGGCTCGTCGGCCCGCCGCAGGCCTGGCACCTGGGGTTCCTGCTCGGGCCGCGCATCAACGCGGGCGGACGCATCGGCGACGCCGCGCTCGGCGCCAAGCTGCTGCTGACGGAAGACGCGTCGGAGGCCCAAGAAATCGCCGGCGAACTCGACCGCCTCAACCACGAGCGTCGCGCGATCGAACTGGCGACGGTCGAAGCCGCGCAAGCCGAAGCCGATATGGCGCTCGGCCAGAGCGGGCAGGGCGCGGCCGTCGTCGTTGCGGGCGAGGACTGGAGCCCCGGCATTGTGGGCCTCGTCGCTTCGCGCCTGAAAGAGAAGTTTCAGCGCCCGGCCTTCGCCATCGCGCTCGCCGGCAAGACCGGTACGGGGTCGGGCCGCTCGATTGCCGGCGTCGATCTCGGTTCGGCGGTGCGACGGGCAGTGGAGACCGGCATCCTCATCAAGGGAGGCGGCCATGCGATGGCCGCGGGAATCACCATCCAGCGCGAGCGGCTGGGCGAATTCCGCGCCTTCCTCGAGGACAAGCTGGCGACAAAGGTCGCCGCTGCGCGTGAAAAAGATGCGTTGCTCATCGATTCGGCGGTCACGGCCGGCGGCGCGACGCGCGATCTCGTTCACGCGGTCGCCGCCGCTGGCCCGTTCGGCGCGAGCGCGCCGGAGCCGGTGTTCGTCCTGCCGCGCCATCGGATCACGAATGTCATGCCGGTCGGGGAGGATCATTTGCGAGTCGCGGCGCAGGCCGCCGACGGGGCGCGGCTGGAAGCCATGGCGTTCCGCGCGAGCGCGTCAGGTCTGGCCGAGGTCCTGCCTGCGCTGAACGGCGGACCGGCGCATCTCGCCGTCACCCTGTCGCTCGATCACTACGGCGGCCGCGAACGCGTCCAGGCGCGCATCGTCGACGCCGCGCACGCCGAGTGACGGCCCGCGATTTTTCGCCCGGGTACGTTGCCAGCCGCCTCGCAGCGCCGTATAAGCGCGCCGTTCGCTCACGCGAGCCCGCGCCCATCGTCTAGCGGTCTAGGACGTCGCCCTTTCACGGCGAAAACAGGGGTTCGATTCCCCTTGGGCGCGCCATCAGCGCGCCCAAGATATCTAAGTGGTTCGAACGTCGTTCGAACTGGCGCGCCATCAGCGCGCCCAAGATATCTAAATGGTTCGAACGTCGTTCGAACTGGCGCGCCATCAGCGCGCCCAAGATATCAAAGTGGTTCGAATGTCGTTCGAACTGGCGCGCAATTCGCCCCACGTCGACGAGGCGCCGGCCAAACCGTGCGCTCTGCCATCCTCGACGGAAGCTCGGATTACGCCAGCACGTAGACGATCTCGAACGTGTCGGGATCGATGATGAGAAGCTGGCCGTGATAGCGCACGATGCGATAGGCGCGCCAACCGGGAACGACCGAAATCAGCGTCTGCGGCACGGGCTCCCAGAATCGCACGATCGTGCGCGGCACGGCTGCGCCGATATTGACGTGAATGTCGACATCCCTCGCTTCCTTGACGCCATGTACCTTCGGCGCGGCAGTTTTCAGATGCTGGCGCTGGTTCGCGGTCATGGAAGCGCCCTTGGCGCCGTGCTCCTCGGCGCGGCCTTCCTTCGTCCCCTTCGCCTTGTCGCCTTCGGCGCGGTTCGCCGGCGGCTTCGCCTCGCGCGATTCGGCCTTGGCGCCTTCGTGCTTTTCGCCCTTGGCGCCGCCGCCAGCGGCCGAATGCCCGCCGTTTGGCGGCGATTTTTCCATTGTCTTGTCGGAGGCGCCCATAGTCGCCGGTTTGGCCCCAGGTTTGGCCCCCGGCGTCATTTCGGCGGCGCCTTTGCCCGCGCCAGGCGTCATCTGGGCGCCGCCGTTGGGCGCCGAAGCGGGCTTGTGCTCCGCCGCGCCGCCCGACCGTTCCCGGGCCGCAGGCGCGCCAGACATGGACGCACCGCCCTTGTCCTGGGCGTGCGCCGGAAACGAAGCGGCGAGCGCGACGACGCTCGCATGGATCAGAATTCTTGAGCGCATCTGGATACTCCTCGAGATGCAGGCTCCCCGCTATGCAGAAACCTTTCGAAGCAATCGACGTTCCCGAGGCATCGCGATCCGTATCGACGCGAGACGTCGGATTGCGCGAAAGCCCCGGAAAAGCTGAAGCCACGCGGTGAAAAATCCTTCGTGTTCACGGCCGCGATTCTCTATCGTGCCGGCTTCGAATCGAAGCCGCGACCAAAAAGCCACGTGACCTGCAACGTCTACGAAATGTTACCCATCATGACGGCGGCCGCATGAAGGCCTCCCGTAGATCCGTCCTCAAGCGCCTTCTCCACAGCGAGGCGAGCGGAGGGGTCGTGCTCATGGCGAGCGCGGCGATCGCGCTCGCGGTCGCCAATTCCGCATGGGCGCCCGCCTATTTCCAGGCGCTGGAGACGCACGTCGGCCCGTTGAGCCTGCTCCACTGGATCAACGATGCGCTGATGGCGCTGTTTTTCCTGCTGGTCGGCCTCGAGATCAAACGAGAGATGATCGGCGGCGAATTGTCGACCTGGCGTCGACGCGCTCTGCCAGGACTCGCGGCGGCCGGCGGCATGGCGGTTCCCGCGCTGGTCTATCTCGCCTTCGCGGCCGATAGCGCCGTCCATGCGCGCGGCTGGGCGATCCCTGCGGCGACCGACATCGCCTTTGCGCTCGGCGTTCTCGCGCTGCTGGGTTCGCGCGCGCCGGCGTCGCTAAAAGTCTTTCTCGCCGCGCTGGCGATCATGGACGACCTCGGCGCGGTCTTGATCATCGCCGTATTTTACACCTCTGGACTGGCCGTACCGATGCTCGGCGGCGCTGCGCTGTGCGTTGCGGCGCTTTTCGCGCTCAACCGCTTCAAGGTCGGCGCGCTCTGGCCCTATCTGCTGCTCGGCCTGCCGCTCTGGTACTTCGTTCACGCCAGCGGCGTCCATGCCACCATCGCCGGCGTTCTGCTGGCGGTCTTCATCCCGCTCGAACAGCCGAACGAGGCGGGGCACGAACATTCGCCGCTGCACCGGCTCGAACATGCGTTGGCGCCGTGGGTGGGTTTCGTCGTCACGCCGATCTTCGGCTTCGCCAACGCCGGAGTATCGTTCGAGGGCCTGACGCTGCAGAGCCTGGCCCATCCCGTCACGCTCGGCGTCGCCGCCGGCCTCTTCTTCGGCAAGCAGATCGGCGTTTTCCTCGCTTCGTGGCTCGCGGTGGTCCTGGGCCTCGCCAGCCGTCCGCCAGGCGCGGGCTGGCTGCAACTCTACGGCGTCTCGCTGATCTGCGGCGTCGGCTTCACCATGAGCCTGTTCATCGGCATGCTCGCCTTTCCACCCGAGCGCGAGCTGATGGACGAAACCAAGATCGGCGTGCTCGTCGGCTCTCTGGCTTCGGCGCTGGCGGGAGCCATCGTGCTAATGCTCGCCAAGGTCGAGCGAAGGAACGACGCGAGTGGAGCGAACACCTAAGTCGCAGATGAATCGCGGCTTTCACACGCTGACGAATTGCGCCGCCCTCTCTTCTTTGGAACCGGACCAAAGAATCCCTCGGAAACAAGGTGAGATCGCAGATTTCCGGCAACTATCGATAGCAATGCGGATTCGATGGACATACCAGCAGGCGCCAGAAAGCCGATACCTAATTCAATTTCTGCAACCAGACGTCGGATATTGATCAAAAGCACCATGTCATCTGACGCGCTCATTTGTACACCTACGCTTGCGCGCTCACACCGCCTTGGTGAACTGCCTGTTGAAACCATCTGTTCTGATGAACGTGACATTGCTGTTTCGCCGGAGTTCATCCAAACGTCGAAGCGTCGCGGAATTGAAATGCGCGACACAGGCGATCACGTCCTCGCCGTCGATCTTGTGCGGAACGCCGAGCGGCACGATGCGGAAATGCAGATGCAGCATCTGGAGCATCCGGTACGGATCGCTTTCGAAGAGGAACCGATCGACTCCATTCTCCAATCCCCAAGCGACCGCAGCGTGAAGCATCTCACGCCGGATCATCTTCTCTCTCTCCTTGTCGCCGTTTCTTTCAGTGCAAAATCTCGTGAGTTCCCAGACATCAGGTCCGGTTGGCGCCTCGACGTCGCACAAGTGAGGGAACACATGCGAGAGTAGGTGTGGGCGGAGGGTCGACAGCATTCTCTGATACCCGATGACCTCGCCGCCCTCGACGAGAAACATGTTCACCGCGTCTTCGGTGTCGAACTGGTCGATCTCCAGGCCATCGGGCTTTCTCAAATCGTGCCAGCCCATTTCCTCGACAAAAACCTTGTGTCGAAGACGATAAGCCTGCGTCAACAGGTCCAAGTTCTTTTGTGTGGAATAATCGCAAATGAGTTTCATGGCCGCTTTCTCGCCGCAGTTCATGGCCAAGAAAGCGCGTTAATTAAGGAATCGTCAGGTACGGACGCTCGTACTTGACCGCACAAGAATCAGCCAACTTAAGCTATGCCATTGCGGACAGCCGCAGCAGCGAGCTGCGCGCGTGAGACAATTCTGGTTTTCTCTCGTAATTGTCTCATATATTTGTCGACTGTATGAATAGAAATATCAAGAATTCTGGCAATCTCCCAATCTGTCTTGCCCTCGGCAACCCATTTCAGAACCTCCTTCTCTCGGCGAGTCAATGAAAGATGTCCAGAAAGCGCATCAAATCCCCTAGTCAACTCAAGAGCGCGATGCGCCGCACATTGAGACAAGAGAGATATTTGAGCAACGTCGTACGGGTCTGCGGTTAGTTCACGACCACTGACAGAAGCAAGTACTGTGTCACCCTCGGCGCCAGGAAACACAAATGTAATACCCTCATTCAATCCGAATTGTCGTGCAACATCAAAAACCACGCTTGAGCGCGCGGAACGTGTGGCGATTCTCGCCGACGTTTTCCATTTCTGCGGCTTTAGCGTGGACGCGGCCCGAGCAATGGTCGGATCGAATTTTTTACAGTCGTGCGAAACGTATTCCTCAAGCCAGCCGTCTGGACTGATGTTCATCAACAATTTGGTTTGAGGCGCAGGCGTTCCCTCACTGCGGCGAGCCGCGGCGAGAACAAGGTTTTCGACGCCGAATGGCCGAAGCCTCGTCGCAAGGTCGGAGGTCAACGCGCTCAGCGAGCATGTACGATCAAATGCTCGGAGCGCCTCGAAGGAATTGAACGAAGCTTGTTTTCCCATGGCCCCATCGAGCCTAGATCGATTCTCAGCGCCGTTATACGTTAATGAAAGTTAGTTTGGTTGCGACAAATGGCAACAGCGCGAATCGCGTGATCGCAGCTATTACGTTGGCGGGCTTGCAAAAAATGGCGCCTGCCGTCAGGCCGCGCGCCCCCTGAGATCGTAGGCGTCCGCGGCCTCCACGCGCACATCGACGACGTCGCCGGGCCGCAGGCGCCGCGACGAGGCGATGTGGATCGCGCCGTCGATCTCGGGCGCGTCGGCCATCGTACGTCCCTTGGCGACGCTCGGCCCGACCTCGTCGACAATGGCCTTCACCCGCTTGCCGATCTTTTCCCGCGAGATCTTCGCCGAGACCTTCTGTTGCGTTTCCATGAGGCGCTTCCAGCGCGCCTTCTTCACCTCGGCCGCGATCGGTTCGAGCCCGAGATCGTTGGCGGGCGCTCCCGACACCGCCTCATATTCGAAGGCGCCGACGCGATCGATCTTCGCTTCGACGAGGAAATCGGTGAGCTGGCGGAAATCCTCCTCCGTCTCGCCGGGGAAGCCGACGATGAAGGTCGAGCGGATCGCGAGATCGGGCACGTCGCGCCGCCATTTGCGGATGCGTTCCAGCATCGTCTCGTGGTCGCCTGGCCGCTTCATCGCGCGCAGCACACGCGGGCTCGCATGCTGGAAGGGGATGTCGAGGTAGGGCAAAATCTTGCCATCCGCCATCAGGCTCAGAACCTCGTCGACATGCGGATAGGGGTAGACGTAGTGGAGCCGTGTCCATACGCCGAGCGAGCCCAGTTCGCGCGCGAGATCGATGAATTTGGTGCGCACCTCGCGGTCGCCGAAGCTCGAGGCCGCGTAGCGCGTGTCGATCCCGTAGGCGCCTGTGTCCTGCGAGATGACCAAAAGTTCCTTCACGCCCGCGCGCACGAGTTTTTCGGCCTCGCGCAGCACCTCGCCAGCCGGCCGCGACACAAGCTTTCCGCGCAGCTTCGGGATGATGCAGAAGGAACAGGTGTTGTTGCAGCCCTCTGAAATCTTCAGATAGGCGTAGTGGCGCGGCGTCAGCTTCACGCCCTGTTCCGGTACGAGATCGAGGAAGGGATCGTGCGGCGCGGGCAGGGCGCGATGCACGGCCTCCATCACGCTGTCGTAGGCCTGCGGGCCCGAGACGGCGAGCACGCCGGGGTGTGCGGCCATGATCTGCTCTGGCTCGGCGCCCATGCAGCCCGTCACGATCACCTTGCCGTTCTCCTCGAGCCCCGCGCGGATCGCGGCGAGAGATTCCGCCTTGGCGCTGTCGAGAAAGCCGCAGGTGTTGACAATGACGGCGTCGGCGCCCGCGTGGGTCTTGGCCAGTTCGTAGCCTTCGGCGCGAAGCCGGGTGACGATGCGCTCGGAATCGACCAGCGCCTTGGGGCAGCCGAGCGAGACGAAGGAAATGCGGGGGGCGGGGCGATCCATCGCAGCGAGATAGAGAAGGGTGGGACGCAGAGCAAGAAAAAGCCGCGCCGCAAACAAAAAGCCCGGCCACGAGGGCCGGGCTTCTGATCCGCCAGAACGGAGGATCGATGATTCGATCAGTACTTGGCGACGACCGGAGCGGCCGAGCCGAAGTTGAAGTGATAGTTCAGGCCAGCACGGACGATATGGCCATCCACTCGCGTCCTGGCGGCGATGCCGGTGATCGCGGCGCCGTAAGCGTAAGGCGCGTAGCCCGTCGAGATGCTGCCGAGGTTGTAGTACATGTACTCGAGCTTCGCCGACCAGTTCTGCGCGAACATCCATTCGACGCCAGCGCCGGCCGTCCAGCCGAGGCGGGTGCTGGAATAGCTCGCGCCCGTCGCCATCGGCGGGGCCCAGGTCGGGCCGGCGTAGGCGGCGCTGAGCTTGGCCTCGCCGAACGCGAGACCGCCCGTGGCGTAAACCAGCATCGACGGCATGAGCGTGAAGCCGAGACGGCCGCGAAGCGTCGCGAGATAGTCGAGCTTCGCGTTGAAAGCGCCGAACGACGGCGCGAAGGTCGGAGCCGCGCCGGCGTAGGTCGCCGAACGGGAGTGACCGGTCATCGCCTGAATGTCGGCCTCGAGGCCGGCGACGAGGGCGCCGAACTGATAGTTGAAGCCGATCTGGCCGCCGCCGACGAAGCCGCTGCCATTGCCGAGCGCCACGCCGAGCGGGATCGCGCCGCGCGACTGACCGACCGTGAAGCCGGCGGCGCCCGTGTCGAACGAGGGAAGCGACACGCCGTTGCTGCCCGACCAGCCGTAGCCGGCGTTCAGACCGATATAGAGGCCGGTCCAGGTCATGATCGGCGCAGGCGCGATATACGCCGGAGCGACCTTGCGCGAAGGCAGGTCGGCCGCGAACGCGGAACCGGCGATGGTGGTCGCGGCGAGCGCCGCAGCGAAAGTCTTGAGTTTCATGGTGTCCCCCTGAAAGGAAGCTGATTATCGTCCAACAGCTCCGCGCGGATCAGCGCAGAAAATAGTGCAGCGCATCAACGCACGCGCTGAGTTACCCTAGAGAAGCTTGCCGGGCTCGGGAACCGTGAGGTCCGCATTTTCGCTTGATCGACGCTTCTTTCGGGATCGCTGTGGCGCATTCGCCACTTTTTGAGGCCATTTCGATTCACATATGTTTATTTGTGTCTGGATTTAGACTGTAGAGAGACGCAAAAAGCCCGGCCTCACGGCCGGGCTTTGTTATGCGACATGCGTATCTGTCAGAATCGATAGTTCAGACCTGCACGAACAATATGGTCCGAATTGCGCGCCTGCAGCGCGACGGGCGCGCCGGTGAACAGGTCGACATAGTTCGCTGAATTCCGGCCGAGATCGACGTAGAGATATTCCGCCTTCACGGACCAGTTGCGGGTGAACGCGTATTCGACGCCCGCGCCTGCCGTCCAGCCGAGGCGCGTCCCGGGATTGTCGATCCGCGACAGCGCCATCACGCCGGCAGGCCCGATGCCGACGCTTGTCGCCGGAAAGCGCGCATTGCCATAGGCGAGGCCGCCCGTGCCGTAGAACAGCACGCGATCCATGGCGAAGCCCAGACGGCCGCGCACCGTGCCGAAATAGCCCGAGCCCAGATTGGCCGCGCCGAACAGGCCGCCATTGGAATTGTTCGAGGCGCCACGATAGTTGATGTCGGTCTCGAGGCCGAGGACCAGCGGGCCGGTCTGCCAGTTGTAGCCGATCTGTCCGCCGCCGGTGAAGGCGACGCCGCCCTGGTTGAAACTGTTGCCGAAGGGCTGCCAGTCGTATCTCGAATTGCCAATCGCCGCGCCCGCGTTCAGGCCGACGTAGAAGCCCGTCCAGGTGAAGACAGGCGGCGGGGCGACATAGGCGACCGGCGGCGGCGCCTTGCGGCTCGGCAGATCGGCAGCGAACGCCGAACCGGCGCTGAGCGCTATAAGGGCGGCGCCCAGCGCCGGACGAAGGAATTTCGACATAGATTACGCTCCTGTTGAACCCAATGCGGCCCCGGCCCCGCGCGTCATCGATCCTCGATTTCGAAATCGGCTGAAGCGCGGAGAAAACGAGGCACGACGAATGAAGTTCCCGCGGTGTGGCAAATTCGATGACGCGTTGATTCCGCGAATACTTTGCGCTCGCCGTTTGAGTGCTGGCGCCTTTGCGCCGCATCTGACGCGCAAGTGTGAACAGGAGCGCCGCTTTTGCGCCGCCACGCGCGCCGCGCTAGGGTCGATGCCCGACAAGGAGCACATGCAATGAAAACGGCGCGCGTCATCATCGCTGCACTCGGCCTCGCGGCTTCGCTATCGGCCGCGCGCGCCGCGGATTATGCGGGCGAGATCGTCGTCGTACGCCCGCAGCAGGTCTGGCAGGGCCATTTCACGGGCGGCCGCAATCTCGCGCCCGGCGCCCAGCCGACAGCGCTCGACTGGATCGACGTAACCGAGCGATTCGCCTCCCTGCGGGAATGCGGGCGCTGGATGCACGCCCTCAAGCGGCAATATTCCACCTACGAAGGCTGGAAGGGCTGCCTTCGGATCCGCTGACCCCGCGCTCGCCGGAACATGCCCCGCTACCGCACCATCCGGCGCGTCCATCACAGCGCCGCCGACATGTTCGCGCTCGTCGCGGATTGCGAGGCCTATCCGCAATTCCTGCCGCTTTGCACGGCGCTGCGCGTGCGTCGGCGGGAAACGCGCGATGACGGCGTGGAGGTGATGCTGGCCGAAATGGAGGTTGGCTACAAGGCGATCCGCGAGCGCTTCACCACGCGCGTCGCGCTCGACAGGGGGCAGAACGAGATCCTCGTCGAATATGTCGACGGTCCGTTCCGCCACCTGCGCAACCGCTGGCGCTTTCGCGATATCGGGGACCAGACGGAAACGAAGCGTTCGGAAGTCGAATTCTTCATCGACTATGAATTCCGCTCCCGCACCCTCGGCGCGCTGATGGGCGCGGTCTTCGACGACGCCTTCCGCAAATTCGCCGACGCCTTCGAGGCGCGCGCCGACAAGGTCTACGGGCGAAGCTAGACCGGTTTCGAGGCGGGCAGGGCGCTTTCAAGCAGGTCAAGCGCCTGCTCGATCGCCGCGCGCCGTATGGCTAAGCGGCCGATATCGCCGAAGCGGCGCTCGACATGCACGATCGGCCCATCCCGTCGCGCGCAGGCGAAATGGACGAGGCCGACCGGCTTTTCGACCGAACCGCCGCCGGGACCCGCGACGCCGGTGATCGAGACCGCGACATCGGCGCGCGAATGCTCGAGCGCGCCGGCCGCCATTTCGCGCGCTGTTTCCGCCGAAACCGCGCCGACCGCTTCCAGCGTCTCCGGCGCGACGCCGAGCATGCCGACCTTGGCCTCGTTCGAATAGGTGACGAAGCCGCGCTCCAGCACGGCCGACGATCCCGCGATTTCCGTAATCAGCCCGGCGACCAGCCCGCCGGTGCAGGATTCCGCCGTCGCCAGCATCTTGCCCGCGGACGTGTAGCGGACGACCAGCTTTTTCGCGCGAGATTCGAGGGCGGGATCGAAAGTCATGATCCTATGCTCCGAAAGGCAGGCGCACCGTCGCCGTCGCCATGGCCGCAATGCCTTCCTCGCGGCCGGTGAAGCCAAGCCGCTCCGATGTCGTCGCCTTCACCGCCACACGTCCCACATCCATGCCCATGATCTCGGCGAGCTTCGCCCGGATCGCATCGCGATGCGGACCGACCTTGGGCCGCTCCGCGATGACGATCGCGTCGATATGGGCGATCATGCCGCCGCGCGCGCGCACGCGCTCCGCCGCATAGGCAAGGAAGATGTGGGAGGCGGCGCCCTTCCATTGCGGATCGGAGGGCGGGAAGTGGGAGCCAATGTCGCCATCGGCCAACGCACCGAAAATGGCGTCGGTCACCGCATGCATCAGCACGTCGGCGTCGGAATGGCCGAGCAGCTTCTTCGTGTGCGGAATGGCGACGCCGCCGAGCCAGACATGGTCGCCGTCCTCGAAAGCATGCACGTCGTAGCCTGAGCCGACCCTGACGTCGGAGAGGTCGCCGGCCAGGCGCCGCTCGGCGGCCTCCAGGTCGCCCGCGCTGGTGATCTTCATGTTGCCGGCGTCTCCTTCGAACACATGAACCTTGTGGCCGGCCTTCTCGGCCACGGCCGCGTCATCGGTCAGCTCCAGCCCCGCCGCCGCGCGATGGGCGGACAGAAGCAGGGCGTAGTCAAAAGCCTGCGGCGTCTGGACCGCGCGCAGCGTCGCACGGTCGGGCGTGCTGGCCACGGCGCCCTCGCCGTCGACCATTTTGATCGTGTCCGTGACGGCGAAGCCGGGGACGGCCGCGCCAAAATTCCGGGCGGCGGCGCAGGCGCGCCAGATTAATTCGTTACTTGCGAATGGTCGCGCAGCATCATGAACCAGAACGATTTTTTGGCTTCCGTTTGAAGAGGTTTCGAGACCGTTGCAGACGCTCGCCTGCCGCGTTGCGCCGCCCGCGACCCAGGGCAGCACACGCGCCGCGACGTCCGCCGGCAGGGCCGAGACCGCCGCCGCATAGAGTTCGGAATCGTCCGAATGGATCGTTGTCAATAGCCGCGCTTCAGGCAGCGCGGTGCCGAAGGCGGCCAGCGTCCGGGTGAGCACTGGCAAGCCGCCGAGCAACCGATATTGCTTCGGGATTTCTCCGCCGAAGCGTGAGCCGCGGCCAGCGGCGACAATCAGGACGAGCGCATCGGCGCCGACTTCGTGCGAGGACATGGCCGTTCAATCCGACGTTTCCGCGCGCCCGTCAATTTGCCGCCGCGAACTGCGCAGCCGAAGGCCCGGCCTCTTGTCGCAGCGCAACATAGTGTCTATTGTATAGGCATGAGTGCATTTGCCCAAACCATGGGCGCCCAAGCTCTGCCACCGATCCGGCTCGGGCCGATACAGATCGAGACGCCGGCGATTCTCGCGCCCATGTCGGGCATTACGGACATCGGCATGCGCCGCGCCGCCGCCCGTTTCGGGGCAGGGCTCGTCGTGTCCGAAATGGTCGCGGCGAGCTTCTACCTCGCCGCCGACGAGGAGACGCGGCTGCGCGCCGAGGGAGAGGGGCTGCCGATCCACGTCGTTCAGATCGCAGGCCGCGATCCCGCCGCCATGGCGGAGGCCGCACGACTGGCGGAAGGCGCGGGCGCGCACGCCATCGACATCAATATGGGCTGTCCGGCCAAGCGCGTCGTCGGCGGCTACGCGGGCTCGGCGCTGATGCGTGAACCGGAACTCGCCGTCGCTCTGGCGCGCGAAACGGTCGCGGCGGTCAAAATCCCGGTCAGCGCGAAGATGCGGCTCGGCTGGGACGCATCGGACATCAACGCGCCCGAACTCGCCCGCCGGCTCGAGTCCGAAGGCGTCGCGCTCGTCACGGTTCATGGCCGCACACGTCAGCAATTCTACAAGGGACAGGCTGACTGGGCCGCGATCCGCGCCGTGCGCGAGGCGATCGCCATTCCGCTGGTCGCCAACGGCGATTGCGATGGATGCGCCAGCGCGCAAGCGATGATCGCCGCTTCCGGCGCCGACGCCGCGATGGTCGGCCGCGCCGCCGTCGGCCGGCCCTGGCTGGTCGGCGAGATCGGCGCGGCGCTCGCCGGCCGGGACTGGCTCGAACCCACGAACGCCGATAAGGCCGAGGCGGCGCTCGATCATTATGCAAGCCTGCTGTCGACCTTCGGCAAGGCTCAGGGCGTGCGCCACGCCCGCAAGCATCTCGCCGCCTATTCCGATGCCGCGGCGGCTTCTGGCGCCGGATTGCCGCGCGCGCTTCGCGCAAGGCTGGTGACAACGACAGACGCCGACGAGGCCGCCGCCCTGCTGGCGCGCTGCTGGGCCGAACAGGCCGAGGAGGCCGCGTGAACCGGAACGCTCCCAACGCCACGATCGAGCGACCTCGCGCTGGCGCCCGCGCCGCGGTCGATCCGGCGCGCCTCCTGTCGGCGCTTCCGAACCCAGTCCTTGCGATCGACGGCGACAACCGGATTGTCGACGCCAATGCCGCCGCCGAAGCCTTTTTCGAGATGGGCCGGGCGGCCCTGTGCCGTCATCGCATCGACGATCTGCTGCCCTTTTCCTCGCCGGTGCTCGGCCTTCTGCAGCAGGCCCGCGAGCGCCGCGCCGCCATCAACGAATATCGCGTCGACCTCGGCACGCCGCGCATCGGCGTCGAACGCGTGGCCGACATCCACGCCGCGCCGCTGTCGGAAGATGCAGACAGCCTCGTTCTTATGCTGCAAGAACGGACAATTGCCGATAAAATGGACAGGCAGCTGACCTATCGAGGCGCCGCCCGCTCGGTTTCCGCGCTCGCGGCCATGCTCGCGCATGAGATCAAGAACCCGCTGGCCGGCATTCGCGGCGCCGCGCAATTGCTGGAAACGGCCGTCGAGGACGGGGATCGCGCGCTCACCCGCCTGATCTGCGACGAGACCGACCGGATCGTGAAGCTCGTCGGCCGCATGGAAATGTTCTCGGACGGCCGCCCGATCGAGCGCGAGAGCGTCAACATTCACAATGTGCTCGGCCAGGTGAAACTCTCGGCGCAGGCTGGGTTTGCGCGCCATATCCGCTTCACCGAGACCTACGATCCCTCGCTGCCGCCCGTCTTCGCCAATCGCGACCAGCTCGTTCAGGTCTTCATGAACCTCGTGAAGAACGCGGCCGAAGCGATCGGCACGGACGCCATCGACGGCGAGATCGAACTGTCGACAGCGTTCAAGCCCGGCGTCCGCATGCGTACGCCGGGCTCGACCTCGCTCGTCAGCCTGCCGCTCGAATTCTGCGTGCGCGACAACGGGCCGGGCGTGCCCGACGACATCATCGCCAATCTCTACGATCCCTTCGTCACGACCAAGGCGAGCGGGACTGGCCTCGGACTTGCTTTGGTCGCGAAGATAGTCGGGGACCACGGCGGCATCGTCGAATGTGAATCCCAACCACGGCGCACGACGTTTCGGATTCTCATGCCGATGTACCGCGCCAAGGGGGGAGTCGCTCAGGACGGGCGCGGGACGTGAACCGATGCTGGAGAATGAATTGATGGCCGGCCGATCGATACTGGTTGCTGACGACGACATGGCCATTCGAACCGTGCTGAGCCAGGCCCTGTCGCGGGCCGGCTACGAAGTGCGCGCGACCGGCGTCGCCTCGACGCTGTGGCGCTGGGTGGAGGCGGGCGACGGCGACCTCATCATCACCGACGTCGTCATGCCCGACGAAAACGCCTTCGAGCTTCTGCCGCGCATCAAGAAGCTGCGGCCCGACCTGCCGATCATCGTGATGAGCGCGCAGAACACGTTCATGACCGCGATCAAGGCGTCCGAGCGCGGCGCTTACGACTACCTGCCGAAGCCCTTCGACCTGAAGGAGCTGGTCGCCATCGTCGGCCGCGCGCTGAACTCGCCGCGTCCCGGCGCCGAACGCGATCCGCATCACGAGATCGAGGGCATGCCGCTGGTGGGGCGTTCGCCCGCCATGCAGGAAATCTATCGCGCGCTCGCGCGCCTCATGCAGACCGATCTCACGGTGATGATCACCGGCGAATCCGGCACCGGCAAGGAACTGGTCGCGCGCGCCTTGCACGATTACGGCAAGCGCAAGAAAGGACCTTTCGTCGCCATCAACATGGCCGCGATCCCGCGCGACCTCATCGAAAGCGAACTCTTCGGTCACGAGAAGGGCGCCTTCACCGGCGCCAACCAGCGCTCGGCCGGCCGCTTCGAGCAGGCCGAGGGCGGCACGCTGTTCCTCGACGAAATCGGCGACATGCCGATGGAGGCGCAGACCCGCCTGCTGCGCGTACTGCAGCAGGGCGAGTACACGACCGTCGGCGGCCGCACGCCGATCAAGAGCAATGTCCGCATCGTCGCCGCCACCAACAAGGACCTGCGCGTCTCGATCCAGCAGGGCCTGTTTCGCGAAGACCTGTTCTTCCGCCTCAACGTCGTGCCGCTGCGCCTGCCTCCGCTGCGCGAACGCACGGAGGACGTGCCCGATCTTGTCCGCCATTTCTTCAAGATCGCGGCCGAAGAGGGCTTGCCGCAGAAGCGAATGGAGCCGGCCGCGCTCGATCGCCTCAAGCGCTATCGCTGGCCCGGCAACATCCGTGAACTGGAAAATCTGACGCGCCGCCTCGCGGCGCTCTATCCGCAGGAAATCATCTCGGAATCGCTCGTCGAATCCGAGCTCGGGCAGGATTATGCGGCGCCCGCCCAGGTCGCCGCCATAGACGCGCCGGTCGCGGCGCAACGGGGCGGCCGCCAGCCCGACAAGGACGATTCGCTCGCCATCTCCGTCGAACGGCATTTGGCCGAACTCTTCAAGTCCTATGGCGACGGCCTGCCGCCGCCGGGCCTCTACCACCGCATCCTGCGCGAGATCGAATATCCGCTTCTGTCGGCGGCGCTCGCGGCGACGCGCGGCAACCAGATCAAGGCGGCGGAGCTGCTCGGTCTCAACCGCAACACGTTGCGCAAGAAAGTCCGCGACCTCGACATCAGGCTGATGCGACTGCCGCGCTGAAAAACTCCCTCCGGCGCCAGAAAAACGTCGCAATTGCGCAACACCGTTGCGCGGTTGCAACTCAGCCGCGCATCCGTTAGCCGTTTCGACGGAGCAGAACGGATCGTTGGGGGCCGATGTCCGATGCCGACACATTGAACGCGCCGCAGCCGGCGCGGCGCACGAGGCGGCGTCTGCTGCAGCGCCTCGCGGCGGTCGCGGTCGGCTTCGCGTTGCTGTGCGCGCTCGCGACCTTCTTCCTGCTGGCCGGCCTGACCCCGGTCGCCGTCGGCGACCGGCTGGCGCTGGCTCTGTTCGTTGCGAATGTCGTTTCCCTGATCGTCGTTCTCACCCTCGTGGTGATCGAGGGTTGGACATTGGTCGCCGCGTGGCGGCGTGGCGCGGCGGGTTCGGGCCTGCATTTCAGAATCGTGCGCGCCTTTTCGATCGCCGCCGCCGCGCCCGCGCTCGTCATCGCCATCGTCGGCTCGATCACCATCAACCAGGCGATCAGCCCGGCCTTCCTGCGCGACGTCAGGGCCTTCATCTTCAACACGGCCGAGGCGGCGCGCCTTTTTCGTCAGTCGCAGTGCCGCTCGCTGTTGCAGGAGACCCAGCTCACCGCCGCCGATCTCGATCGCGCCAAGCCCATGTACGACGCCGACCGGGCGCTGTTTCATGAATTCTTCGCCTCGCGCGCCCAGTACCTCGGCTTCACGCAGGCCGCCCTGATCCGCGAGAACGGCGAGACGCTGGAAAAGGCCGACTTCCCGCCAGCCGGCAAGGAGGCGGCGGCGCTCGTGAAGCCCGAAGCGAGCGATTTCGCGGAAGCCCGCAAGCACGAGCCGACCTGCGTGGTCGCGGACGAAGGCAAGTCCTTCATCGCGCTGCGCCCGATCGCCGCCTTTCCGGGCGTATTCCTCTACGTCTCGCGGCCCGTCGATCCCTTCACGATGGAATTTCCGCAGCAGGCGGCCAATCTCATCGCCGTCTACAATTCCTTCGAGGGCCAGCGACGCAATCTCGTCATCGCCTTCGCGAGCATGTTCGGCCTGATCTCGCTGATCATGCTCCTGTCGGCGATCTGGCTGGGCCTCGCCTTCGCCAATCGCCTCGTCGCCCCGATCCGCCGCCTGATCTCGGCGACCGACGAGGTCGCGACCGGCAATCTCTACGTGCGCGTGCCGATCGACAAGGGGGAGGGCGATCTCGCCCATCTCGGCGAGACCTTCAACAAGATGACTTCGGAACTGCGCGTCCAGCAGAACCGGCTGCTCGCGGCCAACCAGGTGATCGACGAGCGCCGCGCCTTCACGGAAGCGGTTCTGTCAGGCGTGCCGGCGGCGGTGGTCGGCGTGGATCCCTCCGGCATCGTGACAGTGGTCAATCCCTCCGCCGACAAGTTGATGAACGTCGAGGGCGGCGCGAGCGCGATCGGCCAGCCGATTTCCGATGCGCTGCCCGAAGTGTCTGGAATCCTGCAGGACGCCGCCGCCCAGCGTCGTTCTGTGCAGAGCCAGATATCGCTCACGCGCGGCGGACGCGAGCGCATCGTCAATGTCAGCGTCACATCGGGATCGGCGGCCGATGAGGGGCGAAGCTTCGTCATCACGCTCGACGACATTACAGACCTTGTGACCGCGCAGCGCACTTCCGCGTGGGCGGACGTGGCGCGGCGCATCGCGCACGAAATCAAGAACCCGCTGACCCCGATCCAGCTCTCGGCCGAACGGTTGAAGCGCAAGTACGGGCGCGTCATCACGGCCGACAAGGAAGTCTTCGACCAATGCACGGACACGATCGTGCGCCAGGTCGACGACATCAAGCGCATGGTCGACGAATTCTCCTCTTTCGCCCGCATGCCCAAGGCGCGGCTCGAGGAGGACGAGCTGATCCAGTGCGTGAAGCAGGTCGTCTTCCTGATGCGAGTCGGCCATCCCGACATAGAGATCGTGGAGCGCTATCCCGTCGAAAGTCTCGCGGCGAAATTCGACCGGCGGCTGGTGTCGCAGGCCCTGACGAATATCGTGAAGAACGCGACTGAAGGCGTCGTCGCCGTCGAGGGCGCGAACGGGCCCGGCCGCATCGACGTCTCCGTCGCGATCTCGGACGAATTCGCCGCGATCGACGTCATCGACAACGGGCGCGGTTTTCCGAGCGAGAACCGGCAACGGCTGCTGGAACCCTACGTGACGACCCGCAGCGAAGGCACCGGCCTCGGCCTGCCCATCGTCGCCAAGATCATGGAAGATCACGGGGGCGGCATCGAACTTCTGGACGCGCCGGAGGGGCCTGGCGCGCATGTTCGACTCTATATGCGGATTTCGGGAGGCGCCGAGGCGCACAGCGCGAGCGCGCCCGACCAGATCCAAATGCACCGGAACGATCAGGAAAAAAGCGCGACATAAGCCATGGCGACAGACATTCTCATCGTCGACGACGAAGCCGACATCCGCGACATCGTCTCGGGCATTCTTTCGGACGAGGGCCATTCGACCCGCACCGCGAAGAATTCCGACGAAGCCCTTGCAGCCATCGAGGCGCGCAGGCCGCATCTGATGTTCCTCGACATCTGGATGCAGGGCTCCCGCCTCGACGGGCTGCAATTGCTCAACGTCATCAAGGAGCATCATCCGGCGCTGCCGGTCGTGATGATCTCCGGCCACGGCAATATCGAGACGGCGGTCAGCGCCATCCGCGCCGGCGCCTATGACTTCATCGAAAAGCCCTTCAAGGCGGATCGTCTCGTGCTTGTCGCCGACCGCGCGCTCGAGGCCTCGCGCCTCAAGCGCGAGGTCAGCGAATTGCGCTCGCGCGCCGGCGCAGCCGACCGGATCGTCGGCAAGTCGAGCGCCATGAACCAGCTGCGGCAGGTGATCGAGCGCGTCGCCCCCGCGAATTCGCGCGTGCTGATCACCGGCGCGCCCGGCGCCGGCAAGGAGCTCGTCGCCCGCTCGATTCACGAGGCCTCCGGCCGGGCGGCGGGTCCGTTCGTGGTCATCAACGCCGCCACCATCACGCCCGAGAACATGGAGCTCGAGCTCTTCGGCTCCGAGGGCAAGGACGGCCGCCGCAAGGTCGGCGCGCTCGAGGAGGCGCACGGCGGCACGCTCTATATCGACGAGGTCGCGGACATGCCGCGCGAGACCCAGGCCAAGATCCTGCGCGTTCTCGTCGACCAGAACTTCCAGCGCGTCGACGGCGCGACGCGCGTGCATGTCGACGTGCGCATCATTTCGTCCTCCTCGCGCGATCTCGCCAAGGAGATCGCGGACGGCCAGTTCCGCGAGGAATTGTTCCATCGCCTGTCCGTCGTGCCGATCGTCGTGCCTTCGCTCGCGGATCGACGCGACGACATCCCGGAACTCATCGAATTCTTCATGGAGCAAGTGTCGCAGACTACGGGCATGCCGCGCCGCATGATCGGCGCCGATGCGATGGCCGTGCTGCAATCGCATGACTGGCCGGGCAACATCCGCCAGCTGCGCAACAACGTCGAGCGCCTGATGATCCTGACCGCTGGCGACCCGGAGGCCGAGATCACGGCCGAAATGCTGCCCTCCGAAATCGGCGCGCTGGTGCCGGCCACGCCCAACGGGGCAGGGGGCGAGAAGCTGATGAGCCTGCCGTTGCGCGAGGCGCGCGAGGTTTTCGAGCGCGAGTATCTGGTGGCCCAGATCAGCCGCTTCGGCGGCAATATTTCCCGCACGGCGGAATTTATCGGCATGGAGCGCTCCGCGCTTCACCGCAAACTGAAATCGCTGTCGATCGACTGATCCGCGCGTCGATTTCTCTCGCGCTCGCGCGAACGTCCTGCGTCCTGCCGCGTTGTCGGTACGGGGCCGGGCAGCGAGAGGATTTGCCATGCAACAGAGCTTCGACACGGCCGGGATCGATATATCCGGCATGATCGACCGATCGATCGGATTCGGCGACAAGGCGCGCCGGATCGGTCAGGAAACGCTGAACCTGTCCGTCCGCAACTTCGAGAGCGCCACGAATGCAGGACGCGATCTCGCCGGCGCCCGCACGCTCGCGGACGCGACCCGCATCCATTTCGACTACATGAAGAAGCTGATGGCGGCTTTCACCGACCATTCGCGCAAGATCGCCGACATCATGACCGCGACGGCCGAGCAGGCGGCCGAAACCGGCGAACAGGCCGCGCAGGCGACGCAGAAGCTTTCGCAGCGCGCGATGGAAACCGCCGACAGGAGCGTGGAAAAGGTCAAGGACTCTTCTTTCTGAGCCCGACTCGTCTAGCCGGAGCCGGGAGAGACACAAATGCCTCTCCCCTTCGCCCTGACGCGCCGCCATGATCGCATGATCGATTCGATTCATGTGGAGTGTGGCGCGTGAGCGATGCCGAAGCCGGCGCGAAAGCGTCGGAGACCCCGACACTCCTTGACATGTTTCTGGGCTGGGCATGGGTCGGGATGATGGGCTTCGGCGGCGTCACGGCCTGGGCGCGGCGCATGGTCGTCGAGGATCGCCGCTGGCTGGACGACCGCGAATACGCGGCCCTTCTCGGCATCTGCCAGGTCCTGCCCGGCCCGAACACCCCCAATCTCTGCGTCGTGCTCGGCCAGCGCTATGCGGGCTTCGCCGGCGCCTTCGTCTCTGTCGCCGGCCTGATGGTCGTGCCGTTGCTGGCCGTCCTGGCGATCGGGATCGCCTACGATTATCTCTCGGCCGCGCAGCTCGTGCGCATCGCCGTCGGCGGCGCGGCCTCCGCGGCCGCAGGCCTCGTCTTCGCGGCCGGTGTGAAGATGGCGCGCGGCGCGCGGCTCGATCCGGTGCAGGCTGGCGTCTGCGCGGCGGTCTTCGTCTCCGTCGGCGTCTTTCGGATGCCGCTACTGTGGGCCGTCCTGATCTTCGGACCGGCCTCGATCGCCTTCTTCCATTTCAGGCGGAGGCCATGAAGGGCGACGTCCTCCTGCGGATCGCGATCGACTTTTCGATCCTGTCGCTCGTCGCCATCGGCGGCGCCAACGCCATCGCGCCAGAAATGCATCGGCAGCTCGTCGACGTGCTCGGGTGGATGAACGATTCGGAATTCGCGAATCTCTTCGCGCTGGGGCAGGTGGCGCCTGGGCCCAACATCATGGTCTTGAGCCTCGTCGGCTGGAAAATGGCGGGCGTCGCCGGCCTGATCGTCGCGACGCTTGCGGCGCTCGTACCCACCTGCGCGCTCGCCTGGATCACGGGCCGGTTCGTCGCCCGCTACGGGCGCGCCGCCTGGTTCGATTCGGTGAAGGCGGGGCTGACACCGATCGCGATCGGCCTTGTCCTGTCCTCGAGCCTCGTGATGGCGCGCGCGGCCGACCATAATGCGCTCGGCTATGTCGCAACGGCGGCGACGGCCGCGCTTGTCATATTTACGGGCGTTAACCCCATTTATGCTCTCGGCGCTTTCGCGTTGACCGCGGCGCTCGCCGCCACAATCTGGCCGGGAGTATAGGACTAAAGTTTTCAGTGTGCGGTCCTTGTTGGAAAGAACAGCAAAGCACACCTATAGTCAGCAACTTGTCTGTATGGGGGCCTACGCGGCGACATGGCGCCGAGTTTGCTGGCGGGCAATGTGAACTGCGTCCAATTGCGGGACGCCAAGAAAAGCAGGTCAAACGTTATGGCGACTGAACGCGCGCAGAATCTCCAGGACACCTTCCTCAACCATGTCCGCAAACAGAAAATTCCGCTGACGATATTCCTCGTGAACGGCGTGAAGTTGCAAGGCGTTGTGACCTGGTTCGACAATTTCTGCGTGCTGCTGCGTCGTGACGGCCATTCGCAGCTGGTCTACAAGCACGCCATTTCCACGATCATGCCGGGAGCGCCGATCCAGATGTTCGACCCTTCCGAAGAGGCGCCGGAAAAATAGGCGAAACGGACAAGCGTTTGCACCACGGAGACAGAGGGCTCGACCTCGAAGCGCGCGCGGCCGCCGCCGCGGGCGCGCGGGCGCTCGTCGTCGGCCCCTATCCCAACGCGCGCGCCGCGCAGGGCGACACGAACCTGCGCGGCCCGCAGGCGCGGCTGGAGGAAGCCGAAGGCCTCGCCCGCGCCATCGATCTCGACATTGTCGCGACGAGCCTCGTCCTGCTCGCGCAGGTGCGCCCTGCGACCTATCTCGGCAAGGGCAAGGTCGAGGAAATCGCGAGCCTCGTGAAGGAAAACGAGGCCGAGCTCGTCATCATGGATTGCGCGCTGTCGCCGGTGCAGCAACGCAACCTCGAGAAGGCTTTTTCAGCCAAGGTCATCGACCGCACGGGGCTCATCCTCGAAATTTTCGGCAAGCGCGCGCGCACGCGAGAGGGCGCGCTGCAGGTGGAGCTAGCCCATCTCTCGTACCAGAAGTCGCGACTCGTGCGCTCATGGACCCATCTCGAACGCCAGCGCGGCGGCTTCGGCTTTCTCGGCGGCCCCGGCGAAACGCAGATCGAAACCGACCGCCGCCTGATCCAGGAGCGCATGAGCCGGATCGAGAAGGATCTCGAACAGGTCAAGCGTACGCGTGGCTTGCATCGCAAGAAGCGCCAGGACGCGCCTTATCCGGTGGTGGCGCTGGTCGGCTATACGAACGCCGGCAAGTCGACGCTGTTCAACCGGCTGACGCAGTCGGAGGTCTTCGCCAAGGATCTGCTGTTCGCCACCCTGGACCCTACGCTTCGCGCGGTGAAACTGCCGCACGGCGCGCGCATCATCCTGTCCGATACCGTCGGCTTCATTTCCGACCTGCCGACCATGCTGGTTTCGGCTTTTCGCGCGACACTCGAAGAAGTCATCGAGGCCGACGTGGTTCTGCACGTCCGCGACGTCAGCCACGAGGATACGGAAGCGCAGAGCGCCGACGTCGAGCGCATCCTCGCCGACCTCGGCGTCGAGCCGCATGACCATCGCCGCCTCATCGAGATCTGGAACAAAGCCGACCTCCTGAGCGAAGAACGCCGCGCCGGCTTGTTGCAGGCGACGATGAGCCGGCCGGCCGAGGCGCGGCCCGTGCTTGTCTCTGCGATCACGGGCGAAGGGATCGATACGCTGCTCGCGGCGATCGAAAGCCGCATGGCGAGCGAGCGCAAGCTGTTGCGCGTGAAGGTGCCAGCCGCCGACGGGGCAGGGCTCGCCTGGCTTTACGAGAACGGCGAGGTTCTGACGCGCAAGGCGGGCAGGGATGGTTCGCTGACGATCGACATACGCGTCGGCCCTGAGCGCGTGAAGCGCGTGCTGCGGCGGTTCCCGGACGCCCGCTGACGGTCAGGTTCTCGCGGACCGCGTCACTTGCATTCAAAACGAAAAGTTGCAACCGGCGTCGCGCCGCTCGGAGCGGATATGTCAATGAAATCGATGAAACATTCGCGCATCGACGCAAATTGTTTACTCGTTGGATTAAAGTCTTTTAGATTCAATCTATTGCCTTGAGTCATGCCGAAATCGCTGCCATTGAACTTTATGGATACGAATTTTTTATCGAAATTCGATGCGGTATTGTATCCATTGCGCGGAAACGTCATTAACACCTTCCGATCTGTCAAATCGATCGACTGCCCCAGCTTCAATCCGAACATGCCATCTCCGGAAATCGCCATCAACGGCGTCGCCGGGGGTAAAGCATGACGCGGCGCCTGCTGGGCGTGTGCTTGAAATCCGACCACACAAGAACCGGCGAGCAGGTAAGCAAACATTTTGTATTTCATGCAACAAGCTCTCCGAAGGTAATGACGCCTCTATTCTGGCAATAAGTCGGCAACCGCCTTTTCAGACGAAGACGCGCCGACGATACGAACGCGAAATCTGAAGATGTTGTCGAAATCGAACCCGCATTGCCGCCCGACTTTGCACCACGTCGCATAGCCGCCGTTGAGAGAGTAGGCAATCGAATTCGAGTCGATCGCAGTTATGACAACCTGATCGTTCACCGAACACAACCGCGTTCCAACCTCTACCCGAGCCGGACCACTCGCCGCCCCGCTCAAGTCGATACAGCCGTCCGATCGAATGCTCGGAGGATGGACGGCCGCCGCTGCCGCTTCGGGAGCAAGTTGAGCGCCAGCTGGCGTTGATTGTTGCACATGAGGCTTTGCGGGTTCCGACGGTTTCTCGTTTGGCGCTTCCTGTATCGTCGGCCCGGGCGTCGGGTGGGGCTTGGGCAATTGTCTGTTGGTTGGCGCGGGAGGAAACAAACCGCATATCACCACTCGGCCGACCGTTGCCATGTCGTCGGCCTCGCAAAGCTTCTGCGCCACATAGCTCGGACCATGAAGCCATGCGGCGGTCAACACAGTCCCAACAACAGCGAAAATGGCAGCGATCTTTGCGAGAGACGTCCCTATCCCCGCGGCGGCAGCTAGTGACTTGTCCGCCTTTTGCAGCTTGCTGGGTGATTCTTCGACCATTCTAGCCGTTCGCCAAATCGGTCCCGATTTTCGCGCGGCACAATGTCTGAAATAGAACTCGGCTGCAACAAAAAGGCGAAGCGCCTGTTGCGCGTCAAGGTGCCGGCCGCCGACGGGGCAGGGCTCGCCTGGCTTTACGAGAACGGCGAGGTTCTGACGCGCAAGACGGGCAGGGATGGTTCGCTGACGATCGACATACGCGTCGGCCCTGAACGCGTGGAACGCGTGCTGCGGCGGTTCCCGAACGCGAGCGTCCACTGACCCCGCGATGGCCCGGCGCCCCTGAACCGCCGCGAACCCGGCCATATTTCAGTCAATAAGGCCCCCTCCTATCACGACCGGCGCGCAGCGCATCGCGCCACCCCTGGTCCGTAGCTCAGTCAAAAGGGGAGCCCCCGATATGCGAAACAACATTCGACCTGTTTTCCTGGGCCTTGCAGGTTGCGGCCTTGCGGCGTTCACAACCGCGCCCGCAGCAGCCAAGACCTGCCCGTCAGGGCAATTTCTTCAGGTCTCCAAGGGCAAGTGTATTTCCAAGGCCTCGGCGCAGAAAATGGGCATAGTGCGCCACGCGCCGTCCCGAACCGCCCATGCGGCTGTCGACACGAAGACGCGTAAGGCGACGCCTGTTCAGGCGGAGCGGACGGGGCGAACGAGCGTCCCGAAATCCGCGCCAGAGCAGAAAAAGGCGGACAAGCCGGTATCCGACGGAAACGCTCAGGCCAGCGCCGATACGCAGACCGAAACAACTCTCGCGTCCGCCGGGGCCGCGAGCACGACGCTCGGTTTTGCGCCTGCCGCACGGGAAGCCCCAACAGTACGACGCAACATCGCGCCCTTCGGCGCGCTGCAATTCGGCGGACTGCGCTAGCTTTTTTCAGCCGCCCTTCGTCTTCGCCTCGTTCCAGAGCGCATCCATCTCGGCGAGCGAGGCTTCGGCAGGCGCCTTGCCTCGCGCCGAGAGTCCGTCCTCGACATAGGCGAAGCGCCGCTCAAACTTGGCGTTTGCGCCACGCAGCGCCGTCTCCGGATCGACTCCGGCGTGGCGCGCCAGATTGACCATGACGAAGAAGAGATCGCCGATCTCGTCCTCGACATGGGCGACGTCGCCCGAGGCCACGGCTTCGCTCACTTCCCGTGATTCCTCGACGATCTTGTCGAGCACGGCGCGGATATCGTTCCAGTCGAACCCGACCGCGCCGGCGGCCTTTTGCAGGTCGAGCGCGCGCGCGAGCGCGGTGCGGCCCGACTTGACCTTGGCGAGCGTCCGGTCGGCGCCGGGCAGGGCGCCCGCCCGGGGGTTCCGAGCCGCCTTCTCCCGCTTCTCGTCGGCCTTGATCCTGCCCCAGAGCGCGGAAACCTCGTCGGGGCTCAGATCCTTGGTGTCGCCGAAGACATGCGGGTGACGGCGGATCAGCTTGGCCGTGATCGCCTCGACGACGCCGCCGAAATCGAAGGCGCCTTCTTCCTCCGCCATGCGGGCGTGGAACACGACCTGAAGCAGGAGGTCGCCGAGTTCCTCCCGCAGATCCTCGCGGTCGCCATGCGCGATCGCGTCGGCGACCTCGAAGGCTTCCTCGATCGTATAGGGCGCGATCGTCGCGAAGGTTTGCTCGAGGTCCCAGGGGCAGCCGGTCTCCGGCGTGCGCAAAGCCGCCATGATCTCGAGGAGGCGTGAAATGTCGCGCGACTTTTCCATGGAACTCCGAACCAAAAAGAAAAGCCGGCGCTTGCGGCGCCGGCTTGAAAAATTGGGGCAGGGAGGCCCTGCCCGGTCCGGGCTTACGCCTGGATCGAGATCGCCTCGCGACCCTTCGGCGTGTCGACGACCTGCATGTTCACCGGCTGGCCTTCCACGAGGCGCTGCACGCCCGAGGAGTTCAGCACGGAAATGTGGACGAACACGTCCTTGCCGCCGTCGTTCGACTGGACGAAGCCGAAGCCCTTGGTCTCGTCGAACCACTTGACCTTGCCGGAGACCGACACGGCCGAGGCCGGATCCGGCGCCGCGCGGCGCGGAGGACGCGGGCTATCGCCGTAGCCGCCGCCACCGCCGCCGAAACCGCCGGAACGGGGCGGGCGCTCGGCCTGCGCGGTCGAGAGGTCCGCCTCGAGGATACGAGTGACCTGCTGACCCTTCTGGCCGGTCTGGACGTTGACCTTCAGCGTCGCGCCGGGCGGCAGGCTGTCATAGCCGGCCTGCTGTACCGCGCCGATGTGCAGGAAGGCGTCGCCCGTGCCATTGCCGAGTTCGACGAAGCCAAAACCCTTGTCGGCCTTGAACCACTTGACGGTGGCGTCGATCGGCGGGCTGGAAGGCGCCATGGAGGGAGCTCCCATATCGGGGAAACCGCCACCGGGCGGGCTGCCGAACGGCGACCGCGGCGGTCTGCTCTGGCGGGGATTGTAGTCGTAGCTCGGACCGTCGTCATCGAAACCACGCTTGCGCGGGGGACGGAAATCTCTACCTTTGCTCATGCCTTATCGCTCGTTTCGCCACTTGCGTGCGGTTTTCCCTTTTCCGCACGGGTTCCCCTTGGGAACCGCCACACCTGCGCACAAACCCCAGACGTCAGTCTTCCAACTGCCCGGCAGGGACCGGCCTCCGCCTTTCCGCGACATATCTTTCGAATGCTACAAGCCCGCGCAAACCATGTTTTAGCGCCAAAATAAAGAGCTGGCTACTGACACTTGCAAATTTTTATCGCCCGCTTGCGCCAAACGAGAAGGCGCGTCGCGCAAGCTGACGATCCTAGAGCCTTTCAACGCATCAATCCGACGCCGGACACGAGAAGAGAGCCCATTGTTCCTTCTTGGCCTTCTGATCCACAATTCGCATAATCAATATTATGGAACTTACTGAATGCGCATTCCGGGTGCGGTAGATCGACGGCGACGGGTTCGTAAAATTTCGAACTACGCCGAACGCGCATTCCGTTTCCGGGCCGGCGCTACAGCTCGATCCGCAGTCCATCGAACGCCGGAATCACGTTCAGCGGCAATTCGCGCTCGAGCGTCGCGTAATCCAGATCGGTGTGGAGGTTCGTGAGGATCGCTCGGCGCGGCTTCAGCCTTTCGATCCAGGACAGCGCCTCGGCGACGGTCAGGTGGCTGGGGTGTCGCCGGTAGCGCAAGGCGTCGATGATCCAGACGTCCAGCCCTTCGAGCAGCTTCGCGGATTCCGGCGGGATATCGCTGACATCGGGCGTATAGGCGAGATCGCCGAACCTGAAGCC
Organism: Methylobacteriaceae bacterium; assembly: GCA_020638195.1. Classification (GTDB taxonomy): domain Bacteria; phylum Pseudomonadota; class Alphaproteobacteria; order Rhizobiales; family Beijerinckiaceae; genus JAJXWB01. The sequence goes on along the minus strand of JACKJC010000002.1, from coordinate 962,322 downwards.
GAGAGCGTCGATATCGCCATGCCGGAACAGGATCGGCAGCGCGTCGACCGGCCCGCCCGGCCCGTCCAGCACCACCTTCCGGCCAGGCGTGAGGCCATGTTCGCGCAACAGCGGCGGATATTGGCTGCCCTCGGGCGTGCGAAAGATGTAGCCGAACTTTTCGCGCACGCCGGCCGACGTCGGCGCGTCCATGTAGACCGGCAGCAGACGGCCATGCTCGATCACATAGGGCCGGACGTCATCGATCCCGTGAATATGGTCGGCATGCGCATGCGTCAGCAGGATTGCGTCGATGTGCATGACACGGGCGTCGAGCAATTGTTCGCGAATGTCGGGCCCGAGATCGACAACGACCTCGGTCGAGCCCGCGACACCCTCGCGCGAAACCAGCAGCGCGCAGCGCCGCCTGCGATTCCTCGGGTTCGACGGGTCGCACGCGCCCCAGCCCTGCGCGACGCGTGGTACGCCGGCGGACGAGCCACAGCCGAGGATGGTCGCGCTGAAACTCATGCGGCGAGCGGCGGCATTTTCGAGAACAACCGCAGCGCATTCGCGGTGGTCGCTGCGGCAAGCTCGGCTGCGTCCATGCCGCGCGCCTCGGCCACGACCGCGGCCGTCCTGGCGACAAACGCAGGCTCATTGCGCTTGCCCCGGAACGGCACGGGCGCGAGGAATGGCGCGTCGGTTTCGACGAGAATGCGGTCGAGCGGCGCAGCGGCGGCTATGTCGCGCAGCTCTTGCGAGTTCTTGAAGGTCACCACGCCCGAGAAGGAAATGTAGAGCCCGAGCGCCAGCGCGCGCTCCGCAAGCTCCCGAGAGGCGGTGAAGCAATGGAGCAGGGCCGTGAAGGCCCCCTTCCCCATTTCGTCCTCTAGAATCGCGCCCGTATCGGCGTCGGCGTCGCGCGTGTGGATGACCAGCGGCAGACCGCTTTTCCGCGCCGCGTCGATATGCGTGCGAAACACGCGCTGCGCCACATCGCGCGGCGCGCGGTCGTAATGGTAGTCGAGCCCCGCTTCGCCGATGGCAACGCATTTGGGATGCCGCGCCAGCGCCACCAGATCGGCCGCGCTCGCCTCCGGCGTATCGTGCGCATGGTGGGGATGCGTGCCGACCGTGCAGAACACGTCCTCATAGGCTTCGGCGATCGCGGCATAGGTCGCGAAGCGCTCGACATGGGTCGAGATGGTGATCATCCGCCTGACCCCCGCCGCTTGCGCGCGAGAAACGATGGCGTCGCGCTCTGGCGCGAAATCGGGGAAGTCGAGGTGGCAGTGGGTGTCGATGAGCATTTCAGTCCGTCATATGGCGGTCAGGCCCCGCCGCGTCCATGCGCGGCGTCCAGCGAAAAGACCCGGTAGACGCATTGCGCCGTCATGATCAGTTCGCCCTCGGCTTCGAGATCGACGTCCAGAAACGCCAGCGTCTTGGTCAGTTTGTGCAGCCGGGCGCGGGCCTCGACCCAGGCGCCGACCTTGCCGGCCGCCACGAAGCGGCTGTCGAGCGCGATTGTCGCGCATTTCCGGCCAAAGGCGTGTTCGATCAGATGGCCGGTCAACGTATCCGCAAAGGCCGTCAGCGCGCCGCCGTGGATCACGCCGTTCGGGTTGCCGTGGCGGGCGTCCGACTGGAAGCCGTAGACATAGGCCTCGCCCTCCAGTCGCCAGTGATAGGGGCCGAGCAGACCGATGAACCCGTCCTTGCTGAAGGCCATCGGCTGGAATCCGGCGGGAATGGTCACGACTTCTTCTCGTCCTGATCCACGTAACGCGGAAAGATCGGCGCCGGCGCGGGCAGGGCAGTCCCCTCCCCCAGCCTGTGCGCCGGAGTCGCATGCGCGAAGTCACGAGCTTCGGCCGGCTGCGCCAGCACGTCGAGCAGCTTGCCCATCGCGCCGGGCATGGCCGGCTGCGCCATGATCGCGACGACGCGCAGCACTTCCGCCGTCACCCCGAGCACGGTCGCCATGCGCGCAAAATCGGTCTTGCGCTTGGTCCAGGGCTCCTCGCTGGCGAAATAGCGGTTGGCGTCCGCCACGACTTTGAAGGTTTCGGCCAACGTCGTGTGGATGGCGAAATTCTGCATCGCCGCCCGGCACTTTTCCGGCAATGCGTAAGCGGCGTCCAGAATGGCGCGGTCGGCCTCGGTCAGCTCCCCCCACGCAGGCGCCCTGCCCTCGCAATTCTTCGCGATCATCGACAGCGAGCGCTGCGCGAGATTGCCGAGGTCGTTGGCGAGATCGGCGTTGGTGCGCGAGACGATCGCCTCGTGCGAATAGGAGCCGTCCTGTCCGAACGGCACTTCGCGCAGCAGGAAATAGCGCATCTGGTCGAGCCCATAGTCGCGCACGAGATCGGCCGGGCCGATGACATTGCCGACCGACTTCGACATCTTCTCCCCGCGATTGAACAGGAAGCCGTGCACGACCACCTGCTTCGGCAATTCGATGCCTGCCGACATCAGGAAGGCTGGCCAGTAGATCGCGTGGAAGCGCGTAATGTCCTTGCCGATCACATGAGCGTCGCACGGCCAGAATTTTGCACGCGGCGCCTCTGGATCAGGAAATCCGGTGGCGGTGATGTAGTTCGTCAGCGCGTCAACCCACACATACATGACGTGTTTCGGATCGCCCGGCACCGGCACGCCCCAGTTGAAATTGGTGCGCGACACCGAGAGGTCCTCGAGCCCGCGCTTCACGAAGGCGATGATCTCGTTGCGATAGGTCTCGGGCGTGATGAAATCCGGGTTGGCCTCATAATGGGCGAGCAGCTTTTCGGCATAGGCCGAGAGCTTGAAGAGGTAGTTCTCCTCCTCCATCCATTCGACGGGGCTGCCGGTCGGCGCGAATTTCTTGCCATCCGCGTTGGTCGTCAGCTCGCCCTCGTCGAAATAGGCCTCGTCGCGGACGGAGTACCAGCCCTCGTATTTCGAGAGGTAGATATCCCCGTTCGCCTGCATCCGCTTCCAGATTTCGGTCACGGCGGCGGCGTGGCGCGGCTGCGTCGTGCGCACGAAATCGTCTGTGGGCGCATTGAGCAGTTCGCCGAGCGTAGCGAAATCGGCCGCGACCCGGTCCACGAAGGCCTGCGGCGTCACGCCCTCGCGGGCGGCGGTCTGCTGAACCTTCAGCCCGTATTCATCCATGCCCGTGATGAATAGGACATCGTGGCCGTCGAGCCGCTTGAAGCGGGCGATGGCGTCGGTAGCGATGCGCTCGTAGGCATGGCCGATGTGCGGAGCGCCATTCGCGTAGGGAATGGCGGTAGAAATCATGAAGCGGGGCCGTGTCGTCATGGCGCCGGTTTACTCGGCTTTGCGCGTCAAGGCGAGTGCGGCGTAAGCGGCGCGGTCCCACGCGACAAACGTCAAATGTTCGGCTATGAACGCTTTCGGCGACGCTTCGCAGAAGGCGCGCCGGGAGGGTAAAGCGTTGAGAGGGGCTTGGTTTGCGGAGCGCATCGGCGTGCGCCCGCGCGCAAAGGCGTCGGACGTTCCGTCGGCGCAAGCAAACGAAAACGCATCGTCGCGCATCCTGATCGCGCTGGCGCTCGTGACGCTTTTCTGGGCGGTGGCATTCCTGCAATGGCCGCTGCGCGACCTCGTCGTGCCCTGGGACTCCAAAAACCAGTTCTACACCTTCTTCCGCTTCATGGCGGACGCCATCGCGCAGGGCTCGACGCCCTTCTGGAACCCCTATCACTACGCGGGACATCCGAGCATCGCCGACCCGCAGTCGATGATCTTCTCGCCGGCCTTCGTCCTGTGGGCGCTGGTCGATCCAAAGCCGTCGCTCTTCGCCTTCGACCTTATGGTCTTCGCGCATCTGCTGGTCGGCGGCCTCGCGCTCGTCCGCTACGGCCAGCGCCACGACTGGCCGACGGCGGCCTGCGTTCTGGCGGCCATGACCTTCATGATCGGCGGCGCCGTCTCCGGCCGCATGATGCATGTCGGCATCATCACCGTCTACGCGCTGTTTCCGCTGGCGCTGCTGTGGATGGAGATCGCGCTCGAGCGCCGCTCCTATCTCGCCGCGATCGGCTTCGGCGCGACATCGGCGCTGATCGTGCTCGGTCGCAGCCAGGTGCCGCTGCTCCTGAGCTTCACGCTCGCCGCCCTGCTCGTCTGGCGGCTCGCGCGCGATCCCGGCGGCTGGCGTTTCGTCGTCGGCCGCCTCGGCGTTCTCGCGCTTGCCGGCATGACCGCTCTGGCCCTGATCGCCATCCCCATGATGCTGACGATCCAGTTCGCTGATTTCTCGAACCGGCCGCACGAGGAAATCGAGGCGGCGCTGCGCTCCTCGCTCTACCCCGCCAATCTCGCCAATTTCTTCGTGCCCGACGTCTTCGGCTCGCTTCGCTCGCTCGAGACCGGCAACTGGGGCCCAGCCTACGCGACGCGGCCCGACCTCGATTCGACCGACCGCGCCTTTAACTATCTCTTCGCCGGCTCGCTCACCGCCCTGCTGTTCGTCTGGCACGGGCTTGCGGGCGGACGCGCGCTGCGCCGCGAGGCGCGGCCCTTCGCCGCCGTGCTTGTCGTCGCCCTGCTCTATGCGTTCGGCCGCTACACGCCGTTCTTCCCCTTCCTGTTCCAGCACGTGCCGGGCATCGATCTGTTCCGGCGTCCGGTCGGCGGAACCTTCATCCTTCTCGCCGGCCTCGCCTATCTCACGGGTTGGCTGGCGACGGCCTACGTCCGCGAGGGCGCGCCGGCCCCGAAACTGCCGTGGATCGTCGTCGCCGGCGCTGCGGTCGCCGGCATTCTCGTATGGGCGCTCGCCTTCTCCGCGCAATCGGACAATGCGGGAAAGGCCGCGCTCGAGATCGGCAAGGCCCTGCCGCTTTACGTCGGTTTGATCGCGCTGCTGGCGTGGCCGAAGACGCCGCGCGCCCGGGCGCTGGCCCTGTCGGCCGCTGTCGCCTTCACGGGCGGCGAACTCATCCTGCGCAATGCCGCGACTGTGCTGAACGCCGAGCCGCGCTCCATCTACGCCATGCTCGAAAAGCCGACGGACGACACGAATACCATCCTGACGGCCATCCGGCAGGACGAGCGCAACAACCCCAAGTCCCTCGCCCGTCCCCGCGTGGAAATCGTCGGGCTCGGCGGCCCCTGGCAGAATGCGTCCATGCTCTACGGGCTCGAAGCGACAAACGGCTACAACCCGCTGCGCATCGGGCCCTACGACAGGCTCGTCGCGCCGGGCGAGGCGCCCTACACGCTGGCGCACCGGCGCTTTCCGACATCGTTTCCGGGTTACAATTGCCTGCTGAGCCGGCTGCTCGGGCTCGAATATGTCGTGCTCGACCGCCCGATCGACCAGGTGCCCTCGCTCGCCCGCCGCACGGTCGCGCAGGCCGTCATGACCGGCCCCAAGTCATGGATCTACCGCCTCGCCGACGCCTCCCCGCGCGTGACGGTGGAGAGCCGCGTGCAGGTCGCCGACGCCTCGGAGCTGATCGACGCCGGCGCCTTTCCCTCCGCCCTGCCCGCCTCCGAAGTGCTGGTCGACAGCGAGGACGAGCTTTCGCAGAAATACCTGACCGGGCCGATCAGGGCGAAGGCGACGATCTCGGCCTGGCGGCCGGACCGGGTCGAGATCGATTTCGACAGTTCGGCGCCGGGCATCGTCACCCTGCACGACCTCTGGTACCCCGGCTGGGAAGTCGAAATCGACGGCGCCCCGCGCCCGCTCCTGCGCACCGACCTCCTGTTCCGCGGCGTCGAGGCGCCAGCGGGAAAACACAAGATCGTCTTCGCCTACCGCCCGCTGTCGCGCGAAAACCTGATGGGGATTTTGCACGGGATTCTGGAGCCGGAGGAGGAGTGAGGCGGGGCGGTTGCTGGTCGCGCGCGCGAGATGCGCGATGTCTATAATGGGCGGAAAGCAGTCATTCACACGACAGTGGCCTCGCTCCGCTTCGAGGTTTGCCGGATGTTCGAGTGCCTCATATGAAATGACATCGAAGAATTTAGCTTGAGGAAGCTATGGCCGTTCTCATCTCGTTCGCGGGCCTTCCCGGCACCGGGAAAAGCACGATTTCCCGCGCGCTCTCGATGGCGACAGGTGCGGTCTACCTTCGTGTTGATGAGATTGACGCCGCAATTTGGGCGCTTGACCCCAAACGGGACATCGGGCCGGAAAGTTATCATATTGCGGCTGCGCTCGCTGCCTCCAACCTTGGATTGGGGCATACGACGATCATTGATTGCGTGAACCCTTGGAATATCACGCGCCAGATTTTCGCCGATGCCGCCGGACGTGCGAGGGTCCGATTGCTGGGCGTCGAAACGATCTGTTCTGATCCCACCGTCCACCAAGCGCGAGTGGAAGGGCGTGAAATCGACGTACCCGGCTTGAGCAAAATGACTTGGAGAGAAGTCCTCAGTCGGGATTATACCGCGTGGGACGCTGCCGATGTTCGGATAGACACAGCCACAGCCAGCGTGACGGAAGCCTTATCGATGATTACTGGAAAGCTTTGAGGCGCACTGCGCTCGGGTCGGTCCTAAGAGGCCCGCAATGCAATGGTCGGCTACCGGTCGACAACCGACCTACCGCGTCGCCGCGCCCAGCTCCTCGACAATCCCCAAAATCAGCGCGCGCTTGTCGAGATTGTAGATCTCCGTCTCGCGCACCGACTTGTCGATCTTCTCCCAGGCCTCCGCCAGCGGCGCGAGGCGTCGCGGGCCGTGGGGGGCCGCCTGCTTCACGCGCGCGTCGAGCCACAGGAAGACGGTCTCGATGAAGGCGTCGAATTCGTTGGCCGCCGTCTGGCGCGAAATGGCGTCGATCAGGTTCTGCACGCCGCCCCAGTCCACCTTCGGCAGGTTGCGCAGCATGTCCTCCGCCATTTTGGCCGAGGCCGCGCCCTGCCGCGCGAGAACGCGGATCGCCTCGCGCACCGAGCCTTCCGCGCGATGCGCCGCCCTCTCCATGTCGGCGCGGCTGTATTTGGCGAAAGCCTCGCCTTGCGCCTCGATCGCATGGACGATGTCGGCGGGCTTCAGCGGTTGCAGCATCAGCTTGCGACAGCGCGAGCGGATCGTCGGCAGGAGGCGGCCGGGCTGGTGCGCGAGGATCAGGAACAGGGCCTTGGCCGGCGGCTCCTCCACCATCTTGAGGAGCGCATTGGCGCTCGACTTGTTCAGCTCGTCCGCACAATCGACGATGCACACGCGCCAGCCGCCGCTCGCCGCATTGTGGTGGAACATGTGCAGCGCGCGCCGCGCGTCGTCGACGCGGATTTCGGTGAAATGCTTCGGCGGCTTGGCCTGATAATTCCACTCGCGGCGCAGCAGGAAAATGTCCGGCGCCGACAGGGAGTCGATGAGATGCGAGGCCTTGGCGTCGGGGTCGACATAGAGGTCCTTCGCGCGCTGCACGGCCGGCAGGCGCGGATCGGGATGGGCGGTGAGGAAGCGCGCGATGCGCCAGGCGAAGGTCGCCTTGCCGACGCCCTGCCGGCCGCCGATCAGCCAGGCGTGCGGCAGCCGGTCGGCCTTGTAGGCTTCGAGGAAGGCGCGCTCGACCGCGGCATGGCCGAACAGCGTCTTGTTCTTGCGTGGCGCCAGGGCGCCTTCCAGCACATCGCTTTCCGGCGGCGCCTCGTCGCGCTTGCGGGCGCTCATGTCTCGCCCCGCTTCAGTTCTGCCGGAAAGGCGTCGCGCGTCAGCGCCCAGATTTCGTCGGCGATCTCATGCTCGGCTCGCGCCGCGTCGACGACGCGCACCCGCCCCGGCTCACTTTTGGAAATATCGAGAAACGCCTCACGAAGCGCTGTGTGAAAGGCGAGCTGCTCGCCTTCGAACCGGTCGGCCGCGCCCTCGCCCGCCCGCGCCCGCGCCCGCGCGAGGCCGGCCTCGGGATCGAGATCGAGCAGGATGGTCAGATCCGGCTTCATCGGACCGACGACGACGCGTTCGAGCGCGGCGATCAGCTCCGGCTTCGCCTTGCCCGCGGCGCCCTGGTAGGCGCGCGTGGAATCCGCGAACCGGTCGCAGATCACCCAGGCGCCGCCCGCGAGCGCCGGGCGGATCAGTGTGTCGATATGGTCGATCCGCGCCGCGCCGAACAGGACAGCCTCGCCAAAGGCGCCGAGCCCCGCGGCCTTCCCGGAAAGAAGCGCCGTGCGCAGAACCTCGGCGCGCGGCGAGCCGCCCGGCTCGCGCGTCGCCACGACGCGCACACCCGCTTCCTCGAGCCGCGACGCCAGGCGACGCATCTGCGTCGACTTGCCCGCGCCCTCCCCGCCTTCGAACGTGATGAAGCGACCGGGCGCGTTCCGCGCGACTGCGGCGGATTGCATGTCGCTCACCGGCGCATTCATTTCTTGAAGACGTATTTGCGGATCAGCTGGCCGGCATATTCGAGCCCCGCGTCCAGGGCGCGGCGCTGCAGCGAGCCGACAGCCACGTCCTCCTTCGCCTCCAGCGGAATGTCGAGCGCCAGCGCCTGCCCGCGCATCACTTTCAGCCGGGCCACGGCCTGGCCCTTCTTGATCGGCGGCATCAGCGGACCGTCGTAGACGATCTTGCCCAGCAGCCGCTCGTTCGAGCCACGCGGAATGAAGACCTTGACCTTCTGCGCCGAGGCGACCGGCAGCTCGTGCGGATCGCCGCCATAGACGGAAACCGTGCCGATCGTCTCACCGGCGTCGAACAGGTTCTTGCCCTCGAGAGAGCGGAAACCCCAGAGCAGCAGCTTGCGCGCGTCCTCCGCGCGCTCGCTCGCGGTCTTGCAGCCGTTGAGCGAGACGATCAGCCGCTGGTCGTTCTCGACCGCCGAGCCGACGATGGCGTATCCGCTATCGTCGATATTGCCGGTCTTCAGCCCGTCCGCGCCGATGTTCATCAAGAGCAGCGGATTGCGGTTCTGCTGGGTGATCTTGTTCCAGGTGAAGCTCTTCTCGGCGAAATATTTGTAATATTCGGGATAGGTGCGGATGAGATGAGCAGACAGTTGCGCCATCTCGCGCACCGTCGTCTTCTGCTTGGGATCGCTGCGCCCCCAGGGATTGGAGAAGGAGGAGCGCCGCAGCCCGAGTTCGCGCGCGCGACGGGTCATCATCCCGCCGAAGGCGTCTTCGCTGCCAGCAACGCCTTCGGCGATGGCGATGGCCGCGTCATTGCCGGAATCGATCACCAGACCACGAATCAGATCCTCGATGCGCACCTGCGAATGCAGCGCGGCGAACATGGTCGAGCCCTTGGACGGCGCCCCGCCCTCGCGCCAGGCGTGTTCGGAAATCTCGAAGGTCTGGTCGAGGGTCGCCTTGCCCTCCTTCAGCATGCGGAACAGGATTTCCGCCGTCATGATCTTGGCGGTCGAGGCGGGCGAGGCCAGCTCGTCGGCATTTCGCTCGAACAGGAAGGACTGGCTCTCGGCGTCCATCAGCGCCGCCTGTCGGCAGGCGATATTGATCGTCGATGTCTGGGCGAAAGCCGCCGAAGCGGCGACGAGACCGATCGCCGTCGCGGCGCGCAGCAGGAATGCCGAAAAAACCAAGATCGCAACGCCTTCCGCTCGCGCCGTCCGAACGGACGAACGGCGCTACTCCCCCACGGCCTGCCAGAGGCGCTATGAGCTTAGCGACGATCGTCGCGCAGCGGAAGTCTTTGGAAGATCAGCGTTCGGCGATGGCGCGCGGGATCGCGCGCGAACGCGGCGCCGACGAGACGCCCGCCATGGCGACAGCGCGATGTCCCGCGATCGGCGTCCCGGCGCCCGGGATCGTGCCGAGATCGAACGGACGAGCCGGCGGCAAAGGCGCTGCTGCAAGCGCAGGACGCGCGGACGATGCCTCCGGCGCCTGGCCGTCAGCGTCATTCGCGACGACAGCCGGTTCGCTCCGCAAGGCGGCGAGACGCGGCCGCTCCGGCGCACGGTCGGCGACCATGGTCGACAGGCCAGTCGGAACGCCGTCGATGGTCGCGGGCGAGCCGTCGGTGCGCAACGAGGCCAGAAGCATACGGTCGCTGGAGCCGCGGATCGGCGCCCGGCTCAGATATTCGACGCGAACCTTGGCCGTGCCGAACCGCTTGAATTCCAGAGCTTCGGCGACGCGCTGCGAAACGTCCATCACGCGGCCGCCGTGATAAGGCCCGCGATCGTTGACGCGCACGACGATCGAATGCGCATTGCGCAGATTGGTGACGCGCGCATAGCTCGGCAGCGGCATGGTCGGATGCGCCGCCGTAATCGAGCCGCGATCGAAGATTTCGCCGTTCGCCGTCTTGCGGCCGTGGAAATCGGCTCCGTACCACGAGGCGGTGCCGACCTGCGCGACGCGCCGCTCGGAGGGGTAATAGGTCTTGCCGGCAATCTTATAGGGACGCCCGACGAGGTACTTGCCGCCGCCCTTGGGAACCGCCTCCCCGTCCGCGACGACGCGCGGCGACGCCGATACGCCGTATTTGGGGTCGATCCCACCGCCGCCTGCCGAGGAATAACGCTGGTTGTTCTGGGCGCAACCGGCAAGAGCGGCCGCGCAGGCCGCAACGAAGAGAACGCGCGCGCCGGGCATGGCGGCGGAAATATCAGAACGCATGGAGAAACACGCTGTACGCAGAAACGAAACCGATCGCTTGCTGTTCGTCACGGCGCTGCCCTGTCCCCTTGGATGCGCCCGCGAACTGCAGACGCGATCACGTTCTACCCATTTGTTTAATCGTCCCTTAAACGAACGGGCCATCGAGGTCGAGGCCGCGCGCGCTTGGGGGCGAGCGGTGTCGGCACATGCTGTTTCGAATGGGACGAAATTGCGGCGTCGGCGCCAAGTCGCCATGAACGACATAATTCGATACATGAGATACATCTATTATCATATTGTCTTTACTTACATATTTGTAAGTGTCGTGAAATTGTCGCAGGCGCCGGAAATCGCCGACCCCTGCCAGCGCGCCCCCGGCGATCGCCCCGCCGGCGCACCGCGCCGCCCGCGACTGTGCGCCCATGCCGCAGCGCCCGCTTTCAAGAATCCCCGCGCCCTGTCATAAGCGGCGACGCCGGAAGGGTGGCCGAGTGGTTTAAGGCAGCGGTCTTGAAAACCGCCGTGGGCGCAAGTTCACCGTGGGTTCGAATCCCACCCCTTCCGCCACAAACAAAGGATGTTGACTGGGAAGCGACCAGACGACGGGTGTCTCGCAACACTATCGATCGTCAGGCGAGCCTATGTCAGGGAGAGATCATCCTGCTATTGATCGTCTGAAATTTCCCGACAATTGCAGCGCCGAGCTTCGTCAGAACCGACACGAGGGCGACGCCGATCAAGGCGGCAATCAAGCTGTACTCGATTGCGGTTGCGCCGCTCTCGTCCTCAATAAATTGCGAAATGGAGGTCAAAGATGGAGCGCCTTGGTTCGAGGAATTCCAATGCGTCCAAACTGCCAGCGACTCCTTTAGCTGACGTTACCGAGACGGCGCATAACTCTTTGAATTTACGAAAACGACTCGCATGAATTGAAAAGCTCAGACGATTCCGTCGCACCTTTTCAGCAGCCGCCCGTTCAATAACTTGACGCCTTTCTGCGCCCCCTCACTGATCCCGAGGCGTCGAGTTGAGCTTTCGCTGGGCCCAGATCATACCGAAGGCGATCATGCAGCAGGCCATGGTCGTCAACAGCTGGAAGGCAGCGTTGGCGTCGTGAACGGCGAAACTGTCGTGGGGCGGGATCACCCAGTAGAGCGTGCCCATGACGCTCCCGATCATTGCGCCGAGGCCGGCGCTGGAGCCGAGATAGACAGCGAGCATCACCAGGGCGAGCATGCCCACGATCACCGCGCCCGAGGCCACGCCGAGATTGACCGTCTGGCTCATATAGGCTGACGCTCCGCCCGCCAGCGCGCCGCCGACGAAGAAGGCGACGTGATGCTGACGGGGATAATGCGGCGCGTCCGGCCGCAGCGTCCGGCGAACGGCCATCTCGCCCGCGACCAGGCCGACCACGACGCTCAGCAGCAGCACCCACAAGGGCGCGCCGACGATCATTTGCGTATGGCCGATCGCGAGCCCTGCGACGAGCCCGATCAGATTGGACCAGATGCGAAAGACCGACGCCAGATCGTCGCGTTCGAACATTGACGGAACCGTCATCCGGGTTGGAACGCGCGCTGCCCGCCTCGCGTCCGCGCGAACCCCACCCTGCCGGGATGGCGCTCAGGCGCGGCGTTCAAGCTGAACGAAGCTACGCTCTCGCGCAAGTCCCTAAGGCGTCGACCAAGAAGCAATTCGCGCCACGTGCGACGCCGCACAGCCGCCGGGTGAGGCGCTGACTATACATCTTCTCATACCTCCTCCCTTTCCCGCCCGGCTCGCGCCGGGCGATTTTTTTGGGAGCCGCTCTCGGTTCCTGACTTCGACCAGAAACCCAATCGACGAACATCTCTTCTGTTCGCCCTTGGTCGCGCGGATCCAGATCATGCCGGCGTCTTTGCCCAAATAGCCCGCCGTGGGCGTGTAGACGAAGCGCGCGCGCACCTGCCTCCATCCTGGCCCTACCGGCGGTCGCGCCCTGAGTGGTAGAGTTCCAGTTTCTCGGCGCCGCCGGCCCGCACCGACCAAATTCGTCGCGAGATGTCGCCCGCCAGTTGATTGTTCATGTCTAAACAGTCTATCGTCGCGGTCGCACACCGGCCGATTTGCGGCCATGAATAATTCCCGGGAGACGACAATGGCGATCGACGGCAAGTGGAATTTGACGGTCAACACGCCTATGGGCGCGCAAACCTCGACGCTCGAAGTGACCTCGTCCGGCTCGAGCCTGACCGGCACGCAGGCCGGCGCCCAGGGCGCGCAGGACATCGCTGACGGAACGGTCAACGGCGACGAGGCGAGCTGGTCGATCGACATCACCTCTCCCATGCCGATGACGCTCACGTTCAAGGGCAAGGTTTCCGGCGATACCCTCTCGGGCGCCGTCACGCTCGGCCCGTTCGGCGATTCGACCTTCCAGGGCGAGCGCGCCTGACCGAACCGCAAGCCTGAAAGGCGCGTGGCCAGTTATGCCGGCCGCGCGCAGCCCCATTCGTTCCAGCCGGCGAAGCGCGGCGTCTTGGGCAGGTACATCGTATCGACATCGGCGATCGCAAAGCCGTTGGCGGCAAAGGTTTGCGTCACCGGGCGCGACAGGTGGCAATTCCCCGCGATTCTCTTCCACACCGGGTCGATCCGCCGCTGCCAGCGCGCGACATCGCCGTCGGGCGACAGGCCGTGCTCGCAGAACAGAAATGAGCCTTCGGGCTTCAGAACGCGTCGCGCTTCCGACAGAACCCGCTCCACGGCTGCAACCGAGCACAAGGTGTAGGTCGCCAGCACAGTATCGAACGATTTGTCCTCGAACGGCAGATTTTCCCCTGCGGCCAGCCTGACCTCCACGGCGAGCCCCTTCGGGCGCGGCGCCTGTTGCGCCATGGCGCAGAGTTCGGGCGAGGGATCGATGCCGGTCACGCTCTCGACGCGCGCCGGATCGTAGAAGGGCAGATTGAGCCCGCCGCCGATGCCGATCTCCAGCACGCGACCTGTCGCGCGCGGCACGATCTTCTTGCGCTGGCGCATGATCGGCCGCCCGCCGCAGGCGCAACGGATCAGATGCGGCAGGACGTAGCGGTCGTAGAGCGAGGCCATGCCCCGCAGACTAGCCTTTTGCAGGCGCCCCCGTCACCTGCGGTTGCGGCCGCTTGTCGAACAGATTGCGCGCGAAACGACGGACGATGTCGGTCCTGGCTTCCGTCAGGCGCGAGAAGCCCCAGGTAACGCCGACCGCCGTGAAGAGGATCGTCAGGAACACAAGCCAATGCGCCGCGCTCGTCGGCGCCGAACGGAATCCGAAGCCGAGGAAGTGCTGCGCCGCAGCGCAAAGAAAGACGACGACCGGCATGTGCAGCGCATAGAGGGAGTAGGAGAAATCCGAGAGCGCGCGATGCGCGGGCGCCTCGCACCAGCGCCAGATCGGTTTCGGATCGAAACGCAACGTCAGCAGCAGATTGGCGAAGAGCAGCGCGATCACGGCGTCCGCAATACCGCCGATCCACCAGATCTCGATCAGCGAATAGCGCACGAACAAGCGGAGCCCGATGGACGCGGCGAGGAACAGCGCCAGCGCGAGCGCGCGTCGCGCGACCAACGGCTTCGACAGGCGGGCCGCGACGACGCCGAGGCCCCAGAGAGCGAAGCCGAACAAATGATAGCTGAGCGTCCACGACATAGACACGGTGATCGCGAGGCCCGCCGCAAAGCCGCACGCACGGGCGCGCGGGCTGTAGGCCGACGCGAACGGCATGATCAGCAATGCGAAGGCGACATAATACCAAAACTCGTGCGCGAGCGTCCAAAGCGCGGAATTGGTCCCGAAATAGCGGAAGAACGTGTCCTGCAGGTTGAACACATTCGCCCAGAATTCGAGCGCGCCCGAGCGGTTGGCGAATTCAGGCAGCGCATAGACATTCGTGTCGGCGAACAGCGTACGCCCGGCGGCGTCGATGAGCGCGGTCAGCGCCAGCACCGGCAGCAGAACGACGTAGATGCGCGTGGTGCGGTCGATCAGATAGGTCGCCAGAAACGGTTTTCCCGCGCGAGCAGCCTTCAGCGCGCCGCCGCCGACCAGAAAGCCCGAGAGCACGAAGAAGACGACGACCGCCTGATGCGCGAAGCCGTAGAGCAACCAGGCGGCATAGGCGAGAATTCCGCGTGAACCCGCCGGCATTTCGGCGAGCCGCACCAGCGAATTGGCTTCCACATGCGTGAATAGCACGGCCAGCGCCGCTATCCAGCGCGCGACATCGATGAAACGCGAGACCTGTGGCGACAGGGATTGCTGCGACAAGGGGCGTGTCTCCGCCGGCCGGATCGCCGGTGGAGGAAAATATCATTCGTATCGGCCCAAGACCCGGTAAACCGCGGCGCGCCGTTAATCGCTATGGCTAACGGAAATCAGAGATCGAACACGAGACATGTCGTGCTCGCGGTCGCCACCAGCTTGCCGTCGCCGTCGAACGCCTTGGCTTCGGCGACGGCCGAACGCTGTCCGACATGCACCGCCCTCCCCTCGGCCGAGATCGCGCCTGTCTCAACGGTGACGGCGCGTAAGAAATTCACCTTGATCTCGAGCGAGGTGTAGGCGCGGCCCTTCGGCAGCGTGGTGTGCACGGCGCAGCCCATGACGGAATCGAGCAGCGTCGCGATCGCGCCGCCGTGCACCGTGCCGATCGGATTGTAGAGCCACTCGCCGGCTTCGAGTTTCATGACGACGCGGCCTTGGTCGACCTCTTCGAGCGTCTGGCCGAGAAGCCCCATGATCGGCGGCGCGAAACCGTCGCCTGCCATCAGCTTGCGGAAGAGGTCGAGACCCGCGTACTCCCTGGCCATGGCGGCGAGGGTTTTGGGATCGCTCCACGTAACGGTGCGGGAGCGGGCGGGCGTGGCGGCATCGTGCATGGGGGAACTCCGAAAAATCAGAAACCTTCATGCTGAGGAGCCCGCGCAGCGGGCGTCTCGAAGCATGGGGAGGCGGCCATGGTTCGAGGCGGCGGCTGCGCCGCCTCCTCACTATGAGGCTTGCTTCGAGACGTCACGCCGCCGCTGGCGCGACCTGCGCGCCGCCGCCCTTGCGTCCAACCATCAGGCTGAAGACAGCCGCCAGCAGGCAAGCCGCGCCCGCAACCCAGAAAGCCGGCGCGTAGGTGAGCAGATAGGTTTTCGACAGGCCGCCGCCGAGCGCGGCAAGCGCCGCGCCGAGCTGGTGCGAGGCGAAGATCCAGCCGAACACGAGGCCCGCCTTCTCGCGCCCGAACACCGAACCCGCGAGCTTCACCGTCGGCGGCACGGTCGCGATCCAGTCGAGGCCATAGAAGATCGCGAAGATCGACAGGCCGTAGATCGTGAAGGTCGAGAACGGCAGCCACAGAAGCGAGAGGCCGCGCAGGCCGTAGTACCAGAACAAGAGCTTGCGCGAGTCCACGCGATCCGAGAGATAGCCCGACGCGATCGTGCCGAAGAAATCGAACACGCCCATCATCGCGAGCACGGAGGCCGCCGCCACCGCCTGCAGGCCGTAATCGACGCAGAACGGAATGAAATGCGTCTGCACGAGGCCGTTGGTCGAGAGGCCGCAGATGAAGAACGAGCCCGCGAGCAGCCAGAACGGGGGGTTTCGCGCCGCTTCCCCGAGCGTGCGAAAGGCGCGCATCACAGGATTGCCGGTGGGCGGCGCGGGCGCGGGTTGCGCGGGCGCGTCCGCCTTCTCGCCAAAGGCCCGCAGGCCGACGCTGGACGGCCGCTCGGCCATCAGGAAGAGGACAACGAGCGCCGCCAGGCCGATGGCGATCAGCGACGGAACGAGCGCCGTTCGCCACCCGTATGTTTCGATCAGCATCGAAGCGAAGGGCAGGAAGACAAGCTGGCCGGTCGCAACCGCCGCGGTCAAAATGCCGACGACCAGGCCGCGTTTTTCGGTGAACCAACGCGTCGAGATGATCGCGGCGAGCACCAGCGCGGTCAGGCCTGTGCCAAAGCCGATCATCAGCCCCCAGAACAGAAACAGCTGCCACAGGCTCGTCATGAAGAGCGAGCCGGCGAGGCCGGCGAAAACCAGCGCCTGCGCCGAAACCATGACGCGCCGCGCACCGTATTTCTCTATCAGCGCCGCAGAGAACGGCCCCATCAACCCGAAAAGCGCAAGCCGAACCGCCATGGCGGAAGAGATCTGCGCCGTGTCCCAGCCGAACTCCTTCGACAGCGGAATGATGAAGGCGCCCGGCAAACCGACCGCGCCCGCCATCACCAGCGACGAGAAGAAGGTCGTCGCGATGACAATCCAGCCGTAATGCACGCCGCGTCGCGAAAGCGCGGAAGCGAGTGTCGATGCGAACATTGGCGGCCTCTGGGACTTGCTGCGCGAGAAACGCGGATTTATGATGATATACGTCATCGTTATTTGATGATGATCGTCATCGCTGTGTCAAGTGCGCGACGATCACGAAATTGGGAGCCCCAGAAGAAGCGCATGCGCCTCACCAGGGAAAAAGCCGCCGAGAATCGTGCAAGGGTCGTCGACGCCGCGCTCGGCCTGTTCCAGCGACGCGGATTTGCCGACGTCGGCGTGGCCGAGTTGATGGGCGCGGCAGGACTGACGCATGGCGGCTTCTACAATCATTTCGACTCGAAGGCCGATCTGGAGGCTGAGGCCTGTGGCCTCGCCTTCGAACGCGCGCTCGGCGCAATCGGCAAAGTCGCGGCGAAACCCGCGGGCGACGAGCGGCGCGCCGCCATGCGCCTCTACGTCGAACGCTACCTCTCGGCGCGCGCGCGCGACGCCGCTGGCGCGAGCTGCCCGATGGTGTCCTTCGGGACGGATGTCTCGCGTGAAAGCCGCGAGGTGCAGGCGAGATACGCGCGGGGACTGCGCGCCTATGTGGACCTCATGGGCGCCGCGCTCGAATCCGAAGCCGCGACCGCGCGTGCGACAGTCGCGGAACTGGTTGGCGCCCTGTCGCTCGCCCGCAGCGTCGCGCGGGCGGATCGCGCGCTCTCGGACAGTATTCTGGAAGCTGCGAAGGCCCGCATTCTTGCGCGGCTCGTCCGCTAAAAGTCATTGAGGCTGCCAGCGCGACGAAGCAGGCGGCGCCGCGAATGCTGCGCTGGATCTCTTGATTCTCGAACGATATCGGCGCCGCCGGATGTAGTCGGGCGCGCATTGACGACACGATTGCAAGCGACAAAATCCCGCAGCATGATCGCGCCACTCGCGCGCGTCGCGCGCAATCCTGGGGAAGCGACATGGTCAAAGCGATACGCGTTCACGAGACGGGCGGCCCGGAAGTCCTGAAATACGAGGACATCGAGATTCCCGCGCCGGACAAGGGCGAAATCCAGATCAGGCAGCACGCGATCGGCGTGAATTTTCTCGACGTCTACTACCGCACTGGCATGTATCCCACGCCCCTGCCCTATACGCCCGGCAATGAGGGCGCCGGCGAAGTCGTCGCGGTCGGCAAGGGCGTGAAGGACTTCAAGGTCGGCGACCGCGTCGCCTATTCCGGCACGCTCGGCGGCTATGCCGAAGTCCGCAACCTGCCGGCCGCGCTCGGCGTGAAATTGCCCAAGAACGTCTCCTACGAGACCGCCGCCGGCCTCATGCTCAAGGGCCTGACCGCCCAATATCTGCTGCGCCAGACCTACAAGGTGAAGGCGGGCGACACGATCCTGGTGCATGCCGCCGCTGGCGGCGTCGGTTCGATCCTGTGCCAGTGGGGCAAGGCGCTCGGCGCCACCGTGATCGGCACGGTCGGCTCGCCCGAGAAGGCCAAGCTCGCCAAGAAATTCGGCGCCAAGCACGTCATCCTCTATCGCGAGGAAGATTTCGCGGCGCGTGTGAAGGAGATCACCAAGGGCAAACTCTGCCAGGTCGTTTACGACGGCGTCGGCAAGGCGACCTTCCCCGGTTCGCTCGACTGCCTCGCGCCCTTCGGCGTCTTCGCCAGCTTCGGCTCGGCGTCGGGCCCGGTCGAGGCCTTCAACCTCGGCCTGCTCGGCCAGAAGGGCTCGCTCTTCGCCACCCGCCCGACGCTGTTCACCTTCCTGGCCGACCGCACTCGGCTGGAGAAGATGGCGAAGGACCTGTTCAAGGTCGTCGCCGACGGCACGGTCAAGATCCCGATCACCGGCCGCTACAAGCTCGCCGACGCCGAACAGGCGCACCGCGACCTGCAGGGACGCGAGACGACGGGCATGGTGATCCTGACGCCATAGCCCGACCGCTCGTGCAGCCGTCATGCTCGGGGCGCGCCCGGCCATGACGGCCTGCGACCCGCCGTCACAGTTTGATCGGACCGTCTCCCGCGCGGCCCGCTGGCGCGCTATGTAACGCCACCCGGGAGAATCTTCACATGGCGACCGCAGCGCCTCAGCATCAGAAATTCGACATTCTCGTCGCCGGCGCCGGCGCCTCCGGCCTGATCGCGGCGATCGCGCTCGCGCGCACCGGCCATTCCGTCGCGCTCGTCGGCAAGACGCCGGGCCCCCTGCCCGGCCGCACGGTCGCGCTGTTTGAAGGGTCGCTGCGCCATCTCGACGATCTCGGCCTGCGTGAGCCGCTCGAGGAAATTTCGGCGATCGTGAAGGGCATCCGCATCATCGACGACACGTCGTCGCTGTTCCGCCCGCCGCCGGCGCTGTTCACTTCAGATGAAATCGGCCTCGACGCCTTCGGCCTCAACGTGCCGAACGACGACATCGTCGCGATGCTCTCGAACGTGGTCGACGGCATGCGTGAGATCACGCGCATCGAGGCTTTTGTCGGTTCCTACGATTTCCGCGACGACGGCGTGACGGCGTTTTTGGACGACGGGCGCGAGATCGCATGCGCGGTGGTCGTTGCGGGCGACGGACGCAACTCTCCCGCGCGAAAAGCGGCCAAGATCGAGATCAAGGAATGGTCCTATCCGCAGACGGCGATCACGGGCATTCTCCGCCATCGCCGCGCGCATGACGACATCACCACTGAATTTCATACGCGCCATGGGCCTTTCACCTTCGTGCCCATGCCCTCGACGGCGGAGGCGCCGCGTCGTTCAAGCCTCGTATGGCTGATGCCGCCAGCCGAGGCGAAGCGCCGGCTGGCGCTGAAACCGCGTGAACTCGCCGCGGAGATCGAGGATCAGTCGCACTATCGCTACGGCGCGATCGAGATAGAAGGCAATCTCGGCGCCTTCCCGATGGCAGGCATGCGTACGCTGAAGGTGAGCGGCCCACGCCTCATGCTGGTTGGCGAAGCCTGCCACGTGTTTCCGCCGCTCGGCGCACAGGGCCTCAACCTCGGCATCCGAGATTCCTCGGACGCCGCGCTCGCGCTCGACGGCGTCGATCTGACGAATGCGAAGGCGATCGAAGCAGCAGTGGCGGAATATGAGAAATCGCGCCGCGCCGACATCGACATCCGCACGCGCGGCGTCGACATCCTCAACCGCACCCTGCTCGCCGATTTCCTCCCCGTGGATTTCTTGCGCGGCGTGGGTCTGGCCGCCGTCACGGCAATCGGCCCGCTGCGTCGTGCGATCCTGCGCGAGGGCGTCGAGCCGACGCTCGCGCGCACGCTGGCGAATTTCGCGCCAGCTTCGCGGGACTGAACTAGCCCGCCGCGCGGCGACCTTCGCCCGCGCTCAGGAGCGCGAGCAAATTGCGCAGCGTGCCGATGATCTCGGCATGCCGGCCCTCGATCTCCATAATTCTGCGTTGCAGGTCCATATCCTCGGGCGCCGGCGCGGGCGCAGGCGTCGATGGCTGGTCGATACGCAACTCCATCATCGAGATTTCGAGATCGGACATGCGCTCGATCAGGCGAGCGAGTTCGTCCGGCGCCACAGCGTCGATCGACGCAGGCGGCGGAGCCTGGCTCAGGCCGTCGATGCGCGCGGCGAGTTCATGCAGCCTCAGGTCGAGATCGGCGATCTCGGAAGACCGAATCGGCGCCGGCGCGGCCGGCGCCGAAATCATCTGCGATTCGAGATCGTCGATCCGCGTCATCAGGAAGCGCTCGACGCGATCGGCGCGTTCTTCGGCGCGGCGCGCAATCTCTTCGATTCGCGCGTCAAGCGCGGATGTATCGATTGCGGCGGCCGGCCGTGGCATCGCCATCAGCTTCGCCTCGAGATCCGCGATCCGGCCGACGATCAGCGGGTCGGGCGCGCCCGACTGCGCCTCGCCGCCGGGCGACGGATACAATCCGCCGGATTCGACCAGGGCTTCCAGTCTCGCCAGACGCGCGGCCGCATCGGGCGCGAGCTGCGCGCGCAGGCGCTCCTCAGCCTCGGCGATACGGTTCGACAGATGTCCGTCGTCGCGTCGTGCATAGCCTTCCGCCGTCTTGACCGCTTCATCGACGCGTCGAGCGAGCGTGGCCAGCGCGTCCGCGTCGGATTCGGAGCTGCCGGCGGACGCGGTCGGCGCATCGGCTGCGAGTTTCGCTTCGACTGCCTCCAGCCGCATGGCCAATTGCGTCAGCGCTTCCGAATGGTCCGCCCCACCGCCAGCGCCGCCCGCCCTTTCGAGCTTGTCCACCCGGTCGATCAGTTCGAAGAAGGTCTTTTCGTCGGCGACGCCGGTCGAATATTCGCAGCCGAACTCGAGGCCCTTCATCCAGCGCAGGAGGACGTTCTTCGTCTCGGGACGCGACGGAATGTAGAGTTTGAAGCGCGCCGGCAGTTCAAGCGGCGCGTTCAGCTTCACGCGCGCGCCGGTCGAGCTGAAATCGAGGATCATGCAGTCGATCGGGTCGCCGCCACCGTGTCTGATGACCTGGGCCTTGACCTGGCAACCGCGCCTTTCGGCCTTGCGCTTGCCGACGGAACCCATAGCCATTTCAACCCCCGAACCCGATACGCCGCACAATTTCCGGGCACAATGGCAGGCATGTGCTAACAGGCGGTAACGGCGACCATTTCAACGCGGGAACAGCGTCACCGGCAGAAGATCGTTGGAGATCAGCCACAAGAGCGTCGTTACGGTCACGACCGAGCTGAGCGTGCCGATCAGGATCGCGCTTGAGGCGCGCTCGACGTAGGTGCGATACTGGCTCGCCATGACGAACACATTCAGCGCCGGCGGCAGTGAGGCCATCAGGACGGCGGTGAAGGTCCACACGCGATCGAACCCTCCGACGGCCGACAGCAGCAGATAGACGATCACGGGATGGGCGATCAGCTTGATCGCCAGCAGCGCCGGCAATTCCGGAGCGACCCGCTTGATCGGGCGCAGCGCCACCGTCACGCCCAATGCGAACAACGCGGTCGGCGCGGCCGCGCTGGTGAGCATGCTGGCGATCTTGCCGATCGCCGGCGGCGGCTGCCAGCCGTAGGCCGCCGCCGCCACGGCGACGAAGGTCGCGACGTTGAAAGGATGGGTCACGATCCGCACGAGCGCCGTCCATGCGGTCCGGGCGACGCCCTGCCCGTCCGAGCGGCCGATGGCCATCAGCAGCGGCAGCGCGGAAAACAGGAAGATCGTGTCGGCGACGAAGATCAGCGCGACCGGCGCGGCCGCCGCGGCCCCGAGCGTCGCGAGCGTGAGGCCCGGGCCCATGTAGCCGATATTGGCGTAGCTGCCCGCCACAGCCTGGATCGAGGCCTCGGGAATATCGTTGTGCGAGGCGTACATGCCGATGCCGAAAGCCATGACGAAGGCCGTGATCGTCGCGCCGGCCGTGCAGAGGATGAAGCTGAAATTGAGCAGCTCGTGCAGCGGCGTCTTCGAGATCAACACGAAGAACAGGCACGGCAGGGCGACATAGACGATGAAGACGTTGACCCAGGCGAGTCCTTCCTCGCCGAAGTCGAACAATCGCCCGCAGATATAGCCGAGCCCAATCAGGCCGAAGAACGGCAATGCGAGATCGAGCACGCGCGAAAATTTCGGAAACAGGGCGCCGATCGCCATCAGCCCGAAAAATCCGACGAGGACCGGGAGGATGGATATGAGTCTGGTTCTTGCCGTGGCGCCGCGCATGACGCGCTTTGGCTAGGTACCGTCGCCGCCCGTGTCAACGCGTCGCGCCGCACGTCTCATATGCGACGGCGCGGCGCGCCCTTGCGCACGGGCCATGCAGACCGGCAGAATGCAATGACGTGCGGCGGGGTTGAGAGGCAATGAAGACTATCGCGGCCTGGTTCGGCGTTTTTCTCATGACGCTCGCCGGCTATTTCGCATTCTGGCCGATTCCCATCGCGCCGCGCGCCTGGAGCGCGCAGCCCGGCCCCGGCTATGTCGGCGCGCACGCGCGCAACAAAAAACTCGCGGGACTGAAACAGATCGACATCGGCGGCGAGGTCGGACCGGAACACATCGCCTTCGGCCCGGATGGCAAGCTCTACGCGGCGGTCGCCTCCGGCGTCATCCTGCGCATGGACGCCAACGGCGCCAATCGCGAGACTTTCGTCAACACCGGCGGACGCCCTCTCGGATTCGACTTCGACCCGTCCGGACGGATGATCGTGGCCGATGCGCGGCGCGGCCTGCTCGCCGTCACCAAGGACAAGGTCGAGGTCCTGGTCGACAAGATCGACGGCAAACCGATTCTCTTCGCCGACGCGGTCATCGTCGCCAGGGACGGTCTCGTCTACTTCTCCGACGCCTCGCAGCGTTTCGGGCCACGCGACTGGGGCGGCACATTCGAGGCCAGCGTGCTCGACATCATGGAACAGGCCTCGACCGGCCGCATTCTCGTCTACGCGCCGGGTGCGAAGGAGACGAAGCTCGTCGCGACCGGCCTGTCCTTCGCCAATGGCGTGGCCATGTCGGACGACCAGAAATCGATCTTCGTCGCGGAGACCGGCAAGTATCGCGTCTGGAAAATTCCGGTCGCCGCCCGCGATCTCGATCTCTCGAAGGGACCGGCTGGCGGCGCGACTGTCGTCCTCGACAATCTGCCTGGCTATCCCGACAATCTCATGCGCGGCCTGCCGACGCCGGACGGCAAGGCGAAGCTCTGGGTCGGTCTCACCAAGCCGCGCAACGATCTCATCGACAAGCTGGCGGACAAGCCTTTCGTGCGCGGTATGATCATGCGCCTGCCGCGAGCGTTCTGGCCGATACCGCCCGCCTACGGGCACATTTTCGCTTTCACGGAAGACGGCAAGGTCGTCGAGGACTTGCAGGACCCCTCCGGCGCCTATCCCGAGACGACGAGCGCGGCCGAGCGGATGGACGGGCTATTCGTGCAGAGCCTGCACGCGCATTCGATCGGCTGGATGAAGCGGCCGTAGGGAGCGCGCGCCCTGCCTCCCCGCTCACGGGGAGGAACGGTTTTACGCCTCGGTCTTGTAATAGGGCTCGACCTTGCCGGTCAGCTTGAGCGTCAGCGGATTGCCGCGACGGTCCTTGGTGTTGGGCACGGACACGCGCACCCAGTTCTCGCTGACGCAATATTCCTCGACATTGGTCTTCTCGACGCCCTTGAAACGGATACCCACGTCCCGTGCGAGAACATCCTCGTTGTAGAACGGGCTGCGCGGATCGACGGAGAGGCGGTCGGGCGGCGTATCGGTCATGGAATCCTCTGAATTGAGCCGCCCGTTTACAGCGCTTCGTCGAGCAATTCCAGCGCGGCGCGGGCAAAGGCGTCCATGTTGGCGCGCCGGTCGGCAGAACCGGTCTCGATCGTGCGAACCTTTTCCGCGGGACCGCTGATCGCAACCACCGTGTGCCCTGCCGCATCGCCGTAGGAATTGCCCGTTGGCCCGGCCGCGCCCGTCTCGGCGATCGCCCAGCCCGCACGCAGCAATTCGCGCGTGCGGCGCGCCAGCAGGAGCGCGTAGGGTTCGCTGGCGGAGCGCATGCCCTCGACATCGGCGCGCTCGATGTTGACCAGCGCCGCCCGCGCGCGCGCCGTATAGACCACCGCGCCGCCGATATAGAAGGCCGAAGCGCCGGGCACGGCGAGCAGAGCGGCCGAGATCAACCCGCCGCTCGAGGATTCCGAGACGGCCAGCAATTCGCGGCGAGCAATCAGTTTATGCGCCACCTGCGCGGCGAGTTTCTCGAGTTCGGACATCATGGCCTCCCCCGCCGTTTAGACCACGGCGCGAGAAGCTCGCCAACCGGCGGCGCTCTCAACCGCAGATCTTGTATTTCTTCAAGGACTTCTGAAGACCCGCCACGGACTTGTCGGCGCAGACCTTCCTGCCCATAGCCTGCGCGTCCGCGCGTCGCCCCTGATAGGCGTAGATCATGGCCATGTAAGCTTCCGCCGTTCGCTCGAGCGTGTGCCTGCCCGCGCCGACTTCCGAGGCGTTGGCGATCACGGCGCGCAACTCGCCCTCAGCGGCGATCAGTTTGTCGCGCTTGATCAGCGCGACCGCCCGGAACAGATGCGCGCGCGGGTCGCGAGGATAGCGGGCGACGAAATCGTCCGCGCGCTTGGCCCCTTCCTCGACCGTGCGCGGCGTCTGCGACATCGGGATCAGATGCGCCCATCTGCGTTCGTGCCGCTTGAACTGCGTCGCGGCCATCGCGGCGGAAACGCCGGACATGGTCAGCCCGCCGACCGCGATCGCCGCCGCCAGTCTCTGAAATCCCGGCCGGAAGCTTCGCCCGTCCCACAGAAGCGCGATCACGGCGCCGACCATCGCGCCTGAAACCGCGCCGCCGAGATGGGCGGAATAATCCGTCGTTCCGTGCGCGCCCCACAGCAGCGGTCCGAGCGCGGGAATGCCGAACCGCCAGGCGGTGCGGCGCATCGCCTGCTGCGTCGCTTCGTCGGCGCGGCTGTGGAAGCTCATGGCGAACAGCGCGCCGATCAGACCGGAAATCGCGCCGGATGCGCCGACCGTCGTCACATCGGGCGGATTGCCGATCATCGATCCGACCATGCCGCCGAGCGCGCTGATGACGAAAGCAGCCGACATCCACCAGCGCCCGAGCAAGGGCTCGAGCCGCGCGCCGAGAAAGCCGAGCGCGACGCAATTGCCGACGAGATGGCCGAGCGAGCCGTGATAGATCGGCGCGAGAAATATCCGCCACCACTCGCCGCCTTCAAGCACGAGCCGACGGCTCGCGCCGCCGAGCGCGACAATCGACCCGAGGCTGAGCGCATTGTCGCGCATATCGAAGGCGAAGTGCTTTTGGGCCGCGAAGACCAGTGACAGAAAAAGGATGATCCCGCCGGTCAGGAAGGGAAAGAGCGCGAGGAATCGGACAGCCTCTTCGGCTTCCGCGTCGTCGCGCCGGGCAGGCTCGGGCGCGGCCTCGCTGATGCGTGGGCTCGGCGGCGGGGCGGCTGGCTGAAAGCGCGCCGCGCGGACGGACGCCGGCGTCGCGCCTCGCAATCCAAATGTTTTTGCGGCCATGAATGCCCCCGTAAGTCCGGAGAGCTTCGTGCGCCCGGCCTACCTTTCGCCTAACCGCCTGCCTCGAATTGCGCGCAGGATGAAGGTTCCCTTTCCCGTGTCCGGAGACTTGTCTGATACGATGGCGGGGGAAGGAATCGGCAATGATCGTCGCTTCGTGGAATATCAATTCGGTCCGGCTGCGCCTGCCGCTGCTGCTCGATTATCTCAAGGAGCGCGCGCCCGACGTCCTGTGCCTCCAGGAGCTCAAGTGCACGGACGACCAGTTCCCGCGCGCCGAAATCGAGGACGCCGGCTACAATGCCCTCGTCCACGGCCAGAAGAGCTGGAACGGCGTCGCAATCCTGTCGAGGCGCCCGCTCGAGGAGACGCAGCGCGGCCTGCCCGGCGCCGAGGATGAGCAGTCACGCTATCTCGAGGCGGTGACGCAGGACGCCTCGGGCGCTCTCATGCGCGTCGCCTCCATCTACCTGCCGAACGGCAATCCGCCCGGCACTGAAAAAACCGCTTACAAATACGCGTGGATGGACCGCCTGCGCGCGCACGCCCTGGATCTGCTGAAGCTGGAAGAGCCACTGACGCTCGCCGGCGACTACAATGTCATTCCCGCCGCCGAGGATTGCCGCGATCCCGCCGCCTGGGCTGGCGACGCTCTCTTCCTGCCGGAGACGCGCCAGAAGTTCCGCGCGCTCGTGAACCTCGGCTTCACCGACGCGCTGCGCGCCTGCACGGATGCGGGCGGCCTCTATACATTCTGGGATTATCAGGCAGGCGCCTGGCAGAGGAACAACGGCATCCGCATCGACCATCTGCTGCTCTCGCCGCAGGCCGCCGATCGCCTTGTGTCGGTCGCGATCGACAAGGAGATGCGCGCGAAGGACAAGCCGTCCGACCACGTGCCGATTCGCGCGGAATTCAGGGAATAGGCGCGTTCAGCGCCGCTTCATGTAGCTTTCGAGATAGACGGCCGCCGCCTGGCGATCGTTATCGCTCGCGGTGCGCATGGCCTTGTCGTAGAGGTCGACGATCCACTTGTCGCTCGCAGGGTCGTTCGCGCCCTCGCGCGCCAGCGTCAGATACATCAGGCCCTGCGCGCGCTGGCGCGATATGCCGTCGACCCCGTTGAACAGCAGGTGCCCGAGCATGGCCTGCGATGGGGCATGGCCCTTTTCGGCGGCCAGCCGCAGCCAGCGCGCCGCCTGACGGGCGTCCTTTTCCACGCCCGAGCCGTCGAGATACATGCGCGCGAGGTTATACTGCGCGTCGGCGTCGCCGAAATTCGTCGCCGCATACTGGAACATTTCTCGCGCGCGGGACGGGTTCGGCTTCATGCCGGCGTCCGCGATGCCGTTCAGGCTGTAGGCGCCGACCGCGACGAAGGCGCTGGCGACCACCGGCAGCTCGCGCCGCGGCGTCTGGTCCTCGTCGTAATTCTGCACGATCTGCAGAAAATACTTGTAAGCCTTGTAGTCGTCGGCCGTCACGCCGTCGCCGGCCGCGTACATCTTGCCGAGCTTCCACTGCGCGAGCGCGGCCCCGCCCTGCGCGGCATAGGTCAGCGGCTCGACGGAATTCTTGGCGTCGCCGGAGCGGTAGGAGGCGATGCCAGCCGCCAGCGCCTGCTCGGCGTCCTTGTATT
Organism: Methylobacteriaceae bacterium; assembly: GCA_020638195.1. Classification (GTDB taxonomy): domain Bacteria; phylum Pseudomonadota; class Alphaproteobacteria; order Rhizobiales; family Beijerinckiaceae; genus JAJXWB01. The sequence continues at coordinate 934,849 of JACKJC010000002.1, read as the reverse complement.
TGTGGTGTTGCACGCCGCGCGCGTCGGCGACCCGCTCGACGTCGAGGGCGAACGCCGGCCCGGCGGCCACGAACAGACCGCATGCGATCACAAGACTGAACCGACCGACCTTCACCATCGACACCATCTCTGCAGCGCCGCCACGCGCGCCACGAGTGTTGAAGGTCCGGCTATGTCGATAAGCCAACACGCTAGACCCCGCGCGCCTCAGGCCCGATCGGCCGACAATCGCGAACCGCTCGAACTCGCTGGTGAGGCAATTGCGCAACACACCATTTCAGAGACTTTGGTTCCGCTCCGCGAACGAAAGCGTCCTTAGCCTCTCACGCTCTTAACGCGGAGACATTAGCGCGTGGTTTATGGCTGAAAAGCGGCGTCTTGCATGGCGGATTTGGGCCATTGCAAGTTGATTGCGGGCTGTTGCCGCAAAGCCACAAAGCGTGCGCAAAGGCCACGCTTCCGACGCTCAGGCGCGACCCAGAAACTTGGCGAAAGCACGCAGGGATTCCTCGGAGACGTGGTGCTCGATCCCTTCGGCGTCCACCTCCGCCGCATCCTGCGGCACGCCGACGGCGACGAGGAGATCGACGACGAGGCGATGGCGCGCCCGCACGCGCCTCGCAAGCATTTCTCCAGCGGGCGTGAGAAACACGCCGCGATAGAGCTTCGACGTCGCCAGTCCTTCGCGCTTGAGCCGCGCAATGCTCTTGATCGCCGTCGCATGCGACACGCCAAGTCGGCGGGCGATGTCCGTCGGGCGCGCCTCGCCTTCGGTGCCAATCAGGTCGGAGATGAGTTCCGCATAATCTTCGAGCAGCGCCGTCGCCTGCGCGCTACGGGCCTTCTCGAACCGATGCGCCTGATCGGCCTCCGGCGGCAGATCGGCCGGTTCCGCGTCGAGCTTGTAGGTCTTGGATTTTGGCATGGGGCTGAACCTGACGCGATAATGCCAGCAAAATCATCAGTTTTCAATCGGGATTGATTTTCTTGCCTAAGCGCTTAATTGTAGCCACGGCTACAAATCAGACGCGCGGACATGGATCAGAAGGTCAAAAGCACGCTGACGACGCGCACGCGAGACGACGCCCATTCCATCCTGTCGGGCGGAACCAAAAGCCCGCGCGCCTATCTCGCCTTCCTCGGCCCGGCGGTCGTCGCCTCCATCGCCTATACCGACCCCGGCAATTTCGCGACCAACATCCAGGCCGGCTCGCAATACGGCTACAATCTGCTCTGGGTCGTGTTGATGGCCAATCTCGTGGCCATGCTGTTCCAGGCCCTGTCCGCCAAGCTCGGCATCGTCACCGGTCGCAATCTCGCGGAAATGTGCCGCGACCAGTTCTCCAAACCCGTCGCTTACGCGATGTGGGTCGCCAGCGAGATCGCGGCCATGGCGACCGATCTCGCCGAATTCCTCGGCGGCGCGATCGGCCTGTCGCTCCTGTTCGGCCTGCCGCTGCTCTGGGGCATGGTCATCGTCGCCATCGTCATCTCCGGCATCCTCGCTTTCGAGCAGCGTGGCTTCCGGCCGATCGAGCTTGTCGTCGGCGCGCTCGTGGCGGTCATCGCGCTCTGCTACCTCGCCGAGCTCGTTCTCGCGCCGATCGACTGGAGGGCTGCGGCAAAACACGCGGTGACGCCAAAGATCGACGACGCGCGCGCGCTGATGCTCGCCGTCGGCATCATCGGCGCGACGGTGATGCCGCATGCCGTGTTCCTGCATTCGAGCCTGACGCAAGCCCGCACGCCGCCGCGCAACGCGGACGAGCGCCGCAAGCTGGTCCGCATCTCGAATATCGAGGTCGTCGTCGCCCTCGCAGTGGCCGGCGCGGTCAATATGGCGATGGTCATGATGGCGTCGGCCGCCTTCCACGCCGGCCATTCCGACGTCGCCGAGATCGAGACGGCCTACCACACGCTGACGCCGCTGCTCGGCGGCTTCGCCGCGACCGCTTTCCTGGTCTCGCTGCTGGCCTCGGGCGTGGCGAGTTCTGTCGTCGGCACCATGGCCGGCCAGATCATCATGCAAGGCTTCGTCGGTTTTTCGATTCCCGTCTGGGTGCGGCGGCTCGTCACCATGGCGCCCGCCTTCGTCATAGTGGGCATGGGTTTCGATTCGACGCAGGCGCTCGTCATGAGCCAGGTGATTCTGTCGATCGCCCTGCCCGTCCCGATGGTCGCGCTGCTCATGTTCACCGGCCGCCGCGATATCATGGGCGACCATGTGAACGGCCCGGCGACCCGCATTGCGGCGGCGCTCGGCGCGGCGATCGTGCTGGCGCTGAATGTCGTGCTGATTCTCAGCGCGATAGGCGCGCCGATACCCGGTCTGACCTGAAATCTCGCGCGCCAGCGCCGATGCCGAATTTTGTGCGGCCGCGCCACGGAACCGCCATCCGTCTGGCGCGTAGTTCGCGCATGCCCCGTCAGTCGACCAGCAACGCGATACGTCCCGCAAGCCGCCGCAGGAGCGCGGCCATAGCGTTGGTCTGCGGTCTGCTCTTTCCCGGCTCCGCTCTGGCCTGCAACCCGATCGAGGCCCTGTTCGGCGCCTGCCGGTTCGAGCCGCTACGACCCATCTACGAGTCCCCGAGCTATCACGAACGTTTCCGCGCCGCGCCGCGCTTACGGCATGTGCGGCGGCCGCAGGCCGCGCATGTCCGCAAGACGGCGCGGCGGCGCAACGAGTCCGGTATCAGCGGCAAGGAAAGCCCGTTGCTGCCGACGCTCGACGCCCCCGTCGGCTCCCTGGCGCTGTTCCGGCGCGACCCCACGCTTCGCAACGGCGACATTGTCGTCACGAACGACGGATTCCGCGTCTACCGGCATGGTAAATTCGCCAGCATACGGCATGACGGCGGCAAGATCGCCAGACTGGAACAGGCCAGCATGCGCGGCCGCCCACGCCCCGGGCGCCGCCAGTCGATCGCCGACAGGCGCCCCTAGCTCCGAAATTACCAACACCGAATTCACCGTGTGCGCGATCATACATCGTCGTGGCCACGGATCGCGTTGAGTGCGCGGCAGGAGATCACGCCCATGACCCGCACGACTTCGTTCAAAGCCTCCGCCCGCAAGACCGCGCTGTGCATTGCCGCAGCGATCGGCCTCGCCGCGTCGGTCGCCCCCGCCGCCGCGCAGGACTGCAATCCGTTGACGCTTCTGTTCGGCGGCTGCCGGCAGGCGCGCGTCGCCCCCGCCCTGCCAGCCTACGAGCCGTTGAACGTCGCTCCGCAGGCACAGGCGCGCGCCAAGGCGTCGCTGGCGCGCGCGAAGAAGCCCGCTACGCCCGCCCGTCGTCACAAGGCCGTGGCCTCGAAACTCGCCGAGGCGCACAAGTCGGTCGTCCACCGCCGCCCCGGCGCTGACGCTCCCATCGGCTCGCTGGCCCGTTTCGCCGCCGACCCGACGCTGCGCGCTGGCGATATTGTCGTCACGAGCGAGGGCTTCCGCGTGTTTCGCAACAATCGGTTTACCCCGATCGCGCAAGATGGCGGAGCGCTGGCCAAACTCGAACAGGCCAGCATGCGTCAGCACACCGCGGCGATCGTCGAGGTCGAGAAGACCCCAGCCGAAAAACGCGGGTTGGTGGCGCTGCGTCGCGCCATCCGGGTCGCGTCGAGCCAGTAGGCCCGATGCGATGCGTAGCCGGATGACCAAAGTGACTTGAACCGTGTCGCGCTGATCTGCTCTAAGTCGGGCGTCGCAGCATTTCGCGACAGGTTCGAGCTTCGTTTGCATTCCGGGATTTGAGCGATGATCCAGTTTCGCCTACGCGCGCATGTCCTCGCAGCGCCTGTCCTTGCAGCGACGATTCTTGCCCCTGGCGCGGCGCTCGCCTGCAACCCCATCCAGTTTCTGTTCGGCGGCTGCCGCCCGCAGCCGACGCCGCAGGCTCAGCCCGCGCCCTCGCTCGAACACCTGCTCGACAAGAGCCAGCGGCCCGCGCGTGCAAAACGCCGGGCGGCGACATCGGGCGGCTCACATGGCGCCAAGCAGGTGGCTATCGCTCCGCCGCAGGGCGCAAGCGTTGGCTCGGTCGCGCATTTCGCCGAGGACAAGACCCTGCGCCGTGGAGACGTCGTCGTGACGCCGGAAGGCTTTCTGGTTTATCGCGGCGCCGGCCGCACGCATTCGCGTGACGATTTCGAGCCGCTGACCAAGGCGCGCAACGATCTGGCGACGCTCGAAAAGGCGAGCCGCAACCCCGGCGCCTATGCGCCGGCGCAATCGACCGTGGCGGCGTCCGCCGAAGCCGCCCGCACACTCAGGCCGGTTCGCACCGAGCCTCGAGACTTCCAGGCCAACGTGGCGCAGTAAGCGGCGGGCCTAGCCCAACCGCTCCAGCGCTACCGTCATCTTCGCGATTTTCGCGCGCGTATCTTCAAGGCGCTCGCGGTTTTCCTCGACCACTTCTTCCTTGGCGCGCGTCAGGAAGTCGGGATTGCCGAGCTTGGCCTCGATCTTCTTCGCCTCGCCGTCGAGCTTGCCGATTTCCTTGGACAGCCGCGCCTTTTCGGCGGAAATGTCGATCGCGCCCGCCAACGGCATGGCCACCGTCAGGCCGCGCACCAGCATCTGCGCCGAACCGGCCGGCGCCGCCGGCGCGAAGCTGATCTCGGAAATGCGCGCCAGTCGCCGGATCGTCTCGCCCCAGTCGGTCGCGCGCTGCTTGATGGCGGCGTCCGCGCCGACGAGCGCCAACGGGACCTGCGCGCCCGCCGGCACGTTCATCTCGGAGCGCACAGACCGCACCTCGGTCACGAGGTCGACCACCCAGCCGACTTCCGCCTCCGCTTCGGCATCGCCGAGACCCTCGAGCGACGGCCACTCTGACAGCACCAGCAGGTTCTCGCGCCGCGGCCCCTCCGCGCCTTTGATCGCCCACAATTCCTCGGTGAGGAACGGCATGAAGGGATGCAGCAGCTTGAAAATGACGTCGAGCGTCCAGGCCGCCGTCGCGCGCGTCTCGGTCTTGATCGCCTCGTCGTCGCCGGTCAGCAGCGGCTTGGCGAGCTCGAGATACCAGTCGCAGAACACGTTCCAGACGAAACGATAGACCGCGCCTGCCGCATCGTTGAAGCGATAGGCCTCGATCGCCGCCGTCGTCTCGGTGACAGTGGCCGCCGCCTCGCCGACAATCCAGCGGTTGATCGGCGCCCGCACGATCTTCGGATCGAAGCCCTCGACGCGCACGCAGGCGTTCATTTCCGCGAAGCGCGAGGCGTTCCAGAGCTTGGTCGCGAAATTGCGATAGCCCTCGACACGCTGCGTCGACAGCTTGATGTCGCGCCCCTGCGCCGCCATCGCCGCCAGAGTGAAGCGCAGCGCGTCCGCGCCGAACTGGTCGATCAGGTTCAGGGGGTCGATGACATTGCCCTTGGATTTCGACATCTTGGCGCCCTTCTCGTCGCGGACGAGGGCGTGGATGTAGACGTCCCTGAACGGCGCCTCCTTCATGAACTGCATACCCATCATCATCATGCGGGCGACCCAGAAGAAGATGATGTCGAAGCCCGTCACCAGAACCGAGGTCGGGTAGAAGCGCTTCAGTTCCGGCGTCGCGTCCGGCCAGCCGAGCGTCGAGAACGGCCACAGCGCCGACGAGAACCACGTATCCAGCACGTCCTCGTCGCGGGTCAGGAAATCCGGGTGGCGGTCGGGATGTTCGGCGATCCGGCCGGCCTCGACGTCGTCGAGGATTTCGCGCTCGGTGGCGTCGGTCAGCGCCTGGACCAGCGCCTCCTCGTAGGTCTCGGCCACATAGATTCCGCCCCAACCCGAATACCAGGCCGGGATCTGATGGCCCCACCACAGCTGGCGCGAAATGCACCAGGGCTGGATGTTGTCGAGCCATTCGAAATAGGTCTTTTCCCAGTTCTTCGGCACGAAGCTCGTGTCGCCCGAGCGCACGGCGGCGAGCGCGGGCTGCGCCAGCGTCTTGGCGTCGACATACCACTGGTCGGTCAGAAACGGCTCGATCACGACATTCGATCGGTCGCCGGTGGGAACCTGCAACACGTGCGGGTCGATCTTCTCGACGAGGCCCTTCGCCTCCATCATCTCGACCACCGCTTTTCGCGCCGCCTCTCGCGGAAGCCCATGCAGCGCGGCGAGCGTCTCGGTCAGTTCCGCGCTCTCGGGAGCGTCCTCGAGGAAAGCGACATTGTCTTGAATCGATATGCGAGCTTCTGGGTCCAAGATATTGATCTGCTTGAGATCATGCCGCTTGCCAACCTCGAAGTCGTTGAAGTCGTGCGCCGGCGTGATCTTGACCGCGCCCGTGCCCTTCTCGGGGTCGGAATAGTCGTCGGCCACGATCGGGATGAGGCGCCCGACGAGCGGCAGCCGCACGCGCATGCCGACCAGATCCGTGTACCGCTCGTCATCCGGATGGACCGCGACGCCGCTATCGCCGAGCATGGTCTCGGGCCGCGTGGTCGCGACCACGATATGCTCGCCAGTCTCCGCGCCGTGATCATCGACGACGGGATAGCGGAAATACCAGAGCGAGCCCTTGGTCTCGACCTGCACCACCTCGAGGTCGGAGATCGCGGTCAGTAGCTTCGGGTCCCAGTTGACGAGGCGCTTGTCCTTGTAGATCAGCCCGTCGCGATAGAGCTGCACGAAGACCTTGGCCACCGCCTTCGACAGGCCTTCATCCATCGTGAAGCGCTCGCGCGACCAGTCGCAGGAGGCGCCGAGACGCTTGAGCTGCTGGACGATCGCCCCGCCCGACTCCGCCTTCCACGCCCAGACCTTTTCCAGGAACGCCTCGCGGCCGATGTCGCGGCGGCCCGGCTCCTTGCGCTCCATCATCTGGCGCTCGACCACCATCTGGGTCGCGATGCCCGCGTGATCCGTGCCCGGCTGCCACAACACGTCCTTGCCGCGCATGCGCTCGAACCGGCAAAGAATGTCCTGCAGCGTATTGTTGAGCGCGTGGCCCATGTGCAGGTTGCCGGTGACGTTCGGCGGCGGGATCACGATGCAATAGGTCTCGGCGCCCGCCCGCTCCGGCCGCCCTGCCTTGAAGGCGTCGGCGCGCTCCCATTCGGCCGCGATGCGGCTCTCGACGGATTTGGGATCGAAGGTTTTTTCCATGGTCATGGCGGCGTCAACCTGCTCCCTATCCCCTCAGACGCGGGGATAGGGCTGGGGTGAGGGGCGAAACGGCTAGCAAGCGTCTCGAAATTGAAAAGGGCGAGAAGCGGCCCTGCCCCTCACCCTAGCCCTCTCCCCGTTGCACGGGGAGAGGGAACCAGCGTCGTGTCTTACGCCAGCGCCTTCAGCGCGGCGCGGCCCGCATAAACGGCCTGCGAGCCCAGCTCCTCCTCGATGCGGATGAGCTGGTTGTACTTGGCCAACCGGTCGGAGCGGGCGAGCGAACCGGTCTTGATCTGACCGCAGTTGGTGGCGACCGCGAGGTCCGCGATGGTCGCGTCTTCCGTCTCGCCCGAGCGGTGCGACATGACCGCCGTATAGCCCGCGCGCTGCGCCATCTCGACGGCGGCGAGCGTCTCGGTCAGCGATCCGATCTGGTTGACCTTCACGAGAATGGAATTCGCGATGCCTTCCTTGATGCCGCGGGAAAGGCGCGACACGTTGGTGACGAAGAGATCGTCGCCGACGAGCTGGCACTTGCCGCCGATCTTTTCCGTCAGCAGCTTCCAGCCTTCCCAGTCGTCTTCGCTCATGCCGTCCTCGATCGTGACGATCGGATAGGCGGCCACCAGACCAGCGAGATAGTCGACCTGCTCGGCGATCGAACGCGTCTTGCCCTCGCCTTCATAGTGGTACGAACCGTTCTTGAAGAACTCGGTCGATGCGCAGTCGAGGCCCAGATACATGTCCTTGCCGGCTGAGAAACCGGCCTGCTCGATCGCCTTCATGCAGAAGTCGAGGGCCGCTTCCGCCGACGGGAGGTTCGGGGCGAAACCGCCCTCGTCGCCCACGTTGGTGTTGTGGCCTTCCTTCTTCAGGGCGCTCTTGAGCGTATGGAAGACTTCCGCGCCCCAGCGCACGGCTTCCTTCAAGGACGGCGCGCCGACGGGCAGGATCATGAATTCCTGGAAGTCGATCGGGTTGTCGGCATGGGCGCCGCCATTGACGATGTTCATCATCGGCACGGGCAGCGTGCGCGCATGCGCGCCGCCGACATAGCGCCACAGCGGCAGGCCGACCGCGTCGGCGGCGGCTTTCGCCGTCGCCAACGAGACGCCCAAAATGGCGTTGGCGCCGAGCTTGACCTTGTTGGGCGTGCCGTCGAGCGCAATCATGACGTCGTCGATGGCGATCTGGTCGGTCGCGTCCATGCCGACGAGCGCGTCGGCAATGGCGTCGTTGACGCTGTCGATCGCCTTCAGCACGCCCTTGCCGAGAAAGCGCTTCTTGTCGCCGTCGCGCAGTTCGACGGCCTCGTGCGCGCCGGTCGAGGCGCCCGACGGCACGGCCGCGCGGCCGAACGAGCCGTCGGAGAGCGTCACATCGACCTCGACGGTCGGATTGCCGCGCGAATCCATGATCTCGCGGGCGTGGATGTCGATGATGTCGGTCATGAGCGGCCTCGGAATGGGAATCTGAAAGGGCTTGCGCGCCGCCTTTTACTGCGCCGTGGGCGCGAGGGAAAGGCGGCCGGCCGCGACAAAGAGGCCGGCTGAACTGGAACCGGGCTGCTTGGCGAACGTTTTGTTCACAGGCGGCGGGAGCCGTCGCGAGTTCCGCACGACATCAGCCCGATCGACGTCAGCCTCCGGCTGGCGGGGCCGTGCGGCCATTCACCAATCACAAGGAGATCGTCATGAACTGGGATCAGGTGCAGGGCAACTGGAAGCAGATGACCGGCAAGGTGAAGGAACAATGGGGCAAGCTGACGGACGACGACGTCACGCAGATCAACGGCAACCGCGAGCAGCTCGAAGGTAAGATCCAGGAGCGCTACGGCTACACCAAGGATCAAGCCAAGAAGGCCGTCGACGACTGGAGCGTCTGACGCTCGCGCCGCCGCGCGGCAATCGGCCGGCGTCCTCCGGGGCGCCGGCCTTTTCGCACGCTTGCGCCTGCTCCGGCGCGCGCCTATGTGTCGCCCATGAAACACGCCGACGGCCCGAACCTTCTCGGCCAGCACACAGCCCTGCCCGCCTCGCCCGACGAGGCCGAGCTGGATCGTGTGCCAAACCCGCACCCCGACACGCTCTATCTCGCGCGCTTCACGCAGCCCGAATTCACCTCGCTCTGCCCGGTGACCGGCCAGCCGGATTTCGCGACGCTGGTGATCGATTACGCGCCGGCGCAATGGCTGGTGGAATCCAAGTCGCTGAAACTCTATCTCGCCTCGTTCCGCAACCACGGCGCCTTCCACGAGGATTGCACGGTGCGCGTCGCCAAGGACCTCGTCAGCCTGCTCGAGCCGCGTTGGCTCAGGATCGGCGGCTACTGGTATCCGCGCGGCGGCATGCCAATCGACGTATTTTGGCAGACCGGCGCGCCGCCGGAGGGTCTTTGGCTGCCCGACCAGGGCGTCGCGCCATATCGGGGCCGGGGCTAAAGTTACCAACGGTCAAGGACCGGACCGAATGGACGCGGCTACACTGTCCGCGCCAGGAGGAATGCAATGATCGACACGTCCCGCTACCAGCTCGGTTTCGTCCCGCCCGCCGGCGTCGACGAGGAGGGTCTCGGCCGGCTGGTCGACGCCTTCTACGCCAAGGTCCGCGCTGACGAGATGCTCGGCCCGATCTTCAACCGCGAGATCGAGGACTGGCCGCATCATCTCGACAAGCTCAAGAAGTTCTGGGCCTCGACCATGCTGAAGGCCCGCACCTACGACGGCCGCCCGCTGCCGCCGCATCTGAAACTGCCGGAAATCTCCGACGCGCATTTTTCGCGCTGGCTGCAGCTGTTCCGCGAGACAGCGGCCGAACAGATGCCTGAGATCGGCGCGCCGGCGGTCACCGCCATGGCCGAGCGCATCGCCACCTCGTTCCGCATGGCGATCGCATTCCATCGCGGCGAGGATTCGACGAAGATCGGACCGCTGTGATGGCGCTGCCCTTCTCCCCGCAAAGCGGGGAGAAGGTGTCGCGAAGCGACGGATGAGGGGCCGGGCCGCAACACTCACACCAGTCGTTTGCCCCTCACCCCAACCCTCTCCCCGCTCGCGGGGAGAGGGAGCCTGGGCGCTATTCACCCCGCTCTAACCTCCGTCCTGCACACTGCCGCCGTGCTTTCAGGAGGCTGCCCTTGATCCCCGTCGTCTTCGACAATTGCCGCGGCTGGCTGCACTCTGGTTCTTCGCGCCGCGGCGTCATCCTGTGCGGGGCGCATGGGTTCGAGGATTTGTGCTCGCGCTCTTCGCTGCGCCTGCTGGCTGAACAATTGTCCGCGCGCGACCTGCCTACACTGCGCTTCGACTGGCGCGGCACGGCCGATTCCGAAGGCGACGGCGAGGCGCCGCATCGCGTGGCGACCTGGCTCGGAAACATTGGCGAAGCCGCCCGAAAACTCGTGGAGATGACCGGCATCGAGGAAATCGCGCTCGTCGGCCTGCGGCTCGGCGCGCTGCTGGCGCTGGAGGCCGCGCGCGACATCGCGCCGGCCCGTCTCGTCCTGCTCGCCCCGCCCGCCTCCGGTCGCGCGCTGAAGCGCGAGCTCGAGGTCATGAGCCGCATCTTTCAGGGCAAGCCCGGCGCCGCCGAGGACGCAGGCTTCGACGGCGTGTCGGCCGCCGGCTTCCGCATTTCGCGCGAGACTCTCGACGATCTCGCCCTCGTCGGCTCGCGTCGTTTCTCGGGCGCGAAGGATTGCGCGACGCTCGTCCTGACGCAGAATCCGGAAGGCTCGCCGCTCGTCGACAAGCTGCGCGACATGGGCGCCGACGTGACCGCCGAACCCTTCGAGGGTTACGCTGAAATGATGTGCGATCCGACCGCCGCGCTGCCGCCGGCGAAGGCGATCGCGCGCATAGCGGATTTCGTGGGAGCGGATTTGTCATCCCGCCCGGAGCGAAGCGCAGTGCCGGGATCCACGGTCTCCGCGCCGGAAGCCGGGTCCCGGATCGGCCTACGGCCGTCCGGGATGACGGCTACGGAAGCCTCCATCCTCGCCACCGAAACCTGGCGCGAGGAAGCGGCGCTGTTCGGCCCCGACAATCGCCTCGTCGGAATCTACTGTCGGCCCCCGGCCGACGAGCGCCCCACGCGCGCCGTCGTCTTTCTCAACACGGGCGGCGTCTATCACATCGGCTGGGCGCGCATGTTCGTCGACATGGCCCGGCATCTCGCCGACAGCGGCGTCGCCTCGCTGCGCATGGACCTCAGCGGCGTTGGCGATTCGCTCTCGCCACTGGGACCGGATCGCGCGCCGCTGTTTGACCGAGGCCTGACCCGCGATACCGAGGCGGCGATCGACTGGCTGTTTTCACGAGGGATTCGCGACGTGTCGCTGTTCGGCGCCTGCTCTGGCGCCTATCAGGCCTTTCACGCAGCGGTCGAGGACAGGCGCGTGACGAAGATCGCGCTCGTCAACCAGTCCTGCTTCCTCTACGGCCCGACCTACGCCATGCAGATCGAGGCCTGGCGGCGCACCAAGGCCGCCGACGTGAACATGAAGCTCGCCGACGACGGCGGCGACATAGAATCGAAGGGCGCGCGCGCGCTTCTTTTCTCGCTCGCAAAGAAAGTCGTGAAGGCCGGTCTGGCGCATGCGACGGACGCGAGTTTCGCCATTCGGCGCATGGTGCCGGGCCTCAACCCGGTCGAGCGCTGGTTCGGCGAATTGTCGGCGCGCGGCGCGCGGACGCTGCTGATCTATAGCGAAAACGATCCGGGCCTCGCCGAGCTCGAACGCCATCTGGGCGAACGCGGCCGCGCCGCAGCGCCCCTGCCCGGCGTCCGCACGACTACGATTTCCGGCGCGGATCACGAATTGACGCCGCGCAGCGCGCGCGAAGCCCTGAGCGCGGCGCTGGACGCTTTCGTGTCGGACCGCAGCGCAGCCTGAAGCGGCGGCGGCTTACCGGCCGGCTGGATCCGGCCCCACGGGAACAGTCGTATTGTTGTTGAACCAGCGGTTGGGCGCGCGGCGCGGCGGCGGCGCTTCGAGCGGCGGAAGCGTTTCGCCGATATCCGGCTGCACGACCGGCGGCGCCTTGGGCTCAACCTTGCGCTTGCTCGTCTTCGGCTTGGGTTCGACGCCCGGCGAGACCACGTCGGCGTTCGGCGGCGGCGCCTCATCCTTCCTGGCTTCGACCGGCGTCTTCAGCAATTCGCCGTCGCCTTTGCAGTCGGTCAGCCACACGTCGTAGACCGGGTGCTCGACGCCATGCAGGCCGGGGCTCGCGGCGAACATCCAGCCCGAAAAGATGCGCTTGAACTTCTTGTCTTCCAGCAGTTCGTCGACCTCGACGAACCCGTCGGTCTGCGGCGCTTCGGTCGCCGGCCGCGTGTAGCAGACGCGCGGCGTGATCTGCAGCGAGCCGAACTGCACGGTCTCGTCGATGGCGACGTCGAAGGCGATGATGCGGCCGGTGATCTTGTCGAGGCCGGCGAAGACGGCGGTCGGGTGCTTGATGCGGTCGGCATGGGCCGCGCCGCCCAGACCGCACAGGGTGAGACCGAGGGCGGTAGCGCGAAAAATCGACGTGCTGAAATGGAGCCGCATTCTTCTTCTCGTCCGCTGACGCATCACAGCGCCGGCGCAGGGTGTCTGGACGGCCTCAGCCATGAACGGCGCTGCGGGCGAAATCGTGGCGAAGCGCCCTGCCCTCAGTTCCCCGGGGTCCACGCCTCGTAGTCGCCGGTCGCCGGCGGGCGCTTGCCGGTGCGGTAGAGCGAGCCTTCCGGGCGCCAGGCCTGCGCCGTGCCGGTCATGTTCGGCAGGTGTGGCTTTTCCCATTCGTAGGGCTTGTAGTTCTCGTCGGTCGGCGGCGTGTCGACGGTGTGGTGCAGCCAGCCGTACCAGCCGGGCGGGGTCGCGGAGCCCTCGCTCTCGCCGGCGTAGATCACCCACCGCCGCTCGAAGCCGAGGCCCGGATGGATGCCCCGCTCCTTGTAATAGGCATTGCCGAACTCGTCGTGGCCGACGAGAACGCCCTTGCGCCACGTGTAAAAGAACGTGTTCCAGGTGCCGCCCTGCCACCAGGAGAAAAAGCGCTGGAGCCACAGCATCGAATAGCCTCCGGATTCGGCGTCACCTATGGCCGATGCCGCGCTGCGGCGCAACCCGATCTTTTGGCGCGCATTGCGGCAATGCAGCCCTTGCCGAATCTCTCTCAGAGGGGGAGGCTGGAGCGCCTGAAGGTTAAAACTTTCCCCACAATCCACAGATTTCCCCCATATATGGGGTTTGGCGCCATAAATCGCACAATATCTTGACGTCCTCTGACGACTCGCCCTACTCTCCAATCGATCGCAACCGGATCGGCCGAAGCGGGCGAATTTGCTTCGGACGGGAAAGGTTGCGGCTCGCTGTAGAGCCGGCAACGGCCAGGCGTGTTCTCAACAGGCGTCGAACGGAAACAGGCAGGGCTGGTTGCCAGCCGGCGCAGGGATATTTGCGCCAAGGGGGATAATGATGCGGATTGATAGACGTTACACCGAGGCAGGACGCTCCCCCTACGCAGGGCTCGAATTCCGTACGACCAAGAGCGAGATCAAGAACCCCGACGGCTCGATCGTCTTCTCTCTCGACGGGATCGAAGTGCCGGCCGGCTGGAGCCAGGTGGCCGCCGACGTGCTGGCCCAGAAGTATTTCCGCAAGGCCGGCGTTCCCGCGCGCCTGAAGAAGGTGGAAGAAAACGACGTCCCCTCCTTCCTGTGGCGCTCGGTGGCGGACGAAGCCGCGCTCTCCGCCCTGCCCGCCGCCGAGCGCTACGGCTCGGAAAAGACCGCTCAGCAGGTGTTCGACCGTCTCGCCGGCGCCTGGACCTACTGGGGCTGGAAGGGCAAGTATTTCAACGACGAAGCCGACGCACAGGCCTTCTACGACGAAATGCGCTTCATGCTGGCCGCGCAGGTCGCAGCGCCCAATTCGCCGCAATGGTTCAACACCGGCCTGCACTGGGCCTATGGCATCGATGGCCCCGGCCAGGGCCATTATTACGTGGACTACGCCACGGGCAAGCTGACCAAGTCCAAGTCCTCCTACGAGCATCCGCAGCCGCACGCCTGCTTCATCCAGTCCGTCGCCGACGACCTCGTCAACGAGGGCGGCATCATGGACCTGTGGGTGCGCGAGGCGCGCCTGTTCAAATACGGCTCGGGCACCGGCACGAATTTTTCGCGCCTGCGCGGCGAGAACGAGAAGCTGTCGGGCGGCGGCAAGTCGTCCGGCCTGATGTCCTTCCTCAAGATCGGCGACCGCGCCGCCGGCGCCATCAAGTCGGGCGGCACGACTCGTCGCGCGGCCAAGATGGTCGTCGTGGACATCGACCATCCCGACATCGAAGACTTCATCGACTGGAAGGTGAAGGAAGAAGAGAAGGTCGCCGCCCTCGTCGCCGGCTCCAAGACCGTCAAGAAGCACATGAAGGCGGTGATGCGCGCCGCCGTGAATTGCGAAGGCTCGAACGACGACTGCTTCAATCCGGAGAAGAACCCGGCGCTCAAGCGCGAGATCCGTCTCGCCCGCCGCGCCGACGTGCCGGACAGCTACATCAAGCGCGTCATCCAGTTCGCGCGCCAAGGCTACAAGGACATCGAGTTCGACACCTACAACACCGACTGGGATTCGGAAGCCTATCTCACCGTCTCCGGCCAGAACTCGAACAATTCCATCCGCGTCACCGACGACTTTTTGCGCGCGGTTGAAAAGGGTGGGGAGTGGCGCCTGACCCGTCGCCTCGACGGCAAGACGCACAAGGTGCTCGACGCACGCGAGCTCTGGGAGAAGGTCGGCTATTCCGCCTGGGCGTCGGCCGATCCCGGCATCCAGTTCCACACCACCATCAACGATTGGCACACCTGCCCGTCGGCGGGCCCGATCGTCGCGTCGAACCCGTGTTCGGAATACATGTTCCTCGACGACACCGCCTGCAACCTGGCGTCGCTGAACCTGCTGACCTTCCGAGATCCCGCCACCAACAAATTCGACCTGGCCCGCTACGAGCACGCCGTGCGGCTGTGGACCGTCGTGCTCGAAATCTCCGTGCTGATGGCGCAATTCCCCTCGAAGGAGATCGCGAAACTCTCCTACGAGTACCGCACGCTCGGGCTGGGCTACGCCAATGTCGGCGGCTACCTCATGTCCTCGGGCATCGCCTACGACTCAGCTGAGGGCCGCGCGATCTGCGGCGCGCTGTCGGCGATCATGACGGCGGTCTGCTACAAGACATCGGCTGAAATGGCCAGGGAACTCGGCCCCTTCGCCGACTACAAGCGCAACAGCGCGCATATGCTGCGCGTGATCCGCAACCATCGCCGCGCCGCGCATGGCGAGGCCACGGGCTACGAGAAGCTGTCGGTCGCCCCGGTGCCGCTCGACCTCGCCTCGCTGCCGCAGGAAGATTTCCGTCTGCGCGCGAAGGAATCCTGGGACGAGGCGCTTGCGCTCGGCGAAGCCCATGGCTTCCGCAATGCGCAGGTCACCGTCGTCGCCCCCACGGGCACGATCGGCCTCGTGATGGATTGCGACACCACCGGCATCGAGCCCGACTTCGCGCTAGTGAAGTTCAAGAAGCTCGCCGGCGGCGGCTATTTCAAGATCATCAACCGCGCCGTGCCGGAAGCGCTGCGCACGCTCGGCTACACGCCGGCCGAGATCGGCGAGATCGAGGCCTATGCGGTCGGGCATGCCAGCCTCGCCAATGCGCCCGCGATCAATCATGCGAGCCTGCGCACGCGTGGCTTCACGGACGAGAAGATCAAGACGATCGAGGATTCGCTGGCCTCGGCCTTCGACATCAAGTTCGTCTTCAACAAATGGTCGCTCGGCGCTGATTTCCTGCGCGACACGCTGAAAGTGCCGGCGGAAAAGCTCGACGATCCCACCTTCGAGCTCCTCTCCTTCCTCGGCTTCACCAAGCCGGAGATCGAGGCCGCCAACACGCATGTCTGCGGCGCCATGACGCTCGAAGGCGCGCCCTTCTTGAAGGCCGAGCATCTTCCGGTGTTCGATTGCGCGAACCCGTGCGGGCGCATCGGCAAGCGCTATCTCTCGGTCGAGAGCCACATCCGCATGATGGCGGCGGCGCAGCCCTTCATCACCGGCGCGATCTCCAAGACGATCAACATGCCGAACGACGCCACGGTCGAGGATTGCAAGGAAAGCTACATGCTCTCCTGGCGCCTCGCGCTGAAAGCGAACGCGCTCTACCGCGATGGCTCGAAGCTCTCGCAGCCGCTCAACGCGCAGCTGATCGAGGACGACGCCGACGACGCCGAGGACGCGATCGCCGACATCATCGCCTCCAACGCGCCGGCGCGCGCCGCGGCCGTGGCGGAAAAAATCGTCGAGCGCGTGATTGAGCGCGTGCAGGTGATGCGCGAGCGTGAAAAGCTGCCGGATCGCCGCAAGGGCTACACGCAGAAGGCGGTCGTGGGCGGCCACAAGGTCTACCTGCGCACCGGCGAGTACCAGGACGGGCGGCTCGGCGAGATCTTCATCGACATGCACAAGGAAGGCGCCGCCTTCCGCTCGCTGATGAACAATTTCGCCATCGCGATCTCGCTCGGCCTGCAATACGGCGTGCCGCTGGAAGAATATGTCGACGCCTTCACCTTCACCCGCTTCGAACCGGCGGGCTTCGTGCAGGGCAACGACGCGATCAAGAACGCGACGTCGATCCTCGACTACGTCTTCCGCGAACTCGCCATCTCCTACCTGCAGCGCAACGACCTTGCGCATGTCTCGCCCGAGGACATCGGCTACACGGCGATGGGCAAGGGCGAAGGCGAAGGCAAAGCGCCGGAAGGCGCCAAGGCCGCCCCGACCTTCGTGTCCAAGGGTCTGGTGCGTTCCAAGACCGACCGCCTGATGGTGGTTGCCGGCGGCGCGCCTGCGCATGCCGCGCAGTCCCCCACCATGCTGGCGACCGACGGAGCCACCGCACTCAAGCCGCAGGACGTCGGCACGCTCGCGCATGAAGTGGCCGAAGTCGCCCACGACCTCGACCGGCTCGGCTGGGCGCAGCCGACCGAAGCCGATCTCATGGCCGAAAAGCGCGCGGAGGCGCGGATGAAGGGCTATGTCGGCGAGGCCTGCCCCGAGTGCGCGAACTTCACGCTCGTGCGCAACGGGACGTGTCTGAAGTGCGATACTTGCGGCAGCACGACGGGGTGCAGCTGAGCCCGCGAGATCATCGGAAAGAAGAAGCAGTAACAGACAATTCGGCCGGGCTTACGCCCGGCCGTTTCCTTTTGAGGAGCGCGAACTGTCCGGCTTTGATCCCTTCTCTCCGCCTGCGGGGAGAAGGTGGCGCGACGCGCCGGATGAGGGGCCCGCGCTGCTACGGAACTCCCAGTCGCCTGGCCCCTCACCCCATCCCTCTCCCCGTAAAACGGGGAGAGGGAGCGAGCCCCGTGCTTCCTGACACAGCGCCGCCTTAGTCGCGGCCGTAAATCCCTCCTGAAACCGCCCCGCTTCAGGAGCCCACCCGTGATCCGCCCCGCCCTCGCCCTCTCCCTCCTGCTCGCGGCCACCGCCGCGCAGGCGCAGATCGCGCCGGGCAATTACATCACGCCGGGCGGCGCGTTTTCCCTGCAGATCACGCCCGGCGCCTTCGAGATTTCCGGCGCGGGCCAGAGCGGCGCGGCCTGCATGATGGACGGGCTGCTCAAGGGCGATACCGGCCGCGCGGCCGACGCCGGCAAGACCTGCATCATAAAATTCACGAAACGCGCCGAGGGCGTCGAGGTGAAGGCGCGGACGCGCGCGATCTGCGCGCGTTTTTGCGGCGCGGAAGCGACGGTCGAGGGGCTCTACATCAGGCCCGCGCCCGGCTGCGCCGACAAGGAGCGCGAGCGCACGCAAAAGGCGGTGGAAACCGCGAAGCAGACGAAGGACGACGCGAAGGTCGAGACGCTGCTTGCGAAACAGCTCGAGGCTTGCGCCAAAACCTTGTCGTGGCTCGACACGATCGGAACGCGCGTCGATCTCGCCGCCGCGCAGATGCGCCAGGGTCGCAAGCCCGATTGCCTGAAGACCTTGCAGCCCCACGTCGAGGACGCCGATGCGAACGAGGACAAACTGCAGGAAAAATACACGTCCTTCGATCTCTATCGCTATGAGCCGACATTGAAGGAATTGCGCGATACGCTGAGGCAATGCCGCGCCTGACCGGGGACCGACCGACATGAAACGCACGATTTTCACGCTTGGCCTTCTGCTGGCGGCGTCGCTCGCACAGGCGCAGGTGGCCCCCGGCAAGTACATCGCCGAGCACGGTTTTGGGACGCTCGATATCAAGGACGGCAAGTTCGACATCACGAGCGTCGGCGGCAATGGCCACACCTGCGGCGTGCAGGGCGAGATGAAGGGCGCGACCGGCGTCGCCGAGGACGAGGGCGATGTCTGCAAGATCGACTTCAAGGCGAAGGACGGCGGCTACGAGGTCACGCCGACGACGCCTGAGACCTGCCGCAATTATTGCGGCGCGCGCGCCTATTTTGAAGGACTTTATCTCAAGCCCGCCCCCGGTTGCGCGGACGGCGCGCGCGAGGCGATGAACAAGTCCTTCAAGACGGCCTATGGCGCCAAGGATTACGCGAAGGCGCACGCGCTGTTGGCGCCAGTGCTGCAAAAATGCGCGCGCACGCTCGGGCCCATGGAGACCGCCTCCATCCGCAACGATCTCGCGATCACGCTCTATCACCTCGGCAGGAAGGCCGAGTGCCGCAAGGTTCTGGCGCCCATGGCCGAGGACGCCGCCAGGAAGGACGACGACCTGATGGCCGATTATCCGCCCTCCGACTGGGACGCCTACAAGCCGCTCATCAAGGCCGAGCGCACCAATCTCGCGCTCTGCAAGGGTTGAGACTTCAGCCAGCGGCTAGATGTGGTGCGAAAGGCGGATGCTGGTTTTTCGCGGGAAGCGCGCTCGACACTCTCACGGCCGTAGAAGGCGCGCGATGAAACCGTGAAGTCGCGATGTTCGTTCGATCGGCTCTCGACGAAAATTTCGTCTACATGAAACAGATTAGCGCCAGCCGGAGCAGCGCGCCGCACAGCCCTCACCACCAGCCGCGACGGTAGTAGGGGCGCGGTCCGTAATAGACGCCGGCGCCCCAGTAATAGGGACGCGGATAGACATAGACCGGACGCGGCGCGTCGACCACGACGACCGGCTCGATGTCCGGCTCCGCCACGCGATGACCGCGCGCGACCATGCATTGCGCATAGACACGATCGTAGCGCGCCTGGATCGATCCTGCGGCGCGCCGCCCGGCGCCAGCGCCGACGATCGAACCTCCAGCAAGCCCCGCGCCCGCGCCGATCAGCGCGCCGGTTCCAGCGCTGCCGGAGGCGGCGCCGATAGCCGCCCCGGCCAAAGCGCCCACGGCCGTGCCGATCGCGGCGCCGCCGACGGTCCGGTCGTTGGACGCCTGACCCGGCGAGCGATAGCCGACGACCGATTGGGCGTTCGCCTGGCAATAATCGTCGTCGCGCTGAAAGGCGGAATAGGCCTTGCCCTTGCCGGGCACGACCATCACGTCGGGCTCCGCCGGCGCCGTGCTGGCGCAGCCGCCGAGAGACAGTGCACAGAAAGAAAGCGCGCCGATCGAGACGGCAAAGATAGATGCGCGCATGAGAAGCGTCCGCTTGATGTAAACAGACGCGAAGCCTTCATCGCAAAATGTTAACGCATGGTGACGATTGCGCGCGTTGCGCGGCCTCGCCTTGCCGCCGGAGAGCGCATCTATCGGAAATTGCGAACGATATTGCGTTTGCATCCGCTCCGTGGCTCTCGGCGCCGTAAGGGAAAGTTAAAGGGCCGAGGGCGATCATTCCGGGCGCGCGCGCTCATATTGCGCGCTTGGGGGATGGATGAAGCGTTTTCTGAACTGGGCCGGCGCCAGCCATCGCCGACCCGAGGTTCGTCGAGCCTTGGCGCGCGCGCAATACGCCGCCTACGTGCATCAGGCCCCGATCCTCTATTTCACCATCGCTGTGGTCGTCGGCGCCGCGGTCTCCGTCTGCGCGTCCTGGGACAATCCGCTGCCGACCATCATCGCCCCTTCGGCGCTCGTGCTCGCCTGCTTCTGGCGCATGACGGTCTGGCTTCGACGCCGCAACGTCGATGTCGACGCCGATACGATGACGCGCCGTCTCGTCGGCGCCTCGCGTCTGGCCACGGTTATGGCGACCTGCTTCACCGCCTGGGTCACTATCCTCTACTTTACCTGCGACCCCGCGTTGCGCGGCGTGATCGCCGGCGTGTTCGGCATTTCGACGCTTGCCGCCGTCTACAGCCTCGTCAACTTCCCTATCTCCGCGTTGCTGGTCGCCGCCGTCTGCGTACCCTTCGTCTCGCTGCAGCTAGCACTCGCGACGCCGGAGCCGATGATCGTCGGCGCCTGCGGCCTGTTCGTCGTCATGTTCGGCACGACCTTCGCGGTCGTCCGCTCCTCCCGCGACTTTCTCGGACTGGTGGCCGCGCAGGTCGACGCCCAGCAGCTCAGCGACGAGAATTCGCGCATCGCCCACATCGATAGCCTGACCGGACTGCCCAACCGCCGCCAGTTCTTCGAGCGCCTCGAGGCGGCGGTCGCGCGCAACTTCGACGGTGGGCGCTTTTATGTCGGCATTCTCGATCTCGACGGCTTCAAGCCGGTCAACGACGTCTTCGGCCATGTCATTGGCGATCGCGTCCTTGTCGAATGCAGCGCGCGCTTCCTTCAGGTGGCCGGCGGCGAGGCTTTCGTGGCGCGCCTCGGCGGCGACGAATTCGGACTGATCGTCGAAAACGTTCGCGACGAGGACGCCGTATTGACGCTCGGCGCGCGGATCTGCGAGGCGACGCGCGAACCCTTCGCCTTCGACGACGCCATCGCCGCCATCTCGACTTCGATCGGCTTTGCAGCTTATCCGGACGCCGGCGACGAGCCGAGCCGCCTCTACGAACGCGCCGATTTCGCGCTCTACTTCGCCAAGCAGAACCATCGCGGTCGCGCCGTGGCCTTCAGCGAGGAGCACGAGCGTCGGATGAAGGGCGCGGCCCTGGTCGAGCAATGTCTGCGCCGCGCCGATCTCGATGCGGAAATGAGCCTCGAGTTCCAGCCCCTGCACGACGCCGAGACCGGCGCGATTGTTTCGTTCGAGGCCTTGGCGCGCTGGGACAGTCCCGATCTCGGCCGCGTCAGCCCTGCCGAATTCGTTCCCGTGGCCGAGCGTTCCGACATCATCTATCCCCTGTCGCGCACCTTGCTGCGCAAGGCGCTCGCGGCGGCGAGCCTATGGCCGGACGATGTGCAGCTGTCCTTCAATCTTTCCGCGCGCGATCTCATGTCGCCGGCGGCGCTCACGCAGATCATCGCCATTGCCGCCAGCGGCCCGATCGCGCCGAGCCGGATCGATTTCGAGATCACCGAGACCGCGCTCGTTACTGATTTCGAACGCGCCCGCAAGGCGGTGCTGGCGCTGAAATCGATCGGCGCGAGCATTTCGCTCGACGATTTCGGCACGGGTTATTCGAGCCTGAACTACGTCCATCGCCTGCCGCTCGATCGCATCAAGATCGATGGCGGCTTCGTACGCGAGATGGAGACGAGCCCGCTCGCCCGCGACGTCGTCCGGACCATGATTTCCATGGCGCGCAACCTCAATTTCGATTGCGTGATCGAAGGGGTCGAGACCGAGGAGCAGCTCGCTCTGCTCAAGACCTTCGGCTGCTCGATAGCGCAGGGCTACCTGTTCAGCCGGCCGCTGCCGGCGGACCAGGTCGCGCCCTTCATCGCCGCGCGCCGCGGCATCGACCTGCCGCTCGAACGTAAGATCGCGTGAGGCCTGTACGCTGGAATACCCGGCCCTATCTTCGCCTCGGCCAGTTCCAGGAGGCCGCATGAAGAAGATTATCGCATGTGCCGCAGCCCTGCTCTTCGCGATCGATGTCGCGCGCGCGGCGCTGCCGGTCGGCGCCCGCGCCCCGGATTTCCGGGTCGAGGGCGCGCTCGCCGGCAAGGATTTTCGCTTTTCGCTCGCCGACGCCCTGAAGAAGGGGCCAGTCGTTCTCTATTTCTACCCGAAGAGCTTCACCAGCGTCTGCACGGAAGAGGCCCATCTCTTCGCGGAGGCCACGGACGAATTCGCAGCGCTCGGCGCGCGCGTGATCGGACTTTCGGGCGACGACATCGCGACCCAACGCAAGTTCTCGAGCTCCGAATGCCGTGACAAATTCGCGGTCGGCGCCGACGCCGACCTCAAGGTCGCGAAGGCCTACGACGCCTCCTTTGGCGGCGTGTTCGCGGCGCGGATTTCCTACGTCGTCGCGCCCGATGGCCACATCCTGTCGGCGACCTCCTCGGGGCAGGCGGAGCCCCACATCCGGCGCGCGCTCGAAACGCTTCGGGCATGGCGCGCCGCGCAAAAGTCCTGAGTCTGACCGTAGGCATTGTCTTCGGCGCGAAAGCAGCCGACGATTGACCTCGCAGCGAGTTCTCTATAAAGAACGATCGTACCGATATAACAAACGGACTGAGATCATGAGCGAAACGCCCGTTCCCGGCTTCTCCACCCTTGCCGTCCACGCCGGCGCCAAGCCCGATCCCGCGACCGGCGCCCGCGCCACGCCGATCTACCAGACGACGTCCTTCGTCTTCGACGACGTCGATCATGCCGCCTCGCTGTTCGGCCTGCAGGCTTTCGGCAACATCTACACGCGCATCACAAACCCGACGACGGCGGTGCTCGAAGAGCGCGTCGCGGCTCTGGAAGGCGGCACGGCCGCGCTCGGCGTCGCGTCGGGACACGCGGCGGAATTCCTCACCTTTCATGCCCTGCTGACGCCCGGCGATGAATTCGTCGCCTCGACCAAGCTCTATGGCGGCTCGATCAACCAGTTCAATCACAGCTACAAGAATTTCGGCTGGACGCCGAAATGGGCCGACCCCGACGACCTCTCGGCCTTCGAGGCGGCGATCTCGCCCCGCACCAAGGCGATCTTCATCGAATCCATCGCCAATCCCGGCGGGGTCATCGTGGACATTGAGGCCATCGCCAAGATCGCCAAACGCGCCCGTGTGCCGCTGATCGTCGACAATACGCTGGCGTCTCCCTACCTGCTGAAGCCGATCGACTACGGCGCGGACATCGTCGTGCATTCCGCCACGAAATTCCTCGGCGGCCACGGCAACTCGCTCGGCGGCGTGGTGGTCGACGGCGGCACGTTCGACTGGCTCGCCGACAAGCGTTATCCGATGCTCTCCGAGCCGCGCCCGGAATATAACGGCATGGTGCTCGGCGAGACCTTCGGCAATTTCGCCTTCGCCATCGCCCTGCGCGTGCTCGGCCTGCGCGACCTCGGTCCCGCGCTCTCGCCCTTCAACGCCTTCATGATCCTGACGGGCGTCGAGACGCTGCCGCTGCGCATGCAGAAACATTCCGACAATGCGCTGGCGATTGCCGAGCACCTGTCGAACCATCCGGCGGTCAAATGGGTGAGCTATCCGGGCCTGCCCGGCGACCGCTATCATCAGCTCGCCAAGAAATACTGCCCGAAGGGCGCGGGCGCGGTCTTCACCTTTGGCCTCACGGGCGGCTACGACGCCGGCCTTGCGCTTGTGAAGAACCTGAAGCTGTTCTCGCACCTCGCCAATGTCGGCGACACGCGCTCGCTGGTCATCCATCCCGCCTCGACGACGCACAAGCAATTGTCGGATGCGCAGAAGGTGACGGCCGGCGCCGGCCCCGACGTCGTGCGCGTTTCCATCGGCATCGAGGACGCCGCCGATCTGATCGCAGACCTCGATCAGGCGCTGGCCGCGAGCTGATTTCGCGCGAGATCGGCAAGAGCGGATTGAATCTCTAGTTGAGACAATCCGCTCAACCGATTCATGCGACTCGCATTTTTCGACGGCAGCTCAGGACGACAGCGACTTTCGCGGCAGCTTCGAACAAGCGCTCATCTGGCGCGGGCAAAAATCTCCGCGCCCAGCTCGTGCGCCATCCAGTGCGAGTACGGCAGCGTGAAATGACCCGCGTCGAAACTCGAGAGAATGGTCTTGCGATCCTCGTCGAACCACGCCCGGCACGGTCCGCCGGGCGCGCATGCTTTATCGAGGATCGACACATAGACGCCGCCGGCCTGCTCGACGATGGCGCGCATCCGTTTCTCGAACGCGAAGGCGCCGACGTCGAAGCCGGTAATCGTATGGAGCGGCGGTTCGGGCAAATTCTGCCGCCGCATGTCGGCGACCAGCGCCTTGCCGAGCGTCGGCAACCAGATCGGCGCCGGCCCGATCACGACGACGCGCCGCGCGCCCTTTTCATGCAGGGCGCGGATCGTCGGCGCAAGTTCGCTCAAGACTTGCGTGCCGTCATACAGCCGCCAGCGCGCCGCCAGCGCCACCACATCGGGCGCCGGCGCCATGAAGGCGGCCAGCGCGCGTTCCCGAATGGCCTGGCAATGCCGGTTGCCGTTCGTTGCTCCCGCGACGAGAGGCGGGCACATGGAAGCCGTATACTGCCCCGCGCTCCAGCCGCGTTCGCCCGCTTCGGCCGAGAGGCCCGGCCACAGATGCGCGGCGTGTGAGTCGCCCCACAGCACGACATGCGGCTTGCCCGGCGCGCGGTCGCCTGCGCAAACAGGCTCGGCCGGCCGATCCACATTGAGATCGGTGAAGCAGTTCTGCTTGATGCGCCACGGATCGCCCGCGAGCGCGGGATAATTGAGCAGGCGCATGATCGTGTCGGGCGCGTTCGCCGCCGCGAGCGTCGTCACGACGAGCGAACTCGCGGCCACGCCGAGCATGGCGCTCCACAAAGCTTTCGGCAGCGCCATGCTCACGCCGCCGCCCTGCCGGATCGGCCGCTCGATGAAGCGCTCCGATGCAGCCGCCAAGGCGATCGCGGCCGCCATCAGCCCGAAGGCTACAGGCAACGGCGTCTGCCCGCTGAAGTGGAAGCGGGCGAAAACGAGCAAGGGCCAGTGCCAGAGATAGGCGCCGTAGCTGATCCGCCCGACGAACTGTAGCGGCGCCGACGCGAGCACGCGCCGGTTGACGAAAGCGCCCGCGCCGGCCGCCAGCAGCATGAATGTCGCAGCGACCGGCCCGATCGCGCGCCAGCCCGGGAAATCCTGGTTTTCGTCGAGCAAGGCGAGGGACAACACGAGCAGGCCTAGCCCGACCGAGCCCGCGAGATTCGACCAGCGCCCGAGCGGCTGTTCCGTCGCGGACGTTTGATTCCAGTAAGCGAGCGCCGCCCCGGCGAGCAGCTCCCAGAAGCGCGTGAACGGCAGGTAGAAGGCCGCGTCGGCGTTGACCCGCGTCAGGGCGAAGCACGCCAGAAACGACAGAACGATAGACAGCCGCAAAGCTGGGCCGAGCGCCGCCGGCTTCAGCCGATGGACGCCCCACAGGAACAACGGGAAGAACAGATAGAACTGCTCCTCCACGCCCAGCGACCACAAGTGGATCAACGGTCGATACGCCGCATCGCCGTCGAAATAGCCGGCCTGGGACCAGGCCAGAAAATTGGCCGCGAAAACGCAGGCGGCCGCGATCTGCCGCCCGAGCTCGCGATAATCGGCCATCGACACGAAAAATGGCGCGGCGATCAGCGTCGCCAGCAGAACGAGGATCAGTCCGGGAAACAGGCGTCGCGCGCGTCGGGCGTAGAAGGCGACGAAGGAGAAACGTTCGCCCGCCAGATCGCCCAGAACGTTGCGGCCGACGACAAATCCGGAAATGACGAAAAACACGTCGACGCCGGCAAACCCGCCGGGCAGCGCGACGGCCGAGGCGTGAAAGATCAGGACGGCCAGCACGGCGACGCCGCGCAAGCCCTCCACATCGCCGCGCCATGCGGGTTTCCTGGATGGAAGGGATTGTCCCTCGCTTCGCATCGATGGACATTAGCGCCAACAACATTAGCGGCCGGTGAAGGCGCCTGCGCCGCTCAGGAGCCAACGCCATGCTCGAACTGCGCCCGAACTGCGAATGCTGCGACCGCGACCTGCCGCCTTCGACGCGTGATGCGCTTATCTGCTCTTTCGAATGCACCTGGTGTCGCGATTGCGCGGCGACGAAACTCGGCATGATCTGTCCGAACTGCGGCGGCGAGCTTGTCGCGCGACCAATGCGTCCGGAGAGCAAGCTCGCGCAATTTCCGGCCTCCACCGTGCGAAAACATCGACCGGAAAAATGCGGAGCGGCGGCATGATCGCGCCGTTTGCTCTGGCTGCCGCGCTCACGCAGGCGCCGGCCTTGCCCGTCGAACGGGTTATCGCCAATCCGGCCTCCGTCTATTGCATCCAGCAGGGCGGACGCGTCGAGATCGTGACATCGAAAAAGGGCCAGATTGGCATCTGCGCCCTGCCCGACGGTCGACGCATCGAGGAATGGACGTTTTTTCGCGCGAGCCGAAAGAAATAGCCGGACCGCGCGCCTTCAGGCTCGCGCCGGAAAAGCCGCCCTAGCGTTGACGATCACCATGCCCAGCACGATCATCGCGAAGGCCTGATGCGCCAGCGCAACCGGCAGCGGCACGCTGTAGAGAAGCGTCGCTATGCCGAGCCCGACCTGACAGAGCACCAGAAGGACGATCGCCCATCCGCGCCGCGCGACGCCGGTCTGGCGCGCGAAGATTGCGTTCAGCAACGCCAGAGCCAGCACTGCATAGGCGGCCATGCGATGGTCGAACTGCACGGTGGTAATGTTGTCGAAGAAGTTCATCCACCACGGATCGTTCTTGAAGAGCTGTTCGACCGGGGGAATGAAGCGTCCGTCCATCAGCGGCCACGTGTTGTATGTGAGCCCCGCCCTCAGCCCAGCCACCAGCGCGCCCAGGAAAATCTGCTTGAGCGTCGCCAATGCCAGCAGCACGGCGAAAACCTTGGCCGTCGTCGACGCCATTTCCGCGCGCCTCGGCGCCCGCAGGCCGCCCGCGATCCAGATCAGCGCCGCGAATGTGAGGCTCGCCAGCAGCAGGTGGATCGCCAGCCGCTCCTGCGCAACCTCGACGCGATTGACCAGCCCGGAGGCCACCATCCACCAGCCGACCGCCCCCTGCAGGGCGCCGAGCGCCAGCACGCCGGAAAGCTGCCACTTGAGCCGCGACGTCAGCGCGCCGCGCAGCCAGAACCAGACAAGCCCGAGCGCGAAGACAATGCCGATCAGGCGTCCGAGCAGGCGATGGCTCCACTCCCAGAGGAAAATGGTCTGAAAACGCGCCAGATCCATGTCCGGGAAGAGTTCCTTGTACTGCGGTATCTGCTTGTATTTCTCGAAGGCCGCGACCCAGTCGGCGTAGCTCAGCGGCGGAATGACGCCGGTCACCGGCTTCCATTCGGTGATCGACAGGCCCGATTCCGTCAGCCGCGTCGCCCCGCCGACCACGACCATGGCGAAGACCAGCGCCGCCACGAACCACAGCCAATTGGCGACGCCGGCGCGATCCGGCGCGCTCGCGGCGCGCCCGGCGCCGGTCGCAGCGGCGGGAAAATTGATCCAGTCGGTCATGTCGGGGGCGGCTCTGGGCTGGGTTGCCTTCGGGGACGTCGCGTTAGATAAGCCCCCGGCGAGGCCGCGTCCATGCCTGCGGCCGGCAGCCCTACGGGACGACGAGACCATGCCCATTCGCATCCGCAAGCTGATCGGCGCGCTTTTCATGGTTGTCTACGTCATCTTCTACGCGCTGATCGCCATGGCGCTGGCGCAATCGCGCCCGCTGCAAGAGGCCTCGCCCTGGCTGCAACCCCTCCTCTATGCCGTCCTCGGCACGATCTGGATCGTGCCGCTGCTGCCGGTCGTCGCTTGGATGGCGCGCGAGGACCGGTAAACTGCAGGCGAGCCTGCGGTCGATTGGCCAGCCGGGGAGTGGAAATCGCGATGTGGTCACGCCTGCTCTTCATCGCCCTGCTGCTGCTGCCCGCCGCCGCGCGCGCCGGGGTCAAGGAGAAGGTCGCCGCGCTGGCGCCGGCAGCGCTCGTTTATGTGGTGGACGCAGAAGGCAATGAGCTGGTCGCGCAAAACGCAGACAAGCCCTTCGTCCCCGCCTCGGTCACGAAACTCGTGACCGCCTGGCTCGCGCTGGAAACGCTCGGCAAGGATTATCGTTTCGAGACACGCTTCTATCTCGACGCCAAGCGCACCCTCTTCGTACGCGGAGGCGGCGATCCATTCCTTGTTTCGGAAGAGCTGGCGCAACTCGCCCAGGAACTTGTCGCCGCGACCGGCAAGGCGCCGTTCTCGGGCATCGTGCTCGACGCGAGCTACTATCCCGCCAACCTGCGGATTCCCGGCATCGAGGATACGAATGAATCCTATAACGCGCTGAATTCGGCGCTTGCGGTCAATTTCAACACGATCGCCGCCGCGCATCGCGGCAAGACCATCGTCTCCGGCGAGAAACAGACGCCGATCACGCCACTGGCGATCGAACAGTTCCGCAAGCGCGGACACAAGGGGCGCGGCCGCATCAGCCTGGCCCAGGACCCCGCGCTCAGCCTGCAATATGCCGGCGAACTGCTCGCCGCCTTCATCGAAAAGTCGGGCGGCGGCGTGAAGGGCCCGATCACGACGGGCCCTGTGCCGGCCGGCCTCACGCCGGTCTACGTGCACCGCCAGTCGCGTCCGCTCTCGCAACTCCTGCACGAATTGCTGATCGGCTCCAACAATTACGTGGCGAACCAGATTTTCCTCGAGATCGGTGGGCGCCGCCTCGGACCGCCCGTCAGCCTCGACAAGTCGCTGAAGGTCGCCAACGAAATGCTCGCTGCGCAAGGCCTCGCACAATCAATTCATCTGGAAGAAGGCTCGGGCATCAGCCGCGCCAACCATTTTACCGCGCGCGGCCTTGCGAAGGTCCTGACCCTGCTCGCCCCAAGCGCCGACCTGCTCAAGCATGCCAAGGGCGCCGCGTACAAGACGGGAACGCTCGACGGCGTGCGCACGCTGGCGGGCTATGCCGACACGTCGAGCCACGGAAAAGTGCGCTTCGTGATCTCACTCACGGGCAATACCGGCGCGATGCGCTTTCGGCTGATGAAAGCGATCCAGGCCGCGCTTTAGCCGGGGCGACGCTAGGCCACGCTGAGCTTCCGCCCCTTGTTCCACAGCATGAACGGCGCGCCCGACAGCAGGATGTCGAGCGTCGCCAGCGACTGATGATGGCCGTTGACCGACAGGCGCGGCAGCGCGGTCAGATGGCCGGCATGTTCGGGAAAGATCATGCCCGGCCGCGTCGTCACCGCGCTTTCGAATCCCGCCTGGCGCGCGAGCACGAACTCGCGAGCGCCAGCGGAGCCCGGATCGCCGACGGGATAGGCGAAGTGCTTAACCTCGCGCCCTATCTCGCGCTCGATGATCGCCTTACTCTCGAAGATTTCATGGCGCGCGAAACCGTCGGGGTGCTTGGCGAGCATCGGATGGGTCAGCGTATGCGCGCCGATCGTCGCAAGCGGGTGCTCGCTGAGTTTGCGCAATCCGCACCAGTTGAGACAGAGCTCGTCGACGAGATCGATGCGCTCCACGCCCGCCTCGTCGGCGAGCGCGCCGGCAACGCGCAGAAGCTCTCTCTCTTCGCCCGCCCGCAGCGGCCAGTAGAGCGCCTCGAAGGCCGCCTGCTTCTCTTCCGGCGTTGTAGCCGGCAGATCGAACAACCGGCCCGCCGCTTCGATCCGCACCGCCGGCAGCGCCGCGATCGCCTCCTCCATTTCCACCCACCACATGCGCGCGGTGCGATCCGCGAAACCCGTGGTGACGAAGACGGCGAAGGGCGCGCCGTGCTTTTCGAGGATCGGCAGGGCGACATGGGCCGTGTCGCGATAGCCGTCGTCGAACGTCAGCGCGACGAAGGGCGCGGCGTCGCCTGCCCCGTCGCGAATCCGTGTGACCGCCTCGTCCAGTGAGACGATCGCGAAACCTTGGCCCTTCAGGCGGGTCAATAGAAGGTCGAGAAATTCCGGCGTGATCTCGAGCCCGCCATTGGGCGCAAAGGCCTCGTGCGAGGCAGGCAGCACCCGATGAAACATCAGGATGGCGCCCATGCCCTGCGTGTATCGCGCCGCCAGCCGGTGCAGGCCGGTGGCGCCGAACATGCGGAAGCCCAGATCGATGACGTCGCGCTTGATGCCCATGGGAAAATCCTCGCTCCACACCATGGCAAGTTCTCCTTGACCATTTGTTGCTAGCGTCCGACGCAAGGTGAATTCGATGTCCGCCCAAGCCGCATCCGCCACAGCGGGAAGCAATCCGTCGCGCCTCGAGGACGCGCCGGCCGCGCTTGCGCGCGTCGAGACCTTCGAACGTCCCTGGCCGGCGCTGCGCGCCTGGCGCGAGATCGAGGCTTTCGCGACGGGCTCGGCCTATCAGACGCTGGGTTTTGTCCTGCCCTGGTACGAGCATCTCGCGCAAAACTCCGGCGCGACTCCGCTGGTGATCGTCGGCTACGACGCGCGGGAACGCCCGGCCATCGTCCTGCCGCTCGCCGTCAAGCGGCGCGGCCCTGCCCGCCTCGCCATGTTCGCGGGCGGCAAGCATTCCAATCTCAACCTGCCGTTGATGCGGCCGGGCTTCTCCCTGGCGCCGGACGGCGCCCGCGGCCTGCTCCTGTCCGCCGCGCGTGCATCCGCCGAAGCGATCGATTGTTTCCTTCTCCTGAACCAGCCGTGCGAATGGGCAGGAGCCGAAAATCCCTTCGCGACGATCGGCGGCCATCCCAGCCCGAGCTTCGCCTTCGGCGCGACGATCGGCGCCGATGCCGAAGCTTTCCTGAAGCGGATCGATTCCGCCTCGACACGCAAGAAGCTGCGCGCCAAGGAGCGCAAGCTCGCCGAGCTCGGTCCTCTGACCTACGAACGTGCGACGGACACCGACCGCGCGCATACGATCCTCCAGGCCTTCGTCGACCAGAAGACCCTGCGCTTCAGCCAGAAGAACCGCGATCCCGGCTTTGCGCAGGTCGCGGTGCGCGCCTTTCTCGACGCCATGTCGAGCGGCCGCGGCAGCGGCGCGATCGCCCTCGAATTCCACGCGCTCAGCGTCGGCGACCGCATCGTTGCGACCTACGGCGGCCTGCCGCGCGGCCGCACATGGCACGGCATGATCAATTCCTTCAACGTCGATCCACAGATCGCGCGCTCAAGTCCGGCCGAACTTCTTCTGCGCCACATCATCCGCGATCTCGGATCGCGCGGCTTCGAACGCTTCGACCTCGGCATCGGCGAGTCGCGCTACAAGAACGCCATATGCGACGAGGAGATCGCGCTCGCCGATCTCGTCCTGCCGGCGACCGCGCTCGGCGCGGCCTGGGCGCCCGTCGAACGCAGCCGTCTCGCAGCCAAGCGTTGGGTGAAAAAAACGCCCTGGGCGCTCGCCTTCGTCGAGCAGATGCGCGCCGGCCCAGCCTGAAAAACGATTCAGCCTCAGGGATTTGAGCGCGATATCGGAATCGTTGCGCGAAGACTTAAGCGGCGGTCTGGCCGAGGCGCGCGTCTTCGACGCCGACGATGGCCGGGCGCGGCAGGCCATGCTTTTCGAGCGCGTCCGCGAGCGAGGCCGTCGAATAAGGCTCGCTGCCATAGGCGGCGCAAGAGCGCGCGAGCTGCGACAAGGCATAGGCGTCGTCGATATCGAGCGCGGAGGACGCGGCGACGACGACGAAGTCATAGGCTTCCAGCAAAGCGTCGAGCGCCGACAGCAGCGCATCCGCGCCGCCGCGTGCGCCCTGGCCGGCGCCCAGCACGTGCAGGCGCGAAATCTGATCGCGATGGATCGTCTCGTCGAAGCTCGCGCGGCCCGTGAGCAGTTCGGCGAGGCCGGGGCCGCCCGTCTGCGCCATACGCGCGGCCTCGTCGAGCGCGACGAGAATCGTGCGGCCGCGACGCGCCAGCGCGCGGGCGGAAGCCAGGGCGAAACCATCGTCGCTGTCGCCTTCGCAGACCGACAGCGCCAGCGTCGGCGCGCCGTCCGCGGCGTCGAACGCGGCCTGAGCGAAAGCCTGCGAGGCGCCAAGCAACGCGGCTGGAGGAGCTTCGGCGGCGACGATCGTGCGTCGTTCGACGCCGCTCCGCTCGCCATCCACGCGCTCGAAACCTTCGTTTGCCGGCGCTTCGACGGGGTCCACAGACGCGGGCGCGGGCATACGGCGCGGCGCCGGGCCTTCCTTCAGCAGCTCCCGCGCGACCACGAAGGCGATCGACAGGAAGAGCGCCCCGAGCGTCGAAAAGCCGATGATCGGGAGCTTCTTCGGGAAGGACGGGATCTGCGGTGCGATCGCGCGCGAGATGATGCGCGCGTCGGCGGGCGTCGACTTCGAATTCTCGCGCGCCAGCGCCTGCTGGTACTTGGTGGTGGCCGCTTCCAGATCGTCCTTGAGCGCCTTGGACGTGCGCTCGAGTTCGCGCAGCTTGACCTCTTCCGCGCTCATCGAGCCCACGACCTTTTTCTGCTGGTCGAGCGAAGCCTGAAGATTCTGAAAGCGCTGGCCGGCGATCTTGGCGTCATTGTCGAGCGTGCGCGCGGCCTTGTCGGCGGCTGCGCGCATTTCGCTGTCGAGATCGGCGAGCTGCGCCGTCAGTTCCTTGATGCGCGGATGGCCCGGCAGCAATGTGCGC
The DNA here is from genome assembly GCA_020638195.1 of Methylobacteriaceae bacterium. Lineage (GTDB taxonomy): Bacteria > Pseudomonadota > Alphaproteobacteria > Rhizobiales > Beijerinckiaceae > JAJXWB01. Next base: position 902,142 of record JACKJC010000002.1, on the reverse strand, counting down.
GATTCGAGAGCCAGCTGCGCCTTCAGCGTCACGCGCTGTTCGGAGATGCGGCGCACGAGATCGTTGTTGGCGACGTCGGGAATTTCGCTGACGCGACCCTGCCGCAACATTTCGCGGATCAATTTCGCCTTCGCCTGCGCGTCCGCCTGCGAGGTGCGGGCGCGGGCGAGTTCGGTATTCACTTCGCCCAGCTGCTGGGCGGTGATCGTCGTATTGTTGGTGCCGACGAGCAGCCCGGTCTGGGCGCGAAAATCCTCGACCTTCGATTCGGCCGCGGCGACCTTGGTCTTCAGATCCGCAACGATAGTCCCGAGCGAAGCCGCCGCTGAACGCGCGTTGGCGCGCTTGGCGTCCTGCTGGAAGTCGAGATAGATGCCGGCGATCGAGTTGGCGGCCTTCGCCGCGAGATCGGGGTCGCGCGAAGAGAATTCGATATTCAGAACGCGCGTCTTGGTCGGCGAGAAGACCTGCAGCTTCTCGTAATAGTTTTCGAAGACGCGGTCTTCCGGCGACATCTGCGAAGGATCGCGCTTGAGGCCGAGCAACACCAGGATGCGCGACAGCGCGCCCATGCCGCTCGACATCGGATCGAATTCGGAATTGCCGAGCAGGCCGATCTGCTTGATCGCGCGACGCGCGACATCGCGCGAGGTGACGAGCTGGATCTGGCTGCCGACGGCTTCCGGATCGAGCGTCCCCGCCGATTCGGTTTTGGAATCCTCGCCCGGCATGAAGCTGGACTGCAGCTCGAGCAGCACGCGGGTTTCCGCCGTGTAGCGCGGCTTCACGATATTGACGAAGGCCGTGGAGGCGCACAGCGCTACGATAGCCGCGCCCGCCACCCATTTGCGGTTCGCCCAGAGCGCGTGCCCGATTCCGCCGAGATCGATCTCGGCATCGTCCGTGGTCCGGTGCGGCCCCTGGCCCTGTGCTGGCGACTCGACGCGCATGCCCTACTCCAACCTGTCTCTGGCGCGATTTAATCCTCTTATGGTTGAGGGGGCGTTAATCGTCTTCCGTCAGTGTTTGTTAACCATGCGGGCATAAATAGATCGGGCGTTTCACGCAGCGTCGAAGCGAAGAAAACGGTGACCAGATGCGTCGTATGGCGGCTGCCCTCAGTGTGATCCTGGCGACTCTCGCCAGCGGCTGCGCCACCCGCCCCTATCAGGGCGAGCTGGCGGCTGTCGCCGAGCACCCCTATGCCGTGGGCTCCGGCGACCGTCTTCGCATCATCGTCTTCGGGCAGGATTCGCTGTCCAACTCCTATTCGGTAGACGCCAGCGGGCAGATTTCCATGCCGCTCATCGGCCTGGTGCCGGTCAACGGCATGACGACGGAGCAGATCCAGCGCGCCGTCGAATCCCGCCTGCGCTCGGGTTTTTTGCGAGAACCGCGCGTGTCCTGCGAGGTCGAGGCCTACCGCCCCTTCTTCATCCTGGGCGAAGTCACCAACGCGGGCCAATATCCTTATGTCAACGGCATGACTGTCCAGACGGCCGTCGCCATCGCCGGCGGCTACACGCCGCGAGCGGCGCAGTCCTGGGCCCGCATGACCCGCGTGATCGACGGCCGTCAGGTTATAGGCGACGTCGACATGACCTATCCCGTCCAGCCTGGCGACACGATTCAGATTCGTGAACGGTTCTTTTGAACTTTTGACGTTCACTGGCCTGTAACGCGGGTAACGAGGCCAGGTTTTCATGTCCATTTCCACATCGACGAGCCTCAAGATCGTCCATGTCCTGCGGGCGCCTCTCGGCGGCCTGTTTCGGCATGTGGTCGATCTCACGCGCGAGCAGATCGAACGCGGCCATCGCGTCGGGCTCATCGTCGATTCCAGCACGGGCGGCGCGCGCGCCGACGAGATCCTCGGCGACCTCGCGCCACATCTCGCGCTCGGCGTGATGCGGGCCCCGATGCACCGTCTGCCCCACGCCACCGACATTCCCGCGCTCATGCGTATTTCGCGCCGCCTGTCGGATCTCAAGCCCGATGTCGTGCACGGCCACGGCGCCAAGGGCGGCGCCTATGCGCGCCTGCCGGGCTTCTGGACCTTCGATCAGTCGCCTGTACGCGCCTATACGCCGCATGGCGGCTCGTTCAACTACAAACCCGGCACGCTCGCGCACACCGGCTACATGGCGGCCGAAACCATTCTTGCGCGCACGACCGACCTTCTGCTGTTCGAAAGCGCCTATATCGGCCGCCGCTATCAGCAGTTCGTCGGCAAGACAGACGCGATCCAGCGCGTGATCGTGAACGGCGTGAGCCCTGCGGAACTGATCCCGGTCGAGCCCGCGCCCGACGCGGCGGACCTTTTTTACATTGGCGAGTTGCGGTCGGCCAAAGGCATCGACACGCTGATCGATTCGCTGCCGATGATCGAACGCATGATCGGTCGGCGCCCCTCGCTCGTGCTCGTCGGCTCCGGTCCCGACCGCGAGCGCCTTCAGGAGCACGCCGCCGAGGTCGGCTTTTCCGACTCGGTGCGTTTCGCCGGCGCCATGCCGGCGCGTGAGGCCTTCCGCCTCGGCCACGTGCTCGTCGTGCCGAGTCGCGCCGAATCCCTGCCCTATGTCGTGCTGGAAGCGGCAGGCGCCTGCATTCCCATGGTCGCGACGGACGTCGGCGGCATTCCCGAGATCTTCGGCCCCTACGCAACCGAACTGATCCGCTGTGATCGGCCACTCACGCTCGCTGAAGCCGTCGCCGGCAAACTCAACGGCACGCGCGACGCCAACGTGGTCGCCGCGCGCAAACTCGCGGCCTTCGTCGGCGCGAAATTCACGCTCGCCAACATGGTGGAGGGCGTGCTCGACGGTTACCGCGAGGCCTTGGCGCGCAAGGGCTCGCCGACCGCCGCCGAGGCCGCCGCCTATCGTCAGGCCGCCGAGTAAGGCGCCTCGCATGTCGGCCTTCGCCACGGACCATCACCCGCAACCAACGCCGCAGGAGCACGGCTCCAGCCAAGTCGACCATGAGCCGCCGGGTCGACAGGAGGCCCTGAGGCGCGTCGCGCTCGCCGAATCGCTGGCAGGCCTCAGCCCCAGGCCAGCCTATTCGGCGGCGGTTCTGACAGGGCTCGTCCGCCTCTTCGAATTCGTCGCCATGGCCGGCGCAGGCTTTGCCGCTCATGCCGCCTATCTCGGCTACGACTGGTCCTTCGAAATCACCGTCGCCATCGCCTCGATTTCCTTCGTCGCGCTCGCTGCGTTCCAGGCGCTCGACGTCAACAACGTCTCCGCGTTCCGCGATCCCGCCTATGCGATGTTGCGGGTTGCGGGCGGGTGGTCCTTCGCATTCCTCCTGGCGCTCGCCGCCATCTTCTTCCTCAAGCACGACCTCGCCTATTCACGCGTCTGGCTGATGTCGTGGTTCCTCGGCGGCTTCGCGCTGCTGCTGACGGGGCGTCTCGTCCTGTCGGTCGTCGTGCGCCGCATGACCGCGCGCGGCAGTCTCGAGCGCCGCACCGTCATCGTCGGCGGCGGGCCGACGGGCGAAGAGGTGCTGCGCGAGCTCGCCGCCCAGCGTCACACCGATCTGCGCATCTGCGGCGTGTTCGACGACCGCGCCGACGATCGTTCGCCCGATGTCGTGATCGGCTTCCCGAAACTCGGCGCGGTCGACGATCTCGTGGAATTCGCGCGCCGCACGCGCATCGATCTCATCATTTTCACCCTGCCGATCACGGCGGAAGAACGCATCCTCCAGATGCTGCGCAAGCTCTGGGTGCTGCCGATCGACATTCGCCTGGCCGCCCACGCCAACAAGCTGCGGTTCCGCCCGCGCTCCTATTCGTGGATCGGCACGGTGCCGGTGCTCGACGTCTTCGACAAGCCGATCACCGACTGGAACGTGGTCGTCAAGACGGCCTTCGACCGTGTCGTCGGCGCGCTTCTGCTCGTCCTGCTCCTGCCGCTGATGGGCCTGATCGCGCTCGCGGTGAAACTCGATTCCAAGGGACCCGTCCTCTTCCGCCAGAAGCGGCACGGCTTCAACAACGAGGAAATCGAGGTCTTCAAGTTCCGCTCGATGTATGTCGACCAACTCGACCATACCGCAGCCAAGCAGGTGACGCGTGGCGATCCGCGCGTGACGCGCGTCGGCCGCTTCATCCGCAAGACCTCGCTCGACGAACTGCCGCAGCTCTTCAACGTCGTCGTGAAGGGCAATCTCTCGCTCGTCGGTCCGCGCCCGCACGCCGTCTACGCCACGGCCGCCGAGCACCCCTACGAAGTCGTGGTCGACGGCTATTTCGCGCGCCACCGCGTCAAGCCGGGCATCACCGGCTGGGCGCAGATCAACGGCTGGCGCGGCGAGACCGACACGGAGGAGAAGATCCAGAAGCGTGTCGAATGCGACCTCTATTACATCGAGAACTGGTCGCTGCTGCTCGACATCTACATTCTCGCCGCGACGCCGTTCGCGCTGATCAAGGCGGAAAATGCGTATTGAGGCGCGACGGGCGGCGGCTGTCGCCCTCGCGCTTCTCTCCTCCGCAATGCCCGTGCGCGCGCAATCCCTGCCCGCCCTGAAACTCACCATCGACGGTCGCGCCGAAAAGGTCTTCGACGCCGCCACCGATCGATGCGCGCCCGTCGACATGCCTGACGTCAACCCGCGCGCCTTTCGCGCCGCCGACGGCTCGATCGTCATGTTCGCGCTGCATTTCGAGGCGCGGCCCCTGCGTGGGCCAGACTTCGCGCATCTGAAGATCGACTGTCATGTGTCGCTGCATTCGACGCAAAATCCCGATCCCGCGACCTACGACGGCCGCCGCTACCTGACCTCGACTTGGACGCGCGACGGCAAGCGCGTCGCCGCCCTGATCCACGACGAGTACCACGCCGATCATCATCCCGGCCGCTGTCTCTTCAAAAGCGACCTGCAATGCTGGTGGAACACGGTCCTGTCGTTTCGCTCCGACGACGGCGGCGCGAATTTCAAACCGTCGAAACCTCTGGTCGTCGCCGCCGCGCCGTTCCGGCAGGATGTCGGACAGGGCCGTCATCGCGGCTTCTTCAGCCCCTCGAACATGGTGGGCAAGGACGGCTATGTCTATGCCTTCATCTCGACGACGGGATGGGAGGGCCAGCACTACGGCGCGTGCCTGATCCGCAATCGCGATCCCCTGGATTCGGCCGGCTGGCGCGGATTCGATGGCCAAAAATTCACCGTGCGCTGGCGCGATCCCTATGCGCAGGCAAAGGCCTACGATCAAGCGGTCTGCAAGCCGCTCGAACCCTTCGGCTTCCCTGTAGGCGCGGTGGTGCGCCATCGCTCGAGCGGAAACTGGATCGCGCTGTGGGAAGCGCCGCGCATCGAGGGCAAGTTCCCGACCTCGGGCTTCTACTATTCGACCTCGCGCGACCTGATCGACTGGAGCCTGCCCGCCCTGCTCGCGGCGACGCCGACCATGCATCAGCCCTGCGGCGCGGGTGAGAGCAACAAGGACGGGACGGTTCTCGCCTATCCCTCGATTCTCGATGAGAATGCGGAAGGCCGCAATTTCGACAATGCCGGCGATGCGCCGTCCCTGTTCTACACGCGCGTGAAGAACTACGGCTGCATTCCCGGCGCCGAGCGTGTGTTGATGCGTCAGCGACTGAGGGTCACGACCGCGCGCTGACGACGACGCCGGCGGACGATGGGCGAACGGGCGCGCGCTTCGGCGCCGCGAGGCCTAGCCAGGCGAGAAGTCCCAGACGTTCAAAGGCGATATGTGCGACCATCGGCGCGGCAATCCCGATGAAGGTGATGACTGTCGCATAGAGCGCGACATTGGGCGCGACGCCGATCTTCTGCATCAGGACGCGGGCGCCGCCAGCAGCGAACAGATGCAGGATGTAGATCGTCATCGACATCCGGCCGACGGTTTCCGCGACCTTGCCCGCAACGCCGGCGAGCATTTTCGCAATGATGAGCGTGAGCCCGATACCGGCGATCGCCGCAGGCAAGCTCAACGGATTGTCGAACGCGAGCCCCGATCGCACCCCCGCGAAGGTCAGCACTGCGAAAGCAAAGGCGACCAACGCCAGCATCGTCGCAGACGCCCTGCGTTCCAGCCAGTCCGCCAGAACAGGCGCGACGAGCAATCCCACAACGTAGAACCCAAGATTGAACAGGATTTTGGCGGGCAGGAATGGTGCGAACGGACTGAGCGCGAAGCCGATCACGGCAATGGGCGCAAGCAGCCTCTGGCGCCCCCCGAGCGCGACATAGACGAGATGGCAGACCATCAGCGCGTAGAGGAACCAGAACTGCGAGATCGGCGCCCAGAGGATGCGCGCGAGATCGCCATAGGTCACGGGAATGTTGAGATTGCCCGACATGCGCACAAGCACAAGCCCTTGCGCGATCGACCAGAAGAAATAGGGCCAGACGATCGTGTGCAGCTTGTCTCGCAGAAAGGGCGCGGCGCCCTTGCGCGCGCTACGCTCGACATTCAGCCCGGCCAGCAGGAAGAACAACGGCATATGGAACAGGTAGAGCGTGTAGTCGATCGTCTGGATCGCGGCGCTCTCGGGCGCGATATGCGCGCCGGTCAGTCCGCGTATCACGTGTCCGAACACGACGAGCGCGATGCCGATCCCCTTTGCGCGATCCTGCCAGACTTGCCGTTGCGCGCTCATGTTGCGCCTCCCGCGGAAACCTTCGCAGCAATCGCCTAACAAGCCGTTGTGTGCGCGCATTGCGGCTTTGTTAACCATGCCCGGATAGCCTGCCGCACGGCTCGTCGCGGCCCGGAGCGGATATGTCGCACACCATTTCGATGCAGCCCGCTCGTCGGCCGGCGCTTTCCTACCGAACCTTTCTGAACGGCTTTCTCTGGGTCTTCATTTCGCTCGGCTCGTTCACCTTCATCGAGCCCGCGCCTTACGATCTTCTGTCGCTTTTGATCGTGCCCGTCTGGTTCATCGGCGGCTTCAAGATCCATCGCAGCGTCGTGCCGCTCGTCGCCGTCCTTTTCGTCTACAACGTCGGCGGCTTCATTTCGCTCATCCCCTATTTCAATGAATCCGAGCCCAAGGTCTGGGTCTTCTACTCGGTCTATCTCGGCATCAGTGGCATCTTCTTCGCGCTGTTTTTCGCCGAGGATACGCTCAAGCGCATCGACATCTGCATCAAGGCCTACCTGATCAGCTGCCTGTTCGCCGCCGTCCTCGCCGTCATCGGGTATTTCGACGTCGCCGACACGGCCAAGTGGTTCAGCCCCGAGGGTCGCGCGATGGGGCCGTTCAAGGATCCCAACGTGATGGGCTCCTACACGATCTTCGGCTACATCTATCTTCTACAGCTGCTGCTGCTCGGAAAGGCGAAGCGCCCGCTCCTCGCCCTGCTCGGCGCGATCGTGCTGCTGCTGTCGATCTTCCTGTCCTTCTCGCGCGGCTCGTGGGGCGCCACCATCGTGGCCACCCTCCTGACCACTTTCTTCTGCTTCGTCACGGCGAAGGAGCGACGTCTCAGGCGGCGTATCGTCATCCTCTTCGTGTCCGTGCTCGCGGTTGCGGCCGTCGCGCTGGTCGCCGCCCTCTCGATCGACCAGATCAGCGAGATGCTGACGCAGCGCGCCAAGTTGCAGCAGGACTACGACAGCGGCGTCACCGGTCGCTTCGGCAACCAGATGCGCTCGATCCCGATGCTGCTCGACCGACCCAACGGCTTCGGCCCCTATCGCTTCAACCTCTGGTTCCAGCTCGAGCCGCATAATTCGTACATAGGAGCATTTTCCGCCTACGGCTGGCTCGGCGGATTTGCGTTCCTGACCCTGGTATCGATGACGACATTCGTCGGCTTCCGCATAAGCCTGAAACAGTCGCCCTACATGCATCAGGCCCAGATCGTCTGGACAGCGCTGTTCATGTTCTTCCTTCAGGCCTTCCAGATCGACATCGACCACTGGCGCTTCGTCTATCTGATGCTCGGCTCGCTCTGGGGCCTGGAAACCGCGCGACGCAGGTGGATTTCCGCCGGCATGCCACCGCCGCACGCCCTGGCGCGCTAGGTTCCTCACTGGCCGTCTCGGCTGACGCATGCGACATTGCGCGAAAGCCCAAGCGCCCGGACGCCTCATGACCTACCTCCTCGCCGCCCTCGCCGCCCTCATGGGCGCGGCCGGCGTCGCCTCGGCCGCCGCCGCCGCCCATGCGACCGCCAACCCGCTGCTGGCGACCATGTCGCAAATGCTGATGATCCATGCAGCCGCCGCATTGGCGATTCTCGCGCTCGGGCGCGGAAGCGCGAACGAGGCCTGGTTCGCGGCGGCCGCCGCAGCCATGATCCTCGGCGTCGGCCTGTTTTCTGGCGATCTCGCCGCCCGCCTCTGGCTCGGCGGAAGGCTCTTTCCCTTCGCGGCGCCTCTCGGCGGCGGGCTGACCATCGCCTCGTGGACCGTCGCGGCGGCCGTCTCGATTGTCGCCATCTTCCGAGCCTAGGGTCCGGACACTTTCCAGCAACAATCGGTCCCTGTCCCGGCTGGACGCGACGGGGTATATCGCGGCGCAATAAGCAAAATCCGTGGCCGAGCTTGGCGTTTGCGTTATATGCAAACATGCCGCGGTCCGCGCGGGCGAGGATACAATGGGCTCCAGAACAGGAATTCTGGCGGTCGCCGGCGCGATCGCGCTGGCGAATGCAGTGGTCGCGAAAGAGGCAATCGCGCAAGAGGCGCCGCGCCGCCCGCCGATCAGCGTGACGACGGCGCAGGCGACGACTTCGTCTCTCCCTTACGAGATCGACTCCATCGGTTCGGTGCAGGCGATCGCCTCCATCCAGATGCGCAGCCGCGTCGACGCGCAGGTGGAATCCATCGCCGTGCCGGACGGCGCGACGGTGAAAAAAGGCGACGTGCTGGTCAAGCTCGACTCCCGCCAGATCTCCGCGCAACTGAAGCAGGCGCAGGCGCAGCTGGCGCGTGATCAGGCGCAGCTCGAACAGAACCTGCGCGACGTCAAACGCTACACCGAGCTGGTCGAGAAGAAGGCGACGCCGCAGATCAATCTCGACAATTCGAAAACCGCGACGCTCGCCACCAAGGCGCAAATCGCCGGCGACGAAGCCGCGATCGAGAGCCTCAAGGTGCAGCTCTCTTATTACACCATCCTCGCGCCGGTCTCCGGCAAGGTCGGAACCTTCTCGCTCCGCGCCGGCAACATGGTGCGCGCCAATGACAATACGCCGACCGGCGTTCTGGTGACGATCAACCAGATCGCGCCGATCTACGTCGCGCTTTCGATCCCGCAACGCTATCTGGCCGACCTGCGCGCGGCGATGAAGGGCGCGGGCGCACTCGTCGAGGCGCGGCCGCAGGGAAGTTCGAACTGGATCGAGGGTAAGGTCGCCGTGCTCGACAACACGATCGATCCCGCGACCGGCATGCTGGTGGCGCGCGGTGAATTCGCCAACAGGGACGAGGCGCTCTGGCCGGGCCAGCTCTGCGACGTGAGGGTGCGGCTGCGCATGGACGACAATCTGACGACCGTGCCGCGCGAGGCCGTGCAGGTCGGCCAGAAGGGCAATTACATCTTCGTCGCGAATGGCGACAAGGTGGCTCTGCGCACGGTGAAGATCGGCCGCGAACAGGGCGGCCGCACGATCGTGCTCGAGGGCGTGAAGCCCGGCGAGACGATCGTCGTCGAGGGCGCCAACCTCCTGCGCGACGGCGCCAGCATCGCCGTGCGCCAGCCGCAGAAGCCCGCCGCCAAGCCCGCCGCCAAGCCGAGCGCCTCCTGATGTCCCTGCCGGAACTCTGCATCCGCCGACCGGTGATGACGACATTGCTGATGATGTCGTTCGTCATCTTCGGCCTGTTCGGCTATCGCCAGCTTCCGGTCGCGGCGCTGCCGCGCGTCGACTTCCCGACCATCGCCGTCACAGCCACCCTGCCCGGCGCGAGCCCGGACACAATGGCGGCGTCCGTCACGGCGCCGCTGGAGCGACAGTTCGCGACCATCCCCGCCATCACCACCATGACCTCGCAGTCGGGTCGCGGCACGTCCTCGATCGTGCTGCAGTTCGACCTCGACCGGAATATCGACGGCGCGGCGCTGGACGTGCAGGCCGCGATCACTGCCTCCCTGCGCAAGCTGCCGGCGAACCTTCCGTCGCCGCCCACCTTCCGCAAGGTCAATCCGGCCGACATCGCGGTCATGTTCATCGCGATGCGCTCGTCCGAGCTGCCGCTTTACGTGACGAACGATTACGCCGAGCAGAATTTCGCGCAGCAGATTTCGCAGATCCCCGGCGTCGCGCAGGTGCTGATCTTCGGCCAGCAGAAATTCGCCGTGCGCGTGCAGGTCGATCCCGAAAAGGCCGCCGCGCGCAACATCACCATCGACGAAGTCTCGAAACAGGTCGCGGCCGCCAATTCCAACGCGCCGGTCGGCATCCAGCTCGGCAAGCGCCAGAACGTCACGATCCAGGCGACCGGCCAGCTCGAGAAGGCCGACGCCTACCGCCCGCTGGTCGTCGCCTGGCGCAACGGCGCGCCGGTGCGTCTCGACGAGATCGCCAACGTCAAGAACAGCGTCGACAATGACCAGGTCGCCGCCTGGTTCCGCGACGAGCGCGCGATCATTCTCGCCGTCTATCGCCAGTCCGACGCCAACACGGTCGAGGTGGTCGATCAGGTCAAGGCCAACCTGCCGCGCTACCAGTCGCAGCTTCCCGCCTCCGTCGACGTCTCGGTCATCAACGATCGTTCCAAATCGATCCGCGATTCCGTGCACGACGTGAAGGAGACGCTCGCCATCGCGATCGTGCTCGTCATCCTCGTCATTTTTCTGTTCCTGAAGACGCTGTCGGCGACGCTGATCCCCGCGCTCGCCCTGCCGGTCTCGCTGATCGGCACTTTCGCCTTCATGTACATGTTCGGCTATTCGATCGACAACATATCTCTGCTCGCCATCACGCTGGCGGTCGGCTTCGTCGTCGACGACGCCATCGTAATGCTCGAGAATATCGTGCGCCATATCGAGGAAGGCATGAAGCCCTTCGAGGCGGCGCTGAAGGGCGCGCGCGAGATCGGCTTCACGATCATCTCGATCACCCTGTCGCTCGTCGCCGTCTTCATTCCCGTGCTGTTCATGGGCGGGGTGGTCGGGCGCGTCTTCCGCGAATTCGCGGTGACCATTTCTGTCGCCATTTTGGTTTCGGGCTTCGTGTCGCTGACGCTCACGCCCATGTTGTGCGCGCGCATTCTCTCGCCGGTCGACCACAATAAGAAACCGGGCCTGTTCTCGCGCGCCGTCGATGGCGTGATCGACGGCATGCTCGCCCTCTACCGGGTGACGCTCGACGTCGTGCTGCGCTGGAAATTCGCAACTCTCGTTGTGACGTTCCTGTCCTTCGCCGCCAGCGCCTACATGTATGTCACGATCCCCAAGGGCTTCTTCCCGGTCGAGGACACGGGCTTCATCGTCGGCTCGACGGAAGCCGCGCCCGACGTCTCGATCGAGACCATGTCGGCGCTGCAATTGCGGATGATCCGCACGGTTCTGGACGATCCCGCCGTCAATTATCTCGCCTCGGCGGTCGGCTTCGGCGGCATCGTCAATCAGGGCCGCATCTTCGTCGCGCTCAAGGACAAGGCCGAGCGCGGCGACCAGATGAAGATCATCCGGCGCCTGCGCAAGGCGGGCTCTGCGATCCCCGGCATGACCGTCTCATTCGTGCCGGTGCAGAACTTCAATCTCAATGCCGGCCGCATCAGCCGCTCGCAATATCAATACACGCTGCAGTCGAGCAATCTCGACGAACTCTATGCGAGCGCGGATCGCATGATGGGCCGCATGGCGACCCTGCCCGGCCTGCGCGACGTCACGACCGACCTGCAGATCCGCAATCCCGTTTCCTTCGTCGACATCGACCGCGAAAAAGCTGCTGCCTACGGCATCACGACCGACCAGATCAGGCTCGCCCTCTACAACGCCTTCGGCGCCTTCCAGGCCTCGACCATCTACACGCAAGCGAGCGACTATCAGGTCATCGTCGAGGCCGGCCGCGATTTTCAGTCCGACCCGAACCAGCTCGCCCGCCTCTACATCCGACCACAGAATGCGGCGGCCGGCGTCGCTCCGGCTTCCGGCGCCGCTGTGCCGGCGCAGGCGGCGCTGATCCCGCTCGATCAGGTGGCGACCGTCCGGCGCAGCGTCGGCCCCCTCACCATCAACCGGCAGGCGCAGCAACCGGCCGTCACGCTCTCCTTCAACCTCGCCTCCGACGTCTCGATCGGCCAGGCGGTGGAATCCATCCAGAAGGCCGAGCGCGAGATCGGTATGCCGGCTGCGGTCACGACGAGTTTCTCGGGCACGGCGCAGCAATTCCAGGATTCGCTCAAAGGCCAGGGCGCGCTGCTGCTGGCGGCTGTGCTGACCATCTACATCGTGCTCGGCGTGCTCTACGAGAGCTACATCCACCCGATCACGATCCTGTCCGGCCTGCCCTCTGCCGGCCTCGGGGCGCTGATTTTCCTGCGCTGGTTCGGCATGGACCTTTCGGTCGTCGCCATCATCGGCATCCTGCTGCTCATCGGCATCGTGAAGAAAAACGCAATCATGATGATCGACTTCGCGCTGGTGCGACGACGCGAGGGCGTCGACGCCGAAGCCGCGATCCGCGAGGCCGCGCTCATCCGCTTCCGCCCGATCATCATGACGACGCTGGCCGCCGCGCTCGGCGCGGTGCCGATCGCGATCGGCTCGGGCGCGGGCGCGGAACTGCGCCAGCCGCTCGGCATTTCCATCGTCGGCGGGCTGGCGGTGTCGCAGGTGCTGACCCTCTACATCACGCCTGTCGTCTACTATTACATGGACTTCATCGACCAGTGGCTGTCGCGCGGGCGCAAATCCGCGGCCCCGGTCGAGGCCTCCGCGACCGCGCCGGCCCAGCCCGCCGAATAAGCGTGCGGCGGCTCTGCCGCGCCGCACCATTTTGTTGGCGATCCGCCCCGCCCTCCTGTAGAACGGATGACGGACGACCGCAGGGCGAAACCCGCCCGGCGGCGGAGAGGCGTGGTCTCAGAGAGGACGAGAATGCAGAAGGTCTATTCGGACGCCAAAAGCGCGCTCGCCGGCCAGGTGAAGGACGGCATGACCATCATGTGCGGCGGGTTCGGCCTGTGCGGCATTCCCGAAGTGCTGATCGAGGCCCTCAAGGACACCGGCGCGAAGAACCTGACCGCCATTTCCAACAATGCGGGCACCGATGGCTTCGGCCTCGGCCTGCTGCTCGAGACGAGGCAGATCAAGAAGATGATCTCGTCCTACGTCGGCGAGAACAAGCTCTTCGCCCAACAATACCTGTCCGGGGAACTGGAACTCGAATTCAACCCGCAGGGCACGCTGGCCGAGCGCATCCGCGCCGGCGGCGCGGGCATCCCGGCCTTCTTCACCAAGACCGGCGTCGGCACGCTGATCGCGGAAGGCAAGGAAGTAAAGACTTTCGACGGCGAGGATTACGTGATGGAGCGCGGGCTCGTCGCCGACATTTCGCTGGTTCACGCCTGGAAGGGCGATACCGAGGGCAATCTGATCTACCGGAAGACCGCGCGGAACTTCAATCCGATGATGGCCACCGCCGGCAAGCTCACAATCGTCGAGGTCGAGCATCTCGTGCAGCCTGGCGAGCTCGATCCCGACGCGATCGTCACACCCGGCGTCTTCGTCCAGCGCATCATCCACGTGCCGAACGCCAAGAAGCACATCGAGCAGCGCACCACCCGCAAGCGCGAAGCGGCCTGAGGAGAACACGACCATGGCATGGACCAGAGACCAGATGGCCGCCCGCGCCGCCCAGGAACTGCGCGATGGCTTCTACGTCAACCTCGGCATCGGCATTCCCACACTCGTGTCGAACTACATCCCGCAGGGCATGAAAGTCTCGCTGCAGAGCGAGAACGGCATGCTCGGCATGGGCCCATTCCCCTATGAGGGCGACGAGGACGCCGATCTCATCAACGCCGGCAAGCAGACTATTACGGAACTGCCGACGACCAGCTATTTCTCCTCGGCCGATTCTTTCGCGATGATCCGCGGCGGCCACATCGACCTGTCGATCCTCGGCGCCATGCAGGTCGCCGAGAACGGCGACCTCGCCAACTGGATGATCCCCGGCAAGATGGTGAAGGGCATGGGCGGCGCCATGGACCTCGTCGCCGGGGTCAAGAAGGTCGTGGTCGTCATGGATCACGTCGCCAAGGCCAAGGACGGCATGATCGAGAAGAAGCTTCTTCATCGCTGCAACCTGCCGCTGACCGGCGCGCGCGTTGTGGACATGGTCGTCACCGACCTCGGCGTCTTCACCATCGACAAGCACGGCTCGGGCGGCATGACACTGGTCGAGCTCGCGCCGGGCGTTACGCTCGACGACATCAAGGCCAATACGGAAGCCAGCTTCCAGGTCGCCCTCGCCAAGGCCGCCTGAGAAGGCCGCCTGATCCGGCCGACCAGGCTCGCGAACGGCGAGTGCGGCGTCTGCGCAACGCAGGCCGCGCTTCGCCCTTCGCCGCGCGATGTTCGGCTCGGAAAGCCACGATTTCGCCGCGCTTTTCGTCGAAGGCTTGCCCGCACCCGCCAGCAAGCAACGGTTCATGATGTTCGGACTGCGTTCCCGCGCCCTCAAGCAAGCGGACGAGACCTCCCAGTCAGCGACCGGGATCGCCCTTCGCGCCCGCCTGTGGCCGCAGGACCGCCTCGGCCGCACGATCCGCGTCGTAGGCGGTGTGCTGGCCGTAGCCGGGCTCGGCGCGGCGATCGCGCCATGGGCGGTGTCGCGCACGGCCTTGCGCGAGGAAATCGCCGCGCAGCTTCGCTCCTCCTCAGGCCTCTATGTCTTCGTGGAAGGGCCCTCGACTTTCTCGCTCCTGCCGAGCCCGCATGTCCGGCTGGGCCGCGTCAATTTTGTCGAGCCGCAGGCCGCCCTCGTCATCAAGACGGAAAACCTCACGGGACAGCTACGCTGGCTGCCGCTGCTGACGGGCCGGCTGGAATTGCAGCGCGCCGAACTCATGCGCCCGCAACTGACGATCGACATCGACGGCAGGCCGATGACCAAGGCTGGCGCGGTCGTTCGCGCCGCCGACGCCAAGCCGGCGACGCCCGAAGCGGTCAAGGCCGATCGCGCGCGGCTCGGCGTCATCTCCTTCGTCGATGGCTCGGCCATCCTGCGGCGGGGCGGCGTCGAGGTGGAGACTCTCGACCATATCGACGCGACGCTGGACTGGCCGACCGTCTCTTCCCCGGCCGCGCTGGACGGCGCCGCCACCTGGCGCGGTCAGCGCGGAACCGTCGCCCTGTGGATCGCGCGCCCCTCGGAGGCTCTGCGCGGCGAAGCCAGCCGCCTGACCCTCCAGCTGAAATCGCCGGTCGTGACCTTGTCCGCCAATGGCGAGGCGCTTGCCGGGTCGCGGCCGCATTTCACCGGGCGGCTTGTCGCGTCGACCGATCAATTGCGCGATGTCGTTCGATTGCTGCACGGCGCGATCCCGCTTCCGGTCACGCTCGGTCCCGCCTCGCTCGACGCCACGGCGGACGCCAGCCACAACGGCCTGGATCTCGCCAAAGCTCAACTCAAGCTCGACAATACAAGTTACGAGGGTTCGCTTTCCTGGCGCGTCGACGACGTGCGTCCGCAATTGTCGGGAACGCTGGCCACCAGCACGCTCGATCTGCGCGACCTCGTGCGCAACCTGCCACCGCTGGTCGGGCGGGACGGCCATTTCAATCGCGAGACGATCGCCTGGCGCGACCAGAGCGCACTGGACATAGACCTGCGCCTGTCGGCCTCGCGCGCGACCTACGATCGCCTGTTGATGCGCGACGTCGCAGGCGCCCTGCTGCTGCGCGCCGGGCGGCTCGAGGCCTCGCTCGCCGACGCTTCCATGTACAAGGGAACCGTGAAGGCGCGTCTCGTCATGTCGCCGGCTGAAACCGGCGCCGGCGTCGAGATGAAATCGGTCGTCGAGGCGCGCGGCGTCGACATCGGCGCGCTCGGCTGGGACAAGTTCGGCGCGACCAAGCTCGCCGGCGCGGCCAATGTGAACCTGACTCTCGAAGGCGCGGGCTCGAGCGCCGACCAGATCGCACGCAGCCTGAAGGGGCGCGGCGACATCGATTTCGGCAAAGGCGAGATCGTCGGCCTCGATGTCGCGCGCACGCTGCGACGGATCGAGAAGCGCCCGCTCGCCAGCGGGCTCGACATCAACAGCGGCCGCACGCCGTTTGCGAGCGCGCGCATGTCGGCGGAAATCGCCGCCGGAGTCGCCACGATCAACGACGGGCTCGTGCAGGGCGAGGGCTTCGCCATGTCGCTGTCGGGCGCCTCGCAGATCGCCGATCGCCAGATCGCCCTGCACGCCAGCGTCGCCTCGGCGGACACCAAGGGCGACGCGCGGCCGGACGCCCCGGCTTTTGCTTTCGATGTCGTCGGGCAATGGGACAATGCAGCGCTCGTGCCGGACGCGCCCTCCTTCATCCGCCGCTCCGGCGCCGCGCGCCCGCTTCTGGCGCCGCGCAAGGCTGAGTAGGCGTCAACTGTCGCGCTTGCGGCTCGCGATCGCCGAGATGAGCAGCGCCAACCCGACCGCCGCCAGCAGCAGGCTGGACATGGCGTTGATCTCCGGCGTCACCCCGAGCCGCACCTGGCTGTAGATGCGCATCGGCAGCGTGGTCGAGCCTGGCCCGGACGTGAAGCTCGCGATCACGAGATCGTCGAGCGACAGGATGAAGGCGAGCATCCACGCGCTGACCAGCGCCGGCGCGAGTTGCGGCAGCACGACGCGCGCGAAGGTCATGACAGGACCTGCGCCGAGATCCATCGCCGCCTCTTCGAGCGATCGGTCCATGCCCGCGAGACGCGCGCGAATGACCACGGCGGCGAAGCACATGGTGAAGGTCGCGTGCCCCGCCACGATCGTCCAGAAGCCGCGATCGACGCCGAGCGCCACGAAGATCAGCAGCAGCGACAGGCCGAGGATCACCTCGGGGATGACCAGCGGCGCATAGATCGCGCCGACGAACACGCTGCGCGTACGAAACGCGCCGAAACGCTCGAGCGCGAAGGCGGCCAGAGTCCCGTTGAAGGTGGCGATGATTGCCGAGATCGCGGCCACCTGCAGGCTGATCTTGGCCGAAGCGATGAGCGCCGTGTTCGAGAACAACGATGCGTACCAGCGCGTCGAGAAGCCAGCCCAGACAGTGACAAGCTTCGAGGCGTTGAAGCTGTAGATCACCAGGAGCGCGATCGGCGCGTAGAGAAACGCGAAACCGAAGACGAGCGTGGCGACGCGCGGAAAGCGGGCGGTGGTCATTGCGCCCCCTGCCCCTTCGTCTGCCGCCGCTCGAACCAGACGATCGGCCCGACCAGCAGGATGAGCAGCACGATCGCACCGGCCGAGGCCGCCGGCCAGTCGCGGTTCTCGAAGAAATCGTTCCACATGGTGCGGCCGATCATGATCGTGTCGGAGCCGCCGAGCAGGTCGGGAATGACGAATTCGCCGACCGCGGGAATGAACATCAGCAGCGCGCCGGCGATCACGCCCGGCGCCGACAGCGGCAGCGTCACTTTCCAGAATGTCGCGAGCGGTCCCGCGCCGAGATCGGCCGCCGCCTCGCGCAGGGCCGCATCCTGCTTCTCCAGCGAATTGTAGATCGGCAGTACGACGAACGGCAGGTAGGAATAGACGATGCCGATCACGACCGCGACATTGGTGGCGTAGATCGTCAGCGGCGCGTCGATCAGCCCGAGCGCCATAAGAGCGTGATTGAGGAAACCCTCGTCCTTCAGGATCGCGATCCATGCATAGACGCGAATGAGAAAACTCGTCCAGAACGGCGCGACCGCGAGCGCGATCAACAGCGAGCGCCGCTTCGGATCGGAGCGCGCTATGGCGAGCGCGAGCGGATAGGCGACCAGCAAGGCGAGCAGCGTCGAAACGCCGGCAATGGCGAGCGATGACAGATAGGATTCGAGATAGAGCGGATCCTCGCCAAGGCCGCGATAGGCGGCGACCGAAAACATGCGCGCCTTTTCGAGCCAGCCGGCGAGCCCGTCCGAGGCGCGGAAGGCCGGCTCGTATGGCGGTTGCGCGATAATCGATTTCGACAGCGAGATTTTCGCCACCAGCGCTAGCGGCGCGAGAAAGAACAACGCGAGCCAACCGTAGGGAATGGCGAGCGCCGACAGGCGGCCGCGTGCCAGCCCGCCCCTAGGCATCGAGAACCACGCAGGCGTCCGCGTCGAAGGCGAGCGTCGCCGCCTCGCCCGGCTGAGGCGCGGGCAAGGCCGAGGGCGCCGCGACGCGCGCCAGCGCCCCGGATTTCAGGCGCACCCGAAAAACGCGGTGATCGCCACGGTAGGCGACGTCATGCACGACGCCGGCAAGCCTGTTGGCGCCCGACGCGTCCGCCGCCGCGAAGCGGATGCGTTCGGGCCGCACCGCGCAGGCGAGCGTTGCGCCATCGACCAGGCCCTCGCGCGAGGGCGCTTCGATCTCGCCATCCTGCGCCTCGATCCGCAGCACGTCGCCACGTCGCGTCGCCTTGCCCTCGAAAAGATTGACCTCGCCGATGAACTCCGCGACGTAGCGCGAGCGCGGACGCTCGTAGATGTCGGCGGGCGCTCCGATCTGCTCGATCTTGCCGGCGCGCATCACGGCGATGCGGTCGGCCATTGACATGGCTTCGTCCTGATCGTGCGTGACGACCACGAAGGCCGCGCCAAGCCGCTTCTGTATGTCCATCAGCTCGAATTGCGTTTCCTCACGCAGCTTGCGGTCGAGCGCGCCGAGCGGCTCGTCGAGCAAAAGCAGTTTCGTCCCGCGCGCCAGCGCTCGGGCAAGCGCGGTGCGCTGTTTCTGCCCGCCGGAAAGCTGATGCGGCTTGCGCTTTTCGAGACCCTGCAATTGCGCGAGCCGCACCATCTCGGACACACGCGCCGCAATCGCGTCGCGTGAAGAACCCGCCGCCTTCAGGCCGAAGGCGATATTGTCCGCGACGCTCATGTGCGGAAAGAGCGCGTAGGACTGGAACATCATGTTGACGGGGCGCCGATGCGGCGGTGTATCGGTCGCATCCGCGCCGTCGATCAGGACCCGGCCTTCGTCAGGCCGCTCGAAACCGGCGGCCATGCGCATCAGCGTGGTCTTGCCACAGCCCGACGGCCCCAGCAGGGCGAAGAATTCGCCGGGCGCGATGTCGATTGAAACTCCGTCGACGGCAGCGGTCGCGCCGAACCGCTTCGAGACCTGCTCGAACTGGAGGATCGGCGTTTGCAGCAATCAATCGCCCTCGCGCATCGCCTCGCGCAGACGCGACTCGAGGACTTGCGGCTTGAGCAGCACCAGTGCGCCGCGCGTCTTCTCGACCAGCCCCTCGCTCGTCATGGTCGAGAGCTCGCGCGTCACCTGCTCGCGCCGGCAGCCGATGCGCGCGGCGACGACGTGATGGAACGGCGGCGGAGTGACGACGCGCTCGCCCGCATGGCCCGGCCGGGGATGCGAAGAACGCAACAGCTCGGAATAGAGCCGGTGGCGCAGGTCGAAGATCGCCATTTCGGCAAGCCGCGTGTTCACGTCGCGAACACGGTGCGTCAGCAGCCGCAGGACCTTGTCGCAGGCGTGCTGATTGCCGAACAGGATCTCGCGGAAGACGGCGGACGACATGATCGCGACCTCCGCCTTGGTCAGCGCCGTCACGTTCGCGGACCGTTCGATACTGTCGATCGCCGACATTTCGCCGAAGAATTCGCCGGCCTTGATGTCGGCCAGAATGACTTCCTTGCCTGCCGCCGTGCGCAAGAGGACGCGCACGTCGCCTGACACGAGGAAGTAGACGTCGGTCGACTTGTCCTCGAAATCGACGATGGTCTCGCCATCGTCGCACTTCTTCCAGATGACGCGACGGTCGAACTTGTCGAAGTCGAATCCGGCGACATCCTTGAAGAATGGATGACGAGCAAGGCTTTGCATGGCCGTTCCACACTGAACGCCGCCCCCGCGGCCATGGCGCAAATGTATCAGACGCGCGCGTTCCGTCCATGCCGTCGCCGGCGCATCCTTTACGGGTTGGCGCGCCGCGCGGCCTCGACCGTATTCGCCATCAGGAGCGGCACGGTCATCTGCCCGACGCCGCCAGGCACCGGCGTGACGGCGGCGGCGCGCTCCAGCGCCTCCTCATAGGCGACATCGCCGGTCAGGCGATACTTGCCGTCGTCCGTCGGCACGCGGTTGATGCCGACATCGATGACGATGGCGCCGTCCTTGATCCAGTCGCCGCGCACCATTTCCGGCTGGCCCACGGCCGCGACCACGATATCGGCGCGACGCACGACATCAGGCAGGTCGCGGGTGCGCGAATGCGCCATGGTCACGGTCGCATTGGCCGCCAGCAGCAGCTGCGCCATCGGCTTGCCCATCAGGTTGGAGCGGCCGATCACGATCGCCTCGGCGCCCTCCACCTTGCGGCCGAGCGCCGCGCAGGTTCGCTCGATCAGCCCCATGGAGCCGAACGGCGTGCAGGGCACGAGCGCGCGCTCGATGGCGCCGGTCGCCAGCAGGCCGGCGTTGACGGGATGGATGCCGTCCACGTCCTTGCGCGGATCGATCCGCTCCAGCGCGTCGGCTGTGTCGAGCCCCTTGGGCAGCGGCAGCTGCACGAGAATGCCGTGGATCTGCGGATCGGCGTTCAGCTTCTCGACCAGCGCATTGAGGTCGGCCTGCGCCACGTCGGCAGGCAAATTGTGCTGCACGGAATGGAAACCGAGGGATTCCGCCATGCGGCTCTTGGACCGCACATAGACGCCGCTCGCCGGATCGTCGCCGACCAGCACGACCGCGAGACCCGGTCGCACGCCGCGCGCGATCAGCGCCTCGGTCTTGGCGCGGGTCTCCGCGACGACGCTCGCCGCCGCGATCTTGCCGTCGATGATCAGGGCCTTCTTGGCCGAGGGACGCAGGAAATCGCTCATGTCTGGGGCTCGCGCTGGTGTCCGGCTTTGCGCGTCTTCTGTCAGACGCGGAGCGCGGCGCCAAGCGTAACGCGCGGGTCAGCCATCCCTTTCCAGAGAAAACCGGGCCACATGCCGCACGGTCGCGCCCGGCGCCAGCAGTCGCATCGAGGGTTTGTCGGCGAGTTCGCCTACGAACCCCACGGGATCGCCATGGCCCGTCCAGGCCTCGATGCACAGGAAGGGCGCGGGCGGCCGCGCCCACAGAGCCAGATGCGGGAAATCGTCGAGTTCGACGCGCAATCGCACGCCTGCCCCATTATCGAAAACGGCGCCGCGGCTCGCCATGTCGAGGAAGCACAGGGCCTCTTGCGCCATGAGCTCCGGCGTCAGCGCCAATCGCCGCCGCCCCTCGAGCGGCACGGCGCGGCGCTCGTTCGAAAACAGTCCGCCGGGCGCGATGACAGGGACTTCGGCACGCTCTGTACCATCGAAAACGAAGGAATGCTCCGCGTCGGAGCCGGCCAGCGGCCAGCAAAAGCCCGGATGGAGCCCGAGCGCATAGGGCATGGGCTCGACCCCGAGATTGGTCGCCTCCAGCGCCCAGACGAGCGCGTCTTCTCGCAGAGTGTAGACCGCGTCCAGCCGGAATTCGAACGGATACGTCTCACGCGTTTCAACGTCTGCCTGCAGACGCAGTCGGGCGAAATCGGCGCCCTGCTCCACCAGCCGGAAATCGCGCCCCGCCGCAAAACCGTGCAATCCCAACGGGTAAGTCTTGCCCCTATGCCGGACTTCGCCATTGCGCGTCCAGCCGACGACCGGAAACAGGATCGGCGCCGTCTGCGGCCAAACGGCCGGATCTGGCGCCCACAGGAGATCGATGCCGCCGACAGACCAGGCGAGCGGCTCCGCGCCCCTTGTGGCGAGCCGCAGACGCGCCGGGCCGCAGGCAAGAAAAATGTCGCTCAGCGGTGACCCGTCAGGTTGGCGGAGAGCCGGTCGCGGTTCGCCTGCACCTTGCGGCGATAATGGCGCACGACCTTATGCGGACTGCCGCCCGCGGCCAGATGCAGCCCCGTTTCAACCGCCGCGACCGCCTTCTCCGAAACCATCCGGCGCGTCTCGCGCGCCGCCACCGCGGGCCCCCCGAGCGCCAGGCGCGCCATCCGCAGGGCGATGACCTCCTGCGCCTCCAGCGCGAGCATGGTCATGTCCATGCCGAATTTGAAAAAGGGTCCATACATGGCGGTTTCCGCAACGAATTACTGCCGAATGCGTACCCCTAGCATGAAACAGCCACCGAAATCTCAACGGCTGAGTGCAAATGAGCAATGCAAGCGAATCGTTGACTCTTGACGGATTTGCCGAACACGATTCTAATCTGATGATTCGCCCCGCTCGGCGGACGGCGATACGAACGGTCGACCTCGGATGTACAGGTCGGCCGTTTCCGTTATGAGGCCCGCATTAAGGATTCCGGCCCACATTCCCGCGACGCAGCATGCTTGATATGCTTTGCGAATCCGGGAACTGACGCAATGCTTGCGCATGCGCCCGCGCAGAAACTGGGATCGAGACAAATATGGTTGCGATTGCAACGAAATCCCCGACGCGGGCCGATGAGCCGAACATCAGCGGCCCTGCGGTCGAAACGAGCGCCCAGGCCGCCGCCGACTTCGCGCTCATGGTGGAAAAAGCGCGCGAAGCCAGCGATTTCCTCAAGGCCCTGTCGCACGAGTCCCGCCTTCTTTTGCTTTGTGCGCTTTCGGAGGGCGAATGCTCGGTGGGCGAGCTCGAGAACATTCTCGGCGAGCGCCAGTCGACCGTCTCGCAGCAGCTCGCCCGTCTGCGTCTCGATCGCCTCGTCTCCACGCGCCGCGATGGCAAGACCATCTATTACTCGCTGGCGGACGAAAACGTGCGCGCCATACTCGACGCGCTCCGCAAGGCATTCTGCGAACCCAAGGCGGATGGCGCGAAAAAATAGTCCTCGCGCCGCTGATCATCCCATCAGCGTCAGCACGCCGCGCGCCATCACATAGAGCCCGACGCAGATCACGATGGTCGCGAAGATCCGCGACAGCGTCGCCTTCTGCGCGCCGAGATGGGCGGCCGCCCGCGCGCCGGCAAAGCCGCCGAACGCGCCGGCCCCGATGAATATCGCCACGATCCGCCAGTCGACGAGCCCCGACAGCGCGTAGGACACCGCCGTGGTCAGGCCGAAGGCTGTCACCGCGACCAGCGACGTGCCGATCGCCGACAGCATCGGCATATGCGCCGAGGCCATCAGGCCCGGCACGATCAGAAAGCCGCCTCCGATCCCGAAAAAGCCCGACAGCGCGCCGACCGCGCCGCCGGTCGCCACGAGCTTCGGCCCGAGCGTCGTGGCGTTCCCGCGCCCCAGCGGCGCGAAGGCGTCGTCATCGGCCGACTTGCGAAACAGCATGGTCACGCCGATCGCCACCATTAGCGCGCCGAACAGGAAAAGCAGCTTCTTGCCGTCGAAGGCCTTGCCCGCGATCGAGCCGAGCGAGGCGCCGATCACCCCCGCGATCGTGAAGACGATCGCGCAGGGCCAGCGCACATTGCCCTGCCGCCAGTGGCTGATCAGGTTGACGAAGGCGTTGGCCGCGACCGCGACCGCGCTCGTGCCGATCGCGACATGCGGCGAGGCGACGCCCACGACGTAGACGAGCAGCGGCACGGCAAGCACCGAGCCCCCGCCGCCGATCAGGCCGAGCGTGAAACCAACGAGCGCGCCGGACCCGCCGGCCGCGAAATCGGACGCGCCGATCATTGTTTCTCCTCGCTCGGACGCCCGCGGCGCAGCGTCAGTACCCGCCCTTGCGACGGCTCTCCGGCAGACCGGCGATGCGGCCGCCCTGCTTCGAGGGATCGAGCGGGAAGAGATCGTATAGCGTCTTCTGGTCGACCTTCTCGCCCCAGCGATCGCTCATCGCCTTGATGATCGTGCGCGTGTTCGGCGTCGACTCGTTGTTCTCGAAGAATTCCTCGCGAAGATAGTCGATCAGGTCCCAGTGCTTGTCGGTCAGCTCGATCTGGTCCTGCGCCGCCATATGCTGGGCGAGCTCGCGGCTCCAGTCCTCGCGGTCGACGAGATAGCCCGAAGCCGTCGTCTCGATCGTCTTGCCCTCGAATTCGATTCCCATGCCCCATGCGCTCCCTGTTGAAGATCAGTTGACGACGATGCGCGGCGCGGGCCGTGCGCCAGCCGCGCCTGCGTTGACATTGGCCCAGGCCTTCTCGGCGATCTCGACGTAGGACTTGGCCTGCGGGCTGTCCGGCGCGGTCGCGACGACCGGCGCGCCGGCGTCGGAGGTCTCGCGGATCGACATGTGCAGGGGCGCCTCGCCCAGGAAGGGCACGCCGAGTTTTTCCGCCTCGTGCCGCGCGCCGCCATGGCCGAACAGGTCGGACCGGCCGCCGCAATGCGGGCACAGGAAATAGCTCATGTTCTCGACCACGCCGATCAGCGGCACATGCACCTGCTGGAACATGGCGATGCCGCGCCGCGCGTCGATCAGCGCGAGGTCCTGCGGCGTGGAGACGATGATCGCGCCGGCGAGCGGCACGCTCTGCGCCAGCGTCAATTGCGCGTCGCCCGTGCCGGGCGGCATGTCGACGACGAGCACGTCGAGATCGCCCCAGTCGACGTCCTCGAGAAGCTGCTTGATTGCCGACATCACCATCGGGCCGCGCCAGACGATCGGCGCGTCGTCCTCGACCAGGAAGCCGATCGACATGACCTTGACGCCGTAATTCTCCATCGGCGCGAGCTTCACGCCGTCGGCCGCCATCTGCGGCTTGCCCTTGATGCCGAACAGGCGCGGCATGGACGGGCCGTAGACGTCGGCGTCGAGCACGCCGACCTTGAGCCCCTGCCGCGCGAAACCGAGCGCGACATTGCAGGCCGTCGTGGACTTGCCGACGCCGCCCTTGCCCGAGGCCACCGCGATGATCTTGCCGATGCGCGCGGCGCCGCCGGAAGCTTGCGGCTTGGCATGGCCCGACGAGCGGACGGGTTGCGCGCGCTGGGCAGCGCCCTGCTCCGCTTCGCTAGTCAGCGTCACATAGGCGGCGGCCACCCCCGGCAGCTTCTTGATGACGGCCTCGATGCGCCCGCGCATCGGCTCGAGCGCCTGCACCTTGCCAGGCTCCACATTGATGGAGACAAAAACCTTGCCGTCGCGGACATTCACGCCCGCGAGCGCGCCGGATTGCGCCAGCGTCCTGGAGGCGTCCGGCCCCGGAAGTTCGGCGATCGCCGCCAAAACCTGTTGCTGTGTCACGCTCATGCTTGTTCCTCGTTCGATCCCTCGGCGCCTTGCGGGCGCCAGTGCCAATCCAGTTTCTCGCGCAGGCGCACGACAGTGCCCACGATGACGATGGTCGGTCCGCGCAGGTCCGCCGCGCGCGCCTTCGCCGCCAGATCCGCCAGCGTGCCGATGACGACGCGCTGGTTCGGTCGCGTGCCGTTGTCGACGATCGCCGCCGGCAGGTCCGGTGACGCGCCATGCGCGACAAAGGCCGCCATCAGCTCTTCTATATGGTTCAGGCCCATGTAGACCGCCACCGTCTGGTCCGGCCGGATCACGGTCGCCCAGTCGAGATCGACCGGCCCGTGCTTGCTGTGCGCGGTGACGAAGACACAGGCCTGCGCATGGTCGCGATGGGTGAGCGGAATGCCCGAATAGGCGGAGCAGCCGATGGCCGCGGTGACGCCCGGGCAGACCTGGAAGGGGATGCGATGCTCGGCGAGCTTTTCGATCTCCTCGCCGCCACGACCGAACACGAAGGGATCGCCGCCCTTCAGCCGCAATACGCGCTTGCCCTGCCTGGCCAGGCGGATCAGCATTTCGCTGATCTCTTCCTGTGGCACCGGGTGATCCTTCGGTCGCTTGCCGACATAGATGCGCTCGGCCTCGCGTCGCGCGAGATTGACGATGGCGGGATCGACGAGACGATCGTACAGCACGACCTCGGCCTTCTGCATCAGCCTGAGCGCGCGAAAAGTGAGCAGGTCGGGATCGCCCGGCCCCGCGCCGACGAGATAGACCTCGCCCAGCTTTTCTCCGCTTTCGCCTGACGCCGCATGGTCGATCTCGGCGGCGAGCGCCTGCACGGCGCGCGCCTCGTCGCCGGCCAGAACCATCTCGCCGATCGGCCCTTCGAGCGTCCGCTCCCAGAAGCGGCGACGTCCAGTCATGTCCGCAATCGCCGCATTCACCTTCGCGCGGGATTCGCGAACGAAATCGGCAAGGCGGCCATAGGCGGCAGGAATGGTCGCCTCCAGACGGGCCTTCAACATGCGCCCGAGGATCGGCGAGGCGCCGCCGGTCGAGATCGCCACCACCAGCGGGCTGCGGTCGACGATCGAGGGCAGGACGAAATCGCAGAGGTCGGGCCGCGTCGCGACATTGACCAGCGCCTTGGCCTCCTTCGCGATTGCATGCCCGCGCTCGTCCTGCGCCGCGTCGTCGGTCGCGACCACGCACACCGCGACGCCCTCGAGTTCGGCGGCCTTGTGCGGCCAGCGCGCGATGCGCTCGAAGGCGAAGGCTTCAGCGACATCGGTGAATTCGTCCGAGAACGAAGGCGCGAACACAGTGACATGAGCGCCGGCGCGAAGCATCAGTTCGGCGCGGCGCGCGGCCGCCAGACCGCCGCCGATCACGGCCGCCCACTTGCCCCTCATGGCGAGGAAGATCGGGAGGTGCTCCAAGTTGTCGTTCCGTCCTGTCAGGCCGCGCGCGAGGTCCGGCGACGCGCGCGCACGAAGGCCGCGAAGCGCTGCGCCCATCTGTTGCGCGACGTATCCCGGAAATGCGTGAAGCCCGCAACCAGATTGCCGACGACGATCCCGTCGCGCGCGCCGTCGATGCCGTGGCCGCGCCGCATCGTCCACGCGTAGCGCGCGTGCGGATCGACATTTTCGAGCGACGCATAGTGGAATTCGTGCGCGGCGATCGGCCCCGCGCCCGCCGGCCACGGCGCGTCGGCCGTTTCCTCGACGACCACGAGCCCCCTGCCCTGCGGCCGCTCGTGCATGACGACGTCGCCCGGCACGGCGCCCACCATGTCGAAGGTCCGCCCGCGCCAGGAGAGCGAACGGGCGAGATACATGAGACCGCCACACTCCGCATAGGCTGGCAGTCCGCCAGCCAGCGCCCGCGCGATATCGGCGCGCAGCGACGCGTTGGCCGACAGCGCTCCGGCCTGCGTTTCCGGAAAGCCGCCGCCGATGAACAAGCCGTCGCAATCGGGCAGACGCGCGGCCTTCAACGCGTCGAAATATACGAGCCGCGCGCCGGCGCGCTCCAGGGCTTCGAGATCGTCCGCATAGTAAAAGCCGAAGGCGGCGTCGCGCGCGATGGCGATGGTGAGATCGGCAGGCGCCGTCGGCGGCAGTGGCGCAGGCTCCGGCGCCGGTGTGTGATCGGCGGCTGCAAGCACGCGATCGAGATCCACGCCCTTGCCGACGACATCGGCGAGATGCGCGATGATCGCGTCGAGCCTGCCACATTCGGCCGGCGTGGCGAGGCCGAGGTGCCGTTCCTCCACGGCGGGCGCGGCGTCGCGGCCGACGACGCCAAAAATCGGCATGTCGCAATAGGCCTCGATCGCCTGTCGAAGTTTTGTCTCCTGTCGCGCCGTGCCGACCTTGTTGAGAATGACGCCGGCGATCCGCACATCGGGATCGAAGGCGCGAAACCCCATCAGCATGGGCGCGACGCCGCGCGTCATGCCGAGCGTATCGACGACGAGCACGACCGGCGCCCGCGTGAGTTTCGCCAGCGCAGCGCTGGCATCGCGCCCGTCGGTCGCTACCCCGTCGTGCAGGCCCTTGTTCCCTTCGATCAGGGCGACATCCGCGCCCTGCGCGTTCCGCGTGACGGACGCGACGATCTCTTGCGGCTCCTGCGTGTTGAAGTCGAGGTTGTAGCAGGCGCGCCCGCTCGCATGCGCCAGCCACATCGGATCGATGTAGTCAGGCCCCTTCTTGAAAGTCTGCACGGCGAGCCCGCGTGCGCGAAACGCGGCGGCGAGGCCGACAGAAATCATCGTCTTGCCGGACGACTTGTGCAGGGCCGAGATGAACAGGCGGCCCATGGCTCAGGCCGCGAGAACGGTTTTGGCGCGGTCGCGCGAACGCCACAGCTCTTCGGCGGCGGCTTCCGCCTCGGCCGGTTCGTCCGCCTCGCCCAGCGCCTTCAGCGCCAGCGCGATCGTGCCGATCACCGCCGCCTCGCCATAGGCGTCGCTCTCCTCGCCTCGCCACACCGCAGCGAGCCGCTCGAGGTTCATGTCCTCGTCCGGCGTCTGGCGCGGATCGATCGTCGCGGGCCAGCGCCGTTCGTCATAGCCCGCCTCGTGCACGGTGAAGATTTCGCAAGGCTTGTTCGGCCGCCGCTCCGCCTCGCCGCCATCGCCGCGGAAGATCACGGTTCTCGCGTGTCCGAGAATGACCTCCGCATCGCGATGAATGTCCATGTAGCCGGGGTGGAAGACTCCGAGCATCGAGGCGGACGCATCGAATGGATTGAGCGCGCGCACCAGCGAATGCACGGGCGAGCGCAGCCCGAGAATGGGCCGCAGACCCAGCATCTCCGCCAGCTTGGCGTTGATGGCCGGCAGCGGCAGATAGGCGAAATTGCGCGCGTTCAGGTGACGCGCGGCCTCCTCCGCGTCGCGCGCGAAGGGTACGCCGAGCGCCGCCAGCGCATTGGTCGAATAGATGCGCCCCGCCGTATGGCCGTCGGCGCCGTGCATCAGCACGCGCTTGCCCGATCCGGCGATGGCGAGCGCCGCGAGAATGTACCATGGCAATTGCCGCTTCTTGCCGGCATAGGACGGCCAGTCGAGATCGACCTGCGGCGCGCCGGCGGGCTTCTGGAACCGCTCGCGCGCGGCCATCGCGAAGCCGGCGATTTCCGACCCCGCCTCCTCCTTGAAGCGCAGCAGCATGAGATAGGCGCCGATCTGCTCGGGCAGCGCCTGTCCGTCGAGGATCATGCCCATCGACTCCCTCGCCTCTTCGATCGTCAGCGCGCGCGAAAAAGACTTGCCGCGACCGAGGATGTTGACGAAGCGCGCGAAGGGATGCGGCTCGCGAAACATGAAACTCCTTACGCTTTCTCGGGCGCGGCCTGCGGCAGGAACGGCAGCAGGCGCAATGCGACGGCCGTCAGCAGCATGGCGATCGAGATACCGCTGATCCCGAGCAGCGCCTCCGGCAGCGTCGGAATATAGCGCCCGATCGCGCCGTCGGCGAAGGAACTCGAAACCTCGTAGCCCGGAAAAATCTTCAGCGGAAACGCCTGGCCGCCGATGATGATGACATACATCTGCGCCAGACCGCCGGCGAGGAACAGCATCGAGGTCAGCGTCAGTCCGCGCCGACCGCTATCGAAGCCGCGCGCCGCCAGAAGGCCGAGCGGCAGCAGCGTGCCGAGCAGGATCTGCCCGCCCCAGAACATAAGCGTGTAAATGCCGCCGTCGCGCAGGATGAACATTTCGGCGTCCACATGCGCGCTCGAATAGAGCCGCGTGACGTGCTGCACGATGGTCAGGAACAGCGTCGCCAGCGCGAAGATCGCCAGCAGGCCGCGGAACTTGCCGATCATTTCCTCGGTCATCAGCTCGGCGCGCGTTTCGCTGCTCATCATGATCAGCACGAGAACGGTGAAAGCGAGGCCGTAGAGGAAGGACGCGGAGATGAATAGCGGCGCCATAATCGCGGAATCGTAGAGTTCGCGTGCAATCAGGAAGCCGAAGATCGAGCCGGTGCCGGTGGTGAGAATGAGGCGCCAGGCGAAGGCGAGCCAGCCGATCGACTTTCCGAGCGTGGCGTTCTGCGAGGCGCGCCGATCCATCATAGCGAAGAGATAGGCCGCCACGATCGCCATGAAACCCGTGTAGAGATAGATGTTCCAGGCGAAGATCGATTTGAAATTGTGCTTCAGGATCGCGACGATCAGCCGTTCCGGCCGGCCGAGATCGAGCACGAGCACGGCCAACCCGCCCGCCAGCAGCGCGATGGCGAGAATGCCCGAGAGGCGCGCATAGGGCTTGTAGGCGAGCCGGTTGAACACCGACGAAACCGAGGCGACATTGAGCGCGCCCGACGCCGAAACGATCAGGAACACCGCGAAGACATGCGGCAGGCCCCAGACGATCTGGTTGTTCATGCCGGTGACGATATGGCCGTGCTCTTCCATGTAGAGCGCGGCGCCGAGGCCCAGCGCGACAAGAACGACATGCAGGCCGACCAGCGCCCAGAAGCTGGCGCTGGTCTCGTCGAGCGTCTGGAATTTTACCTTGGCCATCGCTGTCCGCCCGTCAGAGATTGCGATAACGCACGCCCGGATCGAGTCCGAGGTCGGCGCGGATTTGCGCGCTTGCGCCCGAGGCCAGCGCCTTCGAGACGTCGCTGGCGGGATCGTTGAGATCGCCGAAGGTCATGGCGGCGCCGGCCTTGGCGGCGCAGGCTTCGACACAGGCCGGAATGCGGCCGGCGTCCACGCGCGTGACGCAGAAAGTGCAGCTCTCCACCGTCCCCTTGCCGCGCGGCGCTTCCACCTTCTGATCGTCGTGCTCCTCGTGCACGAAGGAGCGCGCCTTGTAGGGACAGGCCATCATGCAATAGCGGCAGCCGATGCAGATGTGCTTGTCGACCAGAACGATGCCGTCGGCGCGCTTGAAGGACGCGCCGGTGGGGCACACGTCGACGCAGGGCGGGCTCGCGCAATGCTGGCACATCGCCGGCGCCTCGCGCTTCACACCCGTACGCGGATCGCGCAGCGTCACCTTGCGGATCCATTGCGCGTCGGTCTCGGGATGCCCGCTCGACTTCCAGCCGTTCTCCTCGCTGCAGGCGGTCACGCACTTGTCGCAACCGGGCGGGCATTTGTTGATGTCGATCAGCAGGCCCCAGCGCTTGGCCGAGGTAACGGCCTGGTCGGCGGGCTTGGCTCCGACTTCCGCTACGCCAAAGGCGTAGAGGGTGACGCCCGGCGCGATCGTCGTCGTGGCGAGGCCCACGGCGCTTTTCAGCAGCGCGCGGCGATCGGGCGCGATCATGTCGTTTCCGCCGTCGCTCATCTTTTCATCTCCGCGACATGCGCCGACAGCGCGGACAGGGCCGCATCGCGAGAACCCGCGCTCGCGTCCGCAGCCTTCGCCTTCTCCTCCGGCCGCGAGGCATGGCACTCGAAGCAATCGATCCGCACCGCCGCATAGCTGTGGCATGTGCGGCAGAAATGCTTCGGGTCGGAATAGACGACAGGCTTGCCGTCCGCGCCCTTCACGGCGTGGCACGACACGCAATTGGCGAGGCTGTACTGCTTGGTGCGGATACCCTCGTGCATCGTTTCGTCACGCTGGTGCAGCAACATCTTCATGTGGTTGCGCCGCATGAACTGCGTATCCGCGACGCATTTTTCCGCCGTCGCCGGCTTGACGGGTTGCGGCACGGGCGTGCGGTCGGCCGCCTCGGCCTTCAACAGGCCGAGCGCGGCGCCGACCACCACCAGCGCGGCAAGCAGAATGCGACGCAGCGAGACGGCGGCCATCGCTTACTCCCCGAGGCCCATCTGGATGTAGCCGGTCGGGCAGACGTCGGCGCAGATGTGGCAGCCGATGCACTTCGTATAATCGGTATACACGTAGCGCCCGACCGCGCGCTCCTTCTTCGGCACGCGCGCCACCGCCGTCTGCGGGCAGTAGATGACGCAATTGTCGCATTCGAAGCACAGGCCGCAGCTCATGCAGCGCTCGCCTTCCTTCTTCGCCTGTTCTTCAGTCAGACGGACGATGCGCTCCTCGAAATCGCCGATCACCTTGTCGGCGAAGACATGACGCTCCTGCCGCTTGTTGCGTTCGACGAAGTTGAAATGCCCCTTGAATAAATCCTTGTGCGGGATGATCTGCGTGGCCGAGCGGTCCTCGTAATTGTGGACTGCGAACTTGGCTGCCGACGTCCCGCGCGTCTGCGTGTGGTCGTAGGGCGAGGGATCGAGATTGCGCGCATGCAGTTCGGCCAGCAGGTTGAACTGGTGCACGTCGACCTTCGGCCGCTTCTCTTCCAACGCGCCGGCCAAAAAGTGGTCCATCGTCTGCGCCGCGACGCGGCCATGGCCGATGGCGGTCGTCAGCAGATGCGGACGCACGGCGTCGCCGCCGGCGAAATGCTTGTCGAGCTTGCGCACCTTGTAGACGGGATCGATGGCGATGCCGCCGCGTCCGCCGTCGAGCTTTTCGAGCCCCTGCGACAGGTCCGCCATCTGGCCGATGGCGGAAATCACCATGTCGCATTCGATCTCGTATTCCGTGCCGTCGATCGGCTGCGGCACGGTTCCCTTCATCGTGCACTTGCACATGCGCAGCGCCCGGGCCCGGCCGTCTTCGCCCTTTACGACTTCCAGCGGCATGACCGCGCCCTGGATGTCGACGCCCTCGCGCTTGGCGTCTTCACGCTCGTGCTCGGCCGCCGTCATCTGCTCGATCGGGAACAGCGAGGTCAGCGTGATTTCCGCGCCCTCGCGCCGCAACGCGCCGGCGACGTCGTGCGCCGTGTAGCCGAAGGTCGAGGCGTCATGCGTGTCGTGCTGATGCGTGGCGTTGATATGGCCGAGGCGGCGCGCGACCGAGGCGACGTCGATCGACGTATCGCCGCCGCCGACGACCACGATTTTCTTCGCGGTCGAAAACACCCAACCACGGTTGAACGCGTCGAGAAATTCGACGCCGGTGATGCAATTCTCCGCATCCGCCCCCGGCACGGGCAGCGGGCGACCGGACTGCGCGCCAATGCCCCAGAAGATGGCGTCGTAATCGCGCTCGAGCTCCTCGACGCTCACATCCTTGCCGACGCGCACGCCCGTGCGCGCGCTCACGCCGTCGAGCGCGAGAATACGGCCGATCTCGGCGTCGAGCATTTCGCGCGGCGTGCGGTAGCCGGGAATGCCGAAGCGCATCATGCCGCCGAGCTTCTCGTGCATCTCGAAGATCGTGACGGCATGACCCTTCATGCGCAGGAAATATGCGGCCGCAAGACCAGCCGGTCCGCCGCCGATCACCGCGATCTTCTTGCCGGATAGCGCGGGCGGCGCCGGCAGGCTCGTTCCGTTCTCGATCGCCCAGTCGCCGACATATTGCTCGACCGCGTTGATGCCGACGAAATCGTCGACCTCGTTGCGATTGCAGCCGTCCTCGCAGGGCGCGGGGCAGACGCGGCCCATCGTCGCCGGGAAGGGATTGGCCGAGACCATGCGCTCGAAAGCGTATTGCTGCCACGGCATGCCCGCGACCGGCGGCTTGTCCATGCCACGCGCGATCTGCAGCCAGCCACGGATGTCGTGGCCGGAGGGGCAACCGCCCTGACACGGCGGCGTACGATGCACGTAGGTCGGGCACTTGTAGGACTTGTCGGCCTGGAAAATCTTGGCCGTGAGATCGACGGAATCCCACATGCTTTCGCCGTTCTTGAAACGGCGATGCGTCGGCTTGGTGTTGGGGCTCTGGTCGTTCATCGCCGTCTCCTCACGCCGTTGCATCGGCAGGCCGATGCTGCGCGTCAAACTCTTCCGCCTGTGTCGAACCGGTGAGCAGGATGGCGTTGGACACCATCTGGTGCACGCTCACGATGCCATCCATCTCGAAGCCGTATTGCGGCAGTATCTTCGAGAACTGCGCCTTGCAGATCGCGCAGATCGCCGCCATGTGCGTCACGCCGTGCTCGTCGGCGACTTCCTTCAGCGCGCGCATGCGCGGCTGGGCGCCCTTCACACGCACGTCCATGAGCTCGTCGGTCAACAGACCGCCGCCGCCGCCGCAACACAGAGTCTTCTCGTGGATCGTCTCCGGCGCCATGTCGAAGAAATGGTTGCAGGTCGCCCGCAGGATCGCGCGCGGAATCTCGAACTGGCCGCCGGGCTTGTCGCCCATGCGCGACGCGCGCGCGACATTGCAGCTGTCGTGGAAGGTCAGGCGGAACTCGTCGTTCTTCGACCTGTCGAACCGCAGCTTGCCCTTCTCGATCAGGTCGTTCGTGAACTCGCAGATGTGCTGCGGAACGGGATAGTTCGGATCGAGGAAATCGAAGGGGCCAGCCAGCGTGTCGAGGAACGAATAGGCGACGCGCCAGGCGTGGCCGCATTCGCCGAACACGAGACGCTTGACACCGAGATCACGCGCCGCCTTGGCGATACGCTGCGCCACCTTCTGCATGTTTTCTTGCGACCCGACGAACATGCCGAAGTTCGCAGCCTCCGACGCGTAGGTCGATAGCGTCCATGAGACGCCGGCCTCGTGCAGGACCTTGGCGTAGCCGATCAGGCCTTCCATGTGCGGCGAGGCGAAGAAGTCGGCCGACGGCGTCACCAGAAGAATGTCGGCGCCCTGCACGTCCAGCGGCAGTTTGACGGGCACGCCCGTCTCTTCCTCGATCTCTTCCTCGAGACCTTCCAGCGTGTTCTTCAGCGCCTTCGGCGGCAAGCCGAGGTTGTTGCCGATGTTGAAGACCTTGCCGATGATCTCGTTGCAATATTTCTGGCCGACGCCGATCGTGTCCATGATGTCGCGCGCGGCCATGGAAATCTCGGCCGTGTCGATGCCGTAGGGGCAAAACACCGAGCAGCGGCGGCACTGCGAACATTGGTGGAAGTAAGAATACCAGTCGTCGAGCACCTCTTTCGTGAGGTCCTCCGCGCCGACCAGCCAAGGCACGACCTTGCCCGCCCAGGTGAAATGGCGGCGATAGACTTTGCGCAGCAGGTCCTGGCGTGCGACCGGCATGTTCTTGGGATCGCCGGTGCCCATGAAGTAGTGGCACTTGTCGGTGCAGGCGCCGCATTTCACGCAGGAATCGAGGTAGACGCGCAGCGCGCGATTGTTTTCCAGCAATTCGCCGAGACGGAAGATCGCCTTGTCGTGCCAGTCCTCCACGAGTTCGCCGGGGAAGCCGAGCTTCTCATTATGGTCGGCTTTGGCGACGAATGGTTTCGACTCCGCCATCGCGCCACAGGCGATCTGCGGTATCTCGATGGGGTCGCCGACGACCCTTTCCTTCGGCTTGAAATCGGACGACACGGCCGCCATGCGTCTCTCCTCAGGCCTTGGCTTGCGGCTTCAGGAGACCGCGCGGCGCATAGCGGCGCTCACGGGAATCGTCGGCCTGGTTGCGGGTCGGGCTGAAGAACACGCCGGGCGCGTGCAGCAGTTTCGAAAACGGGAAGACAATCATCAACGTCAGCACCAGCGACAGGTGAACGAGAAGGTTGATGTCGGAAGGCAACGGCTTCCAGTCGAAATACATCAGGCCCAGAAAGAACGCCTTCACCGCCACGATGTCGGTATGTGCGACGAACTTCATGCTGAGCCCGCTGATGCCGATCATGACCAGCAACGCCAGCATCAGATGATCGGACGGTCCGGTGATGTAGCGGACGCGCTCGACGACGAGCCGCCTGCCCCACAGCGCCAGCAAGCCCGCCACCATCGAAAATCCGGCGAGAACGCCGACCGGCTGCATGATGGCGACGATTTCCGGCACGGGCTGCAGGAAGTAGCGCAGGTGGCGGAACAGCACGACCGCAAGCGAAACGTGGAAGACCCAGCCAAAGGCCCAGGTCCATTTGTTCGACTTGAAGAGGCTTTCGAACAGCGTGACTTCGCGCGCCATCCGCAGGACGACGCCGCCGCGCGTGATCGGCGCCGGCGTCGTGGGAATTTTCAAGGGCGCGGGCGTCTTCGCATAGAGCCGGATGCGCAACGCCAGCCCCACGAGGAGGATGGCGGCCGCAAGATAGAACAGGATCGCGAAGATCGCCGTAAGCATGAGTCCTCCCTCGGCCGCGGGCTTGTCGCCTCTTCGGTCGGGACCTGGCGCTTTGTCGCGCGAAAAACGACGCGGTGAAGCGTCAGACGCAGCCGGTCGGCTTCGGCAGGCCGGCGATCTTGCACGCCTGCTTGGCCGGGCCGTACGGGAAGAGAGCGTAGAGCGCCTTCTGGTCGCCCTTCTCCTTGCCGAACTTCTTGGTCATTTCCTTCACGAGGATGCGGACCGCCGGCGCGATCTGGTATTCCTCGTAATATTCGCGCAGGAAGTTCACGACTTCCCAGTGGTCGGGCGTCATGTCGATCTGCTCGCTCTTGGCGATCAGCTCGGCGAGTTCCGGCGTCCACTGGCCGATATCCTTGAGGTAGCCCTCTTCGTCGTGCTCGGCGACAAGGCCGTTGATCTCGTAGGCAGTCATCGTGCTCATTCTGGTCCTCCTGCTCTAATACCGCTTCAATTGCCCGGACCGGGCGTCACAGCCACGCGCAGACGCGCGCCTTCTCGGTCGTCAGGTCGACAAAGCCCGCATAATCGACGAGCTTCACGCCTTCCAGAACGTCTTCCGGCTTCATGCCGCGCGCCGCGAGATCCGGCCCCAGCGCATAGATTGCACAGCTGGCGAGCTTGGCTGCAAGCGCCGGCGCGAAGCTCGAACCCTTGCGGGCGCCCACGACGCCGTCCTCGATCATGAGGATGACATCGCCCGCGCTCGCATGGGCGAGGCAGGTCGCGAAGGAATTGCGCTCGAACGGCGACTTGTTGATCGTGTGCAGCGTTCCCATCGCGCCCTCAGAAGCTCAGAATGACGTCTTGCGACCGGATCAGCGCGGCCATTTCTGCCCGGTCGACGAAGATCAGAGACGGCTTTTCGGCGTAATCGTCGTCCTCGTCCTCGTAGACGATCGGCATCAGGTTTTCGGCGGTCAGCCCGCGTTCGGCCAGCGATTCCTTCTCGACATAGAGCTTGCGCACTTCGTAATCGCCGAGTGCGCGATAGGTCTTCGAGAAATTCTTCATGCCGACGGCGGCCGTGTCCTGATTGGCCATCAGCTGGTAGACGCCGTCGTCGATGAAGGCGAGGCTAACATCCTGCTCGAAGGCCGCGCCGATCAGAACCACTTCCAGCGATTCCAGCGCGTAGATCGTGCCGTAGGGCGCCTTGCGGTTGATGTAGAGAAATTTCTTTCTGTTTTCGTCCGACATGTCGCCCTCAATCGCCGAACGTGACGAGACGGTCGGCCTGAATGCCGGCCTCGATCAACTGGCCCAGACCCGAGATACGGAAGCCCGGCGCGATATTGTCGCCGTCCTTGCCCTGACGCTTCGCCTCGTTGGCGTCGAGAATGCCGCGCCGCTGCGCCGCCGCGATACAGACGACGAGGTCGAGCCCGTGCTTTTCGGCGAGCTCGCTCCAAAGCTTCTGCAGGTTGCGATCATCCTGCGGCGGCACGGTGTAGCGCGTGCCGTTGTTGACGCCATCATGGTAGAAGAAGACGCGAAAAATCTCGTGCCCCTTCTCCAGCGCGGCCACTGCGAAGCGATAGGCGGAATCCGACGCCTGATGCGTATACGGCCCTTCGTTGACCACAATCCCGAAACGCAAGCCCCGTCTCCCTTATCGCGCCTGCCGGCTATTCTTGAACCCTAGAAGTGCACGTGCGCCGACATGTTCATCGTCTTGCGCGCGCCCGTCCATGTATCGAGGTGATGCTTGGTGAAGGCGAAATCGCACAATTCGAAGAAACGCGGCCAGCCGATGCGCTCGATCCACTCGCCGAGCCGCTCGTAGTCGCGGCCGTGCTCCTTGTAGGCGTAGAGGATCTTCTTCACGACCGCCTCGACCTCCGGCCAGCGCGGCGCGTTGTTCGGCAGGTTGGCGACGACCAGCTTGTGGAAGGTCGGCTTAGAACGGGCGTTCGAATGCTTGCCGCCGACCCAGACCGCGATCTTCGTCGAATCCTGGCCATTGATCTGCATCGGCGGGCACGGCGGATAACAGGCGCCGCAGCACACGCATTTCTTCTCGTCGACTTCGAGCGAGGGCACGCCATTGACCATAGCCGGCCGGATCGCCGCCACCGGACAACGCGCGACGACCGCCGGGCGCTCGCAAACCTTGGAGACGAGATCGTGATTGATCTTCGGCGGCTTGGTGTACTGCACGTTGATCGAAATATCGCCCTGCCCGCCGCAATTGATCTGGCAGCAGGACGTCGTGATGCGCACGCGGTTCGGCATTTCCTCATGCGTGAACTCGTGATGCATCATGTCCATCAGGCTCTTGACGACGCCGGACGCGTCGGTGCCCGGAATGTCGCAATGCAGCCAGCCCTGCGTGTGCGAGATCATCGACACGGAATTGCCGGTGCCCCCGACAGGGAAGCCATTGTTTTCCAGCGCCGCGATCAGCGGCTCGACCTTGTCGACGGAGCTCAACATGAACTCGATGTTCGAGCGCGTGGTGAACCGGACATGGCCTTCGGCGAACTTGTCGCCGATGTCGCACAGGAGACGGATCGTATAGAC
This sequence comes from Methylobacteriaceae bacterium, assembly GCA_020638195.1. Taxonomy (GTDB): domain Bacteria; phylum Pseudomonadota; class Alphaproteobacteria; order Rhizobiales; family Beijerinckiaceae; genus JAJXWB01. The sequence goes on along the minus strand of JACKJC010000002.1, from coordinate 863,813 downwards.
GTCCATCTGGCGCTGCGTGCCGGCGCGAACAGTCCACACTTCCTCGCCGCTCTTGGACACGTGATGCAGCACGCCCGGACGCAGGCGATCATGCCAGGCCCAGTTGCCATAGTTCTTCTTCAGAACCGGATGCATGAACGGAAACGGATCCGGCACGCCGGTTTCGACAGGTCGACGCGGCTGAACGGCGACATTCATTTGAGAACTCCTCCCGAAAGTCCCTGACAAGGCCGCGACGCCGAGCGCCGCAGCCTGCTTGCGTCCTATTCCGCAGCGGCGCGCGAGGCGTCCTTGTGCAGCTTGCGCTCGAAATACTTCTCCGCTTCCTCGTCGAAATCGTCCGTGCGGACGTAGCAGGAGGTGCGCGGATGATTGACCATGTTCGGATCTGGATCGATGCCGACCGCCTCGAGGAAGGCGGGCAGTCCGATGCGATCCATAGTCTCGCCGATGCGCTCGTGCTCGAGCGCGTTGTCGGCGAAGAATTCGAGCAGGTTGCGTGCGAATTCCTTGAGCTTCTCGAAATCCTCTTCGGTATCGAGCTTCATGAACGGCACGATCATCGTGCCCATGAGGTCGCCGACCTTCAGTGCGCGCTTGCCGCCGATCAGAATCGAAGCGCCGCGATCGTCGCCGGGCGACAGCGCCTTGGTCATGACGTTGAGGCAGTGCATGCAGCGCACGCAGGACTTGTTGTCGACGTCGAGCGTGTCGTCGTCGTTGAGGCTCAGCGCGCGCGTCGGGCACATGGCGATCACATGGTCGATCGCATATTTGCGGCCGACGCGGCCGACGTATTTCTTCACCTCTTCCTGGTCGACCTTCATGTCGTCGCGCCAAGTGCCGATCACGGCGAAGTCGGCGCGATGGATCGCGTTTACGCAATCATTGCCGCAGCCCGAGAACTTGAACTTGAACTTGTAGGGCAACGCCGGACGATGCATTTCGTCCAGGAACTCGTTGATGACCGTGCGATGCGCCTGCACTTCGTCGTAGCAGGACATTTCGCAGCGCGCATGGCCGACGCAGCTCATCGAGGTGCGCAGCGCGGGACCCGCGCCGCCGAGGTCGAAGCCGATCTCGTTGAGATCGTCGAAGGCCTTCTGCACATTCTCGGTCGAGCAGCCCTGGAACATGATGTCGCCGGACTGGCCGTGGAAGGCGATCAGGCCCGAGCCGTGCTTCTCCCAGATGTCGCACATCTGGCGCAGCAGACCGGTCGTGTAGTGGTAGCCCGCCGGCGGCTGCACGCGCAGCGTGTGGAATTCTTTCGAGGCAGGGTACTGGCTCGCGACCTCGGAAAAGCGCGGAATGACGCCGCCGCCATATCCGAACACCGAGACGGTGCCGCCCTTCCAGTATCCGGTCTTCGTCTCGTAGGAATGCTCGAGCTGGCCGAGCAGATCGTTCATCATTGGCGCATATTGCTTGTCGCCGGAATCGCGCAGTCGCTTCAGGCCGGTCACGAAGCTCGGCCAGGGCCCACTTTCGAGTTCGTCGAGCAACGGCGTCGGATGCTTGCCCTTCGGCGTCGACGCGCCGTTCGCCTCATCGTGCGACATGACTGTGCTCCCTTCAGCGTTGCGCATGGACGGACCTCCCGTCGCGCGCCTCCCAAGCCCCGTCGCTGTCCTCGATCTGCGTGATCCTTTGACGGGAAACACGATTCGGACTTTTCATTTGGACGTGACGGTCGCATAATAACAAAAAATTCGAATATGAGAATAGGAAATTTCGCTTCTGGCCGACTTGTGGAAACATTTTGTTTCGGAGCCAGGTCAGAGAGAGCGACGGCGGGAGGATATCATGACGGGCGCGAGCCTGCAGCGGGCAGAGGTCGTGGCGTCGGGCGGCAGCCCATTTGCGCTCGACGACGAGGGCGCCTATCGCGCCTGGCGCGAGCGGAAGCTCGCCGCCTACCCGCGCTCCGTCGAGGAGCTTTTCGTCGACATCGCCGATCCCGCCGCGCTGACGACATTCGAGCACGCCGCCATTCGAGAGCGTTGCGCCCGCGCCAACATGGCGATCTACATCCTCGCGGGCACGCCGCGCGACGAGAAGGCGCAACGGGCCGCTGTCCTGGCGCTCGGCCCGCAGCTCGGCCTGACCGCGGTCGAGGATCACCGTTCGCGCGACAATGACGGTCTAGTGGCGATCGAGGTTGTCGAGACGGGCGGTCGCCTCGGCTACATCCCCTATACGAGCCGGCCGATCGCCTGGCACACGGACGGCTACTATAATTTCCACGGTCCCGAGCGCGCCGTGCAGGCCATGCTGCTGCATTGCATGCGCGACGCCGACGGCGGCGACAATCGCCTGCTCGATCACGAGATCGCCTACATCCGCCTGCGCGACGAGGACCCCGCCCACATCGCGGCGCTCATGCATCCTGAAGCCATGAGCATTCCCGAAAATGTCGAGCCGGACGGCAAGGTTCGGCCTGTCAATGTCGGGCCTGTCTTCTACATCGACCCGCGCACAGGCGCGCTCGGCATGCGCTATACCGCCCGAACGCGTTCGATCGCCTGGCGCGAGGACGCGGCCACGCAACGCGCCGTCGCCGCGCTTTCCCGCATCCTCGTCGACGAGACGCTCACTCTATCGACGCGCATGCGACCAGGCATGGGGCTCGTCTGCAACAATGTGCTGCACGACCGCACCGGCTTTGCCGAAGGCTCGAGCGGCGGACGGCTCGTCTACCGCATCCGCTATCACGGACTCATCGCCTGAAGGCGCAGGGGTAACAACATGGTCTATGTCAGCGAAATCATGATCGCCCATCCGGAGACGACGAGCTTCAAGCAGCTCGAGGAACACGTCGCGCAGGCGGCGCGCGACGGCGAGATCCATCTCTATATGGACATCAAGCCGGAATATCCTGATACGCCGCCGAAGTGGGAGACGCGGCTGGAAATTGTCTTCTACCAGGCGGAGCGCAAGCGCGAATGACCGAGCCGGAACGCACAAAGCTGGAGACCATCCAGGCGCCCTACGGCCGCGAGTTGCGCATGGAGGAACTGCGCTTCGAGACAGGCATGCGCATCCTGCGCGTGACGATCCGCGAGGGGCGCAGGTTCACCACGCTCGATCTCGACCCCGAACGCGCGCGCGAAGTCGCGGCCGCGCTCGGCGCATGGGCTGGCCCCGACTCGCCGTCCTGACCGCAACGCGCGCATCACGTCATCATGCGCGCAAACGCCGCAGCGCGAGCGCATTGCGGGGCGGCGATGCGCTTCCCAACTTCTCGATGGGCCGAACAACGACGGAGGGCGCGCAATGTCGACGCCCGCAATCGAATCCACGGGACAACCGGCGCAAACTGTCTCGCGCCGCGCCCTCCTCCAATTTTCGAGCGCCATGTGCTCGCTACTTGCGCTGCCGGCGGCGGCCGCCTCCGCCATGGCCGAAGGGCTCGCGAAAACTCCGCGCCAGTCGGTCGTCTGGCTGTCTTTCCAGGAATGCACGGGCTGCACGGAATCGCTGTCGCGATCCTATTCGCCGACGCTGGAAAGCCTGATCTTCGATGTCGTTTCGCTCGACTACCACCACACATTGCAGGCGGCTTCCGGCGACGCCGCCGAACAGGCGCGCGACGCCGCGGCGACGGCGAACAAGGGCAAATACATCCTCGTCGTCGACGGCGCCGTCTCGACGAAGGACGGCGGCCTCTACTCGACCATCGCCGGCGTCGCCAATCTCGACATGCTGCGCGCGCTCGCCAGGGACGCCAAGGCGATCGTCGCTGTCGGGACCTGCGCGGCCTTCGGCGGCATCGCCAAGGCGAAGCCGAATCCGACCGGCGCCGTGGGCGTGCAGGAGATCGTCTCCGACAAGCCGCTGATCAATGTCTCCGGCTGCCCGCCCGTTCCCGAGGCCATCGCCGGCGTGCTCGCGCATCTCGTCGCTTTCGGCAAACCGCCGGAGCTCGATCGCCTCAAACGGCCGGTCGCCTTCTTCCCCGCGACCATCCACCAGCGTTGCTATCGCCGCCCCTTCTATCGCGAAGGGCTTTTCGCGAAGAGTTTTGACGACGAAGGCGCGCGCAAGGGCTATTGCCTCTATTACCTCGGCTGCAAGGGTCCGGTGACGCGCGGAATCTGCGCGACGCGCAAATGGAACGGCGGCGTCTCCTTCCCGATCCAGTCAGGCCACGGCTGTCTGGGATGCACTGAGCCGAACTTCTGGGACCGGGCTGGCTTCTACCAGCCGCTCGAAGGGCGCGGCTCGCGGTAACGAGCAAAACATCCACTGGCGCACGCGCTCATGAGTCGAAGGTATGACAACCGCCTCAGCCTGTGCTCCAGATGCGCGGGCGCTTCATGCCGGCGATCTTGCAGGCCTGTCCGGCATAGCCATAGGGAAACAGTTCGAAGATCCTGTTGCGCGCCGCGCCGTGGAAATCCGTCAGATGCCGCATCACGAAGCGCACATCGGGCGAGACCTGATGTTCGTCGCGAAACGCCCGCATGAAGCGGATTGCGGACCAATGCTCCTCGCTCATGTCGATGCCGAGCGCATTGGCCGCGCGCACGGCCCATGCCTCGCTCCAGTCCTCCGGATCGATCAGATAGCCTTCGGCGTCGACAGCCGGTTCGCCCATGATCTGGCTCCTCCCGTTCTTCTTGCAGCGCAGCAATTTAGCGCGGCCGCGCGGCCGGAACTTGACGACAAACAATTGGACAAATCATGATACTCGAATATAATGAATTTTGAAACGAGGCGCGGCCCGCGATCTTACTGCGCGCCGTCTGCGGACGTTGGCGACAGGGGCGAAGATCGCGTTATTCTCCGCGGGTTCGCGACGTCGGGCGATACAAGAACAACACGACGCTGGAGCGAAAGCCCGACGTCATCGCAACGAAGCAAGTCAGGGAACGGGGACGGACATGGCGGAAATCGTGATTATGGGCGCAGGCCTCGCCGGCGCGATCATGGCCTACGAAATGAAGGATCAGATGCGTCCGGAGGACAACCTCACGGTCGTCACCAAGGATCCGGTCTATCACTTCGTTCCGTCCAACCCCTGGGTCGCCGTCGGCTGGCGCACGCGAGAAGCCATCCAGGTCGATCTCGCGCCGACTTTCGCGCGCCGCGGCATCAACTTCAAACCCGTTCCGGTTTCCAAGGTCTCGCCGCAGGAAAATTCGATCGAGCTCGAGGACGGCTCGAAACTCGCCTACGACTATCTCGTTATCGCGACCGGCCCGGAGCTCGCCTTTGACGAAATCGAGGGCCTGGGCCCGCACGGCGGCTTCACCAATTCGATCTGCCACGTCGATCATGCGCTGAAGGCGTCTGTCACTTTCGAGGAGTTCTGCAAGAATCCGAAGCCGATCATCGTCGGCGCGGTGCAGGGCGCGAGCTGCTTCGGCCCGGCCTATGAGTTCACCTTCATCCTCGACACCGAACTGCGCCGCCGCAAGATCCGCGACAAGGTGCCGATGACCTTCGTGACCGCCGAACCCTATATCGGCCACCTCGGCCTCGACGGCGTCGGCGACACCAAGGGCCTGCTCGAAAGCGAGATGCGCGAGCATCACATCAAGTGGATGACCTCGACCCGCGTGAAGAAGGTCGAGGACGGCAAGATGCACGTCGAGGAAGTGAATCCCGACGGCTCTGTGAAGGCGGCCTCGGAACTGCCCTTCGGCTTCTCGATGATGCTGCCGGCCTTCCGCGGCATCAAGCCGCTGATGGGCATTGAAGGCCTCGTCAATCCGCGCGGCTTCGTGATCGTCGACAAACACCAGCAGAACCCGACCTTCAAGAACGTGTTCTCGGTCGGCGTCTGCGTCGCCATCCCGCCGATGGGCCCGACCCCCGTCGCCTGCGGCGTTCCGAAGACGGGATTCATGATCGAATCCATGGTCACGGCCACGGCGCTCAACATCGGCGCCATGCTGCGCGGACAGCCGCCGAAGCATCAGGGCACCTGGAATGCGGTCTGCCTCGCCGACTTCGGCGATTCCGGCGTCGCCTTCGTGGCGCAGCCGCAGATGCCGCCGCGCAACGTCAACTGGGCCTCGTCCGGCAAATGGGTGCACGCGGCCAAGATCGCCTTCGAGAAGTACTTCATCCGCAAGATGCGCAAGGGCGAGAGCGAGCCGTTCTACGAGACCGCCGCGCTCAACATGCTCGGTATTTCCAAGCTGAAGCAGGTCGTCACCGACTGATCCGGGACGGCGCGGGCGGCGGTGTGCGCCGCCCCCGCTGCACGATCCAATGCCCGAAGGCGTCTGGGCCGTCGGGCAATTGTTCCGGTAGAGCCGATGGCCTTCTCCTTCGCCACGTCGTCACCGCAAGCGAGACTTGCGAATTTTCTCCCGTTCCTGCGGTGGGCGCCGCTGGTCAACGGGCGTACGACGCGCGCCGACCTTCTGGCGGGGCTCACCGGCGCCATCGTCGTGCTGCCGCAGGGCGTCGCCTTCGCGACCATCGCGGGAATGCCGCCGCAATACGGGCTCTACGCCTCGATCGTGCCCACGATCGTGGCCGCCCTCTTCGGGTCGTCGTGGCATCTGGTCGCCGGCCCCTCCACGACGGCCTCGCTCGTTCTGGCGGCCTCGCTCGCCACCTTCGCGACGCCCGGCACGACCGACTACGTCCAGCTCGCCATGACGCTGGCGATCATGACGGGCCTGATCGAACTGGCGCTCGGCGTCTTCAAGCTCGGCGTCATCGTCAATTTCATCTCGCATTCCGTGGTGATCGGCTACACGGCCGGCGTCGGCATGCTCATCATCGCGACGCAATCGGCGAAGTTCTTCGGGCTTAAGGTTCCTTCCAGCCATGATTTCCTGTTCGCGGTCTGGCAGACCGTCGAAGCGCTGCCGACGATCTCGCTGACCGAGACGAGCGTCGCTTTCGCCACGCTCGGCGCGGGCGTGGCGGCGCGAAAATTCCTGCCGCGCATTCCCTACATGCTGCCGGCGCTGCTGGTCGGTGGGCTGGTGGCGGCGGCGCTCAACTTCTGGAAGCCGGGCTCGGCCGCCGTCGTCGGCGCCCTGCCCTCGCATCTGCCGCCGCTGTCGTCGCCGAGTTTCGACCCGCACACCTGGCGTATCCTGCTGCCCACGGCGTTGGCCGTCGCGATTTCCGCACTCAACGAAGTCGTCTCGATCGGCCGCGCGCTGGCGACGCGCACCGAGCAGGATCTCGACATCAACCAGGAGTTCGTCGGCCAGGGACTGGCGAACATCGCCGCGCCGTTCTTCTCCGGCTATGTCGTCTCCGGTTCGTTCAACCGCAGCGCGCTCAACTACGAATCGGGCGCCCGGACGCCGCTCGCCGCCATGTCCGCGGGCGTGATCCTGCTCGGGCTTCTCGTCTTCGCAGCGCCGCTGGCCGCCTATCTCCCGAAATCGGCGATGGCGGCTTCGCTCGTCATGATCGGCTGGGGCCTGATCGACCGCCGCTCGATCGCCAATATCTGGCGCATGAGCCGCGCCGAGCGCTGGGTGTTCTTCATCACCATCGCCTCCGCGCTCTTCATCCACATCCAGATGGCGATCTTCGTCGGCGTCGCGCTGTCGCTGCTGATCTTCCTCTATCGCACCTCAGTACCTGAACTGCGGCGCCGCGTGCCCGATCCGATGAGCGCCAGCCGCAAGTTCACCGACGTGCGGCCGGACCTGCCGGAATGCCCGCAATTCCATCTGCTGCGTCTCGACGGCGCCCTCTATTTCGGAGCGGTGGCGAGCTTCCGCGACGCAATGCGCAAGGTCGAGGCGGAAGCGCCGAACTGCAAGCAGATCGCCATCGTCATGACCGGCGTCAATTTCATCGATCTCGCGGGCGCCGAGGCGCTGGCGCTGGAGGCGCGCAAGCTGCGCGCGCGCGGCGGCGGCCTCTATCTCATCCGCCTGAAGGAACGCGCGTCGGAGTTTCTCTCGCGCGGCGAATACGCCGAAATGATCGGCCGCAAGAACATGTATCAATCCAAGACCGCCGCTTTGCGCGAGGTCTATCGTCACCTCGATTACGAGGTCTGCAAGGAATGCAAGCTGCGCGTCTTCGTCGAATGCGCGCGGCTCGGCAAGCAGGAGCCGCGCGACGACGACGACGAGGACGACACCGAGCGCGCCGTCGCCAACTGATCCAACGCCGAACGCTTCGTCAGACACACATACGCAAGACCGGAACCGCCAAGATATGCTCAAAGACCCCGTGATCGAGCTTTCGCCTGAAGTCGCCGACGAGGTGAAATACACGACCTGTTACATGTGCGCCTGCCGCTGCGGCATCAAGGTTCACGTGAAAGACGGCCAGATCCGTTACATCGAGGGCAACAAGAACCATCCGGTCAACAAGGGCGTCCTGTGCGGCAAGGGCTCATCCGGCATCATGCAGCATTATTCGCCCGCGCGCCTGCGCAAGCCGCTGAAGCGCGTCGGCGAGCGCGGCAAGGGCGAATTCGTCGAGATCGAATGGGAGGAAGCGCTCTCGCTCGCGACCGAATGGCTCGGCAATATCCGCAAGACCGATCCGAAAAAGCTCGCCTTCTTCACCGGCCGCGACCAGAGCCAGTCGCTGACGGGCTGGTGGGCCATGCAATACGGCACGCCGAACTTCGCCGCGCACGGCGGCTTCTGCTCGGTCAACATGGCTGCCGCCGGCCTCTACACGATCGGCGGCTCCTTCTGGGAATTCGGCGAACCCGACTGGGATCGCTCGAAATACATCATGATCTTCGGCGTCGCCGAGGATCACGATTCCAACCCGATCAAGACCGGCCTCGGCAAGATGAAGGGCCGTGGCGCCAAGGTCGTCTCGGTAAACCCCGTGCGCACCGGCTATTCGGCTGTTGCCGACGAATGGATCGGCATCCGCCCCGGCACCGACGGTCTATTCGTGCTCGCGCTGATCCACGAATTGCTGAACGCCGACAAGATCGATCTCGACTATCTCGTGCGCTACACCAATGCGCCCTGGCTGGTCATCCAGGCGCCGGGCGCGGCCGACAACGGCCTGTTCGCGCGCGACGCCAACGGCGATCCGCTCTGCTTCGACCAGACGACCAAGACGCTGGCGAGCGCCAAGCGCGCTGACATCGCGCCGTCCATCGTCGGCGAAGTCACGCTCGCCGACGGCCGCAAGGCGGTTCCGGCTTTCCAGCTCATCGCCGAGCGCTACATGGACGGTCGCTACAGCCCGGACGCGGTCGCCGCGCAATGCGGGATCGACGCCGACCAGATCCGCCGCATCGCGGCCGAGCTGGCGGACGTCGCTTTCAACCAGTCGATCACGCTCGATGTCGAATGGACGGACTGGGCCGGCCGCAAGCACGACAAGTTCATCGGTCGCCCCGTGGCGATGCACGCGATGCGCGGCATCTCCGCTCATTCCAACGGCTTCCACACGTGCCGCGCGATCCACTTCCTGCAAGTGCTGCTCGGCTCCGTCGAATGCCCCGGCGGCTTCCGCTTCAAGCCGCCCTTCCCGAAACCCATTCCGCCGGCGCCGAAGCCCTCGGGCAAGGGCTATGCGCCGATGAAGCCCTTGGGCGGCATGCCGCTCGGCTTCACCACCGGACCGGAAGACCTGCAGCTCGAGGCCGACGGCACGCCGGTGCGCATCGACAAGGCCTACAGCTGGGAGGCGCCGGTCGCCTCGCACGGCCTGATGCACATGGTGATCACCAATGCGTGGAAGGGCGATCCCTACCCGATCGACACGCTGTTCATGTACATGGCCAACATGTCGTGGAACTCGACCATGAACACCAAGGGCGTCATGGAGATGCTCACGGACAAGGATGCGTCGACCGGCGAGTACAAGATCCCGCGCATCATCTATTCTGACGCCTATGCCTCAGAGATGGTGTCCTACGCCGATCTCGTCCTGCCCGACACGACCTATCTCGAGCGCTGGGATTGCATTTCGCTGCTCGACCGCCCGATCTGCGAGGCTGACGGTCCCGCGGACGCGATCCGTCAGCCGATCGTTCAGCCCGACCGCGACGTGCGCGCGTTCCAGACCGTGCTGCTCGATCTCGGCGCGCGGCTGAAATTGCCGGGCATGACCAAGGAAGACGGCAGCGCGAAATTTCCCGGCGGTTATCCAGATTACATCGCTAACCACGAACGTTCGCCCGGCATCGGCCCGCTGGCCGGCTGGCGCGGCGAGAACGGCGACCAGCATGGCCGCGGCGCAGCCAATTCCAACCAGCTCGACGCCTATATCGAGCACGAATGCTTCTGGCACCACGAGCTGTCGCCAGATCAAAAATTCTTCAAATTCGCGAACAAGTCCTATCTCGAATTCGCCAAGCACATGGGCTTCATCGGCTCGACGGACCAGATCGTGCTGCAGCTCTATTCGGAGCCCTTGCAGAAATTCCGTCTCGCGGCGGAAGGCCACGGCGACGTGCAGCCGCCCGACAACATGCGCGAGCGGCTGAAGGCGACGATGGACCCGCTGCCGATCTGGTACGAGCCTTTCGAAGAGCAGATGGTCGACAAGCAGGCCTATCCGCTGCACGCGCTGACGCAGCGCCCGATGATCATGTACCACTCCTGGGGCTCGCAGAACGCCTGGCTGCGTCAGATCCTCGGCCGCAACAAGCTCTACGTCTCGACGGTGAAAGCTAGGGAGATCGGGCTCGCGGACGGCGACTGGGTGCGCGTGACGAGCCACAACGGCTCGATCAAGGTGCAGATCAAGACCATGGAGGGTGTGAACCCCGAAACGGTCTGGACCTGGAACGCGATCGGCAAGCGCGCGGGCTCGTGGACGCTCGCGCCCGATGCGCCGGAGGCGAAGAAGGGCTTCCTGCTCAACCATCTCATCAGCGAATTGCTGCCGCCGGAGATGGACGGTCGACGCCTGTCGAATTCCGATCCGGTGACGGGCCAGGCCGCCTGGTTCGACCTGCGCGTGCGCATCGAGAAATGCGAGCCGGGCGCCGAGGTGAGCGAACCGCAATTCCCCGATCTGCCGCGTCCGCCGGGCGTCGAGCCCGCGCCGACCTTGAACGACTATGGCGCGCGCCTCGCGCAGAAGAAGCGCTGAGGCGGAGAGACCCAATGACCAGCCTTCCCACCGTAACCGGCGACAAGCGCCTCGGCCTCGTCATCGACCTCGACACATGCGTCGGCTGTCACGCCTGCGCGACCAATTGCAAGGAGTGGAACACATCGGGCCATTCCGCGCCGCTGACCGACGTCAACGCCTATCAGGCCGAGCAGCGCGGCGTCTGGTTCAACCGCGTCTTCACCTACGAGGTCGGCGGCCAGGGGCCTTCCGCGCGCACCGTGCATTTCCCGAAGAACTGCCTGCATTGCGAGAAGCCGGATTGCGTCACGGTCTGCCCGACCGGCGCCTCCTACAAGCGCGCGGAGGACGGCATCGTCCTCATCGATCACGACAAGTGCATCGGCTGCAAATTGTGTTCCTGGGCCTGCCCCTATGGCGCGCGCGAATATGACGAAGACGTCGGCGTCATGAAGAAGTGCACGCTGTGCATCGACAAGATCTACAACAAGAATCTGCCCGAGGGCGATCGGGTCCCGGCCTGCGTGGCGACTTGTCCGTCCAAGGCGCGGCACTTCGGCGATTTCGCCGATCCCGATTCGAAGGTCTCACAACTCGTGCGCGAGCGCGGCGGCTTCGATCTCATGCCCGAGACCGGTTATCGCCCGACCAGCAAATATCTGCCGCCACGCCCCGGCAATGGCGCCAATGGCGCGCCGAAGAAACTCGAACCTGCTCCCGATCTCGCCGGCGCCGGAAAATTCCTGCGCTGGGTCGATCGCGTCCTGTCCCGCTGAGGCAAGCTCATGCATCCCGCCTATTCCGTCATTCTCTTCACTACGGCCTCGGGCGCGGGCTATGGCCTGCTCGCCCTGCTCGCGGTCTTCGGCGCGGCTGGCGTCCTGCCAGCTAACACATGGCTCGGCTTCGTCGGCATAGGCCTCGGCCTCGCGCTGGTCGTCGCCGGCCTTCTGTCCTCGACCTTCCACCTCGGCCGCCCGGAGCGCGCGGCGCGCGCCTTCACGCAATGGCGCTCGTCGTGGCTGGCTCGCGAGGGCGTGGCGGCAATCGCCGCCTTCGCGCCGATCGCGATCTTCGGGATCGGATGGGTCTTCCTCAACGACACATCGGGCCCCTTCGCCTGGGCGGGCGCGGCGACGGCCGTCATGGCCTTCGTCACGGTCTGCTGCACGGCGATGATCTACGCGAGCCTCAAGACCATCCGGCAATGGAATAATGCGCTCACCCTGCCGGCCTATCTCGTTCTGGGTCTGGCGACCGGCGCCATTCTTCTGGTGACGATCTCCGCCCTTTTCGGCGTCTATCGCCCGGCTTTCGCGACGCTCGCCGTCGTGCTGCTCGCGCTCGGCCTTGCGATCAAACTCGCCTACTGGCGCCAGATCGACACCGAGCGCCCGCGCTCGACGCTCGGCACGGCGACCGGCCTCGACCGGTTCGGCGAGGTGCGCCTGCTCGAAATGCCGCATACGGAAGAGAATTTCATCATGCGCGAAATGGGTTATGCGGTCGCCCGCAAGCATGCCCGTCGCCTGCGAATCGTTGCGGCGCTTGCGCTCTTCGTCGTCCCGCTCGCCCTGCTGGCCCTGGCGCTGTGGAGCGGCCCGTCTCTGGCGATCGCAATGGGAATACTGGCCACATTGAGCGCCGGCGTCGGCGTCGCCGTCGAACGTTGGCTGTTTTTCGCCGAGGCCACGCACGCCAGCATGATCTACTACGGTCGCACCGCCTGACGGATAGACCGACCTATTCGAATATTATAAGATGTGAGAAACTGACGTAGCCGCGCGAAGCGCCGGGAGGACAATATGTCGGAAGCCGAAAACAACGGCGTCAACGCCAAATCGATGACCATCATCGTCACCAAGGGCACGCTGGACTGGGCCTACCCGCCCTTCATCCTGGGCACGACGGCCGCCGCTATGGGCGTCGACGTCACCATGTTCTTCACCTTCTACGGCCTCTCGCTTCTGAAGAAGAAGCTCGATCTGGCCGTCTCGCCGCTCGGCAATCCCGCGATGAAAATGCCGATGATGGGCATGCACATGGGCATGCCCAATCTCGTCGGCATGCTGCCGGGCGTCGAAGCCGGCGCGACCGCGATGATGAAGGACATGATCAAGAAGAAGGGCGTCGCCTCTATCGAGGAATTGCGCGAGGCGGCCGTCGAATCCGACATCAACATCATCGCCTGCCAGATGACGATGGACCTCTTCGAGTTCAAGAAAGAGGACATGATCGAGGGCGTGAAGCTCGGCGGCGCCGCGACCTACATGGAACAGGCGCTGAAGTCGCACATCAATCTGTACATCTGAGACAACGGATGCTGTCGCGTCCGCACTGACAAGGGAGGAAACTGCATATGGCCGACAAGACTCTCGACGCCAAGGGATTGAATTGCCCGCTGCCGATCCTGCGCGCCAAGAAAACACTGAAAGAAGTGCCGCGCGGCGGCACGCTGGAAATTCTCGCCACCGATCCGGGCTCGGTCGCCGACTTCGCGGCCTTCTGCAAGACGACCGGCAACGAACTCGTCGAATCCACCGCCGACGGCGGCGTCTATCGCTTCCTGATCAAGCACACCGGTTGAAGCGAAGCACACCACATGAACAAGCCGGGCCAAGCGCCCGGCTTTTTTTTTACTGCGCGCGCCGATCGCAATCTCCGGAAACCCTTGCTGCGCCGCGTCAATTCGCAAATACGCATATGTGGCTTTTTAGTGTCACGATCGATCTTTGTTGAATGAATACGGCGCGCGCTTCACGCGCGCGCTTGTCACCCGCCCGCGAATACAGCAATCCTGACAACCTCAGTCCTTCATATAATGATGCTCGAATATAAAGGCCTCGAAGGCCAGAGGGAGCCCCGCATGAATTTCAATCCGACCCGTAGCCTCATCGGCGCGCTCGCGCTGGCCTCGACGGCCCTCGCCGCCCCGGCCTTCGCGACGGAAGGCTATTTCCAGGCGGGCTACGGCACGGTGCAGAAGGCGGAAGCTGGCGCCGGCGTCGCCAATCCGCAGGATGCGATGGCGCTTTCGATCAACCCGGCCGGCCTCGTCGATCTGCCGCACATGATCACCGGCGGCGTTACGCTGTTCATGCCTTTCCGCGGCTATAGCGCGAACGGCCCCGGCGGCCTGATCGCGCCCGGCGCCTTCATTCCGCAGACGACGCGCATCGACAGCATCGAGAACTACTTCCTGATGCCGCACTTCGCCTATTCCATGCCGATCGATGGCGATACGGCCTGGGGCGTCGCCATGTTCGGCAATGGCGGCATGAACACGACCTATCAGAACGTGCTCAACACCTTCCCGACGCCCAATTGCGCCGGCGGCGTCTACTGCGGCGGAAACGCCGGCGTCGATCTCAAGCAGATGTTCCTGAGCGCCGGCTTCGCCAAGCGCTTCGGCCCGGTCTCGGTCGGCGTCGCGCCGGTCCTCGCCGTGCAGATGTTCAAGGCGGAGGGTCTTGGTCAGTTCGGCTTTCCGTTCGGCGGCTTCTTCCCTCCAGGCTTTCTCCAGACCTTCTCGTCCGATCCGTTCCACCTGACGAACAATGGCGTTGACATGTCCTACGGCGGCGGCCTGCGCGCCGGCGTCCAGTGGAACATCACCCCCTCGCTGCGCGTGGGCGTCAGCGGCCAGACGCCGCTGTGGATGACCGCCTTCAAGAAGTACGCGGGTCTGTTCGCAGGTGGCGGCAAGTTCAACATTCCCGCCAATATCACGGCCGGCGTCGCCTTCGACGTTCTGCCGACCCTGACGGTGATGGCGGAATACAAGCACATCTTCTATCGCGGCGTTCCGGCCATCGCCAACAGCGGCGCAAGCATCATCGTGCCCTTCGTCGTTCCGGCCGGCCCCGGCGGCCTGCTCGGCGCGCCCGGCGGCCCCGGCTTCGGCTGGCGCGATGTCGACGTCTACACGGTGGGCGCCGAATGGCGCGTGACGCCGCAGCTCGCCCTGCGCGCGGGTTATGCGCACAACACCAACCCCGTGCGCTGGGATCAGGTCACCTTCAACATCCTCGCGCCCGGCGTCGTCACCGATCACATCACGGCTGGCCTCGGCTACAAGTACACCGAGAACCTGACCTTCGACCTCGCCATGAGCGTCGTGCCGACCAAGACGGTGACGGGTCCGGAAATGACGCCCTTCGGCTACAACATCGCGCGCTCGATCACGCTGTCGATGCACCAGTTCGAAGGCTCGCTCGGCGTCTCCTACAAGTTCGGCGACAAGCCGCGCCCGGTTGTCGCCAAGTATTGATCGCGAGCAAATATTGATCGCGAACAGGCGCTGATCTCGAGACGGCGGCGCGAAGCGCCGCTGTTCCCGACAAGAAAAGGGGCCGCACCGAAAGGTGCGGCCCCTTTTCTTTGCAGTTCGCCGGATGTGTGGCCCGTCAGGCCGCGGCCTTGCGTCGCGCGGCTTCGGCCGCTGCGCGAATGGCCGCGATATTCCGACCGTAGACGCCGGGATTGTCGACCGAGCCGCCCTTGAACACGGCGGAACCCGCGACCAGCGCATCGGCGCCGGCGGCGGCCACCAGCGGCGCGGTCTCTGGCGTCACGCCGCCATCCACCTCCAGATGGATCGGCCGCTCGCCGATCATCGAGCGAATGCGGCGAACCTTGTCCACCTGGCTGTGAATGAAGCTCTGCCCGCCAAACCCCGGATTGACGCTCATGACAAGCACGAGATCGAGCCGGTCGAGCACGTATTCAATGACATTTTCCGGCGTCGAGGGATTGAGCGAAACGCCCGCCTTCTTGCCGAAGGAGCGGATGAGCTGCAGCGAGCGGTCGAGATGCGGCCCCGCTTCGGCGTGAACCGTGATGATGTCGGCGCCCGCCGTGGCGAAGGCCTCGATATAGGGATCGGCCGGCGCGATCATCAGATGCACGTCCATCACGCCCTTGATGTGCGGGCGCAGCGCCGCGCAGACGGCCGGCCCGATCGTAATGTTGGGCACGTAATGCCCATCCATCACGTCGACATGCACCCATTCCGCGCCCTGCGCCTCGATCGCGCGGCATTCCGCGCCGAGAGCGGCGAAATCCGCCGAGAGGATCGACGGGGCGATCTTGATCGATCGGTCGAAGCTCATACTGCTGTCCCCTCACGCGAAAATGGGCGCGCGGCCTTGCGCCGCGCGCCGGATTAAATGGCTCACGCCGCCTTCACATGCAAGCGCTCGCGCCAGCCCGGATAGAGCGCGTCTGCGTCGTGCGGGAAGCTCTCGAAGGCGCGCGCGAATTCGCGATGATCCCGCGCGAATTCGACAGGATCGGCGCCGGTCTTCCAGCACTGTTCGGCCTGGCGCAGCGAGATGGCGCCCGCCGCCCCGCCGTCGACATGGCCGAAGGCGCCGCCGCCCGCCGTCATGATCAGGTTGGAATGACCGAGATTCTCGAAAAATCCCGGCATGCGCAGCGCATTCATGCCGCCAGAGATGATCGGCGTCGTCGGGGCCATGCCGAGCCAGTCCTGCGCGTAGAATGGCCCCTGCGCCTTGTCCTGCGTGATCATGGTCGCAGCGATCCGGTCGCTCGCTTCGCCTTCCATCTTGCCATAGCCCATCGTGCCGACATGGATGCCCGACGCGCCCTGCAGGCGCGACATTTTCGCGAGCACGAAGGCCGTATAGCCGCGCTTGGACTGCGGCGAGGTCACCGCCCCATGGCCCGCGCGATGGTAGTGCAGATATTGCTTGGGGAAATTGCGCCGCGCCGTGGTGATCGCGGCGGGGCCCGCCACATAGCCGTCGACGAGGAAGGCGACATGATCGGCGTTCTCGCCGAACGTCTCGAGAATATACTCGCCGCGCGCGATCATCTCGTAATGGTCATCGGCGGTGATGTTGAACGAGAACAGTTTCGGCTGGCCGGTCGCATCCTGCGCACGGCGCATCGCGTCATTGACAGCGCGCACCGTCTCCTTGAACGGCGCGAAAGTCTGGTTGCCTTGCGGCTCGTCGTTCTTGATGAAATCGCCGCCAAGCCAGAAATCGTAGCACGCGCGCGCGAACGGCTCGGGCCGCAGGCCGAGCTTCGGCTTGATGATCGTGCCCACGATGAAGCCGCCGTCGACCACTGGGCGGCCGAGCACGCGCCAGAGATCCTTGATCGTCGTCGCCGGCCCGTCGAACAGGCGCAGCAGCGCCGGCGGCATGTAAAAGTCGTACATCTTGCCGTACTCGACGTCGCCCATGCCCTGGTTGTTGCCGATCGTCAGCGTCAGGAACGAGGCGATCATCGCCCGCCCGTCGATGATATTGCGGTCGAACAGTTCTATCGGGTAGGCGATCTTCATGATCTCCTTCGCCTCGTCGATCTCGTAGACGATCGCGTCGACGCCCTTGGTGAAATTGTCGGTGGTCGAGACCTCGACATTCGTGCCGGTGGAGGACTCGGCGGCGAAATGCGCGGCGGTCTGGATGTAATTTCCGTAACCGGCCTTCGGCTTCATGATGTAGGCGCACAGCACATGGCGGCCGCCCGCGATGAGATCGGCTTCCTTAAGATCCAGATTGGCGTAGCGGTTTGACTGGTCCATCTTCGTCTCTCCATGATTGTCGCGCGTTCCGCGCATATCCGTTCGATCAGGCGGCGCTCTTCGTCGCGCCCTGAGGGTCGAGCGCGCCGGACGCGTAGCGCCTTGCCATGTCGCTCATCGGGATGACCTTGATCTTCGAGGCGTTGCCCGCCGTTCCAAACGCTTCGAACCGCGCCCGACATACATCGCGCATCGCGTCCATCGCGGGTTTCAGGAACTTGCGCGGATCGAATTCGTCGCGTTTCGTATGCGCGACACGCCGGAATTCGGCGACGCAGGCTAGCCGCAGATCCGTGTCGATGTTGACCTTGCGCACGCCGTGCTTGATGCCGCGCACGATCTCCTCGACCGGCACGCCATAGGTCTCGCGCATCTCGCCGCCATTGGCGTTGAAGATTTCGCGCCATTCCTCCGGCACCGACGACGAGCCGTGCATGACAATATGCGTGTTCGGCAGGCGCGCGTGGATGCGCTCGATCACGTCCATCGCCAGCACGTCGCTGGTCGGCTTGCGCGTGAACTTGTAGGCGCCGTGCGACGTGCCGATCGCAACCGCCAGCGCATCGACCTTGGTGTCGGCGACGAAGCGCGCGGCCTCGTCTGGATCGGTCAGCAGCATCGAGCGGTCGAGCTTGCCCTCGAAACCGTGGCCATCCTCGGCCTCGCCATGGCCGGTCTCGAGCGAGCCGAGACAGCCGAGTTCGCCTTCCACGGACGCGCCGACCATATGGGCGAGGCGCGTGACCTCACGGGTGATCGACACGTTGTAGTCGTAGTCGGCCGGCGTCTTGCCGTCCTCCTTCAGCGAGCCGTCCATCATGACGGATGTAAAGCCGTTCTGGATCGCCGACAGACAGGTCGAGACGCGGTCGCCGTGGTCCTGATGGATGCAGATCGGAATCGCGGGATACATGGCCTCCAGCGCTTCCATCATCTTGGCGAGCATGATGTCGCCGGCGTAAGAACGCGCGCCGCGGCTCGCCTGGATGATGACGGGCGAATCCGTGGCCTTCGCGGCCTCCAGGATCGCGAGCCCCTGCTCCATATTGTTGATGTTGAACGCCGGCACGCCGTAGCCGCGCTCGGCTGCATGGTCCAGCAATTGCCGCATGGTGATGCGCGCCATCTTGTCCTCCTCGTCGTGTTACGCGAAAGCGAAACTCCTCATCCTGAGGAGCGGGCGAAGCCCGCGTCTCGAAGGATGGCTTCACCCGTAACTCTGAATCATGCTTCGAGACGGCCGCTGCACGGCCTCCTCAGCACGAGGGCCCTGTTGTCAGGCCAGTGTTTGCAGGGCGGCGGCGGCGACCGCTTCCGCCGTGATGCCGAAATGCTTGTAGAGATCGCCGGCCGGCGCAGAGGCGCCGAAGCCGTTCATGCCGACGAAGCGGCCGCGCGCGCCGAGCCAGCGATCCCAGCCGAAACGGGCGGCGGCCTCCACCGCGACGCGCGGCGCCGAACCGAGCGTCGCCTGCTGGTAGGCTTCTGTTTGGCGCTCGAACAATTCCCAGCACGGCATGGAGACGACCGCCGCCTTCACGCCCTTGGCGCCGAGAAGATCGGCCGCTGCGAGCGCGATCTCGACCTCCGAGCCCGTCGCCAGCAACGTGACGTCGCGCGCGCCCACCGCCTCGCGCAGCACATAGGCGCCGCGCGCGCTGAGATTCTCGTCGACATGTGTCGTACGCACGGTCGGCAATGCCTGGCGCGACAGCGCGAGCGCCGAAGGACAGGTGCGCGCCTCCAGCGCCGCCTGCCAGCATTCGGCGGTCTCGACAGCGTCAGCCGGCCGGAACACCAACAAATTCGGCGTCGCGCGCAGCATGGCGAGATGCTCGACCGGCTGATGCGTCGGCCCGTCTTCGCCGAGACCAATCGAGTCATGCGTCAGCACATAGATGACACGTTGGCCCATCAGCGCCGACAGACGCATGCCGCCGCGCGCATAGTCGGAGAAGACCATGAACGTGCCGCCGTAGGGGATGAACCCGCCGTGCAGCGCCAGGCCGTTCATCGCCGCCGCCATGCCGTGTTCGCGGATGCCGTAGTGCATGTAGCGACCGGCGAACGCATTCGGGCCGACCGGCGCCATGCCCTTTGTGATCGTGAGATTGGAATGGGTGAGATCGGCCGAGCCGCCGATCGTCAGATCGGTCGCGCCATTGATCGCGGCGAGCGCGGTCTCCGAGGCCTTGCGCGTCGCGATCTTCGGCGCGCTCTCCGACAATTGACGCTTCAGCGCGCTCAGCGCGCTCGCGGCGCCCGGCGCATCGCCGGACAATTGCGCGAGCAGGCGCGAACCGTCGGGTGACGCATTCAGGCGCGCCCGCCAGGCGTCGCTGGCCCTGGCGCCGCGGTCGGCCGCAGCGCGCCATGCGGTGCTGACATCATCTGGAATGACGAAAGGCGCATGCGGCCATCCGAGTTTTTGACGCGCGCCCGCGATTTCGTCGGCGCCGAGCGGCTCGCCATGCGCTTTGGATGTCCCCGCGCGCGTCGGCGCGCCGAAACCGATCGTCGTGCGGCAGGCGATCAGCCAGGGCCGGCTGTCATTGTCGCAAGCCGCGCGCAACGCCGCCTCGATCGCTTGCGGATCATGCCCGTCGATCTGCGCCGTGAACCAGCCGGCAGCCTCGAAGCGCGCGACCTGGTCCATCGACGTTGAAAGCTCGGTCGCGCCGTCGATGGTGATGCGATTGTCGTCCCACAGCACGATCAGACGCCCGAGCCCGAGATGACCGGCAAGATCGATCGCCTCGTGACTGACGCCCTCTTCGAGACAGCCGTCGCCCGCGATGACGAAGGTGCGATGGTCGACCAGTTGGTCGCCATAGCGCGCGTTCAGCATGCGCTCGGCGAGCGCCATGCCGACCGCCGTCGCGATCCCCTGCCCGAGCGGACCCGTCGTCGTTTCGACGCCGAGCGTATGGCCATATTCCGGATGGCCGGCGGTCGTCGAACCGAGCTGCCGAAAATTCTTGATCTGCTCGATCCCCATGTCGGCATAGCCGAGCAGATGATGGATCGCATATTGCAGCATCGAACCGTGGCCGGCCGACAGCACGAACCGGTCGCGGTCCGGCCATGCGGGATCGGCGGCATCGATATTCACGAACTTCGTGAACAACACAGCCGCGACATCAGCCATGCCCATCGGCATGCCGGGATGGCCGGACTTGGCCTTCTCGACAGCATCCATCGCCAGCGCGCGAAGAGCGTTGGCGCAGTCGCGCATGGATGCGGATGTTGCGGGGCGGTCGAGCGTATCAGCGTCGGTCATGGCGTTTCCCTCGATTGGTCTCGTCGCTTGGCTGATCACCTGGCCGCGCGCGCGCGTTCGACCAGCCGGAAGATCATCGGCGTCAGGATGAGCTGCATGGCGAGGTCGAGCTTGTCGCCGGGAATGACGATCGAATTGGCGCGCGTCATCCAGCTGCCCTGGATCATCGCGACGAGATAGGAGAAGTCGATGCCGCGCGGATTCTTGAAGCGGATGACGACCAGCGACTCGCCCGCCGTCGGTATCCACCGCGCAACGAAGGGATTGGACGTGTCGACGATCGGCACGCGCTGGAAGTTGATGTCGGTTTCGGTGAATTGCGGGCAGATCGTGTGCACGTAGGAGTGCATGCGGCGCAGGATCGTGTCGGTCACAGCATCGGTCGAATAGCCGCGCGAGGCGCGGTCGCGATGGATCTTCTGGATCCATTCGAGATTGATGACCGGCACGACGCCGATCTTGAGATCGGCATGCGACGCGATGTCGGTCTTCTCCGTTCGCACGGCGCCGTGCAGGCCCTCGTAGAACAGAAGATCGCAATTCTCCCCGACATCGCGCCAATCCGTGAAATGGCCGGGCGGCACGCCGAACTTCTCGGATTCTCCCAGGTCGTGGACATAGTGGCGCGAGCGACAGCGTCCGGTCTCGCCGAAGCGCTTGAATTGCGCGGCCAGTTCGTCGAGCAGGTTCGCATCTTCGGAGAAATGGCTGAACGTCTGGTCGTTGGCGGCCAGCCGCTTCACCATTTCCGCCTTCATGTCGGCGCGGTCGAAGCGATGGAAGGCGTCGCCCTCGATCGAGGCCGCGTTAATGCCTTCGCGACGGAAAATCTGGTCGAACGTGTGTTTGACCGTACTGGTGCCGGCGCCGGAGGAGCCGACGACCGAGATGATGGGGTGTTTGATCGACATGGGCGAACCTCAGGCGCGAAACAGGCCACGCTTGCCGAACAGCGGCGAGCGGATGCGGGCATGCGAGGAATCGGCGTGGTGCTCGGCGATGCGCGCGACTTTTTCCGACGAGCCGAACACGAGCGGCGTGCGCTCGTGCAGCGCGCCGGGGATCTTGTCGAGAATGCGCGTCAGCCCATCGGTGGCGTCGCCGCCGGCCTGTTCGACGAGAAAGGCGATCGGCGCGGCCTCGTACAGCAGGCGCAACCGCCCGCGCTCGTAGCCCGGCCGCTTGTCGGCGGGATAGAGAAACACGCCGCCGCGCGAGAGGATGCGATGCGTGTCGCCCACCAGCGAGGCGAGCCAACGCATGTTGAAATCCTTGGCGCGCGGTCCCTCGGCGCCGGCGATGCAATCGTCGATGAAATCGCGCACCGGCTCCAGCCAGTAGCGATAGTTGGAGGCGTTGATCGCATACTCTCGCGTCGAGCGCGGGATCGACATATGCGCATCCGCGCGCCGATAGTGGCCGGAAGGATCGAGTACGAACATCTCGACGCCGGCGCCGAGCGTCAGCACCAGCGCCGAAAACGGCCCGTAGATGGTGTAACCCGCCGCAACCTGCTCTGCCCCCGGACGGAAGAAAGAGCCCGTCGCCCCGTCCGGCGAGGCGGGATAGACCGAAAAGATCGTGCCGATCGACGTATTGGCGTCGATATTCGAGGAGCCATCGAGCGGATCGACCGCGACCGCGCAGGCGCCGCCCGCGCGCAGGCTCTGGATTTCCTCTTCTTCCTCGGACGCGAAATAGGCGACCGCTTCGCATGCTCTCAGCGCCTTCAGCACCGCGTCATTGGCGAGGACGTCGAGCTTCTTCTGCACATCCCCGTCGGCATTGGCCCCGCCTGCCGCTGCCCCTAGCGCGCCTGCGAGCGGCCCGAGGCGAACGAGCGCGGCAATCTCGGCTGTCGCGCGAGCGAGCGCGGCGATCGTCTCGGCCACTCCATCACGACCCGGCGCCGCCTGCCGCCAACGCGCGAGATAGGCGTCGAGTTCTTCCCCCGCTGCTTCCGGCAGCAGCCCCGTCGCGCCAGCCATGTCGTTTCTCCCTGCGGTTGCGACCGCTTGCGGCGGACACTGGAGCGGGCGCGCGCAAAAAGAAATTTAAAAAAATCGAACTCTGATTTAATTTGATTGAATGAGCGACTTTCGCGGAATGACCTGGAAGCAGCTGCGCGCCCTGGCGGCCACTGTCGAGACAGGCTCCGTGTCCGGCGCCGCCAAACTGTTGGGCGTGACGCCGCCCGCCATCACGACCCAGCTGAAACTACTGGAGATCGAGGCCGGCGCGCCGCTGTTTGATCGCGCCAATTCCAATTTCACGCCGACCGAGATCGGCGCCGAATTCCTGGCGGCCGCGCGCGACATTGAGCGCATCGTGGAACAGACCAGCGAGCGGGTCGCCGCCCTTCGCTCGGGCGCAATCGGTTCTGTCGTCTTCGGCGTGGTCTCCACCGCCAAATATCTCGCGCCGTCGATCGTCGCGAGCTTTCGCGCAGCCCATCCCGACATCCGCGTCAATCTGGCGATTGGCAACCGCAGCGAGATCGTGCGCGGGCTCGAGCGCAGCGAATACGACATTCTCCTGATGGGCCGGCCGCCCGCGCATATCGAGGTGGAGAGCATCCCGCTCGGCGATCATCCCCACGTGCTGATCGCCCCGGCCAATCACCGCCTCGTCGGCGACGCCGAAATCCTGCCCGAGGACCTGCTGAAGGAGCGCATCCTGGCGCGTGAGCAGGGGTCGGGCACACGCATGCTGATGGAGCGCTTTCTCGAGCGCATCGGCGGCGGGCGCGCCTTCGATCTCACGGAAATGGGATCGAACGAGACGATCAAGCAATCCGTGCTGGCGGGCCTGGGCATCGCGATCATTTCCGCGCACACCTGCATGACCGAACTGAAGGACGGCAAGCTCGTCGCCCTGCCCGTCGTCGGCCTGCCGCTCGTGCGCCAGTGGTTCCTGCTCAACCGGTCCAATCGCCAATTGACCAGGGCGGCGGAGATTTTCCGCGCCTATATCTCGGACAACCGCCGCGACTTCTTCCCGAAGATCGGGCCGAGCGATTTTCACACCTGATGCAGCGCTCTACGCCTGCGGCGCGATTTTCACAGCGACGTCTCGCGGGGCGGCGGCGTAGGGAGCCGACGTCACCAGGAAGTCCGCGCCAGACCTCGCATAGTCAGCCGCGTTTGCCGTATTGACGCCGCCCGCCGCCGCGATCAGGGGGCGGCGATCGAGCGCCGACACCGCCGAGACAAGCTCCGCCAGTTCGCGGGGTGAAAACTTCTCGGCCTGGATGATTTCAAATCCCGCGACAGCGGCGGCCACACCCGTTTCGATCGACTTCACCTCGATCACCAGCTTCTTTTCAGGCGAAGACGTTCGAGCGGCAGCAACGAGCGCCGCGCCGTCCACGCCCTCGAGAAACGCCAGATGCTCGGGAAAGACGAGTATCGTTTCGGAAAGCCCCATCCGATGCATCGTTGCGCCGCCCGCCTTCACCGCGGCGACCGCGAAATCCTTGACTCCGGGCGTGTGCTTGCGCGTGCACGCGACCGCAATGTCGGGCGAAACCGAGCGCGCAGCTGTCACGATTTCCGAAGCTGACGTGGCGACGCCGGACCAGATCTCGATCAAGGTCTGCGCAACCTTCCAGCCTTTGAGAAGCGCGCCCGCCGGCCCGCGCGCCGACAGGATCGGCGCCCCCGGTTGCAGCCGGTCCCCCGACCGCGCTCTCCAATCGACGACGCCTCCCGCGATTTCGACGATCGCCGCGGCGTCCTCGACCAGCGCCGCCACCATCGCGTCCCGCGCGTGAAAAGTCATGACCGCCGGCAGCGCGCCGATCTCGAGCGCTTCCGTGGTGAGATCGCCATATGGCGCATCGTCGCGCAGCAAGCGCTCGAGAACCGCGCGCGTCGCGGCGGTCGCAGGGTCAGGCGCAACCGGCCTCGTCATCACGGTGCACGCCGCTTCAGGGCACAGCGACCATGACATCGGACGCCTTGACGACCGCGAAGGCCGCGTCGCCCGTCTTCAGTCCCAATTCGTCGACCGCTTCGTTGGTGATCGACGCGGTGATGACGGCGCCGCCGCCGATGTCGATACGCACATGCGCCGTTGTCGCGCCCTTCCTGATCTCGACGATCGTGCCGGGGATCGTGTTGCGCGCGGAGATTTTCATGGAGGTTCGCCTTCGCCTGTCGCATTATGCAATATCTTTCAAGATACAGCTGAGAGCTTTAGGTTTGCGCAACCGCGCGATCAAGCCGATATTTGCAGCAGACTGAACGCTCCTCCATCAGCTGGCGTCCGAACAGGCATGCAACGCTCTCCCGGATACCAAGTTGGCGCAAATCTCGCTTCCGGACCGCTGATGACACACGGCTCGACTACCGGCGAGGCGCGGCCGCTCCAGATCAGGACGCGGCTCGCCGCGCGCGTCTTGCGGCACGATAGGGCTTATGGCCTCTCGACGCTTTTCTTCGGCGACGGAGAATTGCGCGTGCCGCTCGTCGCCGCGCCCCCCGATTCCGGCGTCATCGTGATCATCGACGCTCGCGACGTGGCTCTTGCGCTTTCGCGACCGATGGATGTCTCGATCACCAACAGGTTGCCGGGCACGATCGCGGAAATCGAGCCCCTCGACCTGCCCTATGTCCGCGTCGCGTTGGATCTCGGCCAAACGCGCCTCGACGCGCTCGTCACCTCTGAATCCGTCGAGCGGCTGGCGCTCGAGCCTGGCCTGCGCGCCTGGGCCATGATCAAGACTGTCGCGATCGCTGACGTCGCTGCTGAGGGCTCCCCGCTTCCGACGCCGCGCCGCTGGCCCGCGGCTGGTAGCGGGGATTGAGCGCGCCCTCCAGCTCCTGCATCGCCGCAGCCGCGCCGCTGCGCGAACGCCGCTCCATGGAGCGATAGAGCGCGACCAGCCTTTCGCCGAACGGGGTGATTTCCGACCCCGCCTCCTTGCGGCCCGGGTATGTCGCAAACACCGGCGACTCGAAGGTGCGATTGAGCGCGTCGACCATCAGCCAGCACTTGCGATAGGAAATGCCCGTCGCGCGCCCAGCGCCGATGATCGAGCGATGCTGCCGGATCGCCTCGATCAAAACGAAATCTTCCGGCGTCAGTCGTCCGCCGTTGGCGAAATGCACGACAATGTCGATCTTGGAAGGCTTAAGAGGCATCGATCGCCCGGCTATTCGGCTGCTTCATGCAGAATAGCTGGGCAGCGCCTGAACTACCAAGTCTCCAGGGCATTTCTCTGCTCAGTGGACGAACGCATGCGAAGCCAGTCCGACAGCGGACTTGCGCGCAGCGACGATCTTGATCGCGGAGACTGTCGCCTCCGCAATGGCGCGGCCACGCTCGTCCATGCCCGTCCATTTCGCCTTGCGGCCGCGCGGATCGATCTCGAGAAGTTTGACGCCCGCCGGCATGCGCGCGCCGTCGCGCGCTATGCCCCGCACCAGGCCGTCGATCGGCGCATGGACCGGCGCGCCATCGAGGTGGCCGAGAACGAAACCCTTGAAAACACGCATGCCGAGGTCGACCGGCGTATGCCAAAGACCTTCGTGGCGCGTATAGACGAAACGCTCGCGCCCGACGCCGCCCAGCTGGCGCGCCTCGCCATCGGCCACCGCTGTCGCGCCATCCGCGACAATGCCGCCATTTCTCGACGGCTTCGTCTCGACGGCGATATCGCAATTGGCGTCGACGACGAAATTTGGGCCGAGCCCCACGGTCACGCGCGCCAATCCCCGATAATCCGGCGTTACGCGGTGCTTCTGCATGCGGGCGTCCACGAGCGCGAAGGGCGAGCGCAGCGCAAGGAGATCGGTCAGATCGAGCGGCGTCACCGCGACGCGGCGCTGGCCAGAAAGAAGCTTCGCGATCTCGATGGCGTTCTCCGCGCGCTCGCCGAGCACGCCTTCAATCGTTGCGATGTCGCCGAACAAGGCGTCGTGGAAAGACATCGCGCGGCGAATGACAGGCGGCGATGGGTCGTGACACATTGCGACGGCAAAGCCCGCGACGGTCAGATGAACGGCGACGGCCGACGCGATCTCGTTCGTGCCGAGCACAATGGCGAGAGGCGACGCCCCATTGGAGTAGAATGCGTCGAAATGCCGGTTGGTCATATCCGTCCCCTGCATCGTATACGCACGCCACAGCAAGCCTTGCGCCATCGACGCGGTCCGGCAGGGCCATATGATTTCTCTTGGTTTCTCCGATCTTCGCGAAGGGCCGCGCGCTCGATCGCCGGGCAATTTTCCTATATTGTTCGAAATATAACACGGCGTGTAGCGACGCAGACAGACGAAACCACGCTCCTCCGCCGCTAATTGGCGGGCGTCACGATCAGATTGATGCGTTGGCCTGATGCGCCGCTGATCTGGATTGTCGCGGGGCGCTGCTGCAATTCAAAACGCACGCTCTTGCGCATCGCGGCGCAACCGCTCCTGCCGCTAAACGCGACGGACCTCAGGAATCGGCCATCCTGCACGACGTCGACCCATGCTTCGGCAGACAGCGTTATCTGGTGGAGACCCGGCTTTTCGGGCGTCGCAACCACGACCGCCCCGAAACTTCCGGCGTGCTTCGGCTTACGTTCGGGCGCCAGGGCGAATGTTACATTCGCCATCGGCTTCAGGTTGAGCGCCATTGCGACGCCGTTTGCCCGGATAGCATCGCCGGATTCCGCCAGGCCGAGCCCCGGCGCCGAGAGGCTTGCCAGCTCACGCTCGAGCGGCCAGTCGAAAGTCGAGCAGGCCGCTTCGCTTGCGCTCGCATGAGGAGCGACAACGCCTCCCATCAGTAAAACCAGTGCGGCGGCGACGATTTGTCTCGATAGGCGGCATGTGGATTGCATTGTCGTTCTATATCGCATTGGATACAGGATGACAAAGCCGCTTCCGGCTGGAAAGGAACGAGATGAAATTCGGCAAGCTTGTATCGGTTGTGGCTTCGACCATCGCCCTCGCCTGCTCCGTGTCGATCGCGGATGCAGAACAAACGGCTCCGACTGTCGCGGCCGCCGCGAATGCCGCGCAAGTCGTCGTCGCCGCGAATTTCACGGCGCCGGTCAAGGAAATCGCCGCGCTGTTCAAACAGAAGACCGGTCAGGATGCGGTCCTCAGCTTCGGTTCATCCGGCCAGATCTACACACAGATCCAGCAGGACGCGCCGTTTCAGGTTTTCCTGTCCGCAGACGCGAGGCGCCCGAAGGAGGCCGTCGAAGCCGGTCTCGCCGTCGCCGGCAGCCGATTCACTTATGCGGTCGGCAAACTCGTGCTGTGGAGCAAGTCGCTCGACCTGGCCAAGGGAGAAGACGTCCTGAAGGCGAACGCGTTCTCCAAGATCTCGATCGCCAACCCGACCGCAGCGCCCTACGGCGCCGCTGCTGTCGAGACCATGAAGGCCCTCGGCCTTTACGATTCGCTGCAGGCCAAGATCGTGCAGGGCAATTCGATCGCGCAGGCCTACCAGTTCATCGACACCGGCAATGCCGAACTCGGCTTCGTCGCGCTGTCGCAACTTGCAAAAGTGACCTCCGGGTCGCGCTGGGTCGTGCCGCAATCCCTCTACAAGCCGATTCTGCAGGACGCCGTGCTTCTGAAGAAGGGCGCCGACAGCGCCCCGGCCAAGGCCTTCCTCGCCTTCCTCAAGAGCCCGGAAGCGCGGGCCATCATCGAGAAATACGGCTACGGGCTCGAAAATTGAGCCTGAAGCCCTCCCCGAGGCTTCTGGGCCCGCGATCGCTATGCCGCATCGCACACACGCGAAAAATGCCTTGAAAGCTGGACCTTCGGCTGTGTCACGATAGTGTCACCCAAGTGTCGTTAATGCGCAGCGCTCACCCGATAGTGAGCGCTCCGACGCCAACAGCGTCGACATGAACGACATTTGTGAGGGTAAGATGCTTCTGAACAACCTCCTGCGCGCCGCCTGCGTGGCCGCTGTTGCGACCATCGCGACCGCGCCGGCCCGCGCCGCCGACATCTCCGGCGCCGGCGCCACCTTCCCCTACCCGATCTATTCGAAGTGGGCGGACGCCTACAAGAAAGAGACCGGCAACGGCCTCAACTATCAGTCGATCGGCTCGGGCGCGGGCATCAAGCAGATTCTCGCCAAGACCGTGACCTTCGGCGCCTCCGACGCGCCCCTCAAGGAAGAGAAGCTGAAGAAGGACGGTCTCGTCCAGTGGCCGCAGGTCATGGGCGGCATCGTGCCGGTCGTCAACATCGAGGGCGTGAAGCCTGGTCAGCTCGTCCTCGACGGCCAGACGCTCGCCGACATCTTCATGGGCAAGATTGCCAAGTGGAGCGATCCGGCGATCGCCAAGCTGAACTCGGGCGTCAAGCTGCCCGACGCCGCGATCGCGGTCGTGCGCCGCTCGGACGGTTCGGGCACCACCTTCAACTTCACCGACTACCTGTCGAAGGTTTCGGCGGACTGGAAGTCCAAGGTCGGTTCGAGCACCGCGGTCGAATGGCCGGTCGGCGTCGGCGCCAAGGGAAACGACGGCGTGGCGGGCAACGTCGGCCAGACCAAGAACTCGATCGGCTACGTCGAATACGCCTACGCCAAGCAGAACAAGATGACGCATGTCGACATGATCAATGCCGCCGGCAAGCGCGTCTCGCCGACGTCCGCCGCCTTCCAGGCCGCGGCCGCCAATGCCGACTGGGCGCATGCGCCGGGCTATTACCTGATCCTGTCGAACCAGCCGGGCGACGCTTCGTGGCCGATGACGGCCGCGACCTTCATCCTCATGTACGCCCAGCCCGGCGACAAGGCGGCCTCGACCGAAGCGCTGAAATTCTTCGACTGGGCCTTCAAGAACGGCGACAAGGCGGCCGAGGAGCTCGACTACATCCCGATGCCCGCCAACGTGAAGGACATGATCCGCAAGACCTGGGCGGCGGACATCAAGAACAAGTAAAATCTGGGCGGAGGCGCTCCGGCGCCTCCGCTTTCCTGTGCAGCAGCGTGCAAGGAGCGATGACGTGTCAGAGGCAACGCTGGCGCCGCCAGCCGGAGGTCGGACCACGACCGCCAATCGCAACATGGTGCTGAGCAGCCTTCGCAACGGCGACCGCTTCTTCTTCTGGGCGACTCGCCTCTCCGCCTGGATCGTCCTTCTCATTCTCGGCGGCATCATCGGCTCGCTGTTCGTCGGCGCCTGGCCGGCGATCAGGGAATTCGGCATCGGATTTCTCACCACGCAGCGCTGGGCGCCCAATGCCCAACCCGACCCGGTCCTCGGTGGCCTCGGCCCCATCTACGGCACGCTGGTTTCATCGCTGATCGCCATGGTGATCGCTGTTCCCGTCGGCCTCGGCGTCGCGGTGTTTCTCACCGAGCTTTGCCCGCAGAAACTGCGCCAGCCGATCTCCACCGCGATCGAGCTCTTGGCCGGCATTCCCTCGATCATCTACGGCATGTGGGGCTTCTTCGTGCTCGGGCCGTTCCTGGCCGAATATGTCGAACCCGCGCTGATCGCGACATTCGAGCACGTTCCCGTGCTCAACCAGATATTCAAGGGACCGGCGAGCAATCTGTCGCTCTTCAACGCGTCGCTCGTGCTCGCCATCATGATCCTGCCCTTCATCACCTCGATCTCGCGCGACGTGTTCCTGACCGTGCCGCCGGTGCTGAAGGAAGCGGCTTACGGCGTCGGCTGCACGACATGGGAAGTCGTCAAGAACGTCGTCCTGCCCTATACGCGCGTCGGCGTCATCGGCGGGATCATGCTGGCCCTCGGCCGCGCGCTCGGCGAGACCATGGCCGTCACCTTCGTGATCGGCAATTCCTTCAAGATCCAGACATCGATTTTCGCGCCCGCGACGACGATTTCGGCAGCGATTGCGAGCGAATTCGCTGAAGCCTCCGACGTACACCAGTCGGCGCTCATCCTGCTCGGCCTGCTGCTGTTCGTTCTGACGTTCATCGTGCTCGCGGCCGCGCGCCTCATGCTCATGCGCGTCGAGAAGAAGGCGGGGAACTGACATGGCCTCCCTCTACCATTCCCGCAAACGCCGCAACGCCATAGCTATGGGGCTGTGCGTGGGCGCCACCGGTATCGGCCTCGCCTGGCTGTTCGTCATCCTCTCGACACTGCTCTGGAACGGCGCCGGCGGCATCAACCTTGCCGTCTTCACGCAGATGACCCCGCCCCCGAACGTGCACGGCGGCGGTCTGCTCAACGCCATCGTCGGCAGCTTGATCATGACGACGATCGGCATAGCGATCGGCGCGCCGATCGGCCTGTTCGCCGGCACCTACATGGCCGAATACGGCCGCTACGAGAAGCTGACGACGGTCACGCGCTTCATCAACGACATTCTCCTGTCGGCGCCCTCGATCATCATCGGCCTTTTCATCTACGGCGCCGTCGTCGTGCCGATGCACGGCTTCTCCGGCATCGCCGGCGCGCTGGCGCTGGCGGTCATCGTGATCCCCGTCGTCGTACGCACGACCGAGAACATGCTTCTGCTCGTGCCGCAGCAGCTCCGCGAAGCCGCGACCGGCCTCGGCCTGCCGCGCTCGGTCGTCGTGCAGAAGGTCGCCTACAAGGCCGCCAAGACCGGCCTGATCACCGGTCTGCTGCTGGCGGTCGCCCGCATCAGCGGCGAGACCGCGCCGCTTCTGTTCACGGCGCTGTCGAACCAGTTCTGGAGCATCGACCTCACGCGCGAGATCGCGAACCTCCCGGTCACCATCAACAATTTCATCAACAACCCCGACCCCAACTGGAAGCGGCTCGCCTGGGCAGGCGCGCTGATTATCACTTTCGCGGTGCTGGCGCTCAATATCGCCGCCCGCGCCATCGGCTCGAGGAGCGCAACGAAATGAACGCACCGACAGTGAACGGAGGCGGCTCGGTCGCCATCCAGCCGCCGGCCGATACGGCGGCGCGCGCCGTCAAGGTAGACATCCGCAAGGTCGACTTCTTCTACGGGGCCAACAAGGCGCTCAAGGACATCTCGTTGCCGCTGCACGAGAACGAGGTGACCGCATTCATTGGCCCGTCGGGCTGCGGCAAGTCCACGCTGCTGCGTGTGCTCAACCGCATGTACGACCTCTACCCGAACCAGCGCGCCGAGGGCGAGGTGCTGCTCGACGGCGAGAACATCCTGTCCGCGAAGCAGGACGCGAACCTTCTGCGCTCGAAAGTCGGCATGGTCTTCCAGAAGCCGACGCCCTTCCCGATGACGATCTTCGAGAACATCGCCTTCGGCATTCGCCTCTACGACAAGCCCTCGAAAAGCGAACTCGAGGGCCGCGTCGAGGATGCGCTGCGCGGCGCGGCCTTGTGGAACGAGGTGAAGGACAAGCTGCACACGAGCGGCCTCGGCCTGTCGGGCGGCCAGCAGCAGCGCCTGTGCATCGCGCGCACCGTTGCGATCCAGCCCGAAGTCATCCTGTTCGACGAGCCCTGCTCCGCGCTCGATCCGATCTCGACCGCCAAGGTCGAGGAGCTGATCGACGAATTGAGCGCGAAATACACGATCGCCATCGTCACCCACAACATGCAGCAGGCCGCTCGCGTCTCGCAATACACGGCCTTCATGTATCTCGGCGAACTCATCGAGTACGGGCCGACGAACAAACTCTTCACGACGCCTTCCGACAAGAAGACGCAAGACTACATAACCGGCCGCTTCGGTTGACGTCGCGCCGCACTGGGAGAGATCGATGACCGATCACACCGTTAGGGCCTATGACCGCGAGCTGGAGACGCTCGGCCAGCGCATCGCCGAAATGGGCGGCATCGCCGAACGCATGCTGTCCGACGCGATGGACGCGCTCGCCAAGCTCGACGTCGATCTGGCGAAGAAGACGATCGGGGTCGATCCGCGCCTCGACGCCCTGCAGCGCGAAGTCGAGGACAATGCGATCCTCACCATCGCGCGCCGCCAGCCCATGGCCGTGGATCTGCGCGAATGCGTCGCCGCGATCCGCGTGTCCGGCGATCTCGAACGCGTCGGCGACCTCGCCAAGAACATCGCCAAGCGCGCCGCCAAGATCGCCGGCGAGGCGCGCCTGCCGCGCGGCATCGTCGGCCTCAAGTCGATGCATGAACTGGCCGCGATGCAGCTCAAGGACGTGCTCGACGCCTACGCCCAGCACGATGTCGAGCGCGCGCGCGCCGTCTGGACCCGCGACGCCGAGCTCGACGCGCTCGAGGATTCCGTGTTCCGCGACCTCCTCACCTTCATGATGGAGGACCCGCGCAACATCACCTTCTGCACGCATCTCCTGTTCTGTTCGAAGAACATCGAGCGGATCGGCGACCACACCACGAATATCGCGGAGACCGTCATCTATCTCGTGACCGGCGAGGCGCCGCAGATCGAGCGTCCGAAGGGCGAGACTTCCATGGTCAAGCGATGAGCCAGGCGACGATGAGCGAAACGAAACCCGCCCCGGCGCGCGACGCGACACAGACCCGCCCGCCGCACGTCCTCATCGTCGAGGACGAACAGGCGCTCGCGCTTCTGCTCGCCTACAATCTGGAGGCCGAAGGCTATGTCGTCGATCGCGTCGAGCGCGGCGACGAGGCGGAAATGCGCATCGCCGAGACGACCCACGATCTCGTCATTCTCGACTGGATGCTGCCAGGCGTGTCGGGGCTCGAAATCTGCCGCCGCCTGCGCGCGCGTGAAGAAACCCGCGAGCTCCCGATCATCATGCTGACCGCGCGCGGCGAGGAAGCCGAGCGCGTGCGCGGCCTCTCGGTCGGCGCGGACGATTATGTCGTCAAACCTTTCTCCGTGCCGGAACTGATGGCGCGCGTGCGCTCGCTGCTGCGCCGCGCCAAGCCCGAGCGCATCGCCAACCGGCTCAAGGCGGGCGACATCGACCTCGACCGCGAGACGCGCCGCGTGCGCCGCGCCGGACGCGACATCCATCTCGGACCGACCGAATTCCGCCTGCTCGAATTCCTGCTGGAAAAGCCCGGCCGCGTTTTTTCGCGCGCGCAACTCCTGGATTTCGTCTGGGGCACGGCGGCCGAAATCGACGAGCGTACGGTCGACGTTCATGTCGGGCGCCTGCGCAAGGCGCTGGTGCGCGGCCGCGAGAAGGACCCGATCCGCACGGTGCGCGGCGCCGGCTATTCCTTCGACGAGACTTTCGGCAAGAACTGACGCGTGCGCGATGCGCGGCGAAACGCCGCCCAGCGCCAGCCTTGCTTGCGACCGGCACGCGCGTCCGGTTAGGCTGCGCCGTCAGTCCGGGGGAGGAGCGGCCGACACGACAGCGGGTTCTCGCGCGCATTGCGTCGCCGCGAGGACGCTGGCGATGCGCGCGGGCTCCAGAACTCCTGGCTGTCATCGACAACGCCAGGAGCTTTCATGATCCCGAACCACGCAGATTTCAGCGACATGCTGGCCCGCTGGGCGCGCGAGCGACCGACGGGGATCGCGATCAATTTCGGCGACACTCATCGAAGCTGGGCGGAACTCGCCGAGCGCGTCCAGCGCGTCGCCGCCGGCCTGCGCGCGGCCGGCCTGCAACCCAACGACCGCATCGCCGTTCTCGACCTCAACCATCCCTCCTGTCTCGAGCTCACGCTCGCCTGCGCGCAGACCGGCTGCGCAAACGCCGTCGTCAACTTCCGCCTCGCCCCGCCCGAGATCGCCTACGTCATCAACGATTCCAAGGCGCGCATCCTGTTCGTCGGGCCGGAATTCGCCGGCGCGGTGGAGCAATTGCGCACGCATCTGCCGGCCGTCGAGCGCGTGATCCGCATCGGCGGCGCCGACGACGAATTCGAGGCCTGGGTCGCGGCGCACGCGCCGGACGCCAACGTACATCCCGCCAAGGGCGGCGACTGCTTCGTTCAGCTCTACACGTCCGGCACGACCGGCTTTCCGAAGGGCGCGATGCTCACGCACCACGGCATGCTCGCCCATGCGCGCAATGTCGCGGTGTCGCAGACCATGGACGGCGCCTCGCGCGTTCAGGTCGCCATGCCGCTGTTCCATGTCGGCGGCACCAGCTACGCGCTCGTCGCCTGGAGCGCCGGCGCGCCCATCTACATGATGCGCATGCCCGACCCCGCGGCCGCGCTGGCCATGCTCGACCGCGAGAAGATCACCCATACTTTCTACGTGCCCGCGCTGATGGCGGCGATGACTCAGGTCCCCGGCGCAGACAAGCACGATTATTCCTCGCTCCAGGCGCTCTCCTACGGCGCCTCGCCCATGCCCCTGCCCGTCATGCGCGCCTGCCTGAAGCTCTTCCCCAAGGGCACGATGCAGCAGGTCTACGGCATGACCGAGGAAAGCGGCGTCGTGACCATTCTGGGGCCGGAGGATCACGAGGACCCCGCCGTCGCGCACCGGCTGGTGTCGGCGGGCAAGGTCATCCATGGCGTCGAGATCGAGATCCGCGATCCCGCGACCGGCGCGGTCATGCCGACCGGGCAGTCGGGCGAAATCTGGGTGCGCAGCGAGCAGGTGATGGGCGGCTACTGGGGCAAGCCCGAGGCGACCGAGGCCGCGCTGACGCCGGACGGCTGGTACCGCTCCGGCGACGGCGGCCACATGGACGCCGACGGCTACGTCTACGTGACCGACCGCATCAAGGACATGATCATCAGCGGCGGCGAGAACATCTATCCCGCCGAGATCGAGCGCGTGCTGGCCGAACATCCCGCGCTCGCCGACGTCGCCGTCATCGGCGTGCCCGACGACCGCTGGGGCGAGGCGCCCAAGGCCATCGTCGTCCTCAAGCCCGAAGCGAAGGTCGACCAGGTGGAGCTGCTGACCTGGTGCCGCGAGCGCCTGGCCGGCTACAAGCTGCCGAAAAGCGTAGAAATCGTCGCCGAATTGCCGCGCAATCCCACGGGGAAGATTCTCAAGCGGGAGTTGCGCAAGCCCTATTGGGAGGGGCGGGAGCGGCAGGTGGTTTGAGGCGGGAAATGCGAATGGCCGCTTGCGCGGCCCTTTGGCATGCCCATTCCCGAGAAATGAATGGTCGGAGTGGCGGGATTCGAACCCACGACCCCTTGTCCCCCAGACAAGTGCGCTAACCGGGCTGCGCTACACTCCGACTGCGCCGCTTATAGAGAAGCGTTTCGCGGCGCGCAACGCGCCTGGAGCGTTTTCGAGCGAAGTGGCTTCCGGTTCGCGTGAAGAAAACGTTTTGCCTCCGGAGCGCTTTCTCAGAGAGATCGCGCCGCCCGCAGAAGGCGCGCGCAATCCGCGAGTTCGCCGGCGAGTTCAGCCAGCCGCGTCGCTGCCTGCGGGCTTGCGCGTAACGCTTCCGGAGCGGGTTCGCCGGCCCCCTCTTCGGCCAGATCCTCGGCAGGGGTCTCGACGGTCGGCTCGTCCTCATCCTCATGCTCGAGCGCCAGAACCGGCTGCGAGGGCGAAAGCGACACACCGCCGCGCACCGCCGCGACCACGGCGCGTGCGCCGTTTTCCTTGAACAGGCGCTGCACACCCTTGATCGTATAGCCCTCGCCATAGAGCAGGTGCTTGATCGCGCGGACGAGTTCGACGTCGTCGGGCCGGTAGTAGCGCCGCCCGCCGGTGCGCTTCATCGGCTTGATCTGCGAGAATCGCGTCTCCCAAAAGCGCAGGACGTGCTGCGGCAGGCCGAGTTCGTCGGCCACCTCGCTGATGGTGCGGAAGGCGTCGGGGCTCTTTTCCATGCGCGCTCTCTCGCCGACGGCGATTCGACGCGCCTATTCTAGACGGTACCGCGACAGGTTTCAGTCGTCGGCGAGACCATCGACTGATTGACCGTTGATGCGGGCCTTGAGCACGTGCGAGGCCTTGAATACGACCACGCGACGCGGGGAAATCGAGGCTTCCACGCCAGTCTTGGGATTGCGGCCGATGCGCTCGCCTTTCGCGCGGACGATGAACGATCCGAACGACGACAGCTTGACGGTTTCTCCGCTTGCGATCACGTCGGCGATCTCGCCGAGCACGGTCTCGACCATGGCGGCGCTTTCGGCGCGCGATAGGCCGACCGCGCGATAGACGGCGTCCGCCAGATCGGCGCGTGTGAGCGTGTGAGCAGAGGCGGAGAGGGAATCATCCGGCGACGGATTTGATAGAGAGTTGGCGACCATGTCTGAACTCTAAAAAATAGCGTTGCAAATTGCGTCGCGGTGGCCGGCCGCGCCGCTTGACCAAAAATTGTTCCCGCCGCACCGGCTCCCCACGATCCGGAACGGCGACGATTTGCAGGTTAGTCGCTCAGCGCATTGAAGATCAAGACAATTTGGCGCGGCTTTGATTGAGAAAAACGCATAGGATCATTACCAGCGGATCACCGCCGCGCCCCAGGTGAAGCCGCCGCCGACCGCCTCGATCATCACAAGATGGCCTGGCTTGAGCCGACCGTCGCGCACCGCGACGTCGAGCGCCAGCGGGATCGAGGCAGCGGACGTATTTCCGTGCAGCGCCACGGTCTTGATCACCTTCTCCGGCGCGATTCCGAGCTTCTCGGCCGAGGCGTCGATGATGCGGGCATTGGCCTGGTGCGGCACGAACCAGTCGAGCGTGTTCGCATCGACGCCGGATTCGGCGAAGCTGTCGAGCATGACGTCGGCGACCTGCCCGACCGCATGGCGGAACACATCCTTGCCGATCATGCGCAGATGGCCGACCGTGCCGGTCGATGAAGGGCCGCCGTCCACGAACAGCTTCTGGCGATGGCGGCCGTCCGAGCGCAGATGCGTCGACAGCACGCCCCGCCCCTCGGCCTCCGCCGGCTGCGCCTCGAGCACGATCGCCCCGGCGCCGTCGCCGAACAGCACGCAGGTGGTGCGGTCCTCCCAGTCTAGCAGGCGCGAGAAGGTCTCCGCGCCTATCACCAGGGCCCGCTTATGCGAGCCGGAACGCAGAAACTTGTCGGCGGTCGAGACCGCGAAGACGAAGCCCGAGCACACGGCCTGGAGATCGAAGGCGACGCCATGCGTGATCCCGAGTGCGGCCTGGATCTGCGTGGCGGTCGACGGGAATGTGTAATCCGGCGTCGACGTCGCGCAGATGATCAGGTCGATGCTGGTGGCCTCCACACCTGCATTGGCGAGCGCGCGTTTCGCGGCCTCCGTGCCGAGCATGGACGTCGTCTCGCCCTCGGCGGCGATATGGCGTTCCTGGATGCCGGTGCGCTGCACGATCCATTCCGAGGTCGTGTCGACCATCTTTTCGAGATCGGCGTTGGTCAGCGTCTTCGCCGGCAGATAGGCGCCGACCCCGAGCACTACCGAGCGCAATCCTGTCTTGTCGTTGTTGTTCGCGCCGTCGGCCATGGGGGTGAACTATCCTCGGGTTGCGTCGTCGGCGGGCGGCGGCAATGCGCTCGCCTCGGCCTCGCTCGAAAGGGTGATGGTCTCGCGGATCTTGTCGAGCAGCTTGTGCCGGGCCATGTCGTAGCCCACCTCGATCGCGCCGGCGAAGCCGACCGAATCCATACTGCCGTGGCTCTTGATGATCACGCCGTCGAGGCCGAGAAACAGGCCGCCATTGACACGTCGCGGATCGATTTTCTGCTTCAGCGCCTGGAAGGCGCCGCGCGCCAGCAGAGCGCCGATCTTCGACAGCAGCGAGGACCGGAAGGCGTCGCGCATGTATTGCGCGATCTGCTTGGCCGTGCCCTCGGCGGTCTTGAGCGCGATATTGCCGGTGAAGCCCTCGGTTACGACCACGTCCACCGTGCCTTTGCCGAGATCGTCGCCCTCGACGAAGCCGCGATAATCGATGGTCGGGATATTGGCTTCGCGCAGGCGGCGCGAGGCGGCCTTCACCTCTTCCAGGCCCTTGATCTCTTCCGTGCCGACATTGAGCAGGCCGACGGTCGGCCGGTCGATATCGAAGAATATGCGCGCCATGGCCGAACCCATGATCGCCAGATCGAACAGATGTTCGGCGTCCGCGCCGATTGTCGCGCCGACGTCCAGCACGATCGATTCGCCGCGCAGCGTCGGCCAGATCGCGGCCAGCGCCGGCCGTTCGATCCCCGGCAGCATGTGCAGGCAGATTTTCGACAGGGCCATCAGCGCGCCGGTATTGCCGGCGGAGACCGCTGCATCCGCCTCGCCCTTCTTGACCGCCTCGATGGCGAGCCACATGGACGAACCGCGTCGGCCGGCGCGCACGGCCTGGCTCGGCTTGTCGTCGCTCTTCACGACGACGTCGGTGTGGCGAATCTCGGAAACCGCGGCGAGCTTGGGATGCTGTTCCAGCAGCGGACGGATCTGCTTCTCGTCTCCGAAGAACAGGTATGACGTGTCGGGCCGCCGATCGCGGGCGATGGCGGCGCCGGGCACGACCACGGAGGGACCGAAGTCGCCGCCCATGGCGTCGAGCGCGATCCGCACGCCATTCGTCATCTGCGCTGAGGCTCCATCAATCGCCCGCCCCGGGTTGCGGGCGGCGGACCATAGCCTCTCATGCGGCTATGGCAACCGGTTTTTGGTCATATGCCACAGGTCGAGCGGGCCTCGCGACCTTGCTCAGTCGCCCTCGCCCGGATCGCTCTTGCGTTCCGCCAGTCGCGCGAAAGGCGAGATCGTCGCGCCCTGCGCCTTCGGCTCCTCGAAGGCGACGCCGGGCTTGCGCGGATAGGGATCGATGCCGAGCGTCAGGAATTCACTCGCCAGCGCGCCGAGATCGACCTTGCCGTTCACGATCTCGTCGGGCGCGTTCAGATCGTCCATGCCCTCCTCGTCTTCCTCGACAGGCGGACGGACGTCCCGCCGGCGACGGCTCATACGTTCGCCGTCCTCGCGCGCCGGCCTCGG
The DNA here is from genome assembly GCA_020638195.1 of Methylobacteriaceae bacterium. Lineage (GTDB taxonomy): Bacteria > Pseudomonadota > Alphaproteobacteria > Rhizobiales > Beijerinckiaceae > JAJXWB01. The sequence continues at coordinate 824,252 of JACKJC010000002.1, read as the reverse complement.
CGCGCGCGCCGGCTCGAACTCGACATCGACCGGCTCGACGATTGCGCTCTCGAAATCCTCGAGGCTGACCACGCAGGTCTGGGTTATCCGCGCCCGGACCTCGCCCGTCACATGCAGGCCCTCGCGACCACGCCGCGCCGCATGCAGCCGCGCGACGGCCGACGACAGCGACACGAGCCCGTTGAGGCGCGCGAGATTCTCGCGCACGCCGGCATCCGCCTCGATCACGATGTCCGCGCCCTGCGGCGGCACCTCGCCGACGACCAGCTGCGACGACCAGACGGGCGCCGCGCCCTGATGTTCGGATCCGCTCATGGCTGCTCCTCCGGCGCGGGAAAGGGGACCGGGCCCTGGTCGAAGGCGGCGTACGGCGCGTGCGCCAGCGCCGCCTCCGCCTTCAGCATGTAGCGCGCGAGCGGCGCTCCGAGCGTTGCGTCCGCCTGACCGTAGACGTTGCGCGCGAGCGCCGTGGCGAGCGCCGCCTCGCCTTCGCCGAGCGCCGCTTCGTAGGCTGTGCGCCGGCCGTTGTAATCGGCCGCGAGCTTGGCGATGCGCTTCGGCACGGCGAGATCGCCCACGCCCATTTCGCGCAAGGCGCGGTCGAGCGCCCGGAACATTTCATTGGACAGGTCCTGCGCCAGCTGCGGCGCGGGGGCTGGCTGAGCGGCGAGCCGCCGGACGACGAGAAAGACGTGCAGGATCAGCGCGTCGAAGCGCCCCTCGAGCGTATCGGGCACATTGTACGGCGGCAGAAAAAGCGCCGGCCGCCGCGCCGCCGCCATGATCTCGCCGTACAGACGCTCGGCCGCCGGGCTGCGGGACTTGCGGGAAAAGAGCTTGAAGATCATGGCTCCAGACTTTGCGACCTGCCGCAGCGTGAGCGCGGCGACCTTGCATTTGGCCGTTCCGGGGGTTAGGCATCGCCGGTCGCCGATGCAAGTCCGAAATTCGATTTTGCTGCGGCGGGCGTGCCGGTAGCGTTGTGGCGCGGTCGTCCCGACCGCGAGATGAACAGGCGGAGCGTGGGAATGGCCTTGGGGGATAAGCGGCTTCTGTCGCCGGCGCGTCTGGCTTTCGTTGTGGCGCTCGCGCTTCCGCTCGGCGCTTGCTCGACTGGCGGCCTCCCCGGCCTCAGCTACGACGGCGTGGTCCAGCGCGGCTATCAAGCCGACCCCACCACCATGAACCAGCTCAAGAACGGCCTCTCGAAGGAGAAGACGCTCGCCCTGCTCGGTACGCCCTCGACCACGTCGACGGTCGGCGGCGACGCCTGGTACTATGTGAGCCAGACCGTCGACCGAAAGGCCGCTTTCATGCAGCCGACCGTGACCGACCAGCGCGTGCTCGCCGTCTATTTCGGCAAGGGCGGCATCCAGCGCGTCGCCAATTACGGCCTGCAGGACGGCAAGCTGTTCGACTATGTCTCGCGCACGACCCCGACGGCGGGCGGCGACGAGAGCTTCGTCCAGAACATGATCAAGGGCTTGCTGAAGTTCTCGTGAGGCGACGCCTCATCTTCGGCTGATCTTCGCCGGCGCGCTACGCCGGCGTCTCGCTGTCCTTTTCCGTCCCGGTGCGGCCCGTCACCTTCGCAAGCGGGCATTCGAGCGTCCACGCGAAGCCGGCGGGCCGGAATTCCGCCTCGATCGCGGCATCGAACATGGACGCCACGAGCTTGCGCGTGACCACGCTGCCGAATCCGGTCCGTTCGGGCTTGGCGATCAATGGCCCATCGATCTCGCGCCAGCGCAACGTGAAGGTTTGCGAGTCCTTCGCGCCCGAGACCGACCACGCAATTTCGACCTGGCCTGTGTCGTTGGACAGCGCGCCGTATTTCACGGCGTTGGTGGCCAGTTCATAGATCGCCATGGCGAGCATCTGCGAGGCGTCGGCGCTGACGAGCACGTGGGGCCCCGACAGCGCGACACGTCGCGAATGCGGCGTCGTGAAAAGCCCGGTCTGCGAACGGATCAGTCCGTCCAGCGTCGCGCCCTGCCACTCGTTGTCGACGATGACGTCGTGCGCCGCAGCGAGCGCGCCGACGCGCTCGAGAAACTGCGCCTCGAAATCCTCGCTGCCGACGGTCTGGCGCGCGATCCCCTGCACCACAGCCAGCAAATTCTTGGCGCGATGATTGACCTCGCGCATCAGGACCAGGTTCCGTTGTTCGGCGAGCTTGCGTTCGGTCACGTCGACCAGCACCGCCGCAAGGCGATAGGGCATCCCTTGCTCGTCCGGGATCGTGTTCAGCGTGATCTGCGCCCAGGCGCGCTCCCGATCGCTTGCCGCGAGCCGCGCCTCCAGATCGAAGGCTGCGATCTCGCCGCTCGCCAGACGAGCAAGGCCCGCTTCAAGCGGCGCGCGGCTGGCCGGATGGAAGACCTCCGGCAAGGTTACGGCGAGCAGCTCGGTCGAGCGCGCGCCGAGCATCCGGCACAAGGCATCGTTGACCCGCGTGAAGCGGAACGAGCCGACGTCGACCTGCGCCTTGCCGAGCGAACTCGTGTTGAACATCGCGCGGAACGTCGCCTCGCTCTCGCGCAGACGCTCCTCGATCAGCTGCTGCTCGGTAATGTCGGTATTGGTGCCGAACCAGCGGATGATCTCGCCGCCGGCGTCGCGGATCGGCATGGCGCGCGAGAGGAACCAGCGGAAGTCGCCATTGACGGATCGCAAGGGAAACGTGTCTTCCCAGGGCTCGCCCGATTCGAAGGAATTGCGAATCCGCTCGACAACCCGTTCGACATGGTCGGGATGGTGGACCTTGGTCCAGCCCCAGCCCTGCATCTGCTCGAGCGTCGTGCCCGTGTAGTCGAACCAGCGCTTGTTGTACCAGAAGATCGAGCCGCTCGAATCCGCCATCCAGGCGAGCTGCGAAATATTGTCCGCGAGCGTCGCGAACATGTCCGCGTGCGGGCGCGTCACAGCGCCAGACAGATTGATCGGTCCGCTCATGCTCTCCCCTGCCCCACAGCCGACATAGCGCATTCGCGCGCCATGAAAAGCCGGGCGTTCGGCTAGAGCCTGTCAGATCTTCTTCATGAACTCGGTCTTGAGCACCAGGCCCTTGATCTGCGCGGAGCGGCATTCGATCTCGCGCGGGTCGTCGGTCAGGCGGATGTTCTTGAAGGTCGTACCGCGCTTGAGCGTGGCCGAAGCGCCTTTCACCTTGAGGTCCTTGATGATGGTGACGCTGTCGCCGTCGGCGAGGACTGTGCCGTTGGAATCGCGGGTTTCCATGAAATTCACTCCAGATTGGAGACTGGCCTGCCAATGAAAAGGGCGGGGTTTCCCCCGCCCTTTCGCGTTTCGATATCGAAACCGCTCAGTGCGCCAGGATCGCCAGCAGCAGCAGGGCCACGATGTTGGTGATCTTGATCGCCGGGTTCACGGCGGGGCCCGCCGTGTCCTTGTAGGGGTCGCCGACGGTGTCGCCGGTCACCGACGCCTTGTGCGCGTCGCCGCCCTTCAGGTGCTTCACGCCGTCCTTGTCGACGAAACCGTCCTCGAAGGACTTCTTGGCGTTGTCCCACGCGCCGCCGCCCGACGTCATCGAGATCGCGACGAACAGGCCGTTGACGATCACGCCGAGCAGCATGGCGCCCAGCGCCGCGAAGGCCGAGGCCTTCGAGCCCGAGATCGCCAGCACGCCGAAATAGGCGACGAACGGGGCGAGCACCGGCAGCAGCGAGGGGATGATCATTTCCTTGATCGCCGCCTTGGTCAGCATGTCCACCGCGCGGCCGTAGTCAGGACGATCGGTGCCAGCCATGATGCCCGGCTTCTCTTTGAACTGACGACGCACTTCCTCGACCACCGAGCCCGCCGCGCGGCCGACCGCCGTCATCGCGACGCCGCCGAACAGGTAGGGGATCAGGCCGCCGAAGATCAGGCCGGCCACGACATAGGGGTTGGACAGGTCGAAGGAGACCGGGCCCATGCCCTTGAAGTAGGCCGCGCCGCCCTTGGCGAAGGCTTCGAGGTCGTTGGTGTAGGCGGCGAAGAGCACCAGCGCGCCGAGGCCCGCCGAACCGATCGCATAGCCCTTGGTGACCGCCTTGGTCGTGTTGCCGACCGCGTCGAGCGCGTCGGTGGACTGGCGGACTTCCTTCGGCAGGCCCGACATTTCGGCGATGCCGCCGGCATTGTCGGTCACGGGGCCGAAGGCGTCGAGCGCGACGATGATGCCGGCCAGGCCGAGCATGGTCGTCACCGCGATCGCCGTGCCGTAGAGGCCGGCGAGCTGGTAGGTGGAGATGATGCCGCCCACGATCACGATCGCCGGCAGCGCCGTCGATTCCAGCGAGACCGCGAGGCCCTGGATGACGTTGGTGCCGTGGCCGGTGACCGAGGCCTGAGCGATCGAGACGACCGGGCGCTTGCCCGTGCCCGTGTAGTACTCGGTGATCCAGACGATCAGGCCGGTGACGGCAAGACCGATCAGGCCGCAGATGAACAGCGCCTTGCCGGTGATCTCCATGCCGCCGTGCGTGCCGAGCACGCCCCAGCCCGAAACGAACTGGGTGGCGAGCGCAAGACCGACCGCCGACAGCACGCCGGCCGCGATCAGGCCCTTGTAGAGCGCGCCCATGATCGAATTGTTGGCGCCGAGCTTCACGAAATAGGTGCCGATGATCGAGGCGACGATCGAGATCGCGCAGATGGCGAGCGGATAGACCATCGAGGTCGTCAGGCCCGCCTGACCGGCGAAGAAGATCGAGCCGAGCACCATGGTGGCGACGACCGTCACCGCATAGGTCTCGAACAGGTCGGCCGCCATGCCCGCGCAGTCGCCGACATTGTCGCCGACGTTGTCGGCGATGGTGGCCGGGTTGCGCGGATCGTCTTCCGGAATGCCGGCTTCCACCTTGCCCACGAGGTCGGCGCCGACGTCGGCGCCCTTGGTGAAGATGCCGCCACCCAAACGCGCGAAGATCGAGATCAGCGAGGCGCCGAAGCCGAGCGCGACCAGCGCGTCGATCACCAGACGGTCATTGGTCGCATGGCCCATGCCCATGGTGAGGACCATGTAGTAGCCGGCGACGCCCAAGAGCGCGAGACCCGCCACCAGCATGCCGGTGACCGCGCCCGCCTTGAAGGAGATGTCGAGGCCCTTGGCGAGCGATTCGGAGGCCGCCTGCGCCGTGCGTACGTTGGCGCGCACCGAGACGTTCATGCCGATGTAGCCGGCCGCGCCCGAAAGCACCGCGCCGATGAGGAAGCCGACTGCCACCGGCCAGGTCAGGAGGAAGCCGAGCGCCACGAAGATCACGACGCCGACGATGGCGATCGTCGTGTACTGGCGGTTGAGATAGGCCTGCGCGCCTTCGGCGATCGCGGCCGCGATCTCCTGCATGCGGGCGTTGCCGGTGCTAGCCGACATGAGCTGCGAGATCGTCATGATCCCGTAGACGACGGACAGCAGTCCGCCAAGAATAATGAGCCAGAGTGTCATTGGTCCGCCTGTCCTGTCCTCGTTGTTCTGGGTCGCCGGCGCCGGCGACTTTCGAGCCCGCGCGGGGGCGCGGCGAAATTGCGCGTTTCCTTGTCCGGGATTCCTCGGAATCCCGGAGCGCGCGCTTCTTGCCAGAAAGTAAATATGGCCGCAATCGGTCGAAGGCCGATTTTGGCCCTTATTTGACGCGGATCAGCCCGCTTCCGCGGGCTTGGCTGCCGGCTGAGGCCGCAGCGCGAGCCAGACCAGCGCCACGAGGCCGATGGCGGCGGGCGGGAAGACGATCATGTTGACCAGGCTCCAGCCGCCGCCCGCCAGCATCTGGCCGGAAGCGAAGGAGCCGACCGCCATCGTTCCGAAGATCACGAAGTCGTTGAAGGATTGCACCTTTGTGCGCTCCTCCGGCCGGTGCGCCGCCACGACCATGGCGGAGGCGCCGATGAAACCGAAGTTCCAGCCGACGCCGAGCAGGATCAGCCCGGTCCAGAAATGCGCCACCGTCACGCCATGGAGGTCGACGAGGGCGGCCGCGACTTCCAGCGCGAGCCCCAGCGCGACGATGCGCTTGGCGCCATACCGGCCAATCAGCGATCCCGTGATGAAACTCGGCGCATACATGCCCAGAATGTGCCACTGGATGCCGAGATTGGACTGGCTGAGCGACAGCCCGCACATCTTCATGGCGAGCGGCGCGGCCGTCATGACCATGTTCATCAACGCGTAGGACACGGTCCCGCAGATCGCCGCCACGACGAATTGCGGCTGCGCCACGATTTGCCCAAGTCGGCGTCCGGGCTTCTGGTCCACGGCTTGCAGCGAGGCCGGCGGCGCCTCGACGCCGGCGAGCACGGCCATGGCGATCAGCGCCACGATCGCCTGCCCCACATAGGTCGCGGCAAACAGGTGCTGCGGCCAGATGTCCATCGTGTGCTGCACGAGCTGCGGTCCCAGGATTCCCGCGAGCACGCCGCCGGTCATGACCCAGGAGATCAGCTTCGGCTGAAGGGCCGGGCTCGCGCCGTCGGTGGCGGCGAAACGGTAGGATTGCGAAGCAGCCGCATAGATGCCGCCGAAAATGGCGGAGAGGCAGAGCAGCGGAAACGACCAGACGAGGGTCGCGACGGTCGCCAGCGCGCCTGTCAGCACGCCGGACAGCGATCCCGTCAGCAGCGCGGGTTTGCGGCCATAGCGCCGCGCGATCCAGCCGATCGGCAGCGTCCCGAGCGCGAGGCCGACGACGAAGCAGCTGAGCGGAACGGTGGCAAGCCCCGCCGAAGGCGCCATGCTGGCGCCGAGGATCGCCTCGGTCGCGAAGATGACGGCGGCGTTGGCGCCGGCGAGCGCAGAGGCGACCGACAGCCTGAGCGCGAGGCGCTTGGCAGCGCTGTCGCGATCGGCCTGCGCCAGCCGTTGAGCTTCCGTCATATCATCTGCTCCGAATGTTTCCGGGCAAACTAACGGCAGACGTCGCGGACGCAATCAGAAATGGCTGTAGGAGCCGCGTGCGAAAGACATGGGCGCCCCGCGCGCGTCGCGGAACGTCGCCGGGGCATGCCCCGGCGTGACATTTCCAATCCGTGTGACCGGAACGCCCACGGCCGTCGCGGCGGCCTCGAAGGCCCGCGCATTCGCAATCGGCACGCTGGCCAGGATCTCGTAGTCGTCGCCGCCGGTGAGCGCGGTTTCGAGCAGGCGCGGATCGGCGGCGATGACAGTTTGCGCCGACGCCGAGAGCGGGATTCGCGCGACAGCGACGTCTGCGCTCGCGCCGCAAACGCGCAACATTTTCGCGAGATCGCCGACGAGCCCATCCGATACGTCCATCGCGCCGGAGGCGTGCTCCCGCAAAACCTCCGCCAGCGCCAGGCGCGGCTGCGGCGCGAGATAGCGATCGATCAGGATGGCCGCATCGGACCGCGGGCCTTCCGGCTCGCTGCGGGACCGAAGGCCAGCGCTCCTTTCCCGCAACCCCAGCGCCGCATCGCCAATTGTGCCGGAAACATAGAGCAGATCCCCTGCCCGCGCCCCGTCGCGCGGGACCATGCGGCCGGCGGGCACGGCCCCCAGCGCGGTGATCGACAGCGTCAGCGGCCCGAAGGTGGAAACCGTGTCGCCGCCGAGCAGCGGACAGGCGAAGGCCGCCGCATCCTCCCCGAGCCCCCGGGCGAACAGTTCCAGCCAGTCCGCCCGCCAGTCGCGCGGCAGCGCAAGCGTCAGCAGGAAGCCGAGCGGCGCGGCGCCCTTGGCCGCGAGGTCGCTCAGGTTCACCCGCAACGCCTTCTTCGCGATGGCGGCAGGCGGATCGTCGGCGAAGAAATGCACGCCTGCCACCAGCCCGTCGACCGTCAGCACGATCTCGCACCCCTCAGGCGGCGCGATCCGCGCGGCGTCGTCGCGCAGCCCCAGCCCGCCCGCGCCGGCGAGCGGCGCGAAATAGCGGGCGATCAGGTCGTCTTCGGAGGGGCGGTCGCCGGTCATCGGACGATTGTTCGCAGATGCATAAAGAATTTGACAGGCATCGGGATCGCCATACTTTGTATGACGGAGCCATACATATGCCTCAGCTACGCAACAAGCCGACGTCGCCGTTTTCGCTGCGGCTACCTGACGACACCCGCAATCGCCTCGAGGAAGAGGCGCGTCGGTCGGAGCGTTCAGCGTCCTTCGTTGCAACCAAAGCCATCGAGGCCTTTCTCGACGCGCGCGATCGCAAGCGTATTGCGATCGAATCGACGATCGCAGAGGCCGACAACGGCGCGTTCGTCTCGCAGGAAGCGGTCGATCGTTGGATGGATTCCTGGGGCGCAGCAAACGAACTGTCGTTTCCTGATCCCGACGTGACCCTGCCCCGCAAATAGGATGCAGCTCGTTTACCTCCGCAGCACGGAGCGCGACTTCGCGTGGCTACGCGTCTACTACACGCGCATATTTCCGGAGGGCGACAAACGCGCGCGCGAACAATTGCGCGCAATTATGCGCCTCGTCTGCGACAACCCGATGATCGGCAGACCAAGCCTTGCGCCCGACGTGCGCGGACTCGTGATTCCCGGGACGCCGTTCTCGCTGATCTACCGCGTCCGAAACGACCGGATCGAGGTCCTGCGAATCTGGGACAATCGCGCCGACCGCGCCGATCTCGGCGATAATTTTTAGCGCGCAAACTCCGCAGCGCGCGCCTTGCGCGCCAGCGCGTCCAACACGGCGTTGATCATGCCGGCTTCCTCGCGCGCGAAGAAGGCGCCGGCGATGTCGACATATTCCGACACGATCACACGCGCCGGCACGTCCGCGCGCTTGCGCAGTTCGTAATCGCCGGCGCGAAGAATGGCGCGCATCACCGCCTCGATGCGCTTCAGCGGCCAGCCCTCGGACAGCGTCGTGTCGACCTCGCGGTCGATCGCGATCTGGTCGGCGAGCACGCCTTCGAGAATGTTCCGGAAATAGGCGATCTCGGCGGGCTTGTATTCCGCGCCCTCGATCTCGCGGCCGATCCAGTGGGCCTCGAACTCGGCCAGAATGTCGACGATGCCCTTGCCCGTCACGTCCATCTGATAAAGGGCCTGCACGGCGGCTAGCCGGGCGGCGGAGCGGTTTTCGCCCTTGGACATTTCAGTCGTTCCCGCGCTGCGACAGGCGGAACAGCGAGAGCGCTGCGCGAGCCGCGTCGCCGCCCTTGTCGCCTTGGCGAGGGTCGGCGCGCACGATGGCCTGATCCTCGTTCTCGACGGTCAGAATGCCATTGCCGATCGGCATCGGCAGTGACACCGAAATATCCATCAGCGCGCGCGAGGATTCGCCGGCCACGATCTCGAAATGATAGGTCTCGCCGCGAATGACGCAGCCGAGCGCGATGGCGCCGGCGTAGGGGTCGCGGGAGGAATCGCTGGCGATGACGATGGCTGCGGGAATTTCCAGCGCGCCCGGCACGTTGACGATCTCCCAGGTCGCGCCGGCTTTCTTCAGCGCGGCGGTGGCGCCTTCCAGCAGCATGGCGCCGATGGAATCGTAATAGCGCGCTTCCACGATGAGAAATTTCGCGCCGCCGACCGGCGTCTCGTCCTGATTTTTCGCGCGCTGCGGCTCGGCCATGGGGTCCTCGAATTTGCGAGGCGCTTCAATAGAGGCGCGGCGCGGCGGACGCAAGGCGGAGCGAACGGCTCCTAGAACCGCCCGCCCGAATTGAAGCGGTTCACCAGCTCGTTGTAGTCGCGCATCAGGCGTGGCGGCGATCCCTCGATCATCCAGCCCGCGCCCTGCTGCGACAGCATCATGCGCTCGCCGGAGCTGTAGGGCGTACGGTCGCGGACGCGGCGCATCAGGCCCTTGGCGGTCGTCAGATAGGATTTCGCCGCGCTGACGTAGATCGAGCCGATCCGGTCGGGGCCGAGCCCGGAACCCTTGTGGGCCTCCGCATAGGCCTCGAGCTCTTTCACCGAGGCTTCGTAGACGCCGATCGCCTCCTGCACCTTCGCCAGATCCATCTTCGCGGGATCGACATTGCCCTCGATACGGTTCAACGCCTTCGCCTTCAGCATCGTGTCCATGATGTGCCAGCGCGCTTTCCTGCCCTCGCGCTTCTCGACCTCGGCCATCTCCTCCATCTGCGAGACGTCGTTGAGTTTTTGCACCACGCCGCGCAAATCCTTGTCGGCGGCCGCGAAGGCCGCCCAGGCCGCCATCAGTTTCGGATGCATGGCCTTGCCCCTGGCCATCTTGTCGTCCTTGTAATTCTGCTGGCTGTAATAGTCGTCGGCTTCCTTCAGCAGCGGCTCGAGCGCGCCCACCGCCGCTGCATAGGCGGCGCCGGCCTTTTCCAGCTCCTCGTTCTTCGGCGCCATCTCGGCGGCCTTCTCGACGTTCTTCCGGCAATCGGCCGTGTCGTAGATGGTGTAGAGCCCGTAGATGATGCGCTCGCGCCCCGTCGGCCCGCTCGGCTTCGACCACGAGAGATAGCGGGCGCGCGAGGAATAGGAGCGCTCCGACAGCCGGTTGATGCATCCGATATAGGGCTGCAGTTTCGGTCCGATCGGCGTCGGCTTGTCCTGCGCGAACGCTGGATTGCTCGCGCCGATCGCAAGTCCGCAAACCAGCGTCGCGCGCAAAAGTCTGGCCATGGCCCCCTCCAGGAAATTCGATGGAGGAGGATTAGCGCGCCGTGCGCGATGCGCCTGTGCCGCAGCGCACGGCCATCGCATTTTCGCCCTATCGCGCCTCGATCAGCCGCGCCGCATAGCGCGCCATCAGATCGACCTCGATGTTGAGCGGATCGCCGTCGCCCTTCTCGCCCCAGGTCGTCACCGCCAATGTGTGAGGGATGAGAAGGATGGTAAAGCGGTCGCCGGTCACTTCGTTGACCGTCAACGACGTGCCGTCGAGCGCGACGGACCCCTTGGCCGCGATGAATTTCGCGAGATCGTGCGGCGCCTGGATATCGAAATGCGCCATGCCGTCGAAATCCTTGCGCGCCACGATGCGAGCGACGCCGTCGACATGGCCGGTCACGATATGCCCGCCGAGCTCGTCGCCGATCTTCAGCGAACGCTCGAGATTGATCCGCCGCCCCACCGTCCACAGGCCGACAGTCGTCTTGGCCAGCGTCTCGGCGGCCGCGTCCACCTCGTACCAGTTGCGCACGCCGTCATTGCCGATGTCGACCGCCGTCATGCACACGCCCGAACAGGCGATGGAGGCGCCGAGCGCGATGCTCGCGGGATCATAGGAGCAGGCGATCCGCAGGCGACGCAGATCGCCGCGCGCCTCGACGGAGAGAATTTCGCCGACATCGGTGACGAGTCCCGTGAACATCAAAGCACCCTATCATACCGCCGCATGCGGTCCGGCCCGAGCTTCGTGTCTTCCACCAGCGTATAGCGCTTGGGGTCGGCAAGGATCGCGCGCGCTTCTTGCGACAGTGCCGGCGTCCCGCGCCCGTGCGGTTTCGGCGCGGTGAAAATGACGATTTCGTCGGCGAGTCCCTGCGCGATCAGCGCGGCGCCGACGCGCGGCCCGCCCTCGCTGAACACCCGCGTGATCCCGCGATGCGCGAGAATCGCGAGCGCCGCCTTCAGGTCGATGCGCCCATCCGTATCGAGCGGCGCGGGCGCGACATCGACGCCCGCCTCGCGCAGGGCATTCGCGCGTGAAACGTCCGCCCTGACATCGGAGAGAACCAGCACGGGCGTCTCGTGCGCGGACGCGGCGAGCCGCGAGCGCGGCGACAACGACAGCCTGGCGTCGAGCACCACACGCAGCGGGCGGCGGTCTTCCAGCCCCGGCGCGCGCACCGTCATCAGGGGGTCGTCGGCCTGCGCGGTCCCGGTCCCCACCATGATCGCGGCGTGTTGCGCGCGAAGAACATGGGTGCGCGCATTGGCCGGCGCGGATGTGATGGTAAGGCGCGGGTCGTGCTCGTCGCCAGCGGCATAGCCGTCGAAGGTCTCGGCCAGCTTCAGCGTCACCAGCGGCCGGTTTTCGCGCACGCGCAGAACGTGGCCGAGCGTCGTGCGCAGCGCTTCGTCCGCGCATACGCCGGCGACGACCTCGACGCCCGCACGGCGCAGAATGTCATGTCCCTTCCCCGCCACGCGTGGATCGGGATCTTCCATCGCCGAGACGACCCGCGAAATGCCGGCAGTCACGATGCCATCCGCGCAGGGCGGCGTCTTGCCGTGATGGCTGCAAGGTTCGAGCGTGACATACATTGTGGCGCCGCGAGCAAGATCGCCCGCGGCGTCCAGCGCCACGCGCTCCGCGTGTGGGCGCCCGCCATCCTGCGTCCAGCCCTGCCCCACCACCACGCCATCGCGCACGATCAGCGCGCCGACGGCTGGGTTTTCAGCGGTGCGGCCAAGGCCGCGACGCGCCAGCGCGAGCGCGGCGCGCATATAGTCGGCGTCGGTGCGCGGGGGAGCGGGGAGTGTCCAGAAGTCGGGAGTCATGAGGCGGCTTCCCCCTTCTCCTGCGGAGCGGGAGAAGGTGTCATGCGGAGCATGACGGATGAGGGCCGCGCCGCAGCCCGGGCGCCCGCTGCAATCGCAGGTCCCTCACCCGACCCGGCTTCGCCGGGCCACCCTCTCCCAGCCGCAAACCGGGTGTTCCCGGTTTGCGCATCAATGCCGAAGTCGGCAAAAGCCGACTTCGGTGCGGGAGAGGGGGTCGATTGAATCACATTCATCCCTTCGGCGCCTTCGCTTTCGCCTTCGGCGGCTCGTCCTCGACCGACAATTCGTCGATCAGCGCCCCGAAATCCGCCGCCTCGCGGAAATCGCGATAGACCGAGGCGAAGCGCACGTAGGCGACGTCGTCGAGCGATTTCAGGCCCTGCATCACCAGTTCGCCGATCCGCGCGCTCGGGATTTCTGCCTCGCCCTCGCTTTCGAGCTGGCGCACCACGCCGTTGACCATCCGCTCGACCCTGTCGGCGTCCACCGGCCGCTTGCGCAGCGCGATCGACAGCGAGCGCATCAGCTTTTCGCGCTCGAACGGCACGCGGCGGCCGGATTTCTTGACGATGATGAGGTCGCGCAACTGCACGCGCTCGAAGGTCGTGAACCTGCCGCCGCAATCCGGGCACACGCGCCGGCGCCGGATGGCGGCGGAATCGTCCGTCGGCCGGGAATCCTTCACCTGCGTATCGAGGGAGCCGCAATAGGGGCAGCGCATGACAGCCTCACGTTTCGGAATCAGGATAGGAAGTTGTTGCGATTGACGCAACAGAAAACGCAAAAACGCGCGCCGGGAGCTCCGACGCGCGTTTCGTAAATCGCAACAGGCCGATTCGGGAGCTCCGGCGGCCTCAGTATATCGGGAAGCGCCGGGTCAGTTCGGTCACCTTCTCGCGCACGGCCGCCTCGACCGCGGCATTGCCGGCTTCCCCATTGGCGGCCAGGCCGTCCAGAACTTCCACGATCAGCTCGCCGACCTTCTTGAACTCTGCAACGCCAAAGCCGCGCGAGGTGGCGGCGGGCGTGCCGAGGCGGATGCCCGAGGTCACGAAGGGCGACTGCGGGTCGAACGGGACGCCGTTCTTGTTGCAGGTGATGTGGGCGCGCCCGAGGGCCGCTTCCGCCGCCTTGCCCGTCAGCTTCTTGGGCTGAAGGTCGACCAGCATCAGGTGGTTGTCGGTGCCGCCGGTGACGATGTCGCAGCCGCCGGCCTTGACCGAGGCGGCCAGCGCGCGGGCGTTTTCGACCACGGCATGGGCGTAGAGCTTGAACTCCGGCCGCAGCGCCTCCTGGAAGGCGACCGCCTTGGCGGCGATGACATGCATCAGCGGTCCGCCCTGCAGGCCAGGGAACACGGCCGAATTCACCTTCTTGGCGATGTCCTCGTCATTGGTCAGCACCATGCCGCCGCGCGGGCCGCGCAACGACTTGTGGGTCGTCGTCGTCACCACATGGGCGTGCGGCAGCGGCGAGGGATGGGCGCCGCCGGCCACCAGACCCGCGATATGCGCCATGTCGACCATGAGATAGGCGCCGACTTCATCGGCGATCTCGCGGAAGCGCGCCCAGTCCCACACCCGCGAATAGGCGGTGCCGCCGGCGATGATCAGCTTTGGCCGGACTTTTCGCGCCGTCTCGGCGATCTCGTCCATGTCCAGCTGCTGGTTGTCCTTGCGCACGCCGTAGCTCGCGACCTTGAACCACTTGCCGCTCATGTTGACGGGCGAGCCGTGGGTCAGATGGCCGCCGGAATTGAGGTCGAGGCCCATGAAGGTGTCGCCGGGCTGCAGCAGCGCCAGGAACACCGCCTGGTTCATCTGGCTGCCGGAATTCGGCTGAACGTTGGCGAACTTGCAATCAAAGAGCCGGCAGGCGCGCTCGATCGCCAGTTTCTCGGCGATATCCACGTACTGACAGCCGCCGTAGTAGCGCTTGCCCGGATAACCCTCCGCATATTTGTTGGTCATGATCGAGCCCTGCGCTTCCAGAACGGCGCGGGAGACGATGTTTTCGGACGCGATCAGCTCGATCTCATCGCGCTGGCGGCCGAGTTCCAGCGTGATCGCGTTGGCGATCTCCGGATCGACGTCGGCGAGCGGCGCGGAGAAGAAGGAGTTGGACTTGGGCGCATGCGTTTCGGCGGCATTGCTCATGGGCGACCCTTTCACGCGAATGGGCCGGCGGCGGCCCTGAAACCGGAAAACCACTTTCCCGCCCCGCGAGGGACGTCGGAATCGGCTACCGGCTGAAGCGAAGGCCGGCGTGTACCATGTAGGGCGGCCCGGGGGAAGGCGGAAGCGCAGGCGGAACCGGGCCCCTTCCCTCCCCGTTAAGTGATTCGCGGCCGGTCTCCCCGCCGCGCGCCCTGCGTTGGAGTATCCCATGGCCGAATCCGTAAGGACCTTTTGGAAGGGCTATCTGCGGCTCGCCCTCGTCACCATTCCCGTGCGCCTCGTTTCCGCCGAAAAGGCTGCGGCCACGCCCCGCTTCCACCAGATCGACCGCAAGTCAAAGCAGCGCATCCGCTATTCCAAGATCGTGCCGGGCAAGGGCGAGGTCGCCAAGAACGACATCGTCATGGGCTACGAGGTCGAGCCGGGCAATTACGTCCTGTTCGAATCCGACGAACTCGACGCCATCAAGCTCGAGACCAAGCACACGATCGAACTGAAGCAGTTCGTCGAGGCCGACGACATCGATTTCCTCTACTTCGAAAAGCCCTATTACGTCCTCCCCGACGGCGATGTGGCCGAGGAAGGCTATATCGTCATCCGCGACGCCTTGAAGGCAGAGAACAAGATCGCCATCGGCCAGCTCACGTTGCGTGGCCGCGAGAATCTCGTCGCGCTCTATCCCGGCGGCGCGGGGCTGGTTCTGGAGACGCTGCGCTACCGCGAGGAAATCAAGGACGCCGACGACGTATTTTCGGGCCTCGGCCGCGAAAAATCGCGCGCCGACATGCTGAAGATGGCCGAAGAGCTGATCCGCACGCGCTCCGGCGATTTTGATCCGACCGAGTTCAGGAACCACTACGCGGAGGCTCTGCGAGACCTCGTGAAGCAGAAGGTCGAATCCGGCGGCGCCGTGCCGGTGGAGGACGACAGCGCGCCCGGCGCCAAGGTCATCGACTTCATGGAGGCGCTGAAGCGCTCCTTGAAAGGCGAGGAGAGCGGCACTGTGAAAAATGCAAAGAAGGCGAACAAGCAACCGCCCGCCGCCAAGAAGACGACGCGCGCGACCTCCCGCAAAACGACCGCGAAGCAGAAAACCCGGTCCAAGACCACCGGCCGGAAGAAGGCGAGCTGATCGGTGGCGGAGCGCACGCGGGCGAAGAAGGCGGATGCGCTGAGGACCTACAGGTCGAAACGCGATCCGCGCGCGACGCCCGAACCGTTCAGCGCCAGAACCTCGCCGGGCCATCGGCTGGTTGTTCAGCATCATTTCGCGACGCGCGACCATTACGATCTGCGTCTCGAAGTCGATGGCGTTCTGAAGAGCTGGGCGGTGACGCGCGGCCCATCCGCCAACCCGCACGACCGGCGCCTCGCCGTACGCACGGAAGACCATCCGCTGGATTACGCGAGCTTCGAGGGCCTGATCCCGAAGAGCCAGTACGGGGGCGGTACGGTCATATTGTGGGAGAACACGAGCTACACGCCGCTCAACGGCGATGCGGGCAAAGCGATCGACAAGGGCGAAATCAAGTTCGAGGCCCACGGCGCGCGTATGCGCGGCCGCTGGGCGCTCGTGCGCATGAAGGCCAAGGAGAAGCAAGAGAACTGGCTGCTGATCAAGGAGCGCGACGAATTCGCGGAAGAGGACGACAGCCTGACCGCGCGGTTTCCGGATTCGGTTTCGACAGACAGGTCGCGGGCGGACATCGAAGCGGGGAAGGCCGGAAGACAGCCATCGCGACAGAAACCCAGCAAACAGGCGACGGGCCGCGGCTCCGGATTGCTTCGTCGCCCCACGCCTCGCGATGACAGCGCCCTTCCCGCCATCATCCCTCCGCAACTCTGCGGCCAGGTCGACACGCCGCCCGAAGGCGCCGACTGGCTCTACGAGATGAAATACGACGGCTACCGCCTGCAACTCGCGATAGCCGGCGGCGTTGCCCGCCTTTCCACACGCTCGGGCCTCGACTGGACCCAGAAATTCGGTGCGATCGCCGCCGACGCATTGCGGCTGAAATGCAAGAGCGCGCTGATCGACGGCGAAGCTGTTGTCATGGACAAAAATGGCCTCTCCGATTTCCCCGGCCTCGTCGCCGCACTGGAACAGAACCGCGCGGGCGACATCGTGCTGATGGCCTTCGACCTGCTGTCGCTCGATGGCGAAGACCTCCGCAAGGAGCCTCTGGAAGAACGAAAGAAGCGGCTGGCAAAGCTCCTGGAATCCCCAGCCCCCAACATCCGCTTCGCGGCGCATGTGGAGAAGAACGGCAAGAGAGTATTCGACAGCGCTGTCGCCGCCGGAGCCGAAGGCATCATCGCCAAGCGCCGCGATGCGCCCTATCGCTCGGGGCGTTCCGACGCATGGCTCAAGATCAAGGGCTATCCACGTCAGGACGTGCTCGTCATCGGTTACAAACCGTCCAGCAAGCACGAACTCTTCGCCTCACTGCACGCCGCGCTCGAGGAAGGCGACGGCCTGCGCTACATCGGCGGGATCGGCACGGGCTTCAGCGATGCGCAGCGCAGCGACATTTACAGGAAGCTGAAGGCCGACGAGGCCAAGGCGCCGCCGGACGGCCTGAACGGCGATGTCCCGCGTGGCCTGAAATTTCTGAGGACGCCGATGCACGCCGAAATCCGCTTCGGCGGCTGGACGGGATCGGGCCATTTGCGGCAGGCTCGCTTTCTGGCGCTCCGGGAGGATCTGCCCGTGCCGAAAACGAAACCGAAATCCTCCCCGGCGAAGCCGGCGAAACCTGCGCACGAGATTGCGAAGCCTCTGGCGATCACCCATCCCGACCGCGTCGTCTATCCCGAGGACGGCGTCACCAAGGGCGAGATCGCTGCCTACTACGACGCCGTCGCCGACCGCATCCTGCGGCATCTGAAGGACCGCCCGCTCAGCATCGTCCGCGCGCCCGACAACATTGGCGAGACCTTCTTCCAGCGCCACCCGCTGAAAGGCATGAGCCGCGGTATCGTCGAAATTCCGCAGCCCGGCGACGACAGCTACATGGCGCTCGATGGCGCGCTCGGCCTGCGCACGGCCGCGCAATTCGGCGCGATCGAACTGCACGGCTGGATGAGCCGTCTCGACAGGATCGACAATCCAGACCGCATGGTGTTCGACCTCGACCCCGACGAGGCCGTGTCCTTTGCCGAGGTGAAGAAGGCCGCGCGGGACATCGCGCAGCACCTGGACGCCATCGGCCTGAAATCATGGCCGATGATCTCCGGCGGCAAGGGCGTGCATGTCGTCGTGCCGCTCGATCGTTCGCTGGCGTTCGACGACACCGAAATCTTCGCGGAAGGGTTTGCGCGCGGGCTGGCGGAGCAGACGCCACAGCAATTCGTCGCCAACATGAGCAAGGCAAAACGACGGGGTAAAATCTTCGTCGACTGGCTACGCAACAAGAAAACCGCAACCGCGATCCTGCCGTGGTCGCTGCGCGCACGCAAAGGCGCGACCGTCGCGACGCCGCTGTCATGGGCGCAACTCGCCCGCGTCAAGTCGGCCGCCGCCTACACGATCAGGACGGCGCCAAAGCGCGACGACCCGTGGGACGACTTTTTCTCGACGAAGCAGACGATCCCGCCCGCGGCCCTCGACTTCATGCGCAAGCGACGCTGAAAGCGGAGCCGAAAAATTCAACAAAAAGGGCCGCTTACGCGGCCCTTCGGATTCTCTGCGCGAAGCGCTGAACGCTCACTCGTCGTCGTCGTTCATCGGCTGCAGACGGCCGCCGCCTTGCGCGCGCGCCGGCTGGACCTGCGCCTTCGGCGCCGGGCCGCCATGGCCGTCGCCGCCGCCTGGCGCCGCCTGATAGGCGGCGATCGCGCCGAGGCCGTCGCGCTGGTAGATGTCGTCGCGGAACTGAACGATGCCTTCGGGCGTCGCCCAGGCGGTGATGTAGACCCAATAGACCGGCACCGGCTCGGTCAGCTTGGCGTCGACGCGCTCGCCGGAGGCAATCGCCTGGTCGATGTGGTCGCGATCCCAGCCGGGCGTTTCCTTCAGCAGCCACGCCACATAATCTCGGACGTTCTGGATGCGCATGCAGCCCGAAGAAACGAAGCGGTAATCATCGCCGAAAATGCCCTTGGCGGGCGTGTCGTGCATGTAGACGCCGTAGGGATTGGCGATGTTGATGCGCACGACGCCGAGCGAGTTGAAATCGCCGCCGGGATCCTGGCGGAAGCGATAGTTGATCGCCTCCATCGAGTTCCAGTTGACCTGGCTCGGCTGCAATTCCTGATTTTCCTTGTTGAAGATGCGGATCTTGTTGTCCGTCAGGTAGTTCGGATCGGCCTGCATCTTCGGGATCAGGTCCTTGCGGATGATCGAGGCCGGCACCGTCCAGTAGGGATTGAAATTGATGTCGAGCACGCGCGCCTGCATGACCGGCGACTGACGGTCGATCTTGCCGACGCCAGCGGCATGGTGGGTCATCACCTCGCCATTCTCGACCGTCTCGACCATGGCGGCCGGGATGTTGGCGGTCACGAAACGGCGGCCGAGGTTCTGGGCGAACGAACGCAGGCGGACGATATTGGTCTCGAGCTGGCGCAGGCGCACGTCGGCGGGAATGTTCATCGCCGCATAGGTTTCCTTGCCGACGACGCCGGTCTGACCGATGCCGTGGCGGGCCTGGAAGCGCTTCACGCCGGCGGCGACGTAGGAATCGAAGACGGGCGACATGCCGGCCTGCGAGTCGAGGTCGCCCGAACGCATCAGCCGCTCGCGCAGCGAGACGACGGCCTGCGAGCGTACGCCGATCTTCAGAGTCGGCCCGTTGATCTTTTGCCAGCCGCCCTGCTGTACGATCTGCTGGTAACGCTGGATCGCGGCCTCCGTGGCGGCCAGCGTCTGCGGCGACAGGAGCGGCGTGGTCGAACGCGGCACGACGAGGCGAGCGTCAGAATCGAAGCGCTGCGCCCATTCCGCCTGGCCGAAACCATCGCCGGGCGCGGCGAACGCCGGGGAAAGGCCGAGCGCGGCGGCCATGCCGACGAGCGAAACGCCGCTGGCGAAAGCGCGGCGGGAAAGGGAAACTGCGGGGGCGGACAGCTTGAAAGTCATTGGCGGGAATATCCAGACCGGCTTTGAACGCCCTGCTCCGCCGCACGCGACAATCGCCCGGACGGTATTGCTCGAGACGTTCGATGGGAACTTGGGCGCGACCATACGCTTCAGCCGAACCCTGTCATCGTCAGGGTTAAAATGGCCCCAACAAGCTGGCGAATTTGTGACTTCCCCCGCAGTGCGGCGCAGCCATGTGCACGATGGCCACCCTGTTGCAGAAGGGACACAGCGCCTGCGGCGGCCCGCCCAACGAAAAACCCGCCGAACGGCGTCCGGCGGGTCTTCGGGGAAGCTTTTGGTTGAAAGCGATCAGAGACGATAGCGGATCTGGTCGGTCCAAAAGCGTTCCAGACGGACGAGCGCCTGGTTGACCTGCTTGAACTCGTCGCAGGTGATGCCGCCGATCTGCTCGACCGTCATCACGTGCTTGTCGTACAGGCTGGCGACGATGCGGTGAACTTCACGGCCCGAGTCGGTCAGGCTGATGCGCACGGCGCGGCGGTCGACGCGCGAGCGGGCATGGTGGAGATAACCCATCTCGACCAGCTTCTTGACGTTGTAGGAGACGTTCGAGCCGAGATAATAGCCGCGAGTGCGCAGCTCGCCGGCGGTCAGCTCCTTGTCGCCGATATTGTACAGGAGCAGCGCCTGCACGGAATTGATGTCCGAACGGCCGCGGCGGTCGAATTCGTCCTTGATCACGTCCAGAAGACGGCGATGCAGGCGCTCGACCAGCGTCAGGGCCTCGAGATAGACCGGGCGGACTTCGCTCATGCGTTCCGCGCGGGCGGTGTGGTTTTCGGCTTTGGCGACCTGGCTCATGACTTGACCCCTGTTTTGCTTCCCCGGCCGGCTTGTCCGGCTTCGTTACGAGCAATTTAGGAGGAGCGAATGAAAACCAGTTTAAGTAACAGGCTGAATCCGGCGTTTACCGGAACGGCGCGATTCTGAGTGAACAGTCAGTGAATCAAAACAATCATTTACGATGAAATCCGCGCCGCCGGCCGAGAGCCTGTAATGCGCGGCGTAGGCAAGCCGGCTCCTCCCGCCGCCCGACAACGCGCCGGCCATGGCCTATCTCCGAAAATTCTCCCAGACCTTCCACGACCGGTTCCACAGGCGCGTCGCCGCTCGGCGTGGCGCGCTGCGGCGGTCGGGCTCGCGGCCGGCTTCATAGGTCAGAAGCAGGTACATGCCGATCAGGATCACGTCGAGCGCGACCACCAGTAGGCCGCCGCCGAAGAAATCCGGCATCAGGAAAGCGACGAGGATCTGCGACAGCGCCACCAGCAACCACAGCACGCCGCCCCAGGCCGTCGCCAGCCACAGGCCGACCGCCGCGAGCAGGTCCATCACCGCGAAATAGACGATGGCGACCGCCGTGGGCTTGGGAATGGTCGAAAAGAGATCGGTCGGCGCGGTCAGCACGATCTGCCATTGCACCAGCCCCTGCAGGATCCACAGGCCGGCCACCACACGCATGAACAGGACCAGCAGCATGCCCCAGCGCGTGGCGTTCGGATCGAGCGTTCTCTCGCCGAGCCGGATCGCGGCGCCGGAATCCATATCCTGAGGCCGCGTCACGAAGCCGCCTCCGCGACGCCGGACAGGTCGAGCTCGTCCGCGCCTAGCGGCGCAAAGATGGCGTCGACCTCCGGCGTCGTGACATCCTCGACGCGCGCCGGTTTCCAGGCGGGTTTTTGGTCCTTGTCGATGATGGTGGCGCGCACGCCCTCGTAGAAATTGGTCCCGCGACAGATGCGCGAGACGATACGGAATTCCGTTCGCATCGCCTCCTCGAAGGAAATGCCGGCGCCCACCTGCATCTGCCGCAGCGCGACAGCGAGCGACAGCGGCGCCTTCTGGCCGATGGTCTTGGCGGCCTCGCGCGAAAAGTCCGAGCCGTCGTCGGCCAGGCGCGCCAGAATCGCGCTCACGCTTTCCGCCGAGAAGGCCGCGTCGATCGCGGCCCGGTTCTGCACGATCGGCCCGGCCTCGGCCGGGCTCTTGAAGTGAGCGAGAGCCGCGGCGACATCCTCGCCGGCCTCCAGCGCCGCGATCAACTCCGGAATCTTCGCGCGAGAAACGTGGGCTTCGGCGAGCCCGAGCGCGACCGCGTCGCCCGCCTTCGCCCGCGCGCCGGTCAGCGCCAGATAGGTCCCGGTCTTGCCGGCGAGCCGTGGCAGAAACCAGGTCGCGCCGACATCGGGAAAGAAGCCGATGCCGACCTCCGGCATGGCGAAGGCGAAGCCGTCGCCGGCGATCCGGTGCGAGCCGTGCACGGAAACTCCGACGCCGCCGCCCATCACTATGCCGTCGATGACAGCGACATAGGGTTTCGGATAGCGCTTGATGCGCACGTTGAGGACATATTCCTCGCGCCAGAAATCGAGCTGGGCCTTGTGGTCGCCGGCTGTCCCCTGCTCCCACAGGAGCCTTATGTCGCCGCCGGCGCAAAAGGCGCGATCGCCGGCGCCCTCTACCACCACCGCCTTGACAGTGGGATCATGCTCCCAGTCGTCCAGCGCCCGGGAAATCGCGCGCACCATGTTCAGTGTCAGCGCATTCAGCGCCTGCGGGCGGTTGAGCGTAATGTGGCCAATAGCGCCGCGGCGCCGGCAAATCGCTTCGTCGGTCGTGGTCATGCGGCAGGCATAGAGCATTTCGGCCCGCCAAGGGAAGACGCCGGCGGGCCATCGCTATTTGCCAACCGCCTCGAGCTGCGGCCGCACGACCTTCAAGACCTCGTCGGCCACGATCGCATGCGCCTCGGCCGTTCGATGGAAGGCGCCGCTGTAGAGGGCCGCGAAGCCCAGCTGCACCTTGTCGGTCGGCCAGGCGCACGGTTGGTTCCAGAATGAGCAGTTCGGCCGCTCGTCGTGCGAATTGGCGGTCATGAACGCATCGTCGACCGAAACGAACAGACGGCGCTTGTGCGCATATGGCAGGTATTTATCGGGAGCATAGGGGCCAAAAGACCCGCCATTCTCGTGCGGAACGACGAAATCGGCGATTTCGCCGGCTTTGGCCGCGCAGACGCCGTGCCCGACGAAGCGCGGGTGATGGGACGTCACGAAATTGAAGCCCGTATGGCCATGCACATCGGCCGGGCAATTCGCGCCGCCGACGGAAAGGCACGCCAGGCGCTTGAAGAAATCCCTGGCGTAGGCGTCGACTGTCGCCAGCCGCTCCGCGCGAAAGCCGAACTTGTTGTGCAGTTCCATCCCGCGCGCACCCGAGCAGAGCGCATCATTCTCGTTGACCTGCATGCGCTCGTAGCCGGTCTGAACGACCTTGCCTGGCGCGACGCCGAGCAATCTTGCAATGGCGTCGCGCGTCGCCAGAAGCCGGGCGTCGAGCATCGACAGATAGGCTGGCACAGGTGGGAATGTCATGCGCTGCTTGGTGAACAGCTCCATGAGCGTCGCCACATCGGCCAGGTCGCCGCTCGAATCCATGATCGAATGGCCGACCAGCGCCGCAAAGCCGATGTCATTGCCGCCCACGGACAACATCAGCGCATCGATGTTGCGTTTCAGCTTTCCGTCCTTGCAGCCCTTAATGAAATACGTCTTGGGTTCGGTGTCCGGGCTGCCCCAGTGGATCGGCGCCGCCATGTCGAAGCGAGCGGTCTTGCCGCCGACGCGCGTGACGCAGACGAGATCGAGCAGCGTCTCGAACTGACCGCGCACATTCTGCGGCCCGCCCTCGTCCGGTTCGCGCGCCGGCTTGGTTCCGAACAGGCCTTCTGTCGCCTCGGCGCCCGTGCAGGCGAGATGAACCAGCGTGACCGCGCGATGCCTGTTCTCCAGAGCGAGCTCCAGGGCGACGCGGAACTGATACGAATATTGCGAACGGTGGCAGTCGCGACTGGTCCAGACCGCCCGTTTGCGTCGAAAGGTCGTCAACCCTTCGTTCGTCGAGAGGTCGCCGGTATAAACCTGCGGGCTGGTCCTGCGCAGCGGAAAATTCTTGGGCTGGCCGTCGTAAGACATCGGCCGCGACGCGTGGAAAAGGACGGGGATGTCGGGATTGCCCTCCCCCGACGCGAAGCTGTCGCCGAGCCCGACGACCAGCAGATCGTGGACGACGATATTGTCTTGTGCGAGCAACGCTCCGCCGTCCGCGGCGCGTACGATCACATGGGCCCCGGCCGGATAGGGAATGTCCGAAATCAGGATTTCCTCGGCGCACGGCGCCGTCCTGGCGCCGATCGCCTGACCGCCGGGCAGCGCCGCCCAGCTCCACGCACAGGTCTTTCCAGAGTTCGCCGCTACGAGCGCCGAGCCGAGCCGCGCGCGAACAGCATGCGACTTCGGGTTGATATAGTCTTCGCTGCGGAAACCCGCGCCTGTCTCGCGCGAGCACGCGGCGCGATATTCGTAGCGGCCGCCGACGCCGACCGGGCCGTAGCAGGTCTCGTCGAGACCGACGCTGCGCGCCGCCCAGCCCATCCGCTGCCGCTCGTAATTGGCGCCGGCGGAAGCCGCGCAAGCCGTATAGCTCGACTTGTTCGTGCAATCCGGATCGTTCAGCCGCCGCTCGATGCGCTCGACGATATTGGCCGGCGTGACCCCGCCATTGCCAGCGACGATCGCATCATAGGCCTTGATGTGCCCGGCGAGCGCGCTTTCCTTGCGGTAGAAGCGGAAGGGGTTGGCGACTGACCATTCGATATCCGCCGCGCTGGCGACGTCGAACGACGCGAGCAAGGCAAGCGCCGCGAGTCCCGACATCCTGTGCATGCGATCCTCCCCCGATCCGGCCGCTGCTGACAGGCTAGGCCCTCCGCACGCCTGAGGACTATGCTTGTCCTCACACTCGCACGGTCCTAGATTGCCGCCAAAATTCTCGGGGAACCCCGCCATGGACGCCAAGACCGCGCTCGCGCGCAAACTCGACCTCACTCACCGCCCGCGCCGCAACCGCCGCACCGACTGGTCGCGCCGGCTCGTGCGCGAGAATGTCGTCACGATCAACGACCTGATCTGGCCGATCTTCGTGGTCGACGGCGAGAAGGTGCAGGTTCCCGTGGCGTCCATGCCCGGCGTCTTCCGCTATTCCGTGGACGAGGCGGTCAAGGCCGTCGCCCACGCCGCATCCCTCGGCATTCCGGCGATCGCCCTCTTCCCCTACACCGATCCCGACCTGCGCGATCCCACGGGCTCGGAAGCGCTCAACGACCAGAACCTCGTCTGCCGCGCCTGCCGCGCCATCCGCGAGGTCGCGCCCGACATCGGCATTGTCACCGACGTTGCGCTCGATCCCTACACCAGCCACGGCCATGACGGCGTGATGGAGGGCGAGCACATTCTCAACGACGAGACCGTGCACATTCTCGTCGAGCAGGCGCTGAACCAGGCGCGCGCCGGCGCCGACGTCATCGCGCCCTCCGACATGATGGACGGCCGCGTCGGCGCGCTGCGCGAAGGCCTCGACGCCGCGGGCTTCGGCCACGTCCAGATCATGTCCTACGCCGCCAAATATGCGTCGGCCTTCTATGGGCCCTTCCGCGACGCGGTGGGCACCAACAAGACGCTGATCGGCGACAAGCGCACCTACCAGATGGACCCCGCCAACACCGACGAGGCGCTGCACGAGGTCGAACTCGATCTCACCGAAGGCGCCGACATGGTGATGGTGAAGCCCGGCATGCCCTACCTCGACATCATCCGCCGCGTGAAGGACACGTTTGGAAGGCCGACCTTCGCGTATCAGGTGTCGGGCGAATACGCGATGATCATGGCGGCCGCAAACAATGGCTGGATCGACGGCGAGAAGGCGATGATGGAAAGCCTGCTGGCCTTCAAGCGCGCCGGATGCGACGGCGTGCTGACGTATTTTGCGGTGAGGGTGGCGGAGAAGTTGAGGAAGGAAGGCGTGGCGTAGACTGCCCCTGCCTCACCCCGCCAACGCGTCCAACTCCTCCTCCGCCTTCTCGGCCTCCGCCCGCGCGTCCGGCGGCACGGGCAGCAGCACCGACACGCCCTGCGCGCCGATGCGCGACAGGAAGGCGTAGCCGACCTCCAGCATGCGCCC
This sequence comes from Methylobacteriaceae bacterium, assembly GCA_020638195.1. GTDB lineage: Bacteria > Pseudomonadota > Alphaproteobacteria > Rhizobiales > Beijerinckiaceae > JAJXWB01. Next base: position 798,557 of record JACKJC010000002.1, on the reverse strand, counting down.
ATCGCGTGAAAAACGCGCGCCGGTCGGCCAGCTCAGCGGCGCGCCCCATACATGCAGCACGCCGTTGAACAGCAGGCCGCGCTCGCCGACGATCGCCTCCCCATCGCGGTAGACGAGCTGCGCGGCGATGGCGCGCTGGCCGAGCCAGTAGGCAAGCAGCATCGTGATCATGACGGCGCCCGCCATCGACAGCATGAAGGGCGCGGCGTCATGATCGAACAGCGCGAAGGCGCCGAAGATGACGACGACGAAGAAGGCGATCACGGCCAGCGCCTGCCGCTTGTCGGCGCGATCGGCGTCGCGCGCCTTGGGGACGAACGAATTGAATGTCGCCTCGTCGACACGCCAGCGCGCCAGCACGCGCCGCCCCTCCAGGAGTTCGCGACGCACCTGATGGAAGCGCAGGAACAGGCCCGCCACCGCGAGCCCCGCGATCAGCGCGAAGATCGCGAGCAGCGTCACAGCGTGCATCGCAAAGCCGAAGCGCCGGAACAGCGCGTCCTCGTCGAGCCAGAGCGCGGCGAACCACACGAGGCTCGAGCCGGAAACGAGTAGCGCGGCGAGGAGCCCGCGCAGCGGATCGAAACGCACGGGTCTACCTCGGTCGGCGGCAGGGCCCGAGATCGCGCGGACGACTCTTCACCGCGAACAGGTCGCCCGGCGACAGCATTCCCCGCACCACGATCCGCCGCCCCTCGAAACGGCTGAGATCGTATTCCCTGAAGCCCGGCCCCCGCGCGCGGATGACATAGCCATTGTCGCTCGTGAACACGCCGCCGCTGACGCACCCCGTGATGGTGCGCGGCACGGGCCGCGAGGCGAGCGCGGGATGCGCCGCGAGCATTCCGCCGGCAAGCGTGAGCAACGCGACTGAACGCGGCAAAGTGATTTGTGCGAACATGCCCTACCCCCGAGCTTTACTGCACGGATGTATGCAAGCGCCCGCAGCGCGCCAGACGCCTTGCGCCGCGTCAAAACGCTCCGCCACGACGAAGCCCGCCTATTTCACGCCGAGGTTTGGCGCAGGCGCGCCGCTCGAAAAATCGCCGACGATCGAACCGCCGATGCGCATGCATGTCGTCGTGCCCGGCAGCATCTTGAACCCAGGGCCATAGGAGGCGCAGGGGTCGGGCTTTGGCGTCTGCTTTGTCGCCCCCGCTTTCGCGCGTCGCGCGCCGTGCTCGGCAGCCGGCGCGCCAGTGGCGTCCAGCGCGAGGAAGAGCGCAGAGATCGCGAGCAAAAGGCCAGCCGGGCGCCGGCGGTCTCGGCTCATCGCCGCCACCGCGGCGCGCGCTTTTCGAGGAAAGCGCGCACGCCCTCGCGAAAATCGTCGGTGTCGGCAAGCGCGCTGGCCGTCTCGAGCTCCAGCGTCATGCCCTCCTCGAAACTCATGCCGCCGCCGAGCGTGATCGTCCGGCGGATCGCGGCGAGCGCCTGGCGCGGTTTTGTCGCCAGTTCTTCGGCGTAGGCCTGCACCCGCGCGCGCAATTCGGACGCCGGAACGAGTTCGTCGACGAGCCCCCATTCGAGCGCCTCCGCCGCGCCCACCATCCGGCCTTCGTAGAGATAGCGAATCGCGCGCGGCCTGCCGATCAGCCGCGCCAGCGCCTGCGTGGTGGCGATCGGCGGGATGAAGGCGATGGCGATCTCGGGCTGGCCGAGCCTTGCATTGTCCGCCGCAAACCGCAGGTCGCAATGCAGGGTCATTTCGAGCCCGCCGCCGACCGCCGTGCCGTTGATCGCCGCCAGCAGCGGCTTCGGCGAGTTGCGCAGAAGCCGCGCGACGTCGTGACACAGCTCCGTCCACGCGCGCATGTCGACGGCGCTCATCGCGGCAAAAACCGTGAGATCGGCGCCGGCGCTGAAATATTTCTCGACGCCGCTGGCGATCACGAGCACGCGCGACTGAGGATCGTCCAGCGCCTGCTTCATCGCCGCGAATGTCTCTTCCACCATCTGGCGCGTGAAGGCGTTGACGGGCGGTCGGGCGAATTCGAGCCATGCGACGCCTTCTATGGTCGGGAGGCGCACGGTCTCGAATTTCTGTGTCACGCCGTCGCCTCCCTCGCCGCTATCGCCCGAGCCTTGCGTTGCTCGTTGAGATTATGCGCCAGAATGGCAGCCATAATGACCACGACTCCGACGATTTCCCACAATGTGAAAATGCGCCCGCCATACGCCGCCCAGGCGAAGGGAATGACCGGCGTGAAGGTCGAGACCAGCGTCGCGGTTTGCGCGCCGACCATGCGGACCGCCATGTTCCACGTGATGATCGAGACCGCCGAGACGAAGATGAAGAGATAGACGATCTGCGGCCATATCGGCAGGAAATCGGCGAAATGCGGCGCATGCGCATAGCCGAGCGCCGTCATCACGGCCGCCAGCGCCAGCCCGACCGGCGAGCCCATCAGGCAGGTGAGCGCGGTCAGCCGCAGCGCGGAATAGCCGAGCATGGACTGCGCCTTGATCGTGTAGAAGGTCCAGCAGAGCGAGGACACCAGCACGAGCAGATTGCCGACCATACTGCCGCCGGCGGTCAGCGCCGCGAGATTTCCGCGCGTCACCACCAGCACGGCGCCGCCCACCACCGCGAGCGCCGCCAGCACGACGCCGCGCGGCGGTAGGGCGCGCGCCTCGAAGGCGCGCCAGATCGCGACGTTGATCGGCGTCAGCACGGCTATGGCCGCGGCATGTTCGGGCCGCGTCAGCCGCACGCCGAGATAGGAGAACAGCCCGAAGCCCGCCGAACCCAGGGCGCCGAGCAGGAGGAGCGTGAACATGTCCTTGCGCGGCGGGATCAGAGCGCCCGGCCCCTCGATCGCCATCACGATCACGGCCAGGAACAGGCCCGAGAACAGATAGCGGATGCCGGTGATCCAGTAGGGATCGATCGCCTGCGACACCACCTTGCCAACTGGCATGTAGGCGCCCCAGATCAGGATCGTGACCGCCAGCCAAAACAGGCCCTTGGGAGAATTGCCGTTCATTTCCTCCGCCAGCCCGCCTGTTCTCTCTTGTTAACGCCGTCCGGCTCTACCACATTTTGTCAGCCGGGCCATTCGGCCCGCGGAGATGGCGTCCATGAGCAATACGACCGGCTACAACACCTCCCAGCAGACGGGCTATTACCCCGCCCTGCCGCCGCAGGCGCTGGCCAGTGTGCGCACGCGGCGCATGATCGCGGTGCTGCTCGACCTGATCCTCGTGTCGATCATCGCGGCCGTGATCTTTCTCGGGCTCGGCTTCCTGACGCTCGGCCTGTCGTGGTTCTTCCTGCCGCCAATCATCCTTCCCGTCGTCGCCTTTTTCTATAACGGCATGACGGTGTCGGGCCGCAATATGGCGACCCCCGGCATGAAGGCGATGGACCTGGAAGTGCGGCTGACCAACGGCCAGCCCGTACCCTTCATCAATGCCGCCGTGCACGGCGTGCTGTTCTGGCTGAGCTGGTACGTCACGGGCGGCCTCGTGCTGCTGACATCGCTGATCACGCCGGAAAAGCGTTGCCTGCACGATATTCTGGCAGGCCTGATCGTCGTGCGGCGCACCTCGTAATTCCCTTGCGCGGAAACCCCGGTTTCGCGCTAGATTCATCGCGCGGCGGATTCGAACCCGCCGCGCGAAACGTGTGGAGCGCTGATACGCCTTGACCCGAGAGCCGCGCGACGCCCCGCAATTTTACCTCACCGCCCCCTCGGCGTGTCCCTATCTGCCGGGCCGCGAGGAGCGGAAGGTCTTTACGCATCTCGTCGGCCGTCGCGCGGCCCATCTGAACGACGCGCTGACCCAGTCCGGCTTCCGCCGCTCCCAGACCATCGCCTATCGCCCGGCCTGCGAAAATTGTCGCGCCTGCGTCTCCGTGCGCGTGCTGGTCGACGATTTCCGGCCCGGCCGCACCATGCGCCGCGTTCTGACCCGCAACGCGGATATGACGGCGAGGCTCGCACCCGCGCAGGCGACCAGCGAGCAATATTCCCTGTTTCGCGGCTACGTCGATTCCCGTCACGGCGACGGCGGCATGGCCGACATGAGCGTTCTGGACTTCTCGATGATGGTGGAGGACAGCCACGTTGAGACGCGGCTCGTCGAATATCGCCGCGCGGGCGCTGACGGGCGCGCCGAGCTCATCGCCTGCTGCCTGACCGACGTGCTCGCTGACGGGCTGTCGATGGTCTACTCCTTCTATGAGCCCGACGAGGCAGCCCGCTCGCTCGGCGTCTACATGATCCTCGACCATATCGAACGCGCCCGCGCGCTCGGACTCCCGCACGTCTATCTCGGCTATTGGGTCGAGGGCTCGAAGAAGATGGATTACAAGTCCCGCTTCCTGCCGCAGGAGCGCCTCGGCATGAACGGCTGGGAACTGACGGTCTGACCCTCAGCCCGCGTTGCGCCGGTTGCGCGCGACCGTTCGGTAACGGCCGAGCCTCGGCGGGGCGGCGTCCGAATTCTTCGCGCTCAATTCGTCGATCGTGTCGATCAGGAAATTATATTCGTCGATGCCGAGCAGCACGAGCCGGTCGCGGCCGTTCTTCGTGACGACCACCGGCTCGCTCAGCGCGAGGTCGCTGAACTGACTGAAATTTCGGGCAGCTTCGGATGATGTTACGCGCTTCATCGCGCTCTGGTCCGCATCAGACTTTTGGCGCCGCAAGCCCCTATTGGCAGCGTGTCGCAACGCGCAAGACTAGTCGAACGCACGCGCATGGACAAATTGGTACGGAGGTGCTCGAAACGCCCTGCCGGATGAGACCAAACGCAAGCTCGGGCGTTATACCTCCGACAAACTGCATGCGAGGCGGCCTGTGACGCTCATCCAGATCGAGGCCAGTATCATCGTCGTGGTCATGCTGGCCGTCTTCGTCTGGGATCGCTGGCGCTACGACATGGTCGCGCTCGGCGCGCTGCTCGCGGCGCTCGCGACCGGCGTCGTCAAGCCGGACAAGGCGTTCGAAGGCTTCGCGAGCCCGGTCGTCGTCATCATCGCATCCGTCCTCATCGTCAGCCGCGCGATCGCGCGCTCGCGCATCCTGGACGAAGCCGCACGCGCCCTGCTCCGTCGCGCGCCGACGACCGGCATGCGCATCGGCGTGCTCGCCGCCTGCGTCGCCTTCCTGTCGGCCGTCATCAAGAATGTCGGCACGCTCGGCATGTTTCTGCCGATCGCGATCCAGACTGCGCGGCGCAACGGCCAGTCGCCCTCGCTCTACCTCATGCCGCTGTCCTTCGCCTCGCTCATCGGCGGCACGATGACTTTGGTTGGCACCTCGCCCAATCTGCTGATCTCGACCGTGCGGCGCGAGGCGGTCGGTCAGGCCTTCGGCATGTTCGATTTTCTGTGGGTCGGCCTTCCGCTCACAATAATCGCGATCCTCTTCCTCTCGGTCGGCTGGCGCCTGCTGCCGGGCGACCGGCAAGGCAAGCCGACCGACGAGGAAAAGTTCGACGTCGGCCGCTACATGACGGAATTGCGCATTCCCAAGGACAATACGCTCGTCGGCAAGACCGTCGGCCATGTCGAGGATGTCGGCGAAGGCGATCTCATCATCACCGAAGTCCTGCGCGGCCCGGGCCGTCATCCGATTCCCTCGCGCAACTGGCCTCTCGCGGCCGGCGATACCCTGGTCGTGCAAGCAAGTCCCGATGTCGTGAAGGCGCTGGTAGCGCGCGAAAAGCTCGAACTCGCCGGAAAACGCGAGATCGAGGAAGCTGACGACGAGGCGAAGGACATGACGACCATCGAGGCGATCGTCGGCGCGAATTCGCCGATGATCGGCCTCACCAGCGAGAGCCTGCTGCTGCGCCAGCGCTACAGGGTCAACCTGCTGGCGGTGACGCGTGCGAGCGGCGCGGCGCGCGGTCGTTTGCGTCAACACCGTTTCGCGGTCGGCGACGTCGTCGTGCTGCAGGGTTTCGAAGGCGCCCTGCCCGCGACGCTCGCGGAACTCGGCTGCCTGCCGCTCGCCGACCGCAACCTCGAACTCGATCGGGCGGAAAAAGGCTACCTCTCGCTCGCCATCCTCGGCGTCGCGATCGCGCTGATGCTGACCCATGCCGCGCGCGTCGAGGTCGCCTTTTTCGGCGCGGCGGTCGCGATCATCCTCACCAATCAGATCACGCTGAAGAACGCCTATGCCGCGCTCGAAGGCCCCGTGCTCGTCATGCTCGCCTGCCTCCTGCCGGTCGGCGAGGCCTTGAAGGACGTCGGCGTCACCCAGCTCGTCGCCATGCAGCTGACGGCGGTCGCCCACCATCTGGCGCCCCTGCTCGCGCTCGGCTTCGTCCTGATGATTTCCATGCTGGTGACGCCCGTCATGCACCATGCGCCGGCGGTCATCATCATGGGCCCGATCGCCGCGCAGCTCGCCAAATCGCTGGGCTACAACCCCGAACCATTCCTGATGGCGGTCGCGCTCGGCGCAGCCTGCGATTTTCTCTCGCCCATCGGCCACCAAAACAATCTTCTGGTGAAGGAGCCCGGCGGCTACACATTCGCCGACTATTCGCGCCTCGGCATGCCCCTGTCGCTGCTCGTGCTCTTCGTCGGCACGCCGCTGATCGCCTGGGCCTGGCCGATCAGGTGAGGCGCGCCTTGGCGAGAGCAGCGCGCAGCGTTGCGAATTCGCCTGCAAGAAAGCCCGCGGGCATCGCGCGATCCGTCGCTTCGATATTGCGCAACGCCACTTCGAGGCGCGCGCCCTCCTCCGGAGTCACCGCGCGCGCGCCGGTCGCCTCGAATTCCCAGCAGGCCGCAAGAATACGGAAGGCGAGGCGTTGCGCCGCGACAGTGGCCGGCCAAAGGCGGTCGGCTTCTTCACGCGCGCGGCCGCCCATGCCGGTCTGCGCCTCGTAGAACAGAACCATGTCGACGGCGGCGTTGCGCAGCCCGATCCGCGCGCGCCGCGCGGTCGCGCTCGTGACATCGCCCGCCGCCAGCTTCGCCAGCATTTTTCGCGCAGCCGCCATGGTGTCGTCGAGCGCCTTGCGCAATCCGGCGTCGTCGCGCCGCGAGGTCGCATAGAGCACGACGAGGCCGACCGCGCAGCCGATCGCCGTGTCGACGCCGCGATCGATCAGCAGCGTCGTTATGTCGCCAGCCGGCGTCGCCGCCTCCGCGACGGTGAGCGCGATCGGCGTGATGAAGATCGTCGCCAGCGCATAATTGCGCACGACGACGATCTCGATCAGCAGTTGCAGGAGCATGATGATGGCCGCCAGCGCGAGCCCCTGCGGATGCGCGCTCAGGAGCACGGCCGCGAGCCCGAGGCCGGCGAACGTGCCAAGCGTGCGCTCAAGGCCGCGCTGCACGGCGCGCGTCAGATCGAGGCCCTGGTAGAGCATCAGCACGGACGCCGCGATCGCCCAATAGGCGCGGTCGAGACCCATGAATGCGCCAATGCCGCCCGCGATCAGCGCGGCGGCGCCGACGCGCAGCGCGATGCGCATCGGCGTCGAGCCGGGCCTGAGCGACATGGCGAGCATCTCGCGCGACGTGATGTAGGCGAGCGGCTTGAACAGCGCGTCGTCGGCCGAAACCGCTGGCGGATTTGTGACCTGCACGCCAATTTCGCGCGCAGCGCTGGCAGCGTCCTTGCCGCCCTCGCCCGCGATTGTCGCGCCAAAAATGCGATGCAGTTCCCGGCTGAGCGCGCGCAGGCGATGCAGCCTGCTATTGGGCTGCGCGCGGCCGGGTTGGCGCGCGACCAGATTGAGCCAGGCTTCGTGCAGCGCGAGCGCGGTCGCATGACGTTGCAGGTCGACGTCAGCGCCATCTTCGCGTTCCGCGAAAGCGGCGACTGCGTCCGCCGCAGCTTTCAATGATTTCTCCTCCGGCCAGCGCGGTCGGATCAACGCGCCCGCCATCTGCAGAACCCACGCGACAACGGCGCCGGCGGCGACCGCCGCCGCGATGCCGCCGAGATGCTGCGCCTGTCCATGCATATGCGTGCCGGCCGCTGCGGCGAGCGCGAACAGATAGGCGCCCGGCGGCCCGACGATCAGCGCGCTGCACAGAAAGGCCGCGACGAAGGCGATGCCCGCGGCCAGCAGCACGCCGGGCCAGGCGGCGGACGCCGCCGTCGCGGCGACGCCGCCGACGACGGAAACGACGAGACCCGCGCCGATGATGGCGAGCAGCGCGGCGCGATGGCGATACGGCCGCCCGCTGCCATAGAGCGCGGCGAAGGCGCCGAGCGTCGCCAGCAGTCCCGCGCCCTCGTCGCCCACAAGCCAGCCCGCGATGACGCAAAGCCCCATCGCGAGCGCGGCGCGAAGCCCGAAGAAGACGCGGTTCGGCCCCGGCCGCAGGCGAAACATGGCCGAGAGGCTGACGACCGGCGGCGGCGGCGATGGCGGGAGGGGGTAGGTCACATCTCGAGCATGGTTGCGACAAACGTGGCGGGATCGCTAAAAAACTCGCGCATCAGACGAAAATGATCGAGCTCTTCTAGCCTCGCACGCGCAAGCCCGCATTTGCCGAGTTGCAGCAGTTCCGCTTCCGGATAGGCCATCAACAGCGGCGCGTGGGTCGCGATCAGCACCTGCGCATCGCCTGACTGCTCCATACGCCGCAACAGCTTCAGGAACTCGATCTGCCGCGCGGGCGAAAGCGCCGATTCCGGTTCGTCAAAGATATAGATGCCTCGACGCTGGCAGCGTTCCTCGAAGAAGCGAAGAAATCCTTCGCCGTGCGAATGCGAGAGATAGTCGGGCGGCGGGCCGCTCTGAGGCTCCTGCGCGGCGAGGTCGAGATAGCGCGCGACGGAAAAGAAGCTCTCGGCGCGAAAGAACCAGCCCTCCGTGACTTTCGGCAGCCAGCTCGCGCGCAATGCGCGGCCGAGCGGCTCGGCCGTCGCCTCAATGCTTCGGGAGTGATCGACCGGCCTGTAGCCTTTGCCGCCGCCGGCCTGATCGTAACCGGCCAGCGCCGCAATGCCTTCAAGCAGCGTCGATTTGCCGGAACCGTTTTCGCCTACGATGATCGTGATCGGCCGCTCGAAGGCGAGCTCGAAATCGCCGCTGCGAAACACCGGCAGACAGAATGGATAGGCGTCTGAGTCCTCGATTCGCGCGGGGTCGAGCCAAACGCGTTTGAGGAAAGGCGCGGGCAGACGGCTGTCGCGTCGCGTCCGCGCCATCACATCACCCGAACCTGTTGTTCTTCGGGAATCCCCTCGGCGGCAGCCGTCCCGCATCCGCGCGATTGCCGATCCATTCCTTGAGATCGGGCTTGGCCACCACGAACACGCGCCCCGCCGAATCCGTCCAGCTGAGTCCGTCGGCCATCGCGAACACGCGCGCGTCGGATATGCCGCCGTCCTTGTAGCGTTGCAGCCGCACGCCCTTGCCGCGCGCCATTTCCGGCACTTGATCCAGCGGAAACACCACGAGCTTGCGATTCTGCCCGACGACGGCGACGTGATCGCCCTCGGCTGGAACCAGCAGTGCGGCCTTGGCGCCCTCGTCCGGGTTCAACAACACCTTGCCTTTGCGCGTGCCGCCGATCATCTCGTCCTGCCCGACGACGAAGCCGCGCCCGTCCGAGGTCGCCGCCAGCATCTTCTTGCCCGGCTCGTAAGGCAGCACGCAAACGATGTCCGCGCCCTCGTCGATGTCGGCCATCAGCCGGATCGGCTCGCCATGCCCGCGCCCGCCCGGCAGTTTCGAGGCGTCGAGGGTAAAAATCTTGCCGTTGGAGGCGAGCACGAGAATCTTCGACGTCGTTTCCGCGAAAAAGGAGGCGAGCAGCGTGTCGTCGCCCTTGAATTGTAGATTGGAGAGATCCTGCACATGGCCTTTCAGCGCGCGGATCCAGCCCTTTTCCGACACGACGACCGTCACTGGCTCACGCTCGATCAAGGCTTCCGCGAGATTGAAATCGACGGCCGCCGCCGGCGCCTGCGCAAATGTGGTGCGGCGCTTGCCGATCTTGGATTCCGGCGGGTACTTCTTCTTGAGTTCGCGCACCTGCGCGGTGATCGTCTTCCACTGCAGCTTTTCATCCGAGATGAGCTTCTCGACCTCGCCCTTCTCCTGCGTGAGCGCGTCGTGCTCCTTGCGCAGCTCCATTTCCTCGAGCCGGCGCAGCGAGCGCAGGCGCGTATCGAGCACATAATTCGTCTGCTTCTCGGTGAGCTTGAAGGCCTTCATCAGATCGGCCTTGGGATCGTCCTCCTCGCGGATGATGCGGATGACTTCATCGAGATTGAGGAAGACGATGATCATGCCGGCCAAGAGTTCGAGCCGGTGCTCGATCTCCGCCAGCCGGTGGCGCGAACGGCGCAGCAGCACATCGCGGCGATGGTCGAGCCATTGTCCAATCGCCTCGCCGAGCGAGACGACGCGCGGCACGGCGCCGTCCACCAGCACATTCATGTTGACACCGACGCGCGCTTCCAGCTCCGTCTGGCGGAACAGCGTCTCCATCATCACATCGGCGTCGACGTTGCGGGCGCGAGGTTCGATGACGATGCGGATGTCTTCAGCCGACTCGTCGCGAATATCGGCCACCAACGGCAGCTTCTTCTCGTTGAACAGTTCCGCGATCTTCTCGATCAGGCGGCTCTTCTGCACGCCGTAGGGAATCTCGGTGACGATGGCGTTCCAGACGCCCCTCTGCCCTTCTTCCTTGTGCCAGCGCGCGCGCAGCCGGATCGAGCCGCGACCGGTGCGATAGATCTCGGTGATCGCGGCCGGCGTATCGACGATCACCCCGCCCGTCGGAAAGTCCGGCCCCGGCACGAAGCGCACGAGCGCTTCCGCCGTCGCCGCGCGATTGGTGATGAGATAAAGCGCGGCGTCGCAGAGTTCGGCGAGATTGTGCGGCGGAACCGACGTCGCCATGCCCACCGCGATGCCCTGCGCGCCATTGGCCAGCAGGTTCGGCAGCGCGGCCGGCAGCACGATCGGCTCCTGCTGGTCGCCCGAATAATTGTCGCGGAAATCGACGGAATCCTCGTCGATGCCTTCGAGCAGCAGCCGCGCGACATCGGTCATGCGCGCTTCGGTGTAGCGATAGGCGGCAGCCGCGTCGCCGTCGATATTGCCGAAATTGCCCTGCCCGTCGACCAGCGGATAGCGCGAGGAGAAATCCTGCGCGAGGCGCACCAGCGCATCGTAGATCGCCTGGTCGCCGTGCGGATGGAACGAGCCCATCACGTCGCCGACGATCTTCGCGCATTTCTTGAAGGTCGAGCCGGGATCGAGCCGCAGAACCTGCATGCCGTAGAGAATGCGGCGATGGACGGGTTTGAGCCCGTCGCGGGCGTCCGGCAGCGCGCGTCCCATGATGGTCGACAGCGCATAGGCGAGATAGCGCTCTTCCAGCGCCTCGCGCAGATTGACGGGCTGCGCTTCGGGCAGCTGCGGCGGATCGATCGTTCTTGCCATGTTCTTTGCCTATCCGCCTCGGCGAGTCGCGGCAAGCGCATGACATTCGTCACTGAATTTACGATGACTTTCGATCCTGTCGCCTTTGCCCGGACTGTTGCATTCCTGCACTTGTTCCGCGGCGCAACAATTCGGTAAGCATGCCGCCGCGTCGGGGGGCGCTGAATCGCGGGTGTGCGAGCGCACTGCGATCCAGATCGCGATTTGTGAGTTTCAGGAACGGGCGAAGTCGCCCGAACCGCAAGGTGTCGAGATGACGAAGATCGTTTCCGCTCTGGGCCTTATGATCGCCCTTTCCCTCGGCGCCATCGCGCTGTTCCAGCCGGGCCAGAACGAGGTCATGGCGCAGGGCGCCCAGCCGGATGTCTGCTCGGTCAGCGCCTTCGACGAAGGCTATGGCGTCCAGAGCCCCGCCTCGCGCGCCGAGTGCGTTGCCGCGCGGTAATCGCCTGCAATCCGAGCATAGGGCTTTTCGTTAAGAGCCCTGTCCGAACATGGTCCGTCTTACGCGTTGTGAGACGGACCGATGCTTGCCTCCCTGCTCATTCCGGCGCTCATTCTTCTGGCGGGCCCTGCGGTGGGCTTTTCCGCCGCCTTGCTGGCGCGGCGTTTCGAGCGCCTGCGCGCGCCCGTCCTGCGCATTCCCTTCATCGCTCTGGCGGTGACTCTGCTCGTCCACGGCGTCATGTTCACGCTCGAAGCGCTGCGCTATAGCGGCGGATGCAGCAGCTGGGGCGAGCGCGGCTCCTACCCCTGCACGCGTCTCGAATTCGCTCTTCAGGACTGGGACATCGCCCTGCTCGTCTCGGCGGTCCCGACCCTGGTCGCGATCGCGCTGGCCTTCGTCGCCTTTTCGCAGCTACGTCCGCGCCAATCCGCGTGAGGCTCGCAACGCCTCACGCGCGAAAGCGTCCCGCGCGGCCATGGCCTCCGCCAGCCCGCGCGGCTCGAACAGGTCGCGTCGCAGGAAATGGGCGGTGAGTCGCAAACCCGCCTCCAACTCCGCCGCTGGCGGTTGAACGCCCGCTTCGCGCGCGACGAATTCCGGCAGAATCAGCATCCTTTCCGCCCAGGGCGCGCCCGCGCCGCGGCTGACGGCGCGACCGCTTTTCGGCGAGACATAGACGAGGTTTTCGCGCGAGCCCGTCGCCGCGCAGCGTTCCAGATCGAGGCCGAAGCCGAGTTCGGCGAGGATCGCCAGTTCGAAGCGCACGACCAGTTCGGGCGCGACCGCCGCCTCGTCGAAATGATCGGCGATGGCTTCCGCCATGGCGAAAAGGCCGGCGTGCGGATCGCGCTCGGGCAGAAGCCGCAACAGCGCGGCCAGCCAGTGCAGGCCCTGCAGGGCCATCGGGCTCGCCATCAGGCGGCCGGCGCGCAGCCGGTCGGCCTCGATGTTGAAGACGCCCATGTGCTCCTCGAGCCGCGCACGCCAGACCAGATTGACGGAATTGCCGGGCTGAAGCGTCGGCTGCATGGAGCGCGAGCGGCCCGCGCGCACGACGCCGAGATGGCGGCCGTGCGACTCGGTCATCGCTTCGAGAATGACGCTCGTTTCGCCATGCTTGCGCAGGCCGATGACGATGCCGCGGTCCGACCAGTCCATACGCCTATATGGGCGAGGCGCGGCCGATGGGTCCAGTCCGCGGTGATGTCAGCGGCGGTGGCGACGGCGCTTCACCTTGCGCTTTTCCTTCAGACCCCAGCTCGACGCGATCGCCGGGCCCGCCGTCGCCCCGACCACGGCGCCGGCGACGAGACCCACCGGCCCGAACACGATGCCGCCAGCCGCCCCGCCGAGCGCGCCGTCGAGCAGGCGTTCGGACGCCTGCGCGGCGCCAACGGAAAGCGGCAGGATCAGGAGGGCGGCGAGAAGGGTCTTGCGCATCGGGGGCTCCAGTCTGGCGTCGGATGCAGGAGCAGGCGTCAGGCGCCCTTCCCGCGAAATCGCATGTAGGATTGAGCCCACTTATGGTTAACAAGACGTTGAGGCGCAAGATGGGCAATGCCACCGAGACCTTCATGCAGGCGGCCGGCCTCGTCGCCATCCTCTTCTATCTTCTGTCGAGCCTGAGGGTATTTCCCGGCAGAACAACGCTCTGGCTGCAACGCGCCGCGATGCTGGCGCTCGGCGGCGCCATCCTGCTGGCGGTGATCGAGACTGTCAGGTGGTTTGCCGGGGCGAGGTGACGCCCCTACCCGCCGCGCGGAAATTCCAGCCCCATTTCGCGATAGCGCTCGGGATCGTCGGCCCAGTTCGAGCGCACCTTCACGAACAGGAAGAGATGCACTTTCTGTTCGGCGGCCTCCGCGATCTCTTTTCGCGCAGCTTGGCCGATGGATTTGATCATCCGGCCAGCCTCGCCGATCACGATCTTCTTCTGCCCGTCGCGCGCGACGAAGATCGTCTGCTCGATGCGCGCCGAGCCATCGGGCATCGTCTTCCACTGATCGGTCTCGACCGTCGCTTCGTAGGGCAATTCGTCGTGCAGCCGCTCGAACAGTTTTTCGCGCGTGATTTCCGCCGCCAGCGAGCGCAACGGCGCGTCGGACACCTGATCTTCCGGATAGAGCCACGGGCCGGGCTTCATCATGCCGGCCAGTTTCTCGCGCAATTTTTCGACGCCGTCGCCCTTGGCCGCCGACACCATGAAGGTCTCGGCAAAAGCGCAGCGCGTGTTCAGTTCCTGCGCCAGAGCCAGCAGGTTTTCGCGCGGAATGAGGTCGATCTTGTTGAGGACCAGAACCTTCTTGCGCGGCGCGTCCTTCAGCCTTTCGAGAATCGCCTCGACCTCGTCGTCGTTCCCCTTCTTGCTGTCGACGAGCAGCGCGACGACGTCGGCGTCGCCCGCCCCGCCCCAGGCGCTCGTCACCATCGCGCGGTCGAGCCGGCGCTTGGGCGCGAATATGCCGGGCGTGTCGACGAAGATGATCTGGGCGTCGCCGTGGATCGCGATGCCGCGCACCAGAGCGCGCGTCGTCTGCACCTTGCGCGAGACGATCGACACTTTCGCGCCGACCAGCGCGTTCAGCAGCGTCGACTTGCCTGCGTTCGGCGCGCCGATCAGCGCGACGAAGCCGCAGCGCGTGTTCTCATCCGCAGCGTTCATGCCGCGCCTCCGATTTTCTCGCGCGCCAGAAAGGCTTCGGCCGCCGCCTGCTCTGCGTGGCGCTTCGACGAGCCCTCGCCCTGCGCGTCCGCAAAGCCCTCGACAGTCGCCGAGATCAGAAAGCGCGGCGCGTGATCGGGGCCCGTCTGCCCGTCGAGCCGGTAGACCGGCGTCGCCAATCCGCGTCCCTGCGCCCATTCCTGCAGCGCGCTTTTTGGGTCGCGCTGCGAGCCGCTGGCCTGATCGAGCCTGCTGGCGAAGCTCGCGCGCACCAGACGCTGCGCCGCGGCGAAACCCGCGTCGAGAAAGACCGCGCCGAGGATGGATTCGCAGATGTCGCCGAGGATCGCGGCCTTTTGCGCGCCGCCCGATTGCGCCTCGCCGCCGCCCAGAATGATGAAGGGCGCAACGCCCCATTCCGTGGCGACTTCCGCGCAGGTCTCGCGCCGCACCAGATCCGCGAGACGGCGCGACAATTCGCCTTCCGCCGCATCCGGAAACGTCTCGAACAAAAGGTCGGCGATGACGAGGCCGAGCACGCGGTCGCCGAGAAATTCGAGACGCTGGTAGCTGTCGGCGCGCTTCGTACAGGCGCTGACATGGGTCAACGCCTGGCGCAGCAGCGATCGGTCGGAAAACACAATCCCGATCCGTTGCTCGAGAGGGCTGAGATCGGCGTCCTTGCGCCTCGGCATCAGCGCACCGGCTGGAACAGCCGCGAGAAGCGCACCGTCCACGGCCAACGCCAGAATTCCCACGCTTGCGCTCCGTCCCTAACCGAGAAGAAGATCATCTCGGCGCGGCCGACGAGGTTCTGCGAGGGCACGTAACCGACGCCGCCCTGCTCCGGCGGCACCCGGGAATCCGTGGAATTGTCGCGGTTGTCGCCCATCATGAAGTAGTGATCGGGCGGCACCTCGAACACGCCGGTATTGTCGTTGAAACCCGTGTCGCCCTCGATCTCGATGATCGTGTGGCTGACGCCGCCCGGCAGCGTCTCCTTGTAGGTCGGCACCTCGGTCAGGCGTCCGAAGCGATCCTCCGTGCGAACCTTCGCGATCGGCTCGCGTGGCACGGTCTTTCCGTTGATCTGCAACCGGCCCTCCACCATCTGGATCTTGTCGCCGGGCAGGCCGATCACGCGCTTGATGTAGTCGCTCGACGTATCGCGCGGCAGTTTGAACACCACGACGTCGCCACGCTTGGGCTTCGAGGCGAGGATGCGCCCAGAGAAAAGATCGGGGCTGAAGGGTATCGAATAACGCGAATAGCCGTATGAATATTTCGAGACGAACAGGAAATCGCCGATCAAAAGCGTCGGGATCATCGAGCCCGAGGGAATGTTGAACGGCTGGAACAGCAGCGTCCGCACAACCAGCGCGATCAGCAGCGCCTGTATGACGACCTTCACCGTCTCGCCGAACCCGCCTTCGGCGTGCTTCTGCGAATTCGATTTGTCGGCGTCGAGGCCGAGCGGTTCGCTCATCTATCTGTTTCCCTTGAACTTGGCCGGCATGGCGGCCGGCAGGGGCCGCCCCTCCTAGCACGGGCCGGGCGCCCCGTCATGCGCCGCCTGTCCCTGCGATCGGCAACGCCTCGATGATGACCTGCGCATAGGCCAGCGGAAACTCGTCCGAAATCGTCAGATGCACCACGGCCTCGCATCCTGGCGGCGTCAACTCGGCGAGCCGCGCCGCCGCGCCCCGCGTGAGCGCCATGGTGGGACGGCCTGATGGCAAATTCACGACCCCCATGTCGACCCAGTGCACGCCGCGCCGAATTCCGGTGCCAAGCGCCTTGGAACAGGCTTCCTTCGCCGCGAAGCGCTTGGCGTAGGAGGCCGCCCGCCCCGCCCGCGCATCGGACTTCTTGCGCTCGATCTCTGTGAAGCAGCGCTTCTCGAAGCGTCCGGCATAGCGCGCCAGAGCCTCTTCGATGCGCCTTATGTCGCAGAGATCGCTACCGAAACCGATGATCATACCGCTGCTGCCGCCCGTCCTTCGTCCATCGCTTTGCGCATCAATCGCACCGATTCGGCAAGCCCGACGAAAATGGCTTCGCCGATCAGGAAATGCCCTATGTTGAGTTCGACGATCTCGGGAAAACCCGCGATCAGCCGCGCCGTGTCGAAATCGAGCCCATGGCCGGCATGGCATTCGAGTCCGAGGCTCGCCGCTTTCCGCGACGCCGTGCGCAGACGCTCGAACTCGCCCTGCCCGCGCGCCGCCTCGCCGGTCTCGACCGCATGGCACCAGGCGCCCGTGTGCAGCTCGACCACCGGCGCGCCGAGCGCCACCGCCGCCTCCAGCGCTTCCGCGTCGGGTTCGATGAAAAGCGACACGCGCACACCGGCCCGCCCGAGTTCCGCGACGAAGGGCTTGAGATAGGCAAAGCCGCCGACGACGTCGAGCCCGCCCTCCGTTGTGCGCTCGGTTCGCTTCTCCGGCACGAGGCAGCAGGCGTGCGGCGCGACGGACAGGGCGATGTCGAGCATCTGCTCGGTCGCCGCCATCTCGAAATTCAGTGGCCTGGAGATCGCCTCCTTCAGCCGCCGCATGTCCTCGTCGCGAATGTGGCGGCGGTCTTCGCGCAAATGCGCGGTAATGCCGTCGGCGCCCGCCCCGATCGCCGCAAGCGCCGCGCGAACCGGGTCCGGCCGCGCGCCGCCGCGCGCATTGCGGACCGTTGCGACATGATCGATGTTCACGCCGAGGCGCAGCTTGCCGGAAAGGCTCATCCGTTGATCCGCTCCACCTTGCTGACGACGGGCCTGGCCTTCAGCTGCGAGATGATGCCGGTAAGGTGCTTGAGGTCGTTGACCTCGACGTCGATCAGCACATCCCGGAAATCGGGCGAATGCTCCTCGAAGGCGATATTGGCGATATTGGCGCCGGCGTCGCCGATCACGGTCGCGATGGCCCCCAGCGACCCCGGCTCGTTGATCGCGGTCACCTTGATCTGCGCGGGGAACTTGTCGCGCCCGTACTCCTCGAGATCCCAGCGCACGTCGATCCAGCGCCCCGGCTCGTTGTCGAAGGCCGACAGCGCGGGAGACTGGATCGGATAAATGGTGATCCCCTCGCCCGGCGTTACGATGCCGACGATGCGATCGCCCGGCACCGCCCCGCCGTTCGGCGCGAAGCGCACCGGCAGGTCGCCGCGCAGGCCGCGGATCGGCACGGCCTTGCCGGGATCGCCGCCGGGCGCGCGGAACATCAGCTTCGAGACATTCTTGAAATTGAACCAGCCCGACTCCTTCTTGTCGATGGCCGGCGCGATCTTGCGCTCTTCCTTGAATTCAGGATGGAGCGCCTTCACGACGTCGCCCGAAAACATCTCGCCGCGTCCGACCGCGACGAACACGTCGTCGACATTCGGTCGCGCGAGCCGCGGCAGAACGGCTTTCAGCGCCTCGTCGCTAAAGGGCTTGTCGGCGCGCTCGAAAGCGCGGGCCACGATCTGCCGGCCGAGCCCCGCATATTGCGCGCGCGCGGCGTCCTTGGTGGCGCGGCGGATCGCGGAGCGCGCTTTGCCGGTGCGCGCCAACGCCTCCCAGGCGGCCGGCGGCGTCTGCGCCTCGGCGCGCACGATCTCGACCTCGTCGCCGTTCTGCAATTCGGACAGAAGCGGCGCGATGCGCCCGTTGATCTTGGCGCCGACGGCCGTATTGCCGACGTCTGTATGGACGGCATAGGCGAAATCGACCGGCGTCGCGCCGCGCGGCAAGGCGATGAGGCGGCCCTTCGGCGTGAAGCAGAAGACCTGATCGTGAAACAGTTCGAGCTTGGTGTGCTCAAGAAATTCTTCGGGGCTGTCGCCTTCCGCCAGAAGTTCGAGCGTGCGTTGCAGCCAGCGATAGGCGCCGCTCTCGTGGCTCAGCGTCTCGACGTCGGAAGCGTGCGAATCCTTGTAGAGCGCGTGCGCGGCGATGCCGAGCCGCGCGATCTCGTTCATCTCGCGCGAGCGGATCTGCAGCTCGACGCGCTGATGGCCGGGTCCCACGACCGTCGTGTGGATCGAGCGATAATCGTTCTGCTTGGGCGTCGAAATGTAATCCTTGAAGCGGCCGGGAACGGTCGGCCATTTCGTGTGCACCACGCCGAGCACGCGATAGCAGTCCTCGACATTGGCGACGATGATGCGAAAGCCATAGATATCGGAGAGCTGCTCGAAGCCGATCGACTTGCGCTCCATCTTGCGCCAGACCGAATACGGCGCCTTGCGGCGGCCCTTCACCTCGGCCTCGATGCCGCGCAGCTTCAACTCCTGCTGCAATTCCTGCTCGATGCGCCGGATGATCGGGCCGTTCTTGGCGTGCAGCTCGTTGAGACGATGGCTGATCGTTTCGAAGGCTTCCGGCATCAGATGGCTGAAGGCCAGCCCCTCCAACTCGTCGCGGACGCCCTGCATGCCCATGCGGCCGGCGAGCGGCGCATAGATGTCGAGCGTCTCCTCGGCGATGCGCTTGCGCTTGTCAGGGGGCACGAAATGCAGCGTGCGCATGTTGTGCAGGCGGTCGGCGAGCTTGACCAGCAATACGCGCACATCGTCGGCGATGGCGAGCAGCAGCTTGCGAAAATTCTCGGCCTGCTCCGCGCGCTTAGAGACCAGATCGAGTTTCTTGATCTTGGTGAGGCCGTCGACCAGCCGCGCGATCTCGCCGCCGAACAGGCGCTCGATCTCCTCGCGGGTCGCGGCCGTGTCCTCGATCGTGTCGTGCAGCACGGCGGCGACGATCGTCGCGTCGTCGAGGCCGAGATCGGTGAGGATCGCGGCGACTTCCAGCGGATGGGAGAAATAGGGATCGCCGGAGGCGCGGGTCTGCGCGCCATGCGCCTTCATCGCGTAGACGTAGGCGCGGTTCAGCAGGTCCTCGTCGGCGCTCGGATTGTATTTCCGAACGCGCTCGACGAGTTCGTACTGCCGCATCATGTTTCGAGAACCCCGCTATCCGCCGCCCGCAGCGCAATATCGGCCTCGGGCGGAGTCATGACAAGCGCGGCTTTCGATAATCGCTATTCAGTCGCCGTCGTCGTCGCTGGCGGCCGGCGGCACGAGGCCTTCGAGGCCGCGCAGCAGGTCTTCTTCTGTCATGCGATCGAATTGCACGTCGCCAGCGGCGTCCGTCGTCGGCTCCGAGCTCATCAGCGCGGGCACGGCCTCGGCCTCGGGCTCGTCCACCTCGACATGCTTCTGCAGCGAGTGGATGAAATCCTCCTCGAGATCGGCCGGCGTCAGCGTGCCATCGGCGATCTCGCGCAGGGCGACGACGGGATTCTTGTCGTTGTCGCGATCGACCGTGATCGGCTGGCCCGACGAGATCATGCGCGCGCGATGCGCGGACAGGAGGACGAGGTCGAATCTGTTCTCGACCTTTTCGATGCAATCTTCGACCGTGACGCGCGCCATGCGGGGACGTCTCCTGGAATCTGGAATTCGGAAGGAGCGGTTGCATACACCGTGCCGCCGCAGCCCGCAAGCTTCGCGCAGCGTCGTCGTGGGAGGGTAAAAAGCGTTAAGATTCAATGATGACCACGAAAAAGGCAGATTCGGGGAATGAGAAAAACGGAAAATTGTCTTTTATTTCAACAACAAAGATATGTGTGTCATTTCATTTCCCTTGACGAAACCATTATGAACCACGATTTTCGTGCGGCGTAGGGCGCAAGTGATTTTCTCGCGTCCCACGTTCAGGCGTCGTTCCGCGTGCCGGACGACCAGAAAATCGATATCTAGAAGACGGCCGCGCCTGCGCCATGCGCCGCCTGATCGGAGCGACAGAACCACATGGCCGAACAGGAACGCATTGCTCTGTTCATTGATGGAGCAAATCTCTACGCCACCGCGAAGGCGCTGAATTTCGACATCGACTACAAGAGGTTGTTGCGGGAGTTCCAGTCGAAGGGTCGACTGGTTCGCGCCTTCTACTACACGGCGCTGGTCGAGGATCAGGAATATTCCGCGATCCGGCCGCTGATCGATTGGCTGGACTACAACGGCTACAGCGTCGTCACGAAGCCCACGAAGGAATTCGTGGACTCGACTGGCCGCCGCAAGGTCAAGGGCAATATGGACATTGAGCTCGCGGTCGACGCGATGGAAATGTCCGAGCACCTGGACCATATCGTCCTTTTCTCGGGCGACGGCGACTTCCGATCGCTGGTCGAGGCGATCCAGCGCAAGGGCGTCCGCGTCTCGGTGGTCTCCACCATCACGACCCAGCCCCCGATGGTCGCCGACGAATTGCGCCGTCAGGCCGACGAATTCGTCGACATCGTCCAGCTGGTCTCCAAGATCGGCCGCGATCCCGGCGAGCGGATGGAGCGCATGCAGCGCTACCAGGATCGCCGTCAGACCGCCTCGGCCGGCGGCGGCTTCGACGACCACAACGCCTGACCTTGTTTTCCGCTCAGGCCTGCCCGCAGCGCGATTGTCCGCGCTGCGAACGTCTCGTCGCCTATCGCCTGCAGGCGCGCGAGCGCGCGCCCGAATGGTTCAATGCGCCGGTGCCGCCCTTCGGCGCGCCGGAAGCGCGCCTGCTGATTGTCGGCCTCGCGCCGGGTTTGCAAGGCGCCAACCGCACCGGCCGCCCCTTCACCGGCGATTACGCCGGCGACCTGCTCTACGCGACGCTCGGTGAATACGGCTTCGCGACCGGGACTTACGCTGCACGGCCCGACGATGGGCTGGCGTTGCGGGACGCCGCCATCATCAACGCGGTGCGCTGTGTGCCGCCGCAGAACAAGCCCCTGCCCGCCGAAATGGCGGCGTGTCGGCCTTTTCTCGCCGCCGCCATGGCGGAAATGACGGAGTTGCGCGCCATCGTGGCGCTCGGCCGCGTGGCGCACGAGAGCGTCGTGCGCACCGCAGGCGGCAAACTCTCGGCCCATCCCTTCGCCCATGGCGCGGAATTCGGACTGGCAGGACCAAACGGGCCCGTCGTCCTGCTCGATAGCTATCACTGCTCCCGCTACAACACGAACACGCGGGTGCTGACGCCAGACATGTTCCGCTCCGTTTTCGCGCGCGCTCGCGCGATTCTCGACAAGGCGCCGGTAAAGCGGCGTTAAGCGCGATCTGGTTTGCTGCGCCTGAAGCCGATGCAGCATCTCCTTTCGATACAGGCGCTTCGCGCGCTGGCCGCCATCATGGTCGTGTTCCACCACGCCCAGAACGACGCGGGCCGTACAGCCGCCGATCTCGGCGCGCCTTTCGAACGATTCTTCGCCCTGCCCTGGGCCGCCGGCGTCGACCTTTTCTTCGTCGTGTCCGGCTTCGTCATGGTCTTCTCGTCGGAGAAGATGTTCGCGACGCCCGGCGGCGCGGGCCAGTTCATGAGCCGCCGCGTCGCCCGCATCGTGCCGCTCTACTGGCTGGCGACCGCAATCTTCGTCATCGCGGCCTTGCGCGGCGCGGCCGCCGGCAAAGCGCTCCCGCCCTCGCTGGGTGAAATCCTCTCCTCCTTCGCCTTCCTGCCCTGGCCGCGCGGGATCGACGGCGCGCCACGCCCCATCCATTCGCTCGGCTGGACGCTCGAATACGAGATGTTCTTCTATCTCGTATTCGCCTGCTTCCTCTGGCTGCCGCGCGCGCGCGCGGTCGCCGGCGTCGCGGCCTTTCTGGGCGCCCTCGTTCTCGCCCATGTCGCCTTCCAGCCGCAGGACGTCGCGATCGCCTACTGGAGCGATCCGATCGTGCTGGAATTCGCGCTCGGCATGGGCATCGCGCTCGCTTATCGCAGCGGCTTGCGCCTGCCGGGGATTGCAGCCCTCGCCATTGCCCTTCCCGCCCTCGCTGTTCTCGCCTCCGACCCCATGCTTTCGGCCGGCGAAGGTTTCGATGCGCTCGATCCCAATGGCTTCCTGCGCCTCTTCTGCTGGGGCGCGCCAATGGCGGCGATCTTCGCTGCCATTGTCCTGCGGGAGAAGCAGCAGCAGACGAACTCCGCCATGCGGTTTGCGGCGGCCGTCGGCGACGCCTCCTATGCGCTCTACCTCTTCCATCCCCTCGCGATCATCGTCCTGCGCAAGCTCTGGCTCGTCGGCCATTTCGACCGCTTCGGCTTCTGGCCGCTCGTCGTTGCCTCCACGCTCGCTTCCGTCGCGCTGGCGCTCGCCATCTATCGCTGGATCGAGAAGCCGCTGACATCGCTGGCGCAAGGCTGGCTGGTGCGGCGTCCCTCAGGCGATGCGGCAAGCGCGACCGCGCGACCCTGAGCCGGGCTGGTCGGCCGGCGCGCACGCGCTAGACTGGGCTCCAACCCCGCAGGAGCTTCAGATGATCGTCACCATCTTCCGTTCGCGCCTCCATCCCGACGCCCGCGCGGACTACGATCCGACGGCGGCGCGCATGAGCGAGCTCGCCAGAAAAATGCCCGGCTATGTCTCGCACAAGGTCTTCACCGCCGAGGATGGGGAGCGCGTCACCATTGTCGAATTCGCCGACATGGAGAGCCATCGCGCCTGGGGCGATCATCCTGAACACCGCGCCGCACAACGCCAGGGACGCGCCGAATTCTACAGCGAGTACAAGTTGCAGGTCTGCGAAATCGTGCGGGAATCGCGGAAGAAGGCGGATTGAAAGCTCGATCTAGTTCGCCTTGGGCGCCCGCTTCACTTCCACATTGAGCGTCCCGTCGCCGTTGGGCCCGATCATGATCCGGTCGTCCGGCCCGAGTTCGCCGAGCTCGGCGTCGCCGTCCGGCAGGATCAGCGTCGCCGCCTTGTTGACGAACACCAGCGTCCCGCGTCCCCGCGAAAGCGCCTCGACCGCCCAGGTCTTGATCTGGCCGTAGTAGGGCTCGCGCTTCCAGGCGTCGGGATTTCCGGGGTCGACCTGGAACAGGAGATATCCCGAGGTCGGTTCAAGCGTGAACACAAGCTTGGCGGTCTCGGGTTTCCATTCCTCGCCGAGCCAGTCCATCAATATCCAGTTGCAATTGAAGGCGCGGCACTGGTCGGGGCGGCTCTCCCAGATCTTGCAGCCCTTACCCGGATTGCAATGCTGGCACCACGCGCCCATGTTTTTCGGCACGGCCGGCACGTCGTAGACCTTGCAGCACAGCGTGCATGTCCCGCACGAGCGTTTGGGCGCCGCGCCCTGCGGCGCCCCCTGCCCGATCATCTGGCCCGTCATCGCAAAACTCCTAGCCCCGGTCGCGCAGCAGGCGGCCCTTTTCGCGCGCCCAGTCCCGCTTTTTCTCGGTTTCGCGCTTGTCGTGCAACTGCTTGCCGCGCGCAACCGCGATCTCGATCTTGGCCCGGCCGCGATCGTTGAAATAGACGCGCAACGGCACCAGCGTCATGCCCTCGCGCTGCACGGCCTGCGACAGTTTCGCGATCTCGCGCTGTTTCAGCAGCAGCTTTCGAGGCCGTTTCGGCTCGTGGTTGAACCGGTTGCCGCTGCCATATTCCGGGATCGTCGCGTTGACCAGCCACATCTCGCCATTGCGGTCGACGCTGGCGTAGCTCTCCGCGATCGTGGCCTTGCCGGTGCGCAGCGACTTCACCTCCGTGCCGGTGAGAACCAGCCCCGCCTCGATCTTGTCGCCGATCTCGTAATTGTACCGCGCCTTGCGGTTGTCGGAGGCGACCTTGAAGTTGGATTTGGGTTTTTCGGCCAAGGCGGCTTTCCAGCTCGAATGTCATGCCCGCGAAGGCGGGCATCCAGAAGCCGCGGGGGACTGGAGTTCCGCTTTCGCGGGAATGACGGATGCGTCTTAAGCGTTCAGCACGCCCGCATGAACCATCGCCGCGCGAATAGCCTTCTTCGTGCCCTCGGTCGAGGGCACGAGCGGCAAGCGCACTTCCTCGCTCGCGCGGCCCAGGAAACTGAGCCCCGTCTTGGCGCCGGTCACGCCCGCTTCCAGGAAGGTCGCGGCATGCAGCGGAACGAGCCGGTCCTGGATCTTCAGAGCCTCGTCGTACTTGCCGGCGAAACAGGCCTCCATCAGATCCGCGGTCGGCTTCGGCGCGACATTCGCCACCACCGAGATGCAGCCGTGCGCGCCAGCCGCCATGCAGGACAGCGCCGTGATGTCGTCGCCCGACAGCTGAATGAACTCCGGCCCCATCGCCTGCCGTTGCATCGAAATGCGGCCGATATTGCCGGTCGCATCCTTGACGCCGACGACGTTCTTCAGCTCGTAACAGCGCTTCATCGTGTCGACGCTCATGTCGATCACCGAGCGCGGCGGGATGTTGTAGATCACGATCGGAATGCCGATGGCCGCGTCGATCGCCTTGAAGTGCTGGAACAGGCCTTCCTGGTTCGGCTTGTTGTAATAGGGCGTCACGATCAGCACGCCGTCCGCGCCCGCCTTCTCGGCGTGCTTCGCCAGTTCCACCGCCTCACGCGTATTGTTGGAGCCAGCGCCGGCGATCACGGGCACGCGACCGCGCGCCTCCGCTATGCAGATTTCCACGACCTTGCGGTGCTCGTCGTGCGACAGGGTCGGGCTTTCGCCGGTCGTGCCGACGGGCACGAGCCCGTGCTGGCCGCTCTCGACGACCCAGTCGATCAGCTTGCGATAGGCGTCCTCGTCCACCGCGCCGTCCTTGAACGGCGTCACCAGCGCCGGCATCGATCCCCTGAAATTCGCTCTGGCGCTCATTTTCGCGTCCCGATTAGTCGGCCGGCGCTGCCTAATCCACGCCGCATTCGCCGGTTTTTGTGTGCGCGTACACATAGCCCCTGGCGCGCGCGCCGAAAAGGGGCGCCGCCCGAAGGCGGCCGTTTCAGGCCAAAGCGCCGCGTATGGTTATCGTTTCGTTAATCGAAGCGCGGCAGTCTCGGCTTGATCGACAGGAGCATTCGTCGCGTGACGAAGGAATCCGGGGCAAAAGGGGCGTCGCGCGCCTGGAAACGCAGAACCGTCGCCACGACGGTGCTCGGCGTCGGCTGCCTCGCGCCCGTCACGCTCGGCCACATCGAGATCGTCCAGCGACCTCAGGCGCAGCAGAAATCCGTGCGCCTCGACATCCCCCTGCCCCCCGAGCAGACCTTCGTTTTCGACCCCGGCGACGACAGGCACGCGAGTTTCGGGAAAGCCGAACGGCCTCAGCCGCTTGACGCGATCGACGCAATCGAGGCCGCCGCCCCGCCAGCACGGGTTCCGCAAGCGAAAACCCCGCGCAGCATGGAGCTCGATCCGCCGCTGGTCAGCGCCTATGCCCGCGCGGTCGATCCAGCCTACCCGACCGGCGTGGTCGACCCGGCCGCCGGCCTGGGCGTCGACCTGACGGGCCTGCGCGAAGGCCTCGACGCCTACCGGCATGGCGACCTCGCCAAGGGCGACGCCGCCGCGGCGACCGCGAAGGACCCGCTCGTCGTCACCGCGCTCGAATGGACCGCCTTGCGCCTCAAGCCGCTCGAGGCCGGCCCGCGCCGGATCACGCGCTTCATCGCGACGCATCCCGGCTGGCCGGCGACGGATTGGCTGCGCAAGCACGCCGAACTCGCTCTCTATGCCGCGCACGCCCCGGCAAAGACGGTGATCGAGACATTCCGCGCCAGCGAACCGGTCACGCCGGCCGGCCGTGTCGCGCTCGCCAAGGCGCTTCTGGACGAGGGCGAAACCGCTCGCGCGAACGAACTCGCCCGCAAAGTCTGGCGCGAAGACAGGCTGAACACGAGCCAGGAAGGTGTGCTGCGAAAAAATTTCGGCGCCGCGCTGACAACGGCCGACAGCGCGCGCCGCGCCTCGCGTCTCGCCTATGACGAGCAATTCTCGGCCGCCCTGCGCGCCGCCTCGCTCGCGGGCCCCGACATCGTCGCGCTGATCCAGATCCGCGCCGCCGCCGAGCGCGGGATATCCACCGACAAGAGCTTCGCGGACGCGCCGCCAGCCGTGAAGAACGACGCGGGCCTGATTTTCGCCAGGATCAAACACCTCCTGCGCCACAAGAAATACGCCGACGCGGGCGCGCTGATGCTGACCGCGCCCCGCGATCCCGCCGCCGTCGTCGACGGCGACGCATGGTGGGAAGAGCGCCGCAATCTCGCGCGAAAGCTGCTCGACGCCGGCGACGCGCTGACCGCCTACAAGATTTGCGACGGTCACGCGGCCGAAGCCAACGACAAGCAGATCGAAGCCGAATTCCACGCCGGCTGGATCGCGCTGCGCTATCTCGACAAGCCCGACCTCGCCGCGCCGCATTTCGACAAGGCGATGCAGATCGCGCGCACGCCGATCTCTCGCGCGCGCGCCGCCTATTGGCGCGGCCGCGCTGCAGAAGCCGCGAAAGGCGACGCGGCCGCCTATTATGAAAAGGCCGCTGCGGATTCCGCGACCTTCTACGGCCAGCTGGCGCGTCTGCGACTCGGCAGAAGCGACACGCCGATCCGCTTCGCGCCCCTGCCGGCGGAAGGCGCCAAACGCGACGAGAGCGTGCGCGTGATCGAACTGCTCTACGCCGCAGGCGCGAAGGATGTCGCCGTGCCGCTGGCCTATCTCGGGGCGAAGTCGATCGAGGCGCCCGAACAGATGGCCGCGCTCGCCAGCGTCATTGTCAAGGATAGCGACGCCAAGGTGTCGCTCACCTTCGGCAAGCTCGCCGCGCAGAACGGTCATCCGATCGACGATGTCGCCTTCCCGACCTACGGCGTGCCGCAATTCTCGCCCTTCGAGAATTCCGCTTCGCTGCCGGTCGTCTATTCCATCGCGCGACAGGAGAGCGCCTTCGATCCGAAAGCGGTCTCGCACGCCGGCGCCATGGGCCTGATGCAGATGATCGCCTCGACGGCCCGATCCACCGCGCGAAGAGTCGGCGTCGCCTTCGAGGCGCGCCGTATGACGGCGGACCCCGTCTTCAACGCGCAACTCGGCGCGGCGCATCTCGGCGATCTCCTGAAGGAGCAGCGCAATTCGCTGATCCTCACCTTCGCCGCCTACAACGCCGGCGGCCGCCGCGTGAAGGAATGGATCGCCGCGCACGGCGACCCGCGCAATGCTGGCGTCGATCCCATCGACTGGATCGAACGCATCCCCTTCTCCGAGACGCGCAATTACGTGCAGCGCGTGCTGGAAAACCTTACCATGTACCGCGCGCGCCTCGGCATGGCCGAAGCGAAGGCGATCGAGCCTTTGCGCAAGGAAGCGCGGATGTAAGCGGTTCGCGCGCGCCCTTCAAGCAAGGAGATGCGCATGCAAGAATTCGATCTGGACGCGCGCCGCGCGTTCGAAGATCGCGCCGGGCGCCCAGAGCAGCCCAAAATGACCTCCTTCGATCTCGGCAAAGGTCTTCGGCGCAAGGAGACGATCGAAAACTGCCTGCTGCGCCTCGCGCGCGCAATGAACCATTTCGTCGTCGCGCCCCACCATCATGAGGGTCGGCGCGCGCACAAGAGGCGCCGCCTGGTAGGCGTCGAACGCGCAAGGGCCTTTCGGCGTGACGCGCGTGACCCTGTTTTCCCAGCCGCTGCCGTGACGTCCGCCATATTCCATGAACCAGCGGAAGGCCTGGATCGGCTTCAACAGCGACGGCGCATTGATCTGGTCCGCAGACACCACAGGCAGAGGACCGATCTGTGTCGCGTTCGCATACGGGTCGCCCGTTTCGAACATGCGTCTGAGATCATCCGCATTGGCGCCGCCGCCGGGCGCCGAAGATAACCTTTCTCCGCATGCCGGGATTTGCGCGACGATCGCCGCGACGTCATCGACAACGGCGCCCGAGACGAGCGCGATCATTCCGGCGTAACTGTCGCCCCAAATGGCGACGCGCGTGGGATCGATCCGCGCATCGTTCATCAAGAATGCAAGGGCGTCCCGATAGCCGCGCGCCTGGATCCATGGATTGATCTCGTGCCGGGGTTCTCCGTCGCTCGCGCCGAAATTCCTGTGATCGTAGAGCAGGACCCCGAGACCGCCGGCATGGAAGGCCCTGGCATAGTCGTCTGCGGCCATCGTGATGGTCGCAGACGTGCCGTGCGCCATGACGACACACGCCGAGCGCCGACGTTCGGCGGGAAGATAAAGCCGCCCCCGCAACATTGCGCCTTCCGACGGAAACTCGACCCGCTCGAACATATTCGCCTTCCGAACGATGCTTCAGGCCACGCGTTTGCCAGCCGCCAGTTCCTTGACGGCTTCCGTTGTCAGCGGCTGGCCGCCGATGCCCCATTCGCCGCTCGCGACCTCGGAAATCTTCACCCAGGTGACGCCGCGCATGTTCTCGCCTTCGATGCCGACCATGGCGTCGGTCAGTTTCTCGATGATCTGCTTCTTCTGCGCGTGATCGAAAACGTTCTCGATCAGATGGACTTCGATCAGAGGCATGGCATAGCTCCCGGTTGGCTGTCGTTCGCCTGCGCGAACACACGAGCATGATGCGCTCGTCGCCGACCGTATGCTTTCGGGAAAGCGTGATTTGCCCTTGAGAAACGATTGATATTATCGCTGCCGGCTTCGCAAAGTCTGAGATGGCGCTCAAGGGCGCCGGTGGAAGCGCGGAGCCGCACGGAGGCGATCATAATGATACTTCGCTTCGAGGAGTGCGCGATCGATATCGACCGGCGAGAGCTGCGCCGGGACGGCGAGAGCATCCACATCGAACCGCAGGTCTTCGACCTTCTGGTCTACCTCGCAACGCATCGCGACCGCGTGGTCGGCAAGGACGAATTGTTCTCGGCCGTCTGGAGCGGCCGCCTCGTCTCGGATGCGACCCTTGCGAGCAGGATCAATGCGGCGCGAGTCGCGATCGGCGACAGCGGACAGGCGCAGCGCCTGCTACGTACGATTCCCAAGCGCGGATTTCGCTTTGTCGGCGAAGTTGCGCGCGAGAGCGAGACGCACGCCGGGGAGCCAGGCCAATCGGTCAACTTCTGTCGCAGCGCGGACGGCGTTGCCCTGGCGGTCGCGACATCGGGTGACGGCGAGGTGCTGATCAAGACCGCCAATTGGCTCACGCACGTCGAGCACGACTGGTCGAGCCCGGTTTGGGGACCGACCTTCCGGCGATGGTCCGCCGGCCACCGCTTCGTGCGCTACGATGCACGCGGCACCGGCCTGTCCGACCGCGAGCCGCCGGAATTCTCCTTCGCGGGCTTCGAGCGCGATTTCGAGGCGGTAGTGGAGTCCGTCGGAGCGAAGCGCTTTGCGATCCTGGGCATGTCGCAGGGCGCATCCGTGGCGATCGCCTATGCCGCGCGTCACCCCGAGCGCGTGACGAAGCTCGTGCTGCACGGCGCCTATGCGCTAGGCAGGATCAAGCGCGATCGGCAGGCGGACACGGAACAGGCGGCCGCTTATCTCACGCTGATCCGGCATGGATGGGGCTACGCGAATTCCGCATTCATGAAAGCCTTCAGCGCTCTATATCTGCCCAATGGAACGCCGGAGCAGATCCAATGGTTCTGCGACCTGCAACGCACGACGACCTCCCCCGACAATGCGATTGCAATCCGTACGAGCTGCGACGAGATCGACGTAACCCCGCTGCTGGCGCAGGTACGCGCCCCGACGCTCGTGCTCCACAGTCGGCATGACAGCGTCGTTCCGTTCGACCACGGCCGGCGGATCGCCGTTGCGATTCCGAATGCCCGCTTTGTCGGGCTTGAGAGCGCGAACCACGTCATACTGCCGCAGGAGCCGGCCTGGGCGCAGTTCATGGCCGAAATCGACGCGTTCCTGTCATGACCGCGCGATCCAGACGAACGTTCGGCGGGCGACCGATGATCGCCTACTGCCGCGCCATCTCCGTATTGCCGACCGCCTCGCCGTCCAGCGCCTGATCCTCGTCCATTGTCACCACCACCTTGCGCAACTCGCCGGTGAAGGCGAAGGGCGCGGCGTAGTCGCCGACCGGGCTGCCGCGATCGAAGCCGATGTCGAGGCCCGACCATGAAATGAGCGTGACGAAGCCGAGCGGCGTTTCGACCGAGCCCGCCTCCTCGCCGTCGATCAGCAGCGTGTAGCGGCTCGCCCCCTGCCCCTCGCCCATGCGCGGCGGCGCGATTTTTGTCAGGCGTCGCACGCGCATGCCGAGCTTGCGGTCGCCCGTGGGCACAAGACGATCCGATGTGACGGCGGTCAGCTGCCCGCCGATGTTGAGCACATGTGTCAGCCGCCCCTCGTGCAGGTAGAGCGCATAGCCGGATGTCGCGTCGCCATGCGAGATCAGCACACCCTCGGCGCCCTCGCCCACATGCGCATCGGCCTCGATCGTATAGCTCCGCGAGCGCACGTCAGGCGCGACGTCTGTCGGCACATGGCCCATGCCGCGATGGAATGTGAACTTGCGGCGCTCGCCATGATAGCGCGCCGCCGTCTCGGCGAAGCGCGGGCCGAAGCGGTCGTCGAGCGGCAGCACCTGATTGGCCTCCGCCTCCTTCCACCAGAGATCGACCAGTTCCTTCAACAGCTCCGGCTTCTCGGCGGCGAGATCCTTCGTCTCCGAGAAATCCTCGTCGAGATGAAACAGCTCCCACTTGTCCTTCTCGAACGGGGTGCCCGGCGGATGATAGGCGACCGCCTTCCAACCATCGCGCCACAGCCCACGATGGCCGAACATCTCGAAATATTGCGGCTTTGATCGCGACGGCGCCGACGCGTCGAACAGGCTCGCCTTGAAACTGACGCCCGTCATCGGCTGCTGTTTCACGCCATTGATCTCGGCTGGCGGCGTCACGCCGACAATGTCGAGCAGCGTCGGCGTCAGATCGCTCGCATGCGCGAACTGATGCCGCAACTCTCCACGCGCAGAAATTTTCGCCGGCCACGATATGACAAGCGGATCGCGGATGCCGCCGCCATGCGTGTTCTGCTTGTAGCGGCGCAACGGCGTGTTCGCCGCCATCGCCCAGCCCAGCGGAAAGTTGGAATGCGACTGCGGCCCGCCGATGCGGTCGATCAGGCGCTTCTTCTCCTCGATGGATTCCCATCGGAAATTGTAGGGCCCCATGGCGTTGAGCATGCCGAGCGGCCCGCCCTCCTGGCTCGCGCCATTGTCGGACATGACGATGACGAGCGTATCGTCGCGCACGCCGGCGGTCTCGAGGAAGGCGACGAGGCGCGCGAGATGCTGGTCGGCATGATCGAGCATGGCGGCATAGGCGCCTTGCAGCCGCGTGAACACCATGCGCTCGTCTTCGGAATGATCGGCCCAGCCGCGCACAAAATCATTTCGCGGCGGCATGCGCGTGCTTTCGGGCACGACGCCGAGTTCTTTCTGTCGCTTGAGCCGCCGCTCACGCTCTTCGTCCCAACCGTGCGAAAAATGCGCGTCGTAGTGGCGGATGAGATCGGCCGGCGCCTGATGCGGCGCATGGCAAGCGCCGAGCGCGAGCCAGCAAAGCCACGGGTCCTGAGGCCTGTCCGCGACATGATCGGCAATGAAACGGATCGTGCGGTCCACGAGATCGGCGGTCAGATGATAGCCGCTCTCGAACGTGCCGGGCGCCTCGACATGGGTATTGTCGAGCACGAGTTCCGGCGCGTACTGATCCGTCTCCGCATCCAGAAACCCGTAGAAACGATCGAAGCCGCGCGCGAGCGGCCAGCCATCGAACGGCCCTGTCGCGCCGCTCTCCGTCAGCGGCGTCACGTGCCACTTGCCGATCATGTAATTGCGATAGCCGTGCGGACGCAGCATTTCGGCGAGCGTGCCCGCCTCCTTCGCGATCTTCCCGCGATAGCCCGGAAAGCCGGAATCGAAATTGGCGAGGCACCCCACGCCGACCGCATGATGGTTGCGCCCGGTCAGCAGCGCCGCGCGCGTCGTCGAACACATGGCGGTCGTATGGAAACCGGTGTAACGCAGCCCCTCTGCAGCGAGCCGGTCGATGGTCGGAGTTTTGATCGCCGAGCCGTAGCAGCCGAAATCAGAGAAAGCGACGTCGTCGAACAGCACGATCAGAATGTTCGGCGCGCCCTCGGGCGCGCGCGGCCGGTCGGGCCACCAGGGCTGGGATTCCTTGACGGTCGCGCCGATCCTGCCGGCGAATTTTTGCTGCGCCATGTCTTTTCTCTTCGAGCGTTTCCCACGTCGATCATCGGCGCGGCGCGCACGGCGCGCAAGGTCGGCCTGACGCCTGAGAGACATGCGCGTGGCGCGATTGACCGTGCGGCCCTGTCCTCTAGACTTTGTCCAATCGCTTGGCGCGCGCTTCCAAAATTTGATCGGAACGGTCGCGCTCACACGCAAAGCTCAAAGGGAGACCGCCATGTCGGCAAACGTCCAGCCTCTGAAATCCGTCCATCAGGCAGACGCCGTCGAGGCCGCCATCCGCGTCGATCTCGCCGCCTGCTACCGGCTCGTCGCGCTCTACGGCTGGGACGACCTCGTCTTCACCCATATTTCCGCGCGCATTCCCGGGCCCGAGCATCACTTTCTGATCAACCCCTACGGCATGATGTTCGAGGAGATCACGGCCTCCAGCCTCGTGAAAATCGACATGCAGGGCAATCCGGTCGGCGAAAGCGCTTATCCCGTCAACCCGGCTGGCTTCACCATTCATTCCGCGGTTCACGAAGTGCGGGAGGACGCGGGCTGCGTGATGCATCTGCACACGCCTGACGGCACCGCCGTCTCTTCCTCGAAGGAGCGGCTGCTGCCGCTCAACCAGACCGCGCAGCTCGTCATCCCCGACCTCGCCTTCCACGATTACGAAGGCGTCGCGCTCGACCACGACGAGCGTCCGCGCCTGCAGAAGGACCTGGGAAGCAAGAACATCATGCTGCTGCACAATCACGGCACGCTGACCGTGGGCGAGACCTGCGCGGCGGCCTTCCTGCGCATGTATTATCTCGAACGCGCCTGCACGATGCAGGTGCGCACGCGCATGCTCGGCGGCGCCGAGCAGGATTATCCCGTCGCGCAGGACGTCGTCGACAAGAACGCGAAGCTCGTGGCCGGCGACGGCTTTTCGCGGCTCGCGCAAAATCTGGTCTGGCCCGCGCTGCTGCGCAAGCTCGACCGCACCGACCCGTCGTTCCGCAACTGATCGCGATACACGACGACCCATGCGAATCTTCACCGCCATCCTCGGCACCGAGACCAACACGTTCGCGCCCCTGCCCACGGGCCTCGCGCAATTCGAGCCGATCGAACCGACGCCGGGCGGCCCGCCCGACGAGATCAGGCATCCCTTCGGCATGATCGTGCGCGCCGCGCGCGAACGCGCGCTGAATGACGGGCACGACGTGCTGGTCGGGCGCGGCGGCTTCGCGACGCCAGGCGGGATCACCACGCGCCACGCCTACGAGACATTGCGCGACAATCTTCTCGCCGACCTCAAGGCCGCGCTGCCGATCGATCTCGTCGCGCTCGGCGTGCACGGCGCCATGATCGCCGACGGCTATGACGACGCCGAAGGCGATCTCGTCGCGCATATCAGAACCATCGTCGGGCCCGACACGGTCATCGCGGTCGAACTCGACCTGCACGGCCATCTTACCAAGGCGAAGGTCGAGAATTCCGACATCCTCGTCTTCTTCAAGGAATATCCGCACGTCGACATCTACGAGCGCGCGGTCGAAGTCGTCGATCTCGGCATCGCCGCCGCGGAAAAACGCATCAAGCCCGTCATGAGCGTGTTCGATTGTGGCATGATCTCGGTCTTTCACACCTCGCGCGAACCCACGCGTTCGTTCGTCGACCGCATCAAGTCGCTCGAAGGCAGGGACCGCGTACTTTCCATCTCGCTCGTGCACGGCTTTCCCTGGGGCGACTGTCCGGAATTCGGCACGAAGGTTCTCGTCGTTACCGACGATGCAAGGACGAAAGGCGACGCATTGGCGAAAGAGCTGGGCGAAGCCGTCATAGCCATGCGTGAGAAAACGCTCGCCAATTACATGTCGGCGGACGATGTGATCGAGGCGGCGCGCTCGCACAATGGCTGCGTGGTGATCGCGGATTCCGCCGACAATCCCGGTGGCGGATCGGCCGGCGATTCCACCTTCATCCTGCAACGCCTGATCGAGCGCAACATCGACAATGTCGCGCTGGGCCCGCTGTGGGATCCCGGCGCCGTCGAACTCTGCTTCGCCGCCGGCCCCGGCGCGCGCCTGCCCTTGCGCATCGGCGGCAAGACCTCGCGCGCCTCGGGCGCGCCGGTCGATGTGGAAGCGGAAGTGCTGGCCTGCGTCTCGCGGGCGCAGATGATCGACACGTTCGGCCACGGCGCCGATGCGACCTCGCCGCTCGGCGATGCTGCTGCGGTGCGCGTCGGCGGAATCGAGATCGTACTCAACCAGGAGCGCACGCAGGCGCTCGGCGATGTCTTCACGCCACTCGGTATCGACTGGCGCAGCAAGAAAATGGTGATCGTCAAATCCTCGCAGCATTTCTACGCCGCCTATGCGCCGTCGGCCGACGCCGTGCTCTACGCGGAAACGCCGGGGTCGATGACCATGGACTGGAGCAAGCTGCCCTATCGCAAGCGCCCCGACGACCTTTGGCCCTTCAACAGGTAGCGCTCACGCATGCCCGACCAGCCGCAACACCGCTTCGTTTCCGCGCCCGACGGCCTGAAACTGCATTACATCGAATACGGCTCGACGCGCGATGCGGGGGCGCCTGTCGTCTGCCTGCCTGGGCTCACGCGCAACGCCGAGGATTTCGCGACGCTCGCGCGTGCGCTGTCCTTCGGCGGCAAGGCGCGGCGTCGCGTGCTCGCGCTCGACTATCGTGGACGCGGCCTCTCCGAATGGGATCGCAACTGGGAGAATTACAATGTCGGGGTCGAGAACGCCGATATTCTGAGCCTGTTAGACGCTGTCGAGGTGCGCGACGCGATTGTCATCGGCACATCGCGCGGTGGCCTCCACGCAATGACTTTCGCCGCGACACGCCCGACGCTGCTGAAGGCCGTGGTGCTCAACGACATCGGCCCGGTCGTCGAACCGCTCGGCCTCATACGCATCAAGTCCTATGTCGGCAAGATGCCCGCGCCGCGCAATTGGGCCGAGGCGATCGACATCGTGAAGGCGACAATGTCAGCCCACTTCACGGAGCTCTCCGATCAGGACTGGGACGGTTACGCGCGCCGCACGTTCGAGGAAAAGGACGGCAAGTTTGTCGGCCGCTCCGATCCCAAACTCGCCAATACGCTCGCCGAAGTCGGGCCGGATATGCCGCGCATCGAGCTCTGGCCGCAATTCGAGGCCATGGCGCAGGTTCCCACTCTCGCCATTCGCGGTGAGAATTCCGATCTCCTCTCCGCCGAGACGCTGGAAGAAATGACGCGGCGTTGTCCGAAATGCGAGAGCTGGGTCGTACCCGGCCAAGGCCATGCGCCGCTGCTGAGCGACACCGCGACCATCGAGCGGATCAAGACCTTCGTCGACGCAAACGGCTGATCAGATCAACCGGGACTCGCGCCCATCCTTCGACGAAGTCGGCACGTCGCCAGCGTCCACGCGCTTTGCGAATTCCGTCAGCTCGCCACGCGCAAGCGACGTCGCCTGCGCGATCCACTGCTCGCGATCGATGCGACCGGGAAAGGCGAGATAGGAGCCGACCCATTTCACGTTCTCGACCGACCAGGCGGCAATCTGATCGAAGTGCCAGACGCCGAGATTGTGCAGCCGCTCCTCGTTCTGGCGTCCAATTCCCTTGATTCTCTTCAGATCGTCGGCCTTGCCGCCCTTGGGCGCGACGAGGCCCAGCGGGCGCGCGCCGGCGTGAGCGCTTTCGCCTTCGACCTTCGGCGCCTGCTGCGGCAGCGACGCGACGAAGGCTTTCGCTTCGTCGTCACTCAGCGGCGCGTCGGCGCTCTCGTCTACCTTGATCGCGCCCGACTTCACCGCCGCCGCATGCGGCGTCTCGATGCCCGCCGCCAGCAGCTTTGCCTGCGCGACCCAATGTTCGCGCTCGATCCGGCCCGGGAACTTGATGGACTGGCCGACCCATTTTTCATTGTCGGCGCTCCAGTCGGCGATCTGCGCGAAGCGTCGCACGCCGAGCCCGTTGAGCGCGGCCTCGTTCTTCGGACCGACGCCCTTGATCAGTTTCAGATCGTCTGCCGGCGCGGCCGGATCGGAATCGGCGCCAGGACGCGCGCCGCCGGCCTGGTCCGCAGCCGCTGAAGCCGGAGCCGGAGACGTCGATACGCCCTCCGCTTCCCACACGGCGGCGGCTTTGGCTGCTTTCTCCGCCATCTTCTGCCGCGCTGCGAGGATTGATCTTTGCCCGTCCGTCATTGCGGCGCGCGGCGCCAACGCCGCAGCATCGACAAGAGCTGCGCGGGGAGCAACCGGCGCCGGCGGCGCGCTCGCGGGCTGAACCGTCTCCACAATCGAAGACGCCGACGCGGCCGCGGCCTTCTGCCGTTGCAGCGCGAGCTTTTCCTTCGCCGCGAGAATCGAGCGCCGCCCATCCGTCATCGTCGTGCGCGGCGCCACAGGCGCATCGAGGCTCGCGGATGCATCGGACGTGGTCGAAACAGTCCGCGCGCTCGCTTTCGCGTCGCTCGCGGCAGCGCTTGGCGCGGGTGCGTCAGAAGGCGCACCTGACAAAACGGCGGACGAAGCCGCTGCTTCGCCCGCCGTCGTGGCGTCCGTAGGGGATGATGCGGAGACCGGCGGCGCCGCCGCGGCCTCCGCGGTCGCAGGCGGAGGCGTTTCCGCCGCAGGCGGCGCATGCGAGGCGGCGGCCTGCGGGCTACCGCTCGCGGGCGATGCAATGGCAGCCGTCGCATTCACCCCTGCGGCGGTCGCGCTCGCCGACTGTGGCGCCGATGCATGCGCGCCAGAGCCGTGCGCGCCAGAGGCGCCATGATCAGGCCCATGGCCGCCTCCATGCCCGTTGTCATGCCCATGGCCGCCATCGTCGCCACCCGCCACCGAGCGCGCGCCACACCCCGTAATGCAGCCGATGATATAGGCGGCGAACAGCATCAGCGCGACTTCGAGCAGATGTCCGAGCAGCCCTGGAATCCATTTGAAGCCTGCCAGGAACAGGCCGGCGAGAAACGCCGCCACGGCCCAGGCGAGCCAGTTGCTCCGTTGATTGTGGTCGTGCCCCGTACAAGTCGCCCAGCCCACGAACAGGCCGAGCACGAGAGCGAG
The DNA here is from genome assembly GCA_020638195.1 of Methylobacteriaceae bacterium. Taxonomy (GTDB): domain Bacteria; phylum Pseudomonadota; class Alphaproteobacteria; order Rhizobiales; family Beijerinckiaceae; genus JAJXWB01. The sequence goes on along the minus strand of JACKJC010000002.1, from coordinate 761,051 downwards.
CGCGATGAAAATCCAGTACTGAAAAAAGACGTAGATCATGTCGTCGCCCTCACTTCACGACGAATTCGGTGCGGCGGTTCTGCGCGCGGCCTTCGCGCGTGTCGTTGCCGGCGATCGGGCGCTCGGGACCGAAGCCCTCCGGGCTCATCCGATCCGCGGCAATGCCCCGCGCCGTCAGCGCCTTCGCGACGGCCTGCGCGCGCCTGAGCGACAGATCCTTGTTGAAGACGGGATTGCCAACATTGTCGGTGTGCCCGGCGATCTCGACCTTCACGCCGGCGCAATCCTTCAGCACCTTGGCGAGATCGTCGATGACGGCGCCAGACTCCGCCTCGATCACATCGGATCCCGTACGGAACTTGATCGTGTTCTTCGCCAAGCGATCGACCATCTGCTTCTGGCAGGCCGCCTCCTGCGCATTGAGCTGCCGCCGGGGTTCCGGCGCGGGCGCGGGCGGCGGCGCGGGGGGCGGCGGCGGAGGCGCCGCGGCCTGAGGCGCGGGCGCGGGGGGCGGCGGAGGAGGAGCTGGCGGCGGCGGCGCGGGCGTCGCCACGAGATCGGCGAGCTTGATGCGCACGCCATGCGGCAGCCTCGACAGCGCCGCGCGGATCGCGTCCACCGACCCCTGGTCGCCGACGCCCCGGATCGTCAGCCCGTCTTCGGCGAGGATCATCTCGCCGCTCTTGAGTTTTGCGAGCGCGGAAAGGCCGAGGCCCGTCGAAGCGCCGAAGTCGATCGACGCCGGCAGACCCGAGGCGATCGCAGCCGTTCCCGTCACGCTCGATCCTGCGGTGCGCGCGAGGCCGAGCGCGGCGGCGCGGGCGGCTTCGCTCGGCGCATAGCCGCCGATCTCGATCGAGCCGTCCGCCGATTTCTTCGCGTTGAAGACGTAGGGATGCTGCTCCGGCGCGTTGACGTCCGTGCGCAGCGCGAAGCCGCCGGGCACGAGCCCCTTGAGCCAGGCGACGACAGCGTCCGCCGTCTGACCGGCCTTGGTCAGGCCGGAGATCGAAAGCTGGAGGTCGGACAGGCCGATCTTGCCGTTGGCCAGCCGACCGAATCCGCCGAGCGTCGCCTTCGCGGCGTCGAGGAACCCACGCGGCGCGCCGCGCGCGATCTGCATGCGATCGACGATCGAGGCGCCGGGCGCGCCAGCCTTGGCGGCCGCAATGATCGCCGCGCGCGCTTCCTCCGAGGGAACATAGCCCTCGAGCGTCATGGTCTTTCCATCGAAAGCCGCGGACCATGTATACGGCGCGACGACCGGCGGATTGATATCCGCCTTGCCGAGCGACAGGCCCGCCGGCAATTGCTTCAGCGCGGCGAGCGCGCCGGCATAGCCCGCGTCGTTGCCGGCGTCGCCGGTCAGTGTCAGCGTCCCATCGCTGAGATTGGCCTTGCCGCCGACGAGCTTGCCGAGCGCCGCGAGCCCGGCCTTCGCCCAACCCGCGAAACCGCCGGCCGCGCCATTGCCGATCTGCATGCGATCGACGATCTCGCGCCCCGGCATGGCGGTGCGCGCAGCCGCGACGACGTCCGCGCGCACGGCTTCGGATGGAACGTAACCTTCGAGGATCACGCTCTTGCCGTCATAGGCGGCCGACCAGACGTAAGGCGAGATCGCGGGCACGGTGATATCGTTCCTGGCGAGCGACAGGCCGGCCGGCAAATTCTTGAGCGTGGCGACCGCGGCGTTGTAGGCCGCCATATCCTTGGCGACGCCCGTCGCCGAAAGCGCGCTGTCGCTCAGGCTCACCGCGCCCTTGCCGAGCGAGCCGAGCGGCGCGAGCGCCGCGCTCGCCCAGTCCGCGAAGCCCGGCGCAGCGCCGCGCGCATAGTTCATTTTATCTTCGACCTTCGGCGCCAGCGCCTTGGCCGCGGCGACGATTTTCGCGCGCGATTCCGGATCGGGAACGACGCCGGTCAGCACGATCGTGTCGCCGTTGCGCGCGGCGGCGAAATTGTAGGGCTTCGCCTCGCCCGGCAGCTCGACTCCATTCGTCACGAGACGCACGCCGTTGACGGCGTCGGCGATCGCGACCGCCTTCGTTTGGTCGTCGGGCGAATAAGCCATGCCGCGCAGGGTCACGTCGCGTCCGGAGACGGAAACGGCGTTCTTCGGGAGACCGGCCGCCGCCACCGCAGTCGCCGCGCGATTGGTCAGGTCTTCACGAATCTCATGCGGCTTCAGAACCGCCGCAACGAGAAAGATGAGGAACAGCGGGATGAGACCCGACAACCAGCGATGGGGACGACACATGCTGAAATCCCGACAAAGAAAGAACCTTGCGCCGCTCGATAGCGACGACCGTCGACGGGGCGAAATGAAGGGGGGCCCACTGTCGTCAGCAGGTGAAGCATATTCGCATACAGGGGCTTGTCCATGCGTACGGCGCGGTTTGCGCGATCAAACCACGGAAATTTCATGTGGCCGGCCGTGACGTGGTTGGATTGCGCCCTGTCGCGCGGTTTCCGAGAACCAGCGGCCTCGCACGACGGCGGACGGCGGAAAGAATGTCCCCAGCGCTTTCGCGTCGGCACAACGAAAACCCCGGCGCTTTCGCGCCCATGCAAAACAAAAAAACCCCGGCGCTTTCGCGCCCAACAAAACGAAAAACCCCGGCGCTTTCGCGCCGGGGTCTGTTGCGTCTCGGATCTCAGGGAGATCAGAAAGCGCGGATCATGCGCAGCTTGCCGCGGAACAGGTCCGACTGCGACTTGAAGGCAGGGAAACCAGCCGCGGTGAGCACCGCATCGGTGCCGAGACCAACCGGACGGCTGACAATGCCATGCATCCAGTCGAACTCGGTGCCGATCGTGAAGCCACGGATCGGGCTCCAGCCGAGGCCGACGAGCACATCGAACTCTCTGTAGTTCGTCACGCCCGCGACGAAGGCCTGGCCAGCGCCGCCCTGCAGGAACGCGCCAAAGATCGGGTTGGTCGCGGCGTCGGAGTACTTGACCGAGTAGTACGAAGCGCCGATCCACGAACGCAGGGTCGGGGTCCAGTAGTGCGTGAACGCGCCGGTGAGCGCGAAGGCAGACGACTTGTCGCAATTGCCCGTGTGCGTGAACACGCAATCGCCGTCGAGCGTCTGGTTCCAGCCGTTGCCCGACGAGACGCGGCCGATGCCGATGCCCATGTTCGTCGAGGTGTTGACCCCGTTCACGAAGGCGAAGTTCGAGCCGTCGACGTAGCCGATCGCGCCCTTGGCGTAGGTCGCCTGCAGCCAGAGGTTGTCGCCGGGGGCGAGCATCGGCAGGTTGAACTTCACGCCACCCTGCACAGCGAAGCCGAGCGAGTCGGACTTGTTGAGCACGGCGTTGGCAGGCGTGCCAGCGAAGGCGGCGCCGTTGTACATGGCGACGCCGACACGATGCACCGCGGCCGACAGCTGGGCGGAGCCCCAGGGCTGATCGACGCGCAGGTTGGCGACGATGTCGGGCATGCGCGTGCCGAGGAACTGCACGTTGTGCGCCGGGATGGTGCCACCCGCGACAACGACCGACGGAACGGTCGCGCGACCGCGATGCGAGACGTCGTCTTCGAGCGACAGGGTGGCCGAGAAGCCGCCGCCGAAGGTCGCGGTATAGGCCAGGCCGTTGACGGTCTGGTTGGAGCCGCGCAGGCCGCCGAAGGTCGCCGCGTCCGCATAGAAGTCGAACATCGACTGGATGCGGCCCATGGTGAAGCCAGCGAACTGGATGAAGCCCTTGCTCAGGACCGTCGATTCACGCGCAGGCCGCGACGCTCCGAGGCCCGCGAGCAGACCGGGCGTCAGGACTGCCGGCGTGAAAGAGCCCGTGTTGGCCGTCGCGCCCGCGCCGAAGTACGAGTCGATGCGGATGAACGAGCGAACCGTGCCCCACGGGGACTGCGTGCGCGCATCGAGCTCGACGCGGCCGAGAGCGCCCCACGCCACCGCGTCGCGCGCAGCGCCGGGGTTGATCGCGCCAGGAACGAACGTGCCGCTGAGGGCGTTCGTGACAGTGAGCGGGCCGGCGAAAGCCTGGGCGCTCGGGGTGTTCGACACCGAGATGTCGGCGAGCACGAGGCCGCCGACGCGCAGGCAGGTGTCGGTGCCGGGGATGTAGAAGAAGCCAGCGCCGTAGGCGTCGCAAATCTTCACGTACTGCACGGGCGCGGCCTTGCGCGTCGGCAGGTCAGCAGCCTGGGCGCCGGCGACGGTCGCGAGGACCGCAGCGGTACCGAGGAGAAGGCTCTTGGCGACCTTCATGTGTTACCTCCAGATAAAAGAATGCCCTGTGGGGCGGTTGAACTCTTCTTCTTACGAACGGAACGCTGGGCCCCGGCTCCACTTCTCTGGGGATGGGCGGGGAAGCCTGGAGGGCTTGCCTGCGCATCCTTCGGAGCGGGGTGGAACGGGCCCTGCTCGCAGGTTGTTCATACCCCTCTTTTCGCCACCGTTGAAACCAAATCAGGGCCAGAAAACCCTTATCTGCCGGGGCGTTGCATTCCAGCCACAGTCGTTTTGCGGCGCCGAAATCGAGAGAATGTTCTAAATATAACAGATAGATATGATCATTGCGGGCGTACTGACTTCTCTGATGAGCCACATCGCACGCCTCGCCGGCGCTGTCGGTTACCGCTCGCCACAATTGAATCTCATCGTCGCGATCCCGCCGCCGTCGGGGGTCGGAAGCGCGCGGCGAAAGCCTCACGGTCGGGTCGTCGCCGCGAATATTATCGGCATGGAAGATCGCCATCTCGATCTTCTGCGATATACTGAAAACGTGTCCGTCTGAACGTTCGAATCGTGTTTGTCTAATTCTTGTCTAGTATTTCTGATGCCCCCGACCACGCCCCACGGGCTGATGCGAGCCGCTGGCGAACAGGAAATCGTTGGAAAACAGGCAAGGAATCCGTCCGTCGCGCGCGGCGCGCTTGCCAATTATGCGTTGTCGGGGCATATGACGCCGGCGCGTCGGGCTCTGCCCGCGCCGCGGAGACGTGGCCGAGAGGCTGAAGGCGACGGTTTGCTAAATCGTTATAGGGGAAACCCTATCGTGGGTTCGAATCCCACCGTCTCCGCCAGCGACGCCCGTTCCGGACGAACCCACGATTCTCTTCATTCCCGATTTGGCGGAGCCAAAGTCGGGAATGCATGAAGCGGGTTCGAATCCCACCGTCTCCGCCAGCGACGCCCGTTCCGGACGAACCCACGATTCTCTTCATTCCCGATTTGGCGGAGCCAAAGTCGGGAATGCATGAAGCGGGTTCGAATCCCACCGTCTCCGCCAACGACACCCGTTTCGGACGAACCCACGATTCTCTTCATTCCCGATTTGGCGGAGCCAAAGTCGGGAATGCATGAAGCGGGTTCGAATCTCTTCGCTGGGCGCCATCGCAGGCTTGATGCCGCAAGGAGCCGCTCCAGATGTGGAAAAGTCGAGAATGTGACCGCCGGCTAACTGGCGAGTTCGCGAGACCCATGCGCTCACTGCATCAGGCAAGCGAAGACGCGGCCGTATCATTGTTTCGGCTCCAGCTAGGCCATTGATACCGAAAGCGAATGAGCGAACCTGTCGCGTTTTGCCTGTGAATCGCCGCCGAGGCGGCTCAACCGGCTGGCGCGTCGCCGAGGCCGTAGTTGATTGAAATATCGACAATAATCCGCCGCCCCGCTCGCGCGGCGAAGCCTGGCCGTGGCGGCTGCGTCGGTCCTCGCGACCGTCGCCGGCGCCCAGGCTGCTGACCTGCCGACGCGCAAGGCCGCGCCCGTGCAGTACGTGAAGATTTGCGACGCCTACGGCGCCGGCTTCTTCTACATCCCCGGCACCGACACCTGCCTGCGCGTCGGCGGCCTCGTTCTCGCTGACGCCGTTGTCTCGAACACCGGTTTCCGCGCGAACGCGACTGGTCCGATCGCTATCGGCATCACCGGCATCGGGCCGGTCGCCATCGCGGGCGGCAGCCCGGTCGGCATGAACTTCATGACTTCCTCCGCACGCGACGCCGTGGCATGGGGCGCTCTCGGCCGCATCGAGCTCGATGCGCGCACGCAGTCGCCCTGGGGTACGGTCCGTTCATTCATCCGCGTCGACTCGTATTTCGGTTCAGGATCGACCTCTAACACTGGTTCGCTGGCCGGCGTAGTTTCCGCTGTGGCGCCGACCCAAGTGATCAATACGGTTGCTCATCCGATTGAAGCTCGCGAATCGACCATCCTGAACAAGGCCTTCATCCAGTTCGCCGGCATCACCATGGGCCGCATCCAGTCGATGTTCGACTTCTATGCGGACGCGGCGACCTATGGCGGCCTGCGCGGCTCCAACCAGACCGTCAACGGCCTGGCTTATACCGCGACCTTCGGCGGCGGCTTCTCGGCCACCCTGTCGATCGAAGACGAAGTCTCGCATCGTCAGCGGCCTACGGTGTCATCGGTCGTTACGGCTGGCGGCGCGGGTGTCTTCCCCGCAAACGCGGTGAACTACCTCGGCACGCGCATGCCTGACATCATTGCGAACCTGCGCGTCGACCAGCCCTGGGGTTCCGCCCAGCTGTCGGCTGCGGTGCATCGCGTCGGGATCGGGATGTATAATGGTGCGGCCGGCACGCCGGTCGCCCCCTTCAACAGCCTGCTTGCCAAGGCTGACTCGCTCGGCTTCGCGGTTCAGGGCGGCGTGAAGTTCAATCTTCCGATGCTCGCGCCGGGCGACAACCTTTGGCTCCAGGCGACCTACGCCAAGGGCGCTATCGGCTACGTCAGCGGCTCGAACTTCGCCTTCGTGAACGGCGTGAATACGTCGACAGGCTATGGCGTCGGTCTGCAGCGCATCTCGGCTGGCAATGGCTGGCAGGAAGGCACCGCTGACGGCGATTGCGTCTTCACGTATGCTAGCTCCTGCGACAAGTCCTCGGCGTTCGCGCTCACCGGCGTGTTCACCCACTACTGGACCCCGACCGTCAAGTCGTGGCTCGGTGGCTCTTACTATCAGGTGAATTACAGCGGCAACGCGCTCAACCCGATTCCGACGGCTCTGGCTGCCGGCGCGGGCACCTTCAATCTCGGCGTCACGAACTACAAAGAGTTTGACCTGATTGCAGGCCTCGCCTGGAATCCGGTTCGTGGCTTCGAGATCGGCACCGAGTTTTACTGGATGCACGGCATCGCTAGCCGTCCGGTTGGCCTGCCGAACGACCATCAGCTGATTGCCAATGGTTTCCCGGCGTGGAAATCACAGTCGGACCTCATCCGCGGCCGTCTTCGCATGATGCGCGCTTTCTGATCTCCTCAAGAGATTCAGACGCTTCTGACCCCGGCGCGAAAGCGCCGGGGTTTTTCTTTGGGACGTGATCCGCCCCCGGCTGCCCTACCCGTGCAGCGCCGCCAGCCGTTCGAGCAGGCGCGAAATATCCTCGATCAGCGCCGCCGCCTCGGGCGATTTTCCTGCTACCGAATTGATACGGGCGCCCATTTTCGGCTTGTCCGACACAGACTTTTCAGGCGGCGATTTCGGGCCCTCCCGCCCCTCGAGCCGATCGAGCACCAGCGCGCTCGAATAATGCGAATAGCGGTCGACCATCTCGCTCGTCGAATGGCCGGTAATGCTCATCACTTCGGCGGCGCTGAGGCCGCGCTCGAACAGGCGGCTGGTCGCCTCGTGCCGCAGGTCGTGGAACCTGAGATCGGCGATGCCCAGCCGATGCAGCAGCGCCCGCCAGGCGTGGCCGAGTACATTGCCGCTGACCGGAAACAGCGCCACATCCATCGCCGCGAGCTGATGCAGCGGCGCCCGCACGCCGACCTGCGCCGCCGTCTCCATGATGGTCCGCTCGACTTCCGACGTCACCGGAATGATGCCCGTCCGCTTGCGTCGACCGGCCGACGGCGGAAACACGATCGCCTTCCGCCCGTCGCTCAGATCCTGCAAGTGCGACGTGCGCAGCTCCAGCAGCCGCTCGCGCCGAAGCCCGGTCGTGACCGCGAGCCGGATGAGGAAAGGCAGCAGCGGGTGTTCCACCGCGCCCTGCGACAGCAGCGCCTCGAGTTCGTCAGCCGACGGTCGCCGCGTGCGCCCAGGCGAGGACGCCGGCATCGACAGGCCAGCGATCAGCGGCACGCCGTGGTTCGTCTGCGCCGCGAACTTCATCGCCCGGTTGATGAGCTGCATGCGATTCGAGATCGTCGTCCGCGCGACCGGCCCGATTCCCTCCTCGCTTTCGATCCGCGCGATCTGCCGGCGCAGATTCCCGGACGCTTCCCCGTCAGCCCGCCGCGCCTCACGCCGCAACGCCAGCAGCAGGCGCAATCTCGTCTGCCGCGCCCGCCCCTCCTGCGACTGCTCGGCGGCCTCGATCGCCGCGCGAATACGTCGCTCGAAATCGCGATGAATCAGCAGATCGCGGTACGCGGCGAGATCCGGCAGCGTCAGGGATGCGATTCGCCGGCTGGCGATCTCGTCGCGCAGCACGGCCTCGATCCGCAGCGTGTCCTTTCGGCGATTGGCCGGACGCGAGGACAGGCCTTCGCGCGCATAGAGGCGCAGCGCGTCGCCCAGCGTCATCGCACGGTCGGCGCTCGCGACGGCGGCGTCGCCGCCATAAAGCTTTCGTCGGGCCTCAGCAGCCCAAAGCTCGGCCTCGACGAGCTGTCGCTTGCGATCGGAGACCGTATCGGCGTGCAACTTGAAGGTTCGCACCGCCGCCGGGAATCCCTTGATGCGGATCAGCACGCGAAGGCTGCCATTCGGCGCCCGCCAGAAACCGCGTGGCAGCTTTTCTTTTTTCATGCTCGACACTTAGCCAAAGAACGCAGCCTGAATCACCTGTCGGGACGCAGCGAGCCCTGCCGCTCGGGAATGCCCGGCGGGCCGCGAGAAAGCCCCGACTGAATTGGGTTTTGCTATAGCGAGCGGAAGCTATGCCGGATATTTTCCGCCGCCTGGCGCTACGAAATCGCTACACGCGCTGATTTCGACCGACCCGGGCGACCGGATTTCAGCTCGAATCGGTCTCAACGCCCGGAAAACAGCGGGTTTCCTTTCATTCTCGACACCACCGCCTCGACGCCGCCTTGCTCACGACACCGGCAACAACAAGAAAGTCGTCGTTCGACGTATGCTACACTTGTACTTGTCACCGTGGAAGATGAACTCACTCGTGAGGCGCATCTATATCTTTATCCCTGATTTTGCTCATGTCCAGCATCGCGCTCGCGGATGAATATTTCTATTGCGCAAACGGCTATAGGCCAGAAAACAACCAACTTGACCAAATCAGACACACGCTAGACAAGTTCCACCACAATCGTAGAAATAAGCCAGAAACAATTTTGCATGCGACATCCGTCTAAATCGAACACTTGGAAACACCTGCCGCCAACGCCTTGAATTTTGGCGCGCTGCCCACTTTTTGGCGCATTGGCACCCACCGCATCATCGGCTGTTGCCGCGCGGCTCAAATCGATGGCAAGGACAGAGCGGATGAGCGCCGGCAACGGCCAGCGCGCCCGGCGGAACGATGCGGTTGAATTTGTCGCCACCATTCGCGGTCACGTGGCTCGCGGCTTGCGCCGTCGTGGCGATCACGCTTGGCGCCGTCTCGAACGCTGGCGCACAGGGCCGCCACGCTCCCCTGCCCCCGCCCCGTCCGCCGGAATTCGCTCGTCCACAAGCGGCGCCTCCGAGCCCGTCTGCCGCGCCATCTGCGGCGCCGACGCAAGCGCCGCCTGCGAAGGCCGTCGAGGAGCCGCCGCTCGATCCCGATCATCCGCCGATGCTGCCCAGCGCGAGCCGGAAACGGATGAGCGAATGCGGCCGCGAGTGGGAAGCGCTGAAAAAGGCGGGCAAGGATACGGACATCGGCTGGCGCGCATTCGCGACAGGCTGTCTCACGCGCTGAACGCGACGTCGGCGCCTCGGAGCGTTTCGCACACCGCGATCAGCGCTGGTTGATTAAAGGCGCCAGATCGACGACTCGTGATCAGCGAAAAAGAAGCGGCGGGCGGTCTCGCACTCAAACGGTTCTTTGAGGCGCGACGAGAAACCGCGAAACGCAATCACAAAAGCAAATGTCCTCCTGATCGGTTCGACCAAGAGGACACGAGGTCTCGATCGTCGGATGAATCCGCGACCGAAGCAGGCGCCTCGCACTGCGGCTGGACGATCGGTCCAGCCGCAGGGATGGCGCCCTGTTCGACTTGCTTCAGGCCGACTCGGACGGAGTCGGAGCAGCGGCCTTCTTGACGGCCTTGCGAGCCGGCTTCTTGGCAGCCTTCTTGGCGGCCTTCTTGGCGCCCTTCTTGACAGCCTTCTTGGCGCCCTTCTTGACCGCCTTCTTGACGGACTTCTTGGCGACCTTCTTCACGCTCTTCTTGGCGCCCTTCTTGACGGCCTTCTTGGCGGACTTCTTCACCGCCTTCTTGGCAGACTTCTTGGCAGCAGTCTTACGCGCACCCTTCTTGGCGGCCTTTTTAGCGGCCGGCTTACGCTTGGTCGTTGCTTTCGCCATCTTGTGTCCCCTTATCGAGTTCGCCGGCGTTAATTCGCGAGCCGGCAAGAGGCCTGATTAGCGTAGCGTGGTTAACTACTCGTGCAAGTGGCGTAGCGCGGAGACGCAAGCAAACCGCGCTCGAACGAGGCGCCAAACGCATCTACGACATGCAAGGACTCGACTTTCGATGTCGTTCGCAACGCCCGCGAGCGCCTTCGAAAGACGATGCGCGCGACATTTCTCGAACGCTGTTCGACGAGCATTGCCAACATCGTTTGACCTCTTCGAGACATCGAAGTCGACGTGCGCATACGCATCGAACAGGTAAACCGAATTGCTCGAATTATCCTTGTTTCTCTAAGCTCGCGACGAGATCGTGCGACGCCGCTTTCATGAATGCCCGCGACGTCCGCAAGCTGCTTCGATTGCACGCGCCGTACTGCTCTCGACGCCAACACGACTGCGCGCGGACGCGGGGCGACGTCGCCTCCCGACATCGTGCGCGACATGCAAGAGCAAGCGTCGTCGAATGCGGCGACACGCACGAAAATAATTTTGTGCGAAGCGCGTTTTTTATCCTTCGCACGTCATCGAAATGCGACGTCGAAGGATCGAATCGCGCGAATCGGCGGAATCGTTCCGACTCGATTCGCGCGAGTGAGCTCGCGTTCAGAGCCCGAGCTTGCTCTTCAGTAGCTCGTTCACGGCCTGCGGATTCGCTTTCCCGCCGGTCGACTTCATCACCTGCCCGACGAACCAGCCGAGCATGGTGGGCTTCGCCTTCGCCTGTTCGACCTTGTCGGGATTGGCGGCGATGATCTTGTCGACTTCCCTTTCGATCGCGCCCGTATCGGTCACCTGCTTGAGGCCACGACGTTCGACGATCGCGCGCGGGCTCGCATCGCGCTCCTCGCCGAACATCAAAGCGAGAACGTCCTTCGCGATCTTTCCGGAGATGACGTTCTCGGCCAGCAGGTCGACGAGTTCGGCGACATGCGCGGGCGTGACGTGCGTTTGCGCGACGCTGAAGCCCGACGCGTTGGCGGCTGCGGCTATGTCGCCCATCACCCAGTTGGCGACGACCTTGGCGTCGCGCTTCTTGCCGCCGTCGGTCACGCAGGCCTCGTAATAGTCCGCAACGTCGCGGTCTGAGACGAGCACACCCGCGTCGTACGAAGGCAGACCATAGTCGCGCATGAAGCGCGACTTCTTCGCGTCCGGCAGTTCCGGCAGACCGGCGGCGAGTTCGTCGACGAAGGCCTGGCTGAATTCCAGCGGCAGCAGATCGGGATCGGGGAAGTAGCGATAGTCGTGCGCTTCCTCCTTGGAGCGCATCGCGCGCGTCTCGCCGCGGCCGGGATCGAACAGACGCGTCTCCTGGTCGATCGAACCGCCGTCCTCGAGAATGCCGATCTGGCGGCGCGCTTCCACGTCGACCGCCTGGCCGATGAAACGGATCGAGTTTACGTTCTTGATTTCGCAGCGTGTGCCGAAGGGCTCGCCGGGACGGCGCACCGAGACGTTGACGTCGGCGCGCAGCGAGCCCTGCTCCATATTGCCGTCGCACGTGCCGAGGTAGCGCAGGATGGTGCGCAGCTTCGTCACGTAGGCGCGCGCTTCCTCCGCCGAGCGGATGTCGGGCTTGGAGACGATCTCCATCAACGCGACGCCGGAGCGGTTGAGATCGACGAAGCTCGAATCCGGCGACTGGTCGTGCAGCGATTTGCCGGCGTCCTGTTCGAGATGCAACCGCTCAATGCCGACCGTGATCTGCTCGGTCGGCGTGACGTCGACGATGACTTCGCCCTCGCCGACGATCGGGTTCTTGTACTGCGAGATCTGATAGCCCTGCGGCAGATCGGGATAGAAATAGTTCTTCCGGTCGAACACCGAGCGATTGTTGATCTGCGCCTTCAGGCCGAGCCCGGTGCGCACCGCCTGCTTGACGCATTCCTCGTTGATGACGGGCAGCATGCCCGGCATCGCGGCGTCCACCAGCGAGACATGCGAGTTCGGATCGCCGCCGAACTCCGTCGAGGCGCCGGAAAACAGTTTCGACCTGGAGGAAACCTGTGCGTGAATTTCCATGCCGACGACGATTTCCCAGTCGCCCGTGGCGCCCTTGATCAGCTTGGAAGGTTTGGCATGCGCGCTCATCGCGTCCTCGGCGTTCGAAAGGTCTGGCGGAATTTGCCGGTCTTTTAGCGCCTTTTGCCGCGAAGCGACAGCTTCACGCGGCGTTTGATTTCATGCGCCCTTCCGCGCCCGCCCGCGCTCCGGCGGCGGGCAGGAGCGGCACGACGCTGCTCGAGCGCTGGAGCATCGCGATCGTGCGCGAGAACCACATTTGCGCGCCGAGGCAGCCGAGGTCCGGCTGCCTCGAGAGTTCGCGGATCATGCGCGGCATGGCGGCGGCCACAGGCGCCCAGCGATGCGCCTTCCAGAACCGGTTGATCCGCATGCCGATGACGAAGACCACGAAAGGCTCGTCGCGGATCACCCTCAACCGCCCGACATCACGCCATACTTGCTGATCTGCTTGAACTCTCGCCAATGTTAATTGAGGAAACATCGTCCACGCGCTGGTCAGGCCGGGTTGACTGTGACAGCTGCATATCCGCCTTTTCTAGCCGCGCCCTCCCTGCGCGCTCGCGTTGCGTGAATGAACGAGCACCAGACACTTTCGGCCGGCGAGGCCCTGCGGCAGGCGATCATCGACGCTCTGCGTGAGATCGAAACGCGTCTCGCCGGCGATGAGATTGCCGCAATCGACGTGCATCGCGCGCGCCGCGCCGCCAAGCGCGCGCGATCACTCTCCCGGTTGGCGCCGCCGGAACTCGCGGCCCTCGCCGACAACACCCGCCGTTCGGTGCGCCGCATGCGGCGCGCGCTCGGCGCCGCGCGCGAAGCCGACGTTCGCGCGGCGACGCTGGCGACATTGGCGCCGAAACTGGGCGACGCCCGCGAGACGCTCGCACGCCTTTCGCGCAACCGGCCTTGCGCCGATTGCCCGAAGGCGGACCATGCAGCGCTGCGGGAAGAACTCGCGGCGCTCATACGCGACTGGAGCCTGTGCGAGGCGACGGGCGATCTCGACGATATCATCGCGGCCGCCGGCGAGACCTATCGGCGCATGCGCAAGCGCGCGAAGACTGCGCGCAACGGCGATCGAGCGGCCCTCCACCGCTGGCGTACGGCGGTCGTCGACTTCGAATATGCCGCCGACTTTCTCGCGCGCTATGCCCCGGACATGGAGCGCACGCGCCGCGACGCCGATCGCCTGCGCAAGCATCTCGGCGAGATCAACGACCTCGACGATCTCTTGACCCATGTCGCTGGCGGCGATGGCGTGCACGACGAACGTGCGGCGCTGCGTCGCCTCGAAAAGGTGAGCGCGGCACGATGCGCGCGCCTGTCCGAACGCGCTTTCGAACAGGCGGCGCGCCTGCTCGACGACAAGCCGTCGAAATGGATGAAGAAGCTCAGACGATCCTGCGCGCGATGAAGCGGCACGCAAAACCGACGATCACCGCGCCCAGGACCAGCGCCAGCGTCGTCGTCGCCGGCGCGCCCTGCCCGTCCGCGCGAAAAGCGTTCGCAACGGCAAGGACGACCAGAAGTCCGGCGATTGCGTAGAAGATGAACCCGAGAACCGCGGCGCAGGCTGCGAGCACGGCTCTCGCGAACGGCATTATGCCCACCAGTCCTGAGGCAGCTCGATCTTCGGCGCCGCCTGCTCGATCGCGCTGCCGAGCGAGAACAAAGTCTCTTCCTCGAACGGGCGGCCGATCAGCTGCAGGCCGAGCGGCAGGCCATCCGAAGCAAGACCGCCCGGCACGACGAGGCCCGGCAGGCCCGCCATGTTCACCGTCACCGTGAAGACGTCGTTGAGATACATTTCGACCGGATCGGCAGAACCCTTCTCGCCGATGCCGAAGGCCGTCGACGGCGTCGCCGGCGTCAGGATCGCATCGACGCCCGCATGGAACGCCGCCTCGAAATCGCGACGGATCAGCGTCCGGATCTTTTGCGCACGAACGTAGTAGGCGTCGTAATAGCCCGCCGACAGAACATAGGCGCCGATCATGATGCGCCGCCGCACCTCCGCGCCGAATCCTGCCGCGCGCGTATTCTCGTACATCGCCACAATGTCTTTGCCCGGCTTGCGCAGGCCATAGCGCACGCCGTCGTAGCGGGCGAGATTGGACGAGGCCTCGGCTGGCGCGACAATATAATAAGCGGGCAGCGCGTGATGCGTGTGCGGCAGCGAGATGTCGACGATCTCGGCGCCCGCCGCCTTCAGCCATTCGACGCCTTTCATCCACAGCGCGTCGATTTCCTGGGACATGCCATCGAGGCGATATTCTTTCGGAATGCCTATCTTCTTGCCCTTCACCGAGGCGCCGACGGCGGCTTCGTAATCGGGCACGGGGCGATCGACCGAGGTCGAATCCTTGGGGTCGAAGCCCGCCATCGAGCGCAGCATGATCGCCGTGTCGCGCACGTCGCGCGCAATGGGCCCTGCCTGATCGAGCGAGGAGGCGAAGGCAACGATGCCCCAGCGCGAGCAGCGGCCATAGGTCGGCTTGATGCCGACCGTGCCAGTAAAGGCGGCGGGCTGACGGATCGATCCGCCCGTGTCGGTCGCGGTCGCGGCAAGGCATAGATGCGCCGCGACGGCCGCAGCCGAGCCGCCCGAGGAACCGCCGGGCACGATCTTCGCGTCGCTGCCTTTACGGCGCCACGGCGACACGACCGGACCATAGGCGCTCGTCTCGTTCGAAGAGCCCATTGCGAATTCGTCGAGATTGAGCTTGCCGAGCATGACGGCGCCGTCGCGCCACAACTGGCTGGTGACGGTGGATTCGTAATGCGGTTTGAAGCCTTCGAGAATGCGGCTCGCCGCCGTCGTCTCGACGCCATTGGTGCAATAGAGATCCTTGATGCCGAGCGGCAGGCCTTCCAGCGGTCGCGCCTCGCCCTTGGCCAGACGCGCATCGCTCTCGGCGGCGGCGGCGAGCGCCTTCTCCGGCGTCTCTTTCAGATAGGCGTTGAGCGCGCGCGCTTTCTCGACCGCATCGACATGCGCGCGGGTGAGTTCGGTCGCGGTGAACTTCTTGGCGTTGAGGCCGTCGCGCGCGGCGGCGAGCGAAAGACGGGTGAGTTCGGTCATCGCTTACTCCACCACCTTCGGCACGACGAAGAAACTGTCTTCGCGCTCGGGCGCGTTCGCCACGACATCGGCAGCGATGAATCCGTCGGTCACCTCGTCCTGGCGCATGCGCAGATGCATCGGCAGCACCGAGGTCATCGGCTCCACGCCCTCGACGTCGACCGCGGAGAGCGCCTCGACGAAGGACAGAATGGCGTTGATCTCGCCCTGCAGATGCTCGACTTCCTTGTCCTCGACCGCAACGCGCGCGAGATGCGCGATGCGGCGGACGGTGGCCTGATCGACCGACATTTGAGGCTCCGGACTGGCGTCCTCGCTCGCAAAGAGCGGGACGGAGAATTGGTTGCGCGCCCTATAGCATTTGCGGCTTTTGCAGCGCAAACCCGCGTCAGCCCGCCTGCAGCCGCTCCCGGAAAAACGCGATCACCCGCGCTTCCGCCTGTTTGGTCGGGCCTTCCGGGTCCGCGTCGTTCAAATGCACGGTCAGCACCGAATGCGGGTAAGTCGTGGCCTCCGGATTGGTCGCGAGATCGTCGATCTCGATCGCCTCGAAAGCTTCGCCGAATTCGCGGGCATAGCGCGCGAAACGGGCGTCGCCGACATGCGGATCGCCCTTGAAGCGCAGGCCGATCATCGACAGGCCCTCGTTCTTGAAACGCTGGCGCGCGCAGGAAATCTCGTCCGGCGAGGCATCGATCGCGCGGCGGCGGGAAGCCGTCAACGTGAACGGCAGCGAGGGTTGCGACAAAACGGGCGCGATGACCGAGGGCTCCGTCATCATCGCCAGCGCGAAGCCGCCGGTCAGGCACATGCCGAGCGCGCCGACGCCCGGCCCGCCGCATTCCTCATGCGCCTTCTTCGCCAGCGCGCGCAGGAAATCGACGACCGGGCTCGATCGATCCGTCGCCCAGACCGAAAACGAACGCCGCATGCAGAAAGTCGCCTGCGCCAGCGATTTCATGACATAGCCTGACGTCACCGGCCGCTCGGGCTCGCCGAACAGGCTCGGCAGATAGACTCTCATGCCCGCTTCCGCGACGCGGTCGGCGAAGCGGATCACGAGCGGATGCAGACCGGGAATTTCGTGGATGACGACGACCGCGGGACCCGCGCCGCGCTTGTAGACGTCGTGCGTGAAACCGCAGGCCGAGAAGGAGACCTTCTCGTAAGGCGCGAGCGACGTCCCCATTCTCCCCCCGTCATGCCGACGAGGTGATCCCCAGCGCCGGCGCTATCAAAAGGCCGACGGAATCGACCACGAGATGCGCGACCATGCACGCAATCAGGTCGCGCCGCCAGAGATAGACGAGCGTGAAGAAACCACCGCCGACGATCGGCGTCGCGACCGCGCCCAAGCCCCAGAACGGCAGATGCGCGACGACGAAGGCGGCCAGTGCAATGAGTGCGGCGAGCCAGCGCTTTCCCGTCAGCGCCGTCAGCCGCTCGATCGCGAAACCGCGAAACAGAGCTTCCTCCACCACGCCCGCGGTGATCAGCATGAGCAATCTCAGCCATAACGGCCATTGCAGGATCTGGCCGGCCGGCGCCTTCGCTTCGAACAGCCCGTTCTTCCAAAGAACGAAGGCGATGGCGTAGAGGCCGACATAAACGGAGACGCCGATGGCGAGCCCGAACAGGACTGAACCGATGCGCGGCCGAACGAGGCCGACAGCCGCGAGCGGCAAGCGGTCGCCGAACATATGGCAGGCGAGCGCGGCGGCGAGCACCAACCACAGCGTCGACTGCGCGACGGCGACCGAGGCCAGGCCCGAGCCCGCGAGCACATAGAGCTTCTGCATCGGCGCCGTCGTCATCAGCAGCGGTCCGAACAGCGCGCAGGCGAGGCCGGCGATGGTCCAGAGGCTTGCGCCGCGCGGCGGCATGTCGGTGGCTTGCGTCATGCGAGGGAAGATAAGACGGCGATTGCGCAACGCGAGTTAACGGGACCGCGCAATTGACTGCGAGGCCGAGCTGCGCGAAGCCAGGCCATGACGCAAACGCCGCAGGACACGCCCGCCGGGGCGAAGGGATCGAAGGTCGAATCCAATGTGGTCGATCTTGCAACCGTGCCCGCGCGCCTCAAGCGCTTCGACCGCCTGATGGGCATCGATCTCGGCACGAAGACGATCGGCCTCGCCCTGTCCGACGTCGAACGGAGCCTCGCCTCGCCACTGGAAACGATCGCGCGCCGAAAATTCACGCTCGATGTCGAGGCCATGCTGAAACTTGCCGCGAAATACGAGGTCGCTGTCTTCGTCATCGGCCTGCCGCTCAACATGGACGGCACGGAGGGCCCACGGTCGCAGGCGACCCGCGCCTTTGTGCGCGCCATGGCCCCGAAATCCCAAATCCCCTTCGTCTATTGGGACGAGCGCATGTCGACCGCCGCCGTCACGCGCGAACTGATCGCGCAGGACGTGTCGCGCGCCAAGCGAGCGGAAGTCGTCGACCGCATGGCGGCCGCCTATATTCTGCAAGGCGCGCTCGACCGACTGCGTACAATCGGCGCTGCGTCGGGATGACCTCTTGAATTTACTGGTTGCAAGATCATTATAAACAACTATTAGTTGTTGTATTGCATCAGGGGGATTTCATGAGTCGGCGAAAGGCGGAAGCCCTGGCGCCGCGCGGCGAAGATATTCTCGCGACGCCGCGCGAGCGCGAGCGTGCGGAAACACTACGCTACATCGCGGAGATGACGGGCGAACTCGCATCCCTAGCCGGCGGGGCGCGCCTGCCGATGCTCACTTATTTTCTCAACATGGCGCGGGTGGAAGCCGAGATGCAGCTGGCAGACGCGGCGCCGCCTGCAGGCGCCCCCTACGCGCGCTGATTACTTCTCCGGCTCCAGCGAAACGCGATTGCCGCCGTGGCGCGCGAGCCGGCCTTCGATCTCCAGCTCCAGCAACGCGGTGTGCACGGCCTGCGCCGGCAATTGCGCCGCGCGCAATAGATCGTCCACGCCAACGGGCGAGGGGCCGAGCAGCGCGCTCACCCGTTCGAGCGCGGCGTCCGCGTCCGCGCCAGGCGCCTTCGCATGTTCGAATTCGTCGCGCGGCTCGTTCATTTCGTGGTCGGGCATCGTGCGCGGGGCCGCGCTCGCGCCCGCGTCGAACAGATCGCTTTCGTCCCACAAAGGCTCCGTGCGCGAGGCGGGCGCATCTTCGCCGAAGAGATCGGCGCGCGGCGCGTCGCCGTCGATCATCGGCGCGATGGTTTCGAGAATGTCTTCCGCGCGCGTGCACAACGTTGCGCCCGAACGCAGCAGATCGTTCGTGCCTTCCGCGCGCGGATCGAGCGGCGAACCGGGTACGGCGAAGACTTCCCGCCCCTGTTCCCCTGCAAACCGCGCGGTAATCAGCGAGCCGGAGCGCCGCGCGGCCTCCACCACCACGGTCGCAAGCGCGAGCCCGGAAACGATGCGGTTGCGTCGCGGAAAATCGCGTCCGCGCGGCTCCCATTCGTGCGGCATTTCGGAAACGAGCGCGCCGGCCTCGCAGATCGCCTGCGCGAGATCGCGATGCTCGGCGGGATAGAGCCGCGCGTGGCCGCCAGCGAGCGCGGCGATCGTGCCGCCTTGCAGGCTCGCGCGATGCGCGGCGGCGTCGATTCCGCGCGCGAGCCCCGAGATCACCACGATCCCCTCTTTCGCGAGCGCGCGCGCGAGCCGCTCGGCCATGGCGAGCCCGGCCGCCGACGCATTGCGCGAGCCGACGATGGCGACGGCAGGACGGTTCAGCGCCTCGACGCGCCCGCGCACGGCGATCAAGGGCGGAGGCGAGTCGATCGCGCGCAGAGTTGTGGGATAATCGGCCTCGCCGAGCGCGACATAGCGCACGCCAGCTTTGGCGGCGGTAGTGATTTCGCGCTCCGCCTCGTCGCGGGAAAAGATACGGATGGCGCGCTCGCCCTTGGCGTTGCGCAAGAGATCCGGAAGGGCCGCGAGCGCCGCGCCCGCGCCGCCGAACTTGTTGACGAGGGAACGAAAGGTGCGCGGTCCGACATTGTCGCAGCGGATCAACTGCAGCCAGTCGAGCCTCTGCGCGTCGGTCAGCCGCACGCTCATCCCTTCTGCCCGATCTTGCTTTCCGTGCCGGCGCGCAGGCGGCGGATGTTGTCGAGATGCTTCCAGAACAGAATGGCCACGAGCAGGACGACGAGATCGCCGAGCGCCGGCCGCCCCAGCGCGAACAACGAGAATCCCGCCGCCAGCGAGCCGACCAGCGCCGACAGCGAGGAATAGCGTGTCGTATAGGCGACGCCGAGCCAGACGATCGCGAAGACCAGCGCCGCGCGCCAGTCGAGCGCGACCAGCACGCCCAGAAAGACCGCGACGCCCTTGCCACCCTTGAATTTCAGCCAGACCGGATAGATGTGGCCGATGAAGGCGCCGAGCGCGGCAGCGCCCCCTGCCGACGGCCCGAAGCGGGCGGCGATCAGCACGGCGAGCGTGCCCTTCAGCGCATCGAGCAGCAGCGTCGCGGCGGCAAGATCCTTGCGGCCCGTGCGCAGCACATTGGTCGCGCCGATATTGCCGGAGCCGATCGAGCGCAGGTCGGCCGTGCCGAAAACTTTCGTCAGCACGAGGCCGAACGGGATCGACCCGCAGAGATAGCCGAAGACGAAAGCGATCAGCAGAGTGGCGCCGGCGATTTCGGTGAGGAACGCGATGCTCATGGGGCCCGGACGTGACGTTGCGCGCCGAGCCTATTCGTACGCGACCGCGCCGGCAACCAGCGTCATTTTCACCCGGCCCTGCAACCGCGCCTCGTCGAACGGCGTATTGCCGCACTTCGAATGCAGTCGTTCGGGCACGACGACGAAGGGTTCGTCCGGATCGAAGCGGATGATGTCGGCCGGCGCGCCCGGCGCAAGTCGTCCTTGCGGCAGCTTCAGGATTTCGGCCGGCCGCGAGGACAACGCGCGCAAGAGTTGTGGCAGCGTGAGATCGCCGGCGTGCACGAGCCGCAATCCGGCGGCCAGCATGGTCTCAAGCCCGATCGCGCCGAACTCGGCTTCCGCGAACGGCAGGCGCTTGGTCTCGACGTCCTGCGGATCGTGGTCGGACACGATCACGTCGATCAGGCCGCTCGCCACCGCTTCCACCAGCGCGCGCCGCGTCTCCTCGCGGCGCAGCGGCGGGCGCAGTTTCAGGAAGGTGCGATAGTCGCCGATGTCGTTTTCATTGAGCGTGAGATGATTGATCGACACGCCGCACGTCACCGGCAGCCCCGCGGCCTTGGCGCGCGCAAGGATTTCCAGCGACTGCTCGCATGTGACGGATGCGGCGTGATAGCGCCCGCCCGTCAGCGCCACCAGGCGCATGTCGCGATCGAGCACGATGGATTCGGCCTCCTGCGGCACGCCCGACAGGCCGAGCCGCGAGGCGAATTCGCCGGCGTTCATCACGCCGCCGGCCAGATCGCGCTCTTCGGCGTAATGCACGATCAACGCATCGAAATCGCGCGCGTAGGATAGCGCACGGCGCATCACCTGCGCATTGCGCAGGGAATGGCCGGCGTCGCCGAAGGCGACAGCGCCGGCTTCCAGCAGCAGGCCGAATTCCGCGATCTCCCTGCCCTCTCGGCCCCGCGTGAGAGCCGCCATCGGCAGCACGCGCACGCTGCCCGTGTCGCGCGCGCGCCGCTTGAGAAAGTCGACGACGGCCGGGTCGTCGACCGGCGGATGCGTGTCGGAGCGCGAAACGATCGTCGTCACGCCGCCGATCGCCGCCGCCGTCGTCGCCGTCGCGATCGTCTCGCGATGTTCCGCGCCGGGCTCGCCGACAAAAGCCTGCATGTCGACCAGACCGGGCGCGACGACATCGCCCGCGCAATCGACGATACGTGCATCGGAGGGAACGGATTGCGCCGTTACGTCGCTCCCCGCAGCGACGATATAGCCGTCGCGCACGAAAACGCCGCCGCGCGTCTCCGTCCCGTGCGCGGGATCGACGAGGCGCGCATTGACGAGCGCGATGGGCTGGAAGGCCTGGAACGGCATGGGCTTTTCCATCAGCTCATGTTGCGCCGCCCGCCCGGCGCAACCGGCGCGCCAGCGCGCCGAGGCCGTAGCCGACGAGACAGATGAATATATAGACGATCAGCGGAAAGACGCCGTTCGACATGGCGTTGACCACCTTGCCGCCGGTCGACACGCCCGCGAACAGCATCTGCGAGACGATCGCGCCCGCGACCGCCGGCGCGAGCAGCCAGTGCAGCCCCGCCCGCTTCCAGCCGAGGATGGCGGCGACGATCAGCGCGACGATCCCGACGCCGCTCGCCAGCTCCACGCCGACCGCGGAAAGAAAGAAGCCGATCATGCGCGCGATGCGGACCATGATGGTCTCCTGTTGCGGGCGCCCTCATCCGTTCGGCAAATGCTGCGCGAGCGCTTCGAGCACGGCCATGCGCACGGCCACGCCCATTTCCACCTGCTCGCGGATCAGCGATTGCGGACCGTCGGCGATGCTGGAATCGATCTCCACGCCACGGTTCATCGGCCCGGGGTGCATGACCAGCGCGTCGCGTTTTGCAAGCTTCAGCTTGTCGGCGTCGAGGCCGAAGAACCGGAAATACTCGCGCACCGACGGCACGAACGCGCCGTTCATGCGCTCGCGCTGCAGGCGCAGCATCATCACGATGTCGACGTCCTTCAGCCCGGCGCGCATGTCGCGATAGACCTCGACGCCCATGCGCTCGATGCCCGAGGGCAGCAGCGTCGAGGGCGCGATCACGCGCACCCGCGCGCCCAGCGCCGTCAGAAGGATAATGTTGGAGCGCGCCACGCGCGAATGAAGAATGTCGCCGCAGATGGCGACTGTCAGCGCGTCGATCCGCCCCTTGTTGCGGCGGATGGTCAAGGCGTCGAGCAGAGCCTGGGTCGGATGCTCGTGCGCGCCGTCGCCGGCGTTGACGACGGCGCAATCGACCTTGCGCGCCAGAAGATGCACCGCGCCCGCCTGGGCATGACGCACGACGATGATGTCGGGCCGCATGGCGTTGAGGGTGATCGCCGTGTCGATCAGCGTCTCGCCCTTCTTCACGCTGGAATTGGCGACCGACATGTTCATCACGTCCGCGCCAAGGCGCTTGCCGGCGAGTTCGAACGAGGATTGTGTCCGGGTCGAGGCTTCGAAGAACAGGTTGATCTGGGTGCGGCCGCGCAGCGTCGCGCGCTTTTTCTCGACCTGGCGGGAAACGTCGACCGCCTCCTCGGCGAGGTCCAGCAGGGCCTCGATATCGGGCCGCGAAAGCCCTTCGATACCGAGCAGATGGCGGTGGGGAAAGGTCGGCCGGGGCGCAGCGTGCGACATCGAGCCGGTCTATGCGGGAAAGGCGCGCCTTCCGCAAGGGGCGCCGACGCCACGGCCGCCGAATTCCACAGCGTCGATCAGTAGCCGCGCTTGCCCACGGGCGCGCGCGTCGCCATCCGCAGGCGGCGATCGGCGGTCGCTTTCGCGATATCAGCCTTGTGCGCCGGCCGCTCGACGGCGTCCGTCACGGATACTTTCATCAGGCGGGCAAAGAACAATGCGACCAGCGCGGCAAGGGCGGAAACGATCAGCATGGTGGGCATGTCGCGCGCGCTGGGATAGGGCCGCACGATCGTATAGGCCACCATCGTGGCCATGATGACCGGGATCGACAGCATCCAGCCGCCGCGAAATCGCAGGCCCTTGTCCTGGAACAGAATGATGCCGATGCCGGACACGCCGAAGGACATGGCGAGCAGTATGGATATAAGACCGAAGAGAGTGCCGTCGTCGAGCCGCGAGACGCCGGTCGTCCAGATATGCCAGGACAGGAATTGCCGCTCCAGCATGATCGAATAGGCGTTGGCGACGGCGCGCGCGTCCTCTTGCGCCAGGGCCGCCGCCGGAAGAGCGATCAGACTGGATATCAGGAGCACAACACGGGCAAACATTCAGGGGCCCTTTGGGTGACTGGACCTACCCATTGTTTCATAGGGACTTTGACAAGTCGTAAAGTTAATCCCGGCTATGGCTCGGCTCCCGGGATTTGACAGGCCAGACCCTCTCGACCATCTTCCCGCGCCTGCCGGGAGCCCCCGGCGCAGAGTTTTCAAGCTCGCCGAAAGGCGCGCAAGGACCTGAATTTCATGAACGTCGTCATCGTCGAATCGCCTGCCAAGGCCAAGACGATCAACAAATATCTCGGCCGCGGCTACGAGGTTCTCGCCTCGTTCGGCCACGTGCGCGACCTCCCCGCAAAGGACGGTTCGGTCGAACCGGACGCTGATTTCGCCATGAAATGGGAGGTCGACGGCAAGGCGGCCAAGCGTCTCTCCGACATCGCCAGCGCCGTGAAGGGCGCCGACAAGGTCATTCTGGCGACCGACCCGGACCGCGAAGGCGAGGCCATCTCCTGGCACGTACTCGAAGTCTTGCGGAACAAGAAAGTCCTCAAGGACAAGAAGATCGAGCGTGTCGTCTTCAACGCCATCACCAAGGACGCGATCCTCGACGCGATGAAGCACCCGCGCGAGGTCGACGCGGCGCTGGTCGAGGCCTATCTCGCCCGCCGCGCGCTCGACTATCTCGTCGGCTTCAACCTGTCCCCGGTCCTGTGGCGCAAGCTGCCGGGCGCCCGCTCGGCTGGCCGCGTCCAGTCCGTCGCGCTGCGCCTCGTCTGCGACCGTGAACTCGAGATCGAGAGATTCGTCGCCCGCGAATACTGGTCGCTGGTCGCCCATCTCAAGACCAAGGCCGGCGCGCCCTTCATCGCGCGCCTTGTTGGCGCGGACGGCCGCAAGATCAACCGCCTCGACATCGGCGCGGGCGCCGAAGCCGAAGCCTTCAGGAAAGCACTCGAGACGGCGTCGTTCACGGTGCGCTCGGTCGAGGCCAAGCCTGCCCGCCGCAATCCGTCCGCGCCCTTCACCACCTCGACGCTGCAGCAGGAGGCCTCGCGCAAGCTGGGGCTCGCGCCCGCCCGCACCATGCAGATCGCCCAGCGTCTCTACGAAGGCGTCGACATCGACGGCGAGACCGTCGGCCTCATTACTTACATGCGTACCGACGGCGTCGACATGGCGCCCGAGGCCGTCACGGCGGCCCGAAAGGTCATCGGCCAGGAATATGGCGCGGACTACGTGCCCGACGCGCCGCGCAAATATCAGGTGAAAGCCAAGAATGCGCAGGAAGCGCACGAGGCGATCCGCCCGACCGACATGGCGCGCCTGCCCCGCCGCGTGGCGCAGATCCTCGATCCCGAACAGGCGAAGCTCTACGAACTCATCTGGATCCGCACCATCGCCAGCCAGATGGAATCGGCCGAACTGGAACGCACGACGGTCGAGATCGAGGCCAAGGCGGGCGGCAGAACCATCGACCTGCGCGCCACCGGCCAGGTCGTCCGCTTCGACGGGTTCCTAAAACTCTATCAGGAAGGCAAGGACGACGATTCCGACGACGAAGAGGGCAACCGCCTGCCCCCGATGTCTGCCGGCGAACCGTGTTCGCGCGAAAAGATCGAAGCGACCCAGCATTTCACCGAGCCGCCGCCGCGCTTCACCGAGGCGACGCTGGTCAAGCGCATGGAGGAGCTCGGCATCGGCCGCCCCTCGACCTATGCCTCGACGCTCGCCGTGCTGCGCGACCGCGACTATGTGAAGATCGACAAGAAGCGGCTCGTCCCCGAGGACAAGGGCCGACTCGTCGTCGCCTTCCTCGAAAGCTTCTTCCAGCGCTACGTCGAATACGATTTCACCGCCGGGCTGGAGGAACAGCTCGACCGTGTCTCCAATTCCGAAGTCGACTGGAAGGCGGTGCTGCGCGACTTCTGGACAGAATTTTCCGCCGCCATCGACGCGACCAAGGATCTGCGCACGACGCAGGTTCTCGACGCGCTCAACGATCTTCTCGGGCCTCACATCTTTCCCGCGCGCGCCGACGGCGGCGATCCGCGTTCCTGCCCGTCCTGCAATGCGGGCCAACTGTCGCTCAAGATCGGCAAATTCGGCGCCTTCATCGGCTGCTCGAACTATCCCGAATGCCGCTTCACCCGCACGCTCTCGCCGCTGACGGCCGAAGCCATCGCGGCCGGCGAGCGCCCGGGCGTCAAGGTTCTGGGCAGCGATCCCGAGACCGGCGCGGAAGTCACGATCCGCGACGGCCGCTTCGGCGCATACATCCAGCTCGGCGAACAGGGCGAGGATGGCGACGAAAAGCCCAAGCGCTCCTCGCTGCCGCGCGGCCTGAAGCCAGACGACGTCACGCTCGAAAAGGCGCTCGCCCTGCTCTCCCTGCCGCGCGAAGTCGCCCGCCATCCCGAATCCGGCGACCCGATTCTCGCCGGCATCGGCCGCTACGGCCCCTACGTCCAGCACGCCAAGACCTACGCAAATCTCGGCCGCGACGACGACGTGCTGGAGATCGGCGCCAATCGCGCCATCGACCTCATCATCCAGAAGGAACAGGGCGGCGGCCGCTTCGGCGGCGGCGCGACCAAGCGCGAACTGGGCGAACACCCCGAGGGCGGCGTGGTTTCGATCAAGTCCGGCCGCTTCGGCCCCTATGTCAACTGGGCCAAGGTCAACGCCACGATCCCGCGCGGAACCGACAGCGAGACGCTGACGCTCGAGGCCGCGCTCGCCATGATCAAGGCGAAGCAGGAGGGCGGCGGCGACGGCTCCGGCCGCAATCTCGGCGATCACCCCGACGGCGGCGCGCTTGTCGTGAAGGATGGCCGGTTCGGCCCCTATGTCGCCTGGGGCAAGGTATTTGCGACCATTCCCAAGAGCCAGTCGCCGGACACGGTGACGCTGCAGGACGCCATCGAGCTCGTGAATGCGCGCGCGGCGGCGACCGGCAAGAAGGGCCCGGTGAAGAAGGCCGCCGCCAAGAAGAAGCCGGCTGCGAAGAAGGCTTCGGCCAAGCCCAAGAAGATCGAGGCGTCGGACGAAACGCCGTTCGAGGGCGGCAAGCCCGCGAAAACTGGCGCGAAAAAGGCGCCGGCCAAGAAGGCTGTCAAGAAAGCCGCGAAGAAGTGAACACGGGCTGTCATCCCGGACGGCCCGGAGGGCCGATCCGGGATCCAGCGCGCGCTTCAAGACTGGATAACGGCTCTCCGCTGCGCTTCAGCCTGCATGACCGGCGCAGGTGCGGCGCATGACCCTCGCCATTTCCCCCCTCCGCCCGGACGAAACCGAAGCTGCTGTCGCACTTTGGGAGGCCTGCGGCCTTACTCGCCCCTGGAACGACCCGCGCGCCGATATCGCGCTCGCGCTCAGCAGGCCCTCCTCCACAATTCTCGCCGGCCGCATCGACAGCAAACTCGTCGCCACCGCCATGACGGGCTCCGACGGTCATCGCGGTTGGGTCTATTATCTTGCTGTCGATCCGACCGCGCAGCGCAAGGGCTACGGCGCGGCCATGATGCATGCGGCCGCAGCGTGGTTGCGTGAAATCGGCGCGCCGAAACTGCACGTCATGATCCGCTCTGAAAACCTCGGCGTCGCCGCTTTCTACGCGAGGCTCGGCTACGTGAAGAGCGACACGATCACCATGGCGACGCGGCTTTGAGCCTAGGGCCCGCCGAGCACGTAGTCGGCGATCGCCGCCACGTGCAGCGCCGTCGTGTCGAAAACCGGGAAATCGGCAAAATCCTGCTGGCCGATCAGCAGGAAGATTTCGGTGCAGCCGAGAATGACGCCCTGCGCCCCGCGCGCCCGAAGGGCCTCGACGACGCGGATGTATTCGGCCTTGGAGTCCGGGCGCAATTTGCGGCGCACCAGTTCGTCAAAAATGATGCGGTCGACGATCTCCATGTCGGCCTCATCTGGCGCAATCGTCTCGAAGCCGAATCTCCTACGGAAGCGCTCCGCAAACAGCGGCGAGCGCATGGTCGCGCCAGTGCCGAGCAGCCCGACCCGTTCCAGCCCGGCGGCGCGAATGGCCTCGCCGGTGGGATCGGCGATATGCAGGAAGGGCGTGCGCCGGGACGCCATGATCGGCGCGACCGCGCGGTGCAGGGTGTTGGAGACCGACACGATCAGATCGACCCCCGCCGCCTCCAGCCGGTCGATTTTTTCGGCGAGATATCGGCTGAGATCGTCCCACCTGTCCTCGCGCAAAAGCGCTTCGATATTGCCGAAATTGACGGAGACAATGACGATCTCCGCATTGTCCCAGCCGCCGTAGACCGCATTCAGCCGCGCATTGAGCCCCTGATAATATTCGACCGTCGCCTCGTTGCTCGACCCGCCGAGAATGCCGATCGTCTTCTGGCGAAACGGGCGCTGGCGAACCATGTTCATAATATCTGTCTCCCTGGCGGCGGGACATTGCAGCCGAAGGCCGCCCCGGCGCAACATGCGCGCGACGCCAGATCCACAGGACCCATCTACCGCTCGTGAACGACAAGACGAAACACAAGTCCATCCCCTCCCGCGACGACATTCTCGCCTTCATCGCGCGCGAGCGCGCGGGCGGAAACTTGTCGAAGATCGGCAAGCGCGAGATCGCGCGCGAGTTCGGCGTCAAGGGGTCCGACAAGATCGACCTCAAGCGTATCCTGCGAGAGCTCGAGGACGAAGGCGCGGTCGAGCGGCGCGGCAAGGGGCTGGTGAAGCCGGGCGTCCTGCCGCCGGTCGTTCTTTGCGACGTCACCGGCCGCGATCTCGATGGCGAACTGATCGCGCGCCCAGTCGAATGGGACACGAGCCAGCTCGGCCCCACGCCGCGCATCCTCCTGCACATGCCGCGCCGCGCGAAACCCGGCATGCCCGTGCCAGGCGTCGGCGACCGCGCGCTGGTGCGCACGGAGCGTGAGCGCAATCCCGAACCCGGCGCGCCGGAATATGCGGGCCGCGTCATCAAACTCCTGTCGAAGCAGAGATCGCGCGTGCTCGGCATCTTTCGCGTCAACGCCAAAGGCGGCGGTGGGCGCATCGAGCCGATCGACAAGAAGCAATTGGGCCGCGAACTCGCGGTCAGCGAAAGCGATCGCGAAGACGCGCGCGACGGCGATCTTGTCGCCGTCGACATTCTGCGCACACGCCTCGCCGGTCTTCCGACCGCGCGCGTGCGCGAAATCATCGGCGCCATCGGTTCTGAAAAAGCGGTCAGCCAGGTCGCCATTGCGACGCACGGAATACCCGACGTCTTTCGCCCGGAAACTCTGGCCGAAGCCGACGCCGCGAAAGAAGCGAAGATGGAGACGGAAGGTTTTCGGCGCGAAGACTGGCGCTCCGTTCCGCTCGTCACCATCGACCCGCCCGACGCCAAGGATCACGACGACGCGGTGTTCGCGAAAGCAGACGACGACAAGGACAACGAAGGGGGCTTCATCGTCACCGTCGCCATCGCCGACGTTTCTTATTACGTACGCCCTAATTCCGCGCTCGATCGCGAGGCGGTGGCTCGCGGCAATTCGGTCTACTTTCCCGACCGCGTCGTGCCGATGCTGCCCGAGCGCATCTCCAACGATCTCTGTTCGCTGCGTCCGGACGAGGATCGCCCCGCGCTCGCCGTGCGCATGCGCATCGACAAGACCGGCCGCAAGGTCGATCATACCTTCCATCGCGTGATGATGCGCTCAGCGGCAAAGCTCTCCTATCAACAGGCGCAGCACGCCTTCGACGGCAGGCCGGACGAGACCTGCAAGCCGCTGATGAAATCCGCGCTCGAACCCCTGCTTGCGGCCTATCGCTGCGCCACCATTGCGCGTGAAAAACGCGGACCGCTCGATCTCGACCTGCCCGAGCGCAAGATAAGATTGAAGGAGGACGGCACGGTCGACCGCGTCGAAATCCCGCCGCGTCTCGAGGCGCATCGCTTGATCGAGGAATTCATGATCGCGGCCAATGTCGCCGCCGCCGAGACGCTGGAAGAAAAGCGCCAGCATCTCATCTATCGCGCGCACGACGAGCCGAGCGTCGAGAAGCTGAACGCGCTCTCCGAATTTCTCGCCACCATCGGCGTGCGTCTCGCCAAGGGCCAGACCATGCGCGCGAAACAGTTCAACGACATTCTCGCAAGAGTGCGCGAAACCGAGCACGAGCATGTCGTCAACGAGGTCGTGCTGCGCAGCCAGGCGCAGGCTGAATATACCGCGCAGAATTACGGGCACTTCGGCCTCAACCTGCGCCGCTATGCGCATTTCACCTCGCCGATCCGCCGCTATGCCGATCTCATCGTGCATCGCGCGCTGATCCGCGCGCTGCATCTTGGCCCCGGCGCCCTGCCTGACACGCCGCTCGACGAACTCGCCGAAGTCGCCGCCCGCATTTCCGCCGCCGAGCGTCGCGCCATGACGGCGGAGCGCGAGACGATTGATCGCCTCATCGCCGGCTATCTCGCGGGTCAGGTGGGCGCGAGTTTCACGGGCAAGATTTCCGGCGTCACGCGCTCCGGTCTGTTCGTGAAGCTGAGCGAAAGCGGCGCCGACGGCTTTGTCCCGGCCTCGACCATCGGCGACGAATATTTTCGTCATGATGAAGCGCATGCCGCGCTCGTTGGCTCGCGTTCCGGAACGGCCTTCAGGCTCGGCGACAACGTCGACGTGCGCCTGCTCGAAGTCGCGCCCATGGCCGGCGCCCTGCGGTTCGAAATCCTCAGCGAAGGCCGCAGCCTGCGCGGCGCGGGCCTGCGCAGCCGCAAGATCAAGGGCCCCCGCGACAACGAGTCCCCTTCCCGAAAAGCGACCAAAGGCTACAAGGGGCGCAGGAAGTGAAGCACGGAGACGACATGAACGCGCCCGCCACCATCGTCGCCGAAAAGCCCGCCGACCGCGACGTCTGGCTGGCCATGAAGCGCGGCCTCATGTGCCGTTGCCCGGCCTGCGGCGAGGGCAAGCTCTATTCGTCCTATCTCAAGGTCGTCGACACATGCGAGGCGTGCGGGACGGAGCTTCACCACCATCGCGCCGACGACGCCCCACCCTATTTCACGATCTTCATCGTCGGCCACGCCGTTGTCGCCGCCCTGCTCGCCTTCGACGAAATCTGGCCGGACGCGCCCTACTGGCTGCACGCGCTCCTCTGGTCGGCCTTCATCATCCTGTCCTCGCTGTGGCTCCTGCCGCTCGTGAAGGGCGCGCTGGTCGGCTACCAATGGGCCCTGCGCATGCACGGATTTGGCGGGGAGCCGGACTTGCCGGAGCCAGTCAGGCCCAAGATTGGCGCGACCGACCATTCCGCGTAAGATCGTCCGACAAGATCGACATATCAAAGCGGGCGGAAGATGACGGACAAGGCGGCAGTCGCGAGCAAGGAACACGACAACGCGAAGTTCATGACGGCGCATGATCGTGAGCGCAAATGGCCGAACGTGCGGCCGAAGCTTGCGGCCACGCTGATCCTGCTCGACCGTTCCGGCGATATCCCGAAGGTGCTGATGGGCAAGCGCCACGCCGGCCACAAGTTCATGGCGGGCAAATTCGTCTTTCCCGGCGGTCGCATCGAGGCCGCCGACCGCAAGGCGCAAGCGCTGGCGCCG
Source organism: Methylobacteriaceae bacterium (assembly GCA_020638195.1). Lineage (GTDB taxonomy): Bacteria > Pseudomonadota > Alphaproteobacteria > Rhizobiales > Beijerinckiaceae > JAJXWB01. The sequence continues at coordinate 729,962 of JACKJC010000002.1, read as the reverse complement.
CTGCCCGCGATCGTCGAGGAAAAGCTCGCCAAGCGTCGCGTGAAACCGTCGAAGACGACCGGCCGCGCCCTCGCGCTCGCCGCCATCCGCGAGACCTTCGAGGAGACAGGCCTCGTGCTCGGCCGCCCCGGCGCTATGGAAAATCCCCCCGAGGGCGACTGGGCCGATTATGCAAAGCACGGTTTCGCCCCGGACCTGTCGGAGGTGCGCTTCATCGCCCGCGCCATCACCCCGCCCAAGCGCCCCAAGCGTTTCGACACGACGTTTCTTTGCCTCGACGCGAAATGGATCGCCCATCGCATCGAGGGCGTCGTGACGGCGGATACGGAACTCGTCGAACTCGTCTGGGTGCCGCTGAAAGAGGCGCAGCAACTCGACCTGCCGCACATCACCAGCGTCGTGCTGAAGGAACTCGAAGGCCGCATCGCCGACGGCATGAAACACGAGCACCCGACGCCGTTCTATTATGAGAAGCAGCGGGTGTGGTTCCGCGAGGAATTGTAGCCTCGACCGTCATTGCGAGAAGCGAAGCGCCGAAGCAATCCAGAGCCACGACCCGGCTCTGGATTGCTTCGCTCCGCTCGCAATGGCGGCCCAAACGCCCTAGTCCATCGCCATGCCTCGCCTCCTCCCCCTCATCGCGGCCATTGCCGCCATCTCCATCGTCGGCGTCGGCCTGTCGATGACGATCCCGCTCATCGCCGTGCGCATGGAGGCGGCCGGCTACAGCGCCAGCGCCAACGGTTGGGGCGTGGCCATGTCGGGACTGGCGACCATCCTCGTCTCGCCCTTCATGCCGACGCTGGTGCGCAGGCTCGGCGTGCGCCGCCTCATGGGCCTTGCGCTGGCGCTGGCCGTCGCGAGCCTCGCCGGTCTCGCCTTCGTCGATAATGTCCTGTGGTGGTATCCGATCCGCTTCGGCCTCGGCGCATCGTTGACGCTCTTCTTCGTCGTCAGCGAATACGCGATCAATGCGCTGGCGCCGGAAGACCGGCGCGGCCTGTGGATCGGCATTTACTCGACCTCGCTCTACCTTGGCTTTGCTTTGGGGCCGGCGATCATCGGCTTCGTCGGCACGGAGGGTCGTGCGGGCTTCTACGCGGCGATCGTCCTGTTCATCATCGGCGGCGCGCCGATCATCGCGGCCGGCGCGCAGATCCCGACTTTCAGCGAGCGCGCCGGGACGCCGGCGCTGGCCATGATTTTTCGCGCGCCCGTCGTCATGCTCGCCTCGCTGCTGTTCGGCGCGCTCGAGACCGGCGGCATGGGCCTCCTGCCGGTCCACGCGTTGCGCAACGGTTATGACGCCGCGACCGGCGCGCTGTTCGTGTCCTTCGTCGCCTTCGGCAATGTCGCCTTTCAATTGCCGCTCGGCCTGCTGTCGGACCGCATCGATCGCCACAAGCTCATTGTCGCCATCGCAATCTTCGGCCTCGTCGGCGCGCTCGCGCTGATCTTCCTGAGCGCGCGATACGCCGCCTTCAGCATGCTTCTGTTCGTTTGGGGCGGCGTCGTCGGCGGCCTCTACATGGTTGGCCTCGCGATCCTTGGCGCACGCTACACCGGCGCTGATCTCGCGTCGGCCAATTCGGCCTACGTCATGCTCTACGCGTCAGGCATGATGATCGGCCCGCCGATTTTAGGCGTCACGCTCGACGCCTCGCCCGCGCATGGACTGTTCGGCGGCGTGGCGTTGCTGTTCGTCGCCTATCTCGCGACCGTCGCCATGCGTGGACGCATGACGAAAGACGGATAGCGGTTTAAGCGCCCCTCATTGCCGCATCGATCTCCGCGGCCTCGGGCAAACTCCCCTGACTGCCGCGCTTCGTGCAGGCGAGCGCGGCCGCGACGCTGGCGCGCTGCATGGCGGCAGGTAGGTCGAGCCCGCGGTCGAGCGCGGCCGCCAGCACGCCAACGAAACAATCGCCCGCCGCCGTCGTGTCGATCGCCTTCACCACATGCGCGCCGACGCGATGGGCGACGCCGTCGACGCTGGCCTCGCTGCCCGCATGGCCCAGCGTCCGCAGCACGCCGACCCCAAGCTTCGCCGCCAGGCCCGCGGCATCGGCCGATCCGCCGACCTGCCCCGCCAGAAATGACGCTTCCTGTTCGTTGACCACGATCAGCCAGCAGGCCTTCAGCGCCTCCAGCGGAAGTTCCGCCGCTGGCGCGAGATTGAGGATCACGCGGGCGCCCGCTCCGTGGGCGCGGAGAATCAGCCGCGCGGTCTCCTTCGGATCGCACTCCATCTGAACCAGCAAAAGCGTCTTCTCGTCCAGGAACTCGTCGGGAACCTTGTCCTGCCGCGCCTTCAGATTGGCGCCCGGGGCGACCGCTATGGCGTTGCGGCCGGCCTTGTCGGTCACGATCGAGGCGATACCGGTTGCTCCAGCCACGGCCTCGACGCCCCAGACGTCGACATCAGCCGATTCGAGGCCAGCCTGCGCGGGATTGGCGAAGGCGTCGCGCCCGACCGCGCCGTAGAGCGCGACCTGCGCCCCGTCTTTCGCGGCGGCGACCGCCTGGTTTGCGCCCTTGCCCCCCGGCTCCGTGCGCATGGCGCGGGCGAGTCGCGTTTCGCCGGGGGCCGGCAAGGCCTCCATGTCGAAGATCAGATCAAGGTTGATCGAGCCGAAGACCAGAATCATGCGCCAGCTTCGCTGTTGCCTCGCGCATTGACAATCGGCGGTCGATCAGTATTTTGCCCGCCGAGCTTCCGGGCCGGGACGAAAAGCGTTCCCCGGCTCGTTTTCGTTGGCGCCGACTGCGCCGCAACCGGGACCAAGACCATGGCCAAGGCCGCCACCATCAAGATCAAGCTGCTGTCGTCCGCCGACACCGGCCATTTCTACGTCACCAAGAAGAACGCCCGCACCAAGACCGACAAGCTGTCGTTCAAGAAGTACGACCCGGTCGCGCGCAAGCACGTCGAGTACAAGGAAACCAAGATCAAGTAAGGGCAATCTGCCACTTGATTGATCAAAGGGCGCGCGAGCGCCCTTTTTCGTTTGAATCGCACAAGCGAGAGGCCGCCCATGCCCTTCAGTATCGTCCCAGCGCGCAAGGCGGCTGACTACATCGAGGCGGTGCGTCTGTTCGGCGCCTATGCCGGTACGCTCGGCGTCGATCTCTCCTTCCAGAATTTCGAGGAAGAGCTGGAGAACATGCCCGGCGAATACGCCCCGCCCAGGGGTGAATTGCTGCTGGCGCGCGCCGCCGACGGCGAGGCGATCGGCTGCGTGGCGCTGCGCCCGCTCGACATTCCCGGCTGCTGCGAGATGAAGCGGCTCTACGTCATGCGCAAGGGCCGCCAGCTCGGCGCCGGCAAGGCGCTGGTCGAGGCGATTCTCGAGGTCGCGGTGGAAAAGGGCTACACGGAGATGCGCCTCGACACCCTGCCCTCGATGGCCGCCGCGCTGACGCTCTACGCCGAATTCGGCTTCGAGCAGATCAAGCCCTATTACGCCTCGCCGATCCCCGGCGCGGTTTTTCTGGCGAAGAAGCTGGGCTGATCAGCCCTCGGCACGCCGGAAGGCCGCGTCGATCGCGGCGAATCTCACGTCCACCTCGTCGCGCATCTCGGGATGCGTGAAGACGTAGAACTCGCCCGTGCGGATCGCGGCCAGGACGCGCGCGGCGACCTCGTCGGGATCGAGCCCGGCCTCCGCATTTTCGGCATGAGCCGCAGCGAGCGCCGCGCCCGCGCTGCCCGGCGCAGGCGGAATTGCATGCCCGTAGGCCGCCTGCCGGTTGCGTGCGCCCTCTGCGATCCGCGTCCGCACGAATCCCGGACAGATCACGCTGACCCCGATTCCCTCCGCCGCCAGATCTTTCGCCAGCCCCTCTGACATGCCAACGACAGCGTATTTCGTCGCGACATAAGGGCTGAAGCCGATATTGGCCTGCAATCCCGCCATCGAGGCGGTGTTGACGATGTGGCCGCCCTGCCCATGCGCACGCATGCCGGGAAGGAAGGCGGCGATCCCGTGGACGACGCCCATCAGGTTGACGTCGACCACCCAGCGCCAGGTCTCCGTCGAAATCGCCTCTATCCCGCTGCCGCCGGCGACGCCTGCATTATTGCAGAGAATATGGACCGGCCCGAAAGCGGCCGCGGTCAGCTGAGCGGCACGCAAGACACTCGCATGATCTGAGACGTCGCAGACGACTGACGCGATTCGCGGCGCATGCGCCGCAAGGCGTGCGACGGCTGATTCCAGCGCCGGAGCCTCTATGTCGGCGAGCATGACATTCATGCTCTCCTCAGCAAAGGCCCCCGCCAGCGCGAAGCCGATTCCGCTGGCGGCGCCGGTCACGAAGGCGGTGAGGCCGGGCAGATCGCGCATGGCGCCTCGCAATTTCGGAAAGCGCCGCAAAAACGAAGGTGGCCGGTCGTCAACGGCGTCGAGGAGGCCACTCCTACACCGCCGACGACCGGCCGACCCCACGGACCCAGGAGATGCGGCGGACCTGAGCACTCCGCAGGGTATTCAAATTGCCGAAACGCACCGTAACGCGGACGGACGCAACCTGCCCTCTCTACGAGGCCGGAAACCGGCTTCGAACCTTGGGACCTCGCCGCGCCGCCAGATGCAACCCGATCGGCGAGTCCACGTTACCCGCCGCCCCGGGAAATGCAATCGCTACGCTTTGAAACGCCATGGAAACCGATTGTTAACTTAAACGAACGAGGTGAACGCCAGATGACCGCGCGTCGCCGCGCGGCCCGAAAAATTGCGGATTCTGCATAAAATGCGGATTTCGCGGCCGGTTCAGGCGGCCGCGAGCGTCACCTTGTTGCGGCCGGTCGCCTTCGATTCGTAGAGCGCCTTGTCCGCGGACTTGTAGATGAAGTCCGGATTGGCGTCCGAGCCGCGATCGGCGATGCCGATGGAAACCGTCACCGGCACGGCCATCTGCCCTTCCTTGACGTTGAAGGGCTCGGCCTCCACCGCGCGCCGCACGCGCTCCGCCACCTTGCCCGCGACATCCAGCGCCGTCTCAGGCATGACGATCACGAATTCCTCGCCGCCGAGACGGCAGACCAGATCGACGCTGCGCACCGCCCGGCGCATGCGGCCGGCGAGCGCCCGCAGGATTTCGTCGCCGGCGTCATGGCCGTAGGTGTCGTTGATCTTCTTGAAGAAGTCGATGTCGAGCACCAGCAGCGACAACGGCTTGGATTCCTGCGCCGCCTGGTCGAGCAGGCTCGAGAGGTGCATGTCGAAATATCGGCGGTTGTGCAGGCCGGTCAGCGCGTCGACCACGGCCATCTCGATCGCCTGTTCCACATTGTTGCGCAGGCTCTCGGCGTAGCGCTTGCGGCGCACCTGCGTGCGCACGCGCGCGATCAGCTCGTTGCGGTCGATCGGGCGCACCAGATAGTCGTTCACGCCGAGGTCGAGACCGCGCAGGATCTTCGGGCGATCCTCGAGATCGGCGACGGTCAGGATCGGAATGCCGCGCGTGCGCTCCAGGGACCGCAACTGGCTGCACAGGCGCAACCCGTCGTAATTCGTCAGCCCCAGGCTGACGATGATGAGATCGTAGGGATTTTCCGCGGCGCGAAACAGGGCTTCCTGCGGATTGGTCTCGACATCGACGGTCTGGTTGCCGCGCAGCGAGGCGACGATACGGTCGCTCGACGCGAGACGATCATCGACCAGCAGCACGCGGCCATGATGGCCGTCGGCCGCCGAGGCGTTGACGAACGGGTCGGACCTGCCGAGCCGCGCGGAGGCGGCCGCGCGCGAACGAAGTTCGTCCATCGTGACCTTGAGCCGCGACAGCGATTTCACACGCGCGATCAGCGCGACTTCGTCGACCGGCTTCGTCAGGAAGTCGTCGGCGCCGCAATCGAGGCCACGCACGCGGTCGGCCGCCTGGTCGAGCGCCGTCACCATCACGACGGGAATGTGCGACGTCGTCGGATCGGCCTTCAGACGCGTGCAGACCTCGAACCCGTCCATGCCCGGCATCATGATGTCGAGCAGAACGATGTCGCAGAGTCCGGCCTTGCAGGCCTCGATCGCCTCGGGCCCGTTGGTCGAGGTCAGAACGTCGAAATATTCAGCCGTCAGCCGCGCTTCGAGCAGCTTGATGTTCGGCAGGAGATCGTCGACGACGAGAACGCGAGCGGTCATGTACGCTTACCCCACGGAATCGGACGCGTAATTGCGGACGGTTTCGAGAAATTTCACGACGGAGATCGGCTTCGACAGGTAGGCCTCGCAGCCGCCCTGCCGGATCTTCTCCTCGTCGCCCTTCATCGCGAAGGCGGTGATGGCGACGACGGGAATCGAACGCAGCGATTCGTCGTCCTTGATCCATTGCGTCACCTGCAGGCCGGAGACCTCCGGCAGCTGGATGTCCATCAGGATCAGATTTGGATGGTGCTTGCGCGCGAGATCGACCGCCTCCACGCCGTTGCGGGCCTGCACGGTCTGATAGCCGTGCGCCTCCAGGAGGTCGTTGAAGAGCTTCATGTTGAGCTCGTTGTCTTCGACGATCAGAATGGTTTTCGACATCACAGTCTCGAGCACGGACCCGGTTTCGCTGTTTCCAACGATGCGAATCCGGGGCGACAGAATCGCGATACGGCGGAGCCTAACCGCCAGAGATTTACGAAAGGAAAATCCTTGGGCTTCCGACGATTATCCACAGAAATGCCTCCTTTCGGACAAGGTTCGCGGCGCGGCCCGCCGACCGCCGGGGAATCGGAGGCTATCGCAATTCAGGCCATTGGCTACATTGCTGCCGACGACGAGCGCCTCGGGCGGTTTCTGGCCCTCACGGGCCTCGATCCCGCCGGGCTTCGCGCCGCCGCGCGCGAACCGGGCTTTCTCGCCTCCGTGCTCGACCATCTCGCAGGATACGAGCCAGATCTCATCGCCTTTGCGACCGAGGCCGGGATCCCGCCGGAAAAGGTGGCCGCCGCCCGGCTCGTCCTCTCCGGCCCGGATCGCTGGAACGACTGACATGGAGACCGGGCCGCTCTGCCGGGACTGCCTGACGCGCGCGCTGCAGGGCGCGCCGCGCTGCCCGGCCTGCGGCTCGCCGCGCCTCATCGTCCATCCCGAGCGCGACGCGCTGTCGATCGCCCATATCGACTGCGACGCCTTCTATGCCGCCGTTGAAAAGCGCGACGATCCGTCGCTGCGCGACAAGCCGCTCATCATCGGCGGCGGCAAGCGCGGCGTGGTCTCGACCTGTTGCTACATCGCCCGCATGTCGGGCGTGCGTTCCGCCATGCCCATGTTCAAGGCGCGCGCCTTGTGCCCGGACGCCGTGATCCTCAAGCCTAACATGGCCAAATATGTCGAAGTCGGCCGCGAGGTCCGCCGCCGCATGCTGACGCTGACGCCGTTGGTCGAACCCCTGTCGATCGACGAGGCTTTTCTCGATCTCTCCGGCACGGAGCGCCTGCATCACGGCTCGCCCGCGCAAACGCTGGCCCGTTTCGCCCGCGACGTGGAGGCCGAGATCGGCATCTCGGTCTCTGTGGGCCTGAGCTATTGCAAGTTCCTGGCGAAACTCGCCTCCGACATGGACAAGCCGCGTGGCTTCACGATTATCGGCCGCGCCGAAGCGAAGGACCTGCTGGCGCCCCTGCCCGTCTCGCGCATCTGGGGCGTCGGCAAGGTCGCCGCCGAACGGCTCGCCCGCGACGGGCTCCAGACCATCGCCGACATCCAGGCGCGCGAAGAAACCGACATGATGCGGACGCTCGGCCCGGAGGGCCAGCGGCTATGGCGGCTCGCCAACGGGATCGACCATCGCGCCGTCAGCCCCGACCGCGAGGCCAAGAGCATCTCGTCCGAGACGACCTTCGACACGGATGTCGCGGACGAGGAAACACTGGTGCGGGTCCTGCACGCTTTGACCGACAAGGTCGCGGGACGCCTGAAAAAGGCGGAGCTCGCGGGATGCTCGATCACGCTCAAGCTCAAGACGGCCGATTTCAAGATCAGGACCCGCTCGCGGTCAGGCCTTCGGCCGACCCAACTCGCTGCCCGCATCTTTCCCGTCGCCCGCGAAATGCTCGGCCCGGAGATCGGCAAGGCGCGTTATCGCCTGATCGGCGTCGGTGTCGGCGATCTCGTGGACGGGGCGGAGGGCGACGCGGCCGATCTGGCGGACCCCGATATCGGGCGCATTAAGGCGGCGGAAACCGCGATCGACGCTATTCGCGCCAAATTCGGCGGCGCCGCCGTGGTGAAGGGCATCGGTTTCGGCAAGAAAAGCTGACGTAGCGGCCGCCCCATTCGCGCAATCTATTGTTTTATCACGATTTTCGACAAGCGGACGAGACCTCTGCCCGGCGCCGCGCCCGTGAGCTACGGTTAACGCCTCTACAGACCGACGCGCGTCGCGATTAAACACGATTTCAGGACGGCCGCGTCATGATGACGCGTTCGTCACTGCACGCGGAATTACGCAGATGGAACAGGAACGTCGCTTTGGCAAACGGGAATCGGTGCGTATGCGCGCGCGCCTTCGCACCCCCGCAGGTCGATCGTACGATGTCCTCGTTCAGGACATTTCCGACGGCGGCTGCCGGATCGAAAAGCCCGAGTACGAAATGGCGCCGGAGCGGTTCACACTGAGATTTTCCGACGGCAGGCCCGATCGTCAGGCCGAAGTCGTCTGGCAGAAGGGCAATTTGATCGGAGCGGAATTCGCTGACGTCGCAGCGACCGCGATGCCCGTGCATCGCATGTCGCCCGAGGTGCACAAGATGTCTCTCGGCGACCTGCGCCGGATCGCCGGTCGCGCCTGAGCCCTACTTCTTGCAGGGCTTGGCCGGCAGGAATTCGAGCTGCTTCATCTCGCCGGCCAGGACGAAGTCTCCATAGTCGAGCTTCAGCGCGCGAGACACGCCGTTCTCGTAAAGGTCGAAGGACAGGACGTAGTTCGGCGCGTTGTCCTTCTTGTCCTCCTCGAAATAGGAGATCGTCACTGGCCACCGCCGCAGATGCTCGAGCTGGGCGACCTGCGCCGCCTTCTCGGGCGGCGGCGCGGAGGTCTCCTTGCCGATGATTGTCAGCGTCTGGAAGACCTTGCGACCCGTGTCCGATCCGTCGAAGGCCTTGAGCGCCAACATCTTTTGGCCCGCCTTCGCCGCCTCGATGATCCGCACGATATGCTCGGTCGGGAAGACCACGTCCTGATCGAGGTCGAGCCGGCTCGGCTGCGGGCGCACCAGACGCACCGAAAGCGCCCCGTCTCCCGACTTGGAGGCCGCGCCGTCGATCTGCTCGACGCCGCGGTTGTCGACCTTGGACTCCACCTTGAAGCGGAACGTCTTGGCCGAGGCGTCCTCGAACGTGGCCGTGCGCATGTCCGACAGGCGCGCCGGCCCCTCGGGCGGCTGCAATTCGGTCATCTGCCTGAAATTCTGGGTATATCCGTCGCAGGCATTGCCGGAGAAATCGAAGGCGATGCGCCCGCGCGCCGTATTGGGCGCCTTGTCCCCCTTGGAAGAGAGCAGCGTCAGCTCATAGACCGCACGATGGGAAGCGAGCGAGGGCCCCGCCGCCTGCGCGGCGCCCGCGGCCAGAACCAGGGGCGCAACTGTCAAAGGCATGACAAACGAGCGCGCGAAAACTGCGAATTTCGTCATCGACGGACCTCCCGGCCGCAGCGTTTGCATTACGCTCATGGCGAAAATACGAGTTTGCGGCGAGTCGGTCGAGCCTCGTCCACAGCCGGCAGGAAGGGAAAAGACATGAGCAATCACATGCTTCGGTCAGCCGAACACCGGCTGGGCGACCTCGGGCTGGTCCTGCCGCCCGCCGCCGCGCCGGTCGCCAATTACATCGCCGTCGCCAAAATGGGCGGGCTGCTCGTCGTTTCCGGCCAATTGCCCTTCGGCCCCGACGGCAAGATCGACCCGCGCCACGTCGGCAAGCTCGGCGCCGGCGTCTCGGCGGAGGACGGCCGTGCGGCCGCCCGCGCCTGCGCGCTCAACGTGCTCGCTCAGGTCCGCGCCCATCTCGGCAGCCTCGACCCGGTCGGGCGCTGCCTCAGACTCGGCGGCTTCATCAATTGTGCAAGCGATTTCAAAGAATTGGCGCAGGTCATGAATGGCGCCTCGGATCTGATCGTCGAGGTCTTCGGCGACCGTGGCCGCCATGCCCGTTCGACCATCGGCGTCGCCCAACTGCCGCTGGACGCGGCCGTCGAGGTCGAGGCCATGTTCGAGGCCGCCCTGTGAACGCGCAGGCCTTGCGACCTGCATGGCTCGCCGCGCGCCCCATCGCCCATCGCGGCCTGCACGACCGCGCCGCCGGCCGGATCGAGAATTCGGCCTCGGCTGCCCGCGCGGCGGTGGATCAGGGCTTTGCCATCGAATGCGACGTCCAGCTATCGGCCGATGGCGAGGCCATGGTTTTCCATGATTTCAGGCTCGACCGCCTGACTGGCGAAAGCGGCCCCGTGCGTGCGCGCCGCGCGGCCGCGCTTTCGCAGATCGTATTGACGGGCTCGCCCGACTTTATCCCCACCCTCCCCGCATTTCTGGGCCTGATCGGCGGCCGGGTTCCGCTGGTGGTCGAAATCAAGAGCGCCTTCGATGGCGATTTTCGATTGGCGCGCCGGAGCGCCGAAATCGTCGCCGCCAGCAACGCGCCGGTCGCGATCAAGAGTTTCGACCCGGCCGTGATCGCCCATCTGCGCGAAAACCGGGCGACGCTCGGTCTCGAAAACACACCGCTCGGCATTGTGGCCGAAGCCGACTACAGCCACGGCGAATGGGCGGCGCTGCCGAAAGCGACCCAGGTCGATCTCGCCAACTTCCTCCATTTCGAGCGCAGCCGGCCCGATTTCTTGTCCTGGTCCGTCCGCAATCTGCCCCATCCGACCCCGTACCTGTGTCGAACCGCCCTCGGCCTGCCCGTCATGAGCTGGACCGTATGCACATCCGAGCAGCGTGCGCTGGCCGCGCTCTGGGCCGACCAGATGGTGTTCGAGGGCTTCGTTCCCTGATCCCTGTTGCGCCGCAGCGCGACCGACCTATCTTGGCTTTGGTCTCCCGCCGTCCGAAACTGGCCCGTGCCCGCCGAACTCACGATCCGTATCGTCCCGACCCTGCGCGAAGTCGATCCCTCCGCCTGGGACGCCTGCGCCAATGCCAACTTGATTCGACACATCAATGGATTGAACGGCGAATCCGACTCTGTTTGCGAAGTCGCGGATTCATCGTCTCAATCCACCCCCCCGCCTTCCGCGGAGGCCGGCGACCCTATGCGGCCGATTGATTCAAAACTTCAACAAGAACCATTCAACCCATTCCTGACGCACGCTTTTTTGTCGTCTCTTGAAGAGTCGGGGTCGGCGACGCCCCGCACTGGCTGGTCGGGCGCGCATATCCTCGTCGAGAACGCCGCTGGCCGGCTTCTGGCCTGCGCCCCGGCGTGGCTGAAGTCGCATTCACAGGGCGAGTACGTGTTCGATCACGGCTGGGCGGACGCCTACGAGCGCGCTGGCGGCGCCTATTATCCCAAGCTTCAGGTGGCCGTTCCCTTTACGCCGGTCACCGGGCGCCGCCTGCTGCTGGCGGACGACGCCGGCGCGGCGGAGACAGCCGCGCTGCTTCAGGGCCTGCGCGCCGTCGTGCGCAAGACCGGCGCCTCCTCCATCCACATCACCTTCCCGACGCGCCCCGAATGGGAAGCGCTCGGGACGGCCGGCCTGCTGCAACGCACCGGCCAGCAATTCCATTTCTTCAACCGCGGCTATGGGACTTTCGACGATTTCCTCGCAGACCTCGCCTCGCGCAAGCGCAAGGCGATCCGCAAGGAGCGCGCGACCGCGCTGGCGCCGGGCATCGAGATCGAATGGGTCACGGGCTCGGACCTGAAGGAGGCCCATTGGGACGCCTTCTTCGCCTTCTATATGGACACAGGCTCGCGCAAATGGGGCCGCCCCTATCTCACGCGCGCCTTCTTTTCGCTTTTGGGAGAGAGACTTGCCGATCGCGTCCTGCTGGTTATGGCCAAGCGCGGCGGCAAATATATCGGCGGCGCGCTCAACCTGATCGGCGATCACGCGCTCTACGGCCGCAACTGGGGTGCGATCGAGGAGCACCCCTGCCTGCATTTCGAGGCCTGCTACTATCAGGCCATTGATTTTGCGATATCGAAGGGGCTGAAGAGGGTGGAGGCCGGCGCTCAGGGCGAGCACAAGCTCGCGCGCGGCTACCGGCCGGTCCCAACCTATTCCGCGCATGAATTTGCAAATGCGAGTCTGGCGCGCGCGGTTTCCGACTATTTGGAACGCGAGCGCCGCCACGTTGCCGCGACGATCGAGGCCTATGAGGACTACGCGCCCTTCCGGCGGTCGTGACCGCCTGAAAAAGGACGGCCCGAGTGGGCCGTCCCCCTGACCTCAGCGCCAGTGACGGTTCTGGCGATAGCGTCGGTCGTAAAACTTGCGCTTGATCGGCCGGTTAAAATAGCGCGGCGGACGCGCGCGATAGTGGCGCATCACGGGAACGCAACGACCCCAGCGATTGGGATGCCACCCCGGTCCGCAGCCATAGCGCGCCAGCTGGATCTGCCCAGAGGCGGCGCCGGGATCGGCGGCTATCGGCATGGCGGAGGCCTGGCTTGTCGCCCCGAAGGCGGCGCCGGCGAGAACGAAGGCGGCGAAGACTGCTTTCTTGATCATGCTTGGTCCCTCATTTGGCTTGGGATGCGCCAACGCGGGCGCTCCAAGTCGCCCGACTTTCCTTCCGCGCATCTGAATTGGCCCTGAACGCGACTTGACCGCTCGAAGGGCTCGCGGGAGAAATCCTTGAGAAGCTGAGAGGTTCCCATGAGCGGCTATGACCCCAACAACGTCTTCGCCAAAATTTTGCGGGGCGAAATGCCCGCGACCAAGGTCTACGAGGACGATGTCGCGCTGGCTTTCATGGACATCATGCCCCGCGCGGACGGCCACGTTCTCGTCATCCCCAAGTCACCCGCCCGCAATCTCATGGACATCGACCCCGCCGTGCTCTCGGGCCTGATCCAGCGGGTCCAGAAGGTCGCCAAGGCCGCCGTCGCGGGCATGGGCGCTGAGGGCGTCTCGATCCAGCAGTTCAACGAATCCGCCGGCGGGCAGATCGTCTTCCACATCCACTTCCACATCCTGCCGCGCTGGACTGGCGTCAGCCTACGCCCGCCCGGCCAGATGGGCGACAAGGCCGCGATCGCGGCCCACGCCGAGAAGATCAAGGCGGCCTTGGGCTAGGCGGCGCGCGGAGCGATCGACTCGAGAACCCCGCCAATCTCCCGCCGGCGCTCCATCAGGTCGTAGTCAGCCTGCAGGCCGAGGAAGAACCCGTCCGAAAGCCCAAAATAGCGGGCGAGTCGCAGGTCCGTATCTGCGGTGATCGCACGCTTTCCGAGCACGATTTCGTTGATCCTCCGCGGCGGCACCTGAATGGCGCGCGCGAGCGCATTCTGGCTGAGGCCGAGCGGCTTCAGGAATTCCTCTGTCAAAATCTCTCCCGGTGTGGGATTGGGCAGAAGCTCAGTCATGGTAGTCGACGATCCCGACATCGGCGGGCCCTCCCTCCGACCAGACAAAACAGATGCGCCACTGGTCGTTGATCCGGACCGAATGTTGCCCCGCCCTGTCGCCTTTGAGCGCTTCAAGGCGGTTGCCTGGCGGCGCTCGCAAATCCGATCCAGTCCGCGCCTGATTGATCAGACGAAGCTTACGAAGCGCGACCGCCTGAATGTCGGGCGGCAGCTTGCGACTGCGCATGCCGGACCAAATCCGCTCGGTCTCAGGGTCAGCGAAACTGCGGATCTTACAGAGCTATAACGCGTAACGTTATAAGGATCAAGATCACCCCCACCACCAACCGGCCGCAATGATCGCGGCCTCGCCGCCCAGAATGGCCGCAAGCACCGAGCGGCGAAACAGCGCGAAGAAGGCGAAGCCGATCGCCAGAGCGCCGAGCCGGGCGGCCAACGGCGTCGTCGCCAGCGCGCCGACCGGCGAGAAGATCAGTTTACCGACGACGCCTACCAGCAGCACGGATGAGACCGTCCGCGCGAAAATGAACAGTTCGGATCCCTCGTTGATCCCGCGCGCGACGAAGAACGACAGCCACCGCCAGATCTCGCTCGGCAGAAAGCCGAAGGCGATCAGAATGATGTAAGGCGCGAGGCCGCCGTCCTGGACGCCGAGGCTCATGACGCCCGCTCCGCCCGTCGCGCCGTGTAGAAGCGGCCGCAGACATAGGCGCCCGTTCCCCCGATCAGCCCCAGCGCCAGCAGATCGAAGCCGCCGCCGACCCAGGCTTGCGTGATCGGCGCCAGCGCGAAGCCGAAGACCATCGCGAACCAGTCGACCGGCAGGCGCGCCGAGCGCACCAGCGTGGACAGGAAATAGACCGGCGTCAGAAACAACACGCCGACCGCCAGCGGCTTCGGCAGGGCCGCGGTCAGGTAATAGCCGGCCTGTGTGAACACGGCGCTCGTCAGGATGCAGGCGACCGCGAAGCCGAAGAAGAACGGCAGTCGCTTGGCGCGCTCGATGTCGGGCAGCCGGCGCAAGGATTCCGCCCAGACCGTCACCGCGACGAAATGCGTGGCCATGAACAGCTGCCGGCGCCCGACGCCCGGCGCGCGCAGCATCGGCAGGATCGACAGGACCATCGGCATCAGCCGGATCGACGACAGGGTGATGGAGACCGCGACCGCCGACAGCGCCGTCTTGGCCGCGATCGAGCCGAAGAACAGGACCTGCGCGGGCCCCGCCCAGATCAGCAGCGTCGACAGAAAGGCGGCGGCCGGTGGAAACCCGGCCGCCTTGGCGAGCCCGCCGACGCCGACCAGCGCGACGGCCACGAAATAGGCGGGCCCGGTGAGCGCCTGCCGCGCGCCTTCGAGGAACAGCGCCCGGCGTTCGGCCGGCGTGAGGCTCGTCTCGGCTGCGGTTTGGGATTCGGACATCGACCGAAGCTAGCCGATTTCACGCAGAAAGCCCGCCGATGCGGACGCACGGCGGGCTCTCGATTTTCGCAGGAGACGGATCAGCGCCTCAGGCGCTCGCTCGACGGCCAGTCGCGCGTCGCCAGCGGAGAGTCGCCGGCGGGCTTGTCCGTCCGCCAGCCGCCATACGCCGGCGCGGCGATCGGCTCCTGGAAACGGCTGAACGAATTGGGCTTGGGATCGAGCTTCGGCGCCGGGCGCGGCTCGATCGCGAGGGAAATGGGCGCTGCGGCTGCAGGCTCCTCAGGGGCCGCTGCCTGCTCTTCCCACTCGGACGACATGCGCGGCAGCATCGACTCGTCCTGCAGCGTGAACGTCATGCGCATTGCGGTCGCGACCGCCTCGCCGAAGGCGATCGCCTCGCGATTGTTGAGCGCCGAGATGAATTCGAGCGCGCCCGCCGCATTGTCGGGGATGGCGGATCGCATGATCTGCTGGTCCGACGCATTGGACAGGCGCATGGCGAAGACCGTCGAACATTGCGACAGGATCGTCGGATCGAGTTCGGCCGGGCGCTGCGTGACGATGCCGAGATAACAGCCGTACTTGCGGCCCTCCTTGGCGATGCGGGCGACCGCGCGGCGCGTCGGATTGAAGCCGAGCGTGTGGTCGGCGGGCACGTAGCGATGCGCCTCCTCGCAGACCACGAGCACTTCCTGCCTGCCGCGATTCAACACGCAGAGGTCGAAGGCGAGACGCGAGAGCACGGAAACCGAAGCGTTGACCACGTCGGCGGGAATGCCGGCCATGCGCAGGATCGTCACCGGCTTGCCGACATCGTGCAGGCGGAACAGGCTGCGCGTCACGAAATCCATGCGCGAGTCGACGGCCGCCTTGCCGAACATGAACCGGAAGTTCTGGTCGTTGGCGAGCGCTTCCAGCCTGTGCTTGAGGTTGCGTAGCGACGCGCGCGGGTATCGCGGCTCCAGACGCCCGATTTCAGCGTCGATCGCCGCGAGAACGTCGGCGAGCCGATAGGGCCGCGGCGTATCCGCCCCGCCCTCCTCCGAGCGATTGTTCCATTTGGCGATGCCGGCACGCTCGGCGCCGCAAAACAGCTCGCGCGCATCCGCGATCGCCTCGCGCAGGAAGTCGGATTCGTCGAGCGGCGCGGGCGTGCCGCGATAGATGACTTCCAGGAATTCCTCGAACTGGAACAGCCAGAACGGAAGTTCGAACCGGCTTGCGTCCACCGTCGCCGATTCCTTGCGGAAGACGCTCGAATATTCATTGTGCGGATCGAGGATGACAATCCGCAGGTTCGGCCGCTCGGCGATGGCCGCGCGCAGCAGGATGCCGATGCTGGTCGACTTGCCGACGCCGGTCGTGCCGACGATGGCGAAGTGTCGGCGCAGCATGGCGTCGATGTCGACGGCGGCGGGAATCTGCGCCTGAACGAGATTGCCGATGATCGACGCCTTGCGGTCGCCCAGATCATAGATGGCGGCGAGGTCGGACTGGCGGATGCGGTTCACGACCGAGCCGAGCGCGGGATAGCTGGCCACGCCGCGCCGGAAGACCGGGCGGCCGTCGACGTCGATCACTTCGCCGAGAAGCTCGACATTGGCGTGCACGTAATGGTTCAGCTGCGGATCCCAGACCCGGTCCTGCGCCACCATTTCCTGCACGAGACAGACGATGCGCGAATTCTTGCCATAGATCGAGACGAGTTCGCCGACCGACCAGAATTGCTCGGCGTCCGAAATCAAGTCGGCCATGCGCGCCGCGACTGTCGCGCGCGATCCGTTGACGGCGACGACCAGACCCGATTTGCGTTCGCGTCCCTGACCGGGATCGCGGCGATCGGAGCCAAGCGATGCGGCATCCTTTGAAATCGTTACGTGTTCCAAGATCGACTGCCCCGTTTGAGGCTCTTACTCTTACGAACAAGGGTTAACCGCCGGTATGATTTCCCATATGGAATGATCACATGTGACCCTTTGCTTCGACAGGGTTAGCAAAGTGTCGCCAGCGGCTCGTCGACGCAAAAAGTTCGCGGACCGGCCGACTTTTCCCCTCAATCCACAGGCGACGTCGGGTCGCAGGGCTTTCGAACTTCCGGGCGCCGGTTCAACGTCCCCGCGACGGCGCCGGCCATGGCCGTCGGCACGAGCGGTCGCGCTGGCGGCCGGGCGTCGATTCTGGCCGGAAACGGAGTGGGGCCATGTCGGCGCTCGGTCCACATTGGATCAATGCAGCCTGCCGGACGATCTACGTTCGCGCGGCCGGGAATTTCGTATTGCCGCCGCTGATCCAGGACGCGGCCGAGCCCGAGCCGCCGCATCGGCGGATCGAAATATCAGGCGCCGGCTTTTGCGTGCTGTTTCGCGTCTATTACGAGTCGGCCGGCGCCGCGCCCGGCCCGCTCGAGCATCCGCCCCTGCGTTTCGAGATCGAGGCCCGCGCCGAAGCCGATGGGCGGGCCCTGACGCTGAGCGAACGCGATCGCCTCGAAATGATCCGAGCCTTTCTCCTCGGCGTTCGCGATCCCGTGGCGGTCGATGCTCCGGCGGACGGCGCGGACTTGCGGGTGGGGCTGCGGCTGAACGGGCGCATGACCCTCTGGTCGCCGCAGACAGCGCCTCTGAGCGAAGGCCTGTCCACGATGGCCGTCTGTGAGCAGCTGGCGGCGCGCCTGCTCGAAGGCACGCGGTCGTTGTTCGGCTCGCGGGCCGAGGGCCTCGAGGTCTGGGAGGTCAGGCTCAGGGAGGAATTGTTCGGCGAGCCGCCGCTTTCGGCCGAAGACATCTGGCCGATCCTGAGCCAGATCGACAGGCCGACGGCGCCGCAGCCAGCCGCGAACGCGTCGCCGCGCTACGCCATCGTCCGCCCGCGAGAGGCCAATCCGCTCCCTTTGAGCGTCGCGCGGACCCGGCCGGCCCGGCGACGGCGCGCGCTGGCGGCCGCGATGGCCCTGGTTGGGCTGGCGGCGTTCGCCGGCGCAATTGCAAGTCACGAGCCGGGCCCCGCCATCCGCCCGCAAGAAGCGGACCGGGTGTCCGAACGCAGCCATGCGCCGAGTGCCGCGCCGGATAAACGTTTCGCCGAAGCGCCTGCGGCTGCGTTCAAGGTGGCCTCGCTCGTCGTCCGCGACGACTTGCCGCCGGAGCCGCGCGATCCGCGTTTCGCCCTCCTCGCTCCCACGGTTTTCGAAGCGACCCGCGCGCTTGCGCCCTCGGCGCCAACCTTGGCCACTTCGCATGCGTCCGGTCACACGACCAAGGTCGCCGCGGTCGAAACGCCCGCGCTCGCGGCGCCGCATCCCGCTCCCCCGCGGCGTCCGGCGGCCCACGTCAAACGCGCTCCACAGCGCCACGACAGGAGCTCGCCGCTTGCGCGAGTCGATAGGGCGGTCAAGAAATTCGTGAGATCGGTCGCCGCTCGGCTGCCCCATACGAAATTCTCGGCGCTGAACTCGCCGCATGCGGCGGGCCCACGCCAGCCCTGACCATTCAGGCTCAATCAAGAAAACGGCGGGGAAAACCCCGCCGTTTTCGTTTGCCTCAGTTCTTGAGCGGAACCCTCGGCACGCTGCCGCTCGGGGCGCCGCCCTCGTCCGGCGCGGGGCCGCTCGGCTTCTTGGCCTTGGCGCGGCGCACCTCGGGCTCCGCCTTGGGCTTGCGCTTGCGGGCCGCGCCGACGATCTCGCGCTCCGGCCGCGGGAGGACGGGGCCCTCGGGAAAGACGAAGCCGAGCTTCTTCGGGCCGCCCTCTTCCGATGTCACCACGACCCGCACCGTGCCGCCGTTCTTGAGACGCCCGAACAAAAGTTCGTCGGCGAGCGGCGTCTTGATCGTCTGCTGGATCACGCGCGCCATCGGCCGGGCGCCCATCAGCTCGTCATAGCCGTTTGCGATCAGCCAGTCGCGCGCCTCGTCGGTCAGCTCGATAGACACCTGGCGATCGGCGAGCTGCGCCTCCAGCTGCATGACGAACTTGTCCACGACCTTGGCGATGACGTCGCGCGGCAGATGGCCGAAGGCCACGATCGCGTCGAGGCGATTGCGGAATTCCGGCGTGAACATGCGATTGATCGCCTCCACGTCGTCGCCCGTCCGCTTGGTCGAGCCGAAGCCGATCGCCTGACGCTGCGCGTCGGACGCGCCGGCGTTGGTCGTCATGATCAGGATGACGTTGCGGAAATTGATCTGCTTGCCGTTGTGGTCGGTCAGCTTCCCGTGGTCCATCACCTGCAGAAGAATGTTGTAGAGATCTGAATGCGCTTTCTCGATCTCGTCGAGCAGCAGCACGCAATGCGGATGCTGGTCGACGCTGTCGGTCAAAAGGCCGCCCTGGTCGAAGCCGACATAGCCGGGCGGCGCTCCGATGAGACGGCTGACCGTGTGCCGCTCCATATATTCCGACATGTCGAAGCGGATCAGTTCGACGCCGAGCGCGACCGAGAGTTGCTTGGCGACCTCGGTCTTGCCGACGCCGGTCGGGCCGGAGAACAGGTAGGAGCCGATCGGCTTCTCGCCGTCGCGCAGGCCGGCGCGCGCGAGCTTGATCGCGGACGCCAGCGCCGAGATCGCATTGTCCTGCCCGTAGACCACGCGCTTCAGCGTCTCGTCGAGATGGGCGAGCACCTCGGCGTCATCCTTCGAAACGGTCTTGGGCGGAATGCGCGCCATGGTCGCGATCGTCGTCTCGATTTCCTTGACGCCGATCACCTTCTTGCGTTTGCCCTCGGGCAGCAGCATCAGGCTCGCGCCGGTCTCGTCGATCACGTCGATCGCCTTGTCCGGCAGCTTGCGGTCGTGGATGTAGCGCGCCGACAATTCCACCGCCGCCTTGATGGCGTCGTTGGTGTAGCGGATCTTGTGGAACTCCTCGAAATAGGGCTTGAGCCCCTTCATGATCTCCACGCTGTCGGCGACCGACGGTTCGTTGACGTCGATCTTCTGGAAGCGTCGCACCAGCGCGCGATCCTTCTCGAAATACTGGCGGTACTCCTTGTAGGTCGTGGAGCCGATGCAGCGCAGCACGCCCTGCGCCAGCGCGGGCTTCAGCAGGTTGGAGGCGTCCATCGCCCCGCCCGACGTCGCGCCGGCGCCGATCACGGTATGGATTTCGTCGATGAATAGGATCGCGCCCTTGTGCGCCTCGATCTCCTTCATGACCTGCTTGAGACGCTCCTCGAAATCGCCGCGATATCGGGTGCCGGCGAGCAGCGTGCCCATGTCGAGCGCGAAGACCGTGGAATTGGCGAGAACGTCGGGCACTTCCCCCTTGGTGATCTTGCGCGCGAGACCCTCGGCGATCGCCGTCTTGCCGACGCCGGGGTCGCCGACCAGCAGCGGATTGTTCTTCTGCCGCCGGCAGAGAACCTGGATCGTGCGCTGCACCTCGGCCTCGCGGCCGATCAGCGGGTCGATCCGGCCGTCCTTGGCCTTCTTGTTGAGATTGACGCAATAGGCGTCGAGCGCGCTCTCCTTCTTCTTGCCGTCGCCGCCGCTCTCGCGCGTCTCGCGCGCCTCGTTCTTCTCGCTCTCTTCCTCAGCGCCGCGCACCGGCTTGGCGTCGGACATGCCGGGACGCTTGGCGATGCCGTGGCTGATGTAATTGACCGCGTCGTAGCGGGTCATGTCCTGCTCCTGCAGGAAATAGGCGGCATGGCTCTCGCGCTCGGCGAAGATCGCGACGAGCACGTTTGCGCCGGTCACCTCCTCGCGGCCCGACGACTGCACGTGGATGACCGCGCGCTGGATGACGCGCTGGAAGCCGGCCGTCGGCTTGGCGTCGTCACGCCCGTCGGTGACGAGATTGTCGAGTTCGGTATCGATGTAATCGCGCAATGTCTTGCGCAGCGCGTTCAGATCGACCGAGCACGCCCGCATGACCGCGGCCGCGTCCAGGTCGTCGATGAGGCTGAGCAGCAAGTGCTCGAGCGTCGCATATTCATGGCGCCGTTCATTGGCGGCCTGAAGCGCCCGGTGAAGCGACTGCTCGAGATTGCGTGAAAAGGACGGCATGCCTCACCTCACTTCTTTTCCATGATGCACTGGAGCGGATGTTGATGCTTGCGGGCGTAGTCCATCACCTGCGTCACCTTGGTCTCGGCGACCTCGTAGGTGTAGACGCCGCACTCCCCGACGCCCTGCTGATGCACGTGCATCATGATGCGCCAGGCGTCCTCGCGGTTCTTCGCAAAATATTTCACCAGAACCGTCACAACGAACTCCATCGGCGTGTAGTCGTCGTTGAGCAGCAGCACCCGGTACATCGAGGGTTTGCGGGTCTGCGTCTTGGGACGCGTAATGACCTGCGTGCCCGAGCCCGGCGGTCCGTCGCCGTTGCGCCGGTTGGGTGTGCTTGCCCGGATAACGCCTGCGCTCATCTGTCTCCCGTCAGCCCGTTCGGGAAGAACGGCGCCGCAACTGCCCGGTTCCCGGACGTGCGGCGCATGCCGCGTTCGGCGTCGCTCTCCTCCATGCAGCAAATAGGCCAGATCCTCTCCGCCGCCAGTTCCGTCCGCGCGAAGTGAGACGCGCCGACGGACGATTCAGTCCAAGTCCCGATCTTTCTTCGCCAACGCGGCGAACGCAAGGCGCAGTTGAAAGGCGCCTTACGAAAAGCAAAAAGCCCGGCGCTGGGCCGGGCTTTCCAGATGGCGACCGAAGCCGCCGATTTCAATGCGGCGCGAAATTACTTCGCGGCGGCCTGCATCTTGGCGATCGCGCCTTCGACCGGCTTGAAAGCTTCCTTGGCGACGGCCTGGTACATTTCGCCCATCTTGGTCGCCTGAGCGACGAAGCCCTCGTAGGAGGACTTGGCGTAGTCGGTCTGGAGCGTGATCGCCTCGTCGAGCTTCTTCACGCCGACGAGCTTCTCGACCAGCGCCGAGCTGTCGGCGAAGGACTTCTTGGAATAGTCGGTCGCCTCGGTGGCGATCGCCTGGAGGCCCTTGGCGACTTCGCCCATGGCGGCCGAGGCGGCTTCGAACTGCTCTTTGCCGAACTTCTGGAACGCTTCGAAATCGTAAGCCATGAGTGATCCTCGAATTTTGAGCCCGCAACCGGGGGCGCGGGGACCCGACCGGGTCCGCAACAACGCGCCCTTTTTAGGTGCATTGCACAATAAATGTCAAGGATTCTTTTGCGCTGCAAAATTCCTAAACTTTTCATCATTTAACCGGCGGGTAACCCAAAGCTCCTAGCGTTCGAGCCTGTGTTTTCGCGGCAACGGCCAAGGCGCCGCGAGGGGTTGAACAGTGTGCGAAGCGGAGCGTCGCATGGGGTTGCGTAACGTTGTATCCAAGCGTCTGGGCCTGCTTGTCGCGGGCGCCGCACTCGTTCTGGGCATGATGGCCGCTACCGCGCCGGCCGAGGCCCGCAGCCGTCACCGGCATTATTCCAAGCATCGCGTGCACGCGACCTGGCACGTCAAGCGCTACGTCCACGTCCGCAAGCGTCATGGCGTGCGGGCGCGTCGCGTCGCCGTCGTCCAGATGCCGGCCGAATACGTGATGGACGTCAATTCCGGTCGCGTGCTGCATGCGCATAACGAGAATGTCGAGCGCCATCCCGCCTCGCTGACCAAGGTCATGACCCTCTATCTGCTGTTCGAACAGCTGGAGGCCGGACGCATCAGGCTCGGTTCCGAGATCCCGATCTCGGCGCATGCGGCGGCGCAGGCGCCCTCCAAGCTCGGCCTGCGCCCCGGATCCTCCATCGAGGTCGAGGACGCGATCAAGTCGATCGTCACAAAATCCGCCAACGACATTGCGGTCGCGATCGGCGAGGCCGTCGGCGGCTCGGAAGATCGTTTCGCGGAAATGATGACCCGCAAAGCCCACGCATTGGGCATGTCGCGCACCAATTATGCGAACGCCTCCGGCCTGCCCAACAGCGAGCAGATCACCACCGCGCGCGATCAGGCCATTCTGGCCAAGGCGATCCAGGAGCGCTTCCCGAAATACTACCGGTACTTCTCGACGCGCATCTTCAATTTCGCCGGCCGCAGCATCCGTAACCACAACCACCTGCTCGGTCGCGTCGAGGGCGTGGACGGCATCAAGACGGGCTATACCGTCAAGGCCGGCTTCAATCTCATGACCTCGGTGCGTCGCGACGGACACCACATCGTCGGCGTCGTGCTCGGCGGCCGCACCGCCCGCTCCCGCGACGCCCGCATGGCCTCGCTCGTGGAGAACAACATCGATGACGGCGCCGTCGGCAGGACCGCGGTCGCCATGGCGGAGAAGGCCGAAGTAGCCCGCCCCGTCATTCGCGAAGAGGTTCGGCCGATTCCGAAGGACGAGCCGGTGCGCGTCGCCGCCGCCGAGCCCATGCGCCTGATGCCCCCGGCGCAGATCGAGAGCGTTCGCGCGCAGGCCGCTCCTGCCCGCGCCGAAGCCTACGCCCCGCGTCCGCAGCACGCCCGCGCCGACGCCGGCGGCCTGTTCCTCGGCGTTCCCCCCGCCCCGATCCCGAATCGCGCCGACGCCGAGCGCCCGCGCCCGGCCTATGTCTCTGGCGTCGCCCGCGTCGCCGAAACTTCGGTCGATCGCCCGGCCGAGAAGATCAAGCTGCGCGCCGTCGCCCGCACGCCCGCCGCCGCCGTCGCCTCCGCGACGCCCTCCTCCCTGCGCTGGGTGACCGGCGCGCAGCCCGCCCGCAAGGGCGAAGGCCGTGATGTTTCGAAGGAAACCGCGAAGGCCGGCCACAGCCAGGTCGCCAAGGCCCAGCCGAAGAAAGTCGACGACGAGGAAACCACCGCCACGGTCGCCCGCACCGGTTGGATCATCCAGATCGGCGCGACCGACGACATCGCCAAGGCCAAGGAGCTTCTGTCGCGCGCCAAGGGCCACAGCCGCACCGTCGCCAAGGCCCAGCCCTTCACCGAGAAGGTCAAGAAGGGCTCGGAAACCCTGTGGCGCGCCCGCTTCGCCGGCCTGCAGGAAAACGCCGCCGAAAGCGCCTGCCGCGAGCTGAAGCGCTCGGGCATGGCCTGCTTCGCGATGAGGAATTGATGCGCGATGGCGCGGATCGAAAAGTTCGAGTTGGAGTTTCAGGAATGACGGCGCATCAGGACGTCCTTGGCTTCGTTGACCCGGGCCGCCAGATTCGTAGACCCCCCCTGGTCGGGGTGCAGTTTCTTCATCAGCGTCCGGTGCGCGCGCGAAATGTCCTCGCGGCTGGCTCCCTTGCGAAGGCCGAGCACCTCATACGCTTCATCCTCGGACATGGCGGCGTTGCGGGCCCGCGTGCGCGTGCCGCCGCCGCCCCCCGCGTCCTCGTATCCCTCTCCTGCCTGACGCCAGCCGGGAAACCGGCGGTCGAGATAAGCCTCTAGCAGGCGCGCGCCGTCGGGATCGTCGACGAGACACTGACGGTAGAGATCCTCGCACGCCGGCCGCGCCAGCGTGTCGAGCGAGCGTCCTTCCTGCGGCCCGACGAGAATGACGCCCGACATGGCGCCGGTGGCGTGGTCGAGCTCCATCTCGATCATGGCCGAACGGACCCGCGAAACGCCCGGTCCCTTCGACCGAGCGAACGGCCACTCCTTCGGAAACCGCCCCTGCCCCAGGATCAGCGCGCCCAGCGCGGCGAACACGCCGGCGGCCGGGAAGGCGCCGCGCAGCAGCAGCAGCAAGCCGGCGCCGATTGCCGAGGCGCCGCCGACGCCGCGAATCCAGCGCGCGATCACAGCCGGCGGCGTGCGAGCGAACAGTTTCAGCAGCCAGTAGCCGCCGAACAAAATCGCCATCGCCAGGATCAGTTGCGGCACATCAGCCTCGCTCGCCCATCTGCTCGATCAGCAGTCTGGCGTCCACATTGCCCTTTTTCGCTTGCGCTTCCAGCGCTGCAAAGCCCCCGGCGGCGTAAGCCGCCGCCGCCCCGAGGAGCGACGCGAGCTTTTTCGGCGCGCCGGAATCGAAGGCAGCATAAGCGCCGCCCGTCAGCCGCGCGATCTCCCGGAAAGCCGCGCCCGCATGCGCGTCGCCGCCCTCGTGGAACATGAAGGCCTTCACCCCGCGCAACGCGAGTTCGCCGGCGAGCGCGCACAGCCGATCGACATTCTCCTCCATGGCGTCGCCGACGAAAACCAGCGCCCCGACCGGCGCGGCCTTCGCTTCGTCGCGCGCATGTCGCAGAACCTTCTCGATCTGTGTATTGCCGCCCCGGCAATCGATCTTCGACATGACGGCGGCGAGCCCTGCCCCCTGCGACACGAAGCGAGAGGCGCGACATTCGGCGAGCCCCCGGAAATACACGAGCTGCACGTCGAGCCCGCCGAGCGCCTCGGTTTCCGTGAACATGCGCTGCTGCAGGCTCTGCGCCATGTCCCAGGTCGGCTGGCGGCTCATCGTGGCGTCGAGCGCGAAGATCAGCCGGCCCCTGCCGTCTGCGGGCGCGGGAACCTTCGCGGCGCGAGAAAGAAAGGTCTCGACCTCTGCGCTCGCTTTTCGGGCGCTGTCGGGGAGCTGGCTCATGTCACTGTTCCACGTCGGCCGGACCCCATAGATCGTATCCGCCGCCGCCGCGCGCAAGAGGCGGGCGACAGCCTCAGAGCAATCCGAGTTCGCGCAATTCGCGCCGCAGCTCCTCGGGCATTTCGGCGATGGCGCCCGAGGACTTGCCGAGATCGGCCGGCGCATCCTTCTCGGGCAGATAGCGCCACCCCTGAAACGGCCGGCACGGGCGCGGATGCACGGGAACGACGTCGCCGCTCAACACCAGCTCGGTCCGCCCGATTCCATCGGCGCCGACGACCGGGCGCAGGTCGAGGAGCCGTTCGCGCGCCGCGACCTGCCCCTTGATGACCCAGTAGAGCGACCCGCCGTCGAGCAGTTCGTCACGCCGCTTCGGCGTCATCCGCGTCGTGTGGACATGCTCGGGCGTCTCCCCGCGCTTTTTCTGGATGGCGAGGCGCTGCGCGATCCAGTGTTCGAGATCGGCGATGGATTCGGCGCCGACGCAGAGCTTGAGAAGGTGAAGGGGCATGGGGGCAGTCTAGCCGAATGCGGCGGCCAGCGAGCAACCGTGATGACAAGCTGCTATCTTGAGTTTGTGTTGGGCGGACTGCGAGCGCAACCCCGTCTGCGCCTTCCTCAAGGCCGCTTCTGACCATTCGCGGCCTGGCGAAATGCGCGTATCCACTGGCGAAGATCTTGCACTGCTCTCGGGCGGACGTCTGCGGTCGCCGTCGACCGGTCTCGAGTTGAACGTCGAAAGTGGACTTGGCCCTCTGACTCGAAGAAATTCACGGCCGAAAGGGAGTACGACTTATGAAGGCAGCGATTGGGGGTGCCATTGTCGGCGTGGCGGCTTTGGCGACGGCGGCGCTGGGCGGTCCTTTGCCGTTCGCCGAACCGGCATCGAAGCAGACCAGTGGAGAAATTCAACTCGCTCAGATCAAGATGGATATGAAGTTTCGCTGGATCGGACAATGGGTCTGGAGGAACGGCATGGCGGACAACACGTCGAGCTACGAGTGGCTGAAATCGCCAACCGCGCGCTATTGCTACAACAGGGGCTGCCAGACAGTGACACATGCGTCCACGAACGGCGTCGACACGTTCTCGACGGCCGACGGCGGATACTTCGAACTCAAGGCTGAGAACGGCGGCGAGGAGCTCGCCGGGCGCTACTGGCGGAAAGGTATTGCCGCCCGCAACACTGCCCCCGACGCGATAGGCGCATTCATCTCCAGTTCGCGCAAACCCGTCGAACCGCCAAAGACAGGCAATAATGTCAGGTGGTCCGGCTATTGGGCATGGTCGCGCCCGCTG
Source organism: Methylobacteriaceae bacterium (assembly GCA_020638195.1). GTDB lineage: Bacteria > Pseudomonadota > Alphaproteobacteria > Rhizobiales > Beijerinckiaceae > JAJXWB01. Next base: position 703,238 of record JACKJC010000002.1, on the reverse strand, counting down.
CTCATCTTCGACAAGCCTGTCGGCAAGCCCGGGCAGCAGCTGTCGATCGAACTGCTGCAGAACAGCCAGGTGAGGCTATGCTTCGATCTCCGCAAGCTCAGCGAATGCAAGGTTACGCCATTCACGAGCCAGAGTGGCCTCTACATCATCCAGCCGGTTGGCGGATACGGCGGCTACTATGAGATCAAGCTGAACAGCGACAACATTTTCGGAAAGTTCTGGTGGGATCCGAAAAAGCGCGGGACGACGCCGGATGGGACCTTCAACGCAGTTCAGCTGAAATAGCTACCCCCGCCCGACGAACGGCATCTTGGTCGCCATGATCGTCATGAACAGCACGTTGGATTCCAGCGGCAGACTGGCCATGTGCACGACGGCGTTCGCGACATGCTCGGGGTCCATCACCGCTTCGGGCATGATCTGGCCGTTCGCCTGCGGCACGCCGGCCTTCATGCGGCCGCCCATGTCGGTGTCGGCGTTGCCGATATCGATCTGCCCGCAGGCGATGTTGTATTTGCGGCCGTCGAGCGCGGTCGATTTCGTCAGGCCCGTCATCGCGTGCTTGGTCGACGTGTAGGGCGCCGTGTTCGGGCGCGGCGCATGCGCCGAGATCGAACCGTTGTTGATGATGCGCCCGCCGATCGGGTTCTGATCCTTCATGATGCGAAAGGCGTGCTGCGTGCACAGGAACGGGCCGGTGAGATTGGTGTCCACCACCGCCTGCCACTGCTCGTAGGTGAGGTCTTCGAGATTGATGCCCGGCGCGCCGATGCCGGCATTATTGAAGAGAAGATGCAGATGGCCGAATTCGGCCATGACGGCGTCGAACAAGGCCTTCACCGAATCCGGCTTGCCGACGTCGCAGACCACGCCGATCGCGCGCGCGCCATGCGTGCGCGCCTCGGCCGCCACCTGATCCAGCAAATCCTTTCGGCGGCCGGTGACGACGACATCCCACCCCGCCTTCGCCAACGCGATGGCCGAAGCCTTGCCGATGCCGGCCGAGCCGCCGGTGATGAGAGCGACCTTGCGTTGCGTCATGTTTCCTCCAGATTCTTCTTCAGGCCGGCTGCGGCTCGAAGCGCGGGATGCGCCAGGTTTCGCTCGCCGCGCCCGCCATCCATTTTGTCCACGCGGGCGTCGCCATCACGGCGTCCATATAGGCGCGCGTCGCGGCTGAAAGCTTCGGCTGGTAGACGTCGAAACGGCAGACGACCGGCGCATACATGGCGTCGGCGGCGCAGAATGCGCCAAACAGGAACGGCCCGCCCTGCCCGAATTGTTCGCGGGCATTCGCCCACATGGCTTCGATCCGCGCAATGTCGGCCAGCGTCTCGGGCGAAAAATCGACCGGGCCCTTCGTGCGGTGCACGACCATCCCGCACTGCTGGCGCAAAGCCTGAAAGGACGAATGCATTTCCGCCGACATCGAGCGCGCCAGCGCCCGCGCCTTCGCATCGCGTGGCCAGATCGCGCGATCCGGAAATTTCTCCGCCACATATTCGCAGATCGACAGCGAATCCCAGACTGTCACATCGCCATCGATCAGCGTCGGCACCTTGCCCGACGGCGTATACTTCAGGATCTGTTCCTTCGAGCCCTCGACATAGAGCGGGATGACGACTTCCGAGAACGGAATGCCGAAGGCGTCGAGCAACATCCACGGCCGCATCGACCAGGACGAATAGCTCTTGTTGCCGATGACGAGGGTGAGCGCCACCTCAGCCGCCCTTGCGCGCCCTGGGAACCCAAGCTTCCGTCGGTCCGCCGGCCTTCTTCCAGGCGCCGTAGCCGCCTTCGATATGCGCGACGGGCTTCAGCCCCATCTTGTGCGCCGTATGCGCGGCCAGAGCCGAGCGCAGGCCGCCGGCGCAGAAGAAGACGAATTTCTTGTCTTCCTGGAACTGCGGCTTGGCATAGGGGCTGGCGGGATCGATCCAGAATTCCAGCATGCCGCGCGGACAGTGGAACGTGCCGGGAATATGGCCCTCGCGCTCCATCTCGCGGGGATCGCGCAGATCGACAATCGTCACGTCGTCGCGCCCGTGCAGCGCGATCGCCTGCTCGACCGTCAGCGTCTCGATCTCCGCATTAGCCTCGTCGATCAACTTCTTGATTCCGACCGTGATCTCTTGCGCCATTGTGTCCTCCTGCCACAGATAGAGGGGAGCGCGCGGCAAAAATCAACTGCGCGGCGGGCCTGCCAGACCGGACTTCTCGACATGCTCTCCTACACGGCGGACGCCGCCGCCCTCCTCGCCTTTCTCGTCGCCTGGATGGGGTATGGCCGCTACATAAAGTTCCGGCATCGCCAAAACCCCGGCCTCAACGCGTTGATGAACGCGCAGCGCGACGTCTGGATGAACGAAATGGCGCGCCGCGAAGTGCGCATCGTCGACACCGCCATCACCTCGACGCTGCAGAACGGCACGGCCTTCTTCGCCTCGGCGTCGCTGATCGCCATCGGCGGCGCGGCGACCGTGTTGCGTTCGACCGACGACGTGCTGCGGCTGTTCGCGGAACTCCCCTTCGCGCCGGCGATTTCGCGCGGACTGTGGGAAATGAAGACGATCGGCCTGATGGCGATCTACGGCTACGCCTTCTTCAAGTTCGGCTGGTCCTATCGGCTCTACAATTATTCCGCGATCCTGATTGGCGCGACGCCGCCGGCGACCTCGCCCGATGCAATTGCGCGCGAAAAAGCGGCGCGGCGCGCTGCAGGCATGAACACGGTCGCCGGGCGGCATTTCGCCGACGGCCAGCGCGCCCTGTTCTTCTCTTTCGCCTATCTCGGCTGGTTTCTCGGTCCCTGGGTTTTCCTGCTGACGACGGCGCTCATCATGGTGGTGATATACCGCCGCCAGTTCCATTCAGACGCGCTGGACGCCCTGACGCGCGGAGACGAAGACCCGCCGCCAGCTTGACGGCGCTTCGGCCGGCGCGCATCACGCCTCATGCCCGACACCAAAGATTCGAACGCCGACGCCGACATCGTCGCCGCAGCCGTCTTCGCCGAAATATCTTCACGCGGCGCCACGAAGACCATTTCGCCGGAGGACGCCGCCAAACGCATCGCCACCGAGCGCGGCGAGGATGAACTCGGCTGGCGCAAATGGTTGCCGCGCGTGCGCGCAACAGCCAAGGGGCTGGCCCGCGAAGGCCGTCTCGTCATCTATCGCAAGGGCAAGCCTGCCGATCCCGACGATGTGAAGGGCGTGATCAGGCTGGGATTGCCGCGCAGCGATTGAGTCACGGTCCCGGAAACAGCGCCGATGTCTTGCCGCTGAGCCAGTAGGACACGAGCCCGATCCATTCGTGCGAGGCCGTCTCCAGCACGCGGAAGGCCTCGCCCGGCCGGCGAAAGCCGAAGAAATCGCCGCGGCCGCCGCCGGTCTGGTAGTCGACCGGATAGGGAACCACATCGAATCCGATCTTGCGGAAGATGCCGACCGAGCGCGGCATGTGCATGGCCGAGGTCACCAGCAGCCAGCGTTCGCCCGGCTTCGGTTTCACCAGCTCTTTGGTGAAGACGGCGTTCTCCCATGTGTCGCGCGAACGGTCCTCGAAGGACATGCGCTGGTCAGGCACGCCGAGCGACTGCCAAAGCATGCGCGCGACGTCCGATTCCGTCCATGCGGCCGGATTCAGGCGCCCGCTGCCGCCCGAAAACACGAGGCGCGCATCAGGATAGCGGCGCAGCAGCGCGACCGGCTCGGTCAACCGTTCAGCCGCGTCGTTGAGCGCCGGCGTCTTGCGGGCGCGCGTGACGCCCTCGTCCATCGCGCCGCCGAGCACGATGATCCCGGTCGGCGCGGTCGTCAGATCGGGATGTGGAAAACGATCTTCCAGCGGTCGCACGAAAATCATCGCCAGCGGCGTGACCGCGAAGAGCACGATCACGATTGTCATCGTCGTGGCCAGGGTGCGCCCCGCGCGCCGCCAGCGGGTCCACAACAGCGCGACGCCGACCGCCAGCAGTTCGAAGAAGATCTGCGGCGCCTGCGCCATCACGCCCAGCGTCTTGGCGATCACGAAGAACACGACGAACCCCTTGAAGATGTGGACGCGGTCATCCGTCCCATGCGACCCAACCCATGTCCACCATGCGGCCGTTGCCTCTGCGCAATCCGGATATCGCGGCCATGTCCGCGTCGGACAGCGCGAAATCGAACACGTCGAAATTGTCGCGGATATGCGCCGGCGAACCCGAACGCGGAATGGCCGCGACGCCCTGCTGCACATGCCAGCGCAGCACGACCTGCGATGGCTTTCGCGCCACGCGTTGAGCAATGTCCGTGATAACAGGCTCCGCCAGCAGATCGCCTTTGCCCAGCGGCGAATAGGAGACGAAGGCGAGTCCATGTCGCCGGCACGCGGCGATGACAGCGCTCTGGTCGAGACGCGGATGATATTCGCACTGGTTGGCGACCAGCGGCTCGCTCGAGAGCGCCGCCGCCTCGTTCAGCAGGGCGACGGAGAAATTCGAGACGCCGATGTTGCGCGCCAGTCCACGCCTGCGCGCGTTGCAGAGCGCTGCGATCGAATCCTTCAGCGGGATCGAAGCATTCGGCCAGTGGATGAGCAACAGATCGACGGAATCGAGCCCGAGGTCGCGCAAGCTCGCCTCCGCCGAACGTTCGAGCGCGCCCGAGGAAATGTCGTCGCGCCAGACCTTGGTCGTCACGAACACGTCGTCGCGCTTGAGGCCCGAGCCGCGCAGCCCATGCCCCACCGCTTTCTCGTTGCCGTACATGCGCGCGGTGTCGAAATGGCGATAGCCACAAGAGAGTGCGGTTTCGACCGCAGTCACGCAGGCCTCCTCGCGCAACTGCCATGTGCCGAAGCCGAGCGCTGGGATTCGCGCGCCGTTAGCGTCGATGAAAACCTGTTCGCTCATGCCGCGCTCCTGTCGGGCCGACGCGCCCAGATGACATGCCCCGCCGCGCCGCTCGGCGCCTGATCGCGCGGAACGCCGAAGAAGCGGACGGCGATCTCCTGGCTGTTGAAATCCTCCTGCTCCGTCAGGCCGAGCGCGAGGAGATCGCGGGCGAGAGCTTGCGGTTCGAAGAACCCGATGATCGGCTCGCCCACCGCCGCGACGCGCTCGAGCAATTCCCGGTGGAAGGCCTGCGCCTCTCCCTGGTCTCGCTCCGCCCCTTCAGTGTAGTCGAACACGACTTCCGCGCCCGGCGTCTCCGCGATTGTCCGCAGGGTCGTCATGGCGGCCTCCCGCGTCAGATAGGGCGTGACGCCGAGCCACATGAAGAATGTCGGCGCGCTTCGATCCACATCCGCCCGCGCGAGAGCTTCGCCGAGATCGTCCCGCTCGAAATCGCAGGGCGCGAATGTCAACGCCGGCGCTTGAGCGCCCATCGCCGCGATCCGTTCGCGCTTCCACGCCTGCGTGTCGGGATGGTCGACCTCGAACACTCGCAGCCCCTCGGCCGCGTGAGGATTGCGCAGGCCGAACGTGTCGAGCCCCGCGCCGAGAACCACGACCTGCCGGACGCCGCGCGCGACGGCCGTCGCGATCCTGCGCTCGGCCAGCCACGACCGCGCGGCGATGAAAAGCCGCATCCTCCGGCGCCGTTCGTCGCCGCCATCCTGCGCGGCGGCTTCCTCGGGCGTCACGCCGAGGATCGCGCAGGCGAAGGGGTCCTGAAAAACGAGGCCGCGCTCCAGTGTCTGGTGCGCGGCGCGGTGCAGGGCCGCGCCGAGCGCGGTGCGACTGAACTGGTTTTCGAGCATGAAAGAAATCCGGCGCAAGGCGAGGCGAAAGGCGAGGCGAGCCCAGCTTGGCCGTTGCCCCCACCCTATGGGCTACTCGCTATTCGCTTCGCGCTCAATTGCTGGCGAGCCAGGTCTGCCATTCCTTCGGCGAGCCATGGAACACGTTGCGGTCGACCTTGCCGACGATGCCCGGCACCGCGCCGTCCGACTGGTACTGCCAGAAATGCCACTTGCGCGAACCGTAGCGGACATGCGGGCGATGCTTGGTCGATCGCACCCAGATCGGATATTCGGTCAGCGCGCCGTTGGCGAGGATCGACTCGTAGAAGTCGACCGTCGTGTAGATGATCGGCCGCTTGCCGTAATAGCGCTCCATCTCCTGAAGCATCAGCTTCATTTCCGGGATCGCCTGTTCCGGATAGATCGTGCGCTTGCAGGTGCGCGAGGTCGGCGTCGCCTCCACGTCCAGCACGGGCGGCAGGGCGTCCGGCTCGCGCGGCACGTTAGACTTGAACCAGGCCATCTCCTCCTGCCAGGGGCGGCACCAGTACACGAAATGATAGGCGCCCCGCGGCACGCCGGCGGCTTTCGCGCCGGCCCAGTTCTCGCGGAACTTGGAATCGATGTGGTCGGCGCCCTCGGTCGCCTTGATCCAGGCGAATTGCACGTCGGAATTGGCGACCGCCTGCCAGTCGATATTGCCCTGATATTTCGAGACGTCGATGCCGTGGATCTCGAAATCCCTGCTATGGTCGAGCGCCTCGCTCGGCTTCACCTTGTGCGTCGGCGCATAGGAAATCGCCGCGTTGCGAAAACGCGACTTGCCGGAAAGCTGGGAATCTACGCCCGAGCCGCAGCCCGCGAGCGGCGCCGCTAGCGTCGTGGCGATGGCAAAAGCCGCAAGAACGCGCGGCAGGCGGAGATCGATGGTACGCATCATCGGCGCAAATTATCCCTCACGGGGTAACGAGTCGTTAATGCGCGGTCCCCGGAGGAGCCTCCGCCGGGCGCAGCGTCACCTTAGCCCGAAATACAGCGTCGCGAAGCTCAAAAACGAGAAATACCCCACGATATCCGTCACCGTGGTCACGAAGGAGCCGGAGGAGACCGCCGGGTCGATCTCGAGCCGTTCCAGCGTGAGCGGCACCAGAATGCCGCCGAACGCCGCCGCGATCAGATTGGTCAGCATGGCCGCCGCGATCACGAAGCCGAGCGCCGGCAGGCCGAACCAGAGCGCGGCCCCGATGCCGGTCAGGACGCCGAAGGCGAGACCATTCAGCGCGCCCACCAGAAATTCACGAAAGATGATCTTCAGGCCATTGGCCCGCGACAATTCGCGCGTCGCCAGCGCCCGCACGGCCACGGTCATGGTTTGCGTGGCGGCATTGCCGCCCTGGCTGGCGACGATCGGCGCGAGAATGGCCAGCGCCACCATCTTCTCCAGCTCGCCCTTGAACAGGCCGAGCACGGACGAAGCCAGAAAGGCCGTCAGCAAGTTGACGAACAGCCAGACAAACCGCCCGCGCGCGATCGAAAAGATCGGGTCGCTCAGTTCCTCGGTGCGGCTCACGCCGCCCAGCGCCTTGATGTCCTCGTCGGCGGCTTCCTGGATGACGTCGACGATATCGTCGATGGTGATGACGCCGACCAGACGATCCGCCTCGTCCACGACGGGCGCGGAAACGATGTTGTAGCGCTCGAACATGCGCGCCACCTCTTCCTCGTCTTCATCGACGCGGACATGGCGGCGGTCCTGCATGATCGCGTCGAGCCGCGTCGAGCGTGGCGTGCGGGCGAGCTTGTCGAGAAAGACATTGCCGAGCAGGCGATGGCCGGGATCGACGACGAAAATTTCGAAGAAATTGTCCGGCAGGTCCTCCTGGTCGCCCTCGCGCAGATGATCGAGCGCCTGCCCCGCTGTCCAGAAGGGCGGCGCGGCGACCAGCGTCGTCTGCATCAGGCGTCCCGCGGATTTCTCGGGGTAATCGAGCGAACGTCGCAGCGCCGAGCGTTCGACCGCCGGCATGGCCTGAAGAATTTCCTCCCGATCGGAACGATCGAGGTCTTCGAGCAGCGCGACCGCATCGTCGTGCTCGAGTTCGCTGACGCCCTCGGCGACTGTTTCGGTCGGCAGTTCCTCGAGGATTTCGTCGCGGACGTGTTCGGGAACTTCCGTCAGCGCGGCGAAGTCGAATGCGTCGCCCAGAAGTTCGACGAGGCGCGGCCGGCTGTCCTGTTCGAGCGCCTCGATGAGGTCGCCCATGTCCGCTTCGTGCATCTCGCCGGCGAGCGCCAGCAGCTTTTCGGCATCCGCCCCGACGATGGCCTTTTCCACCGAGGCGACGAATTCGGCCCGCAGCGCGCCGTCCTCGTCGCGGAAGGGCCAAACGGCGTCTTCGCCTCTGGTTGCTTCGGGGTTTTCGGCCATGGGTCACCGCAACGCGCGAGATATCGCGGCGCCACTTAGACCAGATTCGGCGGGACTTGCGATTGTTTTCGAGCCAGCCCCGCGCGCCGGCAGGATTTCAGTAGTCGCCGCTGCCGACCAGCGGATGGATTCCGCCGAGATCGGGCTCGCCACGCCGCGCCTTGCGCGCCCTGGCCTTCGGCCGGGCCTTGGCCGGCGCCCGCTTCTTGGCGACCGCTATGATCGCCTCGTTCGCCGACGAAACTGCTGGCATGGGCGCCTTGGCCAAAGGCATGGCGATCGCGGCGGGCGCAGCCGCCGAAAGGCTCAAAGCAATTGCAAAAATCAGACGCATGAAATGACCCCCGGCCCCGAAAGCGCCGCGCCAGAAAGCTAGCACGGCGCATCCTGCCGGGGAAAAGCCTTATGCCCGAGCGGTCGGCCGGCTTGTCACGAGATCGAACCAGCGGATCAGATTGGTCAGGTCGTCGGGGATTTTCGAGCCCGTTCCCTTGCCCATCACGAAGGCGCATTGCGCGGTAATGTCGGCGACCGTGTAGTGATCGCCCGCGATATAGGGGCGGTCGGCGAGTTCGCGGTTGAGCCAGGCCATGCGCTCCAGCACGCGGGCCTGCTGCACCCGGCCATATTCGGGCACCTGCGGCCGGCGACCCGCCCAGAACGCATTGAGATGGACGAACACGTCCTGGATCGGCAGCTGGATTTCCAGCTCCATCCGCCGGTTCCACATCTCGATCTGCGCGCGTTCCAGCGTCGTCGTCCCGAACAGCGGCGGCTGCGGATGCAATTCCTCGAAATAACGGCAGATGGCGATGGATTCGGCCAGATGCGTGCCGTCGTCGAATTCCAGCACAGGCATCAGGCCCATCGGGTTGATGGCGAGATAGGTCTGCGCCTTGTTCTCCCCCTTCATCATGTCGACGAATTCGGAGGGGATCGAAATGCCCTTCTCGGCCAGGAATATGCGGACGCGGCGCGGATTGAGGCCGTTCTTGAGATCGTAGAGTTTCATGCGTTTCCCCTTGTGGCGGGGAGAATGCGTCACCGCCCGGGCTACTTCAATGGCAGATATATGTCGGTGATCAGATCCTTGGGCGCCGCGTCCATCGGCGTGTTGATATAGATTTCGTAGCACGGCCGGTCGGCCGCCTCGCGGCCCGAGCCCGGCAACCAGACGCCGAACAGCCAGTCATAGGCCGCGCCGAGTTCCGCGTAGGGGCCACGATGGCGCAGCACCGCGTGCTCGCCGGCCGCCAGTTCGAGCCTCTCGAGCGGCGGCTCGATCGGCGCTTGCGGTCCGACCGAGCGCCCCGCGAGCGACCGGCATTTTTCTGGCGGCGTGATCGCGGCCTCGTCGAAATAGACCGCGACATTATGCTGACCGGGGCCGTAGAGCCCGCGCGTCGTGATGACGTTGTGCAATTGGTCGAAGGCGCGGCCGATTTCCATGTAGGGGCCGCGATGCGGGATGCCGGCGACGGTCAACGCCGGCGCCTGACGGATGCCGATCTCCTGCATGACATGTCCTTTCAATGGTTGAGCGATCGTGGCTTTGGCATAGCCGCCCTCGCGCCGGTAGCGCGCCGGCGGCATGCCGAATTTCTCCTTGAAGACACGGGAAAATGCCGCTGCGCTGTCGTATTTCGCGCGCGCCGCGATCCGTTCGACCGAAAAGGTCGTCTGCTTCAGCTCATAGGCCGCCCGTTGCAGGCGCAGCCGCCGCACCGTCGCGAACACGGTCTCGCCGTGCAGCGCGTGATAGATGCGATGCCAGTGGTGCGGCGAGAGGCAGGCGACCTCGGCGAGCCGCGCGAAATCCAGATCCTCATCGAGATGATCGTAGATATGGTCGCGCACGCGGTCGAGGCGCGCATCGTAATCGCCTCTGGTCAATCCCTTCGTCATCGACTTCGTTCTCCGATGTAGAAGGCTAGCAAAGGCCGACTTGATAAATCTTGCGGACTTCAGGTTTCGCGCGCGATCTCCGCGCCCGCCCCTTCCGGCGCGAGCCAGCGGAAATCCGGCAACTGGTGACGCGCGAAAGTGAACTGCCGCTTGGCGTAGGCCCGCGTATCCGCCTGCCCGCGCGCAATCGCCTCGTCCATCGACATCTCTCCGCGCAAGAAAGCCATGAGCGCGGGCGCGCCATGCGCGCGCATGATCGGCAAAGCCGGATCAAGGTTTTGCGCTGCGAGCCGCGCGACCTCGTCGAGTGCGCCGGCCTCGATCATGGTCAGGAACCGCCCGTCGATCGCCGCGCGCACGACCTCCCGCTCCGGCGCGAGAAAGAACCCGCGCCACGATCCCGCCGCCAGCAGCGGCGCGGCGCGCGCGCCCTGAAAGGCGACCAGCGGCTTGCCTGTGGCCTCCAGCACCTCGAGCGCGCGAAGAATGCGCTGCGGATCGGTGGGTTTCAGCCCCGCCGCCGTCTGCGGATCGCGCGCGGCCAGCCGCGCGTGGAGCTCGGCCGGCGCGACGCCCTCGGCCTGCGCCCGCACCCGCGCTCGCACGTCGTCAGGGGTGCGCGGAATATCCGACAGGCCCTGCGTGACGGCCTTGAAATACATGCCCGTGCCGCCGACGACGATCGCGAGCCGCCCTGCCCTGTCGAGCTCCGCCATCAGGGCGGAAAAATCGTCGAGCCAGCGCCCGACGGAGTAGTTCACGGCGCCGTCGACATGGCCGTAGAGCCGGTGCTCTGCGGCGGCCTCGTCGGCCGGGCTCGGCCGCGCCGTCAGGATGCGCAGGTCCGCATACACCTGCATGGAATCGGCATTGACCACCACGCCGCCGGTCGCGCGCGCGAGCCCCAGCGCGACGGCGGACTTGCCGCTCGCCGTCGGGCCTGCGATGAGGATGGCGCGCATCCGCCCCATTCGAGTTTCCGTTCGATCGACCTATGTCCAAAACCCTTTCTCACGTCGCCACGCTCGTCTGCAATCCGCAGGCGCCGATTCTGACCGAGGCGCTTGCCCAGCGCGCTCGCGCCGCGCTCGCCAATGCGGCGCCGGTCAAATGGCTCGATGCGGAAATCGCCGCCGATATCGCCTTCGCGCCCGACGACGGTTTCGAGATCGTCGAGGTCGAAACCACATTGCGCGCGGCTCTCGATCACGCCCCCGTCGACATCGTCGTGCAGCCGCTCGAAGGCCGGCGCAAGAAACTGTTCGTGGCCGACATGGATTCCACCATCATCGGCCAGGAATGCATCGACGAACTCGCCGATCTCGTCGGCCTGAAAACCCATGTCGCCGCTATCACCGAGCGCGCCATGCGCGGCGAGATCGCCTTCGAGCCGGCTTTGCGCGAGCGCGTCGCGCTGCTCGCCGGGCTCGCGGCCGATGTGCCGGACAAGGTGATCGCCGAACGCATCACGATTACACCCGGCGCCAAAGCGCTGGTGCGCACCATGCGCGCGCATGGCGCCTATACCGCGCTTGTCTCGGGCGGCTTCACCGTCTTCACGAGCAGGATCGCGGCCACGGTCGGCTTCGACGAGAATCGCGCCAACCGCCTCGTCGTCGAGAACGACAAATTCGCGGGCCGCGTGGAAGAACCGATTCTCGGCGCCGAGGCCAAGCTCTCCTCGATTATCGAAATGCGCGACGCGCGCGGCCTGTCGAAGCTCGAAACGCTCGCCGCCGGCGACGGCGCCAATGATCTGCCGATGCTGCGCGAGGCCGGCCTCGGCGCGGCTTTCCGCGCCAAGCCCGCGGTGGCGGCGGCGGCGGACGCGCGCATCGATCACGCGGATCTCACCGCGCTGCTCTACGCGCAAGGCTTTTCACGCGTCGAATTCGTGGAGTAACCGGACCGCGAGCCGTCAGGCTCGCATTCATGCGTAAAATGCGAGCCTGACGGCTCGCGGTCCATTTCTTCCCGCCGTCCGCCATCCTCCGGCTATAGTCGCAAGGCTGAATCGCCAGCCGGAGCACAGATGGACGCGGAATTTCACTGGGAAACCTGGCGTCAGCCGCTGATCTTCCTGATCACGGCGGGCGTCGTCGTGCCCCTGTTCCGGCGCCTGCGCATTAGCCCCGTGCTCGGCTTTCTGATCGCCGGCGCGATCCTCGGGCCTTTCGGCGTCGGGCGACTCGCGACGACGCATCCATTCTTCGGCGCGATATCGATCGGCGGCGGCGCGGGCGCGAGCCAGCTCGCCGAACTCGGCGTGGTCTTCCTGCTCTTCATGATCGGTCTCGAATTGTCGTGGGACCGCCTCATGCGCATGCGTCGCCTCGTCTTCGGCCTCGGCGCCGCGCAGGTCGCGGTCACGACGGCGCTGCTCACGCTGCAGGTCGGCGCATGGCTCGAACTTGGCTGGGGCCGCGCGCTCCTCTGCGCCGCCGCGCTGTCGATGTCCTCGACCGCGATCGTTCTGTCTGTTCTCTCTGAGCGCAAGCGCCTCAATCGCGCAGCCGGCCGCGCCGCTTTCTCGGTGCTGCTTTTCCAGGACCTCATGGTCGCGCCGCTCCTGTTCATGGTGCCTCTGCTCGACGCCAAGAGCGGCCCTCTCGACAGCGCCCAGCTTTTCTGGACATGGGCCCCTGCGGTCGTCGCGCTTTTCGTGCTGGTCGCCGGCGGGCGGCTCGTGCTGCGCCCCTTGTTTCAACTGGTCGCGGCTGCGGGCTCGACCGAACTCTTCATGGCCGCCTGCCTGCTCGTCGTCGTCGGCGCCAGCGTGGCGAGCGGCGCCGCCGGCCTGTCGATGGGGCTCGGCGCCTTCATCGCCGGCCTGCTGCTTGCGGAAACTGAATTCCGGCGCGAGATCGAGGTCACGATCGCGCCCTTTCAAGGGTTGCTGCTCGGCCTCTTTTTCCTTTCGACTGGCGCGCATCTCGATTTCGCGCGAGTCGTCGAGGCACCGCTCGTCATTCTGGGCTTCGCGCTCGGCCTCGTGGTCATCAAGGCCTCCATCCTTTATGTACTCGCCCGCGCCTTCCGGCTTGCGGCGCCGGTCGCGCGCGAAATGTCGCTATTGCTCGCGCCCGGCGGCGAATTCGCCTTCCTGATGATCGGCGCGGCCATGGCGGCCAGGATCATTCCCGACCAGGCGGGCGGCGATCTGCTGCTGATCGTCACGCTGACTATGACCGCCATCCCGTTGCTCGGCGCGATCGGCGCGCGAACCCCGAAATCGCGCGCCAGCGAGGAGGCGGAATTCGGCCATCTCGCGCCGGCCGCCAGCATAGCCGACCAGCGCGTCGTCATTGTCGGCTACGGACGGGTCGGACGGCTCGTCTCGGACATGTTGAAGCGTCACGACATCCCCTTCGTCGCCGTCGACGGCACGCCGCAACTGGTGGCCAAAGCCCGCGCCGACGGCGTCGAGGTCTATTGGGGCGACGCCACGCGCCCCGAATTTCTCGAACGCGTCGGTCTCGCCGGCGCGCGCGCGCTCGTCGTCACCATGGACGCTCCGTCCGCGGTGGAGAAGGTCGTGACGCTCGCGCATGCGGCGCGCCCCGAACTCACCATCGTCGCCCGCGCGCGCGACGCGGTACATGCGACCCATCTCTACGAACTCGGCGTCACCGACGCGATTCCGGAAACGATCGAGGCGAGCTTGCAGCTTGCCGAAGCCGTGCTCGTCGACATCGGCGTGCCCATGGGCTTCGTCATCGCCTCCATCCACGAGAAGCGCGACGAATATCGCAAATTCCTGCAGCCGCACGGCGACCGGCGCAAGGAGACGCGCGGCATCAAAATGTCCAAGCGCGTGCGCGACATGAACAAACCGAAACCTGAAAAGTCGGGAGGACCGGCATAATGGCGACGAAGATCGAGATGCGCGAATTCACGACGCCGCTGCCCAATGCCGGTTTGAACGTGTTCATGCGCAACAAGCGCAGGGCCGACATCGCCTCCTTCGGTCCCGAACGCACGCTCCTGATGGTGCATGGCGCGACCTATCCGGCGAGCGTCGCCTTCGACCTGCCGATCGAGGGCCTTTCCTGGATGGATCATCTGGCGAATGCCGGCTTCGATGTCTGGGTCATGGACCTGCCAGGCTACGGCTGCTCGGATCGCCCGAAGGAACTGGAAGGACCCGCCGAGGCAGCGGGCCCTGTCATCATGACGGATACGGCAATCCTCGCCGTGAGCGCCGTCGTTGAATTCATTTGTGCGCGAAACGGGCTCGACAGGCTCAACCTGCTCGGCTGGTCCTGGGGCACGGCGATCATGGCCGGCTACACCCAGGACCATCTCGCACGCGTGAACAAGCTGACGCTGTTCGCGCCGCTCTGGTTGATCAAGGGGACGCCGACGATCGGCGACCCCTCCGGCAAGCTCGGCGCATGGCGCGGCGTGACGCGCGACGAGGCGAGGCAGCGCTGGCTGCGCGGCGTGCCGGAAGATGCGAAGGGCGCGCTCATTCCCGACGGCGTATTCGACGCCTTCTGGCAGGCCGCGCAGGCCACCGACCCGCAAGGCGCCGCGATGAACCCGCCGGTTCTGCGCGCGCCGAACGGCGTGGTCTTCGACGCCGGCCGCTACTGGATGAAGGATGCGCCGAGTTGGGATCCCTCGCGGATCGAATGCCCTGTGCTGATCGTCATCGGCGAATGGGACGCCGACACGCCGACCTCCATGGCCAACAGGATTTTCCCGCTGCTCACGCGCGCGAAATCGAAGAAGCTCGTCCTTCTCGGGCGGGGCACGCATTCGATGGCGCTCGAAAACGAGCGCCATGCCCTGTTCGCGGAAGTGCTGCGGTTTCTGGAGGCCTGAACTCCTTCTCCCGCTTGCGGGAGAAGGAAACGACGATCAGTCGATCGTCACCGGCACGAAGCGCACTTCGCCGGCCGCATTGGCGACGAGCAGCAGCGCCGATTTCTTGCCGTCCTTCTTCAGCCCCTTGAGAACGTCCTGAACGTCCGAAGGATTGCTGACGGCCTTCTGGTTGATCTCGACAATGACCTCGCCGGGCTGCAGCCGCTTTTCGGCTGCGTTCGACGAGGGATCGACGCGCGTGATCACGACGCCGGCCTTCACGCTGTCCTTGATCTGGTACTTCGCGCGCAGGCTGTCTCCGAGCGTGGCGAAATCCATGCCGAGTGCAGATTTGACCGCATTGTCGTTCGTATCGCTGTCGCGACGGCTGGGTCCGTTCTTGGCCTGCTTCTCGCCATCCTCGAGACGACCGAGCTTCACGCTCCTGGTCTGCTCCTTGCCGTCGCGCACGATCACGACGTCGACGTCCTTGCCGATCGGCGTTCCCGCGACGATCTTCGGCAGGTCGCGCGATTGATCCACCGTCTTGCCATCGAACTTCACGATGACGTCGCCGGCCTTGAAGCCCGCGGGCTTGGCGGGCCCCTTGTCGTCGACCCCGGCGATCAGCGCGCCGCGCGCCTTGCCGAGGCCGAGGCTCTCGGCGATGGAATCGTCGACGTTCTGAATGCGCACGCCGAGCCAGCCGCGCCGCGTCTCGCCGTATTTCTGCAACTGCTCGATGATCGGCACGACCGTATTGGCGGGCGTCGCGAAGCCGATGCCGATCGAGCCGCCCGACGGCGACAGGATCGCGGTGTTGATGCCGATCACGTCGCCGTCCATGTTGAACAGCGGGCCGCCGGAATTGCCCTTGTTGATCGCCGCGTCGGTCTGGATGTAATTGTCGTAGGGGCCGCTATCGATGTTGCGGTTGCGCGCCGAAACGATGCCCGCCGTGACCGAGCCGCCGAGCCCGAATGGATTGCCGACCGCCATCACCCAGTCGCCGACACGCGCCTTGTCGCTGTCGGCGAACTTGACCGCGGTCAGCGGCTTCTCGGGCTTCACGCGCAACACCGCGACGTCGACCTTCGCGTCCTTGCCGACGACCTCGGCCTTGAGCTTCTGTCCGTTGGTGAAAATCACGTAGACCTCGTTGGCGTCGGCGATCACGTGATTGTTGGTGATGACGATGCCCGACGAGTCGATGACGAAGCCGGAGCCGAGCGAATTGGAACGGCGCTGACGCGGCGGCTCCGCGCCCTGCTGCCCGCGACGCTTGAAGAACTCCTCGAACAGATCGTCGAAGGGCGTGCCCGGCTGGAACTGCGGGCCGCCGCCGCGCTTGGCCTCGATAGTCTGCGTCGCGGAAATATTGACCACCGCCCCGCTGACCTGCGCGGCCAGATCGGCGAAGGAATCCGGCGCTGCGCGCGCGAAAGCCGGCGTCACCGGCGGCGCGAATGTCGCCGCGCCTCCCACGGCCAGCGCCAGCGCGAGCCCGGCGGCGGCCACAGGACGCGCCAGACGACGCGTCGAAACAACCTGCGACATGTTCAACTCCCGAATTCAGCCCGCTTTCGCGGGAAAGTCAGTGCGAATCGCGGCGAAACCAAGACACCGCCACGCAAGCCCGCAGAGCTCATTTGCCCGCGGGATTGCCGAAATATTTGAAGAAGTCGGAGCCCGGCGATGTGACGAAACGCGTATCGCCTGATTTGAACGACTGATCGTAGGCCTGCATCGAGCGATAGAAGGCGAAGAAGTCCGGATCCTTGCCGAAGGCTTCCGCGAACACCTGGTTGCGTTCGGCGTCGCCCGCGCCCCGGATCGTGTCGGCCTTCTGCTGCGCCTCCGCCTTGATGACGATGGCGTCGCGATCGGCCCTGGACGTTATCTTCTGATACTGCTCGTTACCCTGCGCGCGGAATTCATTCGCCTCGCGTTTACGCTCGGCTTGCATACGGCTGAACACCTTCTCCGAGATTTCGCGCGGCAGGTCGGCGCGTCGCAGGCGGGCGTCGACGATGGCTATGCCGTAGTTCTTGCTCTCGTTGTTGACCTGTTCCTTGATCTTGCCCATCAGCGCCGCGCGATCGTCGCGCACGATCTGTGTCTGCGTGGCTTCGCCGAGCACGCGGCGAACCGCGGAATTCAGGATGGACGCCAGAAAGTTGTTGGCCGCGCGAATGCTGCCCGCCGCCTGATAGAATTTCAACGCATCGACGATGCGATAGCGAACGAAAGCGTCGACGTCGATGCGCTGGTTGTCGGCCGCGATGATTTCCTGTCGCGGCGCCTCGAGATCGAGAATGCGATTGTCGATGCGCACCACGGTCTCGATCAGCGGGATCTTGAAGTGCAGACCAGGTTGGGTGATCAGGCCACGGCCGGCGACCGGCGCGCCGAAGCGCAGGACGAGCGCCTGCTGGGTCTGCGCGACCTGGAACATCGCGCCCGAGGCTGCAGCGAGAATCGCGAGACCGATGATCGCGAGAACAAATCCGAGAGACGATTTCATTTCGCGCCTCCCGCGGCCGCATTGCCCTTGTTGAGTTCGCCGAGCGGCAGATAGGGCACGACGCCCTGCCCCGCGCCCTTGTCGATGATGACCTTGTCGACCGAGCCGAACACGCGCTCCATGGTCTCGAGATAGATGCGCTCGCGGGTAACCTGCGGCGCCTTCTTGTACTGCTCGTAGACCTGGGTGAAGCGTGACGCCTGACCTTTGGATTCGGCCACAGTCTGCTCCTTGTAGGCTTCGGCTTCCTGGAGGATGCGGGCCGCCTGGCCACGCGCTTCCGGCACGACCTTGTTGGCGTATCCTTCGGCTTCATTCTTCAGACGGTCGCGATCCTGCTGCGCCGCCGTCACGTCGCGGAAGGCGGAAATCACGGAAGCCGGCGGATCGACCGACAGCAATTGCACCTGCATGATCTTCACGCCCGCCTTGTAGCCGTCCAGCACGCGCTGCATCAGCTCCTGCGACTGCGGTTCGATCACCTTGCGCTCGGCGGTCAGAAGCTTCTGGATCTGCGAGCGGCCGACGATCTCGCGCATCGCGCTCTCGGCCACCGCCTTCACCGTCGCCGGCGGATTGGAAATATTGAAGGCGTAATCCTCGGGCTTCTGGTCGTCGATCTTCCAGATCACGCGGAACTTCACGTCGGCGATGTTTTCATCGCCCGTCAGCATCAGGCTTTCCTCGGGGATGTCGACCTGCGTGCGCGTGTCGAGGCGCATCGCCGAGCCGATGTCGATCGCGTTGAAGTCGGTGACGCCGAGCTTGATCACCGAGCCGATCGGATAAGGCAGATTGTAATTGAGGCCTTCCTTCGTCTTGCCGACGAACTTGCCGAACAGCAGGTTGAGGCCGACCTGGTTGGTGGCCACGATGTAGAAGCCAGATAGCAGCCACAGCAGCACGCCGACCAGCAGGAACGCGATCAACCCCTTGGCGCCGAAGCCGCCGGGCATGGCGCCCTGCAGCCGGTCCTGGGCGCGGCGCAGCAAATCCTCGATGTCGGGCGGCGTACCGCCGGGCCCGCCGGGTCCCCCGCCCCACGGGCCGGGCGGCCCGCCCCACGGATTCTGACCACCGGGCTTTCGCGGCCCGTCCTGATTGTTCCAGGGCATTCCTGTCCTTCCCTCTTGGCCGTCAAAACGGCCCGAAACTTATAGGCGCCCCTCCCGGCGCCCGCAATCTTCAGGTCAGATATGCAGCGCCATGAAGGCTTGCAATGGCGGGGAAGCCAGTTTTCCGGGGTCAGACGCGTTCCAGCACGCGCACGGTAAACGCCGCGTCGTCATTTTCTCCTCTGGGCGGCGTTTCGCGGCTGACCTCGCGCCAGCGGCTCATGTCCAGCGCGGGAAAGAAGGAGTCGCCCTCCGGCGCGAGATCGACCTCGCTCAGGACGATGCGATCCGCACGATCGAGCGTGGCGCGATAGAGCTCGCCGCCGCCCACCACCATGATCTCCTCTACGCCCATCGCCTGCGCGCGCGCGGCGCCGATCACGATCGCGTCATCGATCGAACGCGCGACATGCACGCCTTCGTGCGCGAAAGAAGCATCGCGCGTGACGACGATCGATTCGCGACCGGGCAACGGTTTGCCGATCGAATCGAAGGTCTTGCGGCCCATGATCATCGGCCGCCCCCACGTCGTCGCGCGCAGATGCTTGAGATCGCTCGGTATCCGCCACGGCAGCCCGCCTTTTACGCCGATTGCGCCATTGCGCGCCACGGCTGCCACAAGAACGATCTTCGTCATCACGCTTCCTGTTTACGTCTTCTAGAGAATCGCCCTAGTCTCTTGATGTCGTCAACCAACCGAAAGGAGGTGATCCAGTGTCTCATTGTCATCAGCCGAAGTCTGCGTGGCGGACTTTGCGCGCCTGGACTCCTCGTGGATCGTTCGGTGCCGCGTAATCCGCCGCTGTAGCCGGCAAAGACAATGCGGGAGGCCGTTCCGACAGGAACGGCCTCTTCCTTTTTTGAAGACCGCCGTATCGCAGGATGCGGCCCCCTTCATTTTGCTCGCGCCATCCGTGTCAACGCGAGATCGAGCGCCGACAGAAAGGCCGAGCGGTCGCGCGGCCCGAACGGCGGCGGGCCGGACGTCGTCTCGCCTGCCGAGCGAAGATCGGTCATCAGATTGCGTGTCGCCAGCGCGGAGCCGATATTCTGCGGCGTCCATTCCTGCCCCTTCGGCGACAGGACGCGCGCGCCCTTTTTCACGCATCTATCCGCCAGAGGCAGGTCTTGTGTGACCACGACCGTGTACGGCGTGGCGCGCTCCGCGATCCAGTCGTCGGCGACGTCGGGTCCTGCGGGCACGATCACGCGCTCGACGAAATCGGCGCGCGGAACCTGCATGAATGAATTGGCGACGACGAAGACGCGCGCGCCCCTGCGCTGCGCGACCTTGTAGACCTCTTCCTTCACCGGGCAGGCGTCGGCGTCGACGAGGACCGAAAACTCAGACAGCGACGTCGGCCTTGATCGCGGGCCAGGCCTCGTAGCCGTCGATCGCAATGTCCTCGTAGGCGAAGTCGAAGATCGACTTCACGGCCGGATTCAGGCGCAGCGTCGGCAGCGGCTTCGGCGAACGCGTCAGCTGCAATTGCGCCTGTTCGATGTGATTGTCGTAGAGGTGCGCATCGCCGAAGGAATGCACGAAATCGCCGGCCTCGCAGCCGGTGACCTGCGCGACCATGGCAAGCAGCAGCGCATAGCTCGCGATGTTGAAGGGCACGCCCAGGAACACGTCGGCCGAACGCTGGTAGAGCTGCAGCGACAGCCGTTTGCGCCCGTCGATCTCCGCGACATGGAACTGGAACAGACAATGGCACGGCGCGAGCGCCATCGCTGGTAGATCAGCGGGATTCCACGCGCTGACGACGAGCCGGCGCGAAAACGGGTTGCGCTTGATCTCCTCGACGACCTCGCTGATCTGGTCGATCGTGCGGCCGTCGGGCGCCGCCCACGAGCGCCATTGCTTGCCGTAGACCGGACCGAGATCGCCGTTCTCATCGGCCCATTCGTCCCAGATCGTCACCTTGTTGTCGGCGAGATACTTGATGTTGGTGTCGCCCTTCAGGAACCACAGAAGCTCGTGCACGATCGCGCGCAGGTAGAGCTTCTTCGTCGTCACCATCGGAAATCCGTCGGCGAGGTCGAAGCGCATCTGGTGACCGAAGATCGAGCGCGTGCCGGTGCCGGTGCGGTCGGCCTTGGCCACGCCGTCGTGCAGCACATGCGAAAGCAGATCGAGATATTGGCGCATGCGGGCAATCTAGCGCGATTCCGGCAAAAAGCGCGAACCGCCCTGTGGACAGGCTTCAGCCCGCCGCGACCGCCTCGAGGCGGGCGACGTCGAGCAGGCGCACGCCATCCGGCACCACCAGCAGCGCCCGCTCGCGCGCCAGCTTGGAAATGGCGCGGCTGACGGTCTCGATGGTCAGTCCGAGAAAATCGGCGATGTCCTGCCGCGTCATCGGCAGCGGCACGGTCACGGAATTATTGTTGATATGCGACCAGCGCTTGCGCAGGCCGACAAGGAAACAGATCACCCGCTCCTCCGCCGTGCGGCGGCCGATCAGCACCATCTGCTCCTGCGCCAGGCTGAGCTCATGGTTGGCGAGGTCGTACAGGCGCCGCAGCAATTGCGGGTGCTCGTCCACGAACGACGAAAACTGCTCGCGGTCGAACCGGCAAACGGTCACCGAAGTCAACGCTTCCGCGCCGTAGACGGTCCGCTCCGCCAGCGAAAGGCCGAGAAAATCGCCGGGTATCGCGAAGCCCACTACCTGCCGCCGACCGTCCGGCAGCAGGCGATAGAGCCGCACGGAGCCGGAGGTGATGTTGTAGACGGAATGGGCGTCCTCGTCCTGCGCGAACAACTGCTGGCGCTGCGCGTAGCAATTCGACCGCGAGAGCGCTTCGAGCTTTGCGAGTTCGTCGTGCTCCAGTGCGCCGCAAGCGGAATAGGGGCGCACGGCGCAATGCGCGCAATGCGACTCCGTGCCGTGATGCTGGCAGCCGCCAGGGCCGTGCGCGTGGGTTCCGGATGTGTGTCCCGAACCCGTTGCATGCGAAGACGGTGGCGCTGACGTCGAGCGGATCATTGGCCACTATCTACCACGATCCGGACCGGTGAACACCGTCTCGAAGGTTCTCATGTTAATTTTTCCGGCGATTTAGTGGCGCGGCCTTCTCCAGGGCGCCCTTTCGCTCCGGGGCGGAGCGCACTATATTCGATCCGTCTTCGCAAGAAGACTATGGCGATAAACAGGCTTCGTAATAAACCATCCGGACCCGGGGGCGGTACCCGGCGCCTCCACCCCAGCCCAGACCTCGCATTTTTGCGGATCTGGGTTGCGGCGGGGGCGAAACAGGATCGACGGGGGCGTAAAGGAAGATCTTTTGCCCGGCATGATACCGCCGTTATCGGGTCAAACCTATAGTTGCCAACGACAACTATGCTCCGGTGGCCGTCGCCGCGTAATGCGGTGAAGGTACTGGGAATCAAGCCCTAGGGGGTTAGCACCTTCTAGGCGGGGCTCGGAGGCGCCTGGCAACAGAAGCCTCCACTTTCTCATCAACCCGGTTCGGGTATAGCGTGCGCGTCGCGAGGGCCCGGCGAATCGGGCGCAAAATGCAGGCGTCCGACTTGGCGGACGCGGAACCGAAAGCCGAACGCCGCATCATGGCGACCGACCACATCAGATACGACCTGCTCGTGCAGGAGGCCTTCCGGGGCATCTTCCGCAAGGTGCTGACCGACGCCGCGCAGCATGGGCTTCCGGGCGAGCATCATTTTTACATTACCTTCAAGACAGGCGCGCCGGGCGTCGTCATGTCGGATCGGCTGCGCGCCGAATATCCGGAACAGATGACCATCATCCTCCAGCACCAGTTCTGGGACCTGAAGGTGCACGACCAGAACTTCGAGGTCGGCCTGTCTTTCCGCCGCGTGCCGGAAAAGCTGGAGATTCCCTTCGCGGCCGTGAGCGGGTTCTTCGATCCCTCCGTCAATTTCGGAGCGGAATTCACCGCCGACGATCCGGACGCGATCGCGGACGAGGAGAAGTCGGGACCCGCGCCCGTGCTCGCCGCCGTACCCAGCGAGCCGGTTGCCGAGGCGCCGCCCGAGAAGGCCCCTGCCCCTGCCGCCCGTCCGACGCGCGGCAGCGCCTCCGAGCCTGCCGTCGAGCCGCCGGCCGAGCCGCTCGAGGATTCGCCGAAGGTCGTCTCCATCGACGCCTTCCGCAAGAAGAACACTTGATGGGCGACGTCGTGAACCTCCGACGCGCGCGAAAGGAACGCGCGCGCAAGGAGGCCGGGACGAAAGCCGCCGACAATCGCATCGCCTTCGGCCGCACGAGGGCGGAACGTCAGGAAACCGAGGCGCAGCGCACGCTCGACGCCCGCCGCCTCGACGGCCATCGCCTCGACAAACCGGATGAATGAGTCCGCGCCGCAGCGCGTGGTCAAGCGCTCGCTGTCGATATCAGGCCATCGCACCAGCGTGTCGCTCGAGGAAATCTTCTGGAGCGAATTGCGCGCGATCGCCGAACAGCGCGCACAATCCGTGGCTTCGCTCGTCGCCGAGGTCGACGCGGCGCGCGGCGAAGCCAACCTGTCGTCGGCGCTGCGCGTCTTCGTGCTGCAGCAGGCGAAATCCGGCTGATCCCGCGCTATCGCGGGAGAATCACGACCGCCAGCGGTTCACGATCCACAGCGCGCCCCACGCGCCCAGCAACGTGATCAGCATCCCGCCGACGAGCGCGATGGAAAAGCGCGCCCCGCCCGCCGCCGCCAGCGACCCCGAGCCATCGCTGAGCAGCATGGCCAGCGAATCGCCGCCAAGCGTCGCCGCCGCGACAGCGCCGACGAAAGTGACGAGGATGTTGACGACCCAGCCGAACACGCCCCGCTTCTTCGTCCACGCTTCGTGGATCCCGACGGCCAGCGCCGCGCCGATATAGGCGATAGCGATCGTCATCGCTCCGCCGACGCTCGCCATGGGAATCGAGTCGGTGAATTGCAGGAGCAGAATGACGATCGCCGCGATCGCCGCGATGTAGATCATGCCGCCTCTCTCACTTGCCCGAGAAGTTCGGCTCCCGCTTTTCCATGAAGGCGCGCACGCCCTCCTTCATGTCCTCGGACCGGAACAGCGGCAGCAATTGCAGGTAGACGTGGTGCACATGGTCCTTGAACGTCTCGTTCATCCCCATACGCATCATGCGCTTGGCGGCCTGCACGGCGAGCGGCGCATTGGCCGCGATTTCGCGCGCGAGCGCACGGGCGCGGCCCATCAATTCGCCGTCGGGGACGACTTCGTTGGCGATGCCCCACTCCACGCATTCGCGCGCCGAAAGCGTGCGGCCCGTAAAGATCAGTTCAGACGCCTTCGCCCAGCCGATCATGCGCGGCAAGAACCAGGTGCCGCCGGATTCCGGCACCACGCCGCGCTTGACGAAGGCCGCCGCCATTTTCGCGCTTTCCGCCATGATGCGGATATCGCAGCCGAGCGCCGTGTCCATGCCGTAGCCCGCGGCGCCGCCGTTGACGGCGCAGATGGTCGGCTTGTCCATTTCGAACATTACCGTGGGCGGCGTGTTGCGCAGATCGAGATTGGTGGAGCTGGAGGCCGCCGAAATGCCCCCGCCCTCGCGCGCCTCGCGAAGATCGAGGCCTGCGCAAAAAGCGCGGCCGACGCCGGTAAGAATCACGCAGCGCACGGCCGGATCCTCATTGGCTTTCACCAGCAGGCGCGTCAGTTCGCCGAGCATGTCCCGGGAAATCGTGTTCATCCGCTCCGGCGCGTTGAGCGTGATCAACGCGATATTGCCGTCCTCGATCTCGTAGAGGACTTCGTTGTGTCCGGCGCCGTGGGTCGTCGTGACATTGCTCATGCGCGAAACCTCTCCCTGATTTTGTCACGCATTCGGCTGCGCAGTCGTCGCCTTGACCGGCAGGCCGAGCACCCGGCAGATCGGCGCCGAGGCGCGCTCCGGATGACGCGGCGAACCGTAGAGACGATAGAATTCGAGAATTCGCGCCAGATCGCCTTCGTAATCGTCGGTCGTGTAGACCGGCGGGCCGAAGGTGATGCGCTTGCGCACGTAGTCGATCGCCGCCGGCAGGATCGGCACGCCGGCGGATGCGGCGATCAGATGAAAGCCGCGCTTCCACTCCTCGGCGTTGCTGCGCGTACCTTCCGGCGCGATCAGCAGGATCAGTTTCTCGTTGTCGCGAAAGGCGCCGACGCTCGCGCCCACGACGCCGCCCGCCGCGCGACGATTGATCGGAATGGCGCCGAACCAGCGCAGGATCGGCCCCATCGCGCCCTTGAACGCCGTGTCCTTGATCATCGTGCCCGCGCGCAGCCGGTAGGCGGTGAGCGTGGCGATGGCCAGCACGCCGTCCATGTTGCTCGTGTGCGGCGCGCCGATCATCACCATTTTCGGCACGTCGGCGATCGGCCCCTGTACGGTCCAGCCCATGAGCCGCAGCATGGCGCGACCCAGCCATTGCGAAAGGCCGTTGCCTCGCCGCGCGACCCCCTCGCCGACGGTCGTCTGCATTCCGGCGAGATCGCCGCCGTTCTGATTGCTCAAATGACTACGCCTTCTGGATGCGGAAACCTGCATCCACTAGCACGGTTTCGCCCGTCGTCTTCGGGAAAGCCGTGCAGAGCCCGTAGATCGTTTGGGCTACGTCCTCCGGCGAGATAGTCGCGTTGAGCGCGGCCGTATCGCGATACATCTTGCCCATCGCCTCGTAGGCGTCCGCGCCGTAGCCGTTCTTCAGCCAGTCCGATTCGATCATGCCGGGTCCGACTCCGTTGACCCGAATCTCCGGCCCCAATGCGCGCGCGAGCGCCATCGTCAGCGTGTTGAGCGCGCCCTTGGAGGCCATGTAGGCGATCGACGAGCCGCGCGCCATGACGGCGGCGATCGACGACACATTGACGATCGCCGCCCCCTTTTCCCTGCGCAGCAGCGGCGCGAAGGCGCGCGACATCTGGAAGGCGCCGATAACGTTGACCGCGTAGATCGACTGGAAGTCTTCCGCGCTCAGCCCGTCGAGATCGCGCTGCGCCACGAATTTGGTGCGGCCCGCATTGTTCACGAGATGCCGCGCGCCGCCCCAGCGCTTTTCCACCATCTCGGCCATCATCTTGCAGTCGGCGTCGGACGAGACGTCGGCCTTGATCGTCTCGACCTCGGCGCCCGCCTTGCGGCAGGCGGTCGCGACCTCGAGCGCCGGCGCCGGATCGCGCGAATAATTGATGACCACGTTGTAGCCGCTCTCGGCGAACTTGATCGCGGTAGCCGCGCCTATGCCGGTCGACGACCCCGTGACGACGGCCACGGGACGGGATGAAGAACTCATGACGGGCGATTCCTCGTTTGCGTTGCTTTCCCAGCATAGTGGCGCAGCCCGAGCGCGCCCGACAAGCGCGTTTGCAACATGGCAAGGCGCCGCTGGCGCCGGCGCGGCCGTTCTCACGACATCGTGTTTTGACCGTCGCCGCGCATCGACCTGAGATCCCTGCATGTAGACAGGGAGGAAGGACAAACATGCAAAATCGCAAAATCATCGGGCTGTCGGCCATTCTGTCTGGCGCGCTCTGGGCCAGCGTCGCGGTCGCGCAGCAAGGCCCGCCGCAGTTTCCGGACATGACCTTCTTCGTCACGTCCAAGCCCGGCCCCGACGGCGCCAATCTCGGCGGCCTCGAAGGCGCCGACAAGCACTGCCAGACACTGGCCACGACGGCCGGCGCAGGCGCCAAGACCTGGCGGGCCTACCTGTCCACACAGGGCGCCGGCGCGGTCAATGCCCGCGACCGTATCGGCAAGGGCCCATGGAAGAACGCCAAGGGCGTCCAGATCGCCGCCAATCTCGACGAGCTGCACAAGGACGCCAAGCTATCGCTCGACAACGCCCTGACCGAGGGCGGCCGCAAGATCGCCGGCGCCGGCTTCAACAACAACAATCACGATGTGCTCACCGGCTCGGACATGGAGGGCAAGGCCCTGCCCGCCGGCAAGGACATGACCTGCGGCAACTGGACCAAGGGCGGCGAAGGTTCGGCCATGGTCGGCCATTCCGACCGCATGGGCCTGCGCGACGACGTGCCCTCGCATTCCTGGAATTCGTCGCACCCCAGCCGCGGCTGCAGCATTCCGGCGCTCAACGCGACCGGCGGCGGCGGGCTGCTGTACTGCTTCGCGTCGAATTGAGAAACGTCGTCCCGGCCAGACAACCGCAAAAAACAAAGCCCGGTTCTCGCGAACCGGGCTTTTGTCGTCTGCGCTGGTAAGGCGCTTGGTGCGGCCAAGAAGACTCGAACTTCCACCCCGGTTAAAGGACTAGCACCTCAAGCTAGCGCGTCTACCAATTCCGCCATGGCCGCCCGGACGCAGCGCGCTGAAGCGCTCTGCATCGGCGCGTGTCGTCTACCAAACGCCCATGAGACTGACAAGGCCTCAAAGCCGCGCTATTGCAGTCTCGTGACACTGCAGCTTTCCCGCGACGCGCTTTCCGCGCGCTTTCTCGCCCGCCCCGGCGCGCCGCCGGTCGAATGGGCGGTCTCGGACGCGCTCGTGCCCTACGAACAGGCGCTGGCCGAAATGGAGACGCGCGCCGCGCAGATCGCCCATGGCGAGGCGGCAGAGCGCGTCTGGCTGCTCGAACACCCCCCGCTCTACACCGCCGGCACCTCGGCCAAGCCGGGCGACCTGCTGGACGCGCGCTTTCCCGTCTTCGAAACCGGGCGCGGCGGGCAATTCACCTATCACGGGCCCGGCCAGCGCATCGCCTATGTGATGCTCGACCTGAAGCGCCGAAAACAGGACGTGCGCGCCTTCGTGGCGGCGCTGGAGGCCTGGATCATGGAATCGCTCGCCGCCTTCAACGTGAAGGGCGAACGCCGCGAGGACCGCGTCGGCGTCTGGACGCGCCGCCCCGACAAGCCCGCGGGGCTGTCGGGCGAAATGGCCGAGGACAAGATCGCCGCCATCGGCATCCGCGTGCGCCAGTGGGTGACGTTCCACGGCATTTCGCTCAACGTCGAGCCCGATCTCACGCATTTCTCGGGGATAACGCCCTGCGGCGTACGGGACAGGCATTACGGCGTCACCAGCCTTGCCGACCTCGGCCTACCCGTGACCATGCATGACGTCGATGTCGCGCTGCGCAGCGCCTTCGAGGAGATTTTCGGGCCGACCGTCGCGGCCTGACGCTTACGCCGACTTGCGCGCGCCGAATGTTTTTCGCGGGCCGCCCGAGCCGAAGGATTTCGAGCGCGACAGCGGCGCTGTCGGTGCCATGGCGTCGGCGGCGCGCGCCTGCTCTTCGGCCAGTGCGCGTGCGATCAGGGCGTCGGCGTCGAGCTTGGATCCCGTTTCGGCGGCATCCGCGCCGCGCAGACCCGGCGCATAGTCGTAGGCGTCGCCGCCCGCATTCGACTTGGGTATCCACAGCAGCGAAGTCCGCAGCAGCGCGGCGGCCTCGAGCCCGGCGAGCGCGATCGCCAGCGGCCCGCCCTTGTCGGCGGCCGGTCCGAGAATTTCATGAACGTGCTGACCGATCAGCTCCAGCGCTTCCGGCGCCTGCGAAGCGAGCGCGGCGGCGCCTGCGATGCAGCCGAGGCTCGATATGGCCACCCACATGGCGCTGAAACCGATGTCGTGCAGGCGCTTGGCGTCGAGCGCGGCCTGTACGACCAGTTGCAGGATCAGTACCCCGACGAGCAGGCGGTGCAGCCCCTCCGGCGCGAGCTCGAGGGCCGTAACGAACAACGCCAGCACCAGCACGGCGATCCGGTACGGCCCGCGTGCGACGCGGCCGCGCCAGTCGAACAGAAACCAGAGGAAATGCCTGGGCATCGCGCTTTCCGGGAAAGGGGCTTCATTCTGCGCCCGGATGGTCAACAGTCGGTAAAGCTCAGCCGTCGCGCCGGATTTCGAAGGGATCCGGCAGGGTCTCGGCCTCCGACTCGACAATTTCGACGCCGTCGACGCGCGAGCCCGGCGGCCCGCGCCGGCAGGCGGCGATCAGTGTCTCGACCCGGTCGGCCGGGCCCGAAACCTCGGCCGCGACGCGCCCATCGCGAAGATTGCGCACAAAGCCCGCAAGCCCGAGCGCGCGCGCCTCGCCAGAGACGAAATAGCGGAACCCCACGCCCTGGACGCGGCCGGAAACGAAGAGGCGAACCGCCCGCATCGTCAAACCGCGATATTGTCGATCAGCCGCGTCTGGCCGAGCTTGGCGGCCGCCAGCAGTCGGATCGGCCCCTCGATGCGCCGCGCGATCCGCTCGAGCGTCTCGGCGTGGCGGGCCTCGATGTAATCGACCATGAAGCCCGCCTCGACCAGCATTTCGCGCGCTTCGGTCATTTCGTGGCCGATCACCTCGCCCTCGCGGATCATGGCGGCGGCGTGGTTGAGCGCGCGATACATGGCGGCGGCGCGCACGCGCTCGTCGGCCGAGAGGTAGACGTTGCGCGAGGACATGGCGAGCCCGTCCGCCTCGCGCACCGTCGTCGCGCCGACGATCTCGGTGGGAATGTCGAGGTCGCGCGCCATGCGCGTGATCACCCGCAGCTGCTGATAGTCCTTCTCGCCGAAGATGGCGCAATCGGCCTGCGCCTGGTTGAGCAGTTTGGACACGACCGTCGCCACGCCCGCGAAATGGGTCGGACGGAAACGGTCCTCCAGATCGACCTTGGCAGGCCCCACCAGCGTCACCGTGGTCGCGAAACCCTCCGGATACATTTGCGAGACATCGGGCGCGAAACACACGTCGCAACCGACCCTGCCGAGCTTTTCGACATCGGCCGGCAGCGTGCGCGGATATTTGGAGAAATCCTCCGTCGGCGCGAATTGCGTGGGATTGACGAAGACGGTCGCGATCACCCGGTCGGCGCGGCGGAACCCCTCCTCCACCAGCGACACATGGCCCGCGTGCAGCGCGCCCATCGTCGGCACGAGCGCGACGCGTTCGCCCGCCGCCCGCCACGCCCGAACTTGCGCACGAAGACTCGCGACGTCATGCAGGACGAGCGGCGAAGACGGGTGGCTCTTGGCGCTCAAGACGAACTCCTCGAAAGCGAACTGGGTCAGGACGTGGGCGGCGACCATTTGATCGCCCGACGCTGCGGCGCAGCAACGCCGCCTCCTGATAGCAGGCCGCACAGAAAATCGACATAGGGCGCGGGCAGTTCCGCGCTGCGCGCCGCGGCGATCACGCCTTTCATGTAGTCGGCGTTCTTCGCCGGGCCAGAGGCCGGCGGCGCGGCGCCGATGTAGACAATCGCCCGCGCCGGGCGGCCGTCGGCCCGCAGCACGGGCTGGATCGCCTTGGAATAGAGCCCGCGCGAGACTTCCTCGTAGCGGTCGAGCGCAGGCATATCGGACAGAGCGAGATCGTAGAGCACGCCGTGCGTCTCGCTGCTAGGATCGCGCGCAACCGTCGCATAGCCGTCGGCCATCAGCGCGAACCGGTGGCGCGCGAGCCGCCCGCGCCCGAGCACCCGCGATTTGGGGCAGCGTGCTCGCATGGCGGCGGCGTCCATGTTCGAGCCGTAGGCGAAATAGAAAGGCATGCGATCCCGTTTCCCGTCGTTTGACTGATGCAATTTCGCGCAGGGAGGTTCAAGCGCATGACCTCGGGCGCCGGCGACGACGATCGGCGGCTAAGGCAGCGACCGACTGCGAAACCATGCGCTCCCTTTGGCGTTTCATATACGCAAGAGGGAGACGATCATGCAGGAGCAACAGGTCAAACCGGCGGAACAGGCCAGGCAGGGACGGGCAGGCCTCGGGGTGCGTTACGTCCTTGGGATCGGCATCGCGCTCGTCGTGGTCGCGTTCGCGGCCATCTATATCGCGCACGTCTGATGCGGCGACCTGTCGCCTGAACACTTCTTGATATTTACACATATGAATGTGAAACTTCTTCCTGCCGCGGTCGCAAGAATGCCGGGCATGGGAGGAAACATGAAGATTTCACGCATGGTGTGCGCACGCGTCGTGAGCGTGGTCGCACTGTCCCTTATGGCAGGCGCAGCCTGCGCCGCCGAGAGCGGAACCTACCGCCGGCCCAACGGCGATATCGTCAAGGTGACGAATTCTGGAGGCAAATTGTTTTGCAAGATCACGGCCGGCGAACGTGCGGGCTTCGAGATGTGCCACGGCATGACCAAGACGGGCGGTTCCTGGCAGGGCGCAAACATGAAACACCCGTCGATGACAATCATGACGTTCAATGGGACCGTGACTTTCACCAACGCCGGACTCAGCATCAAGGGCTGCGCGATCGGCCAGTCGATGTGCGACGCCGAAAGCTGGGCGAAGGTCAACTGACGCGAGGAAACGCGGCGCGGTCATGTCCGCGCCGCCCCCGCATCGGAACGCCTTGGCGTCAGGCGAATTCCATGATGACCGCGTCGACGGCGAGCGAATCGCCCTCCTTCGCGTTGATCTTCTTGACCGTCACGTCGCGCTCGGCGCGCAGCACGTTCTCCATCTTCATGGCTTCCACCATGCAGAGCGGCTCGCCGGCCTTCACTTCCTGCCCCTCGGCGACATAGATCGCCTTCACGAGGCCCGGCATCGGGCACAGCAGCGCCTTGGACGTGTCGGCCGCCTTCTTCTCCGGCATCAACGCGGCCAGACGCGCCTCGTCGCGCGTGTAGACCCAGGCGTCGACCGAGACGCCGCGATGGGCGATCGCATAGCCGTTGAGGATCGGGCGCACCTGTACCGCGACCAGCTCATCGTTGACCATGCCGTTCCAGACGGGCTCGCCCGGAACCCAGTCCGACAGCAAGCGATAGGCGTCGCCATTGGCGAAGCGCACGAGTTCGGACTCGTCGCCGATGTCGATCGACACGTCGTAGCGCTCGCCGCCCAGCACCACAGTGCGGTCGCGCAGGAACTCGACCGGGCGCTGCGTGCGCATCTGGCCGGAAATCTGGCGCTTGCGCTCGTTGGCGACATGATCGATCGCCGCCGCTACCGCCGCCATCACATGCGCCGTGTCGCCGGAAGCGACGAGCGGCGAAAAGCCCTCCGGATATTCCTCGGCGATGAAGCCCGTCGACAGCGCGCCGTCGCGCCAGCGCTTGTGCTGCATCAGCGAAGACAGGAAGGGAATGTTGTGGCGGATGCCGTCGATATAGAAGGCGTCGAGCGCGCGCGCCTGCGCGTCGATCGCCGTGATGCGGTCGCCGGCGTGCGTCACCAGCTTGGCGATCATCGGATCATAATAGATCGAGATTTCGCCGCCCTCGTAGACGCCCGTGTCGTTGCGGATCGTCACGCCTTCCTCGTGGCCCTCTTCCGGCGGACGATACTTCACGAGGCGTCCCGTCGACGGCAGGAAGTTGCGGGTCGGGTCTTCGGCGTAGATGCGGCTCTCGACCGCCCAGCCCTTCAGCTTCACGTCGCTCTGCTTGATCGCGAGCTTCTCGCCGGCGGCGACGCGGATCATCTGCTCGACGAGATCGACGCCCGTGATCAGTTCCGTCACGGGATGCTCGACCTGCAGACGCGTATTCATCTCGAGGAAGTAGAAGCTCTTGTCCTGGCCCGCGACGAATTCCACGGTGCCCGCGGAATCGTAGTCCACGGCCTTGGCGAGCGCGACGGCCTGCTCGCCCATCTTGCGGCGGGTCTCTTCGTCGAGCAGCGGCGATGGCGCTTCCTCGATCACCTTCTGATTGCGGCGCTGGATCGAGCATTCGCGCTCGCCGAGATAGATCACGTTGCCGTGCTTGTCGCCCAGCACCTGGATTTCGATGTGGCGCGGATTGACGATGAATTTTTCGACGAACATGCGGTCGTCGCCGAACGATGATTTGGCTTCCGACTTCGAGCGCTCGAAGCCTTCCTTCACCTCCTCGCGCGAATTGGCGATACGCATGCCCTTGCCGCCGCCGCCGGCGGACGCCTTGAGGATGACGGGATAGCCGATCTCGTCGGAAATCTTCACCGCCTCGTCGGCGCTCTCGATCACGCCCAGAAAGCCCGGCACGGTCGACACCTTTGCGGCATTGGCGAACTTCTTCGATTCGATCTTGTCGCCCATCGCCTCGATGGCCTTGGGATTCGGGCCGATGAAGACGATGCCGTTATCCTTCAGCGCCTGACAGAAGGCGGCGCGCTCCGAGAGAAAGCCGTAGCCGGGATGCACGGCTTCGGCGCCCGTCTTCTTGCAGGCGTCGATGATCTTCTCGATCACGAGATAGGATTCGGCGGCGGCCGGCGGGCCGATATGCACGGCCTCGTCGGCCATTTCGACGTGCAGCGCGTCCTTGTCGGCGTCGGAATAGACCGCGACGGTCTTGATGCCCATCTTGCGGGCCGTCTTGATGACGCGGCAGGCGATTTCGCCGCGGTTCGCGATCAGGATCTTCTTGAACATGCGCCCACCGTCGAGAAGCCGCTGCACTGCGGCAAAATACAGGTGTGGCGCTTTTAAGGGAGGCCGCGCGCCTCGTCTACATATCCTTGACGGTTAGGCCGCCCGGGCGATTTCCGGCCCCGCCCAGCCCTTGGCGACCCGGCCGCGCACAGCGGCGGCGAACCAGCCCGGCGTGCGGTGGGCTTCCTCGAGCGCCGTTACCAGGGTGGCGAAGGCAGTGAGCGTCCGCGCGGAATCGGCCTGGCTGACCAGCCACTCGGCCTGCGCCTCGTTCAACACGCCACTCGGGCGCTGCTGCCAGAGCAGGAAATCGACGATCAGATCCACGAACAACTCACGCCATTCCGGGCATTCCGGCCGCACGTTGCGTTCGATGGAGAACAGCGCCTCCGCCTCGTCCTGCGTCAGCGCATCGCCCCGAAACAGGTCGTAGCGCAGCCGGCGCACGAGATCGGCGTCGATCTCCCCCTCGCGCTCGATCGAGACCAGCGCCATGCGGCGGCGGTCCTGTTCCACAGCGGTGCGGAAGGCGTCGACCCGAAAATGTTCTGTCACGACGAAATTCCCTAGCGTCGGAAGTTGACGCGACGGACCTTCGCCCGACCCGGATTGCCGGAATCTGAATCCGCCCGGCGAAACCTGATTAACGGTTAAGCTCTTGGCAAAGCGAATGGTTTCGCCTTGATTGCCAATGTAGGGACAATCCTACGCTTTCGCGCGCGCCGCTAACACCATCTGGGTCTGCGTGACGATGGCTGCGAGCTTGCCGTCGGGCCGCAATATCCGAGTCGTCCAGACCTGCGTCGTCTTGCCACGATGAACCGGCGTGCATTCTGCGCGCGCGATTTCGCCGGCCCGGATGGCGGAAATGAAATTGGTCTTGCTCTCGACCGTCGTCGTGCCCGCGCCCGGCGGCAGGTTCAGCACCGTCGCCACAGCCCCGATCGTATCGGCGAAAGCCATGTAGGCGCCGCCGTGCAGGATCGAATTGGTGGTGCACAGGTCCTCCCGCACCTCCATCTCCGCGACGACCTTGTCGGGCGTCTGCTCGACAAGGCGAATGCCCATGAGCCGCGCGAGCGGCATGATGTTGACGTCGATCATCTGGTCCTCCCGCGCCGAGGATCGCCGCGCAGCGGACCGGAAGCAACTACCCGCGAGGTAAGAGATCAGCGCGCCGCCTGCCCGGCGGAGGACACGCGCCAGACCGTATTGCCGACGTCGTCGGCGATCAGCAGCGCGCCTGTCTTGTCGAACGCCACCCCCACGGGCCGCCCGCGCGCCTGACCGTTGGCGTTGAGAAAGCCGGTGACGACGTCTTCGGCCTTGCCGCTCGGTTTGCCGTTTGCGAAGGGCACGAACACGACGCGATAGCCATTGAAGTCAGGTCGGTCCCAGCTGCCATGCTCCCCGACGAAGGCGCCGCCAGCATATCGCGGCGGCAAGGCGTTGCCCGTGTTGAAGGCGAGGCCGAGCGGCGCGACATGGGAGCCGAGCGAGTAATCGGGCACGATCGCCGCCTTCACGAGATCCGGCCGCTGCGGCTTCACGCGCGGATCGACATGCTGGCCGTAGTAGCTGTAAGGCCAGCCGTAGAAACCGCCGGGCTTCACCGAGGTCATGTAGTCCGGCACGAGATTGGGCCCCAGTTCGTCACGCTCGTTGACGACGGTCCAAAGCGCCTTCGTGGTCGGCTCGAAGGTCAGCCCGTTCGGATTGCGCAACCCGCTGGCGAAAATCCGATGTCGCCCGCTCATCCGGTCGACCTCCCAGATCGCCGCTCGATTCTTTTCGGCCTCCATGCCGTTCTCGGTGATGTTGCTGTTGGAGCCGACGCCGACATAGAGCAGCGAACCATCGGGGCTCGCAACCAGCGACTTTGTCCAGTGATGATCGATCGGCCCACCCGGCAACGGCGTCAGCGGCGCTCCCGGCGACGTGATCTTGGTGTCGCCGTCCGCATAGCGGTAGCGAATGATGGAGTCGGTATTGGCGACGTAGAAATCGCTACCCACCAGCGCCACGCCGAACGGCGACGACAGATGATCGAGAAAGACCTCGCGGGTCTCAGGTTTGCCGTCGCCGTTCTCGTCGCGCAGCAGGGTTATCCGGTTGCTGGGCCCGGTGTCGCCGCCGCCCGTGACCCAGGATTCGATCATGCCCATGACGAAGTCCTTGGGGCGGCGGATCGGCTGCACGTTCGGGCCCTTCGACTCCACCACCAGAACATCGCCGTTCGGCAGCACGTACAGGGAGCGCGGGTGTTGCAGGCCCCGCGCGAGCGCTTCGATCTTCAGCCCCTTCGCGACCATCGGCGTTTCGTCCATCTTCCACCCAACGACCTTGGCGAGGTGCATCGGCGGGAAGAGATATTGACGCGGGGCGGGCAGCGGCGGGTTCGGGCCGATCTGGGTTGCCGGATCGACCTGGCCCGCAGCCTGCGCGGCGACGACCGCGCCGGCGGTCACGAGAATCGCCGCTGCGAGACCCGCGCGAGGCGCTGTATTTCTCATTCTAGCTTCTCCTCTCGGACGATAACTCCGGAGGCGACGGGCGCATCTTCCATACGGCGGATGACGGCGGCGACCAGCAGCACGAAAACGCAGAGAGCCGAGAGGACAAGGCCCCAGGGCACGACCGAGGTCCAGACATCGCGCGTGTGGACCATCATGTCGAAGAAGGCGAGCACAAGCGCAACGAAGAGAGCGACGCCATAAGGCCATGTCGGCGCGTCGATGACCGGCGTTCGGATGGCGAAGGTCTCAATCAGGCCGATGACGAGCGCGACCACACCCGAGACGAATCCCGCCGAGACGAGCCAGTCCGAAAAGTCGACCCAGAAATAGTCGGCTGTCTTCCAATATGTGATGTCGGTCGCAAGCGTCGCCACGAGACAGGACGCGGCGAAGGCCGCAAACAAAGGATAGATCGCCCGCCTTCCGGCGTAGTACACGATCGGGTCCGCGACGGTCATGACGGCTCCGAAGCTTTGCTCCAATTGCGACGAACGATTCTCGGGCCGTTAGGTTCCACGGCCTGCGCGAACATGGCCTTGGCGCGCCGATCCGCTACATTGACGCAATGACCGACTCCGCTCTCGCGCAGGCTCGCGCGCTTCTGGCTGAAACGCCGCTTATCGACGCCCACAACGACCTGCCCTTCGTCATCCGCATCGACAAGGAAGCGCAGGGAGATCCCGCGCTCTATCGCCTCGACGAGCGCCGCAATTCCGGCGACACCGACATTCCGCGCCTGCGCGAGGGGCGCGTCGCGGCGCAATTCTGGGCCGCCTTCATACCGCCCAAGGAACAAAGACCGGCGAGCTTCGCGCTTCAGCAGATCGCGCTCATCAAGCGCATGAACGAATTGCATCCGGACGTCTTTCTGCCGGCGGCACGCGCGAGCGACGTGAAACGCGCGCATCGGCAGAAGAAGATCGCGAGTTTCATCACCATCGAGAACGGCGCCGCGATCGAGAACCGGCTCGACGCGCTCGACGCCTATTACGATCTCGGCGTGCGGCTGATGACGCTCTGCCACAACGCTACGCTCGACTGGGTCGACAGCGCGACCGACGCGCCGCGTTCCAATGGACTCAGCGATTTCGGCAGGCAGGTCATCGCACGCATGAACGATCTCGGCATGATCGTCGATTGCGCCCATGTCAGCGACGACGTGATGCATCAGGCGCTCGACATTTCCCGTGCGCCCGTCGTTTTTTCCCATTCCAACGCGCGCGCGCTCTGCGACCACAGGCGCAACGTGCCCGATGACGTGCTCGCGCGCATCGCGGACAAGGGCGCGCTGGTCATGGCGACCTTCGTGCCCGATTTCATCTGCCAGCGCTCGAAGGACTGGATGGCCGCGCTCAAGGACGCATACGGCAAGACGCCCGAAGGCCTCGACAATGACATTGTCGTGCCGACGCGCGAAAAAGAGATCGGCGCCTGGCCGCGCGGCTCGCTCAATCAATATTGCGACCATCTCGAGTATCTCAAGTCGAAGGTCGGGCCCGACCACATCGGCATAGGCTCGGATTTCTTCGGCGGACCCCAGGGCGAAGGGCTGAAGGACGTGTCCTGCTTCCCGCATATCTTCGCGGAGCTCATCCGTCGCGGCTGGCCGAACACGCATCTGAAGAAGCTGGCGGGCGAAAATTTTCTGCGCGTGTTTCGTGCTGTCGAGAAAGCTCGTCTGACGCGCTGAAGGCTCACCTCCAGCTCGCCGTTACGCGGCGGACGCCCGATTTGCGTGCGGGTGAAGACCAAGCGAGGCTCGCCATGTCCGATGCCTACCTCCCCTATGCGCCGCTGAATGCGCTGAAATCCGTCGCCCCGGAGATCTGGATCGTCGATGGTCCCGAAATCCGCATGGACTACGTCGCGGGCCTCGCAATCCCCTTCCCCACGCGCATGACGATCGTGCGCCTGCCCGATGGCGCGCTCTGGCTGCATTCGCCGGTCGCCTTCGACCCCGCGCTCGCGGCTGACGTGATGGCGCTCGGCCCCGTGGCCTTCATCATCGCCCCC
Organism: Methylobacteriaceae bacterium; assembly: GCA_020638195.1. Lineage (GTDB taxonomy): Bacteria > Pseudomonadota > Alphaproteobacteria > Rhizobiales > Beijerinckiaceae > JAJXWB01. The sequence goes on along the minus strand of JACKJC010000002.1, from coordinate 665,888 downwards.
AACACGCTGCACTACTGGCATACGCCGGACTGGATCGAACGCTTTCCGCAAGCCCATTTCTTCTACGCGCCGGGCCTCGAAACCAAGGCGAAACGCGCTCTGCCCGCTGGCGAGAAGCTCGGCGAAACCCCGCCGCCGGAATGGGCCACGACCATCGACCAGACTTGCATCATCGGCAGCCTTCTCAACGAAGTCGCGTTTTTTCATCGCCCCTCGCGCTCGCTGATCCTGACCGATCTCATCGAGAATTTCGAACCGTCGCGGGTGCAAAGCCGCTTCTGGCGCGCGGCCATGCGCCTCTTCGGCGCCGCCGACCCCGACGGCAAGGCGCCCTTCGACATGCAGATGACCTTCTGGCGCCATCGCGTCGAACTCCGCCGCGCCGTGGAGAAAATGATCGCCTGGGCGCCCGAGCGCATCGTGATCGCGCATGGCCGCTGGTACGGGAAGGACGGTGTCGCCGAACTGCGCCGCGCCTTCCGCTGGGCGCTGTAGCGCTCGCGCTGGCGCCGGGCCGAGCCCGCGCTATGTGAGATTGCGGCTCGCGGGGCGCAACGAGGTTCTCACATGCGTCACGTCCGCGCGTCGCTGGCGATTTTCATCGCCGCTGTCGCCCTTAGCTCGCCTGCTCGAGCGCGCGAATCCTACATCGTCAAGGTCCCGACTATCGGCTGCGTCGATCGCACCATGATCGAGCGCGTACGCACCTTGCGCGACGACGGCGGCGCGCCCGCCGCCGATGTGCTGGCGCAATCGGCGCTCGACACCGGCCGCTGCCAGTCGATTCCGGCGGGCCTCAGCGTAGTCGAGGAGGACAATGACATCGTCGCGGGGCTCACCAAGGTGCGCCCGCCCGGCGCCGCCGTGGCGCTGTGGGTCAGATACGCGACATTGAGCGAGGAGTAGTTCCGTGGAAATTGTCGAACAACAGCCGCAGACGCGGCGCGATTTTCTCTATCTCGTCACCGGAGCGACGGCCGCCATCGGCGTCGGCGCGACGGCCTGGCCCTTCATCGATCAGATGGAGCCCTCCGCCGATACGCTCGCCGCCGGCGCGCCGATCGACGTCGACCTCACGCCGATCGCGCCCGGCCAGATGATCCGCGTGCGCTGGCGCGGCGCGCCGATTTTCATCGTCAACCGCCCGCCCAAGGAACTCGACACGCTCAAGGACAAGAAGCTCGCCGCGGAGCTGCGCGATCCGGAGTCGCAGGTGCGGCAACAGCCGACCTATGCCGAAAACTGGAGCCGTTCGGTCAAGCCGGAATACGGGGTCTATGTCGGCATATGCACCCATCTCGGCTGCATCCCGCAATTCTTCCCCGAGCCGAGCGCAACGACGCCGGTCACGAACTGGCCGGGCGGCTTCTTCTGCCCTTGCCACGGGTCGAAATACGATCTGGCGGGCCGCGTCTATTCCGGCGTGCCCGCGCCCTACAATCTGCCCGTGCCGCCCTACCGCTTCGCCAGCGACACGAAACTGCGCATCGGCGAGAACCCGCCGGGCGTGACATTCGAGATGAATTCCGTCGTGCAGATGTGAGGGCCCGGAGGCCCGCAGGCGCGTGCGGCTGCAGCGCGCACTGGCTTACAGCGGAATGTTGTCGTGCTTCTTCCAGGGATTCTCGAGTTGCTTGTGGCGCAGCATGGCGAGCGCGCGAGAAATGCGCTTGCGTGTGACGTAGGGCTGGATGACCTCGTCGATATAGCCGCGCTCCGCCGCCACAAAGGGCGAGAGGAAACGGTCCTCGTATTCCTTGGTGCGCGCCGCGATCTTGTCGGTGTCGCCGATATCCTGGCGGAAGATGATCTCGACCGCGCCCTTCGCGCCCATCACCGCGATCTGCGCCGACGGCCAGGCGTAGTTCACGTCGCCGCGCAGGTGCTTGGAGGCCATGACGTCATAGGCGCCGCCGAAGGCCTTGCGCGTGATGACAGTGACCTTCGGCACGGTCGCCTCGGCATAGGCGAACAGCAGTTTCGCGCCGTGCTTGATCAGGCCGCCATATTCCTGCGCGGTGCCCGGCAGGAAGCCCGGCACGTCGACGAAGGTGACGATTGGAATGTTGAAGCAATCGCAGAAGCGCACGAAGCGCGCGGCCTTGCGCGAGGCGTCGATGTCGAGCACGCCCGCCAGCACCATCGGCTGGTTGGCGACGACGCCGACCGTGCGGCCGTCGACGCGGCCGAAGCCGACGACGATGTTCTTGGCGTGGGCCTCCTGGATTTCGAAGAAATCGCCCTCGTCCAGAACCTTCAGGATCAGTTCCTTGATGTCGTAGGGCTTGTTCGGATTGTCCGGCACGAGCGTGTCGAGCGAATGGTCGTCGCGCTCGGAATCGTCGAAGCTCGGCCATTCCGGGACCTCGTCCGTATTGGACGAGGGCAGGAAGTCGATCAGGCGGCGCATTTGCAGAAGCGCCTCGACGTCATTGTCGTAGCCGCGGTCGGCGATCGAGCTCTTGGTCGTATGCACCGAGGCGCCGCCGAGTTCTTCCGCCGTCACCGTCTCGTTGGTGACGGTCTTCACGACATCAGGCCCGGTCACGAACATGTAGCTCGTGTCGCGCACCATGAAGATGAAGTCGGTCATGGCCGGAGAATAAACGTCGCCGCCGGCGCAGGGGCCCATGATCAGCGAAATCTGCGGGATGACGCCGGACGCGAGCACATTGCGCTGGAACACCTCGCCATAGCCGCCGAGCGCCGCGACGCCCTCCTGGATGCGCGCGCCGCCGGCGTCGAACAGGCCGATGATCGGCGCGCGATTGCGCAGCGCCATATCCTGGATCTTGATGATCTTTTGCGCGTGCGTTTCGGACAGCGAGCCGCCGAACACCGTGAAATCCTTCGCGAACACGTAGACGGTGCGGCCGTTGACCGTGCCCCAGCCGGTCACGACGCCGTCGCCGGGGATCTTCTCGCCCTTGTCCATGCCGAAATCCGCGCAGCGATGCTGCACGAACATGTCGAATTCCTCGAACGAGCCATGATCGAGCAGAAGCTCGATGCGGTCGCGCGCGGTCAGCTTGCCGCGCGCGTGCTGCGCGTCGATCCGCTTCTGGCCGCCGCCGAGGCGGGCCGCCGAGCGGCGCTGGTCGAGGGCTTCGATAATGTGCTTCATCGTGGGCAATCCCGGGTGATTTCACAAATCCGTCGCGCGCTGATAGCACGCCTGCCGCGCCGCACAAACCGGTCCGGCGCCCCTTGTTTGACCGGCGTCCGGCCGGCCGCCCCTAGCCGCCTGGCGGAACCGTCGCCTGCGGCCGCCGCTCCCGATAAAACGCCAGACCGCCGACGCCGACAGCCGCCGCGAAGAAAATGTAGTAGACCGGCGCGGCGCGGTCGCCCGTGAGCTTGATCAGCCCCTCGCTGAAGAAGGGCGCCAGCCCGCCGAACAACATGACCGCGAGATTGTACATCAGCGACGCGCCGGTCGAGCGCACGCCGACGGGGAAGATTTCGGTCATGAAGGCCGGCATGGGCCCCGCGAGCACGCCGAGCAACAGGCCCGAGGCCTGCAACTGCCAGAGATGCGCGACCGTGGGCGCCGCGACCAGCTGGCGCATCAGCACGTAGTAAAGGACGCAATAGACAACGAGAGCGGGCACGATCAGCGTCTTGCGACCCACCCGGTCCGACAGCGCGCCGAAGGCGAGAACGAGCGCGACATTGACGAGATTGACGACAAGAAGCCCCGTATAGGCGGCGCTGATCGGCAGTTTCAGTTCTGTGGCGGCGAAATTCGGCATGAAGACCGAGCCGACGTAGTTCGCCGCCGTTCCGGCGGCGATCAGGCAGAACGAGGCGATGAGCTCGCGCGGATGGTTGGCGAAGAGTTCGCCGAGCGTCGTGCGCCGCCGCGGCGTCGCATCCGCCGCCCGCGCCGCCAGATAGTCCCGGAACTCCGGGCTCTCGTCGACCTTGGCGCGCAGATAGTAGCCGATCGGCCCGATCAGGATGCCGAGCACGAACGGAACGCGCCAGCCCCAGCGCGCGAAATCCTCCGGGCTAAGCGCCGACTTGAGCGCCAGCGCGATCACGACGCCCAGCACGCCTGCCGCCAGTTGCGACACCATCTGGAACGCGCCGAAGAAACCGCGTCGTCCCGGCGGCGCGAACTCGATCAGCATGGCGCTGGCCGAGCCGAATTCGCCGCCGGCCGAAAAGCCCTGGATCAGGCGTGCGACGACCAGCAGGAGCGGCGCTACGACGCCGATCGCGGCATGATTGGGAACGAAGCCGATGAGGCCGGTGCCGATGGCCATCATCGTGATCATCACGACGAGGGCGCGCTTGCGGCCGTGCCTGTCCGCATAGAGGCCGAACACGAGCCCGCCGAGCGGGCGCGCCGCAAAGGCGATGCCAAAAGTGGCGAAGGCCTTCAGAAGCGCGGTCGACGGGTCGGAGCCCGGAAAATACTGAGCCGCGACCACTGTCGCGAACAGGCCGTAGACCGTGAAATCGAACCATTCGAGCGCATTGCCGATGGTCGATGAAATAATCACGCGCCGGCGCATTCCGGCGTCCGATATCCCTTGCATCTGCCTGCCCCCAAAATTTTCTTCTTTTGAATGCCTCGATCTTCCAGCCCCCGCCCGGACTTGGCAAGGCGCGTTAGTCTTCCGCGCCGCCCGTCCGTGCGGCGAGCGTGGCCGCGTCCATGTTCTCGCCTGTCGACATCGCGCAGATGCGCGAGAGTTGCGTGAAGGACAGCCCCGTCTCCTTGCGCCAGCCGGCGAAGGCCGCCTGCGCATTGCGCAGATCCTTCTTCGTCGAGGCCTTATCGGAGAGTTCGACGCCTGCCTCGCGCAGGCAGGCGACGACGTCGCGCGACAGGATGAACGCGTCCCACCCGGCAAAGCGCAAAAAATACTGGCCGGTCATGCCGCCGAGCCGCGAGCCGCGCTTGGCGAGCATTTCGAGCAGGCCAGCCTCGTCGTCGTCCGGCCATGCGGCCAACATCCGCCCGAAGCTCTTGCTCTCTTTCGCGACCTCCGCGACGAAGGCCGCATTGTCGCGCACGGATTTGATCTTCTGCGGATTGCGCACGATCCTCGTGTCGCGCGCGAGACCTTCCCAATATTCATCTGGCTGGAACAGGAGCGCCTTGGGTTCGAAATTCAGGAACGCGTCTTCAAAACCCGGCCATTTCTGCTCGATCACCCGCCACACAAAGCCCGCGCAAAACACGCGGCGCGTCATCTCCGACAGAAAGCGATCGTCGCCGATCTTCGCCAGCGCCTTGTTCGACGCGGCTTCGGGGATCAGCGACTCCAAGACCTTCGCGCCCTTGCGCTTTTCCGCCCGCGCGCGAATATGTTTGAACTGCATGGTCATGGCGCTGCCCGGCCCCTCTCAAATCGAGCAAAGAGGCTAGCACGATGAACGAGCAAGTGATGAGCCCCGCCGTCGCAGGCGCGCCGCGCATCCTGCTGCGCCTCGAAGGCCTGACCATCCTGGTCGGCTGCCTGTGCGCCTTCTGGTTCGGCCCGTACCATACCTTGCTCGGCCTCGGCTGGCCGTGGGTTGTTCTGATCTTTTTCGCGCCGGACCTATCGATGCTGGCCTATCTCGCCGGCCCGCGCATCGGCGCGGCGATCTATAATGTCGCCCATACGCTCGCCCTGCCCGCGCTCATTCTGACCGCGGGCATTGTCGTCATCTCCATGTCTCTGAAGGGCCCGCCGTCCGGCCTTATGCATTTCACGGAAGTTGCGACCTCGGTCGCCGTGCTCTGGACCGCCCACATCGGCTTCGACCGCGCGCTCGGCTACGGCCTCAAGTACGCGAGCGGGTTCGGCGACACACATCTCGGCCGCATCGGGAGGAGGTAGATGGACCGCGAGCCTTCAGGCTCGCGATGCCGCCTCACGCAATCGCGATCTCGATCAAACTCGGTCCCTCGCGCTTCGTCGCTTCCGCGACCGCCGCCGCAATCGAGGCCGGATCATCCGCCTGCACGGACGGCACGCCCATGCTCTTCGCCAGCGCCTGGAAATCCACGCGCGGTTCGACGATATCCATGCCGACATATTTGCCGGCGAGCGCATTCTTCGCGCCGAGCCCCTTCGCGACATTCATCAGCACGTTGTAGCGGGCGTTGTTGAACACGAAGAAGATGACGCGCGACTTGTAATGCGCGGCCGACCACAGGGCCTGCGGCGAATACATTGCGCCCCCGTCCCCGCAGAAGCAGGCGACCCAGCCCTCGTGCGCGAGCCCGATGCCGGCCGCCGCCGGCATGGCGCAGCCGAGCACGCCGCCCCGCGAAAAGAAGTAGAGGCCGGGCTCGGTGCGCATGATCGCCTGCACCTGCCCGAATGTCGCCGCGGAATCGTTGGCGATCAGCGCGCCCTCCGGCAACGCGTCGAGCACGCTGAGCACGGCGAGATCGGGCGAGATGGGACGGGCCGTCGCATCGGCGAGGATGGCGGCGCGTGAAATGCGTTCGGCGTCCGCCTTGTAGCGGCCGAGCGTCGCCACACGCTTCTTCGCGCCGGACTGATCGACCAGCCGGGCAAGCTCGCGCGCGGCTTCCTCCAGCGTCGCGCCGACATCGCCGGTGACCGCATAGTCAGCCGGAAACTCGCGCCCGATCGCCTCGGGCGACCCCGCGACATGATAGAATTTCGCTGCTTCGGGGATCGGCCGCTCCTCGCGAAAGGGATAGGCGACGAAGGCGCGCCCGCCGATCATCAGCACGGCTTCGACATCCGCCAGCTTCTCGCGGATCGCCGCGAAGTCCGGCTTCAGCATGCCGCCCCAGCAGGGATCGTGCGAGGGAAAGGCGGCGCGAGACGTCAGCTGCGCGCCGAAGACGACATAGCCGCCGGCATGCGCCAGCGCGACCGCGCCGTCGCAGGCGTCGGCCGGCACATCGTCGCCGATCAACACGGCCACGCGCTGGGGATCGCAGGCGGCGAGCAGCTTGGCGAGATCGCCGGCGCCGGGGCTCGGCGCGCGCGCAGCCAGCCGCGACTTTGCGGGGATGCGCGCGTCCACCTCCTGCTCGAGAATGTCCATCGGCAACGACAGGAACACCGGCCCCTGCGGCGGCGTGGCGGCAATGGCGAAGGCGCGGCGCAAAGCCATGCCGACATCCGCGCCGCGCCGCACCTCCGTCGCCCATTTGGTGACCGGCTTGGCGAGCGACACGAGATCGCCGGCAAGCCACGGGTCGGAGAAGAGGTGCCGCGTGTCCTGCTGGCCGGCGGTGACGACCAGCGGCGTCTCGCTGGCCTTGGAAGCCACAAGAACGCCCATGGCGTTGCCGAGCCCGCCAGCCGCATGGAGATTGACGAAGGCCGGCCGGCCCGTCTTCAGCGCATAGCCGTCTGCCATGGCGACCGCCGTCGCTTCTTGCAGGCCGAGCACGTAGCGAAAGTCGGGCGCGTCCACGAGCGCATCCATCAGCGGCATTTCGGTCGAGCCGGGATTGCCGAAGATCGTGGTCGCGCCTTCGTCGCGGAGAATGTCGAGAAGAATATCGACGGCGCGAACTTTTCTGGGCGACTTGCGTGGCATGGCGGCCTCTCCTGTCCTGATCCGACAATCATGGGTCGCGCGGCGCGCAATTTCAGACTAATTTTCTGTCTCTTGCGCATTCATGCGCAATTCAACGCCAAAGATCGGCCTAAACATGGAACCTGATTCCACAGAAATCGACCCTATCGACCGCCGCATCCTGACACGGCTGCAACGCGACGCCTCGATCCAGAACCAGCAGCTGGCAAGCGAAATAGGCCTGTCGCCCTCCCCCTGCCACCGCCGCGTGCGCGCACTGGAGGAGGCCGGAATCATTCGCGGCTATGTCGCCCTGCTCGACGGCGCTTCCGTCGGCGCGGGCTTTCTCGCTTATGTGGAAGTGCGGCTCGAGCGACAGGCGCTCGAGTTTTCAGAGCGCTTCGAAAAGGCGGTTCTCTCGCGCGCCGAAATTCTGGAATGCGTGCGCGTGACCGGCGACTACGATTACCTGCTGAAGGTCGCCACGCGCGACATCGAGGCTTTCCACCGCTTCCTCATCGACACGCTCACGCGTATCAAGGGCATCGCCAACACGCGCACATCCATCGCGCTCAATCGCGTGAAGGAGACGACGGCGCTGCCGATCGGTTAGTCCAGCGCCCGCCACAGATCGACGGCGGCCTTCATGTCGACGAAGCGTTGCGCGCGCTTGGCGAGCGCTTCCTCGTCCGCGCCCCACAGGCGCATCTGCCAGTCCTCGTCGACATGCGCGGCCGACCAGGCCTCTTCCGCCGTCAGGCCGCCATGCGCGATCATCATCGCGATCAGCGCCGAGCCGGCGAGCGTCGTCATGGAATGCAGCGCCGCGATCTTCAGAGCGGCGTGCGGCGCTTGGGCAAACACATCGACAGCGCGCGAAAAAGCTTCGATCGCATGGTCAGGTTGCGCGGCGAACATCACGCCTTCCGCAAGAATGAACCGCGCCCCGAGTTTGTCCCGCGCGAAAGCGAGCGCGGGGTCCCAGGCGGCCGCTTGCGCCGCGACGAGGCCGGCCGGCTCGCCGGCGCGATAGCAGACGAGATCGGAACCGGCGTATTTCACAATGTCTGCGGCAACGCCCGCAAGGTCGCGCGCCACGCCGTCGAGCGCGGAATTGACGAGACGCGTGACCGGCATCGTCGAGGGATCGATCTCCTCGCCCTGCGCCGCCCATTCGGCGGCCACGAGTTTCGCGGCGGCTTCGGTCGGCAGCGCCAGCGTACCGCCCGCAGGCGTGCGCACGCTGCGGCCATCCAGCAGCACGGCCCACGCGCCGTCGCGCTCGGCGACGTCGGCCTGCTTGTAAAAGCGCTTCGGCAACGCGCGTTTCATGTCCTTCTGCACGATGCGCAGCGGATCGCGATCGGCGTTGGAGACGAAGAAATCGGAAGAGAAATCGTCGGGCATCACGAAAGCTTGTCAGGTTCCCTTCTCCCCGCGAGCGGGGAGAAGGTGGCGTTTAGAAGTCGGCGGTTGCCGACTTCGCAACTATCTCCGGATGAGGGGCCAGGCCGATGCGAGCATGTGCGGAAGTCGCGTCGCCCTCACCCTAACCCTCTACCCACCCTGCGGGGAGAGGGAACAGGCTCGAACAGCATGTCCAGCTCCGCGAAATCCGAAATGATCGTATCCGCGCCCGCGGCCGCGAGCGCGGCGGTCTCGTGATAGCCCCAGTCGACGCCGATCGCGCGCACGCCGGCGGCTTTCGCCATCGCCATGTCGAATGTGGTGTCGCCGATCATGCAGGCGTCCTGCGCCGCGACGCCGGTCTCGGCAAGCGCCGCCAAAATCATGTCGGGCGCGGGTTTGGACGGATGGTCGTCGGCTGTCTGCACGGTCGCGAACAGATTGCCCCACCCTGCCCGCTCGAAAAGATGGCGGACGCCGCGTTGCGACTTGCCGGTGGCCACGCCCAGCAAGAAGCCGGGATCGGCGCCGTAGCGCGCCACTGTCTCGACCGCGCCGGGAAAGAAGGGTTCCGCGCGCGACGCATCGGCGCGCAATTCGCCGAACAGGCTCTTGTAGGTTTCCGCCATCCCGTCCACGGGCCCGCCGGCGCCGACGAGAACGGTGAAGGCTTCGCGCAGCGACAGGCCGACCACCGACAGACTCGCGCGCCGGTCCGGCGGCGTCAGCCCATGCGCCAGGAACGTGCGGCGCTGCGATTCGACGATCATGTCCTGGCTGTCGACCAGCGTGCCGTCGAGATCGAAGATCAGGAGCCGGATCGCGCTCATTCTTCCGGCGCCTCGACGATCGGATCGTATTGCTTCGCATCGAAGCCGAACATGTCCCATGTCTTCTGCATGTGCTCGGGCAGCGGCGCCGTCACGTCGATCATGCCGCCGGCGGGATGCGGTAGCACGAGACGACGCGCCAGCAGATGCAGTTTGCGTTCGAGCGTGTCCGGCATCACGTGCATGGCGTCGCGCCGGCGATGGTCTTCCTTACCGTATTTCGGATCGCCGAAGATCGGATGGCCGATCGCTTCGGCATGCGCGCGCAGTTGGTGCGTGCGGCCAGTCAGCGGCTTCATCGACAGCCACGCGCATTTCGGCGCGATCTTGTCGACGATGGCGTAATAGGTCAGCGAATGCTGGGCATCGTCCTCGCCATGCTTGGCGACGCGCATTTTTTCGATGTCTGCGCGTGCAGGCGCCGCGGCTGCCCCACGCCGAGCCTTGGGACCACGGTCGTCTCCCATACCCGGCCCCTTGGCGAGATAAAGCGAGATGCGCCCCTGCGAGGGCTTCGGAACGCCTTCCACCAGCGCCCAGTAAATCTTCTGCGCTTTTCGCGAGCGGAAGATTTCGCCGAGCTCGGCGGCGATCTTGCGGTTCTTGGCGATCAGCAGCACGCCCGACGTATCGCGGTCGAGGCGATGCACGAGCACCGGCCGGTTGCCCTTCTCGTCGGCGAGCGAGGCCAGCATGCCGTCGATGTGATGTTTCGTGCCGGAGCCGCCCTGCACGGCAAGCCCATAGGGCTTGTTCAGCACCATCACATGCTTGTCCTCGAACAGGACCATGCGGCGAATGGCTTCGGCGTCTTCCGCATTGACCCGCTTCGCGGCGGGCGCCGCCGGGGCCTCGAGCGTCAGCGGCGGCACGCGCACGGCCTGCCCTTCTTCCACGCGCGTCGCCGTATCCACGCGCTTGCCATCGACGCGCACCTCGCCTTTTCGCGCGATCTTGGCGAGATGCGACAAGGCCAGCCCCGGGAAGCGCCGCTTGAACCAGCGGTCGAGCCGCATGCCGGCCTCTTCCGGCTCCACCGTCAGCGTCTGAACGCCCGTGCGCACGGGCGCTGTCGCCGGCGCCGCCGCCTTCGCAGAGCGGGCGTTCCCGCTCTGCGCATCGAGTTCGTGCTTCTGCGCGGCGCGGTGCTTGCGCTTCTGCGAACCGTTCGTCACGACGCCAGCCTCACGATGGTGAGGCCGAGGAAGACCGCGACCAGAGAAAGAACGACCGAGCCGAGCACGTACACGATCGCATTGAGATGCGCGCCGCGCTCCCACAGGGTCGCGAAATCCAGCGAGAAGGCGGAAAAGGTCGTGTAGCCGCCGAGCATGCCGGTCGTCAGCAGGAGGCGCACGTCCTGCGACCAGCCGTGCTGCGTGCGAAAGGCAAGCCAGCCGGCAATCAGGCCCATCATGAAGCAACCGGTGATGTTGACGAGAAAAATGCCCCAGGGAAATTCCATCCCCAGCGTGCGCGTCACGGCCGTATTCGCGCCATGCCGCAGCATGCCGCCGAAACCGGCGCCGAGAAAAACGAGGAGATAGGCCTTCATGGCCGCTTGGTAACGCAAAGGCGGCGGCCTGTCATGTTCGCGCTCCGCGCTACCTGCCCCGCTCCTTCCGCAGCTTGGCCCAATATTCGAGCCGCTTGCCGATCTCGCGCTCGAACCCGCGTTCCACCGGCTCGTAGAGCGTCTGCCGGCCCAGCTTCTCCGGCCAGTAATCCTGGCCCGAAAAGGCGTCAGGCTCGTCATGGTCATAGGCGTAGCCCTCGCCATAGCCCTCTTCGCGCATCATCTGCGTCGGCGCGTTGAGAATGACTTTCGGCGGCATGAGCGAACCCTGCGTCTTCGCCAGCGCCTGTGCGCGCTTGAAGGCGGAATAGGCCGCATTCGATTTCGGCGCCGTCGCGCAATAGATCACGGCCTGCGCGATCGCCAGCTCGCCTTCGGGCGAGCCCAGAAAATCGTAGGCGTCCTTCGCCGCATTGGCGACGACCAGCGCCTGCGGATCGGCGAGCCCGATATCCTCGATCGCCATGCGCACGACACGACGCGCGATGAACAAGGGATCCTCGCCGCCGTCGAACATGCGCGCGAGATAATAGAGCGCCGCATCGGGATCTGATCCACGCACCGTCTTGTGCAGGGCGCTGATCAGATTGTAGTGGCCTTCCTGCGCCTTGTCGTAGATCGGCGCGCGCCGCTGCACGATTTCGGAGAGCTGCGCGCGATCGAAGATCTCGCCTTCGCGCGCCGCGCGCCAGATTTCTTCAGCGAGCGTCAGCGCTGCGCGGCCATCGCCGTCGGCCATGGCGATCAGCGCAGCGCGCGCATCGACATCGAGCGGCAGCTGCTTGCCCTCGGCCTCTTCAGCGCGCGCAAGCAACTTGCCGATCGCCGCTTCGTCGAGCGCCTTGAACGTCATGACTCTCGCGCGCGACAGCAGCGCGGCGTTGAGTTCGAACGACGGATTTTCGGTCGTGGCGCCGATCAGAGTGATCGTGCCGTCTTCCATGACCGGCAAAAAAGAATCTTGCTGCGCGCGATTGAACCGATGGATCTCGTCGACGAAGAGAAGCGTGCCCTTGCCCATGCTGCGGCGCGAACGCGCTTCCTCGAATGTCTTCTTCAGCTCGGCGACGCCGGAGAAGATCGCCGATATCTGAACGAAGGCAAGATCGGTCTCATGCGCGAGCAGTCGCGCCACGGTCGTCTTGCCGGTGCCCGGAGGGCCCCAGAAAACAAGGCTTCCCAGCGAGCCCGCGCGCACAAGACGCATCAAGGCGCCATCGGCGCCAAGCAGATGATCCTGACCGGCGACCTCGGAAAGCGCCTGCGGGCGCAGGCGATCCGCGAGCGGACGCGGCGCGCTTTTCTCGAATCCCGCATGCGCGAACAGATCGCTCATCTCCGGCCAAGCCCTAGAAAATCCTGCGCTGCAACATGACGCTGAGCGTGATTCAATTGCAACAAGACCATCAATATTTCGTCGCTTGCGCCGCGAAGCCGTTACGAATCAAAGTTTTTCAGGCATGTTCAGGGTCAGTTGCGTTCCCGACAATTTGCAGAACAGGTTTCCCGAAATGCGGACAATCGCCTTCGTCACACAGAAGGGCGGCTCAGGGAAGAGCACCCTCGCATCATGCGTCGCCGTGGCGGCGCACGAGGCCGGAGAGCGCGTCTTTGTCATCGACATGGACCCGCTGGCTTCTCTCATCAACTGGTCCAAGGCGCGCGGCGAGCAAGACATTGCCGTCGAGGCCGTGCCGGCCGGCAAGCTCAAGGCGGTGCTCGCCGCGCTCGAGAAGAAGGGCGTCACGCTCGCCGTCATCGACACGCCTGGCGCGGATGACGCCGCGATGATGGCGGCGGTCAAGAACGCCGATCTCTGCATCGTTCCCGCCCGTCCCAACGCCTTCGATCTGTGGGCGAGCGAGAAGACGCGCAAGGCCGTCAAGTCGGCCGGTCGCGATTATGCCTTCCTGCTCAATCAGTGCCCGCCATCGCAGCAGAGCGCGCGCGTTGAACTCGGCGTGAAGACGCTCGAGACTCTCGGCGGCATGCTGTCGCCGCTCGTATCCGCCCGCGTCGACTTTCAGGAAGCCGCCCGTCAGGGTTGGGGCGTCACCGAGATCGCGCCGTCGGGCTCGGCTGCCGATGAAATCCGCACCCTCTGGTCGTCGATCAAGCGACGCCTCAACAAGTCGGTCGCCCAACGCAATGTCGCCGCCGCCGGCAAGGCCAAGAAAGCCGCTTAGCAACGAACCGCGAGCCCACGTGCAAAAGACCGCGCAGGCCACTGCGCGGTTTTCTTTTTTCAGCCGCCGAACACGCTGGTCAGCATCTGGCCGCCGCGACTGATCGTGATCTTCCAGTAATAATGCCGCTTGCCCACCGTGCGTTGCAGGTCGCGCGTCGTCTCGATCTTCGCGTCGTTGATCGACACGACGACATCGCCGCGCTGGAAGTTGAGTTGCGCGGCCTGTGAATCGGACGCGATCTTCGAGATGACGACGCCCTGGCTCACGCCTTCGACCGAATATTCTTCCGCCGTGGCCGGCGACAGATTGACCACCGTCGCGCCTGTAAATGGCGAAGGCGTATCGATCGTCACGGGATCGCGCGCCGGCGTCTCGGGCGCGGGCGCGAGCTTGACGGACAGATGAACCTTCTTGCCCGCGCGCAGCACCGTGAAGTCGGCGCTCCCGCCGATCGCCTTCGTGCCGAGGCGATAGCCCAGGCCCTCGGGATCGTCGACCGGCAGACCGTCGATCGCGGTGACGACGTCCCCGCGCTTCAGCCCGGCTTCAGCGGCCGGACCCCTGGGATTCATATCGGCGACCAGCGCGCCGACCGGACGATCCAGCCCGATCGAGTCCGCGATCTCCTTCGACACGCTCTGCAGCGAGGCGCCGAGCCAGGGCCTGCGCACCTGCTTGCCGCCGCTCTTGGCCGCGGCGATCACGATCTTGACCATGTTGACGGGGATCGCGAAGCCGATGCCGACCGAGCCGCCGGACTTGGAGAAGATCGCCGAATTGATACCGATCAGCCGCGCTTTCGTATCCACCAGCGCGCCGCCGGAATTGCCGGGATTGATGGCCGCGTCCGTCTGGATGAAGAAGCCGTAGTCGCTGATGCCGATCTGCGTGCGCGCGAGCGCCGAGACGATGCCCTGCGTCGTCGTCTGACCGACGCCGAAAGGATTGCCGATGGCGAGCACGAGGTCGCCGACCTCGAGCGTGTCGGAATCGCCGAGTTCGATCGCCGGCAACTGGCCCGCGCCCTTCAGTTTCAGCACGGCGAGATCGGTGCGCGGATCGCGCAGGACGATATCGGCCGGAAATTCGCGCCGGTCCTGCAGCGCCACCTTCACGTCCGTCATGTTCTGGATGACGTGGTTGTTGGTGATGACGAGGCCATCGTGCTCGACGATCACGCCCGAACCGAGCGATTGCGCGGTGCGCTCGCGCGTGCCCTGTTGCCCCTCGCCGAAAAAGCGCCGGAAGATCGGATCGTCGAACAGGGGATTGCGCGGCATCTGCTCGGTGCGCGAGGCATAGACGTTGACGACCGCAGGGCCGGCCTTCTTCACCGTCGCGGAGAAGGACAGGAGCGCCTCGGCGCGCGTCTGTGGCGCGACGCGCTCGACAGCGTTCTGGGCAAGCGCGCCGGACGCGAAACAGAAACCAAGCAGCGCGGCGACGCCAGCGCGGATCGAAACATGCATGGAGCGACTCCGGATTTGTCCGACCCGATATAGGCGCAATGGACACGGCGACAAAGTGGCGGAGCGCACGTGGCCGCAGGCGGCCGACGCGGAGGCGGTCAGACGACGAAATAAATCGCGTGCAGCGGCTCGGCGCGGCCGGAGGCCGCAGGCGTCTCGACCAGGCGCCACGACAGGCCCTCGTCCGCGAGCAACGCCTCGAAGGGCCCGGAACGGTCGGCGGACCACAGCGCGAGCACGCCGCCGGGCGCCAGCGCGGCGCGGGCCCGCGCCAGCCCTTCGCGCGCATAAAGCGCGGCATTGCCCGCGAGCATGACGGCGCCGGGGCCATTGTCGGTGTCGAGCAGGATGGCGTCCCACGGCCTGCCTTGCCCCATGATATCGGCGACATCGCCGGTCCGGACCGTCGCACGAGAATCGTCCAGCGGCCGCCCGGCGAGCGGCGCCAGCGGCCCACGGTTCCAGGCAACGATCTCCGGCGCGATTTCGGCGATCTCGATCCGCGCGTCGGCGGGCGCTGCATCCAGCGCAGCGCGCAGCGTAAAGCCCATGCCAAGGCCGCCGATAAGAATGCGCGGCGCGGGCCTGTCCGCGATCACCGCAAGCGCCTCGCCCGCCATGCGCTCCTCGGAGGCATGCGCGCGATTGGACATGAGGTCCCAGCCATTGCAGCGGATCTCGAAGACGCCCGCCTTTTCGCGCAACACGAGCGTATCGCCTGTCTCGGTCTTCGCGCGCGAAATTTCTCGCCACGGCTCCATGCCGCCTCCAAAAAGCAAAAGGCGGACGCAAGCGCCCGCCTCTGGATACAGATCCCTCATCCTGAGGAGCGGCCGTAGGCCGCGTCTCGAAGGATCGGCCGCCCTCGCGCTTCGAGACGGTTGCTACGCAACCTCCTCAGCGTGAGGGCTTCGCGGCTTACGCCGCTTCCTGCTCGTCGTCGCCCTGCACGGGGCCCGAATCCTGGCCCTTGGCGCTCTCGTCGCGGTCGACGAATTCGATCACGGCCATGGCGGCGTTGTCGCCGTAACGGAAGCCGGCCTTCAGCACGCGGGTGTAGCCGCCGTTGCGCTCCTTGTAGCGCGGGCCCAGCACGTCGAAGAGCTTCTTGACGAGCGCGACGTCCTTGATCTGCGAGATCGCCTGACGGCGGGCATGCAGGTCGCCGCGCTTGCCGAGCGTGATGAGCTTCTCGACGACCGGACGCAGGTCCTTGGCCTTCGGCAGCGTGGTGACGATCTGCTCGTGCTTGATGAGCGCCTGGCACATGTTCGCGAACATGGCCTTGCGGTGCTCGGCGGTGCGGTTGAAGCGGCGCTTTGCGCGTCCGTGGTACATGGCTTTCTCCTTTTCGGGTCTGCGGCCGCCGTGCCACGGTACGGCCGCTCTCTTGATTTCTGCGCGCGCTTTGCGCGCGCAGAACACAAACTCAGTAGTGCTCCTCGAAGCGCTTCGCCAGCTCTTCGATATTGTCCGGCGGCCAGCCGGTCACTTCCATGCCGAGGTGCAGGCCCATCTGCGCCAGCACTTCCTTGATCTCGTTGAGCGACTTGCGGCCGAAGTTCGGCGTGCGCAGCATCTCGGCTTCCGTCTTCTGGATGAGGTCGCCGATGTAGACGATGTTGTCGTTTTTCAGGCAGTTGGCCGAACGCACCGACAGCTCGAGCTCGTCGACCTTCTTGAGCAGCGCCGGGTTGAAGGCGAGCTCGGGGATCGAGGTGGCGGCCTCTTCGCGGCGCGGCTCCTCGAAGTTCACGAAGACGTTGAGCTGGTCCTGCAGGATGCGGGCGGCATACGCCACTGAGTCCTCAGGGCTGATCGCGCCGTTGGTCTCGACCGTCATGGTCAGCTTGTCATAGTCGAGAACCTGGCCCTCGCGGGTGTTCTCGATGCGGTACGACACCTTCTTGACCGGCGAATAGAGCGAGTCGACCGGGATGAGGCCGATCGGCGCGTCTTCGGCGCGGTTGCGCTCGGCCGGCACATAGCCCTTGCCGGTGGCGACGGTGAATTCCATGCGGATTTCGGCGCCGTCGTCGAGCGTGCAGATCACGAGGTTGGGGTTCAGGACCTGGATGTCGCCGGGGGTGGCGATATCGCCGGCCGTCACCTGGCCGGGTCCCTGCTTCTTCAGCGTCATGCGCTTCGGCCCGTCGCCCTGCATCTTGATGGCGATGTCCTTGATGTTGAGGACGATGTCGGTCACGTCCTCGCGCACGCCCGGAATGGACGAGAATTCATGCAGCACGCCGTCGATGTGGACGGACGTGATCGCCGCGCCCTGCAGCGACGACAAGAGGATGCGCCGCAGCGCATTGCCGAGGGTCAGACCAAAACCGCGCTCCAGCGGCTCGGCGACGATGGTCGCCATGCGCTTGGAATCGTCGCCGAGAGCGATCTCGAGCTTGTTCGGCTTGATCAGTTCCTGCCAGTTCTTCTGGATGGTCATTTTTGGCCTTTCGCTGTTGATGCGCCGGCATATCGGTCCGTCGACCCTGGCTTGGGCGCGTCAGCTGACAAACGCCCGCGCGACCCGTCGGCCGCGCAGGCGAATTCGAAACAATCAGACGCGGCGACGCTTGCGCGGACGGCAGCCGTTGTGCGGGATCGGCGTCACGTCGCGGATCGAGGTGACGGTGAAGCCCGCCGCCTGCAGCGCGCGCAGCGCGGATTCGCGGCCCGAACCGGGGCCGGAAACTTCGACTTCCAGCGTGCGCATGCCGTGCTCGGCGGCCTTGCGGGCGGCATCCTCGGCGGCCATCTGCGCGGCATAGGGGGTCGACTTGCGCGAGCCCTTGAAGCCCATCGTGCCGGCCGACGACCAGGAGATCGTGTTGCCCTGCGCGTCGGTGATCGTGATCATCGTGTTGTTGAACGAGGAATTCACGTGGGCGACGCCCGAAACGATATTCTTGCGTTCGCGGCGGCGAACGCGGGTGGTGTCCTTGGCCATATGTACTGGTCCTTCTGGCGCGCCCGTATCTCCAGGCGCTCGGGATGGAGGTTGTCGTCACCCCTTCGCCGTCATGGCCGGGCTTGACCCGGCCATCCAACGAAGAGATCCCCGGATCTGGTCCGGGGATGATCGCCCTATCGGGCGATCACTTCTTCTTGCCGGCGATCGGCTTCGCCTTGCCCTTGCGGGTGCGGGCGTTGGTGTGCGTGCGCTGGCCGCGGACGGGCAGCTGGCGACGATGGCGCAGGCCGCGGTAGCAGCCGAGATCCATCAGGCGCTTGATGTTCATCGCGACTTCGCGGCGCAGGTCGCCTTCCACGAGATAGTCGCGGTCGATCGTCTCGCGGATTTGCAGCACTTCAGCGTCGGTCAGCTGGGACACGCGGCGCTCGTCCGGGATCGAGACCTTTTCGCAGATTTCCTTGGCCTTCTGGGCGCCGATGCCGTGGATATACTGAAGCGCGATAACGACGCGCTTGTTCGTCGGAATATTGACGCCCGCAATACGAGCCATTTCGTCTCTCCATGTGGGAAGCGCGAACCTTTTCGGCAAGCGCCCGGTTTATTGTCCCCGCGTCCGGTGGAGGCCGGCCCATGCGGGAGGTCGATTCCGAAACGCAAAAGCCCGCGTCCCCCTGGAAGGGGCCGGGCGACAGACGCTTCGGATGCCGGGTGTTTACGGGGGATGGGGGATGGGGTCAACAAAAAAAGCGCCGTTGGCGCTTATTTGAACCCGAAAGAATCCCGCAGAATTCCGAACAATTGCCGAGCCGCTCTTTCATCCAGCTGTATCGTCTGGCTCTGCTTTCCCTGCATCTGCCGGTCAGCAGAACCAAACGTGTCGATTTGGAGGATTGGGGCCCGGTCCGAGGCGCCAAATACGCGGATATTGGCGTCAACTTCGGTGGGATGACGTTTACCTTTAGGCTCAACGGCGCGAAACGACTTGATTACAGCCATTGAGTCACCCCCCTCAGCCCGCCAGCACCCCGTTGATCGCCGCCGTCACCGCGTCGATCGGCGCCATGCCGTCGACCGTCTTCAGCTCGCCGATCTTGGCGTAGTACGCCGACACCGGCGCGGTCTGTTCGCGGTAGGCGTCGAGGCGGATCTTGAAGCTTTCCGGATTGTCGTCGGCGCGAACGGTGCCGCCGGCGGCCACCGTCTCGCGGGCGCGGTTTTCGATGCGGGCCATCAGGGCCTTTTCGTCAACCTTGAGTTCGACCACCGCGTCGAGGTTCATTTTCTCGGCCGCGAGCAGCGCGGTCAGCGCCTCGGCCTGCGCCACCGTGCGCGGGAAACCGTCGAGAATAAAACCCTTGGCGGCGTCCGCTTCCTTGATACGGTCCTTGATGATGCCGATCACGATCTCGTCGGAGACGAGGCCGCCGGATTCCATCACCGCCTTGGCCTTGAGGCCGACCGGGGTGCCCGCTTTCACGGCCGCGCGCAGCATATCGCCGGTGGAAAGTTGAGGTATGCCGTACTTCTCGACCAGACGCGCCGCCTGCGTGCCCTTGCCCGCGCCGGGCGGCCCCAGAAGTATCAGCCTCATTTCTTCCTCCCACGCAGCTTGGCTTTGCGCACAAGCCCTTCATATTGATGCGCCTGCAGGTGCCCGTGGATCTGGGCCACCGTGTCCATGGTCACGCTGACGACGATCAGCAGCGACGTGCCGCCGAAATAGAACGGCATGCCGGCCTGCGATATTAGCAATTCGGGTATCAGACAGATGACCGCCAGATAGGCCGCGCCGATGACCGTGATGCGCATCAGCACCTGGTCGATGTATTGCGCGGTGCGCTCGCCCGGCCTTATGCCCGGAATGAAGCCGCCGTGCTTCTTGAGGTTGTCCGCCGTGTCGACGGGATTGAACACGATCGCCGTGTAGAAGAAGGCGAAGAAGACGATCAGCGCCACATACAGCATCATGTACAGAGGCCGGCCATGGCCGAGCAGCTGCGCGATCGTGCCGAGAATGCCCGTCGGCGCCGCGTTCTGCGAGAAATTCGCGATCGTCGTCGGCAGCAGCAGCAACGAGGAGGCGAAGATCGGCGGAATGACGCCCGACGTATTGAGCTTCAGCGGCAGGAACGAGGTCTGACCCTCGTAGACGCGATTGCCGTGCTGGCGCTTGGGATAGGTGATCAGCAGCCGGCGCTGCGCGCGCTCCATGAACACGATGAAGGCGACGACGACGATCGACATGACGATCACGGCCAGGATCAGGCCGGTCGAGATCGCGCCCTGCCGGCCGAGTTCCAGCGTGTTGGCGATGGCCGACGGGAAGGCCGCGACGATGCCCGCGAAGATGATCAGCGACGAGCCGTTGCCGATGCCGCGCGAAGTAATCTGCTCGCCGAGCCACATCAGGAACATCGTGCCGCCCATCAGCGTGAGCACGGTGGAAATGCGGAAGAACCAACCGGGATCGGTCACGACGCCCTGCTGCCCCTCGAGGCCGACCGCCATGCCATAGGCCTGGAAGGCGGCAAGAACGACGGTGAGGTAGCGCGTATACTGGTTGAGCAACTTCTGCCCGCTCTCGCCTTCCTTCTTGATCGCTTCGAGCGAGGGAATGACAGACGTCAGCAGCTGGATGATGATCGACGCCGAGATGTACGGCATGATGTTCAGCGCGAAGATCGCCATGCGCTGCACGGCGCCGCCAGCGAACATGTTGAACAGTTCGAGCACGCCCTGGCTCTTGCCCAGGAACGAATTGGCGAAGGCCTCGGGGTCGATGCCCGGCAGCGGAATATAGGTGCCAAGCCGGTAGACGATCAGCGCGCCGAGCGTGAACCAGATTCGCTTCTTGAGTTCGTCGGCCTTGGAAAAGGCGGACCAGTTGACGTTGGCGGCGAGTTGTTCGGCGGCTGACGCCATGGTTCGTCCCTCGGATTGCGCTTTTGGCCCTCAGGCCCGGCGCATCAAACAAAAGCGGAGCGAAGGACCGATGTCCCGCGCTCCGCCGATATAGGTGCGTTCACGCGCAAATTCACGCGTGAAAAATCAGGCGGACGGAGCCTCGGCAGCTGCGAGCAGCTTGACCGAACCGCCGGCCTTCTCGATCGCCGCCTGCGCCGACCTGGACGCAGCTGCGACCTCGAAAGCGAGCTTCGCCTTCAGTTCGCCGTTGCCGAGCAGCTTCACGCCGTCGCGCGCCTTGGTGATCACGCCGGCCGCGATCAGCGCCTCGATCGTGACCGCCTGCGAGGCGTCGAGCTTGCCCGCATCCACCGCCTGCTGAACGCGGCCGAGATTGACCTCGTTGTAGTGGGTGGAGAAGGGGTTCCAGAAGCCGCGCTTGGGCAGGCGACGATGCAGCGGCATCTGGCCGCCTTCGAAGCCCTTGATGGCGACGCCGGTGCGGGCCTTCTGACCCTTCACGCCGCGTCCGCCGGTCTTGCCCTTGCCCGAACCGATGCCGCGTCCGACGCGCATCTTGTTCTTCGAGGAGCCCGGATTGTCGGAAATGCCGTTGAGTTTCATCGGCTCCTCCTCACTTGGCGTCGACGACGCGCACGAGGTGCGCGACGGTGGCGACCATGCCGCGGACATCAGGCGTGTCCTTCAGCGTGGCGCGGCGGCCGATCTTGTTGAGGCCGAGGCCCTTCAGCGTCTGCCGCTGGAAGGCCGGGCGCCCGATCGGGCTCTTGGTCTGTTCGATCACGATCGTCTTGTCGCTCATGTCGGCCCCCTATCAGGAATCGGCCGCTTCGGCGTCGCCGCCGGGGCGACGCGACTGCAGCGTGGAGACCTTGATCGAGCGGCGAGCGGCGACCTGGCGCGGCGAATCCTCGCGGCCGAGCGCGTCGAACGTGGCGCGGATCATGTTGTAGGGGTTCGAGGAACCCTGCGACTTCGCGACGACGTCGTGCATGCCGAGCGTCTCGAAGACGGCGCGCATCGGGCCGCCCGCGATGATGCCCGTACCAGCCGGAGCAGCGCGGAGAATCACGCGGCCCGCGCCGTGGCGGCCGGCGACGTCGTGATGCAGCGTGCGGCCTTCGCGCAGCGGAACGCGGATCAGCGCGCGCTTGGCGGCTTCCGTCGCCTTGCGGATCGCTTCCGGCACTTCGCGCGCCTTGCCGTGGCCGTAGCCGACGCGACCCTTCTGGTCGCCGACGACGACGAGCGCGGCGAAGCCGAAGCGACGTCCGCCCTTCACCACCTTGGCGACGCGGTTGATGTGGACGAGGCGGTCCACGAATTCCGAATCGCGCTCTTCACGATCGCGTTCGCGACCGCGGCCGCGACCGCCCTCTCTATTGGGTTCAGCCATTCTTTCTTTCCGTCACTTGCGCGGAACGCGATTTTTCGCGCCCGCTCGCTTCGAAGAAAAGGACCGCGCGCCCCAAGGCTCGCAGTCTCTTCAGGCGAGCCTTTTAGACTCGCGATTCCGGAAAAGCGAGCCTGAAGGCTCGCGATCCATCAGAATTCCAGTCCGCCTTCGCGGGCGCCGTCGGCCAGCGCCTTCACGCGGCCGTGGTACATGTAGCCGCCGCGATCGAACACGACGTTCTTGATACCCGCGGCGACCGCGCGCTCGGCGATCAGCTTGCCGATCTCCTTGGCCGCCTCGACCGTCGCGCCGGTCTTCAGCGCCTCGCGCTTGTCCTTTTCCAGAGAAGACGCGGCGACGATCGTCGCGCCCTTCTCGTCGTCGATGATCTGGGCGTAGATCTGCTTCGACGAGCGGAACACGGAAAGCCGCGGCTTGCCGTAGGCGCGCGCGCGGATCGAACGGCGAACGCGCGCGACGCGACGTTCCTGAGCCTTGTTGTCCTTGGCCATGGCCGATCCTTACTTCTTCTTGCCTTCCTTGCGGAAGATGAATTCGTCTGCGTACTTGACGCCCTTGCCCTTGTAGGGCTCGGGGCCGCGGTAGGCGCGGATTTCGGCGGCGACCTGGCCGACCTGGCGCTTGTCGATGCCCGACACCATGATTTCCGTCGGCTTGGGCGTCGCGATCGCGATGCCGGCCGGGATCTCGTAGTTGACGTCGTGGCTGAAGCCCAGCGACAGCTGCAGGTGCTTGCCGGCGACCGCGGCCTTGTAGCCGACGCCGGTGATTTCGAGCTTCTTCTCGAAGCCCTTGGTCACGCCGACGACCAGGTTGTTCACCTGGGCGCGGGACGTGCCCCACAGCGCGCGCGCGCGCTTGGAGCCATCACGCGGATCGACCTTGATTTCATTGTTCTCGAACTTCACGTCGACGACGTCGGGAACGACGAAGGTGAGTTCGCCCTTGGCGCCCTTGACCGAGACCTTCTGGCCCTCGACCTTGGCGGTGACGCCCGACGGGACCGCCACTGGCTTCTTGCCGATACGAGACATGTTGTTTTCCTCTCGAGGTCTGGTCAGAAGACCTTGCAGAGAACTTCGCCGCCGACGTTCGCCTCGCGGGCCGCATGGTCCGCCATGACGCCCTTCGGTGTCGAAACGATGGTGATGCCGAGGCCATTCGCCACGCGGGGCATGGCGTCGACAGCCGCGTAAACGCGACGGCCGGGCTTCGAGACGCGCTCGATCGTCCGGATCACCGGCTGGCCTTCGAAGTACTTGAGCTCGATATCGAACTCCGTACGGCCGTTGCCGAGCTCGGTCGTCGAATAGCCGCGGATGTAGCCTTCGTCCTTGAGGACGTCGAGAACGTGGCCGCGCAGGCGCGAGCCCGGCGTGGACACCTTGTTCTTGCGACGCATCTGCGCGTTGCGGATGCGGGTGAGCATATCGCCCAACGGATCGGTCATCGACATGGGCGCCTCCTCACCAGCTCGACTTCACGAGGCCGGGGACGAGACCCTTCGACCCGAGTTCGCGGAGCGCAATACGCGACATTTTCAGCTTGCGGTAATAGGCGCGCGGGCGGCCCGTCACTTCGCAGCGGTTGCGAATGCGGATTTCCGCGGAATTGCGCGGCAACGCGGCGAGCTTGAGGCGCGCCTCGAAGCGCTCCTCCATGCTCAGGTCCATGTTGTCGGCGATCGCCTGCAGGCGGGCGCGGCGACCGGCGAACTGCTTCACCAGACGCATCTTCCGCTTGTTGTTCTCGATAGCGCTTTTCTTGGCCATTTGCTTTCCTTTGGTATCCGCGTTTGAGCTAGAAGCTCACTGCCGGAACGGGAAATTGAACGCGCGCAGCAGCGCGCGGGCTTCGTCGTCGGTCTTCGCCGTGGTGCACACGATGATGTCCATGCCCAGCACCGACTCCGCCTTGTCGTAGTCGATCTCCGGGAACACGATGTGCTCCTTGATGCCCATGGCGAAATTGCCACGGCCGTCGAAGCTCTTCGCGCTGAGGCCGCGGAAGTCGCGAACGCGCGGCAGCGCGATCGTCACCAGGCGGTCCAAGAATTCATACATGCGGGTCTTGCGCAGGGTGACTTTGGCGCCGATCGGCATGTTCTCGCGAACCTTGAAGGTCGAGATCGCCTTGCGGGCGCGCGTGACGACCGGCTTCTGACCGGCGATCAGGCCGAGGTCGGCGGCGGCGACAGTCACCTTCTTGGTGTCGTTGACCGCGTCGCCCACGCCCATGTTCAGCACGATCTTCTCGATGCGCGGAACCTCGAGCGCGTTCTTGTAGCCGAACTGCTCGATCATCTTGGCGCGCACGACCTCGTCGTACATCTTGCGCATACGGGGGCTGTAGCCCTCCGGCAGCGGGGCCTGCTTGGCGCCCGAGCCCTTGGCGGCCTTCTCGGCCTTGGGCTTGGCGACCTTCGCGGAATCCTTGGCGCCGCCAGGAGCAGGCGCTGCGCCCTTCGGGGCCTTTGTCTTCTTGTCGTCAGCCATCGATCAGATCTCCCGAGCGCTTCGAGAAGCGGACCTTGCGGCCGTCTTCGAGGACCTTGAACCCGACGCGCGTCGGCTTGCCGTCCTTGGGGTCGGTCAGCGCGAGATTGGAAAGGTGGACGGAGGCTTCCTTCGAGATGATTCCGCCTTCCGCCTGCATGGTCTGGCGCTGGTGGCGCTTGACCATATTGACGCCACGCACGATCGCGCGCTCCTCGGCCGGCATGACGCGCACGACCTCGCCGGAGCGGCCCTTGTCGCGGCCGGTGATGACGACGACCTTGTCGCCCTTCTTGATCTTGGCGGCCATTACAGCACCTCCGGCGCCAGCGAGATGATCTTCATGTGGTTCTTCGCGCGCAGCTCGCGCGGAACCGGCCCGAAGATACGGGTGCCGATCGGCTCGGACTGGTTGTTGATGAGAACCGCGGCATTGGTGTCGAAGCGGATCACCGAACCGTCGGCGCGCTTGATGTCCTTGGCGGTGCGAACGACGACGGCTTTCATGACGTCGCCCTTCTTCACGCGGCCGCGCGGAATGGCTTCCTTGATCGACACCACGATGATGTCGCCGACGCCGGCGTACTTCCGCTTCGAGCCGCCGAGCACCTTGATGCACATCACGCGGCGCGCGCCGGAATTGTCCGCCACGTCGAGGTTGGTTTGCATTTGAATCATGGCCTGAGCCTTTCGTTCAGATCGGTTTCCGAGGCAAGCCCCGGACTTCGCCTGAAGGAAGCTTTCGCTTCCCTATTCCACTAGTTCGGAGGCCTCAGGCCTTCGCTGCTTCGATCACGACCCAGCGCTTCAGACGGGAGATCGGCTTCGTCTCTTCGATCGAGACGACGTCGCCGACCTTGTGCCCGGCCTCGTCGTGGGCGTGATAGTTTTTCGTGCGGCGCACGGTCTTCTTCAGCAGGGGATGCGTGAAACGGCGCTCGACCTTCACGACCACCGTCTTCGCCTGCTTGTCGCTGACCACGACGCCCTGGAGAATGCGCTTCGGCATCTGTCTCTACCTTACTTCTTCTCGGCGCGCTTCTGCGCGGCGAAGGTTTTGGCGCGGGCGATATCGCGACGGACGACTCGTACGCGAGAGGTGTTCTCGAGCTGGCCGGTGGCCCGCTGGAAGCGCAGGTTGAACTGCTCCTTCTTCAGCTTGAGAACTTCCTCGTTGAGCTGGTCGTCGGTCATGACCTTGAGGTCGCCGGTCCGCTGCTTGGATTTCATGGTCGCCCCCTTATTCGGCGATGCGCGCGATGAAGCGCGTCTTGATCGGCAGCTTGGCGGCGGCCAGGGTCAGCGCTTCACGCGCGAGAGGCTCCGGCACGCCGTCGATCTCGAACATGATGCGGCCGGGCGACACGCGCGCCGCCCAGAATTCCGGCGAGCCCTTGCCCTTGCCCATGCGGACTTCGGTCGGCTTCTTGGAAACCGGCACGTCCGGGAAGATGCGGATCCAGACGCGGCCGGCGCGCTTCATATGGCGCGTCATGGCGCGACGGGCCGCCTCGATCTGGCGGGCCGTGATGCGCTCGGGCTCCATCGCCTTCAGGCCGAACTGGCCGAAGTTGAGCTCGGCGCCGCCCTTGGTGACGTTGCGGATACGGCCCTTGAAGGCCTTCCTGAATTTAGTTCGCTTCGGTTGCAGCATTGTCGAACTCTTTCAGCTTCAGGCGGTCGCTTCGCGACGCTCGCGACGGTCGCCGCGGTCGCGGTCGCCACGGTCCTCGCGGCGCGGACGACGCTCGCCGCCGCCGTGATCGGCTTCGGCCAGCTTCTTGTCCTGGGCCATCGGGTCGTGCTCGAGGATTTCGCCCTTGAACACCCAAACCTTGATGCCGCACGTGCCATAGGCGGTGTGCGCGGTGGCGACGCCGTAATCGACGTCGGCGCGCAGCGTATGCAACGGCACGCGGCCTTCACGGTACCATTCGAGACGCGCGATTTCCGCGCCGCCGAGACGGCCCGAGCAGTTGATGCGGATGCCCTCGGCGCCCAGACGCATCGCCGACTGCACGGCGCGCTTCATGGCGCGGCGGAAGGCGACGCGGCGCTCGAGCTGCTGCGCGATCGAGTCGGCGACCAGCGTCGCGTCGATCTCGGGCTTGCGCACCTCGACGATGTTGATGACGACTTCCGAGTCCGTCAGCTTGGCGACGGTCTTGCGGATCTTGTCGATGTCGGCGCCCTTCTTGCCGATCACCACGCCCGGACGGGCGGAGTGGATCGTCACGCGGCACTTCTTGTGCGGACGCTCGATGATGATCTTGGAAACGGCCGCCTGCTTGAGCAGCTTCATCAGCGTTTCGCGGATCTTCATGTCCTCGTGCAGCAGCTTGCCGTACTCGCCGGTGTTCGCGAACCAGCGCGAATCCCAAGTGCGGTTGATGCCGAGGCGCAGGCCGACCGGATTGACCTTCTGTCCCATCGTTCTCTCCTCAGGCCTTCGCCGCTTCGACTTCGCGCACGACGATCGTCAGATTGGCGAAAGGCTTCTCGACGCGACCGGCGCGGCCGCGGGCGCGGGCGTGGAAGCGCTTCATGACGAGCGCCTTGCCGACGTGCGCCTCGGCGACGACGAGATCGTCGACATCGAGATCGTGGTTGTTTTCCGCGTTGGCGATCGCGCTCTCGAGCGTCTTCTTGACGTCGAAGGCGATGCGCTTGCGCGAGAATTCGAGGTCGGCCAGAGCCCGGTCGACCTTCTTGCCGCGGATCAGCTGCGCCAGGAGGTTCAGCTTCTGCGGGCTCACGCGCAGCATGCGCGCGACCGCCTTTGCTTCGTTTTCTTTCAGCGCGCGGGGTGTCTTTTCCTTCGACATCGTCAGCCCCTCTTCGCCTTCTTGTCCGCGGCGTGGCCGTGGAACGTGCGCGTCGGCGCGAACTCGCCGAACTTGTGGCCGATCATGTCTTCGGTCACCGCGACGGGCACATGCTTGTGGCCGTTGTAGACGCCGAAGGTGAGGCCGACGAAATTCGGCAGGATCGTGGAGCGACGGCTCCAGATCTTGATGATGTCCGAACGGCCGGATCCGCGAGCGACCTCGGCCTTCTTGAGAAGGTAGCCGTCGACGAACGGGCCTTTCCAGAGTGAGCGAGCCATGGATCAGCCCTTCTTCTTGGCTTTGTGACGCGAGGTCACGATGAACTTGTCGGTCTGCTTGTTCGACCGGGTCTTCTTGCCCTTCGTGGGCTTGCCCCACGGGGTGACCGGATGACGGCCGCCCGAGGTGCGGCCTTCGCCGCCGCCGTGCGGATGGTCGATCGGGTTCATGACGACGCCGCGGTTGTGCGGGCGACGGCCGAACCAGCGCTGGCGACCGGCCTTGCCGATCGACGTGTTCATGTGATCCGGGTTCGACACCGCGCCGATCGAGGCGAAGCACTGGCCGTGGATCAGGCGCTGCTCGCCCGAGTTCAGGCGAACGATGACATAGCCCTGGTCGCGGCCGACGATCTGCGCGTAATTGCCCGCCGAGCGCGCGATCACGCCACCCTTGCCGATCTTCATCTCGACATTGTGGACGATCGTGCCGACCGGAATGGCCGAGAGCGGCATGGCGTTGCCGGGCTTAACGTCGACCTGCGCGCCGGCGATGACTTCGTCGCCGACCGACAGGCGCTGCGGCGCCAGGATGTAGGCGAGCTCGCCGTCCGCGTACTTGATCAGCGCGATGAACGCCGTGCGGTTCGGGTCATACTCGAGACGCTCGACCTTGGCCGGCATATCGAGCTTGCGCCGCTTGAAGTCCACGGTGCGGTAGGCCTGCTTGTGGCCGCCGCCGCGGAAGCGAACGGTGATGCGGCCGGTGTTGTTGCGGCCGCCCTTCGAGCTCTTGCCCTCGGTCAGCGTCTTGACCGGCTTGCCCTTGTAGAGCTCGCTGCGGTCGACGATGACGAGCTGGCGAAGGCTCGGCGTGATCGGTTTGAATGTCTTCAGCGCCATTGTTCTGTTCCCTGCCCGCTCACAGACCCGTCGTGACGTCGATTCTGTGGCCCTCGGCCAGCGTCACGACGGCTTTCTTGACGTCGGACTGCGTGCCGCGGTTTCCGCGGAAAATCTTGGTCTTGCCCTTGCGGACAAGCGTGTTGACGCTCTCGACCTTGACGTCGAACAGGCCTTCGACCGCCGCCTTGATCTGCGGCTTGGTCGCGTCCTTGCGGACCTTGAAGACCACCTTGTTCAACTCCGAGGCGAAGGTCGCCTTTTCGGTGATCACCGGAGCGACGATCACGTCGTAGTGGCGGACGTCCTTGCTCATTTGAAGCGCTCCTCGAGAGCATCGACCGCCGCGCGCGTCAGCACGAGCTTCTCGCGACGCAGGATGTCGTAGACATTGATGCCCTGGATCGGCAGCACGTCGATCTGCGGGATGTTGCGGGCGGCCAGCGCGAACTGGTCCTGCAGGGCGGCGCCGTCGATGATCAGCGCGCTCTTGAGGCCCGCCTTCTCGAACGAGGCGCGCAGCGTCTTGGTCTTGCCGTCGCCTTCGGCCTTGTCCCACACGATCACGCCGCCGTCCTTCATCTTGGCCGACAGGGCGTGGCGCAGAGCCAGAGCGCGGACCTTCTTCGGCAGGTCGTGCTCGTGCGAGCGGACGACCGGACCGAAGGCGCGACCGCCGCCGCGGAACTGCGGCGCGCGAGCAGAACCGTGACGGGCCGAACCCGTGCCCTTCTGCTTGAACATCTTCTTGCCGGTGCGCCAGATGTCCGCGCGGTTCTTCACCGCATGGGTGCCGGCGCGACGCTTGGCGAGCTGCCAGCGGATCATGCGGTGGATGAGATCCATGCGCGGCTCGAGGCCGAAAATCTCATCGTTGAGTTCGATCGAACCGGCCGATTGACCGTCGAGCGACAGGACGTCGATCTTCACGGCTCAGCCCTCCTTGTTTTCTTCGGCGGGAGCCGCGGCAGGCGCTTCAGCAGCAGCCTTCGGCTCCTTGAACTTGCCGGGCTTCGGCAGGTCGGCGGGCGCGGGACGCTTCACGGCGTCGCGGACGTAGATGTAACCGCCGCGATGACCGGGCACCGAACCCTCGACCAGGATCAGGCCGCGCTCGACATCGAGCTGCACGACCTTGAGGTTCTGCGTGGTCACGCGATCCGTGCCGAGATGGCCGGCCATTTTCTTGTTCTTGAAGGTCTTGCCGGGGTCCTGACGGCCGCCGGTCGAACCATGCGAACGATGCGAGATCGACACGCCGTGCGAGGCGCGCAGGCCGCCGAAGTTCCAGCGCTTCATCGCGCCGGCGAAGCCCTTGCCCATGGAGGTGCCGGTCACGTCGACGAACTGGCCGACGACGAAATGGTCAGCGGTGATCTCGGCGCCAACCGGGATCATGCCGTCTTCCGGCACGCGGAACTCGGCGAGCTTCATCTTCGGCTCGACGGAGGCGGCGGAGAAACGGCCACGCTCGGCCTTCGAGACATTCTTCACCTTGGCGCGGCCGATGCCGAGCTGAACAGCGGTATAGCCGTTCTTTTCCATGGTGCGGTGAGCGACGACCTGGCAGCCGTCGAGCTTGAGCACCGTGACCGGCACGTGCTCGCCCGCGTCGGTGAAGACGCGGGTCATGCCCACCTTCTGTGCGATAACGCCTGATCGCATTTCGTTCGTTCCCTAAGGGCGCGTGCTCGAGGGCAGAGGCGCCGGTGAATAATCAGAGCTTGATTTCGACGTCCACGCCGGCGGCGAGATCGAGCTTCATGAGCGCGTCGACCGTCTGGGGGGTCGGATCGACGATGTCGAGAACGCGCTTGTGAGTGCGGATCTCGAACTGCTCGCGCGACTTCTTGTCGACGTGCGGCGAGCGGTTGACCGTGAACTTCTCGATCTTGGTCGGCAGCGGGATCGGACCACGCACCTGCGCTCCGGTCCGCTTCGCCGTCGAGACGATTTCGCGCGTCGACGTGTCGAGAATCCGGTGATCGAAGGCCTTGAGGCGGATCCGGATGTTCTGGCCGTTCATGTCTTCTTCCTTTGGGACCGCTGGACCGCAGGCGAGCCCGCGGTCCTGACTTCCAGAGCGAGCCTGAAGGCCCGCGGTCCTGTTCCTTACTCGATGATCGAGGCGACGACGCCGGCGCCGACCGTGCGGCCGCCTTCGCGGATGGCGAAGCGCAGCTTCTCTTCCATCGCGATCGGAACGATCAGGTTCACTTCCATCGCGACATTGTCGCCCGGCATCACCATCTCCACGCCTTCCGGCAGCGTCACGATGCCCGTGACGTCTGTGGTCCGGAAGTAGAACTGCGGACGATAATTCGTGAAGAACGGCGTGTGGCGGCCGCCCTCGTCCTTCGTCAGGATGTAGGCCTCGGCCTTGAACTTCGTGTGCGGCTTCACCGAGCCCGGCTTGCACAGCACCTGGCCGCGCTCCACGTCCTCGCGCTTCGTGCCGCGCAGCAGGCAGCCCACGTTGTCGCCGGCCTGGCCCTGATCGAGCAGCTTGCGGAACATCTCGACGCCCGTCACCGTCGTCTTCTGCGTCGCCTTCAGGCCGACGATCTCGATTTCCTCGCCGACCTTCACGATGCCGCGCTCGACGCGACCCGTCACGACCGTGCCGCGGCCCGAGATCGAGAACACGTCTTCAACCGGCATCAGGAACGGCTGGTCGATCGGACGGTCCGGCTGCGGAATGTAGTCGTCGACCGTCTGCATCAGCTTCAGGATCGCCTCATGGCCGATCTCCGGGTTGACGTTGTCGAGCGCGGCCTTCGCCGAACCCTTCGTCACCGGAATGTCGTCGCCGGGGAACTCGTACTTCGACAGGAGTTCGCGAACTTCCATCTCCACCAGCTCGATCAGCTCCGGATCGTCGACCAGGTCGACCTTGTTCATGAACACCACCAGCGCGGGAACGCCGACCTGGCGGGCCAGAAGAATGTGCTCGCGCGTCTGCGGCATCGGGCCGTCGGCCGCCGAAACAACCAGGATCGCGCCGTCCATCTGCGCCGCGCCCGTGATCATGTTCTTCACATAATCCGCGTGGCCGGGGCAGTCGACGTGCGCGTAATGGCGGTTCGTCGTCTCGTATTCGACGTGCGCCGTCGAAATCGTGATGCCGCGCGCCTTCTCTTCCGGCGCCTTGTCGATCTGGTCATACGCCGTGAACGTGGCCCCGCCCGTCTCGGCCAGAACCTTCGTGATCGCAGCCGTCAAAGACGTCTTGCCGTGGTCGACGTGACCAATCGTGCCGATGTTGCAATGCGGCTTAGTGCGTTCGAACTTTTCCTTGCCCATAGCAGGCTCCTTCCAAACGTCAGTGTTGCTTCAGCAGATGGCTCAGGCGTACTTCGCCTGGACCTTGGCGGCTTCCGCCGCGGGAACCTGCTCGTAGTGGTCGAATTGCATCGTGAAGACGGCGCGACCCTGAGAGAAGGAGCGCAGCTGGTTCACGTAGCCAAACATATTGGCGAGCGGCACCATCGCATTGATGACGACCGCGTTGCCGCGCATGTCCTGTCCCTGGATCTGGCCCCGGCGGGAGTTGAGATCGCCGATGACCGAACCGGTGTACTCTTCAGGCGTCACCACCTCGACCTTCATGATCGGCTCGAGGAGGACGGAGCCGCCCTTCTGCAGAGCTTCACGGGTCGCGGCGCGGGAGGCGATTTCGAACGCGAGCACCGAGGAGTCGACGTCGTGGAACGCGCCGTCGATCAGGGTCGCCTTCATGTCGACCACGGGGAAGCCCGCGAGCACGCCGGAGGTCGTGACCGAGGCGATGCCCTTGTCGACGCCGGGGATGTATTCCTTCGGCACCGCGCCGCCAATGATCGAGGATTCGAACGAATTGCCGGCGCCCGGCTCGTTCGGCTCGAACACGATCTTCACGCGCGCGAACTGGCCCGTACCGCCGGTCTGCTTCTTGTGCGTGTAGTCGATCTCGGTGCGCTTGGTCAGCTTCTCGCGATAGGCCACCTGCGGCGCGCCGATGTTGGCGTCGACCTTGTAGGTGCGCTTGAGAATGTCGACCTTGATGTCGAGATGCAGTTCGCCCATGCCCTTGAGGATGGTCTGGCCGCTCTCGTGGTCGGTAGACACGCGGAAGGACGGGTCTTCGGCGGCGAGCTTCGACAGCGCGATGCCGAGCTTTTCCTGGTCGGCCTTGGACTTCGGCTCGATCGCGATCTCGATGACCGGATCGGGGAATTCCATGCGCTCGAGGATGACGGGCTTCAGCGTGTCGCACAGCGTGTCGCCGGTGCGGGTCTCCTTGAGGCCGGCCAGCGCGACAATGTCGCCGGCGAAGGCTTCCTTGATGTCCTCGCGGTTGTTGGCGTGCATCAGCAGCATGCGGCCGACGCGTTCCTTCTTGTCCTTCGTGGAATTGAGGACCGTCGTGCCCGAGGTCACCGAACCCGAATAGACGCGGCAGAAGGTGATCGTGCCGACGAAGGGGTCGTCCATGATCTTGAAGGCGAGCATGGAGAAGGGCTCGCTGTCCGAGGGATTGCGGACCATTTCTTCGCCCGAATCCATGTCGACGCCCTTGATCGCCTCACGATCGATCGGCGACGGCAGGTAGTCGACGACAGCGTCGAGCAGCGGCTGCACGCCCTTGTTCTTGAAGGCCGAGCCGCAGAACACAGGATGGAAGACGATGCCGCGCACGGCCTTGCGGACGAGGGTCTTCAGCGTCGCTTCGTCCGGCTCCTGGCCGTCGAGATAGGCGGCCATCGCATCGTCGTCGAGTTCGACGGCGGCTTCGATCAGCTTGAGGCGGTATTCCTGGGCCTGCTCGAGCAGGTCGGCCGGGATTTCGGCATCGTGATACTTGGCGCCGAGGCCCTCGTCTTCCCAGACGACCGCCTTCATGCGGACGAGGTCGATGATGCCCTTGAAGTTCGACTCCGAGCCGATCGGCAGCTGCATGCAGACCGGACGGCCGCCGACGCGGGTCACGATGTCGGACACGCAACGGAAGAAGTCGGCGCCGATCTTGTCCATCTTGTTGACGAACACGACGCGCGGAACGTTGTACTTGTCCGCCTGGCGCCACACGGTTTCCGTCTGCGGCTCCACGCCCTGGTTGCCGTCGAGAACGCAGACCGCGCCGTCGAGCACGCGCAGCGAACGCTCGACTTCGATGGTGAAGTCGACGTGCCCGGGGGTGTCGATGATGTTCAGGCGCTTGCCGTTCCAGAAGGTCGTCGTGGCGGCCGACGTGATCGTGATGCCGCGCTCCTGCTCCTGCTCCATCCAGTCCATCGTCGCGGCGCCTTCGTGCACCTCGCCGATTTTGTGGCTCTTGCCGGAGTAATAGAGAATGCGCTCCGTCGTCGTGGTCTTGCCGGCGTCGATATGCGCCATGATACCGAAATTTCGGTAGTCTTCGATCGGATGGCTGCGGGGCATCGGTCGGTCCTTAGAATTCTGTTCGCTTTACCAGCGGTAATGCGAGAAGGCGCGGTTGGCTTCCGCCATGCGGTGCGTGTCTTCGCGCTTCTTCACCGCGTTGCCGCGATTGTTCGACGCGTCGAGCAACTCTGCCGAGAGACGTTCCACCATGGTCTTGTCGTTGCGACCGCGCGCGGCGGCGATGATCCAGCGGATCGCCAGCGCCTGGCGACGCTCCGGACGAACTTCGACCGGAACCTGATAGGTCGCGCCGCCGACGCGGCGCGAGCGCACTTCGATCGCCGGCGCGACATTGTCGAGCGCAGACTTGAAGACGCCGAGCGGATCGGCCTTGGCCTTGGCCTCGATCTGGTCGAACGCGCCGTAGATGATCTGTTCGGCGGCGGACTTCTTGCCGTCGTACATGATCGAGTTCATGAACTTCGCGAGAACCACGTCGCCATACTTGGCGTCCGGGATGACTTCGCGTTTCTCTGCCCTGTGGCGACGGGACATTTCGGTCTCCTCGAAACTTACTTCGGACGCTTCGCGCCGTACTTCGAACGGCGCTGCTTGCGGTCCTTGACGCCCTGCGTGTCGAGCACGCCGCGCAGAATGTGATAGCGAACGCCCGGAAGGTCCTTCACGCGGCCGCCGCGGATCATGACCACGGAGTGCTCCTGAAGGTTGTGGCCCTCGCCGGGGATGTAGCCGATCACCTCGAAGCCGTTGGTCAGACGAACCTTGGCGACCTTGCGGAGCGCCGAGTTCGGCTTCTTCGGGGTCGTGGTGTAGACGCGCGTGCACACGCCGCGCTTCTGGGGGCACGCGCCGAGATGGCGGGCCTTTTCACGGTAGGTCTTCTGTTGCCGCGGCTTGCGGATCAACTGGCTGATCGTCGGCATTCTTCGCCCTTCTGAAGCGAAAAGTTGAAACTGGTCCGCCCGCGCCCACATATGCGTGCGCAAACGAATCAGCGCCTTCAGCCGATCGGCTTCAGGCGCTGCGGTTGCAGAGGATCACGGCGCGGACGCCGCGATCTTGCCTTCCTGAACGGCGACAAGCCCGAAAGGGGCCGTTGCCGAATGACTTGTGTGTCCCAGGTGAGGCCGACAGCGTTTAGGTCCCGCAGCGTTTTCCGCGAGTCGCGGGAAACAACATGGGCCTACGGCCTGTCGAATTCGGGCCGCTTATATGCGCGCCTCCGAATCCAGTCAACCCGGAAAGCGACGAAAAGCGCTGAAATGACTCAGGTTTTTCGCGCCTGGAGTCCGCCCAAAAAAGAGGCCGCCCCTTGGGGCGGCCTCGTTAAGAAAAGATTAATCTTTTCCGTGCCTTGAGCAAAGCGCCTCAGGCGCCCTCGCCCTCGGCCGTGGCGATCTGCGGCGCGCCCGCGGACGTCTCCGCCCGCTGAGCGAGGATCAGATCGTCGCGACCGGTCGCGATCTGGCGAATCCGGCTCATCGCCGCGCCCGTGCCCGCCGGAATCAGGCGGCCCACGATCACGTTTTCCTTCAGGCCCTCGAGCGTATCGACCTTGCCGTTGACGGCCGCTTCGGTCAGCACGCGCGTCGTCTCCTGGAAGGAGGCGGCGGAGATGAACGAACGGGTCTGCAGCGAGGCTTTGGTGATGCCGAGCAGCACCGGCGTGCCGGTCGCCACCTTTCCGCCTTCGCCGAGCGCCTTTTCGTTGGCGGCGTCGAATTCGGTGATGTCGACCTGCTCGTTCGCCAGGAAGTCGGTGTCGCCGGGATCGACGATATCGACCTTCTGCAGCATCTGGCGAACGATCACCTCGATGTGCTTGTCGTTGATGTTCACGCCCTGGAGCCGGTAGACCTCCTGGATTTCATTGACGAGGTAGGCGGCAAGCTCCTCCACGCCCTTGATCGCCAGAATGTCGTGCGGCGCCGGATTGCCGTCGACGATGTAGTCGCCCTTTTCGACGATATCGCCGTCCTGAAGGTGGATGTGCTTGCCCTTCGGGATCAAATATTCGACGGGGTCGCCGCCCTCTTCGTGCGGAACGATCGCGATGCGGGTCTTGTTCTTGTAGTCGCGTCCGAACTGCACCGTGCCGGAGATTTCCGCGATGATCGCATGGTCCTTCGGACGGCGCGCCTCGAACAGTTCGGCGACGCGCGGCAGACCGCCGGTGATGTCGCGGGTCTTGGCCGAATCCATCGAGATACGCGCCACCGCGTCGCCAGCCTGCACCGTGCCGCCCGGCTCGACCGCGATGATCGAGTCGACCGGCAGCGTGTAGCGCGCGTCGCCGCCACGGGCGAGCTTGCCGATCTTGCCGTCCGCGCCCTTGATCACGATCGCCGGCTTCAGCGAAGCCGAGCGCTGGTTCATGCGCCAGTCGGTGACCATGCGCTTGGTGATGCCGGTCGATTCGTCGGCCGACTCGCTCATGGACTGGCCTTCCAGCAGGTCCTCGAAGCCGATGACGCCGTCGATTTCCGACAGGATCGGGCGGGT
This sequence comes from Methylobacteriaceae bacterium, assembly GCA_020638195.1. Lineage (GTDB taxonomy): Bacteria > Pseudomonadota > Alphaproteobacteria > Rhizobiales > Beijerinckiaceae > JAJXWB01. The sequence goes on along the minus strand of JACKJC010000002.1, from coordinate 629,318 downwards.
ATAGGGGTCCCACTCGGCCAGGCGCTGACCGCGCTTGACCTTGTCGCCCTCGTCCACCTTCAGGCGCGAGCCGTACTGCACGCGATGCACCGCGCGATCGGCGCCGTCCGGACCGACGATGACGATGGCGACGTTACGCGCCATCACCATGAGATCGCCGTCCGAATTGCGCGCGAGGTGGCGGTTGCGGATCTTCACCACGCCGTCGAAGTTCGACTCGATGAAGCTCTGGTCCGCGATCTGCGCCGCGCCGCCGATGTGGAACGTGCGCATGGTGAGCTGCGTGCCCGGCTCGCCGATCGACTGCGCCGCGATCACGCCGACCGCTTCGCCCATGTTCACCGGCGTGCCGCGCGCGAGATCGCGCCCGTAGCACTTGCCGCAGACGCCGTTCTTGGCCTCGCAGGTCAGCACCGAGCGGATCTTCACTTCCTGGATGCCGGCCGCGTTGATCCTGGCGATGTGCCATTCCTCGATCAGTTCGCCGGCCGCCACGATCACATTGTCGTCGGCGTCCTTCATGTCTTCGGCGGCGGTGCGGCCGAGAATACGGGAGCCGAGCGAAGCCACGATCTGACCGGCGTCGATGATGGCGCGCATGCGAATGCCGCCGGTCGAGCCGCAGTCATAGGACGTGATGATCGAATCCTGCGCGACGTCGACCAGACGGCGGGTCAGGTAACCCGAGTTCGCCGTCTTGAGCGCCGTATCGGCAAGACCCTTGCGCGCGCCGTGCGTCGAGTTGAAGTACTCGAGAACGGTCAGGCCTTCCTTGAAGTTCGAGATGATCGGGCTCTCGATGATCTCGCCCGAGGGCTTGGCCATCAGGCCGCGCATGGCGGCGAGCTGGCGCATCTGGGTGGGCGAACCACGCGCGCCGGAATGCGACATCATGTAGATCGAGTTGATCGGCTTGTCGCGGCCATGCTCGTCCTTACGGACGGCCGAAATGCCCTGCATCATCTCTTCGGCGAGCTTGTCCGAGCATTTCGACCAGGCGTCGACCACCTTGTTGTACTTCTCGCCCTGCGTGATCAGGCCGTCGTTGTACTGCTGCTCGTATTCCTTGGCGGCGGCGCGCGTCGCCTCGACGATGTTCTCCTTCGTCGACGGCACGACCATGTCGTCCTTGCCGAAGGAAATGCCCGCCTTGAACGCTTCGCGGAAGCCCAGCGCCATGATGCGGTCGCAGAAGATGACCGTCTCCTTCTGCCCGCAATTGCGGTAGACGGTGTCGATCATCGCCGAGATCTCTTTCTTCGTCATCAGCTTGTTGGCGACGTCGAAGGGGATCTTCGGATGCTTGGGCAGGAGCTGGCCGAGCAGCAGACGGCCGGGAGTCGTGTCGAAGATCTTCGACACGCGGTTGCCCTTCTCGTCATAGGTCCAGGCGCGGCCCTTGATCTTGGCGTGCAGCGTCACGGCCTTGGCCGCCAGCGCATGCTCGATCTCGCCCATGTCGGAATAGGCGCCGCCGATCGGCTCGCCCTGCGGGCCCTTGCGGAACTGGCCCGGCTCGCCGTCGCGATCGAGCGTCAGATAGTAGAGGCCGAGAACGATGTCCTGCGAAGGCACGATGATCGGCTGGCCGTTGGCCGGATGCAGGATGTTGTTCGTCGACATCATCAGCACGCGCGCTTCCAGCTGCGCCTCGAGCGATAGCGGAACGTGCACGGCCATCTGGTCGCCGTCGAAGTCCGCGTTGAAGGCGGCGCAGACCAGCGGATGCAGCTGAATCGCCTTGCCCTCGATCAGCACCGGCTCGAACGCCTGGATGCCCAGGCGATGCAGCGTCGGCGCGCGGTTCAGCAGAACCGGATGCTCGCGAATGACCTCGTCGAGGATGTCCCAGACTTCCGGCTTTTCCTTTTCGACGAGCTTCTTCGCCTGCTTGACGGTGGCGGAGAAGCCCTTGGCGTCGAGCTTCGAATAGATGAACGGCTTGAACAGTTCGAGCGCCATCTTCTTCGGCAGGCCGCACTGATGCAGCTTGAGCTCCGGACCGACGACGATGACCGAACGGCCGGAATAGTCGACGCGCTTGCCGAGCAGGTTCTGGCGGAAGCGGCCCTGCTTGCCCTTCAGCATGTCGGCGAGCGACTTCAGCGGACGCTTGTTGGCGCCCGTGATGACGCGGCCGCGGCGGCCGTTGTCGAACAGCGCGTCGACGGCCTCCTGAAGCATGCGCTTCTCGTTGCGGATGATGATGTCGGGCGCGCGCAGTTCGATCAGCCGCTTCAGACGATTGTTGCGGTTGATGACGCGGCGGTAGAGATCGTTGAGGTCGGACGTCGCGAAACGGCCGCCGTCGAGCGGCACCAGCGGACGCAGGTCCGGCGGAATCACCGGCACTTCCGTCAGAATCATCCATTCCGGCTTGTTGCCCGACTGGATGAAGGCCTCGATGATCTTCAGGCGTTTGGCGAGCTTCTTCGGCTTCAGCTCGGTGGTCGCTTCAGCGATCTCGACCTTCAGCTGCGCCGCGATCTTCGGCAGGTCCATGCCCTTGAGGATTTCGCGGATCGCCTCCGCGCCGATCATGGCCGTGAAATTGTCCTGACCATATTCGTCCTGCGCGCGAAGATAGTCGTCCTCGGAGAGGAGCTGACGGTCCTTGAGCGCGGTCAGGCCCGCATCGATGACGATGTAGGATTCGAAATACAGGATGCGCTCGAGATCCTTCAGCGTCATGTCGAGCAGAAGGCCGATGCGGCTCGGCAGCGACTTCAGGAACCAGATGTGCGCGACCGGGGCGGCGAGCGAGATATGGCCCATGCGCTCGCGACGCACGCGCGACAGCGTGACTTCCACGCCGCACTTCTCGCAGATGACGCCCTTGTACTTCATGCGCTTGTACTTGCCGCACAAGCACTCGTAGTCCTTGATCGGCCCGAAGATGCGCGCGCAGAACAGGCCGTCGCGCTCGGGCTTGAACGTGCGGTAGTTGATCGTCTCGGGCTTCTTGATCTCGCCGAACGACCACGAAAGGATCTTTTCGGGCGAGGCGATCGAAATCTGGATCTGGTCGAAGGTCTGGGGCTGCACCACCGGACCGAACAGATTCATGACCTCTTGATTCATCTTCGTCTCCTGGGGCGGCCGCGCCCGCGGCGCTCCGCCCGAAGTTCGAACAGGACGGCGCGACAGCGCGCCGTCCTCAGCTCACGCAGGAAGCGCCGCGCGCTTCCTCACTCGAATTACTCGGCGGCTTCGGCCGGCGGCTCGTCGCTATTGGCCGGCGGAAGCGCGTTGGTCAGTTCGACGTTGAGGCCGAGCGAACGCATTTCCTTGACCAGAACGTTGAAGCTTTCCGGAATGCCCGACTCGAACGTGTCGTCGCCACGCACGATCGATTCGTAGACCTTGGTGCGGCCGGCCACGTCGTCCGACTTCACCGTCAGCATTTCCTGCAGCGTATAGGCCGCGCCGTAAGCTTCGAGCGCCCACACCTCCATTTCGCCGAAGCGCTGGCCGCCGAACTGCGCCTTGCCGCCGAGCGGCTGCTGGGTAACCAGCGAGTAAGGGCCGATCGAACGCGCATGGATCTTGTCGTCGACAAGGTGATGCAGCTTCAGCATGTAGATGTAGCCGACCGTGACCTTACGATCGAAGGCGTCGCCCGTGCGCCCGTCGTAGAGCGTGACCTGACCCGACGGATCGAGCCCCGCCTTCTCGAGCATCTCCACGATGTCCTTCTCGCGTGCGCCGTCGAAGACAGGCGTCGCGATCGGCACGCCGCGGCGAAGGTTCTCGCCGAGTTCGACGACGTTGCGGTCGTCCATCGCCTCGATCGTCTCGTTCTTGCCGTAGATGTCGGTCAGCTTGCTGCGCAGCGGCTTGACGTCCTGATTGCGCATATACGCATTCACCGCCTCGCCCACCTGCTTGCCGAGGCCCGCGCAGGCCCAGCCCAGATGCGTCTCGAGAATCTGGCCGACGTTCATGCGGCTCGGCACGCCGAGCGGGTTGAGCACGATGTCGACCGCCTGGCCGTCCGGCAGGAAGGGCATGTCTTCCGTCGGCACGATGCGCGAGACCACGCCCTTGTTGCCGTGGCGGCCCGCCATCTTGTCGCCGGGCTGGATCTTGCGCTTCACCGCGACGAAGACCTTGACCATCTTCATCACGCCGGGCGGCAGTTCGTCGCCGCGCTGCAGCTTCTCGACCTTGTCGAGGAAGCGGCTTTCCAGCCCCTTCTTCGCTTCGTCGTACTGCTTGCGCATCGCTTCGATCTCGCCCATCAGCTTGTCGTCGTCGACGCCGAAGGCCCACCACTGCGAGCGGGGGAATTCCTCGATCGTCTGACGCGTCAGCTGCGTGTCCTTCTTGAAGCCCTTGGGGCCGGACACGGCGGACTTGCCGATCAGCAGGTCGGCCAGGCGCGCATAGACGTTACGGTCGAGGATCGCGAGCTCGTCGTCGCGGTCCTTGGCCAGCTGCTCGATCTGCTCGCGCTCGATCGCCTGGGCGCGCTCGTCCTTCTCCACGCCGTGGCGGTTGAAGACGCGCACTTCCACGATCGTGCCCTGCACGCCCGGAGGCACGCGCAGCGAGGTGTCGCGGACGTCGGAGGCCTTCTCGCCGAAGATCGCGCGCAGCAGCTTCTCTTCCGGCGTCATCGGGCTTTCGCCCTTCGGCGTGATCTTGCCGACGAGAATGTCGCCCGCCTGCACTTCCGCCCCGATGTAGACGATGCCGGCTTCGTCGAGGTTCTTCAGCGCCTCTTCCGAAACGTTCGGAATGTCGCGCGTGATTTCTTCCGGGCCGAGCTTCGTGTCGCGCGCCATCACCTCGAACTCGTCGATGTGGATGGAGGTGAACACGTCGTCCTTGACGATGCGCTCGTTGAGAAGGATCGAATCCTCGAAGTTGTAGCCGTTCCACGGCATGAACGCGACGAGCACGTTGCGGCCGAGCGCGAGGTCGCCGAGATCGGTCGAGGGACCGTCGGCGATGATGTCGCCCTTGCGCACCTGATCGCCGACGCGAACGAGCGGCTTCTGGTTGATGCAGGTCGACTGGTTCGAACGCTGGAACTTCATCAGGCGATAGATGTCGACGCCGGGCTTGCCCGGGTCGAGATCTTCCATCGCGCGGATGACGATACGCGTCGCGTCGATCTGGTCGACCACGCCCGTGCGGCGCGCCGCAATGGCGGCACCCGAGTCGCGCGCGACAATCGCTTCCATGCCCGTGCCGACCAGCGGCGCATCGGCCTTCACCAGCGGCACCGCCTGGCGCTGCATGTTCGAGCCCATCAGCGCGCGGTTGGCGTCGTCGTTCTCGAGGAAGGGGATGAGCGCGGCCGCGACGGACACGAGCTGCTTCGGCGACACGTCCATGAACTCCACCTTTTCACGCGGAGTCATGATGACGTCGCCGGCATGGCGGCAGACGACCAGGTCTTCCTCCAGCATGCCATTGGCGTCGATCGGGGCGTTCGCCTGGGCGACGTTGTACTTGGCCTCTTCCATCGCCGAGAGATACACGACCTCCAGCGACACCTTGCCGTCGTGCACGCGACGGTAAGGCGCCTCGATGAAGCCGTATTTGTTCACGCGCGCGAAAGTCGCGAGCGAGTTGATCAGGCCGATGTTCGGGCCTTCCGGCGTCTCGATCGGGCAGATGCGGCCGTAATGCGTCGGGTGCACGTCGCGCACCTCGAAGCCAGCGCGCTCGCGCGTCAGGCCGCCCGGTCCGAGCGCGGAGAGACGACGCTTGTGCGTGATCTCCGACAGCGGATTGGTCTGGTCCATGAACTGCGAGAGCTGCGAGGAGCCGAAGAACTCGCGCACCGCCGCGGCGGCGGGCTTCGCGTTGATCAGATCCTGTGGCATGACCGTGTCGATATCGACGGAGGACATGCGCTCCTTGATCGCGCGCTCCATGCGCAGCAGGCCGAGGCGATACTGATTCTCCATCAGCTCGCCGACCGAACGTACGCGGCGATTGCCGAGATGGTCGATGTCGTCGATCTCGCCGCGACCATCGCGCAGATCGACCAGCGCGCGCACCACCGCAACGATGTCGTCCTTGCGCAGGACGCGCATCGTATCAGGCGCGTCGAGATCGAGGCGCATGTTCATCTTCACGCGACCGACAGCCGAGAGATCGTAGCGCTCCGGATCGAAGAACAGCGAATGGAACATCGCTTCCGCCGTCTCGATCGTCGGCGGCTCGCCCGGACGCATGACGCGATAAATGTCGAACAAGGCCTCTTCGCGCGAAGAATTCTTGTCGACGGAAAGCGTGTTGCGGATGTACGGGCCGATGTTGATGTGGTCGATGTCGAGGATCGGCAGCTCGTCGAACCCGAGCTCGAGCAGCGTCGGCAGCGTCTTGACGGTGATCTCGTCGCCGGCTTCCGCGAAGATTTCGCCGGTGTTCGGATCGAACAGGTCTTCCGCCAGATACTGGCCGAACAGATCCTCGTCGGTCACGCGCAGGGCCTTCACGCCCTTCTCGGCGAGCTGGCGCGCGGCGCGCGCGGTCAGCTTCTTGCCCTGCTCCACGACCACTTCGCCCGAATCGGCGTCGATCAGGTCGACGGCCGCCTTCACGCCCTTCAGGCGCTCGGCGTCGAACGGCATGCGCCAGTTCTCGCCCGTGCGGGTGTACTGGATCGTCTTGTAGAAGGTGCGCAGGATCTCTTCGCCATCCATGGCGAGGGCGAACAGCAGCGACGTCACCGGAATCTTGCGGCGACGATCGATACGCGCATAGACGATGTCCTTGGCGTCGAACTCGATGTCGAGCCAGGAGCCGCGATAGGGAATGATGCGGCCGGCGAACAGCAGCTTGCCCGACGAATGGCTCTTGCCCTTGTCGTGGTCGAAGAAGACGCCCGGCGAACGGTGCATCTGCGAGACGATGACGCGCTCGGTGCCGTTGACGATGAACGTGCCGTTCATGGTCATGAACGGCATGTCGCCCATGTAGACGTCCTGCTCCTTGATGTCCTTGACGGACTTGGCGCCGGTGTCCGGATCGATATCGAACACGATCAGGCGCAGCGTCACCTTCAGCGGCGCGGCGAAGGTCATGCCGCGCTGGCGGCACTCGTCGACGTCGTACTTCGGCGCCTCGAATTCGTACTTCACGAATTCGAGCAGCGAAGCGCCCGAGAAATCGGAAATCGGGAAAACGGACTTGAAGACGGACTGCAGTCCTTCGTCGGGGCGGCCGCCCTTCGGTTCGTCGACCAGCAGGAACTGATCGTAGGAGGCCTTCTGCACCTCGATCAGGTTGGGCATCTCCGCGACTTCGCGGATGTGCCCGAAGAATTTACGAACACGCTTCCGGCCGGTGAACGTCTGCGCCATGTCGCTCCTCGCACCTCTTGTCCTGGCGGGCCCAGAGCTCGACGCCCGGCCTCTCGCCTCCCCGTTCCGCTTCCGAACGGGCGGGAGCCGAATGCTCCGTCGCGCCTCCCGGTCAGGCTGACCCGAGGCGGAATGGGGGAACCGATCCCCGAAACGCGTAAATGGCCCCGGGGCGAACCCCGGGACCGAAACAACGCATCACGCCGCTCGCGCGGCGCGCACGATTACTTGAGCTCGACCTTGGCGCCAGCCTTCTCGAGCTGAGCCTTGATCTTTTCGGCGTCGTCCTTCGTGGCGCCTTCCTTGACAGGCTTGGGAGCGCCCTCGACCAGGTCCTTGGCTTCCTTGAGGCCGAGACCAGTGATCGCGCGCACTTCCTTGATGACTTCGATCTTCTTGTCGCCAGCCGAGGCGAGAACGACCGTGAACTCGGTCTTCTCTTCGGCGGCGGCGGCAGCGCCGCCGCCAGCGGCCGGAGCAGCAGCCACCGCAACGGCAGCGGCGGCCGACACGCCCCACTTCTCCTCGAGAAGCTTGGCGAGTTCGGCGGCTTCCAGAACCGTCAGCGACGACAGTTCTTCGACGATCTTTTCGAGATTGGCCATTTGTTCAGTCCTTCAGATAGGTTCGATAAGCGAGATTGCAATTGCCGGCCGTCAGGCCGCGTCTCTGTTGGCATAGGCCCCGAACACGCGCGCGAGCTTGGCCGCGGGCGCCGTCGAAAGCTGGGCCAGCTTGGTCGCGGGAGCCTGGATGAGGCCCACGAGCTTGGCGCGCAGTTCGTCGAGGGAGGGCATGGTCGCAAGCGACTTCACGCCGTCCGGGTTGAGGGCCGTCGCGCCCATGGCGCCGCCCAGGATCACGAACTTGTCGTGGTCCTTGGCGAATGCCACGGCCGCTTTCGGCGCCGCCACCGGATCGTCCGAATAGGCGATCAGGGTCGGGCCCTTCATCAGGGCGCCGATGGAGGCGACGTCGGTGCCGTCGAGAGCGATCTTGACCAGGCGGTTCTTGGCGACCTGGACCGTGGCCCCGGCTTCGCGCATCTGAGCGCGCAGCTTTTGCATCTGGGCCACCGTCAGGCCGGAGTAATGGGCGACGACGACGACCGAAGTCTTCGAAAAGACCCCGTTCAACGACGCTACCGCCTCTTTCTTCTCCGCTCTGTCCACGGTGCTCTTCTCCTTGAAAGCAACAACCGGAGTTGCCGCTCTGCTGATTGCCGAAAAACTCGCGTTCTTCGGCGCCGTGTTCCTGTCCTCCTGGAGGACCGCGAGGGTCTTCCGTGGATCAGAGGGTTCGAACCAGATCCGGACGTCCCGCCGCCCGAAGGCGGCGCTGGCCCAAAAATTCTGCTCTTCCCCGTCTATGCAGGCCGATTCGACGCTGGCGGCGCCGTCTCCGATTAAGCCGCAGGAAATCCCGCGGCGCCGGCAGTCTCGGACAGGATATGACCGAAAGCGCCCGGAATTCCGAAGCTTAAGGTCACGTCCACCGCGCGCGCGACGCATCCCGTTGCGGGAGAACGCCATGCGTGCGGAAGATGAATTGGAACGGGGCCGCGATAGGCGGTCGGCCCCGGAGGGGTGTGTGTATATGGTTCCGCCCCCCATGCCAAGGGGGCGGAAGTTTATTTTTCAGAAAGTCAAGCCCCGACCGCCGGAGCGACCGAATTGACTTCCACCTTCACGCCCGGGCCCATGGTCGACGAGATCGCCACGCGCTGGATGTAGGTGCCCTTGGCGCCCGTCGGCTTTGCCTTGGAGACGGCGTCGACGAAGGCCTTGATGTTCTCGACCAGCTTGCCCTCGTCGAACGAGGCCTTGCCGACCGTGCCCTGCACGATGCCCGCCTTCTCGACGCGGAACTCGACGGCGCCGCCCTTCGACGCCTTCACGGCGCCGGCGACGTCCATCGTGACCGTGCCGACGCGCGGGTTCGGCATCAGGCCGCGCGGGCCCAGAACCTTACCGAGGCGGCCGACGAGGCCCATCATGTCCGGGGTGGCGATGCAGCGATCGAACTCGATCTTGCCGCCCATCACTTCGTTGACCAGTTCGTCCGCGCCGACGATGTCGGCGCCGGCGGCCTTGGCTTCGTCAGCCTTCGGCCCACGCGCGAACACGGCGACCTTGAGCGTGCGACCCGTGCCGTTCGGCAGGTTGACCACGCCGCGCACCATCTGATCGGCGTGCTTGGGGTCGACGCCGAGGTTCATGGCGATCTCGACGGTCTCGTCGAACTTGGCGCTGGCGCGCTCGCGCACGAGCTTCACAGCCTGGTCGACCGGATAGAGCTTGGTACGCTCGATGCCCTCGCGGGCCTTGTTGAGACGCTTTCCGTGCATCGGCTTACTCCACCACCTGCAGGCCCATAGCGCGGGCGGAACCTTCGATCATCGACATGGCCGACTCGATCGACGAGCAGTTGAGATCGACGATCTTCTTCTCGGCGATCTCGCGGATCTGCGCCTTGGTCACCTTGCCGACGACCTGGCGGCCGGGGGTCTTGGAGCCCGAAGCCGGCTTCTTGCCGATCTTGAGGCCCACGGCCTTCTTCAGGAAGAAGGAGACCGGCGGCTGCTTCATCTCGAAGGTGAAGGAGCGGTCCTGGTAGGCGGTGATGATGACGGGGATCGGCATCCCCTTTTCCATCTGCTGGGTCTTCGCGTTGAAGGCCTTGCAGAATTCCATGATGTTGAGACCGCGCTGACCGAGCGCCGGGCCGATCGGCGGCGACGGATTGGCGGCGCCCGCGGGCACCTGCAGCTTGATATAGCCGGCGATTTTCTTCGCCATCGTTGTTTCTCCAACGAATGACGACAGGCGCCGACCAGAGGTCGAAGCCCGCCATCGGTTGCAGTTCGTGGTCGGACATGGCCTCCCGGATGGCGACCGGGCATGTCTCCCACGGTGGTTTCGTTCAGCACGGGGCGAACGAAATCGCCGCCGGAAGGACCGACGGCTGGCGCGCTTATACCGAATCGGACGCGAAACGCAATCGGGAAACCGAACCCTTACGCAGCAACCTTGCGGTACATCCGTGCAAACGGTAAGATTGTAATGCGTAAGCAAGTAAGGAGCCCAGCGTGGCCCGGGCGAAAGCTCTCTATTCGAAAGTCTCGGTGAAGAGCCAGACTGTGCTTCCGAGGGAGGTGCGGGAGAAGCTGCATATCCGGCCGGGCGATCGGCTACGCTACGTGATGGATGATCAGGGCGTCCGGATCGAGAAGGACGAGGCGCGTGCGGAGGACGACCCGTTCGCGGCGTTCGCGGAATGGTCAAGCGAAGCCGACGACGAGGCCTATGGCGACCTCTGACTTCGCACCGGGGGACGTGGTGGTCGTGCCCTTCCCTTACTCCGACAGGTTTGCGGAAAAGCGACGGCCAGCGCTCGTCGTCTCGAATGATGACGTCGGAGCCGAGGGCTTCGTCTGGGTCGTTATGATCACCAGCGCGACGCATCGCGCCGCGCTTCACGATGTGAAAATCGAAAACCTCTCGCTTGCCGGCCTGACCGCGCCGTCGCTGGTTCGGCCGATCAAGATCGCCTGCCTGGAGCCGGCGCGGATCATCCGCAAAGCCGGAACGCTCGACGCCCGACCATTGGCGCAGGTCGTCGACAGTGTCCGCCGGTTCGTCGGCTAGATCACACGCGACTAGCCAGCCGCGGCAGCCATAACCTTGCGCGGCGCGGCGTCATATTCGCCGGGCGCCTGCTCGGGCAGGTCCACCGGGCCGCCGGCGCGTTTCCAGGCGCCATAGCCGCCCGCCACGTGGCAGACCGGCTCGAGGCCCATTTTCTGGGCGGTATGGGCGGCCAGCGCCGAGCGCACGCCGCCGGCGCAGAAGAACACGAAACGCTTGTCCGACGAGAAGACCTCGTGGTGCGAGGCGCTGCGCGGATCGATGCGGAATTCCATCATGCCGCGCGGAATATGGATCGCGCCGGGAATGCGGCCCTCGCGATCGAGCTCGCGCGTGTCGCGCAGGTCGATGAAGGCGACATCGGCGTCGCCGTGCAGCGCCAGCGCCTGCTTGACCGAGATCGTCTCGATCGCATCCTCGGCCTCGTCGATCAGATCCTCGACGCTGAGAATTTCGCGCTTCGCCATGATCCCGCTCCGCCTCGATGAGCCGCCGCTTGCTTGCCCTTCAAAGGCGCAGACGACGCTTGATGGGAACGAGATGAGGCAAGCCGATCGCGGACGCAATAGGCCGGAAAAAATAAGAAAATCAGTATTGAAGTAGTTTCGCGAAAGAGAAATTTCTCGCCGTCGCGATGACGCGGGAGAGAATTTTTCTCTCCCGCTCTCGGAGACGGATCGCCCTCAGACCTTCTCGACCTGTCCGAATTCCAGTTCGACCGGCGTTTCGCGGCCGAAGATCGACACGGCGACCTTGAGGCGCGAGCGGCCCTCGTCGACTTCCTCGACCTTGCCGTTGAACGACGCGAACGGCCCGTCGGCGACGCGCACGGTTTCTCCGATCTCGAAGGAGATCGACGCCTTCGGACGCTCGACGCCCTCGGCCACCTGCCCCTTGATCCGGTCGGCCTCGGCCTCGGAAATCGGCATCGGCTTGTTGTCGGCGCCCAGAAAGCCCGTGACCTTCGGCGTGTTCTTGATGAGATGGTAGACCTGATCGGTCAGGTCGCACTTCACCAGCACGTAGCCGGGGAAGAACTTGCGCTCTGAATTGATCTTGCGGCCGCGGCGGACCTCGATCACCTGCTCGGTCGGGACCAGAACTTCCTCGAATTTGTCGGCGAGCCCGCGCTGGGCGGCCTGTTCGCGGATGGATTCGGCGACCTTCTTCTCGAAATTGGAATAGGCGTGGACGATGTACCAGCGGGTCGTCATGTTGAATCCTGTTGGGCCGGTCAGCGGCCGAAGCTGAGCAGGAAGCCGACGATCAGGCGCAGCGTCTGGTCGACGGTGACGAAGAACAGCGACGCGACGAAGACCATCGCCAGCACGAGCCCCGTCGTGATCAGGGTCTCGCGGCGCGACGGCCACGTGATCTTCGCGCCTTCCGAGCGCACGTCCTGCAGGAACTGAAACGGATTGGCCATAAGCGTCTCATACCGAGTTCGGGCGCCGTTTTTCCGGTCGCTGGCCCAGCCAGACATCCCGATGACGACGCCGCAAAACAATCGCGGCGCGGGACCGGAGGTCGCGCGCCACGAGCCCTCTTAGCCGATCCGCGCGCCCGCGCCAAGAAGAATCCGCGCCTGGAAAGATCCGCGCCGCGCTTGACCCCATGGGCCGAATCCGAAACTCCTGCGACTGTTCCCGGACGGAAGCCCGCGCATGCCATTCCTGTTCGGGGAGCTCGCCGCGACGCTCCTCGCCACTCTCGTCCTCGCGCTTCTGGTCGTCTCGGCCGGCGGCTTTCTTGCCGCGACGCTGGCCATGCCGGGCTTTCGCGGCGCAAGGGGCGTCGAGCGCCTCGGCCTGTCGCTCCTCTGCGGCCTCGCTTGCCTGCCCGTCCTGCTCGATCTCGCCGGCCGCGCGGGCGTCTGGCCGATGGTCGGCGGCGTTCTCGCCGTCGCAGCGCTCGGCGCGCCAGGTTTGCTGCGCTCGCTGGCTCACGGCCCCGGCCTCGCCGCGACAGCGGGCCTTCTTCTCGGCTGGGCCCTGCTGATCGTTTTCCTGATCGTCGATCTCCCGACCCGCGACGGCCTCAGACATTCGCTCCTTATCGTCGACTACGTCAAACATGCGACCGCGACCTGGGCAATCGTCGCAGCGGGGACTCCGCCTTTTAATCCAACGGTTTATACGCCGGGCGACCACGCCGCCTATTACTACTTCTTCTACCTGCTGACAGCCGTGGACGCCACGTTGCTGAAGCCGCTCGGCGTCGCCGCGCGTCATGCGGCCTTCGCCGGCGCGATTCTGGCCGGGCCGGCGCTGGCCGCGCTCGGCTGGGGGCTCTGGATCGGTTCCGGCGCCGACCAGGCGGCCGGCGTCCAAAAAGGCGCTCGCCGCGCGGTCTGGTTACTGCTGGCGCTGCTGGCGACCACCGGTCTCGACATTGTCCCCTCCCTCGCGCTGAATTTGATGCGCGGCGACTGGCGGCTGACGCCCGAGGAATGGAACGACCAGGTCACCTCCTGGTTCGGCAGCGCGCTCTGGGCGCCCCATCATGTGGCGGGCCTGTGCGCGGCTTTCGTCGGCCTGATGGCGCTCACCCGCGCCGCCGACGACGACCCGGACGCCTTCGGCTGGCGCCGGATCATCCTCGCGGGCCTCGCCTTCGCCTCGATGGCGGGCCTGTCCGTCTACGTCGCGATGGGCGGCGCGCTCGCGGCCGCGTTGTGGGTCGGCGCGCTGCTCGCGAAACGTCGCTGGTCCGACGCATGGGCGGCCAACGTGGCCGGCCTCCTCGCGCTGGCGCTCGCCGCCCCCTGGATCTCCACCCTGTTCGCGCGCGTCGGCGGCGAGGCCTCGCCGATCGTCTTCGGCCTCCGCCCGTTCCCGCTATCGGACATTTTCGCAGCCCCGGGATTTTCGCGCGAGGCCTTGCGCGCCGCGCTGGTTCCCGTCGGCTATGTCATCGAGTTCGGCATTTTCGGGCTCGGCTCGTTTCTGTTCTGGAGAAGGGCGGGCCGCGCGGGCATGAAAACCGATCTCGGCTTCGTGCTGGTTCTCGCGACGGCGGCCTCGTTCCTGATCGGCACATTCCTGCGCTCGGCCATTATCGACAACGACCTCGGCTGGCGCGTGATGCTGTTCGCGCAGGCCGCGAGCCTCGTCTGGACGCTCGCCGCGTTTCGCGCGGCGCTGTTCGAGGCGCCCGGCCTGCGCGGCGCGGCCTTCGCGTGCATCGGCCTCGGCTATCTCGCCATCGTGGACGCCGCCGTGCAGATCCGCATCAATCCGTTCCTGCCATTCGGCCAGCCAACACATCTGGCCGAACGAATCGCCGCCTGGAACTGGCTCGACGAGCGCCTGCCGAAAATCGCGGTCGTACAGGAAAATCCGGACCGCACCCGCGCCTTCGACTACGGCCTCTATGGCCGCTTTCCCACGGCGATCTCCGACCGACACAACAGCATTCTGTTCGGCGCGCCGCGCGCCGAAATCGACAAGCGGCTCGCCGCAATCGGCCCGATCTTCGCCGATCCCACGCTCACGCCGGAGGAGATGCGCGCCATAGCCGCCCGCTACGATATGGCGGCCATCGTGCTCGCCGATCGCGACCCCGTCTTCGCCGCGCCCGGCGCCTGGCCGCAAGAGATATCGCCCGACTTCCGCAACGATTTCGCACGGGTCTACCTGCTGAAGCGCTGAAGGGCGGCGCGCGACGAATCGACCCTTGCACGCTAGACAGGGCGGATCGAAACCGGACGCCGCCATGAAGGATGCAAGCGACAGATTGACCGCCGGGCGCATCGTCGCGGTTCTTGTCTTCTATGGACTCGCCACGCTCGTCGGCGGCGCGCTCTTCGCGGCCCTCATGCGCGTCAACACGTTGCTCGGGCCGGGCGTGCTCTTCTATCGCGGCCTTGTCGCGCTGGCCGCCACCGCGATCCTTCTTTTCGTCCTCTTCGCGCTCATCCTGCCGAAGCTCGCGCGCGCCCTGCCCCTGCGCGCCGACGATTCGCTCGGCGGCGCCATCGTCGCCGTCTCATTGCTCGGCTCGATCTTCGTGCTCGGGCCCGTCACCGTCGACCGCTCGATCTCGGTCTTCATGCTCTCGCAATTCGAAAGCGCGGGAAAACCGCTGACGATCGACGAGGTGCGCGAGCGCTTCGTGAAGACCTATGTCGTCGCCTGGGACCAGATGAACCGGCGCGTGAAGGAGCAGCAGATTTCCGGCAATCTGGAGCCCGCCGAAGGCGGCGGCTGGAAGCTGACCGCGCAGGGCCGGCGCTTCATGGAAATCGCGCGCTGGATGTCGTGGCTGGTCGGCGCCGATCCGCGCTTCGTCGGCCGCAAGTAACCCTCCTGCCGCCCGCGCCTTGTCGGCGCGCCCGAAGCCCCTGTAGTCTCAGCTTGCTGACGTTGTGGGGCATGGAATGGAAGGCGGGGGCAAAGGACCTGTGCGCGGTTTGCCGGCGCTGATCGGGCTGGCGATCGCGATTGCCGTCACGGCCCTCATCGCGCTGTCCGGCCGCTTCGTCACAACGCCGGCGAAACAGGCCGTCCTGCCCGCGACGGCGCCGTCGACAGACATCCACGCGAGAGAGGACGCCGAGCGTCAGGAGGCCCAGCGTCGCGATGCCGAAAGGATCGCGGCCGAGCGCGCCGCGACGGACAGAAAGGCCGCCGAGGAACGCGCGAACGCCGAGCGAAAGGCCGCGGAAGCGCGTGCCGAAGCCGAGCGCGCGGAAGCAGCGCGAAAGTCGGATGAAGCGCAGCGGGCAGAAGCGGCGCGGAAGGCGGAAGCAGCGCAGAAAGCGGAAGCCGACCGACGCGAGGCCGAGCGTCATCGCCTCGAAGCCGAGCAGCAGGCGGAAGTCGCGAGAAGAGCGGCGGCGGAGCACGAGCGGATCGACGCCGAGAAGCGCGCCGCACAGAAGCTGGCCGAAGCGCGCAGGGCCGCCGCCGAGGCTCAAATAACGGCCGCCGCCGAGGCGCAAATGAAGGCCGCCGCCGAGGCGCGATTGCAGACCGACGCCGCCGAGGCCGACTGGCGCGCATCAGCGGCCGGCGGCGTCGCCGCACTGCAAGCCTATCTGCAACGCCATCCGGACGGCGCCCACGCCGCCGAAGCCCGCGCGGCGCTCGACGGCCACCTGCATCCACGTTCGGCGCGCGAAAAGAGCGGCGCGGCGGCAAGAGGCAGGACGCCCCGAGCCGCACAGGATACGGCCATGCGTGACCAGGCGCCGCCGCGCGCCGCGAATACGCGTCCTTCCGCAAGGCCCGCCGCCTCGAAATCCGCCGACAGGCATCAGCGCAAATCCGCATTCTCCGCCAGGCGGCCGAAATCCACGCTCGACGCCAATGGCGAGCGTGTCATCCGCATTGCGCGCGGCAACAGAACGCGCATCGTCGCCGCTGCCACGAAGCCAGGCGTCGCCGCCAAGACGACAGACGACAAAACGACGCACGACGAGACGACAGCGCTCGTCGCCGAACTCTTTCCGGCGGAGCCGCCGCCCGCCTCCGCGCGCTACGACATTCCCGAGTCGAGCTTCTCCGGCATGCGCGCCTATGGCGAGGCGACGAAATTCATTCTCGCGGCGCTCGAGGGCGGCGGCTATGCCGAGCGCTCCTTCTTCTCGACGGAAGGCGGCGGCGTCGCCATGGTCACCCGGCTCGAGCGCATCGCCGACAATGGCGCGCCCTCGAATGCGCGCTGGTCTCTGAAACAGCCGCCCGACGGCGCGGTCGAAAAGACCCTCGCTTTCCTGCGTGGAAAATTCGCGGTCGAAGCCGGCCGCTACCGCGCCACCCTCTTCATGCTCCACGACCGCCCTGCGCCCGCGATCGTCAAGACGGCCGTCGGCGGACGGTCCGAACGCGGCACGACCTGCGCGGCGCTGATCTACGAATTCGTCAGCGATGGCGCGACCGTGCGCCTCGTCGAAAACGGCCTGTCCGCGAAAGAGCATCTCGCGAAGGCCGGATTGCTGAAGGCGTTCGAACCAGCGCGCTGATCCCGTCTCGATTGCGAACAAAGCATGAAACGTGATTGCCTCGGGGCGCCCCCTGATTCGGACGCCCCGCGTGAACGCTCATTTGCCCGCCGCCTATCTCGACACGCTCAACGACGGCCAGCGCGCCGCGGTCGAGCATGGCGTCGTCGCGGGCGCGGCCGCGCCCGGCCCGCCGCTGCTGGTGATCGCGGGCGCGGGCTCCGGCAAGACCAACACGCTGGCGCACCGTGTCGCCCATCTCATCGTCAATGGCGCCGATCCGCGCCGCATCCTGCTAATGACCTTTTCGCGCCGCGCGGCGAACGAGATGACGCGCCGCGTCGAGACCATCGCCGCGCGAACCCTCGGCGAGAAAGCGGGCATTCTCGCTGGCGGGCTCGACTGGGCCGGCACGTTCCACGGCATAGGCGCGCGCATGCTGCGCGAATATTCGGCCCAGCTCGGCCTCGATCCAGCCTTCACCATCCACGATCGCGAGGATTCAGCCGACCTGATGAATCTCGTGCGGCACGAACTCGGTTTTTCCAAAACCGAGAAGCGCTTTCCACTGAAGGGCACGTGCCTCGCCGTCTACTCGCGCTGCGTGAATGCGCAATGCGCGCTCGACGACGCGCTGGCGCAGCATTTTCCGTGGGTGACGGGCTGGGCGCAGCAACTCCGCGATCTCTTCGCGGCCTATGTCGAGGCCAAGCAGAAGCAGAACGTGCTCGATTACGACGACCTGCTGCTCTACTGGGCGCAGGCCGCACAGGAGCCCGCCTTGGCCTCCGACATGGGCGGGCGCTTCGATCACGTGCTGGTCGATGAATACCAGGACACCAACCGCCTGCAGGCCTCGATCCTGCTGGCGCTCAAACCCGACGGCAAGGGCCTCGCCGTCGTCGGCGACGACGCGCAATCCATCTATTCGTTTCGCGCCGCCGAAGTGCGCAACATCCTCGACTTCCCGCACAGTTTTTCGCCGCCCGCGAAAATCGTCACGCTCGATCGCAACTACCGCTCCAGTGGTCCGATCCTGTCCGCCGCCAACGGTGTGATCGGTGAAGCGAAGGAGCGCTACGCCAAGGATCTGTGGACCGACCGCGACGCCGGCCCGCGCCCCAAGCTCGTGATCCTGCGCGACGAGGCCGACCAGGCCCGCTACATCGTCGAGCGCGTGCTGGAGGCGCGCGAATGCGGCGCGACGCTGAAGAGCCAAGCGGTCCTGTTCCGCACGTCGCATCATTCCGGCCCGCTCGAGGTCGAACTCGTCCGCCGCAACATTCCCTTCGTGAAATTCGGCGGGCTCAAGTTTCTGGATTCCGCGCATGTGAAAGACCTGCTGGCGCTGCTGCGCTTCGCCGAAAACCCGCGCGACCGCGTCGCCGGTTTCCGCCTCATGCTGCTCGTGCCCGGCGTCGGCCCGACGTCAGCGCAACGCGCGCTCGACCGCATGGCCGAAGCGCCCGATCCGCTCGACGCGCTGGCGCGCGCGCCTGCCCCGCCGCGCGCAGGAGACGACTGGAAGAGTTTCGTCGCGACGCTCGCGAGCTTGCGTGAAAGGCAAGCGGGTTGGCCGGGCGAGATCGAGCTGGCGCGCAATTGGTACGAGCCGCATCTCGAACGCATGCACGAGGACGCGATCACGCGCCGCGCCGATCTGCTGCAGCTCGAACAGATCGCGGGCGGTTATGCGAGCAGAGAAAAGTTCCTCACTGAACTCACGCTCGATCCGCCCGACGCCACCAGCGACGAGGCGGGCCCGCCGCATCGCGACGAGGATTATCTCATCCTCTCAACCATCCACTCTGCCAAGGGGCAGGAGTGGAAGAACGTCTTCGTGCTGAACGCGGTCGACGGCTGCATTCCGAGCGATCTCGGCACGGGTTCGTCGGCCGAGATGGAGGAAGAGCGCCGCCTGCTCTATGTCGCGATGACGCGCGCGAAGGACGATCTGCACGTGCTCGCGCCGCAGCGCTTCTTCACCCACGGCCAGGCCGCACAGGGCGACCGGCACGTCTATGCCTCGCGCACGCGTTTCATCCCGAAGCACCTGCTGTCGCTGTTCGAGCATACGAGCTGGCCGCGCTATGCGCCGGCCGGCAAGGCGCAGGCCGCGCCGCAAGTGCGCGTGGATGTGGCGGCGAAGATGCGGCAGATGTGGCGGTGAACTTCGCCCTGCTTCTCCGCATCCGCGCCATGCGCGTGGACACATCGACAAGGCGAGCCCGCCTTCCTAACCTTCATAACAGGCGCGAAGGGAGGCGCCGCGCCTGAGCGCCGCAAACACCACCGACGACACATCGCACCTGGCGCCGCTGCTGGCGACTCTGACCATGCAGACGCTCGCGACCACCGCCGCCTTTTCCGTGCCCGCCGTCGCGCCGGCGATCGCGCGCGATCTTCATCTGCCCGGCGCGCTGATCGGCTTCTTTCCCGCGCTGGTCTACGGCGTCGGCATCATCTCCTCGCTTTATTCGCCTTCCTTCATCCTGCGCTTCGGCGCGGTGCGAGTCATCCAGGCGGTCATGGCGGCCGTCTGCGTCATGCTCGGCGTCTGTGCGCTGGGCACGGCCGGCTCGATCGCCGCCGGCGCCGCGCTGCTCGGTCTCGCCTATGGCTCCACCGCGCCGGCGAGCGCGCATCTGCTTGTGCCGCGCACGCCGCAACGCGTCTACAATCTCGTCATGTCGATCCGGCAGGCGGGCCTGCCGCTCGCCGGCATCCTGGCAGGCGTGATGATGCCGCCGATGACGCTCGCCTTCGGCTGGCGCGTCGCGCTCGCAGCGCAAATCCCGACCTCGCTCGCCCTGCTCGTCGCGCTCGAATTCGTGCGCCGCGAATGGGACGTCGGCCTGCGCCCCGGCTATCCATTGTTCATCGGCGCGCTCGCGCAGCCGCTTCGCCTGCTGCGCCAAAACGCCGACATCAAGCGCCTCACCATCATGAGTTTCGTCTTCACCGGCGCGCAGCTCTGCTTCATCTCCTTCATGACCGTGCATCTCACCCAGAGCGCGGGCTTCGATCTCGTCACCGCCGGCTGGACGCTCGCCGCCTATCAGGGCGCGGCTCTGGTCAGCCGTCCCCTGCTCGGTTGGGTCGCCGACAAATATGTTTCGCCCATGCGCCTGCTCGCGGCTCTTGGATTCCTGATGTGCGCTTCCGCCGCTGTCTCCGCACTCTTCACGGCCGCATGGCCGGGCCTGGCAATTGTCGTCGTCTGCCTCGCCGCAGGCTTCAGCGCCTCCGGCTTCACCGGCCTCGCCTATGCCGAATTCGCCCGCCTTGGCGGCGCGGCGCGCACCGAGGCGACAGGTCTCGGCTCGGCCGCCATGTTCGCGGGCGTGCTGGTGCTGCCCCCGCTGTTCGGCCTCACCGCGACAGCCACGCATGCTTTCGTCCTGCCCTATGCAGCGCTGGCGGCAGCGACCTTTGCGGCCAGCGTTATGGTGTGGCGCGGCGCGCGGCGCTGACCGGGCGCGCGGTCTCCCCTCTCCTGCGGAGCGGGAGAGGGTGGCCCGGCGCAGCCGGGTCGGGTGAGGGCGCTGCGATTTCGTGAACGATCCGCGCATCGGCGCCGCCCTCATCCGTCACGCGTTCCGCGTGACACCTTCTCCCGTTGCGCGGGAGAAGGAGGCGCGCCACAGCACCATTCGCTTGCGGGGCGACGCCATTCCCGCGAAGATCGGCGCATGAACGCCCTGCTCGGCCTTCTCTTCGTCCTGTGGTGCGCCGTGGGCCTCGTCGCCGCCGGCGCATTCGTCGCGCGCGGCGCCGATGTCGCGCTCGGCGAGCCCGCATCTCTCACGCCGGGCGCACGGCTCCTGCTGCTGCCCGGCGCTTTCCTGCTCTGGCCGCTCGTACTGTGGCGCTGGCGGCGCGCGGAGCGCGCGGCATGACGCGCAATCACCGCCTCGTCCATCGCTACATCTGGCCAGCGCTTGCGATTGTCGTCGCAGGGCTGTTCGTCACCGCGCTGGTCACGCGCCCGCCGCCCGAACCCGCGCCGCAGGAGCAGAAGCAATGAGCGCCGGTTTTCAGGCCATCGGCTGGAACCGCCAAAAGATCGTCTACGATCTCGTGCTGCTCGCGGGCGTCGTTCTCTACATCGCCACAGCCATCGCGCTCGACTGGCGCAAGGAGCCGCCGCACAACGCCGCCGATCTCTGCGGCCTCTGGATCCGCGCATCCGGCGCCTGCGCCTTCCTGATGCTGACGCTCGTGCTCTGCATCGGGCCGCTCGCGCGACTGTCGCGCGTCTTTCTGCCGCTGCTCTACAACCGCCGCCATTTCGGCGTGTTGACCTGCATCGTCGCGCTCACGCATTTCGCCGCCGTGCTCGGCTGGTACATAGCCGACGGCCATCCCTTCAATCTCTTCTTCGAACTGACCAAGTGGAGCGACTACGCCTCCTTCGGAACGATGTCCTTCAAGGTCTTCGGCCTCGGCGCGCTCGTCATCATGGTTCTGCTCGCCGCCACCAGCCACGACTACTGGCTCGCCTTCCTGACGCCGCCGGTATGGAAGGCCCTGCACATGCTGGTCTACCTCGCCTTCGGCCTCCTACTCATCCATGTCGCGAAAGGCCTGTTGCAGGACGAACGCAGCCCTTGGATTACGGCGTATTTCGCGGGCTCGTTCGCGCTCGTCGCGGGGCTGCACATTCTCGCCGGCTGGCGCGAGGCGCCGGTGGATCGCGGCGAGGCGCCGCGCGACGGCTGGATCCACATCGGTCCGCCATCCTCGATTCCCGACCAGCGCGCGCGCGTCGTCGCCGCGCCGAACGGCGAGCGCATTGCCGTGTTCCGCGACGGCGACGAGATCGGCGCCGTCACCAATCTGTGCGCGCATCAGAACGGCCCGCTCGGCGAAGGCCGCATCGTCGACGGCTGCATCGTCTGTCCGTGGCACGGCTACGAATATCGCCTCAAGGACGGCTGCGCGCCGCCGCCGTTCAAGGAGCGGCTCGCGACTTATCCGCTACGCCTGAACGACGGCATGATCGAGGTCGAACCGCGCCCGCTGCCGCCCGGTACTCCGGCCTCGCTGCGCATTGCAGGCGCCTGACTCATGCCGATCCTCTATCGGCCAGCGCGCGAAACCGATCTCGCGCCCGCGCAGGAACTGATAACCGCAAGCATCAACGACCTCACGCAGCGTCACGGTTTCGGGGCGATCGCCGCCATACGCCCACCGACCTTCCAGCTTCATGCACTCGCCGACGATCCGCGCGGACTGTGGATCGCCGAGGACGAGGGTCGCATCCTCGGAGCCGCCTTCAGCTGGCTTTGCGGCGATCTCTGGTTTCTGGCGGAGCTCTTCATCGATCCCGCCACGCAGGGCGCGGGCGTCGGCGGGCAATTGCTGTCTCGCGTCTTCGCGCAGGCCGACGCGGCGAGCGCGAAATCTCGCGCGCTCATCACCTTCGCCTTCAATACAGTGTCGCAAGGTCTCTACGCGCGGCACGGTCTTTATCCGCGCCTGCCGCTGCACATGCTCTCGGGCGACCGCGCAACCGTCGCCGCCGCCCTGCCCGCGACGCAACTGCACAGTGAGCGGATCGAGGACATCGACGCGCTCGCCGCCGGGCTCGACACACTCGACATCGGCGCGCTTGGCATTTCCCGAGCTAAACACCGGCGCCTGCTGTTCGATGATCCCGCGATGACAGGCTATGTCTTTCGTCGCGGGAAGGACTGCATCGGCTCGGCCTGGATCGCGGGCTCGGGCCATGTCGGCCCGCTCGCCGCCGCATCGCGCGAGGACATGGCGGAGGTCTTCGCCGCCGCGCTCGCCATCGCCGTGCGAGGCCAATCGAAACGCGTCTCGGCGCTGGTACCCGGTCACAGCGAGAACGCGCTGGCGCTCGCCATGCAAGCGGGCATGCGCATGACCTTGCCGATGGTGCTCGCGTCCAATCGCGACTTCGGCGACTGGCGCCTTTATCTGCCGCGCAGCCCGATCTTCATGTGAGCCGCACGCCGATCAGTTGGGCGTCGGGCGCAGCTGCCGGAGAATGTCGCTGTTGACGCAGTAATGCTCGATGTCCTTCGAGAAGGCGCCGGCGTCGAGGTCGTGCTTGCACTCCTTCCAGTCGCGGCACATCGTGCAACTGCGGCGCAGATCGGCCATCAGCGCGGGCTCGTCCTTCTCGAGCTGCGCGCGGTCGACGCCGATGAGATCGAGCACGCGCTCGAGCCCTTCCGCGTTCATCGACAGATTGGCCATGGTCTCGAGTTCGGCCTCGCTCACACTCAGTTCGTGCGCGAGTTGCGAGCGGGTAGCGGCGTCCAGCGAATTGAGTTCGCTGAGCAGGCGAAATTTCTCGACCCAGCGCGCGATCTTCGCGCGGGCGGCCGAAATCGGGGCGTCAAGCGTCATGGTCGAAACCTCCCGGCCACATAAGGCCAGCCAGGCGCAACGGAATCCTTGATCGGGCTCAAGCGCGATAGAACAAGAGCGCGATGGCGCGCGCCCGGATATAGCGAGCCCGGCGCCGGACAGGAGGCGCGTCGAGCCGTCTCAATGACTATCCGCCACGGCTGTTAGCGTGCTGGGCGCCTCGTTCAACGGCGAGAAGATCGGCGACAGCGTCAGGTCCGCCTGGCAGCTCAACCAGGCCTATTCGGCGTACATCGTGCCGGGCCGGGCCTACAAGGACGCGCGCTTCTACTGGACCAGCGACTGAGCGAGCAGCGCCGAGATCGTCCGGGCTGGCGTACCGCGCCTCATCAAGTGATCTCTCGCGCCAAGCAACGCATGCATCGATGACGGTCCGCGAGACGGCGCCCACGGGCGCCGTCTTCGTTGGCCCTTCAGTACACCGTGAATCGCACGCCCGCGCCCACGTAGTTCGACGCGCCGCGCGTGTGGTTGATGACGCCAGCTCCGGATCGATGGTGCGCCCGAACGAAAACCTCGAACGGCGAATCCTCCCGTGGAGCGAACGTGAATTCGTACAGGATCCAGTTGAGAATCCGGGATCCGTGACCATTGGCGTCGAACGCGCGTTCGTATCTCGAGATTTCGGTCACGTATGACGCGCCCAGAAGCCCCAGGCGAAGATTCGTATAGACATAGTCGTTCCACGGAAACCATCGCCAGCGCATGATCGGCGCCAGGTCGAATTCCCAGGCGCTACCGCCGAAACCGGTTCCGAACCGTTTGGCGACGCCAGCCTCGATCTCGATATCGAGCGGAATCCGGTCGAACCGATGGGCCGTGTAGATCAGGTGCCCGTCGAGATGGAAATTGTCCGTGAGCCGCGTGGCCCAGGGGCGCAAGATGACAATGTCGCGGAGCGCCTGGGGGCTGAGCGCGCTGAACACGACTCCCGCGCGCAGCCTAGGGGTCCTGGCGCCGGCGACCGCTCGCGGCGCGGACGGTTCGATTTTCGGGTGCGCATCGGCGGCCCGAGCGTCGGGAGCCAGAAAGACAATCGCAACAAGAGCGACAACGAGATTCAATCGCTGAAATGAACGGCAAGGCATTGGCGCACCGGTGTGCCCCCATATGCGTAGTCTGGCCGTGGAGAACCGTTAGCGCCCTGTAATTGCGGGCGCATGTGGCTTTAGTAATCTAGAAAATTCAAGGCTGCGCCGGGCGAGAAATCGCCAAAGTGTCCCGCCGGCCGTCGAGCCGGCGCGTATCACGGGCGCGGACTTGTGTCGGCTGCTGTGGTCGGCGTCCCCCGCTGGCAGGAGTGGCCGGGCTCGAACCGACGACACCCGGTTTTGGAGACCGGTGCTCTACCAACTGAGCTACACTCCTGTGGCCGGCGAAGCGCCGGTCCGCAGCGGACGCGCTGTCATAGCCGCGCCGCGCAATCCCCGCAAGTCTCTCACGCAAGCCCTGCCCACAAGCCTTGTCGCGCGCCGTTCCGCCCGCCACCATGGCGGCGGGAGGCTTCTCATGCACACAGATTTCCACGGCGTCTTTCCCTACCTCGTTTCCCCCGTCGATGCGCAGGGCCGCGTCATGGACGACGTTCTCGCAAGGCTCTGCGAGGACCTGATCGCCAAGGGTGTGCATGGGCTGACCCCGCTCGGCTCAACCGGCGAATTCGCCTATCTCACGCACGAACAAAAACGCCGCGTCGTCCAGGTCGTGGTGGAGGCGACGAAGGGCCGCGTGCCGGTCGTCGCCGGCGTCGCCGCCGCGACGACGGCGGAAGCCCTGCGCCAGACCCGCGAATGGGAAAGTCTCGGCGCGGACGGCGTTCTGGCGGTGCTGGAAGCCTATTTCCCGCTCGACGACGATTCGATCCACGGCTATTTCGCCGCCATCGCGGGAGCGACCGGCCTGCCCGTGACGCTCTACACCAACCCCAATTTCCAGCGCGCCGACCTGTCGTTGCCTGTCATCGAGAAACTCTCGCACATTCCCAACATCCGCTATCTCAAGGACGCTTCCGTCAACACCGGCCGGCTCCTGTCGATCATGGACAGGGTTGGCGACCGCATGGAGATATTCGCCGCCTCCGCCCATATTCCCGCGGCCGTCATGCTCATCGGCGGCAAGGGCTGGATGGCCGGGCCCGCCTGCGTCGCGCCGCGCGCCAGCGTAAAACTTTATGAATTGTGTCGAAAAGGCGCCTGGGACGAAGCCATGGCGCTGCAACGCGGCCTCTGGCGGCTCAATCAGGTCTTCGCGAAATACGCCCTGGCCGCCTGCATCAAGAGCGGGCTTTTGTCGCAGGGCTATTCCGTCGGGAATCCGTTGCCGCCGCAAAAGCCATTGGATTCAAAGGCTCATGCCGAAGTCGCAGCCATTGTCGCGGCCTTCGAATGAGCGAATCAGGCCCGCGCTCGAAATACTTGTTGATCCATTTACAAGCGCTTAACCAAAAAAAGCTTCAATTGCTCGGCATTGGACGAATGGGCCGGCTCTGCTGACACGAGCCATCCAGAACATTCGTCTGGTCGACCGTGTCGTTGCGAGCGCCCTCCAACGTCGCGACAGCGAGTGCAAGTAGAGGGCGCGCGTAGCGGAAGCATGGTTGGCATGCAGACGGATCCTTACGGCTTCGAAGAACCCCACGACATCAGGCTCCCGCAGCGGCGCCGCTGGCGGCGCGCCATGGCGAGCCTCGTCGGCTCGGCCGTCGCCGTCGCCTTTCTCGGCGGTGTTGGCGCACAGATGCTGCAGACGCAGCCAGACGCTGACGCTCCCGCGCTCAAAACGGCCGAAAAGCTCGCGCCGCTCGTGCCTCGCATCGGCCTGCGCGCCGGCGCGGAATTGCTCGACCCCAATTACACGCTCGGCGGCAGGCCGACCGCCTTCTCGCTCGAACCGGTTTCGACGCCCGGCCTCCAGCCGGCGACGACCGTCGCCAGCGCGCAGATGACAGACCTGCGCGGGCGCCTCGCCGACGTCGAACGTCCGCTGGCGCCGCCGGAGGCGGCCCCCGCCCCGGTGCCGCGCCCGCTCGACCTCGCCATGGCCGAGCCGCAGGAAAACTTCACGCCGCTGCCGCCGCGTCGGCCGGTCGATCTCGCGCCGCCGCCAGCTCCGCGCGTCGCGGCGACGGCGGAGGCCAACCAGAAGCCCGCGGAAGTCGCACCGCCCCGCAGCCGCGCGACCCGAGCCGGCCGCACCACCGTCGCCAGGGCCGAGGCGCCCAAGGAACAGGGCTTCTTCGAAAAACTGTTCGGCGGCGTCAGCGGCGGCGCGAGCCCCGCCATGGCCTATGCCCCGCCGGACGGCGGCTTGACCGGCGGCGGATCGCGTCTCAGCGGCATCGCGCCCTCCACGGCCGTGTCGGACCGCTTCACAGCCGTCTACGACATTTCCGCCAGGACTGTGTACCTGCCCGACGGCACGCGGCTCGAGGCCCATTCCGGCCTCGGCCCCATGATGGACAAGCCGAGCTTCGCCCATGTGCGCATGCGCGGCGTCACCCCGCCCGCGCTCTACGACCTGCGCGAACGCGAGGCCCTGTTCCACGGCGTGCGCGCCATCCGGCTCACGCCCATCAACTCCTCGGTGCACGGCCGCTCCGGCCTGCTCGCCCACACCTACATGCTGGGACCGAGCGGCCAGTCCAACGGCTGCGTCTCCTTCCGCGACTACCAGAAGTTCCTGAACGCCTTTCTGAGCGGGCAGGTGAAGCGGCTGAAAGTGGTGGCGAGCCTCTAAATCAGGCGGGCTCGACCCAGACCGCCGTACCATAGGCCAGCACTTCGGTGATGCCGTCCATGATGTCGTTGGCGTCGTAGCGCATGCCGATGATGGCGTTGGCGCCGCCCTGGGCGGCATGCTCGCACATATGGTCGAACGCCTCCTGCCGCGCCGTCTCGGCAAGGGTGACGTAGACCGACAGCTTGCCGCCGAACACCGACTGGATGCCGCCGACGAAATTGCCGACGACCGAGCGCGAGCGCACGGTAATCCCGCGCACGAGCCCGAGATGGCGCACGACCCGGTAGCCGGCGACTTCGTTGGTGGTGGATACGATCATGACGTCCTCGTCGCTGACATTACGAATTGTTCCTGTCATACGCCGCGATGTCGCGCGGTGCAGACGCACACGCCTCGGCGCGGCGTGAAGCGTTTCTGCACGTCGCACAGAGCGGAGTGGTGCGAGGCAATGCTACGACCGTCCGGGGACGTGACATAGCGTCTACGCTTACCCCAATTTGCGCCATTGCAGATATTGTGGATCGAACTTCGCAATTTGCCGCAGCTTCTTCAGGTCGAAAATCTGCAGGTCGATCCCATCGAAGGACAGCAGTCCCGCGCTCCGCAGTTCTTGCAACGTCCGATTGACGTGCACGTTGGTGATCCCGATCGTGTCGCCGAGGTCGCGCTGGGACAACGGCAGTCTCACCATGCCGGCGGCCGCTCGACCGATCTCTTCGAGACGATAGTGCTGTTCGCAAAACAGATGGGCAAGCCTCTGTTGCGCGCTCCCGAGTCCCAGATCGACGAGCCATTCGCGCGCGATCGACAATTGCTCGATCGCCATATGCCAGAAAGCGCGTGCGAGCGATTGACTGCTCGTCGTCAGCGACAGGAAACCGTCGACGTCGATCGACGACGTTACCGTGGGCGTAAACGCGGTTACCCCGAACACCGCGTTTTCCGCGGCAAGCGAACCGAAATGAATCAGATCGCCGGGATGAAAGAAGGCGACGATCTGACGCCTCCCGTCATCCCTGACCCTGAACTGCCCGGCAAACCCCTCCGTGATCACGACTACGCCATCGGCATGCCCGAGCTCCTGAATGACGTCGCGACCCGCAGAGGTCGTCCGGCGGTGGCGGAACGTCGAATCGACGGCCCGCCTGTCGGCTTCGGTCAGCGTCACGAATTTTTCCAACCGACTAATCAACTCTTTGGGCATGCGGCTTTCCCTTTATCCAAGCTTGATCAGGACCTTAGATAAAGGTCAAGCATAAGCTGGCCTGGAATCCCCGCAAAAGAAAAGCCGCCGCCGGACATGCCCGGCGGCGGCTTCCATTCTTCTCTAAGAGTTCGGCGCTTTGGCTTAACGGCCATCGCTCGACGATCGAGGCGACGACGCCGGCGGCGGCTAGGAGCACGGTGTTCCGCGCTCCGTCGTCGCATCCATCATCATTCGATGATCGAAGCGACCACCCCTGCTCCAACAGTGCGGCCGCCTTCGCGGATGGCGAAGCGCAGCTTCTCTTCCATCGCGATCGGAACGATCAGGTTCACTTCCATCGCGACATTGTCGCCCGGCATCACCATCTCCACGCCTTCCGGCAGCGTCACGATGCCCGTGACGTCTGTGGTCCGGAAGTAGAACTGCGGACGATAATTCGTGAAGAACGGCGTGTGGCGGCCGCCCTCGTCCTTCGTCAGGATGTACGCCTCGGCCTTGAACTTCGTGTGCGGCTTCACCGAGCCCGGCTTGCACAGCACCTGGCCGCGCTCCACGTCCTCGCGCTTCGTGCCGCGCAGCAGGCAGCCCACGTTGTCGCCGGCCTGGCCCTGATCGAGCAGCTTGCGGAACATCTCGACGCCCGTCACCGTCGTCTTCTGCGTCGCCTTCAGGCCGACGATCTCGATTTCCTCGCCGACCTTCACGATGCCGCGCTCGACGCGACCCGTCACGACCGTGCCGCGGCCCGAGATCGAGAACACGTCTTCAACCGGCATCAGGAACGGCTGGTCGATCGGACGGTCCGGCTGCGGAATGTAGTCGTCGACCGTCTGCATCAGCTTCAGGATCGCCTCATGGCCGATCTCCGGGTTGACGTTGTCGAGCGCGGCCTTCGCCGAACCCTTCGTCACCGGAATGTCGTCGCCGGGGAACTCGTACTTCGACAGAAGTTCGCGAACTTCCATCTCCACCAGCTCGATCAGCTCCGGATCGTCGACCAGGTCGACCTTGTTCATGAACACCACCAGCGCGGGAACGCCGACCTGGCGGGCCAGAAGAATGTGCTCGCGCGTCTGCGGCATCGGGCCGTCGGCCGCCGAAACGACCAGGATCGCGCCGTCCATCTGCGCCGCGCCCGTGATCATGTTCTTCACATAATCCGCATGGCCGGGGCAGTCGACGTGCGCGTAATGGCGGTTCGTCGTCTCGTATTCGACGTGCGCCGTCGAAATCGTGATGCCGCGCGCCTTCTCTTCCGGCGCCTTGTCGATCTGGTCATACGCCGTGAACGTGGCCCCGCCCGTCTCGGCCAGAACCTTCGTGATCGCAGCCGTCAAAGACGTCTTGCCGTGGTCGACGTGACCAATCGTGCCGATGTTGCAATGCGGCTTAGTGCGTTCGAACTTTTCCTTGCCCATGGACCCGATCCGAATGAGGATTATCAGTGCGGGCCGAGCGTTTAAGGCTCTTTGCCGCAATATTCAAGCATCGTGAAAAATCAGGGCCTTGCGGCGTCCAGTTCGCGGTAACGGCGGAATATGCCCTGTTCGTTGAACGGCAGGCGCCGGCGGCTCGAAAGATAGGCGGCGAAGCGCGGCCGCTCGGCGACCGCCTGCGCGAGCCGCACAAGGCGCTTGCGAGCCGGCAAATGCCGCGCCATCGCGTTCGGGAACGCATAATCGAGACCGCTGACGAGGAGATGCGCGGACAGATCGACATAGCTCGCCGTCGCTCCGACCAGATGAGCGTCGCCATCCGGGTTGCGCGCGAGAATCGTTTCGAACCAGTCGAGGAATTTCGGAATACGGTCTTCGCGAAAGGATTTCGCGCGCCGCGCGGCTTCCGGCTTCTGATCCTCGTAATAGAGATCGACCGCGATCGGATGATGCGTGTCGTGCGCCTCGGCGACGCAATCGGCGATGGTCAGCTGAATCTGGTGCGTCCAGAGTCTTGCCGCCTCCTCCTGCGGCGCGAGCCCGAGACGGCCGCCGAGATAGAGCAGGATATTGGCGGTCTGGCCGATCGTGACATCGCCATCGCGCAGGAACGGCGGCGCGAACGAGGGATGCGTCGCCTCAGCGCCGGACATGGCCGCCATCATGCCCTTCACGCCCTGCCCCGCGCCTTTTTCGCGCGCGATGTCGACATAGTCGACGCCTGCGTCCTCCAGCGCCTGGCGCACGAATTCGCCGCGGCCCGGAATGGTCGGCCAGTAGTAGAGTTCGTAAGCCATCGCGCGCTCCGCAAATGCGAATATCCGCAACCAGGCGCCCCCGCAGCCGATCTACGGCAGCTTCGTGACCGCGAAAATCAGGATCGGCACGAACATCAGCAGCGAGAACTCATTGTAGACGCGGTAGAAGATCGAGGAATGGCGGAATTCGCCGCGCCGCATCTGCGCCAGCCAGACCGCGCTCAGCGCGTAATAGACGATCAGCGCGACGACGAACAAAAGCTTCCAGTGCAGCCAGCGCCCGCTGATCCCGTAGCCGAGCCAATCCCAAATGCCCGCCGCCATGCCGATGATTCCGAGCCCCGCGCAGAAACGGAACAACCGCTTCGCCATACCCAGCAATCGCTCGACTGGCTCGCCCGCCTTGTGCGCCTCGGCGATGTTGACCAGCAGGCGCGGCATGTAGAACACGCCGGCCATCCAGCCGATGACGCCGAAGAGATGCAGTGTCTTGACCCATTCCATGGCGCGCGAACTTGGCGAGCAACGCGGCGCCCGTCAACCGCGTTCTCAGACTTCGCGCGCAATGGCGCGACCGACCTGATATAGGCGTCGGCGATGCGCATCCTGCTCGCCGCAATCTTCCTGACCGGGCTTACCAGCCTCGCGACCGCCGAGCCGGCGCCAAAGGCTTGCGCGAATCCGGATGCGCTCGGCGTCAGCCGCACGATCGAGGTCGGCGCGCCCGGCGGATTGCATGTCGGCCAGAAAACCTATCCGCAGACGCTGGCGCTCGCCGACAAGGAAGTCGTTCTCACGCTGGACGACGGCCCCCTGCCCGGCCTGACCGATCGGGCGCTCGACGCGCTGGCGAAAGAATGCGTGCGCGCGACCTTCTTCTTCATCGGGCGGAATGCGCAGGCCAATCCCGAGATCGTGCGCCGCGCCGCGCGCGAGGGCCACTCGATCGGCCATCATACATGGTCGCATCCCTGGCGCACGCTGCGCGGACTGTCGCCCGCCGCCGCCATCGCGGAGATCAGCCGCGGGATCGCGGCGACGCAACGCGCCGCCGGCCAGGGCGACTGGACGGACGGACAGCCGGCCACGCCCTTCTTCCGCTATCCCGGTTTCGCCGACACGCCGGAGACGCTCGCCTGGGCGGACGCGCACGACATTGCGGTCTTCGGCGCGGATGTCTGGGCCTCCGACTGGACGCCGCAGACGCCTCAGGCGCAGCTGGAACTCGTCATGCGGCGGCTGGCCGCCAGCCACGGCGGCATTCTTCTGCTGCACGACATTCACGCGCAGACCGTCGCCATGCTGCCGATGCTGCTGCGGCGACTGAAGCAGGACGGCTACCGCATCGTCCATATCGTTCCGGGCGCGAACAAGCCGCCGCTGAAAGAACCGCCCAAAGGATGGAAATCCGAGACTGGCGACTTTCTCGCGCGCTACATGCCGCTGATGCGTTCCCCGGCCGCATCGCGGATTATACATCGGCGCGCACGGGGCAGTTGAGCCGCACGGGGCAGTTGAGCCGCCGGCTCACGCGATCATGTGTTCGGAAAGACTGGAGCGGGTGAAGGGAATCGAACCCTCGTATTCAGCTTGGAAGGCTGCTGCTCTACCATTGAGCTACACCCGCGGCCGCTTTGGACGGCGCACGAGATATGCCCGCGCGCGCGCGCGATTGCAACCGGCGATCAGGCCGCCAGCCGCTGCTCGCGACGCGCGGCGAGCGAGGACCGCAACATCTGCGCCAGCGCCGCGCCGATCTCGCGCAGGCTGACCTTGTCTTCACCCGGGCCACAGGCGAGCGAAGCGCCCACGACCGGCGTCAGCGCCCACAGAATGTGGCTGTTGCAGGCCTCGATCAGATCGTCCGGGTTGAACAGGCGTTCGGCGTATCGGCGCAGCTCTCCGAAGGCCGCGCCCGCGTGCCGGCCGGCGAGTATCTCGTCCCAGGCGCTCTGGTGCAGGCGCGCGAGCCGGCCGGCGAAAGCGGGCGGCGTCGCCTGGGCGTAGAATTCGATGGCGACCGTCCCGATCACCTTCTTCATCTCGTTCGTTTCGAAGCCGTGTGCCTGTTCCATGCGCGCGATCCACGAGAGGGCCGGGCTCCCATGGAACCGCTCCATGGTTAACGAAGCGTTTGCAAAAACCCCACAACTCCAAGAAAATCAGCGGGAAGCCGTATTGGAGCGACCGCCTGCGGCGCGTCGAACCGGCCGGCAAACAGGTGGTTAGGGCCGTTTGCGCGTTAAACACGCCTACGGCTTCGCGGTTGAAGCCCCATGGGGCCTTGTGCATAAGTCAACCAATTGGAGCGGAAGTGTCGGTCGGGGGCAGGTTGATGGGCGTGGTGTCGAGTACGTTCGTGTCCGAGGGCGCGTCCCCGAGCGACCAGAAGATGCGCGTCGTCATCATCGGCGGCGGCCCCGGCGGCCTCTTCACCGCATGGCAGCTCCAGGCCAAGGCGGGCGTCGCCTGCGAAATCACGGTGTTCGAATCCAACAATCGCGTCGGCGGCAAGATCGTCTCGCGCGAAATGCCGGGCATCGGCCCCTATGAGGCCGGCGTCGCGGAAATCTACGATTATTCCCGCATCGGCCCCGACCCGCTGCGCCGCCTGATCGTCAACGAGCTCGGCCTCGACACTAAAACTCTCTCCGGCGGTCCTTGCGTTCTCGGTGGCAAGATCGTGCTCAAGCCGGAAGATCTCGCCCAGCATTTCGGTCAGGAAGCGGCCGACGAGGCCATCGCCTTCCGCAAGAAGTGCACGGAAATGCTGACGCCGCGCGGCTATTATCTGTCGATCGCGGAAACCGACAACGAGCACCCCTGGCGCGACATCACCGGCGCCGAACTGCTCAACACGGAAATCCGCAGCGACGCCGCGCGCCGCTACGTGCGCGCCATGGCGCACAGCGACGTCGCCGCCCCGCCCTACCATACCGACGGCCTGACCTTCCTGAAGAACGCCGTCATGGACCTCGACGGCTACATGGACATTTTCTCCGTCGTCGGCGGCAACGAGCAGATCGTCGACAAGCTGGAAGAAGAGCTGGACGCGCAGGTGCGCATGAATGCGCACGTGCGCGCGGTTCAGCCGCTCGCCGACGGAACATATCGCGTCGAGGTCGACGCCGAGGGCTTCCTCGAAAATCACATCGCCGACTTCGTCGTCGTCGCGCTGCCGCTGTCGGCCATGGCCTGCGTCAACTGGCGCTCGGACCGCCTGCAGCGCGTAATCGACGATCACATTGCCTATTTCGATCGTCCCGGCCATTACCTGCGCGCCACGCTCGCCTTCAAGCGCCCGTTCTGGCGCGACCATCTGCCGGCCGACTGGTGGATGAGCGACGCATTCGACGGCTGCTGCATCTACGACGAGAGCGCGCGCAACAATCTCGAGCGCTACGGCATGCTCGCCTTCCTGATCGCGGGCAACGCCGCCCTGTCGCTCGCCAACGAGAGCGACGAGCGCATCGAGCAGATGTGCCTCGACGCGCTGCCGGCCTCGCTCGGCGACGCCCGCGATCATTTCATCGAGGGCCGCATCCATCGCTGGATGGCTTCCGTCAACGCCATTCCCGGCGGCAAGCGCGTCCGCCGCCGCATCGAGAACCACCGGCCCGATCCCGAGCATCTGCCGGGCGTGCTGATCGTCGGCGACTATCTCTTCGATTCCACGCTGAACGGCGTCATGGATTCCGCCGACGCCGCCTCCGACATCATCGTCGGCGAAACGCTGAAGCGCCGCCGCGACCAGCGCAGCGCCACGCCGGCAGCGCTGCCGGATGCGGCGCCCGCCGAGAAGGCCAATCTCGTCGAGGTCCTCGCGCAGTTCGTTCCCGCCGAATTGCTGGCGGACATCATGCGCATCGTCTGGGACCTGCCGCAGGGCGCGCGCATCCTCAACTTCGGCGCCATGTCCGGCTCGCTCGTCGGCGCCTTGCGCGCGCTCGGTTACGACGCCTGGGGCGTCGAGCACGATCCCGTCGCCCATGCCGGGACGCCGCCGGACCTCGCGAAATTCAACCTGCTGGTCGAAGGCGGAAAGCTGCCCTTCCCCGATCGCGATTTCTTCGCAGTGATCGACACCGGCCTCTATCGCCTGCCGGCCGACGACATCGACCGCGCCGTGCGCGACCTTGAGCGGCTGACGCAGCATGGCCTGTTCCTGGGCTCGCTGACCCTCGATCTCTCGATCGACGTGATCGAACGCTACGACCTCATGAAGGGCGCCGAATTCCTCGGCTCGCGCTGGGACTGGTCGGAAAAGCTCTATCCCGTCGGCTTCACGCACGCGCTTCTCGAATCGCCGCGGCTCGACACCGCCTGGGCGCGCGCGCAGGAGGCCGGCGCCGGACACGGCCACTGGTTCGAGGATATCGAAGCCATTCTGTACTGCTTCTTCGCGCTGGCCGAACCAGTCGCCAACGCGGCGAATGCCAGCGAATCCCATCCGCAGCGTGCGCTCTGAACCAGCCGCGGATGGCGCGGCGCATTGAGTGAGTTGGTCCATGTTGGACATTTCCGGAAAGAGCGCCGCGAGCGCGATCGAAACGCGAGCCTGGTCGATCGAATTCGCTTCCGCCGCGCCGACCGACGGGCGCGCCTTCATCGCGGTCGCCGAGCCCGCGACCGCTTTCGCCATTCTCACGCCGCTCGATCTCGCGGACGCCAAGGCGCAGTCGAACCCGGACATGCTGACTGTCGTCGGCCTGCCGATCAGCGCCGACCAGACGCTCGCCGGCGAACAGGAACTGCTGGCCTGGATCGGCGAGGCCGACAAGCGCGGCAAGCCGCCGATGCGCGCGAGCGCGCGCACGGCGCGCGCCGTCGTCTGCGACAATCGCGCGCTGATCTACGCCCGCGACGAGCACATGCGCGATGCGCTGGACGGGCTCGTGCGCTTCATCGTGCTCGACCGGCAGGTCAATTTCCAGGAAGATGCGATGCGTCGCCTCTGGGCCTCGATCGACGTCGATGTGGATCTGACCCACGCGCTCGCGCCCGGCTATAACGCGCGCCAGGCCGCCGTGAACGAGATGACCGAGCTCGCGGGCCGCGCCAAAGCGTCGAACCTTCGCACCGGCATCGCGCTGACGCAGATGAATCCGGCGTTGACCGATCCGTCCAAGCGCCTTTTCGGCGAATTCGCCGTCGTCGCCGGCATGCACGAGCGCTACGATTCGCTGATCGATCCGCTGACCTACGCGGTCGAGACCTACGACCGCGCCAATACGCGCATGATCGAGACGCGCAACGCCGCCAAGGAACGCACGCACTTCCTGTTCGAATTCATCCTGATGGTCTTCATCGTTCTGCTGATCGGCTGGGAGCTGCTGCAGATGATGAACGAGTAGTCGGCTCGTTCAGGCGATAGCGGCCTTGCCCTGCACGCGCAGCGCATCTTCCGCCGCGCGAACCCCGGA
Source organism: Methylobacteriaceae bacterium (assembly GCA_020638195.1). Taxonomy (GTDB): domain Bacteria; phylum Pseudomonadota; class Alphaproteobacteria; order Rhizobiales; family Beijerinckiaceae; genus JAJXWB01. The sequence goes on along the minus strand of JACKJC010000002.1, from coordinate 593,441 downwards.
GAGATAAGCGCCGAGCACGGTCGCATGATAGACCGCGTGCGTGTGCTCGCCGGCGAACAGGATGCGCCCGTGCGGCGCGGCGAGACGCGCGAACATGTCGAAGGATGCGTCGACCGGCAGGAACGAATAACTGCCGCGTGAAAATGGATCGTTGGCCCAGTCCGAGGTCGCGACGCGCACCGGCGCGGGCGCGTCGGGAAAGGCGCGGCGCAGAACATCCAGCGCGGACGCCGCGATCTCCTCGCGTGACAGGCGCGCGATCTCGCGCTCGCCCGACCCGCCGTGCAGCCCGACCAGCAACGGAATGCCCGTTTCAGGCGCGAGGTTCAGGAATTCGTTCCAGAGCTTGCCCTGATGCACGACGACGATGCGTTTCTCCTCCGGCCAGAACACGCGATCGAAAAGAAGAAACGTCTTGTGCAGGTGGCCCATGCCGAGACCTGCCAGCGCCGCGCGGCGCTTGCCTCTCAACGGCGGCGAAAAATCGATCGCGCCATCCTGCAACAATTTCAGAGGAACCGTAACGATGGCTATATCGCATCTCTCGCTCTTGTCGCCATACGCGACCTCCACCTGGGGCCCGAGATCGCGCACCGCCGATACCTGCGCGCCGAAGCGAATGTCGAGACCCTGCGTCAGCGTCGCGATCAGTCGATCGAAGCCGCCGAGCACGAAGGCGTCGCCGCCCGGCGGCTCCTCGCCCTCGTCGTAGCAGGCAAGCGACATGTCGCTCAGATCGGCGCCGAATTCCGTGACGATCTCGCAATAGGCGATCTGCTCGACGGTCTTGCGCTCGGCCGCCGAATAGGCGCGGCGCGCGAAAAAACGCTTCATCGCCGCTTCGACGCTCTCGTCGCGCGAAATACGGTCCTTGCGTTCCTCCAGATAGTCGAAGACCGCGAAGGCCCAGTCGCAATCCTCCCGCGGCTCGCCCTCGACATAGAGCGCGTAGGATTCCCAGTCCGTCGTCTCGAAACGTGCGCCAGCTTCCTCGAGAATGCGCGCGATGGGATTGTTCTCGGTTCCGTGCACCCAGGAGGGCCCGAGATCGAGCGGCAGATCCGGATCGCTGCGGTCGGTGAGAATGCGGCCGCCGGCGCGCTCGCGCGCCTCGAGGATCGTGACGCTCCACCCGGCTGCATCGAGGGCGCGCGCCGCCGCGAGGCCCGCGACGCCGGCGCCGACAACGATCGCCCTGCCTTTGCCGCCGAAACTGTCGCTCAAGCCTGATCCGCCTCGCCCGGAATCGCGCGAGGAATCATAATCGCTCAGGTCACGCCCGGGCAATCCGCGAAATCATTCGCCAGCAAGGGAAAATGGTGGGGGAAGTAGGACTCGAACCTACGAAGGCTTAGCCAGCGGATTTACAGTCCGCCCCCTTTGCCGCTCGGGACATTCCCCCACGAGAGCAGTACCTTGACGCGCAAGCGCCTCGGATTTGCCCGTGGCCCGGCGATGCCGGCCCGATGGCCCGCCTTATGCGGGCGGGGCGGCGCCCTGTCAACCGCAAATGGACGCGATTGCGCTGGCCGGCCGACCGTGAGACATGGCGTGAGACGACAGCGCGACGAGGCTAAACAAGACATGCGACGCGACAGGCCCGGAAGAGGCAGGCAGGACCGCACGGAACGCGGCGACCCCGGCCGCAGATCCAGCGCCGCGCGCCATACCGACCGCAAGTCGGGCCAAGGCGACGCGCCCTCTTTCCGCAAACCCGGCGCCGATATGGTCGCGCTCTACGGCGTCCATGCCGTGCGCGAAGCGTTGCGCGTGAAGGGCCGCAAACTGCTCGCGCTCTACGCCACCGTCGCCGCCGCCGAGCGCATCGCGCCCGACGCCGCGCTCGCCGGACTTACGCCGCAGATCGTGGAAGGCGCCGATCTCGACCGCCGCCTCGGCGCCGGCGCCGTGCATCAGGGGTTGATGCTGGAGGCGCGCCCCCTGCCCGCGCGCGATCTCTCGGACATCGAGAACAAAAGCGGGATCGTGCTCGTGCTCGACCAGATCACCGATCCGCACAATGTCGGCGCCATTCTGCGCACGGCGGCGGCCTTCGCAATCGATGCGCTCGTGGTGACCGAGCGCCATGCGCCGGAATTTTCGGGCGTGCTCGCCAAGACCGCGTCCGGCGGGCTCGAACATGTGCCGATTGTCGAGGTCGTCAATCTCGCCCGCGCGATGGAGGAGCTGGGCGACATGGGATACCTGCGCGTAGGCCTCGACTCGGAGGGCTCGGCCTCGCTCGAGGACATGGCGCTGTCGCGTCCGCTGGCGCTGGCGCTAGGCGCGGAAGGCGCGGGCCTACGCCGATTGACGCGTGAAAAATGCGACCTGGTTGCGCGGCTCGACATGCCGGGCGCAATCAAGAGCCTCAACGTCTCCAACGCCTGCGCCGTCGCGCTGAGCGTGGCGACGATGAAGCTACGCGCCTGAGCTCTCCCCGCGCCGGCGCGAAAAACGCACGCCGCGCTCCTTCATGTCCTTGAGCGCGACATAGGCCTCCGCCGTCATGATGGCGTCGTTGAGCGCATCGTGCTGGTCGAGCATGGGAATGCCGAGTTCGTGCAGCATGCGCACGAAGGACAGGTCGATCTGCTCGCCGGGCTGCGCATTGCCGTAGCGCCGCTCGTAATACATTTCCGACACTTCGATCATCCTGTTCGGTAGTTCTATCTGGATCAACGGCAGGACATTCTTGTCGATCATCGCGACGTCGAATTCGAGGTAATAGCCGACGAGCGGCCGCCCTCCGACGAAATGCAGGAAGTCGCGCATGATCTGGCGAATGCGCTCGCCGCCCTCCACATCGCTCTCGAGCAGGCGATGCACCTTGATCGCCTCGGCGTTCATCTTCGCTTCGGGGCGCGCGACGGCGACGAATTTCTCGCTCGTGAGAATGCGATTGCCCCGCACCTTCACCGCCGCGATGGTGATGATGTCGTCCTTCGAAACGTCGAGCCCCGTCGTCTCGCAATCGACGGCCACGACCTCGTCCTCCGGGCCGGGCTCGAACAGGAAACGATAGGACTGGTCCGCCAGTGTGAAGCGGTGGAACCAGCGTTTCAGGCGGCGGGGCAGCGGCAGCATGTCAGAACATGGCGAAGTTGTAGTGGCGGCGCAGGAAATCGCGGAACTGCTTCACCACCTTGAAGGCCTCGCGCAACAGGTCGCGCTGCGTGCTGCCGAGCGTCGCGGTGCGCACGACCGCTTCACGCCCCGCGCGCTCGGCGAGTTGATTGTCGAGCCGCATGGTCGTCAGGAAATGGAAGGCCTCCTTGAGATCGCGGCCGAAATCGGCGCGCAGCACATTGGCGTGCACGAGCTTTTCGATCCGCTCGACCGTCGATGTCTCGGCGAGCCCGTGCTCCAGCGCAAGGCTGCGTACGCCATGCACGATCGGAAAAACGCCGCCCTTTTTAAGGTCGAGCGCGCCATCCTTCTCGATGAGATTGTTGAACAGCCCGATCGGCGTCTCGAACGCCTCGATCGCATGCGCGAAACGTGCGAGATAGACCTTCTCGGAGCGAACCGAGGCGATCAGCGCGTCCTTGACGCGCGGCAGCAGGTCGACACGACCGGCCACAGCCGCCGCATCGTAGAAGATCGCGACATTCATCATCGCATTCTCGTCGGGCGCCGCGACCCAGCGATGGAAGTCCGCGAGATATTCGTCCGCCGTTTTCGACCAGAAGGGATTGCGCACCATCACATTGCCGGGACAGGGCGGAAAACCGAACTCCTCGAGCGCGGCGGTGAACTCGGCGCGAAAGCCGTCGAGCATCGACTGGTCGACCGGTTCGGCCAGAATCAACCCATTGTCCTGATCCGTGCGCACCGTCTGTTCGCCGCGCCCTTCGCTACCCATCACGATCAGGCACGCGCGCTTGCGCAGATCGGGCGGCGCCGTCAGCGCGAAGGTCTTGGCGATCAGCCTACGGTTGAGATCCGACACGATTTCGGAAATGACCTCGACGCGCACGTCCTGGCGCCTGAGCGTGCGCACCTGATCGGAAATTTCGCGCGCCGCGATCACGAGATCGGCCTTGGACTTCGCGCGTTCGATGCGCCCCGCCACGACCTGCGCATTGCCGGCGAGAAACCCCAGCAGATCGATGTCCTCGAGAATGCCGACGATCTCCTCGCCGCGCTTCACAACGATGCGCCGTTTGCCGTTCTTGGTCATTTCGAGCAGCGCCTGGAAGACGAAATCATCCTCGTCGACCGAGACAATGTCGAAATGCACGACAGGCTCGACCGGTCCGTCGATAGGCATGCGATGCAGCACGGCGGCCTTCGACAGGTTCATGCCTGTGACGATGCCGGTCCGCTCTCCGTCGCGCACGAGCAGCGTGTTGGAATTGATGTCGCGCATGCGATGGCCGGCCGCCTCGATCGAATCGGCGGCGTCTATGAACTCGGCGGGTTGCAGGAAGAGATCGCGCACGCGCGTGCGCATCAGCGAGCCCTGCTGCGTGTCCGCCTCCTCGCGCGCCATGGCCTCGAGCTTGCGCGAAATGTCGAGATAGAAGAACGCCCCGAAGCGCGGATTGTCGGCGATCAGCCGCTGGATCGCCGCGTTCGGCAGCAGATAGGCGAGCGTCTCGGATCTCGCGCGAAACGCGTGCCGGCCCTTGCCCTGCACGGTCGCGCGCGTGTCGAAGGAATCGTTGCGGCCGAGCAGCGCGACGAGGTCGTCGCCGTCGAGCTCTTCAATCTCGCCCTTGATGATGACGAACAGGGATTCGACCGGCTCGCCCGCCGTGATCAGATATTCGCCCGGTCGGAAATAGCCGATGTCGATCGCATCGCGCATGCCGTCGATTTCGCGCTCGCTGAGGCGGTCGAAAGGCGGATTGGCGGCGTCGAAGGAATTGGGCATGGGTGCGCGGGCGCCTCTCAGACGAATACGGGCCGCAGAGCGGCCCGTATCTGATAGCGCCTGACGGCGCCGAATTGAATGCGGCCAGGCGTCGCCGCCTGGCCGTCAGGCTCAGTGAGCAGAAGCGCCGGAAGCGCCGATGCCCGTCTGCGAACGCACGAACTGCGGATCGAAGCCTTCCCTGTCGAGCTTGGCGCGCGCGCTGTTGTCGAGCTTGGAGAAGATCCAGATGCCGACAAAGGCGATCGTCATGGAGAACAGCGCCGGGTTCGAATAGGGGAACGGCGCGGAGCCCTTGGCGTTGCCGAGCACGGCTTCCCAAACGGCCGGCGAGAAGACCACGCCCAGCGCGGCCGAGATCAGGCCGAGGAAGCCGCCGATCACGGCGCCCTTGGTCGTCATGCCCTTCCACATCAGCGACATCAGCAGCACCGGGAAGTTGCAGGACGCCGCGATCGCGAAGGCGAGGCCGACCATGAAGGCGACGTTGCTGTTCTCGAACTTGATGCCGAGACCGATCGCGATGATGCCGAGCACCACCGTGGTGATCTTCGACACGCGGATTTCGTCCTGCTCGTTCGCCTTGCCGCCCTTGATGACGGTGGCGTAGAGGTCATGGCTGACCGCCGAGGCGCCCGACAGCGTCAGACCCGACACGACCGCGAGGATCGTGGCGAAGGCCACCGCCGAAATGAAGCCCAGGAACAGGTGGCCGCCCACGGCGTCGGACAGATGGATCGCCGCCATGTTGGAGCCGCCGCGGATCGCCGACAGACCCTTGGCGGCGTCGGTCAGATAGTCCGGATTGGTGGCGACCAGCGCGATCGCGCCGAAGCCGATGATGAAGGTCAGGATGTAGAAATAGCCGATGAAGCCGGTGGCGTAGAACACCGACTTGCGGGCGGCCTTCGCGTCCGCGACCGTGAAGAAGCGCATCAGGATGTGCGGCAGGCCGGCCGTGCCGAACATCAGCGCGAGGCCGAGCGACACCGCCGAAACCGGGTTCGAGACGAGCCCGCCCGGCGCCATGATCGCTTCCTTCTTGGGATGGATGGCGATCGAGGCCTTGAACAGGCTGTCGAGGCTGAAGCCGAACTTCACCAGCACCATCAGCGCCATGAAGCTGGCGCCCGCCAGCAGCAGGATCGCCTTGATGATCTGCACCCACGTGGTGGCGACCATGCCGCCGAAGGTGACGTAGATGATCATCAGGAAGCCGACGATCACGACCGCGATCCAGTAGTCGAGGCCGAACAGCAGCTGGATCAGCTTGCCGGCGCCGACCATCTGCGCGATCAGGTAGAAGGCGACGACGACCAGCGTGCCGCAGGCCGCCAGAACGCGGATCGGGGCCTGACCGAAGCGGAACGAGGCGACGTCGGCGAAGGTGAACTTGCCGAGGTTGCGCAGCGGCTCCGCGATCAGGAAGGTCACGATCGGCCAGCCGACGAGAAAGCCGACCGAATAGATCAGACCGTCATAGCCCGACGTGTAGACGAGGCCGGAAATGCCGAGGAACGAGGCGGCCGACATGTAGTCGCCCGCGATCGCCAGGCCGTTCTGGAAGCCGGTGATGCCGCCGCCAGCGGAATAGAACTGCGCGGCGGACTTGGTCTGCTTGGCGGCCCAGTAGGTGATGCCGAGCGTCAACAGCACGAAGGCGACGAACATCGCGATCGCGGGAATGTTGATCGCCTGCTTGGCGGCGGGACCCGAGATCGCGTCGGCGAGCGCGGGCGTGGCGAGGGCGGCGAGCGCGGCCGCCGGGGCGATAGCCTTCAGGCGCGACATTACTTGCTCTCCTCGACGATCTGGCGGGTCAGCTCGTCATAGGTCGCGTTGGCCTTGCGGACATAGATGCCGACGAGCAGGAAGGTGACGATGATGACGATGAGGCCGACAGGCATGCCGAGCGTCATCACGCCGGAGCCGATCTTGGCGCCGAGCAGCTTCGGATCGAACGCGATCAGAAGGATGAAGCCGAAATAGACGATCAGCGTGATGATGCTGAGCGTCCAGCCGAGCGACTTGCGCGCCTGTACGAGCTCCACGAATTTTGGATTGCGCTCTATCTCTTCCCAACTTTTCATGAGGTCTCCTCCCCAGATCCGAAATTGCGGTGCTTCGGCCATAGACGAAGGCTCACGCGGCCTCCATGCAACTTTGGTTGCCAACAGGTGAAGACCGCGCTGGAGGCGATGAAAAACATGGGCTTTTGCTCGATTAAGACTTTGGAATCGATCCCAATGCGCCGCTCGCGCCGCCACGGCAAAGTCCAGGGCATTAGACGAAGGTTTTACGCTTCGCGACTAATCGAATGCCTAACAAAGCGTTAACATGGCCATAAGCTCGCAGGTCTCGCGAGCCGATCGGCCCGCGCAAGCGGACGACAAGAACGAAAACAGGGAAACGATCCAATGGCTATGGCAGCAGTATCGACGGACAAGGTCCGTCCGATGACGCCGGAAGAGCGGAAGGTGATTTTCGCTTCCTCGCTCGGCACGGTCTTCGAATGGTATGATTTCTATCTCTATGGCTCGCTCGCCTCGATCATCGGCCTGCAGTTCTTCAGTCAGTTCCCGCAGGCGACGCGCGACATCTTCGCGCTGCTCGCCTTCGCCGCCGGCTTCCTCGTGCGTCCGTTCGGCGCGCTGGTGTTCGGCCGCGTCGGCGATCTCGTCGGCCGCAAGTACACCTTCCTCGTCACCATCATGATCATGGGTCTGTCGACCTTCATCGTCGGCTTGCTGCCTTCCTCCAACTCCATCGGCATCGCCGCTCCGATCATCCTGATCGCGCTCCGCCTGCTGCAGGGTCTGGCGCTCGGCGGCGAATACGGCGGCGCGGCGACCTATGTCGCGGAGCACGCCCCGCACGGCCGTCGCGGCTTCTACACATCGTGGATCCAGACGACCGCCACGCTCGGCCTGTTCATGTCGCTGCTGGTCATTCTCTTCACCCGCACGATGCTGGGCGAGAAGACCTTCGCGGATTGGGGCTGGCGTATTCCCTTCCTGGTGTCGGTGGCGCTGCTCGCGATCTCCGTCTGGATCCGCATGCAGCTCAACGAATCGCCGGCTTTCCAGCGCATGAAGGAAGAAGGCACGCATTCCAAGGCGCCGCTGACCGAATCCTTCGGCCGCTGGGACAACGCCAAGATCGCGCTGCTCGCGCTGCTCGGCCTCGTCGCCGGCCAGGGCGTCGTCTGGTACACGGGCCAGTTCTACGCGCTGTTCTTCCTGCAATCGATCCTCAAGGTCGACGGCTATACGGCGAACCTCCTGATCGCCTGGTCGCTCGCCTTCGGCACCATCTTCTTCGTCGTGTTCGGCGCCCTCTCGGATCGCATCGGCCGCAAGCCGATCATCCTGTCGGGCTGCCTGATCGCGGCGCTGACCTTCTTCCCGATCTTCAAGCAGATCACGACGCTGGCGAACCCGGCGCTCGAGAAGGCGATCGAGACCGTGAAGGTGACCGTGGTCGCCAACCCGAAGGATTGCGGCGACCTGTTCAACCCGGTCGGCACGCGCGTCTTCTCCTCGTCCTGCGACAAGGCCCGCGCCCTCCTCGCCCGTTCCTCGGTCAAGTACGACACCAAGCTCGACTCGGCCGCGACCGCGACCTCGGTCATGATCAACGGCAAGCCCGTGGCCTACGACGCGGCCAAGGCCGCCGATTCGGACAAGGCGGTCGTCGCCGCCGTGCAAGCCGCGGGATATCCCAAGGCGGGCGACCCCGGCATCGTGAAGATGACCGGCGTGTTCGACATCTTCCGTGGACAGGTCGCGGGCATCATCGGCCTGCTGTTCATCCTCGTGATCTACGTCACGATGGTCTACGGCCCGATGGCGGCGGCGCTGGTCGAACTCTTCCCGACCCGCATCCGCTACACCTCGATGTCGCTGCCCTACCACATCGGCAACGGCTGGTTCGGCGGCCTTCTGCCGGCCACCGCCTTCGCCATGGTGGCGCAGACCGGCGATATCTACTTCGGCCTCTGGTACCCGATCGTGTTCGCCATCATGACCTTCGTGATCGGCATGATCTTCATTCCCGAGACCAAGGATCGCGACATCTACGCCGACGACGTCCGCCACTGAGCGGCTGGCCATCGGATACATCGGGCCCCGCGAGGAATCGCGGGGCCTTTTCCTTTTCTGCTATGCTTCGTCGAAAGTCATAAACGGCGGGCGTCGTGCGCCGGTCTCAGATGCGATAGGTTTGCCCGCCCCGCGACGGGGGCGACGATAGGTGGAGCGGATGGAAGGTTCTGCGATGTCCGGTTCGAACGCGCCCACGCGGCCGGCGGGAATGACTCGCGTCGAGAAGCGCGTGGTCTTCGCCGCTTCGCTCGGCACGATTTTCGAATGGTACGATTTTTACCTGTACGGCGCTCTCACCACCATCATCGCGGACCAGTTCTTCGACCAGTTCCCGCGCAACACCCGCGAATTCTTCGCGCTCCTCGCCTTCGCCGCCGGCTTCGTCGTCCGCCCGCTCGGCGCCGCCGTCTTCGGCCGCATCGGCGATCTCGTCGGCCGCAAATACACATTTCTGATCGCAATCATGATCATGGCGCTGTCGACCTTCCTCGTCGGCCTGCTGCCGGGTTCGCGGGTCATCGGCATCACCGCTCCTATCCTTCTGCTGATCCTGCGCATGCTGCAGGGCCTGGCGCTCGGCGGCGAATATGGCGGCGCCGCCACCTACATCGCCGAGCATGCGCCCAACGGCCGGCGCGGCTATTACACCTCCTGGCTGCAGACGACGGCGACGCTCGGCCTGCTGCTCTCGCTGCTGGTGATTCTCGCCACGCGCTCGCTCGTCGGCGAGCAGGACTTCGCCGACTACGCCTGGCGCTTTCCCTTCTTTGTGTCCTTCGCGCTGCTCACGCTGTCGCTGTGGATTCGCCTCAGGCTTGCGGAATCGCCGGCCTTTCAGCGGATGCAGGCGCGCAACGCCGGCTCGCGCGCGCCGCTCACCGAAGCCTTCGGCCGCTGGAGCAACGCCAAGATCGCGCTGCTCGCGCTTTTCGGCCTGATCGCGGGCCAGGCGGTCGTCTGGTATACGAGCCAGTTCTACGCCCTGTTCTTCCTGCAGACGATGCTGGGCGTCGACGGCTTCACCTCCAGCGTCCTGCTCGCCTGGGCGCTCGTCTTCGGCGCGGCCTTCTTCGTCTTCTTCGGCTGGCTTTCCGATCGCGTCGGTCGCAAGCCGATCATCCTCGTCGGCTGCCTCCTCGCCGCGCTCGCATATATTCCCGTGTTCAAGCAGATCTCGAACCTGGCCAATCCCGCGCTCGCCAGGGCGATCGACACGGTCAAGGTGTCCATCGTCGCCGATCCCGCCCAGTGCGGCTCGCTGTTCAATCCCGTCGGCACGCGCGTCTTGTCGACCTCCTGCGACCTCGTGCGCCAGAAACTTGCTGAAACCTCCGTACGCTACGTTATCGAGCCCGCGCCGGGATCGAAGACGACGATCGTGCGCGTCGATGGCAAGGACCTGCCCTTCGACGCCGCCCGCCCCGCCGAGACTGGCGCGGCAATTCGCGCCGCCCTGCATGCCGCCGGCTACCCCCGCGCCGACGATCCCGGCATCGTGCGGATGAGCGGCCTGTTCGACGTCTTTCGCGCACAGACCGCAGGGCTGATCGGCCTTCTCTTCGTGCTGGTCCTGTTCGTGACCATGGTCTACGGCCCGCTCGCCGCGGCGCTGGTCGAACTCTTCCCGACCCGCATCCGTTACACCTCGGTGTCACTGCCCTACCACATCGGCAACGGCTGGTTCGGCGGCCTGTTGCCGGCGATTTCCTTCGCCATGGTGGCGCAGACCGGCGACATCTACTATGGCCTTTGGTATCCGATCGTCGTCGCCATCATGACGGCGCTGGTCGGTATGGTCTTCATTCCCGAGACGAAGAACCGCGACATCTATCTCGCCGACGACAAGGCGCGCTGACCCCGCGCGCCTTGATTTCGTCGGCCAGATGGTCGATCAACGGCGCCGTGCGGATGCGGCCAGCGCAACCGTCGCCGGGTTAGCACAGCGGTAGTGCAGCGGTTTTGTAAACCGAAGGTCGGGGGTTCGATCCCCTCACCCGGCACCACATGCCTGAACGGCTCCTTCGCCCCGTCCGGCCGTCAACTTGCCCGAAAGCCATTGCCCATACTATTGCTGGGTCGAATTTCGCATCGGCGGACGGAAACAAATGCGTCTGAAATCGCCTGTCGCGGCTTTTGCCGTCCTGGCGCTGGCCGGGCTGCTCGCGGGTTGCGGCGGCCGGCCGGAAGGCACGCTCGTGCCGACGCAGGCCGTCGCCAACGCTTCCAGCGTCGATCTCCTGGTCGCCACCACCCGCGATTCGGCCGCGCCCGGCGAGATGTTCAACGGCGAGCGCGGCCGCGGCCTCTCCTTCGCCGACATCGCGGTTTCGATTCCGCCCGACGGCGCGCGCGAGATCGGCGAGGTGCAATGGCCCTCTTCCGCCCATCCCGACCCCAACCGCGAATTCGCGACGCTGCGCGCGGACCGGATCGACCTGAAGGAGGCGCTGAGCCGCTTTCACAAGCAGGTCGCGACCAAACCGAAGAACGGCGTCCTCCTGTTCGTGCACGGCTACAACACGCGCTTCGAGGAAGCCGTCTACCGCTTCGCGCAGATCGTGCACGATTCTCGCGCGCAGGTGGCTCCGGTGCTCTTCACCTGGCCTTCGCGCGGCAAGCTGCTGGCCTACGCCTACGACCGCGAGAGCGCGACTTATTCGCGCGACGGTCTGGAGGCCGCGCTGCAGGCGCTGGCCAAGGACCCGAAGGTCGGCGAAATCTCGATCCTCGCGCATTCCATGGGCAATTGGGTGACGATCGAGGCCCTGCGCCAGATGTCCATCCGCAATCGCGGCATTTCGAAGAAGATCCGGAATGTCATGCTCGCGGCCCCCGACGTCGACGTCGACGTCTTCCGACGCCAGATCAGGCTGATCGACGAGGGCAAGACGCGGCCGGATTTCACGCTTTTCGTTTCGCGCGACGACGATGCGCTCGCCGTTTCGCGTCTTCTCTGGGGCTCGACCGATCGCGTCGGCGCGATCGATCCGAACAAGGAGCCTTATCGCTCCAAGTTGAAGCAATCCGATCTGCGCGTGGTCGATCTCAGCGACATCAAGACCGGCGACCCGACCGGCCACGCGAAATTCGCCGAGAGCCCCGAGGTCGTGAAGATGATCGGCGCGCGTCTGTCGTCCGGCCAGGCGCTGAGCGATTCCAGGGCGGGCCTCGGCGAAAAACTCTCGACGGTCGCGATCGGCGCCGCCAATGTCGTCGGCAGGACCGCCGGCGTCGCGGTCTCGGCGCCGCTCGCCATCATCGACGGCCGCACGCGCGAAGGTCTGGGCGACCAGCTCGAGGAGCTCGGCGCCTCGGCCACCGGCGTCGTCGGCTCGGCGGCGCGCGTCCCGCTCGCGCGCTAAGCGCTCACTTGCTGTCGAGAATGCGCACCGCGCTCCACGCGCCCTCCGGAAGGGAGGCCGCTTCGCGCGCGAGTTCCGCGAAAGCGCGGTAGAATGGCGTCAGATCTTCGCGCGTTTCGGCGAGACGCTCGGCCTGTTCCGCCGCCGCCGCGAATTCTTGCGCGCGATAGGCCGCGAGCATGACCTCGTGCTTCGCGCGCAATTCGCCGAAGGCCGGCTCGCGTGCGACAGAATTGTCGCCGACGAGCGCGAACAGCCGCGTCGGCGTCTCGCGACCCTTCACGCGCACGCAATCGACCTCGAGCCAGGCGAGGTCCGGCGCTTGCGCCTGCGTCTCCTCCGTCGCGAGAATGTCGACGCCGTAGAGTTTCGTGAGCCCTTCGAGACGCGAGGCGACATTCACGGGGTCGCCGATCGCCGAATAATCGAACCGCTTGACCGAGCCGATATTGCCGACCGAACAAGGCCCGGTATTGAGGCCGATGCCGAAGCGCGCGTCCCTGTGCTTGCGATGCGCCGTCTCGTCGAGCGTCGCGCGCGAGGCGTTGAAGCGCGCCAGCGCCGTTCGCATGGCCAGCGCCGTCACGCAGGCGTTGCGCGCATGCGCGGGATCGTCGAGCGGCGCATTCCAGAACGCCATGATCGCGTCGCCTATGTATTTGTCGACGGTGCCGCCGTGATCGAGAACCGTGTCGGTCAGCGGCGTCAGATAATCGTTCATGAAGGCGATGGTCTCGGCGGCGTCCAGGCCCTCGACGAGGCCTGTATAATCGCGCATGTCGCAGAACATCAGGGTGAGCGCGCGGCTTTCGCCGCCGAGCGCCAGTCGGTCGGGCGACAGCGCGAGCCGCTCGACGATTTCGGGCGAAACGAAGCGCCCAAAGGCATTCTTCACCTGCGCCTTCTGCGTGCGCTCGAAGCGGAAGAGTTCGATCAATCCCGCGAGATAGGCGACAATGACGGTGATCGACGGAAAGATCGGATCGATCAGAACGCCCTGCGCCGCGAAGGCCTCCCAGCCGAGGCCGAACATCGCGCCGATAGCGACGACGCCGATCAGCGCGCCGACGAAGGGCCGCACGACCGAGGCCGCGAGCGCGGCGATCAGCGACAGGATCAGAGCTGCGGCAAGCTCCGCGGGCGCCGCCCAGTCCGGCCGCACGAGATCGCCGCCCGCAAGCGCATGCTCGATGAGCTGCGCGTGAATCTCGACGCCCGGCGCCACGCGATCGAGCGGCGTCGCGCGCTGGTCGAGAATGCCCGCCGCGGACGAGCCGACGAGAATGATCCGCCCCTCGATCTCCTCACGCGGGACTTGCCCTGCGAGCAGCTTCCACGCCGGTATGAAACGCCTGGGCTGCGACCGGCTGAAATAGATGCGGCGCTCCGCATGCGGACCGGTCGCCAGCGCGACGTCGCCGACTTTCACCGCGTTGACGCCGGTCGCCGCGCCAAAAGCCGTCTGGCCGCTGGCGTTCGACGAGCGCACGATGATCGTGGAGGCCCCCTGCGCCGTGCGCAGCGCCTCCAGCGCGAGCGAAGGGATCAGCGTCGTCCCGGAGCGCACGATCAGCGGCGCTTCGCGCACGATCTGGTCGTGGCCGGGCAGCCAGTTGAGCACGCCGACGCCCGCCGCCTGCGCGGCAAGCGTCGGCAAGGGCGCTGCGACGGAGGCATAGTCGGGAAGCCAGGGCGTCGGATCGTCGCCGGCATAAGCGAAGCCTGCTTTCACCGGCGTCGTCGCGCCGGATGGGCCGCTGTCGGTCATGATTGCGCCGAGAACCACCGTCGCTTTGGAAATCTCGCGCGAAAACTGCGCGTCGTAGCTTTCCACGTCCTGCATCGCGGTCTCGACGCGCGTGCGCGTCTGCGCATCGAGGTCGCGCGTGAAGAATTCCGGGCTCAGCCGATCAGGTTCCGCGAAGGCCATGTCGAAGGCGATGGTCGCGGCGCCGAGACCGGAAGCGGCCTTGACGATGCCGCCCATGCGCGTGCGCGGCCACGGCCACTGGCCGAGTTTCGCCAGCGATTCATCGTCGATGTCGACGATGCGCACCGGCGTGTCGGGAGACCAGACGCGCGGCCGGATGCGCTGATACGTGTCGAACGAAAAATTGCGGACGCCCTCGAGCTCGTCCGGCATGGTCGCGCCGAACGCGAGCATCGCGATGAGCGGCAGGCCGAAAGATACGACATAGGCCCACCGCAACCGCATTCAGACGACGCCCTTCTCGCGCAACGCCGCGATCGCGGCCTCGTCGTAACCGAGCGAACCGAGCACGTCCTGCGTATGCTCGCCGAGAACCGGCGCGCGATGGTGGATTTCGCCCGGCGTGCGCGACAGTTTCAGCGCTACGCGCGAGATCGGCGCGGGGCGCGGCAGGCCGGGATAATCCATCTCCTGCATGAAGCCGCCCGCCTGCACATGCGGATGGTCGAGCGCGGCCTGCGGGCTGAGAACGGGCGCTGCCGGAATCTGCGCCTTGCCCAGCGTATCCACGGCTTCCTGCACGGTGCGCTCGGCACACCAGCGCCCCATGCGCTCGCTGATGACAGGCCCGTTCTCGCCGCGCTTGAGATCGTCGTCGTAGCGCGGATCGGTCAGCCAGTGGTCCTCGCCCATCAGCTTCGCCCAGCGGTTGAACAGCGGCTGCCCCGTCACCTGCGTCAGCACCCAGCCGTCCTTCGCGCGATAAATGTCGGATGGCGCGGTAGTCTGGCCGAGATTGCCGGTGGGAACGCGATTGGCCGAAATCACCGCCTGCTCGATCAGCGTGGCGTTGGTGAAGGACAGCGCGGTCGCGAGCAGCGCGCCCTGCACGATCTGGCCCTTGCCGGATTTCTGGCGCTCCATCAGCGCGGCGAGCGTGCCGAAGGCGCAATGCAGCGCCGTGCCGAAGTCGACATAATTCACCGCCGCGCGAAACGGCGGATCGCCATTGCCGGTCATGTAGACAGCGCCCGACATCACCTGCCCCACGCCGTCGAAGCCGACGCGGTCGGACCACGGCCCGGTGTCGCCGAAAGCATTGGCGGTGGTCAGGATGATGTCCGGCTTGATCGCGCATAGCGAGTCGTAGTCGAGCTTCATCGCCTCCAGTGTCTGCTTGGGGAGGTTCGCCACCACCACATCGGCGGTCGCCACCAGCTTCTTGAGAACCTCCTGCCCCTCGGGCTTCATCGGATCGAGCGTCACGCTCTTCTTGTTGCGATTGACCTGCAGGAACAGCGCGCCCGCGCCGTCCTCGCCGACCGGCGTCACATAGCGATCCTCGCTGCCCGCGCGCCGCTCGACGCGGATCACGTCGGCGCCGAATTCCGCGAGCAGCGTCGCGCAATAGGGTCCAGCGATATAGCGCCCGAAATCGAGCACGCGAATGCCTTCCAATATCCCGCCCAAGCGAACCACCCTGATTTGTCTTGTTGTACGCTCAGTCTATCCTGTGCGGCAGGAGAGGAAAGCGGACTGAAATGAATGACACGCATGCGGGCTGGCGCGCCCTCTCGCGCCTCTATCACGCCTTTCTCACGGGATCGCTGCTGCGCGTCGCCACGCGGCGCGGCTCCGACGCGGCTTCCGAACTGTTGTTTCGCATCTTCCGCCGCCAGCATCTGGCGACCTTCCTGCCGGGCCTCGAAAAGCTCGGATTGACCGGCCTGCCGCACGCGGTCGCCTGCGCGCAATACCACTATCTCTCCAACCAGATCGGCGGCGTGCGCGTCGAATACATGGTCGAAAGCGACGCTAAGGCCTGGGTGCGCTACGCGCCGCCGCGCTGGATCTGGGATGGAACCGCGATCTGCGGCGTCACCGGCGACATGTCGCGCGCCGTGCTGCGCGGCTGGCACGCGCATAATGGCGTCACGCTCGGCAATCCGCGCCTCGGTTTCGTCTGCACCAAGCAGACGCCGGACGGGCAGGACGGGCTCGAAGGCTATTACATCGAATACGACCACGACATCGGCCCGGAAGACCGCCTGCGTTTTTCACGCGGCGAGGAAGCCCCGCCCTTCGATCCCGCCAAGGCGCCGAAACTCGCCAGCGCGACATGGCCGCAGGAGCGGCTCGACAAGGCCTCGCGCAACTACACGATGGAATATGTGCGCTCGCTCGTTCCCGAGGCCATAGACCTCTTCGGCCCGCAGGACGCGCAATGGTTGATCGGCGGCGCGGCGCGGCTGGTGGGCATGCATTTCTACGACGAGTGTCGCGCGATCCTCGGGCAGAGCGGCGCGGGCGTGCAAAACTTTGCGGATTTCTTCATGACGATGGCGCGAGCCGGCGGCGAATCCTGCATGCCCGAGGACGGCGGCTCGATCCGCCTGACGCAGACCGGCTGGCGGCTGATGCGGGGCATCGCGCCGCTGCATCCCGCGTCGTTCGACATCTGGAACGAATTGTGGGCCGGCTGCCTCGCCGCGCACGATCGTTTCCTGCAGTGGGACGCGCGCATTGCGGGAGACAGGTTTGAATTCGCGGTCGGGCCGAAGCAGTCGACCACGATCTTCAGGGTG
Organism: Methylobacteriaceae bacterium; assembly: GCA_020638195.1. Classification (GTDB taxonomy): domain Bacteria; phylum Pseudomonadota; class Alphaproteobacteria; order Rhizobiales; family Beijerinckiaceae; genus JAJXWB01. The sequence goes on along the minus strand of JACKJC010000002.1, from coordinate 576,582 downwards.
TAGGCGACGTACCGCCGCCGCTTCTCCCGCATGGCGGGAGAAGGTGGCCTTTGCGCAGCAAAGGTCGGATGAGGGATGCGCCGATGCGCGAAGGACTCAGGCAATCGAGGCGCCCTCACCCGACCCCGCTGCGCGGGGCCACCCTCTCCCGTTTCACGGGAGAGGGAAGAAAGAATCTTGATTATTTTCCTATTCTGTGGTTCATTGGTCCATCCCCGTCCGCCGAGGATGCATCCGGAGCGGTCTTGATGTGTGGATGGGGAGCGGCGCCCGCGCCGCGTGGATGACCGGTCCATGCGTCCCGGGGGGCCTCTTGCAAGGTCGGCAGCGTTTCGGCGCGGCCCACCCTCTCCGCACGGCTCGGCACTATGACCGGGCTGCGATAGTTCGTGATGGGCCCTTTCCGCCCAGTAGGCCCGCTCGCCCCGCCACAAGCGGGGCGTCACCGAAAAACCGGAAAGACGGTCCGACTGGAGGCGAGGCACACCAAGAGCCGCGTCGGGACCGATGTCGCCGGCATACAAAACAAAAAGATCCCGGCGACATCGGTCCCGGCCCTCGACCAATTCAACGACCCGGCCGAAAGGCGCGGGAGCGCCGGCGCGCGCCCCCTTCTCCCGCAAGGCGGGTCAGGCGAAGCGCAGCCTTTGCCCCCCGGCCCCCATCGGCTAAAACACACGCCATGTCCCAACCCTCCGAACATCCGACGATGTCCTTCGAGGAACTCTCGAAGGCCGTTCACAAGCGCCGTTCCGTCTACGGCTTTCTCAGCGGCCTGAAGCTCGACCGCGCCGAGCCCGGCGAGGCCTGGACCAGCCTGCCCTACCGCCCGGTCTTCGTCGGCGACGCCGAATCGGGCGTGCTGCACGGCGGCGTCGTGACCGCCATGCTCGACGAGAGCTGCGGCATGGCGGTGCAGCTCGCCCTAGACGGCCGACGCGCCATCGCGACCCTCGACCTGCGCATCGACTATCAAAAACCCGCGACGCCGGGCCTCGACATCAAGGCGCATGCGGTCTGCGTGAAGGTCACGCGCTCCATCGCCTTCGTGCGCGCGACCGCCTATCAGGAGTCCGAAGACGAGCCGGTGGCGACCGCGACCGCCTGCTTCATGGCCGGCGCCAACCGCACCAACATGCTGAAGGACAAGCCGCGCGACTATCAGGTTCCCCCGCCCCTCGACGCGCCGGAGGATCCGACTGGCCTTTTCGCCAACAGCCCGTTCGCGCGCTGCATCGGCATCAGGGTCGGCGACGATGGAACGCCCGTCATGCCTTTCTCGACGCGCATAATCGGCAATCCGATTCTTCCCGCAATCCACGGCGGCATCACCGGCGCCTTTCTCGAGACGACCGCGATCATCAGCCTGACGCGCGAACTCGGCGTCGCCCGGCCGCCGAAGCCGATCGGACTGACCATCAATTACCTGCGCTCCGGCCGTGCGCTCGACACCTACGCGAGGGCTTCGATCGTCAAGCAGGGCCGCCGCGTCGTCGCCTTCGAGGCGCAGGCCTGGCAGGACGATCCGGCAAAGCCGATCGCCTCCGCCTTCGGCCATTTCATGCTGCGACACACGCCGGGCGCGGACGAGGAATGAGCGGCCACGACACCATACCGCTCGCCTTCGAAGGCGTCGCGCCGGACGAATCTCGCGCGCGACTGGAAGCCTTCGCGACGCGCCTGCGCAAGCGCCGCACCGTGCGCGATTTTTCCGCCGAACCCGTGCCACGCGACATCATCGAACAGGCGATCCTGGCCGCGGGCTCCGCGCCATCAGGCGCCAACCAGCAGCCCTGGACCTTCGTCGCCATCTCCGATCCGCACGTGAAATCGCGCATCCGCGCGGCGGCTGAGGAAGAGGAAAAAGCCTTCTATTCCGGCCGCGCCGGCGAGGAATGGCTGGAGGCGCTGGCGCCGCTCGGCACGGATTGGGAAAAGCCGTTTCTCGAAACCGCGCCGTGGCTGATCGCCATTTTCATGCAGCGCTGGGGCCTCGGCGCCGACGGCAAGCGCCAGAAGCATTATTACGCGCTGGAATCGGTCGGCATCGCCGTGGGCTTCCTCATCGCCGCCCTGCACGAAGCGGGGCTGGCGACGCTCACGCATACCCCCTCGCCCATGGGCTTCCTGAACGAGATCTGCGGCCGGCCAGAGAATGAAAAGGCCATCGTCCTGCTCGTCGTCGGCAAGCCGGCCGAAGGATGCCGGGTGCCGGCAATCGCCAAGAAACCGCTGGAGCAGATCGCCCGCTTCATCTGAACCATGATCCAAAGGATCACTTTCTGATCGCCCGCCGAGGGCCTAAAACGGCGCCTCGAGAGCCTGAGACCATGCCGCCCACCACACCGGTCGCTCCCCGCCGTCTCGAACGGCTCGCCTACCTCTCCTCCGGCACGCCCGAGGCAGAGGCCGCGCGCGAGCGCCTGGTCGAGCTCTACGGCGAGAGCCCCGTCACCGAGGCCGATGTCGTGATCGCGCTTGGCGGCGACGGCCTGATGATCCAGACCCTGCACAAGCTGATGGGCCGCAACATTCCGGTCTTCGGCATGAACCGAGGCTCCGTCGGCTTTCTGATGAACGATTATCGCGAGGAAGGGCTGCCGGAACGGCTGGCGGCCGCCGCCTCCTCCGTCGTCCATCCCCTCGTCATGCGCGTGACGACGAATGACGGCCTCACGCACGAGGCGCGCGCCATCAACGAGGTCTCGATGCTGCGCCAGACCCATCAGGCGGCGAAGCTGCGTATTGCGATCGACGGCCAGACGCGGCTGGAGGAGCTGGTTTCGGACGGCCTGCTGGTGGCGACGCCGGCCGGCTCGACCGCCTACAATCTCTCGGTCAACGGCCCGATCCTGCCGCTCGGCGCGCCCCTGATGGCGTTGACGCCGATCTCCGCCTTCCGCCCCCGCCGCTGGCGCGGCGCGCTGCTGCCGGATCGGGCGAAAGTCGTGATCGACGTGCTGGAATCCGACAAGCGTCCGGTCGCCGCCGTCGCCGACCACGAGGAGTTTCGCAAGGTCGCGCGCGTCGAGGTCGAAATGGACCATGCGGTCGGCCTGACGCTGCTGCACGACCCCGGGCATTCGATGGAAGAGCGGATTCTAAGGGAGCAGTTCGGGGCGTAGGGGTAACAGAACCCCTCATCCTGAGGAGCGGGCGAAGCCCGCGTCTCGAAGGATGGCCGATATCGCCATGCTTCGAGACGCCCGCTGCGCGGGCTCCTCAGCATGCGGCCATGATTAAGCCGCCGCCAGCGCCCGCGCGATCACCAGTCGCTGCACCTCGCTGGTGCCCTCGTAGATCTGGCACACGCGCACGTCGCGATAGATGCGCTCGACGGGATAGTCGGCGAGATAGCCGTAGCCGCCGTGAATCTGGATCGCGTCGGAACACACCTGCTCCGCCATCTCGCTGGCGAACAGCTTCGCCATCGAGGCTTCCTTGAGGCATGGCAGGCCCGCGTCCTTCAACATCGCGGCGCGCATCACCATAAGTTCGGCGGCGTCGATCCGTGTCGCCATGTCGGCGAGTTTGAAGGCGATAGCCTGATGCTCGAAGATCGGCTTGCCGAACTGCTTGCGCTCCTTCGCATAGTCGCGCGCGGCTTCATACGCCGCGCGCGCCATGCCGACCGCCTGCGCGGCGATGCCGATCCGCCCGCCCTCGAGATTGGCGAGCGCGATCTTGAGGCCCATGCCCTCGACGCCGAGACGATTAGCGACCGGCACGCGCATGTCCTCGAACACGATCGCGCATGTGTCGGACGAATGCTGCCCGAGCTTCAATTCCACGCGTTCGACACGAAAGCCGGGCGTATCCGTCGGCACGATGAAGGCGGAAAGACCGCCCTTGCCCTTGTCGGGATCGGTGACGGCGAAGACGATCGCCACCTTCGCATTCTTGCCCGAGGTGATGAACTGCTTCGCGCCGTTGATGACGTAATCATCGCCCTCCAGCCGCGCCCGCGTGCGGATCGACGCAGCGTCCGATCCCGCGTCCGGCTCGGTCAGGCAGAAGCAGCCAATCCATTCACCGCGCGCCATGGGTTTGAGATATTTTTCGCGCTGCGCGTCGTCGCCGTAGTTCAGGATCGGCATGCAGCCGACGCCATTGTGCACGCTCATGATGGTCGAAACCGCGCCGCAGCCGGCGGCCACCTCGATCACCGCAGCCGCGTAGGAGACATAGTCGAGACCGGCGCCGCCCCACTCCTCCGGCACGTTCATGCCGAGAAAACCGAGCGAGGCCATTTCGGAAATCGCTTCCGAAGGAAAGCGATGTTCGCGATCCCACTCGGCAGCGTATGGCGCCAGTTTCTCGCGAGAGAAATCGCGCGCCACGTCGCGCACCATCTGCTGTTCTTCGGAGAGGATCATGCCGCCTCCAGCGCGATCGCGGTCGCTTCGCCGCCGCCGATGCACAGCGAGGCCACACCCTTTTTCATGCCGTACTTGCGCAGCGCCGAGATCAGTGTGACGACAATACGCGCGCCCGAGGCGCCGATAGGATGGCCGAGCGCGCAGGCGCCGCCGTGCACGTTGATCTTGTCATGCGCAATGCCGATGTCGCGCATCGCGATCATCGCGACGACCGCGAAGGCCTCGTTGACCTCCCAAAGGTCGACGTCCTTTGCATTCCAGTTCACGCGGTCGAGCAGCCGATTGATCGCGCCGACCGGCGCGGAAGGAAACAGGCCCGGCGTCGAAGCATGCGTCGAATGGCCGATGATTGTCGCAATCGGCGTCAGCCCGCGCTTCTCGGCTTCGGAGCGACGCATCATCGTCACAGCCGCCGCGCCATCGGAGATGGACGACGAATTCGCCGCCGTCACCGTGCCGCCCTCGCGGAAAGCGGGCTTCAACATCGGGATCTTGTCGAGCTGCGCCTTGCCCGGCTGCTCGTCGATGTCGATGAGCGTCTCGCCCTTGCGCGTCTTCACCTTCACCGGCGTGATCTCCTGCGCGAAGGAGCCGTCCTTGCCGGCCTTCACCGCACGCTCGAGCGAGGCGACCGCATAGGCGTCCTGCTCCTGGCGAGAAAATTGATAGGACTGCGCGGCGTCTTCCGCGAACGTGCCCATCAACCGGCCGCGATCGTAGGCGTCTTCCAGCCCGTCGAGGAACATGGAATCCATCACCTTGTCGTGGCCGAGCCGGTAGCCGCCGCGAGCCTTTGGCAAAAGATACGGAGCATTGGACATGCTCTCCATGCCGCCCGCCGCCATGATGTCGAACGAGCCGCCGGCCAGCATGTCGTGCGCGAACATGATCGCCTGCATGCCCGAGCCGCACATCTTGTTAATCGTCGTGCAGCCCGTGGACTTCGGCATTCCGGCGCCGAGAGCGGCCTGACGCGCAGGCGCCTGTCCCTGCCCCGCGGGCAGCACGCAGCCCATCACGACATTCTCGATATCGTCGGGCTTGAGCCCGGCGCGCGAAACAGCGGCGTCGAGCGCGGCCGAGCCCAGCTGCGGCGCGGCCATCGAGGCGAAATCGCCAAGCAGCCCGCCCATGGGCGTGCGCGCCGCGCCGACGATGACGATGGGGTCCGATTTCATGGCGTCTCCTCGTGCGGGCTTGCCCGCAATTCCCGATTTGGCTGGGATAATAACGCCTAAACCCCGGCGCGCCACCGCGCGACGACGCCAGTTTGCGCAATCCCGCTCAGCGCGAGCTCTTGAGCACGACGCAGGCCCCTCCCGCGCGCTGGATTCGCGCGCAAAGGGTCTGCGCCTCGGCCCGGCTCTGCGCAGGCGCGCGAACGCGATAGAACACGCGTGTCCCGCGACTGCGCACCCGCGATCCGATGATCATAGGCTGCACGCCGCCGAGGACAGCGGCAAGGCGAGCCTTCGTCCGAGAAAAGGCGGACAGCGCGAGCGCCTTCGAGAAATTGCCCGAAAGTTGCACGCCCCATGGGGCGGTCGGCGCAAGCGCGGCGATCAGCGTGCCGCCACGCCGCTTCAGCGTGACCGTGATCTTTTCGCAGCTCTCTGGAGAACCGGCATAGGGCCTGGCGGCCGCCCCGCTCCGCCAATCCTCGACATCGAGGCCGGTCACGATCAGCACGTAGTTCCGGGTCTCGGCCGGCATGCCGCCCTTGCCGGCGAGCCAGTCGGCGACGCGCTGGGGACCTGCATTGTAGCCGGCCGCCGCCAGTCCGAGATTGCCGAAACGAGCGCGCAAATCGGCAAGCAGATTGGCGGCCTTGGGGATCGCCTGTTCGGGATCGAAGGGGTCGGCGAGCCCCCGTTCGGCGGCCGTACCCGGCATGAATTGCGCCATGCCCTGCGCGCCTTTCGGACTGACGGCGTGGGCGTTGAACCGGCTCTCCTGCCAGATGAGCTTGGTCAGATAATCGACCGGCAGCTTTTCAGTCCGCGCGGAATTCTCGATCAGGCGGCAAACGGACGCGAGCACGCTTTCCTCGGCGCGCGCCGATGGCGCGATCAGGACCAAACCGAGCAAGATCGCGAGAAGCGCCCCATGACTTTCGGCACATGCGCGCCGCGGGCGGATTGTGAAACGTCGCGTCCAAGCAAGTCTGACAAGTCTGAAAGAGGTTGGGGTCATGTATCCACTTGGCAAGAAACTGGCGGCCGAATTCCTCGGCACATTCTGGCTTACTTTCGGCGGCTGCGGCAGCGCCGTTCTGGCCGCCGCCTTTCCGAACCTCGGCATCGGCTTTGCCGGCGTCGCCCTCGCCTTCGGCCTCACGGTGCTAACCGGCGCCTACGCTTTCGGCCCGATTTCCGGCGGGCATTTCAACCCGGCCGTCTCTGCAGGGCTCGCGACCGCCGGCCGCTTTTCGTGGGGCGAATTGGTGCCCTACGTGATTGCTCAAGTGCTCGGCGCCGTTGCGGCCGCCGGGGCGCTCTATGTCATCGCTTCGGGCAAAGCGGGCTTCTCGCTCGACGGCGGCTTCGCTTCCAACGGCTTTGGCGCCCATTCGCCGGGCGGCTACAGCCTCGCCTCGGCGCTGCTGATCGAAATCCTGCTCACCGCCGTATTTCTGCTCGTCATCCTCGGATCGACCGAGGCGCGCGCGGCGGCTGGTTTCGCGCCGATCGCGATCGGCCTGTGTCTCACTTTGATTCACCTGATCTCGATCCCCGTCGACAACACCTCCGTCAACCCCGCGCGCTCGACGAGCCAGGCGCTGTTCGCCGGCGGATGGGCGCTGCAGCAGCTCTGGCTGTTCTGGGTCGCGCCGATCATCGGCGGAATCGTCGGCGGTCTCATCCACCGCAGCGTGCTCGCGGATGATCACGCCAAAGGCTGATCGGTAGCGCGCGCAACAAACGGCGTCTCGATCAACTGCGCTTCGAGCGGCGGATCAGAGACAAAGGCCGAGGGCTCGGCAGGCGATGGCGCGGGATTCCCGCGCCATTCGTGTCTGCGCGGCGTGCGCGCGAGCCCGATCGGATAGACCGTCACTTCGTCGCCCTTGATGCGAAGGCGGAGGAAGTGGCGATGCGAGTCGCGCCGCATCGCGGAGAAGGCGTCGACATGGCCGATGTCGAGCCAGCGCGAAGAGGCATAAAGATAGATTCCGAACAGCGTGCCGGCGACCACGCCCCCCGCCGAAGCGAGCCAGACGAGCAGCATCGCCGCATTGGTGATTGCTTCGTTTGGCGTCAGCGGCGCGACGCGAAGAAAGATTTCAACAAGACAGACGAAGGCGAGCGAATGCGCCGCGCCGTTCAGCAACGACAACAGTTTCACGCGCGCGCGAGAACCTTCTTGCCTCCGGGTGTAGTCCTGAAAGAACGCAGTCGCCACGATCAGCGCAACGACGGCCGCATATAAATGCCCGATGCCGAGCGCGATCAACCCGAACAATGCATAGATGCAGCCGAGCGCCGCCGCGAAGCCAGGATTGAGGAAGGCGAAGGCGAGCACGCCGCGCAACATAGAAAGGCTGTCCGCACGCGACGGCCAGGCGGCCGGCCGCCCCGTCGTCGCGTCATAGGCGTGCAGCAGCTTCTGATCCGCGCTCCATCCCAGCGCGACATTCGGGTCGCCGCGATTGAGCGCGATTTCGTCCTTGAGATGATGCGTCGCTTCGAGAAATCCGCCGCCGCCGCCGGCGGTGACGAACTGCACGCCACTCGTCGCGCCGATGTAGCGGCTGTAATGATGCGTGTCGCCGGACAGGACCAACGGTATCTGCGCCATCGGGCACTTGGCGCGCAGGATGTCGCCGATGAGATCGTAGACCTCGAGCGACTTCGAATCCGGGTCGCGCGTATAGAGCCAGCCGGGCTCAGGCCCGCACAGAATGACATGCGCATCCGGCTCCATGGCCTCGGCGATGGCCGAAAAATAATCGCGCTGCGGTTGGTCGATCGTATTGTCGAGCTGTGCATCGACAGCCCACAGCCACCAATCCCTTGTCAGCTGAAGCGCGAAATAGCTGCGTCCCTGCCGTGAACGCCAGCCGCCGAGATGCAGGCGATCGCGGCGCGTGAACAGGCCGAGAAAAAGCACGAGTCCGTCGTACCAATCGTGATTGCCAGGAATGGCGTAGACGAGCGGACCTGAATCGCTCTCGGGGTCTGGATCGGGAAAGGCCCAGTCGTAGGGATCGCGAAGTCTTTGCTGGTAGTTTTCGGGCGAGGCGAGCGGATAGACCTCGTCGCCGCCCATCACGAGCAGGCGTCCGCGCCGCGTCGCATGTTCGCCGACAACGAGCGTCTCGCGCGCCATCAGTGAGGCGATGGCGTATGTGGCGTCGAAACCGTCGCCGAGATCGGCGACATAGTCGACCCAGAGCGCACCGTCCTCGTCGGCCGTGAAAGCCTCGTCCGAATGGCCCGGCAGATGCGCGCTGGCAGCCGCCGCATGGTCCGCCTCGGTCGACTTGTCGAGAGCAGCCACCATCAGCCGCCCATCGGCGAAGCGACCGAACAATTCCGCGATCGCGACGCGCCAGGCGAGTTTGACGAGCAGCATAAGGCCGAACCAGCGCGTCATGCGCGGGTAGCGAGCGAGTTCGTCGAGCGTTGCGGGCTTTTGCGTCGGCATGGCTTTTGATCTGGCGATCAGTCTAGCCGCACGAGCCCGGCCTGCGAAGCGCTCACAGGCGCATCAGCGCGATGCCGGCCGCGATCAGGCTCGCCGCCGCCCATCGCCACATACTGCGGCGCTCGCCCAGAAAGACGACGCCGATCAGCATGGCCATAGGCACGCTGGTTTCGCGCAGAGCCGCGACCATGGCTACGGGAGCCTTGGTGAAAGCCCAGATCGCGGCCCAATAGGCGAGAAAGGACAAGGCGCCCGCGAGCGCGCCAAGCCGCCAGACTCGCGCGTCGACCGACAGGGCGGCGGCGCCGCGCCTGAGGAAACCGACTGCGACGAGGCCGGCGCCGGACAGGACAAACATCGCGCAGGTATAGGCGGAAGCAGAACCCGACGCGCGCGCGCCGATCGCATCAACCAGCGTATAGGCGGCGGTGAAGCAGGCTGTGCCGAGCGCAAAGACCACCGCTTTGCCGCGCATCCGCCCGAGATCGTCGCCGCCGCGCAGCGACAGCGCCACCACGCCGACGCCGATACAGGCGACCGCGGCGAGTTTCGTCGCTCCGAGCGTCTCGCGCAGCACGAGAGCGCCGACGAGCGCAACGATCAGCGGCGCCGAGCCGCGCGCGAGCGGATAAACCTGCGCGAGACCGCCATGCGCATAGGCTTCCGTCAGGAACAGCATGTAGCCGACATGCAGGACGCCAGAGAGCAGGAGCCACGGCAGCGCGGCCGCCTCGATCATCGGGAAGAAGAGCGCGAGCGCGAGCCCCATCGCGCATTCCGCGAGCGTCAACACCAAAATGAAGGCGAAACGGTCGCCGCCCGCCTTCACCAGCGCGTTCCAGGTCGCGTGCATCGCCGCCGCGCCCAGAACCGTCACGAATACGATGCCGTCCACGCGCCCCGGAGCCTCCCGGCGCCATCATGACGGATTCGTGAATAGCCTGCGAACGGTCAGGCCGCCGCCAGTTCCGCCTCGATCGCGTCGAGATCGATGGCGATGACGCGCGGCGCATGATCGCCGTCGGGCGCGCCGAGCGGCACGACCACGTCGGGCGCCTCGAGCGCCGGCGCGAAAAGATGCTGGGCGGCCTCGCGCGCCTCTTCACGCGCCGCTTCAGCGTCGAAGCGGCGCAGCAACGCGAGCAGCGAGCCGAGTTCGACAGGGTCCGCGCCTTCGCAGGCGGTGAGCACGCGCTCGATCATCGCTCGCGACAGCCGTGCGCCCGAATCGTGCGCCGCCGCGCCGAACTCCCCGATCGCGGACAGAGCGGCGCGGAACGCGGGGAGCAGCTTTTCTGGAAGGCCAGCGGCCTTGTACAGCGCGGCGAAGCCTGCGCCGCGCCAGTCGCGCGCCAGCGGCAGCACCTTGCGTTCCGGCAGACCGGACAATTCCACTAGCGCGGCGTCGAACAGACAGGAATTGCCCGACAGCAGCGCGCGCAAAACGAGGCTCGGAGTCAGCCGCCCGCAGCCGCGCAGATGTTTCGCTAGCGCCCGCGCCGCCCGCCAGTCGCGTGATCGCTCCGCATCAGCAGCGATCATCACATGCGCCTTGTCGGTCGCCTCGCGCACGACCCGGTCGGCGCGTTCCGAGGACAGCCAAGAGCAACCGACGACGAATTGCGACAGCGCGCTTGCCGTCGCCGCCACCAGATCGCTGCGCACCGAGGGCGGCAGACCGGGCCGAGACAGAAGCGCCTCGCGCAGTTCGCCGTCGGCGCCGAAACGCTCGACCATGCGGCGCATGGAGAATTCGGGGATTTCCGCGCCCGGGTTGACGGCGAGCGCAATCAGCGGCTCGCGCGCCGCGACCTCGGCCACGGCGGCGGCGAGGGATCCCGAAATGTTGGGCCGCAACGCAATCGCGGCCTGTGCGAAGGCGTCGCCGATCGCCGCGCAATCGATGAGCTCGCCGTCGCCGAGCAAGGGCGAACGTGAAAGCACGGGCGCGGCAACGTCCGACTGGTCGTTGGCCAGCGCAACCACGATCGCGATCGGCGCTTCCGCGGCGCTGGCGAAGGCCTCCGACAGCGCCTTCCGTACGCTCGGCGCGGGATCGTCGAGCAGCGCGGTCAACGCCACTTCTGCCTCGCGCCGGTCTTGCGGAGCGAAATCCGCGTACAGATAGGCGCGCGCGAGCGAACCAGCGCCTTCGGCCCGCTCGGCCGACGCGGCCGTGGCCGCCCATTGCATGAACTTGCGTACGATCATCGGGACTGAAGCTCTTGACCGGACAGGAGGTCCGGCCGCTTTCGATCATCGTCTGTTATGGTAAACGGAGGTTTAAGCCGGCCGGCACGGCCCCCGTTCGCGATTTGTCTTCCCTGCGAAAGCGGGTATCCAGAGCGACGATAGGAAAACGACGCGAGGAAACAGCCATGTCCCAATTCGCCTCCCGCCATCCGCGCGGCGGCCTCTATTTCGAGGAATTCAAGGTCGGCCGCGTGTTCCGGCACGGGCTCACCCGCACCGTCACGCAGATGGACAACATGCTGTTCTCCAACATGACGCTCAACCCGCAGCCCCTGCATATCGACGCGCATTTCTGCGAGACCGAAACGCAATGGGGCCGGCCGCTGATGAACTCTCTGTTCACGCTTGGCCTGATGATCGGCATTTCCGTCAACGATACGACGGTGGGCACGACCATCGGCAATCTCGGCATGACCGATGTGAAATTCCCCGCGCCCGTGTTCGAGGGCGACACGATCCGTGTCGAGACCGAGATCGTGGGCGCCCGCGAGTCGAAGTCGCGCAACGATGCCGGCATCGTCGACTTCCTCCACCGCGCCTACAAGCAGGACGGCACGCTGGTCGCCGAATGCAAGCGCCAGGGCTTCATGCTGAAACGCCCCTCCGACACGGTGGAAGTCTGATGCGCTCGCAACTCTTCGTCCCCGGTGATTCCGAAAAGAAGCTCGCCAAGGGTCTCGACGCCGGCGCCGATTGCCTGTTCATCGACCTCGAGGATTCCGTCGCCGCCGCCAACAAGGAAGCCGCGCGAAAAATGGCGCGCGAATTCCTGACGAGCGCGCGGAAACTCGACAAACGCCCCCTGCTCTATGTGCGCGTGAACGCGCTCGACACCGGCCTCACCGACGCCGATCTCGACGCCATCGCGCCCGGCCGACCGGATGGCATTCTTCTGCCGAAATCGCAGGGCGGCGCCGATGTACAGCATCTGGCCGCCAAGCTGGCGGTGCGAGAGGCCGAGAACGAGATTCCTGACGGCGCGACGCAGATCTGCTGCGTTGCGACGGAGACGGCGAGCGCGATCTTCGGCCTGTCGTCATATCGGGGCTCTAGTCGCCGCCTTGCCGCGCTCACTTGGGGCGCCGAGGATTTATCGGCTGATCTCGGCGCAGAAACCAACCGACTGCCGGACGGCATGCATGCGCCGGTCTATGTGCTCGCCCGCAACATGACGCTGCTCGCGGCCGTTTCCGCCGGCGTGCAGCCGATCGACACCGTCTATCCCAATTTCCGGGACGAGGCGGGTTTCCGCCGCGAATGCATCGAGGCGCGCCGCGACGGTTTTACCGGGAAGATGGCGATCCACCCCGCGCAGGTGCCGATCATCAACGAGATTTTCACGCCCCCGGCGACCGAGATCGAGCGGGCGAGAAAGATCGTGCAGGCCTTCGCCGACAATCCGATGGCAGGCGTGATCGGTCTCGACGGCGAGATGCTCGACAAGCCGCATCTTGAGCGCGCCAAAAAGCTGCTCGCGCGACTTGGGACAGCTTTGTAACCCGCCGCGACCGTTCGGACATTTTTCCGCCTGCACTGCGTGCTAGCAGACCGCAAAATGCGCGCGGCTGGTTGCGCGTCGAAGGCGTAAGAATGTCGACGGATCACAATCAGGAACGGATTGTTCTCATAGGCCTCATCGGCCTCTTCTGCGCTGTGGGCCTGATGCTGGCCTTTGTCAGCATCTTCGGCGGCGGGATCGCCGGCGAGTAGGATCAACGAACAGCTCTCGCGACGTCAGTTGACGCGACGCTATCCATGCGCCGTTATTGGCGCGGCGCCGTGTGCGCTCGCATGCGGGAGGAGCGCTTGGGTCGGACCTACAATGTCATCCCGGTCGCACCGGCAGATTATCGACGCCTTGCCGAGCAGCGCCTGCCCCGCTTCCTGTTCGATTATATCGACGGGGGCGCGAACGCCGAGGTCACTCTCGCCGCAAATGCCGCAGGCTTCAGGGACATCGTGCTGCGCCAGCGCGTGATGCGCGACGTCTCGACCATCGACACGTCGACGGTCTTGTCCGGCGAACAAGCCGCCATGCCCGTCATCCTCGCGCCCGTCGGCATGGCCGGCATGATGGCGCGGCGCGGCGAGACGCAGGCGGTGCGCGCCGCCAATGCGACCGGCGTGCCTTTCACGCTCTCGACCGTCGCTGTCTGCGATCTCGCCGAAGTCAAGAACGCCGCATCGAAGCCGTTCTGGTTCCAGCTTTACATGATGCGCGACCGCGAAGTCGTGAAAGACCTGCTCGCTCGCGCAGAGGCGGCCGGCTGCACGACGCTCGCTTTCACCGTCGATCTGGCCGTCACCGGCCTGCGTCATCGCGATCTTCGCAACGGCGCGCTCTCACAATCCTTGCGCGCGAAAACGGTCAAGTCGTGGGAAATCGTGCGACATCCGCATTGGCTGCTCGACGTTGCGTTGCAAGGCAAGCCGCACGGCTTCGGCAATCTTTCCGATCGTGTACCCGACCCAACGCGGCTCGAGGCTTTCACCGCCTGGGTCGCGAGCCAGTTCGATACATCCGTCACCTGGAAGGACATCGAATGGCTACGCAGCGTCTGGAAAGACCGCCTGTTGATCAAGGGCGTGCTTGAGCCCGATGATGCGCGCGCGGCGGTCGCGGCCGGGGCGGATGGCGTGATCGTCTCCAATCACGGAGGTCGCCAGCTTGATGGCGTCGCCTCATCGATCTCCAAACTGCCCGGCGTCGTCGCCGCAGTCGGCGGCCATGCCGAAGTCTACATGGACGGCGGCGTGCGCAGCGGCGTCGATGTCTTCAAGGCGGTCGCGCTCGGCGCACGCGGCGTGATGATCGGCCGTCCCTGGGTCTGGGCGCTGGCCGCCGGCGGAGAGAAGGCCGTCAGCGACATGCTCGCCATCATGCGTCAGGAATTGAGGATCGCGATGGCCCTGTCCGGCGTCAATCGCATCGACGAGATCGGGCGCGACGCGATCGACACGGCCCCACCTTTTGCTTGAGACGTTAATTCGGCCGTTCCATCTGGAAGAGATCTTCGACGACCGCATAGTCGCCGAGGCCGCCACAGCGCGCGATCGGCTTGATCTCGGTCAGCCGCAATTCGCCGTTGTCGTCGATATAGGCGGGATCGATGTGCACGCCGACAACCTGGCCCAGCACCAGCCAGTAGTCGATCCCCTTGCCCTCGATATCCTTCAGTTCCTGGATCGAGGTCACCTTGCACTCCATCGCGACGGGGCTCTTGGCGACACGCGGCGGCTTGACAAGCTTGCAGGGCGCCATTTCGAGGCCCGCATGCACGAACTCGTTTTCGCCACGCGGCAGGGTCGCCGACGTCTCGTTCATCGCGTGGCGCAGGTCCCAGGTCGGCATGTTCCATACGAATTCACCGGTCTCCTGCACGAAGCTCAGCGAATCCTTCACGCCGACGGAAGAGAAGGCGAGGATCGGCGGCCGGTCGGCAAAGGCGTTAAAGAACGAGTACGGCGCGAGGTTGATCGCGCCGGCCTTGCTCATCGTCGTCACCCAACCGATCGGACGGGGGGCGATGATCGCCTTGAATGGGTCGTGACGAAGGATCGCGCGATCGCGCTTTTCGGGCGTATAGAAAATCAAGGGGGGCCGTCTCCAGCTTGGCGGGTCGCCCGCCACAATAGCTGGGGAACGGCCTATTTCAACGTGTTGAGGTAGGCAATCACGTTGGCGCGGTCCTGCGCTCCCGGCAGACCTTTGAAGAACATCTTGACGCCATGCTTGTCGCCACGTGGATCGGCAAGATACGAGTCGAGCATCTGCGCCGTCCAGGTCCCGGTCTCCGCCTTCATCGCCGGCGAATAATTGTAATCGGGAATACTCGCGACCTTCCGCCCGACAATATTCCAGAGCGTGGGCCCGACCTTGTTCACGCCGATTTCCGTCGAGTGACAATTCTGGCAGGTCCGCGAAAATATGTCCTTGCCCGCGGCGGCGTTGCCCGCGCCGGCTGCCTGCGCGCTCGACGCCAAGGCGACTGTGGCGAGACTTGCGAACGCAACGATCAGCTTCATGGCGGGCTCCTGTTCAGCCGTTCTTGGGAAGGTCCGGCGGCTTGCGCGGCGCGGCCGGCTCGTTACCGGCAGGACCGAGAGAACGAATGTAGACGACGATATCGTCGATCTCGCTACGCGAGAGCGACATGTTCGGCATCTTGCCGTGCGGTTCAGCCAGAAACGCGGCGAGCGGCTTCTTCTCCGTCTTGCGATGAGCGATATCGCCGAACGTCGGCACATCGACGCTCGCGGATTTCTGGTCGGATGAGACCACGTGACAGGCCGCGCACCATTGCTTCGAGAGCTTCAGGCCGTTCTCGATGTCGGCGGCCGATGCCGAAGATGCGACGCCCAGAAACGCTGCAATAACAAGTGCGCGCGAAGCCGTTTTCATGTGGCCATGGTCCATCGGTTGGGCGGGCGACGTCTTTGCCCTGAATCAAGAGCCGGCGATTGCCGTCTCCGACCATCGTACAAGATCGGAGACGACCTCGTCGCGGTTGGTCTCGTTGAGCGTCTCGTGCCGCGCGCCTGGATAGAGGCGCATGTCGACATGCGTAAGTCCTGCGGCGCGGTAGGCGTCCGCCAGGGCCTGCAGATTGGCGCCGACCGGATCGTCCGAACCGCTGAAGATGTAGACCGGCAAATCCTTGCGGATGCGAGCAAGCCGCTCTGGCTTCAGCAGGGGACCGAGCGCGTCGAGCAAATCGACCGCGAGCTGAACGGTGAATTCGAAGCCGCACAAGGGGTCGGCGACATAGGCGTCGACTTCGGCAGGATCGCGCGACAGCCAGTCGAATTCGGTGCGCGCCGGTTTGAAGCGCTTGTTGAATTCGCCGAACATCATCGCCTGCAAGAGCGCGCTCCTGCCCCGCGCTCCGAGCCGCAGCCGCTCGATTCGCGCGATCATTCGGCCGATGCCCGCGATCGCGGGCGGCGGGCCGTTGGAGCCAGAAAGCACGAGCGCGGCAATCGCATCGCTGTGGTCGGCGACGAAATCCTGCGCCATGAACGAGCCCATGGAATGGCCGAACAGAATGACGGGCGCCTCCGGATGATCGCCAGCGATGCGGCGGTTCAGCGTCCAGAGATCGCTGATGCACTTGCGCCAGCCGTCGCGCTCGGCGAACAGGCCGAGGTCGCCCACGCCTGCCGTCTGGCCATGGCCGCGATGATCGTTGGCGTACACGCCAAAGCCTCGCGCGGTCAGCGCTTGCGCGAGACGCGCGTACCGGGCGCCATGTTCGGCCAGGCCATGCGCGATCTGGAAGATCGCGCGCGGCGCTTCGTCCGGCAGCCAGCTATAGATGTGGAGTTCTGCGCCGTCGTCCGCTTTCAGCCGGAAAGTGTCGGCGCGCATCTCAGAACGCCTTGAAGGTGATGATCGTACGCGTGTCGACGATGCCGGGGATCGTCTGCACTTTCTGGCCGACGAAATGCCCGATGTCCTCCTCACGATCGAGATAGAACTTGGCGAGAATGTCGAAGTTGCCGGCGATGGAGTAAATCTCCGAGGCGATCTCGGCCTCGGCAAGCGCGCTCGCGACTTCGTAGGTGCGCCCGAGCGCGCATTTGATTTCGACGAAAAATGTCTGCATTCCCTCACCCCGGCCCGTTCGGCCAATCTTGCCGATCCTGATTTGCCGAGCCTACTTTGCTATGACTTCCACGTCGCGGTCGAGTGTCGATTGCACCTTGAATTGCGCCTGGTAGGTCTTTCCCTCGTGCCGGGCGATGGCGACATATTCGCCCTCGGCCAGGACCAGCGCCGGAAATGCGCCGATCAACTCGCGGATCACGTCGCCGCCGGGCGTCAGCACCGAGAATGAAGTATTGGCGAGCGCCTCGCCGCCTGGCTGGTTGACGAGCTTGAGCGTCATCGTCGCCGCGCGATGCTTGAGCGTCGCCTCGGTCTCCTTGCCGGCCTGCACGCGCAGGTCCGTGGTGACGATCGAGTTGGTGGCCGACGCCGCGCCCGAAGTCGTCGAATTGCCGACGTCGTAGAGGGTCGAGACGATGTGGTATTGCCCCTCCGGCAGGCAGATGAGCTCGCCCGGCTTGCCCTTGTCCACGACCAGCTTCGCCTCGGAATTTCCGGGCGCCGGAACATAGATCGCTATCGAGATCTTCTGGGGCGCGATGGCCTGATCGCCGAGCATGGTCGCGATCTTCAGGGCGCCCGCGTTAAGGACGATGCGCTCCGTCGTCGAGCGCGCATCCACATTGACACGCTTGGCAGCGCCGGCGAGGCCGAACGCCGCGTGGACGATATAGGCGCCGGTCGGCAGCGCGAACCTTGGCGCAGCGGCGTCCGATTCGGCGACGATCTTGTGAGTGCCGTCGGGCTGTGCGCGTTCCTCGAAAACGCGCCACTTCAGCCCGCCCCGGACGGGCTGGGCCTCTCCGGCCCCGAGCACCGCCGACATGTAAAGCGTGCCCTGTGCAGCCTCGGCAGGGGCGGATTGCGGCAAATTCGGCCCGAAGGCGCCCGGCCCGAAGGTCGGGAGCGCCTGCGCCTGCGCCAGAACGGGCGTCAGGATCGCGAAAAGGCCGGCAAGCGCCAAAAGCCGGGCGGTCGGGAGGCGGATCGAGAACATGGCGCCAGCCATGGCCGGCGAATAAGGCGAGGTCAAGGATCGGCTATCAGCAAGCGTCGTCCGGCGCCCGCCGACAGGCGCAACGTCCGGTGTATATTGTGGCCAGGGGAAGCCTCCGCCGCGCGGCGGAGGCTGGAGCGGGGGCGGCGATGAAGAAGCTTGCGATCAAATCCCTGGCCGAACTCGAGGACAGGAAGCCCGCCTATGCGTTGGTCGGCGAGGTCGATCTCGTCGTCGTCAGGCATGACGAGGCCGTCTCGGTCTTCTACGGCCGCTGCCTGCACCGCGGCGCCTTGCTGGCCGATGGCCATGTCGATGGCGACAATCTGATCTGCGGCGTCCACGACTGGGACTATCGCCTCGACACCGGCGTCAGCGAGTACAACAATGAAGAGGCGCTCCGGAAATTCTCGTCCGTCATCGAGGACGGGCAGGTCTGGGTCGACGCGGACGAAATCGCCGATTGGGCGAAGTCCCATCCGCAGCCCTACCGGCGCGACGAATATCTCGGTCTCTACGCGGACGTTCACGGGACGGAGGATGAACCGCACGTCAAACTGATCCAGAATTACGCGAAAAACGGCCTGCGCCGCACCGGCCATCACGGCGTCGTCGAGGCCATGGGCGTTCCGCGCCGCCTGCTGCCGGACTGGGACGACCTGCAATTCGTCACCGCTCAATTGCACCGCCTGCCCCTGCTTGACGACGAACCCGTCGGAACCGACGTCGTGATCGGGCCGAAGGCGAAAAAGCCGTTGCATCTGGCGATCCCGTTGTTCGTCTCCGACATGAGTTTCGGCTCGCTGTCGCAATCCGCGAAAGTCGCGCTCGCGCTCGGCGCGGAGCGGGCCGGCACGGGCATATGCTCCGGCGAAGGCGGCATGCTGGCCGAGGAACAGGCGAGCTGCAGCCGCTACTTCTACGAACTCGCCTCGGCCCGCTTCGGCTTCTCCTGGGACAAGGTGGAGCGCGTGCAGGCCTTCCATTTCAAGGGCGGACAGGGCGCCAAGACCGGCACGGGCGGACACCTGCCGGGAGAAAAGGTCAAGGGCAAAATCGCGGAAGTGCGCGGCCTCCGCGAAGGCGAACCAGCCGTTTCTCCTTCGCGCTTTCCCGACTGGACGGACCTCACGCAAATCCGCGAATTCGCGACAGAGGCGCGCGAGCGAACCGGCGGGATTCCGATTGGCTACAAACTCTCGGCGCAACATATCGAAAAAGACATCGATGCAGCGCTCGACGTCGGCGTCGACTACATCATCCTCGACGGTCGCGGCGGCGGCACCGGCGCGGCGCCGCTCCTGTTCCGCGACAATATCTCCGTGCCCACGATCCCCGCGCTGGCGCGCGCGCGTCGCCACCTCGACCGACTGGGTCGGCACGACATCACGCTCGTCATTACCGGCGGACTGCGCAAGCCTGAGGATTTCGCCAAGGCGCTGGCGCTCGGCGCCGACGCGGTCGCGCTATCCAATGCGGCTTTGCAGGCGATCGGGTGCCTGGGCATGCGCGCCTGCCACACCAACAATTGCCCCGTCGGCATCGCCACGCAGAAGCCGAACCTCGTCGCGCGCCTGGAAATCGAGAAGTCGGCGGCGAGGCTCGCCAATTTTCTTTCGGCCAGCGTCGAGTTGATGCAAGTGCTGGCGCGCGCCTGCGGCCATGCGCACCTCGGCCAGTTCGCCCCCGACGATCTGACGACATGGAAGATCGAGATGACGCGGCTCGCCGGCGTCTCCTATGGCGGTGTGGCCGGCGACGCGTAGCTATCCGCGCAAAATGATCGGAACTGCCTGCGCGCGCGTATCAAACCGTTATTGAATTACGGATCGGATATGGCGAAGGTAAAGGCGGATACGCTCGTCCTCATACTCGGCGACCAACTAACGCCCGAAATTGCGGCATGTAGGGCAGCGCCAACCGACGCAACGCTCCTGATCTGCGAAGTCGCGTCGGAGACGACCTACGTCCGCCATCACAAGAAGAAGATCGCGTTCCTCTTCTCCGCCATGCGCCATTTCGCCGAGGAAATGCGCACGAGCGGCAAAAAGGTGATCTATCGCAAGCTCGACGATGCGCCCGCCGCGACGACGATGACGGACGCGGTGTCGCACGCAATCCGCAAGACCGGCGCAACAGCGCTTTATGCGACGCGCGCCGGCGAATGGCGGCTTGTGCATGAAATGGAGGAATGGCCTAAGAAACTCGGCATCGACGTGCATCTTCACGACGACGACAGGTTCCTTTGCCCGCGAGAAGAATTCGAGCGGTGGGCGGAAGACCGCAAGTCGTTGCGCATGGAGTATTTCTACCGCGACATGCGCCGCCGCACGGGCCTGCTGATGGACGGCGACCATCCCGTCGGCGGGCGCTGGAACTTCGACGCCGAAAATCGCAAGCCTGCCGAAGCGGATCTCCTCATGCCCGATGTCGCGCGCTTCGAGCCGGACGCGATCACGCGCGACGTCCTCGATCTCGTCCGCGAAAACTTCGCCGATCACATCGGCTCATCGGACAATTTCTGGTTCGCCGTCACGCGCGCCGACGCGCAAAAAGCCTTCCAGCACTTTTTGCGCGAGGCCTTGCCGTGGTTTGGCGACTTTCAGGACGCGATGTTGCGCGAGAAGCGCTTTCTCTATCACTCTGTCTGCTCGATCTACATGAATTGCGGCCTGCTCGATCCGCTCGCCATGTGCCGCGCGGCGGAGACCGAATATCGCGAAGGGCGCGCGCCGCTCAACGCGGTGGAGGGCTTCATTCGCCAGATCATCGGCTGGCGCGAATATGTGCGCGGCATCTATTTCCTGCGCGGTCCCGATTACACGCGCGAGAACCGCTTGCAGGCGATGCGCCCCCTGCCCTCCTTCTACTGGACGGGCGAGACGGAGATGGAATGCCTGCGATGCGCGATAACGCAGACGATCGAGGAGGCCTACGCCCACCACATCCAGCGCCTGATGGTGACCGGCCTGTTCGCGCTGCTGGCGGGCGTCGACCCGCACGAGACGCACGTGTGGTATCTCGAAGTCTATGCCGACGCCTACGAATGGGTGGAGGCGCCGAACACGATCGGCATGAGTCAGTTCGCCGACGGCGGCTATCTCGCTTCCAAACCCTACGCGGCGTCCGGCGCCTATATCGATCGCATGTCCGACTATTGCGGCGCGTGCGTCTATCGTGTGAAGCACAAGGCGGGTCTTAGGGCCTGCCCGTTCAACTATCTCTACTGGGATTTCCTGATCCGCAACGGCGAGCGCCTGTCACGCAATCCGCGGCTAGCGCAGCCCTATCGGCTGATCACGAAAATGTCGGATGCGCGCCGGCGCGAGATCGCCGAAGACAGCGCGCGCTTCCTCAGCGCTCTCTCGTAGATCGCGCCGAGCGGCACCGGTCGGAGCAATATTTCACCACCTCCCAGACCTTCGCCCATTTCCTGCGCCATACGAAGGGACGGCCGCATGTGGCGCACACCTTTTGCGGCAGGTCGCCCTTGCGGCGCATCAGACCTCCTCCTTCACCTGCCCATAAGCGAGCGTTGCGAATAGAACCGTGCCGCCGATGACATTGCCAAGGAATGTCGGCGCAATCTCTGCGAACAGGACGTGCAGCAAATTCGCCTCGCCACGCCACATCAGGATGAAGGCTTCCGTCGAGCCCGCAACGACATGCGAAAAACCGCCGAGCCCGACCATATAGGTCATGATCAGGATCGCGAAGAACCGCCCTGCGCCTTCCGCGCGCGGCAGCATCCAGACGAGAACCGCGATCATGAAACCGGCCGGCGCGCCCCAGACCAGATGCTCGAACGCCGTCGTCGTCGCCTGCTCGCGCGCGACTTCCAGCAACCCCGCGGCCTGTCGCGGCGGCAAGGCGATGCTTCGCGAGAGGAACAGCGCGGCCAGAAGACAGCCCGTGAGATTGGCGCAGAGCACGATCGCCCAGAGCCGCGCTGTCCTGAAGGCGTTGTCGCGGGTCGGGTCGAGAAACAGAGGCAGGATCGGCGTAATCGTATTCTCGGTGAAGAGTTGCATGCGCCCGAGGATGACGACGAGAAAGCCGATGGCGTAGCCGAAATTGGATATAGCCGGCGTCCACTCAGCCTTCGGCAGCACGGCCACCAGCAGGCCCTTGCACAGGATTGCAAGGCTGATGCCGAAACCGGCCGCAACGCCAGACCACCACAAGGACACGGCCGGCCGCGACATCTCGTTCTCGCCCATCAGGCGGATCGATTCAAAGATGACCGGCGCGGGCGGCTCGGCGATCTCCCGCGCGGTTTTCTTGTCCTCCGGCTCGAGCTTGCTCTCGATCGGATCCTTGTCAGGCTCTGCCATGGCGCCTCCGCGGCTTCGAGCGGAAACGCGGACGGAGCCATTTGGTTCGAGCGACGGCTCAGTCAGCCCGCGTCAAATCCGGCGCCGTCGCCTCGTCGGCGAGCATCGCCAGCGCCTCGTCGAGCCCCATCGACTGCTGCGCCTGCGAGCCGAGACGGCGGATCGAGACCGTGCGCTCGGCGGCTTCCTTGCGGCCGAGAACGAGAAGCACCGGAATCTTGGCCAGCGAATGTTCGCGCACCTTGTAGTTGATCTTCTCGTTGCGCAGGTCGACATCGACGCGCAGCCCCTTCTTGCGCGCAGCCGCGACGATCTCCATCGCGAAATCGTCGGCCTCCTGCGTGATCGTGGCGACGACGATCTGCAGCGGCGCGAGCCAAAGCGGCATGTGACCCGCGAAATGCTCGATCAGAATGCCGGTGAAGCGCTCCATCGAGCCGCAGATCGCGCGATGCACCATGACCGGCGGCACTTTTTCGCTGTTGGCGTCGATGTAAAAGGCGCCGAATCGTTCGGGCAGGTTGAAGTCGACCTGCGTCGTGCCGCACTGCCAGTCGCGGCCAATGGCGTCACGCAGCACATATTCGAACTTCGGCCCGTAGAAAGCGCCCTCGCCCGGATTGATCGATGTCTCGATCATATTGCCGCTCTGCGCCTTGATGCGGTCGAGCACCCGGCTCATCACGCCTTCGGCATGATCCCAGGACGCATCCGATCCCACGCGCTTTTCAGGCCGCGTCGAGAGTTTCACGACGAGCCTGTCGAAGCCGAAGTCGCCGTAGACCGAGAGAATGAGATCATTGATCTTGAGAATCTCGGCCTCGAGCTGATCTTCCGTGCAGAAGATATGCGCATCGTCTTGCGTGAACGCGCGCACGCGCATCACCCCGTGCATCGCGCCGGACGGCTCGTAGCGATGCACGACGCCGAATTCCGCCATGCGCAGCGGCAGCTCGCGATAAGAGCGCAGACCATGCTTGTAGATCTGCACGTGCCCCGGGCAGTTCATCGGCTTCAGCGCGAACACGCGCTGGTCGGCTTCCTCGTCGTTCGGGTTCATGAAAGCGGTTGCTGACTTCACCGCGAACATGTTGTCGGAATACCAGCCCCAGTGTCCCGAGGTCTCCCACAGCGCCTTGTCCATCACCTGCGGCGCGTTGACCTCATCATAGTCGCCGGCAAGGCGCCGCCGCATGTAGGCGACGAGAGTCTGGAACAGGGTCCAGCCCTTGGGATGCCAGAAGATCGCGCCCGGCGCTTCCTCCTGGAAATGGAACAGGTCCATTTCTCGGCCCAACTTGCGATGGTCGCGCTTCTCGGCCTCTTCGAGGCGATGCAAATAGTCGTCAAGATCGGCCTTCTTGGCGAAGGCTGTCGCGTAGATGCGCTGGAGCATCGGCTTGGTGGAATCGCCGCGCCAGTAGGCGCCCGCCACCTTCATGATCTTGAACGCTTCGCCGATCTTGCCCGTCGATGTCATGTGCGGGCCGCGGCACAGATCGAGCCAATCGCCCTGCCTGTAAATCTTCAGGTCCTGATCGGCCGGAATGGCCTCGACCAGTTCGACCTTGAACGCCTCGCCCGCCTTCTCGAAATGCGCGATCGCCTGCTCGCGCGACCACACTTCCTTGGTGAAAGGTTTGTCGCGCGCGATGATCTCGCGCATCTTCTTCTCGATCGCGGCGAAGTCTTCGGGCGTGAAGGGTTCGGAACGATAAAAATCGTAATAGAATCCGTTCTCGATCACCGGCCCGATCGTCACCTGGGTTCCAGGGAAGAGCGTCTGGACCGCCTCCGCAAGCACATGCGCGGCGTCGTGGCGAATGAGTTCGAGCGCGCGCGGGTCTTCGCGCGAGACGAACTCAATTCGAGCATCGCGACTGATGGGATCGGCGAGGTCGACGAGTTCGCCATCGAGCGCCATCGCGACCGTGCGCTTGGCGAGTGATGGCGAGATGGATTTGGCGATGTCGAAGCCCGAAACGCCGGGCGCATAGGCGCGCGAGGCGCCATCGGGGAAGGTCACCGAGATCATGTCTGCTCCTTGACGCTCACTCGCCGATACAAATCGGCGTAAGCCGCGCGGATTTGGCCGCACGGGCGCCTTCTAGAGCGCAATGAAGCGAAGGGAAAGGCATTTTTTGATCAATCGCGATGGTGGGGGCGTCGAAACCCGCGGACGCGCTCGTGCGTTGGACGCCCGGGCCCACGCTGCCGCGAGACGTTCATGGTCGTCGACATACGTAAGGGAATGCCCAATCCTAAGTTGGACCGGCTGGAATTCGAACGCCGTTTCCTCGCTCGGTTCGAGGATCCGGCTTTCGATTCCCTGCGGCCGGAATTGCGACGTGCAGCGCGCATCGCCTGGGGCGCATACGACGAGGGCAGGAAAGCGCCGCTCACGCGCCAGGCGGGGGTTGGCTATGCGGATCCGTCGTACGACCTGTCGGTGGACTGGCTGGAAGCCCGTGCGGCGCTAGACGCCGCGACGGCCGAGAACCTCGACCCGCACGGCCCCGACCGCGTGCTTCTCATCAATGCTTCGCCGCGCTCGGAACACACCTGCCCAGGCGAGATGTCGAAGACCTGGCGGCTCCTGCAGACCGCTGCGGACACTCTTCAAGCGTTCGACGTGCGATGTGACATTCTCGATCTCGCGCGTCTGGCCTCCGGCTACGATCTCGCGATTCTCCCATGCAAGGCCTGCTTCTCGACAAGTCCGGCCCTGTGCCATTGGCCATGTTCCTGCTACCCCAACCATTCGCTGGCGCAGGTCAACGACGCCATGCACAGCATCTACCCCATGTGGATGCGCGCCCACGGCGTGATGATCGTGACGCCGGTCCACTGGTACCAGGCGCCGACCGTGCTCAAGTCAATGATGGACCGTCTCGTTTGCGCGGACGGCGGAAATCCCGACCCGACCACGACACACGGCAAGACCGTCGCCGAGGCAAAGCGTCTCGAGAACGGCTGGCGTTATCCCAGGCATCTGGCGGGGCGGGTATTCTCGGTCGTTGTGCATGGGGACGCTGCAGGAGCCGAGGGCCTTCGGCGGGCGATTTCCGACTGGATGCGAGATCTTGGTCTGCGTCCCGCCGGGGAAGCCGCACTGCTGGACCGCTACATCGGCTACTATCGGCCCTACGGCGCGAGTCACGCTGAGCTCGACGCCGACGACGCAATCCGCGAGGAAACAAGAAACGCGGCTCGAACCCTGCAGGAAGCGGTGCGGCGCGCTCGTCGCGGCGAGCCGGAGCCTGGCCAAAATCTGACCCGACCGCGTCCAAAATAGACGCCCTTGCCGATTGTAGCTTCTTCGGCCTAAGTCCTGTCTGGCGAATTCGACCGGACCGGCATGTCCAGACAGGACCTGAAACTCTTTTTCCTCGGCCTCGTGGGCACGCTGCTGATCGGCAGCGGCGCTTGGATGGTCGTCGATTTGCTGCAGTCGCCTGGACATCGGGAGACTACGCCGCCGCCGGTCGTCGTCGCGCCTGAGGCTGCGACGAAGACCGCGCCGCCCGTCGATTCCGCGCGGAAGGATGTCGAGGATGCGATCGCCAGCGCGCCCGAGATCGCGCGCTTTTTCGATCGGCTGCGGCTGACGTTGCCAACCGACTACGAGGCCGCCATCGCCGCGCTCGCCGCCCGCCGGTCCGGCGGCGCGGTGGATTCGCCGGACTACGACCTCTCGCAGGCCGTCAAGACCCTGCGTCAGTCGCGCGGGGCGCTCGCGGCCAAGGCCGACAGCGCGGCGCTCGGTCGCGTGTTCGAGGCCCAACTGGCCGTCCTCAAGGCGCTCGGCGCGGTCAATACGCGCCTGTGCGTCGATTTTCTCTACGGCGGAGCGAGCGAGGCCTTCCTGAAATTTTCGGCCGAGAACCGCGCGCTGGTCTCGGATCTCGCGATTGCGGGCCTGGACGCTATTCTCGACGGCAAGGAGAAGAACATCGCGCGGACGACGCCAACGGAATCCGATTTCCAAATGTTCGAGACGTCGCTGCGCCAGAACGGCGTCGGCGCCGACGAGATCGGCGCGCTTCTCGACGGCAAGACGCCGGACCCGCCGATTCCGGACGACCGGATGTGCGCCGCCGGCAAGACCTATCTCGAGACGCTTCGGCAAATGCCGGAAGATGTGCGCGGTCGCATCGAGGCGCTCGCGGTCGACCTGATGGCGCGCTCCTAGAGCATATCCAGCACAACGCAAACATCCGGCTCGGGCGGCTAGCGTGGGTCGACCTCGTCGCAAACGAGCGGCCCGCGCCATTGGCCGTAGCGCCAGAAATGCAGCGCATCCGCGCCTTCCGGCGGGCGTTTGGGCACGGGGTCGAACCCCGCGGTCCCACCTGGTCGGCAACGGCAGATGCGCGCGAACCCCATCCAGCCGCCGCCCCAAAGGCCGAACCTTCCGATGGCTTCGCTCGTGAAATCCGAGCAGCTCGGCAAATGACGACACTGGCGTCCCATGAAGGCCGAGAGCGTCAGCTGGTAACCGCGAATGGCGCCCCGCGCCAGAAGCGCCGGCGTGTCGCCCAGACCGCGATAGGTGAAACCGTCCTTTGGCATCGTATCCAGCCCGATACGTGGCCTAGCCTGCCGCGCCGGCGGCCTGCTTCGCCTCCGCCTCGGTCGCGGCCTGCGCGGTCGCTTCGAAGGTGAGTAACGTCGAGGCGTGGCGCGCCTTGTAGTTTCGAACCGGTTCGAGCGCCGCGATGTCGGCCCACTTGCCGTCCGGCGGCGGCCCGTTTTCTTTCAGCATGCGCCGCACGGCGTCGCGCAGGTCGCGCAATTCCTCCGGCGTAGAGCCGATCACATTGCGCGCCATGATCGAGGAGGAGGCCTGCCCCAGCGCGCAGGCCTTCACGTCATGCGCAAAGTCGGCGACGCGCCCGTCAGTGATCTGAACATCGACCGCAACCGTAGAACCGCAGAGCTTCGAATGGGCCGACGCGCTGGCGTCCGGCTTTTCGAGCCTCCCCAGCCGCGGAATGTTCGCGGCCAGTTCGAGGATGCGCTTGTTGTAGATGTCGTCAAGCATTGGGTCAGGCGCCTCGGGCTAGCGAAATTCGGCTCGCGGCCCTATCTCATATATAGTCGTCCGGCGCGTTGCCGCGAAGGGCGACGAATGTTTCGGGCGAAGGTTCGAAATCCCCATTGGAGGCTCCACATGGATGCGGTGGTTAAGTCCTTGAACGCCCGTAATGTTTCCAAAATCGACACCCGACAGAAACCGCCGCTCCCCTCTCAGGAGGAGGCGGAAGCGGCAGTGCGAACGCTGCTTGCGTATGCGGGAGACGACCCAACGCGCGAAGGCCTGATCGACACCCCGCGGCGGGTGGCGAAGGCCTATCGCGAATTGTTCGCCGGCTATCAGCAAGACGCCGGCGAGATACTCGACCGCGTTTTCGAGGAGGTCGACGGCTACGACGACATGGTGCTCGTGCGCGATATTCCCTTCGCCTCGCACTGTGAGCATCACATGGTGCCGTTCGTCGGCAAGGCGCATGTCGCCTACTTTCCGAGCGAAGGCGTCGTCGGCCTGTCGAAGCTCGCGCGGCTCGTCGACATGTATGCGCGCCGCTTTCAAACTCAGGAAGCCATGACTGCGCAGATCGTTGAAGCGATCGAGGCGCATCTCAAGCCGCGCGGCGTCGCGGTCTATGTCGAGGCCGAGCACATGTGCATGTCGATGCGCGGGGTGCGGAAGCAGGGAGCCTCGACCGTTACGACGCGGTTTACCGGCGTGTTCCGCGACGATCCCGCCGAACAGGTGCGTTTTCTCAGCATGGCGAAGGCCTGATCGGAGCGAGCGAGCGCGCCATTGATCGGCGCGCGACTCGCGTGGCATGGTGCGACCGGAACGAAGGATTCTCATGCCGATCTATGCCCTCGACGAAGTTTCCCCCGAACTCCCTGCGGACGGCCGATATTTCGTGGCGCCCGGCGCCCAGGTCATCGGCAAGGTCCGTATCGGCGAGGACGCGAGCGTCTGGTTCAATGCCATAGTACGCGGCGACACCGATCTCATCGATATAGGCCCGCGCGCGAACGTACAGGATGGCTGCGTTCTGCATACCGATCCCGGCTTCGCGCTGACGCTCGGGGCCGACGTCACGATCGGCCACAACGTCATTCTGCACGGCTGCACGATCGGCGACGGCGCGTTGGTCGGCATGGGTTCTACCATTCTCAATGGCGCGAAGATCGGCAAGAACTGCCTCGTCGGCGCAAATGCGCTCGTGACCGAAGGCAAGGAGTTTCCGGACAATTCGCTCATCGTTGGCGCGCCGGCAAAAGCAGTGCGCACACTCGACGAAAAAGGGGCCGCCATGGGCCGGATGATCGCCGGCGTCTATGCGTCTCGCGCGAAGCGGTTTCGCCATGGCCTGAAAAAAATCGAGGACTAGTCTGGACGATGCGGCTCTCGCGGGATCTTTTCCCGAAAATCGATGGCATGCGCGAGCGCAAACGCCAACACCATCCAGAGATCGAGGATGAGACCTTCTGGCGCTTCTATGAAGCCTCGAAGGACTATTCGCTTGTCCACGTCGCCGGATTCTACAATGTCTTCCAGTCCATCAATTACATAGCGCGCAATCGCATCGCCGGCTGCGCCGTCGAGAGCGGATGCTTCCTGGGCGGCATTGCGATCTTCATGGGCCTGATGCGCAGGCATCTGCAGCTCGACCTGCCGATCATTCTGCTCGACACGTTCTGCGGTCCGCCCATGGGTACGGCGGACACGTTCCTCGGACGCGCCATCCGAACCGTCGCGCCGCTACCGAACTACGAAGTGACAATCAAGGAACACATCACCCGCCATCTGGGCGGGGTGGATGGATATACGTTTGTGAAGGGCGAGGTCGAAAAGACGATCCCGACGCTCGAAGTCGGCGATGTCGCTTTGCTGAGGCTCGACACGGACTTCTACTCGTCAACGTCGGCCGCGCTGAACGGCCACTATCCGAAGCTCGTTCCCGGCGGCGTTCTCATCATCGACGACTATGGAACATTCGCGGGCGCCCGAAAGGCCACCGAAGATTACCTGGCGACACTGGAGCGCAAGCCGCTTCTCAACCGCATCGACACGGGAGTCTGGGCGGGCGTGAAGCCCTGAAGACCCCAAGCTAAAGAACGATATCCTCGTCGAACTCCTCGATCGGGATGAGACGCGAGAATTCGACGGCAAGGCCGCCGTTGAAATGACGCACAACGCGACCAGAGCGGCGTCCGATTTCGACCCGCGAGCCGACTGGCGGCAGCGTCGCGCATTTCAGGCCCACGCCAGACACCGAGACGTCGACGACTTCCACGCGCAGCGTCTTGCCGCCTTCAGTCAGCATCTCGGCATTCTTCCGTTTTGGCGCGATTCGCTTGTGCCGGCGGCTGGCCGAACCATCTTCGTTATCGCTGTTGGCCATCCAGGTCAGCAGGTCGGCCACCCGCTCGCGCTTGCTGGCTGGAAGCATCAAGGCGACAGCAAATCCAATGTCGACGTGACGGACGATCATGCCTTCGAGTCGACCGAGTTCCTCGAAATAGAAAACGACGCGTTCCCCGATCGACCCCTTGGCGGGACCCGCGACCAGCAGCCCGCCCGGTGAAGCATCGACGGTCCTGCAGGGAAATTCCTGCTTGCTTTCGAGCATGTACCGGCCAGCAATTGACACTTTGACGCGCTGATGGCGCCGTCGCTCGGCCGCTCTCGGACCCGTTCTCGAAACTGGCAGCGACAAGACCTGTCCTCTTCGCACGCGTGATGCGACGAACTCTAGGACGGCTTGGTTAATACGCGCTTACCCATCGAGACGAGACACAAGTGTTCGGTAAAGAAATTTGTCGATCAAATGACGTCACGACAATCCACCCTCTATCAGCCTGAGACTTGGCTGCACCCGCCTGCGTCGATCCATCGCGCTCGCGGGGCGCGGCATCAACGGCAGGTCGCTCGACTGGCGGGCGCTCGAAAGTATGCGCAGTGATCGCAATTCCAGTCGCTCGATCGGCAGCAACCCCACCCATTCGGGCCGATGCGCAGCAGCCAGCGATCCCAGCACGCGCGCATGTGTGCGTCCGTGATGCCTGAGCGGCAGCAGAAGTAATTCCAGATCGATGGGCGCGCGACCTGCGAGCACGGATTGCGCGCCGGCGACAACCGGACAGGCGCCATCCATGACGGTCAGGAGGACGGCGGCGACATTGGCGTGGTCGGGCCCCCAGAGATCGAGAAAGGAACGTCCCTTGAGATCCCGCGCCCACAGGGCATTGATACGCGCGCCGCTCAGCCGCAGCGGAAACAGACCGTCACGATCGGCCTCGATCATGAAAGTATCGGAAAGGACCGCGCGTATCGCGGAAGGATCGATTTCGGCTCGATCGGGCGCCGCTCGCTGACGGCGCAGCCCGTTCCAATACGAATAGAGTTCCCGCGTCGCCTGTTGTCTCATTTTTCGTCGCGCCCTGCCTGAACCGGCATGTTTTCATTCGGCACAGACGGGACGGCCCATCTGCGCCATCGCCGACAACAGCAGGGCGCGTGCCATCGCGGGGCGCGTTAACGCTAACGAACCGTATCTGTTGCGCATTCGGTTCAACAGTGAGAAAAATCAATGAAGACGCCGCGACTTACGCTCTTGGCTCCGGGCAGTGTCGCGAGCGCCGCGGGTCGTGTTGTCCCGCAACGTGGCACATCGGTGGACACGAGCGTTTGTGCGCGGATGTCAGGCGGTGGCGGAAGGCTCCTCGTTCGAGGGGAAGAACCCGGCTCAGGTTCTTCCCCGGTGCTATCTCCCGATGACGCAGGTCCCCGATTCTGAACGGCAATTCGCCCGCGGCGGGGATGGCGCATTGGCCATCATTCTGATCCTGGTCCTCGTTCACCTGTTCCGCCAGATGCTGGAGCCTGACGTAGATTTCCGCCTGGTCGCCGACTTCGCCTTCACGCCGGCCAATTTCAGCGCGAGCTTTGCATCCGAAGACATATGGCGCGCCGCGCGGGCGGCAGTCGAACGCGGCGAGGCGTCTTCGGAGGAAGTCGCTTTGCTGATCGGTCTGGCGCCACGCTGGTGGACGCCGCTGACCTATTCTTTCCTCCATGGCGGCTTCACGCACATCGCCGTCAACGGAGTCTGGCTGCTCGCCTTTGGAACGGCGGTCTGCAGACGCTTCGGCGCTGTTCGCTTTCTCCTCTTCTATGCCTTCGCCTCGATCGCGGGCGCTCTCGCCTTCTACATGGCGCATCCGCTCGGCCTGCAGCCCGTTGTCGGCGCCTCGGCCGCCATATCGGGAGCAATGGGCGCCGCCGTGCGCTTCGCCTTCGCGCCGGGCGGCCCGCTCGGCGGCGGCTTTGCTCCGCCACGGGACCTGGCAGCCTACCGTCGCCCCGCGCCGCCGCTGCGCGCCTTGTTCGTAGACAAGCGAACCGTGACATTCATCGTCCTCTGGTTCGCCGCCAATTTTCTGTTCGGTGCCGTCGCCCCGATAGGCTCGGACGGCGCATCAATCGCGTGGGAAGCGCATATCGGGGGATTCCTCGCCGGCTTTTTTGGCTTCCGACTTTTCGATCGTCCCGATGTGAACGGAGCGCACGCCGCAGGTGGTCGTGAAAGCGGCTTGCACACCTGAAAGAAGCGGCGCATCCTTCCAAAAAAGACGGTCACGAAACCGTCTGGGCGAGGACACAAACAGCAAGAGGCCAGCAATGACTGTCGCACGCATACTCGCGATCAAGGGGCGCGATGTGGTGACTGTGGAGCCGCACCTCACCCTGCGCGACGCCGCCGATATACTTTGCCGCAACCGCATCGGCGCGGTCGTCGTTTCCGACTCGTCCCGCGCCGTCCTCGGCATTCTCTCGGAGCGCGACATCGTGCGCGCGGTATCGTCCAGCGGCGGCGCCGCGCTCGGCGATCAGGTCGCCCGGCACATGACCGCCAAGGTCATCACCGCGACCGAGGATCAGCCGATCGAAACGACGATGGGCGTCATGACCGAAAGCCGGATCCGTCACTTGCCGGTTCTGCGCGACGGCAAACTCGCTGGAGTGATCTCGATTGGCGACGTCGTGAAGATCCGGCTCGAAGCGATCGAGAGCGAGCACAAGGCGCTGCGCGAATATATCGCGAGCGCCTGAGCTGGCGGGGCGACGCGCGACGGACTATTTCGCCGCGCGCTTCGCAAGGAGCGCAACAATCTCAGAATAGCCGCGCGCCCGCGCGTGCTGCAGCGGCGTGACGCCTTGCCGGTCGGCAATGTCGCGGTTGGCGCCGGCATCGACGAGCGCGCGCACGGTTGCGACGTGACGGCTGCCGCCATCGCCGAGGATCACGGCTTCGATCAGGGCCGTCCAGCCGAGATTGTTCAAATGGTCGAGCGGCGCCCCAGCGCGGATCAGGTGGCGCACGACGCCATCATGTCCGAGATGGGCTGCGGCGATCAGCGCGGTGCCGTCATAGACGCTCGTCGTCAGCTTGGCGCTCGCGCCGGCGTCGAACAGCGCACGCAATGTCGGCTCGTCGTCCTGCACTGCGGCGATCGACACGGCGTCATAGCGCTGGTTGTCAAGCAGGGCGTGGTTCGCGCCGACGGCGATCAACGCCTTCACCGCATCAGGATGTCGCTGAAAAGTCGCGACATGGAGCGGCGTGCGGCCGTTCGCGTCTCGCGCGTCGAGCCCGCCTGCAGACGCCAGCATGCGAACGGCTTCAACAGCGCCGCGCGCCGCCGCCGCATGCAAGCCGCCATATGCAGCCAGTTCGCCCGGCGTCGGAGGCGACTGCGCGCTTGCTGCGCTCCAACCCAAGATCAGGGCCACGGCCGCAGACGCAATCGCTTTCATGCACCCTCCCGCCCGCTCGCTTCGTCACGCGAGCGTGAATGAAGGCGCCGGTTGCTTCAAGTCGGCGTCACGGCGCGGTCCGCCGCGTCGCTCATGTTCGCATGTTCGAGAATGTCGGGCAGGCGCCGACGCGCGATATCTCGGCCGATCTCGATCATCTCGCCCGCGCGATGAAAGTCGAACAGGCCGAATTTTTCGAGCCGCGCATTGATCAACACGTCGGGCGGATCGCCGGCCAGGCGCGAGCGCGCTATGCGGTCCTGCGTGATCGAAAAGGCGTCGAGCATGACCGAGGCGACGCCCGGCCCGTCATGCGCGCCGCGTCGCAGCCGACGCTTGATCAGAGCGGTCGGCGAAGCGACGCCGCCGAGCCAGCCTCGGCCCGCGACATCCTCGACTTTCTTGGCCAGAACGTCCGTCGTCTCGTCTCCGACGTTGCGATCGCCGATGACGGTGCCACGGAACATGGAATCCGAAACGACGTTCACGGCGATCACGATGTCGGCGCCGAGCGCGCGGCACACCGAAACGGGAATTGGATTGACCAGCGCGCCATCGAACAGCCAGCGTCCATCGACATTCAACGGCTCGAGCAAGCCCGGCAAGGCATAGGACGCGTTCAAAGCGCGCGCGAGCGGTCCGGAGCGAAGCCAAATTTCATGTCCGGTCGAAATCTCGGTTGCGACAGCGGCGAACGGAACGCGTAATCCCTCGATCGTCCGACCGACCAGCGCGGCCTCGAGCTTTTCGCGCAATCGTGCGCCTGAGAAAATTCCGCCGCCGGAAAACGACAGATCAAGCAGCGACAAGACGCGACGGCGCGACAGAGACAGGCTGAACCGTTCGACCGCATCGAGCTCGTCCGCCGCATAGCAGCCCCCGACCAGTGCGCCGATCGACGTGCCGGCGACGATGTCGGGCTTGAGCCCAGCCGCCTCGAATTCCCTGAGAATGCCGATATGGCACCAGCCGCGCGCCGCACCCGCGCCGAGCGCCAGTCCGATCTTCGGCCGTCGCGCGCCCTGCCCCGCAGGCGTCGCGACCGGCGCTCGCGCGGGCGCCAGAGGCGCGGCCGCTCCGCTCTCGTCGTTCCACATCGACTGGGCTTTACGCATGAACGACATCATGGCCGGTCTCGCTGGGCATGGGGTTGTCCCCCGTTTCCTCCTTTGCGAAGGCTGATCCGGCAGTGTCGCTAGATCATTAATAAAATGGCGTGTAAACGCGAAAGTTCCAGCATCGTTAGTGGTCTATGAACTTGAGCGCGCCGGTGGCGGGGTCGACAGCGCGATAAAAGCAGGACTTGCGGCCGGTATGGCAGGCGCCGCCGTCGCCACCCGCTTCGACGCGCAGCAGGATCGCATCCTGGTCGCAATCGACGCGGATTTCGACGACCCGTTGCGTCTGGCCGGACGTATCGCCCTTGCGCCAGAGCGCATTGCGCGAACGGGACCAGTAATGCGCAATCCCCGTCTCGAGCGTCAGCCGCAGCGATTCCGCGCTCATGTAGGCGAGCATCAGCGGTTCGCTGGTCGAGGCCTCGACCGTCATGCACACGATGAGCCCAGCTGCATCGAAGCGCGGCGCGAAGACCCCGCCCTCCTCGAGTTCGCCCTTGTCCTTGATCTCAGCGAAGCCCGCGCCCGCCATGGTCCATCCTTCACGTCAGCGAATCTGTCATAGTCGCGCCGCATGTCGCGTCGCGCCCGCCTTCTCGTCTACGCCTTCGGCGCCGCTCTGGTCGCGGGCTCCGGCGCGCTTGGCTGGTATATCACGCAACGCGCCAACCAGAACCGGGCGCTCGTCGTCACCACCATCGGCGATATCACGCTGGCTTATGCCCCGGCATATGCGCGTTTCGGCGGCGGTCAGTCGGGCGGTCGGTTCGAGACTCTGGAACTCGCCGCGACCTTCCCCGATTTCCGGCCCGCCGGCGACAGCGTGACCCCGCTCGCCGAGGCCGACGGCTCCGGCAAGAAAGCGCTGGTGTTTTTCACCTTCGCGCGCCCGGATCGAAAGATGGACCCGGCAGACCTCGTCGGCTTGCTCTATGCCCGCTTTCTCGAGCCGGGCGTGGAGGAGACCGAGGAGGGGCTGATCAAGCGCGTCTTCCAGGACGGCTCGCCCTATCAGGGCGAAGACCTCTATTTCGCGCCGCCTGAAGGACGCGCCTTCGCCGCCCGCTGCTCGCGCCCCACCAAACCGTCCGACGGCCTGCCGGAAACATGTCTAGCGGTCTTCCGCGAAGGCGGGCTGGATATTTCGATCCGATTCGGCCGACCTCTCCTTGCGCGCTGGGAGCAGCTCGCGCCCGGCGCCCGCGCGCTGACGCAGACCATGCGGGCGCGGTAAGCCGGTCGCAGGCCGGCGGCCACGATACTTGCAGGCGTTCACGCGCCGTTTGATCGGGTCGTCGCAAATCGCAGGGCCGGAACGAAAGTCGCCGGTGATGTAGTTCTGCGCCGGCGCCCCTTTGTACCGACGCGGCGGCTCCCGGGGTTTGGCGCTCAGCGCTTCCATGGAGGCTCGCGCAAACGCCCATGTGGCCGCGCGCATGGCATGCTACTGGAAAACTGCCGAAAAATGCCGCTGGCCACCAATTCTCGGGCCTCCTAACATTGCACGCGCAACGGACCATTGCGGTTCGACGTCCGGCAGGATGTGAGAGGGCTGAGGGGCAAAGAATGAAGCGTTTTTATGCGGCCGTCGCGCTCATGGCCACGCTTGGTTTCGCGTCCACGGCAGACGCCATGCCCAACGATCCGGATACGACGCCAGGCGACGCAGCTTTCTGCAATCGATACGCGTTCTCCACGAAACAGTTCGTCGATGGAATTCTCGCGCGCAAGCCGTCCTGCCTCGACTACAGCAAGGGCGTGCACGGCGATTACCAGATGCATTACAGCTGGTGCCAGCGCACGCCGCGTACGTCGGTTGAGGGCGCGGCGCGCAACATTCGAAATCTCGGCAACCGCTGCATCGCCGCCAGCGCCGGCGGCAATCCCGGCCCCGGCAATTTCAACGGCGGCGGCAGTAATTTTGGCGGTCGCGGAAATGGGGGCGGTTCGTTCGGCGGCGGGAACCGCGGCGGTGGCGCCACGGACCCCGCCTTCTGTCAGAACTACGCGCAAGGCATGGTGGCTCTGGGCGCCGAGGCCGCGCGCAGGAGCTGCCTGCAATATGGCCCGCAGGGCCTGCATACGAACTACCAGAGCCACTACAATTGGTGCCTCGGCAAATCGCGCGCCGCCGTTCAGGGCGCGGCCGCACGCATCAACGGACTGCTCGCTTCCTGCAATCGGTAGGATCGATAGCGTGCGGCGCTTCGTCACAAAGCGCCGCAAAAATAGACAATGTCCTGAGGTTATGGAGTTTTCCGACCGCGCCGAAACCGAACGTTCAGAAGTTGCCGTTACTCGTTGCGCTACCGAGAAGCATATCGGCTTGGAGTGGATGGTGCTGCGCGTCAAGGATCTTACCCGGTTTGGCAAGGAGAACTCCGGCGCAGTTTCGATCCTGTTTTCGATCGGCCTCGGCGTCATCGTCCTGAGCACCGGCATGGCGATCGACTATTCCAAATCCGTCGATGCCCGCGCCAAGATCTTCCAGGCTCTGGATTCAGCGGTGCTCGCGGCGGCAAGCATTCCCGGATCGCCCGGGGCGACCAGTCCCTCGAGCGCTCAAACCGACGCTTTCAACACGATGATGCAGGCGCAATTGAAGCAATTGCGCAACGTCGCCTCCTATACCGGCGCTTTGAGCATCGACTCGACCGGCGCCTTCGTCGGCGTGACAACCGCGAACATCAGGCTGAACTTCTCGAGGATCGTCGGACTTTCGACCGTTCCCCTGACGCTGAGAAGCGCGGTGAACCCGAGCATCTCGCCCTCCGTGGAGATCGCCATGGCGCTCGACGTCAGCGGCTCCATGCTGAACACCGATCTCTCCGGCGTCTCCCGCATCGATGCGCTGAAAGCGGCCGCCCAGAACCTCGTCGATCAGGTTTCTGCAACGGTAAAGAGCCCGTCCACGGTCAAGGTCGGTTACGTGCCGTTCACGATGAACGTCAATATCGGCACGGCCAACAGCGCCTATGTGACGGGCGCGACGGACCCGTTGTTCACCGGCACGCAATGGGCCGGCTGCGTGCTCGAGCGTCCCGTGCCCGAGCATATCAGCAACGCCTACGACGGCTCGGTCGCCGGCTCGAAGGGCCGCTGGAACGCCTATATCTATCCGCCGGAGCCGAACGGGGCGGGAGCTGGACCGACCTGCACGGTTCCAAGCAATGGCACGCCCAGCGGCTACGCCTCGGTTGCCCCCTACGTCGCCACCGATCCGAATCCGTTCACCACCGGACCGAATTTCAACTGCGTCCGCTATCCGATGCAGCCCCTGTCCACGACCCTGACCACCGTGAAGAGCGGCATCGGCAGCCTCACCGCCAACGGAAACTACGGGACGATGTTCGGACTGGGCGTAACCTGGGCCATGCGCCTTCTGACGCCGAACGCGCCGTTCCCGGGCGCCGATGCGCCGGGCTCGACACGCAAGGTCATCATCGCCCTCACCGACGGCGAGCAGACGACCGAGGCGATCTACGCCGGCAACAATATTTCTGGCTGCAAGTCGGCGCAGAACTCGACGACGCCGTACAATTTCAGTCCCGCGACGCTCAAACTGAGCGGCAAGACCATATCCACCAACGGCCCCGTCGATAATTTCTCGGCCTACGGCTATCTCTACGACAGCGACCCGCTGGGAATGAACTACACCAGCATCAACGATGTCGACGCCAGCCTGAATCCACTAGCCCTGTCCGCCTGCAACTACGTGAAGAGCAACACCAACATCGAAATTTTCACGATCGCCGTCAGCAGCGCGGCTGGACCCGGCACGACTGTCTACAACACGCTCAAGAGCTGTGCGTCGGCGGACGATCACTTCTTCCTGGTGACCGACTACGCCGGCATGATCAACGCCTTCGCGGAGATCGGCAAGCAGGCGACCCGTCTGCGAATCGTGCGCTGACCGCGCGAGCCGCCGACGGCTATTCCCCGTCGTCTTCCAGATCGAAATCCAGAATGGCGATCTGCAGCGTGTAGCTCGAGCCCTTGGCGTCGTCGGCGGAAATCACGCCGAGGAAATCCTCGCCGGAATTCAGTTCGACGGAATCCGTCTTCCGCGCACGCGCGACCAGCTTGAGCTTGTCGTTTTCGAACAGCATGCGCAGATATTCCTGCAGCGTTTCGCGGCCGACCGGGATCTTCATGGCGAAGGCGAAGGAGCGGTCGCCGTCCTCGTCGTCGAGCGTGATCGTCGCGATCTTGCGCTCGCCGAGGCTCACATTGGCCGCGTTTTCCGGGTCTTTCGGATCGGGCGCGACGCGCACGCCGTCGTTGCCGAACGAACGCCGCAGAAAGGCCTGAAGCTTCGCGATTTCCGCCTTGTGCACCTGATAACCTCCGCCGCGCGTTCCTGCGGCGCGCAAACGCGCGCCTTACGGCACGGGTTGCCAGAAACGGCCGCTCGCTTC
Source organism: Methylobacteriaceae bacterium (assembly GCA_020638195.1). Lineage (GTDB taxonomy): Bacteria > Pseudomonadota > Alphaproteobacteria > Rhizobiales > Beijerinckiaceae > JAJXWB01. The sequence goes on along the minus strand of JACKJC010000002.1, from coordinate 537,985 downwards.
AAGCGCCGATCAGGCGTCGCCGTTCGCTTCCGCCGCCTTGGAGGCCAGAATCTGGTCCATCGTGCGCCCGGGTTCCGCGCAGCCCGCCGTGCCGACGACCTTGGCCGGCACGCCGGCGACGGTCGTATTGTGCGGCACCGGAGCAAGCACGACGGAACCCGCGGCCACGCGCGCGCAGTGCCCGACCTCGATATTGCCGAGCACCTTCGCGCCGGCGCTGATCAGCACGCCCCGCCGGATCTTCGGATGCCGGTCGCCGATCTCCTTGCCGGTGCCGCCGAGCGTCACGCCCTGCAGGATCGATACATCGTCCTCGATGACGGCCGTCTCGCCGACGACGAGGCCAGTCGCGTGGTCGAGGAACACGCCCTTGCCGAATTTCGCGCCGGGGTTGATGTCCACCTGGAACACGGCCGACGCCCGGCTCTGCAGATAGAGCGCGAAGTCGCGCCGGCCGCTCTTGAGCAGAGCATGCGCGAGCCGATGCGTTTGCAAGGCGTGGAAGCCCTTGAAATAGAGCAGCGGCTCGATTAGCCGCGTGCAGGCGGGATCGCGGTCGAAGACAGCGAGAATGTCGGCGCGGAAGGCCTCGACGATCGAGGGATCGGCCGCGATCACGCCCGAATAGGCATGGACGATCGCATCAGCCCCAAGATCGGGATGGTCGAGGCGCGCGGCGACGCGGTGGATGATCGCGCGCTCCAGCGTCTCGTGATGCAACACATTGGCGAACAGAAAGCCCGCGAGATCGGGCTCGCGACGCACTGCCTCCTGCGCATCGGCGAGGATCCGCGCGAACAGCGCGTCCTTGTGCCCGAATTCCAGAACCTTGGCCGAGCCGTGACCGTACGTCGCCGCCATTTGCAAACTCCTCGCGCGCAGGCGCGGCGCTCACATTAGCACATGGCGCGACGGCTGGCTTCCACGCTCCCAGATGTGGTCGGGCGATCCTTAATCAAGGGCCCGTTCGCGCCATCCATCCGAGCCGCCGTCACTTTCACGCGGCGAAACACAAAGCCGATCGCCTCACGTCATGCGAAGCGCGTCAATCCTTTGGCAAGCTTCGTGTCCGACAAGAAAATAACTTTAGTTTCATACGATTACGCTACGGCATCGGTTTCCTCACGGAGCGCGTCATGACCACCCTGTCCTCCTACCTGTCAATCGCGCGGGACGCCGCGCGCTGGCAGTCGGTGACCGCCAAGGCGCCCGATGTCGCGATCCAGACGAAATATTTCGAAGCCAATATCGGCAAGGCGACAAGCGCCGAGGAGCTGGTCGATAACCAGCGTCTGTTCGCCTATGCGATGAAAGCCTTCGGCCTCGGCGACCGCATCTACGCCAAGGGACTGATGAAGCAGGTCCTGAAACAGGGCGTCGGCTCGGCGACCACGCTCGCTTACAAGCTGAACGACCCAAACATACTGGCCTTCGCCAAGGCCTTCGATTTCGCGAAGAACGGCGCGCAGACGACCAGTTCGTCGACACTCGTGAAATCCGTGACCGACCAGTACACGCGAAATGCGCTGGAGACGGATCAGTCGACGCAGAACGGCGGCGTCGGCCTCGCCCTCTATTTCCAGCGCAAGGCGCCGGCGATCACGAGCGTCTATGGCCTGCTCGCGGACAAGAAGCTGCTGAAGGTCGTCCAGACCGCGCTCGACATTTCGCCGATGACGGCTGTCATGCCGATCGATCGGCAGGCGGCGATGCTGTCGAAGAAGATCAAGGTCGCGGACTTTCAGGACGCGACGAAGCTGCAAAGCTTCATCGCCCGCTTCGCTGCGCAATACGACTACAAATACGGAGCCTCCTCGGCGACGGGTTCGGTCTATTCAAACGCGATCCTGCTCGGCGCTTCGCAGGATATGGGCGGCGCGATCGGCGGAAGCCTGTTGCAGGCGATGCAGGCCTATAGGGCGTATTGACGGCGCGAGGCGCGATAGGCGGGACCCGGAAAGGGCGGTTCGCAGGATCTATTTTTTCGTCTGATCGCCGTTCTTCTTCATGCGATCGGCGACCTTGTTGCGCCCGAACTCGGTCAAGCATCCACGTACGATGCGCAGCTTGCCAGAATCGTCCGCTAGATTCTCGACGACGGAATTGACGACAAGCCGCATCGGCTTGTCGCCCGAAGCATTGATCGTTTGCTTCCACAGGATGGCCATCACCACTGTCGTCTTGACGGGATTGGTAAGGAATTCGCGTCCCGCGAACGGCAACGCGCCATCGTCTTCGATCGGTGTGAAAATGATCCTCGCGTCCTCCGGAATCCGGTCTTTCTTGATCAGCCTTCCGTTCTCGGTGAAGTACCTCTGCTCGGGCGTGTCTGGACAGGAGCGATACGAGGAATGGGTCAGCGCGTCGAACGCCTCGCGACCAGGCGCTATGCGCGCCGCCGCGTATTCATTGACGAAATCTTTCTGCGCCGGCGTCTTCGGCCGCAGGCTCTCGTTGTCGTATTCGAGCCGCAGAGACCCGATCGTCTCTGTTTGCGCGAATGCAGGCGTGAGCGTGGCAATGGTGATCGCGAACAAGACCGAACCCGCAGTGATACTTTTCATTCCGGCCCCGTCGTCCGCGATGAATTCCATCGAAGTTACGACCGAATGATAAAGAATCCGGCGCCGGAAACTCCCTACGCCCGCGCCCTCACCCCGGCTCCGCCAGAAACGACAGAACCGCCTCGCGATAAACCTTGTCTCCAACGGCTCGATTGTGGTCGCGGCCGGGAATGTCGACAGCCCGCGCATTGCCCATGACGGCGGCGAGCCTGTGCGCGTCGCCGGCGACATCGTCCTTCGTGCCGACGCAGATCAGCGTCGGCGTGCGGATCGCGGCGGCTTCGGCCAGCGTCAGCACCTGGCGCGAACCGCGAATACAGGCGGCGAGGGCCTTGCGGTCGCTCTTGGTCGCCTCCGCGAAGGCGCGGAAGGTTTTCTGCTGCGGATCCGTCAGCAGTTCCGGCCGCTCCGTCTCCATCGCGTCGGCAATGCCGACCGGCAGGCCCACGCCATCGACGAGGTGATAGCCGAGCCCGCCGATGACAAGCGATTTCACGCGATCGGGGTGATTAAGCGTCAGATAGGAGGAAATCCGCGCGCCCATCGAATAGCCCATGACATCGGCGCGCTCGATCCCGAGATGATCGAGCAGATGCAGGCAGTCCTCAGCCATGATCCGTGTGTCGTAGGCGTTGGGCGTATAGAGCTTCGTCGACCGGCCATGGCCGCGATTGTCGAGCGCGATGGTGCGCCGCCCGTCGCCGGTCAGGGCCTTCACCCACAGGGGAAACACCCAGTTCACGGCATGGCTCGAGGCGAAGCCGTGCACCAGCAGGATGGGCTCGTGACGATCGGTCGCGGTCGGACTTTCGTCGATATAGGCGAGGCGGACCGCGCCGGACTGGAAGAAATGCATGGGAGCGAGGGCTTTTCGGGTTGCCCGGCGGGTCTAGCACGGATCGCCGCAATGCAATATCAAGGCGCAGCGTTGCGCCGCAGGGTTGCGGCCGATGCGCCCGAGACGCGCCGCCGGCGCCAGAGGAATTCGAACATGGCTGACGACGCCACGCCGCACTTCCACAACCAGCCGGGTCTGCCCCGTGTCAGAATCGGCGCGCACAGGTTCATGTGCATCGGCGCCCTGCCCCCCTTCGATCATCCGCACATCTTCATCGACATGGGCGACAGCGCCGAGACGGTCTGCCCCTATTGCTCGACTCTGTATGTCTACGACGCCGCCCTGAAAGGCCATTCCGACCCCGCCGAGTGCGAATTCCGCGGCGCCTGAGAAAGTTCTCGCCATGGCCGACAATCCCGTCATCGTCGCCGGCGCAGGCGTCGGTGGCCTGTCGGCGGCGCTCGCGCTGGCCGCCGCCGGCCGTTACGTCATCGTGCTGGAGCGCGCTCCCGCGCTCGCCGAATTCGGCGCAGGCTTGCAGCTCGCCGCCAACGCCACGCGACGGCTCGCCAAATGGGGCGCGCTCGACCGCCTGCAGGATATGGCGACAGCGCCCGAGGCCGTCGACCTGCGCGCCGCCCGCGACGGGGCCGTGATCGCCACCGTACCGGTAGGTGAATCGCAGAAGCGCTGGGGCTCGGTTTATCTCGTCGCCCATCGTGCCGATCTCCTGACCGCCCTGGCAGACACGGCCGCCGCCTCCCCCCGGATCGAAATCCGCCTCGGTTGCGGCCTGGAAGGCTGGCATGCGGACGAGCAAGACGTGCGCGTCCATATCGAAGGCCGTCCGGACGTGACCGGCGCGGCGCTGATCGGCGCGGATGGCCTGCGTTCGCGCGTGCGCGAAGGCCTCGCGCTGACCGCTCCGGACGGGCCCCGCTATTCCGGCCGGACGTCATGGCGGGCGCTGTTGCCGGCTGAAAGCGTCCCGGCGGCCATGCTCGCGCCACGCTCCGGCCTCTGGCTCGGCTCCGGCGCGCACCTCGTCCACTATCCGCTCCGCAATGCGAGCGTTCTCAACATGGTGGCGGTCGTCGAGGACGAATGGACCGACCTCAACGCCCCCGATTTCTGGGCTTCGCATGGCAGCGCGGCATTTCTAACGTCACGCTTCCAGGGCTGGAGCGAGGAGATACGCGGCCTGATCGCCGCAGCGCCGGAATGGCGGCGCTGGCCGCTCTACGAGCGCAAGGCGGTCCGGACATGGGCCCGCGGCCGCGTCGCTATTCTGGGCGACGCAGCCCATGCCATGGCGCCCTTCCTCGCCCAGGGCGCCGCCCAGGCGATCGAAGATGCCGATGCGCTCGGCCTCGCCTTCGCTGCTCACCCCTGCGACGAGGCGGCGGCGCTCGACGCTTACCAACAAGCGCGGGTTTCGCGCGCCAACCGGGTGCAGCGCGCCTCCCGCCTGCAAGGCCTCGTCTATCACCTGTCGGGGCCCGCTGCCTTCGTACGCGACACGACCATGCGCGCGATCGGGCCTGACGGCATGGCGAAGGCGAGCGACTGGATTTATCGCGAATAAAAGGAACACAACCTCCGGCGACATTGACCGCCCGGTTTGACATCGGCCAAGCAAGCCGGAATGGTGCGAAACTGCTTATGCGCAAGCAAGGACCGCCGGCCAAACGTGCTTACCTCTGACGCAAACAACCAGCTCGCCTCGCTCGATCGCGAACTCATCGAGCAGCGCGTTCGCGCTTTGTGGGAACTGCGCAGCCGCGGCGAGGTTACCAGCCTTGCCTCCCTGCTGGCGCATGATTGCGTGTATTCGGGCAAGACCTGGTTTGAAAAGCCCGTCGACGTCCGCCGCGATGGGCGTGACGCCTGCCTTGAATGGGCGCATCAGCTCAATGCGATGGTGCAGCATGTCGAGACGGAAATTCTCTACCTCATCATCGAGGGCGAACAGGTCGCCGCTTGCCGGAGGATGAGATTCCGCGAGCGCGGCTGCGGCCGGATCGAGGAAGTCATCATCTGCAGCTACACGCGGTTCAGGGGCGGCGAGATTGTCGAAATCGTCGAATACCCGGATACTCTGGCAGTGAAGCGTCTGCTCGCGAATTGATCATCATCCGATTGTCTATACTCACCGGGATTGCCTCGTTTCGTTTGAAAGTGTTTCGTATTTTTCCATCGCGTCGCGGGATCGTTGGCGCGACGGCGGCCGATTAGGATGACAGGTCCGGTCCGCCCAAGCGGTCCGAACCCTGCGGAGAGGGACGTGGAGAACGCAACGACACGCGAGGCGCAGCAGGAGGCGCGTGCGCGCATCGAAGCCTGCATCGCGAAGCTTATCGAATTGCGCGCCGCCGGCGATGTCGACGGCCTTGTCCGCTATGCCGCGCCGGACATCGTCTTCAAGACCGGCATCGGCCGCGCCGCGCCCTTCCATGCCGAGTATCGGGGCATCGAGGCCTGCGCCGATCTCGTGCGCCAGGTGAATGTGAATTACGAGAACCTCGGCTCGCGCCTCAACAAGCTCCTGATCGACGGCGATCAGGTCGCGCTCCATCGCACGACCCGCATCCGCAATCGCGGCACCGGCCGCGCCGTCGACATCGACATGTGGAATTTCGTTCGATTTCGCGACGGCCTGATCGTTGAATTCGCCGAATATCCCGACACCGAAGCTTTCGCTCGCCTCGACGCTTCTGACGGCTGAAAGCGACCATGCAGGCATCATCGGTTTCCCGCCAAATCGCCGAACTCGACCGCGCCCTGCTCGAACAGCGCTTCGCCACGGTGCTCGAACTCTGCTCGAAGGGCGACGTGGCGGGCGTCGCGGCTTACTTCACGCCCGACGTCGTTTATGCCGGCGGCACGTGGCGATATTATCTGCTGGCGCAGCGCCGCGAGGGCCGCGAAGCCTGCGCCGAAATGCTGCAGGCGCTTTACGTGACCTACGAGAGCCTGGGATCGAGGATCGATTTCCTCACGGTCGAAGGCGACCGCGCCGCGCTCAAGCGCACGACGCGCTTGCGCCACCGCGGCAACGGCAAGGTCGCCGACGTCGCAATCTGCAATTTCCTGCAACTGCGCGACGGGCTGATCTGCGAATACTCGGAATTTCCCGACACGCTGGCGATCGCCGAACTCGACGAGTAAGCGCGAGCGTCGCGCGAGAATGGTGCGGACGGCGGGGATCGAACCCGCACGGGGGTTGCCCGAGGGATTTTAAGTCCCTTGCGTCTACCAGTTTCGCCACGTCCGCGCTGGTGTGCTTGTAGCGGGAGTCGTCGCCCCGCGCTATCCGCCGGCCTTGCCGATCGGCGGCGCGAAGGACAGCTGCAGGTCCCAAGGGAAATTGATCCAGGTGTCCTGCGAAACTTCCGTGATGAACGTGTCGACCAGCGGCCGGCCGGCGGGCTTGGCGTAGACCGTCGCCAGATGCGCCTTGGGCAGCAGCTCGCGCACCAGCCGCGCCGTGGCGCCTGTGTCGACGAGATCGTCGACGACCAGCACGCCCTGCCCTTGCGTCGTCAGAAGCTCCGCCGCAACGGGCTTCAGAATGCGTAAGGCCCCTTGCGCCTGCTCGGGCGTTCCGCCTTCGCCGCCGCCGTAGCTCGACACCGAAAGCGTTTCGATCACGCGCAGGCCGAGTTCGCGCGCAATAATCGCGGCCGGAACCAGGCCCCCGCGCGTGACGGCCACCATGGCGGAAAACTCCATGCCCGCCAGGCGCCAGGCGAGCGCGCGCGCATCGCGATGGAACTGGTCCCAGGAGACCGGAAACATCTTGTCGGACGACATGGCGCCTGCCCTAGCGATCATGCGCGCGCGCGTGCGGAAATCAGCGTGTCGATCAACACGCGCACTTCTGCTAGCGCGGCGGCGAGCGACTCCGCGTTCTTCGAACGCACGACGATCTGGTTCATGAACTTGCCCGTCGTGAACGACGGATAGGAGCCTATCGAGCAGTCCGGATATTTTTCCGCGATCGCGCCCAGACCTGCCGCGTAAGCGCCTTCCGGCACGCTGTCGGCCTGCACCGTCTCCATCAGCATCTTCACGCCTGTCTTCAGCCGCGGCGTGACGTTGTCGAGCATGGCCTGCATGATCGAGGGCACGCCGGCCATGACGACGACATTGCCGATCATGAAGCCGGGCGCGGTCGACACGCGGTTTTCGACGAGCTCCGCGCCATGCGGAATGCGCGCCATGCGCCGGCGCGCCTCGTTGAGATCTTCCGGCTTGATGCGCGTCAGCAGCAGTTCGATCGCACGCGGATGCTCGGAAATACCGACTCCAAAGGCCTTGGCCACGCTGTCGGCGGTAATGTCGTCATGCGTCGGGCCGATGCCGCCGGTGGTGAAGACATAGGTATAGCGAGCGCGCAGCGCGTTCACCGCATCGACGATCTCCTGCTCGACATCGGGCACGATGCGCACCTCGCGCAGATCGATGCCGATCTGCATGAGATAGTCGGCGATATAGCCGATGTTCTTGTCTTTCGTGCGCCCCGACAGGATCTCATCGCCGATGACGAGGACGGAAGCCGTGATTTCGGTCTTGTCGTTCATGCCGCTCGTTCCGTCCCTCGTCATTCCGCAAACTGGCGTTCGTAGACCAGATTGTGCTTCGTCCGCAGCGTCGCGCGATAGCCCTGCGCCTCGATGAAGGCCGGCAGGTCGATGCTCCAGCGCTCCGGCATGTGCTCGACGATCATCGTCGCGGGCCACAGCCGGCGCGGCGCGGCGCGCAGGAATGGCTCGAGGATCAGATCCTCGGCGCCTTCGCAATCGAGCTTCATGGCGTCGATCCGGTCAAGTCCCTCGCCTTCGAGAATGTCGGCGAGCCGACGCGCGCGCACGGTGAGGCGTCCGCCGTCGAAATTCGGGACGATGCGGATCGAGCTGTCGCCGCGGTTGCGGCTGTCGAGGAACATGGTGACCTCGCCGTCGCAATCGGCCGCGGCGCATTCCAGCGTCTTCACCGTGGCGAAATCGTTCTGGCGCACGTTGTAGACGAGGCGCTCGTGGATTTCCGGCTGTGGCTCGATGGCGAGAATGCGCGCCGCCGCTCCCGCGCACGCCGCCACGAACAGGCTGTAGCCGCCGACATTGGCGCCGACGTCGACGAAGACGAAATCGGGCGTGATCCGCTGCGAAAGGTAATCCAGTTCCGCGGCGTCGAAATATTGCGGCGTGAACAGCATCCGCTTTTCGCTGACATTGTCGGCCGGATAGAGACGCATCCTGGCGCCGAGCGATTCCACGTCCACGGGCCGGCCGCGCAACGCCTTCACGCCCAGCGCGCGCAAGAAATAGGCGAACCGGCGGCCAGCCCAGCCTTCCGGCGCGCGCCGGGCAGCCGCGATGATCCGGGCGAGCGCGCCACGTGGCGTATGGGCGCCGAACGCCTGGAGGTCGTTGGTCTGTCTGTGCGGCATGCCGGGCGGGAATTGCGTCTCGCGCCGCTCTACCATGCATGGCGGACGGCTGCCAGCGGCAGCCTTTGCGCGGGCGGCGCTTTCCCCTAAATAGGAGGAAATCCGCCCGGAGACATGTATTGATGACCTTTGTCGACGCCTCGCTCGCCGCTGGCCGCAAGACCGGCCAGATCAAGCTGCACGGGCCGGCGGATTTCGAGGGCATGCGCAAGGCGGGCCGCCTGACGGCGCAAGCGCTCGACATGCTCGTGGACGAGGTCAAGCCGGGCGTCACCACCGCGCGGCTCGACAATCTCGCCTTCGAGTTCGCCATGGACCATGGCGCCTACCCAGCCCCGCTCGACTATCGCGGCTATCGCAAGTCGATCTGCACCTCGATCAATCACGTCGTCTGCCACGGCATCCCCGACGACAAGCCGCTCCGTGAAGGCGACATCGTCAATATCGACGTCACGCTCATCCTCGACGGCTGGCACGGCGATTCCAGCCGCATGTACGGTGTCGGTGCCATTCCGCGTCGCGCCGAACGGCTGGTCGACGTCACCTACGAATCGCTGTTGCGCGGGATCGCGGTCACGAAGCCCGGCGCCCACACCGGCGACATCGGCTTCGCCATCCAGCAATATGCCGAAAGCGAGCGCTGCACCGTCGTGCGCGATTTCTGCGGCCACGGCCTCGGCCGTCTCTTCCACGACGAACCCAACATCCTGCACTACGGCCGGCGCGGCGAAGGCGTCGAGCTCAAGCCAGGCATGTTCTTCACCATCGAGCCGATGATCAACCTCGGCCGCCCGCATGTGAAAATCCTGTCCGACGGCTGGACGGCGGTCACGCGCGACCGGTCTCTGTCGGCGCAATTCGAGCATACGGTCGGCGTCACCGAGGATGGCGTGGAAATCTTCACGCTCTCGCCGAAAAAGCTGGACCACCCGCCGCTGCAGGCCGCGTAAATCCGCCATGGCCGGCGAGAACGAGGACGAAAAGCACTATCACGGCCACCGGCAGCGGCTACGGGCGCGCTTTCTCGAGGCGGGGCCGGACGCGCTCGCCGATTACGAATTGCTCGAACTCCTGCTGTTTCGATCGATCCCGCGTCGCGACGTCAAGCCGCTCGCGAAAGCGCTGATCAAACGCCACGGGTCGTTCGCGGAAGTCATGACCGCCCGGCCCGATCGCCTGCGCGAAAGCGGCGATCTGGGCGAGGCCTCGATCGTCGACTTCAAGATCGTCGAGGCCGCCGCCAAGCGGCTCGCCCGCGAGAGCGTCCAGCACCGTCAGGTGCTCTCCTCCTTCAAGGACGTCATCGACTATTGCCGCGCGGCCATGGGCTACGCCGAGCGCGAGGAATTCCGCGTCCTCTTCCTCGACAAGAAGAACGCGCTTCTCGCCGACGAGGTCATGTCGGTCGGCACGGTCGATCATACGCCGGTCTACCCCCGCGAGATCGTGCGCCGCGCGCTGGAACTGGGTTCGACGGCCCTCGTGCTTGCGCATAACCATCCATCCGGCGATCCGACCCCGTCGAAGGCCGACATCCGCATGACCGAGGAGATCGTCACGATTTCGGGCCTGATGGGCATCGTGGTGCACGACCATCTCATCATCGGAAAGCACGGCCACGCGAGCTTCAAGGGGCTGCGGCTTCTCTGAGCGCGATTGCGGCGCCGTTCGCGGCAATTATCGCCGCAATCCATACCTGTCGTTAACGAACGATGACTAATTTCGCAGGGTGCACACTGCGGACCGTTCATGATCGCCCTTCCCGAAAAGAACGCGCGCCTCGCGCACGGCGAACGCAGCCTGTTCGGCGTGAGCGTCATCGTCTGCCTGACCCTATTCGCTCTGGCGGGGGCGCTATTCGTCTCGCGTGAACGCGCCAATCTGGCCGAGACCCGCACCGAAACCGGCGCCGTCGCCGCGGCGCTGGAAGCCGCGCGCGTCAGCTTTGCCGAAGACATGCGCCTGCGCGCCGATCGCCTGCCCCAGCCGATGGCGCAGGCGCGGCTTCAGGCCGCAGAGCCCGTCCGGCTCGCGGGCGACGCCTATTTGATCGATCTCGCCCGCGATTTGCCGCCTGCACGCGGCGTCGACGTCGACCTGGCGGACCTCCTGCGCGCGATCATGCCCCTCGCGGCGGAAACCGGCGCGGCCGACGTGGGGTTGCGCGGGCCGCTCGCCGGCCGCGCCGCCGAAACGTCCTGGGGCGCGCCGCGCAGCGCGATCGCCTTTCCTGGCGGGCGTCCGGCTTTCGTATCCATCGTGCCTTATACCGGCGCTGAAGCGACCCGGCTGGCGCTCGTCGGCATACGTCCGATCGACACGGCCGCGCTCGCCGCGCTTGCCCGCGTCGCCGACACGATGCGTCTCGAAATCATGCCCGCCGCCCAAGCGCCCGAAGGCGCGGCGGTCGTCGAGCTCGTCCCCGCGCCCGACGGGAAGGCCCAGGCGCTCGTCTGGCAACCGCGCCGTCCGGGCGAACTCCTGGTCGGCAGCGTCGCCTGGCTGCTGATCGTCTTCGCCGTCATTTTCGCCGCCTTCACGGTCGTTCACGCACGACGCGTGACGGTGGAGGCCGCCGACGACGAGGCGCAGACCTTGGACGCCGTCGGTCAGGACCCCCTCACCGGCCTGCCCAATCACTCCCTGTTCACGCGCCTGCTCGAAAGCGAGATCGAGCGCGTCCGACGCACGGTCAACGAGCACGGCGCCGCCATACTCCGCCTCAACTGCGACCGGTTCCAGGAAATAAACGACACGTTCGGTCGCGAGGCCGGTGACAAGGTAATGTGCGCGCTCGCCCATCGATTGGGCAATCTGTTGCGCGCCTCCGGCCGCCTGGCGCGTCTCGACGCCGATGATTTCGGCATCGTGCAGACCGACGTGGTCGGTCCACGCGACGTCGAAATGCTCGCCCGCCGGATTATCGACGCGCTCGCCGAACCCTTCGAGATCGACGACCGCAAGGTCTATGTCGGCCTGTCGATAGGCATCGCGCTCTGCCCGCAGGACGCCGATTCGGCGGCGGAGCTCTTGCGCCGCGCCGATGTCGCGCTCTACAGGGCCAAGAACGAGGGCCGCAACCGCTATGCGTTCTTCGAGCAGAAGGTCGGCGACCAGTTGCGCATGCGCAAGGTCGTCGAGGACGATCTGCGCACCGCCATCGAGACCGGCGCGCTGTTGCTGCAGTATCAGCCCATCATGGACATTTCCGGCAAGCGCATGGTCGGCGTGGAATCGCTCGTGCGCTGGCCCCATCCCGTCCATGGCCTGATTTCGCCGGCGAATTTCGTCGCTCTGGCGGAGGAATGCGATCTCATCCTGCCACTCGGCGACTGGGTGTTGCGCCGCGCGCTCACCGACATGCGCCTGTGGCCCGGCCTCAAGGTCGGCGTCAACGTCTCGGCCGTTCAATTCCGCCAGAAGGATTTCGGCGAGAATATCCAGAAGCTTCTGCAGGAGACGGGCATCGAGCCGGAACGGCTCGAGCTCGAACTGACTGAAAGCGTGCTGCTGTCTGACGCCGACGCCGCCGAGGAATCGATGATCGACCTGCGCGCCATGGGCATCCGCCTCGCGCTCGACGATTTCGGCACGGGCTATTCGAGCTTGATCTACTTACGCCGGTTCGCCTTCGACAAGATCAAGATCGACAAAACCTTTCTGGAATCGCTGGAGACGGCGGGCGAAGGCGCGATCATCGTGCATTCGATCGTGCATCTGGGCCGTGCGCTCGGCCTCACCGTCACGGCGGAGGGCGTGGAAAGCGCCGACCAGCACCGCTTCCTGCAGGCGCTCGGCTGTCACGAATTGCAGGGCTATCTCTTCTCCAAGCCCGTCTCGGCCGCCGACATCACGCGCCGTCTTCGCGCCCAGGAAAGCGCCGAGGAACAGAGCCGCGCGGTGGCGTGAGCGGGCGGCGCACGACGCGTCGCCGCGCTTGAAGAACTGACGGCGCGCCAGGCGCCGCCGGGCTTTCAATGAAACCGTAACTCCGCCGCGATCGTCCGTATCTCGGCCGGCCGGATCAACCGCTCGTGCCCGATGCGCACCGAGAACAGCGGCCCGTCCAGCTTCTCGCGCCAGAAAGTCAGGAATTTCTTGAGGATCGGGAAATGCGGCGCCGCGTCGTATTCCTGCCAGATGTAGCTCTGCAGGACCGAGGGATGGTCGGGCATGCGGTAAAGAATTTCGGCTGTCGTCAGACCCCAGCCGGCCAGTTGCCGCAGGAAATCTTCCGAAACGCGACCGGTGCGGCCAATGTCCGTGGCCTCTACGCCCATTTTATCGACCATCTCGCCCTCACATGATTTCGATGACCCTTCCTCTTGCGGTCCGCCCTCGACCGGCGGAGCTGCAACGACTTCGATTGCAGTCCCGTTTGCTTGCTACAGGGTTAACGGGCGCGACCACAGGAAACAAAAAGCAAGAGCCGGGCCAGTTTCGGATTCGGCGCTTTGCAAGAGCGCAAACGGAAGGCGGGGCGGAAGGCGCTTCCGCATTGCGACCGGGAGCCTATTTGTCGCCTATCGTCAGTACGGAGACAGACAGGTGAACAATCCCCAGATCGCCAATGCGGCAGCGCTGCTCGGGCGCATATTGATTTCAGCCATCTTCATCTGGGCCGGCTACGGCAAGCTCACGGGCTATGCCGGCACGGTCGCCTATATGGGCAAAATGGGGGTCCCCGGCGCGCTCGCCCCTCTCGTGATCCTGACCGAACTCGGCGGCGGCCTGCTCGTTCTCATCGGCTATCAGACACGCATCGTCGCGTTCCTGCTGGCGGGCTTCTGCCTGCTTTCCGGCCTCATCTTCCACCTGTCGATCGGCGACGCGCCTAACATGATCCAGTTCTGGAAGAATGTTGCGATCGCCGGCGGCTTCCTAGGCCTGGTCGCGCATGGCGCCGGCGCCTGGTCGATCGACGGCAGGCTCGCGAAATAGGACGAAAAAAACTGTGGCGGCGCTAGTGTTCGTCCGTCAGCCGCCGCAAGGTCTCGGGCGTGTCGATGTCCAGCGCCGCGCCGCAATCGTCGACGGCGATCTCGGCCACGCGCAGGTCTGGGCGCATCAGCAATTTGCGCGCGCCCTCGTCGCCTTCGAGCGCCAGCGCCTGCGCGAACAATCCGCGTGACAGCAGCACGGGATTGCCGCGCCGGCCCTTCACCAGCGGCGCGACCGCATCGAGCCTGGGTTCGGCGGCAAAAGCATCGATCAATCGGCGCGCAAGCGCGCCCGTCACCCGCGGCATGTCGCCGAGAAAAACGAGCGCCGCTTCACATCTCGCAGGCAAAGCGGCGACACCGGCGCTGACCGAGGATGCGATGCCGTCCGCATAGCGCGGGTTCCGCGCTTCCTGGAAATCGAGCCCGGCAAGCGCCGCCATTACGGACTCGCGCGCGTGTCCCGTGACCACGATGACGGGATGCGCGCCGGAACCGAGCGCGGCAAGCGCAACGTGACGCACCAGCGGTGCGCCGTCGATCTCGGCCACGAGTTTGGTCGCGCCATCGACGCCGCCGGAGAAACGCGTGGAGCGCCCGGCCGCGAGCACGATTGCCGCGACCTCAACCATCGACGCTTTCATCCTCGGTCTCGCCGCCGCCACGCGGTTGCGGACGCGATACGATCTCCATCAGGAGCCCGCCGGCGCCGAGCCGCCTGATATCGGATGACGTAACGGTCAGACCCGCGAGCAGGCGCCGCAACACCCAGTCGAAGCCGTTTTCCTTCGGGCTGCGCGCACAGCCCGGCGCGCCGAGGATCGGCCGGCCCGCGGCGGTGGCGCCGATCAGCAGGAGGTTGCCGGGATCGACGGGCATGCCGAAATGCTCGATGCGACCGCCCGCCGCCTCGACCGACGCAGGGATGACGTCGCGCCGGTCGGTGATCGCCGAGGCGCCGAAGACGATGACGAGATCTGCGTCGGGCGTGGCGCGCTCGATCGCCGGCGCCAGCGCCTCGGACTCGTGGTCGACGCGCACATGCGACACGATGCGCGCGCCCGCCGGCGCAAGACGTTGCGCGAGAACGCGCTCCGTCTTGTCGACGGTCGACGGTTTCAGGCCCGGCAGCAGCGTCGAGATCATCGCGACCTTCATCGGCCTGTACGGCGCGATCGAAAGCCGCGCGACATCGGACATCGCGATCGCGCGCTCGAGCCTTTCGCGCGCGACGGCGAAGGGGATGATCTTCACGGTCGCGACCATCTCGCCTTCGACGACGGCGCGCAGCGGCGGCAGTGTCGCGAAGGTGATCGCTTCGTCGATCGCGTTGACGGCGTCGATCCCCGCCGAATCAACCGTGAGAACGCCGGCGCATGTCGCGAACATGTTGCAGCGGCCGGTGAAGGGCGGATCGATCCGCAGGTTCGTGCCTGCGAGTTTCCCCGCAAGCCGTTGCGCCGCCTCGTCCTCGCCGATATCGCCGTCTTCGAGCAGCGCGACCGTCACCTGATCGACGCCTGCCGCGCGCAGGGTCGCGATCTCGTCGGCGCTGACGATATCGCCCTTCTTCAGCGTCAGTCCTGGGCGCCGCACCGCATGGGCGATGATGCCGCCCGCCGCCGCGTCGATCGGGACGGGCCCGAATTTCATGCCGCTTTCTCTTTCTCCGAGCGCAGCGGTTTCCTGCGCAACGACAGCACGATTTCGGACAGCACCGACACGGCGATCTCGGCGGGGCTGACGGCGCCGATGTCGAGCCCGATCGGCGCGTGAATGCGCCCGATCTGCTCCTGCGAAAAGCCTGCCGCCGTCAGCCGTTCGACACGCTTGGCGTGCGTCTTCTTCGAGCCGAGCGCGCCGATGTAGAAACAACTCGCCTGCAGCGCGAGTTTCAGCGCGGGATCGTCGATCTTCGGATCATGCGTCAGCGCGGCAATACCGGTGTAGGGGTCGAGGCCGATCTCGGGCAGAACCTTGTCCGGCCATTCCGCGATCACACGGACATTGGGGAAACGCTCCTCGCTTGCGAACGCCGTGCGCGGATCAACGATCGTCACGTCGAAATCGACAAGCCGCGCCATTTCGGCCAGCGCCTGACTGACGTGGACCGCGCCGATCACGACGAGCCGCGCGGGCGGCGCCTGCACGGTGAGAAAATACGTCTTGCCCTCGATATCGACCGACGCGCTCTTGCCCATGCGCAATTGCTTGTCGATCGCCTCGGCCATGGGATCGGCGGCAATTTCGGCGGCCTTCACCAGCCGCTGCGCGCCGCTGGAGAGATCGGTGACAAGCACTGCCGCACGGCGCGCGCGCCGCTCCTCGTTCAGCGATTTCAGAATGTCGAGCTTCATTCAGTCGATCCTCTCGACATAGACGCGGATGCGCCCGCCGCAGGACAGGCCGACGCGCCACGCCGTCTCGTCCGCCACGCCATATTCGAGCGTGCGCGGCTTGCCGTCGGCGATCACATCCTGCGCTTCGGTGACGACATCGCCCTCGACGCAGCCGCCGGAGACGGAGCCAAGGAAAAGCCCGTCTTCATCGATGACGAGATGGCTGCCGGTCGGGCGCGGCGCCGAGCCCCAGGTTTCGACGACGGTGGCGATGGCGACGCCCTTGCCGGCGCGCTTCCAGCTCTCGGCCTGCGCGAGAATGTCTTCTTCGGTCGCGAGCATTGCGATCTCCTTCGGACCACGAGCCTTCAGGCTCGCATACTCTCGGACGCAGCGAGCCCGAAGGCTCGCGGTCCACGCTTCACGCCGCCCTCAGCCACTTGCGCGGATCGGTCGACGACGAATTCTTTTCCTGCGCCAGCGCCGCGATCAGATCAGCCATGGACCGCAGATTATGGATCGGCCGGAATTCGTCGACATGGGGCAGCATGGCGCGCACACCCGACGCCTTCGCCTGGAATTCCGAATAGCGCAGCAGCGGATTGACCCAGATCAGACGGCGGCAGGACTTGTACAGCCGCTCCATTTCCGCGCTCAGCTGATCGAGATGATCACGCTCGAGACCGTCGGTGAAGAGCACGCATATCGCGCCCTGCCCCAGCACCCGCCGCGACCATTCGCGGTTGAAGGCGTGCAGCGAGGCGCCGATGCGCGTACCGCCCGACCAATCTTTCACGCCGGCCGAACATTCCGCCAGCGCCTCGTCCACATCCTTCTGGCGCAGCGCGCGGGTGACATTGGTCAGTCGCGTGCCGAACAGGAACGTGTGCACGCGCCGCCGCTGATCGGTCAGCTGATGCAGGAAGTGCAGGAAGATGCGCGTGTAGTCGCTCATCGATCCGGAGATGTCGCAAATCGCGACGATGGGCGCGTAGCGCTCCGCATGCGCGCGAAAGGCGAGTTCGATCGCGCCGCCCGAGCGCAGGGACTTGCGGAAAGTGCCGCGCGGATCGATGCGCCCTCCGTGCGGATCGGGCTTCCAGCGCCGCAGCCGCATCTTCTCGGAAGGCATGCGCAGCCGCGCAATGGCGGCGCGCGCCACTGCGATTTCATCCGCGCTCATCTGCGCAAAATCCTTTGTCTGCAGCACCTCCGAAGCCGACATCGTGAAGCGCGCGTCGACCTCCACCTGCTCCTTGGGCTTTTCCTGTGGCTTGTGCTTGTAGAGCGCGTCCGCCACGCGCGCCGCGCCGGCGTCCGGCTTTTTCGGCTCCGAGTGATCCTTCGCCTGCGGCGACATCAAGGCGATCATCTTCTCGATGAATCCGCGCTTGCGCCAGAAAATGGCGAATGCCTGATCGAAGATGATCGTGTGCTCGTGCTTCTTCACGAAGACAGCATGCAGCGTCGCGCGAAAATCCTCGCGCGTGCCGATGCCCGCCGCCTCGACCGCATTGATCGCGTCGATCACGGCGCCGGGCCCGACCGGCAGGCCAGCGTCGCGCAGCGCGCGCGCGAAATAGAGGATATTGTCGGCGAGCTTGCCGGTCGCCTGCGGCGCGGTCGCCGCGAATGGGTTGGAGGATCGCTCGGACGGAATCACACCCGCGCCTTCATGTCGGCGGCCACCTCGTTCACCAGCTCGCTCGCCTTGGCCTGATCGATCCGCGCTATGTCGTCCTGATATTTGAGCAGCACGCCAAGCGTATCGGTCACGAGATTCGGGTCGAGCGCCACGGCGTCGAGTTCGGTGAGCGCGGAGGCCCAGTCGAGCGTCTCGGCGACGCCCGGCGACTTGAAGAGGTCGAGCTGGCGCAGCTTCTGCACGAACAGCACCAACGCTTCCGTCAGCTTCTGCGGCGCCTTGGGCGCACGCGCCCGTACGATCTCGATTTCCCGCGCTGCATCCGGGTATCCCACCCAGTGATACAGGCAGCGCCGCTTCAGCGCGTCGTGGATTTCGCGCGTGCGATTGGAGGTGATGATGACGATCGGCGGATGCTCGGCCTTGATCGTTCCGAGTTCGGGAATAGTGATCTGGAAGTCGGAGAGGATTTCCAGCAAGAACGCCTCGAACGCCTCGTCGGTGCGATCGAGCTCGTCGATCAGCAGCACCGGCGGGCCTTCCACGGAGGGCTCGAGCGCCTTCAGCAACGGCCGCTCGATCAGATAGCGACGCGAGAAAATGTCGTGTTCGATCTGCGCGCGATCATGGTCGCCGGCGGCTTCCGCCAGCCGGATCGCCATCATCTGCTGCGCATAGTTCCACTCATAGACGGCGGCCGCCGCGTCCAGCCCCTCGTAACATTGCAGGCGGATCAGCTTGCGCCCCAGCGTCTGCGACAAAACCTTGGCGATCTCGGTCTTGCCAACGCCCGCCTCGCCCTCGAGGAACAGGGGGCGGCCGAGCCGCAAAGACAGGAAGAGCACGGTCGCGAGCGAACGATCGGCCACATAGTCGGCGGAGCGCAACAGCTCCAGCGTCGCGTCGATGGATGGGGGAATTGCTGCGGGCCCGGCGTTTGCGGCCATCTTTGTTCGTCTCCTCGCGCGCCTGCGCGGAACCAATATAGCGCCTCCCGCGCCGGACGGCAGGGCGCCAAAGTACACGTCTCCACGACAAATGGGCGCCATGCGGTGAAACGCGCTCTTGCGGGCCGCAATGCGCGCGCTAGTCTGCGCGCGGACTCTGGAGATGCGCGGGAGCTGGCCATGGCTGAAATGAAGATCGGCGGGGAAACGTTCAATGTGGAAGTCGAGGGCCCGGAAAACGCGCCGGTCCTGATGATCTCGAACTCTCTCGGGTCGAACCTGCATATGTGGGACGACCAGATTCCGGCCCTGTCGAAGCACTTCCGGGTCGTGCGCTATGATTCGCGCGGGCATGGCCTGAGCGCTGCGCCCGCCGGCCCCTATTTGCTGGAGCAGCTCGGCAAGGACGCGCTCGCCATTCTCGATACGCTCGGCGTCAAGAAGGCACACTGGATGGGCCTGTCCAAGGGCGGCGCGGTCGGCCAGTGGCTGCTGCTGAATGCGCCCGACCGGATCGAGCGCGCGGTTCTCGCCAATACGGCCGCGCAATTCGGCACGGCCGACACCTGGAACGACCGGCTACGCACCCTGCGCGAACTCGGCCTCCAGGGCATGGTCGACGCCGTCATCGACCGCTGGTTCACCAAGGAATTTCAGGATAAGGCGCCCGAGGCGATCGCCCGCATCAAGGCGGCCTTCGAGAAGACCCCTGCCGACGGCTATGCGGCCTGCATGGCCGCGCTGCGCGACATCGACCTGCGCGACGCCATCCGCAATATTCGCAATCAGGTGCTCGTCATCATCGGCAAGAACGATCCGGCCACCCCGCCGGAAGCCGGCAAGGCGATCGCGGCCGCGATCCCCGGCGCGCGGCTGGTCGAGCTCGACGCCGCGCATCTGTCCAACATCGAGGCGGCCGACGAATTCAACAAGGCGGTGATCGACTTCCTGACCGCGCCGGCCAAACCCGCGCGGCCGAAGTCTTTCCCGAGCCGCAAGCAGGCTACCAAGAAGCCGGTGAAGAAGGCCGCCAAGGCTCGCCCCGCCGCGCGCGCCGCCAAAAAGGCCACGAAAAAGGCCGTGAAGAAGGCGACCAAGAAAGCCGCGAAAAAGAGCGTGAAGAAGGTGGCCAAGGCTGCGAAGAAGGCGGCGAAGAAGGCCGCCGCCAAGAAGCCGACAAAGAAGACGTCCGCCAAGACGCCGAAGAAACAGGCGCAGAAAGCTTCGAAGGCGGCCAGGAAAACGAGCGCGAAGGCCGCCCGCAAACCTGCCGGAAAGCAGGCACGCAAGGCGGTCAAGCGCGGCAGGCGCTGATTTCGCTTGGCCTGGGTCAAGGTCCGGGCGTGAGCGCCCAGCGATAGTGACGCTCTTTGGCGCTGCCCGCAGGCGGCGCCGGCGGCCGACCAGCATTGAAAGGGACTATCGGCATGGAGCATTATCCCAGTCGCCGCATCGTCATCGCCTCTCTTTTCGCGGCGACGTCGCTGCCCCTGCTGTCGCGCTCGGCGTCGGCCTTCGCGCCGATGATCGTCCATCGCGACCCCGGATGCGGGTGCTGCGAAGGTTGGGTCGCGCATGTGCGCGCCGCAGGCTTCGATGCGCGCGTTGTCGATGAAGCCGACATGAATACCATCAAGGCGAAATTTCGCGTCCCGCAGGCGCTGGCCTCGTGCCACACGGCGGAGATCGGCGGCTACGTGATCGAGGGGCACGTCCCGGCCTCTGCTATCGAACGGCTGTTGCGGGAAAAGCCCGTCGCCATCGGCCTTTCGGCGCCCGGCATGCCCGATGGTTCGCCCGGCATGGAGACCGGCGGCCCGAAGGAAATTTTCGAGGTCGTTCTGTTCGGCGCCACGGGTTCGCGCGGCTACGGCCGCTATCAGGGCGCTTCGGCGATCTGAGGGAATGAACGGGCGGCGCGGGCCGCCCGTCCGCGTTCGATTTTGCGCCTTGATGAATGGACGGCCGCCCGAGGAAAGCGGACGCCAGGCGTCCTACGGCTTCACCAGGCTACAGCCCCAGATAGGCCTGCCTGACCCGGTCGTCGGCGAGCAATTCCTCGCCGCCGCCTTTCAGCATGATGCGCCCGTTTTCCAGCACATATCCGTGGCGGGCGAGCCTGAGAGACACTGCGACATTCTGCTCCACCAGCATGCAGGTCAACCCATCCTGGTTAAGCGTGCGGATGATCGCGAGCATGTTCTGGACGATCGCCGGCGCAAGGCCGAGCGAGGGCTCGTCGAACATCACGAGTTCCGGCGCGCCCATCAGGCAACGCCCGATCGCCAGCATCTGCTGCTCGCCGCCCGACAGAGTGCCGGCGAACTGGCTTGCGCGTTCCTTCAGCCGAGGAAACAGGCCATAGATGTGCTCGAGGTTGCGCGCCTTGAGCTTGCGCGCACGCGGCAACATCGCGCCCATCTCGAGATTTTCCAGAACCGACATGTTCGGAAATATCTGACGTCCCTCCGCCACCTGCCCGACGCCGAGATCGCAGACCCGATAGCTCGGCCAGCCCGTGATATCGACGCCCTTGAAGCGGATTTTTCCCTTCGTCGGCCGGTGCATGCCGCCGATAGTGCGAATGAGCGATGTCTTGCCGGCGCCATTCGCGCCGACGATCGCGACGATTTCGCCTTGCTCGATCGACAGCGAGACGCCGTCCAGCGCTTGCGCATCGCCGTAGAAGACGCTGAGATCCTCGACTTCCAGCATCAGTCGAAGGCCTCCGCGCCGAGATAGCAGGCCAGGACTTCCGGATCGCGCGTCACCTCTTCGGGCTTTCCGTCGGCGATCAGCCGGCCATAGTTGAGAACGAGCACACGGTGAGAGAGCGCCATGACCGCGCGCATCACGTGTTCGATCAGGAGAATGGTCAGGCCCGTATCCGCGTTCAGCTTCTTGAAGATCGCGACCATCCGGTCGGTCTCGGTCGGGCGCAGCCCGGCCATCACCTCGTCCAGCAGCAGCAGTTTGGGCTTGGTCGCCAGAGCGCGCGCGACTTCCAGGCACTTGCGGTCGGGCAACGTGATGCTGCTGGGACGCGCGTCTTTCTTGTCGCCGAGCCCCAGAAGCTCGAGAACGCCGCGCGCATGGTCGCGCGCCTCGGCGACGTCGTCGGTCCAGGCGAGCGCGCCGACAGCGACATTCTCGACCAGCGTCAATTCATTGAAGGGCCGCACGATCTGGAAGGTTCGGCCGACGCCCGCCCGGCAGATCTGGTCGGGCCGCAGGCCGGCCAGCGACACGCCGTCGAGCAGCACGTCGCCGGTGTCGGGCGGTTGCGCGCCGGCGATCATGTTGAATGTCGTGGTCTTGCCCGCGCCATTCGGCCCGATCAGCGCGTGGATCTCGCCCGCCGCCACCGTGAACGAAACCTCGCTGACGGCGACCAGACCGCCGAAGCGCTTGGAAATGTTGCGGACGGTGAGCGCGCCCACCGGCCCCGTCGCTGCGGAGGCGCTCATCGCTCGCCCTCCTTTTTCGGCGCGAGACCCAGAACGTTGTAAATCCATGGCCACAGGCCCTGTGGCCGGAACAGCACGATGGCCGCGACGCAAAAACCCCAGAAGAAGGATTTGACGCCGTCGAGATGCATGCCGTCGGTCGCCGCGGTCAGAACCTCGCCGAGCGGCGTGAGCACGAAGGCGCCCAGTATCGGACCGAACAGCGTGCCGACGCCGCCGACGACGGAGCCGAGGATGATCTCGACCGACTGGCTGGTCTTGAACATCGTCTCGGGAAACAGGTTGTTGTAGTAGAAGGCGTACCAGACGCCGCCGATGCCTGTTAGCCCCGAGGAGATCGCGACCGCGATCATCTTGTAACGGAAGAGCGGCACGCCCGAGGCTTCAGCCGCCTCCTGATCCTCACGGATTGCCTGCCAATAGAGGCCCAGCTTCGAATTCAGGAGCCAGCTGCACAGCGCGAACGCGAGCCCCGTAAGCGCCAGGATGACGTAGTAGAACATCGTCGGCGAGCCGCGCAGGTTGAGGAGATCGTTGCTCTGCTGGTTCTTGACCGGCAGGAACAGGCCGCTCGACGCGCCGAGCCAGGAAATGTGGTCGACGATGATGCCGGTGAACTCCGCGAAGGCGATCGTCAGCAGCGCGAAATAGACGCCGCGGATCGAGAAGCGGAAACCGAGATAACCGATCAGACATCCCGCGACGACCGCCATGGCTATCGCGGCGAATACGCCGATGATGGGGGGCACGCCGAACTTGATGAACAGCGCAGCGCTCGTATAAGCGCCGAGACTGACGAACAGCGCATGGCCGAGCGACAATTGCCCGGCAAAGCCAAGCATCAGGTTCCATGCCTGCCCGACATAGGCGAAATACAGCACGATGATGAGCACGCTCAGCACATAGCTGTCGACGAGCCAGGGCGCGACCAGCAACGCGAGGGTCACGACGGCGAGAAGCGCCAGCGCGCGCGGCGAGGCGCTTTCTATGATGCGGGCGATCATCGCGCGACCTTCCCGAGCAGGCCCTGCGGACGCACGAGCAGGACGAGGATGAGCAGGCCGAAGGAGAAAGCGCTCTTCAGCGAGGGCTGCAGGATGACGCCGGCCAGCGCCTCCGAGACGCCGATCAGGATGCCGCCGAGCAGCGCGCCTGGAAGGCTGCCCATGCCGCCGATGATGACGATGATGAAGGCGAGCAGCGTGTAGGACGGCCCGAGATAGGGATGCACGTCGACCAGCAGAAGCATGATGGCGCCGGCCGCCCCGAGGCAGGCCGTTCCGATTCCGAAGGTCAGCGCGTAGAGCCGCCGCACG
Organism: Methylobacteriaceae bacterium; assembly: GCA_020638195.1. GTDB lineage: Bacteria > Pseudomonadota > Alphaproteobacteria > Rhizobiales > Beijerinckiaceae > JAJXWB01. Next base: position 514,477 of record JACKJC010000002.1, on the reverse strand, counting down.
TTGAGTCCCACGACGAGCGCGCCAGTGTAGTTGTCGCCGCAGGCGCGGATCGCCTTGCCGGTCGGCGTGTAGTGGAAAAAGGCGAACAGCAGACCGGAGACGACCAGCGCGGCAGCGCCCGCGTAAACGCGGACCTTGTCGACGAGCAGCGGGCCGATGGCGAAGGAATCGAAGCCGTAGCTCACCTGCGCGTTCTGCGCGTCGGGTCCGAACAGCATCAGGCAGACGCTGATCAGCATGACCGCTATCGACGCCATCAGCAGGAATTGCATGTGGTCCGCCAGATGCGCGACGCGCCGCACCACCAGATCCTGCAGCAGGTATCCGAATGCGAACAGCGCGGCGGCGACCAGCGGCAAGCTCAGCAACGGATCGATGCCGAGCGCGCGAAAGAGGACGAGCGTGGCGAACATGCCAAGCACCATCATCTCGCCATGCGCGAAATTGACGATGCGGATGACGCCGAAAATGACCGACAGCCCGAGCGCGCTCAGGCCATAGATCAGCCCCGTCAGCAGGCCGCTGACGGCGACATTGAGATAGAGTCCGCCGGACATGTGCGCCTCGATGGCCTTGCGCCCCGGCGCGAGCCGGGACGCAAGCGTTTTCCTTAGCGCTTGTCGTAAGCCGGCATCGGCCAGATCGGCTTCGCTATCGCGGAAGCTTCCGGCTGCACCACGACCTGCTTGCCGCCGACGTTCTGCACGGCGCCGTCGACGACCTTGTCGTTCTGGCCCTTGGCGTTGAACATGATGCCGGGGCCCATGCTCGAATTGTCGGCGATGTTCGTCTTGCGGATCGCCTCGGCCAGAGCCTTGGGATCGCTCGAGCCGGCGCGCTTGTAGGCGTCGGCGGCCACCAGCAGCGCCTCGAACGTGAAGACGTGGTTGGTGTTGAGGTTCACCCCGGGGAACGACTTCGCCATCGCCGCCACCAGCGTCTGGCTGAGCTTCTTCTTGGGATCGTACCAGGGCGAGAATGTCAGCGGCCCGTCGGAATATTTGCCGAGCGTCTTGAGATACTGATCCTCGTACCAGCCCGGCCCCATGCTCATCACGGCCTTGGGCGTCCAGCGCTGCTTGATCATTTCGCGCGTCAGCAGGATCGCGTCGTTGAGGCGGCTCACGCACAGCAGCGCCTCGGCGCCGGAGGCCTTGGCCTTGGAGATTTCCACCGAGAGGTCGCGCGCGCGCGGATCGTAGGGGATGGTCTCGACGACCTTGTAAGGCACGTTGAACTTCGGCATCAGCTTGCCGATGCCGCCGGCCATGGCCGTGCCGAACGTGTCGTTGACGTGCATGAAGACAACGGTCTTCGGCGCGTCGCCCACCTGCTTGAAGATGGCGTTCTGCTGCTCGAAGGCGTTGGCGAGAATCGTGCCCGCCGTCGGGAAGTTGCGGAACACGAACTTGTAGCCCTGCTCCGTGATCTGCGGCGCGGCGGCGATGTTGATCACCAGCGGCACGCCCTTCTGCTCCGCGACCTGCGCGATCGCCGTCGTCTGGCCGGAATCGAACGCGCCGATCAAGAGCTGCGCGCCTTCGCCGATCAGCTTTTCAGCCGTCGAGCGCGCCGTCTCGACCTTGGATTCGGTGTCGCCGCTGAGAATCTGGAGATCGGGCATGCCCATCGCCTTGAGGATGGGGGCGGCGATATCCACGCCGCGCTGGCAATCCTGGCCGATGCCGGCCTGCACGCCGGAACGCGGCAGGATGACGCCGACCTTGAGCGGCCCCGCGGCCGCAAGAAGCCGGGTCGGCAGAATGAGAGTCGAGGTCGCGCCCAGCGCGGCGCCCGATGCGAGCAGATGTCTACGATCCATGTCCGTTTCTCCCCTCTTGTCTTTCCGGCGCCCTCGGGCGCCGATTGGCATGCAGCATAAGTATCCAGTCCCGCGACGCAACCCTGCCATGCAGGGATAAGGCGCTGGCTCCCCTGCCTGCGCCGCCGAGCGCAGTTGGCGCGCGAGACCGTCCCACGCGCCGTGTCGCGAAGCCCGCGTCAGGCCTTGATGAACGGGCAGCCGCCCTTGGCGAGCGGACGCCAGGCGTCTTCCGGCTTCACAGTCCCGGTAACCTTGAACCAGTCCCAGTCGCCCTTGGATTCGGCGACGGTCTTGGTGGTCAGCAGGTACATGGTGTGGATGTGGCGTCCGTCCTCGCGAATCGACCCCTTGCCGAACATCGGATCGTCGGTCGGGATCGCCTTCATCGCGTCGATCAGCTTGACGCCGTCGGTCGCGTTCTTGGTCTGCGCGAAGGCCTTCATGAGATGCAGCGTCGAGGCGTACATGCCCGCGTGCATGTCGTTGGGCTTGGCCTTCTGCGGATGGGCTGCCTGGTACCGGTTGGCGAAGGCGCGCGTGCCCTCGTTCTGATCCCAATAGAAGCCCTTGCAGACCGTGACGTTCTGCACGGCGGCGAGCCCCAGCGACGGCAGGTTGGTGACGTCGAGGATGAGCGCGGCCATCTTTTTCTTCAGGCCGAATTCGGTCGCCTGCTTCAGCGACTGGATGAGATCGCCGCCCGCATTGGCGAAGCCGATGACATCGGCGCCCGAGGACTGCGCCTGCAGCAGGAAGGACGAGAAATCCGCCGTGTTGAGCGGATGGCGCGCCGCGCCCAGAACCTTGCCGCCGGCCGCGACCACCGCATTGGCGCAATTGCTCTCGAGATCCTTGCCGAAGGCATAATCGGCCGTGATGAAGTACCAGGACTTCGCGCCCTCGCCGGTCAGCGCCTTGCCGAGCGAATTGCCGAGCACGTATGTGTCGTAGGTCCAGTGAACGAAATTCTTCGAGCACATCGGGCCCGTCAGCACCGACGAACCCGCGCCCGAGCCGATCACAGCCTTGTTCTTCTCCTTGGCGACCGCGACGACGGCGAGCGCGACCGCCGAATTCGGCAGGTCCATGATCACGTCGACGCCCTCGGTGTCGTACCACTTGCGCGCGATGCCGGCGCCGATGTCGGGCTTGTTCTGGTGATCGGCGATGATCGTCTCGACTTGCACCCCAAGTTTCGACGCCCAATCCTGAATCGCCATGTCGGCGGCGATTTTCGAGCCGACGCCCTGGTCGCCGGCATAGGGGCCGGACAGATCGTTCATGATGCCGATCTTCATCGGCTTGCCCTGCGCGGCGAGGCGCGAGGTCAGAAGGCTGGTAGATGCGCCGAACGCGGCGGTTCCTGCGAGGAAATGTCTACGATCCATGGTGCGCTCCCTGGGCTTGGATCATTCGTTACATCTTGTCGGAGGCTGAGGAACTGCGTCACGCCGCCGACGCCCCGCCGGAGAGGCGCGTCAGGCGCAGCGACAAACGCCAGACGGGCGTCGCCGATCGCATGTCTGATGACGGTCCTCGCGTTCCTCCAGTTCGGTCTTCGCGCCGAATAGGTATGAATCATAACATTTCCGGAAAACGAAGCAACAGAAATCCGCGCCGCTCTGGCTTTGCGGCGTGAACCAATGGCGGATTTGCGGCGCGGCATGGCGCTTGCTAGCTTGCCCGAGGGCCGCAGCGCGGCGATTCCGCCCCTTCTTAAGGCGCAAACAAAGGGACGCGACCGGCGCATGGAAGTCTTCCTGCAGCAGCTCATCAACGGGCTGACGCTCGGTTCGATCTACGGCCTCATCGCCATCGGCTACACGATGGTGTTCGGCATCATCGGCATGGTGAACTTCGCGCATGGCGATGTCTTCATGCTGTCGGCCTTCATCGCGCTCATCCTGTTTATCGCGCTCCAGCAATTCCTTGGCCTCGATGCGCTCGCGCCGTCCTTCGTGATCGTGCTGTTCGCCTCGATGGCGCTCACTGGCCTCTGGAATTTCGCGATCGAGCGGCTCGCCTATCGTCGCCTGCGCGGCTCCTTCCGTCTCGCGCCGCTGATCTCGGCCATCGGCATGTCGATCTTCCTGTCGAACTTCGTCTACGTCGCACAGGGACCGCGCAACAAATCGGCGCCGCCCATGTTAAGCGAGGTCATCAAGCTGACGAGCGGCGGAGCCTATGACGTCACGCTTTCCTACAAGCAGATCCTGATCGTTGTCGTCACCGCCGTCCTGCTCGCCGCCTTCTGGTTCGTCGTGCAAAAGACCCCGCTCGGTCGCGCGCAAAGAGCCTGCGAGCAGGATGCGAAAATGGCGGCGCTGCTGGGCGTCGACGTCAACCGCACCATCGCCGCGACCTTCGTCATCGGCGCCGCGCTCGCCGCCGTCGCTGGCGTTCTCTACATGCTCTACTACGGCGTCGTGAACGCCGCCGACGGCTTCGTGCCCGGCGTGAAGGCTTTCACGGCCGCCGTTCTCGGCGGCATCGGCTCCATTCCCGGAGCCGTGCTCGGCGGCCTGCTGATCGGCCTCATCGAGACTTTCTGGTCCGCCTACTTTTCCGCCGACTACAAGGACGTCGCGGCCTTCTCCATCCTTGCCGTCACCCTGATCTTCATGCCGACCGGGCTTCTGGGCCGGCCGGAAGTGGAGAAGGTTTGATGAATATCCGCGATGTTGCACTTGCCCTCATCCTGAGGAGCGGGCGAAGCCCGCGTCTCGAAGGATGGCCGGCGCTCCCATGCTTCGAGACGCGCCTTTCAGGCGCTCCTCAGCATGAGGATCGGGGAAGGGCCACGCATGGCTGAAGCTTCTCCCGTCCGGGCCGCCCTCGCCGACGCCGCGCGCTACGGTCTGATCGCCGCGGCGCTGGCCTTCCCCATCCTCGCCTTGCGCGCCGAGCCGGACTTCTCGAACAAGCTCGTGCTGGAGCCGCGTTGGTCCTGGATGCTGGGCGCGGCGGTCGCGGCCTTCCTCGTCCGGCTCGCCGTCGCGCTCGCGCCGGCCCGCGCGGCGCGCAAGCCCGCCGCTGCGAAAGCGCCTTCCGGCTTCGCAAAGAAGGCGACAAAGGCTTTCGCCGCCTTCGGCCTCGGTCTGATCGTTGCATGGCCCTTCATCGTGCTTCTCACGCTCGGCCCCTCCGGCGCGCTGAAGTGGATCGACAACTACGGCGTCCAGATCCTCATCTACGTCATGCTCGGCTGGGGCCTGAACATCGTCGTCGGCCTCGCAGGACTCCTCGATCTCGGCTACGTCGCCTTCTACGCGGTCGGCGCCTATGCCTACGCGCTGCTCGCGACTAATTACGGCGTGTCCTTCTGGATCTGCCTGCCGCTCGCCGGCATTCTCGCGGCCTTTTGGGGCATATTGCTCGGCTTTCCCGTCCTGCGCCTGCGTGGCGACTATCTCGCCATCGTCACGCTCGCCTTCGGCGAGATCATCCGCATCGTGCTCGTCAATTTTTCGGCGCTGACCAATGGCGACGCCGGCATCGCCTCGATTCCGCGCGTTACCTTCTTCGGCCTGCCCTTCGTCGCCGGTCCGAAGGGCTTCGCGGCCTTCTTCGACCTGAAATTCTCGCCGATCCACCGGGTCGTATTCCTCTACTACCTCATCCTCGTCCTCGCGCTCATAACCAATCTCGTGACGCTGCGGCTGCGTCGCCTGCCGATCGGCCGCGCGTGGGAGGCGCTCCGCGAAGACGAGATCGCCTGCCGTTCGCTCGGCCTCGACACGACGAAGATCAAGCTGACCGCCTTCGCGCTCGGCGCCATGTTCGGCGGCTTCGCCGGCGCCTTTTTCGCCGTGCGCCAGGGTTTTGTCTCGCCATCGAGCTTCAACTTCGTGGAAAGCGCTACCATCCTCGCCATCGTCGTGCTCGGCGGGGGCGGATCGCAGATCGGCGTCGCGGCGGCGGCGATCGCGATCGTCGGCGGTTCCGAATTGCTGCGCGAACTCGATTTCCTCAAGCAGGTCTTCGGCCAGGGCTTCGATCCCACCCAATACCGCATGCTGCTCGTCGGCCTCGCCATGGTGGTGATGATGAACTGGCGCCCACGTGGCTTCGTCGCCTCGCGCACGCCAACGATTTTCCTGGGGGAACGCAAGACCATCGCCGCCGACCTCGTGCAGGAAGGGCGCGGGTGATGGCGGCGGCCCAGACCCTGCTCAGCGTCGAACACATTTCCATGCGCTTCGGCGGCCTGACCGCCGTCGACGACCTGTCGTTCGACGCGCGGCGCGGCGACATCACTGCGCTGATCGGTCCGAACGGCGCCGGCAAGACGACCGTCTTCAACTGCATCACGGGCTTCTACAAGCCGACGTCGGGCCGCATTAGCATGGCGCCGAACGGCGTGATCGATCCGACGGCGCTCGATGCGCTCACGCGCTCCGGCGCGCGCGGCGCCAACGGGCTCCATCTGCTGGAGCGCATGCCCGATCACGAGATCGCGCGCGACGCACGCGTGGCGCGCACGTTCCAGAACATCCGTCTCTTCTCCGGCATGACCGCGCTCGAAAATCTCATCGTCGCGCAGCATCGTCCGCTGATGCGCGCGTCGGGCTTTTCGCTCTTCGGCCTGATCGGCGCGCCTTCCTACCGCGCGGCCGAACAGGCGGCCAAGGACAAGGCGCGCGGCTGGCTGGAGCGCATCGGTCTCGCCGCGCGCGCCGACGATCCCGCCGGCGCCCTGCCCTACGGCGACCAGCGGCGCCTCGAGATCGCGCGCGCCATGTGCGCCGATCCCGTGCTGCTCTGCCTGGACGAACCCGCGGCCGGCCTCAATCCGCGCGAATCCGCCGAGCTCAACGCACTGCTGCGCTCGATCCGCGACGACGGAACGTCGCTCCTGCTGATCGAGCACGACATGAGCGTCGTGATGGAAATTTCCGATCACGTCGTCGTCCTCGACTATGGCCGCAAGATCGCCGACGGAACGCCCGCGGAAATCCGCAACGATCCGAGCGTCATCGCCGCCTACCTCGGCGTACCCGACGAAGAGGTCGCCAATGTCGAACAGGAGATCGGCGCGTGAGGGCGGTTGAAGCGCGCAATCTGTCCCCTCTCCCCGCCTGCAGGGAGAGGGCTGGGGTGAGGGGTCGGGCCGCTCCGCTGCGGCTTGGCCACTCATCCGGCGCTTCGCGCCACCTTCTCCCCGGATGCGGGAAGAAGGGCGAAAGCCCATGACCGCCCTCCTCTCCCTCTCCGGCGTCTCCGCCTGGTATGGCGCGATCACGGCGCTACGCAATGTCGACCTCGTCGTCAACGAAGGCGAAATCGTCACGCTGATCGGCGCCAATGGCGCGGGCAAGACGACCTTGATGATGACCATTTTCGGCGATCCGCGCGCCCGCGAAGGCCGCATCACCTTCGCCGGCCGCGACATCACGGATATGCCCACGCACGAGATCGCGCGTCTCTCGATCGCACAATCGCCGGAGGGGCGACGCATCTTTCCGCGCATGAGCGTGCACGAAAACCTGCAGATGGGCGCATCCGTCGACAATTTCGCCCATTTCGACGCTGATCTCGAACGCGTCTTCACGATATTTCCGCGTCTCAAGGAGCGCATGAACCAGCGCGGCGGCACGCTGTCGGGCGGCGAGCAGCAGATGCTCGCCATCGCGCGCGCCCTGATGAGTCGGCCCAAACTCTTGCTGCTCGACGAACCCTCGCTCGGCCTCGCCCCGCTCGTGGTGAAGCAGATTTTCGACACGGTTCGCGAACTCAATGCGAAGGAGGGTCTGACCGTCTTCCTCGTCGAGCAGAACGCCTATCACGCGCTGAAACTCGCCCATCGTGGCTATGTCATGGTCAACGGCGCGATCGCCATGTCGGGCACGGGCGCCGCGCTTCTGGCCGATCCGCTGGTGCGCGCCGCCTATCTCGAAGGGGGCGCGCATTGAGCGACCTCATCCCCAACGTCTGGACGTTCCTCGCGCTCACACTGATCATCGGCGGCGCCGGCGCCTTCGTCACGGGCCGCACGATGGCGCAGACATGGCGCGAGCGCTGGAAGGCGATCGCCTACATGGTTCCGCTGGCGGGCGCCGTGCGCTTCCTGCATTACGCGCTGTTCGACGAACCCTCGGACTTCGCCCATGCCGCACCGACCTTCATCCTGCTGACCGGCTTTGCACTGGCCGGGTTCGCCTACGCCCGCCGTAGGCAGATGCAGGACCAGTACCCCTGGCTGACCTCCTGACGCTGGCGTGACAGCGCCAGAAAAACCCGCCAAACTCCCGATCGCAGATTCAGCCCGAACCCGAATGGGCGGGCGCAGGGGAGACAATGTATGACACGTAAGCTTCTGTCGGGCGTCGCTTTCGCCGCCATGCTGGGCGTCGCCGCGCCCGCCGCCGCGCAGATCAAGATGGGCGTCGGCGGTCCGATCACCGGCTCGGCCGCCGCCTTCGGCGCGCAGCTCAAGATGGGCGTGGAACAGGCGGTCGAGGACATCAACGCCGCTGGCGGCATCAACGGCAAGAAAATTTCGGTCGAGGTCGGCGACGACGCCTCCGATCCGAAACAGGGCATTTCGGTCGCCAACAAATTCGTCGGCGACGGCGTGACCTGGGTCGTCGGCCACTTCAACTCGTCGGTGTCGATCCCGACGTCGGGCGTCTACAACGAGAACGGCGTGCTGCAGATCACGCCCGCCTCCACCAACCCCAACCTGACCAATCCCGACCCCAAGACTGGCGAAAGCAAGTGGAACGTGTTCCGCACCTGCGGCCGGGACGACCAGCAGGGCGCGGTCGCCGCCGACTATCTCGCCAAGCACTTCAAGGACAAGAAGATCGCCTTCATCCACGACAAGAAGGCCTACGGCAAGGGACTCGTCGACGAGACCAAGAAGGCCATGAATGCGCTCGGCCTGAAGGAAGTCCTCTACGAGACCATCAATCCCGGCGAGAAGGATTATTCCGCCATCGTCTCCAAGCTGAAGGCCGCCGGCGCCGACCTCGTCTATTACGGCGGCGAGCATACGGAAGCCGGCCTGATCGTGCGCCAGATGCGCGACCAAGGCATGTCGACGATCCTGATGGGCGGCGACGGCATCGCGTCTGAAGAATATGCGCAGATCGCCGGCCCCGGCGCCGAGGGCACGCTGATGACCTTCCCGCCGGACCCGCGCCTCAACCCCGCTGCGGCCGAAGTCGTGAAGCGTTTCGAGGCCAAGAAGTTCAACCCCGAGACCTACACGCTCTATTCCTACGCGGCCGTGCAGGTGATGCAGCAGGCGGCCAAGGCGGCGAAATCCGATGATCCCCAGGCCATGGCCAAGGTCATGCACTCCGGCATGACCTTCAAGACGGTGGTCGGCGATATCGCCTACGACAAGAAGGGCGACGTCACCCGCGCCGACTATGTCGTATATCGCTGGGTGAAGGGCGCCGACGGCAAGATCACGTACAAGCAGCTGTGAGCCGCGCGCATCCGCGAACTCACATCACGTCATACAAGAAATCGAGCGGCGCCTTCGGGCGCCGTTTCCATTTGCGCGCCGGTCGGTGAAAAATTCCGCGATGTCTGACGTTACGTGACCAACGCTCTCTTAAGAAGCAAGCGCTAATTGCGATTGGAACACGCTGCGAATTCGACACGGATCTCAAGAGACCACAACGGTCGAACGGAACGATGTCGCGGAAAAAGAGACTGCGATGCCACGATCGTCCGCACGAGTTTGGGCGCTGCAAGTCCTGCCTCCCGCCATGGCCGGTCTGGCGCTCATATCGAGCTTCACCGCCGCCTCCTATCTGCGCGACGCTATCGCCGCGCGCTTCTCCGACGCGACCGTCCTCGCCATTCCAGCGTATGATTTCGTTGTCGCGTTCTTCATCTTCACCGGCGGCATATTCGTCACCCTGTCGTTTCAATCTCTCGCCTTCGGTCGCCCCATTCTGCCGCATGGCCTGACGCGCGCGCTATGCGCCGAGGAGGCGGAAGTCTCGGGCCAGAGATTGAACGCGCATCTCGGCGCGTCCATGCAGGCGCTCGAGGCGCACACGAAAAGCGCCGGCCGATTCGCGGATTCGCTGAGCCAGGGACAAAGCCGCCTGAAGATGGCGCAGGATGCGGCGCGCGTTCGCTCGGTCGCGAAATTTCTCGCCGGCGAGAACGAAAAAATGCAGAGGGCGAACACGGCTTATCAACGGCAACTGACCGACGCGACACGTCAACTCGAGGTTCTACGAGATGAGTTGACGCGTGTACGCTCCGAGAATGAGCGCGACGCGCTGACGAGGGCCTATTCGCGCGGTCACTTCGACAAAACGCTGGCGACGCTCGTGAAGGACGCACACCAGGGATGCGTCGATCTGAGCCTCGTAATGATCGACATCGATCACTTCAAGCGGATCAACGACAATTTCGGTCATGTCGTCGGCGACGATCTCCTCCAGAAATGTGCGCAACTCATCAAATACAACGTAAAGGGCAAGGATTGCCTCGCACGATACGGCGGAGAGGAATTCGCCATCATCATGCCGACTACCTCGCTTCAGGCTGCCGCGATCGTCGCCGAGCAAATTCGTCAGAAGTTGGAAGCGACGAAGTGGAAGGCCGGCAAGGACGGAGCGATGATCGGCGCGGTCACCGCATCCTTCGGCGTCGCGCAATTGCAGCAAGGCGAAACGCCACAAGACCTGATCGAACGCGCCGACCAGAAGCTTTACACATCAAAGCACGACGGCCGCAATCGCGTTTCACGGTGACCGCTTCAGATCGCGATTCTGCCGTCGACGATCCTGATCTGGCGATCCGCACGCGCGGCGAGAGCGAGATCGTGCGTGACCATGACCACTGCGCGCTGCCCCGAACTCACAAGATCATTCAGGATTTCCAGCACGCGTTCGCCCGAGTGCGTGTCGAGATTGCCAGTCGGCTCGTCGGCGAGCACGACCTTCGGATCATTGGCCAGCGCGCGCGCGATGGCGACGCGCTGGCGCTGGCCGCCGGACATCTGGTCCGGCCGTTTGTGTGCATGGTCTTTCAGCCCGAGCTGTTCGAGCAGCATATCGGCGCGCGCGACTTGCGCCTTTTCGCTCAAGCGGCGAAGCGCGCGCATCGGCAGTATGATGTTTTCGCGCGCGGAGAACTCGGGCAGAAGGAAGTGAAACTGAAACACGAAGCCCAGGGTCGCAAGACGCATATCCGCGCGAGAATCGTCGTCGAGCGCGCTGGTGGCGACGCCCTCGAGATAGACTTCGCCCGACGTCGGCCGGTCGAGCAAGCCGAGCAGATAGAGCAGCGAGGACTTGCCCGATCCAGACGGCCCGATAATGGCGATGAATTCGCCCGCCGACACGCTGACATCGACATCCGCGACGAGCGTCGCCGGCACATCGCCGGCAATGATGCGCGTCGCGTTCCTGGTTTCAATGAGTGGCGCTCTCACGAGGCGCCCCTGATGATGTCGACGGGCTCGACGGCCGCCGCCTTGCGCGCAGGAAAATAGCCCGCGAACAGCGAGGATGCGACCGCCACGACGGTCGCCAATGCGTAGTGCAGCGGCGAATAGAGAACCGGGATCGTGCTCGAGTCCATGAACGGGCTCTTGATCTCGATCGAGCCCATCGCCCGCGTCAGCACATAGCCGAGCCCCCAGCCGATCAAGGCGCCGATCAGGCCGATCGCGGCCGCCTCGATCACGAAGATGCGCCGCACGCTCTTTGCGCGAAAGCCAAGCGACTTCATGATCGCGATATCGCGGGCCTTCTCGTGCGTGATGGTCGAGACGATGTTGAATGTGCCGAAGGAGGCGACAAGCAGGATCGCGCCGACGACCGTGTACATGATGATGTTGCGCACCTCGAAAGCCGACAGCAGATCCTCGTGCGCCTCTTGCCAGGAGACGGACTTGTAGCCCGTCTCCGCCTCGATCCGTGTCGCGACCGTGCGCGCCTGCAGGGCGTCGGCGACGCGAATGCGCAATTCGTTCACCAGCCCGATCTGCGAGGCGAGGATCTGTCCGGTCTTGATGAGGCCGTAGGACGATACGTCGTCGATCTGCGCGACGCCGGTATGGGCTATGCCGACGATCGTGCAGTCCAGCGTGCGGCCCGCGCCGGATACGATCGTCACCGTATTGCCCACGCGCGCGCCGATCTTCTTCGCAAGCCCATCGCCGAGGATCAGCGCATTGGTCGCCTTGTAGAGCGCATCGAGCGACCCCTGCCGCATCTGCGTCGCGAGTTTCGAGACCTTCTGCTCGCGCTTCGGATCGAGGCCGGTGAACGAGGTCGCCGTATCGCGGCCCGCATAGCGGATCACGGCCTTCGCCTGCACCGAGGGTGCGATCGCGCCGGGAACCCAGCTTTCGATCGAGGCCATGATCGCCATCGGATTCTTGATGCCGGGCCGCACGACCGGCGTGCGCAATCCATCGATCTGCACGACGTCGTAACGCGTCTCCGCCGGTTGGCGCGGCGGGTTGCGTGTTTCATCCGTCACGGAAATATGCGGCAGGCTGTCGACGAGCTGGCGGATGAAGTCGGCCTGCGATCCCTCCATCAGCGCGGCCATCATGATGGAAAAGCCGACGCCGGTAGCGACGCCGAGAACGCCGACCACGGTCTGGCGCACGCGCGAGCGCAGATGCGTGAGAGCTATGTCGAGAACGAAGCTCATGGCCCGCTCGCGCGCACGCGCGCGCCATCCTTCAGGTCCCGTCGCGCCGGTGAGATCACGCGCGCGCCCTCGTCGAGCCCCGCGAGAACTTCGACGAGCCGCACGCCACGCACGCCGGTCTTCACGGGCGTTCGCGCGACGACGCCATCCGCCACGCGATCGACGGCGCCGTTGAAAATCGCTTCGGCGGGAACGACGAGCGCGTTCTCGCGCGCGGCGATCACGATATTGGCCTCGACGCTCATGCCGATACGCAGCGGCGTCTCGTTGGGCAGCGCGAGATAGACGCGGAACGTCTTGGTCTGCGGATCGCCCTTGGGCGTGATGTCGTCCACGGCCGCCTCGAGCGCCTGTCCCGGAAAGCCGTCGTGACGGAGCAGGACCTTCTGCCCGACCTTCACGCGCGGCATGTCCTCTTCGTTCACGTCGGCGTCGATGCGCAGCGGCTTCGGCTTGCCCACCCAGAACAGAGCGTCGTTCACGCCCGTGCCGGCCATGTCCCCGATATGCCCCTCGCGCTTCAGCACCACGCCGTCGATCGGCGCGCGCAACACGAGATCGGCCATCTTCTGCTTGCGCGCCTCGATGCGCGCGTCATATTCCCGCAGCGCGGTGATCGCCTGATCGAGCGCGGTCTTCGTGGCGGCGTTGAGCTTGTAGAGACCGCTCACCCGATCGACATCGTTCTTCAGAAGCGCGCGCCGCGCTTCCAGTTCGGCGACATTGGCCTTCTCTTCGGTGTCGTCGAGCCTCGCGAGAACGTCGCCCGCCTTCACCGTCTTGCCCTCGCAATCGCATATGTCGACGATGCGCTTGCGCTGGTAGGCGATCACCTTCGCCCAGCGGGTGGGCTCGACGACACCGGTCGCATACACGACCTCCGCGACGGAACCGCGCTTGACCGCGACGACCGCGACCTGCGGCGTCGCGCCGAAGCGCCGCCATGCAAGGAAACCGCCGGCGCCGACGAGCGCGAGAACGAGCAGCCAAACAAACAGACGAGAGATTCGCATGCCTCACCGATGTCAGGAGCGCGCACTTTCGCCGCAAGCGGCGCATCCGGCCTTGATCTGGCTTCGGATGACGATCACCCGAGCTTGGCGAGGCCGGGAAAAGTCTCGAGCAGCCAGATCGACAGGTTCTGCATGCCGCCGGTCAGGAAGGCGACGCCCGTCGCCACGAGTGCGACGCCGACCAACTTCTCGACCTTGCCGAAATGCGCGCGAAACTTCTTCATGAAGTTCATGAAGGGTTCGATGGCGAGCGCGGCGAGCAGGAAAGGCACGCCGAGGCCGAGCGAATAGACTGCCAGAAGTCCCGCGCCCTTGCCCACGGTCTCCTCGGAACTGGCGACGGCGAGAATGGCGGCCAGGATCGGCCCGATGCACGGCGTCCAGCCGAAGGCGAAGGCGAGGCCCATCACATAGGCGCCCCACAGGCCCACCGGCTTTTCCACCTCCATGCGCTTCTCGCGATAGAGGAAATGCAGCTTGAACACGCCCAGAAAGTGCAGGCCCATGCCGATGATGGCGACGCCCGCCAGCACCGAGAGGATATGCAGGTTGGCGCGCACGACCTGCCCGAATACGGAGGCCGTGGCGCCCAACGCCACGAACACCGTGGTGAAGCCGGCCACGAACAGGACCGCAGCCAGCAGCACGTCGCGCCGCGCGCGCGCCGTGCCTTCGTCGACAATGTCCTCGATCGTCGTGCCGGCGATGAAGGTCAGGTAAGGCGGCACGAGCGGCAGCACGCAGGGGCTCAGGAACGAGAGCACGCCAGCGACGGCCGCGGCGGAAATGGTGACGTCGGATGCCATGCGGCCTTTTAAGGGGCGCCAGACAGCGCGCAAAGTGAATGTTTCGTGATGACCTGCGTCAAAACCGCTCCGCGCTGAACGGCGCCGGATCGGCGAAGGTCTCGCTCCGCGTCATCATGTCCGCAAGCAGCCGCCCGGTAATCGGCCCGAGCGTAAAACCGTGGTGCTGGTGGCCGAAGTCGAACCACAGGCCCGGATGCCGCGGCGCCGGGCCGATCACCGGCAGGAGATCGGGCAGGCACGGCCTGCGCCCGAGCCAGGGCTCGGCGTCGATCCTCTCTCCGAGCGGAAACGTCCTGCGCGCCAACGGCTCCACAACGTCGAGCATGGCGGGCGATGGCGGCGCGTCGCGCAGCGCGAATTCCGCGCCGGTCGTCAGCCGAAGCCCCTGCGCCATCGGCGCGACCAGATAGCCGCCGTCGACGTCAAGTACGGGATGGTTGAGCGCGCCATTGCCCGCGGCCCGGTAGTGCATGTGGTAGCCGCGCTTCACGCCGAGCGGGATCGCATAGCCGAGCGGCCGGAAAATGTCGTCCGACCAGGGCCCGAGCGCCACGACGGCTTCGCCCGCCTCGACGAGGCCGGCTTCGGTCGCCACGCTCCAGCCGTGCGGCGTCTGCTCCAGGCTGCGCGCATCGCCGGCGAAAAGCCTGCCGCCGTTGCGGGCGAACAATCCCGCATAGGCCGCCGTCAGCCCGCCCGGATCGACGCAGGCGGCGGGATCGCGCAGCACGATCGCGCCGGCGAAACCTTCGAGGCTCGGCTCGATTTTGGCGAGCGCCGGCGCGTCCAGCGCGTCGAAGGTCAGGCCGTAGTCGCGGATGCGCCGCGCCTCGATCGCCCCCTCGGCCAGCGTCTTCTCGGTCCGAAATGCCTTGATCCAGCCGGACGGGCGGATCAGCCCGGTTGCGCCGGCGGCCTCGGCCAGCTTCATGTGTTCGTCGAGGCAGCGTTCGATCAGCGGCAGGGCGGCGCGGGCGTGGGCGGCGGCTTTCGCCGGCGCGCTTTCGAGAAAATAGCGCGCGATCCACGGCAGGGTTTGCGGCAGCGCGGCCCAGTCGATTCGCGCCGCCGGATTGGTCCCGAAGATCGTGCGCAGGATCGTGGGGAGGTCGCGCGGAAACGTGTAGAGCTCGACGGAGGCGCGCTCGATCAGCCCCGCATTGCCATAGCTCGTCTCGCGCCCGGCCGCGCCGCAGCGATCGATCAGCGTGACGTCGCGCCCGCGCGCCTGCAGCGCCAGCGCCGCGCCGACGCCGACCATGCCCGCGCCCAGTACGATCACATCCGCCCGTATCACCACGCCGCTCTCCTCGTTCCGGGCAATATAGGCGCCCAATTGGCGCCGATGCGAATTTCGGGCCGCGGTTGCCGCGCCCGCGCGCGGCGCCCATATCTGAGCCATCGCAAACGAGGGAGCGGGCAGCCATGAGCTATTATTTTTCGAAGACGCTCGATTGCGGGCTGGACGAGGCCGAGCGCCGGGCCACGGAATCGCTGAAGGCGGCAGGCTTCGGCGTACTGACGAAGATCGATATCGCGGAAACGCTCAAGGCCAAGATCGGCGCGGATTTCCACCCCTACCGCATCCTCGGCGCCTGCAATCCGAAGCTCGCCTTCGAAGCTTTGTCGGCGGAGGACAAGATCGGCCTGATGCTGCCTTGCAATGTCATCGTGCAGGAGACAGGAGCCGGCCGCAGCGAGGTCGCCGCGATCGATCCGGTCGCGTCGATGATGGCGGTCGAAAACCCGAAGCTGAGGCAAGCCGCGACGCAGGTGCGCGATCTCCTGCGCAAGGCGGTCGACGCCTTGTGACCAGGATGTGACCCAACGTCGCACGGTCTTGGCGATCTCCGTCGCCCATGGCCATGTCTCGGTTCTGAGCGCCACTGGAGCGCTGGATCAAGGGGTGGAGGGGAAGTCACATGCGCAAATATCTGCTCGCCGCAGGCGCGGCGGCTATCTTGGCCGGATCGGCCGCGCTCGTCGCTGCCCAGCCGATGATGGGCGACGGCCCGCCCTGGCGCCAATGGCGCGGCGGCCATGGCTGGGGTGGCGGCGGCATGATGGGCGGCGGCGGCATGGGCTACTCGCCGAGACGCCCATACGCGATGCACGGGAGCCTGCCGGAGGCCTACGCCAAGGCGCAAAACCCCCTGCCGCGCAATCAGGCGACCGTCGAGCGCGGCGCGAAAGTCTATGCGGACAATTGCGCCTCCTGCCACGGCAAGACCGGCGAAGGCGACGGCGAGGCCGCCAGGGATCTCAATCCGCCGCCCGCCAACCTCGCCTGGCTGGCGGAAACGCCAATGGCGCAATGGGACCCCTATATGTTCTGGACGGTCTCCGAGGGCGGCGCGCAGTTCAAGACAGCCATGCCGGCCTTCAAGGACGTGCTGTCGAAGGACGATATCTGGGCGGTGATCGCCTATATTCAGGCGCAGCTGCCCGATGTGACGAAGAAATAGTCGCCGCCTGCGCAGCGGGAGCTTGGAAGATGCACGGCTACTGGAATTACGACGGCTTCTCCTGGACCTGGCCGATCCACGGGATCGGCCCGCTCGGCGCGCTGCTGATCGTCGTTTTTCTCGCCTGGCTGCTGCTGCGCGACCGCAAGCCGCGCACGACCGCCGGCTGGAACTGGCCGCAGCCTCCTGCGCCGTCCGTGGAGAGCGCGCGGGACATCCTCGACAAGCGCTATGCGCGCGGAGAGATCGCCAAGGAGCAGTACGAGGCGATGAAGCGGGACCTGATCGCCTGAACCGTCTCAAGGCTGTTCCTCGCTCAGCGGCGTCTGGCACGCCGCATTGTCGACTGCGGCGCGGGCCGCCTCGTTGGAGGGATAATTCCCCTTCCAGCAGATTTCGCCAGGCTTCAGCGAAATCACGGCGAGCGCATTGCGGCCCTTGTTGTTCTGGTCGACGCCCTGAAAGCGCACGATCAGCCCCTTGAGGCTCGCCCGCGACGGCTCGGCCCCGCCGGAAAACAACCATTCGACCATGCCATTCTTGTTGGCGATGCCGGAAAACCCACCGACCGCGAGCATGGGCCCCCAGGTCGAATAGCTCTTGCCGTCGATCCGAACGAACAGGTGCTCGTAATCGTAACAGGACAGAAGCTTCGTGCTGACGCCCGCAACCGGCCCCTTGCACTCGAATTCGCAGGATTCCGGCCCATCGTCGGAAGCCTTGCTCTGCTTGTAGACGCACACCTTCTTGTCGTTGACGCTGGTGTATTTCGAAACGTCGGCCGCCTGCGCGCCGCCCGCCAGAAAGACGCCCGCAAGCGCCAGAATGCCAATTCTCATCATGCCGCCCTGCCTTTCGAGCGACGATAAGGCCAGACCGCCTGTTGGAAAATAGCCTGCGCGACTTGACCGCGCGGCCCCCGTCGCGCAGATCGTGCGGCGAAAAGCCCTTGGGGCGCGCATCGACGGAAAGAGCCCATGATCCCCCGCTATTCCCGCCCCGAAATGGTCGCCGTCTGGGAGCCGCAGACCCGCTTCCGTATCTGGTTCGAGATCGAGGCCTATGCCTGCGAGGCTCTTGCCGAACTCGGCGTCATCCCGAAGGAGAGCGCCAAGGCGATCTGGGACAAGGGCTCCGTCGCGAAATTCGACGTCGACAAGATCGACGAGATCGAGCGCGTGACGAAGCATGACGTCATCGCCTTCCTCACCCACCTCGCCGAATTCATCGGCCCGGATTCGCGCTTCGTGCATCAGGGCATGACCTCGTCCGACGTGCTCGACACGTGCCTGGCGGTGCAATTGCAGCGCGCTGCCGACATACTTCTGAAGGACATGGACGCGCTGCTCGCGGCCATCGAGAAACGCGCCTTTGAGCACAAGATGACGCCGACCATCGGTCGCTCGCACGGCATCCATGCCGAGCCCGTGACCTTCGGCCTGAAGCTCGCGCAGGCCTATGCGGAATTCGACCGCTGCAAGCAGCGCCTGATCGCGGCGCGCGAAGAAATCTCGACCTGCGCCATCTCCGGCGCCGTTGGCACCTTCGCCAATATCGACCCGCGCGTCGAAGAACACGTCGCCAAGCGCCTCGGCCTGAAGCCCGAACCGGTCTCGACGCAGGTCATCCCGCGCGACCGCCACGCCATGTTCTTCGCCACGCTCGGCGTCATCGCGTCGAGCATCGAGCGCCTGGCGATCGAAATCCGCCACATGCAGCGCACCGAAGTTCTGGAGGCGGAAGAGTTCTTCTCCGAGGGCCAGAAGGGTTCTTCGGCCATGCCGCACAAGCGCAACCCTGTGCTGACGGAAAACCTCACCGGCCTCGCGCGCCTCGTGCGCGGCATGGCCGTGCCGGCGATGGAGAATGTCGCGCTCTGGCACGAACGCGACATCTCGCATTCCTCGGTCGAGCGCATGATCGGCCCGGACGCGACGATTACCCTCGACTTCGCGCTGGTGCGCCTCACCGGCGTCATCGACAAGCTGCTGGTCTATCCCGCCAACATGCAGAAGAACCTCGACCGTCTCGGCGGTCTCGTCCACTCGCAGCGCGTGCTGCTGGCGCTGACGCAGAAGGGTGTCAGCCGCGAGGACTCCTATGCCTACGTCCAGCGCAACGCCATGCCGGTCTGGCGCGGCGAAGGCGATTTCTTGACGCTGCTGAAAAAGGACAAGGACGTCTCCGCGAAGCTCTCGGACAAGGAGCTCGAGGAACTCTTCGACCTCGGGTATCACACGAAGCACGTGGATACGATTTTCAGGCGGGTGTTCGGGCGGGCCTGACTGGAACTGGACTAAATCCGATCCGCCCCGACTGACAAATCCGCCGGACGCGTTATCTTCCCCGAAGAGAAGAAGCGTCCGGACCATGATCGTCTGTTCCTGCAACCGCTTGACCGACCGCGCCATCCGCGCCTGCGCCGCATCCAGCGGCAAACGGCCTTTGCGCGTGCTCGACGTTTACGGGCTGCTGGACTGCAAACCGGACTGCGGCCGCTGCGCGCCGTCGATTGCCGCGCTGTTGCGCGAACAGCGCGAACTGGATTGCGCCTGCACGCCGGACGATTGCCCCTGCGCCGACCGCGCGGCTGGCGTGGAAGCTGCATAGATCATGGAAGTTTCGACGAGGAGGGACGCATGAAGGGCGACGACAAGGTCATCGAATATCTCAACAAGGGCCTGCGCAGCGAGCTGACGGCGATCAACCAGTACTGGCTGCACTACCGGATTCTCGACAATTGGGGCTACAAGGACCTCGCCAAGAAATGGCGCGCGGAATCCATCGAGGAGATGGAGCATGCCGACAAGTTCACCGCGCGCATCCTGTTTCTCGAGGGCTTCCCCAACATGCAAAGCCTCGATCCCCTGCGGATCGGCGAAAGCATCGAGGAAATCCTGAAGAGCGACCTCGCCGCCGAGATCGGCGCCCGCGCGCTCTATCTCGAAGCCGCGCAATATTGCGTCACGGTCAACGATCGCGTGTCGAAAAACCTGTTCGAGGAACTGGCCCACGACGAGGAAGAGCACATCGATTTTCTCGAGACCCAGCTCGAACTCATCAAGCAGGTCGGCGTCCAGCTCTACGCGCAGAAGCACATGGGCGGGCTGGAGGATTGATCCTCACTCGTCGAACGTGAAGTTGATGTAGACGAAAGGCAGGAGCGGCGGCGCGACGAGGGCGTCGAAATCCGTCGTCGCGATCTCGCGTTGCGCAGCGCGCGCGTCGCCCTCGCCGCCGATGACGACCAGCCCGCCGTCGCGGACAGGTATCAGGCCGCACCATGCGCCTGCCTGCGGCGCCGGCTCGTTCGCATCGTCGAGCGCATGATCGACCAGCCAGGCTTCCCAGCCGAGGACACGACGGCCCTGCGCCTCGCAATCCGCGAGGTAGCGCGCCGCATCGGACGGCCGGATCGCGACTTCGCCGTCGGCGGCGCGAAAGACCGGCCAAGCTGCCTCGAAAGCATTCGTCACGGCTGCCCCGCT
The DNA here is from genome assembly GCA_020638195.1 of Methylobacteriaceae bacterium. Taxonomy (GTDB): domain Bacteria; phylum Pseudomonadota; class Alphaproteobacteria; order Rhizobiales; family Beijerinckiaceae; genus JAJXWB01. Next base: position 494,239 of record JACKJC010000002.1, on the reverse strand, counting down.
ACGCTGCGTCCCACAGAAGCCGCGAAAGATCCGCCTCCAGCCGGTGCCAGCGCGGCGCACTTTGCACCCAGACATGCCCGTGCGGCGCATAAAGCGCGGCGTCGTCCAGCGCGCCGGCGCTGACGGTCGTGCGATCGGGATGCGCGGCGCTGCGCAAGAAGAGTTGCGTGCCGCAGGTCTCGCAGAAGAAGCGAGTCACGCGGTTGCCGGCGTCGGACAGCTTCGCATAGGCGGCAGGCGCGCCCTGCGTCATCTGCACGAGATCGGTCGGCAAACTGAGCCCATGCGCCGCGCCGCCGCCCGACATGTACTGGCAATCGCGGCAATGACAGGCGCCCTGCGAAAATGGATCGGCCTCGCAGATGAAGCGCACGGCTCCGCACAAGCATCCCCCTTCGTACCGCGCCATGGCCTTCCTCCGCATCGCCCTGTGTTCCGTCGAATGTCGGAATCGAGCAAGGCGCAATCGCGGCGGATGCGGGGCTATTGTCGGGCGCGGCGACACCCTTTCCGAAGCGGTTGTTTTCGCTTAAAGATCAACCATGCGCGCATCAGAAGCCGACATTCTCATCCTGCCGGGCATGGGCGGCGGGACGCCCGACCACTGGTACAACCGCTGGGCGCAGAAACTCTCGACCGCACGCCGCGTCGAGCAGCGTAACTTCGATCGCCCCCATCTCGACGAATGGGCGGCGCGTATCAGCAACGCAGCCGCTGCGGCCACGCGCCCCGTCATCCTTGTCGGCCATTCCATGGGCGCGGTAACGGCCTGCCTGATCGCGGCCGACTTGCCGAATGTCGCAGCCGCCATGCTGGTGGCGCCCGCCTCGCCGCGCGTGCTGCTGACACTGGAGAATGTCGACAGGGCCTTCGCGCATTACGTGCAGCGGCGCGCCTATTTCCCCTGCCTTCTGGTCGCCAGCCGCAACGACCCCTACGCGACCTACGAGGAATCGACCGAACGCGCCTCAGCGCTCGGCGCGACCCTAGTCGACGCCGGCGAGTCCGGCCATATCAATCCCGACAGCGGCCACGGCCCCTGGCCCGAGGGGCTCATGCGCTTCGCGCATTTCCTCGGGCAGGTCAAAGCGCCGAACGCCTGACGGCGTTCAGATCAGGCTTCGCGGGTGCGAGCCGCAATGGCCTTCGCCGCTGCGATCGCCATGGGAATGGCTACGACGGCGCCAATGGCCGCGGCGATCGGAATTGTCTTCATGCCCATCGCGTACCACGCGGGGACCAGCAGCACGACGGTGACGCCGATGCCCGCGAGCACCGTGCCGCCAACAACCCAAAGAAGAAGCGCCAAACGCCACATGATTCCCGTCTCCGGTTCGAATTCAGCGCGTGGGAACTTGCTCTTTGTCAAAAAGCGCGTCGTTGATCGAAAGCAATAAATTCGCTTTCACGCATACGTTCGCGCCGCGCGTTCCAACGAAAAACGGCCGGTCTGACGACCGGCCGCTTCGATCCTCGCAATGAGGGAAAATCAGCGCGAATAGAATTCGATGACGAGGTTCGGCTCCATCTGGACGGGATAGGGAACCTCGCTCGGCAGCGGGATGCGGGTCATCTTGGCGACGCCCTTGGAATGGTCGACATCGTAGAAGTCAGGCACGTCGCGCTCGGCGAGGCCCTGCGCTTCCAGCACGATCACGAGCTGGCGCGAGGCTTCCTTGATCTCGACGACGTCGCCGACCTTCACCTGGTAAGAGGCGATGTTGACGCGGCGGCCGTTGACCTTGATGTGCCCGTGGTTGACGAACTGGCGGGCGGCGAAGACGGTCGGCACGAACTTGGCGCGGTAGACGACCGCATCGAGACGGCGCTCCAGCAGACCGATCAGGTTGTCGCCCGAGTCGCCCTTCATGCGAATGGCTTCTTCGTAATACTTGCGGAACTGGCGCTCCGAAATGTTGCCGTAATAGCCCTTGAGCTTCTGCTTGGCCTTCAGCTGGGTGCCGAAGTCGGAGAGCTTGCCCTTGCGGCGCTGGCCGTGCTGGCCGGGGCCGTATTCGCGGCGATTCACCGGGGACTTCGGACGGCCCCAGATGTTCTGGCCCATACGGCGGTCGATTTTGTACTTGGATTCTGCGCGCTTCGTCATGTTCTGTCCTGTCTGGTCGCGGCGACAGGACGACGGGACGCGAGGCGATGCGCCTCCGTCTGATCCGCGATCCTTCCACCGCTCAGGGCCAAAGGCCCAAGTGGAAGAACGCGCCCTCCTTTGCTCTTTATCGCGCATCGGTTTGTCCGAAAAGTCTGCAACTTTTCGGACCTCTGCGGCAGAGCCGACAGGCTGCTCACCCTGCGCCAGAAGGCGGAGCGGGAGCGGCCACGGGTGCGAACGACCACGCCCCGGCGTGGGCCGGGGCGCGGACGGGCGGTTTCTAGGCCGGACGCCCAGCATTGTCAACGCGCGCTCGATTGACGGGCGGCGCCCCGCCCCGGCAGGATGACGCGGTAATACGGGAGGACAACCATGAGCGCGACCGGCGGCTGCCTGTGCGGCAAGATTCGTTACACACTCAAGGCCGAACCGGCGCTGACCGTCGTCTGCCATTGCACCCATTGCCAGAAGGCGTCGGGCTCGGCTTTCTCGACCAATCTGGTGATCCAGCGCGCCGACATCGATTTCACCGGCGACATGGCGTCCTATGACGACACGGCCGACAGCGGCAATACACTCAAGCGCTCGTTCTGCCCGAAATGCGGCGCCTCGATCATGAGCGAGTCGAGCGGCCGACCGGGATCGGCCGTCCTGAAGGCCGGCACGCTCGACGATCCCTCGGTCGTCAAGCCGACGATGCAGATATGGACGCGCTCGGCCCAGCCTTGGGTCAAGCTCGAGGGCGAAATGAAATCGATGGAAATGGGACGCTGACGCGGCGCACCGATCCTGTTGAAGGGACGGAGCGCTAACGCGCCCCTTTCGGCCTCAGAACAGCTTCACCAGCTGCTTGCCGAAATTCTTGCCCTTCAGCATGCCCAGGAACGCCGACGGCGCCTTTTCCACGCCCTCGGCCACCGTCTCGCGCCACTTGAGCTTGCCGGTCGAGGCGAGCGTCACGAGTTCCGACAGGGCAGTCGGCCAGTCCGACAGGAACTCCGAGACGATGAAGCCCTGCATCTTCAGGCGGCGGATCAGCATGATTCGCATGTCTGGCAGGGTCGTCTTTTCCGCGCCTTCGTAGGACGCGATCAGGCCGCAGATGGCGATGCGGCCGAAATCGTTCATCTGCGCCATCGTGCGCGCAAACGGTTGGCCGCCGACATTCTCGAACAGGCCGTCGACGCCGTCGGGCGTGGCCGCAATCAATTGCTCCTTGAAATCGGACGCCTTGTGATCGACGCAGACGTCGTAGCCGAGTTCTTCAACGGCGAATTTGCACTTCTCCGGTCCGCCCGCGATGCCCACTGCGCGCGCACCCTTGGCCTTGACGAGCTGACCGACGACGGTGCCCACTGCGCCGGTCGCGGCCGAGCACACCACCGTCTCGCCTGCTTTCGGCATGATGATGCGATTCACGCCGACCCACGCAGTCACACCGGGCATGCCGAGCGGCCCGACGAAAGCCTGAAGCGGAACCTTGCTGTCGTCCACCTTGCGCAAGAGCGCGGGATTCTGGATCGAATAGAGCTGCCAGCCGCCATTGTTGGACACGACCTTGTCGCCTGGCTTGAAATTCGGATCGTTGGAGGCGACCACCTCGCCGGCCGTGCCGCCGATCATCGGCTCATTCAGCGCCTGATTGCCGGCATAGGACCGGCCCTCGTCCATGCGCCCACGCATGTAGGGATCGAGCGACAGCCACAGGTTCTTGACCAGCACCAGGCCGGGCCCGGGCTCGCCGATCTCGCGTTCGAAAAAGCGGAAATTGTCTTCCGTCGCCGCGCCCTGCGGACGCGAGGCCAGAACGAACCCCTTGTTGAGCGGCATGCTTCTCTCCCGATGATCTTGTACGACGATTTTAGTGTCCGCGACGGAAATGGCGAGCCCGCATCTTCACCCGCCGGGCGCGCTCAGGCGCGGATATTTTCCACCGAGATGGGCGCGAATTTCGCAGCCATCAGTCCAAAACCTGCGAGCACGCGCGAAAGCTCGGGATCTGGCGTAGCGCCGGATGTGAAAACGATCGTCGATTGCGGGTCGCTGGCGCGCTCGTCCGTGTGCTCGAAAGCCTTCTCGCGCAGCACGAATTCCACACGCCGCGCGATCGCCGGCGCCGGGTCGATCCACTCGACCGGCCAGGGCGCGAGCCGCTCGAAATGCGCGGTCAGAAGCGGGTAATGCGTGCAGGCGAGCACGATCTCGTCCGTGCGGCGCGCGCCGTCCTGCACAAAACAGCGCGCGATCTCCGCTGCAATGGCTTCGTCCGACACCGGCCGTCCGTGCATGAAATCTTCGGCGATGCGCGCGAGATTCTTCGAGCCGACGAGTTCGACGCGGCAATGGGCCGCGAATGCCTGCACGAGATCGCGCGTGTAATCGCGCATGACTGTGCCCGGCGTCGCCAGCACCGAAATCATCTGCGACCGCGACCGCCCCGCCGCCGGCTTGATGGCGGGCACGGTGCCGACGAATGGCAGATCCGGGAAAGCGGCGCGAAGATGCGGCAGGACGAGTGTGGAGGCGGTGTTGCAGGCGATGCAAACGACCTGCGGATCGAATTCCGCGACCAGCCGCCGCATGACCGCGACCACGCGCCAGACGAGATCGTCGGCCGCCCAATCGCCATAGGGAAAGCCGGCGTCGTCGGCGGCGTAGAAATGGTCGGCCACCGGAACCAGTTTCGCGATCTCGCGAAATACGGTCAGGCCGCCGAGGCCGGAATCGAAGGTCAGGATGCGCGGGCGGGACATGGGCGAGCCAAATACTCCCTTTTGCCCGAAAGCGGAATGCGCCCAGTCGGGACCGCCGGCCTCCGGCCGGCATGGCGTCGCGCAAACGGCGCCGACCGGCTAAACAATGCCCATGGAACGCGATTCATGACTGGCGCCGGCGCCGGAACCAATTCGAGCAAGCCTCCGCGAGAAGGCGGGCCGGCCATCGTGCTCGTGCGGCCGCAATTAGCGGTCAATATCGGCATGTGCGCCCGCGCCATGGCCAATTTCGGACTGACCGACCTCAGGCTGGTGAGCCCACGCGAGGGCTGGCCGCGCACCGGCGCCTATCGCAAGGGCGCCTACGCGGCCGCCGCCGGCGCCGTGCATCTGCTGGAAAAGGCGAAACTCTACGACAGCGTCGAGGCGGCGGTCGCCGACCTCAACTATGTCTATGCCGCCACCGCGCGCGAGCGTGGTCAGGCCAAGCCCATCCTGCTGCCCCGCGACGCGATGGGAACGAGCGCCGCGCGGATCGCGGCGGGCGAGACGCACGGCATTCTCTTCGGGCCCGAGCGCACCGGCCTCGACAATGACGATGTCGCGCTCGCCGACGCCATCCTCACCTTCCCCGTCAATCCCGCCTATGCCTCGCTCAATCTCGCGCAGGCCGTGCTGCTTTCGGCCTATGAATATTTTTCCGCCGCGCACGGCCAAATCGCGCCCTTCGACATCATCGAGCGTTCACCGCCCGCGCAGCGCGAGATGACGCTCTCCTTCTTTGAATTTCTCGAAGGCCATCTCGAGGAGCGCGGTTTCTTCCGGCCGGTGTCGAAGCGCCCGGTCATGCAGCGCAACCTGCGCAACATGTTTCACCGCATGCAGCTCTCACAGCAGGATGTGCGCACCTGGTGGGGCATGGTCGTCCGCCTTGTCGAAGGTCCACGTGAAAAGCCGCAGACCCGCAAGCGCATTCGCACAAAAAAAGCAAGCGACGAATAGTTTAGCGACTGCATTAATACTATATTTTCTATAATTATACGGCTCACGCTGCGACAACCCGAGCAGTCTACGCCGGGTATAAGTGTTTGTTTGCAATTGCGGCCACATCTTCGCGTAGTTGCTCAAAATTTCGGCAAGACAATGTTCAGCAAGAGTCCATCGCCCCCAACCCGTCTGCGGCGCCTCGTGCGTTCCGCACAGCGCCTCATGCGCGATGCGGATGGCACGCTCGGCATCATCTTCTCGCTGACCCTGGTGCCGATCGTGCTGCTCATGTCGGCGACGATCGACTACAGTTCGAACAATGCGATGCGTCAGCGCGTACAGGATGCGCTCGACGCCGCCGTTCTCGCAGGCGCCTCATCGTCGAATCCGACGACGACCAGCTCTCAACGCATCTCCACGGCGCAGCAAACCTTCAACAGCTCGATCGGGCAGGATGGTCGCTTCGTCACCAGCGTTTCCTTCACCGTGGACGCGACCACCGCGAAAGTGACCGGCAACGCGACAACCGAACGCACGTCCCTCATCAGTTCTCGCCTTGCTCCGGCTATGCATCAGGCGTACACCGCCAGCGCATTGCCGATGGCCAATCTCGTGCGCGCGCTCGACGTCGTGCTCTGCGTCGACGCGACGGGCTCGATGTGGAACACGCTCTCGGCGGTCCAGAACAACATCACGAACTTCAAGACAAATCTCGACACCGCGATCTCGGCCGCCGGCTATCGCCCGTTCGACCGCACGCGCGTCCGCGTGATCTACTATCGCGACTATGGCGGCAACGGCTTCTTCAATCTGCCGACCTACTCGTGGTACTGCAACCTTTACAAAAGCTACTATGGCTTTTCGAGCTGCCCGGTATCCGGCGCCGATCTCGGCGATGCACAGCCTCTCGCCTCGTCCAACTTCTTCGACATGTCGATACCGGGGCAACTTTCCAATTTCACCACCTTCGTGAGCGGTCAGTCCGCCTACGGCGGCGGCGACGCGCCGGAAAGCGGTCTCGAATGTCTTTGGACCGCGATGAATTCGTCGTGGACGCAGAAGGGCGACGCGCTCCCGACCGGCGCGAAGGTGACCGACGTCTTCCCCGTCATTTCGATCTATACGGACGCCGGCGCGCATCCCCCGAATTTCTCGCCCTCCGTGCAGAACCCGGCTTATCCCGCCGCAATGCCGCGCAGCTACGCCGACCTGCTGAGCCAGTGGAACAATTCATCCATCATCGACCAGTCGCACAAGGCGCTGCTGTTCTATGGCAACCCGAATACCGAGGACGACTATTACTTCGGATATCCGAGCGCCTGGGACACCATCAAGACCTGGCCGAACTTCTCGAACCCCGCGTCGCTGACGAGCGCTAATAACGATTTCATCACCGCGCTCGCCAGAGGCATCATCGGAACGGGCAACCATCGTTTGACCAACTGATCCGCGACCTCGCCGACGTCGCAAAAGGCGTCTAGTCTCCCGGCAATTCGGGAGACACATATGACCAGCGAACATTTCGACGTGCTCGTCGTCGGCGCCGGCCTTTCGGGCGTCGGCGCCGGCTACTGGCTGCAGAACCTCTGCCCGAACAAGAGCTACGCGATCATCGAGGCGCGCGAGCGCAAGGGCGGCACCTGGGATCTGTTCCGCTACCCCGGCATCCGTTCGGATTCCGACATGTTCACCCTCGGCTATTCCTTCAAGCCGTGGACCGACCCCAAGGCCATCGCCGACGGTCCCTCGATCCTGCGCTATATCGAGGAGACGGCGCGCGAGAACGGGATCGACGAGAAGATCCGTTATTCGCAACGCATGATCTCGGCCGATTGGTCGAGCGAAGACGCGCGCTGGACAGTGGCGATCGAAACGCCGAATGGCCGCGCAAGCTACACCTGCGGCTTCCTCTACATGTGTTCGGGCTATTACCGGTACGATCACGGCTATCTGCCTGCCTTCGCCGGCATGGGCGATTTCGGCGGCCAGATCGTGCATCCGCAGGCCTGGCCCGAAAATCTGGACTATGCCGGAAAGCGCATCATCGTCATCGGCTCGGGCGCGACCGCCATGACGCTCGTGCCGGAAATGGCGAAGAGCGCGGCTCACGTCACGATGGTGCAGCGCTCGCCGACCTACGTCGTCGCGCGTCCCTCGAAAGATGCGGTAGCCGACTGGTTGCGGGCCAAACTTCCAGCCAGGACGGCCTACGCGCTGTCGCGCTGGAAGAACGTGCTGTTCGGCATGTATTTCTACAATCTCTGCAAGCGCAAGCCGGAGAAGGTGAAGGCCTATCTCCTGAAGCTCGTGCGCGAGCAATTGCCTGCGGGCTACGACGTCGGACGAGATTTCGCGCCGCGCTACAATCCGTGGGACCAGCGGCTCTGCCTGATCACCGATGGCGATCTCTTCGAAGCCATCCGTGAAAATCGCGCGAGCATCGCGACCGGCGCCATCGAGCGTTTCACGGAAAAGGGCCTGCGTCTCGCCGACGGCCGCGAGATCGAGGCCGACATCATCGTGACCGCGACCGGCCTCGAATTGCAGATGCTCGGCGGCGCGAGGCTGAGCGTCGACGACAAACCTGTCGAGCCCGGCAAAACGCTCAACTACAAGGGCATGATGTTTTCGGATGTGCCCAACATGGCCGCGACCTTCGGCTACACCAACGCCTCGTGGACGTTGAAGGCCGATCTCATCGGCCAGTACGTCTGCCGCATCCTCAATCTGATGGACGCCAAGGGCCAAAGAATCGTCATCGCGCACAACGACGATCCCGACATGCCCGTCGAGAGTTTTGTCGATTTTTCGAGCGGCTATTTCCAGCGTGTGATCGACCAATTGCCCAAGCAGGGCGCGCGAAAACCGTGGAAGCTGTATCAGAACTACGCGAAGGATTTGTTGGCGTTGCGGTATGGGCAGGTCGAGGACGGGGTCTTGCGGTTTTCGAACCCGCCGGCGGGGAGCTCTGCGAAAAAGGAGATGGAGGCGGCTTGATGCCTTGCCGCTTCAAGAATCCTCATCCTGAGGAGCCTGCGCAGCAGGCGTCTCGAAGGATAGCCGCATGAGCGGCGCACACATTTACATCCTTCAGTGTTCCGACGGATCGTATTATACGGGCATCACGCGGCGAGAGCCGCGCGAACGGGAAAGCGAGCACAATCAGGGCCTCGACCCGACTGCCTGGACGTTTGCACGCAGACCTGTAAGGCTCATCTGGAGCGAATATTTCGAGAGAGTAGACGAGGCGATCGCAACAGAGCGGCGGATCAAGGGCTGGTCGCGCGCAAAGAAGCAAGCACTCATCGGTCGCGACTATGATGCGTTATCTTCATTGGCATCGAGGCGCAGCAAGCCACATCCGTAACTCGGCCATGCTTCGAGACGCAGCCTTTGGCCGCTCCTCAGCATGAGGGAGGGTGTCGCGGCGGAGGCGGCGTGTAGCCCCCCTACCCCATGTTCTCCTTCACCGTCTCAATCAACTGCTTCAGCGTGAACGGTTTTGGCATGAAGCCGAAATCCTCGCCTTCCGGCAGGTTTTTCGAGAAGGCTTCTTCGGCGTAGCCGGAGACGAAGATCACCTTCGCCTTGATGCCGCGTTTGCGCAATTCGCCGAACATGGTCGGGCCATCCATCTCGGGCATGACGACATCGGAGACGATGAGATCGACCTTGCCGTCGTTCTCTTCCACGACCTGCAGCGCCTCGACGCCGCTCGCCGCCTCCAGCACGGTATAGCCGCGTGCGGAAAGGGCGCGAGAACCGAAGGCGCGCACGGCGTCCTCGTCTTCCACCAGCAGGATGACGCCTTGGCCCGTCAGGTCGGCGGCGGGCTTGGCGGCCTCCACCTTCGGCGCGATCTCGGCGGCGGCCGGAATATGGCGCGGCAGGAAGATGCGGAAGGTCGTGCCCTTGCCGACTTCGGAATCGACGAAGACGAAGCCTCCGGTCTGCTTGACGATACCGTAAACCATCGACAGTCCGAGGCCCGTGCCTTTCCCGACTTCCTTGGTGGTGAAGAAGGGCTCGAAGATCTTTTCCTTCAACTCCGGCGGAATGCCGGTGCCGGTGTCGGCGACCTCGAGCAGGACATATTCGGCCGCCGTCAGCAGCGGCTCCTTGAACGCGGCGCATTCGGGCGACGCGATATTGCGCGTGCTGAGCGTGATCTTGCCGCCCTCCGGCATCGCATCGCGCGCATTGACCACGAGATTGACGACGACCTGCTCGAGCTGGTTGAGGTCAGCCTTCACCAACCAGAGATCGCGTCCGTGCTTGAGTTCGAGACCGACCTTCTCGCCGGCGAGGCGCCGCATCAGCATTTGCAGGTCGGACAGCAAGTCGTCGACCTGCAGCACCTGCGGCCGCAAGGTCTGCCGGCGCGAGAACGCCAGCAGTTGCCGCACGAGGCCCGCCGCGCGGTTGGCGTTCTGTTTGATCTGCATGATGTCCTGGAAGGACGGATCGGTCGGCCGGTGATTGTTCAGCAGTAGATCGGAATAGCCGATGATCGCAGTGAGCACATTGTTGAAGTCATGCGCCACGCCGCCGGCTAGCTGGCCGATCGCCTGCATTTTCTGCGACTGCGCGAAATTCTCCTGCAGCGTGCGCTGCTCGGTCGTGTCGAGCGCGTAGAGCATCACGCCGCCCGCTTCGCCCGCGTCCTCGGCAGGCGCGAAGAACAGGCGCGCCGCGGGCCCGCCTTCGACGCCGATGTCGAGCGGCGCGGGATCCGCCTGCCCCGCGAGCGTCGCCTCGATCGCGCCACGCACGGCGGTGGCGTCCCGATCGGACAGGCCCGCGAAGATGGAGCGCGCGCCGTCCGCCGCCTTCAGCGCCGCCGGCATGAGCTTGGCGAGAGCCGCGTTGGAGCGCTTGACCTGCCCCTGCGCGTCGAGCACGGCGATAGCCATCGGCGTCGAGTTGAAGAAGCGCGTGAAACGCGCTTCGGCGGCGCGGATATCCTCGGCCGGGTCCTCGCTGGTCGCACGATTGAGCACGAGCGTCCGCGACTGGCCGGGCTGGCCGTCCCCCGAAAAGGCGATGCGATGGACGAGCCGGACCGGCAACCGCTGGCCGCCGCGCCGCTTGAAATCGACGTCGATCTGTTCCGTGCGCACCTCGCCCGGCCCGCCGGCGACCACTTCGAGCAGCGCCGCGCCGGACCCTGCCACGAGCTGCGACAGCTTCATCCCGCCGGAGCCGACCTGCGCGAGATCGTAGTCGAGCCAGCTGGCGAGCGTGGCGTTCATGAATGTGATCACGCCGCTCTGGTCGGCGGCGAAGAAGCCGGCGGGGGCGTGATCCAGGAAATCGATGACGTTCTGGAGCTCCTGAAAGACATTCTCGTGCCGCTCGCGCTCGCGCGTGATGTCGGCGACCGACCACAGGGCGGCGCGCTTGGCGCCGAGCCGATCGAGCGGCCGCACCCGGATACGGTACCAGCCGACGCCGGACTGCCCCGCCAGCGGCGCCGCGAGCCGCACTTCCTCGACAGCGCTGCGGTTTTCACGGGCGGCCTGCGCCAGGCGATAGATGGATTCCGAGACTTCCGGCGCGCCTGAAAAAAGCCGCTCTATCGTGCGCAGGTCGGAGAGCCCATGCGCGCCCGACAACGCCAGATAGGCCTCGTTGGCGTAGATGACCCGCGAGTCGCCCTCGGTCACGAGAAGCCCGTCCGAGCCGGTGTCGGCGATCACCTTGGTGATGTCGTTCTTGACGGACTGACCGGAAAACTGAAGAAATCCGACGGCATAGGCGAAAAGCGCGAGAATGCCGACCATGGCGAGCACGGCCAGCAGCGCCATGAGCAGGCGGCTCGCGGACTCGGGCGGCAGGAAGGAGAAGGCGCCCGCGATCGCGACCAGGGCGGCCGCCAGAAGCAGGACGAGGCCGGGGCTACCGGTCCGTTCGCTGCGGTCGATGGCGGTGATCGGGGTCTCGCTCATGAACGACTGTCTTCTGTGGCGCCGATCCCGTGAAATTCACGGGAATGGCCCGATTCGCAAGAGGATGGGGCGGATCGACGGTCGCGGCGACCGTCGGCCCGAAGCGACAGGGCCTACTTTACGCAGACGATCGTTAACCATGCATTAACCTTCTGGCCGGCGGGCGGGCGGGCCATGTTATTCTGTGAAATGCGTCTTTTCCGGGCGCGATAGGGTTCGAGTAGATCATGCCGTTTCTACCAAGCAATCTCGCCGACAAGCCTTGGGCCGGCTACGTGATGGCAGCCGTGCTGGTCGTGCTCGGCCTGGCGCTCGTTTTCGTCATATATCGCGCGCTGCGCGGCAACCGCATTCGCGCGAGCTCGAACCGCGGTCGCCAGCAGCGGCTCGGCGTCGTCGACACGCATGACATCGGCGCCGAGCGCCAGCTCATCATCGTGCGCCGCGACAATGTCGAACATCTGCTCATGATCGGCGGTCCCAACGACGTCGTGATCGAGCCGGCAATCGTTCGTGTCGACATGCGCGGCGACGCCCGCCGCGAGCGCGAGGCCGGCGCGCCCGCCTGGGCGAGCGGCGAAACCCCGCCCATGATCGAGACCGCCCGCCCGCCGGCCCCGGAGCCCGTCGCGCCGCCCGAGCCGTCGCCGCAGGAGCCTCTCGCCCCGCCGCCGCCGGCGCCGACCCGCGGCCCGCGCCTGCCGGACCTCTTCGCCCGTGGCCGGCGTCCCGACGCATCGGAAGCCCCGGCCGCGCCGAAACCACCGGAGTACAGGCCTGTAGAGCCGAAGCCTGCGGAGACCAGGCGCGAAGAACCGCAGGCAGCGGCGCCGTCCCCGGTCGCGATCCGGCCTCCGGAACCCAAGGCGCCGGGAGCCAAAGCTGCCGAACCCATGGTTTCAGTAGCCAAGGTTTCAGAAGCCAAGCCGGCGGAGCAGAAACCCGCCGAGAAGCCGCCAGAGGTCAAGCCCGCCGAGGTCAAGGCTCCCGAGCCGCCGCCGGCGGAAAAGAAGCCCAACCTGACGCTGCCGCCGCAGCTCGACCTCGACAAGCTCGCCGCCGCGCTCGCCGCGCCGGAACAGCCGGTCGCCCCGCCAGGCCCGATCGAACCGCAGAAGCCCGCCGCGCCGAAACCGGATGCGCCGAAACGCGAGGCGGCCGAAGCGCCGACACCGCCGCCTCCTGCCGCGCGTCCGGTTGCGCCGGGATCGCGCCCGCCGCCGCCTTTCTTCCGTCCGGCCCCGCCGCAGCCGGCCGAACCGCCGCAAGGCGCGACGCAGCAACCGCCGGCGCCGCCGCGCCCCGCGCCGCCGCCTGGCTTCCAGCGCCCGACCACCCCGCCTCCGCCGCCGGCCCCAGCTGCGCCTGCGCCCGCAGGCCAGCAGCCCCAGCCCGCCGCGCCCGCCATGCCGCCAAAGCCGGCGCCCCGCCGCCGCGCGCGCCCGTCGCGCCGCCGCGAGCCCCTGGCGCGCCGCAAGCCTCCACTGCGCCGCCAGCCCCGCCGCCGTCGCCAGCGCCTGCGCCGGCCAAGCCCGCCGACGAACTCGACGCGCTCGCCTCGCTGGAAGAGGAAATGGCCAAGTTGCTCGGCCGGCCAGGCCCCGGACGCTAGGAAAGACCATCAAAGACAAAGGGGCGGCCAGAAGGCCGCCCCTTTTCGTTTCTGGAAACCGATGATCGGTCAGTCGTCGCGGTAGACGCGCTCGCGACGCTCGTGGCGCTCTTGCGCCTCGATCGACAGCGTGGCGATGGGCCGCGCGTCCAGGCGCTTGAGGCCGATCGGCTCGCCGGTCTCCTCGCAATATCCGTAGGAGCCGTCCTCGAGCCGGCCAAGCGCCGAATCGATCTTGGCGATCAGCTTACGCTGTCGATCGCGCGCCCGAAGCTCGATCGCGCGGTCGGTCTCCGACGAGGCGCGGTCCGCGATATCGGGGTGATTTTCGTTCTCGTTCTGCAGCGAAGTCAGGGTTTCCCGGCTTTCGCGCAGAATATCGTCCTTCCAGACGAGCAGCTTGCGGCGGAAGTAATCCTTCTGCCGCTCGTTCATGAACGGCTCGTCCTCGGACGGCTTGTAGGTCTCGTCGATATCGACTGCCATGTAAGGTCCGCTCCCAAACCCTTGGACTAAAGTCGCGCGGCTTATACCGACAGGTTTGCGACGACACAATGACCGGGATTAGTTTTTGAAAGGTTGCGGACGAATTGCCCGGCGCTGACGCTGACCCTTCCCTCCGGGAGGGGCGGCGGGGCGGCCCGCCCCTACCCCATCGCCTTCTTCAGATTCTCGTCGATCTTGTCCAGGAATCCCGTGGTCGACAGCCACTTCTGGTCGGGCCCGACAAGAAGGGCCAGATCCTTGGTCATGAAGCCAGATTCGACCGTCTCGATGCAGACCCGCTCAAGTTCATGCGCGAAAAGTTTCAGCGCCATATTGTCGTCGAGCTTGGCGCGATGGGCCAGCCCCCGCGTCCAGGCGAAGATCGAGGCGATCGAATTGGTCGAGGTTTCGTGGCCCTTCTGGTGTTCGCGATAGTGGCGCGTCACCGTTCCGTGGGCGGCCTCCGCCTCCACCGTCTTGCCGTCCGGCGTCATCAGCACCGAGGTCATCAGGCCGAGCGAGCCAAAGCCCTGCGCCACCGTGTCCGACTGCACGTCGCCGTCGTAGTTCTTGCAGGCCCAGACGTAGCCGCCAGACCATTTCAGCGAGGAGGCGACCATGTCGTCGATCAGCCGGTGCTCGTACCAGATTTTCGCCTCCTTGAAGGCGTCTGCGAATTCCGCGTCGAAAATCTCCTGGAACAGATCCTTGAAGCGCCCGTCATAAGCCTTGATGATCGTGTTCTTGGTCGAGAGATAGAGCGGCCACTTGCGCTGCAATGCGTAGTTCATCGAAGCGCGCGCAAAATCGCGGATCGACTCGTCCAGATTGTACATGGACATGGCGACGCCGGCGCCCGGGAACTGGAAGACTTCGCGCTCGATCACCTGCCCGTCGTCGCCGACGAATTTCAGTGTCAGCTTGCCCTTGCCGGGCACCTTGAAATCGGTCGCGCGATACTGGTCGCCATAGGCGTGGCGGCCGACCACGATCGGCTGCGTCCAGCCCGGCACCAGGCGCGGCACGTTGCGGCAGATGATCGGCTCGCGGAAGATCGTGCCGCCGAGAATGTTGCGGATCGTGCCGTTCGGCGACTTCCACATCTCCTTGAGCCCGAATTCCTTCACCCGCGCCTCGTCCGGCGTGATCGTCGCGCACTTGACGGCGACGCCGTATTTCTTCGTGGCCTCGGCCGCGTCGATGGTGATCTGGTCGTTGGTCTCGTCGCGCTTCTGGACGGAGAGGTCGTAATATTTCAGGTCGATGTCGAGATAGGGGTGGATCAGCTTGTCCTTGATGAAGGACCAGATGATGCGGGTCATCTCGTCGCCGTCCATTTCGACGACGGGGTTCTCGACCTTGATCTTGCTCATCGCTATTCCCCTGCGCGATCGGCGCGTTTGGACCGCGAGCCTTCAGGCTCGCCCGACGGAAATGCGAGCCTGAAGGCTCGCGGTCCGATTGCTGGCGCCTATAACATCCCGCACTGCAACAAGCCTAGCACCGCTTTTGGCGCAGGCGCCCCTTTCGAGGGCGCCCTCGCCAGGATGACTTCGCGACCCCAAGGCCCCAAACTGCGGGCAACGAGCACAAGCCGCGATAACGCCGCCTCGGGGAAGAAACATGAGCGAAGACATCCTGAAAACCGAGCGCCACGGCGCGATCGAGCACCTCATCCTCAACCGGCCGAACAGCCTGAACTCGCTCAACCAGCCGATGGCCGACGCGCTCTACGCCTATTTTCGCAGCAAGCAGCGCGACGCCGACACGCGCGTCATCCTGATCAGCGGCGCCGGCCGCGGCTTCTGCTCCGGCGCCGACTTGAAAGGCTGGCGCGACCAGACGCCCGACCGGCTGCGCGACGGCCCCGAAGGCGACTGGCTGCTGCGCGACATGCTGAAGGCGATGCGCGCCTGCCCGCAGCCGATCATCGCGCTGGTGCATGGCGCAGCCGCCGGCGGCGGCCTCGTTATCGCGCTGGCGGCCGACATTATCGTGGTCGGCAAAAGCGCGGCCTTCCATTCCGCCTTCATCAAGATCGGCCTGTCGGGAACCGAACTCGGCGCCGGCTGGCGCCTGCAACGCATGATCGGCGTGTCTCGCGCGCGAGAGATGCTGCTGACGGGGCGGCCGATGAATGCGGAAGATGCGGTGCGTTCTGGTCTCGCCTCGGCCGAAGTGCCGGACGAAGAACTGATCGCCTACGGGCGCGCGCTCGCCGAGGACATGCTGAAAGCAGCCCCCGATGCGCTCCGCATAACCAAGCGCAGCCTCGACGCGACGCTGGAGATTGCGTCCTACGATACGGCGATGGAAATGGAGGAGCGCGGCCAGATCCAGATGGTGAGGGCCGCGCCGACGAAGCGGTAAGAGGAGCGCGCCCTTCTCCCACGGAGTGGGAGAAGGTGGCCCTCGCGTCAGCGAGGGTCGGATGAGGGCGCTTGCGACTGGTTGCACGCATTCGCTGAAATAGCGCGCCGTATGTCATCGAGAACAAGATTTCCCGCCGTCAGAACCAGCTCGTTGGCGAAGCGCAGAATCCGATAGCCGCGCCGGCGCAATTCCCCGTCGCGCGCGGCGTCGTGCCGCTTCTGCTCGATGCTGTCGTGCGGCGGACCATCCAATTCGACGATCACGCGATGCTCGACGCAGAGGAAATCGACGACGTATCGGCCGATCGGCGCCTGCCGGCGAAATTTGAGGCCGTCCAGCGCGCCGCCGCGTAGGTCGCGCCAGAGGATGGTTTCCGCCACGGTCATGTCTCGGCGGAGGCGTCGTGCGAATGTGGTTTGTTGAGGGCCAACGCGGGCGGGCATGATGCAGGATGGGACGACCGCGCCGTTCAAGCAAGCATGCGCTGAGCGGCGCGGTCCCTCATCCGTCATGCTCCGCATGACACCTTCTCCCGCAAGCGGGAGAAGGAGGCAACGTCACATCACAACCCCTGCAACGCCGCATTCAGCGTCGCGCTCGGGCGCATCGCGGCGGACGTCTTGGCGAAGTCCGTCACGTAATAGCCGCCCGTGTCGACGGGCTTGCCCTGCGCGCCGATCAGCTCGGCGTTGATCTTCGCCTCGTTCGCCGTCAGCGCATCGGCCAGCGGCTTGAATTTCGCGGCGAGGTCCTTGTCCTTGGTCTGCGCGGCAAGAGCCTGCGCCCAGTAGAGGGCGAGGTAGAAATGGCTGCCGCGATTGTCGATCTCGCCGACCTTGCGGGCGGGCGACTTGTTGAACTCCAGGATCTTGCCGTTCGCCTCGTCGAGCGTGTCGGCCAGCACCTGCGCCTTCGCATTGCCGGTCGTCTGCGCGAGGTGTTCGAGCGACACGCCGAGCGCCAGGAACTCGCCGAGCGAATCCCAGCGCAGGTAGCCTTCCTCGTTGAACTGCTGCACGTGCTTCGGCGCCGAGCCGCCCGCGCCCGTCTCGAACAGGCCGCCGCCCGCCATCAGCGGCACGATCGACAGCATCTTGGCGGATGTGCCGAGCTCCATGATCGGGAAGAGATCGGTGAGATAGTCGCGCAGCACGTTGCCGGTGACGGAGATCGTGTCCTTGCCGGCGCGAATGCGCTCGAGCGAGAACTTGATCGCCTCGACCGGCGCGAGAATGCGAATGTCCAGACCGTTGGTGTCATGGTCCTTCAGATAGGTCTCGACCTTGGCGATGATCTGCGCGTCATGCGCGCGCTTGGCGTCGAGCCAGAAGACGGCGGGCGTGTTCGACAGGCGCGCGCGACGAACGGCAAGGCCGACCCAGTCGCGGATCGGCGCGTCCTTCACGGTGCAAGCGCGGAAGATATCGCCGGCCTCGACCGGACGCTCCAGCAGAACCTTGCCGCTGTCGTCGACGATGCGCACCGTACCGGCGGCGGGGATTTCGAACGTCTTGTCGTGCGAGCCGTATTCCTCGGCCTTTTGCGCCATCAGGCCGACGTTCGGCACCGTGCCCATGGTCTTGGGGTCGAAGGCGCCGTTCTTCTTGCAATCCTCGATGACGGCTTCGTACATGGTCGCATAGCAGCGATCCGGGATCGTCGCCTTGGTGTCCTCGAGCTTGCCGGCCGCGTTCCACATCTTGCCGCTGTCGCGGATCATCGCCGGCATGGAGGCGTCGACGATCACGTCGGACGGCACATGCAGGTTGGTGATGCCCTTGTCGGAATTCACCATGGCGAGGCCCGGCTGTTTGGCGTAGACGGCCTCGATATCGGCCTCGATCGCCTTGCGCTCGGCTTCCGGCAGGGACGCGATCTTGGCGACGAGATCGCCAAAACCGTTGTTGAAGTTCACGCCGAGCTTCTTGAGCGTCTCGCCGTGCTTGGCGACGAGATCGGCGAAATAGACCGACACCGCATGGCCGAACATGATGGGGTCCGAGACCTTCATCATCGTCGCCTTGAGATGCAGCGAGAACAGAACGCCCTTGGCCTTGGCGTCGGCAATCTGCTCCGCGTAGAAGGCGCGCAGGGCCTTCGCGCTCATCGTCGTCGCGTCGATCACCTCGCCCGCGTCGAGCGCGGTCTTGGCCTTCAGGACCGTGGTCTTGCCATCGGCCCCGGCGAGTTCGATGCGCACGTTGGTCGCGGCGGCAACGGTGGTCGAAACCTCAGACCCATAGAAATCGCCGCCCGTCATGTGCGCGACATGTGAATTCGAATCCGCGCTCCACGCGCCCATCTTGTGCGGGTTGTTGCGCGCATATTGCTTGACGGCGCCGGCGGCGCGGCGGTCCGAATTGCCTTCGCGCAGCACCGGGTTCACGGCCGAGCCCAGAACCTTGGCGTAGCGCGCCTTGATATCCTTCTCTTCGTCATTGGCCGGGTTCTCCGGATAGTCCGGCACGGCGTAGCCCTTGGCCTGCAATTCCTTGATCGCGGCGCGCAGCTGCGGGATCGAGGCGGAAATATTCGGCAGCTTGATGATGTTGGCCTCGGGCTTCAGCGCGAGCTGGCCGAGTTCCGTCAGCTCGTCGCCGATCTTCTGATCGGCCTTCAGCTTCTCGGGGAAATTCGCGAGAATGCGGCCGGCGAGCGAAATGTCCTTCAGCTTCACTTTCACGCCGGCGGCGCCGACGAAGGCCTCCACGATCGGCAGCAGCGAGTAGGTCGCCAGCGCCGGGGCTTCATCGACCTTCGTCCAGACAATTTCGAGATTCGACATATGGGCTTCCTCGCCTGCGTCCCCGTCGGGGCGTGATTGGTCGGCGCCACAACTACGCATTTCGGGCGCCGGCCTCAATTGGATTGTTGTCGCATGACGGACACGCCCGCTTGCACGGCCGACTGCGACATCATGCGGCATGGCGCATATGCGCTTTGCCGCATAATCAGGCGACATGCAAGACCCGGTCGCCCTCCTCGCCGCCCTCGCCGAACCCACCCGCCTCGCGGCGCTCCGAATCCTCTGGGACGGCGGCGAGCATTGCGTGTGCGAACTCATGACGAAGCTCGGCGCGAGCCAGTCGCGCATGAGCCGGCACATGAGCACACTGAAGGCCGTAGGCCTCGTCACGGACCGCCGCGACGCGCAATGGGTGCGCTATCGCCTGGCGCCCGACCTCGCGCCGACGGCGCGCGCGATCATTGACGCGGTGATGGCGGCCGTGAGCGAACCGAAACGGAGAGCGGCATGAGCCACGGGCTGTCGACGCACCCGCAGCGCCCGACCTCGCCGGCGGCATGGATCGCCGCGACGCTGGCCGCGGTCGCCCTTTGGTTCGCGCTCTATGCGCAGCTCGAGTCCGCCTCGGCCTGGCTCGTCGCCCAACTGCCGATCGCGCCGGGCAGCCATATCGCGGAAGCCCTTCGCTTCTTCGTCTACGACACGCCGAAAGTGCTGATGCTGCTGACGCTGGTCGTCTTCGGCATGGGCGTCGTGCGCAGCTTCTTCTCGCCGGAGCGCACGCGCGCTTTGCTCGCGGGACGGCGCGAGGGCGTCGGCAATGTCGCGGCCGCAATTCTCGGCGTCTTCACGCCCTTCTGCTCCTGCTCGGCCGTGCCGCTGTTCGTCGGCTTCGTTTCGGCGGGCGTGCCGCTCGGCGTTACCTTCTCCTTTCTGATCGCCGCGCCCATGGTCAACGAGGTCGCGCTCGGTCTCTTGTTCGCATTGGTCGGCTGGAAGGTGGCGGCGATCTATCTGGGCTTCGGCCTGACCATCGCCATCGTCTCCGGCTGGATCATCGGCCGCTTGCATCTCGAGGGCTGGCTGGAGGAATGGGTGCGCGAGCTCCGCGCCGGCGAAGCTGACCTGCCGCCCGACGAGCAGACGATCGTCGACCGCATCAAAGCCGGCCTCGAGGCCGTGCGCGACATTGTCGGCCGCGTCTGGCTCTGGATCATCGTCGGCATCGCCGCCGGCGCCTTCATCCACGGCTACGTGCCGAACGATCTGCTCGCCTCCATCATGGGGAAGGGCCAATGGTGGTCCGTGCCGGCGGCCGTGCTGCTCGGCGTGCCCATGTATTCCAACGCGGCGGGCATCATCCCGGTCGTCGAGGCCCTGCTCGGCAAGGGCGCGGCGCTCGGCACCGTGCTCGCTTTCATGATGAGCGTGATCGCGCTGTCCTTCCCGGAAATGGTCATCCTGCGCAAGGTTCTCTCGCTGCGCCTGATCGCCGTCTTCGCCGGCGTCGTGGCGCTGGGCATCGTCGCCGTCGGCTATCTCTTCAACGCCCTCTTCTCCTGAAAGGCAGACCCATGAAAAACGTCAAGATCCTCGGCTCCGGCTGCAAGCGCTGCATCGCGACCGCCGACATGGCGACCGCCGAGGCAAAGAAACTCGGGATCGACATCGAACTCGAAAAGGTCACCGACTTCGTCGACATCGCGAAATTCGGCATCGCCTCGACGCCGGGCGTTGTGATCGACGGCAAGGTCGTCCATGCCGGTGGCCTGCCGAAGCCTGAAGACATGGCGAAATGGCTGGCGGCATAGCCTCCTCGCCATGAACGACCTCGCGACGCCCGATGGAGAGGCCGTCCGCTACCGGGTGACCGGCATGGACTGCCCAACCTGCGCAGCCAAGGTCTCGACCGCTGCGCGAGGAGTCGCGGGCGTGCGCGATGCGCAAGTGTCGATTGCCTCGCAGATCATGACCCTGCAATTGGATGATCCGAACAAATCGACGCCCCAGATCGAGCGCGCCGTAACCGCGCTCGGCTACAGGCTCGACCGGATCGAGGACGAAGGCGAGGCAACGCCCCCTGCGCATGTCGCGCCGGCCTACAGACGGGCGTTGTGGATCGTCGTCATCCTCAATCTCGGATATGGCCTTATCGAGATCGTCGGCGGATGGCTCGCAGGCTCGCAGGCTGTCGAGGCGGATGCGCTCGATTTTCTCGGCGACGGCGCAATTTCGTTGCTCGGCCTGATCGCGATCCGATGGGGCTTGCGGGCGCGCGCGAGCGCCGCGCTGCTGCAAGGCATGTTTCTCGCCCTGCTCGGCGTCGGCGTGCTGGCGACGACCGTCTACCGCGTCTTCGTCCAGCACGCGCCCGAGGCTGGCCTGATGGGCGCGCTCGGCATTGTCGCGCTCGCGGTCAATGTGGCGGCGGCGATCGTTCTCATCCCCCATCGCGAGGGCGACGCCAATATGCGCGCGGTCTGGCTGTTCAGCCGCAACGACGCCATTGGCAATCTCGCCGTCGTCATCGCCGCCGGCCTCGTCGCCTGGACCGGCTCGGTCTGGCCAGATCTGATCGTCGCCGCAGGCATTGCCGGCCTGTTCCTCCATTCCGCCTGGTCGATCGTCGCGCACGCCCGCGCCGATCTGGACCTCGCGAACCAAGGTCAGGCCTGACCTTCGCTGTCTTGTAATCGTCACATATATCCGCCATTCTGGATATATGGATTATTCACAGACGCTGACGGCCCTTGCCGCCCTCGCCCAGCCCACACGCCTCCAGACCTTTCGCCTGCTGGTGGCCCGCGAACCCGAAGGCGTTCCGGCTGGCGAACTCGCGCGCCTCGTCGGCGTCCCGCAAAACACCATGTCCGCCCATCTGGCGACGCTGGCGCAAGCCGGCCTCGTCGCGGGCGAGCGGCAGAGCCGTTCGATCATCTATCGCGCCGATCTCGTGCGCTTTCGCGAGACCATTCTCTTCCTGCTCAACGATTGCTGTGGCGGGCGCACCGAAATCTGCGCCCCACTGATCGCCGACCTCACGCCATGCTGCCCACCGAAAGCGAAATCCGATGACTGATCGCATTTTCAACGTGCTGTTTCTGTGCACTGGCAATACGGCGCGCTCCGTTCTCGCCGAGGGCATTTTGCGCAGGGACGGTGCTGGCCGCTTCAACGCTTTCTCCGCCGGCAGCCAGCCGAAGGGCATCGTCAATCCCTTCGCGCTGAAGACGCTGGCCGCTTACGATTATCCAGCTGACGGCTACCGCTCGAAGAGTTGGGACGAATTCGCAGTCGCCGGCGCGCCGAAAATGGATTTCGTCTTCACGGTCTGCGACAGCGCGGCGGGCGAAGCCTGCCCCATCTGGCCGGGCCAGCCGATGACCGCGCATTGGGGCATCGAGGACCCCGCCGCCGTCGAGGGAACCGACATCGAGAAGGAACGCGCCTTCGCGGAAGCCTTCCGCTTCATGCGCAACCGCATCGGCGCCTTTGTCGCGCTGCCGATGAAGAGCCTCGATCAGATGGCGTTGCAGAAGAAGCTCGGCGAGATCGGCGGCATGGAAGGCGCGTCTGGAGAAAAAGTCTGATGTCGACCTTCGAACGTTTCCTCACGCTCTGGGTCGCCCTCTGCATCGTCGCGGGCGTCGCGCTCGGCCATTTCATGCCGGGCGCCTTCCACGCAATCGGCGCCATCGAGATCGCCAGGGTCAATCTGCCGGTCGCGGTACTGATCTGGCTGATGATCATTCCCATGTTGGTCAAGATCGACTTTTCCGCGCTCGGCGAAGTGCGCCGCCACTGGCGCGGCATCGGCGTCACACTGTTCATCAACTGGGCGATAAAACCCTTCTCGATGGCGGCGCTCGGCTGGTTCTTCGTTGGACATCTGTTCCGACCCTGGCTGCCCGCCGACCAGATCAATTCCTACATCGCCGGCCTGATCCTGCTGGCGGCCGCGCCCTGCACCGCCATGGTGTTCGTGTGGAGCAACCTGACGAAGGGCGAGCCGCATTTCACGCTGTCGCAGGTCGCGCTCAACGACACGATCATGGTCTTCGCCTTCGCGCCCATCGTCGGCCTGCTGCTCGGCCTGTCGGCGATCACGGTGCCGTGGGATACGCTCGTCCTGTCGGTCGTGCTCTACATCGTGATCCCCGTGATCGCGGCGCAGATCATGCGGCGCGCGCTGCTGGCGTCGGGCGGCGGCGCTGCGCTTTCGGCCGCGCTCGCGAGGCTTCAGCCCCTGTCGCTGATCGCATTGCTCGCGACTCTTGTGCTGCTGTTCGGCTTTCAGGGCGAGCAGATTCTGAGACAGCCCACGATCATTGCGCTACTGGCGATCCCGATCCTGATCCAGGTCTATTTCAACGCCGGCTTCGCTTATCTCCTCAACCGCCTCAGCGGCGAGCAGCATTGTGTCGCCGGCCCCTCCGCCCTGATCGGCGCCAGCAATTTCTTCGAACTGGCGGTGGCCGCCGCCATTTCGCTGTTCGGTTTCGAATCCGGCGCGGCGCTGGCGACCGTGGTCGGCGTGCTGATCGAAGTGCCGGTCATGCTGACGGTCGTGTGGATCGTGAACGGCAGCAAGGACTGGTACGAGCGAAAGACGCCGTCCGTCGCAGGCGCAAATGGAACCGACCGCCATGCCTGAAACCACGCCCCATATCGACGAAGCTTCCTTCCATCCGATCGACCGCGACAAACTGCTCGCGCCGCAAATTTCGACGCATGCGCCGCGGATTCTTCTGCTCTATGGTTCGCTGCGGCAGCGCTCGTTCAGCCGGCTCGCGACAGAAGAGGCCGCGCGCATTCTGGCGCGTTACGGCGCCGAGACGCGCACTTTCGATCCGCACGGCCTGCCGCTGGTCGACGACGCCGGCCCCGATCATCCCAAGGCGAAAGAATTGCTCGATCTCGTGACCTGGAGCGAAGGCATGGTCTGGTGTTCTCCCGAACGCCACGGCGCCATGACCGGCGTTATGAAGACGCAGATCGACTGGATACCCCTGTCGCTCGGCGCCGTCAGGCCGAGCCAGGGCAAGACGCTCGCGGTCATGCAGGTCTGCGGCGGCTCGCAGTCCTTCAACGCCGTCAATCAGCTGCGCATCCTCGGCCGCTGGATGCGTCTTGTCACCATCCCCAACCAGTCGTCGGTCGCAAGAGCCTTCATGGAATTCGGCGACGACGACCGCATGAAGCCCTCGCCCTACTACGACCGCATCGTCGACGTGATGGAAGAGCTGGTGAAATTCACGATCCTGACGCGCGACCGCGCCGACTATCTCGTCGACCGCTATTCCGAGCGGAAGGAGAGCGCGGAGCAATTGTCGAAACGCGTCAACCAGCGCTCGCTCTGAGCGCCGGCGCGTTTCGACGCGACGACTCCGCCGACGCCAAGACCGCTATGGTCGCCGGTCTTTCCCGCCCGGCAAAGTGATCTCGTGCGATAGGACACCGAAATTCGGCGCGATCCCGCGCACGGTCGAGGCGCACTCAGATCCACGCCCGAAACGAGGCCGCGCCGATGAATGTCCTGTCCCGAACCCTTGTCGCCCTGATGCTTCTGCCGCCCGCGAGCGCACTGGCGCAAGCGCCAAAAAGTCCGGCCCCGCCACGCGAGACCCAGGCGGCGTTCAATGGCTTCATCGCAAAATTCCGGGCGGCCCTGAAAGCCAACGATCCTGCGGCTGTCGCCAGCATGACGAAACTACCCTTCATGGGCGACAAGACCTATTCCGACCCGGCGCAATTCCGTGCAAAGGCCTATCCGGAATTCCTCACCGCGAAGAATCGCGCGTGCATCCAGAAAAAGAAGGCCGTCTACGATCGCGACGGCGACAGGAACGACAATTTTCACATCTTCTGCGGCGAAAACATCTATACCTTCACGAAGACGCCGTCAGGATTCCTCTTTACCGATGTCAGCGTGAACGACTGACGCGCTCAGCGCTCGACAAACGCCCGATTGCGCTTCTCCAGCTCCTCGCCGTAGCGCCTGAGCGCATGGGCCTCCGACAGGCGGCCGATGACGCGGCGGTTCGTGTCGTCGGTGACGACGGCGAGGACGTCCGCCTCCTCGGCGGCGAACATGTCGAGCGCATCCTTCACCGTCGCGCGCGGCGTGAGATACGCCTTCTGCTGATGGGCGAGCTTGGCGATGGGTTCGGTCGGATCGGTCTCGGCGGCATGGATGTCGCCGACCAGCACCGAGCCGCAATAGCGCCCGTCCGTGTCCGTCAGCATCACTTCCTTGGTGACGCCCAATGGCACGCGGATGCGCGCCTGCCCGACGGTCGTGTCTTCCGGCAGCGTGCGCACGTCCTTGCGCATCAGGCGCGCGACGGAGAGATCGCGCATCCAGCCGACATCGTGCGGCCCGCGGATGGTCTCGCCGCGCAGGTGAAAACGCCAGGTGGCGAAGGAATAGCCGAAGGTCCCGCGCACTACGACCGTCACGATCAACGAAGCTATGAAGGCTGACAGCGTCACCCCGAAATCGCCGGTCATCTCCAGCGCCAGAAAGGTCATGGACATGGGCGCGCCGACAATGCCGGTGCCGAGCGCAGTCATGCCCACCACCGCCATGGCGGCGGGCTCCGCCCGCGCGGTGAAGGCGACGAGCGACGTGAGATCGCCATAGCAACGCCCGACATAGGCGCCGATCATCAGGGAGGCGAAGAACAGGCCGCCGCGAAAGCCCGAGCCGAGCGAGACGGACGAGGCCGCGAATTTGAGGACGAGCATGGCAAGCAGCGCCATCGCGGTGAATTCCGGCGAAGTCGCAAGCAGGATCGCGCCATGGCCAGAGCCGAGCGCGGCCGGCGTCGCCATGCCGATCGCGCCGACGATGAGTCCGCCGACGACGGGCCGAATCCAGCCGGGTTTGACAAGCGAATTGAAGACGCGCTCGGTATTCGCGACCATGCTCATCAGCGCGATGGCGACGCCCGAACACAGAAGCGCGACGATCACGATATGCGCGAAGGCGGCAGGCGCGAGCGAATCCCCGCCGGGCGGACTGGCGAGCAGACTGTGGTCGACGAACAGCCGCGACACCAGCGTCGATACGACGGCGCTCGCCGCGATCGGCGCGAGCGAGGCGACAGTGTAGGAGCCCAGAACCGTCTCGAAGGCGTAGAAGGCGCCCGCCAACGGCGCGTTGAAGGCGGCCGCGATCGCGCCCGCCGCGCCGCAGGCGACCAGCAGCCGCATGTCGTTGCGCCGCGCGCCGAGTTCGCGCCCGAGCCGCGACGAAAAGGCCGAACAGACCTGGGTATAGGCGGCTTCGAGCCCGACGGATCCGCCAAAACCGTTCGACACCATCGTCTGCGCCGTGATGAACAGCGAACCGCCGATCGACATGCGCCCGCCCAGCAGCGCATTCGCCTCGATCGCGTCGTGCAGCCGGCCGCGAAACCGCGGCGCGACGAATTTGGCGAGCAACGCGAGGATTATTCCGCCCGCCGTAACCACCGCGACCGCGCGCCACGGCGTGAGCGTAGGCGCGAGACTCAACCGCAAGCCATGCGGCAAGCCGAACAACCATTCGTGCATGAATTGCGAGGCGAGCGACATGCCTGTGACGAACAGGCCGCTGACCGCGCCGATGACGAGAGCGACGACGACGAGCCCCGCCTCGCGCGTACGCACGAAGGCGCGCGCCCAGACCGGAAACAGCCGGCCGAACACGCGAGTCGTCGCGACATCCTCCGCGGAATGCGGGTTCGCGACGGGAATATCGAGTCCTGCGGGCTTCGGTTCGTTCATGGTCGGGTTGTCGGACGGGAGCGCAGACATGCGACCTCCGGCCTGAACCGGGCATGAACCCCGCGTCGCCTCCCGTCAAGGCGTCGTCCGGCCAGATCGTGGCCTCGATCGGACGTCGTCGCGCCCGAACGCCGTCGTCATGCAACGAAAGCCGCTTAAGGCTTCCTTCACCACGTGACGACAAACTGGCGGCGGAGTTGAAGTCATGCAGTCAGTCGAGCGCGTTCCCGCCAACCCCGAATCCGGCCTCTGGTCCCGCCTGCCCGCGCATACATTGTTCGGAGCGCTGGGCGTCGGCGTGATCGCTCTGGTGCTGTCCCACCCTGCCGTCATGTCGATGGCCGGTCTGGATATCGCCCGTCAGCGACCGCGCGCGCAGCGGCTCGACGCCATGCCCGTCGGCACGATCGCCACGGCGACGAAACGCGACTCGGCGACCGCCCCGCACGCGACGGTCCGCGGACTGATCGGCCTGCGCGCCGCGATCCGCGAACAGCGCTGACCATCCACAGGTTAACCAACTGATTTGACGCGAGGCGATCGGAACAAAAAAAGAACTTGGCAAAAAGAACAAATCGCGTACATTCTTTCCAGACGGCGGCGATTGCCCTATCCGACCCGCCCATGCCAGAAGGAACGCAGACCGTGAGCCAAGCGAATCTCCGCCTCGTGGAAGGGACCTCCGTGGACAAGACCAAGGCGCTCGACGCCGCTCTGTCGCAGATCGAACGAGCCTTCGGCAAGGGCTCGATCATGCGTCTCGGCAAGAACCAGAAGGCGGTCGAGATCGAGGCGGTTTCGACAGGGTCGCTCGGCCTCGACATCGCGCTCGGCGTCGGCGGCCTGCCGCGCGGGCGCGTCGTGGAAATCTACGGGCCGGAATCCTCTGGCAAGACGACGCTCACCCTGCATGTCATCGCCGAGGCCCAGAAGCGCGGCGGCGTCTGCGCCTTCGTCGACGCCGAACACGCCCTCGACCCCGTCTACGCGCGCAAGCTCGGCGTCAATCTCGACGATCTCCTGATCTCGCAGCCCGACACCGGCGAACAGGCGCTCGAAATCACCGACACGCTGGTGCGCTCCGGCGCGATCGATGTGCTGGTCGTCGATTCCGTGGCGGCCCTCACGCCTCGCGCGGAAATCGAGGGCGAGATGGGCGATGTCCAGCCGGGCCTGCAGGCCCGGCTGATGAGCCAGGCCCTGCGCAAGCTCACCGCCTCGATCTCGCGCTCCAATTGCATGGTCATCTTCATCAACCAGATTCGCATGAAGATCGGGGTCATGTACGGCTCGCCCGAGACGACGACGGGCGGTAACGCCCTGAAGTTCTACGCCTCCGTGCGCCTCGACATCCGCCGCATCGGCGCGATCAAGGACCGCGACGAGGTCGTCGGCAACCACACCCGCGTCAAGGTCGTGAAGAACAAGGTCGCCCCGCCCTTCAAGCAGGTCGAGTTCGACATCATGTACGGCGAAGGCATTTCCAAGATGGGCGAACTCGTCGACCTCGGCGCCAAGGCCGGCGTGGTCGAGAAATCCGGAGCCTGGTTCTCCTACGACAGCCAGCGCCTCGGCCAGGGCCGCGAGAACGCCAAGGCCTTCCTGCGCCAGAACCCGGAAATCGCCCAGCGCATCGAACTCGCCATCCGTGAGAACGCCGGGCTGATCGCCGACAAGATCCTCGATTCCGGCAGCGAAGAGGACGGCGACGGCGACGAGGATTGAGATCGCGAACCTCTCGGCCGCGCCCCGCACGCGCAGGCCGCGAGGACGCCGGCGAGGCGTCGTGAGCCGCCCCTCGCGCGAAACAGGTCCGCCATCTCCGCGTTTCGCTCGACAGTTTCATGGCGCCCCGCTAGAAAGGCCCGGTTCTGCCGGGCCTTTCGCTTGCGCCCGGTCGACGCCGCGAGGCGCCGGCCCAAGATATTGGACCGAGACATGAATTCGGACATGTGAGACGGCAGGCCCGCGGGCCCCAGAGTTGGACAGATGAGCGGCGTCAACGAAATCCGTGCGACCTTCCTCGACTATTTCGCGGGCCATGGCCACGAGAAGGTCTCCTCCTCCCCGCTCGTGCCGCGCAACGACCCGACCCTCATGTTCACCAATGCGGGCATGGTCCAGTTCAAGAACGTCTTTACCGGCGTCGAGAAGCGCGGCTATTCGCGCGCGGCGTCATCGCAGAAATGCGTGCGCGCCGGCGGCAAGCACAACGATCTCGACAATGTCGGCTACACCGCGCGCCATCACACATTCTTCGAAATGCTGGGCAATTTCTCGTTCGGCGACTATTTCAAGGACGGCGCGATCGAACTCGCCTGGAACCTGATAACCAAACACTTCGATCTGCCCAAGGATCGGCTGCTCGTCACCGTCTACCACGACGACGACGAGGCCTTCGATCTCTGGAAGAAGATCGCGGGCTTCTCCGACAGCCGCATCATCCGCATCCCGACATCGGACAATTTCTGGTCGATGGGCGAGACGGGCCCGTGCGGCCCCTGCTCGGAAATCTTCCTCGACCAGGGCGAGCACGTCGCGGGCGGCCCGCCCGGCTCCCCGGATGAAGACGGCGACCGGTTCCTCGAGTTCTGGAACCTCGTCTTCATGCAATACGAGCAGGTCTCGCCGACCGAACGCGTGCCGCTGCCCCGCCCCTCCATCGACACCGGAATGGGGCTCGAACGCATCGCGGCGCTGCTGCAGGGAGTCACCTCCACCTACCAGACCGACCTGATGCGCGCGCTGATCCGCGCGGTCGCCGAAGAAACCGGCGTCGATCCAGACGGTCCACAGGCGGCCAGCCACCGCGTCATCGCCGACCATCTGCGCGCATCCGCCTTCCTCGTCGCAGACGGCGTCACGCCGCTCAACGAGGGCCGCGGCTACGTCCTCCGCCGCATCATGCGCCGCGCCATGCGTCACGCGCAATTGCTCGGCGCCAAGGACCCGCTGATGTGGAAGCTCGTGCCCGCTCTCGTGCGCGAGATGGGACAGGCCTATCCCGAGCTCATCCGCTCCGAGCCGCTGATCGTCGAGACGCTTCGCACGGAAGAAACGAAATTCCGCACGACTCTCGCGCGCGGCCTTTCTATTCTCGAGGACGAGACGCGCACATTGGTCGCGGGCCAGTCGCTGTCCGGCGAGACCGCCTTTAAGCTCTACGACACCTACGGCTTCCCGCTCGACCTCACGCAGGACGCATTGCGCGCCCGCGATCTCTCGGTCGACACCGCCGCATTCGACGCCGCGATGGAGCGCCAGCGCGCCGAGGCCCGCAAGGCCTGGGCCGGCTCCGGCGAAGCCGCGACCGAAGCCGTCTGGTTCGGCCTGCGTGAAAAACTCGGCGCGACCGAGTTTCTCGGCTACGAGACCGAGACGGCCGAAGGCGTCGTGCAGGCGATCCTGGTCGACGGCCAGGAAGTCCAGTCCGCGCCCAAGGGCGCGCGCGCCAGCGTCATCCTCAACCAGACGCCTTTCTACGGGGAATCCGGCGGCCAGACCGGCGATACCGGCGCCATGCGCGGCGCTAACCTGCGCTTCAAGGTCGAGACGACCGGCAAGAAGCTCGGCGACCTCTTCGTGCATGATGGCGTCGTCGAGGACGGGGAACTCAAGGTCGGCGACGCCGTCGAACTCGACGTCGATCACACGCGCCGCGCCGCCATCCGCGCGAACCACTCGGCGACGCATCTCCTGCACGAGGCGTTGCGTCTCGTGCTCGGCGACCACGTCGCGCAGAAGGGCTCGCTGGTCGCGCCCGACCGCCTGCGCTTCGACTTCTCGCATCCCAAGCCGATCGCCGAATACGAACTCGCCAGGATCGAGGACATCGCCAATGCGGTGATCCTGCAGAATTCGCCGGTCGAAACGCGCCTGATGGCGGTCGACGACGCCATCGAATCCGGCGCCCGCGCACTGTTCGGCGAGAAGTACGGCGACGAGGTCCGCGTCGTCGCGATGGGCCGTGCGGAAAACGCCAACCGCGCTTTCTCCGTCGAGCTCTGCGGCGGCACGCATGTCGCGCGCACCGGCGACATCGGCCTTGTGACCATTGTCGGCGAAAGCGCCGTGGCCTCCGGCGTGCGCCGCCTCGAGGCCAAGACCGGCGCGGGCGCGCGCCACCACCTCAATGAGGAAAGCCGTCGCCTGCGCGAGATCGCGCATCTCGTACGCGCTCCGGCCGAGGACGCCGCCACCCGTCTCGCCGCGCTCATCGAGGAGCGCAAGAAGATGGAGCGAGAGCTCACCGACGCCCGCCGCAAGCTCGCCATGGGCGGCGGCGCTGCAGAGGCCGCGCCGTTCCGCGAGATCGCAGGGGTGAAATTCCTGTCGCGCGCCGTCGCCGGCGTCGAGATGAAGGACCTGAAGTCGCTCGCCGACGAGGCCAAGAAGACGATCGGCTCCGGCGTCGTGGCGATCGGCAATGCGAGCGCCGACGGCAAGGGCGGCGTCGTCGTCTCCGTCACCTCCGATCTCGCCGACCGCTTCAACGCTGTCGACTTCGTACGCATCGCCTCCGAAAAACTCGGCGGCAAGGGCGGCGGCGGACGGCCCGACATGGCGCAGGCCGGCGGTCCCGACGGCTCGCAGATCCCTGCCGCGCTCGAAGCTATCGAAAGCGCTCTGCGCCAGAAGGCCGCGGGATGATCGCGCGACGCCGCGCGCGCATCGCGCGGCTGCGGCGCCGCGTCCATTTCATCCTCGACAGCGGCGTCAACGATCGCGCCGCGCGTTTCGCGCACGGCTTTCTGATCGCGCTGGTCGGCGTCTCGGTCGCGGCCGTGGTGCTCGAGACGGTGCCGTCGCTGCGCGAGCGCTACCAGATCCTGTTCGACGCCATCGAGCTTGTCGCGCTCATCGGCTTTTCGATCGAGTATGCGCTTCGTCTGTGGAGCGCGCCCGACAGCGCGCCCTTCTTCGGTATGACGCCCTGGCGCGCGCGGCTCGCCTATGCGCGCTCGCCCTATGCGATCGTCGATCTGCTCACCGTCCTGCCCTTCTATCTCGGCCTCTTTCTGCCGGGCGATTTTCGCGTGCTGCTGCTGCTGCGGCTCGCGCGTTTCTTCAAGCTCGCGCGCTATTCGCCGGGCATGCGCTCGCTGGCGGCGGCGCTGAAGGCCGAACGCAAGGCGCTCGGCGCCTCGGCGGTCATCATCTTCGGCGTCGTGCTCGTCATGGCGTCGGCCATGCACATCGCCGAACATGCCGCGCAGCCCGACAAATTCGGCTCTATCCCTGAATCCATGTGGTGGGCGGTCGTCACCATAACGACGGTCGGCTACGGCGACGTCGTGCCGGTCACCGTCATCGGCAAGATGATCGCCGGCGTCACCGCCTTCATGGGCTTTCTGCTGCTGGCGCTGCCCGTCGGCATCGTCGCCACGGCCTTCGCCGAGGAAATCCATCGCCGCGAATTCGTCGTCACCTGGTCGATGATCGCGCATGTGCCGCTGTTTGCCACGCTCGACGCCTCGGAGATCGCCGAGATCATGCACTATCTTCGCGCGCAGACCGTGCCTGCCGGCACGATCGTCGTGCGGCGCGGCGAGGAGGCCCATTGCATGTATTTCGTCGCCGCCGG
Organism: Methylobacteriaceae bacterium; assembly: GCA_020638195.1. Classification (GTDB taxonomy): domain Bacteria; phylum Pseudomonadota; class Alphaproteobacteria; order Rhizobiales; family Beijerinckiaceae; genus JAJXWB01. The sequence continues at coordinate 461,909 of JACKJC010000002.1, read as the reverse complement.
CGAGGTGGAGGTCGAGCTGCCGCACAATGCCGTGCGGCTCGGCGAAGGCCAGTTCTTCGGCGAGATCGCGGTAATGCGCAAGACGCGCCGCACCGCGACCGTGCGCACGACGCTGCCCTCGAAACTGCTCGTGCTCGACGCCGGCGACCTCGGCACGCTGATGGCGCGTAATCCCGAAATCGGCCGCCGCATCGAGGAAGCGATCGCCGCCTACGGCGAAATCCCCGCCCTCGCGCCACGCGGCGACATGGCGGCGGACGAGGTCGGGCAACCGACGGGAGACAGCTGAACGCAGCGAGTCACCGATTGCAGATCGCGCGCAGCGCGAGCCAGTCGCCGGCCGACATCAGGGGGTCGCCGGTCGCCTGCGTGGATTCGTTTTCGAGCCGGTCTTGCCGCACGTTGGTCAGCGGATGGTCGCGCAGAAAGTCGAGCGGGCTCGATCGCTCGTCGGCTGCAATGCGCTTGAGAATGTCGCCGAGCGCGCGGGCGGGGCGACCCGCTTCGTTCAGCACGCGAGCCGCGAAATCGTCGGCCTGCGTTTCCGCCTCGCGCGAATAGGCCGCCGACAGAGAGGCGCGCGCCGCAACCGCAATGGCGCCCGCGCCGAACATATCGCCGAACACGAGCCCGATCGCCAGCGCGGCGCCGCCCTGTTTCATGGCGGCGCGAAGACTGTCGCGATGCGCGACATGGCCGAATTCATGCGCGAGCACGCCCGCGAGTTCGTCGGGCGAGCGCGCGCTCTCGATCAGGCCGCGCAGCAGATAGATGCGCCCGCCGGGCAGCGCGAAAGCATTCTGCACGGGCGAGGCGAGAACGCCGACCTGCACGTCGAGCGGAACGCCGGCCAGGAGCTTGAGCCGGTCGACCAGCCGCGCCAGCGCCGCCTCGCCTGCGGACGAAACGCACGCGCCGCCCTTGAAGCGCGCCCGCGCCTGCCTATCCGCGGCCGCGCCGATCTGTTTCTCGACGCTGACAGGCACAAGCGGCGCGAGTCGATCGGCCAGCGCGGGAATGACGATCCAGACGAGCGCGGCGATGACCACGACGCCCGTCGTCGCGAGAGCGGCGATCCGCCAGCGCGCCTCGCGCTTCTCCTGGCGGTCGCCGGCTAGCAGCCGACAGCGCTGCTCGATGGCGGCGGCGAAGGCGGGATCGGAAATCTCGCACCACGCCTGCGGCGGCGCGGTGAGCGCACGTATGCGCAGCGCGCCGGGCGCGCGCGACACGCGCCTGATGTCGGCGAACGCCCACGCGGCGCGAAACGCGCCTTGCTCGAACATCTGCAATGTATCGCCGAGCCTGAGATCGACGCGGCGCGGCGCATCCGCGCCGTCGCCGTAGAGTTGCGCGCGCGCGAAAACGGCCTTCGTTGCATCGGGCGGCGATTGGCTCAAGAATGCGGTTCCTTTGATCGAGCGGGCGCCAGTCTAGTCTCACACGCGCCCGATACCGTGCCCGCGCGCACGTCGCGCCGTTGATTTCGAGCAACGCGCATTTCGCGCGACGCTCATAGTCTGAGCCAAAGACTGGGCAGGAGCCAAGGAGAGACCGGCCATGTTCAAATCCATTCTCGCCCCCGTCGACCTCGCCGAGCCCGCCCCCGCGCAGCCGGCCATTCGCGCGGCGGTCGAATTCGCCAATGTCGCAGGCGGACGCGTGCGACTGATCAACGTGCAGTCGCTGCTGCCGGCGACCTTCATGGACTACGTGCCGGCCGATTTCGACGAGATGCAGAAGACGAACGCGGAAAAGGCGCTGGCCGACATGCTGAAGGACGTGAACCTGCCCGCCGACCGCCTGTCGAGCGTCGTGCGCATCGGCGGCGTCTATCCGGAAATCCTCGCGGAGGCGAAGGACTGGGGCGCGGATTTGGTGGTGATCGGCTCGCACCGGCCGGCGATGTCGACATACCTACTGGGGTCGAACGCGACGACCGTGGTGCGGCACGCGACGTGCTCGGTGCTGGTGGTGCGAGAGTAGCGGGTGGCTTGAAAAACGCGTAAAACGAGATATCCTAAAGATATCTCTGGAGCGTGGATATGTCGCAGGCAACAATCGGAAAGTGGGGCAAGAGCCTCGGCGTCCGCTTGCCGGCAGACGCCGCGCGAGCGCTTGGTCTCGACGTAGGCAGCGAGGTTGAGATCATCGCAGGCAAAGGCAAAATCGTCGTGACGCCGGTCGTTAGAAAGCTCACGATCAAGGACCTTTTCAAGGGCAAGCCGGCTCAAGAATGGCGCGAGCTTTATCACGGTTCCGAGGTGGATTGGGGCCCTGATGTCGGGCGCGAAATCATCGAAGACTGATGACCTCCTATTTCCCCGCCGCTGGCGACATCGTCTGGACGGATTTCGATCCAACCGTTGGGCGCGAGCAAGCCGGGCGGCGCCCCGCGCTCGTCCTTTCAACTCGCGAATTGAGTGAGAACGCTGGCTTCGTGATCGTTGCGCCCATCACGTCAAGGGTTCGGCCTTTTCCTACGAGCGTGGTGCTGCCGAAAGGGGTGGCAATCGAAGGTGAAATATTGCTGCATCAGATTCGTAGCCTCGATATGCTGGCACGCCCAATCAGATTTTCTGGTTCGAGGATTCCCGAGAATGCCGCCGTCGAGGTACGGACAAAGCTCGGACTGATGATCGTTGTCTGATGCTATGCGTCGCATAGAATTTCCGCGACTTCATGAACTCCGAGACACGCTTCCAACGCCGCTTCCGCCGGACGCGTATTTTCATGATTGCGACAGCACGCTTGCGGAGTCACCGCAGAAACGAAGGCAGTTTCGGGACATCGAGTCAGATCTTCAATCTCTCGATCCTGAGGCGTGGGCCTTCTTGAAAGCGGAGTTGACCCCGTTGCTGACAGCGAAGCACCCGAAGAGAGGTTGGCAACAGCTTTTCGACAAGCTCAATTAAGCGAAAGGCTATCGCTTTCTTGTCGCCTGCGGATGCACAAACGTTCGATTCATTCCAGAATCTAAAATGAACGGCCAACGATCTCCCGACCTGCAAGGCAATCTGGAAGGGATACTTACCCTTTGCGAGGTCAAGACGATCAACGTGTCGGACGAAGAAGCGGATCGGCTCCATGGTCACCGCGCCTTTGAAGTCACAGATCAACTATCAGAGGGGTTCTTTACAAAACTCGCATCCACGCTCAGAGACGCTGAGGCGCAGATGAACGCGTTCTCTCAAGCAGCAGGCGTCCGCAAGATTGCCTACGTGATTGTGAATTTCGACGATCGCCTGGGTGAATACGCCGACAGGTATCGCGCCCAGATCGACGAGCGTCATTCAAAAATCACGCCGCCCGACATCGAAGTGGAACTGGACATCAAGCCCGCATTCTATACCGCGATGTCGTAGCGTACACAGGTATTCTACGAAGCTTCGCGGCAGGCCAAGTTCCCGCCCCCTCACCTCTCCCGTCTATTCAAGAACGCCAGCCGCTCGAACAGATGCACGTCCTGCTCGTTCTTGAGCAGCGCGCCGTGCAGCGGCGGGATCAGTTTCTTCGGGTCGCGCTCGCGCAGCATCTCGGGCCCGATGTCTTCGTTGAGCAGCAGCTTCAGCCAGTCCAGAAGTTCGGACGTGGAGGGCTTCTTTTTCAGGCCGGGCACATCGCGCACTTCGAAGAAAATGCGCAGCGCCTCTTCCACTAGCCGCTTCTTGATGCCGGGAAAGTGGACGTCGACGATCTGCTCCATCGTCTCGGCGTCGGGGAATTTGATGTAGTGGAAGAAGCAGCGGCGCAGGAAGGCGTCCGGCAGTTCCTTCTCGTTGTTGGAGGTGATGACGACGATCGGGCGCTTCGACGCCTTGATGTTCTCGCCGGTCTCGTAGACGTGGAACTCCATGCGGTCGAGTTCGAGCAGCAGATCGTTCGGGAATTCGATATCTGCCTTGTCGATCTCGTCGATCAGCAGCACCGGCCGCTGTTCGGAGGCGAAGGCCTCCCACATCTTGCCGCGCTTGATGTAATTGTGAATGTCCGACACGCGGGGATCGCCGAGCTGCGAGTCGCGCAGGCGCGAGACCGCGTCGTACTCGTAGAGGCCCTGCTGCGCCTTGGTGGTGGACTTGATGTGCCAGGTCAGCAGCGGCGCGCCGATCGCTTTCGCGACTTCTTCGGCCAGCACGGTCTTGCCGGTGCCGGGCTCGCCCTTCACGAGCAGCGGACGCTCGAGCACGATAGCGGCGTTGACGGCGACCTTGAGGTCTTCGGTCGCGACGTAGTCCTTGGTTCCGGTGAAACGCATGTCAGTCCCTTGTGTTTAACCGGCAAGTTAAACGGGGCCGCGGGCCGGAGCAAGCCGGACGCGGACGCCCGCATGGTAGGGTTGCGGAATGAAGAGCGACGATCCTGCCGGGAGGGGCCGTGCCAGGGGCTTGCAGCTCCTCCTGATCACGGCGATCGGCTGGGGGCTCAACTGGCCCGCCATCAAGTACCTGCTGCAGGAATGGCCGCCGCTGTTCTCCCGCGGGCTCGCCGGCGTCATGGCGGCGGCGCTGCTGGCGGCCGTCGCGCTGGCGCGGGGCGAGCGTCTCGCCTTGCCGCCGCGCGACCTGCCGCGCATGGCGGTCGCCGCTTTCACCAACGTCTTCGCCTGGATGGGCTTCACCACCATCGCCATGCAATGGCTGACGGTCGGCGAAGGCGGGATGCTCGTCTACACCATGCCGATCTGGGCGACGCTGCTCGCCTGGCCGCTGCGTGGCGCGCGACCCGGCCCGCTCGGCATCGCCGCGCTCTGCCTGGGCTTTTCCGGCATAGTCCTGCTGCTCGGCGTCGACGGCTTCCATCTCGGCGCCGACAAGCTCATCGGCGTCGGGCTAGCCCTGTTCGCCGCGATCGCCTTTGCGCTGGGCACGATCCTCAACCGCGCGCCGGTGGCGCTGTCGCCCATCGGAATCGTGGTCTGGCAGGTCGGGCTCGGCTGCGCGCCCATGCTGATCCTCGGCCTCGCCTTCGAACATCCGCAGATCGGCGCGCTTTCATCCGCTGGGGCGGCCGCTTTCGTCTACATGGCCCTCGTACCTATGGGCGCCTGCTACCTCAGCTGGTTCGCGGCGATCGAACATCTGCCGCCCGCCATCGCCTCGACCGGCATGCTTCTGGTGCCGGTCATCGGCGTCGTCTCGGCCGCTTTGCTGCTGGGCGAGGGGCTCGGCGCGCGCCAGTTGTTTGCCTTGACGCTCGCCATCGCCGGCGTCGCGCTCGCCTTGCGCGAAAACCGCGGCAAGTAGTCATCGACGCCGCGCGCCGCGCTTTTCCTTCAGCACGCGCGAGGTCGCGGTGCTCTCGTGGAAATCCGGGTCCTTGGCAGCGATCCATTTCAAGAAGGTCGCAATGTCGGGATGCGCCCGCAGCGCCGGGATCGTGTGAAACGCGTCCTTCAGTTCGCGCTCGGTCAAGACCGAATGGATCTTGCGGTGGCAGATCGCATGCAGCGCGACCGTCTCCCGCCCCTTGTAGGTGCGGGGAACGAGATGATGGTCCTCGACGCGCGCGCCGAGGGGGCGCTGACAAAGCGGGCAGACGCGCGCCGCCGGCACGCCTATTTCCGCTGGATCGATTTGAGATAGCGCAGGAAGTCGCCGGCCTGCCTGGGCGTCAGCTTTACGCTCGGCATGCCCTCGGCATGGCCGACGACAATGCCCTCGACAAGCGATTCCTGAAGATTTTCGAGCGGATAGCGCTGCGCCAGCGTGCGGAACGGCGGCGACGCCGGATTGGGACTCGCCCCCCGAACCCCGATCGAATGGCAGGACTTGCACTGCTGCGCGATGCGCAGCCCAGCGGCCGTGCCGGACGCGGCAAAAGCCGGAGGCGTGACGCAAGCCAGAGGCGTCACGACGAGAAGCGAGGCGAGAATCAGAGGGATGCGCATATCCCCAATGTGCGGCGAGCGGCTGGCGCGCGCAATGCGCCGAACGCCGCTTCGGATGGCCGGCGACAATATTGCTGCATGGCTTACCTGCAAGACTTGCATAATTGGCATTGGTCGCGCAGCCACTCGGCTCTAGGTGCAGTTTATCGCGCCATGTCTCGACCGGCCGATCGCGCGAGCGCCGGCCGCGCTCGGGGCAGGCGTGGCAAGCAAGGGGGAGCGCCATGAACAAGCTGCTCGTCATCCTCGCCATGTCCGCCGCCGTCGCATCGACATCGGGCGGACTGCACGCGCAGCCGCAGAGCGGCCCCGGACTGTCTCCGTTCGGGACCCCGTTTCAACCGGTCATTGATGTCGGCGTCGGACCGCCCGTTCGATCTGGCCCCTTCGTGGACGCAGTCGTGGGCCAGCCGTTCATCGCGTGCTATGGGCCCGAATGCCCGCGCCTGGCGAATTTTCCGACAGGGCCGCATCCCGAGGGCCCCTTTGGATCTCCTTCGGTCGGCAACGGCACAGGCGGAGGCGCGGGCGCGGCGGCCGACTGACCCCGGAAACGAGGCGCGCGACCTTTCGCGCGCCGGCGTCGGGCAGGGCGGCGGCGCCTTGGCGCCGCGGCCTCGACCTGCGACGCTAGCCGTGGCACATTCCGCGCCATGTTCCTGCAATTCTTCACCGCCCTTCGCGACGCCCAGGTGCCCGTCACCCTCCGCGAGTACCTCACTCTGATGGAGGCGCTCGACAAGGACCTCGCCGACAAGTCGGTCGACGACTTCTATTTCCTGTCGCGCGCCTGCCTGGTGAAGGACGAGCGCAACCTCGACAAATTCGACCGCGTCTTCGGCTCCGTCTTCAAGGGGCTGGAAAACCTGCTCGACGCCATGGAGAAGGCCGAGATTCCCGAGGAATGGCTGAAAAAGCTCGCCGAAAAGTATCTCACCGACGAGGAGAAGGCGCAGCTCGAGGAAATGGGCTGGGACAAGCTGATGGAGACGCTGAAGAAGCGTCTGGAGGAGCAGAAGGGCCGCCACCAGGGCGGCAGCAAATGGATCGGCACGGCCGGCACCTCGCCCTTCGGCGCCTACGGATACAATCCCGAAGGCATCCGCATAGGCCAGAAGGAGAGCCGCCACCGGCGCGCGGTAAAAGTGTGGGACAAGCGCGAGTTCAAGGATCTCGACGGCGATGTCGAACTCGGCACGCGCAACATCAAGATCGCGCTGCGTCGCCTGCGCAAGTTCGCGCGCACCGGCGCGCCGGAAGAGCTCGATCTCGAAAACACGATCAAGGATACGGCCAAGCAGGGCTATCTCGACATCAAGCTCAGGCCCGAGCGCCGCAACGCCGTGAAGGTGCTGCTGTTCTTCGACATCGGCGGCTCGATGGACTGGCACATCAAGCAGGTGGAAGAGCTGTTCGCCGCGTGCAAGACCGAGTTCAAGCACATGGAGCATTTCTATTTCCACAATTGCCTCTACGAGGGCGTGTGGAAGCAGAATTCGCGGCGCTTCACCGACAAGACGGCGCTGTGGCAGGTGCTGCACACCTATCCGCACGACTACAAGGTCGTGATCGTCGGCGACGCCTCGATGAGCCCCTATGAGATCACCCAGCCCGGCGGCTCGGTCGAGCACATGAACGAGGAGCCGGGCTATGTCTGGCTCGAACGCGTCACGCGCACCTATCCGCACTCGGTCTGGATCAATCCGGTGCCGGAGAACCAGTGGAACTACACGCAGTCGATCAAGATGATCCAGCGGCTGATGACCAACCGCATGTATCCGCTGACGCTGGAAGGGCTCGACGGCGCGATGAAGGAGCTGGTGCGCTAGGGCGCCCTGACGATCGCCGCATCGGTCCGGTGCGCGCTGAAAACAAAGATCAGCGCGCCGGCGGCGAAAACCGCGGCGATGGCGTGGCCAGTCTCCCATTTCGCGCGATATGAGGCCCAGTCGGCGGGCAGCGTCGCCGCTGTCCAGCTGTCGACCGCCGCATTCACCGGCGCGTTGAACATGAAGAACGCGAGCAGCATCACGACATAGCAGGTCGCCGCCGCGAGCCAGAGCGCGCGCGCCCTCCGCGCGCCCGCCATGACGAAGCACGCGAGCGTCAGGACGAGGCCGCCGATCTCGGCCGGCCCGCCGACGAATGGCCCCCAACCGCGATAGAGCGATTGCTGGACGGCGAGCCAAAGCGGCCCGTCAATCCTGAGCTTGTTGGGCATTTCCAGAACATGCGCGGCGGGCGCGAGCAGCGCGATAACGGCGACGACGAGAGCGAGAAGGCGAAGTCTGTGCATGAAGAATTAGTTAGACGCGATTGCGCCGGGGACAAGCCACGACATGAAGAGATTCCGATCGAAAACGGAAAGCTGGCGCAGATGGTAAATCGAACCGGAAGTCGCCTGTCAGCGTTACCGCGCTTTAATCTGGAATTTGCGAGGCGCTCATGGTCACTCCCTCGAATAATCGTTCTACTGGCGCGTCGCGCGTCCTCCTCTACGTCACAGTCGCGCTCGTGGGCGCCATAATGCTGGCGCGCTTCTCCATCCCCCTTGCGGCGCTGGTCGCCATTCTCGCGCTCGCGCCTCTGGTTGTCGCCGCCGTGCGCGGCACGCGCGCTCGGCTGGGCCTCGTTCAGCCGGATTTCGACCCGCAGACCGGCGGGGCCAGAATGCGCGAATTCGAAACTCTACCGTTCGAAAATCCCTTCGATCCCGCCAACGCGCACCTGCCGCTCGAGAGCCGCATATCCATGGCGGCCGAAGCTTCCGCGAACTACAGCCGCGGCGTGAGCGTGCTGTTTCTCGCGGTCGACGACCCGGCCGAGGCGCAGCGCGCCTATGCGACCCTGCGCGACGCGCTGCGCCCGAGCGATCATGTCGAGACGATCGAGGGCGGCGTCGTCGTCTGCCTCAATCTCATCCGGGATCTCGCCAATGTCGACGGCGTCATCGCGCGTCTGACGCGACGCCTCGCCGAGGCCGGATGGCCACAGTCGAGCCCGCCGCGCTTCGGCCGCGCCCTCTATCCGATGCACGGCTATTCCGGCGGCGACTTGATCGAGGCGGCGCGCGAACAGGTCCCGCCCGCGATATCGGCTGTACAGACCAAGCTCGCGACGAAACGCGCCAAGCGCAACTCCACTGCTGCGCGCCAGCAATAGACTTTCAGGCCGCGCGCGCCAGTTCAGCATGATGCCCTCGATCGCGCTTGTTGCTCACGATTTGAAGAAAGAAGCGCTCGCCGCCTGGGCTAAGCGCAACGAACGAGCGCTAGCGCGCTGCGCGCTTGTGTCGACAGGCACGACCGGCGCCGTCGTCATGGAGACCTGCCCCTCGCTCGACATTCGCCGAATGAAGTCGGGCCCCCTCGGCGGCGACCAGCAGATCGGCGCGTTGATCGCGGAAGGCGCCATTGACGCGCTAATCTTTTTCCCCGATCCGCTGACGCCCATGCCGCACGATGTCGACGTGAAGGCGCTGCTGCGCCTTACGCTCGTGTACGATATTCCTTGCGCCTTCAATCCGCGCACCGCGGACATGCTAGTGGCGGGCGGCCTGTTGGACGGATGACGCGCAGCCGACCGCATTGAGCCAGCGCATGGCGGTCGGGCGCGCAATGGGGCACGCTCGCGTCCGCATGAAATTTCCATATGACGAACGCACGCAGGCCTTCCACGACCCGAAGGTGATCCAGACGCTCAACGGCATGGCCCTGCGCGCGATGGCGTGGATCAACGGCTTCGCGCATCTCGTGCTGGGGCTGGCGCTCGCCGCTGCGGTTCTCCTCTTCACCTGGCTGTTCGTCGACGACGTGATGAATGCCGTGCGGCACGACAATCTCGCGCAGGGCTTCCTGCACGGCCTCGGTACGCTGATGTTGCTGTGGACGGTGTCGGCGCTCATTACGGCCGAAATCCGCTACATGCGCGGCAAGCCGCTCAACGTCGACACGTTCGTGGAAGTCGCGATTGTCGTCATCCTGCGCAAGCTCATCACCATGCCCGTGCAATCGACGCTGCCGAGCCCTCAGGAATTCCTTTTATGGGTCGCATCAGCCGTCGCGCTCGGCGTGATGTACCTGATCGTGCGCTACGCGCAGACGATCAATCCGCACGACTGACGCGCCGCCGCAACTACGCCAAGAACGCCCGTATCGCCGCATTCACCTCGTCCGGCGCATCCTGCTGCACCCAGTGCGAGGCATTGGGGAAGCGCACGATCCTGAGGTCGCGCACATATTGATCCGTGCCATCGAGGCAGGAATTCTCGATCGCCACATCCTTCTCGCCCCAGCAGATCAGCGTCGGAACCTCGATTGGCTCACCGATGTCGGCCGCCGCCATCACGTCGTTCATGGCGCGGCGATACCAGTTGATCATGCCGCGCAATCCGCCCGGCCGAAGGGCGTTGGCCGCATAGACCGCCAACACGTCGCGTGAAAAATTCGCCTTATTGCAACAGGTGTCGCGCAGCATCTTGGCGACCGGCGCGCCGCCCTTGCGGCCGAGCAGCGTCTCGGGCAGCCAGGGGATCTGGAAGAAGCGCACGTACCACGATTTCTTTCGCTGTTTCGGATTGCGCTGATATTCGCGTTTGAAGCAGAGCGGATGCGGCACGTTGCAGATGACAAGCTTTTCGAGCGGCCGCATGTTTCGCGCCGCAAAAGTCCAGGCGACCAGCGCGCCCCAGTCGTGCGCAATAAGAGTCGTGGTTTTCGCACCGGCTGCGTCGATCAGCGCGGCGACGTCCTCTGTCAGGTTCTTCAGAGAATAAGCGGATTTTTCTGCTGGCGTGGTCGTGCCGCCGTAGCCGCGCTGGTTGACGGTCCACACGCGATAGCCGAGCGAGACGAGCAGCGGAACCTGAAAACGCCAGGAGATCGCGTGCTCAGGAAAGCCATGCAGCAGCAGAGCGAATTTTTCGCCGGCGCCGGCCTCCCACACCTCGAAGTCGACGCCGTTGGCGGAAACGATTTTGCGGGCGCCGAGCGGCACGAAAAGCTCGTTGGTCATGGACGTCCTCCGGACCAGAAATTTCATCCCGGCCGGAGCGAAGAGAAGAGCCGGGATCCAGCGCCGCGATCGTTGCGCTGAATCACGGATCGCCCTTCGGGCGTCCGGGATGACAAAGGCAGCCTACCCGCAGGCGCCCATTCCCGCCATGGCCGGGCAAGTGCCGCAGGCCCCTGCGCCATCGCAGGCGCCGGCCATCTCCATGCCAGAGAACGCGTTTCCTGCCTCGCCGCCCGGCGCGGGTTTGGCGATCAGCGAGAGCTGGCGGTCGAGATGGATGGAATGGCAGGCCGGGCATTCCGGCGTCTCGCCGGAGCGCACGAGCGTCTCGAAATGTTTGTCGCAATCCTCGCAGCGATAGGCGTAAAGCGGCATCAGGGGCCCCCGATCGAATGACGTCTGCGCCCTATGTGCTGTCGGGCGCGGCCAAACGCAAGGCCGTCAGCCAGCCGCCTCCACGCGCTGGGGCAGCTTGCCACACGGCGGCGTGATCTCCTCGAGCGATTTGTCCTTCGAGGCGAGCGTGCGCAGGTCGACATTCTTCAGCACGGTGAGCCAGCCCGTCTCGTCGGACATTTTGAGGAACGTCGTCATGAGAATGGGTCCATCGGTCAGATCGCCGGTGCGGCATGCGTCGGCGCCCATGCCTAGCGAGCCGTGGTCGGCCCGCTTCTCGGCCTTCGCGCGCGCGATCTCGGCCTGCAGGGCGCGCAGACGCGCCACATCGTCTGGCGCGACGCGAAACACGTGCAGATTGTTTCCCGGCAGATTCTCCTTCGCGAGCGCCGGACCTTCGGCAGACAGGCTCGCTTCCCGCAGCACGATCTCGACCTTCCGCTCGCTGGCCGGATCGCCCTTCTTGCCCCAGGTCGCCACCACTTTCACGCCGCCGGGCCGGGGCTGAAACGCTCGCGGCACACGCACCGCCGCGCGCAGGAAAGCCGGATCGACGCTCAGGCCGTCGAAATTGCGCAACGCCCACATGGTGGAGACGGGGACATGGCCGCAGCCCGCCAGAAAAAGCGCGGACGCGAGCGCAGCGATACGAAACGGAGACAACATGAACGCCTCATATATGGGATGATATTTTTAATGTTTGACATTAAATTTTTAATTCGTCAATATGAGAAAACCTGAATTCAGGAGCCCGTCATGACCGATGCCGAACCGTCATCCGAAAAGTTCGAGGACCACCGCCACGCCGCCCTGCGCAGGAAGATCGCGCTCGTGTGCCACGCGGTGCGCTGGCTGACGGTCGGCTATCTGCTGTTCGTCGCCTGGGGGCTGCACGACCACTGGTCGAACGCCGACCGGGTGCAGCGCGCCTTCAGGAATTTCTACAAGGTCGACATAGCGGGCGTGGCGCCCTGGCAATGGCGCGCCGCCGAAGCGGTTTCCGCCCTCGACTGGCTCGTGCTCGCCATTCTGTGCTGGCACGTCTGGCGCCTGTTCGGCCGCTATCTCGAGGGCGACATCTTTTCAGCGGGCAGCGCGTCTCTACTCCAGCGGATTGGCGTGCTAGGTCTCGTCACGGTCGCCTTCGACTTCGCGATGCGGCCGGTCACGGTTCTGCTGATGACCGCGCATGTCGCCGACACCGCCGCCTCCAGGCACGCTTTCGTGCGCACGGAGGACGTGCTCTATATCGTCATCTCGCTCGTCTTCGTCGCGCTCGGCATGATCTACCGCTCGGCTGCGGAACTTGCCGAAGAAAACGCGCAGATCGTGTAGCCATGCCTATCATCGTCAACCTCGACGTCATGCTCGCCAAGCGCAAGATGCGTTCGCGCGAACTCGCCGAGCGCATCGGCATCGCCGAGCAGAACGTCTCGCTGCTCAAGTCGGGCAAGGTGAAGGGCGTGCGCTTCGATACGCTGGAGAAGATCTGCGAGATCCTCGGATGCCAGCCGGGCGACATCCTCGAATACCAGCCCGACGAAACGCCGAAATAGGCCGCCCGGCGCCTGCCGTCCTCCCCTCGCCTTCCGGCGAGGGAACGGCTAGTTTCGGCCCATGCACCGTCTCGTCCTGCTCAGACATTCCAAGGCCGCCCGCGAAGCCGGGGGCGGCGACCGCGAACGTCCGCTGACCCGTCGCGGCCGCGAGGACGCCGCCCGTGTCGGCCGCTATCTCGTCGAGGAAAAGCTCATCCCAAATCTGGCGGTCGTCTCCGACGCCCATCGCACGCGCGAGACGCTGGAGTGCCTGATGGCCGAGACCGGCCGCCGCTTCAAGACGCTGATCGATCCCGCGCTCTATCTCGCGGAAGACTTCATCCTGCTCGGCGAATTGCACAAGACGCCGGAACTCGTGCAGACCATGCTAGTCGTCTGCCACAATCCCGGCCTCGCCGATTTCGCCCTGCGCATCTGCGGCTCCGGCGACGCGCAGAGCCTCGCCCACATGGAAATGAAATATCCGACGTCGGGCCTCGCCCTCATCGACTTCGGAAACACGCCCTGGGCGAACATCAAATGGGGCCAGGGCCGGCTCGATCGTTTCGTCACCCCCTCCATGCTCGTCGAGGGCGTGGACGATCTCGACTGAGGCGTCGTCATGACGCTCGAATGGATCGCGCTCGGCCTGTCGATCCTGTCGGGCGCTTCCTCTCTGCGAGCGCCCGACGTCGCGAGCCTGATTGCGCCCGAATATCGCCCCGCCGAGCGCGCCGTCGACAATTGGCGCAGGCAAGGCGCGCTGAACCTGGATCTCGCGCCGGAAAGGGCGCTGGCGCTGGCGCTCGGGCGCGACTTGAAGGGCCTGTCGCGCTGCGTGCGGCTCAATAATTACTGGTGCGTGAAGAAGGCCGGCTGGACCGGCGAGATCGCCGCCGACAATGAAGGCCATGTCGCCTTCGCCACCGCCGCCGAAGGGGCGGCCGGCGCGGCGCAATTGCTGCGACGTTATTACATCGATTTCGGCCTGCATTCCGCGCGCGCCATCGTACAGCGCTGGGCGCCGGCGCAATGCGCCGCGCCGTTGACCTACCACGCGCCGGGGCGCCGCATCGCCGGCCGCAAGCTGCTCGGACCCGAGCCCAAGGGCCTCACCACGCGCGGCCTGGGCTCCACTTTGCGCGCGAAATGGCTGGCGCGGCATCGGCCGGGCCTGGCCCCTCGCAGGCGCGGCAAGGGCGCGCACAGGGTCGTCGGCGTGCGCCGCTCCATCGTGCCAGACCGCATCGGCGCGATGATGAAGACGCCAACCATCGCCGCCGGCATCGGCGCGGTGGAAGGCGGCGCTTCGAGGCCCCCCGCGCGAAAGACGCAGGCGCCCATGCGTCTTGCCATGCTGCCCTATCCCGGCGTGGCGATGGGGCCGGATCCGCGCATGCCCGCGAGCCTGCCGCCGCTGCCGACTCTTTCGTGCGCGCCCGAGACGCGGCGCATTCTGAATTATGCGACGAACATTGCGTCCGGAATCGTCGCAGGTCCCGACGCCGATCTCGCGCTGTTCGATGCGCAGGGCCAGCCGACACGCAACTTTGCGAAGGCGCTGGCCAATATGGCGGCGGTGGAAATCGGCCCGCTGCGTGCGACGCGGGCGCTGGTGGAGGCGGCGGTGGCGATGATCGCGGCGCGCGCCGATGTCGGCCCAAAGGAGCGGTAGAAGCCGCCACGAGTTCGACGCGCGCAATCCGGAGCGCGTGGTCCAGCCGTTCGCCTCGCCGAGCTTCTTCGCCCTCCAGGTATCCGCGGTGGTTGCGGACGCAAAGACCAGTGCGCTCGCGCAGAGGACGCGCAGACGTGGGGGCGACGCTTCTTGCCTCGCGAGGTTGGATTTCAGGGCGAGCCCGACCGCATACCGGGGCGATCAACCCCTCTCGCTTATGCTAGGTTCCGGGGCGAAACAGGGTCAACCGCGCCCGCGCACAAATGCACGGCAAGCCGCGCCGGTTCCGCGCCTGTTGGCAAACGCCTGGCCAACGCCTATCTCGGAGGCGCCCGCCGGAGCCAGACGTGTCGATCCTGTCCGATTTTCTCTTCGAGACCCGCATCGCCGCGTCTTCGCTTGCCGATTACGTGACGGGAACCGGCTTGCGCCTCGGCGTGACCGGGCTTTCGCGCGCGGGTAAGACGGTCTTCATCACCGCCCTGGTGCAGAATCTGCTGCGCGCATCGACGGCAGCCAAGGATGGCGAGCGCGCGCTGCCGGTCTTTCGCGTTCATGCCGAAGGGCGACTGATGCGCGCGAAACTGCAGCCGCAGCCAGACGACCACGTGCCGCGCTTCGCCTACGAGGATCATCTCGCCGCCTTGACGGGAGGCGCAAATGTCGATGAACGCCACTGGCCGGAATCGACGCGCCGCATTTCCGAACTGCGCCTCACGCTCGAATTCGAACGGCGCAAGGGCCTGCGGCAGGGCCCCTCCGTACTCACCATAGACATTGTCGACTATCCCGGCGAATGGCTCCTCGACCTGCCGCTCCTGACCAAGTCTTACGCGCAATGGTCGCGTGAGACGCTGGAAGCGAGCGCTGCCGCCGCACGCGCGCCATTCGCGGCCGACTGGCGCGGCGCGACTCTGGCGGTCGCGGCAACCGCGCCCGAAAGCGAGGCGGAGGCCAAGCGCCTCGCGGAACTCTTCACCGCTTACCTGCGCGCCGCACGCGCTGACGCCTACGCGCTCTCCACTCTGCCGCCCGGCCGTTTCCTCATGCCCGGCGAGCTCGAAGGATCGCCGGCGCTGACCTTCGCGCCGCTGCATGTGGAAGACGACACGGCCTTCGCCTCGGGCTCGCTGGCCGCGATGATGGAGCGCCGCTACGAGGCCTACAAGGCGCACGTGGTGAAGCCCTTCTTCCGCGATCATTTCGCGCGGCTCGATCGCCAGATCGTGCTGGTCGATGCTTTGTCCGCCCTAAACTCCGGCCCCGCCGCCGTGCGCGATCTCGAAACCGCGCTGTCGGAAATCCTCGTCGCGTTTCGTGCGGGACGCTCGGGTTTTCTCTCCACGATCTTCCGTCCGAAGATCGACCACATCCTGTTTGCGGCGACCAAGGCCGATCATCTGCATCACACCAGCCACGACCGGCTGGAAAACATCCTGCGCCTTCTCACCGCGCGCGCGATCGCACGCGCCGAAGACGTCGGCGCGCATGTTGACGTCGTGGCGCTGGCCGCCGTGCGCGCGACGCGCGAGGCGAAGGTGAAGCAGGGCCGCCTGCTCGGCGAAAAGAGCGAACTCGACGCCATCGTCGGCGTTCCCTTGCCCGGCGAGCGTATCGACGGCGAGACTTTCGACGGCAAGGGCGAGGTCGCGATCTTTCCCGGCGAACTGCCCGCCGATCCGAAAGCAGTGTTTCGCGGCGACGGGCTTGGCGTGCCCGAAGGCGCCGCCGACTATCGCTTCGTGCGCTTCCGTCCGCCAGCCCCGCGCCTCGCCAAAGACGGCGAACCGCTGCCCCTGCCCTCCATCCGGCTCGACCGCGCGCTGGAATTCCTTCTGGGAGATCGCCTGCAATGAGCGGCGACGAACGCCAGCGCCCGCGCGCTTTCCGCCTCGACGATGACCGCATCGTCCTCGCCGACGGCGAAACGCCGACGCACGAAAGCATCCGTAAAGGCGGCGTGATGGTCGAGACGACGCCGGACGCATTCGCGCCGCAGGACGAGCCGGCCGAACCGCGCGACGCGGAAGAAGCGACCGAGATCGCACAGGCGCGCGGCATGCGCGCGCGCGCCCTGTTCTCGTGGGGCGGTCTGCTATGGTCGGCGCTCGGCGGACTGGTCTCGATGGCGCTCGGCCTTTGGGCGACACGTATCGTCGAAGACCTGTTCGCACGCTCGGCGGCGCTCGGCTGGATCGGCGTCGGCCTTGCGACCGCTGTCGTCATCTCGCTGCTCGCGCTCGCCTTGCGCGAAATGCGCGCGATCTTCCGCCAGCGCCATATCGCGACACTGCACGCCTCGCTTGCACGTGCAAGAGACGAGGACGATCGCGACGCGGCGCGCGCCGGAGCCGCCGAACTTCTGTCTCTCTATGCGAACCGCCCCGACACGGCGCGCGCACGGGCGCTGGTGAAGGATCTGACCCGCGAAATCGTCGACGGCCGAGATCTCATCGACATTGCCGAACGCAACCTCATGGCGCCGCTCGACGCTGAAGCCAATCGCGAGATCGCTTCCGCCGCCAAGCGCGTGTCGATGGTCACCGCCATCAGCCCGCGCGCGCTTGTCGACGTTCTCTTCGTCGCAGGCCAGGCCATCCGACTGCTGCGACGCATTGCCGAAATCTACGGTGGTCGACCGGGCTTACTCGGCTTCGTGCGGCTCGCCCGCTCCGTCGGCGCGCATCTCGCCATCACAGGCGGCATGGCGATCGGCGACTCGCTCGTGCAGCAGGTCGTCGGCCACGGAATTGCAGCACGCCTGTCGGCGAAACTCGGCGAGGGCGTGCTCAACGGCATGCTGACGACCCGCATCGGGCTCTCGGCCATGGCGGTCTGCCGTCCCATGCCCTTCGCCGCTTTGAAGCAACCCGGCGTAAAGGATGTCGCGCCATTTCTGTTCGGCGACGGCAAGGAACGCCGGGATATTTCATGATTAACACAAGGTTGCTTACAATTGTTCGAAATGAAACGCGAATAATTAAGACGTCGAAGTAAAACTGCCTCCCACGCCACAAGGACGCGCAAGGCGATTCCCGGCGAACGGGCGAGGCATGGACGCAAACGCGATCTCGTTGCAGGAAGTCGAGGAACTCGTCGCTTCGCGGCGGGGCGCCTTCGCTTTTCCGCCGGCGCTCGAAGCCCGCTTCGAGCGCGAGACCGGGCCGCGCCGCGCGCGCTTCCTCGTCAAGACCACGCTGCGCACCGCGATCATCTACAACCTCTTCATCCTCTGCGAATATCTGCTCGCGCCCGACACTTTCCTGCTGGCGACCGCGCTGCATCTGTTCGTCGTCACGCCATGGATGCTGCTGGTCGCACATCTCTTGCCGTCGATCACAAGCCCCAGGTGGCGGGAAACTCTTGCTGCCTCCATCGCTGTCGCCATGGTGGCGCAAGTCTCGGCCATCTATACGATCACGACATCCGAATATGCGGCGCGCTACATCTATTTCGCGCCGATGATCTATCTGTGCGTCTCAGCAATCCAGCGCATGCCCCTGATCTGGGGCATCCGACTGGCGGGAACGATCTTCGTCATGATAACAGCCGCCAATATCCTGCGCGGCGAAACCCCGGCGCCCGTCGCCATTGTCAACGCCATGACTTTCGCGGCGATCGCGGGCGTGATCATCAATTCGAACTACCTTGCCTCGCGCGAGCAGCGCCGCCTCTATCTTCTGTCGGTGCGGGACCAGTTGCGCGCCGAAATGAGCGACAGCGACGCCAACGCCGACGCCCTCACCGGCCTCGGCAATCGCCGCTTTCTCGAAAAGCGCGCGCGCGCCCTCTGGGACAACGCGCCGATGCAGGTCGCCGCCATCATCTTCGACGCCGACCATTTCAAGAGTTTCAACGACACCTACGGTCATTCGCGCGGCGACACCTGCCTCAAGCGCATCGCCGCCTGCGCGACCGCGGAGCTGCGCGAGACGTCCGACGTCGCGATCCGTCTCGGCGGCGAGGAATTCCTGCTGCTGCTGGTGGACACCGACGCCGAGGTCGCCGAAATCGTCGCCGAACGCATTCGCGCGACCATCGCCGCCCTCGGAATTCCGCACGAGGGCAATCCGCGCGGCGTCTGCACGGCGAGCTTCGGCGTCGCCAGCGCCTCGACGCGCAACGCCACGCTCGAGGAGATCGTCGAGCGCGCGGACGCCGCCCTCTACGTCGCCAAGAGCGCTGGCCGCAACCGCACGCAGCGCCATGACATGCTGCGCCAGCCTGCCGCCGCCTGAGCCGCCGAGCACGCAGATATTGCGGCGGTTTGGATTCCGCGCGTCTTTGACCGATGCTTGGCCAAGCGATTCGCGGCCCGGGACCGACGCGTCTTGAACGACCTCAGCCTCATCACGCCGCCGCCGGGGCTTTCATCGGCGGATTATTCCATGATCGAGCAGGCGGTCATGGAAACGGCGCGCGGCCGCTGGTTCCTGCTGGAATACGCCCGCCGCCAGCGCGCCGCCGAGACGCAGCGCCTGACAGACGCCGTCGACCGGCTCGAGGCGATAATGGCAGGCGGGCCCGCGGCGACCGCCGAGCCGCAAGTGACGCCACAAGTCGCGCCGCAAGCTGAACGCGCGCTCGTCGCGCCGGCTGAAGCGAACGCGGCGCTCGCCGAACGTCTGAGCGACATAGCGTGGCGCCTGCGCGAGGATGGCGCCGATCCCGCCCTCTGCACGGAACTGGAACGCGAAGCAGCCGGCCTGCGGCCGTCGCGCGCGGATGGCGAGGTCCTCGCGCCGAAGACGACGGCCCCGCCGCTCGCGACGCCGCCCTGGGAAACGACGCGCGAGACTGCCGCCTCGGACTTCGCGCGCGACCCTCGCGCGAAAGCGCTAGCGCGCCTCGACAGTCTGCCGATCGTGGAAAAGCTGGCGCTGTTCTGCTGAGCGCCGGGCCGCCCGCGCGATTCCGATATTGTCGAGAAACTGTCGCGCGCTGGCAGCCCATGTGTAGCGCAGCGCATGGGCGCGCGCCGCCTCGCGCGACAGGTCGAGCGCGCCAAGGCAGGCCGTGCGCAAATCCTCCGACAGGACGCCGGCCCCCGGCGTCGCGACATCGAGCGGGCCCGACACGGGAAAGGCCGCGACCGGCAGACCGCTCGCCATGGCCTCGAGCATGACGATTCCGAACGTGTCGGTGCGGCTCGGAAACACGAAGACGTCCGCGCTCGCATAGAGTTGCGCCAGCGTCTCGCCTTTCTGCATTCCCAGGAAATGCGCTTCGGGAAAGGCCGCCTGCAGGGCCGCCCGCGCGGGCCCGTCGCCGACCACAACTTTCGAGCCCGGCAGATCGAGCGACAGAAAGGCCTCGAGATTCTTTTCGATCGCGACGCGCCCCGCGTAGAAGAAAATCGGATGCGGCAGATTCAGGACAGACGGACGAGGACGAAAAAGTTCGTGGTCGACGCCGCGCGACCAGATCATCATGCGGCGGAAGCCCCGCTCCTGCAATTCGCGCGCAAGGCGCGGCGTGGACGCCATGACGCCCGCGCCCGCATTGTGGAAGGCGCGCAACGCCACATAACTCCACCGCATCGGAAAGTGCGTGCGCGCATGCAGATATTCGGGAAAGCGGGTGTGATAGCTCGTGGTGAACGGCGCCTTCCGCAACAGGCAGATGCGCCGCGCAGCAAGGCCAAGCGGACCCTCGGTCGCGATATGCACATGATCGGCGCCGATGGCGTCGATGCGTTGCGCGACCGCGCGCGGCGAAGCGATCGCCAGCCTGATCTCGCGGTAGCTCGGCAAGCCGACGGTAGGAAAACCCTCCGGCGTGCAAAAGTGGATCTCGGCGCCGAGCGCCGGCGCCTCGCGCGCTATGGCCTCCAGCGAATGCACCACGCCGTTGACCTGCGGCTTCCAGGCGTCGGTGACGACGAGGACGCGCATCAGGCGGCCGCCGGCTCCGGCGCCGCCGCAGCCTCGCTCTGTTGCACGAGAACCGTCTGCCAGCGCAGGATCTCGAAAGTTCCGTCGGCATGCTCGGCGATCGCGGTGCAGCTCTCGACGAAATCGCCGCTGTTGAGATAGTCGATCGCACCGATGCGACGGATCGCGGCATGATGGATATGGCCGCAGACGATCCCATCGACGCCCAGCTTCTGCGCCTCGGCGGCGAGCGTCTCCTCGAAATCGCCGATGAAATTGACGGCGTTCTTGACCTTCAGTTTCGCCCAGGCCGACAAGGACCAGTAGCCGAAGCCGAACAGACGCCGCGCACGGTTGAAATGAGCGTTGACGAGAAGCGCGGTCTCGTAGGCCCAGTCGCCGAGAAAGGCGAGCCAGCGCGCGTGGCGCACGATGACGTCGAACTGGTCGCCGTGGATCACCAGCAGGCGGCGCCCGTCCGCCGCCAGATGGATCGCGCTTTCCATTACCTCGACCCCGCCGAAGGAATGGCCTGCGTAGTCGCGGGCGAATTCGTCGTGATTGCCGGGGATATAGACCATGCGCGCGCCGCGGCGCACCTTGCGCAGGAGTTTCTGCACGACGTCATTGTGCGCCTGCGGCCAGAACCAGCCCTTCTTGAGCCTCCAGCCGTCGACGATATCGCCGACCAGATACCAGGTCTCGGCCTCGTTGTGGCGCAGGAAGTCGAGCAGCAGCTCGGCCTGGGCGCCGCGCGACCCCAGATGCACGTCTGATATGAAAAGGCTGCGGTAGCGGCCGGGCTCTTGTCGCGACATTGTCGGGGGGCCTAATCTCGATCTGGTTCGTTCCCGGCCGGGATTGACCAGATTCCCGTAACGTCTGCATGACAGGACAAATACGCGGCGCAGCCGGCGCCGTGCGGAAACCAGGTACGCGACGCGACCGGCGTCGCACGACAATGAGGAAACGCCATGGATCTCGGTATCGCCGGCCGCAAGGCCATCGTCTGCGCCTCCTCCAAGGGGCTGGGCAAGGGCTGCGCCCGCGCCCTGGCCGAGGCCGGCTGCGAGGTGGTGATGAACGGCCGCAACGCCGATGTGCTGGAGGCCGCCGCCAAGGAAATCGCCGCCGCCACGGGTGCGAAAATCACGCCGGTGGCCTGCGACGTCGGCACGGAAGAAGGCCGCAAGGCGCTGCTGTCGGTCTGCCCCGCCCCGGACATTCTCGTCAACAACAATGGCGGCCCGCCGCCCAAAGACTTCCGCCAGATTTCGCGCGAAGAAATGATCGCGGGGCTCGACGCCAATATGATGACGCCCATCATTCTCGTGCAATCGGTCATCGACGGCATGGCCGAGCGCGGCTTCGGCCGCATCATCGACATCACCTCCGCCTCCGTGCGCACCTCGCTTGTCGGCCTCGACCTGTCGTCGGGCGCGCGCGCAGGCCTCACCGCCTTTCTGGCGGCGGCGGCGCGGCAGTTTGTCGACCGCAATGTCACGATCAATCACATCCTGCCGGGCGTCTTCGACACCGACCGCATCGCCAGCGCCACAGGCCGCATGGCGGCGATGAAGGGAATTACGCCGGAGGAATTCCGCAGGCAGCGCGAGGCCGGCATCCCCGCCAAACGCTTCGGCACGGCGGACGAGTTCGGCAAGCTCTGCGCCTTTCTCGCCAGCGCGCATGCCGGCTACATCACCGGCCAGTCCTTCCTGATCGACGGCGGCGCCTTCAATACGGTGATCTGATCTTCAGATGAAAATCGCCGGCGTCGCCAAGGGCGTGCTGATGCGCGTCGGCTCCGCCCTCGCCTTCTCCATGATGGCGACGGTCGCGAAGCTGACGCACGGCTATCCGATCGGGCAGATCGTTTTCTTCCGCTCGCTGTTCGCGCTCGTCGTGCTGGTCTTCTGGCTGCGTTCGCGCGGCGAGTTCCCGCACGCCATCCGCACCCATCGCCCGCTGGGTCACCTGGGGCGCGGACTTGCGGGCACATGCGGCATGTTCTCGTATTTTCTCGCCGTCGAGCTGTTGCCGCTGCCCGATGTCACGGCCATCGGCTATCTGGCGCCGCTGCTGGTGGTGGCGCTCGCCGCGCTCGTACTCGGCGAGACCGTGCGCGCCTATCGCTGGGCCGCCGTCATAGTCGGGTTTCTCGGCGTGATCGTGATGGTCGGCGAACATCTGGGCCAAGGCTCCAGCTCGCGGCTCGGCGCGCTCGCCGCCGTCTCCTGCGCGGCCTTCGCGGCGGTGGCCACCATCCAGACGCGCCGTCTCGCGCTCAGCGAATATACCGGCGCGATCGTTTTCTACTTCTCCGTCCTCACGACGATCTTCGGCTTCCTGCTGATGACGGCTGGCTACGTCTGGCCGGCGGGCGCGCCGCTCGCGGACTTCGTCCAGTCCCAGAAATGGGCGACGCCCGACTGGTACGATCTGTTTCGGCTGATCGCGATCGGCCTGCTCGGCGGCGTCGGCCAGATATGGCTGACCGATTGCGTGCGCTACGCCGAGGCGAGCGTGATCGCGCCCTTCGACTACACCTCGATCATCTGGGCCGTGATGCTCGGCTATCTCTTCTTCAACGAAAAGCCGACGATCGCGATCCTCATCGGCTCGGCCGTCGTCATCGCGTCAGGGCTGTTCGTGCTCTGGCGCGAGCGGCAGTTGAAGCTGATCCGGAAGCGGCCGATGGGGCGGTGAGAATATTGTCACCTCCCCGTCAGCGGAGGGAGAAGCGCTCAAATCCACCCGGCCAGCAGCCCAACGCCCGCCGCCGCCATGGCCGCGCCGCCGATTCGCACAGCCTTCGTCGAGGCTACGCGCCCGGCGCCGAGGCCCAATCCGATTCCCGCCCCATGCAGCGCCGCCGTGGCGATCATGAAGCCCGCCGCAAAGGCGAGACCCGACGCGCCCACCGGCAGTTCCGCGCCATGCGCCTGCCCATGGAAGATCGCGAAGAAACCGACGAGGCCGGCCGCGAGCCCGACCGGAAGCGCAAGACTCGTGGCCAGCATCAGCCCGAACACGACGACCGACAGCGCAATGCCAGTTTCGACATAGGGCAAGCCGACGCCATTCATGCCGAGCGCGCCTCCCACCGCCATCAGGGTGACGAAGGCCGCCGGCACGACCCAGAGCGCGCGCCCGCCGAGATGCGCGGCGAACAGGCCGACTGCGACCATCGCCAGCACGTGATCGAGCCCGCCGATAGGATGCGCGAACCCGTGGATGAACCCGTGTACGTCGCCATGGCCGGGGTGCGCCAGCGCTGGCGCGGTCGCGCCGAGAAGGACCAGAACGGCGGCGGCAATCGGTTTCGCCTTCATCGACTTTCTCCATTGGCCAAATCGGCATGCGGCGAAAAGCTAGAGCAATTCGCATGGGTCGAGCTAGGGGCCAGCGCAAAGTCGGCGCCTCATTTGCAGGCGCCCATACCGCGCCACTGGCCAGTTTTCGTTCGTTATTCCAAACGAAATCGGCTATCATCCCGAACGATCCGAACAGCGGGAGTGGCATGGGCGTCGAGGGCAAGGACAAGCAGAAGGCGCTGGAGGCCGGCGCGACAGCAGTTTCCGGCCAGCTTGGACGCACCGTGCAACGCCTGCGCAAGGCCTACAATCTTTCGCTGTCCGATCTCTCGGAGCAATCCGGCGTCGCCAAATCGATCATCTCGCAGATCGAGCGCAATGAGACCAATCCGACCCTCTCCACCATCTGGCGGCTGGCGCAGGCGCTCGACGTCTCGATCGAACGCGTGCTGCAGGGAACCGAGGACGAGCCGTTCGTCGAAAAGTCTTCACGCGGCGATACGCCGATCCTCGTGTCGGAAGACGGCAAGTGCAAGCTCGCCATCACCGGGTGGATCAAGACGGTCGAATGGCTGCAATGGTACGATTTCACCGCCGCGCCCGGCGGCGTGCTGGCCTCCGACCCGCATCAGCGCGGCTCGATCGAATGCCTGTCGGTGATCTCGGGCGAGCTGGAAGTGGAAGTCGCGGGCGTGATCGAGACAGCCGCGGCCGGCGAAACTTTGCGCTACCGCTGCGACCGCCCGCATGTCATCCGCAACCGCTCGCCTAAGCCCGCGCACGCGACGATGGTATGCATTTTGAAGGCGGCCGTGATGGAGTGAGGAGCGCTCCCTACCTCCCCGCTCGCGGGGAGGTCACAGTGCGCAGGCATTGCGCGCGGGGCCCGATTGCGGCTGTCGGAAACAATCGCGCCAATTCCCGACCGCCCCGACCCGTCGCCTTTGGCGACGCCTTGCCGCGAGCGGGGAGAGAAAAGCCCTACAGCCCCCGCAACAACCGCGCCCCCGCCCCCAGCGCCGCGAGCTTGCCTTCCGCCACGCCGCGCGGCAGCGGGGCCAGCCCGCAGTTGGTCGAGCATTGCAGCCGCTCGGAGTCGGCGTGCTGCATCGCCTCGCGCATGACGGCGGCGACCTCTTCCGGCGTCTCGATCCTGCTCGTCGCGACATCGATGGCGCCGACCAGAATTTGCTTGTCAGACAACAACCGGATCAGCGAGATCGGAACCTTCGAACCCGCGCATTCCAGCGACACGCCGCCAACAGCGGATTTGTTGAGCGCCGGGAAGATCGCCTCGTACTGGCGCCATTCCTCGCCCAGCGTCTCCTTCCACTTGATGTTGGCCTCGATCCCGTAGCCGTAGCAGATGTGCACCGCTGTCTCGCATTTGAGGCCCGCGATCGCCGCCTCCAGCGCCGGCACGCCCCAGTCGACGACCTCGCCCATGAAGACGTTGAAGGCCGGCTCGTCGAACTGGATGACATCAACGCCGAGCGCTTCGAGTTCGCGCGCCTCCTCGTTCAAGGCGCGTGCGAAAGCCATGGCCATGTCAGCGCGCCGTCCATAATGTCCATCGGCGATCGTGTCGCAGATCGTCATCGGGCCGGGCAGCGTGAATTTGAGTTTCCGCTTCGTATGCTCGCGCGCGACCGCCGCCTCCCTCGCATGCACGGCCTGCTTGCGCCTGATCGGCGCCGTCACCGTCGGCACTTCCACGACATAGCGATTGTTGCGGATGCCCATCGCCGTCTTCTTGTCCCAGTCGATGCCCTCGATCTGTTCCAGAAAGCCGTGCACGAAATGGATGCGCGACTGCTCGCCGTCGCCGACGATGTCGATGCCGTAATCTTCTTGCAGCTTCAGCCACAGGAGCGTCGCGTCGCGCTTCAACCGGTCGAGCTCGGCGCCTTCCGCGCGCCAGGCGCCCCACAATTTCTCAGGTTCGGCCAGCCATGCGGGTTTCGGCAGGCTGCCGGCGATCGTCGTCGGGAATTTCACGGGCGCTCCTCGTTTGGTCGGCGACCATGCAGCGCTTCGCGTCGCCGCGCAATCTGGTATGAGAGCGGCCGGCGCCCTTGGGCGCTTCTCGTCCCGGGAAAATGTCTTGCGCGAAGCCGCCCCGAACACCGGCGCCTCGGCGTCACGCCTCGCCGCGCTCAACCTTCTGGTCTTCGCGCCGATCGGCGTGCAATTGCCGTTTCTGCCGCTGTGGTACGCCAGCATCGGCTTTGCCGCCGAATCCATCGCGCTGATCCAGGGCGCAACGCCGATCGCGCGCTTCCTCGCCAATTTTCTGGTGCCCCCGCTCGCCGATCGCAAGGGCGCGGCCGCGCGCCTGCTGGCGCTCTGCGGCGTCGCCATGACGCTCGCCAGCCTCGCCGCCGGCCTCGTGCAGCCGGCCTATACGCTGGTCTTTCTTTGTATCGTCGCCAGCGCCTTCGGCCAGGGACCGATGATCGCGCTGACCGACGCCATCGTGTTGCGCGAGGCGCGCCGTCGCGTCGTGGCGGGCGAGCGCCTGCTCGACTACGGACTGGTGCGCGGCGCGGGCTCGGTCAGCGTGCTGGTCTTGATGCTGGTCGGCGGCTGGTTCGTCGGCCTTTTTTCACCCGCCAGCATGATCTTCATCATCTCCGGCGTGATGGCTCTGGCGACGGCCGGCGTCTTCGCGCTCGCGCCGAAGGATCCGCGCGCCGGCGGCGCCGGCGCCGCGATCAAGCTCGAGAAGGTGGCGCGACCGCGCGTCGTCGTGCTCGTCGTTTTCGCCGCCGGGCTCATTCAGGCGAGCCATGCCGTCGTCTATACGTTCGGCTCCATCGCTTTTCGCGCACAAGGACACAGTGATTTTGTCATTGGCCTGCTGTGGGCGGTGGGCGTGGCGACCGAGATCGCCTTCTTTGTCGCATCCAACCGCTTCGGCGGCGCCAGCCGCGCCTACGGCCTGCTGATTGCTGGCGCATTGTTCGCCATTCTGCGCTGGATGGTCATGGCGTCCACCACCAGCACCGCGCTCGTCTTTCTCGCGCAGGCGCTGCACGCCTTCAGTTTCGCCGCGACGCATCTCGGCTCCATCTTCGCGCTCACGCGCCTCGTCGGCGAG
This sequence comes from Methylobacteriaceae bacterium, assembly GCA_020638195.1. GTDB lineage: Bacteria > Pseudomonadota > Alphaproteobacteria > Rhizobiales > Beijerinckiaceae > JAJXWB01. The sequence goes on along the minus strand of JACKJC010000002.1, from coordinate 435,104 downwards.
ACGCGCCGCGCGCAGGCGCAGGGCTGGATTTCCGGCGCCAATGCGCTGACGACCGCGCTCGTCTCGGTGCTGAGCGGGCCGCTGTGGAAAGCCTATGGGCTCCACGCCTATTTCTTCATGTGCGGCGTCGCCGCCCTCGGCCTCACGCTCGCCGTCCTCGCAGCCCTCGATCCGCGCAAGGACGACTAGCGCCGGTGCAGGCAGGAATAGACGCGGATCATCTCGCGGGTCTCTTCCGGCACGGCGCGCCTCGCGCGCGCGGCCTGCGTCGCGGTCGCGCAGGAGAGCCAGAAGTAATTGCCCTTGGGATCGATCACGAGCCGCTTCGGCTTGAAATCCGCGACCAGCGCCGAGAGATATGGCGTGGTCGAGAACCAGGACAGGCGGTCGAGATCGCCGGCAATGGGTTTCGACGATACGAAGAAAGGCGCGCCGAGTTCGGGATCGGCGGCGTCGCCTGTCGCCAACGACCGCACGGCGGCGCGATATGCGACGAAGCCGTGGACGAATTTCGCGGCCTCGACGCCGTGTACGGCGAGAACCAGCGACATCGCGCCGACGGCGCCACGAGCGATAAAGTCGGTCTTCAGGAAGGCAAGCACGCGCGCGAGCGGCGCGATGCGCGACACGACCGTCTTCTCATCCGCGAGACGCATCAGGCCGGCGGCCGCGGCGAAAGCGCAGGTTCCGATCAGCAGGATCGTGCGCAGGTAATATCTGTTGTCGGCATGCAGCGCGGGATCGAACCGCGCCCACCAGAGGACGAGCGCGGCCAGGACGACAAGCGAGGCGATTAGCGGCGCGCGACGCGACGCGATGCGTGAGAACGCCGCAAGCGCGAGCGCATAGCCGACGAGCGCCGAGACCAACAGCATCAGCAGCGGGCTCGTAAAAATTTTAGCTTCGAAAAATTCCGAGGCCGCGCGCAACCGCACTTCGCCGAAATAGGAATCGGGTTGCGCGACCTGATTGACCACAAGCCATGCGACCACGGCGAACCCATAACTCGCGAGCGCGCGAAAAAACCGCGCATCGCGAAAACCGCGCAGCGCTGTCGCCACGACCATTCCGAAGCCGAGCACGAGACCACCTTCGTGCGACAGGACGAGTGCGCAAGTCAGAACGGCCAGAAGCGCGCTCGAAGCTGATGATACCCGGCAGGTCATTGCGCAGGAAAAAGTTGGCCAGAACAACGCGACGGCGATCCACATTTCCGTCGGAAAGCCGAAGACGAGCGGCGCGAGCAAGGCCGTCGCGGCGCAGGCCGCGACGAAATACGGACGCTCGCCATCGCGATCGAGCGCAAAGGTCGCGGCGAGCGAAGCGGCCGGCGCGACGAACAGGAACAGGCCATAGACGAACACGCCGGCCGACGGCGCGCCAGTCAACGCGACAGTAACTTCGCCCGGCGCCAGCGTCAGCGCGTAGGTCGCGGCGCGCGTCGCGATATTGTGCCAGTGGAAGGCCCAGACTTCGCGCGTCGCTACGGCATAGGAAAAGATCGAGCCGTCGCCGTAGGTCTGCAGATCGAAGGCGAGACCGACGATTACGAACAGCGCCGCCGCGACGAGCCCCGCCGCGACGACGAACCGGCGAAGGGCGCGGCGCGCGTCGCTCACGGATTTCCGCGCGTAGTTACTGTTTCGGCGCCTCGGCCGGCGCGGCAGGGGACGGGGTCGGCGCGGCAGGCGGTGCGGTCCACGCCTTGAAATCCGCGTCCGAGACGTCCGGCAGCTTCTTCACGAAGGCGGCGAGCGACCACAATTCGTCGTCCGAGGCTACGCCCGCAAAAGCCGGCATGCCGGTCATGCGAATGCCATGGTTGACGACCCAGAAGACTTTCCCCGGCGTCAGGTCGGCTGCTGCCTCCTTCAGGTCGGGCGGCGACGGATTCATGCCCTCCGCGAATTTTTGCCATTTGACGCCCGGCGCCCCGTGGCAATTCACGCAGCCGAGCGTGGAGAAGGCGCGCGCGCCGGCCTGCACGCGCTGCGGCGAACCGAAATCGGCCGGCGGCCTGTCTATCGCATGGCGCGCGATCGATGCGTCGCGCGCGCGCTCGATCGCCTTGGCGACTGGCGGAGGATCGTCCCATGACGTGGAAATATCGAAAAACCCGCCGAGGAAAAAGCCGCCTGCGGCAAGCGCGCCGGCGATCGCCAGCACGCCGATCAAAGCCAGAAGCCTCATCGCCCGCCTCCTCTCGCGCGTGGGCTGCGCTTCGAGGCTATATTGGGCGGCGGTTCTGAGCCTGCCAGTGGCGCGTCAATGCGTGAGACGCGCCAGATTGTTGGCGGCGCTGGCAAACATGCTGGTGACCGCCGCCGTGATCTGCGTCGGCGAATTGGCGGAATAGAAATGGCCGGCTCCGGTCGAACAGGCCTGGATGTTGGCGGGCACGGCCGGCAGCACGATGTTCTGGATATCGCCGTAGCGGCTCTGCTCCGCGAGATCGGTGCTGGTGATAACGTATTGAGCGTTCAGCACGAGCATCGAATAGCCCTTGCTCTTGATCGGCGCGCAGCCGCCGGGATCGATCGGCTGATAGTCCCACTGGTTGTAGACAGACGGGTAGTAGGGAACCCAGTTCGGATCGTTCGTCCAACCGCTCGAGGCGTGCCATTGCTCGTGGTCCTGAACGGCGTCGGTGAACAGCAGCACCGCGCCCTTGGGGCTGGCCGCGTTCATGCCGGAACCGGGCGTGGGAAGGATCGCGTTCAGCGAATTGAGCGAATAGGTGATGTTGGTGCCGCCGCCGTCGGTCGAAAGGTCGACTGAATTCACGGCGCCGATCGCCGCGGTCAGGTTGCCGGACAGCGGAAAGACCTGCGTCAGCGTATTATTGAACGTGTAGACCGCGACGCGAATCGTGCCGGCGGCAGTCGACGAGCTCAGCCCGCTCAGAGACTGGACGACGGCGTTCTTGATGACGTCGATGCGTAAGGTCGCACCTGCCGCGCGATAGGATGCGACCGTGTCCCAGGTCGGAAGATGGCAGCCTAGGAAGCAGGTCGTGCCGAGCGCGGTCTGGATAATCGATTCATCCGCGGCGGAAGCAGCCATGCCCATGGATTGCGAATTATCGATGACGATGTGCAGGTCGGTGTATTTTGCGACCGTGACCGACGTCGTCATGGAATTGGCGACGTTCATCGTGTCGATATGCGCGATTCGCATGAGATTGGTGCGGACGGCCGCGGCGTAGCTCACCGTCGCCGTCATGATCTGGCCCGAGAGCGATATGGTGATGGTCGGCGCGCCGACGCTGATGTCGGTCCGACTGGAAACGACGCCTGCATTGAAGGCCTTCTGACCCGCAGCAACGCCGGCTGCGTTCCAGTTCGAATTGCCGTTGCGATATTCCTGCGATGCGAATTCCGCCGCCGCGAGCGCCGCGGAATCCGCCATCGTGTCGAGCGACTGCTTTGCGCGAAGGCTGGCGGCGTAGTCGATCGCGCCGCCCGCCGCCATCAGGATGGGCAACAACGCAATCGCGAAGAGAATTGCGACAGCGCCGCTGGAATCCTGGGAGAATCGACATGCGCGAAGCCGCGCCACAGGCAAAATTTTCGAAAGCATGATCAGACCGGGCCGGGAGCGATCGATGGTCTATTTAGGGTAAGTCTCGGAAGTAAATACGAATTTAATTTTCGAAGCTCTATCTGGCCCTGGTCAGCCCCATAGTCCCGGCGCCGGGGGATGCACGATCGAACCCTCGTAGACGAGGCCGGGCTCGCGGTCGCGCGCCAGCAGGAGCGGCCCGTCGAGATCGACGAATTGCGCGCGCGCCGTCAGCAGCATGGCCGGCGCCATGGCGAGCGAGGTGCCGACCATGCAGCCGACGAAGAGCGAGAAGCCGAGCCGCTCGGCCTCTGCCGCCAGCGCCAGCGCTTCGGTCAGCCCGCCGGTCTTGTCGAGCTTGATATTGACGGCGTCGTAGCGGTCGCGCAGCGCCCCCAGCCCGGCCCGGTCATGCACGCTCTCGTCGGCGCAAACCGGGATCGGTCTGATCAGATGCGCCAGCGCCGCATCCTGCCCCGCCGGCAGCGGCTGCTCCACCAGCGCTACGCCCGCCGCCGCGCAGGCGGCGAAATGGATTTCGAGGTCGGCCACGGCCCAGGCCTCGTTGGCGTCGACGATCAGCTGCGCCTCGGGCGCGGCGCGGCGCACGGCGGCGATTCGCTCGGGATCCCCGGCGCCGGCGAGCTTGATCTTGAGCACCGGCCGCGCGGCGGCCTTCGCGGCGGCTTCCGCCATGACCTCGGGCGCGCCGACGGAGATCGTATAGGCGGTCGTCGCCGGCGAGAGACGATGCAGACCGGCAATCTGGAAGGCGGGGACGCCGAGCCGCTTCGCGTCGTAATCCCACAGCGCGCAATCCAGCGCATTGCGCGCGGCGCCGGCCGGCAGCAGGTCCTGCAAGGCCGCCCGGTCACAGCCGGCCTCGATCGCCTCGCGTGCGTCCTCGATGGCCGCGCTCACGCTCTCCACGCTTTCGCCGTAGCGCGCATAGGGCACGCATTCTCCCCGCCCAATCGCGGCGCCATCCGAAATCGTCGCCTTCACGACCACGGCCTCCGTCTTGGCGCCGCGCGCAATCGTGAAGGTTCCGGCGATGGGAAAGCGCTCGACGGCGATTGTCAGGGTGCGGGTCATGCGAATCTCGTGGCTCGGCCCGCCGATGGTTACAGAAGCAGGGCGGATCGCCCAATCTTTCCCGCAACCGCGAAATATGAGACTCTTCGCGCGCCTTCGCGCCGTGAATGGGGAAACGGACGCGATGTGTGGAGTTTCATGCACGCCAAGCCCGGATTTGCCGTCGAGCGCGCCGGCGACGAGACCCGCCTGAACCTCGGCGGCGACTGGACGCTCGAATCAGGCGCGGAGATGGAGCGCGCCTCCGACAGCCTGATCGGCGCCGCGGCCGGCGCGCGCGCGGCCGTGATCGACCTCGCCAATGTCGAGCGCATGGACACCGGCGGCGCCTGGCTGATCGACCGCGCCCGCAAGATCTTGCAGAACGCCGGCGTCGACAGCCAGATCGCCAATGCCCGCACGGCCCAATCCACGCTGCTGGAGGCCGCCCACTGGCGAGATTTCGAACCGCCGAAACCACCGCCCTCCCATCCCCTGAGCGACATGCTGGCCGATGTCGGCGCGAGCGTCGTCGGCGCCTGGCATGACCTGCTGCACGGCATCGGCTTTCTCGGCGAATCCGTCGTCGCGCTGCTGCGGGCGCTCGCCCGCCCGCATCTCTTCCGCATGACCTCGCTGATCTACCACCTCGAGAGCTTTGGCCTGCGCTCGGTGCCGATCATCCTGCTGATCAATTTTCTGGTCGGTTGCATCGTCGCCCAACAGGGTATTTTCCAGCTCCGCTACTTCGGCGCCGAGACCTTTGCCGTCAACATGATCGGCATCCTCATCCTGCGCGAGATGGGCGTTCTGCTGACCTCGATCATGATCGCCGGCCGCTCGGGCTCGGCCATCACCGCCGAAATCGGCTCGATGAAGATGCGCGAGGAGATCGACGCGCTGAAGGTCATGGGCCTCTCGCCGATGGACGTGCTGGTGACGCCGCGACTGCTGGCGCTGATCGTCGCTTTGCCGCTTCTGACGTTCCTGGCCGACATGGCCGGCATATTCGGCGGTCTCGTCGTTTCCTGGGGCTACGCCGGGCTGAGCCCGGACGCCTTCCTCGATCGCCTCAAAACTGCCATAGGATTCAATACGTTCATGGTTGGGCTGATCAAGGCGCCGTTCATGGCGCTGGTCATCGGCCTGATCGGCGCGATGGAGGGGCTCGCCGTTCAGGGATCGGCCGAATCGCTGGGGCGGCAGGTCACGTCCTCGGTCGTGAAATCCATCTTCATGGTGATCGTGGTCGACGGCCTCTTCGCCATGTTCTTCGCCGCAATCGAGTACTGAGCATGACGGTCGAGCCGAGCGACGAAACGAAGGGGCCGGACGCGATCATCCGCGTGCGCGACCTCGTCGTCGCCTTCGGCCCGAAGACGATCATGCGCGGCCTCGACCTCGACGTGCGGCGCGGCGAGGTTCTGGGTTTCGTCGGCGGCTCCGGCCAGGGCAAGTCGGTCCTGACCCGCACGATCCTCGGTCTGGTGCAGAAGCGCTCCGGCAAGATCGAGGTTTTCGGCAAGGACCTCGACAAGGTGGATATGGACGAGCGCCGCGCGCTCGAGCGCCGCTACGGCGTGATGTTCCAGCAGGGCGCGCTTTTTTCCGGCCTCACCGTCAAGCAGAACGTGCAGGCGCCGATGCGCGAGCATCTGCATCTCTCGCAGCGCCTGATGGACGAGCTGGCCCTGCTCAAGATCGAGCTTGTCGGCCTGCCGCGCGACGCCGCCGACAAATTCCCCTCGCAGCTGTCCGGCGGCATGATCAAGCGCGCCGCTCTTGCCCGTGCGCTCGCGCTCGATCCTGAACTCGTCTTTCTCGACGAGCCGACGTCTGGCCTCGACCCGATCGGCGCGGCCGAATTCGACGACCTCATTCAGACGCTCCAGCGCACGCTGGGGCTCACCGTCTTCATGGTCACCCACGACCTCGACAGCCTCTATGCGATCTGCGACAGGATCGCCGCGCTCGCAGAGGGCAAGGTGATTGCCGAAGGGACGATTCAGACCATGCTTTCTTCCCAGCACTCATGGGTCAAAGCCTATTTCCGGGGCAAGCGCGGCCGGGTTCTGGCGCTCACGCGCGACGATCGACATACGCCTGCCACCGCCGGAGGTCTGTGATGGAGACCCGCGCCAACTACATCCTGATCGGCGCCTTCACGCTGGCGGTCATTCTCGCCGCCTTCGGCTTCGTGTTCTGGTTCTCCGGCCCCAACAAGACGGCCGCGCGACGCGGTTACGATGTCGTCTTTTCTGGTTCGGTCGCGGGGCTTTCGCGCGGCGGGGCGGTCACCTTCAACGGCCTGCGCGTCGGCGACGTCACCAGCCTCGGCCTCAACCCGACCGATCCCGGCGAGGTGATCGCCCATATCCAGGTCGACAAGAACGCTCCCGTGAAGACGGATACGCGCGCGCGCCTCGAAATGTCAGGCCTGACCGGCGTCGCCTCGCTGGCGCTCTATGGCGGCAGCCCGTCCGCCAAGGCGTTGGAGATCCAGGACAAGGAAAACTATCCGACCCTGCGCGCCGATCCCTCGCAATTCCAGAGCCTGCTCGAGACCGGCCAGCGCATCGCCGACCAGCTCGGCGCCTTCATCGACCGCGGCAACAAGCTGCTCGACAGCAATTCGAGCGACATCAACAAGACCGTGGCCAATGTGAAGACCTTCTCGGACGCGCTCGCCAACAATTCGAGCGACATGGGTTCGCTGATCGCCAATCTGAACTCGTCCGCGCGCAAGTTCGACACGGCCATGGACAACGTCAACGGCCTGCTCGGCGACAGTAAGGGCGAGGTCCACAAGACCATCGTCAGCATTGGCGAGGCCGCGCGCGCCTTCAAGCGAACCGCCGACAACGTCGATTCCCGCCTGAAGGAGATCGCCGCCGGCATCACCCGCTTCACCGGGCCTGGCCTGCGGCAATACGAGGCGCTAGCCGCCGACGGCCGCAAGACGCTGGACGAGATCAACAAGGCCGTGCGCTCGATCAAACGCGACCCGAGTCAGGTGATATTCGGCGGCAAGCCGGAACTGCCGGAGTACAAGGGCCGGTAGAGGGGAGAGTAAATTAACGTCCGTGCGGTCGAACACTTGCGTGTGCGCGCCGATCTGGTGTTGATGAGGTCATGGCGCAGCGTGTTCGATCCGGCCCGATACTGCCTGAGCCCGGTCCGTCGCGCGCAGCGACGGCGGGAGACGCTGTTATGCGTCCCTTTCGTCGCTGCTTTCTGACCCTTGCGACGATCGCTGCGCCCGCGTTGCTGCTGGCGGGCTGCGGCGGAAGTCAGCTCGCCAGTTTCGATCTCGCCGCCGCGCCCATGGGCAAGATGCGCGCTGGCGCCATCCGGGGCGTTCTGGCCGTCGCCGAACCCGTCGCTGACGGCCCGCTCGATTCCGAGCGCATCGTCATCCGAACCGGCCCCGACCAGCTCGCCTATCTCTCGGGCGCGAAATGGGCCGGCAATCTGCCGTCCCTGCTGCAATCCAAGATCATCGCCTCGTTCGAGAACGCGCATCTCGTGAAATCGGTCGTGCGCCCCGGCGGCGTCTCCGATTATTCGCTGCATGTCGATATCAGGCGCTTCGAGGTCGACGTCGTCGATAATATCGCGCGCATCGAACTGTCCGCCCGCATCGTCTCCGATGGCGCCGGCAGGCCGGTGGCCGCCAGGATATTCTCCGCGACGACGCCGGCCGACCGAACGGCCGACGGCAAGGCGGCGCAAGCGCTCGACGCGACGCTGGCGAATGTGCTGCGCCAGATGGTGACCTGGACGGCGCGAGCGATCTGACAGCCGGCTGTCGGGCGTGAACCTCCGCCGCGCGCCCGACGACATGCCCGCGAAGCAATCCATCTGGTGGGTGTCGATCCAGCGACCCGTGGCCCACAAGAAAAAAGGCGGCGCCGAAGCGCCGCCTTGATTTTTCGCGATTTCGCGGCCCTACTCGAACCGCTGCGCCGCATGCGCCAGCATCGTGTAGACCTTGCCCGTGTCCGACACGAGATAGGACTTGGCCAGCGATCCATCGCGATCGTCGCGGCCGACCTCCGACAAGAGCCGCTCGAACTCGTGGATGTAGCGGTCGATCGTCTCGCGGAATTCGCGCTCGCCACGATAGCGGCGGCGGATTTCGTCGAAGGCTTGCTGGCCCTGCAAGGTGTAGAGCCGACGGCTGAACACATTGCGCTCGCCGCGACGATAGCGCTCCCACAGATCCACGACCGCCTCGTGATCGAGCATGCGCGCTATGTCGAGCGATAGCGCGTCGAGCGAGTCGATCGGCTTGGGCGCGGGCTGTGCGGGACGCTCGCCCTCCTCGTCGCGGGAGGCGCGGGCGAGCAGGTCCGTCAGCCAGCCGGCGCCGCGCTCGACGGGCTCCGGCGCGGGGCGCGCGGGCGACGGCGCGGGAATGCGCATGCGCTGCGGCTCCGGCGCGGACGGTGGCGGGGCGACAGGCGCCGGCGCAACGCTTTCCTGCGGGCGCTGTGGCTCGATCGTGCGGCGCAACTCCGGCGCGGGTTGAGACGCCGGCGCAATGTGGCGCGCCGCCGGCATGGCCGGCGCGGCTTCCGCCACATCGCGACCGCCGCCGGCGCGCGTTACGATCGATGTCAGTTCGTTCAACGCCTTGATCTGGTCGCCGACGATGCGCCGCATCGTGTTCGCCTGCTCCGCCGTCTCGCGCGGCAGGTCCGCGACGCCGCGCGAAACATGTTCGCGCGTCGTCTCCAGCTCACGCTGGATTTCGGCCGTCATCGAGCGGATGTCCGTCGCCGCCGTCGAGAAGCGTTCGGTCGCCTCGCCGAACAGGCGCGTCATCTGCTCGTTGGCCTGTTCGTAGGCGGCGCGCAACGCCGCCGCCGTACGTTCGCGTTCACGGCCGGTCGCGGCGCGGATTTCGCCGAACTGCTGTTCTACCGACGCGACGGTCGATTGCGAAGCTTCGGTCAGGAACCCGCCGATCTCGCGGGCGCGCGCTTCCGATTGACGGAAAGAGTTTTCGACGAGGCCCGCGAACGAGGTGAGCACATTGTCGAAATCGTCGCGCCGCGCCTCGAGCTGCGTCAGCAGGTCGGTGAGCGACCGACGACGCGCGTTGAGCGTCTCGTCGAGTTCGGACTGCGTGCGGGCGAGTTCGGCCGCGCTCTGGGCGAGCGAGGCCGAATGCGCATCCACCTCGCCGACGATCCCCCTCGCGTCGCCGACGACCGAGGCGGCCGCGCCCGTGGCGCGCGTGAGATCGGCGGACGCCTGCTCGATCGCGCCGCGCATCTCGCGCAGCTTCTCGGCGAGAGTCGTATCCAGCGCCGAAAGGCCGGTCGACGCCTGGCCGACGATCGTTTGCAACGCCGTATTGGTCTCGCCGAGCCGGCCGAGCACTTCGGTCAGTTCGTTGCGGATCTTCTCGTGCGCGCCGGTGACGGCGCCGACCGACTGGCCCGCGCTCGTCTCGATCGCCTCGCGCAGGGCCGCCGTCGAACGGTCGAGCGCGACCGCGACCTCGCCCTGCTTGCGTGCGAGATGTTCGACCACGGCCGAGCCGCGCTGCTCGATGGCGTTGGTGACGAGTTCGCCGACGGACGCGAGTTCCTTCGAGACTTCGTCGCCGCGCGCGGTCAGGAGGTCGATCAGCAACGATCCCTTGGTGTCGAAGATCGAATGCAGATCGCCGGTGCGCGCCGAAAGGAGCTCCGCGAGCCCCTTGCCGCGTTCGTCGATCGAGGTCCCGAGCGCGCCCAGCTCCTTGTTGAGCTCGGCGTTGATGCCGGCGACGCGCTGCACCAGCGCATCGGACAATTCGCCCGTGCGGGTATGCAGCACGACATCGAGCTCGCGCCGCGCGTCCGTCAGCGTGGTCGAGATTTCCTGGATACGCTGCGCGAGCGTCTCCAGAACCGAATGGCCGCGCTGGTCGATGTCGGCGGAGACCGCCTGCAGGCGGTTGACCACGCTCTCCTCGAACCGGCCGATGCGTTCGTCGAGCGCTCCCGAGATTTCGTCCGTGCGCGACTTGATCGCGTCATGCGCGCTGACGAGCCGCGCATGCAACGCGTCGCTCGCCTCGCGACCACGGCTGTCGATCTCGTTCGACACGCTGTCGAGACGGCGCACCACGCGATCCTCGAACTGCTGAATGCGCCCATCGAGGGTCGCGGCGATCTCTTCCGCCCGACCGCCGAGTGTCTGGTTGATCTCGCTCGCCTTGGAGCCGAGCGTCTGGTTGATCTCGTTCGCCCTCGCGCCCAGCGTCTCGCTGATGAGCCCAGCGCGCGCGCCGAGCGTGTCGTTGATTTCGCTCGCCTTGGCGCCGAGCGTGTCGCTGATCTCGGTCGTACGGGCGAGCAAGGCCTCGTCGATCTCGCGCGCCTTGCTGTCGAGCGCGAGCGTCACTTCGCGACCGCCCTCGCCCAGAACGCGGGCGATCTCGATCGCGCGACGCGCCAGCGCATCGTTGAAGGTCTGCGAGCGCGCTTCCAGGCCGCCGTCGATTCGGGCGACAAGCTCGTCCAGCCGCTCGGCGGCCTCGCGCATCTTGTCCGTCGAGCGCTGCTCGAAGGCGTCGACCTGCGAGGAGAGCGCCGAAGAAATCGAGGCGGCGCGTTCCGCGAGCTGATCGGTGAAGGCCGCGCCATGCACGGTGACCGCTTTTTCGATCGAGTCCAGATGGCCCGACACTGTGTCGGTGAAGCCGCGCGCATGTTCGCTGATGCGATCCGCGGCAAGGCCGCCGTGGGCGCGCAGCGTCGTCTCGAAGGCTTCCAGCCTTTCGGAGAGCGTGTCATGGAACGCCTTCGAATTATGGCCGATGCGCGAGGCGGCTTCCTCGCTGCGCGCGGCGAATTCGCTCTCGAAGGCATCGAGGCGCGAGACGATCGCGGCGCGCGCTTCCTCCGTGCGATTGTCGATCCGCTCGGCGACTGAACGGCTGTTGGCGGCCATGCCCGCCTCGACCGTCTCGAGACGGCCAGCCAGATCGGCGGCGATGCGCTGGCCCTGTTCGACCAGGCGCTCGGACGCCTCGCCCTCGTGCCGGCCGAGCGTGTCGGCGAATTCGGCGAAACGCGTCGCCATCGTCTCGTTGAGACGATCTCCGTGGCCGGCGATGGCGTTGATGGCGTCGGTCGCCGTCGCGGCGAAGCGCATGTGCAGGTCGCCCGCGCGGTTTTGAATGCCGCTCAGCGCATTGCTGGTCGCGCTCTGGAAATTGGCGGTGAGCCCCTCGATCTGGTCGCCCAGCGCCTGAGCGGCCTCGGCCGCGGAAGCGACGAAGCGGCGCTCCATGCCGCCAGTGCGATCCTCGAGCCCGCCGAGTATGTCGGCTGTCGTCTGCGCGAAGCGCTCGTGCAGCGCCTCGCCGTGCTGCGTGAATGCGGCCTGAGCCGAGGCAGTGGCGGCCGACAGGCGCTCGTGCAGCCCGTCGGCGTGCTGGCTGAGCTTGCTGACCGCATCGTCGGTCTTGTCGACATAGAGCGTGACGATGCGCTCGGCTTGCTGCTCGAGATCGGCGCGCGCCTTCTCGTGCGAATCCGCGAGCACGGAGCTCATGCGCTCGCTGTTGTCCTCGAAGGCGCGCCGGGCGTCCGCGACATGGGTCGCCAGAGTATCGGTGAACTGCTGCGTGTTTGAGCGCAGCGACGATTCGAGCGCGCTGCCGTGCGTCGTCAGCGACTCGGACAGACGCTCGGTGTTCGAGCGCAACGTCTCCTCGAACGAACCGCTGTGCGTCTGCAACGTATCGGCAAGCGCCTGCGCGTTCGAACGCAACGCCGTCTCCAGCGCGCCGCCGTGCGTCGCGAAGGAATCGGACAGCCGCCCGGCATTGGTGCGCAGCATGTCCTCGAGCGACCCGTTATGGGTCTGCAACGTGTCGGCGAGCCGTTCGGTCGTCGAACGCAGCGTCGCCTCCAGCGCGTCACCATGCGTATCGAGTTTTCCGCTAATCAGATCGGCGCCGGACCGCAGGGTGGTCTCCAGCGCGCCGCTGTGCGTCTGCAGCGTGTCGGCCAGGGTCTGCGCGTTGGACCGAAGCGTCGCCTCCAGCGCGCCGCCGTGTTCGGCGAACGAATCCACCAGATGCTGCGCACTCGCGCGCAAGGCGGTTTCGAGCGCGCCGCCGTTGACGGTGACCGTTTCGTGAATGCGATCGCCGGTTTCGGCAAGCCGGTCGACCAGACCGCGGCCGTGGCCGTCGAGCGTCCCCGCGATCGTATCGGAGAGCGCGCCGAGGCGCTTGACGATATCCTCGCTGCGCCCCTGCAGGTCGAGCGCCAGTGTCTCGCTGGTCTCGCGCAGGCGGCCGCTCGTTTCTTCCACCTTGGAGGTGAGAAGCCCGACGACGGCCTCGCTGGCGCCGGTCAGCTGGCCGGTGACATGCATGCCGGTTTCCGACAGCCGGCCGACGATCTGGTCGCCCTGCGTGGTCAGACCGAGCAGGATTCGCTCGCCGGTCTGGCCGAGCGAGGTCGAGATTTCCTCGCCCTTGGCGCCGAGGGACTGCGTGACGCGCACGCCGGCGTCGCTGACGGATTCCGCCAGCTTCAGCGACGTCGTCGCGAGCGTGTCGGCGAGATTTTCATGCGCGCCCGTCATGGCGCTGCGCACCTTCTCGGCGTTGAGCACGATGGCCTCGCGCTCGTTCGAGAGATCGTCGATCAAAGTACGGATGCGCCGCTCGTTGTCGGCGTAGGAGCGTTCGAGCGTCGCGACTTCGGAGCGCACGAGCGTCTCGAGTTCGCTGGCGCGCGCGAGCGCGCGCTCGATGCCGTCGCCCATCGAGGCGACCTCGCGGCGGATCGCCTGCGACAGCGTGATCACCTGTTCGGTCGCGATCGTCTCGGGCTCGGCGAGACGCACGGCGACCTCGCTCATGGAGCGCGCGGTCAGGCGCATCTCCTGCGCTCGGCGCGCGATAACGGCGAGCAGGAAGAAGAAGGCGACGGGGCCGACGAGCGCGAGAGCCGCCATGGCGGGCTCGATCCGCGCTATGTCGCCCGACAACAACGTCGCGCGATTGGCCATAGCCCAGGCGAACCAAAGGCCCGCCCATACGAGAGAGACCACCGTCGCGGCGACATAGGGGCCCTTCGACGGACGCACCTGCATGGCCTGCAAGATCTGACCGACCGAACGGCGATCGTCATTGGCCGGAGGCGTCGCCGGCGCGACGGGACGGGCCTCGCCCTTGATCTCGGCGCCCTTGGCTTCAGCGCCTTTGCCATCGCTGCCCCTGGTCTCGCCGCTCTTGCCTTCGCCGCTCTTGGCCTCGCCGTTTTTGGGTTCCGGCATCTTCAGCGGGGGCGGCGCGCCTTTGCCGGACTTTCCCGCGCCCAGCTCGTCGGCCGAAATCTCCGGAAGCTTCAGCGGCTTGTCCGTGCTCCCCGCCTTGGTCGCGGCCTCCGGGGCCTGCTCGACCGGGCCCAGGTTCAGGGCCTCTTCGATCGCCGACAGAGCTGCGTCGGCCGCATCGGTGGGCTTGGGTTGGGTAGCCATGAAACGCCTCTCGTACTCGCGACCGTCGCCGCCGGACGGATTCCGCCCGCCTGCGAAACCGTTAACCAATTGTAACTTTAACTCTTAGAGACTCTGAATGAAACAGCGCGCCCGCCCAAGATGAAAACGTCGTTAACGCGGCCTTCACCATGTTCGGCAAGTGTATCGACAAACCCGTGAATTCAACCGCAATTCAGTCTTTCCGTTCAAAGATGGCAGGCGAAAGCCAGCTGGTTCGTTTCGATCGGAAAGACATCGTGGAGGGTAAAGTGGCCAATCCCGCGCGCATCATGACGGAGAGCCTCGCCGCCGAGCGTCCGATCGTCGCCGGCGACCGCCCGATCGACCTCGTTCACCTCGCCCGGCAGACTTTCGGCGAGCGCGACCTGGAATCCGAACTCCTGCGCCTTTTCGACCGCCAGTCCCGCCAGATCGTCGAGCGCCTGACCGACGGCCCTGTTTCCGAAGCCCGCTGGCGCGCCGACCTCGCCCATACGCTGAAAGGGTCGGCCCGCGCGGTGGGCGCCTTCGGCGTAGCCGCGGCCGCCGAGGCCTACGAACTCGACGCCCGCGCCGGCGCGGACCCCGCCCGGGCGCTCGGCGTCCTGTCGGTCGCGGTCGCGGCCGCGCACGAGGCGATCGCCGAGCTGCTGACGGCCTGAGGCGCTATAGGCCCGGCCGATCGCCGCAGGCGACGTCCGAGGTCTCGCCAAACCGTTTCCATGCATATAAAGGGAACAGCGCCGCGCCCGTTTCGGGGCGCGATCCGTTTCGCTGCGCAAGGAAGCTCCCGCCTATGGCCAAGATCACCTTCGTCGATTCCGAGGGCAAGTCCCGCACCGTGGATGCGGAAGTCGGTTCGACCGTGATGGAAACCGCGATCCGCAACTCGATCCCCGAAATCCTGGCCGAATGCGGCGGCGCCTGCGCCTGCGCCACCTGCCACGTCTATGTGGACGACGCCTGGCTCGAGAAGACCGGCAAGGCTTCCGCCATGGAAGAGGACATGCTCGATTTCGCCTTCGAGGTGAAGCCGACCTCGCGCCTGAGCTGCCAGATCAAGGTCACCGCCGACCTCGACGGCCTGGTCGTCAACACCCCCGGCAAGCAGGGCTGATATCCGGGACCGCTGGCCTTCTGCCGGCGCCCCCAATGCCGGCCGGAGGCCGGCAGTCCCGGTACAGCATCCCAGCTTCCTTTAGCCGGCCGAAGGCCGGCGATCCCGGCTGAGAGAGGATCGAGATGAGCGAAGTCATCAAGACCGACGTCGTCATCGTCGGCGCAGGCCCCGCAGGCCTGTTCGCGGTGTTCGAACTGGGTCTGCTCGACATCCGCGCCCATCTCGTCGACATCCTGCCGCGCGCCGGCGGCCAGTGCTCCGAGCTCTATCCGGAAAAGCCGATCTACGACATTCCGGGCTTTCCGGTCGTCACCGGCCAGGGGCTGGTCGACAATCTGATGCAGCAGATCGAGCCCTTCCACCCGACCTACCATTTCGGCGAGATGGTGACGGAGCTCGAGTCGACAGGCTCGGCCGACAAGCCCGCCTTCCGGGTGCAGACCGACGCCGGCAAGACCTTCGAATGCACATGCGTGATCGTCGCGGCGGGCGGCGGCTCGTTCCAGCCCAAGAAGCCGCCGATCGCGGGTATCGACGCCTATGAGGGCAAGTCCGTCCACTACGCCGTGCGGCGCATGGAGGACTTCCGCGACAGGAACGTGATGATCGTCGGCGGCGGCGACAGCGCGCTCGACTGGACGCTGAACCTGCACCCCGTCGCGAAGCGCATCACGCTCGTCCATCGCCGCGACGATTTCCGCGGCGCGCCGCATTCGGTCAACGCCATGCGCGAACTGGTGCGCGAGGACAAGATGGACCTCGTGATCGGCCAGGTCGGCTCTCTCGCGGGCGACAACGGCGAATTGCACACCGCGACCATCAAGCTCAACGACGGCACGACCCGCGACGTCGCCTGCGAGCGCATGATGCCCTTCTTCGGGCTGACCATGAAGCTCGGCCCCATCGCGGATTGGGGGCTCAACTTGCACGAGAACCTGGTTCCGGCGGATACGGAGAAATTCGAGACGTCGACGCCGGGCATTTTCGCCATCGGCGACATCAACACCTATCCCGGCAAGCTGAAGCTCATTCTCTCCGGCTTCCACGAAGGCGCGCTGGCCGCCCAGAAGGTCCACCGCTACGTCTATCCCGACAAGAAGCTGACCTTCCAGTACACGACATCGTCAACGAGCCTGCAGAAGAAACTCGGGGTTAATTGAGAGCGGCGCGAGCAAAACGCTCTCTCTGGCTCGCGCGCCTTACCCCTGAATCCTCATCCAGGGGAGCGGCCGCAGGCCGGTCTCGAAGGATGCCCGCGTGACGAGGCCTTAAAGCCTTCCGCCCGCCGCCAAAATCCCGCCGAACACGACTGCAGCGGCAATCGCTAGACACACCGCCGCCGCCGCCCACGACCCCGGCCGCGCGCGCGCCTCGTCCGCGTAGGGCTCGACCGGCTTGTAGCCCGTCGCCATGCCCTGGATCAGCGGTTCGCGTTTCACAAAGGTCGCGAACAGGTTGGCCGCGACATGCAGCAGGACCAGAATTTCGATCGCATCGAAGATACGATGATGCCATTTCGCAGCGAACGACACGGTGGCGTCACTGACGAATTTGACGAAAGGCCCATCGATGACGAGCCTGTCCTCGTCAGCCGCGAACAGGCCGGAGACCGCTTGCAGGCCAACGAGGCCGAGCAGCGCCATCACCATCCAGCCGCCGAGCGGGTTGTGCCCGAGATATTTTTGCGGCCGACCCGCGAGCGTCGCGCGAAGATAAGCGAACGCACGACCGGGCAGCGCTATGAAATTCGTGAAACGCGCCGTCGAGCCCCCGACGAAGCCCCACAGCACGCGGAACAGGATCAGCGTCAGCGCCAGATAACCGTTCCATTTGTGCCAAGCGGGATAGGCCCCGCCGACCGTGTTGCTCAGCCAGCCGTCGAAGACCAGCAGCACGAGCGACCATTTGAAAAGTCGCGTCGGCCCGTCCCAAGCCAGCGTCCTGGCGCCGGCCGCCGAGGCGGACGGCTTTTCTACAGGAGCGTTCATCTCCGTCGCGTCAGCTCTTCTTCGCGCGGTAGTCGTCATGGCAGGCTTTGCAATTGCCCAGAACCTTGCCGAAATTCGCCTTCAGGCTCGCCTCGTCCTTGATCGCGCCGGCGGCGGCCGTGGCGTCGGCGGCGAGCTTGTCGAAGATCGCATCGAACTTGGCCTTCTCGTCCCAGATCTTCGGCAGCGCGGCCGTGTCGCCGCCGGTCTTGGAATCCGCGGGGAACAGGCCCTTCAGCTCTTTGGCGGCGCTCGCATAGGTCGCCAGCGCCTTCTGCGCTTTCGCGTTGTCGAAAGGCGCTTCGCCCTTCAGCATGGCCGCGACCGGCTTTGTCGCATCGCCGACGCCCTTGAGAATGTCCTTGCGCTTGGCGATCGCCGCGCTCTGGGCGTAGGCGCCAGAAATGGCGATGGCGGCCGCAGCCGTAATCAACATCGTCCTGAAGACCAACTTCATGAGCAATTCCTCTTCGCTTGGGCGTGAGCGCCCGGCCTCGAACTCGACGGAGGCGCATGCGCAGTAGAATCCGTGCGCGCACGGCAATCAAGTCGACGACCCTTGCAATCACGCAAGTTTGAACTGGTTACGACGCCCGCCCGGCCGCCGCAATTTTTCCAAAGATCTTCGATGGCGTCGCCGGCATGTCGATCGCGGTGACGCCATAGAGCGACAGCGCGTCGATGACGGCGTTGACCACGGCCGGCGTCGAGCCGATCGACCCCGCCTCGCCCGCGCCCTTCAGGCCGAGCGGATTGGTGGTCGAGGGCACGTTGCGCGTCTCGAAGTCGAACTTC
The DNA here is from genome assembly GCA_020638195.1 of Methylobacteriaceae bacterium. GTDB lineage: Bacteria > Pseudomonadota > Alphaproteobacteria > Rhizobiales > Beijerinckiaceae > JAJXWB01. Next base: position 417,068 of record JACKJC010000002.1, on the reverse strand, counting down.
ACCAGATTTTCCGCACGCGGCAGCTGGTAGTCCATGAGGCTCGCCGTCAGCAACTGACCCTCGTGATCGTAGACGGTCTGTTCCATCAGCGCCTGGCCGACGCCCTGCGCGATGCCGCCATGCACCTGCCCCTGCAACAGCAGCGGATTGAGCGTCATGCCGAAATCGTCGCAGACCGTGTAGCGCACGATCTGCGTCTCGCCGGTCTCTGGATCGATCTCGAGTTCGCAGACATGCGTGCCGTTCGGATAAGTCGCGTCCGGCGGCACGAACTCGCCGCCGCCGGTCAGCATTTCGGGCTTGGCCTGTGGCAGTTTCGCAATGTCGGCGAAGCTGATCGTGCGATCCGTGCCGATCACGCGCGCCGCGCCATCGGCGAATTCGATATCGCCCGACGCGACCTCCAGCGCCTCGCCGGCCAGCTTGCGCAATTGCTCGGCGAGCTGCTCCGAGGCGCGCGTCACCATGACGGCGCCGACCGGAATGGAACGAGAGCCGCCGGTGCCCGCCCCCGTCTTCACAATGTCGGTGTCGCCCTGCACCATCCGCACCTTGGCGGGATCGATGTCGAGATGCTGCGCCACGATCTGCGCGTAGGCGGTCGCATGGCCCTGCCCGTTCGACTGAGTACCGATGACGATGGTGAAGCCGCCATCCTTGTCGAGCGTGACCGTGCCGGTCTCGCCCTCGCCCCAGGCCGTGCATTCGATATAACTCGCGAGCCCGATGCCGCGCAGCTTGCCACGCTTCTTCGCTTCCTCACGGCGCGCGGCGAAGCGCGACCACTCGGCTTTTTCGAGCGCCTTGCGCATGGCCGCTTCGAATTCGCCGACGTCGAATACGCGTTCAGTCGGCGTCGAATAAGGCATCTGTGTCGGCTTGATGAAATTCTTCGCACGAATTTCCTCGCGCGGAATACCGGTCTCGCGCGCGCAGACGTCGACGAGGCGCTCCAGCACATAGGCCGCCTCCGGCCGCCCTGCGCCGCGATAGGCGTCGACCGGCACCGAATGCGTATAGACCGCCGTGCACAGCGCATGCACTTTCGGAATGTCGTAGGGCCCGGTCGCCATCGTCGCGCCGAGCCAGGGAATGTAGGGCCCATACTGCGAGAGATAGGCGCCGAGATCGGCGAGGATATGCACGCGCATTGCGAGGAACTTGCCGTCCTTGTCGAGCGCCATCTCCGCTTTCGTGATGTTGTCGCGCCCCTGCGCGTCGCCGAGAAAATGTTCGGAGCGATCGGCGACCCAGCCGACCGCGCGACCGCAGCGTTTCGCCGCTTCGAGCACCAGCGGATATTCACGGTAGATGAACGTCTTCGTGCCGAAGCCGCCGCCGACGTCGTGCGTGACGACGCGCAGGTTCGCAGGCTCGATGCCGAGTACGCCCGACACGGACTCCTGCAAGCCGTTTACGCCCTGGCTCGACGTCGTCAGCGTGAAACGTTGCGTCGTGGCGTCGTATTCGCCGCAGGCCGAGCGCGGCTCCATGAAATTGGCGACGAGCCGCTGGTTGACGATCTCGACAGAACAGACCCGTGCAGCGCTCGCGAAGATCGGATCGACATCCTCCGCCTTGCCGACGGCGTTCTCGAAAGCGAGATTCGTCTTGTAGTCCGGCCACACGAGCGGCGCTCCTTTTTCGAGCGCGGCCTTCGAGCCGACGACGGCGGGCTCGGGGTGATATTCGACATGGATCGCTTCGGCCGCATCGCGCGCGAGAACCTCGCTGTCGGCGACAATCATCGCCACCGCGTCGCCGACATGCCGCACGCGATCACGCGCCAGAAGCGGATAGTCGGGTTGCGCCATTTCATTACCGTCGGCATTCGGCATCGGCGCGAGACACGGCAATTGCTTGAGATGTCCGACATCGACGGCGGTCAGGATCAGCGCGACGCCGGGCATGGCCTTGGCCGCGCTGGCGTCAATCGCGCCGATGCGCGCATTGGCGTGCGGCGAGCGCAGGAAAACGGCCGTCAGCCGATCGGCCGGCAGCGCATCGGCGTTGTAACGCCCGGCGCCCGTGATGAATTTCTGGTCCTCGACGCGTCGCACCGATTGTCCAATGCCGAATTTCTTGGGCTTCATCGCCTGTGCTCCGAATGCAGAACGTGATGGGCAATCTAGTTCAGTCTATGCGCGTGTCATCCCCGCGAAAGCGGGGATCCAGACGCAGGCCGCAGAAATACCGCTGCGGCCGCTGGATGCCCGCGCTACGAAGTCGGCTATCGCCGACTTCGCACGGATTTGCACGGGCATGACGGTCGCGTGAGCGGAGAAGCTCACTTCCCCTTCATGAGATCGCTGATCACGACGAATTTCTCGCCGTTGAACTGCATCAGATAGCCGTCGCGCAGCGGCGTGACATCGTCGGGCGTCGTGTTGAGCGTAATGCCCGGCAACAGCAGCGGCGCCTTCAGGCCCTTGAGATTATGCGCCTGCTTCATGATGTTCTCGCGCGTGAGATTGTCGCCGCACTGTTTCAGCAGCGCGACAAGCGTCGCGGCGCTGTAATAGGCGTATTCGCCCGAGGAATAGTTGGGGTCGACGCCCGGTACGCGCTTCTTGATGAAGTCAACATAGGCGTCGAGTTCCGGGTCCTTCGCGGCGGGATCGAGCGGCTTGATCGAGGCCAGCGTGATGATGTCCTTGGCCGCGTCGAGGCCGGCGGGCTTCAGGATCGTCTCGACGTTCGCGCAGCCCGACGACAGGAAGCGCACGGGCCGCCAACCGATTTCCCACGCCTTGCGGATCGCCTGCGCGCAGGCGCGCGGCGTCACTGAATAGATCAGGAAAACATCGGCCTTGGTGGCGGCGAGCGAGACGACCTGCGAGTCCACAGTCGGATCGGTCACCTCGAACGGCGTCGCCTTCACCAGTCGGTCAGGCATTTTCGCGAAGGCCTCGTTGACGCCTTTCATGTAGTCCTTGCCGGAATCGTCGTTCTGGTAGAGCACGGCGAACTTGGCGTTGGGATTCTTCTTCAGCGCATAGGCAATGTCGAAATTCGCCTCGTTCGAATAATTGGGCGCCCAGGGCAGCGCGATCGACCAGGGCATGTTCTTGGGATCGTTCCACTTGGACGCCGACGAGATCAGGAAGACCTGCGGCACCTTGTTGACATTGAGATACTTGGCGATCGCCGACGACGGCGCCGTGCCCATCGTGCCGTACACGAAGGCCACCTGGTCGTTCTCGACGAGGCGCTTGGCGGCTTCCACTGTCTTGGGCGGCGCAAAACCGTCGTCGAGCGAGATCATGTTGAGCTTGCGCCCGTTGACGCCGCCCTGCTCGTTGATCATCGCGAAATAGGCCGACATGATCTTGCCGACCGTGCCGAGCGACGACGCCGGCCCGCTGTAAGGCATAGTGTTGCCGAACTTGATTTCCGTGTCGGTTACGCCCGGCCCATAGGCCTTCTGCGCAAACGCCGCGCCGGCGCCCAGCGAAAGCGCGAGCGCGAGACCGAGACCCGCCTTGATCGTTTTCATGAGATTTCCTCCGACGGGTCTGCCGCCCGCATGTGGAGGATTGTCGGACGAAAGCGCGGGACGATCAACAGTCTTTGCAAAGCGGCCAATGGCCGCCCATATCTGCGACATGCTCGACATTGCTCCCCACTACGTCCTTGACGAGGATGGCCAGACCCATCCGGGCGGCGGCGCGCCGCAAACTGGCGACGCCCCCCTGCTCGACGCCTATTCGCGCACCGTTTCCGATGTCGTCGACACGGTCGGCCCCAGCGTCGTGCGCATCGATCTGGCGCGGGACGACGGCAAGCCGGCCGGTTCCGGCTCGGGCGTCATCGTCTCGCCCGACGGCCTCGTGCTCACCAACAGCCATGTGGTCTCGGCCGGCAGGCGCGCATCGGTCACCACGCTCGACGGGCGCGTGTTCTCGGCGCGCGTGCTCGGCGACGATCCCGATACCGATCTCGCGCTCGCTGCGCATCGACGCCGACGAGACGCTGCCCGCTGCGAGGCTCGGCGACTCCCGTGCGCTGAAACCTGGCCAGATCGCAATCGCCATCGGCAATCCGCTCGGTTTCTGACGCCACGGTGACGGCGGGCGTCGTCTCAAGTTGGGGCGGTCGTTGCGCGCGAAAAACGGGCGGTTGATCGACGATGTCATCAGACCGACGCCGCGCTCAACCTGGAAATTCTGGCGGCCCGCTGGTGTCGAGCGCAGGCGAGGTGATCGGGATCAACACCGCCGTCATCATGGGCGCGCAGGGCATCTGCTTCGCCGTCGCGGCCAATACCGCACAATTCGTGCTGGGCGAGATCGTCCGCCACGGCCGCGTGCGGCGCGCCTATCTCGGCATCGGCGCGGGCACCGTGCTCCCCTGCCCCGTCGCGTCGCGCTCAGGCTGGGTCTCGAACAGGCGACCAGCGCGGTCGTCACGGCGATCGCGCAGGGTGGGCCGGCAAGCGAAACGGGCATGCTGACGGGCGACATCATCCTGTCGATCGACGGCGCGCCGGTCGCTGGCGCCGACGACATCGTGCGTCTTCTCGGCGCCGACAGGATCGGCCGCACCATTCCGATCGACGTCCTCCGGCGTTCGGATCGCCGGCGGTTCTGAGTGGGGCTGACGGAGCGGAAGTCCGCCTGACCCTCGATGCTCAGGGCGTCTTCACCGGCTCGCCGGCGGCGGTCCAGGCGAGCCAGGAGCCGCCGAAATGCGCCTTCACGTCGGGACGGCCGCGCGTCTGCGCGAATTCCAGCGCTTGCAAGGTGCGCCGGCCGGAGCGGCAGTAGAAGACCACGCGCTTGTCACGCGGCAGGGCGGAAAGATCGAGCCGCGACAGGGGATTGTGGACAGCGCCGGGAATATGTCCGGCCGCCCATTCATTGTCCTCGCGCACGTCGACGAGCGCGATCGAGCCGTCGGCCAGCCCCTGCTTCACTTCATCCAGATTGAGCTCTTCCACGACGATCATCGGCCATGCTCCGCAAGACAGTTGCGTCGCAATAGCAAATAGCGCGCGCCTGCAAAAGCGCGAGGCGGGATCAGTCGTCGTACTGGTCGATATAGCCGTCGTGCATCACGAGCACCCAGCGCCCGTCCAGCTTTTCGATGGCCCGCACGCGGCCGACGCCCGGTATTGCATCGCCCGGGGCCACCTCCAGCATGCCGCGGCTCGTCTGCACCATGGCGACGCCATTGCGCACGCTGCGCAGCACGAATGTGTTCGGCTTCATCGAGGGGTCCGGCGTGCGCAGCCCCCGCTTCGGGGCCTGCGCAGCTACGGAAGCGCCTTTCTGTCCTTTGGGGATCGAACTCGTGACGATCGGATCGGCGGCGAGACGCTCGAGCCGCTCGATGCGCGCGACCTGCTGGTCGAGCTTAGTCGACAGCTCCTTCCCGACCTTCTCGACACGCGCGACTGTCTGCGCGGTTCCCGCGGTGGCGGCTGCCTGCGTATGCGCGGCGCGCGCCTCGCCGGCGATTTTTGCCATCTGCCGCGCGCAGGGGTCTGCAGTTCATGCGTGAGGCTGGCGATCTTGGCGCGCAATTCGCGTTCCGCCGGCGTTTCCACGGGATTTGCGCAAAGCGTCCTCGGCCGCGAGCCGCTGCGTCTCCTGGCGGTCGAGATAATCCATCAGCCGAGATAGGCGCCGCCGGCGACCGCCATCGTCAGCAAAAGCCGCAGCCGCCGTCTGCGCCCAGACGACCTGCGCCGAAATAGTCGCGCGCCTTCGCCCGCCAGAGCTTCGCGGTGGCCGCGCCTCCGGTTGCGGCTTCGACTCGTCGCGCGCGACAAAGAGCGCCGGCAGCAAGATGCGCCGCTCCAGCTTGTCCGGGTCGGCCTCCGCCTTCGCGTGTTCATTCTTTGCGGGTTCGTCAGCGGCGAGTTTCGCCGCATCGGCCGCAAGCGATTCGGCGACCTCCTGCAAATGCGCGATCGCCTTCAGCGCCGCATCGCCCGATGGTCCGGCGGCGGCGTCGGTTTGCTGGTCGTGCGCCGTCTTCGCGGCTTCCGGTTCGGCCATGGCGGCGCCCGCGCTAGCGTTGATCCTTTCCGCCAGTCTCCGGCTCTATGGTTAACAGCTTGTTAAGGCAACTGATCTCTCTGCGCCTACTCGGCGCGCCATGCGCCGAGACGACGCCGCCGACGAGATTGCGCGACAGGCGCGCCTCGCTCGTCAGCGTCCCGCGCCCTGCCGGCGCGAGGCCTGCCGCCTCCATGGCGGCGCGGGCCTGCCGCCAGGCCGCGACCGCCTGATCGACCGTGACCGCCTGAAACGAAAGCTGCGCGCCCGGCCGCATCTGCGCGAGGCGGCCGAGATCGGCGGCGATGACGGTTCCGATCTTCGGATAACCGCCGGTCGGCGCGCGATCCGCCATCTGCACGAACGGCCAGCCGTCGCCAGGAACCTGGATGGGCGCCGAGCGCGATGCCGTCGGAGACGATGTTGAAGCCTTTCGCGTGCGTAAGAGCGCGCGGGCCTTCCAGCGCATAGGCCATGCGGTCGCTGCGCGCCGCCAGCGTGCCACGGCCCATCGACAAAGCGCGAGAAATTCGCGGCGTCGAAAAATAATCGTCCTGCGGCCCCGCACGATGCGGATCGGCGCATCGCTCGGCTCCCTGAAATCCGCGAGCGCGCGCGGCTCGGCAAGTCCTTGCGCGCGCGCCGCCGATGTGCAACCGGTCGCCCGCTTTGATCCCCGCGCCGCCGACGCCGGTGCGCACATGCATGGAGAGCGAGCTGAGTTCCGGGCTCGGCGTCGATGGCGCCCGGCCGGCGCGAGATAGGCCCACGCGCCGTTTTCGCCCGCGCGAACCGAAAGTTTTTCGCCCGGCGCGAGCGTCACGAGGAGCAGCGACGGCAGCGCGCCGCCATCGCGCGACACGCGAAAACCCGGCGCGACGACGCCAGTTCGAGCGCGCCCTCCTCGACCATGACATCGAGCCCGCCGACGGAAATCTCGATTGCCGCCGCGCCTGCCTCATTGCCCGCCATCCGATTGGCGAATTCATGCGCGAGCGCATCCATCGGACCGGCCTGCGTGACGCCGTAGCGCAGATAACCCCAGCGGCCGGCATCCTGCAGCGTGACGCCGGGCCCGGCCTGCACGATGCGCAGAACCGCGCTCATGCCAGCGCCTCGCGTCGTGGCGACAGTCTCGCCCTGCTGTGCGCGCGAGAGCATCGAGCGCAGCGAATGTCTGCGGCGTCGATGGCCTCGAACCGCAATTCGTCGCCGACATCGACGAGGAACGGACGTTCGCGATGCGGGGCGAACATGCGCTCGGGCGTGCGGCCAGCGACATACCAGCCCGTCGGCATCGAAAATGTCGCGACCAGCGACAGGCCGCCGCCGACGAGAACGGCGTTTTCCGGCGTCGGCAGCCGCACCGTCGCGCGACGCGACACGGCGAAGTTCACGCGGCAGACCGCCGAGATAGCAATAGCCCGGCGCAAAACCGTACATGTAGGCGCGATAGGCGCCCGACGCGTGGATGCGCGCCGCCTCCGCGACATCGAGTTTCACGAGCGCCGCGAGTTCCGCGATGTCTTCGGCGATCGCCGGATCGTAGCAGCAGGGAAAGGTCCAGCGCGCTTGAGACGCTGGCGCGGCCGGATGCGCCGCCTCGAAATCGGCGATCCGCGCCACGAGCTTTGGTCGCGCGAAAGCGATCAGCGGGTCGTAATGGATCATCAGCGAGCGATAGGTCGGCACCGTCTCGCGCACGCCTTCGATGCGCGCGGCGACGAAGGCGGCGTCGAGCGCCAGCACCTGCCCGTTGATCGCGGGATCGACCGTCGAGCCGAATTCGACGACGAGCGCGCGCTCGCCGGCTCCGGCGTCGAGTCAAGACTTGTACGCAGATATGGCCCCGTTTCGCCAGCCATCCTCACCCCGCCGCGAACGCCGAGCCAAACCGAGTGCGCGCCGCCACTCACCAGCCCCGCCTGCACGCGCACGCCTCGCCTCCAGCCCCGCCCGAACCGCCGCGCGCTTTCCACCGCATGCGCGCTGTCGCCATGCACGCAGATCGAGCCGATGGCGGTCAGCGGAATGCGCTTGCCGCTTGCGGTGATGATCGCGCCCTCCTGCACCATCTCGACCATGCGCGCCGCCGCCTCGTCGGGATCGAGGATCATCGCGCCGGGCTGCCCACGCGGAATCAGATGGCCCTCCTCCGTATAGCCGCGATCGGCGAAGATTCCCGCCACGCCCTGTGAGCCGATCGTCTCGGCCGCGCGCACCTGTTCGCCGGCCGCGATCGTCAGCCAGACGAGTTTCGGATCGACAGCCTTGATAGCGCGCCCCACGGCTTCGGCGGCCGGCCGGTCCACTTCGCAGAGATTGCCGAGCGCGCCGTGGCATTTCACGTAAAGCGATCTTCGTGCCCCGCATAGCTCGCCAGCGCTTTGCGCAGCGCGACCTGATAGGCGACGAGCCGCTCGATCTCGCCGGTCGAGAACGGAATACGCGCCGGCGTCGAAACCCCAGAGGTCGGGAAAGCCCGGATGCGCGCCGCATGCGCGTTCCTTGCCTTCGCTCGCGAATGTGCGCGCCATGATCTCAGGGGATCGCCGGCATGAAAGCCGCACGCGACATTGCAGGAGGTGACGATGCCGAGCATCGCCTCGTCGTCGCCGCAAGTATAGGCGCCGAAACCCTCGGCAATGTCGGAATTGAGATCGACTGTGGGCATTGCGCGGATTTGGTCATTGCGAGGAGGCCGCAGTGCCGACGCGGCAATCCATCCCATTTGGACGAGGATGCGGGGATGGATTGCTTCGTCGCTGAATCCGCGCGGCTCTCGGTGACGGCGTGATCCTACAACCCCAGATACGCCTTGCGCACCTCCGCATTGCCGGCGATCTCGGCCGCTGTGCCGCTCATCGTGATGCGGCCGGTCTGCAGCACATAGGCGCGGTCGGCGATCTCGAGGCATTCGGTCAGGCGTTGTTCGACGATCAGCACCGTCGTGCCGGCTTCGCGGATCGCGGACACCGCGACGAATATCTCGTCCACCAGTTTCGGCATGATGCCCTGCGAGGGTTCATCCAGCATCAGCAGTTTCGGCCGCGTCATCAGCGCGCGGCCGATCGCCAGCATCTGCTGCTCGCCGCCCGACAGGGTCTCCGCACGCTGCGCCAACCGTTCGCCGAGCCGCGGGAACAGGCGCATCACCGTCGCCATGGGCGCCTCGCGATCGGCTTCCTTGCGGAAGAGATAGGAGCCGAGGCGCAGATTGTCGGCGACGGACAGTCTCGGAAACAGCCGGCGGTTTTCCGGCACGTAGGCGATGCCGCGCTGAGTGACGAGATGCGGCGCGAGACCGTCGATGCGCGCCCCCAGAAATTCGACCGTCCCCGAACTCGGCCGCTCCATGCCGACGATGGATTTCAGCAGCGTCGATTTGCCCGCGCCATTCGCGCCGGCGACGCAGACGATCTCGCCCTGCTTCACCTCGATCGAGGCGTTCGACAGCGCGATCAGCCCGCCGTAGCTCGTTGAGAGATCACGCGTCGCGAGCACGGTGACGCTCCCCGAGATAGGCAGTGATGACGCTCTCGTCGCGGACGATATCGGCAGGCTTGCCTTCCGCGATCACGCGTCCGAGATCGAGCACGATGGCGCGATCGACCAACGGCATGACGATTTCCATGACATGCTCGACCATGACGACCGTGACGCCCCGCTCGCGGATCGACCGCACCAGTTCGACGCCCTGCCGCGCCTCGGCGGGCGTCAGGCCCGTCATTGCTTCGTCGAGCAGCAGCAGTTTCGGTTCGGTGGCAAGCGCGCGCGCAACCTCGAGGCGACGTTTCTCCGGCGGGGTCAGTTCCTGCGCCATCGCATTCTCGCGCGCGCCGAGGCCGGTGAACTCGAGCACGCCGCGCGCCTTCTCGCGCGCCTCCCGCGCGGAAGCGGTGCGTGCGAAAGCGCCGACCATCACATTCTCGACGACGCTCATCGTCTCGAAGGACTTCACCACCTGGAACGTCCGCGCGCGATGCCGAGCAGCGCTGCGGCGCGCCGAGATCGGTGACGTCGCGACCCTGAAACGCGATGCGCCCCTCCGTCGGCTTGCGCACGCCGGCGATCGCGTTGAACAGCGTCGACTTGCCCGCGCCGTTCGGCCCGATCAGCCTGGAGGATTTCGCCGGCGCGCACGTCGATCGAGACGTCAGCATTGGCGACGAGCCCGCCGAAGCGCTGCGTGAGATCGCGAACTTCGAGAAGCGCGCTCATGCTGCTTTCGCCCGCTTGCGCGCGCGTAAAGGCGCGCCGACGATGCCTTCAGGCCGGCCGAGCGCAATGCCCATCACCAGCAACCCGTAGACGATGAGATCGAACCCTTTGCCCGTGCCGCCCGCGTAGGAGCGCGTGACTTCCGTGATCGGAATGAGAATGGCGGCGCCCACCGCCGGCCCCCACAGCGTGCCGATTCCGCCCAGCACGGCAGGCAGCGCCATCAAGAGCGAGAACTGGAAGCTCATCACGCTCTCGGGATCGATGTAGGAGACGAATTGCGCGTAGAACCCGCCGCCGACCGCTGTGAGAAAGGCGGACACCGCCGCCGCCGCCATCTTGGAGCGGAACACGACGACGCCGAGGCTCTCGGCCGCCTCCGCATTGTCCTTGACCGCGCGCCACCAATAGCCCCAGCGCGAATCCTCGATTTTCCAGGTGACGATCCAGGCGACGAGCGCGAGGCCGAGCGCGAAATAGAAGTACGGCAATTTGGAGCGCGCGAACTGGAACTTCGCCCAGCTGTCGCCGCGCACCGGAACCTCGATGCCCATGGCCGCGCCGGCCCAATCCCAGTTGAGCATCAACAGCAGGCCGGCTTCCGCAATCACAATGGTCGCGATCACGAAATAATGGCCCTTGAGCCGGAAGCAGGGATAGCCGACGGCGGCCGCGACCGCCGCCGCGATGACGCCGCCCGCGATCATGCCGAACCAGGGCAGCACGCCGAATTTCGTGAACAGGAGCAGCGTAGCATAGGCGCCCAAGCCAAAGTACAGCGCATGCCCCAGCGATATCTGCCCGCAATAGCCGGAAAGAATGTTCCAGCTCTGCGACAGAGCCGCATACATCAGCGTCAGCACCAGCATGTTCTGGATGTAGACGTCCTTGACGACGAGCGGCAGACAGGCGACCGCCGCCGCCACGCAGATCGCGAGGATCAGATTGTTGCGCCGCGCGCTGTCGTGAGAGGAGCCCGCCATCACAACGATCCGAACAGTCCGCGCGGCCTGAGCACAACAACCAGCAGATAGAGTGCGTAGATGCCGAGATATTTGAGCGAGGCCGGCAGGATGAAAGCCGTGCCGGCCTCCACCACGCCGACAAGAATGCCGGCCGCGAAGGCGCCGAAGACGCTGCCAAAACCGCCGAGCGCGACGGTGACATAGGCGATAAGCGCGAACGAGGCGCCGACGTCGGGGTAGATGTAGAAGAAGGTCGCGAGCACGGCGCCGGCGAGACCGACCAGCGCGCCGCCGAGTCCCCAGCCGAGCGCGAAAATGCGCTTCTTGTCGATGCCGACGAGCGCAACCGCGCCTGCGTCCTCACGCGTCGCCTCGAGCGCGCGACCGAAATCTGTCTTGTTGATGACGAGCCACAGCGCGCCGAAGGCCGCGAGCGACACGAGCGCGCCGGCGAGCTGCGGCGCCGGCAGGAATATGCCCGCGACCTTGAGCGTCTTGCCACCGAGCCACGAATGCGGAATGGAGCGATAGTCCGGCGTGAACAGGAGCTGCGCCAAACCGCGCATGGTGATGGCAAGCCCGAAGGTCGCGAATATCTGCACCATGCCGGCATTCGCCGACGCCGACATGGCGAAGCGCACGAGCCCGAGATAGACGACGGCGCCGAAGACGAACATGGCCGCCGCGACGAAGGGCGCGGAGGCCAGCGGATCGAGCGCGAAGGCGAGGTAGAGCCCGAAGGCCGCATACATGGACGTCATCAGAAATTCGCCGTGCGCGAAATTGACGACGTCCATAAGCCCGAAGATGAGCGCAAGGCCGGCCGCGACAAGGCCGTAGATCAGACCCATCAGCAGCCCGGAGGCCAGAGACTGGATGACGGCTTCAGCAGTCATGGGCGCTCCCTCACCTCTCCCGCGAAGCGGGAGAGGGCGGCCCTCGCGAAGCGAGGGTTGGGTGAGGGCGCCGCGTCCGGCCCATAGAGATGAGAAGCGGAGCGGCCTTCATCCGTCGCGCATCCCGCGCGACACCTTCTCCCGTTCGCGGGAGAATGCAGCCGCAGAAGGAAGGACCGCGCCATCCGCATCAACCCTTCATCGGCCAGAGCGGCTTCGCGATGGCGCCGGACTCGGGGAAGATCGTCACGAACTTCTTGCCGACATATTGCAGCAGCACCGGATCGCAATCGTTGTTCTGTCCGGTCTCGTCGAACTTGATCCGCTTCCACGGCATGATCGTCTTGTCGCCGGAGATGTCGGTCGCCGCCAGCGCGGCGCGGATCTTTTCGCCATCGGTGGAAGCAGCGCGATTGATCGCGTCCGCGAGCGTGATCATCGCCGTGAATTCGCGCGACGTATTGTCGTTGAGATCCTTGCCGGCCGTCTTCTTGAAGAGGTCGTTGACCTTGCCCACCATCGGCCGCTTGGTCGCGAGATCGAGCGAGAAGGAGCCGCGCGTGATCGCGCCTTCCAGATGATCGCCGACCGCATCGTACAGCGCCTTCTCGGAGAAGCCCGCCGCCTGAGCGATGATCGCCTTCGGCTTGTAGCCGAGCTCGGCCATCGTGCGCACCAGAAGGATGCCGTCTGTCGTGTAGGAGGACGGCATCAGCACGTCCGCGTTGCCCGACTTCAGCTGCTGCACTTCCGAGGTCAGCGATGGCGAATTGGCGCGATATTTCACATCCGCGACGATCTTGTAGCCGCGCGCGGCCGCAAGTTTCGTCTGCACATTCGCAGAATCCGTGCCGAAGATTGTGTCCTCGTGGAACAGCGCCAGCGTTTCGATCTTCTGGCCCTGCTTGCGCAGCATGTCCATGAGGTCGAACATGGCGGCGGAGAACATCTCGTCGTGCGCGGAGGCGCGGAAGAAGAACTTGAGTCCGCGCTTGTTGAGGCTGGGCGAGGACGAATCCGCGCACATGAACGGCACGGCGTAGCGCTCGCAGGTCTGGCTTACGGTCGCCGAGACGGAGCTGTGGTAGCAGCCGATGATCGCCGTCACCTTGTCCTGCGTGATCAGGCGTTCGGCTTCCGCGCGGCCCTTCTGCGGATCGCCCTGGTGGTCGGCATAGACGACCTTGATCTTGTTTCCGCCGAGCCCCGTGAGACCCGCGTCCTTGGCGAGTGGCAGATCGAGGTCGGTCTTCGCGTTGACGATGGCCAGCGCCGTCTCGATCGCATTGCGCGCATCGACTCCGGTCTGCGCCGTCGAACCCGACATCGGGAACACGGCGCCGACGACGATCTCGTCTGCCGCATAGGCCCCGGACGCTCCCAGGCTCGCGGCGAGCGCGGCCGCGCCCGCGAGTGCTTCACGACGATTGAGTTTCATGCCCTCGCTCCTGTCGTTGGCGCCCGCAACATCGCGCGACGCGTCAGATCACCGCATACTGCCTGTTCTTCAAGTCCGTCACCAGCATCGACCCTGGCGAATGTGTAATCGCAAAGGCCGGTTTGGAGGCGACGAGCGCTGCTTGTGGCGTCACGCCGCAGGCCCAGAACACCGGCAACTCGTCGTCATGCACGCTAACGGCGTCGCCGTAGTCCGGCGCATTCACGTCCGCTATGCCGATCTGCCGCGGCAGGCCGATATGCACCGGCGCGCCGTGCACGGCCGGATAGCGTGACGTGATCTGCACCGCGCGGATCGCGTCGGCGGGCTTCAGCGGCCGCATTGAAACCACCAGCGGCCCGTGGAATTTTCCGGCCGGCGTCGTAGCGATCGAGGTGCGGAACATCGGCACTTTCCGATTTTCGGTGATGTGCCTTATCTCGATCCCGTCCTCCACCAGCGCTTCTTCGAACGAATAGGAGCAGCCGATCACGAAGGACACGAGATCGTCGCGCCAGAACTCGGCGACGTCGCCCGTCTCGGCCACGCATTCGCCATCACGCCACACGCGATAGCCCGGGATGTCGGTGCGTATGTCGAGATCGGCGCCGAGCGCGGGAATATTGGCGCTGCCGACGTCGCTCACGCCGATGATCGGACAGGGTTTCGGATTGGCTTGCGCGAAGCGCATGAAATCGGCGGCGTCTTCACGCGGCAGGATGACCAGATTGCCCTGGACGTAACCGGGAGCGAGGCCGGCGGTTGTGCCTGTGACCTTGCCGTTGCGGCAGGCGAGTCGCGCTGCGTGGCCATTCATCGTACGCCCGTCGATCGCCGCTTCGCCCAACGCCTGCCTCCGTCGCGTCTTGACCAGGAGAGTTTCGACGGCGAGGCTCGATAAAGTCCAATCGTATTTTCGAATAGATTTCGATAAGCTGCATTTATCGAACGGAGGCCCACATGTTCGACTTCAAGGAGATCGAAACCTTCTACTGGGTGGCCACCCTCGGGTCGTTCCGCGCCGCCGCCGGCAAGCTCAACACGACACAGCCCGCCATTTCCCAGCGCATCGCCGGCCTCGAACAGGCGCTTGGCGCGCGCGTCCTGTCGCGCGACGCGCGCATCGCCGCGCCGACGCCGCGCGGCCGCGAATTGCTGGTCTACGCCGAGAAGCTGCTCGGCCTGCGCGCGGAAATGCTGGCGGCCGTCGGCGATATCTCGACCGCGCGCGGCGTGCTGCGGCTGGGCGTCGCCGAAACCGTCGTTCACACCTGGCTCACGCAATTTCTCAAGGCGGTGCAGGCGCGCTTTCCCCTGCTCGCGCTGGAAATCGAGGTCGATATTTCACCCAACCTGCGCCAGCGGTTGCGCATGCAGGAACTCGACCTCGCTTTTCTGATAGGTCCGGTCATGGCGCCCAACGCCTTGAGTCTTCCATTGATGACCTATCCGCTCGCCTTCATTTCGAGCCCGGAGATCGCATGGCCGCGCCGGCCCGCGCGTATCGCGGAGATCGCGCGCTATCCCATCGTCACTTTTTCGCGCAACACGCAGCCCTATGCGGCTGTCGCCGCCCTGTTCAACGGCCCGCACTCTCCGCAGACGCGGCTGCATGCCTCGGCCTCGCTCGCGACCCTCGTGCGCATGACCGTCGAAAAGCTGGGCGTCGCCGTCATTCCGCCGGCGATCGTCGCCAACGAATTGACGCGCGGCGAATTGCGCATCGTGCGCAGCGAGGCGAAATTGCCGGACCTCGAATTTCACGCAAGCTGGATCGACCATCCAGCCTCGCGCGCCGCGAGCGAGATCGCGTCAATAGCGGCGCGGGTGGCCGCGGAACACGGAGGCGCGAAGAAGGCGCGGAGAAAATAGTCGCCGCGCCGCTATTCGACTCTTTCATGTCTCCTTCAAAAGCTTCCGCAATTCCGCCTTCGCGACCTTCTCCAGCGTCGAGCGCGGCATGTCCTTCACCACGCGCACCTCATGTGGATGCTTGAAATTCGCGAGCGCGCCCTTGCACGCCGCCATGATCGCATCAGGCAATGCAGGCGCTTCGCCGAGACTGTCTTCCGCGATCACGAAGGCGACCGGCGCCTCGTCGAGCATCGGATGCGGCTTGGCCACAACCGCCACCTCGCGCACGCCCGGCACGGTCAAGATCACGCGTTCGATCTCGGAGGCCGCGACATTCTCGCCGCCGACCTTCAGCATGTCCTTGTCGCGATCGGAAAAGCGGATCGAGCCGCAATCCATCAAGGTCACGCGATCGCCGGTGAGGAACAGGCCGCGCTCGTCGAATGCGTCGGCGGTGGCCTGCGCATTGTTGATGTACTCCGCGAACAGCGAGAGGCCGCGCAGGCCGCGCACCTTCAGATGTCCGGTCTCGCCGGGCTGCACGGGCCGGCCATCCTCGGCCTCGATGTGAATGCCGTATTCCGGCGCCGGCCGGCCACAGGACAGCGGCGTGTTCGGCATATGCACATCGCCGACGATGCCATGCGTGATCGTCTCGGTCATGCCCCACCAGCCGATCGTCTTCACACCGAAATGCGCATCGGTCGGCGGCTCGCAGATCGCGCTGCCCCACAGGCGATAAAAATGCTCGGACGGCCTTTCGATATCCATCAGCGCCTTCACGCAGAAGGGAATGACGGATGTCCACGTGCAGCGGTTGCGTAACGAGATCGGCCAGAACCGGCTCGCCGAGAAACGCGGCATGACGACGGCGGTCGAGCCCGCCCACAGTGTGGCGAGGATCGAATAGGCCTGCGCATTGGTGTGGAACAGCGGCAGATGCACGAGATGCACGTCTTCTGCGCGCAAGTCCTCGTGCACGGCGTTGACACGCGCCCCCCAAAGCGCATTGGCGTGCGTCCACAGCACGCCCTTCGGCCGGGACGTCGTGCCGGACGTATATTGCACGCCCATCGGATGCAGCGGATCGACCGCGCGACATGGCGCATCGCTCGCATCGGCAAACAGCGCCTCGAACGAATCATTGCCCGGCCCGTGGCCGGCTGGCGGCGCCGCGCCATTGTCGTGCGAGGTCACCGCAATGAATTTGAAGTCGCGTGACGCGCGATTGACGAGGTCGGCGAATTTCGGCTGCGTGATCGCGGCGACCGCGCCGCAATGGCCCGCGAAATATTGCAGCTCGTCGAGCGAAGAGCGCGCATTGGTCGTCACCGGCACGGCGCCGAGATCGGCGCAGGCGTACCAGGCGATCAGCGTCTCCAGGCAATTGTCGAGATGGATGAGCACATAGTCGCGCGGCCTGATCCCGCGCTTCGCCAGGCCCGCCGACAACCGCGCCACGCGGTCGTGGAACGCCCCATAGGTCAGCGTCTCGCCCTGCCCCTCGAATGGCTCCCAGATCAGAAAGGGATGATCGCGTCGCGTGCGCGCGCGGATGCGCACGAGTTCGGCGACATCGAGCCCGTTGAAGGGGTGGAGGGGCGTGATGATCATTGCATTCCTCTTGGACCGCGAGTCTTCAGCTTCGCGCGCTGGATAGCGGACAGGTTTTATGAGCCTGAAGGCGCGCGGCCCTACCCGCCCGCCATGCCGGCGTCGATCACCATGGTCGCCCCCGTGATCATGCGGCTCTCGTCGCTCGCCAGGAATGTCACGAGATCGGCGATTTCCTTGGTCTCGATGTACCGCCCGAGCCGCATGCGCTGCACGATCATGTCGTGCGCGGCGTCCGGGTTGGCGGGCGCCATGCCGCCCTCCAGCCCGCGCATCATGTCGCCCTGCACGGGGCCGGGATGCACGGTATTGACGCGGATTTTTCGCGGCGCGGCTTCGATCGCCGCGACGCGCATCAGGCCAACGACCGCGTGTTTGCTCGCGACATAGGCTGGCATGCCCGCCGAGCCCCGAAGACCCGCAACGGAGGACGTGCACACGACCGAGCCGCCGTCCTTCATGGCCGGCAGCATGTGCTTGAGCCCCAGGAACACGCCGCGAACATTGACCGCCATAACCGCGTCGAAATCCTCGTCGCGATAATCGACGGTCGGCGCCACGGCGCCTGCAATACCCGCATTGTTGAAGAACACGTCGACACGGCCGAACAATTTCTGCGCTTCGGCGGCATATCGCGCCGTGTCGTCGGCCGAGGTCACGTCTGCGGCGAGCCCGTGCGCGGAATTGCTCTTGAGCTCCGCAAGGGCCGCCTCGACGCGCGGCGCATCACGATCGACGATCAGCACGCGAGCGCCCTCGGCCAGAAACCGCGCCGCCGTCGCCATGCCGATATTGCCCGAGCCGCCCGTGATCACGGCGGATTTGCCCGCAAGTCGCATACCATCCTCCCCCGCGCCGTCTAGGCGGCGCTTTCGTTTCCACCTTGGCGCCGATCCTGAGACGACCTAGTTCTGTTGTCCAGACGATTGCCTGCGGAGGTTCCATGCAGATCGGTATTGTCGGCCTCGGCCGCATGGGCGCCAATATCGCGCGCCGCCTGATGCGCGCGGGCCATCAGGTCGTCGGCTACAATCGCCACGACGACATCGTCCGCGAACTCGCGGGCGAAGGCATGACGCCGGCGACGAGCCTCGCCGATCTCGTGCAGAAGCTGGCGCCGCCGCGCGTGATCTGGATGATGCTGCCATCCGGCGCCATCACCGAACAATCGATCGAGGAAGCAGCGGGCCTCGCCGCATCCGGGGACGTCATCATCGACGGCGGCAACACATTCTGGCGCGACGACGTGCGGCGCGGAAAGAAGCTCGCCGGGCGCGGACTCCACTATATGGACGTCGGCACGTCGGGCGGCGTCTGGGGCCTGGAGCGCGGCTATTGCCTGATGATCGGCGGCGAGAAGGCCGTGGTCGAACGCCTCGATCCGATCTTCGCGACGCTGGCCCCAGGAGCCGGCGACATCGACAGGACGCCCGGCCGCGCGGCGCACAACCCCACCGCCGAACATGGCTATCTGCATTGCGGCACAGTAGGCGCCGGCCATTACGTGAAGATGGTGCATAACGGCATCGAGTACGGATTGATGCAGGCCTATGCCGAGGGCTTCGACCTGCTGCGCCACGCCGGCGACGACAGCCGGCCGGAAGAGGAGCGTTTCGCGATCGAGGTCGCCGATGTCGCGGAAGTCTGGCGGCGCGGCTCCGTCGTCACTTCCTGGCTGCTCGATCTCACCGCAACCGCGCTCGCGAAAGACCCGGCGCTCGCCGCCTTCACTGGCAAGGTCGAGGATTCCGGCGAGGGGCGCTGGACGGTGCAGGAAGCCGTCGAACAGGCGACGCCCGCGCCTGTCCTGACGGCAGCGCTTTTCGCGCGTTTCCGCTCGCGACAGGAGGCGACGTTCGGCGACAAGATTCTCTCGGCCATGCGCAAGGGATTCGGCGGTCATGGCGAAGCGAAGTGACGGAAACGCCGATCTGTTCCCTCTCCCCGCGTGCGGGGAGAGGGTTAGGGTGAGGGACCGGTCGCCAAGCAGTCTTGATGTGGCTGGCCCCGCGCCCCATCCCTCCCCCCGTTGCACGGGGAGAGGGACAACGACCTGGCCTCGCGCATGACTGACGCTCACACGCGCCCCGCGCCCATCGTCTTCGTCCTGTTCGGCGCCAACGGCGACCTCACGGCCCGCCTCGTCTTTCCCGCGCTCTACAATCTCTCCGCGCAAAAGCTGCTGCCGGAATCCTTCGCCGTCGTCGCTGTCACCCGCGAAGAATACGGCGAGACGGCGATGCGCGATCACTTGCGCGAAAGCCTCGGCAAATACTGCAAGGAAAAGTGCGACCGAACGATCGTCGACGATCTCGTGTCGCGCGTGACCGTCGCAGTCGCCGACGCCCGGGATCAGAAATCCTTCGAGGCGCTCGGCGCCCATCTCGCCGACGTCGATGCGAAGTGCGGCACGAAGGGCAATCGTATTTTCTATCTCGCCATTCCGCCTGCGGGCTTCGCGCCGACCGTGCGCGCGCTCGGCGCGGCAAAACTCACGGGACGCAACAATGGCACGATCGCGCGCGTGATCTTGGAAAAGCCCTTCGGCCACGATCTGGCTTCCGCGATGAAGCTCAACGCAGAATTGCGCGAGGTTCTCGACGAAGATCAGATTTTCCGCATCGATCACTATCTCGGCAAGGAGACGGTGCAGAACATATTGATGCTGCGCTTCGCCAACGGCCTGTTCGAGCCGATCTGGAAGCGCGAGCACATCGATCACGTGCAGATCACGGTGGCGGAAACCGTGACCATCGGCCGACGCGGCGCCTTCTACGACGCGACCGGCGCCTTGCGCGACATGGTGCCGAACCATCTATTCCAGTTGCTGTCGCTTGTCGCCATGGAGCCGCCGGCGCGGCTCGACGCGCAGAGCGTGCGTTCGGAAAAGGCGCGCGCACTGGATGCGATCCGCATCGTCACGCCGCAGGAGGCTCTGCGCGACTCCGTGCGTGCGCAATATGTCGCCGGCCGCATCGGCGACGAAGTCGTCGACGACTATCGCCAGGAGAAGGACGTCGCGCCCAACAGCACGACCGAAACCTTCGCCGCGCTCAAATTGTCGATCGACAATTGGCGCTGGGCTGGCGTGCCTTTCTACCTGCGCACCGGCAAGGCGCTGACGCGTCGCTATACGGAAGTCGCGATCAAGTTCCGAGAGGCGCCGATCTCTATGTTCCGGGGCATCGATCTGGAAGGCCTGCGCTCGAATTATCTGGTGCTGCAGATCGCGCCCGACGAAGGCATCAGATTGCAATTCAACGCCAAGACGCCCGGCCCCAGCCTGTCGATCGCACGCGTCGCCATGGATTTCCGCTACGCCGATTTTTTCGATACGCAGCCCGCGACCGGCTACGAGACGCTTCTTTACGATTGCATGACCGGCGACGGGCTCCTCTATCAGCGCGCCGACGGCGTGGAGGCCGGCTGGCGCGCTGTGGAGCCCTTCCTCGAGGCGTGGCGCTCGGAGGGCGACCAGGGCCTGGGCCTCTATCGCGCCGGCTCGGCAGGCCCTGCGGAGGCTGACGCGCTGCTCGCGCGCGATGGACGCCGGTGGCGGACTGCCTCGTGAGCCTCCCCGCCGTCATCCTGCTCATGGGCGTCTCAGGCTCCGGCAAGTCGACGATCGGCGCGGCGCTGTCGAAGCAACTCGGCTGGCCCTATGCCGACGCCGACGAATTCCATCCGCCCGCCAATGTCGCAAAGATGAGCACGGGACAGCCGCTGACCGACGACGACCGCTGGCCCTGGCTGAATGCGATTGCCGCGCACATCGACCGCGTGCGCGCCGAAGGCCGGAACGCCATCGTATCCTGCAGCGCGCTGAAGCGAGTCTATCGCGACATCCTCATTGGTGCGCGCGAGGACGTGCGGCTCGTTCTGCTCGACGGAACGAAAGAGGAAATCTTCGCGCGCATGAGCGCGCGAAAGGATCACTTCATGCCGCTCAGTCTGCTCGACAGCCAGTTCGCGACGCTGGAACGGCCGGGCGCGGACGAGCGACCGGTTGTCGTGTCGGTCGATGGGACGCCGGAGGAGATCGCGTCGCGCATAGAGGCCGGTCTGCGTCAGGACGTTAGCATTTCATAAACTACGACAAAAATTACGCATATATCATAATATGTTACGGCGCAGACGCGCCTGAAGATCAAACCATCTGATTTTGATCGAACTGCCGCGCTCGAGACACCCGCGCGGCATGCTGTCGTGGATGCGAACGGGTCTTGGTTATCGTAGGTAAGGATTTCGGTCGCATCGTCATTGATCCCTCGTTATCCGAGCGTCCGCAGCATGCGTCTCGTCAGATGCGCCGGGTCGGCCAGAGCCGTGCGCATCGTCGAACAAACGAGCTTGACGATGGGGAAGTACGAAGAATTCGTACGCGATCAGGCCGGCGGAGTAGCGCTCATCTTCGCGGCGTCGGCGCCGGTGGCGGCGCTGATCGTGTTTGGAAGCCTCGACTACAGCCGCATGGTGGGCGCGCGCGCCAGGCTGCAAAGCGCAACGGATTCGGCCGCGCTCGCCCTAGCGATGAACGCCACGTCGTCGACGACACAGGCCATGATCGCGGCCCAGGCGGCCAGTGCGATCGCGGCGGCGGCCGGAAGCGGTTCCCCGAGCGTCGTGAGCGTGAGCCTCTCGAACAACAATACGCAGGTCTGTCTGACGACCTCCCAGTCCGTGCTCAGCATAGCGACAAGGATTGTCGGCATCGGATCGACGACCGTGCAGGCGACGAGCTGCGCGACCACGAACAGCAGCATCGGCGGAGCCTTCGAGATCGCGCTGGCGCTAGACAACACTGGTTCGATGGCGAGTTCCGCCGGCGGCAGGTCCAAGCTCGATTCGGCCAAGACCGCGGCGCTCTCGCTTGTCGATCAGCTTTCGAGTTCGGGAGCGAACGCCCGGTTCTCAGTCGTACCGTTTTCGACCTCTGTGAATGTGGGCGCCAGCTATCTCGGCGAATCGTGGCTGGATACGGCAGGCCGTTCCTCGATCCACTGGCAGGACTTCCAGCGCCCTGCGGGCGCATCCTGGCTGCCGACCTCGCGGTTCGATCTGTTGACCCAAATGAACGTCGCCTGGGCCGGCTGTGTCGAAGAACGTCCGGACCCCTATCTCACAACGGACTTCCCCGCGACACCCGCCCAGCCGGACAGCCTCTTCGTTCCCTATTTCTGGCCGGATGAAGGCGACATCGATGGTTTGGGAGCGGCCTTTCTGCCGGGCATGAACGTGCTAGGCAACGGCCGTGGCGCGAAGCTCTACTCGTCCAGCAACTGGGATTTCGGCAGCGCCAAGAACAATTACCTCTACGACTTCGGCGGCATCTGCACGGCGAGCGCGAGCGACCCTTACGTCGTCGCCGATGTCGCGGACGCGCTGTCGCGCGGCGGCGGTTCGACCAAGCTGTGCAAGTACAAAGGCGCGACCGGCGTCTCGTCGAAAACATCGTCCGCCGGGCCGAACAGGGGTTGCATGGACAATCCGCTGCTACCCTTGAGCAGCGCCAAGTCGGACGTCATCTCCAAGATCAAATCGATGGACGCGGGCGGCACGACCAACCTCCTGCCGGGCTTCATGTGGGCGTGGCGCACCGTCTCGCCGAACGGCCCGTTCACCGGCGCCTCGACGCCGAAGCCGTACGGCGCGGCCGGCAATACGAAGATCATCATCTTCATGACCGACGGCTTCAACAACTGGAGCGCCAACTCGGGCTACGCCTACAAGTCGGAATACAACGCGCTCGGCTACTACGCGAACAACCGCCTTTCGGCCTATGGCGGCGCGGCCTTCCCGCCGCCGACCGGCTCGCCGAACTACGACGGTCCGACGAATTCCAGCAACTGGCGCATGCAGATGGATTCCGCGCTGCTGGCGGCCTGCACGAACGCAAAGAACGCAGGTGTCACGGTCTATACGGTCGGCTTCAGCGTGCCGAGCGACCCGATCGATACGGAAGGTTTGCAGCTTCTATCGAAATGTGCGTCCGGCGCGGACCACGCCTACGTCGCCAGGGATTCCTCGAGCATCGTCACCGTCTTCAACACGATCGGCTCAAGCCTCAGCAAGCTGCGGTTGGTGCGCTGAACGCGATGGCGGCTCACGCCGCCAGGGCCGTCTCCACCAGCCGCGCCCAATAGCTCACCCCATACGGGATGGCCTTGTCGTTGAAGTCGTATTCGGGATGATGCAGGCCCGCCGTCGCGCCATTGCCGATGCAGATGAAGGCGCCCGGCCGCGCTTCCAGCATGTAGGAAAAATCCTCCGCGCCCATCACAGGCGGCACGTCGGTCATCACCTTTTCGGCGCCGACGATTTCCTGCGCGATCTTCGTTGCGAATTCCGTCTCGTCCGCATGGTTGAAGGTCACGGGATAGCCGTCCTCGAAATCGATTTTGACCTTGCACTTGTTGAGCGCCGCGACGCCTTCGACGATCTCGTGGAAGCGCTGCTTGGCGAGCGCGCGCGTCTCCTTCTTGAGCGCGCGGATCGTGCCGGTGAGATGGGCGTTCTGAGGAATGATGTTGTTGGCCGAGCCAGCGTGGAACTGCGTCACCGAAACGACGACCGAATCGACCGGACCGACATTACGTGAAGCGATTGTCTGCAGCGCATTGACCATCTGTGCGCCTGCGACGATCGGGTCGATGCAATCGTGCGGTTGCGCGGCATGGCCGCCATGACCGGTGATTTCCACTTCGAACCGGTCGGCCGATGCGAGGAAGGGCCCCTGCCGGATCGCGAACATGCCAAGCGGAATGCCCGGCATATTGTGCATGCCATAAACCTGCTCGATCCCGAACCGGTCCATCACGCCATCGTTCACCATTTCGCGCCCGCCGCCTCCGCCCTCCTCCGCCGGCTGGAAGATGACGATGGCCGTACCCGCGAAATTGCGTGTCTCCGCGAGATAGCGCGCGGCGCCGAGCAGCATGGCGGTGTGGCCGTCATGGCCGCAGGCGTGCATCTTGCCGGGCGTTTCGGACTTATGAGCGACGCTCGTCGCCTCCAGGATCGGCAGGGCGTCCATGTCGGCGCGCAGGCCGATCGTGCGGCCGTCGCCCTTGCGTCCCTTGATGACGCCGACGACGCCGGTCCGGCCGAGCCCCGTCACGATCTCGTCGCAGCCGAACTCCTTCAGCTTCTCCTCGACGACGCCGGCCGTGCGGAACACGTCGAACATCAGTTCGGGATGGCGATGCAGGTCCTGTCGCCACAGGGCGACTTCGTCGGAGAGTTCTGCGACGCGATTGACGATGGGCATGATGGCTCCGTGAAGCAATAAGTGACCCGAGGTTCGACGCAAGCAAAGCCCCAGCGCCGCTCCACGTCAACCGTCGGCGCATGTAGGAAAGCGGCCGGCGTGAAGAACGCCGGCCGCCTCGATCATGCAGGAGCTCGTCAGCCCTCGATGATCTGCATGATACGATGGGTGCGCGGATCGACAAGAACGATCTGGTTGTTCACCACCGCATAGCGGTAGTCCTGCACGCCGTAACGATCCGGCACGACATAATATTGGATGCCGCTGCGCGGCAGCACGGCGCCAACCACGACGCGCTTGTCCCAATGATAGGACGGGTGATGTTCGCCCACGACATATTCGCGGAAGCGCGGGCGTTGATCGATGCCGAGCAGCCCTGCGACCCCCCCGACCACACCGCCGACGGCGCCGCCTACGACCGCGCCGGGAGCGCCGGCCGCTCTACCGCCCTCCTCGGCGCCGCGCGCCGCGCCGCCCACAATGCCCTGCGCCTGGGCGCCGAGCGGGGCGAGAGCCGCGCATACCAGCAATGTCTGAAGTGTCTTGCGCATGCGATTTCTCCTGTAACGGATCGAAAAGGACGCCCCGTGCAGAAACGCCAAGCTGTCGCGCAGGTTCCGACGCAAGCGACAGCGCTTGCATTGCATCGCTTGCCGCCTAGCATGGCGCACGAACGAGAACGTGGCGGGCTCAAGCCCGACGGAGGAAGCGGATGTATATTCCTATGGCCGACGTGCCGCGCTGGTATGCCGAGCGCAATGGCGCCGAAACCGTGGCGATCGTTCACGGCGATGCCGAATTGAGCTGGAGCGCGCTGGAGCGCAACGCCAATGCGCGCGCGCGCGTGATGATGGCCAAGGGCGTCAAGCCGGGCGATTTCGTTGCCGTCGGCCTGCCCAATTCCAACTCATTCTACGAGACGACATTCGCGATCTGGAAATGCGGCGCGACGCCCTGCTCGCTGTCCTATCGGCTACCGCGCGGCGAGGCCTCCGCCATCCTCGAACTATTGAAACCCTCGCTCGTCGTCGGCGGCGAGGACGACTGGAACGCGCCCAATCGCCTGCCTGCAGATTTTTCGACGCAAGGGTTTTCGAACCAGAAGATCGAAGGCCCGATCGCACGCTACTGGAAGGCGATGACCTCGGGCGGCTCGACTGGCCGCCCCAAGGTCATCGTCGATCACCAGCCGGCCTGCGTCGATCCCAAAGTCCCGCCGCTCGTGATGCACGAAGGCGTGCGCCTGCTCAATCCCGGCCCGCTCTACCACAATGCGCCCTTCATCATCACGCACAGCGCGCTGTTCGAAGGCGGCTTGCTCGTCGGCATGAAGAAGTTCGACGCCGCGCAGGCGCTCGAACTCATCGAACGCTATCGGCTCGAATGGGTGAACTTCGTGCCGACCATGATGAGCCGCATCTGGGCTCTACCGAAGGAGCAGCGGGAAAAATACGACCTCTCTTCGTTGCGCGTCGTCTTCCACATGGCCGCGCCCATGCCGATGTGGCTGAAGGAGGCGTGGATCGACTGGCTCGGCGCCGAACGCATTTACGAATTGTATGGGGGCACGGAGCGTCAGGCTTCGACGATCATTCCCGGCACGGAATGGGTGAAACGCAAGGGTTCTGTCGGTCGTGTCGAGATCGGCGCGGTAAAGGTCGTCGACGACGACGGCCGCGAACTGCCGCCGGGCGAGACTGGCGAAATATATCTGCGCAGCGCCGAGGGACCGGGCACGACCTATCATTATCTCGGCGCGGAACCGAAGCGCGACACCGACGGCTGGGAATCCCTCGGCGATGTCGGCCGCATCGACGAAGACGGCTATATCTGGCTCGCCGATCGCCGCACCGACATGATCCTGCGCGGCGGCGCGAACGTGTACCCGGCAGAAGTCGAGGCGGCGCTGATCGCCCATCCCGACATCGCGTCATGCGCTGTCGTGGGCTTGCCGCATCCCGATCTCGGCTCTTCCATCCACGCGGTCCTGCAGGTGCGCGAGGGCGCGGACGCCGATGCGATCGTCGCCGGCCTGCCTAAATTCCTGGGCGATCTTCTCAGCCGCCCGAAGCATCCCGAAAGCTACGAAGTCACCACCGATCCCGTGCGCGACGACGCAGGAAAAGTGCGACGGACAATGTTGCGCGATGAACGCGTGCGGTGGATGCAGGAGGGGCGGGATTTCAGGGTTATGGCGGGGCGCTGATCCGGGACCGGGCGCCGTGGACGCGAGCCGTCATTGCGAGAAGGCCCGAAGGGACGATGCGGCAATCCATCCCCGGGAGGCGCCCGGGATGGATTGCTTCGTCGCTCGCAATGACGCCGCGCGGCGCGGCGCTCACCCCCCCGCCACACCCTGCGTATTCACATACAGCGCATATAGCGATTTCGACGCCGCCATGAACAGGCGGTTGCGATGGCGGCCGCCGAAACACAGGTTCGCGCAGCGCTCGGGCAGATGAATACGCCCGATCAGATCGCCCGACGGCGCGAATATGCTCACGCCGTCGTGGCCTTCGCCCGTGCCCCAGCCCGCCCACAGATTGCCGTCGATATCGCAGCGAAACCCGTCCGGCGCCTGCTCGCCATCGCCCGCGAAAAAGATGCGGCCGTTCGCGAGTTTGCTTCCGTCGACGACGTCGTAGACGCGGATGCGGCGTGGGCGTGGCCCGGATTCCACGATGTAGCAGCGGCTCTCGTCGGGTGAAAAACAGATGCCGTTCGGCTGGTCGATGTCGTCGACGATGATTGTCGCTTCGCCGGTCGCCGTATCGACGCGATAGACATTCGTGCCGATCTCGCTCTCCGCCTTCTCGCCTTCATAGAAACCACGAATGCCGAAGGTCGGATCGGTGAACCAGATCGAACCGTCGCGCGTGGTGACGACATCGTTCGGCGAATTGAGCCGCTTGCCCTGCCAACTGTCCATCACGACGGTGATGGCGCCGTCATATTCCGTGCGCGTCACGCGCCGCGCCCCATGCTCGCAGGTGATCAGCCGGCCCTGCCGGTCGCGCGTATTGCCGTTGGCGTAGTTGGAGGATTGGCGAAACGTCGATACCGCGCCGGTCGTCTCGTCCCACCGCAGCATGCGATCGTTCGGGATGTCGCTCCAGATCAGCGCGCGCGCGTCGCCGAACCATGCCGGCCCCTCGCACCAGCGCGCGCCCGTCCACAACCGTTCGACCGAGGCGCTGAAGATCGCATAGCGCGCGAAGGCTTTGTCGATGACCTCGATCGCGGGATCGGGATAGCGGGCGACGATATCGGTCAAGACATTCTCCCGGACAGCGAGCCTTCAGGCTCGCTTTCGAAACATGCGAGCCCGAAGGCTCGCAGTTCCAACTATGCTGTGCGGCCGATCCGCGCGGCCACGACTCCGATGGCGGCGGCCAGCGCGCCGCCAGCGATAATGTCGGAAATCCAGTGATAGTCGGCGCCGATCAGGCCGATGATCGGCAGCGCAATGACGATGGCGTAGAGCGCGCGCCAGCGCAGCCATATCACCCACAGGACAGTCATGAAGGCGACGATGGTCGCGGTATGGCCGGAGGGAAAGGCATACCAGCCCTGGCCACCGTGAAACGGAAAGAAACCGAACACGCCATCCTTGATGAAGGAGGGATTGTTGTTCGTCCAGGTCTCCGGCCAGGTGCGGCCGAAGCCGTATTTGAGCTGATCCTTCGCGGCGAAAGTCACGCAGAGCGCGGCGGCCGCGCGCACCAGCGCGTCCGCTGCCGGCCCGAAGGGCTTGCGCTGTGCATAAAGCCACACGCCCCAGGCGATGATGAAGACGGACGCGCCCTGCACGATCTCCGAGACATAGGTCAGCTTGCGGAAGTCGAGCTGGCGATGATGCAAATTCGCGTAGACGAAACTCGTCACGGGACGATCGACGAAAAAATAGGCGACGACGATCGCCGCGATCGCACCGAGCGCGGAAATACCCCAGGCGCGCGCCGTTTCAGCCGACGGCGCGAGATCGATAAACTGATTGCGGTCGGGCGCTTCGTTCATGCGGCCAGCGGACCAGACTTTACAGCCGCTGGCAAGGCGCTGGTCACGCGGAGGCGATCGCCTCGAGCCGCGCGGCGTCCATCACGCGCACGCCGTCCGGCACGATCACGATCAGCTTGTCGCGCGCCATGCGGTTGAGCGTGCGGCTTACCGTCTCGATGGTGAGGCCGAGAAAATCGGCGATGTCCTGTCGGCCCATCGGCAGGTCGATCGTCACCGACGACTTGCCGGAAATCCGCGCCCAACGCTTTTGCAGGCCGAGCAGGAAAGAAGCGAGCTTTTCTTCCGCGTCGCGCCGGCCGAGCAGCACCATCTGCTGCTGCGCGAGCGCGAGTTCGTGTGTCGCCATGTCGTGCAGGCGGCGCAGCATCTGCGGATGCTGGTCGGCATAGTCGCCGAAATGATCGCGCGAGAACCGGCAAACCGTCACCGCCGTCACGGCGTCCGCGCAAAAGCCGTAGCCGTCTGCGAGCGCAAGTCCGAGAAAATCGCCGGGCAAGGCGAAGCCGACGATCTGGCGACGCCCGTCGGGCAGCAATTTGTAGAGACGCACGACGCCATGCACGACCGTGAACACATGCCGCACCGGCGTCTCCTGATTGAACAGGACCGCGCGCGCGGGAAAATTCACGGGATGGTTCAGCTTCTGCAGGCCGACGAACGCTTCGTCCTCAAGGGAACCGCACACGCTGAGCACGCGCGCCTCGCATCCGCGGCAAAGATCGCCACAGTCGCAGGCGCCATGCTGGCGCGATTCGATACCGCTCAAATGGACCATACGAATTTCAATGCCTCGCAAAGCTGCAATTTTGCTTATGGGGCCGACAAATGGCGACATTGATTTACAACAACGACCATGGCGAGCGCCAGCCTTCATTTAAGCGATCGGTCCCGCAAGGCGCGGCAAACCGCAGGACGACGATTGATGTTCATGGCGAGAGGATTAACAGCGGCGGAAGCGCATCTCGCCTATCCGCTCGTCTCCTGTCGTTACCCCACGCTCAGTCTGGCGCTGTGGACCAACTACGTATCCACGGCCGAGCGCGAGAACGCGCCTCAGCGCTTGATTTGCCTTGTTGATCAGCGGGATCGCCGACATGCAATTCTCGCCTACGGCGTCGATCGCTCCCAGCCCGGACGCACCCGGTTGCGCATCGCGCATATCGCGACCTTCCAGTTGATCGGCGACGCCATCCACCGCGCGCTTCACCGCACGATCGAGGAAATCGCGACGATGCACGATTGCCGCGAAGTCTATGTCGAGGCATGGACCGGCTGCGACGATGTGGCCAGCGTTTCCAAAGCATGCCTGAGCAAACAGGCCGGTCGCGTACTCACACTCGATTCGACGATCGCGCCGACGGGCGTATTGAACTGAATTTCAGATCAGCGGCGCGACCAGCGCGCCGATCAGCGCAGCAGACAGCAACGCGAAGTCGTGAAAGCCCAGCATCAGGCGCGTTGGCGCGCCAGCGCCGTAGATCCACTGCATCAATCCGGCGTTGGCGAGCGACCAGCCGACGCCCGCGCCCGCCAGCGCCAGGCCGATAGAGGCCGCGCCCTGCCCGGCCGAGAACAGCGCCGCCGCGCCCATCAGCGTAACCAGCCCCACGACCAGAGCGATCGCCGGCGGCGGTTCGGTTCCCGCGAAGCGGATGATCGCGGCCGGCGCATACATGGCGACCAGATGCCAGGCGATCACGCCGCCGACCGCCGCCGACGCCACGCCGCAGGCGACCAGCGTCGGCGAGGCGCGCGCCATCAGAAGCGTCATGACGAACCAGGCGATGGCGCCGATGATGGTCGCAGCGACAAAGCCGGATAGCGGCGGCGCGGGAAGCGCCTCAGCGCGCTGGGGCGCGAGCGCATGCGGCAGTGTCACGGCGATGACCAGCGCAACGAGATCGACGAGCCCGGCGGCGGCGAGCGTCGCGGCGTCCGCGAAGGGGCCCGCCCATTCGCCGGCGAACAGCATGAGGCCCGGCGCGAGCAGCGCGGCGAGCGCGCCGCCGGCGAACACCACCGCGCCGCCGCGCGCACCCTGCGCGCCGGCCGCCGCCGCATGGCGATAGAACAGCGCGAAGCCATGCGCGAGGCCGAGCCACAGCGCGCCGACGCACAGCGGCGCGAACAGTCCGCGCATCGCCGACCACGCCGACAACGCGCCGCCGGCGACGCCGAGACTCGCGCCGAGCGAAAAGGCCGCGCGCCGCCCGAAAGCGTCGAGCAGGAAGGAGGCCGGAAAAGTCGCGAGCGCGGCGCCGAGCAACGTCAGCGCATAGGGCAGCCCCGCGAGGCTCGGTCGCGGCGCGACGGCCGCAGCCGCCAGCGGCAAGGCCGCGAGCACGAGCGTTTGCGCAAGAATTGCGAGCCCGAAGCCTGTCGTCAGGCGCACCAGGGCTTCGCCGCCCTTGCCCTCCTCGCCGGGCGCGCAGACGCAGTCGAGCCGTCCAGCGCGGCCCGCGGCGGGATCGAGGTCGGCGTAGCTCATGTTTTCCTGTCGTCGACGTCGTCGTCGAACAGAACGCGCGACGCCGCGCCGTCGAGATCGTCGAACTGACCTGATCGCAGCGACCAGACGAAGGCGACGAGCCCAACGAAGCCGAGCGTCAGCGCGATCGGCACGAGATAGATGAGCACGTTCATGCCGCCGCTCCCGCATTGGACCGCGAGCCTTCAGGCTCGCCCGCTTGCGCCTGCTCCGGCGTGCGGCTCTCGCCCGCGCCGACGCCTGCGCGCAACGCATTGCCGGTGACGACGAGCGACGAGCCGGACATGGCGAGCGCCGCAATCAGCGGCGTCACAAGGCCCGATATGGCGAGCGGCACGGCAATCGCATTGTAGATGACAGCGATCCCGAGATTTTGGCGCATCAGCTTTCGCGCGAGGCGCGAAAGTTCGAGCGCGCGCGCAACCGGCGCGAGCTTTTCGCCAAGAAACACGGCGTCCGCGGAAGCCTGCGCGACATCGGCGGCGCTGACCGGCGACAGCGAGGCATGGGCCGCCGCCAGCGCCGGCGCGTCGTTGAACCCGTCGCCGACCATCAATGTCTTGCGCCCCTCGGCCTTCAGCGCCTCGAGCCGCGCGACCTTGTCGGCAGGCTTGGCGCCGCCGAGGTAATCGGCGACCCCGAGCGTCTCGGCGACCGCGCGCGTGGCGGCGGGCGAATCGCCCGAGATGATTTCGACCCTGAAGCCCCTCGCCTTCAGAGCGGCGATTGTCTCGACAGCGTCCGCGCGCAGCGTCTGGCGCACGCGGAACACAGCCGTCTCGTCGCCGCGCCGATAGAAGATGACGGAGGAGCCTTCGTCCAGCGCCGGCGCGGCGGCGGAGGCGTCGAGGCCGCAGAAAGCCGCGCTGCCGAGCCGCGTCTCGATATTGTCGATGGAAGCGGCGACTCCGGCGCCCGGCTCCTCGCGAGCGCCGTCGTAGGGCGCGCCCATGGGCCGTTCCTGCGCCAGAGCGCGGGCGAGCGGATGGCGGCTCGAACGCGCGAGCCGCGCCGCGCGCTCGATGAGATCGCCTGAGAAGTCGCGCGCATTGGCGACGCGCGGCTCGGGCAGCGTCAGCGTGCCGGTCTTGTCGAAGACGATCGTATCGGCTTCCGCGAAACGTTCGATCGCCTGACCGCCGTTGAGCAGCACGCCCGAACGGAACAGCGCGCCGCTCGCCGTCACGTGCACCGCGGGCACCGCCAGCGCCAGCGCGCAGGGGCAGGTGATGATGAGCACGGCGATCGCCGTGACGATGGCGTCATGCGCGCTCTTGCCGGCGATCAGCCAGCCGACCAGCGTCGCCGCCGCCGTCAGATGAACGACCGGCGCATAGATTCGCGAAGCGCGTTCCGCGAGACCGACGAAATGCGAGCGCGCGCTCGCGGCGTTTTCCAGAAGCCGTTCGATCTCGTCGAGAAAGCCGCCCGCCCCCACCGCTCGTGCGCGAATGTTCAGCGCGCCGCAAAAATTCAGCGTACCGGAAAAGACGTCAGCGCCGACGCCGACCGAGCGTTGGCGCGTCTCGCCGGTCACAATGCTCTCGTCGATCTCGCTCGTCCCCGCGACGATGGAGCCGTCGACTGGAATCCGCTCGCCCGGCCGCACCAGCACGATGTCGTCCGCCGCGATCCGCGCGGTGGGAACCTGCGTGACAGAGCCATCCGGATTGACGCGCGCGGCAAGCGGCGAGCGCAGCGCGGCGATATTGCCGGCGACCGCGCGCGTGCGCTGGCGCATCGTCTGTTCGAGATAGCGCCCGATCAACAGGAAGAAGATCAGCATCAACGCGGAATCGAAATAGGCTTCCGGCCGATGGTTCGCCGTTTCGACCACGCTCATGCCGAGAGCGAGAATGATGGCGAGCGAGATCGGCACGTCCATGTTGAGCGCGCGTCTCTTGAGCGCGCCGAGCGCGCTCGTGAAGAACGGACGCCCCGAAAACGCGGCGGCCGGCAGCGCGATGAGCGCCGACAGCCAGTGGAACATGTCGCGCGTCTCGGGCGTGATGTCGGAGGCGTTGCCGGCCCACACCGACACCGACAAGAGCATCACGTTCATCGCCGCGAAACCCGCGACCGCCAGGCAGCGCAGGAGAAACTTCGCGTGTTCCGCGTCGCGCGATTCCGCCTCGGCGAGTTCGAAGGGATGGGCGACATAGCCCATGCGCCGCAACTGCTCGACAGCGAGCGCGGGATCCAGCGTCTCGTCCTTCCAGCCGAGCGCGAGACGCGAGTTGGAATAGTTGATCCGCGCTTTCTCGACGCCCGGAATCTTCTTCATCGCCTGCTCGATCTCGACGATGCAGGCGGCGCAGGTCATGCCGTCGATGGCGAAATCAATCCCGCGCGCGCCGTCGTCGGTCTGGCGCACGAAGCCGGAGAGATCGATATCCAACGACATGACGGCGGTTCAGTGCAGGGTGATGCGATTGTGCGACTGAAACAGCGTCTTGCCGTCGCGCGCCGCCGTGAGTTCGAGATCCCAGGCGCCCGCCTGCGCGCGCGCCTCGCCCCGATAGACGCCTGGCGCGACCTCGGCAAGTTCCAGCGGACGGTCGCGCTTGACGTCGGCGGGCGCCGCCAGCAGCGCATGCACCTTCAGGCCGCTCAGCGTCGCGCCGGACGCGTCGTGCGCAGTCACCTCGATACGCGCCTTGCCATTGTCGTGCGTCACATGGCCGTCGACCTTCCAGCCGCGCGCCTCCTGCTCACGCGCCTCGCGGATCGCGGCATTGTAGGCGAGCCCCTTCTCGTAAGGATGCGCAGTCACCTCGCCGCTATGCGTCTCCAGCGCGTAACGGATCATCACGACATTGACCCCCGCGACGATGCCGAAGAACGCGATCAGCATGGCCAGCACATGAAAACCGGTCAGCTTGAACCCTTCTTCGTCGCGCGCGCGCTGCGCCCGAGTCTCGGCGTCTGGCAAAACAGTCGGCATGTATCAGTCCTTACGCTTGTCAGGGCGCCCGGAAGAAATCCTTCGCGGTCGCGACCGTCTTTCCGGTCTCGTCGGTCACCACGAAGCGCAGGGGTGTGGAATTGCCCTGCGGCTTCGCTGTCCCGCTGAACACCAGTAGACGCGTTTCGCGGGTCTGATCTGGACCTATATCAAGGTCCTCTCGCCCGCTCGTGTTCTTGTCCTCGCCGATCACCTCGAAGCGCGAGCCCGGCAGGCCCTCCACCTTGAGAACGAAATGGCGCGATTTCGGCGCCATGTTGGCGAAACGCACGGTGTAGCCGTTACGGATTTCGCCGGTCGACAGGGTCACGAACAGCGGGTTGCGATCGTGGATGACCGCGAGGCTCGCATCCGCGCGCGTGAACATCTTGCCCGCCATGAGCGCGAATATGCCCACGATCAGAACCGTGTACAGCACGGTCCTGACGCGTACCGGCTTGAAGACATTCTCCAGTCCCGCGAGCCGACGCTGAATGTTTACATCGGTATCATACGCGATCAGGCGCTCGGGCCGCCCGATCTTGCGCATCACGTTGTCGCAAGCGTCGATGCACAGGCCGCACTGTATGCAACCCATATTGAGTCCGCCGCGAATGTCGACGCCGGTCGGGCACACAGCCACGCACTGGCCGCAGTCGACACAATCGCCGGCCGGCCCGCCGAGCGTACGCGCGGCCTTGGCCTTCTTGACCGACATGCGCGGTTCGCCGCGGTCGTAGCGATAGGTGACGTTGAGCGCGTTCTCGTCGGTGAGCGCCGCCTGGATGCGCGGCCAGGGGCACATGTAGAGACAGACCTGCTCGCGCATGAAGCCGGCGAGAATGTAGGTCGTGCCGGTGAGGATGCCGATCCAGATGTAGGCGATCGCCGGCGCGTGGAAAGTCGCGAGCTGACGCACCAGCGTTGGAGCGTCGTTGAAATACAGAACCCAGGCGCCGCCGGTCCACCAGGCGATGGCCAGCCACAGCGAATGCTTGACGATCTTTTCGGCGACGCGCTGGACGTTCCAAGGGCCGGCGTCCTTGCGCATGCGCTCGCGGCGATCGCCTTCGGCGAGACGTTCGATGGCGAGAAACAGGTCGGTCCACACCGTCTGCGGGCAGAGGTAGCCGCACCACACGCGTCCGGCGAGAGCATTCATCAGGAACAGGCCGAGCGCGGCCAGGATCATCAGTCCGGTGATGTAATAGACTTCCTGCGGCCAGATCTCGATGAAGAAAAAATAGAACCTGTTGTGTTCGAGGTCGACGAGCACCGCCTGGTTCGGCGCGCCCGGTCCGCGATCCCACCGGACAAACGGCAAGAGGTAGTAGATGCCGAGCGTGACGGCGAGAATGATCCACTTGATCCGGCGGAACGTGCCCGTCACGCTCTGCGGATAGATCTGCTTGCGCGCTTCATACAGCGCGCCGTCTTCCGCGGGCGCGGCGCCCCCAGAAACGAGTGTGGCCGGGGAGACGCGCTCCCCGGCCTGCTTTTCGTCAATTCTTAGGTCCAACTATTTGCCCCCACCGAGGCTGTGCACATAGACAGTCAACGCCTTGATCGTGGTCGGATCGAGGCGGTCGCCCCAGGCAGGCATCTGGCCGCCGCCGCCGACCGTGACGCGATTCTCGATCGCGGCGGTCGTGGAACCGTAGAGCCAGATCTTGTCGGTCAGGTTCGGCGCGCCGAGTTCCTGATTGCCCTTGCCGTCGTCGCCATGGCAAGCCGCGCAATTGTCGGCGAACACCTTCTTGCCCTTGGCGAGATCGGCGCCGCCCTCGTTCGGGAGACCCGAGAGCGAGCGCACATACTGCGCGACGTTCTTGATCTCGTCCGCCTTGAGCGTGCCGTCCTTGCCGAAGGCCGGCATGGCGCCTGAACGCGTGTCCTTGTCAGCGTCCCAGCGGATGCCGTGCTGGAGCGTCGTCTGGATGTCGGCGAGCTTGCCGCCCCACAGCCATTCGTCGTCGTTCAGGTTGGGATAGCCGACCGCGCCCTGCGCGCCCGCGCCGTGGCACGGAGCGCAATTATTGGCGAAGGCTGCCGCGCCCTGGGCGCGAGCGATCGACAGCAGCTCGGGGTTCTTCTCGATGTCCTCGAGCTTGGCCGCCGAGAGCTTGGCCTCGCCCGCCGCGCGCATCGTCTTCAGTTCCTGAAGATCCTGCACCACCGCGGTGCGCGAGTTCCAGCCGAACATTCCGTGCGTCCAGCCGGCAATTCCAGGCCAGGCCGGGTACACGATCCAGTAGGCGATCGACCAGACGATCGTGATGTAGAACGTCCACAGCCACCAGCGCGGCAGCGGCGTATTCAGTTCCGCGATACCGTCCCACTCGTGGCCGGTCGTCGGAGTGCCCGTACGGGCGTCGACCCTTGGGTCAGATGCATTGGCCATGTTCATCAATCCTCGATGAGCGGTATCTGGGAGGCCTCCTCGAAGCTCTTTTGCTTCGAGGGCCAGAGCGCATAGGCAAGCGCCATGAAGAAAATCGCGATGAAGTAGAACAGGCCCCAGCTCGCCGCGATTTCACGCCAGTAATGGTAGGAGCTCATGACGCGCCCTCACCGGATGTTGGCTTTGGAGTCGTACAGCTTGAAGTCGACCAGCGTGCCCATGCGCTGCAGGTACGCGATGACGGCGTCCATTTCCGTCAGCTTGCCCTTGTCCGCGCCCAGATCGCGCACGATGATCTTCTTGTAGCGATCCTGCAGACCCTTGACGTCCTTGCTGTCGGCGGCGCCTTGGGCAATCGCGTCCTTCTCCGCATTGTCAATCATGTCCTTGGTGTAGGGCACGCCGACGATCGACAGCGTCTTCATCTGGTCGCCCAGATGCTTGATGTCGAGCGGGGTCTTCTCCAGCCACGGATAGGACGGCATGATCGACGTCGGCACGACCGCGCGCGGGTTGCGCAGATGGTCGCGGTGCCAGTCGTCGGAATACTTGCCGCCGATGCGGGCCAGATCCGGACCGGTGCGCTTGGAGCCCCACTGGAACGGATGATCGTACATGCTCTCGGCCGCCAGCGAATAGTGGCCGTAGCGTTCCACTTCGTCACGCAGCGGGCGCACCATCTGCGAGTGGCAATTGTAGCAGCCCTCGCGCACGTAGATGTTGTAGCCCGCCAGTTCGAGCGGCGAATAGGGACGAACCCCATCCACCTTCTCGATCGTGCTCTTCAGATAGAAGAGCGGCACGATTTCGACCAGACCGCCCCACGCGATGGCGACGATGATGCCGATCACCAGGATGATCGAGTTCTTCTCGAAGATCGCGTGTTTCTGCCAGAGGGAGGAAGATTGAGTTGCCATTGGTCTTATCTCCTCACTCGGCCGGCGCCAGCTCGGGACGTCCCGAAGGAACTTCCGAGGCCTCAGGCGAAGCGATGGTCTTGTAGATGTTGAAGGCCATGATCAGCGCGCCGACCAGGAACAGGCCGCCGCCCAAAGCGCGGATCACGTACATCGGGTGCATCGCGTCCACGGTCTCCACGAAGGAATATTCGAGGAAGCCCTGCGGCGTGTAGGCGCGCCACATCAGACCCTGCATGATGCCCGCCACCCACATCGAGGAGATGTAGAAGACGATGCCGATCGTGCCGAGCCAGAAGTGCCAGTCGACAAGCTTGAGCGAGTACAGGCCCTTGCGGTTGAACACCCACGGAACCAGGCAGTAGACCGCGCCGAAGGACACGAAGCCCACCCAGCCGAGCGCGCCCGAATGCACGTGGCCGATCGTCCAGTCCGTGTAGTGGCTGAGACCGTTCACGGCCTTCACCGACATCAGCGGACCCTCGAAGGTCGACATGCCGTAGAAGGCGACCGACACGACCATCATGCGCAGCACGGGGTCGGTGCGCAGCTTGTCCCACGCGCCCGACAGCGTCATCAGGCCGTTGATCATGCCGCCCCACGAGGGCATCCACAGCATGATCGAGAAGGTCATGCCGAGCGTCTGCGCCCAGTCCGGCAGAGCCGTGTAGTGCAGATGGTGCGGACCCGCCCAGATATACAGGAAGATCAGCGCCCAGAAGTGGATGATCGACAGACGGTAGGAATACACCGGCCGTTCGGCGCGCTTCGGCACGAAGTAGTACATGATGCCGAGGAAGCCCGCGGTCAGGAAGAAGCCCACCGCATTGTGGCCGTACCACCACTGGATCATCGCGTCCTGCACGCCCGACCACACGATCACGGATTTCGACGAATAGATCGAGACCGGGATTTCCGTGTTGTTGCCGAGCACCAGCACGGCGATCGTCACGATGAAGGCGAGATAGAACCAGTTCGCGACATAGATGTGCGGCTCGGTGCGCTTGGCCAGCGTGAAGAGGTAGATCAGCAGGTAGACCACCCACACGACCACCAGCCACAGGATGGCGTACCATTCCGGCTCCGCATACTCATGGCCGCGGGTAATCCCGAGCAGATAGCCCGTGCCCGCGATCAGGATGAAGAAATTGTAGCCGAGCACCACGAACCACGGCGCGAGATCGCCCGCCATGCGGGCGCGCGAGGTGCGCTGCATGACGTAGAACGAGGTCGCCAGCAGCACGTTGCCGCCGAATGCGAAAATGACCGCCGACGTGTGCAGCGGGCGCAGGCGCCCGAAGCTGATCCACGGAAGGTCGAAATTCAGCGCCGGGAAGGCGAGCTGCAACGCCGCGATCAGGCCGACCAGGAAGCCCGCGATGCCCCAGAAGAGGGCAATCGTGGACGTGAACTTGATCGGTCCGTAATTGTAGTTGGGTTTGCCGTCGATCTCCTGCGCCGGCCATTCGGCCGAACGCGCGCCGTAGCGCTTGAAGATGCCGATGACGGCGGCGACGCTGCCGAGCGCGAAAAGCGCGGCGTGGAAGGCGTATTCGGGTGTCCACGCCTTGGCGGTGACGAGAAGCGAAAAGGCGGCGAGCGCCGCGAACGCGACTATCAAGCCGAGTTCGCCCACACGCATCCTTTTCCCGGTTGTTGCTGCTTGCGCCATGAGTTTGCCCTGTTGCGCGAGAATCTTTCAGCCGACGCGCGACAGACCTGCCGCGCGTCGTCGCCAAAGTGCATATCGCAGCGCATCGAGACTTTGACATGCGTCAAGGTGTCGTACGCCTGTCCTCAGCCATTTGGCGGAGACGAGCGAGGTTCTCAGATGGCGACCCAGATCGCGGAAATGGTCGAAGCAAGCCGGATTCCCGGCGATTCCATCGATCGATTGATCACGGCCTACGGGGGCCGTGCGCCCCGCTATACGTCCTATCCGACGGCCATCCAGTTCACGCCCGATGTGGCGGCGCGGCAATATGGCGCGTGGCTCCGGGGCTTGAAACGGGAATCAGGCTCCATATCGGCCTATCTGCACGTCCCCTTCTGCGACCGCATGTGCTGGTACTGCGGGTGCAACACGGCTGTGGTCAATCGTCGCGGCCCGATCGAGGATTACGTCGCCCGTCTGCTCGGCGAGATCGACCTGGTGGCCGCCACGCTGGGCGAACGGCTCGAAATCGGCAATATCCATTTCGGCGGCGGCACGCCCAACATGCTGGCGCCTGACGAGATCGGCGCGATTCTCGCCCGCCTCGCCCAGCGATTCGACATCGCGCCGGGCGCCGAAATTGCCGCGGAAATCGACCCCTGCACGCTCACCGAGGATTGGGTGCGCGCGGCGGCCGCTGGCGGCATGAACCGCGCGAGCCTCGGCGTGCAGGATTTCGATCCAGCCGTCCAGCAGGCGATCAACCGCATCCAGCCTTACGAGATGACCGCCCGCGCCGTCGGGCTCCTGCGCTCCGCCGGCGCCGGCTCGATCAACATGGACCTCATCTACGGCCTGCCGCGCCAGACCCTAGAAGGGCTCGAGAAGAACATCGACATGGCGTTGGCGCTGGAGCCGGACCGACTCTCGCTGTTCGGCTATGCGCATGTGCCGTGGATGAAGGCCCACCAGAAACTGATCCGCGAGGACGAACTGCCCGACGCGCGCCTGCGTTACCAGATGCAGCGCCGCGCCGCCGATCTTCTTGAGGAGCGCGGCTGGCGCCGTCTCGGCCTCGATCATTTCGCCCGCCCCGACGACGGCCTCGCCGCCGCCGCTGCCGAAGGCCGCATGCGCCGCAATTTCCAAGGGTATACGACCGACGCGGCGCCCGTGCTGATCGGCTTCGGCGCTTCGTCCATCGGCCGCATGCCGCAGGGCTACGTGCAGAACGCGAGCGCCGTGCCGCAGTGGCGCGAGAAGCTCGACCGTGGCGAACTTCCCGTCGCGCGCGGCGTCGAAATGACCGCCGCCGACCGGTTCCGCGCCGAGATCATAGAACGGCTGATGTGCGATTTTGCGGTCGATCTCGCGGAGGTCTGTGCGAACCACGACCGGCCGCTTTCAGAACTCGACGATTCGGTCGCGCGGCTTGCGCCGATGCAGGAGGATGGCATTGCCGAGGTCGAGGGAACGCGCGTAGCGGCCACCCGTCTCGGCCGCGATTTCATCCGCTCGATCTGCGCGGCCTTCGACGCGCATCTCGAACATGGCGCCGTCAGGCACTCGGCAAGCATCTGAGTCGCCCATTCGCCGGCGCGAAACACCAGCGCAAAACAGAAGCGACGCCCACGCGCTTAAAATGCATGCGCGTTGGCGTCGCCTGATGCACGGACTGGAAGTTTCGCCCCCACGAAGCCTTGCCTGCCCGAACAAGCGCAGATTATCGCGGCCCGGACGCCAAGGCTGTGCGGCGCATCACAGTTCGTTAACGATTTGTGGCCGGCATGATGGCCGCGCCAACGGCCTAGGCCGCGCCCGCCCTGCCCTTCAGTCGCTCGTGCAGATTGTTCTTGCGGGTGGCGCCGGCCTCGTCGATCTCCTGGATTTCCACCGACAGCGACAGGCCGCGCCTGGCGAAGGCGCCAGCCGTGACGTCGGCCAGCGTCGCCAGCACGGCTTTCGACACGCGCGTACGCGTTTCTTCGTCGCGGCCGCGCCCCATCCGGATCAGGATCGCGCAAAAAGCGTTCATCGGGTCGCCATCGGCGACCTTGTAGAGATCGCGGCGCTCGGCGCGCACGCGCACGCCGCCGATCGGATAGACGCCGGTTTCCAGAATCGTCGCATGCACGCGATCGATCAGGTCGCGCGGGCTCACGTCCTCTTCCAGATTGGCGGAATACTCGACGATCACATGTGGCATGCGTTGCGTCCCGTGTTCACTGGACCGAGGAGAAGGCGGTCGGCTTCAGGAAAGAATTGACGATATTGGACAGGATCGGCCCGTCCTTCTCGCTCTCCGCGCGCTTGGCGATCCATTCCGGATCGGTGGCGAAAGCCGTCCACTTCGTCTCGCGTTCGGCCATCGAGTTCCAGCGCAGCATGTAGGTCAGTTCAAGATGGGATTCGCCGACTTCCGTCGTCCAGAACCCAGCAGGCTCGATCCCATGACGCTTCCACAAACCGAGCGTCGTCTGTTCGAAGCGCTGCAACAACGCCGGCATGCGGCCGGGCAGGCAGCGGTAGATCCGCATTTCGAAAATCGCCATGTGTCCTCCCGGGGCATCTCTTGTTCTTCAGCGACCTTCATCCTGACGAACGCCTGAAAGGCGCGTCGCGAAGGATCGCCGCACTCCCCATGCTTCGAGACGCAGGCTTCGCCTGCTCCTCGGCATGAGGCTTCATTTTGTCGTTGCTCCTGCTCAGCCGTCGAGGC
Organism: Methylobacteriaceae bacterium; assembly: GCA_020638195.1. GTDB lineage: Bacteria > Pseudomonadota > Alphaproteobacteria > Rhizobiales > Beijerinckiaceae > JAJXWB01. The sequence goes on along the minus strand of JACKJC010000002.1, from coordinate 375,668 downwards.
CGAGCAATATCGTTGGAACACCGGCCGTTCCATCGCGCAAGGTGCAGACGTGCGAACCCGGCCTGCGTCCCTTGCGCACCTCCGACAGGCTGCGCCCCGCATCCATGAGCCGCTCGCGCGTCGCCACGATGTCGGGGACGCGCCAGGACAGGCCGCCGAACCAGTCGGGCTTCTGCGACACGCCGCCTTGCAATTCGTGCGCGATCTCGACCACCAGATCGCCGCAACGGAAGAACAGGAGGCGCGCACCCCAGGCCGCATTGGACCGGTCGAGCCGCATGTCGAGGCCGAGCCGCGCGCCGTAGAGCGCGACCGCGCGCTCGGGATCGGCCGTGCGGATCACGACATGGTCGAGCCCGCTGGCGGCGTCCGCCGCGCCATGGACCGGCGCCGGTTTAGGCGCGGCGAGCAGGATCGATTCGATTCCGTGCGTCGCCGTCGCAGCAAGGTTGCGCGCCCGCATTCCGGCCGCCGCGCCATGCGCCTCGACCGGCAGGGCATATTCCGCGCCCGGCGCAAGCCCGCGCCGTTCGAACAGGTTCGCGGTCTTGTCGAGTTCGTCGACGCAATAGGCAACCGACCACAGACCCTCCCCCGTCGCCGCGAGCCGGGCGGATACGGCCTCCCCAAGCGCCCCGGCGCCGTCGGGGGCGATGAGCGCGAATCGGATGTTGGACGTCGAGTACCAGACCTGGCGCGTCCCGCCCGCGGCGAGGACGCCGTCCGGCGCGCGGTTGAAAAGGTCGGTATAGGCCCGCATCGCGGCGTCGATGTCCGCCGTCGCCAGCGCAATGTGATGGATGGAACTGATCATGGTTGGCGCCGGCCTACTTGCCCTTGGTCTTGTCGCCCGTCGCGCCCTTGGTGAACGCGGAGAGGAACGAGCCGAACATCTCCCGATTGGCGCTCATTACGGGCATCCATGCCTCGAACAGCTTTTCGGGCGTGTATGTTTCCATCTCTTTCATCAGGCGCTTTTCCATGGCGTCCATCACCGCCGTCTGCATCGGCTGAACATCGGGCAGGCCGAAGAACTGCCGCGCCTCGAGGGGCGTACAGTCGATGTCGATCGTCACCTTCATGCGCTATCCCCTTGCGATCATTGACGGGTCGGACGCGTTTGCGCCAGCTTGACGATAGGCGCGCCGGGCCCGCCGCGCAATGAAGCCAGCCTGCGGCGGCTCTCACCCATTGCGGCGCGCGGCCCGCCGTGCCAAGGATCACATATATTCGAATAGGAGAATACCATGAGCTCCGCTCCCAACCCACGTGGTTTCAAGCAGATGCTGGCCGAGGCCAACGCAGTGATCGAAACCATCGACGTCCAGCACGCGCTGCGCCTCGTCGGCGACAACAGCGTGCAATTCGTAGACATTCGCGAGGCGCACGAGGTCGCGCAGGGCGGCACGTTGCCGGGCGCCGTCCATGCGCCGCGCGGCTTCCTCGAATTTCTCGCCGATCCCGAATGTCCGATGCACAACAAGGCGCTGGCCGGCCGAAAGCTGGTTTTGTTCTGCGCCTCGGGCGGCCGCTCGACGCTCGCCGCCAAGACGCTCTACGACATGGGGCTCGACGCTTGCCATATCGCGGGCGGCGTCGCCGCCTGGTCGGCGGCGGGCGGCCCGATCCAGAAGTAGGTCGCTGCGTCGACCTGTCGTTTGACAGGCCGGCGCGCGTCTGGTTTGCAACACTCGATGCTCGACAGACTGCGTCATACGCGCCTCTCGGCGCTCGCGCTTGCGCTTTACGCGCTGGCGGCGCTCGTCGTCGGTTTCGCGCACAAGCCGATTCCACTCGCCGGTCCCAGTCAGGCGCTCGTCGCGCTGGCCCTTCAGGACGACGCCCCGCTCTCGCTCTGCGACCATGACGGTAGCGCGCCCACGCATCGGCATGCGGCGAGCCCGTTCTGCGACGCCTGCGCGCTGACCTCCGCCCCGGGCCTGCCGCCGGCGAGCCAGTGCGCCCTGCCCGCGCCACGGGCGCGGCAGGCTGCCCGTCCGACTTTCGTCGCCGCGCAATTTGCGCCAGCGACTCTGCATGCCCCGTTGTCGCGAGGTCCGCCGGCCGCCTGAGCCGACGATAACCACCCATTTCGCTTCGACACGGGCCGCGCGACGCGCTCAGCCCGAATACATTCAGGACAGACACATGAAGACCGTTCTCAAATCCGCCTTCGCGGCGCTCCTGCTCGCCGGCATCGCCGGCGTCGCCCATGCCGGCGACATTTCGCTCGAAAACCCCTGGTCGCGCGCCGCCCCGACAGGCGCCCCGGTCGGCGCGGGCTATGTCACGCTGAAGAATACCGGCAACACTGGAGACAAGCTCGTTTCCGCCACCGCAGACGTCGCCGGCAAGGTGGAGATTCACGAAATGGCCATGGACAATGGCGTGATGAAGATGCGCCCGGTTCATGGCCTCGAGATCCCCGCCGGCAAGAGTGTGGAATTGAAGCCCGGCGGCTATCACATCATGTTCATGCAGCTGAAGAAGCCGCTCGTCGCCGGCGAAAAGGTCAAGGGAACGCTGACCTTCGAGAAGGCGGGCACCGTGCCGGTCGAATACACGATCAAGGCGATGAGCGCGGGCGCGGGCGGCATGCCCGGCCACAAGGGCCATTGACACGTCTTGAACTGACGCGACGGACATTGACACAACGGAGATCGAGACAGTGAAACAACTGCGTCTCATCCTCTGGTCGGCGGCGGCTCTGGCCGCCGTCGCACTCGCGGGCCTGCTCTACTTCACGGCGGGCGGCCCGCAGGCGACCGCCATCGGCGGCCCCTTCCGGCTGAAGGACCAGAACGGCCGGATCGTCGACACGGTCGCGCTGAAGGGCAGGCCCTACGCCATTTTCTTCGGCTTTACGCATTGCCCGGAGATCTGCCCGACGACCATGGCCGACATGGCCGCGCTGATGGCCAGGCTCGGGCCCGAGGCGAAGGATTTCAGGATCTACTTCGTCAGCGTCGATCCCGAGCGCGATACGCCCGAAGTGCTGCGCAGCTATCTCGCCTCTTTCGAACCGAATGTCGTGGGTCTGACCGGCACGCCGGACGAAATCGCCAAGGTGGCGAAGGAATTCCGTGTCTACTACCGCAAGGTGCCGCTGGACGGCGGCGATTACACGATGGACCATTCGGCCTTCGTCTATCTCATGGGCAAGGACGGCGGTTTCCGCAGCGTGATCGGTTACCAGGAAAAGCCCGATCGCGCGCTGAACAAGCTGAAAACGCTGATCGAGAAGGGCTAGGCGCTCACACGGCCCATTCGTGAACGGGCGCGCCGGAGCGCTGGCCCTCGCAATAGGCCGCCATCATCGAGAACAGGTCGCCGCGCTTTTCGAGCGCGCGGCGTTGCCAGACGGCGCCGGTCTGTCGCGTGCGTACACGCGCCTCGATCACGTCGAGGAAGCCGTCTTCAGCGATATCGAAATCGGCCAGCCCTTCGCGCGCCAGAGGGATGAGACGTTCCAGAAGCAGCCTGTCCGCCGCGATCGCGCCGGCGCCGGGCCAGGTCAACCGCGCATCGAGCCCGTACCGCGCGGCCGCGTAGAAATTCGAGACGGCGTCGTCGAACGCCAGCCCGCCAGTCCCGAGCCGGCAGCCAACCGCGAGCGCATGAGCGAGACCGAGATAGAAGGCGGCATTTGCGATCATGTCGACGAATGTAGGCCCTGCCGGCAGCGCACGATGCTCGATGCGCAGATGCGGCGCGCCATCCGCGTCGAAGCCGACGAGCGGTCGGTTCCAGCGCCAGATCACCCCGTTGTGCAGGCGCAAGTGCCGGAATTCCTTGGCCGCGGCGTCGAAAGCCATCGGCAGCAGCGGTTCGTAGACGCGAAGGTTCTCCTCGAACACTTCGTACAGCGAATGGGTCGCATAACCCGAGCCCATCGACACGCGCGGCGGACCGGGCGCGACCACCGCCTGCTCGAACAACGGGATGCGCGTCTCCTCCCAAAGCGCCTTGCCGAACAGGAACGGCGCATTGCCCGCCGCCGCCAGAACCGGCGCGGAGGCCGCGATCGACGCATTGTAGTAGGCGCGCGAAAATTGCGCGGGCGCCTTGAGATGTATCTGGAACGACGTCGTCGCGGCTTCCAGCATCACGTCGCAATGTTCGGACACGAGATGGTCGCGGCCTTCGATATCGACCCGCAGCGGCAGCCCGCGCCGCTGCCGCAGAACTTCGCGGTTGAGCGCGTAATAGCGGTTGAGCGGCGAGATATTGGAGAGGCTCATGTCGACGTCGCGGATCGTCGGCAGCGTGCCAATCATCACGAGATTGGCGTCGAGCCGATGCGCGGTTTCGTTGCAGCGCGCCCAGAGTTTCGTCAGATCGCCGAGCGCGCGCGAAAGAACGTCGCCCGACAGCGCCAGCGGCTCGCAATTCAGTTCGACGTTGAAGCGCGACAGCTCCGGCACGACGAGGGGATCGTCGAGCGCTTCGAGCACCTGCTGGTTGATCGCCGCCGGGAAATGATTGTGATCGAGAATCCAGGTCTCGATCTCGAAACCGAGCGTCGGCGCGGCGCGCGAAAATTCCTCACGCGCAAAACTGTCGTGCAGCAGGCGTGTTTCATGGGCGAGACGCGCCGCGAAAGCGGCTTTGTCCTCCCGCGAAAACCCCCGAGCCTCGATTTCCTCGCCCATCGCAGCTCCGTCGACGCCAGTCTAGCGACGACGGCGCCGCATCCCATGACCGGCGTCAAGTCCGCCGCTAGCCCTTCTTCATCAGTCGCGGCGCAGCATGCGGGCGCGGATTGACCGGCGTCGACCCGAATCTCGCGGGGTGACGCGCCGTGCGCACGCGGCCGAGGTCGGCTGCGTCGATCTCGACGAAATTTCCGTTTTCCAGCGCCTGCGGATCATGCAGCAGATCTTCGCGCAAGTTCACGCGCCCGCCCGGCGCGTCCTCGTGCGCGAGCCGCGCATCGAGTTCGGCGGTCGTGTAGGAGGCGATCTTCGCCTCCATGATCTCGCGATATTCCACACGATTGGCCATACGCAGCGTCGGCGTCGCGAAACGCGGGTCGTGATAGAGCTCCGGCGAATCCACGGCGCGGCATAGCGCTTCGAACTCCACCTGCTGCAGGGCGGAGAGCGAGACATGGCCGTCGCGCGTCTGCCAAAGCCGGTAGCTTGTCGAGACCTCGGGCGAAGGCTCCGGGGCGTCGTCGAGGAAGGCGTGATTCCACATGCCTTCCGGCCAGTTGAAGGCGAGCGCGACATCGAACATCGCGACTTCGACATGCTGGCCCTTGCCGGTGTTCGTGCGCGAATACAGCGCGGCCGTGATCGCCTGCGAGGCGATCAGCGCTGTGACCTTGTCGCAGACGTAGGAGCGCACGAGCTCTGGTTCGCCCGAAGGCCCCGCCTGACAGGCGGCGAATCCGGCCAGCGCCTGCACGACGGAATCATAGGCGCGCGATTTCGCGCGGGGGCCGTGCGCGCCGAATCCCGAAATCGAGCAATAGACGAGGCGCGGATTGCGCGCCGCGACCGCCTCGTAGCCGAAGCCCAGCCGTTCCGCGACGCCCGGCCGGAAATTCTGCACCAGCACATCGGCCTTCTCGATCTCGGCCCAGACGCGCGCGCAGTCCTCCTTGCTCTTGAGGTCCGCGACAAGCCCCTGCTTGCCGCGATTGACCGCGAAATAGAGGGCGCTCATATCGTCCTTGCGCGGTCCTATGTGGCGCGAGGGATCGCCCTTGGCGTCCTCGACCTTGATCACGTCGGCGCCCTGGTCGGCCAGCCACGAGGCCGCCAGCGGCCCCGAGATCACCTGGCTCATATCGACGACGCGCACACCCTTCAGCGGTCCCATTGTAGATCCTTGTTGTTCGCCGTCATTGCGAGCCCGACAGAAATCGGCTGTTGCCGATTTCGTCTGAAAGCGAAGCAATCCAGAGCCACGCCTCGGCTCTGGATTGCTTCGTCGCTATCGCTCCCTGCAATGACGATTTCATTGTTGTCCTCGCAACGGCCGGAAAAATTCCCGTATCTCGTGCGCCAGCGCCGCAGGCTGCTCGAGCGCCGCGAAATGCCCGCCCTTCTCCATCACGCTCCAGCGGCGGATGTCGTATTGCGCCTCGGCGAAAGAACGCGGCGGCCGCATGATCTCGTTCGGAAATTCCGCATAGCCGAACGGTACGGGAATGCGGGCGTCGCGCGGGATCGGCCATTTGCTGTGGCGTCGATCGTAATAGGGCCAGAAGGAGGAGCCGATCGCGCCTGTCGCCCAGTAGAGCGTGATGTTCGCGAGCATGGCGTCACGCGAGATCGCGTTTTCGATCTCGCCGCCGCAATCGCTCCATGTGCGAAATTTCTCAACGATCCACGCCGCTAGGCCGGCCGGAGAATCCGTGAGCCCGAAGGCGAGCGTCTGCGGCTTCGTGCCCTGGATCCACTGGTAACCGCTTTCCTCCTGCATCCAGTCCGACGCCACCTTGTAGTAGGCGATCTGCTCCGGCGTCGGGTTCGGAAAGGCCGAGGGATCGCGGCCGGCGATCAGCATGTTGACGTGGAAGCCGTGGAGCAAGGCAGGATGCATATGCGCCAGCAGCGTGGTGATCACGGAGCCCCAGTCGCCGCCCTGCGCGCAGAATTTCTGGTAGCCGAGAACATCGCGCATCAGCCGCGCGAACATGTCGGCAATGCCCTCGAGCCCGACCCGTTTCTGTCCCTCGCGGAACGACAGCGTGTAGCCGGGCAGCGACGGCGCAACCACGGTGAAGGCGTCCGCCGGATCGCCGCCGAAGGCCGCGGGATCGGTCAACATGGGAATGATGTCGGCGAACTCCACGATCGAGCCCGGCCAACCATGGGACAGCAGCAGGGGCGTCGGATTCGGCCTCTTGCCCTGGACATGGATGAAATGCAGGTCGATCCCGTCCATCTCGACCTTGAATTGCGGAAAGGCGTTGAGCTTTTCCTCCTGCGCGCGCCAGTCGAACTCGTCGCGCCAGTAGGCGACGAGTTCGCGCATGTAGTCGACGCTCGCACCGAAACTCCACGGCGCCTCGGGCGCCTCGTCGGGGAAGCGCGTACGCGACAGGCGCGCGCGCAAATCGTCGAGCGCCTCCTGCGGTATCGCTATGCGAAACGATTTTGGCGCGGGCACGGCGCGTCCTCCCTGACATTATTGCGTACAGAAGACCCGATTGCGCGCCCCTTGCCAAGCTGTCCGACAAAATCCGCCGATAATCCGGCAATCGAACTTGTACGCAGGCGCGCGCTCTGCCAGTTTGCGCCCCCTGTAGTCACGCGCTGCCATCCCCTCCCCCCTTGTGGGGGAGGGTTAGGGTGGGGGGTCGCGCAATCCTGCGAGATTTGGGTCCTGCGATTGCGCCAACGTCGCGGGATTTCGCGACCCCCTCCCCTGCCCCTCCCCACAAGGGGGAGGGGTGGCGTTTGATGCGCACCAGATTGGGAGAGAAACGCCATGGCCAAGAACGGCCTCCGCCGCGCCGCCATTGTCTCGCCGATCCGCACCGCGGTCGGCAAGTTTCAGGGCGCGCTGTCGTCCATTCAGGCCGGCGACCTCGGCGCCGTCGTGCTGAAGGAACTGGTCAAGCGCACCAAGATCGATCCCGAAAAGATCGACGACGTGATTTACGCGCAGGGCTACGGCAACGGCGAGGCGCCGTGCATCGCGCGCTGGTCCGCGCTGGCCGCCGACCTGCCGATCACGGTTCCCGGCTACCAGCTCGACCGCCGCTGCGGCTCGGGCCTGCAGGCGGTGATCGACGCGGCCATGATGGTGCAGACCGGCGCGGCCGATGTCGTCGTCGCCGGCGGCGTCGAGAGCATGAGCAATGTGGAATATTATTCGACCGACATGCGTAACGGCGCGCGCTCGGGCTCCGTCACCATGCACGATCGCCTCACGCGCGGCCGCGTGATGAGCCAGCCGATCGCCCGCTTCGGCGTCATCTCCGGCATGATCGAGACCGCCGAAAATCTCGCGCGCGACTATCAGATCAGTCGCGAGGCCTGCGACGCCTACGCAGTGAAGAGCCATCAGCGCGCGACGCAGGCCTGGAAGGAAAACCGCTTCGCCGACGAACTCGTGCCGGTCGCCGTGCCGCAGCGCAAGGGCGACCCAAAGATCTTCGCGCATGACGAAGGCTATCGAGCCGACGCCACGATGGAGACGCTCGGCGCCCTGCGCGCGATCGAGAAGGGCGGCGTGGTGACGGCGGGCAACGCCAGCCAGCAGAACGATGCGGCGGCCGCCTGCCTCGTGGTGGCGGAAGACCAGCTCGAAAAGCTCGGCCTCGAGCCGATGGGCTATTTCGTCGGCTGGGCCGCGGCCGGCTGCGATCCCGCGCGCATGGGCATCGGCCCGGTGCCGGCGGTCGAGCGCCTGTTTGCGCGCTCGGGCCTAAAATGGAGCGACATCGACCTCGTCGAACTCAACGAAGCCTTCGCGTCCCAGGTGCTCGCCGTGCTGAAGGGTTGGGGCTGGACCGATGACGATTCCCGCCGCGACATTCTCAACGTCAATGGCTCCGGCATTTCGCTCGGCCATCCGATCGGCGCCACCGGCGTGCGCATTCTCGCGAACCTCATGTACGAGATGAAGAAGCGCGACGCGAAATATGGTCTGGAGACCATGTGCATCGGCGGCGGCCAGGGCATCGCCGCGGTGTTCGAGCGGGCGGCGTAAATATATCCGCAACACGAATGACATCCCCTCCCCCTTGTGGGGAGGGTTAGGGAGGGGGTCGCGCAATCCTGCGATACAGTTGGCGCTCCGACTGCGCCAATGTCGCAAGGTTTCCCGACCCCCTCCCCACAAGGGAGAGGGGAGCGGCCCCTACTCCGCCTTCTCCACGAATTGCGGAAAGAATTTCTTCAACGCCGGCCCGTCGGCCCGCCACGACCAGCAGCCGTCGATGAAATACGGCTTCTGCTCCATCGCCTTGCGCTCGCCGCCTTCCTCGAACGACTTCGCCGACATCGACTGAAACAGCGTCGTGATCGCCGGCCCGATCAATTCCGTCAGATGCGTGCAAGCCGTGCGCTTGGGCAGCCGCTCGCGCACCGCCGCACGCCAGCCGCCGCCGAGCTTCATGCCGACCAGCGCCTCGATGCGCGGCGGCACGTCGTGGCAGGTGGGATAGGGCACATCGTCCATCGCAGCGACCGCTTTGCGAATGACGAGATGATCGTCAACAGTGAGGCGAATGGACATCTTGTGCACGGGCTCGCCGGGCTGACGCCGTCCGCGTTCGAAATCATCGTAGGCATACGGCTTGTCGTCGATCAGCGACGCCTCGATGTCCCACAGTCCATCCTCGCGCAGAAAACCGTCACACTGGACGCGGCGGGTATGGACGTGACGACGGGCGGCAGGCGGCGGCAGCGGCATGGGACCTCGCGGAAACAGGGAAGTTGTTCCTGAATGCCGCGTTGCGGGCGGAACGTCAAACGTGACAATCCAGCTCACCAACAATCATCATCCCGAGGAGCCCGCGAAGCGGGCGTCTCGAAGGATGGCCAAGACCATCATGCTGATGCCGCCATCCCCAGAAACGCGATGCGACGCATCGCTCCTCAGGATGAGGATTGTTGAATTCACCACACCCAGAACAGCAACACCCATTGCGCGACGCCGATCGCGACCGCCGCAGCGACACAGACGACAGCGCCGAGGCGGCGCGTGAGTTCTGACGCATATCGCCCGCTGATCCGCCACGCGAGCCACACGCACCACAGCGCAGCGCCGGCCAGCATTGTCGCGCGCGCCGGCCCGACGAACGAGAACCGCAAACCTTCCGCCTTCAGCATCGTGACCGTCAGCGCCGAGAGCCCGAGGAACACGCCGCAACCCGCGATTGGAATGAGGCTCTGGGCGAGATGATAGAATCGCTTCGCCTCGAACTTACCGAGCGCGCGTACACCGAGCGCCAATGCGCCGTTCACGAGACAGCCGACGATCGCCGCCGTCGCCAGCACATAAAAAATCATCAGCCCGCCATCGAGCGGCGACATCATGTCGTTCTGCTCGGGATAATTGGTGAGGATCCACCATGGCAGCAGCGGTTCGAGCAGCTTGGTCGCATTGTGCTCGATCATCCAGCTCGCGAGCCATTGCCGCATGGCGATGAACCACGGGCTCGACGCCCATTGGAACGCGCCTGCGGCAAGACCAATCAACCCGAATGTGATGAGCGCGGTCTCCCAGGCGCTGGGCGCCGGCCCCCAAGCCTCGACGATCTCCTGGTTCGGGGAGCGCAGTTCGAGCGCGACCGCCTCCTTGTAGCCCGCGCAGCGTCCGCACATATGGCAGGTCGACGCGCCCTCCATGACCTTGATCGGCACGAGCGCGGCGCAATTCACCATCTCGCCGTGGCTGCCTGTCGCGGGATCGAACGCCTGCCATGCCGCGCGATCCGTGCGAAAGCGCAGCGGCGCCAGTTTCGACAGCAGGCGGAACACGCCGTTGACGGGGCAGAGAAAGCGGCACCACACGCGCTTCTCGCGGCCATACATCAGTCCGACCGCGATGGCCGCGATCGTCGAGCCGCCGAGCACGACGACGACGGGCTTCGGATATTGATAGACGCTCACCATCTGCCCGTAGATGGTCGTGCAGGCGAAGGCGACGAAGGGCCAGCCGGCCCATTTCATCCAGTGAGGCGTCGCGCGCGCGCGCCCGTAATGGCTTGCGATTTCTGCAAGCGCGCCCTCTGGACAGAACAGGCCGCACCACGAGCGCCCGACCAAGACCATGCTGAGAAGCACGAACGGCCACCAGATTCCCCAGAAGGCGAATTGTGCGAACAGCGTGACATGCGTCCAGATATGCGCCGCGCGCGTCGGCAGCGGCGCGAGCGCCGGCACGATCAGAAGTGCGGCGTAGATGAATACGACAATCCATTGCGCGCGGCGGATCGCGCCTTGGTGGTCGCGCAACCATTCGCCCACGCGCGCAACCCGCGCCTGCGCGGCGCTGGGCGCAGCAGAGAAAGCGGGGGCCGCCTGCGCCTGCCTCATCGCATCACGGCTTCTCGCGCGCGACGACCACGGCCGGCGGCGCATTGGGATGGAAATCGTCGAAGAACGGATACTCGCCCGGGTCGAGCGTGCGGATCACCAGCACCGATTGCGAATGCGGCGCGAGCACTTTTTCGAGTCGCAGCGGCTTGCTCTCGAATTCGGCGGGGCTGTCGCCCTTGTTGATCAATTCGAGCCGGATGCGAGTCTTGGCGGGAACCTCGATGCTCAGCGGCTCGATCTTGCCGTTCTCGAAAACCACCTGGAAGGTCGGCTCCTCCGCCCGCGCCGCATGCGGCGCGACCAGGGCGAGCACAAGGAAAGCGAACCGCAGATATGTCATCGTCTCAATATGCGCCCTTCTTGCCGGTGCCCGCGAACGGGAACTCGAATTCCACCGTGATCGGTTTGAACCATTCGCCGACGCCCGTCTCCTTGTCGACATGGCGGCCGAAATGCGCGTGCTTGTTGGCTGACGGCGGCTGGATCACGAGCTTCAGCTTGTACTTGCCCGGGCCAGACAGCTTGACGTTGTCCCCGTAATGCGGCCCATCGTTGGCGACCATCGGCATGAACTCGCCCTTCTGCGTCGGCCCGCCCTCGCGCGTCAGCTCGTAGTTGACGACGAGATAGGGGATCCAGTCGCCCTCGGCGAAGCCGTTCGTATTGCCCTTCGCCGCCTTGATGTCGGCCTCCATATGCACGTCGGACTCCTTGGCCGGGCGCATCATGCCTTCCGGCTCCATCTCGATCGGCTGCAAATAGACGGCGGCAATGTTCATGCCGCCTTCCGTCTTCGGCGCGCCGAGCGGAATTTCCTTGGCGACCGCGCCCGTCGCGACGAACGCGGCGACAAGGGACAGGGCGAATGCGCGCATCGAAGTCTCCAGTATTGCAGGGTTGATACTAGCGAGCGCGTTCGTTCCGCGGGAGGGCGGACGCGCAGATTATAGCGGCTCTAAAGCGTCAGAACTTGATCGACGAGCGCAGGCCAAGCACCAGCGCATTGCGCACGGCGCGCTGACCCAACGGATCGGTCGCATCGACGACATGGCCATTGGGATGGATGACGTACTGGATGTTCGGCTGCAGGTTCCAGCCGGGGATGACCTGAAACTGGTAGGTCGCCTGCAGCAGCGCCTCGAAGTCGCGGATCGGACCGAAGGCGGCCGTATAGAGGTTAGTGTCGAAATCAGCGCCGCGAATGGCAGGGCTAATGCGCGCATAGGCGCCCATGAAGCCGAACTGGTCGTTAGGTCGTCCGGGCAAGAGGCCGACGAAATTGACGCCGCCGTCGAAGTAGAAATTTACGGCATTGCGGTCGGACGGCGCGCCGGACATGCGGCCGTAGACAAAAATGCCCTTGTCAGCGTCTTCCTTGGCCTCGCTCGGCCGCCAGACCTGCTGGTCGAATGTGCCATATACGCCATGGTCGCCACGATGCTGCAGCGGCAGCCCGACGCTGGTCGGCGCGGCGAGCGCTGTACCGAACAGATCATAGCGCTTGTCGGCGAAGCGACCGAAATGCGTCCAGGCGCCGAGCCGCGCATGGCCCTGCAGGCCGCCCTGATAGGGCAGCGCGAAGCCATATTCGCCCTCGGCGATTGCAAACGCGGAATCGCGCATGCGGAAGTTGATACCGTTGCGATTGCACTTCTGCGGATCGCCGACGCAATTTGCGCCCACCGGATCGCCGTTGTAGACGGCCGCGCGCAGCAGGATGTCGCCGGAAGGCTGGTACCTCACGCGCACGCCCGGCGAGGCGAAGGGATAGGCAGGGCCGCCGTTCGGAAGGTTGGCGGCCATGATGGCGGGCCAGCCATAGGCGCCGCCGACGGCCAGCGAATGGAAGGGCGTGAGGAAGAATTCAGCATCTGCGGCGAGCTGGCCGAAACGCACGGAAAACTGGTCGCCCAGCTTCTGTTCGATCCAGATTTCGTTGAGCCGCGTCGTAGGCAGCGCCTCGAGGTCGGACACAGGCTGAATTGTCTGGAGAAAATGGCGCGACAGGCCCAGGCCATGAATCTGGTAGGCGCCGACATGGAACAGCGCACCCTTCCAGCCGAAGGCCTTTTCGAGATCCACTTCCAGCACGCCTTCGAGACGGCCCATGTAGGTCGTGCCGCGCCGTGCGCCGCCCGTGGTCGCGCCGAGCAGATCCTGCTGGTAGTTGAAGACGAAGGATATGCCGCGATCGTAAAGCCACGGACGCAGTCCGCCGAGCGAGCGCAGCGGCTCCGGCAGCGACGAGGCGACCGAAGGCTGCGGCAGGCTCGGATGCAGTTGGTCTTCCTGAGCATGAACCGTCCCGCCCGTCAGGCAAACCAGTGCGCCAAAAAGCGCCGCGCCGGAGTTGCGAACATTTCTGAGCGGCTTGATCATGCGAAGCGGTCCCTTGACGCCGGCCAGCGCGACCGGATGACCCAAGCTTTCCGCTACATTCGTCGGCCAAGTCAACGTCATCGCGCGAAAATGGAATTACTCGAATTCCGACGCGCGCCGCAGCGCACTCACCTCCGGCTCGCGGAAGCCTTCAGTTCGGCCAGATTGTCCATCAACGATTGAACTGTCTCGGGCGACAGATCAGCGAACAGCGACAACACCAGGCGTTCGTTCTCCCGCGCATAGCCCGCGAACTTCGCCTTGCCGGTCTTCGACAGACGCACGATGAAGGCCCGCCGGTCGTCGGGGTCGGTCTCGCGTGAGACCAGACCTTCCTGCACAAGCCGCTCGACCAGCCCGGTCAGATTGCCGTTCGTCACCATCATCCGCTTCGACAATTCGCCGAGCCGCAATCCATTCGGCTCGCGGTCGAGCTGCGCCATCAGGTCGAATGCCGGCAGCGTGACATCGAATTTCTCGCGCAGGCGGCGGCGGATCTGCGCGCTGATGATGTTCGTGGTCGACAACAGCCGCAGCCACAGACGCAGCTCCGCCTTGCCGCCGCTCGCCGCGACTTCGAGATCGACAGGCGCCTCCGCCAGATCGCCGGCTGTTTCGCTCATGCCCCTTTGGACCACGTTTCGCGCGACTTGACAATTCGTTTCAAGCATCGATATTTTAGATTTGAAATATATTGGCCGCGGAGAGCGAACCATGCGGATCGTTTGCATCGGGGGAGGACCGGCGGGCCTCTATTTCGGCCTGCTGATGAAGAAGCTGCGCCCCGAACACTCCGTCACGGTGATCGAGCGCAACCGCGCTTACGACACGTTCGGCTGGGGCGTCGTCTTCTCCGACCTTACGCTCGATTCCATGCGCGCATGGGACGCGGAAACCGCTGCCGAGATCGAGGTCTCCTTCAACCACTGGGACGATATCGAGCTTCTCTTCAAGGGAACGAAGCAGCGCACGACCGGCCACGGCTTCGTCGGCATCGGCCGCAAGAAACTGCTCAACATTTTGCAGGCGCGCTGCGAGCAGCTGGGCGTCGAACTCGTCTTCGAAAAGGAAGTCGACTCCGATCTCGAATTCCCTGATGCTGATCTGATCATCGCCTCCGATGGCATCAACTCAAAGATCCGCGACCGCTATGTCGACGTGTTCAAGCCCGACCTGCAGGTGCGGCCCAACCGCTACATCTGGTTCGGCACGACGAAACTCTACGACGCCTTCACTTTCGATTTCCGCCGCACCGAGCACGGCTGGTTCCAGGCGCACATCTATCGCTTCGACGACACGACCTCGACATTCATCATCGAGACGACGGAGGAAACTTTCCTCGCCCACGGGCTCGACAAGGCCGATCAGGCCGGGAGCATCGCCTTCTGCGAACAGCTCTTCGCCGAGACGCTCGACGGCGCGCCGCTGATGACAAATGCGCGCCATCTGCGCGGTTCGGCCTGGCTCAATTTCAATCGACTGATCTGCGAGCGCTGGAGCCATTTCAACGGCAGGAGCCATGTCGTGCTGATGGGCGACGCCGCCCATACCGCGCATTTCGCCATCGGGTCGGGCACCAAACTCGCCATCGACGACGGCATTGAGCTCGCCCGCCAGTTCGAGCGCATCGGCCACGATGTCGCCAGCATACCAGCGGTGCTCGAGGCTTATGAGGAGGTGCGCCGCGTCGATGTCGCGCGCATCCAGAACGCCGCGCGCAACGCCATGGAATGGTTCGAGGTCGTCGGGCGCCGCTATGCCGACGCGCTCGATCCAGAGCAATTCATGTATTCCATGCTGACGCGCTCGCAGCGCATCAGCCACGAGAATCTGCGCCTGCGCGACCGCGCATGGCTCGAAGGCTTCGAGCACGATTTCGCGACCAAGGCGAAGGCCGCCAACGACACGCTGCCCCCGGCGCTCACGCCGTTTCGCGCACGCGGCGTCACTCTCTCCAACCGTATCGTCGTCTCTCCGATGGCCATGTATTCGGCGACCGACGGCCTGCCGAACGATTTTCATCTCGTGCATCTCGGCGCGCGCGCGATGGGCGGCGCGGCCCTCGTCTTCGGTGAAATGACATGCGTCTCGCCCGACGCGCGCATCACGCCCGGCTGCCTCGGCCTGTGGAACGATGCGCAGACGGCGCAGTGGAAACGCATGGTCGATTTCGTTCATCGCGAGACGCCAGCGAAATTCGGCATCCAGTTGGGGCACGCGGGGCGCAAAGGCGCGACGCGCGTGGCATGGGAGGGCATGGACGAACCGCTGACCTCGGACGGTTGGCCGCTGATTTCGGCCTCCGCCCTGCCCTATCTCACGCACAGCCGGACGCCGAAAGAAATGGATCGCGCCGACATGGACCGCGTGCGCGACGATTTCGTCGCCGCGACTCGTCGCGCGGCGGCGACCGGCGCCGACTGGCTGGAGCTGCATTGCGCGCACGGCTATCTGCTCTCCAGTTTCCTCTCGCCGCTGACCAACCGCCGCACCGACGAATATGGCGGCGACCATGCCGGACGCGTACAATTCCCGCTCGAGGTCTTCAGGGCGATGCGTGCGGCGTGGCCCGCCGACAAGCCCATGTCCGTACGGCTGTCCTGCACCGACTGGAACGAGAGCGGCAATACGCCCGACGACGCCGCGATCTTCGCGGCGATGTTCAAAGACGCCGGCTGCGACGCCGTCGACTGTTCGGCGGGTCAGGTGACGAAGGACGAGACGCCCGTCTACGGCCGCATGTTCCAGACGCCCTTCTCCGACAAGATCCGCAACGAGGTGGGAATCGCGACAATCGCGGTCGGCGCGATCTCCGAACTCGATCAGGCGAACTCCATCATCGGCGCCGGCCGCGCCGACCTCTGCGCGATCGCCCGGCCACATCTCGCCGACCCCGCCTGGCTGCTGCACGAGGCAGCGAAGCTCGGCGTCGCCGATCTCGTCTGGCCGAAGCAATATCTCTCGGGCAAGATGCAGTTCGAGGCGGGGCTGCAACGCGCCACGGCGGGCGCGAAATAATCGGCGACGGGAGACGCATGAACAGCAGCGAATTTTCGGGCCGCCATGTGCTGGTCACGGGCGCAGGCTCCGGCATCGGCGCCGCGATCGCGCGGAGCTTCGCCGAACGCGGCGCGCGAGTCTCGCTCGCCGGCCGCCGCCGTGCGCCGCTCGATGATGTTTCGCGCACGCTGACCGATGGCGCATCGCTCGTCCTCGCCGATTTCGACGTGACGAAGTCAGACGCCATCGCCGCGGGATTGACCGCTGCGCGTGAAAAATTCGGACCAGTCGACATACTCGTCAACAATGCCGGCGATGCGCCGAGCGCGCCCTTCGACAGGATCGACGAAGCCATGTGGACACACACGATCGGCGTCGACCTTACCGGCGTCTTCCTCGTGACGCAGGCAGTCCTGCCCGATCTGCGCAAGAAAGGCCCGGGCGGGCGCATCGTCAACATCGCCTCAACCGCCGGCCTCAAGGGCTATGCCTATGTGGTCGCCTATTGCGCGGCCAAGCATGGCGTGATCGGCATGACGCGGGCGCTCGCACTCGAACTCGCGCGCACCGGTGTCACCGTCAACGCCATCTGTCCCGGCTTCACCGACACGCCGCTCGTGCAACGTTCCGTGGAGGCGATCGTCGCCAAGACCGGCCGCACGGCGGAGGAAGCGAAGCGCGAGCTGGCGAAGACCAATCCGCAGGGGCGGCTTATCGACCCACAGGAAGTGGCGGACGCCGCACTTTGGCTCGCATCGGCCGCCGCGCATTCCATCACCGGCCAGGCGCTGCCCATCGCCGGCGGCGAAGTGATGGCGGGCTGACACGAACAACCAGCAGGAGACGACATGTCCGCAGGCGGCACGCGACCAGGAGGCACGCTCGGCCCGAGCGGCCATGTCGACACGTTCGCGCGCGACAATCTTCCGCCGCGCGAACAATGGCCGGATTTTTTGCTCGACCGACCCGAATTCCAGTATCCGGACTGGCTCAACGCCGGCGTCGAACTCAGCGACCGCCTCGTCGAACAGGGGTTTGGCGATCACATCGCGCTGATCGGCAATGGCCGCGTGCGCACCTACAAGGAACTCTCCGACTGGACCAATCGCCTCGCCCACGCGCTGGTCGAGGATTTCGGCGTGAAACCCGGCAACCGCGTGCTCGTGCGCTCCGGCAACAATCCCGCGATGGTCGCGGCATGGCTCGCCGCCACCAAGGCGGGCGCAGTCGTCGTCAACACAATGCCCATGCTGCGCGCCGGCGAACTCACGCAGATCATCGACAAGGCGGAAATCGCGCTCGCGCTCTGCGACAGCCGGCTTGCGGAGGAACTCGAGACGGCGGCTTCGACCAGCCAGTTCTTGAAGCGCGTCGTGCATTTCGACGGCACGGCCAATCACGAGGCCGAACTCGATCGAGTCGCGCTCCACAAATCCACGCGTTTCGACGCCGTGAAGACCGGTCGTGACGATGTCGCGCTCCTCGCCTTCACCTCGGGCACGACGGGCATGCCCAAGGCGACGATGCATTTCCATCGCGACATCCTGATGATGGCCGACGGCTATGCGCGCGAAGTGCTGAAGATAACGCCCAAGGACGTCGTCGTCGGCTCGCCGCCGCTCGCCTTCACTTTCGGACTGGGCGGTCTTGCCGTCTTTCCGCTGCGCTTCGGCGCGACCGCGACGCTGATCGAAACCGCGACGCCGCCGAACCTCGTCAAATATATCGACGCCTACCGCGCCACCATCGTCTTCACTGCTCCAACCGCCTATCGCGTGCTGCTCGGCGCGCTCAAGGACGGCGCGGATTTTTCATCCCTGCGTCTCGCGGTCTCCGCCGGCGAGACCTTGCCCAAGCCGGTGTACGACGACTGGATCGAAAAGACCGGCGTCGAAATTTTGGACTCCATGGGCTCGACGGAGATGATCCACGTCTTCATAACCAGCCGCATCGGCCAGTCGCAGGGCGGCGTGACAGGCTGGCCGGTGACGGGATACGAGGCGCGCATCGTCGATGACGACATGCACGACGTGCCCGTCAATACGCCGGGCCGTCTCGCCGTGCGCGGCCCGACAGGCTGCCGCTATCTCGCAGACGAACGCCAGACCAATTACGTGCGCGACGGCTGGAATCTCACGGGCGACACGTTCACCTGCGACGAAAACGGGCTCTATCGCTTCGTCGCGCGCGCCGACGACATGATCATCTCGTCCGGCTACAACATCGGCGGACCGGAGGTGGAAGCCGCCCTTCTCGCCCATCCCGCCGTCGCCGAATGCGGCGTCGTCGGCGCGCCCGATCGCGAGCGTGGCGAGATCGTCGCCGCCTATGTCGTGCTGAAAGATGCGGGCGCTGCGACGCCGCAGATGGCGAGCGCGCTGCAGGAACATGTGAAGGCGACGCTCGCGCCGTACAAATATCCGCGCGCCATTCATTTCGTCGACGCGCTGCCAAAAACGTCGACCGGAAAAATTCAACGCTTCGTGCTGCGCGCCGAAGCGCGAAAGCAGGAGACTTGAGATGAAGACCATTCTGCCGGAGGGCTGGCCGCGCCCGAAAGGCTATGCGAACGGCATCGTCGCGGAAGGCAAACTGCTCTTCATCGCGGGTCAGATCGGCTGGAACGAACGGGAAGAATTCGAGAGCGACGATTTCGTCGCTCAGGTCGAACAGGCGTTGAAAAACATCGTCGCCGTGCTGAACGCCGCCGGCGGCAAGCCCGAGCATATCGCGCGCCTCACCTGGTACGTGACGGACAAGAAGGAATATCTGTCGCGTTTGGCCGACGTCGGCGCCGCCTACCGCCGCACGCTCGGGTCTGTCTTTCCCACCATGTCGCTCGTGCAGGTCGTCGCCCTCGTCGAGGACCGCGCGAAGGTCGAGATCGAAGCGACCGCCGTCATTCCCTGAGCGCGCGCGATGCGCGAGAATGGACGCATGTCGAGCGCCGACGCCTCATCTTCCCTAAAACTGTGGCTCGCCGGCGCGCGACCGCAGACGCTCGTCTTGTCGTTGACGCCGATCGCTGTCGGCGCGGCCTATGCGCAGGCGATCTTTCATCGCCTCGCTGTAATTCCAGTCATCGCGGCGATCATCTCGGCGGTCGCGATCCAGATCGCGACCAATCTCGCCAACGATTCCGCCGACGGCCTTCGCGGCGCCGACGACGCCGAACGGCTCGGGCCGACGCGCCTCGTCGGCGCTGGGCTCATGTCGGCCGAAAGCGTCCGGCGCGGCGCGCTGGTTACGACCTTCATCGCCACGCTTGCTGGCGGCGTGGTCGTCGCATACGGCGGCCTGCCGATCCTTGCTGTCGGCGCCGCCGCGCTCGTCTGCGCCTGGGCCTATTCCTGGGGGCCGGCGCCGATCTCCGCCTCGCCGCTGGGCGAAGTCTTCGTAATCCTCTTCTTCGGCGTCGCGGCTTTCGCGGGCACGGTCTGGATCGCCGCGGGTGCGATCGATGCGACCGCAATCCTGCTCGGCGTCGCAGTCGGCCTGCCCGCCGCCGCCGTGCTGACCGTCAACAATCATCGCGACCGCGCGCAGGATGCGAAGAATGGACGACGCACGCTCGCGATCCTGCTCGGGCCGCGCGGAACCGTGATGCTCTACGGCTGCGAACTCGCCGCCGCATCCGCGATTGCGGGCTACGCCCTGTGGCCGCATACGAAACTCGTGGCGCTCGTCGCGCTGATCGGCTTCGCTTCCGCCATCGTGAAGGCGGCGAGTCTGTCACAGCTTCCGATTTCGCGCGCACTCAACGCGGAACTCGTCGCGACCGTGCGCTTTCAGGTAGCGCTCGCGGTGGCGATCATCGCCCTGCTGCTTGGTCAGAAATAGACAGCGCTGTCATCCCGGACGGACGGACGCCTATCCGGGATCCAGCATGAATGATGAGGCCCTGGACCCCGGCTCTCCGCTTCGCTGCGGCCGGGATGACAGTGCGATCCCCCCAAAAAAGCCCCGCCGCTCGCGCGACGGGGCCCATGATCGTTCCAGCGCAACGCCCCATCAGGCGTCGACCGTCTCCGCCACTTCCACGAATTCCGGAATCTCGTCGAAATTCATGTAGCGATAGACCTCTGCGCTCTTGCCCGCGAGACCGCCGACGGCGGCCATGTATTCGTCCATCGTCGGGATCTTGCCGAGCAGCGCGCCGACGGCGGCGAGTTCCGCCGACGACAGATAGACACGCGTGTCGATGCCGAGGCGGTTCGGGAAGTTGCGCGTCGAGGTCGAGAGCGCGGTCGAGCCCTTGCGGATCTGCGCCTGGTTGCCCATGCACAGCGAGCAGCCCGGCATTTCCATGCGCGCGCCGGACTTGCCGAGGGTCGCGTAATAGCCCTCTTCGGTCAGGATGTGCGCGTCCATCTTGGTCGGCGGCGCGATCCACAGGCGCGTCGGAATGTCCGACTTGCCCGCGAGAATTTTGCCCGCCGCGCGGAAATGGCCGATGTTGGTCATGCACGAGCCGATGAAGACCTCGTCGACCTTGTCCCCGGCCACGTCCGACAGCGTCTTGATGTCGTCGGGATCGTTCGGGCAGGCGAGCAGCGGCTCCTTGATCTCGTTGAGATCGATCTCGAACACCGCCGCATATTCGGCGTCGGCATCCGGCGCCATCAGCTTCGGATCGGCGATCCACGCTTCCATCGCCGCGATGCGTCGCTCGAGCGAACGCTTGTCCTGATAGCCGTTGGCGATCATCCACTTCATGAGCACGATGTTCGAGCGCATGTATTCGATGATCGGCTCCTTATTCAGCCGCACCGTGCAGGCCGCCGCCGAACGCTCGGCGGAAGCATCCGAAAGCTCGAACGCCTGCTCGACCTTGAGATTCGGCAGGCCCTCGATCTCGAGAATGCGGCCGTTGAAGACGTTCTTCTTGCCCTTCTTCTCGACCGTAAGATCGCCGGTCTTCAGCGCAGCATGGGGAATGGCGTTGACGAGATCGCGCAGCGTGACGCCGGGCTGCATCTCGCCCTTGAAGCGCACGAGCACGGATTCAGGCATGTCCAACGGCATGACGCCAGTCGCCGCCGCGAAGGCCACCAACCCCGAGCCCGCCGGGAAGGAAATGCCGATCGGGAAGCGCGTGTGGCTGTCGCCGCCGGTGCCGACGGTGTCGGGCAGCAGCAGGCGGTTGAGCCAGGAGTGAATCACGCCATCGCCCGGCCGCAGCGAAATGCCGCCGCGGTTGGAGATGAAGGTCGGGAGATCGCGATGCGTCTGCACGTCGACGAGCTTCGGATAGGCGGCCGTGTGGCAGAAGGACTGCATCACGAGATCGGCGGAGAAGCCGAGGCAGGCGAGGTCCTTCAATTCGTCGCGCGTCATCGGTCCGGTCGTGTCCTGCGAACCGACGGTCGTCATCTTGGGCTCGCAATAGGTACCCGGACGAATGCCCTTGCCCTCGGGCAGGCCGCAGGCGCGGCCAACCATCTTCTGCGCGAGCGTGAAACCCTTGCCCGTATCCTTGGGCTGCGCAGGCATGCGGAACAGCGTGGAGGCCGGCAAACCAAGCGCCTCGCGGGCGCGCGTGGTGAGGCCGCGGCCGATGATCAGCGGAATGCGGCCGCCGGCGCGCACTTCGTCGAAGATCACGTCCGACTTCACCTTGAATTCGGCGATCACGGCGCCGTTCTTCAGCGCCTTGCCTTCATAGGGACGCAGCTCGATGACGTCGCCCATCTCCATCTGCGAGACGTCGAGCTCGATCGGCAGCGCGCCCGCGTCTTCCATCGTGTTGTAGAAGATAGGCGCGATCTTGGAGCCGAGGCACACGCCGCCGAACTTCTTGTTCGGCACGTAGGGAATGTCCTCGCCCGTGAACCAGAGAACCGAATTGGTCGCGGACTTGCGCGAGGAACCGGTGCCGACGACATCGCCGACATAGGCCACGGGATTGCCCTTGGCGATCAGCTTCTCGATCTGCTTGACGGCGCCGCGCACGCCCGGCTCGTCCGGCTCGATGCCGGGGCGCGGGTTCTTCAGCATGGCGAGCGCATGCAGCGGAATGTCGGGGCGCGTCGAGGCGTCGGGCGCGGGCGAGAGATCGTCCGTATTGGTTTCGCCAGAAACCTTGAACACCGTCAGCGTCATCGACTGCGGCACCTCGGGGCGCGAGGTGAACCATTCGGCGTCGGCCCAGGACTGCATCACACCCTTGGCGGTGGCGAGGCCCTTGTCGGCCAGTTCCTTCACGTCGTGGAAATAGTCGAACATCAGAAGGGTCTTCTTCAGACCCTCGGCGGCGACAGCGCCGACGTCCGAATCGGCCAGAAGCTCGATCAGCGGCTTGATGTTGAAGCCGCCGAGCATGGTGGCGAGCAGTTCCGTCGCGAGCTTGCGCGACACCAGCGCATTTTTTTCCTCGCCCTTGGCGACCGCGTCCAGGAAGCCCGCCTTGATGCGGGCGGCGTCGTCCACGCCCGCCGGCACGCGATGCGTCAGAAGATCGACCAGAAAAGCCTCTTCGCCGGCCGGCGGCTGACGCAGGAGGGCGATCAGCCCCTCGGTCTGCTTGGCCGAGAGCGGCAGCGGCGGAATGCCGAGCGCGGCGCGTTCGGCGACATGAGCGCGATAGGTTTCGAGCAGCGACATGTTTCGATCCTTCTGTTCCCACGAGGGGATGATGAATTCCGCCGGCTTTGAAAACCTCGACCTTCGTCTCTGTCCGCAGCGGCCTCGCCTTGGCGGGTCATACACAAGTCGGCATGGCCGGGGCAAATTTAGCCCGACGCCGCCGCCGTTCAGGCCGTATGGAGCCCACCGTCGCGCGCTGCAAGCCCCGTCGCGCGCAAATATGCGGCGCGGCGCCCTCGGAAATGGCGAGACGGAAAACGGGAGCCGAAGCAACAGCGACACGAGCGCCCGGGTCGGAGCCCCAGCTGTTCCTGTGTCTTGGATGTCGATGGTGGGCGCACTAGGGCTCGAACCTAGGACCCGCTGATTAAGAGTCAGCTGCTCTACCAACTGAGCTATGCGCCCATCGACCGGTTGCGACCGGAGGCGGCGAAATAGCAAACGGTTTTGGCCCTGTCCACCCCATTCGAGGCAAATTTCTGCAAAGCCCGCAGCCCGGTCGCGCGTCGGCCCGGTTCGCGCTAGGATCGCAGTGCATTTCGCGGGAGCAGGCGATGAGGATTGCTTTGGGTTTGGCGTGCGCCGTAGCGACGACTTTCCTGACCGGCTCGGCGCCGGAGCCTGCGGAGGCCCGCACGCTCGGCTGGTCGCGTCATTGCGTCTGTGCGCCGCAGGTTCGCGCTCGCCGCGCCGCGCATCGTCGCGTGCGACGGATCCGCTCGTCCTATCGCCCGGTCCTCGCGGTCGATTCGATCCCGATCGTCGTCGAGACGGGCTACGGGCAAATCGCGGTCGGCCAGCGCCGCACGATCGGCTATTTCTTCCCGCATCCCCGCTGGGGCTATGATTACCCTTGGGATGGCTACGGCGGGCCCTATTACGGATACCCGCCGCGCGACGGCTATTGAGCCGCGGATCTCAGCGGCGACGGCCGCCGCCGGTCGTATTGAGCGCCTGCGCGCAGGCCGCGCTCACCTTGGCCTTGTTCTTCTCGAGGCAGTCGCGCGCCGCGCCGCGCTCGTGCGTCGTGTTGGCGCACAATTTCTCGATGTCCTGCTGGCATGCGGCGGCGACGGGCCCCGTACCGGGCTCGGGACGCTGCGCATAGGCCGGCGCTGCAAGCGCCAGCCCCGCAGCCAGCGCGCTCGCGGCGAAAATGAACTTGCGCATGATCTTTGTCCTCTCTTTGCGATGGCGTCCTGCGCCGTCGCTCCCGAGATGGCGGCGCATCCATGCGCGCAAAAGACCGTGCGACCGTATGGCGCAGAGCTCCAGCCACGCGACGCGGCGCAAAAAAGGGGCCGCATGCGGCCCCTTCCTCATTTCAGACGCGATGATTTCAATGCGCTCTAGCCGGCGCCGGCGCCTTGCGCCTTCTCGCGCCCGCGATTGATCACGAGCTTGTTCAGCGCCGCCACATAGGCGCGCGCGGACGCGACCAGCGTGTCCGGATCGGCGCCCTTGCCCGTCACCTCGCGGCCATCCTCCGACAGGCGCACGGAGACTTCCGCCTGCGCATCCGTGCCGCCGGTCACGGCGTGCACCTGATAGAGTTCCAGATTGGCCTTGTGCGGGATCAGCGCGGTGATCGCGTTGAAGATCGCATCCACCGGCCCGTTGCCGGTCGCCTGATGCGTCTGCTTCACGCCGTCGATCTCCATCGTCAGCGCGGCCGACTGTGGGCCAGCCGTGCCGGCGATCACGGTCAGCGCCGTCACCTTGAAGCGATCGTTGGCGTTGACGATCTCGTCGTCGACCAATGCGGCAATATCCTCGTCGTAGACGATCTTCTTGCGATCGGCCAGATCCTTGAAGCGACGGAAGGCGTCGTTCAGGGCGTTTTCGCCGAGCTCGTAGCCCATCTCCTTCAGCTTCTCGCGGAAGGCGGCGCGACCCGAGTGCTTGCCCATGACGAGCGAGGTCTTCGACACGCCGACGCTCTCGGGCGTCATGATCTCGTAGGTCAACGACGACTTCAGCATGCCGTGCTGATGGATGCCGCTTTCGTGCGCGAAGGCGTTACGCCCGACGATCGCCTTGTTGTACTGCACGGGGAACGAGGTCACCGCCGACACCAGCTTCGATGCACGGTTCAGCATCGTCGTCTCGATGGCGGTATCGTAGGGCAGCGCGTCCTGGCGCGTGCGGATCGCCATGATCACTTCTTCCAGCGCCGCATTGCCCGCGCGCTCGCCGATGCCGTTGATCGTGCATTCGATTTGTCGCGCGCCACCCGCCAAACCGGCGAGAGAGTTCGCGACCGCCATGCCCAGATCGTTGTGGCAATGGACGGAGAAGATCGCCTTGTCCGAGTTCGGGACACGCGCGCGCACCGTCTCGAACATCGCCTGATATTCCTGCGGTGTCGTATAACCCACAGTATCGGGCAGGTTGATCGTCGTGGCGCCCGCCTTGATCGCGGCTTCCACGATCTTGCACATGAAGTCGATCTCGGTGCGGGTCGCATCTTCCGCCGACCATTCGACATCGTCGGTCCATTTGCGGGCGCGCGTGACCGCGTCGATCGTGGCCTGCAGCACCTGCTCCGGCGTCATGCCGAGCTTGACCGACATGTGCAGCGGCGAGGTCGAAATGAATGTGTGAATGCGGCCGCGCTTGGCCGGCTTGATCGCGGCGCCGCAGCGGTCGATATCGGCGAGGCCCGTGCGCGACAGGCCACAGATCACCGCATTGTTCGAGCGCCGCGCGATCTCGGCCACGGATTCGAAATCGCCGTCGGATGCGGCCGGAAAGCCCGCCTCAATGATGTCGACGCCCATCTCGTCGAGCAATTCGGCGACTTCCAGCTTCTCGTCGAAGGTCATGGTCGCGCCGGGGCACTGCTCGCCGTCGCGCAAGGTGGTGTCGAAGATGATGACGCGGTCCTTGTTGGAGCCGGTTTCGGTCGCTGCGGTCATGGTTCTGTCCCTGGAATCGGAATTTTGGTCGAAGCCGGCGCGACGAATGTCGGAAATGTCGGGTTGCCGGCGGTGCGGGTTCTCGTCATCCCCTCAGCGCCCAGGCAAAGCCCAGCCGGCGCTCAGGGGCGGCTAAGAAGAAGCAGGCCGGAAAGAAGCTGGGCGGAGGGCAGCGCGCGCGACGTCGCGCAGGCGGCGGGCCTGCGGGCGTCTTTCGGCGTGCGTGTGGCGAAAAGGGCCACGATTTCCTCGCGCGATGTCGTGCGCCGGTCGCGCACGCGTAGCAGATCGATAACCCAAGACCCGCGCCGCGACAAGCACAGAAATGTCACCGCGCGTCGGCGAGCGGTGGGAACGGGATCGTTAATCCTGCGTTCATCATTGTGACGCCGGTTTCCGCGCCGGCCCCCCGTAACGCCCCCACGGAGCCCCTTCATGTTCACAACCCTACGCAAACTGGCCCGCCGGGCGCGGTCAGCCATACTCGTCGGCCGCCCGGTGCTCGCGCGCAAGGATATCGTGCGCCGCGGCCAATATGTGCCGCGCGGCGCCACCGGCCGCATCGTCAGCGTCCGCGCCGACGGCGATCTCGACATCGCCTTCGACCGGATCGAAACGGAGAACCTGAGCGTCCAACCCCGGGAGGTCGCGCCGGCGCCCGCGCTGACGCCCCGCGCATTCCTCGGATTGCGCATTTTCTCGCATTGATCGTCGTCCCCCGCCTGTGCAGCGCCCGCTTTGACGGGCGTCTTTTTTTGCGCCTTGCCGCCTCGGTCCCCATCGGGCACAAATGAACCAAGTGTCCGACAAAACGAGCCGACGAAATGAGCGAAGCGCCGATTCTCACCAGCAACCCGCCGCCGCCCGACGGCTGGAAAGTCTTCGACTTCCGCGGCGGTTTCATCGAGCGCAATGGCCCGCTCTATTTCCGTGACGACGGCCCGCACGGCTTCCAGCTCGGCATGCGCGTCGAGGATCGCCACTGCAACCCTCGTGGCGTGGGCCACGGCGGCTGGCTGATGACCTTCGCCGACATGATGCTGCCCATGGCCGCGCACCGGCACCCGAGAGTCGGCCGCAACTTCCTGCCGACTGTGTCGATGGCTGTGGATTTCCTCGCGCCCGCGCCGATGGGCGCCTGGCTCAACAGCCGCACCGAAATCCTGCGCGTCACCCGCAATCTCGTTTTCGCGCAAGGCCTTATCTACGCTGACGAGACGCTCGTGGCGCGCGTGAACGGCGTATTCAAGATCGGCGAACCTATCGCCAAGCTGTTGGGCGACGCCGACAAATAGCCACGGGCGCTTGACCCGCGCAGACGAAGCGGCGAACCTTCGCCGCCTCTCGATGGAGCCCCCGCCTCGATGACCCCTCGCCCGCTGCCGCTTCTCGTCTGCGCCGCCGCGCTGCTCGCTCTTGCCTCCTGCAATTCGAGCCCTCAGCCGCAGGCGGTGGCGACCGCGCAGGCGCCGCAGCAGCGCGTCGTCTCGCCGCTGACGCCGCAAGACTTCAAGCTGCCGGAGGGCGCGGGCTGCACGGGCGCTATCGCGCGCTATCGCGCCGTCGTCGCAAACGACCACCAGACCGGCAATGTCGGCGAGGGCGTCTACAAGCAGATCGAGAGCGAAATTTCCGGCGCCTCGGCCGCCTGCGCGGCGGGCAAGGACGGCGAGGCCATGCGCCTGCTGGCGGCGTCGAAGAGCCGGCACGGCTATCCCGGCTGATTCTGGCGCGTTTTCACGCGAGGAACCTTGCGGCGCCCGGCGCCCTGCTTGCCTTTGAATCCCGTCCGACCAACGGTACGGTGCTCCTGCCGATCCAGACCGGGTGCGGTTTGCGGCGAGCAAGATCGGCTTGCCGTCCTTTCGCCACTGCGGGCGACGCAGGACGATACGGGGGCCAGTGACGAAATGAACAGCCAGAGCAGCAATCGCGCGTTCTCGCGCGCGTTCCCGGCCCAGTCCCCGCCGAGCCCTTGGCTTGCGCAATCCCGCGAAACCTTGGCGTTCCCGGCTTCCTGAGATGAAGCGCAAGATCGCCGCCATCCTCGCCGCCGATGTGGCCGAATACAGCCGGCTCGTCGCCGAGGACGAGGAGGAAACGCTCACGCGGCTCGCGTCATGCCGCGAGGTGTTCGAGGATTTTGTCGGCAAGGCGCATGGCCGCGTGTTCAATACGGCCGGCGACGCCGTTCTCGCGGAATTTCCCAGCGCGGTCGAGGCGACGCGTTGCGCCATCGACATTCAGGAATCGCTGCGCACCCGCAACATGGGTTATCCCGCCCACCGGCAGATGCTGTTCAGGATCGGCGTCACGATCGGCGACGTCGTCGAGCGCGAGGGCGATCTGCTGGGCGATGGCGTCAACATCGCGGCAAGGCTCGAAGGTCTGGCGCAACCCGGCGGCATTTGCGTGTCCCGCAGCGTGTACGAGCAGGTCGCGAATAAGATCTCGGTGCATTTCAAGGACATCGGCGTCCGCGAGGTGAAAAACATCCCGCAGCCCGTGCATGCCTTCATCGTCGAGATGGACGATTCCGTCGCCGGCGCTTGGCGGCAGGCGCCGGGCGCGCGCGCGAAGCCCCGACGCGCGGGCCTGCCGTTGATCGCGGGCGGCGTCGGGCTTGCGCTCTGCGCGGCAGCCCTGGCTTACGTGTTGCGCAAGTCCGGCGACGATGCGCCGCCGCGCCCGACGACGCGCCTCGAAGCGCCGCCGCGCACCTACGCGGAACTGGCGAAGTCCGGCGGATTGGTTCAGGACGCGCGCACGGCGCCGGAGCTCTATCACAACGCGCGCAGCTACGAGGCGCGGGGCGAGTCCGCCGCCGCACGACAGGCCTATGGCGCGCTGGCGGAGCTCGGCGTCGACGCGATCGACGCGCACTTGCGCTTCGCGGCCCTTCTGCGCGCGCAGGACGGACGCGCGGGCGCCCGTGAGCTCTACCACCGGCTGCGCGACAAGACGGGCGTCGGCGCGGTAGGCCTCGTCTACGCGACCCTGTTCGAAGGCGAGGAGCGCCGCCGTCGGGTCGAGGCTTTCGCGGCGTCGCGTCCCGATTATGGACCAGCCTATCTGCTGCTCGCCGACGAATATTCCGACGATCGGGTCGGCGCGCAGACGATCGCGGATCGCCGCAGGGAGGCCGAGGCGTTGCAGCGGTTTTTGGCGGCCGACGCGGACGGGCGCCTCGCGCCGTATTTTCTCGACCAATCCGTTCTTGCCGAATGGCTCGAACGCGCCCGGCGTCGCCTTGCCGCGCTCGAGGCCAATCTGAAGACCGCGAGCGCCGAGCCCGTCGTCAAATTCACCCGCTCCAACGCCGGCTGGAGCGTCGTCGTATCGACGCCGGAGCCCGCGACCTCGATCGGATGGCGGATCGGCGGCGCCGGCGAATTCACCCCCACGGGTCAGATCGCGGCGATCGATCAGCGTACGGGGCGGCCCATGCCGAATCCCTCGTTCGAACTGCCCGGCGAAACGTCGGCGACGACCATCGAAATTCGATACGCGGATTCCGCCGGCCGGCTCGTCGGTCCCTTCCGGGTGGCCTTCGATCCCGCCACGGCTCTGGCCGATGGCCAGCGCGATCTGCTCGAACGTTTCTGGACCTCGTGGCTCGCGTTCGGCGCCGACGGCAAACTCCTCTACTACAGCCACCTCATGAGCTATCGCTGCGCCATAGCGAAGGTGGAAATCGGCTTCGACGGCGCGACGCCATCGCAGGAACTGCCGATGCCGGCATGCGACCGCGACAATCCCTTCTCGATCCCGGCAGGCGCCCGCCCTTACCTCGCCGCCCCGCCCGGCGCGAAATCCGTCGCAGCCCGCCTCACCTACGTGAACGGCGCGCAATCCGAGACGCGCGAGTTTCGGCGGAAGTAGGGAGCGGGGGACGGCGCCCCGCCGTCGCCCCTCCCCTTGACCCCGCCGCTCCCATCCGCTACCAAACCCGCCGATCAACGCATCGGCGGAACCATGCGCGCAAACTTTATCGTATCGCGAGCGCCTCAGACGGAGCGGGACTGACCCCGCAGCTCCGCCGCTGGCGCTCATTCCGAGGTCCCTGACGGGGCCTTTTTTATTGC
The DNA here is from genome assembly GCA_020638195.1 of Methylobacteriaceae bacterium. GTDB lineage: Bacteria > Pseudomonadota > Alphaproteobacteria > Rhizobiales > Beijerinckiaceae > JAJXWB01. Next base: position 345,695 of record JACKJC010000002.1, on the reverse strand, counting down.
CCAGAATTCCGCTTTAAGGACCGCAGTTCGAGGAGAAGGCCATGTCGAGACAGATGACCGGCGCCGAAATGATCGTGGAAGCCCTGAAGGATCAGGGCGTCGACACCATTTTTGGCTATCCCGGCGGCGCGGTTCTGCCGATCTATGACGCCCTCTTCCACCAGAACAAGGTGCGCCACGTGCTTGTGCGCCACGAGCAGGGCGCGGGCCATGCGGCCGAGGGCTATGCCCGCTCGACCGGCAAGGTGGGCGTGCTGCTGGTGACGTCCGGCCCCGGCGCGACAAACGCCGTGACCGCCCTGACCGATGCCTTGATGGATTCCATTCCGCTGGTCTGCATCACCGGCCAGGTGCCGACGCATCTCATCGGCTCCGACGCCTTCCAGGAATGCGACACGGTCGGCATCACCCGCCACTGCACCAAGCACAATTATCTCGTGAAGCGGATCGAGGACCTGCCGCGCATTCTTCACGAGGCATTTTACGTCGCCTCCAGCGGCCGGCCGGGCCCGGTCGTGATCGACGTGCCGAAGGACGTGCAGTTCGCCACCGGCGCATATCACTTCGCGCGCAACATCCAGCACAAGACCTACCAGCCGCAGCTCAAGGGCGACCGCGCGCGCATCAAGCATGCCGTCGCGATGATGGCGGCCGCGAAGAAGCCGATTTTCTATACCGGCGGCGGCGTCATCAATTCCGGCTCGGCGGCTTCCACGCTGCTGCGCGAACTGGTGAAGCTCACGGGCTTCCCGATCACCTCGACGCTGATGGGCCTCGGCGCCTATCCCGCGCCCGATCCGCAATGGGTCGGCATGCTCGGCATGCACGGCACCTACGAGGCCAATAACGCCATGCACGATTGCGATTTGATGATCGCCGTCGGCGCGCGTTTCGACGACCGTATCACCGGGCGCCTCGACGCCTTCTCGCCGGGCTCGAAGAAGATCCACATCGACATCGACCCCTCCTCCATCAACAAGAACGTCAAGGTCGATCTCGGCATCGTCGGCGATTGCGCCCATGTGCTGGAAGACATGGTGACGCTGTGGCGCTCGGAATCGATGGTTGCCGACAAGGCGGCGCTCGCCTCGTGGTGGAAGCAGATCGACAAGTGGCGCGCCCGCAAGTCGCTCGGCTTCCAGAACTCGAAAGAGACGATCAAGCCGCAATACGCCATCCAGCGGCTCTACGAGCTGACCAAGGACAGGAAGACCTACATCACGACGGAAGTCGGCCAGCACCAGATGTGGGCGGCCCAGCACTATCACTTCAAGGAGCCGAACCGCTGGATGACCTCGGGCGGCCTCGGCACGATGGGCTACGGCCTGCCGGCCGCTATCGGCGCGCAGATGGCGCATCCCGATGCGCTGGTGGTGGATGTCGCGGGCGAGGCCTCGATCCTGATGAACATCCAGGAGCTCTCGACCGCCGTGCAGTTCCGCTGCCCGGTCAAGATCTTCATCCTCAACAACGAATATATGGGCATGGTTCGCCAGTGGCAGGAGCTGCTGCACGGCGGGCGCTATTCGCAGTCCTATTCGGAGGCGCTGCCCGATTTCGTGAAACTGGCCGAAGCCTATGGCGCGCACGGCATCCGCTGCTCGGACCCGGCCAAGCTGGACGACGCCATCAAGGAGATGATCGACCACCCCGGCGTCGTCATCTTCGACTGCCTCGTCGACAAGGCCGAGAACTGCCTGCCGATGATTCCCTCGGGCAAGGCGCACAACGACATGATCCTGCCCGACGAGATCGACGACATCGGCTCGGTCATCGACGACAAGGGGAAGATGCTCGTTTGAAGTCGCACAGCGACCTCAAACCACGCGCGACAGGTGATTGCGCAGCGATCGCCGATAGCGCCAGGCCGCACGTGATACTCAGGAACTAACGTCCATGAACGCCGCAATCCCGACTCCCGCCTTCCCGCCCTCACCCTATTCCTCGGCCATCGGCAAATCGAACGTCGAGAGCCACACGCTATCGGTGCTCGTCGACAACGAACCGGGCGTTCTCGCCCGCGTCGTCGGCCTGTTCTCGGGCCGCGGCTACAATATCGAGAGCCTCACTGTCGCCGAAGTCGCGCACGGCGAACATCTCTCGCGCATCACCATCGTCACGTCGGGCACGCCGGAAGTGATCGAGCAGATCACGCATCAGCTCGAGCGCATCGTGCCGATCCACAAGGTGATCGACCTCTCGCTCACCAAGCGCTCGATCGAGCGCGAACTCGCCATGGTGAAGGTGCGCGGTACGGGCGAGGCCCGCGTCGAGGCGCTGCGGCTGGCGGAAGCTTTCCGCGCCAAGGTCATCGACGCCACGACCGAGAGCTTCATCTTCGAGCTGACCGGCGCCACCGCCAAGATCGACGATTTCGTCGAACTGATGCGCCCGCTGGGCCTGGTGGAGGTCTCCCGCACCGGCGTCGCCGCCATTTCGCGCGGGCCGGAGCCGATCTGACGGCGCAATCCCGGATTGCGGCCGAAAGGCCCTCCGGGGCTTGACCTTGCCCGCCCAAACAGTCACCAAGCGCCCGCAAAACGAATTTTGCCGCCTGCGCGCGGACGAACGACCAAATCCGAACACCCAAGGGGAACGAAGAAAATGCGCGTCTATTACGATCGGGATGCCGATATCAACCTCATCAAGGGCAAGAAGGTCGCCGTCGTCGGCTACGGCTCGCAGGGCCACGCCCACGTGCTGAACATGCGCGATTCCGGCGTGAAGGACGTCTGCGTCGCGCTGCGCGCCGGTTCCCCCACCGCCAAGAAGGCGGAAGGCGAGGGCCTCAAGGTCATGACCGTGGCCGAAGCCGCGAAGTGGGCCGACGTCGTCATGATGCTGACGCCCGACGAACTGCAGGCCGACATCTACCGCGACGAACTCGCCCCCAACATGAAGAAGGGCGCCGCCCTCCTGTTCGCGCACGGCCTGAACGTGCACTTCAACCTCATCGAGCCGCGCAAGGATCTCGACGTCCTCATGGTCGCCCCCAAGGGCCCCGGCCACACCGTGCGTTCCGAATACAAGCGTGGCGGCGGCGTGCCCTGCCTGATCGCCATCCACCAGGACGCCTCGGGCAACGCCCATGACCTCGGCCTGTCCTACGCTTCGGCCATCGGCGGCGGGCGCGCCGGCATCATCGAGACCAATTTCAAGGAAGAATGCGAGACCGACCTGTTCGGCGAGCAGGTCGTCCTCTGCGGCGGCCTCGTCGAGCTCATCCGCGCCGGCTTCGAGACTCTGGTGGAAGCCGGCTACGCGCCGGAAATGGCCTATTTCGAGTGCCTGCACGAAGTGAAGCTGATCGTCGACCTCATCTACGAGGGCGGCATCGCCAACATGAACTACTCGATCTCCAACACCGCCGAATACGGCGAATACGTCACCGGCCCGCGCATCATCACGCCGGAGACGAAGGCCGAGATGAAGCGCGTCCTCAACGACATCCAGACCGGCAAGTTCACGCGCGACTGGATGCTCGAGAACAAGGTCAACCAGACCTCGTTCAAGGCAGTGCGCGCCCGCAACGCCGCCCACCAGATCGAAGAGGTCGGCGAGAAGCTGCGCGCCATGATGCCCTGGATCGGCAAGAACAAGCTGGTCGACAAGGACAAGAACTGATCACACGCGGATCACACGAAGAAAGCCCTCGGAGACGGGGGCTTTTTTATTGCGCGATCTTTCCACCTTCATGACCTGACATGACGGCGGCAGGCGCGACGCGTAAGGTGGGCGGATGCGCCTGTTGCGGATTGCTGCTTGAACCCCACCGTCTTCCATAATGTCGGCCTCGCCCTCTCCGGCGCCGAAATCCTGCGCGACCTCGCCTTCACGCTGAAATCAGGCGAATGGACCTTCCTCGTCGGCCCGCCAGGGTCGGGCAAGACGACGCTACTGCGCCTGGCGGCGGGCGAGATCGAGCCGACCTCGGGAACGATCGCGCGCGCGGGCCCAGGTTTCTTCGCGCACCATTCCATGCCCCTCGACGACACGAAATTTTCACGCGACATCGTGGCGGAGGCGATCTCGGGCGCCGCCGCGAATGCGCGTGCGGAAAGACTGCTGACCGAGCTCGGCCTGGAAACCTATCTCGGCCACGAGCCCTTCCGGCTTTCGCGCGGACATCGGGCGCGCCTTGCCGTTGCGCTTGGCCTCGCGGCCAAGCCTGCCCTGCTGTGCCTCGACGATCCCTTCTCGCCGATGGATCGTCGCGCGAAAACGCTGACCGCGAATGCGCTCGCCAGCGCAGCCGACGAGCATGGTCTCGGCATTCTCATGGCGAGCAATGATCCGCTCGACGCGCTGCGCCATGCCGATCGCATTCTCATCCTGAGCCCCGGTCCCACGTCGACCGTCGTCGAGACGATCGCGCACGAGCCGACGCCGGAGCGTAGCGACGACCAGTTGGCGGCGAGCGATCTGCACGCGAGGCTTTGGCGCGCGCTCGAAGAGTAGACGCCAAAGTCATCCCGGACGGCGAAGCCGATCCGGGATGAAAAGCGCGACTGATCGACCGCGCCTGCGCGATTCAGTCGCGCCTACTTCACAAAATCCAGCGTCTTGAACGACGTCATCTTGCCCATGGCATTGCCGGAGGCGTCGCGCTGCACGCCGGTCGTGGTCGTGACCTTCACCTTCTTGCCGATCATCGAGCGCGGCATCTTCTGCTTCTCGAACCAGGCCTCGCAGGCCTTGGCTTCGCACAGGCCGGTCTCCTCGCCCTTCGCGGTCTTGATCGTCAGATAGCAATTGTCGCCGCACTCGAACTTGCGGATCGTTCCCTCGAGCGTCTTCTGCGCGGCGATCGACTTGGCGCTCTGCTTCTTCGGCTTCTTCTTGATGATCCGCATCTGCTGCGGCGCGGCGCCGGGCGCGGGCTGCGAGGTCTGGGCTTGCGCGAGACCGCCGACGAGCGAGGCCGCCAGGACCGCGACGAAAATCTGCTTCTTCATGTCTCCCCCAATGGACATTGCCCGCGAAGAAATGGGCGCGGCTGGCCTGCCGCGCCCATCATATGGGGTTCGATCAGAATTTCACGAGGTCCTTGATCGCCGCTTCCGCATTCGCCGGCACGATATTGCGCTTCACGAAATCGTCCCAGTTCTTGAACTTGCCCTTCGCGCGGGCCTCCATGATCGCCTTGGCGCGCGCCGGCCCGATCTGCGGCAGCTTGTCGAGTTCGTCCGCGCCGGCCGTATTGAGATCGATCTTCTTGCCCGTCATCGCGGCGGCGGGCTTGGCGGCGACGGCGGGAGCGGCCGCGGGCTTGGCCGGCGCGGCCGCCTTCGCGGCGGGGGCAGCAGCAGGTTTGGCGGGCTCGGCTGCCTTGGCGGGCGCTGCTGCCTTCGCAGCAGGCGCGGCGGCGGGCTTGGCCGGCGCTGCCGCCTTGCCGGCAGGCGCGGTGGGCGCGGGTTTCAGCGGATTGGAAGTCGCCGGCTGGGTGGCCTGCGCGAAGGCGGCGCCGCTGGCGAGGGCCACGAAGAGCGTGGCGGCAATCAATTTGCGAGCAATCATTGTCTTCCCCGGCGCCCGGGCAGGATGTCACGCGCGCACCCGGGCAAGGCGCGCGTTCGTTGACCGGCCGCAGGTTGCGGACCGATGCGGCCATGAAACATCGTCGCCGGCCACGGCGCAATCTCTGCTGTTGAGCGCATGAACGGCGGCTGAATGCTTCTTCTTTCGCTGTCGGAGCTATCGAACGGGCGACGTCGGGTTCCATCGACGCGACCAACGCAACCCAAGGTCGACAGGGCGCTAAGCCGCAGGTAAACGCTCGCGCAATTCTATAACGCGCCCTGGCTCTCGTATCCGCCGGCCAATACGGCGATCGACGACGCCAACAGGAAGGTGTCGATCACGCCGGTCAACGACGCCTACGACAATCTCGCGCGAACGGGCGACTACCGCTTCAGCTACGGAATATCTTCGCGGCTTGCGCGGCCCATCGCAATCGGTCAACGTGCGCGCCCATCTCGTCCCCAGCTCATGCCGCACCCACCCGCTACCGCAGATCCCGCTGTCAGCCTCGCGCGCGTGACCGTCGCCTTCGGCGCGGGCGCGGCGCGCTATGTCGCGGTGGAAGCCGCCGACCTGTCCGTGGCGCCGGGCGAATTCGTCGCAATCGTCGGCCCGACCGGCTGCGGCAAGTCCACCTTGCTCAACGTCGTTGCCGGCCTTTTGAAACCCGCCCGCGGCCGCGCGTGCGTGCAGGGCGCGGATGTCTCTGGCGTCATGGCGCCCTGCGGCTATCTCTTCCAGCAGGACGCGCTGATGCCCTGGAAAACCGCGCGCGACAATGTCGCCGTGGCGCTGGAGCCCAAAGGCGTCGCGCGCGCCGAGGCGATTTCCCGTGCGCAAGCCTGGCTGACGAAAGTCGGGCTCGCGGCTTTCGGCGATCGCTATCCGCACCAGCTATCCGGCGGCCAGCGCAAGCGCATCTCACTGGCGCAGATGCTGATCCGCGATCCGCGGATCCTGCTGATGGACGAGCCTTTCGGCCCGCTCGACGCGCAGACGCGCGCGCTGATGGGCGACCTCCTGCTCGATCTCTGGTCGGCCGACCGCAAGGCCGTGCTGTTCGTGACGCACGATCTCGAGGAAGCGATCGCGCTTGCCGATCGCGTCGTCGTCATGTCGGCGGGGCCCGCCGCGCGCATCGTGGCGCAGCACACGATCGACCTCCCGCGTCCGCGCGAGATCAACGAAATCCGCCTCGATCCGAAATTCCACACGATCCAGCGCGCGATCTGGAACGACCTGCGCGAGGAAGTCCTGAAGACCTATCAGGCGCAGGCGGGAGGCGCGGCGTGAGCCGCTCCACGCTCCTGGCCTGGCAGGTCGGCGTCGCCGCCGCGCTGCTCGCCATCTGGCACATCGGGTCGAGCGTGTCGATCTTCGGCATCTATTTCATGCCGAAGTTCTTCTTCTCGACGCCGGCGGACGTTCTCGGGCGAGTCTGGAAGATGTTCGCGACCGGCATCGTCTGGAAACATCTTTGGATCACTCTGACTGAAACGGCGCTCGCCTTCGTCATCGGCTCGGTGACGGGCGCGGGCGTCGGTTTCTGGTTCGCGCGCAAGCCGAAACTCGCCGCGATCTTCGACCCCTTCCTCAAGGCGGCCAATTCGCTGCCGCGCGTCGTGCTGGCGCCGATCTTCATGCTGTGGTTCGGGTTGGGCATCTGGTCCAAGGTCGCGCTCGGCGTCACGCTCGTCTTCTTCATCGTCTTCTTCAACGTCTATCAGGGCCTGCGCGAGACCTCGCCCGTCGTGCTCGCCAACGCCCGCATGCTCGGCATGAACGACCGCCAGCTGATGCGGCACGTCTACTGGCCCTCGACGCTCACCTGGGTCTTTTCCTCGCTGCACGCTTCCGTCGGCTTCGCGCTCGTCGGCGCCGTCGTCGGCGAATATCTGGGTGCGGCCGCGGGCCTCGGCTATCTCATCCACGAGGCCGAAGGCGTGTTCGACGTGACAGGCGTTTTTGCCGGCATGATCGTGCTCGCGCTCTTTGTCATCGCCATCGACTGGGCAGTGACATCGATCGAAAACCGTCTGCTGGTCTGGCGTCCGCAGCCCCATCAACAAAGCTAGGGAAACTCACATGAAGAAGCTTCTGTTCGGCGCGCTCGCCGCGCTCGCTTTCTCCGCCTCCGCCGCGACGGCGCAGGTCGCTGGCGTCGAGAAGCCCAAGATCGTCATCGGCGTCGGCGGCAAGTCGCTGCTCTACTATCTGCCGCTCACGATCGCGGAGAAGAAGGGCTACTTCAAGGAACAGGGGCTCGACGCCGAGATCATCGATTTCGCGGGCGGCGCCAAGAGCCTGCAGGCGCTCATCGGCGGCTCGGTCGATGTGGTGGCGGGCGCCTATGAGCACACGATCCACATGCAGGCCAAGGGCCAGGATATCAGGGCGACCGTCGATCTCGGCCGCTTCCCCGGCATCGTCGTCGCGCTGCGCAAGGATGTGAAATACGACAAGCCCGCCGACCTCAAGGGCCTGAAGATCGGCGTGACCGCGCCGGGCTCCTCGACCAACATGCTGGCGAAATTCTTCCTTGCCAAGAACGGGCTTTCGCCCGACGACGCCTCGTGGATCGGCGTCGGCGGCGCGGCGTCGGCGGTTGCGGCCGTACGCAACAAGCAGGTCGACGGCGTCTCGCATCTCGAGCCCGTCATCACCATGCTGGAGCAGACCGGCGACATCAAGGTGATCGCCGACACGCGCACTGAGGCCGGCACGCGCGCACTGTTCGGCGGCGAGAATCCGGCCGCCGTCATCTATTCGAAAAAGGCCTTCATCGACGCCAATCCGAACACAATGCAGGCGATCGTCAACGCCGAATACAAGGCGCTGCAATGGCTGAAGACGGCGAGCGCGGACGATGTCGCGAACCTCGTGCCGGAAAATTACCTGCTCGGCGACAGAAAGCTGTACATGGCCGCCTTCCAGTCGACGCGCGCGGCCTATTCGCAGAACGGCCTGATCGACCCCGCCGGCATGAAGAGCGCGCTCGACATGCTCGCCGAATTCACGCCCGACCTGAAGAGCGCGAAGATCGACCTGCCCGCCACCTTCGACGACCGCTTCGCGAAGAAGGCGGCGCAGACGACGAAATGAGCCGAGCCCCCTCCCCGGCCCTCTCCTGCGAAGCGCCGGAGGGAAAGGGAGGGGCGCCGCGATTGTTTCGACTCGCGGCCGGTCATGCCACACTCGCTGCCATGAACATCCTCTCCATCCAGTCACACGTCGCCTACGGCCATGTCGGCAATTCCGCCGCGGTCTTCGCGCTGCAGCGCATGGGCGTGGAGGTCTGGCCCGTCCATACCGTGCAATTCTCCAATCATCCAGGATACGGCGGCTTTCGCGGACACGCATTCGACGCGAAGATGATCGACGATTGCGTGACGGGCATCGCCGAGCGTGGCGCGCTCGAGCGTTGCGCCGGCCTGATCTCCGGCTATGTCGGCGCACCCGAAACCGGCGAAGCAATTCTGCGCGCGGTCAAGCGGATGAAGAAGGAAAATCCCGACGCGCTCTATTGCTGCGATCCCGTGATCGGCGACGCAGGACCGGGCGTTTTCGTCAAGCAGGGCGTGCCGGAATTTCTGGCGCAATCCGCAATCGCGCATGCCGATGTCTTGACGCCAAACCACTTCGAACTCGAATGGCTGAACGGCAGCCCGATCGTCGGCATGACGGGCTTTCGCGCCGCCGTCGACGCCCTGCATGCGCGCGGGCCGAAGATCGTGCTCGTCACCTCGGCTCATCTCGCCGACACGCCGGACGATTGCGTCGATCTCTTCGTCTCCTCCTTCGAGGGCGTCTTCCGCCTGCGCACGCCGCGTCTGCCGGAAGATTTCAACGGCGCGGGCGACACGATCGCGGCGCTGTTCTTCGCGCATTGCCTCGCAACGAAATCGCCGAGGGCCGCGCTCGAGAACGCGGGCGCCGCCATCTACGGCATCCTTCAGCGCACGCATGCGGAAGGCCGCCGCGAACTCATGCTGATCGAGGCGCAGAACGAAATCGTCGCGCCAACGACGACCTTCGTCGCCGAGCCGGTTTGATGGTTCAGCGCCTCTTCGGCAAGGGCGTGAATCCATCCGGCGGCTTGTCGCCTGCGCCCTCATCAGGCGTCATCCAGCCTTCGAGATGCTGCTCGAACTGATAACACGGCGGGACGGTGACGCGCCGATTGCAATAGCCATACTCACTGAAATACTTGCATCGCATTCCGCAAATGTGGCCCTTGCGCGAGTATATTTCCTCGCGCGCGAAAACGACCGGCAGCCGCAATTTGTCGCGGAAGGCGGCGGTCGTGTAGTTGCCGTAGACCTGCCGGTACCAGTAGCGCGCCTCGTCCGTCATCGGCGTGCCTTGCTGGATATGGAGATCGGGATTGAGGCCCATCTCGCGCGCCAGCAGCCCTTCCATCGGGTAGCAGAGCTGGTCGTCGTCCTCCAGCTCGTCATGCGGAAACAGATTGTAAGGCGGCTTTTGCAAGGCTTTTGGATCGTCATAAGGCAGCGGGTAATTGTCGCGATATTCCTGTCCGATCCCATGCCCGGTTTCGTGTGCGATCAACATGGCTATCGCGATGGGCGAGTTGCGCAGATCGCTCGATATCCAGATGACATTGCGCTTGCGGACCTTGTACTTTTCCTTGCCGCCGCCGATCGCGGCCATTTCCCCTTCCTCCCAGGCCCCATTGATATGGCCGCCATGCGTCTGTGATCGCCGGAAACTAAAACCGTCGGTGAACTGGATCACTGTGTCGGTGCGCTTGAGAAACGAGAAGATCGATGGTCCAACCTTGGCTTTCTCCTTCTTGTCCACGAGCGTGTAACGCGTACTGTCCCAATACAGGCGTTTGGACGCGCCCGTTTCCAGAATGCGCAACGCACGGCGCAGTCCATGATTTTCGCGTCGCCCGAGCCATTCCTCGTATGGACCTCGATCCTTCGCCTTCAGCGCTCTCTGAATCTTGTCGCACTGACGGGCTTCTTCGGTGAAGAGGTGTTCCCGGATGGTCTCGCCCATGGCGCAGCGCTCCAACGTTCCTGGTTGCTATGCGTCGATATCGTGCCGCGCCAATGTTTCGTATCGCGCGTCGATCGTTTCGTCCCGCGTCCGCTTCAGAGCAGTCGCGTAGCCGTCGTACGCGCTGGCGAGGATGAGCCAGTCCGCGCGATCGGGCTGCTCGCGCAACACCGATTGCAGCGGCTCCCACATCGCATCGCTTCTCAACTGCCCACAGATCGCGACCAGCTCGTCGCCTTCGATCAACTTGTCGGTCTTCCATGCCTCGATCGACCGGCCGAGCGCGGCGGCGTCTCCGCCCGCCGCGAGTGCGAGATCGGCGATAGTCACGATCTCTTCGTTGAGGGCGTCTCCGATCGAGAGTTCCTTCGCTTCGCCCACGCCGCGCGCCCAGGTCACGAACGCCTGCATGCCTCTCGGCGCGCGCACCGCATACCAAAGCACATCGAGAAGAAATCGCGCCTGCGTGCTGGCCGCGATCGGCGCAAGACGGGGATATTCGGCCTGCATCGCCGCCGAGAACTCCTCCGCGAAGGCGCCATCGCTACGCGCGTTCAGCTCCTTCATGCTCGCGAGCACGTCGTCGCGTATATCGTTCTTTGTCGGATAGAGCGCCGCAAGCGCGCCGAATACGGCCCTACTCCCGCTCGCCGCAGCGGGGCGCAGCCAGCGCTTGCGATCTTTCAGCAACCGCGCGCCAAGCCCTGCAACGATTTCCTGCTCACTGGGCGCAATCGTCCGATCCATGGAAGCATCCTCCTTCGGACCATGTCGTTCAGGCTAAAGCGAATGCCCATGGAAATCATTGCGTCAGATCATCGGCGCGCGCTTCGTTCAATACCGCCCTGCCGTCGAGGGATCCGGCGCGACAGAGCCGCGCGTGGCGGGCGCGAAGGCTGGGGGCGGGCGCGACGGCGGCTTCGGATGCTCGGCGGCCTTTGCGGGAGATGGCGACGGCCCAGTTTGCAGCGGCGCGCGTTTCGGCTCCTCTACGGGGCGCTTCGGCGGCTCTGCCGCGCGCTTCGTCTCGGCCGCCCGCGTTGCCTCCTCCGCCGCACGCTTTGCTTCCTCGATCGCGCGTCGTTTCGCCTCTTCCACTGCGCGACGTTCCTCTGCATTGCGGCGATCCATCTTCAGGCGACGGTTGAAGAAGGCGCGCTCGCGAATGTCGGCTTCGAGCGCGGCGTTGCGTACAGCCTCGCGCGCGATCGCCCGCTCCGCCAGCGCGCCGATCAGCGCATCCGAATTAATGGCGCGCAGCGGCGCTGCGGCCGCACCGGTCCAGGCGATCTCTATGCGCGGCGCGCTTTTCCAGCCCTGCGGCGCCGGCAGGCTCAACGTCTCGCGCGCATCGATGTCGCCGCTGCGAAAGTCGACCGCGCCGGAAAATCGCGCTTGAACCTCGCCGAAGCCCAGCTCTGCGGGCGCGAACGACAGGCGCCCCGACGCAATCGTCGCATCGCTTGCAAACTGCGGCAGGCGCTGCGCATTCCTGTCGAGATCGCGCGCGAGATCCCGTGCAATGGCGCGCGGATCGAATACGCCCTCGGCCTTCTCGGTCGCCGCGACGACCCGCGCGAGCCCATCAGGCGCCGCCTGCGCGATGCGCGCATCGGCGAAGTTCAACCGCGCGGAACCCGCCAGCGAAGCGACGAGTTGCGCCATCGAGCCGCCCGCGCCGGACATGTCGATACTCCCGCTCACACGCGCCGCGAACGGGCCGGCGGCGACCGCGAGGCCTTCGCCTTTCAGCGCGATCTTCGTCAGCGCAGCGCCTCCTTCTCGCCGCACGGCGGCTTCGCCCGACACCCGGCCATCGGCGAGCTTCATAGCGAGATCGCTGACTTTCAGCACGCCGGGCGCGAGCGCGAGCTTCATACGCGCCTCGCGCGCCAGAAGACCGGCGCCGAGTTCGAGACGATCGACGGCAAGGCCAACATCCGAATGCGGCGGATCAAACGTCGCGGCGGCGAATTTCAGCGTCGGCCACAGCGCGCCGGCGCGCGAGGGCTGCGGCGGCCCCAGCACGATAGCGACGAGATCCGTCGCGGACAGTCGATCGAGGGTGAGTGCGCCGCTGAAACGTCCCGCCCTATCGCGCGCAAGGTCGCCCGTCGCCTTCACGCCAGCGACATCGGCGCCGATCGACGACAGGGCGAGCCCCTGCGCATCGAAGCGCATCTGCGCGCGGCCCGATAAAGGAGCCTTCGTCGACAGGTCCGGTGCGCCCAAGGCGAGCAACGGCGCGAGACGCGCGAGATCGGCGCTGTCCGCGCTGAGCTTGCCCTGCGCCGACGCGTGATCGAGCGCGAGCGACGTCTCGCCGTCAAAGCGCATCGCGAGGCCCGCGAGATCGAGATTGGCGCGCGTCCGCAATGGCGCGCCTATCACGCCCTCGCCTTGCGCCTCGAAACGCGCGCCGCCGAGCCCCTTGAGCGGCAGGACGGACAATCCCGCTTGCCGCAGCAGCGTCGCGGCCTCAGGCGCCTGAACAGCGAGCCGCGCCTGGATGCGGCCCGCCCCGGCGGGCGTCGCCTGCGCGCTATAGCGCGCGCCGCCGGCCTCTCCGGACAGGTTGAGCTGCGTGAACGCGCCGCCCGCGTCCATCGCCACGCCGAATGTGAGATGCGCGGGCGAGAGCGCCAGAGCCCGTGCGGCGAAGGCCTCGCTCGCGGGCCCCGGCGCCACGCGGTGCAGCAGGGTGGCGAGATCGGAGAGACGGTCCGCGTCGAGCTTGAAATCGACGCCGCCGCCCTGCCCCGTCAGACGGCCGGAACCGGAAAGATTTGCGCCGCCGAGTCCAAGGATCGACATGTCGTCGAGCGTCGTCACGCCGTCCGCGCGCGTCAGCGAAAACCGCAGCCGTCCGGTCTCGGCCGGCGCGGCGCCGATGCGCGCGACCCGCAACGCCTGCGCATCGAGGGACAGGACCAGATCGTCCTGCGCCGAGACATGCGCCAGTCCCCGCAAGTCCGGCAGGCTGTCGATGTCGATGACGCGCGCAAGAAGGCGCGCGGTCAGCCGGCTGCGCCCGTTCGGCGTCGCCGCCCGCCAGTCGATCGCGCCGGAAAGCCGCGACCGGTCGAGGTCGATCGCGCGAGCGTCGAGCGCAACGCCATCCGCATCCGCCCGCATGCGGCCGTCATAGGCGAGGCGGCCGAACGCGCCAGCCGACAGCCAGCGCGCGATCTGCGGTGCAACAGGCGCGACATAGGTCGCGAGCCGACCGGCGTCGCGGGTTTCGATCTTCAATGCGCCATCGACGGATGGCGCGCCGGCAAGCTCGAACGCGCCGTCGTAGTGAAGGCGCGTACGGCCGGGCAGCGCGGCGTCCAAGGTGAAGCGCGGCGTCTCGTTCCGTTTGCGCGCGATTTCCAGGGACGCGTTAGTCAGCGTGTCGTTGCCGAGCCGCACGCTCTCGGCGGCGAGGCGCAGGCGCAGGTCGCGCGCCTGCGTCATCGCGGCGATGTCGACGGCGTCGCCGTACTTGCGCGCGAAGCGATCGAGATCGAGGTTGGCGGCCGTGAGCCGCGCCGACAGTCCGTCCGTCAGCGACCAGTCCGCCGAGCCGGAAAAACTCAGGGGATGGTCGTCATCGCCGAGGCGGGCATCGACCTTGTCCGCCTTCAGTGCGCCGGCGGTCGCCGTCAACGAGAAATTCGCGCGCGCCGGCGCACTGCCGACAAGGCCCGTCGCGATCGACTGGCCGACAAATTGCGGGCGTCCCTCGACCAGCGAAAGATCGCCGGTCGCTTCGACATGCGCCTTGCGCGAAGCATCGTCGAGCGTCGCCTTGGCGCGCAGCTTTCCATCCTCGATCGCGCCGGTCGCGAATGAAAAGTCGATAGCGCGTTCCCCGCGCACGACGCCTTGCCCGCGAAACGGTCCGGCCAACGCATCCGCCGCGCCGCTCATGTCGACATGGTCGAGCGCGAGCGGCGTCGCGCCGTGGAGGCGCAGCGTTGCGTCGGCCAGCTGGAAGCGCGCCACCGCGACGCGCGCCTTCAGACTCGCGACATCGTCGAGTCGCGCAGGGTCGATTGCGATGTCGGCGCGCTCGAGTGCGACTTCAGTGAATTCGAACGCGCCGCGCAGCAACGCGGGCGCGGAAAGTTCGAGCGCGGTCGTGCGCGCATGGATCGCAAGTCCTGGCCGTTCCGCGACGAGCGCGCCAGCCGTCAGGCGCGGCGCCGGCAGAAGCCGCAGGCGAACCGGTCCTTCCAGCGCGACCCGGCCGCCGAAACCTTCCCCGAGTTTCCCGGCTATGGCGGCGCTGTGCTGCGTCCAGTCGATAAAAGGCGGCACGGCGAGAGCGGCCGCAAGCGCGACCACCAGGCAAGCGGCAATGATCGTCAAAATTTCGCGCAAGCGCCGTCTTTCGATTCCACCGCCATTCTAGCGCATTTCGTGGCTTTCGCGCGGCGTCAGGGGTCGCGGGCCGACAGGGGTTTTGCCACGCTTTCGAGCGGGCGCCGCTCCGCCGCCACGCCCCAGCGCAGCGCCACGCCCGCCGCGCCGATCATGCAGGCCGCGCCGAACAGATAGCCCGCAAAAAGCGCGAGGCGCGAACCGGACCCGATCAGCTCGCCGAATATATAGGGGGCCGCGACGCCGCCGAGCGCCGTACCGAAAGCGTAGAAAAGGGCTATGGCGAGGGCGCGGATCTCGACGGGAAAAATCTCGCTCACCGTCAGATAGGCCGAACTCGCCGCGGCGGAAGCCACGAAGAACACGCAGGACCACACGATCGTCTGCTGGTGCGCGTCGAGCCTGTTCTGCCAGAACAGATAACCGGCGACAGCGAGTGCAAGGCCGGAGGCGGCATAGGTCGTAACGATCATCGGCCGGCGCCCGAGCGTGTCGAACAGTGGCCCCAGCACAAGCGGTCCCAGCACATTGCCGACCGCGAAGGGAATGAGATGCCAGCCAACCTGATCGGGCGCCACGCCATAGAAGCGCGTGAGGATCAGCGCATAGGTGAAGAAGATCGCATTGTAGAAGAAGGCCTGCGCCGCCATGAGCGCGAGCCCGACGAAGGAGCGCGTGCGATGCGTATGCGCCATCGCCTCGAAGACTTCGCCGAGCGGCGTGTGCGTGCGCGCGGCGAAGGCGAGTTTCGGCGCATCGCCGAGCTCGGAAAGCCTGTGGCCCGAGGCGCGGAATTCGTCCTCCAGCCGCCCGACAATTTCTTCCGCCTCCGCATTGCGGCCATGAATCGCGAGCCAGCGCGGACTTTCGGGAAGAAAGGCCCGCAGGCCGAGAATGAAGAGGCCGAGCCCAGCGCCGATGAAGAAAGCGAGACGCCATCCTATATCGGGTGCGAAGCGCGCGGGATCGAGCAGTACGATCGAGGCCGCGGCGCCGATGGCGGCGCCCACCCAGAACGTGCCGTTGATCGCGAGATCGACCCGGCCGCGATAACGGGCGGGCATCAGCTCCTGAATCGTGGAATTGATCGCTGCATATTCGCCGCCGATGCCCGCGCCGGTCAGCAGGCGAAAGACGCAGAAGCTAGCGAAATTCCATGAGAAGGCGGTGGCGGCTGTGGCCAGCAGATAGAGCGTCAGCGTAATGAAGAACAGTTTCTTTCGTCCCAGCCGATCTGTCAGCCAGCCGAACAGCAACGCGCCGGCGACGGCGCCCGCGAGATAGAAGCTCGACGCCAGTCCGATCTCGGCTTCTGTAAGATGCAGGCTGGGCGAGGCCTTGAGAGCGCCCGCAATCGCGCCGGCGATCGTCACTTCCAGCCCGTCGAGCACCCAGGTGATGCCGAGCGAGACCGCGACCAGCGTGTGGAAGCGTCCCCATGGCAAGCGGTCGAGACGTTGCGGGATGTCGGTTTCGATGCGCGCAAGTTCGGCCATGCCAGCTCCGGTAACGACAACGCGGAGGCAGGCGCCGGGGTTGCGCTAGCGCGAGAGCCCGAACCACGGGCGCAGCCGCGCGCCAAGCATGACGCCGCCGAATGCGACTATCGCCCAAACGAGGCCATGCAGGCTACCGGAAGCGAGGCCGGAGAAGAACGCGCCGATGTTGCAACCTGTCGCCAGCCGCGCGCCTACGCCCATCAGGAGGCCGCCGAGCGCTGCCGCCAGCAGCGAGCGCGCGGGAATTTTCATCTGGGGCGCATAGGCGCCCGCGAGCCCGGCCGCCGCCGCGGCGCCGAGCATCAGACCGAAATTCGTGACCGATGTGGCGTCCGACAGCAGGCTCGAAGCGAGCGCGCTCTCGTTTTGCCAGAAAGGCCAATGCGCGACATCTACGCCGGCAAGACCGGCAAGCTTCGCGCCCCAGAGCGCAAAGCCATATGTAACGCCCCAAGGACGTCCTGCGAGCGCGAGCGTCGCAGCGTTGACGAGCGCGAGCGCGACGGCGCCGCCGACGAGCGGCCAGGGTCCGCCAAGAAGCGTGACGCGCGAAAAGTCCGCTGCGAGTGGCTCCGCCGCGCCGTGACGGAGACGTTCGACCGCGAGCGCCGCCGCATAGCAGGCGACGAGTGCGAGAAGACCGACCGCGAGCGCTCCCGCCCCGCCGAGCGCGTCCACGAGCGAGAGCCCATCGAGCGCGGGCCAGCTGCGCCAGTGCAGCGGATCGGCGGTGGCGAGCAGCGATCCCGCGATGAAGGCTGCGAGAGCCACGATCATCCTCGTATTGCCGCCGCCGGCCGTATACAGCGTGCCCGAGCCGCAGCCGCCGGCAAGCTGCATGCCCACGCCGAACATGAAAGCGCCGACGACGAGCGCGAAGCCGACGGGAAAGACGAAGCCCGAGACCTCCTGGCCGAACAGCGACCCCTGCGCGAGCGCGGGAAAGAACACGAGTATGGCTATCGCCAGCATGACGAATTGCGCCCGGATCGCGCGACCACGGCGATCCAGATACATGCGCCGCCACGCGAAGGCGAAACCGAAAGAGGAATGATAGAGCGCGACGCCGGCGAAGAAGCCGACACAGGCGAGCGCGGCCTGACGCCAGCCCGCCTCCTGCGCACCGAGAACCGCGAGTGCGACGAGACCGGCGCAGGCCAGCGCGACGACGCTCGTCTGCTGAGCGCGCGTCCTGCTCAGGGTCGGCGCGGCAAGGCTCATGGCGCCGTCGCCTGCGCCGCGATCGCGGCGAAGATCGCATCGAGTTCGCGCGCGAGATCTCTCAGGGGCGCCCCGCCCTCGGTAAGATAGGGTGCGAACACATCGCTCGGCGCGCGATAGGAAAGCGTGGCGCGGCCATCGGCGCCTTCGGTGAGATAGAAGCGCACGGGCGCCTCGATGCCCGCGGGAATGCTGGCCGTCAGCATACGCCGCGCGAAATCGTTGCGGAAAACACCGACGACGCGATTGCCTGCTATGACGATGCCCTGCGCTTTCGCGCCCTGCGAGGCGCTCGCGGAATTGACGAGGTTCATCTTCGCGTCGGCGATCGCCTTGTCGAGCCGGTCTGACAATTGCGCGAACGTGTAGTCAGTCGGCTTGATCGCCCAGCCAGGCCTAGGCGCGAGCGGCGCGGGCGCGGCAAGGGCTGCCGACAGCGCCAGCGGCAACGTGACGACGAGCGCAGCGCTCGCGCGACAAAACAAGTTTCGCATGGGTCCCGTCCCGATCATTGCGACGAGACCCGCTATAGCGCGCGATCGATCACGGGCGCAGTCACGAATGGGTGAAGGCGCCACGCGGCGGACGCCTCACGCGTCCAGCACCTTCCCCGGATTCATGATGTTCTGCGGATCGAGCGCGCGCTTGATCGCGCGCATCACGTTCAGCGTCTCCGGCGAATGTTCTTCGCGCATGTACTTGATCTTGGCCTGGCCCACGCCGTGCTCGCCGGTGCAGGTGCCGCCCATGTCGAGCGCGCGACGCACGAGGCGCTCCACGAAGGTTTTCGCCTTGGCGACGTCGTCCGGGTCGCGCGGATCGAATTGCGGACCGGAATGGAAATTGCCGTCGCCGACGTGGCCGACGATCGGCGCGACAATGCCGATGCGCTCGGCGTCCTCGATCGTTTCGGTCACGCAATCGGCCAGCCGCGAGATCGGCACGCAGACGTCGGTCGAGAAGCCCGACATTTCCGGCTTCGCCTTCAGCGTCTGATGCGCCCAGTAGACGTCATGGCGCGCCTGCCAGAGTTTCGTGCGCTCCTCGGGCTTGGTCGTCCAGTTGAACGGCCCGCCGCCATTGCCTTCCGCCAGCTCCTTGAAGCGCGAGGTCTGCTCCGCCACGCCCGCTTCCGTGCCGTGGAATTCCAGAAACAGCATCGGCGCCTCGGTCAGGCCGAGCTTGGCGTAATTGTTGAACGCGCGCACGGTAAGCGGATCGACGAGTTCGATGCGCGCGATCGGCAGGCCGGACTGGATCGTCTCGATGACCGTGTCGCAGGCCGCCTTGATCGACGGGAACTGGCAGGTCGCCGCCGAAATCGCCTCCGGGATTCCGTAGAGCTTCAGCGTGATCTCGGTGATGATGCCGAGCGTGCCTTCCGATCCGACGAACAGCCGCGTGAGATCATAGCCGGCCGAGGATTTCTTGGCGCGGCGCGCGGTCTTCACGATGCGTCCGTCCGGCATGACGACGGTCAGCGCCAGCACATTGTCCTTCATCGTTCCGTAGCGCACCGCGTTGGTGCCGGACGCGCGCGTCGCGCACATGCCGCCGATGGAGGCGTCGGCGCCGGGGTCGATCGGGAAGAACAGGCCGGTGTCGCGTAAATAATCGTTCAGCGCCTTGCGGGTGACGCCCGGTTGCAACACGACGTCGAGGTCCTCGGCATGCACTTCCAGAATCTCGTTCATCTGCGACACGTCGATCGACACGCCGCCGTAGGGGGCGTTGGTGTGCCCTTCGAGCGAGGTGTTGGTGCCGAGCGCGATAACAGGCACGCCATGGCCGGCGCAGATTTTCACCGCGTCCGCCACATCCTCGGTCGATTGCGCGAACACGACCGCGTCCGGCGGCTGGTTCGGCGTCCAGGATAGATTGTGACCGTGCTGCTCGCGCACGGCCTGGGATGTGACGAGCCGGTTGCCGAAGCGCGCGGCGAGTTCGCCGACGGCGGCGTCGATTTCGGCCTGCGGCGGACGCTGCGTCAGCCGCGCGATGGCGGGGTCATGTTCGGTCACTTGGGCTCTCCCGGATCAGCTTTTGGCGCAATCTAGCCCTCAGGGTCCTGCGCGTCGAGGCGCGGGAACGGGACAAATGAACCACAAGCCTTCGGAGCCTGGGTGACAATTCGAGTCCTCCTCCTGAGGAGCGGGCGAAGCCCGCGTCTCGAAGGATGGCAAAACCAAGCATTTTTGCCTCGGCCACCCTTCGAGACGCCTGCTGCGCAGGCTCCTCAGGATGAGGTTTTCTGAACTGCCGGCCTGACTCTCAAGGCTCGCGATCAGCCCCTCACTTCTTGATCCGCATCGGACCCGTATAGTCCCGCTTGCCGACTGGTACGCCTTTCATGCGCAACAGGTCGTAGGCCGTGGTCGCGTGGAAGTGCAGGTTCGGCAGCGAGAAGGTCATCAGGAAGTTCTCGGCAGTGAAGGGCAGCTTCACGTCGCGGAATTCGAAGAACATGTCCTTGCCTTCCAGCGCATCCATCTCCTCGCGCGTCACGCCCTTCAGCATGGTGCGCGCGTCGGCCACAAGTTGTTGCAGGCCTGCATAATCCTTGGGCCCTTCGGCGCGTGGCGAGAACGTCCCCTTGCGCACGCCCTCGATCGCGCCCTGCGAATGATGCACGATCGATATGACCTGGAAGCTGAACGGAAACATGTCCGGCCACAGGCGTGACCCGACGATTTCTTCGAGGGCTTCGGGCTTGTCGGCGAAATGCGCACGGCCTTTTTCGAGGAAGCCGGCGGCGCCGGTCAGCGTCTGCAGAAAATTCGCGACGCTGACGTCGTAGAGGGAAATGGCCATGGCGCGCTCCTTGCTTTCCAATTTTGGTTTGGCGTTTCCGTTATCGGTCATGGGTATGGCCGAGTTCGCGACAAGCTATCGTCTCGTGCGCCGAACACAAGCGCGCGAACGCATCGGGCCCATGACATCAGGAATTGCGCGCGCCCCGGCGAAGGCGTAACGGTCCCTACATATTTTAGAAGAGAATTTCCATGCTTGGACCGGCCGATATCGCCGATTGGGATGAGAGCGAGGCGGATCGCCTGCGCGCCGAAATCCGCCTCCTGCCGATTATGCGCCGCATGCGGGACGAGCCCGCGGCGGCTCGATTGACGCTCGGGCCCGCGCTCGCGGCGC
Organism: Methylobacteriaceae bacterium; assembly: GCA_020638195.1. GTDB lineage: Bacteria > Pseudomonadota > Alphaproteobacteria > Rhizobiales > Beijerinckiaceae > JAJXWB01. The sequence goes on along the minus strand of JACKJC010000002.1, from coordinate 324,915 downwards.
GCGTGGATGGCTTCAGCCGCAATGCGCGGCGCCCCGCGCAGGAGTTGCACAGCCTGCTGACGGACCTGCGACGCGCGCACGCCTGATGCGCGCTCAGGCGTCCTGCGCCAGCGCCTTGTCCACCGTGATCGACAAACGCTTGCGCGCGGCGTCCACGTCCGGCGCCATAATCACCATGCGCCGGTCGAGGCCATTCTGAAGAAGCGTACGCAACACGGGTCGCTGCACGCCGGCGACCGCCACCCGCACGCCGCGCTTCTGCGCCTTGCCGAAGAAGGCGATCAATGCATGCGCCGCCGTCTCGTCGACGAAGGGCACGCGCGATAGATCGAGCACGAAGCCGCGCGGCTTCTCGCCGATCTGGTCGAGCACGGACGAAACCTGACCCGCCGCGCCGAAGAACAATGGCCCGCGCAACGAGAGAACCGCAATGCCGCGCGCGTCGAACTCATGCGCCGTATCGGGTCCGCCGATCTCGTCGGGAGCGTCGTCATCGACGAGCCGCGTATGCATCGCGTCCTCCACCACGCCCGCCATGCGATGCATGAACAGCAGCGAGCCGAGCGTGACGCCGACGGCGATCGCCTCGGCGACGTCGCGAAAGACGGTGAGCCCAACGGTCGCCAGGAATATGCCGGCCTCGGCAAGGTCGCGCCGGAAGATCGCGCGGATCTCCTCCTTCTCGATCATGTTCCAGGAGACGATGACGAGAACGGCGGCGAGCGCGGCGAGCGGCACATAGGCGACCAGCGGGCCGGCGACCAGCATGAACAGCAGCACGAAGACCGCGTGCAACATGCCGGATACCGGGCCATGCGCATGCGCGCGCACATTGGTGGCCGTGCGCGCGATCGTGCCAGTGGCGCAGAGGCCGCCGAACAGCGCCGAGGCGATATTGGCATAGCCCTGCGCCACCAGTTCGCAATTGGAGCGATGGCGCCGCCCGGTCATGCCGTCCGCGACCGCCGCCGACAGGAGCGATTCGATGCCGCCGAGCAGAGCCATGGCGAAGGCGGCCGGAGCGACATCCATGATCTTCTGGAACGAGAGCGTCGGCAGATGCGGCATCGGCGGCGCGCTCGGCAGGGCGCCGAAGCGGGCGCCGATCGTCTCGACGGGAAGATGCAGGGCGAAGGCCGCCACGGAGACCGCGGCGACCGCCACCAGCAGGCCGGGAAAGCGCGGGTTCCAGAATTGCAGGGAGAGAATGGCGCAGAGCGTCGTGACGGCGACGCCGAGCGCGGCCGGATTGAAACTCGCGCGCGCCGCCCACAGGGCCTCGACCTTCGGCACGAATGCCGCCGGTTCGCGCCCGATCGCGAGGCCGAAGACATCTCGCATCTGGCTCGCCATGATGATCACGGCGATGCCCGCGGTAAACGCGACAAGCACGCTGTGCGGGATGTAGCGGATCAGCGACCCGAGCCGCATGTATCCGAGCCCCAGCAGCAGCAGGCCGGCCATGATGGTGGCTATCAGAAAGCCGTCGTACCCGTAGGTCTCGATGGTCTTGGCGACCAGAACGATGAAGGCGCCGGCCGGACCGCCGATCTGGAACCGGCTGCCGCCGAGCGCGGAAATCAGAAAGCCGCCGACGATCGCCGTCGTCAGCCCCGCCGCCGGGCTCGCGCCGGAGGCGATGGCGATGGCCATTGACAGCGGAATGGCGACCACCGCGACGGTGAGTCCGGCCAGCGCGTCCTGCTGCAGATGCTGAAGCGTATAGCCTTCGCGCAGGACCGTCAGCAGCTTGGGCGCGAACAGGTCCTTGAACTGCGGCCGCGCCGGCGCGCGCGTAGCGCCCGTCATTTTTCCATCCCCGACTCGAATGCGTGTAGTTCACGCTAGCACGCCGGGGGGCGGCGAGCGCAAGCGGCCGATGGACGCATATCCCGCCTCAGCCGGAGAATCCGCCCCCATCGAGAAAACGCTGCTCTTCCTCGGTCATTTCGCGCCCGAGGATCGGGTTGCGATGCGGGAAGCGACCGAATTGCTCGATGATTTCGCGGTGGACGACAGCGTATTTCACGCCCTCTTCGTCCCCCGCCGCGGCGCACAGCGCCTCGCACCGCTTCTGCGCGGCAATGTCCTCCGCATGCATGAACGGCAGATAGAAGAAGCGCCGGAGCGGCGGATGGTAGGCGTGGTCGAAGGCCCGGGCGATGGCGCGCTCGGCGATCCGCATCGCCAGCGCATCGGTGGCGAAAGCGCGCGGCGTGGCGCGGAACATGTTGCGCGGAAACTGATCAGTCAGAAGGATCAGCGCCAGCGCGCCCTCGGCCGCCGCGTTCCAGTCCGGCAAGCCGCCGCCCGCCACCATCTCGTGCGCGTCGAGAAAGCGCGCACGGACAAGAGCGTCGAATTCGGGATCGACGGAAAACCAGCGGTCAGGGCCGGCGTCCAGCCAGAAGTCGATGATGTCGCGGGGCGAGGCGGGCATCCGTCACTCCTGTCGTCATCTGCGAGGCCCCTACTCCGCCGCCTGCCCGATCGGATGCTTGTCGGCGTCGAGCCAGCCTGCCGGCGCATAGGCGGCGAGATTGCCCAGATTGGCGATCGGCAGATAGAGCTCCGGCGCATGCAGGATTTCGAGGAAATCCGCGTGATCGGGATGGTGCGGATCGCCGATGAAGGCGTCCTCGTATTCGCCCTTCGAGAACACGTCGCGCTGCCGGTACATGTTGAACATCACGCTGTCGGCGCCGAAATCCTGCCCCATGCGAACGAAGGCGGGCATTTCCCGGTAGTTGGCGTCCTGCACCACCATCGAGAACATCAGGTGCTGGATTTCGCCGGTCTCGCGCTTGGTCTTGATGAAGGCGAGGTTTTTGAGCAGCCGCGCGAAATTCCCGGGGCGGCGCACGTTGGCGTAGGTGTCGGCCTCCGCCGCGTCGATCGAAATCTGCACCGCGCCGACATGGCCTGACAGGTTGAGGTCACGCCAGGCGCGCTCGTCGAACAGCTGGCCGTTGGTGTGCAGGTGGATCTGCAGATCCTTGTAGTCGTCGCTCGCCGTCAGCCGCTTGATGAGGTTGCGGAAATGGTTGGAGCCGAAGGCGTCGCCGGAGCCGGTGATGATGACCTCGCCGGCGTCCTTCAGCATCGGCAGCAGCGATTTTTCGGTGAGATCGTCGAGCTTGGCCTGCCGCGCCTTGTTGGCGACATAGATGCCCGAGCGGCAGGATGGGCAGGCGAGATTGCAGGATTTGTCATGGGATAGCACCACCTGCAGCGGCGGCGGCGCAACCGCGCGCCCCTTGCGATGGTGCTCGATGAATTCGCGCGCCTCGTCGGTGTCGCGCGGCTCCAGCTGGCGGCCGGCGATGAACGGGCAATTGACGTGGTCGCAATAAGAGTACGACCCGTCGATGATGGAATCCCGGATCTTGTTCGCGATATCCGAATGCCAGACGTCGCGATGGTTCTCGTCGAGCCGGCCGATCGGCGTCGGCAGATAGACCGGGCAGCAGGCGAAGACGAGGCCGGTGTGGGTCGTCTCCATCGTGTTGAACGGCCGCCGGCAGAAATGCGTCTTGAGATAGGCCTGCGCGGCCTCGTCCTGCGCCTGCGACTGGGCATAGGCGCGGCGCTGCCGCAGCTTCAGGATCAGATTGTTGTTGACGAACGACGCCACCGCATCCGCCCGGTCGCGCCCGATGAAGTCGAGCACGGCGGGGCTCGCCGCCCATTGCAGCAGGCGGCGCGGCGAAAGCGCACTGGGCTGTTTGCCGGTTTCCTTGCTGGTCGCCATCTACGCTGACATTCTCTTCGCGGCGCGTCTCCGCTCGCCGAAACGGAAAAGCCCGAGCTGCCCGAGACTTGCGCGAGCCGGCCTGTTGCTGCGCACAATATAGGCCGGGCGCCGCAATTGCAAAGGCCGTGGCCCGCCGCCCGTGACAAACCGGGCCTCGCGCCCCACATTGGCGGCATCCCGAATCGCCCGAGGAAAAGCCAGAATTGCCGCAAGCGCCGCAACCTGATGACGATTGGCCGCGAAACGAAGCGCCCTTTGACGCGCCCGCCCCCGGCGGCATCCGCGAGCGCGCGCTTGCCGCCGCCCGCGCGACGCCCTGGCTGACGACGCTCAATCCCGAGCAGCGCGCGGCGGTGGAATCGATCGACGGCGCGGTTCTGGTGCTGGCCGGCGCCGGCACCGGCAAGACCCGCGTGCTGACGACCCGCATCGCCCACATTCTGGCGCTCGGCAAGGCGCGCCCGTCGGAAATCCTGGCTGTCACCTTCACCAACAAGGCGGCGCGCGAGATGCGGGAACGCGTGGCCGCGCTGGCGGGCCCGGTGGCCGAAGGCATGCCCTGGCTCGGCACGTTCCACGCCATTTCCACCAAGATCCTGCGTCGCCATGCCGAACTCGTCGGCCTGAAATCCAATTTCACGATTCTCGACACCGACGACCAGATCCGCCTCTTGAAGCAGGTGATCCAGGCCGAGAACATCGACGACAAGCGCTGGCCGGCGCGCACGCTCGCCTGGCAGATCGACGCCTGGAAGAACCGGGGCCTGACGCCCGACAAGGTTCCGGCGGGCGAAGCCGAGGCCTTCGCCAACGGCAAGGGCGCGAAACTCTACGCGCTCTATCAGGACCGGCTGAAGACGCTGAACGCAACCGATTTCGGCGACCTGCTGCTCGAGACGCTGCGCCTGTTCCGCGAAAATCCGGATGTGCTCCGCAACTGGCAGGAACGGTTCAAGTACATTCTCGTCGACGAGTACCAGGACACCAACACCGTCCAGTACCTCTGGCTGCGCCTGATCGCGCAAGGCCGCGACAATGTCTGCTGCGTCGGCGATGACGATCAGTCGATCTACGGCTGGCGCGGCGCCGACGTCGACAACATCCTGCGTTTCGAAAAAGACTTTCCCGGCGCGAAAGTTATCCGCCTCGAACGCAACTACCGTTCGACCGGCCATATCCTGGCCGCCGCCGCCGGCCTGATCGCCCACAACAAGGACCGGCTCGGCAAAACGCTGTTCACCGACGGCGACGACGGCGAGAAGCCGACCGTCTGCGGCGTCTGGGATTCGGAGGAAGAAGCCCGCGCCATCGGCGAGGACATCGAGCAGATCCAGCGCAAGGGCCATCGTCTCGATGAGGTCGCCATTCTCGTGCGCGCCTCCTTCCAGATGCGTGAGTTCGAGGAGCGCTTCATCACGTTGGGCCTGCCCTATCGCGTGATCGGCGGCCCACGCTTCTACGAGCGCGCCGAAATCCGAGACGCGCTCGCCTATCTGCGCTGCGTCGCGCAGCCCGCCGACGATCTCGCCTTCGAGCGCATCGTCAATACGCCCAAGCGCGGCCTCGGCGACGCTACCCTGCAGCTCCTGCACGATCACGCGCGCGCCGTCGGCGTGCCGCTCATGCGCGCGGCCGCGATGATGGTCGAGACTGAGGAACTGAAGCCGAAACCACGCACCTCGCTCCGCAATCTGCTGATGAGTTTCGCGCGCTGGGCCTCCTTGATCGACCAAAAGCCACACAACGAACTCGCCGAGATGATTCTCGAGGAATCCGGCTATGTCGACATGTGGCGCGCCGACCGCACGGCAGAGGCCGCCGGCCGTCTCGAAAACCTGAAAGAATTCGTGCGCGCCATGGAGGAATTCCCCGACATGGCGGCCTTCCTCGAACATATTTCGCTCGTGATGGAAAAGGACGAGGCCGCCGAGGGCGAGCGCGTCTCGATCATGACGCTGCACGGCGCCAAGGGCCTCGAATTCGAGACCGTCTATCTGCCCGGCTGGGAGGAAGGCCTGTTTCCCCACCAGCGCTCGCTCGACGAGAGCGGCCGCGCGGGCCTCGAGGAAGAACGCCGTCTCGCCTACGTCGGCATCACGCGCGCGAAACGCCGCGCCAAACTCTATTTCGCCACCAACCGCCGCATCCACGGCCTGTGGCAGTCGACCATTCCTTCGCGCTTTCTCGACGACCTGCCGAACAAACATGTCGACGTGGTCGAGGCGCCCAACGCCTCGCAATACGGCGGCTACGCGCTGTCGCGTTTCGAGAACATGGATTCCTACGGCTCGACCTATTCGACGCCGGGCTGGAAGCGCGCGCAGGCTAGAAGTAACGATACAAAAGGCGGCGCCGGTTTCGGCGAACGCGCGCAATCGCCCTTCGCATCAGGCCGCGCCCAGACACAGGCCGCGCGACGCGGCCCGCTGACCATCGAAGGCGAACTGGTCGCGAAGTCATCGGCGAGCTCGGCCTTCGGCCGCGGCGACCGCATCTTTCACCAGAAATTCGGCCCGGGTTCGATCTACGCCGTCGACGGCAACAAGCTGACGGTCGATTTCGACAAGGCCGGACGGAAGATGGTGCTGGAAAGTTTCGTGCAGCGGGGGTGAGCCACTCCGGTAAGATCACCCATCTCGACACGCCGCCCGCCGCCCCGCTACCATTCGCGCACAAACGCCGTGGGAGCGAAACAAGTGGCCAAGAAATCACCGTCCAAGAAAATAGCCGCCGAAAAGACCGCACCGAAGAAGGCCGTCAAGAAAACAGCGAAAAAGGCCGCCAAGGCGGCGAAGAAGGCTGCGCCGGTCAAGTCCGTCGCCACGGCGACAGCCAAAGCCCCGGCAGCCAAATCCGCTCCCGCCAAGAAGGCCGCGAGCAAGCCTGCGAAATCAGTGAAAAAGGCGCGCATGCCCAATGCGCCGATCTGGCAATGGACCGCCGTCCAGACCGCCGCCGCCATCCGCAACGGTGCGATTTCGGCAGAGGAAGCCGTCAAGGCGCATGTCGAGCGCATGCACGCGGTCAATCCGAAGCTCAACGCCGTTGTCGTCGATCTCTCGGCCGAAGCGATCAAGGCGGCCCGCGCCGCCGACCGCGCCCGCGCCAAAGGCGCCGATCTTCCACCGCTGCACGGCGTGCCGATCACCGTCAAGGAAAACGTCGACTACGAAGGCCGCCCCAATCCGAACGGCGTGCCGGCGCAGATGGGCCTTATCGCGCCGTCGGATTCGCCCGTGGTGCGCAACCTGAAGAAAGCCGGCGCCATCGTCATCGGCCTCACCAACACGCCGGAATTTTCCTTCCGCGCCTTCACCGACAATCCGCTGCACGGCCTGACCCTCAATCCGTGGGACGAGGCCATCACCTGCGGCGGCTCGTCCGGCGGCGCGGGCGCGGCGGTCGCGGCGGGCATCGGGACCATAGGCCACGGCAACGATATCGGCGGCTCCTTGCGCTGGCCGGCCCATTGCAATGGCGTCGTCACCATCAAGCCGACGCAGGGGAGAATTCCCGCCTATAACGAAAGCGCGACAAGCGAGCGCCCGATGCTCGCGCATCTCATGTCGGCGCAAGGCCCGCTGACGCGCAGCGTCGCCGACGCCCGTCTCGCGCTCGCGGCGATGAGCCAGCGCGATCCGCGCGACCCCTGGTGGGCGCCGGCGCCACTCGAAGGGCCGAAGCCGAAGGGCCCGATCAAGGTCGCGCTTGCGAAAATCCCCGACGACATGAAGGTGGACGTCTCCGTGCGCGCTGCGCTGACGCAGGCGGCCGACGACCTGCAGAAATCGGGCTATCGCGTCGAGGAGGTCGAGGTTCCCGACATCAACGGCGTGTGGCAAAATTGGGCCGACATTCTCGTGACCGAGGAAGTCGTACTTCTTGAAACCTACAGATTGTCTATGACGTCAGCGGACTTCAGGACAGCGTGGCTCGGCATGCGCAAGGGCGCAAGGATTCTTGATCAGGCGGGCTTCATGCAAGCAATCGCCCAGCGCAACGCCCATATCCGCCGCTGGCAGATGTTCTTCGAGACCTATCCCGTCATTCTCGCGCCGACGACCGTCCAGCCGACGCCGGGCCCACGTGAAGACACGATCAGCGAGGATCGCGTCTTCAAATTCTTCCACGACGAGATCCGCTTCATCTCCGCCATCAACGTGCTCGGCCTGCCCGGCGCCGTCGTGCCGGTCTCGATCCACAAGGGCCGCCCGATCGGCGTGCAGCTCATCGCCGGCCGCTACCGCGAGGATCTCGCGCTCGCTGCCGCAGAAGCGATCGAGAAGCGCGCGGGCATGCTCGTGCGCCATCTCTGGGAGAAGATGGAGGGCTGAAGGCTCAACCGGACCTTCGCGGGCCGGCGTCGCGGACAACTTGAAGCGCCGCCGGCTATGCTGGCGTTTGTGGCTGCGTCGCGTCTCGCGACCTACGGTCTCGCGTCGCAGAACGGCTTGCCGGCCGGGATGGTCCTGACCCTGCCGGCGGCGTCGATCTTCGTTTCGACATCGAAGGAAATGATGCTCGGATTGTCCTTCGGCGACTTGGCCTTCTTGTAGGCGCCGGCGCAGATCATCGGGTCCGGCGCATTGCGCGCCAGCGGTTCCGGCAGCTTGCCGTCCATGGCAATGCTGCTCCAGCATCGCGCTCCGCTGTTGAGCAGCGAACATTCCGCATTGATGCCGCGCCGATAGGCGAATGTCGCCACACCGCCGGAGGCGCTCGCGGACTTGAACTGCTGCGCGCCGAAAGTCGCGTCCTTCAGCACAACCTTGCCCGAGCGCGCGTCGATAATCCTGAATCCCGTCGCGCCATTCGCGTCCATTTCGGAGAATACGAGGAAGTCACCCATGCGGCCGAGCATTTCGAGTCCTTCCGTATCCAGCGCAATCGCGGAGGCTGGCGGCCTGGCGCCGCAAGGCGCGTTCGCGCCGCGCAGAAGTCTCGCCTTGTCCGAACTCGGCCCATCGAGCGACTGCCGCACGGTCGCATCCGCATAGGCGGTGCAGATTACGGACTGGCCATCTTCCTTACCCGGGAACTTCTTCGTCGAAATCGGCTTATCGAAAACGGCGCCGCCCTTCTGCGCCACCGCCGGCGCGCACAAGAGCCCAAGCGACGCGGCGGCGGCGAGAAAAAGCAATGCATTCGGCCGATTGTGCATGAGGACCCCTCTCGATTCAGTGCGCGACCCTCGCACACTCGCCGCGAGCCCGCCAAGCGACGGCGACCTGCCCGGCGTCGCGGCGTCTTCCGGCTTGCCCATCCGGCTGGCGCGCCCTAACTTGGTTCAGACAAGAACGATCGGCGGAAAACCGCCGCGAGGATTCGCCGGAGACTTCCATGTCGTCGATCGCGCTCGAAACATCGCATCCGCAGCCGATAAGCCATATTCCCGAACCGCCGCTTTCGGCTCTCGAGCATATTCCGGGCACCGAAGGTTGGCCTGTGCTGGGCTCCACCCTGCAATTGCTCGCCGACCCCAAGGGCGAAACCGAACGCCTCGCCGAAAAATACGGACCCGTCTTCCGCACCCGCGCTTTCGGCGGCCGCAGCGTCACGCTGCTCGGGCCCGAGGCCAACGAATTCGTCCTGTTCGATCAGGCCAAGACCTTTTCCTCCACCCACGGCTGGGGCCTCATTCTCGGCCGCCTGTTTCCGCGCGGCCTGATGCTGCTCGATTTCGACGAGCATCGCCTGCATCGCAAGGCGCTGTCGGTCGCCTTCAAGACCGGCCCGATGAAATCCTATCTCGCGAGCCTCGATCGCGGCATCGTCGAGGGTCTCTCCGGCTGGCGCGCGCGCGGGCCTGACATGCTGTTCTATCCCGCCGTCAAGCAGCTCACTCTCGACCTCGCGGCGGTGTCGTTCCTCGGCGACAATATCGGCGGCAATGTCGAGGACGTGAAGCGCGCCTTCATCGACATGGTGGCCGCCGCCGTCTCGGTCATCCGCAAACCCTTGCCCTTCACGCAGATGGCGCGCGGCGTCGCCGGCCGGAAGTTCATGATCGATTTCTTCGGCGGTCAGATCGACGCGCGCCGCAAGGGCGACGGGCAGGACCTCTTCAGCCACCTCTGCAAGGCGACGACCGACGACGGCTCGCTGCTGACGCGCCAGGAAATCATCGACCACATGAGCTTTCTCATGATGGCCGCGCACGACACGTTGACATCCTCGCTCACGTCTTTCGTCTGGTTCCTCGCGAGCAACCCCGACTGGCAGCAGAAATTGCGCGAGGAGATCGGCAGCCTCGGTCTCGCGAGGGACGAGCCCCTGCCCTACGAACGACTGGACGATCTGCAGCTGACCGAAATGGCGTTCAAGGAAGCCTTGCGCATGATCCCGCCCGTGCCCTCCATGCCGCGCTGCGCCGTGCGCGATACGGAATTCGCGGGCTTCAAGCTGCCCGCAGGCACGCGCGTCAGCGTCAATCCTGTCTTCACGCACAACATGCCGGACGTCTGGGTCGACCCGGAAGTCTTCGATCCCATGCGCTTCTCCAACGAGGCCTCTCGCAACCGACACAAGTTTGCTTTCGTTCCATTCGGCGGCGGCGCGCATATGTGCCTGGGGCTCAACTTCGCCTACATGCAGGCCAAGTGCTTCGCGCATCGGCTTCTGTCCACGTCGCGCGTGACAGTCGCGCCGGGCTACATCCCGGACTGGAAGCTCTGGCCGATCCCGCAGCCGAAGGACGGGCTTCACGTGCGGATCGAGACGTTGGGGTAGCGGAGCGCTGCTGATCGTTGTGCCCTTCTCCCCGAGCGCAAATCGGGTGTTCCCGATCTGCGAATTCAAAGCGGTCAAAGTCGGCAACAGCCGACTTTGACTCGGGGAGAAGGTGGCGCGACGCGCCGACACGAAGTCGGCTGTTGCCGACTTCGGTCCGAGGATGAGGGGCCGCGCCGAACACGGCGCCCGGTCGTTCGGCCCCTCACCCCAGCCCTCTCCCCGTAAAACGGGGAGAGGGAGAGGCAAGTCCCAACATCGCCACTCTTGCCTGCGCGCGCCGCGCGCCCACAATAGCCCCATGATCCGCGCCCTCGCCCTCCTCCTCGCCTGCCAGCTCGCAGGCGAAATCTTCGCCCGCGCGCTCGGGCTGCCGATCCCCGGCCCGGTGATCGGCCTCGCCCTGCTCGCCATTGGCGTGCTGATCCACGCGCGCGTCACCGGGGCCGACCCTTCCAAGATCGAATCCACTGAACTCGGTCGCACGGCCGGCGCGCTGCTCGGCTCGCTCGGCCTGCTGTTCGTGCCAGCCGGCGTCGGCGTCGTGCAGCAATTGCCAGTCGTCGGCGCCTATGGCCTCGCGCTCGCCGCCGCGTTGATCGGCTCGACCGTGCTCACGCTGATCGTCACGGTCTACGTCTTCCTGTTCGTGAAGCGACTGACCGGCAAGGCGAGCCCGAGGGGAGACGCGCCGTGAGCAATCCCTTCGCCGTCTGGGTCTATCTCTCCGCCTCGCCGCTGCTGTGGCTGACGCTGACGCTCATCGTCTGGCTGTTCGCCGATTTTCTCGCGCGCGCCGCGAACCGCCATCCGCTGGTCAATCCCGTGCTCATCTCCATAGCGCTGATGGGCGGCATCCTCGTCGCCACCGGCGCGCCCTATCAGAAATATTTCGAAGGCGCGCAATTCGTGCATTTCCTGCTCGGGCCCGCCACGGTCGCCATTGCCGTACCGCTGGTGCGCCATCGCGCGCTGGTCATGGCCAATCTGCTGCCGATGGCCGCCGCCCTGATTTCAGGCGCTATCGTCGCCTGCGTATCCGCGGTGGCGATCGCCGCCGCCTTCGGCGCGCCGCGCCAGGTGCTCGTCTCGATCGCGCCGAAATCGGTGACGGCCGGCATAGCCATGGCCGTGTCGGAAAATCTCGGCGGCGTGCCCGCGCTCACCGCCGTGCTCGTCATCACGACAGGCATTCTCGGCGCTGTCATCGTCACGCCGCTGATGAATGCGCTGCGCATCAAGGATTTTGCCGCACGCGGCTTCGCGGTCGGGCTCGCCTCGCACGGCATCGGCACGGCGCGCGCTTTCGCGGTGGATGAGGTCGCCGGCACGTTCGCGGGGATCGCGATGGGGCTGAACGGGCTCGCGACATCGCTGATCGTGCCGCTGCTGATGCGGTGGACGTAAACCGGATTTGCCATGCTTCGAGACGAAAGGCTGCGCCTTGCTCCTCAGCATGATGTCTGGGGAAGAACGAAGAGCCCTCGTCCCGAGGAGCGCGCGTCTCGAAGGGCGGGGGCGGCTCGAGCATTGACAAACCGCCCCTCCTGATAAATTAATCGCTCAATTAAATTTGCGTTCCGAGACGCGCCGGAGGACTCATGCCCGCCCATTCCCGCTATCCCCTGTTGTTCAGCCCGCTCGACATCGGCGTGACGACGCTGAAGAACCGCGCGCTGATGGGCTCGATGCATACGGGTCTGGAAGAGGCCGAGAATGGTTTCGCCAAACAGGCCGCCTTCTTCGCCGAGCGCGCGAAGAATGGCGTCGGCATGATCATCACCGGCGGCATTCCCCCGAATTTCGAAGGCGGCGGACGCGGCTCGAAATTGTCGGAGCCTCACGAGGTCGCCGAACATCGCCTCGTGACCGAGGCCGTCCACGCCGCCGACCCGGATGTGAAAATCTGCATGCAGATCCTGCACACCGGCCCGCTCGCAAAAACCTCCGAATGCGTCGCGCCCTCGGCCGTGAAATCGCGCATCGGCGCCTACATGCCGAATGCGCTGACGGCGGAAGGGATCGAGAAGCAGCTGCGCGATTTCGCCAATTGCGCCGCGCTGGCGAAGGAAGCCGGCTACGACGGCGTCGAGATCATCGGTTCGGCCGGCTATCTCATCTCCACCTTCCTCGTCGAGAAGACCAACCTGCGCACCGACGAATGGGGCGGCCCGTTCGAGAACCGCATGCGCTTCGCCGTGGAAGTCGTGCATCGTGTGCGCAAGGCTGTCGGCCCCGATTTCATCATCGTCTTCCGCATTTCCGCGATGGACATGCTGCAGGGCGGCCTCGCCTGGGAGGAAGTGGTCCAGCTCGGCAAGGCGATCGTGGCGGAAGGCGTCAACGTCGTCTCCACGCACTTTTGCTGGCACGAGGCTTTGGTGCCCACCATCGCGACAATGGTTCCGCGCGCAGCGTTTACACAGGTCACCGGCCGCCTGCGCAAGGAACTCGGCGTGCCCATGATCACCTCGAACCGCATCAACATGCCGCATGTCGCGGAAGACGTTCTCGCGCGCGGCGATGGCGACATCGTTTCGATGGCGCGCCCGATGCTCGCCGACGCCGAACTCGTGAAGAAGGCCTTTGAAGGCCGCGAGGACGAGATCAATACCTGCATCGCCTGCAACCAGGCCTGTCTCGATCACACGTTCAACGGCAAGCTCGTCAGCTGCCTCGTCAATCCGCGCGCCTGCCACGAGACGGAACTGAACTATCTGCCGACCAACATGCCGAAGAAGATCGCCGTCGTCGGCGCGGGGCCCGCCGGCCTCGCCTTCTCGATCACGGCGGCCGAGCGCGGCCACAAGGTCACGCTTTTCGAGGCGAACAGCGACATCGGCGGTCAGTTCAATCTCGCGCGGAAAATTCCGGGCAAGGAAGAATTCGACGAGACGATCCGTTATTTCCGCCGCATGATCGCGCTGCGCGGCGTCGATCTGCGGCTCAATACGCGCGTCGACGCCGACGCCTTGTCAGGCTTCGACGAAGTGATCGTGGCCACGGGCATCGAGCCGCGGACGCCGCAAATACCCGGCATCGATCATCCGAAGGTTGTCGGCTACATGGACGCGATCCTCGGCAAGAAGCCGATCGGCCAGAAGGTCGCGATCATGGGCGCCGGCGGCATAGGCTTCGACGTCGCCGAACTCGTCAGCCACGCCGGCGTTTCGGCCGCGCTCGACATCGACGTTTTCGCGCGTGAATGGGGCATCGACTTCAAGAACCATCCGCGCGGCGGAGTCACCGGCGTCGAGCCGCATGTCGAGACATCCGGCCGCGAGGTCACGCTTATGCAGCGCAAGACCGACGCGCTCGGCCGCAACCTCGGCCGCACCACCGGCTGGACGCATCGCTTGAGCCTGCAGCGTCGCGGTGTGAAGATGGTCGGCGGCGTCGACTATCTGAAGATCGACGACGCGGGCCTACATACGACGGTCAACGGCGAACCAAAGCTGTTCCATGTCGACACGATTATCGTCTGCGCGGGACAGACGTCGATGCGCAAGCTCTACGACGACCTCCAGGCCAGAGGCCTGAAGGCCGCGATAGTCGGCGGCGCCTACGAGGCCGCCGAACTCGACGCCAAGCGCGCGATCGACCAGGCGTGCCGGCTGGCGGCGGTGGTGTAGCGGGCGCTTTCGTTACCGTCATTGCGAGCGCAGCGAAGCAATCCAGAGCGATGACGCTGCTCTGGATTGCTTTGTCGCTTACGCGCTCCTCGCAATCACGGCATGATTTTCTGGGCAATACGCCCTATCCTTCCCGCCACGCATCGCTTCACAGGAGCCCGACGTGGCCAAGGAATATCCGAGTCTCACACCCGAGCTGCGCGACTTTATCGCTCGCCAGCACATCTTCTTCGCCGCGTCCGCCGCGAGAGATACGCGCATCAACATCTCGCCACGTTCGACGCGCGAATTCCGCATCATCGGCGACAATGAAATCTGCTGGCTCGACCTCACCGGCTCCGGCGCCGAGACGGCGGCGCATCTGAAGGCGGACGGCCGCCTCACCATCATGTTCTGCGCCTTCGAAGGTCCGCCCAACATTCTGCGTCTCTACGGCCATGGGGAAATTCTGCATCGCGACAGCGCGGAATTTTCACGCGCGCTCGCGGACCACTTCGATGACCAGCGTCCCGTCGGCGCCCGTCAGATCGTGCGGCTCGCGGTCGATCTCGTGAAGACGTCGTGCGGCTACGCCGTGCCCGCCTTCGACTACCAGAAGGAACGCTCCGCGCTCGACAATTGGGCGCAGGCCAAGGGCCCGCAAGGCATAGCGGATTATTGGCGCGAGAAGAATGTCGTCAGCATGGATGGCCTGCCGACGGGCATCGTCGAATAGCGCCGAGATCGCGAGCCTTCACGCTTGCGGTCCAATGTCTACAGCGCCCCCGCCCGCCGCAACTCCGCCGCCAGATCCATCCCCGGCGCATACAACACACCCGCCATCCCGAGTTTTTCAGCAGCTTCGATGTTGCGCGCAACGTCGTCCACGAACACGAGTTCCTCCGGCGCGCGGCCCGCGCGTTCGAACAGGATTTGATAGATGCGCGGATCGGGCTTGGTCACGCCTTCGCGGCCCGACACGACGATGGCGTCGAATTCGTCGAGAAACGGATGGATCGCGCGCGAAGCATCGAATTTCTGCGCGGGATAATTGGTCAGCCCGTAGACTGCCCGCCCCTGCGCTTTCAGCGCGCGCATGATTGCGAGATTGTCCTCGATCGCGCCGTCGAGCGTCTCGAGCCAGCGCGTGTCGAACAGGGCGAGTTCGGCGGCGAACTCGGGGAACTCTTTCGCGCGCGTCGCTATCGGTTCAGCGAAATCCTGGACGCCGTCAATCGAGTGAATCCAGGCGAGCGAACACGCGCCCCTCAGAAATTCCTCCATCCGCGCCGTGTCGGCGAACACCTTGCGATAGAGATGCCGCGGGTCCCAGCGCAGCAGCACATTGCCGAGATCGAACACGACATCCTTTTTCGCCACGCGCGCGACCCGCATTGAAAGCCAGCGCCGACATGGCGCATAGTCTCAACCAACATAAGCGGAGGAGCGCATGGTCGCGAAGGCCTTTTTCTTCGACGTCTTCGGCACGGTCGTCGACTGGCGCGAGGGCGTCGCGCGCGAGGCGCGCACTATCCTGCATCCGCTCGGCCACGATCTCATCTGGACCGCCTTCGCCGACGCCTGGCGCGCCGAATATCAGCCCGGCATGGAGGAAATCCGCTCCGGCCGCCTGCCCTTCGCCAAGCTCGACGTCGTGCATGCGCGCACGCTCGAGCGCATCCTTCCCGATTTCGGCCTTTCGGACATTTCGGATATCACAAAGCGCGCCCTCGTTCTCGCCTGGCACAGGCTGGACGCCTGGCCGGATTCTACACGAGGCATCGCCATGCTGCGAAAGCACGCGCTGCTCGCGCCCGTCTCCAACGGCAATATCTCGCTGATGGCCGCGCTCGCGCGTCGCAACAATTTCCATTGGGACGCGATCCTCGGCGCCGAGTTTTCACGCGACTACAAACCCAAGCCGGACGTTTATCTTTCAGCCTGCGCCGCCTTCGATCTCGCGCCTGAAGACTGCATGATGGTCGCCGCCCATTCCGACGACCTCGCCGCCGCCAAGGCTTGCGGCCTGCAAACCGGCTTCGTCGCGCGTCCCGACGAGAAGGGCCCGGGCAAGGGCGAAAGCACGCCGAAGATCGAAGTGGACGTCGCGGGCGATGACATGATCGACCTCGCGCGGAAAATCTTCGGCTGAGCCCTCAACCGCAGGTAACGCGGAGAACCCTCCCCCGCTCGTCCGTGTGCAGATTGAGGCGGTCGCCGCGAAATTCCATCGTATAGACGCGGCCCCGGATCATCTGCCGCGCGATCGACGCGCCGGCCGCGACGCGGGCGCGTTCGGCAAGCCCTGCGTAATACGGCTTGCCCACGGCGAAATCGGCCTTGCCGGCGTCGCAGGCCGACGCCGCGGCGCCCGACGCGCACAGAAGTACAATCGCCACGAGTACTCGCATCCGCGCCTCCGCGACGGCTCCAAAACCCTGCGCTATGATAGGGCAATGGCGCGCCGATTCTTCACGCTCGACGTTTTCGCGAAAACTCCCCTCGAGGGCAATCCACTTGGCGTCGTCGTCGACGCTGAAGGCTTGAACGACGCGCAAATGCAAAGGATTGCGCGCGAATTCAATCTCTCGGAAACCGTCTTCGTCCTGCCTGCGCGAAATCCGGTCAATACGGCGCGCATCCGCATCTTCACGCCGGCTATGGAATTGCCCTTTGCCGGCCACCCGACCGTCGGCAGCGCCGTGCTTCTTGCCTCGCTGCGCGCGCCCGAACTCGCCGGCGCGCGCGATCTTACGGTCGTGCTGGAGGAAGAAGTCGGCGACGTCAATTGCACCGTGCGGCTCGAAAAGCGCGGCGCCTCCTTCGCCTATTTCGATCTACCGCGCCTGCCGGAAAAAATCGGTGCGGCCGATGCGCGCGCGGTCGCCGACGCGCTCGCGCTGGATGAAAAAGACATCGGCTTTGACGGCCACACGCCCGTCGTCTGGTCCGCTGGCACGCCTTTCTGTTTCGTGCCCGTGTCAGGCCTCGACGCCATCGCCCGCGCGAGACCCGATGCGCAGAAGCTGACGGCCGCCGCCGCCGGCGGGCGCGGCCTCTGGCTCTATACGCGCGAGACGTGCGAAGCCGACAGCGCCGTGCATGCGCGCATGTTCAGCACGATGATGCCGGGACTGGAAGACCCCGCGACCGGCGGCGCGGCGGCGGCTTTCGCGGGCGTCGCGCACGCCTTCGAAAAGCCCGACGACGGCGAGCATGCGCTCGTCATCGAGCAAGGCTACGAAATGGGCCGCCCTTCGCGCATTACACTCGGCATGAGCGTGCGCGACGGCGCGCTGAACGCCGCCACCATCGGCGGCCATGCCGTGCGCGTCAGCGAAGGAACCCTGGCTCTGTGAGCGGCGCCGCGCAGATCTTTCGTGTCGCGGAAATCGACGCGCGCGTTACGCCGTTCGACTGGGATTTCGCGCGCGAGCGGGCGGACGAGATTGCAACCCATTGGCGAAAGGCCGTCGCCCAAAAGCCCGCCATGTTCGACGGTCGCGTGCTGCTCGGCCACACAATCGAACATTTGCCGGAGAACGGCGGCATCCTTCGCTCCCGATATTTCGAGACGGCCTTCTCCGCTTTTCTCGCCTATCGCGATTTCGATTTCCCCGGTCACGTTTTCAACGGCTTCGCAATGGCGGCTCTTCGCTCCGCCGACGGCGCCTTCCTGCTCGGCGAGATGGGCGCGCATACCGCCAGCGCCGGCATGTCCTACTTTCCAGCCGGCACGCCGGATCGCAACGACATCAACGGCGACAGGGTGGATCTCGCCGGCTCGGTCTCGCGGGAATTGCGCGAGGAGACCGGGCTCGAGATCGACGATTGCGCGATCGATTCCACCTGGACCATCGTGCGGCTCGGCGGGCGTGTCGCCTGCATGCGGCCCGTGCGCGTGAAGGAAAGCGCCGACGCGATCGTCGCACGTGTCGATGAGTTTCTCGCGCGCGACGTCGAGCCCGAACTCGCCGGCATACGCATCGTGCGCGATATGCGCGATCTCGACCGGCTCCGCGTTCCGGAATTCACCCGCGTCTATCTCGAGCACGAATTCGGGGCCTAGCGGGCCTGTCCTGTCCTTCGGCGGCAGGGGGAGCGCGCCTCACTTCGCCCGGCAGATCGTTTCCTTCGGCGTGCAGGCGATGCCCGCCGTCGAACAGCCCGCCTTGGTGCAGGCGACACAGCTGTCGCTCCATTCCTCGCAATCCGCGTGAGCGCGGCCCCAGGCCTGCACAGCGTCGCGCTCGATCTGCGTTTGTGGCGGAGGCGCGGGTTCGTCGGCGGAAACCGCGCCTGGGGCGATCATGAAAAATAACGACAGGGCGATCCATTTGAGATTCATGCCTCAGGCTATCGCTTTCATCGGCACAGACGCAAAGCGGACAGAAAGTGCGGCTGCGCACCGCGAGGCAGGCGCGCGGCCGGCAAACAGGAGGCGTCGAAGACCGGAGACGCTTGCCATGTCCGAAGAAGCACATTCCGCGACGCCCGTCGTCAGCGACCGTCAGCAGCAAACCGCGCCTGCCATCTTCTACCTGCTGTCCGCCATTCTGATCGGCCTCTTCGCCTACCGTCTGCTCGTTCCGGTGCATGCGATGCCATCGCCGACCGAGCGCAATCTCACGATCATCTTCGACGTGCTGATGGTCGCCGGTCTCTTCGGCATGAAGCGCCGCGCGCCGAATGCGCAGGCGCTATTCTGGATAGCCGCGGCAGCTGGCGTCGGGCTGCTTCTGCTTCGCACGACCGGCGTGACCGGCTTCTGGAGCGGCCACCTGCGCTTCACCTACCTGCCGCGCAATTAGGCGACGCGCTTCCACAACCCGCGACTATTCGGGCAATCCTGCCGACCACAGCGCTTCGCCGAGCGAAGCTGCGAGCGCCGGCGCACAGTTCACGCCGGCGAACTGTTTCCCGTAGCGGAAGTTCGGTTGCAGTTCGAGAACCCGCCCGGCCGCAACGCGCGCTTCGTCCAGCCGGCCAAGGCGCACGAGCGCAGCTGCGAGCTGCACATAGGTGATGCTGTGCCCTGGATTGGACTGCACCGATCGATAGGCGGCGCGGCAGGCCTCGTCATATCTCCGACGATTGAAATGCCCGAGCGCCTGCGCGTCGAACGCAGCGAAAGCCCAGGGATCGAACGGACTGAGCCGCATGCCGCGCTCGCTCCATTCGATCGCGACTTCGCTCTCGCCCTGCCAGGCGAATACCACGCTGCCCAGAATATGGGTGAGCGCGGTCGACGGGCTGACCAGACGCGCCGCCTCGAACGCCTCGAACGCCGCCTGCCTGTCGTGCGCGTCCATACCGAACGAAAAGCCAGCGAAGGTGAGCGCAAGCGCGTCGTCGCGCCCATGTTCGAGCGCGCGGCGCGCATGATGGATCGACCTGGCGCGATCGTCCTCGCGAAGGCCTGCGCGCAGAAAGCGGTTGTGATAGGCCATCGCCGCATAACCATGCGCAAGCGCGTAGTCGGGCTCGAGTTCGAGCACCTTTTCCAGCAAGCCGAGGCCGCGCGCGGACCTGTCCGGCATGCCTGAAAACACGTCGGGTTGCGCGCGAAGCGTCAGGTCGTAGGCGTCGAGGCTCTCGGGCCTCTTGCGCCGAACGCGCTCCACCTCGGCCTGCCGCAAACCGGGCTCGATCGCGCCAACCGCCGACAAGGCGATATCGTCCTGCAACGCAAAGAGATCGGCCGCGGCGCGTTCGAACTTCTGCGCCCAGACATGGCCGCCTGTCTCCGTATCGACGAGCTGGGCGACGACGCGAACGCGCGGGCCGGTGCGTAGCACGCTGCCCTGCAGGACGTAGCGCACGCCGAGGTCGCGCCCGACGCGGCGCGCATCCATATTGCTGGAGCGATAGACGAAACTGGAGCTGCGGGCGATGACGAACAGCCATTTGATCCGCGCCAGCCCCGTGATGATTTCGTCGACGAGCCCGTCGACGAAATAGGTCTGGCCGCCATCCTCGCTGAGATCGCGAAACGGCAGTACCGCAATCGAGGCCTTGCCGGGAAGGGCGAGCGCCGGCGGCGCTTCGGCCCCGGCCGTCACGACGGCCGGCCCGGCGTAGCGATAACCTCGCCGTGGCAGGGTGGCGATCCAGTCGCTCGCCCCGCCTCCCTCTTGCAAGGCGCGCCGCAGCGCGGCGATCTGCACGGTCAGGTTGCTGTCTTCGACGACAAGCCCTGGCCAAGCGGCCTCGATCAGATCGTCCTTGGAGATCGGCGCGCCCTCTGCGCCGACAAGTCGCTCCAGAAGCGCGACCGCACGACCGCCGAGCATGATCGGACGGTCGCCGCAAAAGAGAATGCCCGCGGCGACGTCCAGCGCGAATGGCCCGAACCTGTATGCGATCGCCATCGGTTCGCATTCCCTCCCGGCGCAATTTCGCACATTTTTCGGAACCCTTTCAGGACTTTTGCGAGCAGGAGCCGCAGTCTCTTCCTCGATGCAAGGGAGATGACCATGAATACGAAACCAGTCATTCACCTGCCGGGCGAAGCGCACAAGGTGACGCTGGCGGGCCAGCCGCTGGCGTTTCTCGTCACCGGCGAGGATACGAGCCACACGTCCATGTTCGAATGGACCGTTCCGCCGGGTTTTTCGACGGGTTTGCACGTGCATCGCGTCCAGGAAGAAACGTTCTACGTTCTGGATGGCGAATGCGAATGGCGCATCGGCGGTCGGAGCATACGCGCGGCCCGTGGAGCCTATGTCTTCATTCCTCCCGGCGTTCCGCACGATATCGCCAATGTGAGCGACCGGCCCGCCCGCATGATCATGACCGTTTCGCCGCCGGGCCACGAACATTATTTCGAGGAGCTCGCGCAGCTCGTCGTCGACGGCCGCAAGCCCGACCCCGCCGCGATCGGCGATCTGCGCGCGCGCTACGACACCGACCAGCTCTCCGCGCTCCAGCGCTAGGCCCGCAGGCGGCCCATGACTCCGCGCGCCCGCCATGCTAAGCGCGCGCCATGCTGGAAGGACTTCCCCCCAACGGGGCCGCATATGTGGTGCGGCTCGAAACCGACGAGGCGACCGCCCGCCTCGTCGCCGACACGATCGTCGAGACCTTCGACCCCACCGAGACCGCCGCCGCCGCTTTCGAGAAAACGCCCTCGACCGACAGCTGGAAGACGGAGGAATGGGTAGCGGAAGTCTATTTCGGGCCCGAGCCCGACGAGGAGATGATCCGCGATCTCGTGCGCACGGTGGCGGGTGACGCCGCCGCCGACGGACTGGTTTTCGGCCGGGTGAGCGAGCAGGACTGGGTCGCCGCCTCGCTGGAAGGCCTCGCGCCCGTGCGCGCCGGCCGCTTTCTCGTGCATGGCTCGCATGACCGCAAGGCGCCGCGTGAAAACGATATCGGGCTGGAGATCGAGGCGGCGCTGGCCTTCGGCACCGGCCACCACGGCACGACGCTCGGCTGCCTGAAGGCGCTGGACGCAATTTCCAGGCGCCGCCGCCCCAACCGCATCCTCGACATCGGAACGGGCACCGGCGTGCTCGCCATCGCCGCCGCGCGCCTGTGGCGGAAGCCCGTCGCGGCCGGCGACATCGACCCCGTTTCGACGGAAGCCGCCGCCGCCAATGCGCGGCTGAACGGCGCCGCGCCCTGGGTGAAGCCGGTGACGGCGCGCGGAACCATGCACCCGGCGTTGCGCCAGGGCGGTCCCTACGATCTCATCTTCGCGAATATTCTGGCAAAACCTCTGCGCCTGCTCGCGCCGCAGATCGCGGAGGTCGCCGCGCACGATGCGGAACTGGTGCTGTCAGGCCTGCTCGCCCGCGACGTCGCGGGCGTGCTGACAGCCTATGCGGCGCAGGGTTTCGCCCTCGTCGCCCGCTCCGATCTCGACGGATGGGCGACGCTGGTTCTCCGGTCGGGTGGCGCCGCCGCCCGGCCTCTTCACGATGTGGAATGAATTACCGGCTCAGATCAGCCGGTGCATTTCCGAGTGGATCAGCTTGTCGTTGATCTCACGCTCGACCGAATCCGTCCAGCGTCCCGCCATGTAGCGGGCCGCGATCTCGTCGGCCTCCTGCTGGCGCGCGGCTTTCATCGCGTCGAAAATGCGGGTCAGAAGGCCGCGCGGCTGCGCGCGCTTGGCGCGGGCGCCATAGGCCTTGGAGGGAATGATCATCGTCGCCATGGTGTGGCTCCGTCGTTCGAGACGCAGAAGCTCCCTGACGTTCCACCCGACTCGGCTTGTCGCCGTTGCGTGGCAATATAGGTCAGCAATCATGTCAGAACTATTGATGTTGCATTGCACAATTCGCATGGCTGGCGCGAGCACGGCGGCGCCCTGAGCGGGGCGCCGGGACCGCCGGCCTTCAGGCCGGCATGCAGCCAACGAAATTGCGAAGCGAGCCCGAGGCTGGCGATCCCCGCGAGCCCCCTCTACGCTCGCCCCATGAAAACGCCCCGCTTCGAATCGCAATTCCAGTCCTTCGCCGAACTGTCGGACCCGACTCGCGCCGCGCCCCGTGCGGCGGCCCTGCGCGCCGAACTGTCGTCACGCGGTCTGTCCGGATTCGTTGTCCCCCGCTCCGACGAGCATCAGAACGAATACGTGCCGCCCGGCGCCGAGCGCCTCGCCTGGCTGACCGGCTTCACCGGCTCCGCCGGCGCGGCGATCGTGCTGGCGGACAAGGCCGCCGTCTTTGTCGACGGCCGCTACACAATCCAGGCGCGCGAGCAGGTCGACGGCAAGCTGTTTGCGATCTGCGACCTCGTTTCCGATCCGCCATCGCGCTGGCTGGCTCGTGAAGCGCCGCGCGACGGGGCGATCGGCTACGACCCCTGGCTGCACACGTCGGCCGCCGTAGAGGCCTTGCGCAGAGGCGCGGAAGAAGCCGGCGCGAAACTCGTGGCGGTCGAGACCAACCCGATCGACGCGATCTGGCGGGATCGCCCGCCCGCGCCCTCGGCGCCCGTCACGCTGCATCCCGAAAGACTGTCCGGCGAGCCGTCTTCGAAAAAGCTCGCGCGCATAGCGAAGGCGCTCGGCAAGACGGACGCTCTTGTTCTCAGCGATCCCCACGCTGTCGCCTGGGCCTTCAACATTCGCGGCGGCGATGTCGCGCATACGCCGCTGCCGCTCTCCTGGGCGCTCGTGCCGAGGGAAGGTCGTGCGGCGCTCTATGTCGAAGGCGCCAAACTTTCCAACAGCGTGCGCGCCGCGCTGGAAGACCTCGCCGACGTGCGCGAACCCGCTACGCTCCTCTCCGATCTCGAACGTCTGGCGCACGATAACAAGAAACTGCTGTTCGACGCCGCGACGGCGCCAGAAAAACTCGTCGCGCTCTATCGCGCCGCGGGCGGCGGCGCGGAGGTCGGCGCCGACCCGACAGCGCTGATGAAGGCCCGAAAGAATTCGGCGGAACTCAGGGGATCGCGCGCAGCCCACATCCGCGACGGCGCGGCCATGGTCGAGTTCTTGGCATGGTTCGGGACAGAGGCGCCCAAGGGCAGGCTCACCGAGATCGGCGCGGCGCAAGCGCTGGAAGCCTTTCGGCGCGCGACGGGCAAGCTGAAGGAAATCTCCTTCGGCACGATTTCGGCCTTCGGCGCGCATGCGGCCCTGCCGCATTATCGCGTGACCGAAAGCAGCGACACAAAGATCGGCAAGGGCATCTATCTCGTCGATTCCGGCGCCCAATATGTCGACGGCACGACCGACATCACCCGAACCACGATTGTCGGCGCGCCGAAGGGCGACATGCGCGACAAATATACGCGCGTGCTGAAGGGCCATATCGCGATTGCGACCGCCGTGTTTCCGAGAGGCACGACCGGCGCGCAGATCGATTCCTATGCGCGCCGCGCGCTGTGGGAGGCCGGAACGGATTTCGACCACGGCACGGGTCATGGCGTCGGCGCATATCTGAGCGTGCACGAAGGCCCGCAGCGCATCTCGAAGCTCGGCGGCGTCGCGCTCGAACCGGGCATGATCATCTCCAACGAACCCGGCTATTACCGCGAAGGCGCCTGGGGCATCCGCATCGAAAACTTGATCGTCGTCGAAGAACGCAAGATCGCCGGCGCGGAGCGAAAGATGCTCGGCTTCGAGACGATCACCTTCGCGCCGATCGACACGACGCTAATCGATGTCAAGCTGATGACGCGTGAAGAGATCGCGTGGCTCAACGCCTATCACAAGGCGGTGTGGGAAAAGCTGGAGTCAAAGGTGTCGCCGGCGGCGCGGAAGTGGCTGAAGGCGGCGACCAAGAAAGTGGGGTGATTTCCTTCTCCCCGTTTACGGGGAGAAGGTGGCCGAAGGCCGGATGAGGGGCCCGCGCCGATACACGGCTCCCGGTCGTATGGCCCCTCACCCCGACCCTCTCCCCGCAAACGGGGAGAGGGAGACTTGGCTCCTCACTCCTGCCCGGTCCGCCGAAACCACTCGTCTTCGGAGATCACCTCGATCCCGAGCTCCCGCGCCTTGGTCAGCTTCGAGCCCGCGCCGGGCCCAGCGACGACGAGGTCCGTCTTCTTCGACACCGACCCCGAAACCTTCGCGCCGAAGCGATCGGCCTGCGCCTTCGCTTCATCGCGCGTCAAACGTTCGAGCGAGCCGGTGAAGACCACCGTCTTGCCAGCGACGGGACTGTCGTTCGCCACCGCCTCCATCGGCTGCGGCTCGACTTCCGCGAGCAGCGCATCGAGCGCCTTCTCGTTGTGCTCTTCCAGAAAGAAGTCAGCGACAGCTTCCGCGACGACATCCCCGACGCCGTCGATATTGTTGATTTCCTCACGCGCGTCGGACCCGTCCGTCGCCTTGCGCGCCGCAGCACGAAGCGCGTCGAATGTTCCGAAATGCCGCGCGAGCCTTCGCGCATTCGTTTCGCCGATGCGCCGGATGCCGAGCGCATAGATAAAGCGGTTGAGTGCGATCTCGCGCCGCTGCTCGATCGACGCGAACAGGTTGCGCACCGAGGTCTCGCCGAACCCCTCCCATTGCGTGAGATCGAACTCGCCGGCATCGTTCCGCTTCTGCAGGGTGAAGATGTCGGCGGGCGTCTTGATGAGACCTTTCTCGTAGAAAAGTTCGATCTGCTTGTCGCCGAGCCCCTCGATATCCATGGCGAGACGCGAGCAGAAATGCTTGAGCCGCTCGACAGCCTGCGCCGGGCAGATGAGACCGCCGGTGCAGCGGCGCACCACGTCTTCTTCTCCCTTGTCGTCCATCTCGCGCACCGCCGCAGAGCCGCAGGCGGGACAGGTGTGCGGGAACTTGTAGGCGTGCGCGCCATGCGGCCGCTTGTCGAGCAGGACTTCCACCACCTGCGGGATCACGTCGCCCGCGCGCTGGATCACGACGGTGTCGCCGACGCGAATATCCTTGCGCGCAATCTCGTCCTCGTTGTGCAGCGTCGCGTTCTGCACGACGACGCCGCCAACGGTGACAGGATCGAGCCGCGCGACCGGCGTGAGCGCGCCGGTGCGGCCAACCTGGATGTCGATCGCGCGCAGCACCGTCGTCGCGCGCTCCGCCGGAAATTTGTGCGCGACAGCCCATCTCGGCGCGCGAGAGACGAAGCCGAGGCGCTCCTGATACGAGAGATCGTCGACCTTGTAGACGACGCCGTCGATATCGTAGCCGAGCGACGCGCGTTGCTGCTCGATGTCGCGATAATGCGCGATCATCTCATCGGCGGAATGACAGAGTTTCGTCAGTTTGTTGGTGGCGAAACCGGCGTGATGCAGGAAGTCGAGCATGCCTTTCTGCGTCTTCGCCGGCATGTCAGACACTTCGCCCCAGGCATAGGCGAAGAAGCGCAGCGGCCGCTGCGCGGTGACGCTCGCATCAATCTGGCGCAGCGAGCCCGCCGCCGAATTGCGCGGATTGGCGTAGATCATCTTGCCCGCCTCCGCCTGCCGTTCGTTCAGTTGGGCGAAATCGGCGCGGTTCATATAGACCTCGCCGCGCGCCTCCAGTACGGCGGGCGCTTCGCCCTTCAGCCGGTGCGGAACTTCGGCGATCGTGCGCACATTGGCCGTCACATCCTCGCCCTCGAACCCGTCGCCGCGCGTCGCGGCCTGCACGAGTTCGCCGCGCTCGTAGCGCAGCGAGCAGGAGAGCCCGTCGATCTTCGGCTCTGCGGTGAAGGCGAGCGGCGCGTCTTCCTTCAAGCCGAGGAAGCGGCGCACGCGAGAAACGAATTCGTGCACTTCCTCGTCGGCAAAAACGTTGCCGAGCGACAGCATCGGCACGGCGTGTTTCGCCTTCGCGAACTTCTGGGACGGCGCGGCGCCGACCTTTTGGGTCAGCGAATACGGCGCATGCAATTCGGGAAAAGCCGCCTCCAGCGCCTCGTACCGCCGCCGCAGCGCGTCGTAATCGGCGTCGGAAATCGAGGGCGCGTCGTCCTGGTAGTAGCGCCGGTCGTGTTCGGCGATCTCGGCGCCGAGCAGCGTATGCTCCGCGCGCGCCACTTTCGGGGAAAGCTGGTCGATAGGCTTGAATTTCATGCGGCAGATGTAGCGCGCCGAACGATGGCGGGGAAGCGCATGGAGCGCGAGCCTTCAGGCTCGCAAGGATGTCGTGGAAATGCGAGCCGGAAGGCTCGCGGTCCATCTACCCCGCCCCTTCCAGCAGCCGCGCCGCTGCAGCCCGCGCCTCCGCCGTAATGCGCGCGCCCGACAGCATGCGCGCGATCTCCTCGCGGCGCTCGGCCTCGTCGAGCGCCGCCACGGAAGTCGCCACGCGCTTGCCCTTGTCGAGCGCATCCTTGGCGATACGGAAATGTTTTCCCGCACGCGCCGCGACTTGCGGAGCATGGGTTACAGCCAGGACCTGCACCCGAGACGCGAGCCGCGCGAGGCGCTGGCCGATCGCGTCCGCCACCGCGCCGCCGACGCCCGTATCGATCTCGTCGAACACCAGCGTCGGCGCGGAGCCCTTGTCGGCCAGCGTGACCTTCAGCGCCAGCATGAAGCGCGAGAGTTCGCCGCCGGACGCCACCTTCATCAGCGGTCCCGGCCGTGCGCCGGGATTGGTCTGCACCCAGAATTCAACGCGGTCGATGCCCTCGGCGCTGCCGCTCGCGGGATCGCTGTCGATCTGCGTGGTGAAGACCGCGCGCTCCAGTTTCAGGGGCGCAAGCTCGCCCATTACGGCCTTGTCGAGCTTCGCCGCCGTCGCCTTGCGCGCCTTCGACAGCGCCGCCGCCTTCGTGGCGAATTCCGCGCGCGCCGTTTCCGCCTCGGCCGTCAGCCGCGCGAGATTGCTCTCGCCCTGCGCCAAAGCCTCCAGATCGGCGGAAAATTTCGCGGCGACCTTTGGCAGGTCTTCCACCGAGGCGCCGTATTTCCGCGCGGCTGCGCGAAGTGCGAACAGGCGCTCCTCGGTGCGTTCGAGTTCGCGCGGATCGTAGGCGGCTTCCTCGAGCGCCGATTCCAGCGTCGCGCGCGCGGCCTCCACACCGTCGAGCGCGCTCGACAGCGCCGCCAGCGTCGGGTCGATCAGTTCGGGCGCCTGCGGTTGCCGCCGCTCGAGCCGGCGCAGGGCGAGCGCCAGCGCGGATACAGGCGAATGCTCGCCGCCGACCGCTTCATAGGCCTCGCGCAGATCGGCGGCGACCTTTTCCGACTGCATCATCTTCTGGCGATGCGTCGCGAGCTTGTCTTCCTCTCCCGGCTCCGGCGCGAGCTTCGAGAGTTCCGCATGGGCATGCGTCAGATAATCGGCGTCGGCGCGGGCTTTCGCCAGACGCGCCTCCTCCGCCTCGCGCGCCTCGTCCGTATCGCGCATGCGCCGGTGCGCCACGCGCACGCCGTCGGCCTGCTTCTGCAGGCCGCCGAATGCGTCGAGCAAGGCGCGATGGGTGGAGGCGTCCGTTAGCGCCCGCTCGTCGTGCTGGCCGTGGATCTCGACGATCGCACGGCCGATGGCGCGCAGAGCTTGCGCGGAAACAGCCTGATCATTGACGAAGGCGCGCGTGCGCCCGTCCGCCATCTGCACGCGCCGCAGGATGAGATCGCCATCGACGTCGATGTCCTGGAGCCGCGCGGCGTCGCGCGCGGGATGATCCATCGCGAGATCGAACACCGCTGTTACCTGCCCCTGCGGCTGGCCCGCGCGCACCAGAGCGCCGTCGCCGCGCCCGCCGAGCGCCAGCGTGAAGGCGTCGAGAAGGATGGATTTGCCGGCGCCCGTCTCGCCGGTCAGCACGGTCAGTCCACGATCGGGATCGAAATCGATCCTGTCGATCAGGACGATGTCGCGAATGGCGAGCTGAACCAGCATGGGTCAGGCGCGCCTTTCACAATCAGCCGACGGTCTTCCGGAACAGTTTCGAAATCCAGGAATCGCGCTGTTCGTTCGGCTCGAAGCCGCCCTCGCGCAGGCGCGCGTAGGCGTCCTTGTACCACTGCGAGTCCGGGTAGTTGTGCCCGAGCACGGCCGCCGCGGTCTGCGCCTCGTTGACGACGCCGAGCCGGAGATACGCTTCGGTAAGTCGGAACAATGCCTCTTCCGTGTGGCGCGTCGACTGGTACTTCCCGATCACCTCGCGGAAGCGGTTGATCGCCGCGGTATAGTTGCTCTGCTCCAGATAATAGCGACCGACCTTCATCTCGCGAGCGGCGAGTTGGTCCTTGGCGACCTGAATCTTGAACTTTGCGTCGTTCACATATTCCGACTTCGGGAATTTCTCGACGAGCTGGTTGAAGATCGTGACGGACTTTTCCGCGCGCTCCTGGTCGCGGTCGGCGTCCGGGATCTGGTTGTAGTAGGACATGCCGGCCAGATAATAGATGTACGGCGCATCCTTGGAATTCGGATAGAGGCCTATGTAGCGGTTTGCCGTCGCCACCGCCTCGTCGTACTTGCCTTCGGTGTATTCCGAATAGGTCTGCATCAGCAGGCCCTTCTGCGACCAGCCGGAATTCGGATACTGCTTTTCCAGATCGCCGAATTTCTTCGCCGCGCCCGTGTAATCCTTCTTGCCGAGGCGCGCGAGGCCCTGGTCGTAGATGCGATCGGCGGGCACGTCCGGCAGGATTTCGGTCTTGTACTTCTCGCCGCCGAAGAAGCTGCTCAGCGGGTTCGAGGCGCTGTCGAGCGCGGAACAGCCGGCGAGCGGCAGGCTCGCGGCGGCGATCAGCGCGACGCGCCGGGCGGCAGCGGCTCTGTGCAGGATCGAACGGACCAGGCTCTGCATCATGTCATCTCACGACGGCGAAACTCGACAAAGCGCGAGGGTCGCCAGCCGCCCCCCAACGCCGGCGCCGACGGACCCATGTCCGCCACACGCCATATTCATGCGCATCCACGTCGCCGAATCGTGAACCGTCCGGCGCGCGCGACGCGAAGCCACGGGCGTCATAGCGCAAAAACCAGCGCGACGCCAACGCTCGGAACTCTTGCGGCGCGATTGTGGCGATCTGTGGAGCGCACCGCAAAAAACCGGGCGTCGGCTGTCGCATGCCACGCCACTGTGTCCCGTCAGCTACGGTCGGGCGCGAGCGCCGGCCGCATGCCGAAGGCGGTGCGCGCCGCTATGTCCGGACGCATTTCGCCACGCTGCGCGGTCGCGGCGGGCGAGAAACGCCAGGCCGAGGCGTCGGCGAACAGCGCCTGCAGCGCGGCATGGTTCAGCGCGTGACCGCCGCAACGCGAGCGGAAGGCGCCGCGGATCGGCGCGCCGGCGAGCGCGAGATCGCCCACCGCGTCCAGCATCTTGTGGCGGACGAATTCGTCGCGGAAGCGCAAGCCCTCGGGATTGAGAACGCCGTCGGCCGAGATGGCGATGGAATTTTCGAGCGAGGCGCCGAGCGCGAAGCCCGCCCGCCACAGCCGCTCGATATCGCCGATGAAGCCGAAGGTGCGGGCGCGCGCGATCTCGCGACGGAAGGTCGCGGGATCGAGCCGTAGCGCCTTGCGCTGGCGGCCGATCGCCGCATGGTCGAAGGAAATCTCGACGTCGAGCGTCAGGCCGCCATCGCCGCCGGGGCCCAGTTCGGCAAAAGCGCCGCCGCGTTCGACGCGCACGGTCCTGAGGATTTCGATGCAGCGCCGCTCGGCCGTCAGCGTCGCGACGCCCGCCTCGTCGATCGCAGCGACGAAGGGCGCGGACGAGCCGTCGAGCACCGGGACTTCCGGGCCGTCGACCTCGATCAGCGCATTGTCGACGCCCAGTCCCGCCAGCGCCGCCATGGCGTGCTCGACGGTAGCCACTGTGTCGCGGCCGCCGAGGCCGAGACTGGTGCAGAGTTCGGTCGAGACGACGCGCGACCACAGGGCGGGCGCGACCGGTTCGGCCGCGAGATCGCTGCGCAGGAAGGCGATCCCGGCGCCGGCCTCGGCCGGATGCAGCACGATCCGCGCCGGCTTGCTGGAATGAACGCCGACGCCCTCGAGCGCGACGCTGGAGGAAAGCGTGGTCTGCGGCTCCCGGCCGGGGGCGTGGCCGGGGTTCGATTTCGGTCGTCGTGCAGTTTCGAGACGGGGCATCCGCTTCCGATCCGCCGGGGGTTGCGACGCAACGCGCCGACCGCGCTCGAACGCCGCGCATCGACGAAAAAAGGGCGGAAATCGCGCCGCCGAACGGGCCGGAAACTAGCCGCGTCGGCATCGAGCGCCAAATCACGGATTGTGAACGTTTGTTAAAATGCGAGAAGCGGAAATAAAATCAGGGGATCATAAGGTTATCAAAGAAGCGGCGCCGGGTGGAGCCAACCCGGCGCCGCAATTGCGTCAGCAGGAAGACTGACGGCGGAGGAAGGCAGGAATTTCCAGTTGCTCTTCCTCGGAGGGACGCGCTGGAGCGGCGCGTCCATAGGCGTCGGCGCCGGCCGGGCGGGCGGCGGTCTGAGGTGGGCGCTTGGCGTATTCGGCGTGGCTGGGCGCCGGCTGCGCCGGGCGCGCCTGCGGCTGGGCCACAGGCGCCGGACGCGGGCCGAGCTGCGGCTCGACCTGGGCGCGGGCGCCCTCCTCGCGGCTCGCGGCGAACGAGGTCAGGCGCTCGAACAGGGTGCGGCGACGCTGCTCGACGGCCGAGACGGCATTGCCCTGGCTGGCGGCGCGCGCTTCGTGCCATTGCTGCTGAACATGGGGCGGCATGTCGTCGATCTGCGGAATGCGCGGCTGGCGCACCGGCTGTTCGGGCGCGGGCGGCACATAGGGACCGGCCGCACGAACAGGCTGCTCGACGGGCGCCGGCTCGGCCGGGGTCGGGTAGTAGCTCGCCGGCGGGGCGACCGGAGCGACATGCACCTGCTCGACCGGCTCGGGCGCGGGCTGCTGGGCGGCGACATGCGCCTGAGCATGGGCCTGCGCATGAGCGATGGCCGCCTGCTGGGCCGCGGCATAGGCGGCGGCATGATCGGCCGGCGTCTGCTGCTGAACGACCGGCTCAGGCTCGCGCTGCGCGACGGGGGCCGGCGCGGGCGCCGGCGCGGCGGCTGCGGCGGCGCGCGCCATGGCCTGCTGGCGCAGGCGCTCGGCGGCTTCGGCGATCTTGGCCTGGGCGTCGTCGATCTCGGCCGTCATGGCGGGCTTGTCGATGCCGGTGGCGACGACCGACACGCGGATCACGCCAGCCAGCGACTCGTCGAAAGTCGCGCCGAGAATGATGTTGGCGTCCTCGTCCACTTCCTGGCGGATGCGGCTGGCGGCCTCGTCGACCTCGTAGAGCGTCATGTCCGCGCCGCCGGTGATCGAGATGAGCAAGCCCTTGGCGCCCTTCATCGAAACTTCGTCGAGCAGCGGATTGGCGATCGCGGCTTCCGCGGCGTGGATCGCGCGCTGGTCGCCCGAGGCCTCGCCCGTGCCCATCATCGCCTTGCCCATCTCGCGCATGATCGAGCGGACGTCGGCGAAGTCGAGATTGACGAGACCCTGCTTGACCATGAGATCCGTGATCGAGGCGACGCCGGAGTAGAGCACCTGGTCGGCCATGGCGAAGGCGTCGGCGAACGTGGTGCGCTCCGTGGCGATGCGGAACAGGTTCTGGTTGGGGATGACGATCAGCGTGTCGACATGCTTCATCAGTTCGCCGATGCCGGATTCCGCCGTGCGCATGCGACGCGCGCCTTCGAACTGGAACGGCTTGGTGACGACGCCGACCGTCAGAATGCCGAGGTCGCGGGCCGTGCGCGCGATGACGGGCGCGGCGCCCGTGCCCGTGCCGCCGCCCATGCCGGCGGTGACGAAGCACATGTGCGCGCCGGTCAGGTGATCGCGGATTTCCTCGATCGCCTCTTCGGCGGCCGCGCGGCCGACTTCAGGCTGCGCGCCGGCGCCGAGGCCCTCGGTGACCTGCAGGCCCATCTGGATGATGCGGTCGGCTTTCGACGACATCAACGCCTGCGCGTCCGTATTGGCGACGATGAAGTCGACGCCGCTGAGGCCCGATGTGATCATGTTGTTGACCGCATTGCAGCCGCCGCCGCCCACGCCGCACACCATGATCCTTGGCTTGAGCTCGCGCAGCTCGGGTTCCTTCAGATTGATCGTCATCGCCTCAGCCTCTTTTCCAATGGACCGCACTCACGCGCCCCGGTTTCACTCGTCCGTCGGGTTCCGCCGCCCGACGGCTCAACTCAAAAACTTTCCTTCAGCCACCGCCCGACGCGGGCGAAATAGCCGTCAGCCCCCACTGCCGCCGCCAGTCGCTCCCGGCTCGGCTCGAAATGTTCCTGCCCTGCGACCTGCGGGTAGACGAGCAAGCCGACGGCCGCCGCGAAGGCCGGGCTTTTGCCCGATTCCGGCAGGCCCTGGACGCCGACCGGCCGTCCGATGCGCACCTGCCCGCCGACGATCCGGCGCACCGTCTCTGGCAGACCGGTGAGCTGGCTCGCCCCGCCCGTCAGCACGATCCGCGAGCCCGCATGCAGGGGTCGTCCCTGCTGGCGCAGCCGGTCGCGCACGAGTTCCACGATTTCCTCGACGCGCGGACGGATGATCCGCACGAGCTGCGAGCGCGGCAGATGCGTCGTCTGGCCCGCGTCGTCGCCGACATGTTCGATCGCGATGGTCTCGCGCTCGTCGGTCGGCGCGAGGATCGCGCTGCCGTAGAGCGTCTTGAGGCGTTCGGCGCCGTTGAGGCGCACGTTGAGGCCGCGCGCGACGTCCAGCGTCACGTGATTGCCGCCGACCGCCACGCAGTCCATGTGGATCAGCGCGCCGCCGGAAAAGACCGCTACCGAGGTCGAGCCGCCGCCGAAATCGATCACCGTCGCTCCGATCTCGGCCTCGTCGTCGGCGAGCGTCGCCAGCGCCGACGAATAGGGCGAGGCGACGAAGGCCTCGACCGTGAGATGGCAGCGCTCGACCGCCAGTCCGAGATTGCGCACCGCCGCGGCGTCGGTCGAGACAACATGGAGATGGGCGGCGAGTTCGTCGCCGATCATACCCTTGGGATCGCGAATGTTTTCGGCGCCGTCGACGGAAAAGCTCGTCGGCAGCGAATGCAGCACGGCGCGGCCGTCGCGCGCGCTGCGCGCGCAGGTCGCTTCCAGAACGCGATGAACGTCGGGCTCGCCGACGGAGCGGTCGCCGACCGCCACCTTCGCCTGGAAATGCTGCGAGGAAATGCGGCCGCCAGAGGCGCAGACGATGATGCTGTCGACCTGCACGCCGGCCATGCGCTCGGCGGCGTCGACGGCGAGGCGGATGGCGGTCTCGGCCTCCTCCATGTCGACGACCTGGCCGGCCTTCATGCCGCGCGAACGCTGGTGGCCGATGCCGAGAATGCGGCAGCCATGCGTGCGGCCGCGCGAGGGCTGGCCGGGTTCGATCGGATCGAGCCGCGCAATAAGGCAGACGATCTTGCTCGTACCGACATCCAGCACGGACAGAATGGCGCTCTTGCGCGAAGACAGAGGACGCATACGCGGCAGATTCACTGATACGCCCATCAGACCTTCCCCTTGGTCTTGCGGGATAGGTTTTCGAGGCGAGCGCTCGCCGCCTCGTTGCTCAACTGCACCTCGATGCGGCCCGGCACGCGCAGATCGATTGCGACGATGTCCTTGTCGAGGATGCGATGATCGCGCTGCAGGCGCGCCAGTTTCTCGACCGCGAGCTCCGGCTGCAGTTCGGGCAAGCGCACCTCGACATTGTCGGTCGTGAACAGCGACCAGCGGCGTTTCGAGACGAGCGCGCCCGCCTTGATGCGGCCCGCCAGATCGCCGGCCGCCTCGATGATCTTGCGATACTGGTCGAGGCGCTCGTTGGCGCCGTCGCCCACGATCAGCGGCAGCCGCGCATAACGCTCGTCATGCAGCGTGTCGATCGGCATGCCGTCGGCAGAGACGATCGAAATCTTGCCGTCCTTCTGCCAGAGCGCGTAGGGCTGGCGCTCGACGATGGTGATGGCGAGGCGGCTCGGATAGAGCTTGCGCACTTCCGCGTCGCGGATCATCGGCACGGAGCGCAGCCTCGTGCGCATGCCCTCGGCGTCGAGATAGGGCAAGGAATTGCGCGCCTTCACGCCGGCATAGGCGAGGATCTCGGTTTCCTTGAGTTCGCTGATGCCGGAAATAGTGACCGTGTCGATGCCCATGCCGACCGCACGGGCGAGAAGGTCGCCGGGCGTGCCGACGGTCTGGATGAAGTTTTCGTAGGCGCCGCCGCGCACGGCGGAATAGGCGAAGGCGGCGCCGAGGAAACCGAAGACCAGCGCGCCGGTCGCCAGCGGATGAACCGCTGCGGCGCGTAGCTTGTCGAGACGGGAGCGGCGCGGCGCGCGCGAACGCGGCGCAGGACGGGAAACGGCGGCGGCGGCGGCGGCGAATTGCGGACGCGCAAACGCGAAAGCGAACGGAGAGCCAAGCTGCTCCGTCAACGATCGCAGGACGCGTCTTCCACCATCCATTTTACCAGCTCGCCGAACGAAAGGCCCGCATGGGCCGCCAACTCAGGCACGAGTGACGTCTCCGTCATGCCCGGCTGGGTATTGACCTCCAGCACGACGAGCTCGCCCGTACCTCCGGGGCGGTCGTCGTACCGAAAGTCCGTCCGGCTCACGCCGCGACAGCCGAGCGCTCTGTGCGCTACAACTGCCAACTCTTGAATCCTTTGGTAAATATTTTCTTTAATTTGTGCGGGCAGGACGTGGATTGACCCGCCTTTTGCGTACTTTGCATCGTAACCGTAGAACGCTTCGGAAACGGGTTTGATCTCCGTCACCCCCAGCGCCCGGTCGTGCATGACCGCGCAGGTAAGTTCGCGACCGTCAACGAATGTTTCCGCCAGCATCATGTCCCCATAGGTCCATTCGAGCGAAACCAGCTCCTGAGGCGGGTGCGAACGCCCCTCCTTGACGATGAAAACCCCGAAGGACGAGCCTTCCGCCACGGGTTTCAGCACATAGGGCGCGGGCAGGACATGCGCTTTTGCCGCCTCGAACCGGCTGACCACCTTGCC
Organism: Methylobacteriaceae bacterium; assembly: GCA_020638195.1. Lineage (GTDB taxonomy): Bacteria > Pseudomonadota > Alphaproteobacteria > Rhizobiales > Beijerinckiaceae > JAJXWB01. The sequence continues at coordinate 289,433 of JACKJC010000002.1, read as the reverse complement.
CGCCGGCACGGGCACGCCCGCTGCCGCCATGATCGTCTTGGCGAGGTCCTTCTGCATGGCGAGCGCCGAGGCGAGCACGCCCGAATGCGTGTAGGGGATTCGCAGCACCTCCAGTACGCCCTGGATCGTGCCGTCCTCCCCGCCCGGCCCATGCAGGGCGTTGAAGGCGACGTCCGGCTTCAGCTCGGCGAGCACGGCGCCGATATCGCGGCCGACGTCGACCTTGGTGACACGATAGCCGACGCTTTCCAGCGCCTTCGTGCAGGCCTCGCCCGAGCGCAGCGACACCGGCCTCTCCGACGCCCATCCGCCCATCAGCACTGCGACATGTTTGGTCATTTGATTCGATCCTCTAGCCGCTACAGCAGCGTGACTCTCCTCCCTCTTGCGGGGAGGGGCAGGGCTTCCTACCCTCCGACTCGACGCCAGACCTCGATATCCCCCACCTGCGCCTTCTTGGCGTAGCCGTCCAGCAAGCCTGCGAATTCGGGCTTTTTCAGCGCCCATTCGCGCAGGCCCGGCTCCTCGATCAGGATGATGTCCGGCCGGCCCTTCTTTAAGTCCTCGCCGACCTCGCGCCGCTCGTCGGCGGCGTATTCGAGCAGTTTCGCGCGCGTCTCAGCGTCCACCTTTTTCGTGGCGAGGATCTGCCGCACGCAATTGTCGACCCACATCGCATTGCGCCGGCCGACCCACACGCCGCCGAGCCGTCGCGTGAGCGGATGGCCGACGTCGAGCTGACGCGCCAGCGCGGCGATTTTCGGATGCGCGGGGGCATTTTCTTTCACCGCCGCCGTCAGCCCCGGATATTCCTCCGCGCCCGGCAGGTTCAACTGCACGGCGTTGAGAAACGGCGCGACGATCAGCGCCGGCAGGACGGCGAGGCGCGCGAACCGCGCCGCCTCCCCGGGCGTCGTTCGAAACCGTCCGAGCGCCAGCGCAACCAGAGCCAGCACGCCGAGCGCCTCGCCGGGAAAAGCGTGATTGAACCAGTTCTTCGACTGCAGGACATAGGTCGCGAAAAATCCCGCTGACGCGACCGCGAGCAACGCAGCGCGCGGCTCGAGACCAAGGAATCGCAAGCCGGCCCAGACGGCGGCGAGCAGGATCACGGAAAAGACGAACGGCGGCGAAGCGATGACGGCCAGAAGCCCGTAGCGCGCGGGCGCATAGACATCCATGGCGACCGTCGCGACGCTCCAGACATAGTCGGGATAGCGCAACCAGACGAAAAGCCCGTAGCCAATCGCCACCGCAGCCGCCACGAAATTTTCCGGGGCGAAGAGGGGCGCGATCGAACGCCGCCGGGCGCAGGCAAACAGCACGACCGACGCGAGCGGCAGCCCGAAATAGGGCTTGAAGCACAGCGTGATCCCACCGCCGACGCCGGCCAGCAGCGCCAGGGGCAGCGAGCTTGCCCTGCTCTCCGCCCGCGCGAGCATGGCGGCCGCGAACGGCAGGAAGGCGATCAGCGCGAAATGTTCGCGCTCGGCGAAACCGAAGCCGGCCGCGAACAGCAGAACCCAAAGAGCCGCATTGCGCGCGACGCCAGTCTCTTCCCGCACCAACAGGTTCGCGCGCGAAAGCAGTGCGCCCGACAGCGCAAGCGCGGCGAAGGTGAAGACGAATGTCTCGACGACCGTCCAGAATTCCGCCGAAAGCCCGGTCGCGCGTGCGAGAAGGACGGCGGGCATATAGACCAGAAAGCCCGCCGGCGGATTGGGATCGGAAATATCGACATAGGCCTTGGCGCCGTTGACGACGCGCTCGGCGAACAGGATGAACCAGCTGTCGTCGCCGTTGAGATGTCCTACCGCCTGCTGCGCGATCGCGAGCGCGACGATGAGCGCCGACAGCGCCCACGAATTGAGGAAGGCTGGAAGGATGGACCGCGATCCATCAGGCCCGCCCTTGTCGATAAGGCCGGCTGTGGCCGGCGAGCCTGAAGGCTCGCGGTCCATCAGGCCGCCACGCCCACGCGTTTGATTTCCCACTCGAGCTCGACGCCGCTGGTCTCGCGCACACGCCGCCGCACTTCTTCGCCCAGCGCCTCGATATCGGCGGCTGTCGCATTGCCGCGATTGATCAGAAAGTTGCAATGCATCTCGCTCACCTGCGCGCCGCCAATAACGAGCCCACGGCAGCCTGCCCTGTCGACCTCCTGCCACGCTTTGCCGCCGGGCGGATTCTTGAAGGTCGAGCCGCCGGTTTTCTCCCGGATCGGCTGCGCCTTTTCACGCGCTTCCGTGATGCGATCCATTTCGGCTTGAATCGCGAGCCTGTCGCCCGCCCTGCCCTGCAGCACGGCCTGCGTGAAGATTACATCGCGCGGCGCGCTGGAATGGCGGTAGGAAAATCCCATTCCGGCATTGCTGATCGCGATCGTCTCGCCGCTGCGCTCGACGCCGCGCGCCAGAACGAGAACATCCTTCGTCTCACCGCCATGGGCGCCGGCGTTCATGCGCAAGGCGCCGCCGATGGCGCCGGGAATGCCCGAGAGAAATTCGAGACCTGCGACGCCGAGTTCGGCGGCGCGCTTGGCGACGAATCGATCCGGCGCCGCCGCGCCGACGCGCAGGCGATGGCCCTCTTCCACGACGATATCGGCGAAGGCCTTGCCGCCGAGACGGATCACGACGCCCGGCACGCCGCCGTCGCGCACGATGAGATTGGAGCCTAGCCCGACGACGAGAACGGGAATTTCGGGCGCAAGACGCGCCAGGAAATACGAAAGATCTTGCTCGTCCGCCGGCTGAAACAAAACCTGCGCCGGACCGCCGACGCGAAACCACGTGAACGGCGCAAGCTGCTCGTTGGCGGCGAGGCGGCCGCGCAATTCCGGCATATTCGCGCGAAGATCCGGCGTGATGTCGTCAAACACGCTCGTCACCCCGCCAATTGCGCCGGCAAGGCATAGGCCCATTGCGTGATATTGCCGGCGCCGAGGCACACGACGTAATCGCCTGGACGCGCGATCTCCTTCACGATGCCCGGCAGCGCCTCGGGGCTCGGCAGCGCGATCGCCTGACGGTGGCCGTGCGCGACAATCGCCGCGACCAGACCATCCTTGTCGACGCCGTCGATCGGCTGTTCGCCGGCGGCGTAGACATCGGCGACGATCGTCGTATCGGCGTCGTTGAAGCAGGTCGCGAACTGGTCGAACAGGCTCTGCAGGCGCGTATAGCGGTGCGGCTGCACGACCGCGATCACCTGCCCCTTGGTCGACGCGCGCGCGGCGCGCAGCACGGCGGCGATCTCGACCGGATGGTGGCCGTAATCGTCGAAAATCTGCACGCCGTTCCACTCGCCGGTCTTGGTGAAGCGCCGCTTCACGCCGCCGAAACTCGCCAACGCCTTGCGCACCTGCTCGGCGGTCATGCCGAGCTCCATCGCGACGGCGATCGCCGCTGTGGCGTTCAGCGCATTGTGATGGCCCGGCATGGGCATCACGAGATTGTCGAGATAGGTGGCGGCGCCCGTTTTGCGGTCGCGCATCAGCACGTTGAAGCGCGACACGCCCCCGGTCAGATCGACATCGAGCAGCCGGACGTCGGCTTGCGGATTCTCGCCGTAGGTGACGACGCGTCGATCCTCGATCTTGCCGACCAGTTCCTGCACGGCGGGATGATCGAGGCACATGACCGCGAAGCCGTAGAACGGCAGGCTTTCCACGAACTGCCGAAAGGCCTCCTTGATCGCGTCGAACGTCTTGAAGTGATCGAGATGTTCGGGATCGATGTTCGTCACGATGGCGACATCGGCCGGCAGCTTCAGGAAGGTGCCGTCGCTCTCGTCGGCCTCCACCACCATCCAGTCGCCGGCGCCCAGTCGCGCATTGGTCCCATACGCGTTGATGATCCCGCCATTGATGACGGTCGGGTCGAGCCCGCCGGCGTCGAGCAGCGTCGCGACGATCGAGGTCGTCGTCGTCTTGCCGTGCGTGCCCGCGATCGCCACGCATTGCTTGAGCCGCATCAGCTCCGCGAGCATTTCCGCGCGGCGCACCACCGGCAGGCGCAATTCGCGCGCGGCCGCCAGTTCCGGATTGTCGCGTTTGATCGCGGTCGAGACGACGACGACCGCCGCATCGCCGAGATTGCCGGCGGAATGGCCGATGAAGACCTTGGCGCCCTTGTCGGCGAGGCGTTTGACATTGGCGTTCTCGGAGGCGTCGGAACCCTGCACCTTGTAGCCGAGATTGATCAGCACCTCGGCGATGCCGGACATGCCGATGCCGCCGATGCCTACGAAATGAATGGGGCCGAGGTCGCGCGGCAGTTTCATTGAGATCAACCTTTTGATCGAACGAGGCCGACCACCATGTCGGCGAGACGCTCGGCGGCGTCGAGAATGCCCGCGCTCTTGGCGGCTTCGGCCCTTTTCGTCAACCCCGAGGGGTCGGCGAGCGCAGCGCGTAGCAAATCCGTCAACTTTTCAACGGTGAAGACCTTCTGGTCGATCACCTCGACCGCACCGGTGCGAGCAAGCTCGGCGGCGTTGGCGGCCTGATCGGCGTCGAGCGCGAAGGGGAAAGGCACGAGAATGGCGGGCCGGCCGATGGCCGCGACCTCCGCCACGGTCGAGGCGCCGGAACGCGCGATCAGGAGATGCGCGGCGCCGATGCGCGCCGGAAGGTCCTTGAAGAAGGGCTCGACCTCGGCGGCGAAGCCGATGCGCTTGTACGCCGCGAGCACACGCTCGCGATCCTCGCCGCGCGCCTGTTGCACCAGCCTGATCCGGGCGCGCTCTTCCGGCGTCAGCGCCTCGATGGCGGCGGGCACGATGTCGGAAAACACTTTCGCGCCCTGCGAGCCGCCGGTCACGAGGACGTGGAGAATACCATTCTCGAAGGACGGACAGGGCAGCTTTGCCGCCTCGAGCACAGCCGGCCGCAGCGGATTGCCCGTCACCGTGCACTTCGCCAAAATCGCCGCATCCGCGCGAGAAAGCGGAAAACCGGTGGCGATTTTTTGTACGCGGCCAGCGAGGAACTTGTTGGCGCGACCCATCACCGCGTTCTGCTCGTGCAGCACGGCCGGGATTTTCAGAAGGCTCGCGGCGACCAGCGGCGGCACGGTCGGGTAGCCGCCGAAACCGACGACGACGGCGGGTTTCAAACGCCGCAGTAGCGGCAGGCAGGCCAGAACGCCGCGCCCGAGCGTCGCGACCGCTTTCGCTTTGGCCGCGACGCCGCCGCCGGTCGGCGTCGCCGCGGGGATCGCATAGATGTTGCGCGCGGGAAAAGCCTGCCCGTATTTCTCGGCACGCGTATCGGTCGCCAGATCGACAGCGTAGCCGCGTGAGATAAGCGCGTGCGCCAACGCTTCGGCGGGAAAGAGGTGGCCGCCCGTCCCGCCGGCGGCCACCAGGATCGTCTCACCGCTCATGCGCGCTGCGACGTCGTATCGAGGCTCGCATCCATCAGCACTTCCGTGCGCGGCCGCTTGCGTGTGACCGCGATCAGGAAACCCATGCCGAGCGCGAGCGAGATCAGCGAAGAGCCGCCGTAGCTGACGAATGGCAGAGTCATGCCCTTGGCCGGCATGAGATGCAGGTTGACCGCCAGATTGATGCAGCTCTGGATGCCGAACAGCATGGTCAGCGCCGCCGCCGCGAAACGACAGAACGGATCTTCGTTCTTCGCGGCATTGCTCAGCCCGCGCACCACGATGAACGCGAAGAGCGTGACCAGCAGGATGCAGACGATGACGCCGAATTCCTCGCCGGTGACAGCGAAGATGAAGTCGGTGTGACTGTCGGGAAGGATGCGCTTCAGCGTGCCCTCGCCCGGCCCCTTGCCGAACCAGCCGCCCGCGATGAAAGAGTCACGCGCCGTGTCGACCTGGAACGTGTCGGTCACCCCGCCCGCCGATTGCGGTTCGAGAAATTTCAGGATTCGCGCACGCACGTGCGGGACGAATTTATACGCAGCGAAGACCGACATGGCGCCCGCGCCGCCGATGCCGGCGACCCAGAACCAGTGCAGCCCCGCCATGAAGAACAGCGCGCCCCATACCAGCGAGATCAGCATGGTCTGACCGAAGTCGGGCTGCAGGATCAGCGGCACGACGGTGGCCGGCAGGATCAGGATAGCCAAGAGATTGGCCGGCACGTCGCGCCGCCGCGCTCCCTCCGAAAAGGCCCAGCCCGCGAGCACGGCGAAAGCGGGCTTGACGAATTCCGAGGGTTGCACGCCGAAGATCCAGCGGCGCGCGCCCTTCACTTCGGCGCCGAACAGCAGGGCGGCGAAGATCAGCGCCATGGAACCGACGAACAGGACCAGCGCGGCGCGGCGAACCTGGCGCGGCGACATGAACGAGGCGCCGATCAGGACCGCGATGGCGGGCACGAGATACATGGCCTGGTGGTTGACGAAATAGAAGGTCGGCAGATGCAGGCGCTCGGCGACCGGCGGTGAGCCTGCCATGCCGAACACGAGGCCGCAGACCATCAGCAGACCGAGCGCGCCGAGCAGCCAACGATCGATGGTCCACAACCAGTCGGAAATTGGTGAGCGATCGGCTCGCGATATCATGACACGCCCCCATTGCTGATGATCTCGACGACTACGCTACGAAAAGCGTCGCCGCGCTTCTCGAAATTCGGAAACTGATCGTAGGAGGCGCAGGCTGGCGACAGCAGCACGACGGGCTCCTGCGCCTGCGACCGGGCCGCATCGCGCGCCGCCGCGCGCGCGGCGACGTCGAGCGTCCCGCAACGCTCATAGGCGACCGCGCCTTCGAGCGTGCGCGCAAAATCCTCCGTCGCGGCGCCGATGAGATAGGCCTTGGCGACGCGTCCGAATAGCGGCCGCAGCGGCTCGATCCCGCCTTCCTTAGACTTTCCGCCGATGATCCAGAAAATGTCGTTGTACGACAGAAGCGCCTTCTCGGCCGCGTCCGCGTTGGTCGCCTTGCTGTCGTTGACGAACAGGATGCGGCCGAGACTGCCGATATTCTCCATGCGATGCGCCAGACCCGGAAAGCTGCACAATCCCGCCTGCACGCGCGCATGATCGCTCGCGAGGTCGCCGAGCGCGGCGACAGCGGCGACAGCGTTCTGCGCATTGTGCGCGCCGCGCAGCGAGGCGATGCCGGAGAGATCGGCGATCGGAGTTGACACGCGCGCCGAGCGATGCTCGATCGTCACGCCCTGCACCACCAGGCCGTCGGCGAGTTCGGGATGCGCGACGGACATGGCGATGGTTTCACGCCCCGCCGCGAAACGGCGTTCGGCGATCTCGCGTACGAAATGGTCGTCGACGGAAATCACCGCCCGTTCTGCCGCCGCTACCAGCCGTTCCTTGATCGCGGCATAATGCTCCATCGTGCCGTGACGATCGATATGATCGGGCGTGAGATTCAGCAGCAAGCCGACGGATGGGTCGAGCGTCGGCGTGAGATCGATCTGGAAGGTCGAGAGCTCGATCACATAGACGCGTTCGTCGGACAGCGGCGCGAGCGACAGGATTGGCGTGCCGATATTGCCGCCCATCTGCACGTCCTTGCCGAAGGTCCGGAAGAGATGCGCGGTCAAGGCCGTCGTAGTCGACTTGCCGTTGGTGCCGGTGATCGCGACGAACGGTGCGGCAGGCGCATGCTCACGCCGCTCACGACAGAAAATCTCGACATCGCCGATGATCTCGACGCCGGCAGCTTGCGCTTTCTTCACGGTCCAGTGCGGTTCGGGATGCGTCAGCGGCACGCCGGGCGACAGCACGAAGGACGAGAACTGAGACCAGTCCGCATCCGCCAGATCCACCGGCGCGAAACCTTCGGCCTCCGCCTTCTCGCGCGCGACGAGATTGTCGTCCCAGACGGCGACGATCGCGCCGCCGGCCTTCAGCGCGAAGGCCGTCGCCAGCCCCGAGCCGCCGAGGCCGAACAGGGCGACGCGCTTTCCGGCGAAGGTTGTCGCGGCGATCATTCAGCGCACCTTCAAGGTGGAGAGGCCGACGAGCGCCAGAACGAACGCGATAATCCAGAAGCGCACGACGATCTGCGATTCCGACCAGCCGAGCTGCTCGAAATGATGATGGATCGGCGCCATGCGGAACACGCGCTTGCCGGTGAGCTTGAACGAGGCCACTTGCACGATCACCGACAGGGTCTCGAGCACGAACAGCCCGCCGATGATCATCAACACGACCTCGTGCTTCACGGCGACGGCAATCGTACCGATCAGGCCGCCGAGCGCGAGCGAGCCCGTGTCGCCCATGAAAATCTGCGCCGGCGGCGCATTGAACCAGAGAAAGCCCAATCCCGCCCCGATCAGCCCCGCGCAGATGACGGTGAGTTCGCCGGCGCCGGGCACGAAATTGATGCCGAGATAATTCGAGAAGATGGCGTTGCCGGCCAGGTAGGCGATGAGCGCGAAGGCGCCGGCCGCGATCATCGAGGGCACGATGGCGAGCCCGTCGAGCCCGTCGGTCATGTTCACCGAATTGCCGGCGGCCACGATCACGAAGGGCCCGAATAGCAGGAAGCCCCATCCGAGGCTGAAGGCGAAGCCTTTGCCGAAGGGAATAGCGAGCATGGTCGCGTTGGCGGCGCCGACGCGCATCATGGCGATGCAGGCGATGAGCGCGATCAGCGCCTCGAACGACAGGCGCATGCGGCCCGAAAAGCCCTTGTGCGACTGACGCGTCACCTTCAGATAATCGTCGTAGAAGCCGATCAGGCCGAAACCGGTCATGACCAGAAGCACGATCCAGACGTAAGGGTTCTTCAGGTTCGCCCACAGCAGCGTGGCGACGATGAGCCCGGACAGGATCATGAGCCCGCCCATGGTCGGCGTGCCCTTCTTGGTCAGAAGGTGCGAGGCCGGCCCGTCTTCACGGATCGGCTGGCCCTTGCCCTGCTTGATGCGCAGCGCCGCGATGATCGAGGGCCCGAAGAAGAACACGAAGAACAGCGCCGTCGCCGCCGCGCCGCCCGCGCGGAACGTGATGTATTTGAAGAGATTCAGCGGCGTCCAGATGTGGGCGAAATCCGCGAGCCAGGTCAGCATTGTCTTGTCCTCAGGCGACCGCGTCCCGGGGCGAGGCGAAGGCCTTTCGCATCGCCGCCACCAGCGGCCCCATGCGGCTCCCGTTGGAGCCCTTGATCATGACGACGTCGCCGGCGCGAAGCGCGTCCAGCACGATGGGTTCGAGAGCGGCGGCGTTCGCCGCATGCGCGCCGCGCCGTTCGGCCGGAATAGCCTCGGAAAGCGCCTGCATCAATGGCCCCACCGTATAGACCAGATCGATCTGGTTTCGCTCGACATCCTCGGCGATGGCGGCGTGGAGCGCCCGCGCTTGCGGCCCCAGTTCGAGCATGTCGCCGAGCACGGCGATTCGCCGCTTGCCGTCGGCCGCGCCCAGGAGGTCGAGCGCGGCGCGCATCGAGGCGGGATTGGCGTTGTAGCTCTCGTCGATGATCGTGAAGGGCCCGTCGGCGGCTTGAAGCGTCTCGCGCTGGCCGCGTCCGGCCGGCGGCCGGAAACCCGCGAGCGCGCGCGCCGCCGCCTGAAGGTCGAGGCCCGCCGCGCGCGAGGCCATCAGAACCGCCAGCGAATTCATGGCGATGTGTCGGCCCGGCGCGCCGATCGTATAGGTCAGGTCCTGGCCGAGCACGCGCGCCTGCACCCGCGTCGTCTCGCCGTCGACATCGCAGGAAAGAAGCGTGGCGTCGGCCTCCGCGCTCTCGCCGAAGGACAGGACGAAGCGCACGCCAGCCGCGCCGGCGGCATCGCGCAGTCGCTCGAATTGCGCGTCGTCGCGATTGAGAATGGCGACGCCACCGCGCTGCAATCCACTGAAAATCTCGGCCTTGGCGTCGGCGATCGCCTCGACCGAAGCGAAATGTTCGAGATGGACGGGCGCGATCCGCGTGATGATCGCGATATGCGGCTGCGCCATTGCAACCAGCGGCGTGATCTCGCCGGCATGGTTCATGCCGATTTCGAACACGCCGAAGCGCGCGCTTTCCGGCATGCGCGCCAGCGTCAGCGGTACGCCCCAGTGATTGTTGTAGGAGGCGGCTGATGCATGCGTCTCTCCCGCGCTTGCGAGCGCGCAACGCAACAGCTCCTTGGTCGTCGTCTTGCCGACCGAGCCGGTGACAGCGACGATGCGGGCCTTCGAGCGCGAGCGCGCCGCGCGCCCGAGACCCTCGAGCGCGACGAGCGTATCTTTCGCGACATAGAGCGGGCCGGCGCCCGCGAGCGCCTGCGCATGCGCCTCGTCGATCGCCGCCGCCGCCGCGCCGGCCTCGAAGGCCTTGCGAACATAGTCGTGGCCGTCGCTGTTGTCGCCTTTCAGCGCGACAAACAGATCGCCTTCCGCCAGCGTGCGCGTGTCGATCGATATGCCTGTAACGCCGCGCGCCGGCAGGGCGCCGCTCACCCGCGCGCCGAGCGGCGCGACGAGCGCGAGCGGGGTCCACAGGGCGTCGTCGGTCATCATGCCTCGCCTTCGAGCGCCGTGCGGACGGCTTCGTGATCTGAGAATGGAATAGTGTTCGAACCGATGATCTGGCCGGTTTCATGGCCCTTGCCGGCCACGAGCAGGACGTCGCCGGGCCCGAGAAGCGCGACGCCCGCCGCGATCGCAGCCGCGCGGTCGCTGATTTCGCGCACGTCCGCGCCCTTGTACGCCCGGGCGCCCTCCAGAATGGCGGCGCGAATTGCGTCCGGCTGCTCGCTGCGCGGATTGTCGTCGGTCACGATCGTGACGTCGGCAAGCCGCGCCGAAATCTCGCCCATGATTGGCCGTTTGCCCCGGTCGCGGTCGCCGCCGCAGCCGAACACGACGATCAGTTTTCCGCGCGCGAATGGGCGCAACGCAGAGATCGCGGTCTCCAGCGCGCCGGGCTTGTGCGCATAATCGACGAAGGCCGCCCCGCCATTGCGGTCGCCGATCTTCTCGATGCGTCCTGGCGCGCCGACGAGTTTTTCGAGCGCGGCAAAGACGTTTTGCGGCGTCTCCCCGGTCGCGATCGCAAGACCCGCGGCGACGAGCGCATTGGACGTCTGGAATTCGCCGGCGAGCGGCAGCAGCACGCGAAAGACCTTGCCCTCGCATTCCAGCATCAGCCGCGTCGCGAAGCCTTCCGCGCTGCGTTCGAGCAGGCGGATCGCCGCGCCCTTGCGACCGATCGTGCGCACGTCGAGACCGCGCGCGGCGCAGGCGGCGGTCACCCTGTCCGCAACATCCGTATCCGCGTCGATCACGGCGGGCTGGCCGGGTTGCAGCAGCGCCTCGAACAGACGCAGCTTGGCGGCGAGGTAATCGTTGAGCGTGGCGTGATAATCGAGATGGTCGCGCGACAGATTGGTGAAGGCGGCAGCCGACAGGCGCACGCCGTCGAGCCTGCGCTGGTCGAGCCCGTGCGAGGAAGCCTCCATCGCCAGATGCGTCACGCCGTCCTGCGCGAGTTTCTGCAACGTCTCGTGCAGAGTAATGGAATCCGGCGTCGTCAGAGAACCATAGACAGCGCCGGAGGGCGCGACGATGCCGATCGTGCCCATGGAAGCCGCCTGGCGACCGCAATAGAGCCAGATCTGGCGCAGGAAGGCCGCAATCGACGTCTTGCCGCTCGTGCCCGTCACCGCCGCGATGGTCGCCGGCTGCAAGGGATGAAAGCGCGCCGCCGCACGCGACAGCGCGAGCCGCACGTCGGGCACGACGACGACAGGCGCGCCAAGCGGCTTTTCCGGTGCGCGCGCCGCGACGACCGCGACCGCGCCGCGCGAAATCGCGTCGGGCGCGAAATCGAGTCCGTCGGCCTGCGTTCCCGGCACCGCGAAGAACAGCGTCCCCCGCACGGCCTTGCGGCTGTCGGCGGCGAGCGCTGTAATTTCCAGCGCCGCCTGCGGGCCTTCAGCCGCTTCCGCTATGAGCGCATCGAGCCGCATCAGTGATTGTCCGCGGTCCTGGTCGCCGGCTGGTTGGCCTTCGTGTAACCCATCTTCGCCAGCAGCGGGAATGGCGTCTCCGGCGTCTTGAACCGCGGCTCGACGCCGAGAATCGGCCCGGCGCGCTCGATGATCTTTCCCGTCACCGCCCCGGAATTGTAAGCAGCCGTGGCGTAGCCGTGGGTCTCCGGCGCCGCTTGCGGCTCGTCCATCACCGTAGCGAAGAGATAGCGCGGCTTGTCGGCGGGCACGAGCGCCATGAAGGTCGTGAACAGCTTGTTCTTGGCGTAGCGCCCGTTGATGACCTTTTCCGCCGTGCCTGTCTTGCCGCCGACGAAATAGCCGGGAATGTCGGTCTTGCGCGCGCTGCCGATCTCGGCGTTGAGCCGCATGATGTAGCGCAATTCCTCGCTCGTCTCGGGCCGCACGACGCGGGGCGCGTTGCGCTTGGCTTCCTCTTCCGTGCGCTTGAGGAAAGTCGGCTTGATCATATAGCCGCCGTTCGACAGCGCGCCGACAGCCATCATCGCCTGCAACGGCGCGACAGCCAGGCCGTGGCCGAAGGCGATGGTCATCGTGTTCAGTTCGCCCCAGTTCTTCGGCACGATCGGCTCGGCCGATTCCGGCAGCTCCGTGCGCATGCGGTCGAGCTGGCCCATCTTGCGCAGAAAGGCCTTGTGTCCCTCCACGCCCACCATCAGCGCCATGCGCGCCGTGCCGATGTTGGAAGAATAGACGAAGACCTCGGGCACGGTGAGCGCGCGGTTCTTGGCGTGATAATCGTGAATGCGGAAACGGCCTGATCGCAACGCGTTGCGCGCGTCGATCTGCGAATTGAGATTGACCTTCTTGGCGTCGAGCGCCATCGCGAGCGTCAACGCCTTGAAGGTCGAGCCCATTTCGAACACGCCGACATTCATGCGATTGATGTGGTCGGGCTTCAGCGCGTCGGCCGGATTGTTCGGATCGTAGTCGGGCAGCGAGGCCATCGCGATCACTTCGCCGGTATTGACGTCGAGGATCGCGGCGGCCGCGGCCTTGGCGCGAAAATGCTCCATGCCCTTGGCGAGTTCGTCACGCAGCGCGAAGGTCGCCTTGGCGTCGAGCGACAGCTTGATCGGCTTGAGATTCTCCGCCGACAGATCGAAGCCCGCGCCATGGAGATCGGCGAGCCCCTGGCCGTCGATATATTTCTCCATGCCGGCGATGCCCTGGTTGTCGACATTGGTGAAGCCGAGCACATGGGCGGCGAGCGGACCGTTCGGATAGACGCGCTTGTTCTCCGGCCAGAAGCCGACGCCCGGCAGCCCCAGGCGATAGACCTCCTGCTGTTGTTTCGGGCTGACTTCGCGCTTCACCCAAACGAAGCCCTTGCGCGAACCGAGCTTTTCACGCAAGTCGCGCGCGTCGAGATCTGGCAGCACGGCGGTCAACAGTTCGGTCGCCTCGTCCTTGTCGATGATGCGGCGCGGCTCGGCGAAAATCGACATCACGCGCACGTCGGTCGCCAGCACCTCGCCGTTACGGTCGAGCATGTCGGGCCGCGCGGCCGCCGACGCCGCTGCAGCCGTCGCGCGCATGCTCGGCGCATTGGGCTTGAACCCGAGCCAGATCAGCTTGCCGGCGATCACGCAATAGACGAGCCCGAAGCAGATCGCGACGAGACGAATGCGCCGGTCGCTCTTCTCGAGCTTGGTCGAGAGCAGCGTTTTTGCCCAAGCGCGCAGGCGTTCGCGACGTGAAGGCGCCGACGGCGCTACGTCGACGTAGATGTCCGGCGCCGGGTCGACGGGGGGCGTGTGCTGTTCGCTCATGTCAGCGTTTCCTCGCCGCGGGCGTCGTCGGCGTCGCCTGCGCGGGCGCACGGCTGCCGCCCGGCGTATTGGTGGGCTCGGCGAGGCCCAGCGCCTCGAGCTTCTTGCCGATCTCGTCGCCGCGCATCGCGCGCTCGGGCAATTGCGCGAAGGTCACCATCTGGGCGGGCCGCGTCATTTCGAGATCGGTCAGATATTTGTCGGCGAGCGGCTCGATCCGGTCGGGCCGCGTCAGATGCGCCCATTCGGCGCGCTGCACGTTGAGGCCGTCGCGTTCATGCTGGATCTGTCGCGTCAGCTTGGCGATCTGATCTGAGCGATAGATTGTCTGATACTTGATCGAATAGGCGTAGACCGCCGAGCCGATCAGCGCGGCGGCCGCGACAATATTGAGAAAGCGGATCACTTGCGCCTCCCCTGTTCACGCTTGCCCGCTTCGCGCTCTGGCAGCGCCGCGAGCGCGACGAGCCGCGCATCGAGCCCGAGCGGGGCTGCATCCGTACGTAGCGCGACGCGCAGCTTTGCGGAGCGCGCGCGCTGATTGGCGGTTGTCTCCTCGGCCGAGGGCGCGATCGCATGGCGCGTCTGCAAGATGAATGTCGAGGCCGGCGGCGCCGGTTCGCCGGGCAGCAGGCGCGAGCGCGCCTCGCCGCGCCCGGAACGTTGCGCGAAAAATTGCTTCACGATGCGATCTTCCAGCGAATGAAAGCTCACGACGGCGAGCGCGCCGCCTTCGACCAAAATCTCTTCGGCGCCCGCGAGCGCGCGCACGAGCTCGCCGAGCTCGTCATTGACGGCGATACGCAACGCCTGGAAGGTTCGGGTTGCGGGATGAATGTCGCCGGGCTTGCCGGGTATGGCGCGCTGCACGATGTCGGCCAGCGCCGCCGTGGTGGCGATTGGCGAGTTCTTGCGGGCATTGACGATGAAGCGCGCGATGCGCCGCGAGGCGCGGTCCTCGCCATAGTTATAGATGATGTCGGCGAGGCGCTCCTCGCTCTCCTCGTTCACGATATCGGCGGCGCTACGCCCTGCGCTTTCCATGCGCATGTCGAGCGGCCCGTCGAACCGGAAGGAAAAACCGCGCGCGGCCTGGTCGAACTGCATCGACGACACGCCGATGTCGAGCGCGACGCCATCGACTTTCTGAATCCCGAGCGCACGAAGCTCCGAGGCGAGATCGCCGAAGCGCGCCTGCACGAGCGTCAGCCGCCCGCCGGAGGCGGCGACCAGTTCCGCGCCGTCGCGGATGGCGGAGGGGTCGCGGTCGAAGGCCACAACGCGCGCGCCGGGCGTCGCCAGTATTGCGCGCGAGTAACCGCCGGCGCCGAAAGTGCCGTCGACATAAAGCCCGCCGTCGCGCGGGCGAAGACCTTCGAGAACTTCCTGGAGAAGCACGGGAACGTGGCGGGCCGGTCCGCCTGCGGGGGGCGTCGCCTCCCCGCGGCCCGTCATCATTCCCGTGCTCCAGGCCCGGGCGGCGTGTGGCCCGCCGCCCCTCTGGCTCCGGTCAGTTTCCGTAAGTCGCGCGCCCGGCTTCTGGCCTCTTCCTGCTGCGCGCGAAAACGTCCCGGCTCCCAGATCTGAAACTTGTGCCCCATGCCGACGAAGCTGACTTCCCCGGTAATGAAGGCCTGCGCCTTGCACTGTTCGCTCAACTGCACGCGGCCCTCCGGATCTACCTTGAGACGCTCGCTCATGCCCATCAGGGCCCGAGAGAGAATGTCCCGCTCCTCCGTATAGGGAGGATAGGTCTCCAGCATGGCGTCCAGCTCCGCCACCAGCGCATTCCCGCCGCAATCTACGGCCGGCGCATCCAGCGAGGGATGGACGAACAGTCCCTCGAACCCATCCTTCGCCAGAACGCCCCGAAAGGGCGCCGGAACCGAGACGCGACCCTTCGCGTCGATCCGGCTGGTGAAATGGCCGAGAAAGAGTTCCCGCTCCGTCACGCTTACGCTCACCCGAACCATTCGATGTCGAATTTTCGCGCGCCAGCTTCGCCGTCTCCGCTACGGGGACGGTGTCGGAACTCTGCTGCGCTGAACTCGACGGGATGATTTGGGATAGCATGGGACAGTATGGGCGTCAACGCGAAAGTGAGTCGAAACGGGACTCCCGCTCCTGACGCGCCATTAGGCTTCGTTAGTGTTAAGAGTTCGTTGACCGACCCCGCCCGCGGCGCAGATTTGCTGCGTTTTCCAGCGAGCGGGAATGAACGGCGAGCGTCAGGCGTATCGGCGACGGAACCCGGCCATAGGATTTCCGTCTCATTCGCCTCTTGGGGTGGCGAACAGATGAAAAAGATAATTTTCCTACTTGCCGCCACGGCGCTCCTGATCGCCCACGCGCCTGCCGATGCGCAGAAGAAAAACGCCGAACCGACCATCAGCGGCGTCGCCCGGTCCGCAAGCCTGATGCGCCAGATCGGCGAGGCCTGCCCTCTGCTGATGGACGTGAACAGGGATCTTGCCGATCGCTACCTGCAGGCCTTCGTCGAGACCGGCGAGCAAGCCTTCGGCAAGGCGGCGTTCCAGAAGGCGCTGGCGACCGAATATGCGCGCCGCGCGGCCGAGGTGAAGGCCAGGACGCCGGAAAGCTGGTGTCTCGAGGAGCGGGCCCGTCTCAAGGACATGGGCGGCGGCGCCCTGTTCTCGAAATAAGGCGCGGCCACCGACACGCCACGCGCGAGCAATCAAAACGCCAGTCGGCCTGTAAGCCGGGTTCTGTAAGGCCCGACCGAAGCCGGACGTGATGGCCATTCCTCTGGGACGGTCGTTGCCGACCGCCTCTAGCAACCAACCCGGGCGACGACCCGGAGACGGGTATGACCTGCGCGAGCGCAGATCGTGTCGCCCCTATTCGGTTTTGCTCCCGGCGGGGCTTGCCATGCCGCTGACGTTGCCGCCCGCGCGGTGCGCTCTTACCGCACCCTTTCACCCTTGCCCGCGCCCGAGGGCGCAGGCGGTTTGCTTTCTGTGGCGCTTTCCCTGGGGTCGCCCCCGCCGGACGTTATCCGGCGCCGTATCTCCGTGGAGCCCGGACTTTCCTCCGCCCGAAGGCGGCGGCCATCCGGCCGACTGGCGGGTTGGGGATAGGCGGGGCGGGCTCGGATTGCAAGCGCGACAGGCGCGCCCTGCGCCGGAAGGCGGTAGCGCGACCGTCCGCTTCATGTGACCATGCGCGCACGCGGGGCCGAACGCCCGCTGCGGCACATCAGGAGGAAAGATGTTCAGTCACGTCATGATCGGCTCGAACGACATCGAGCGGTCCAAGAAATTCTACGACGCCCTGTTCGCGGCCATCGGCGGCAAGCCCGGCATCGTCGATCCCAAAGGTCGCATCATGTACCTGCATAACGGCGGCGTGTTCATGGTCTCGAAGCCGATCGACGGCAAGGACGCCCATCACGCCAACGGCGGCACGATCGGCTTTGCGGTCAACGACCAGGCCGAGGCCAACGCCTGGCACGACGCTGGCGTCGCCAATGGCGGCACGGCGATCGAGGACCCGCCGGGCGTGCGCGACAACGGCAAGGTAAAGCTCTACCTCGCCTATCTGCGCGACCCCGACGGCAACAAGATCTGCGCCATGAAGCGCATGTAAACAGAACCGCTGTCATCCCGGACGCGCGCAACGCGCGCGATCCGGGAACCAGCCGACAATCCAGACAAAAAGACAATCCAGACAAGAAAGAGCCGCAGCGCGTTGCGGCGGGAGGAAATGCATGCCCCTCGACCCCGCATTGCGCGAAAAAATTCTGGCCTCCGTCGATGCGGGCTTTGCCGACCAGATCGCCTTCACGCAGGAACTCGTGCGCTTCGAGAGCGTGCGCGGCGCCGAGCACGCCTGCCAGGATTTCGTCTTCCGCGCGCTGCGTGAACGCGGCTACACGATGGACCGTTTTGCGATGGATCGCACGGCCATCGCCAATCATCCTGGCGGATCGCCCTGGTCCGAACAACATTCGCAGGCGCCGATCGTCGTCGGCGTGCATCATCCGTGCGAGGAAAAAGGCCGTTCGCTGATCCTGCAGGCCCATGTCGATGTCGTGCCGACCGGCCCTTACGACATGTGGAGCCGCCATCCCTTCGATCCCGCGATCGAGGGCGACTGGCTCTATGGCCGCGGCGGCGCCGACATGAAGGCTGGCCACGCCGCCAACATTTTTTGCCTCGACGCGCTCAGGCGCATCGGCCTGCAGCCTGCGGCCACCGTCTACGTGCAATCGGTGGTCGAAGAGGAATCGACCGGCAACGGCGCGTTGATGACGCATCTGCGCGGCTATCGCGCCGAAGCCGTGCTTATCCCGGAGCCGGAAGAGGAAATGCTCGTGCGCGCCAATCTCGGCGTGCTCTGGTTCCAGATCGAGGTGCGCGGCGTGCCCGTGCATGTGCGCGAGATGGGCGCGGGCGCGAACGCCATCGACGCCGCATACCGCATCGTCGGCGAATTGCGCGCACTCGAGAAGGAATGGAATGCCGACAAAAAGGGCCGCGTGCATTTCGAAAACGAGGACCATCCGATCAATCTGAATATCGGCAAGATCGAGGGCGGCGACTGGGCCTCTTCCGTGCCCTGCTGGTGCCGAGTCGATTGCCGCATCGGCATCTATCCGGGCGTGAACGCCGGCGACGCGGCGAAACAGATCATGGACCGCATCTCGGCCTTCTCGCGCGCCGACCGCTTTCTCGGCAACAACCCGCCGAAAGTGACCTTCAACGGCTTCCACGCCGAAGGCTATGTGCAGGAGCCCGGCACGGAGGCCGAAGCCGTTCTCGCCCGCGCGCACGAAGCTTCGACAGGCGCGGCGCTGAAGAGCTTCATGACCGCCGGCTATCTCGACGCCCGCGTCTATGCGCTCTACGACAAGGTTCCGACGCTCTGCTACGGCCCGAAATCGGAGAACATCCACGGCTGCGACGAGCGCGTCAGCCTCGCGTCGGTCAAGCGTATCACCGGCGCCATGGCGCTGTTCGTCGCGGAATGGTGTGGGGTTGAGCCTGTCTAGAGTTGCTGCCTGAGTAGCGGCTTCAAAATCTTGCCATTCGCGTTGCGCGGTAGCGGCTCGGTCCGCATTGTCACGAACTCCGGCGTCTTGTAGTCGGACACGCGCGCGGCGCACCAGTCGCGCACATCCTCCGGCTGCACGACGACCCCCTCCTCCACCACGACAATCGCGCAGACGCGTTCCGTCAGCACCGGATCGGGTTTGCCGACGATCGCGCATTCGACGACGCCGGGAATCCCCGCGATCACGCTCTCGACTTCGGCGGAAAAGATCTTGAAGCCGCCGCGATTGATCATGTCCTTCTTGCGGTCGAACACACGCACGAAACCATGCGCATCGCGCGAGCCGATATCGCCCGACTTCCAGAACCCGTCGACGAACTCGTCGGCGTTGGCGTCCGGCCGGTTCCAGTAGCCGGGGACCACCATCGGCCCGGCTATCCAGATTTCGCCTGCTGCGCCAGCCGGAACATCCCTGCCCTCGTCATCGACGATGCGGATGACGCCGCAATGCACGACCCGCCCGACGCTGTCGATGTTTTCACGCCACAACGGCACGGGCATGATCGTGGCGGGCGATGTCGTTTCCGTCGCGCCATAGGCGTTGACGAGATCGAGCCGTGGCAATTTCTTCGCCAGCGCTTCTATGGTCGGCGCGGGCATCGGCGCGCCGCCGAAGGAGCCGATGCGCCACGCCGAAAGATCGTGTTTGTCGAGCGCGGGCGACATCGCGCAGAGCGAATAGATCGCCGGTACGACGATGGTGAAGGTGATTTTTTCACGCGCCGCCTGCGCAATGAAATCGGCCGCCTTGAACGCCTGGCGCATCAGCACGACCACGCCCCCCGCGATCATCGACGCCATCGTGACGCCGACCAGCCCCGTGACATGCGACAGCGGCACGGCGACAAAAGCGCGATCATTTTCCGTCAGTCCGAACGTGCGCGAAAAAGCGAGCGCGGAATGGATGATGCCGAGATGGGTGAGCTGCGCGCCTTTCGGCCGCCCCGTCGTGCCCGAGGTGTAGAGGATGATGGCGACGTCTTCTTCGCGCGGTTCGTGCGACGGACAGGCGCCGCCCTCTTTCAGCAGATCGTCGAAGGGTCGCGCGAGAACCGCAGGCGCGCGGATGGAGAAGCGATGCGTGAGCGCGGGAACGTCCGCGGGCGCGGGAATGAACTCCGCGAGATCTGGCTCATGCACCAGAACTTTCGCGCCTGAATCGTTCAGCATGAACTTGAGTTCGGCATGGCGCTGGCGCGTGCCGATCGGCACGACGATTGCGCCAATGCGGATACAGGCGAAGAGAACCGCGACGAATTCCCAGGCGTTGCCGAGATAGAGGGCGACGCGATCGCCCGGCGCCACGCCTCGCACGGCGAGATTGGCGCCAATGATGCGCGCCAGCCGATCGAGTTCCGCGTAGGAGATCGCGCCGTCTTCCACGATCGCCGGCCGCTGCGGACAACGCCCGACAAGCCCGTCGAACATCGCATTGAGCGAAGCGGGCCTGTCCGCGTAGCAGAGCATGCGGCGCCCGTCGTAGTGAACCTCTTCGCACAGCACGCCGGCCGTTTCGTCTTCAGGTTTGCGCATAAGCGCCTCCTCCCGTTCGCGCCCCGATAGTCGAGACGATCGAAACGGTCGAGCGGCGCGGCCGCAAGGCAGGTTTGCAAAAAGCAAACGGCGGAGCCCAAAGAGCCCCGCCGCCGGTTGCCTCGATATTCTGAAAGCGCTGAACGCGTTCTCAGTTGCTGGCCATGATGGCCCGCGCCTTCGAGCAGTAAGCTCGGTTTGCGGCGTTCATGTGGTTTGCATAATGGCCAGATTGATAGCGCATCACCGTTCCGCAGACGTCGCCGCCAGACATGCGATAGGCCTGCGCCAGATAGCGCATGCCAAACGTCACATTGGTCTCGGCGTTGTAGAGCGCGGACGCCGAACCCGCGAAGCCGACGCCGCGCGCGGTCGCGGGCTTGATCTGCATCA
The DNA here is from genome assembly GCA_020638195.1 of Methylobacteriaceae bacterium. Classification (GTDB taxonomy): domain Bacteria; phylum Pseudomonadota; class Alphaproteobacteria; order Rhizobiales; family Beijerinckiaceae; genus JAJXWB01. The sequence continues at coordinate 268,722 of JACKJC010000002.1, read as the reverse complement.
GACCGAGCGCGCCGCCGTTCGACACGCGCGGATTGTAGCGGCTTTCGATGCGCACGACCGCGTCGGCGAGCTTGAAGGGCACGCCATTGGCGGCGGCGTGGCGGGCGATGATATCGCGCACCGAACCGCGCGCATGCGCCTCGTAGCCGAGCGCGCGGCCGTGCTTGACCAGGCCGCGCGCCGGTTCGGCGGCCGTCTTCGCGGCGAGGGTCTTCATGCGGCGCGCCATCGGCGCCGCGGGCGAACCCGTTTCGGTTGTCGCCGCGAAGCCCTGTGGCTGCATGCCCTGGTTCTGGAAGAAGAAACGGCCCTGCGTATCGTCGGCGCGAGCGCCAGAAATCATGCCGGCCGCAAGCGCGACGATCAAGGTCGTGGGGACGAATTTTTTCATTCGTTCAATTTTCCTGTCGAATTTCATGGGGGACAGCGAGCTTATCCTCAGGAAATGTGACCATATTTTGCTCATATATTGCATTGCAACATCTTCAATAAGCGCGAAATGAATCAAATAATTCGTGCAGACGAATATTACTTCGTCGAGTTTTTCGTTGTTAATCTTTCATTCATCCATGCGTCCACAATGCGGCCGCCGATCCCGCGATTGAGCGCGAACCCACGCCCACCGCTATAATGCTCCATGGATTCGTTCCCCCCGGACAGCGCGCTCGTCGCATTCGTGCAGGCATCGCCAAACCACGGCGACCGGCGCGACCGCGCGCCCGACTGTATCGTGCTGCATTACACGGGCATGCCGACGGCCGAGGGCGCGCTCGCCCAGCTCTGCAACCCGAAAGCCGAGGTGTCGGCGCATTATTTCGTCTTCGAGGACGGCCGCGTCGCCCAGCTGGTGCCGGAAGAGCGCCGCGCCTGGCACGCCGGCCGTTCCTCCTGGTTCGACGACACGGATCTGAATTCCGCCTCGATCGGCGTCGAGATCGTCAATCCCGGCCATGACGGCGGCCTGCCGCCCTTCCCCGACGCGCAGATCGACGCCGTGATAGCGCTCTGCCGCGACGTCATCGCCCGCCACGCCATCGCGCCGGAGCGCATTCTCGCCCATTCCGACATAGCGCCCGGCCGCAAGGTCGATCCCGGCGAAAAATTCCCGTGGGCGCGGCTGGCGGCGGCGGGTGTCGGGCTATGGCGCGAGCCAGCGCCGGACATGCCGGGTCTCGCGCTCGGCTCCGGCGCGACGGGCGCCGCGGTGTCGTCGCTGCAACGCGACCTTCGCGCCCTCGGCTACGGTCTCGAGGAGACCGGTCACTACGATGCACGAACGAAGACTGTCGTCGAGGCTTTCCAGCGCCGCTGGCGGCCACAGCGTATCGATGGCGTCGCGGACGTCGGCTTGCGCACGACGATCGGCCTCTATCGCATGTCCGAAACGTAAACCCTCTCAGGCCGCGTCCTGCGCCGCAGCCACGCGAAGCGTACGCGGCGAGCCGACCCGCGCAGGTTTCGCGTCCGCGCCGAAGCGCCGCGCGAACTCCACGAATTGCACAAAGGGCAAGGGCCGGGCCCAGAGATAGCCCTGCGCGAACTGCGCGCCCATTTCGCGCAACATGTCCGCCTGCTCCTGCGTTTCGACGCCTTCGGCAACGATGTCGATGCGCATGTCGTTTCCGGTCACGATCATGCCGCGGATCACCGCGAGATTTTTCGTATCAGCGTCCATGGCCGCGACGAATGAGCGGTCGATCTTGATTTCGGCGACAGGAAGGCTGACGAGATGGCGTAGCGCCCCGCTACCCGTCCCGAAATCGTCGAGCGCAAAACTGAAACCGAGACCGACGATCTGGTCGAGCAGCTCGATGACGCCGGCCTGCCCGCGACCGCTGATGGCGTTTTCCGTAATTTCGACGCGCGTGAGCGCAGGATCGAGGCCCGCGTTGGCGAGCGCGCGAAGCTTGCCGAGCAATCGCTCAGGCGCCTTCAGGATGGCGCCGGACAGATTTACCGATGTCGGCAGGGAAATCCCATGATCGTCCCTCAGCGAAATCAGCGCTTCGCGATAAATGTCGAGTACGAGTTCGTCGAGCGTCGTACCGAGCCCACGCCTTTCGGCGACCTCGAAGATTTCATCGAGGGAATGGCTGGAGAGTTTCTCCGATGAGAAGCGCGACAGCGCCTCCCCGCCGACGACGCATCCACTCTCCAGGTCGATCTTCGGCTGGAAGCAGAGATAGAGCGCGCGTGACTCGATGGCCTCCGAGACGGCCTGCGCAATCTGCGCCTCGCGCCAGAAAATATCGGAGAGATTGGGGTCGAAGTCGAGATGAGCGCCGCGCCGCGCCTTCTTGGCCTCGCGCTGGGCAATATCCGCTGCCGCGAGCAGTTCCGACCTGCTTTCCGCGTCCTTTGGAAAATAGGCGCTGCCGCCGGTGATGGTGATCGGCGGCAGATCGACGGCCCTGCTCAGCAGTTCAGCGATCGCCCGTTCGACATCGGCAAAAATCGCTTCGCCCCGGCATTCTTCGTCCGCGCGTGGCGCGATCAGCGCGAATTCGTCGCCGCCGAGTCGCGCCGCAAAGAATCCATCCGCATGCGACGCGGCGAGAGCCCGCCCTACGACTTTCAACACCTGATCGCCGATATGATGTCCAAGGGCGTCGTTGACATTCTTGAAGAGGTCGATGTCGAACAATGTCAGGGAGAAGCGTTCGCCGGCGGCGATCCGGGCGTCGAGTTCCCGCAGAAAGCGAAACCGGTTCGCTAGTTTCGTCAGACTGTCGGTTTCAGCCTGCACGGTCGCAGCCTTCCGCGCGGCGTCGAGGTCCGCGATCGTGCGCGCCTGAGCAGTAATCGCGTCATCGCGCTCGGCCTGCACGCGCAGCATCTGGAGCAATTGGCGCGCCGTGCTCGCGCCGGTCGCCACGACGACGACGAGCAGCGCGACGACCCCGCCGCCGAGCACATACCAGGGAATGATCGTGATCATGGGAATGGCGGCCGTCAGCGTCAGCCCGTAGCCGATCACGGCGGCCCGAAACACGCGCGGCGCGTGGCAGGTCGTGTTGGCCATGACCAGCAGACCGGCGGCTGAGACCACCGTGAGCAGCAGGCGCAAACCGTCGAGACCTTCGGCGAGCGGCCAGGCCGCCATCGCCCAGACCGCGCCGACCGCGAAGAATAAGCGCTCGATCCGACGAAGCGCCTGTTCGTCGACCGTTCCTTGCTGCGAGCCCTCGGCGAGTGACACAAGATTGCTCCGCACGATCTGGTCGACGGACACGTGCAGGATTGCAATTGCCAGCACACTCGGCGCGCCGAAAAGCAGCCCCGCGACCGCGACCATCGCAAATACCAATTGCGCGAGGTAGGAATTCATCGTTTCGCGCCGGACGAATACATCCAGAGCGCCCCGCCGAATCCGACTGTCGGACGCAATTTCGGCGTCAAGCGTCGCCAGAGAGAAATAATACCGAAAAGCCGAGATCATCTGCCTCGCCCAAACTGCTATCGGCTATAACTAATTGTCATTCATTAATAATTTTATTTCGCTGCGGCTTTACGAACTGGTTCCGCAGCGGCGCTTTGCATATGGGTTACGTTACATCTCGTTCAGATATGCGATTTGCAAATAACCACCGGCCACTATGCGACCTTCATCCCGGCCTGCGCGCAGGAATTGGCGATGTCCTCGACGGTTGCGCGCTGCACGTCGCGCTTCCAGCGCAGATCGTCGAACGGCGTGCCGCGATGCATGGTCTGCCGGTTGTCCCAGATGACGAGATCGTTGACGCGCCAGCGGTGCGCGTAGACGAACTGCCGCTGCGTGGCGTGCGCCATCAGTTCGTCGATCAGCGCCTTGCCCTCGCCCTCCTCCATGCCGATCACGCGGCCGGCGTGCGAGGCGAGATAGAGGCATTTGCGCCCGGTCTGCGGGATGGTGCGCACCATCACCTGTGGCACGGGCGGCATGGCCGCGCGCTCGTCCGCGCTGAAATTGGTGAAGCCAAGGCGCGCCCGCGAATTGAAGATCGAATGCTCGCACACGAGCGTGTCGATCTTCTGCTTCATCGCCTCGGGCAGCGCCTCCCAGGCCGCGCGCATGTCGGCGAATTCCGTGTGGCCTCCGACCGGCGGAATGGACCGCGCGTAAAGCAGCGACGCATAGGCGGGCGTGAGCTTGAACGTCGAATCCGAGTGCCACAGCCGATTGCCGAGCTGGAACATGCGCTGACGCGAATTCTCGCCCCAGACCTCGTTGTTCTCCGTGAGGTTGGAGACATCGGCGATCTCGGCCACCACGCGCAGTTTCGTGTCCTTGCGATGCGTCGCGATCGAGGTTTCGAGCGGCCCGAAATGCCGTGCGAAATCGAGATGCTGCCCTGTTGAGAGCGCCTGGTCGGGAAAGACCAGCACCGCGTAACGGTCGAAGGCCTCTCGGATCGCGACGATATCCTCCGCGCCGAGCGGTCGTGAGAGATCGATGTCGCCGACTTCTGCCGCGAAATTCTCGGTGACTGGCCAGAATTGCGCGGCCATGGCGTCGTCTCCCTGATCGTTTTCCGCTGGCGCGTGTCCGGACCTGCAAGGTCCGCCGCGCCTTGCCCGACAGCATGCCGCAAGCGCGCCACGCGTCAATGTCGTCGGGCGCAGATCAGGCCCGCGCTTGCCATGGCCCCGGCTTTGTTCTCACATGCGCGAATGCGCGGGAGACATTGGCAATGAAACGATCCGTTGTCGTGACAGGCGCCTCGACCGGCATAGGCTATGCCATCGCGCAGATGCTGGCGCGGGAGGGTTTCCATGTCTTCGCAGGCGTCCGGCGCAGGCAGGACGCCGACCGCCTGATCGAGGAAATCGGCGACGAGCTGACGCCACTGGTCTTCGACATCGCCGACCCAGAGGGCCTCGCGGAAGCCGCCCGCGATGTCGGCGAGCGCCTCGGCAGGACGACCCTCGCCGGCCTCGTCAACAATGCGGGCATAGCCACGGCGGGCCCACTGCTGCATCAGCCGATCGAGGAATTCCGCCGCCAGCTCGAGATCAATGTCGTGGCCCAGGTCGCGGTCGTCCAGGCCTTCGCGCCACTGCTCGGCGCCGATCGCACACGCACTGGCGACCCTGGCCGCATCATCAACATGTCCTCGGTCGCCGGCCGCATCGCCGCGCCCTTTCTGGGCGCCTACGCCGCATCGAAGCACGCGCTGGAAGCCGTTTCGGATTCGTTGCGCCGCGAGCTGATGCTCTATGGCGTCGACGTCATCGTCATCGAGCCCGGCTCGGTCGCCACGCCCATCTGGGACAAGGCCGAGAGCGCGGACTACACGCCCTATTTCAGGACGGACTACAAGGATTCGGTGTCGCGCCTGCGCGCGCACGCGCTGAAGGAGGGACGCGCCGGATTTCCGCCCGAACGGGTCGCGGCCTCCGTGCTGCGCGCGCTTGTCGCGCCTAAGCCGCCGACGCGCATACCCGTCGTGCCGGGCCGCCTCAAGAACTGGCTCCTGCCGCGCCTCCTGCCGGACCGCGCGCTGGACGCCCTGATCGCCAAGGGACTCGGGCTGCGCAGGCCCGAGCGATGATTTCCAGAACGCGCTGGCTGCTGCGCCAGCTCACGCGGCAATTGTGGTTCCGCGCGACGATCTTCGCCGCGGTCGGTTTCGTCGCGGCCATGGCGGGCGTGATCGCCGAGCGCTACATGGGCTGGGAGCCGCCGACCAGGATCGCAACCGACACGGTCGAACGCATTCTCGACATTCTCGCCTCCAGCATGCTCGCGGTCACCACCTTCTCGCTCAACGTGATGGTGACGGCCTACGGCTCCGCTACATCAAACGTCACGCCGCGCGCGACGAAATTGCTGCGGCAGGACTCGACGACGCAGAACGCGCTCGGCGCCTTCATCGGCGCTTTCCTGTTCAGCCTCGTGGGCATTATCGCGCTCGGAACGGGTCTCTACGGCGATCGCGGCCGACTCGTCCTGTTCGCCGTCACACTCGCCGTCGTCGCCTTCGTCATCACCGCCATGCTGCGCTGGATCGATCATCTCTCGGGATTGGGTCGCGTCGGCGAGACGGCGCGCATCGTGGAGGAAACGACGCGCGCGGCTTTGCTCGACCGCGCTGCTGCGCCTACCCTCGGCGCGCGCGCCTGCGATCCCGCCTATATGACCAGCAGCGACCATGAGCCCGTCACGACGCGCCGTATCGGCTACGTTCAGCACGTCGATCTCGAGCGGCTTTCCGCCATCGCCGAAGACGCCGGATGCGCGATTCATATCGAAAAGCCGCCGGGCTCCTTCGTCTTCGCGAACGACGCGCTGGCCCGCGTGCATATGGACAGGGGACCGGCGCCCGACGCCGAGACGCTCGGCAGGATGGCGAGCGCTTTCGTGATCGAGGATCAGCGATCTTTCGATCAGGACCCTCGCTTCGGTCTGTCCGTGCTCGCCGAAATCGCCTCGCGGGCGCTGTCGCCCGCCGTCAACGACGCCGGCACGGCGATCGATGTCGTCGGACGCGCGACGCGTCTGTTGCTCGAATATGCGAATACGCGCCCTGAAGATGACGACGTGCGCTTCCCGCGCCTCAGGCTGGCGCCGCTCGTCGCCGGCGATCTCCTCAGCGACGCCTTCGGCCCGATCGCGCGCGACGGCGCGGCGATCATCGAAGTGCAGCTCCGCCTGCAGAAAGCGCTCGGCGCGCTGGCGCGATCGGGCGACGGCGACATGCGCGCCGCCGCACTGCGCGAAGCGCGCTTCGCGCTCGATCATGCCGAAATCGCGCTTGCGCTCGACAGCGACAAACAGAAACTGCGCGACCTCAACGCGTCGATAGCTGCAATCTGACCCGCGTTACTCAGCCGCCGCCTTCGCGAATGCAGCCGGATCATAGTTGAGCACGGGCGCGAGCCAGCGTTCGACCTCGCCGATGTCCATGCCCTTGCGATCCGCATAATCCTCGACCTGATCGCGCTCGACCTTGGCGACGCCGAAATAATGCGCCTGCGGGTGCGAGAAATAGAGGCCGCACACCGAGGAGCCGGGCCACATGGCGTAGCTTTCCGTCAGCTTCACGCCCGTGCGCTTCTCCGCCTGGAGCAGCTCGAACAGAACGGCCTTTTCCGTATGGTCGGGCTGCGCGGGATAGCCCGGCGCCGGGCGAATGCCGCGATAGGTTTCGCCCAGCAGATCGTCGGGCGAGAAATCCTCGTCCGGCGCATAGGCCCAGAACTCCTTGCGCACGCGCTCGTGCATGCGCTCGGCGAAGGCTTCCGCGAAACGGTCGGCCAGGGCCTTGACCATGATCGAGCGATAATCGTCATTGGCGCGCGAGAAACGCTCGGCGATCTTCTCTTCCTCGACACCCGCCGTCACCACGAAACCGCCGATGTAATCGGCCTTGCCGCCCGTGGCCGGCGCAATGAAATCGGCGAGCGCAAGATGCGGGCGGCCGTCGCGGCGCGACAATTGCTGGCGCAGCGTGTGCAGTTTCGCGATCTCGTCGGCGCGCGACTCGCCCGAATAGAGCGCGATGTCGTCGCCGATCGAATTCGCCGGCCAGAAGCCGATGACGGCGCGCGGATTGAACCAGCGCTCGTCGACGATCTTCTTCACCATGTCCTGCGCATCGGCGAAGAGGCCGCGCGCCGCTTCGCCTTGCTTCTCGTCGTCGAGAATCGCGGGATAGCGCCCCTTCAATTCCCAAGTCTGGAAGAAGGGCGTCCAGTCGATGTATTTGGCGAGTTCGGCCAGATCATACGACGAGAAAACGCGCACGCCGGTGAAGGTCGGCTTCGGAGGCGTGTAGTCGACCCAATCCGTCTTCAGCGCATTGGCGCGCGCCCTGGCGAGCGGCGTGCGCAGCTTGTCGGCTTCGGCGCGGCGATGCGCCTCCGCCGTGCGCGCATATTCCGCGCGCACCTGCTCGATATAGGGCGCGCGCGCTTCCCTTGAGATCAGCGCCTGCGCGACTCCGACGGCGCGGCTGGCGTCCGTCACATAGACCGCCTGGCCCCGTTCGTAGTTCGGATGGATCTTCACCGCCGTATGCACGCGGCTCGTCGTCGCGCCGCCAATCAGCAGCGGAACGTCGAAATTCTCGCGTTCGAGTTCGCTGGCGACAAAACACATTTCGTCGAGCGAAGGCGTGATCAGGCCGCTGAGCCCGATGATGTCGACATTCTCGGCCTTTGCGGTTTCGATGATCTTCTGCGCGGGCACCATCACGCCGAGATCGATGATCTCGAAATTGTTGCAGGCGAGAACGACGCCAACGATGTTCTTGCCGATGTCGTGCACGTCGCCCTTGACGGTGGCGAGCAAAATCTTGCCGGCGCTCGCGCGAGAATCCTTCTCGTCTTCCATGAAGGGCATGAGCCAGGCGACCGCCTGCTTCATCACGCGCGCGGATTTCACGACCTGCGGCAGGAACATCTTGCCCGAACCGAAGAGATCGCCGACGACATTCATGCCGGCCATCAACGGCCCCTCGATCACGTCGAGTGGACGTTTCGTCGCGAGCCGCGCCTCCTCGACGTCGGCTTCGATGTAATCCGTAATGCCGTTGACCAGCGCATGTTCGAGACGCTTCTCGACGGAGGCCTGGCGCCAGCTCTCGTCCCTGACCTGCGCCTGCCCCTTCACGTTGCGGAATTTCTCCGCGACCGCGAGCAATCGCTCGGTGCCGTCCTTGCGACGGTTGAGCACCACGTCCTCGCAGGCCTCCCGCAGCTCCGGATCGATCTTCTCGTAGACCGCAAGCTGCCCGGCGTTGACAATGCCCATGTCCATGCCGGCCGCGATCGCGTGATACAGGAACACCGAATGCATGGCCTCGCGCACCGGCTCGTTGCCGCGGAACGAGAAGGACAGGTTGGACACGCCGCCCGAGATGTGCACGAGCGGCATGCGCTGGCGGATTTCGCGCGTCGCCTCGATGAAGTCGACACCGTAATTGTCGTGCTCTTCGATGCCGGTCGCGACAGCAAAAATGTTGGGGTCGAAGATGATGTCCTGCGGCGGCAGGCCGACTTCCTCCGTCAGGATCTTGTAGGCGCGCGAACAGATCTCGACCTTGCGCGCCTTGGTGTCGGCCTGGCCGATTTCGTCGAAGGCCATGACGACGACGGCCGCGCCGTGGCGCTTGACGATCTCCGCCTGCGCCTTGAAGGCCTCGACCCCTTCCTTCATCGAGATCGAGTTGACCACGGCCTTGCCCTGCAGGCACTTGAGGCCGGCCTCGATCACCTCGAATTTCGAACTGTCGACCATGACCGGCACGCGCGCGATATCGGGTTCGGCGGCGACGAGGTTCAGGAATTCGACCATAGCCTTCTTCGAATCGAGCAGGCCCTCGTCCATGTTGACGTCGATGATCTGCGCGCCGTTGATCACCTGGTCGCGCGCGACATCGAGCGCGGCCGCATAATCGCCCGCCGCGATCAGCTTGCGGAATTTCGCGGAGCCCGTGACGTTGGTGCGCTCGCCGACATTGACGAAACGAATGTCGGGCGTGAGTTCAAAGGGTTCGAGACCCGAGAGCCGCAGACGCGGCGCGACGGCAGGAACGGCGCGCGGCGCGAGCCCCTCGACCGCCCGAGCGATCGCCGCGATATGATCAGGCGTCGTGCCGCAGCAGCCGCCGACGACATTGACCAGACCGCTCGTCGCGAATTCGCGGATCAGCGAGGCCATATAATCCGGGCTCTCGTCGTAGAGCCCGAATTCGTTCGGCAGGCCGGCGTTGGGATAGGCGCAGACGAGCGTATCGGCGACGCGCGAAATTTCGGCGAGATGCGCGCGCATTTCGCGTGCGCCGAGCGCGCAATTGAGACCGACCGAGAAGGGATTTGCATGCGCGATCGAGTTCCAGAATGCCTGCGGCGTCTGGCCTGACAGCGTGCGGCCCGAGAGATCGGTGATCGTGCCGGAGATCATCACCGGCAGACGCTTGCCGGTTTCGGCGAAGGCTTCCTCGATCGCGAAGATCGCGGCCTTGGCGTTGAGCGTGTCGAAGATCGTCTCGACCAGCAGCAGGTCAGCGCCTCCCTCGATCAGCCCGAGCGCGGCTTCCTTGTAAGCTTCGCGCAGATCATCGAAAGACGTCGCGCGAAATCCGGGGTTCGAGACATCGGGCGAAATCGAGGCGGTGCGATTGGTCGGGCCCATGGCCCCGGCGACGAAGCGCGGCTTGCCGTCTTCCCTTTCCGCAAGACGCGCCGCCTCGCAGGCGAGCCGCGCCCCCTCGAAATTCAGTTCGCGCGCGACGGATTCGAGCGCGTAATCGGCCTGCGCGATCGTCGTCGACGAAAATGTGTTGGTCGCGCAAATGTCCGCGCCCGCCTTGAAATAGGCGAGGTGAATGTCGCGGATCGAGTCGGGCTTGGTCAGGATCAGGAGATCGTTGTTGCCGCGCAGGTCCTGCGACCAGTCGGCGAAACGCGCTCCGCGAAAGTCCGCTTCCTCCAGTTTCAACTGCTGGATCATCGTGCCCATTGCGCCGTCGAGAACGAGGATGCGTTCGCGGGCGAGGTCGGTGAGCTTGGTCATCAGGCGGAAACTCCGGCCTTCGCGCGAACGCCCAGCAGGTGACAGGTCGCGAACACGAGGTCCGCGCGGTTCATGGTGTAGAAATGGAAATTCTCGATGCCGTGATCCATCAGGTCGAGCGCCTGTTCGGCGGCCACCGCCGCCGCGATCAGGCGGCGCGTCGCGGGATCGTTGTCGAGGCCTTCGAAGCGGTCGGCGAGCCATTGCGGCACACTCGCGCCGGTCTTCTTCGCAAAGCCCGCCGTCTGCTTGAAATTCTGCACAGCGACGAGGCCCGGCAGGATCGGAATGTTTATGCCCGCTTTTCGCACGCGATCCAGATAGCGGAAGTAGATGTCGTTCTCGAAGAAGAACTGTGTGATCGCGCGCGTCGCGCCTGCGTCGATCTTCGCCTTCAGCGCATCGAGGTCCTGATCGAAAGACGCGCTTTCCGGATGCCGCTCCGGATAGGCCGACACGGAAACCTCGAAGTCGCCGATGCGCCGAATCGCGCGCACGAGATCGGTCGAGGTCGCATAGCCGCCGGGATGGGCCTCGTAGGCCGCACCCACGCCGCCCGTGGGATCGCCACGCAGCGCCACGATGTGTCGCACGCCGGCCTCATGATAGGCGCGCACGACATCGTCGATCTCTTCGCTCGTCGCCGCGACGCAGGTCAGATGAGCGGCAGGCTTGATCCCCGTCTCGCGGACGATCCGCGCGACAGTGGAATGCGTTCTTTCACGCGTGGAGCCGCCGGCGCCGTAGGTGACGGAGACGAAGTCGGGCGACAGCGGCGCGAGGCGCTCGATCGCCTCCCACAGCGCCGTTTCCATTTCCGCGGTCTTCGGCGGAAAGAATTCGAAGGAGACGCCGACCGGCTTGTGCGGTCCGCGGCTCGTACGCGTTTGATCGTCCATATCAGGCGAACTCCGTCGCGCCCTGCGGCGCTCGATCGGCGAGAAGCCGGCGATCCTGCGCCAGCCAGATGGAAACGGTGAGCTTGCCGCTCGAAGGCTTTCCGGGTGCGAGATCGCGCCGCTCGATAACATCGAGCCCCGCGTCCGACAGCAGCGCCGCGATCTCCTCGTGGGAAAAGCCCAGGCGGCGATGGGCGTGCTGCTCGCGCAAATATTCTTCCGCATGCGGCGCGAAATCGACGACGATCAGACGCCCCGAGGGTTTGAGCGTCCGCGCCGCCTCGCGAAGTGCGCGCGCGGGATCGTCGAGATAGTGCAGCACCTGATGCAGGATCGTCAGGTCGCAGGAATTTCGCTCGACCGGCAGCGCGTAAATGTCGCCCTGCCGCAACTGCACGTTGCGCACGCCGGCGCGGTCGAGATTGGCGCGCGCGACGGACAGCATTGCGGGAGACAGATCGACGCCGACCGCGCGATCGGCCAGCGGCGACAGGAGTTCGAGCATGCGGCCGGTGCCGGTGCCGCAATCGAGCAACTGCTGGATCTGCCGGTCTCCGGCGATGTCTCGCACCGCGCGCTCCACATCGGCTTCCGGCGCATGCAGCTTGCGCAGCTGGTCCCAGGTCTTGGCGTGGGTCGCAAAATAGCGCGCGGCATGTTCGGCGCGCGCCTTGCGGATTTCGGCGAGCCGCTCGCGATCGGCGGCGAGCGCGGGATCCCTTGGGTCGAGCCGTGCGGCGATCTCGCGCACGATTTCCGCGCCGGGCCCGCTTTGGGCGGCGAGGAAGAACGCCCAAGCGCCCTCGCGATGGCGCTGCGCGAGGCCGGCCTCGACCAGAAGCTTGAGATGGCGCGACACGCGCGGCTGCGACTGGCCGAGAATCGCTACGAGCTCGGAAACGGCCAGCTCCGTCTGGGCGATCAACGCGAGAATGCGCAGGCGCGTTTCCTCGCCGGCCGCCGCAAGCGCGGTGAGCGCGGCGTCGAGCGAGACTTGCGTGGGCGGGACCGGACAGGTGGCCATGGGCTCGGTACGATTGAAAGATATAAAGATATCTTTATACGTATCCAAAGGCGCATGGCAAGCCCCGCGAGCGCGCGCCGGTCCCGCCCGGGAATATCCCGGACGGTCCAGCGGCAGCGTTACATCTTCTTATGCATGCCGGCGCCGGTCATGCATTCCTGACGGGCCTTGGCCTCCGTCAACTTGGCGCAGTCGGTCGACGCGGCCGGCGAACTCTTCGCGTTCATCGGCGTCGACGGTTTAGCCGGCGCCGGCTTGCCGGCAGTGCCCGCTCCGGCCGCCTGGGCATAGGCCGCCGGCGCGCCGGCAAGAAACACGAGCGCGGCGGCTGCGAGGATAGTCCTGTTCATTTCGTTCTCCCTCTTGAAAATGTGGCGGCGGAAGCCACACTGGGGAAAACGGTCAGAACCGCGACGAGTTCAGCGTCCAACGAAAGCGTGATCGGGCTGTCATCGCGCCTTGAACGCGCCTTTACTTCAATTGTTGTTGGGGGTGATCACCGGCTTGCCTATCATCTTGCGCGCCAGCATGGCGGCGATCACCTCCGGCGCTTCGGCGAGCGCATGCACGCTGTCGGCGCGCGGCGTGATCCTGCCCTGCTCCACCAGTTCCATCAGCCGGCGCGTGATCCGGGCGCCCTCCTTCGGATCCGCCCGCACATGGCCGCCCCAGTCGACGCCGACCAGCGCGGCGCGCTTCAGCAGCGCGAGATTGAGCGGCAGCTTTGCGATTTCGCCGGAGGCGAAGCCGATGACGAGGTGCCGCCCGCCCGGCGCCAGCGACCGGAAAGCCGCCTCCGACCATGCGCCGCTGACGGGATCGTAGACGACGTCGAGCCCCTTGCCCTCCAGCGCCTCGGTCAGCGCCTTGCGCCAGTCGTCCTGCGTATAGTCGATCGCCTTGTGTGCGCCGCGCGCGATCGCGGCTTGCCGCTTGTCCTCGGACGAGGCCGCCGCGATCACCGTGGCGCCCATACCGCGTGAAACGTCGATCGCCGCCATGCCGACGCCGCCGGAGGCGCCGAGCACCAGCACGGTCTCACCCGCTTTCAGATGTCCGCAGTCCTCGAAACCGAAGATCGCCGTGCCGTAATTGATGAGCGATGCGGCGGCGCCCGCGCTCTCGAATTTTTCGGGCAGAACGGCGCACGCGACCGCCGGCAGCAACGCCTTTTCGGCGAGCCCGCCCTTGGCGAGCCCCGCCACCCGCTTGCCGACGAGGTCGCCCGACACGCCCTCGCCCACGGCGAGCACGCGCCCCGCCATCTCGCCGCCCGGCGTGAAGGGCAGCGGGTCCTTCACCTGATACTTGCCCTGCACCAGCAGCCCGTCGACAAACCCGAGCCCGCAGGCCTCGACCGCGATCAAAACCTGGCCGGCGCCGGGAACGGGATCGGGAATGTCCTCGAGCCGCAGGTCTTTCGGGCCTGTGAAGGCGTGGCAGCGGATGGCGCGCATGTGTCCTCGCGACGAGCGTTAAGGACGCGCAGGCGCACGTCACCGGGCAGAACCTAATGTCAGAACTATCCGTTCACAATCGTCAAGCGACGCGCGCCATCACCGCGAAAACTTCTTGTACTTCAGCCGGTGCGGGATGATCGAGTCGATCCCCAGCCGCCGCTTCTTGTCTTCCTCGTAATCCGCGAAGTTTCCTTCGAACCACTCGACATGCGAGTCGCCCTCGAAGGCGAGCATGTGCGTGGCGATGCGGTCGAGGAAGAAGCGATCGTGGCTGATGATGACGGCGCAGCCCGCGAAATCCGTCAGCGCCTCTTCCAGCGCGCGCAGCGTTTCGACGTCGAGATCGTTGGTGGGTTCGTCGAGCAGCAGCACATTGGCGCCGCTCTTCAGCATTTTGGCGAGATGGACGCGGTTGCGTTCGCCGCCGGAGAGCTGGCCGACCTTTTTCTGCTGGTCGGCGCCCTTGAAGTTGAAGGCCGAGCAATAGCCGCGACTGTTGATCTCGCGCTTGCCGAGATAGATCACGTCGTTGCCGCCCGAAACTTCCTCCCAGACGGTCTTGTTGTCGGCGAGCGCATCGCGGCTCTGATCGACATAGCCGAGCTGCACGCTCTCGCCGATGGCGATCGAGCCGGCGTCCGGCTTTTCGGCGCCGGTGATCATGCGGAACAATGTCGTCTTGCCCGCGCCGTTCGGTCCGATCACGCCGACGATTCCGCCCGGCGGCAGTTTGAAGGAGAGATCGTCGATCAGCAGCTTGTCGCCGAACGCCTTCGACAGGCCGTTGAAATCGATGACGTTCTGACCGAGGCGTTCGGCCACGGGGATGATGATCTGCGCCGTCGTCGGCGCCTTGTCGTTCTGCTTGGCGACGAGTTCCTCGTAGCGCTGGATACGCGCCTTGCTCTTGGCCTGACGCGCCTTCGGCGAAGCCGCGATCCACTCGCTTTCGGCTTCCAGCGCGCGCTGGCGGGCCTTGTCTTCGGAAGCTTCCTGCGCGAGGCGCTTCTGCTTCTGGTGCAGCCAGCTCGTGTAATTGCCCTCGTAGGGAATGCCGCGGCCGCGATCGAGTTCGAGAATCCAGCCCGTGACATTATCGAGGAAGTAGCGGTCGTGGGTCACGATCAGGATCGCGCCGGGATAATTGCGCAGATGGCCTTCCAGCCAGTTCACCGTCTCGGCGTCGAGATGGTTGGTCGGTTCGTCGAGCAGCAGCAGTTCGGGCTGTTCCAGCAGCAGCTTGCAAAGCGCGACGCGGCGCCGCTCGCCGCCTGACAGCTTGGTGACGTCGGCATCGTCGGGCGGGCAGTTCAGCGCGTCCATCGCCTGATCGACCTGGCTGTCGAGATCCCACAGGCCCTTGGCCTCGATCTCGTCCTGCAGGTTGGTCATCTCGTCCGCCGTCTCGTCCGAGTAGTTCATGGCGAGTTCGTTGTAGCGGTCGAGGATCGCCTTCTTTTCGGCGACGCCCAGCATGACATTGCCGCGCACGTCCAGGTCCGCGTCGAGCTGCGGCTCCTGCGGCAGATAGCCGACGCGCGCGCCTTCGGCGACCCAGCCGTCGCCGGCATAATCCGTGTCGATGCCCGCCATGATCTTGAGCAGCGTCGACTTGCCGGCGCCGTTCACGCCGAGCACGCCGATCTTGGCGTCCGGGTAGAAGGACAGGTGGATGTTGTCCAGCACCTTCTTGCCGCCGGGATAGGTCTTGGTCAGACCCTGCATGTGATAGATGAACTGGCGCGCCATGGGCTCGTCTGTCTCGTCGAGAGGGAGGGAATTGGCGCTGCTTTTAGACGCCGGGCGAGCGCGAGGGAAGCCTTTTCGCTTCAGGGTCCCGTCTTCAAATCGACGCATATGCTATTCATGCGGTGATTTAGAAGATTCGAACTGATTGCAAGGGAGACGGACGTGGGCGGCGATCCATCCGGCGAAAACAAAGACCGCATCCCCCCGACATTCACGGAAGGCCCGATCTACCCGCCGCCACGCAATGCGCAGGCGAGTTCGGCGCAGGCGAGTTCGGCGCAGGCGGGTTCGGCGCAGGCGGGCTCGACCCAACCCGGCCTGCCGCGCGCCGCCGCCGCGCCTCCGGTCTCGCTTCAACCCGCCCCCGCGCCCGCGCAACGTCACATGCAGACCGCGCCAGCCGTGGCCCCCGTTTCGCCCGCCGACGCCCCTCGCCCCGTCTTCGTGTCGGATGCGGCCGGCGGCCCGGACTCGCTCGGCCGCGCCGCGCCGCTCGCGCGCCTGTCGGAGCTGATCGCCCATCGCGGCGCGCAAGGGCCCCTGTCGATCGCGCTCACCGGCGGGCCGGGCTCGGGCAAGAGCCACGCGCTGATGGACCTCGTGGAAGGCGCGAGCCTGCTCTCAACCGCAGCGCTCGCGGCGCCGTCGGGCCCCTTCCTGCCGCGCATTGTCGCGCTGCGCCTCGAGGCGCCTGATCTCGGCGACGCGCCGGACGCCGCCATCGCCGAACGGCTGCATGCGCGCCTGTCGCGCGAATATCCTCATATCGCGCAGCGTGCGGCCGAAGAGGCTGCCCATGCCGCCTCCGATCCTCGCCAGACCGCTCGCGCGCTGGCCGACAATGTGGACGAAGCGCGCCGGCGCGTCGCCGCCGAACGTGCTGCGCGCGACGAGGCCGTGACGCGGCGCGCGCGCCTGACCGAGACCGTGCTTTACGAGACGCCGGGTTCGCAGATCGATGGTTACGCACGCAGCCATCGCGGCAAGATCGACCCGGCGCTACGCGCCTTCGGCTTCGCCGGCGCCGATCCCACCGCAGACTACAAGGGCCTCGTACAGACGCTGGCCGAAAGCGGCGGAACCGGCGATCGCTTTCTTGCGTCGCTGCGCGCGCTCTGGGCCTATCAGGGCCAGAAGAAGCTCGTCGTCTTCGGTGTCATCCTGTTCCTGTTCTCCTGGCTGCTCGGCGCCATGGCCGTGGACAGGTCGTGGCTCGACCCGCTGCAATCCGGCGGCGACAGCCTGAAGGGCGCGGCGGGCTGGATGACCGCGCATATCGGCGCGCTCAAGACGGCCGCCCGCTTCGCCGAACTCGCGGGCTTCGCCTGCTTCGCGCTGCTGCTGTGGCGCGCCTGGCGCTTCGCGCAGCCGCTGTGGCGCGGCGCTCAGCTTCTCGACGTCGACATAGCCGCGCGAAAAACCGATCTCGATCATCAGATCGCCCATCACGCGCAGCGCGTCGACGCCCTCGCGCGAGAAGCGGATGCCCTGGCGCAGAGAGCTGCGGAAGCCGAGAAGCGCGCCGGCGGCGGCGGCGCCAGCGTTGTCGAACCGGCCTTCATGCATGCGACGCCCGGCCATACCGGCGAAGCACGCGCCTATTTCGCGGCGCTCGATGCGGCCTGCGCGGGGGAGGGCGACGGCAAGTCCGCCGGCGCGGCGCCCGCGCGTTACGTCATCGCGATCGATTCTCTCGACCGCCTGCCGCCTCAAAAGGGGCTCGCCCTCTTGCAGAACGTCGCCTCCGCGCTCGCGCGTCCGGCTTTCGCTCTGGTGACCGCCTTCGATCCGCGCCATTTCGATTCCGTCGAGGGCGCCGGCGTCGAGCTGGCGCGCGTCATCCAGACGCCGCTCGCGCTCGGCGCCATGGAGGCGCCGGGCTGGAGCGCCTTCGTCGAACAGCTCGCCGGCCGCGCGCCGTCGCGACGCGAGCAGCGCGCGCCGCAGGCGACATCCCGGCTCGAACTGCCGCTCGCCGAGCCCGAGACGCGCCTGTTGACCGCGCTGGCGTCCCTCGCCGGGCCCGCGCCGCGCAACGTCAACCGTCTCGTCAACGCCTATCGCCTCGCGCGTCACGACGCGCCCGACGATCTCGCCGCGCTCGCCTTCCAGCTCGCCCTGGTGATCGGGGGAACCCGCACGGAACGCGATCTCGTCGCAAAATCTCTCGCATCGAGCGACCCGGCGGCCGCCTTCGCCGCACCGGAAGCAGGCCCGCGCGTCGCCGCCGCATTGCGGGCGGCGGCGACGGCGCAGGGCGGAGCTGTAACGACGGCGTCCGCGATCCGCGCGGCGGCGGTCGCGCGCATGTGGACGCTTTAGATGGACCGCGAGCCATCGGGCTCGCGGTCTGGCAAGGGGGCGAACGTCTTGAAGACGGCTGATCGCCCCCGCCTGTCGCGCGCGATCTGGGCGCTCGGCTTCACCTCCATGTTCATGGACGTTTCTTCCGAGGCGATCCATGCGCTGCTGCCGATCTATCTCACGACCGTGCTCGGCCTGTCAGCCGCCGCCATCGGAATCATCGAGGGCTTCGCGGAAGCAACCACTCTCGCGGTCAAGATCTTTTCCGGCGCGCTCTCCGACTGGCTCGGCCGCCGCAAGCTGCCGGCGCTGATCGGCTATGGCCTCGCCGCCGCGACGAAGCCTGTTTTCGCGCTGGCGGTCGGCCCCTTCCTCGTCGTTGCAGCCCATCTCGTGGACCGCTTCGGCAAGGGTGTGCGCGGCGCGCCGCGCGACGCGCTGATTGCGGACCTCACGCCGCCCGAACAGCGCGGCGCCGCCTTTGGCCTGCGCCAGTCGCTCGACACGATTGGAGGCATCGTCGGCCCGCTCGCCGCCATCGGCCTGATGTTGGCGAGCTCCGACAATTTTCGTCTCGTCTTCGCGCTGGCGATCATTCCCGCGCTTTTATCTGTCGCTACGCTCGCCGTATTCGTGCCCGCGGACAGCGCGACGCCCAGAAGCGCGGAGTTTCCGCTGTCGCTTGCCGCAGCCGAACGCATGCCGCGCGAATTCTGGATCGTCGTCGCGCTCGGCGCTGCGCTCGCGGGCGTGCGCGTCGCGGAGGCCTTTCTCGTCCTGCGCGCCACGGGCCTCGGCCTCGATCCCGCCTGGGCGCCGATCGTCCTCGTCGCGATGAGCGTCGTCTATGGTCTCGGCGCCTATCCAGCCGGCGCGCTGTCGGATCGCGTCTCGCCGCGCACGATGATCGTCGCGGGACTGCTCGCTCTCTGCGCGGCCGATCTCGTTCTCGCGACGGCGACGTCGCTGCCGCTCTTCTTCTGCGGCGTCGCTCTGTGGGGCGCGCACATGGCTCTGTCGCAGGGCCTGTTCGCCAAGCTCGTCGCCGACACCGCGCCCGAAAGCCTGCGTGGCACCGCCTTCGGCCTGTTCAATATCGCGAGCGCCATCGCGCTCGTGATCGGCAATTCCGCCTTCGGTTTTCTGTGGTCGGCTCGAAACGCCGCATTCGCCTATGTCGTGGCGGGCTGCGCCGCGCTCGTCGTCGCCGCGGCGGCCTCGCTTGTCCTCAGCCGTCGCTCTTCCGACGCCTGACGAAACGGAAACTACGTTTTGTTACGAAAGCGCATTCATGCTGCGCAACGCCAACGCGAGCGCGCCGCATGTCTGATTTCGCCTCCATCCTAGCAAGCATCGCCCACAACGACACTGTGCGTGCGCGTCCGGCGACGATGCGACTGGGCGCTCATCTCGGCGAAGCCCTACCCGACATCGTGTGTAGCGCCCGCGAAGCCGCTCGCGCCTATGCCGCGCAGATTGGTCGCGCGCCCGCCGACAGCGTCGCATTGCCTGATATCGAAGCCATGCGCGGCGCCATCGCCAAGGCCGGGAGCGACGCACGGCGTCTGCGCGCGCTGCGTCGTCTCGCCGCACGCGCGCTGCATCCCGATCGCGGCGGCGACGGCGCCGCTCTCGCGGAATGCAATGCGCTGATCGACGACGCGCTCAGGACTTCTCGAAGAAGAACTTGAGCTGCTTGTCATCCTTCGCGCAGGGCGCGGCGACGATCTCGAACGGAAACTTGGCGTCGTCGACGGCCATTTTCGGGATTGTCCAGCACGTCCCGTTCGCCGAGCGCACGGCGGCGGAAGTCGTCGCGCTGGCGCTCGCGGTCCACGCAGCGCCGGGACCGCCGCATTTCTGCAGCACGACAAGCTGCTTTGCGCCCGGCGCGACGCCGGCGCAGAGGCCGTCGGCCTTGTCGATCTTCATTGCATCGCCCGCCCGAACGAAACGATTGGCGGATCGATCGCCGGGACATGTGTCGAGCACGAGAAGCGCGCCCTCCACCCACTTGCCGCCGCGCGCGATCACGCAACTCTGCGACGCCCCGGAATAATCAGGATAAATGTACTCGCCGTTGGGCCGGGCTGCGAGCGCGGCCGCCTTCTGCGTCGCTGGCAGGTCGCGCGCGCAGATTCTCGCGTCGGCGTTTTCCCAGCACGCGCCCTTGCGCGTCAGCGCGCCAAGCGGCGCATGCGCATGGGTCGCCTTCGGATCGGCGTTCCAGGAAGCTTCCGCCGTCTTTCCGGTCACGTTGACATAAGCGAAATAATCCTTGGCCGAGATGCGGAACGATCCGTCCTTGTCGGCGTCGAACTCGCACGGGCCGTTGATGTAGGTCTTGCCTTTCACGACCAGCGTACATGAAGCCGGCCGTGACGCGCCGAACGCGCCCGTGGACAGGAAACCCGCGAGCGCAAGCGCGCTCGCCGCCGCAAACATTCTCATCTATGCCCCCCAGGCAGGTTTTTCGCGCAAAGCTACTCGCCCGCCCGCACGATCATGATATCGATATCGCGCGTCGGCGTGAAATTCTGGTGGCGAACCTCGAATGTCGTCGGCCCGATCTTCTTCACGCCCGTTTCGCAAAAGCTGATCAGCGCATCTGTCCGGCCCTTGTCGACCGTCAGCCGATAGTCCCCGATCGGGCCGGCCCAATTGGCGCCCGTCGTCAGCACATAGGAGATGCGATACTCGGGGGGCGGGTTTCCGTTGTTCCTGCGGGTCATCGCCTGCACGCCGTTGACAAAATCCTTGTCGGCGCAGAAGCGCGTCCGATAATCCCGCTTCGTCTCGGCGTCCGCATCCTTGCTCAGCACGGAGGTCTGCACGGTCGCGCCGACGCTCGGCGTATAGCGATGCTCGATCGCGATTTCATGGCCGGCAGGGAAAGTCTGCTTCCAGAAATAGCTCTGTTTCAGAGTCCAGTCAGGCGCGATGTGACGCTCCATGCCTTTGCCCACGTCATATTCGTCGACGCGCACGATCTTTTCCGCCTCGAGCTGCTTCTGCACGTCTTTCGGCAGCGCATCGAGGGCCGCATGCGTCTTTTTCGCACGCGGCATAAGTGGGATGTTGAGCGCCTTCAAACGCGCTGCGACGTCCCTGCCGGCGACCAGCGCCTTCTGCTCGACATTCGACTTCACCGCCACGCCGTCGACACTCGTGCGGAAGTGCAGGAAATTGTCGGCCTCGTCGTCGGGCACGGCGATATTGTTGGCGTCATTCCAGTCGACGCCGGGCATGGGAAAGGCGACGAGGATGGTCTGGTCCACGCTCGCGCGATTGAAGAACCGATAGCGCACGACGATCTCCTTCTCGGAAATCGACAAATCCTCGGAGCGCATCTCGATGTCGTTCGACTTGCCGAACACCAGCCCACCGGCGGTCAGCGCCGCCATCGAATCGTTGGCGCGCGCCGGCGCGCCCGCGAGGAGAAGGCCGACGCAGGCGAGCGGAATTCTGAGCGGGCGAAGCTGCAACAAGTTTGGTCCTTTCGACTTAAACTGTTGCAGAGCAAACAGGATTTCCGCCGCCGCGACAAGCGGCGCAAAGTCTTGCCCTACGCGCCCAGGCGCGCCAGCGCGTCGTCGAGCTCCTGCGCATGCGCAAGCACGAGGTCGGCGGCCGCCGCGACATCGTCGATATGCGCATGCGGCAAATGGTCCGGCGGCGTCGCGAGATCCGAAATCAGGGCCACGATCTGGTCGTCCTCGGGATAACGCAACGGCTTGCCGTTGGCCTCGCGGAAAATCTCGATCTTGGCGTGCGCGTCCGACCGAAACCCTTCAATCAAAACGAAATCGACGGGTGCGAACATAAGCAGGAGATCGGCGAGGCGCGGTTCCGGCGCGTCGCGCAATTCGGTCAGCAGCGCCAGCCGTTGCGTCGAGGCGACCAGCACCTGCGCCGCGCCCGCCTCGCGATGACGATGCGAATCCTTGCCCGGCCTGTCCATGTCGAAGGCATGGTGGGCGTGCTTCAGCGTCGAGACGCTGAAGCCGCGTCGCCGTATTTCGGGAATGAGTTTCTCGATCAGCGTGGTCTTGCCCGCGCCGCTCCAACCCGCGAGGCCGATCACACGCATGCGGCGGCCGTTCTTTCTTGATCGCTCATCATCCTGTATCTAGCAGAGGCCATGCGCAATGCGGAAGCCACACCCACCAGCCGCCTCGCGGCCGTCCTCTTCGATCGCGAAGAGGCGGTCGACGACGTCATGCGCGCCTTCATCGAGGGCCTGCGCGCGCGGGGCGCGAAGGTCGCGGGCCTCGTGCAGGAGCCCGGCGCCGAGGAGCGCGATCTGCGAGTACGCGATCTCTCGACCGGCGAATGCTTGCCCATCATGCAGGATCTCGGCGCGGAAGCGACGGGTTGCGCGGTCGATCCCGCAGCCATCGCGGTCGCCGCCCGCATGCTCGACCGCGCGCGCGGCGAAAAACCGGACTTGCTCGTCGTCAATCGCTTCGGCCGCCTCGAGAGCGAGGGCGCTGGAATGATCGCGGAGATCGGCGCTGCGGTCGCTGAGGGCGAGGCGGTGCTGATCGCCGTGCCGCTACGCTACGCCGACGCCTGGAACGCTTTCGCCGACGGCCTCGACGCCCAGATACGGCCGGAAATTTCCGAACTCGACCGTTGGTGGCGCGCGGCCGGCCGCCAGAGCGCGTCAGCCTGAACACGCCATCTCTTCGGCCCGCGCGAGATCTTCGGGCCGGTTGACGTTGAAGAAGGGATCGAGCGGCGCATCCGGCCATTCAGCGATTGCAGGCGACTGTCGGTCGACGAATGTCTCGGCCTTCCGCAACCCTTCTTCAACCAGTGCGCGTCGCAGCTCCGTCTCCAGCGCGAGCGGCCACAGCGCGATGACATGGTGTCGCCGCCCGCCCGAGGCGGCGACCGCCATCCCGGCGCTCGCCACGCGCCGTGCTTCATGCAGGCGCGCCACGAGATCGAGCGGCGCGAAGGGCGCATCGACGGACAGCGTGCAGAGAAAGGCATACCCGCTCTCACGGGCGAAACGTAGGCCGGCGAGAACGCCCGCGAGCGGACCGGCGTCGGCGATCTCGTCGGCGACGACGGGCAGTCCGAGAGCCGACAGCCGTTCGGCGGAACCATTGGCATTGAGCGCCAGCGCTCCGCATTGTGGTCCAAGCCGCACGGCGGCATGCGCCCCGAGCGGCAGGCCGGCGAGCTGCAACAGCGCCTTGTCGGCGCCGCCCATGCGCCGCCCCTGCCCGCCGGCGAGGATCAGGCCGAACGTGTCATTCATGGATCGTGATCAAAACTTCCACCATACGGCGGCGACGATGCCACGTTCGGCCGCCGAATTCACCCCGCGCATCGCCATTTGACCGCCGACCTGAAGCGACAATGCTTCGGTCACATCGTAGACGACGCTCGCCTTCAGCTTCTGCGACAACATGAAACGGTCGCCGAGCCGGCCCGGATTGATCGCGGTGAAGGATTGCAGCATGAGCGTCGTGCGCTCGAACGGACGCATCGCCCAGGTGGCGTCGAACCGCAGCTGATGTCCGAAGGCGGCGCGCGTACGAAAACCAATCTGCAGATCGACATAGCCGCTAGAGCCGAACATTTCCATTTTGCGGCCGTAGAGCAGCCGCACATCGACCTGCGTGGTCTCACGCATGTCGAGATAGGCCGCCGCCGCGCGACCCGCCGGCGCAAGACGCGCGGTCGCCTGCGCCGAGACGATCCCCTCGCCCCATTCAACCAATCGCACACGCGCGCCCGCCTCGGCCGCACCGAGCCGCGTACGGCTGACGCCAGGCGGCTTCGCCCGAAACGTAAACCAGGAGGGATCGCCGATCAGCGTGACGAACTCGGTCAGCCCGTATTCGGCATAGGTCGAGAGTTCGAACTTGCGCCAGGCGGGGATCACGCCAGCGCGGCCGAGCGCGTCATAGGCGATATTGGCTTCGCTGAATGCAAGTTCGGCGATGACCTGGCCGCGCCCGGGCGGATGCATGAAGGCGCCCGCCCACGCAAGACCCGGCGCAAATAGCGCCACAAACACAATAAACAAACGCAACATACGAATTACTGAAAACTTGGCCGAAACTCCATGTTACGCGTTACTCGCGAATTGTCGAGAACGCGTGCTTTCGAGCTCTCGCCAGCCTGACGCCGGACAAACTCAAACAGAAGCGGGCAGACGGAACCGCGAGCTTCCAGGCTCGTCTTGTCCACCGCGAGCCAGAAGGCTCGCGGTCCGAACTCAAACCGTCTCCACCGCCTTCGTTTCCGCGTTCGTCGCCGTATAGATCTTGCCCTTGTAGACGACCCGTTTCAACTGAAGCTCGCCCTTCGGATCGAAGGCGTCCGCCCGGAGCGAGAACTCGCCCTTTTCGAGCTTGAGGCCGATCAGCGCATAGGCGCCAATCATCATGCGCGCCGCCGACCCCGTGTACCAGGCCCAGCCGCCACGCCCTTCGTAGCCCGGCCCCTCGTAAACATCGGCGGCCTGCTGGTGCGGCGGCAGTCCGTAGCGCTCGGCCGCCTCCGGCGTCGCATATTTCGACAGCGGCGAAATCTCGACCCAGCATTTGTAGGCGCGCGCGAACAGCCGCGCGGCTTCCTTGGCGTCGCCCTTGGACTGCGCCTGTTCGGCCAGCAGCACCAGCGCATCCACGAACCATGACACGCCGTGCGAATATTGCCCGCCGTTCTCGCGTACGCCCGGCGGATATTCCGCGGAGCGGCCGGGGAAGGGATCGGATTGCTCGTCGTAGTGCGGATGAACGAGCAGGATGCGATCCGGCCGCTCGAGCACGGCGAGCGCGCTCTCGACGCATTCGACTCCGCGCGAAAAATCCACCGCGCCGGAGATGACCGGCCACGAGGAGACCATCGCGCTCATCGGCGTCACTTCCTTGCCGCTGTCGGCGAAAGCGCGCAGATAGCGGTCGCCGCGCCAGCATTTGTCGAGCGAGGCCCGCAGCTTGTCGGCGGTGTCGCGATAGCGCGCCGCCAGCGCGCGCTTGCCGCGCTTCTCGCAGAGCTTCGCGAAATCGACGAGAATGCCGTGCAGGAAAAAGCCGACCCACACGCTCTCGCCGCGCCCTTCCAGCCCAATGAGATTCATGCCGTCGTCCCAGTCGCCGGCGCCCATCAGCGGCAGGCCGTTGCGGCCGAAGCGCGCGAGCGTCCATTCGATCGCGAGGCGGCAATGATCGAACAGCTTCGCGCTCTCGCGCGAGGGTAGCGGCACGTCGGCGTTGCTCTCCACGCCCTTCGGCAGCAGCGCCGTCTCGATGAAACCCGTCTCGACGTCTAGCACGGCGTCGTCGCCGGTCGCCGCGACATAGCGGGTCGTCACGAAAGGCAGCCAAAGATGCGGATCGGAAGCGATCGTGCGATCGCCGAGCCCGGTGCCGCCGCCAGGCGCCGTGTGCCACCACTTCACCGCATCGCCCTCGATGAACTGGCGCGCGGCATGCAGCAGCAGTTGCCGGCGCGTCAGCTCCGGCGCGAGAAAAGTCAGCGGCAGCACGTCCTGCAACTGGTCGCGATAGCCGGTCGCGCCGGAACGCTGCGCGGGGCCGGTGCGGCCCCACAGGCGCGAGGCGAGCAACTGGTAAGGCAGCCAGTCGTTCACGAGGCGATCGAATTCCGGCTTGTTGGTCTCGATGCGCAGCACGCCGAGCGTGTCGGTCCAGAAATTCTTCGTCTCGATCAGCATGCGCTCGGCCCAGCCGACGCCGCGCGCCACTTCCGCGAAATGCGCGGCCTCTTCCAGCCCGCCGGTCTGGCCGAGCGAGAACACGATCTTCGCCTCGCCGCCCGCCTTCACTTCCACTGGTCCGCAGAAAGCCGCCACCGTGCGCTGGCGCGGCTGGTTGGCGAGTTCGGGATGGCTGTGCTCGACCATGTAGGGCACGACCGAACCGCTGCGGTCGCGGCCGACCGCGCGCTCGCGCGAACTCTCCGCGAATTCGGCTGCGAGCGAGGTCGAGGCGAAGGCCCAGCCCTTGGCGAAATGGTTTTTCGGATTGCGGAAGTAGAGCGCCGCGCCGTTGTCGTCGGCCCTTATCTGGATCGAGCCCTGGCTCTCCACCATCGTCTCGTCGAGCGCGATCTCGGCGATCGGCACGACGTTGAAGATGCGGTCGCTCGCGGTCTTGTTGACGATGCGCAGGATCTTGGTCTCGCAGGCGCGGCCGGCGGGCGCGAACACCGTCATCTCGAGATCGAGATCGGGACGTGTGCGACGATAGACGACATAGCCGAGACCAAACTCGGCCTCGTATTTGCCGTCCATGCGGCGCAACGGCGCGAATGTCGCGCAATCTGTGTCGCCGCTGCCCATGTCGCGCACGTAGATCGCCTGGCCGGCCGGACCGAAACGGCCCTCGCCCATGCGGAAGGGGGTAAGCGAATTCTGCCGCGCGTTGATCGCGAAGGAGAAGATATCGCCTTCCGCCGTCATGACGGCGCCGGACCCGTGATTGTTGGCGATGACATGCGCATAGGGGCGCGGCATGCCGGGCGTGACCGTCAGCGTCTTGCCGTCCGCGCCGAATGTGGCGGAAGCGCCTGGCAGCGCCGGCGCGGGCAGAAGCGTGCGTACGCGCGTCTCGACGCGCGAAAGATCTTCGGCCGCCGGCGCATCGGCGTTCAGGTGGCGCGCGATGGCCTCGACAGCAGCGGAAAAATCGCGCGCCCAGCCGTCGACCAACACGATCTCGGCCGCGCTTTCCGGCGCCACGCGCGCCTCGAAGGCGAGAGCGCCGCAGGGCTCGAATGAATACAGCAGGCCATCGTCGGACACATCGCGCATTTTGGCGCGGCCGAGCAACGCGTCGGGATCGGCCGACGTTCCCATGCCATAGAAGCGCGACTTCATGTCCTCGTAGCCGACGAGCCGCACGTCGCCGGTCTCACCCGGCCCCGCCGCGTGAAAAGCGACCTCGTGCGACATGCGCCGCTGCGACTGGCGCAGCTGCGGCGTCTTGAGCAAACGGTTCTGCGCGATGATGGCGGCGGGCTGGTTCATGAACCACGTGCCGACATGCAGGGCGTTATAGGCGGCGTCGCGTCGCTCGACGCCGGTCTCGTTCACCACCCATTCGCGCAACGTCGCCACCGTGATGCGGCGCGGCCGATTCTCGAGATTGACGATCTTGATCCGCGTGACCTCGACCGCCTCGGTCTCCACGACCTCGATCGTCGCCTCCACACGCAGCCCGTGCATCGTGCGTGTCAGGAAGAGCCGCGTCGGCGACAGGCGTTGCAGCTTGGTCGGTTCGCCGCCCGCTATCGGCGCGGCGCCGAGCGACCAGAGATCGCCCTCGCCCTCGCGGAAATAAACGAACTTGCCGCGCGGCTGGCCGGGATCGTCCGGCTGGCGCGTGATGTCGATCTGCGGCCCCGTGCGCGCGTTGCGCTCGACACGGCTCACGCCCTGCCCGTCATCGTACCATTCGCTCGTCAGATAGCCGTTGGTGAGGATGAAGGGCCGCGAATCCGGCAGGCCGCCGACGCCGGTCCCAAAAGCCGGCGCGCGCTTGCCGGTGACCGCGAGCCGTCGCAGGACGAGCGCGGCGAGGATAATGGCGGCGGCGGCCGCCACCACCGCGTAGCCGAGCAGCAGGTTGAGGGTCGGCTGCGCCACCGCGCGCAGTTTCTCCGCGCCCGTCCAGGCCTTGTCCCAGTTCGCGCCGGCGGGAATGTAGAAGGGCAGCAGCAGCGGCATCCACGTGCCGAAGCGGCGCAGACCCTCCGGGATCGCGCGGCTCGTCTGCGCCTTGCCGAGAAAACGCGCGGAGGATTCATCCAGCGCGTCGCCGCCGACGAAGGAGAGGTTGACCAGCGTCGCGACGCGCAAGCCCATGTGATCGAACCAGATCAACACACGCAGCCAGTCATAGGCGAGCAGCGCGGTGAAGACCGCGAGCGACCAGTCGACGAAGGACTGGTGCGGCTGCGTCGCCTGCATCAGCGTCGCCATGCCGGTGCGGATCAGGCCGTCCTGATTGTACCAGGCGGGGTCCGGCACCGACTTCAGGAAGGTGTAGATGATCGGCGCCATCCACAGGCCCCAGCGCAGCACGAGAATGGCGTTGTCGACCAGCTGGCGCACGCCCTCCTCGCTGAACAGTTTGCGCAGCGGCTTGAGATCGCGCTTCACCAGCGCGGTCAGGAAGAAAAGGTTGATGGAGAACAGCGGCGCCGCGAAAATCCACTGGATCACGCCCGACAGCGATTCCAGATAGAGCGTCTTCACCGCACCCTGCGCCGGCCCGAGGCTCGTCTGGCCCCACCGCTGGAACAACGGCGTGATGCCGTAGTCGTTGATGGGCCGACCCCAGTGCGGATAGAAGATCGCCGTATAGACGTAGAACTTGCTCTGCACCGTATCGAGCTGAAGCGTGTCGAAATACCAGCCGAGCGCGCCGCCGACGAGGCCGCCGAGCAGCGTGCCGAACAGATAGACGCGCCAGCTCGACAGCCGACGGCGCCGGCCCGTGAGGATGGGCGCAAGATCGGACAGGAAATCGATACCGGCATAGGCGGCCGCGCCCGAAAGCGCGCCGAACAGGAAACGATCGCCGCCGAGCCACGCCGGCGTGCCGAGCGACGCGCCGAGCCAGATCGCCGCGCCGACGGCAAGCCCGCGCAGATAGTTCGAGGGGCGCTGATATTCGCGCACGAGACGGCCCCAGAAGGGGGGCGTCGAATCCGTGCTCTCCATGATAGCGCGGCCGAGCGGATAGAAAATTCCGCCGACGATCGCAGCGCCGAACACGCCGGTCGAAACAAAGGCGTCGAACAGCTTTGCATTCTGTGTGAAGGCGCCGACCGCGCCGATCAGCAGCATGAAGACGAAGCCGTAGACGGCGCCCTTGCCCGCGCCCGACGACCACGGCTTGCGCACGGCCGGCTCGATCGGCGGCTTGCCGTGCAGCAGGTCGGTCACGGTCTGCGTGATCAGATAGGTCTCGCCCCACAGGCCCGCCTGCGAGATGGCGGCCATCATGGCCGTGAAGAGAACGCCGAGCGCCGGCGGCAGGTTTTGAGCGAATTGCAGCGACCCGTAGGTCGCGATGTTCGGCGTGAAGGACGCGAAGATCGCCGCGCCGAACAGCATGGCGTGCAGGCGCGCGCCACCCTGCGGTTTGCGGCCGAGCGCGATCGAGGCGCCGGCGACGACGGCCTCGTTGAGCAGAATGAGGATCGGCGCGCGGCCGATCGCGGCGACGACGAAATAGTCGAGCGGCGCGTTGAAGGTCAGCTTGCGTCCGAGGTCGGCCGGAAGATTGGAGCCGATGGCGAGAAACAGGCAGAAGACGAAGGGAATGAGCGCGAGAGCGCCGTTGGCCGCCGCCTGCGGCCTGCGGCCTGAATAGGCCATGATGATGAGCAGCGAGGCGATATAGAGGCCTGCCGCATAGGAGGCGCCGACAGACGTGAAGGCGAAGAGTTCGCTCCAGTTGTTCGCGGCGCGCCACAGGAAGGCTTGCGGATTGCACAGCAGCGCGTAGACGCCGACGACCAGAGCGTCGAACCAGCCGACCCGCGACAGTGCGGGCAGGAAGCGCGTTTCCGGATTGACAAGCGCAAGCCCGAGCGCGGCCGTCGCCGCCGCGCCCGCGGCAGCCTCCCATCCGCCCATGCCGGCAAGCGAAATGCTCGCGCCGAGCAGCAGAAGTCCTGCGAGCAGCGTCCAGATCTGCGGCGCGCCTCGTTCCTGTGTCGCGGCAATGCTCATTGCGTTTTCGCCTGTCCCTCTGTCGCTGGCGCCGTCGCCTTCCCGAAGGCGCGCCGAGCCAAGCGGTCCAGCAGAACCGCGCGCTCTCGGGCGCGCTGATTCGCTGCGCTTCACTATACCGTCCGAGCCCGAGTGGCCACATTGCTCTCCGAGCCGCAATCCCCTAATTCCGGGGGATCAACGGAGGAAAACCCCATGCCCGCACTGCCGACCAAAATGCGTCAGGTGATTTTCGATGGCGCGGGCGGACCCGAGGTCGTCAAACTGGTCGAGGCCGAGGTTCCTACGCCCGGCGCCGGCAAGGTTCTGGTCGAAGTCGCCGCCTTCGGCATCAACCGTCCGGACTGCATCCAGCGCACCGGCGCCTATCCGCCGCCGCCCGGCGAAACCCAAGTGCCAGGCCTCGAGATCGCCGGCCGCATCGTCGCGCTGGGTCCGAACGTGACGGGCGTAAGTGTCGGCGACGAGGTCTGCGCGCTGGTCGGCTCCGGCGGCTATGCCGAATATGCGCTGGCCGACGCCGCGCTATGCCTGCCGCGCCCCAAGGCCTTGTCCATGCTGGAAGCCGCCGGCGTTCCGGAAACCTATTTCACCGTCTACGACAACGTTTTCACGAGAGGGCGACTGACCAGGGGCGAAACCCTGCTCGTGCACGGCGGCTCCTCGGGCATCGGCTCCACTGCGATCCAGCTCGCCAAGCATTTCGGCGCCACGGTAATCGCCACCGCCGGCTCTGCTGAAAAGTGTGACTTCTGCCGCAAGATCGGCGCAGATTACGCCATCGACTACCGCACGCAGGATTTCGTCGCGGAAGTCCTCAAGATCACCGAAAAGCGCGGCGTCGACGTCATTCTCGACATGGTCGGCGGGCCCTACATTCCGAAGAACGTCTCGATCCTCGCGCTCGAGGGCAGGCTGGTGCAGATCGCCTTCCTGCAGGGGCCGATGGTCGAGAAGCTGAACTTCACGCCCGTGATGGTGAAGCGCTTGACCTTGACCGGCTCGACCCTGCGTCCGCGCACGCTTGCGCAGAAAGCGACCGTCGCAGCCGCCTTGCGTGAAAAGGTCTGGCCGCTGCTCGACACCGGCGCGGTCAAGCCGCTCGTCCATGCGACCTTCCCGATGGAACAGACTCGGCAGGCGCACGAGCTGATGGAAAGCTCGGCCCATCTCGGCAAGATCATGGTGACGACCGGAAAGTAGCCGGCCGGGCGGGCGTCTCGGAACTGCGCCGCGCGGCGGGCGTTTTTGCCGGATGAAGACATTCATCGCACTCGCCGCGCTGCTCACCATGGGCGGCGCGGCCTACGCCGCGCCGCGCGAAACGCAGCAGGAGCAACCGAAAGGCTCTCTCAGCCACAAGCTGAACAAGTCACACGGCGTGATCAGGCCGCCGACGCACGTCGATCCCGAAATGCAGGTGAAACCGCCGCCGCACGGCCGCCCCCGCATGCCCGTGATCAAGCCTCCATTGAAGAAAAACGGCCGCAAAATCGTGCCAAAATAAGTTTCAGACGACGGCCTTGGTCGCGCGCATGCGCGCGATATCGGCTTCGCCAAAACCGATTTCGCGCAGGACCTCATCCGTGTGCTGGCCGAGATCCGGCGCCATGCGCGGCGCGACCTTGTCCTCGCCGCTGATCCAGATCGGCGAATTCACCGTCTTGAGATCGCTGTCGGCGAAAGGCACGAGTATGTCGTTTTGCAGGGCCTGCGGATCATTGGGGACGTCGGTCACCGGCGCGACGATCTCGAACAATATGCCGCGCGCGTTGAGGCGCGCGCGCCAGTCGGCGCGATCGCGCGTCGAGAAGGCCGCGTCGAGTTCGTCGATCAAGGCGCGCGCATGCGCCAGCCTGTCTGGCTTGGTGCGAAAGCGCGGGTCGTCTGCAAGATCCGGCCGTTCCAGGCAGGCGACCAGCTCTGGCCACAGCCGCTCCTCGTTGTGGATCGACAGGATCAGCCACAGCCCGTCGCGGCACTGGTAGAACGTCGCCAGCGCATTGCTGGCCAGTTCCCTTGGCTTCGGCGGCGAAAACTCCGCGCCGCAAAGCGCCGCCTGCACGAGAAAGGCGTTGGCCCAAATGCCGCTGGCGATCAGCGACGACGTCACTTCCGCGCCCTGCCCCGTCTTCTCGCGCCGGTAGAGCGCCATCAAAATACCCGACAGGACCGCGAGCGACGTCGGATGATCGCCCATGCCTCCGGTCGAGCGCGCAGGCGGCGCGCCCGCTGCGCGAACCGCGTCCATCATGCCCGAGCGCGCCCACCAGGCCGTCGTGTCGAAGCCTGGCTTTTCGGCCTCGGCGCCCTTGTCGCCATAGCCGGAGAACGACGCATAGATCAGACGCGGATTGAGCCTTTCGAGCGTGGCGAAATCGAAACCCAGCTTTTCACGCACGCGCATCGGATAGTTGGTGATGAACACGTCGGCGTCGGCGCTGAGGCGCCGCAATATTTCCTCGCCGTCGGCCGTGGCGAGATCGACGGCGATGCTCCGCTTGTTGCGCGAGTCCATGATCCACGGAAAATTGTGCTCGGTCGCGGGCTGGCCGGGCGCAGGGCCGGTCTGACGATAGGCGTCGCCTGTCGGCGGTTCGATCTTGATCACCTCGGCGCCGAAATCCGACAGGATGGTCGCCGCAGCCGGCGCGGCGATGAAGCTCGCGCAGTCGATGATCTTGAGGCCGTCGAAGAGATGCTTCATCACGCTCAGCGACCCTTCCACTGTGGCGCGCGCTTCGCCAGGAAGGAGTCGATCCCCTCCCGAAAATCCTGCGAGGCGTAGCACAGCCCCACGAGATCGTCGTCGGGCGGCAGCGTCTGCGCGGCGGCGATACGGCGCAGCGCCTCCTTCGTCGCGCGCAGCGTCAGCGGCGCATGGCCGGCAACCGTCGCCGCGACTTCTCGCGCACGACGCATCAGCGTTTCATGATCGTCCACGAGTTCGTTGACGACCCCGACAGCAAACGCCTCGTCCGCCTCCATCAGTCGCGCCGTGAAAAACAGGTCCTTCACCCGCGCCGGCCCGATCAGATGCGCGAGCCGCGCGTAATTGGCGACCGACAGGCAATTGCCGAGCGTGCGCGAGATCGGAAAGCCGAACTTCATGGAGCGTGTGGCGATGCGCAGGTCGCAGCAGGCCGCGATCGCAGCCCCACCGCCTGTGCAGGCGCCCGCGATCGCCGCGATCGTCGGAATCGCGAGGGTCTCCAGCGCCGACAGCACGCGCTCGATCTTCGCCTCGTAGGCAAGCCCGTCGTCGGCTGTCTTGACCGTGTGGAACTCGGCGATATCGGTGCCCGCCGCGAAGGCCTTGTCGCCCGCGCCGGTGATCAGAACGACACGCAGGCTGGAATCGCGCGCCGCCTTTTCGCAGAAGCCGAGCAGCCGTTCATACATGGACAATGTCAGCGCGTTTCGCTGGCGCGGGCGGTTCAACGTCACCTCGGCGACGCCGTCGTGGATTTCGACGTGAAGATTCTCGGTCATTCCGCAGCGGCCCTCGCGCCTGTGACAGCGCGCTCTAATTCGCGCCAGGGACAGGGTTTGCATGACCGGCGCGCGCGGCGCAATATCGCCCGATGCAAGGAAGGCGAGCCGCCGGAGCATGGGAGGCCGCATGATGTTCTCGAGAAGCCACGTCGTCGCGCTCGTGCGGGCCGCGGCAGGCCTGACCGCTGTGCTGACGACACCCGCGATAGCCGTGGAACGGCCGCCGCGGCCGAACGTCGACGCCCTCCCCGTCTCGGTCAATTCGACCCGCGAGCAATTGATGCTCGGCGACCGCATTTTCCACGGCGAGGCGGCGCGCGGAACCTGCTTCCAGTGCCACGGCTGGGACGGCAAGGGCACGGCGACCGGCAACGATCTCACCAATGGCAGCCTCAACTGGGGCGAGAGCTTCGCGCAGATCAAGGCGACCATCCTCAACAACATGAAGCTGGCGCCGGGGCAGGACGGCGATCTCACGCCCGCCGACGTCGACGCCGTGACCGCCTATGTCTGGGCCCTCGTGCATCAGGAGCGGATGGAGAACCAGGTCGCGCGTTGAAGCTTGCGCCAGCGCACGGCGCGGCGTGCGGGTTCGTGGCAGGCTTTTCCCGTATCAGGAGAGCTGCGCCATGTCCGCCCTGCGTCCATTCGCCATCGCCGCCTTGGGGTTTTCCATTGCGTCGGGCGTCGCTTTTGCGACGCCGCTCGAAGCGACGGCGCTTTATCGCGAGAAGGCCAGCGGCTGCCGCACGCTCGACCTCGCGACATGGTCTCATCCCACCCGCAAGGTGATGGAGACATCGCGCGTGAAGATCCGCAAGGTCGAATTGTGCAATGGCGACGTCTATCCGATCTTCACGGTGGGATTGCCGGGCGAACCGCTCGTGCGTATCAACGACGCCTATTACAATGAGCTCAACGCCCGCATGGCGCAGGCCAACGGCTGGCATTCCTATGCCTTTGTCGACGCGGAGCGCGGCGTGATCATCTATGTCGACGTAACCGGCAAACGCCAATTGTCGCTCGACTACGAGGAATTCGACGCGGCCTCGGCGAAATAGGCGGCCTCGGGCGAACCACGCACGCTGCGCAATTCAGTCTGGGCGCAGGTTTCGAACGGCGTCCGCACGTCGCGGGCGCGATAATGCGCGATCGCTGCTCGAATGCGGTCGATCGCTTCGCCGCTTTCGGGGCGCGCGCATCCGTGAGCCTGGAAATCGTGCGTCATCTGCGGCCAGACATCGAGCGTGACGTCGCAATCCTGCCATGCGACGACGCCCTTGCCCAAAATTTTTGTCGCGGGACCATTCAGTCGCCCGCTGACGAGCTGGAGCCCCGATGGCGTCAGCGTGATGACGATCGGCCTCTATCCCGACGCATTGCGCGCATTGAGCGGCATTGATCCCGGTTCCATTCGCGGGCGCATTCTGGCGCTGGACGCGCTGCCCCCAGGCCAGTTTCGCGATCTGCTGCGCAACCTCGCAGTGAGCGACGATCTGCCCTCCGCATTCTAAGACTTTCAGCATCGCGCAACGCCGCTGTGGTGCGATTCGCGTCCCGCAAGGATGCCGGCATTCGCCCGGCCCGAGGACTGAACCCGTTCGCTCGCGGCCCGCGCCTTCGTCCGCATAGGGAGCTCACGTCAAAGCCAGCGACGCATCAAGGGCTGGACCGGCCTGTCATTGCGCGAATTGCGGCGTTACGCGCGCGTCGAGTCATTGTCGAGTGCAGGCAGGAAGAAGCTCGCGCAAACAGCGCTCGATGCGGGATATGCGGATCAATCGCACATGGGCCGCGAGGTGCGCAGCGTGACGGGCGAAACGCCCGCCCGCATCGCGCGCCTGATCGAGACCGACGAGCGCTATTGGGTCTACCGCCTGTTCGCGGCGCGGCGTTAGCCCAGCGCCTCCGCGATCGCCTTGCCGGCGGCGACCGTGTCCGCATTGCCGCCGAGATCGCGCGTGCGAAGCATGCGTTCCGCGAGCGTGCGCTCGATCGCGCTCACGATCTCGGCCGCCGCTTCGCGCTCGCCGAGATGTTCGAGCATCATCGCGCCCGACCAGATCTGGCCGATCGGATTGGCGATGCCCTGCCCTGCAATGTCCGGCGCAGAGCCATGCACAGGCTCGAACAGCGAAGGAAATCCTCCGTCGCTGATGTTGGCCGAGGGCGCGATGCCGATCGTGCCGGCGCAGGCGGGCCCGAGGTCGGAGAGGATGTCGCCGAACAGGTTGGACGCCACCACGACGTCGAACCAGTCGGGATGCAGCACGAAATGCGCGGTCAGAATGTCGATGTGGTACTTGTCCCACTTCACGTCCGGATAGCTTTTCGCCATCGCCTCCACACGCTCGTCCCAGTACGGCATGGTAATGGAAATGCCATTGGACTTGGTGGCGGATGTCAAATGCTTCTTCGGCCGGCGTTGCGCCAGATCGAAGGCGAATTTCAGGATGCGGTCGACGCCGGTGCGCGTCATCACCGTCTCCTGCACCACGAATTCACGCTCCGTGCCGGGAAACATGCGCCCGCCGATCGAGGAATATTCGCCCTCGGTATTTTCACGCACGACATAGAAGTCGATGTCGCCGGGCTTGCGACCGGCGAGCGGGCACGGCACGCCCGGCATGAGTTTG
Organism: Methylobacteriaceae bacterium; assembly: GCA_020638195.1. GTDB lineage: Bacteria > Pseudomonadota > Alphaproteobacteria > Rhizobiales > Beijerinckiaceae > JAJXWB01. The sequence continues at coordinate 232,929 of JACKJC010000002.1, read as the reverse complement.
ACCGGCCGCAGGTTGACGAACTGGTCGAATTCTCGCCTAAACAGCAGGAGAGAGCCCCAGAGCGACACGTGATCGGCGATTTTCTCCGGCCAGCCGACGGCGCCGAAGAAGATCGCGTCGTGCTTGCCGATCTTCTCCTTCCAGTCCTCCGGCAGCATGCGGCCGTGCTTGGCGTAATAATCGTAAGAGGAAAAGTCGAACCAGTCCTGCTCGAGCCTGAAACCGAATTTCTTCGCCGCCTGTTCAAGCACGCGCACGCCTTCGGGCGTCGTTTCCTTGCCGATGCCGTCGCCGGGAATCACGGCAATGCGATAGCTGCGCGACATGGTGTGCTCCTCAACGAAGAAAGGACCGCGAGCCCGGCGGCTCGCAGTCCCGTTGATAATGTGGAAACCGCGAGCCCAAGGGCTCGCGGACCATCCTACTTGCCGCGTACCTTGTTGACGATGGCCTGCACGAAGCCGGCGAGGCCCGACGGCATCACATAGATGATGGCGATCAGCAGCAGGCCGTAGACGGCGCCGGACAGGCCCTTCGACACGCCTTCCGCGATGTTCGGCACGAACAGCAGGAATGCGCCGCCGAACAGCGCGCCCGGCAGCCAGCCGACGCCGCCGACGACGAGGCCGACCAGGAAGCCGATCGACAAGGTCAGCGTGAAGCTGTCGGGAGCGACGAACTGCACGATGATCGCGCCGAGCGCGCCGGCGATGCCGGTGTAGAGGGCCGACAGGCCGAAGGCGCTCGCCTTGTAGAGCGAGGTGTTCACGCCCATCGAACGCGCCGCGATCGGATTGTCGCGGATCGCCATCAGCGCGCGGCCTGTGCGGCTGGTCACGAGATTCGTCGCGCAGATGTAGAGGATGATGCCGACGATCAGCGTGAAATAGTAGAGCCATTGATCCTGGTTCAATGGCAGCCCGAAGGGCGCGTCGGGCTTGGTGATGACGATGCCCTGCACGCCGCCGGTCCAGTGTTCGAGCGGCGACAGCTTCAGGATCTGCGGCGTGGCGGCCGCGAGCGCGAAGGTGGCGAGCGCGAGATAGACGCCCTCCAGCCGCAACGCCGGCAGACCGAACAGGAAGCCGAGGATGAAGCAGATGACGCCGGCCACCGGCAGCGTCCAGACGTAGCCGACGCCCATGTGTTCCATCATGATCGCCGCCGTATAGGCGCCGACCGCGTAGAAGGCCGAATGGCCGAGCGAGAACTGCCCGTTGAAGCCGGTGAGCAGGTTCAGGCCGAGAATGGCGATGGCATAGACCATCGTCTGCGTGAGCTGGAAGACGACGAAGTTCTTCAGCAACGCCGGCAGGATCAGTGCGATCGCCAGCAGCACCAGGAAGATGATGCGTCGCGCGCCCGAGCTCGTGTTGGCGCCAGCGGGCCGGGCGATGGGACGGTTCTCGCCTTCCGGCGATTCCCCGATGTCGTGATGGACGACGGTTTCTTCGTGTGTCGACATGTCAGACTCGCGAGACGACGACGCGGCCGAACAGGCCCGCGGGTTTGAAGACGAGCACCACGACGATCACGACCAGCGCGATCGGCAGCTTGAGTTCCGCGCCGATGACGGGAATGTAGGTGCCAGCGAGGTTCTCGATCACGCCGACGGCGAAGCCGCCGAGCACGGCGCCGCCCGGGCTCGTCAGGCCGCCGAGAACGGCGCCCGCGAAACCATAGAGCAGGATCGAGATCATCATGTTGGGTTCAAGGAAGACGACCGGCGCGATCAGCATGCCGGCGATCGAACCGATCGCAGCCGCCATGCCCCAGCCGAGCGCCGTCATCCACGACACGCGGATGCCGACGAGCCGCGCCGAGGCGGGATTGGCCGCCGCCGCGCGCATCGCAAGACCCACGCTCGTGTAACTGAAGAACAGATACAGCAGGAGCAGCAGCCCCAGCGTCACGGCCACCATGCCGCCCTGATGCGACGAGATCAGCGTCGAGCCGAACAGCGGCGATGAGCCGAAGGGCGAGGGGAAGCTCTTGACCGTGAAGTCCCAGATGAAGCCGGCCATCGAGTTGATGACCGAATAGAGCGCGATGAAGATGACGACGTGGCTGAGCACGGGCGCATGTTCGATCGGCTTGAACACGATGCGTTCGATCGCCACGCCGCCGATGAAGGAGACCACGACCGTGATGAGGAAGGCGAGCCAGTAGGGCACGCCCTTCTCGATCAGCTGCCAGGCGATGAAAGTCGAGAACATCGCCATTTCGCCCTGGGCGAAGTTCAGATGGTCGATTGCCTGGTAAATCATCACGACGGCGAGCGCCATGCAGGCGTAAATCGCGCCCGTCGAAATGCCCGCCAGGATCTGTTGGAAAAGAAGCTCCATACCAGAGACTCCTCAATAACCGAGGTAGGAGCGACGAACGTTCTCGTCCGCTCCGATCTGTTTCGCGGGGCCCGACATGACGATCGAGCCGGTTTCGAGGAGATAGGCGTCATCCGCGATGCCGAGCGCGAGCGCCGCGTTCTGCTCGACGATGAGCATTGACGCGTTCTCTTCCTTGTTCAGCGCGGTGAGGATCTCGAACATCTCCTTCACGACGAGGGGCGCGAGACCGAAGGACGGTTCGTCCAGCAGCATCAGCCGCGGCCGCAGCATCAGCGCGCGCGCGATCGCCAGCATCTGTTGCTCGCCACCCGACAGCGTTCCCGCCTGCTGCAGACGCCGCTGCTTCAGACGCGGAAAGTGGTCGTACATCTTGTCGATGTCTTTCTGGACGTTCTTCTGATCCTTGCGGCTGATGGCGCCGAGAAGCAGGTTCTCCTCGGTCGTCATGCGCGTGAAAGTACCACGCCCCTCCGGGATGTGCGCGACGCCGAGCCGCGCGACATCCTCGGTCGACTTGCCGAGAATATTCTTGCCTTCGAACAGGATTTCCCCGCCCGCCTTCACCATGCCGCAGATCGCGCGCAACGTGGTCGTCTTGCCGGCGCCGTTGGCGCCGAGCAGCGTGGTGACGCCGCCTTCGTCCAGGCTGAAATCCAGCCCGTGCAACACGCGCACCTGACCATAGCCGGCCGTGAGGCCCTTGACTTCGAGCAGCTTGGTCATGCGGCTTCTCCGCCGAGATAGGCGCGGATCAGTTCGGGGTCCTTGCGCACCACGTCGGGCGCGCCCTCCGCGATCTTCTTGCCGAAATTGAGAGCGACGACATTGTCGGAAATCGACATGACGAGGCCCATGTGATGCTCGACCAGCAACACGGTCACATTGCGGTCGTCGCGGATCTGCTGCACCAGACGCCCGAGTTCGTGCACCTCGTCGTGGTTGAGGCCGCCAGCCGGCTCGTCGAGCAGCAGCAGCTTCGGCGAAGCCGCGAGCGCGCGTGCGAGCTCGACGCGCTTCTGCGTACCGAACGGCAGGCCTGCCACCGGACGGTCGGCCACATCGCCGAGATGCAGATAGTCGATCAGCTCCTGCGCGGTTTTTTCCAGACCGCGCTCGACCGAGCGCGAACCCGGAAGCCGCAGCGAATCGTTGAAGAAATTGCTGGTCGTGTGCGAGTGGCCGCCGATCAGCACGTTCTCGCGAACCGTGAGGCGCGAGAACAGCGCGACGTTCTGGAACGTGCGCCCGATGCCGATCGCCGCCATTTCGTGCGCGGGCCGCGGCAGAATGCTCTGCCCCTCGAACAGCACGTCGCCCTCGGTCGGCGTGTAGAGCCGGCTCAGGCAGTTGAACATCGTGGTCTTGCCGGCGCCGTTCGGACCGATCAGCCCCAGCACCTGCCCCTTCTGCAATTTAAAGGACACGCCGTCGAGCGCGACGATGCCGTCGAATCGCACAGCGACATCGCGCACTTCCAGAAGCGGCGCCCCGCCTGCCCCACTACTCATGTATGGTCTCCCGATTTCGCGCGGCGCGCGTCGGGCGCGCAAGCCGTCCCGCTGCGCCCTGCTTCGACAACTGAAATCATCAGGCTTCCTACCCTCTGTCCGCGTTTCCCGCCGGCGTTCTTTGCGCGAACCATTCCGTGCGGAACAGCGATGCGCGACGCCTTGACTCATTCCCCGTTCGTCAATTTCGCAGCCCGAAACGCTGTTCGCAGTTGCGAAATCGACGCGCGACTTTCGCCGCGTTCTCGTTGACTTGAAATCGATCACAAACTAGCGTCTCGGTCAAACGATAAAGTGGGAAATGCGTTGCAAAATTGTCGGACATTCGCGCTGAAACGGCCCTTTGCGGGCGATCGCGACGCCACGATGGTCGACAGCGCGACAGGGTGTGGAAAAATCGCTTCGATCCGTCTCATGCATTCCGCATGCCGAACCGGGCCGTTCGACGGGACGCGGGAGTTCGCCCCGGCGCGAGCAGACGCTGCGCCGGAAAATCGCGTCGGCGCCTGAATGGCGTTCAGCGTGAAACCAAGAGATCATCACGACACAACCAACCAAGAGGCTGAACATGGACCTCAGTTTCACGCCGGAGGAAATCGCCTTCCGTGACGAAGTGCGAACCTTCTTCAAGGAAAACCTGCCGAAGGATATCCGCGACAAGCTCGTCGCCGGCATGCACGCCAGCAAGGAAGACATGATCCGCTGGACGCGCATCCTCAACAAGAAAGGATGGGCCGTGCCGCACTGGCCGGTCGAATACGGCGGCACCGGCTGGACGCCCGTGCAGCAGTACATTTTCCTCGAGGAACAGATGCTCGCTCCCGCGCCGCAGATGCTCGCCTTCGGCGTCAGCATGGTCGGCCCGGTCATCTACACCTTCGGCTCGGAGGAGCAGAAGAAGAAATACCTGCCGGCAATCGCCAATCTCGACACCTGGTGGTCGCAGGGCTTTTCGGAACCGGGCGCGGGCTCCGATCTCGCAGGCTTGCGCACCACCGCCAAGCGTGAAGGCGACTTCTACATCGTCAACGGCCAGAAGACCTGGACGACGCTCGGCCAGCACGGCGACATGATCTTCATGCTCGTGCGCACCGACCCCAACGCCAAGAAGCAGGAAGGCATTTCCTTCCTTCTGATCGACATGAAGTCGCCGGGCATCACGGTCAAGCCGATCATCACGATCGAGGGCGGCCACGAGGTCAACGAGGTCTTCTTTGACGATGTCAAAGTGCCGGTCGAGAATCTCGTCGGCAAGGAGAACAAGGGCTGGGACTATGCGAAGTTCCTGCTCGGCAACGAGCGCGTGGGCATTGCGCGCGTCGGCGCCTCGAAGGAGCGCATCCGCCGCATCAAGCAGCTCGCGACCGCCGAACTCGATGGCGACATGCCGCTGATCGAGAACCAGCGTTTCCGCGAAAAGCTCGCGTCGATCGAAGTGGAGCTGAAGGCGCTCGAGATGACGCAGCTGCGTGTGGTTGCGGCAGAGCGGACGCGTGAAAAAGGCAAGCCGGATCCCGCCTCCTCGATCCTCAAGATCAAGGGTTCGGAAATCCAGCAGCAGATCACCGAGCTCGCGCTCGAGGTCGCCGGCCCCTACATCGCGCCCTATCGCCAGGAGACGCACGACGGCTGGAACGAGCCGCCGGTCGGACCCGAATGGGCCTCGCCGCTCGCGCCCGCCTATTTCAACTACCGCAAGGTGTCGATCTACGGCGGCTCGAACGAGATTCAGAAGAACATCATCGCCAAGGCCATTCTGGGCCTTTGATCATTCGCAACGAAACCGTCATTGCGAGCGCAGCGAAGCAATCCATCCCCTGACCTGGACGCGCGGATGGATTGCTTCGTGGCTGCGTACCTCGCAAAGACGCAAATCAGTCAAGGTTGAACACACATGGACTTCGATCTCTCCGAAGAACAGCGCATGCTCAAGGACTCCGTCGACCGCCTGGTCGCGGACAAGTACGACTTCGACAAGCGCAAGGCCTATCTCAAGAACGAGCACGGCTTCTCCCGCGAAATGTGGGGCCAGTTCGCCGAACTCGGCCTGCTCGCCCTGCCCTTCGCGGAAGCCGACGGCGGCTTCGGCGGCGGCCCCGTCGAGACGATGATCGTGATGGAATCACTGGGACGCGCGCTCGCGGTCGAGCCGTATATGGCGACCGTCGTTCTGTCGGGAGGCATCATCCGCCACGCCGCGAACGACGCGCAGCGCGCCGAACTCGTGCCGATGATCGCGGGCGGCGAGAAGATTTTCGCTCTGGCCCATCACGAGCGCGCCGCGCGCTACAACCTCGCCTGCGTTACGACCAAGGCGACGAAGGACGGCGACGGCTATATCCTCGACGGTGAAAAATCGCTCGTGCTGAACGGCGACGCCGCCGACTGGCTCATTGTCAGCGCGCGCGTCTCCGGCGGCGACCGCGACGAAGACGGCATCGGGCTCTTCCTGGTCGACGCGCGTGCGCCCGGCGTCTCGCGCCGCGGCTTCTGGAACCAGGACGCGACGCGTTCGGCCGAAATCTCGCTATCGAAAGTCAAGGTCGAGGCAGGCCACGTTCTCGGCGAACCCGGCAAGGCCTTTCCGGTTATCGAGCGCGTCGTGCACGAGGCCATGGCCGCACTATGCGCCGAAGCTGTCGGCGGCATGGGCGTCGCGCATGCCGACACGGTCGAATATCTCAAGACCCGCAAACAGTTCGGCGTCACCATCGGCTCGTTCCAGTCGCTGCAGCATCGCGCCGTTGAAATGTTCGTCTTCCTCGAACAATCACGCTCCATCACCTATTTCGCGACGATGATGGCGAGCGAGAACGATGCGGCCGAACGCGCGCGCGCCATGTCCGCCGCCAAGGTGCAGATCGGCAAGTCCCTGCGCTTCGTCGGCCAGCAGTCGATCCAGCTGCACGGCGGCGTCGGCATGACCTACGAGCTGCGCGTCGGCCACTACTTCAAGCGCGGCACGATGATCGACACGCTGTTCGGCGACGTCGACCATCATCTCGCGAAACTGTCGGCCATGGGCGGACTGATCGCGGCGTAAATTCTCCCCCTCTCCCCGCTTGCGGGGAGAGGGTTGGGGTGAGGGGCGAGTCGGCTCGACGAATCCTCCTCATACCGACCAGCCCCTCATCCGGCCTTCGGCCACCTTCTCCCTGCGCGCGGGGAGAAGGGACAAACGATCGACACCTCAATGACCCACCCCTTCGATCTCACCGGTCAGGTTGCCATCGTCACTGGCTCGTCCCGCGGCATTGGCAAGGCGGCCGCAGAAATCATGGCGCAGATGGGCGCCAAAGTGGTCGTCTCCTCGCGCAAGGCCGACGCCTGCGAGGAGGTCGCCAAGGGCATTCGCGACAAGGGCGGCGAGGCGATCGTCATTCCCTGCAACATCTCGCGCAAGCAGGACGTCGAGGCCCTCGTGAAGGGCACGCTCGACAAGTGGGGCCGCATCGACACGCTGGTCTGCAACGCCGCCGTCAATCCGGTCTACGGCCCCTTGAGCGAACTGCCGGACGAGGCCTTCGACAAGGTGATGGGCTCGAACGTGAAGAGCAACATCTGGCTCTCCAACCTCTGCGCGCCGGTCATGGCCAAACAGGGCGGCGGCGCGATCATCATCGTCTCCTCGATCGGCGGCATCCGCGGCACGGACGTGCTCGGCGTCTACGGAATCTCCAAGGCCGCCGATTTCGCGCTCGCGCGCAATCTCGCGGTCGAATGGGGTCCCAAGAACGTCCGCGCAAATTGCATCGCGCCGGGCCTGGTGAAGACCGACTTCGCGAAAGCTTTGTGGGAGAATCCGGAATTCCTCGAAAAGCGCACCCGCACCAGCCCGCTGCGCCGCATCGGCGAGCCTGAGGAGATCGGCGGCATCGTCGCCTTTCTCGCGTCGAAGGCCGCGACATTCATGACCGGCCAGATCGTCGTCGCCGACGGCGGGGTCACGATCGCGTCATAAGCGCCCGAGGGGATTGCGCCGCCACGGCGTTTGCGAACAGGATCGTCGATCGATGGATTGATCGGGACGCACGATCGCAAACGCAGCGCGGACCGGACTCATGAGCAAGGGGCCGACGGGATTCGTATTCGCAGGCGGCGGCAGTCTCGGCGCCGTCCAGGTCGGCATGCTCCGCGCCCTGCTCGAAGCCGGTTGCAGCCCGGATTTCGTGGTCGGCGCTTCGGCTGGCGCCATCAACGCCGCCTATTTCGCCGGCGCTCCCGATCTCGACGGCGTCGCGCGTCTCGCGCGTATCTGGTCCGGCCTGAAGCGCGCCGACATTTTCCCCATGTCCGTTTCGCGCGTCCTCGGACTGCTGCGCCACCCAGACTATATCGTGGAACCCACTGGCCTCAGGCGCATGATCGAGACCCATCTCGAATTTGCGAATTTCGAAGACGCGCGCCTTCCCCTGCACATCATGGCGACGGATCAGCAGGGCATGAGCGTGCGGCTGTCGAACGGCCCGGTCGTCGACGCGATCCTCGCGAGCGCCGCCATACCCGGCGTATTCCCCACCGTGCCGATCGGCGGCCGTCATCTCATGGACGGCGCGATCGCCGCCAACACGCCGCTACGCCTCGCCGTCGAACTCGGCGCGACGCGGATCGTCGTTCTGCCGACAGGCTATGCCTGCGCGCTCGACGGGCCGCCGAAGGGCGTGATCGGCCGCACCCTGCACGCCGTCACGCTGCTGATCGCCTGGCAATTGATGCAGGAGCTCGAAGCCCTGCCGCACACGATCGACGTGCATATGGCGCCGGCCCTGTGCCCGCTCGACGTCTCACCCTACAATTTCTCGGCCGCGCCGCAACTCATCGCGCGCGCCACGGAAACGACCCGAAAGTGGATCGCCGAGGGCGGCCTCGAGAGGCGCTCCCACGCGCACGAATTGTCGGCCCACCATCATCATTGACGGGCTGTCGGTGCGTTACACGATCGTCGACTTCTTGCCCCAGTATGAATCTCGCACGAGCCGCTTGTAGAGCTTGCCGGTCTGATGGCGCGGCAATTCCTCCATGAAGTCGATCTGCTTCGGCGCCTTCACATGCGAGATGTTTTCACGCGCAAATTGCATCAGTTCCGCGCGCAGGTCTTCGCCGGCGTCGGCCCAGTTCATCGGCTGGATGACGGCCACCACCTTCTCGCCCATCTCCTCGTCTGGCGCGCCGACCACGGCGGCGTCCGCCACCTTGGGATGCGTGACCAACAGGTTTTCCAGCTCCTGCGGATAGATGTTCACGCCGCCGGAAATGATCATGAAGGCCTTGCGGTCGGTGAGGAACAGATAGCCGTCCTCGTCGACATGGCCGACATCGCCGAGCGTCGTCCAGCCGTGCTTGTTCTTCGACTGCGCGGTCTTCTCGGGATCATTGTGATATTCGAACGGCGTGCCGTCGGCGAAATAGATCGTGCCGTCGGAGCCCGTCGCGACTTCGTTGGACTCCTCGTCGCAGATCTTCAGCACGCCGATCTTCGCCGTGCCGACCGAGCCCGGCTTCTTCAACCATTCCTCCGAGGAAATGTAGCAGAACCCGTTGCCCTCGCTGCCCGCGTAATATTCTTTCAGCACCGGACCCCACCATTCGATCATCGCCTGCTTGGTCTGCACCGGGCAAGGCGCGGCCGCATGGATCGCGCAGTTCAACGTCGAGTGGTCGTATTTCATGCGCACGTCTTCGGGCAGTTTCAGCATGCGCACGAAATGCGTCGGCACCCATTGTGAGGCAGTGACCTTGTATTTCTCGATCAACTCCAGCGCACGCTCGGGATCGAATTTTTCCATCACGATCACCGTACCGCCGAGCCGCATCGTCGTCATGCACCAGCGCAGCGGCGCCGCGTGATAGAGCGGCGCCGGCGAGAGATAGACCGTATCCTTGTTGAAGCCGAACAGGCCAGCCGCGAGCTGCACCAGCGAATTGGCGGCGTCGATCGGCTCGTCCTTCAACTCGACGCGCACGCCCTTCGGCCGCCCGGTCGTGCCCGAGGAATAGAGCATGTCGACGCCGGGCGCTTCATCCGCGATCGGCGTCGCCGGCAGTTTCGCGCGCGCTTCCTCGAAGCTCGCATAAGCGCCCCAGGCGCTGTCGAGAGAGAAGAGTTTCAGATCGGCGATCTTGGGCGCGAGCTTTTCCGCTTCGCCCGCCTTCGCCTTCGAAGTGATGAACAGCTTCGCGCCGCAATCGCGCACGATATATTCCACCTCGCCCGCCGTCAGTGCAGATGAGATGCACGTGTAGTAGAGCCCAGCGCGCTGCGCCGCCCAGCAGATCTCGAAGTAGCGCGGATGATTTTCCAGAAACAGCGCGATCGAATCGCCGCGCCTCAGGCCGAGCGCACGGAAGAGCTGCGCGCCCTGGTTCGAGCGCTCGTCGAGCTGACGGTAAGTGATCGTCTCGCCGGAGCCGGCCATGACGACGGCGACCTTGTCGGGATTCGTCTTGGCGTGGTGGTAAGGGTGGAACATCGGGTTTCCTCTGTGTGTTATTTTACGTCGTGCCCGGGCTTGTCCCGGGCATCCACGCCGCGCCGTTGCGCGATTGCTGCGAAGCGATTGCACCGCTTTACCGACCCACCGCGTGGATGGCCGGGTCAAGCCCGACCATGACGGTGGGGTGTGTCATCACCGCTTCACCAGTCCGTTCAGCACGAGATCGACGACGAAATCCGCGTAGCGGCGGCGCTGCGCGTCGTTGATCGTCGCCACGCCCCAGATGCGACGCGATTCCGGATGCCAGCGAAAGAGCGCGTCGCAGGCGCTGCCTACGGCGTGATAGAAGAAGCCGGGATCGACTTCCTTGAACTCGCCGCTCTTCACGCCCTCCTCCAGCATCTGCCGCTGGAAGCGGGCGAGCGGCTCGACGAAGAAGCGCGACACCTGCTGCGCCGCCTCGTCGCCGCGCTCGTGCACCAGCATGTGCACGAGACGGTTCATGTAGGGCTTGCGAAAATAGGTCTCGATAATGCCCGCCATATGCAGGCTGAGCTTCTGCGTCGCCGGCATTTCGCGCGCGAGCAGTTTCTCGACCTGCTTGAGCGACGTCTCCGCGTCGCGTTCGAGAATGGCGAGCAGCAAGCCATCCTTGTTGCCGAAATGATACTTCACCAGCGCGGAATTGAGACCGGAGCGCGCCGCGACATCTTGAAGCGAGAATTCGACCGCGTTGCGCTCGGTCATGATTTCGCGCGCCGCCGCCATCAGCCGGTCTTTTGTATTCGGCGCCCGCGTTTGCAGCGCTTCGGCGTTAGCCGCCATGTTTTTCCTCCCGCTCTCGCAGAGCGAAACAATTAATTAGTCGATTGACTAACTTCCTGCAATGGGCTTTGCTTTTGAAAAATGCGCTGTGGTTATCTCGACCAGAGCGCGAGTAAACGCGCGCATGGGAGGCGCCCGAAATGAATTTCGATTTCTCCGACGAACAGAAGCAGCTGCGCGATGAAGCGCGGCGTTTTCTCTCCGAGAACTCGTCGCCCAAGCACGTGCGCGCGATTCTCGAGGGCAAGGACACATATGACCGCGCGCTTTGGAAGGGCCTCGCCGAACTCGGCCTGATCGGCGTCGCCATTCCCGAAGAATTCGGCGGCGCCGGCGCCGGCCGTCTCGAACTCTGCGTCGTCGCCGAAGAACTCGGCCGCGCGCTCGCGCCCGTCCCCTATTCCTCCACCGTCTATCTCGCCGCCGAACTGCTGATGCTCGCAGGGACCGACGCGCAGAAGCAGGCCTGGCTGCCGAAGATCGCATCGGGCGAAGCCATCGGCACGCTGGCGCTGGTCGAAGGCGTCGGCGATCCCACGCCGCAATCGATCAAGACGACCGCGGCAGGCGGGAAAGTTTCTGGAACCAAGACACTCGTCCCCGACGGCGGCATCGCCGATTTCGCCATCGTCGTCGCGCGTGAAGGCCTGTTCATTGTCGATCTCGCCGGCGCGGGCGTGTCGCGAGAGAATGTCGAGACTGTCGATCCCACGCGCAACCATGCGCGCATCGTCTTCAACGGCGCGGCCGGCGATCCGCTGGGCTCGGGCGCGGACGCCTGGAGCCTCGTCAACAACGTGCTCGACCGCGCGGCCATTCTCGTCGCCTTCGAGCAGATCGGCGGCTCCGATCGCGCGCTCGAAATGGGGCGCGACTATGCGCTCGATCGCATCGCCTTCGGCCGTCCGATCGGCTCGTTTCAGGCGGTCAAGCACATGCTTGCCGACATGTACGTGGCGGCCACGCTCGCGCGCTCCAACGCCTATTACGGCGCCTGGGCGCTTTCGACCGACGCCGGCGAACTCGCCGAAGCCGCCGCCAATGCGCGCGTGTCGGCGACGCAGGCCTATCAGCTCTGCTCCAAGAACAACACGCAGGTGCATGGCGGCATGGGCTTCACCTGGGAGTTCGACTGCCACCTCTACTATCGCCGCTCCAACCTTCTCGCGCTGACGCTCGGCTCCCTCACCATGTGGGAGAACCGGCTGATCGATGAGATGCGCAAGCGCAACGCGGCGGCGTGATTTCGGGACTCCTCATCCTGAGGAGCGCCTGAAAGGCGCGTCTCGAAGGATGGCCGAGCCAACAAATGTCGCCCATCCTTCGAGACGCCGCGCTGAAGCGCGGCTCCTCAGGATGAGGGGATGGAAGAAGGAAACGTCCGATGAACTTCGACGACACACCGCAGGAAGCCGAATTCCGGGCGCTGGCCCGCAAGTGGATCGAGGCCAATCGCCCTGACGATCTCATGCGTGATCTGGCCAGCGCCGACGAGATCAAGGATCGCGACCAGCGCACCGCCGCGCTCGTGAAGGCGGCCAAGGCCTGGCAGAAGAAAAAGGCCGACGCCGGCTTTGCCTGCCTCACCTGGCCGAAAGAATACGGCGGCCGCGCCGCGACTCCGATCCAGCGCGTGATCTGGGATCAGGAAGAAGGCAAGTACGGCGCGCTCTCCGGCCCCTTCGCCATCGGCCAGGGCATGTGCGGCCCGACCGTCATGGCCTATGCGAGCGAAGATCAGAAGCGCCGCTACCTGCCGCCGCTGGCGTCCGGCGAAGAAGTCTGGTGCCAGCTCTTCTCGGAGCCGGCGGGCGGTTCGGACCTCGCAGGCCTGCGCACCAAGGCGGAGAGGGACGGCGACGACTGGATCATCAACGGCCAGAAGATCTGGACGACCGGCGCGCATTTTTCCGACTACGGCATACTCATCACCCGCACGGATCCGACGCTGCCCAAGCACAAGGGCCTCACCATGTTCTTCCTGGACATGAAGAGCCCCGGCGTCGAAGTGCGGCCGATCAAGCAGGCGAGCGGACACTCGGGCTTCAACGAGGTCTATTTCACCAACGTCCGCATTCCCGACGCCCAGCGCCTCGGCAAGGTCAACGACGGCTGGAATGTCTCGCTGACCACACTCATGAACGAGCGCTTTTCGATCGGCGCGCGGCTCGCGACCGGCGTACCGGAATTCTTCGACTTCGCCTCGGATACGAAGATGGCCGATGGAACGCTCGCGATCGACGACAAGGCCGTGCGGGAAAATCTCGCGACATGGGCCGCACGCGCCAACGGGCTCAAGTACACGTCCTACCGCGCCATCTCCGCGCTGTCGCGCGGCGAGCGGCCGGGGCCTGAAAATTCGATCGGCAAGCTCGTCGCCGCGCCCATGATGCAGGACATCGCCATGTATGCCCTGGAGCTGCAGGGCCAGATGGGCGCGGTCGCGCGCGATGACGCGAGCCCCGCGGGCAAACTCTACCAGATGCTCTATGGCGCGATCGGCATGCGCATCGCGGGCGGCACGGACGAGGTGATGCGCAACATCATCGCCGAACGCGTGCTCGGCTTGCCCGGCGATATTCGCGTCGACAAGGATCTGCCCTTCAACCAGGTCCCGACGAAGGGGCGGTAGCGACTCCCCCTCTCCCCGTGAAACGGGGAGAGGGCTGGGGTGAGGGGCCGCGCCGACACAACAAGCTCTGTCGTTTCGGCGCGGCCCCTCATCCGGCGCGTCGCGCCACCTTCTCCCGGCAAGCGGGGAGAAGGGATCGACAATGATTGCGGAAGTCCGATGAACTTCGACGACACTCCCACCGAAGCCGCCTTCCGCGCCGAGGCGCGCGCCTGGATCGAGGCCAACGCCCCGCGCGAATTCGAGGACGATCTGCGCGCCTCGCCCTTCGGCCGCGTTGTGCTGAAAACCGGCGACATCATCGCGGCGTCGAAGGCCTGGCAGAAGAAGAAGGCGGAGGCCGGCTGGGCGTGCCTGCATTGGCCTAGGGAATACGGCGGTCGCGGCGCAAGCCCGATCGAGCGCGTCATCTGGGGGCAGGAGGAAGGGGTCTTCGGCAAGCTCTCCGGCCTCTTCATCATCGGCCACGGCATGTGCGGCCCGACCGTCATGGCCTTCGCCAACGAAGACCACAAAAAGACGCGCCTGCCGCCGCTCGCCTCGGGTGAGGAAATCTGGTGCCAGCTTTTTTCCGAGCCCGCTGGCGGCTCGGATCTCGCGGGACTACGCACGCGCGCGGATAAGGACGGCGATGACTGGGTGATCAACGGCCAGAAGATCTGGACGTCGGGCGCGCATCATTCGGACTGGGGCCTGCTGATCGCGCGCACCGATCCGAATGTCGCGAAGCACAAGGGCCTCACCATGTTCTTCCTGAACATGAAAAGCCCCGGCGTCGAAATCCGCCCGATCAAACAAGCCAACGGCCAGTCGGAATTCAACGAGGTCTATTTCACCAACGTCCGCATTCCCGACCACCAGCGCCTGGGCAAGGTCGGCGAGGGCTGGACAGTCTCGCTGACCACGCTGATGAACGAGCGCCTGTCGATCGGCTCGGGCATGCCGACGGGCTTCCCCGAACTGTTCGACCTCTGCGCGCGACTGCCGATGGGCGAAGGCGCCGCGATCGACAACAGAGCCGTGCGTGAGAAACTCGCGAACTGGGCGACGAAGGCGAATGGCCTGAAATACACCGCCTATCGCGCGATCTCGGCGCTGTCGCGCGGCGAGCGTCCGGGCCCGGAAAACTCCATCGGCAAGCTTGTCGCCGGCGCGACCATGCAGGACATTTCGCAATTCGCGCTGGAGCTCGAAGGTCCCATGGGCGTGCTGCGAAGGCAGGACGGCATCGACGAGGCCGGTCTCTTCATGGCCATGCTGCTTCGCTCGCCCGCCACCCGCATCGAGGGCGGCACTGATGAAATTTTGCGCAACATCATCGCTGAGCGCGTACTAGGTCTGCCGGGCGACATCCGGGTAGACAAGGATGTGTCCTTCAATCAGATTCCCACAAAGGGGCGGTAGCCCTCTCCTTTTCGGGAGCGGGCGCGAGGGAGTGCAATGCGCGCACTCCCCTGGCGTCCCGTAACCCCGACGTCGCCGGCCCCACCGGCGCTCGTCTCCGCTGGCAGGAGCGGAAGAGGAGACAAGCCCCCACATGAACCCTCCCGACAAACGAAAACCGGATCATCCGGTCTCCCAACATTTCGTCGAGCGGTGGTCGCCGCGCGCCTACAACGGCGAAGTCATTCCCGACGCCATTCTCATGCGCATTTTCGAGGCGGCGCGCTGGGCGCCGTCCGCCAGCAATCTGCAACCCTGGACATTTCTATATGCGAAACGCGGCACGGCCGATTTCGACCTGTTTCTGAGCCTTCTGGCCGACGGCAATCGCCCCTGGGCCAAGAACGCCGCGGCTCTCGTTTTTCTCATCTCGAAGAAAACCCGCCTGACGCCAGAGGCGCGTTCGGTGCCCTCGCGCTCGCATTCGCTCGACGCCGGCGCCGCCTGGGCTTATCTCGCACTCGAAGCCTCGGCCGTCGGCTGGCCGGCGCACGGCATGATCGGCGTAGACTTCGATCACGCCCGCGACGAATTGCACGTGCCCGACGATTGCCACATCGAGATGGCGATCGCACTCGGCAAGCGCGGCGACAAGAGCGCATTGCCGGAACGGCTGCAGGGCGTCGAACAGCCGAACACGCGCAAGCCGCTTGGCGAGATCGTGATCGCGGGAGCGTTCCCGAAGCGGTGAGCCCAGCGAGCTTTCGCTGGCCTTACAGCCACGCTTATGATTATCGTGCCCCGCGCCGAAACGGCGTGGGGGGAGAAGTCACATGATTTCACGACGCATGTTCTGCGGCTGCGCGCTGGCCGCATGCGGCTTGTCGGCCTCAGCCGCCAACGCACAGATTGCTTGCGAATATCTCACGCCTCAGGGCCAGGCCGGCGTCTCGCCCACGCAGGCGATCCAGCGGCTGAAGGACGGCAACGACCGCATGCTCGCGGGCAAATCGATCAATTGCGACGCCAACGGAATGTTCCGCAAGGCGGGCGCAGGTCAGGCGCCCATCGCCGCGATCATCAGCTGCATCGACTCCCGCGCGGCGCCGGAAATTGTCTTCGATCAACACCTCGGAGACATTTTCGTCGCACGCGTCGCCGGAAATATCGCCAATGTCGATATAATCGGCAGCCTCGAATATGCCACCAAGGTGGCCGGCGCCAAAGCGATCGTGGTGCTCGGCCACAGCAAGTGCGGCGCCATCAAGAGCGCGGTCGATGGCGTCAAGATGGGTAATATCACTGCGCTTCTGAAGCAGTTCGAGCCGGCGCTGGCGACGCTGAAACCCGCCGACGGCAAGCGCGACTCGCACAATGACGTCATGGTGCAGAAGGTCGCGCTCGCAAATGCGATGCTGACCGCGCAAAACCTGACCAAGCGTTCCGCGATTATCAAGAAGCTGGTCGAAGACAAGCAATTGTCCATCGTCGCCGCGATGGAAGATGTTTCAACCGGCAAGGTGACCTGGCTCTAGGCTCCGCTCGGAGCAAAAGGAGCCGACCCCCCCGGGGCCGGCCCCTCTGTCCTCAGCGGTTCGTCACCTCATTCCGCCCCACGACCATCCAGTGCACTTCGTCCGGACCGTCGGCGAAGCGCAGATGGCGCACGTCGGTGTACATTTCGGCGAGCGGCGTCCAGTTGGAAATGCCGGTCGCGCCGTGCATCTGGATCGCCTGGTCGATGATGCGGCAGGCGCGTTCCGGCACCATGGCCTTGACCATGGATACCCACACGCGCGCTTCCTTGTTGCCGAGCACGTCCATCGCCTTGGCGGCCTTCAGCACCATCAGACGCATCGCCTCGATCTCGCAACGCGCCTGCGCGATGATCTGCAGATTGCCGCCGAGATGCACCAGCTTCTTGCCGAAAGCCTCGCGTGACAAACCGCGTTCGACCATGAGATCGAGAGCTTTCTCCGCCTTGCCGATCGTGCGCATGCAATGATGGATGCGGCCGGGCCCGAGGCGCAGCTGCGAGATTTCGAAGCCCCTGCCCTCGCCGAGCAGGATATTGGACTTCGGCACGCGCACATTGTTGAAGCGCATATGCATGTGCCCGCGCGGCGCATGATCGTGGCCGAACACATGCATGGGGCCGATCACTTCGACGCCTGGCGTACCGACGGGAACGAGAATCTGCGATTGCTGCTTGGAGGGCGGCGCATCGGGATTGGTCTTCACCATCACGATCATGATCTTGCAGCGCGGATCGCCGAGGCCGGAGATGTAGTATTTCTCGCCGTTGATGACCCATTCGTCGCCGTCGAGCTTCGCCGTGGTCGAAACGTTCTTGGCGTCGGACGAGGCCACGTTCGGCTCCGTCATCACATAGGCCGAGCGTATCTCGCCGTTGAGCAGCGGCTTCAGCCACTTCTCCTTCTGCTCCTTGGTGCCGCAGCGCTCCAGCACTTCCATATTGCCGGTATCGGGCGCCGAACAGTTCATCGATTCCGAGCCGAGCGGATACTTGCCGAGTTCGGCCGCGATGAAGGCATAGTCGAGGTTGCTCAAACCCTCGCCGGTCTCCGCGTCCGGCAGAAAGAAGTTCCACAGGCCTTCCGCCTTGGCCTTGTCCTTGGCTTTCTGCAAGCATTCGAGCTGGCCCGGCGCGAAGCTCCAGCGATCGGTCTTGCCCTCGCCGAGCGCGTCGTACTCGACCTGCATCGGCGCCACGGTTTCCTTGAGAAATTTGCGCACGTGGTCGTAGAGCGGCTTGGCCTTCTCCGACATGCGGAGATCATTGAGCTCATCGGCTGGATTGAGTCCGAAGCCCGACGATTTCGTGCTCATATCATTCATGGCTGTTCCTCCCGTGGATTATGGTTGCGCACTTGCGTCCGCGCGCGACTTGTCCGAAAATCGCCCTACAAAATTATGATACGAAAAGCGTGCGGACGCCAAGCTCAAATGTCCGCGCCGCATGGGACGGAACGATGGCCGGAGGTTTTGAAGCCGACCTGCTGAAGGGCAAGCGCGCACTCGTAACGGGCGGCGGCACGGGCCTCGGCAAGGCGATCGGCGCGCGTTTCATGGAGCTGGGCGCCGATCTCGTCATCTGCGGACGCCGCCGCGAGGTCCTGCAGGATACGGCGCAGGAATTCGCGCAAAGTTTCGGCCGCTTCGTCGAGATCGAGCAATGCGATATTCGCGATGCTGCCGCTGTCGAAACGATGATGGAGAATATCGTCGCGCGAAAACCGCTCGACATTCTCGTCAACAACGCCGCCGGCAATTTTCTCGCGCAATCGCACAAACTGTCCTCGCGCGCGTTAGACGCCGTGCTCAATACATGCGTCCACGGCACGGCCTATTGCACGGTCGCGGCCGGCAAGCGCTGGATCGAGTCGAAGCAGCCGGGCGTCATTCTCTCCATCCTCACGCTTTCGGCCCTGCATGGCGCCGCCTTCACCCTGCCGAGCGCAATGGCGAAAGCCGGCATAGACGCCATGACGAAATCGCTCGCCGTCGAATGGGGTCCGCACGGCATCCGGCTCGTCGCCGTGGCGCCCGGCAATTTTCCGACGCAGGGCGCGAGCGCGCGCCTGACGCCGACCGGCGGCGCCGGTGACATCGACCCCGGTGTGCCTTTGCGCCGCGACGGCGAACACCGGGAACTCGCCGATCTCTGCGCCTTCCTGGTGTCCGACATGGCGGGATACATCACCGGCGAGACGATCGTGATCGACGGCGGCAAGCGCTGGCTCGCGGGCTCGCGCGCCGGCGTATCGCAGATGCTTGACTGGACCGACGAAGACTGGGCGCGGCAGCGCGCAGGTCAACCGGGGAAGAAGGCATAATAGACAGCCGCGCTTGCGGCCATGGTTCGAGACGGCGGCTTGCGCCGCCTCCTCACCATGAGGATTGTTGGTTGAAGGGCGCCGACCAAGCCCTCACCCTGAGGAGCAATGCGAAGCATTGCGTCTCGAAGGGCGAGGGCGGCGCCAGAAGGTGAAAGAATGAGCGAGACGACCGACCTCATCCGCGACATGGCCGAAAAGCTGTTCGGCGACGCGTGCGAAAAACCCGTCCTCGCCGCAGCGGAGAACGGCGAGTTTCAATCGGCGCTTTGGCAGGAAATCACGGACGCGGGCCTCGCCGGCGCGCTGCTGCCCGAAAGCGCGGGCGGTTCCGATCTCGCCATCGAGGACGCGCTCGCCGCATTGCGCATCTCCGCCAGCCGCGCCGCGCCCGTGCCGCTCGCCGAGACCATGCTCGCAGGCTGGCTCGCGGGCTCGGCGCTCGCCGTGCCCGAGGGGCCATTGGCGATAGCGCCCGCCAGCAACGGCCCGCCGCTGACGCTGAAGAAATCCAGCGCCGGCTGGCGTCTCGAAGGCAAGGCGAAGCGCGTGCCTTTCGCGCGCAACGCCGCCGCGATCCTCGTTCTCGCGGAATCAGATGGCGCAAACATGGTCGCGCGCGTCGATCCAAAAATCTGCACGCTCACGCAGGGCCGCAACCTCGCGATGGAGCCGCGCGACGACGTGACCTTCGACTGCGATCTGGACGCGGGCGATGTCGCACCGGCCGGAAACAACGTGAACCTCGAAACATTGCGCGCCTTCGGCGCCGCCATGCGCGCGAACCAGATCGCCGGCGCCCTGTCGCGCGCGCTGGAGATCACGCTGCAATACGCCAACGAGCGCGTGCAATTCGGCAAGCCGATCGCGAAATTCCAGGCGATCCAGCACAATCTCGCCATGCTCGCCGCCCATTCCGCGGCCGCCAACGCCGCCGCCGACATGGCCGCCGAGGCTGCCGCGAACGGCATGAAACTGCTGCCGATAGCCGCGGCAAAGGCGCGCTGCGGCGAGGCCGCCAGCATCGGCGCCGGCATCGCGCACCAGACCCATGGCGCGATCGGTTTCACGCGCGAGCATATGTTGCACTATATCACCAAGCGGCTGTGGTCCTGGCGCGACGAATTCGGCAAGGAGAGCGACTGGTCGCTCGTCATTGGTCGCGCAGCCGCCAAGGCCGGCCCGACAAGAATCTGGTCCGACATCGTGACGGCGTGAGGAAGACATGACGCAACTGACCTTCGCCCCGCCCCCGCCGAACACCGAGGTCACCGAAAAGCTGCGCGCGGAAGTGCGCGCCTTTCTCGATGTCGAACTCGCCCACATGACGCCTCGCCAGCGCGCGCAATCCTGGAGCGGCCGCGATCCAGCCTTCTCGAAGAAGATGGCCGAGCGCGGCTGGCTCGGCATGACCTGGCCGAAGAAATACGGCGGTCACGAGCGCTCCGCGCTCGAGCGCTACGTCGTGCTCGAGGAAATGCTCGCGGCCGGCGCGCCTGTCGGCGCCCACTGGATCGCCGACCGCCAGTCCGCGCCTTCCATCCTGCGCTTCGGCACGGAGGAGCAGAAACAATTCTTCGTGCCGAAGATCGCACGCGGCGAGCTCTTCTTCTGCATCGGCATGAGCGAACCGGATTCAGGGAGCGACCTCGCCGCCACACGCACGCGCGCGACCGCGGTCGAGGGCGGTTTCAAGGTCAACGGCACGAAGGTGTGGACGTCGGGCGCGCATGTCGCGCACTATATGATCCTGTTCTGCCGCACCGACGCCAAGAGCGACGACCGCCATGGCGGCGTCAGCCAATTCATCGTCGACATGAAGACGCCGGGCATCAAGATCAGCCCGATTGTCGATCTCTCGCACGAACATCATTTCAACGAAGTCGTGTTCGAGGACATGTTCCTGCCGACGAGCGCGCTGCTCGGCAATCAGGGCGACGGCTGGAAACAGGTGACGGGCGAACTCGCCTACGAACGCTCCGGCCCCGACCGCTTTCTCTCGACCTTCACGTTGCTGATCGAAGGCTTCGCCATGCTCGGCGAAGGCGTCGACGATCGCGCGAAAATCGCGCTCGGTCGCATCATCGCGCATCTCATGACGCTGCGTCGCATGTCACGCTCCATCGCCGGCATGCTCCAGCGCGGCGAAGACCCCGCCGTGCACGCGGCCATCGTCAAGGAACTCGGCACCAGCCTCGAGCAGGAGATGGTCGAAGTACTGCGCCTCATCGTCGACGCCGAGCCAGACAGCGCATCCAGCAACCCCTATGTCGCCGTGCTCGCTCACACGATCATGCACGCGCCGTCCTTCTCGCTGCGTGGCGGCACGCGCGAGATCTTGCGCGGCATGATCGCGCGGGGTCTGGGGTTGAGGTGAATGCACGAGTCTAGTTCCCTCCCCCCTGTGGGGGAGGGCTAGGGTAGGGGGGTCGCGCAATCCTGCGGCGTTCGCGTTTCTCAGGCGCGCCAATCTCGCAGCATTCCGCGCCCCCTCCCCCGCCCCTCCCCACAAGGGGGAGGGGAGAACAACGTCCCGAGGAAACCATCCATGACCGCCTACAAGGACATTACAGTCGAAACAGAGGGCCACGTGCAGATCGTCACGATCCGCCGTCCACCCTTCAACTTCTTCGACAATGAACTTATCCGCGAACTCGCCGCCGCCTTCGAGGCCGGCGATCGCGATTCGAACATTCGCGCAAGCGTTCTGGCCTCCGAGGGCAAGTCCTTCTGCGCCGGCGCGGACTTCGCCAATCGCGCTGATACCGGCACGGTCGCCGAAGGCGGCAAGCATCTCTACAAGGAGGCGACGCGCCTCTTCAAGATCGAGAAGCCGATCGTCGCGGCCGTCCATGGCGCGGCCATCGGCGGCGGGCTCGGCCTCGCCGTCATGGCCGACTTCCGCGTCACCTGCGCGGAAGCGCGTTTCGCCGCGAACTTCGCTCGCCTCGGCATGCATCCGGGCTTCGGCCTCACCCACACGCTGCCGCGCATCATCGGCCAGCAGCAGGCCGCGCTGCTGTTTTACACCGGCCGCCGCATATCAGGCGAAGAAGCCTGTCGAATCGGCCTTGCCGATGTGCTCGTGCCCGAGACGGAAGTCTTCAGTGCGGCCAAGGCGCTCGCCACCGAGATCGCCCAATCCGCGCCGCTCGCGATCCTCTCGATCCGCGAGACGCTCCGCCGGGGACTGGCAGAAGGCGTGGAGCGTGCGACGGAGCGCGAACTTGTCGAGCAGGACTGGCAGCGCCGCACAGAGGATTTCAAGGAAGGCGTGAAGGCGACCGCCGAGCGCCGGCTGCCGGACTTCCGGGGAAAGTGACAAGTTTGTTCCCTCTCCCTGCCTGCGGGGAGAGGGCTAGGGTGAGGGGCCAATCGTCCGGCCGCCGCATATCGGCTTGCGCCCCTCATCCGGCCTTCGGCCACCTTCTCCCCGCAAGCGGGGAGAAGGAAAAACGCTAAACCGCTTTGCCCTACTCCGCCGCCGCCAACCGCTCGTCTTCCTCATCCTCCCGCGCGCGCTTGCGCGAGAACTTGTCCATCAGAAGATAGATCACCGGCGTCGTGTAGAGCGTCAGGATCTGCGACAGCACGAGACCGCCGACGATGGTGATGCCGAGCGGACGGCGCAGCTCCGCGCCGGCGCCCGTCGCCAGCGCCAGCGGCAGCGCGCCGAAGAGTGCGGCGAGCGTCGTCATCATGATCGGCCGGAAACGCTCGAGCGCCGCCTCGTAGGCGGCTTCCGCCGCGTTGAGCCCGCGTTCGCGCTGCGCCTGCACGGCGAAGTCGACGAGCATGATGCCGTTCTTCTTCACGATGCCGATGAGCAGGATGATGCCGATGAAGGCGATGATCGTCAGCTCCGATCCGAACAGCATCAAGGCGAGCAGCGCGCCGAGACCGGCCGACGGCAGCGTCGAGAGGATCGTCACCGGATGGATCAGGCTCTCGTAGAGGATGCCGAGGATGAGATAGACGGCGAGCAGCGCGATCAGGATCAGCATGCCCTGCCCGCCCGAGGACGAGCGGAAGTCGCGCGCTTCGCCGGCGAATTCCGTGCGCAAACCGTCGGGCGGATTCATCTCCGCCACGGCCTTGTCGACCGCGTCCGTGGCCGCCTGCAGCGTCACGCCGGGCGCGAGATTGAAGCTGATGGTAATCGCCGGAAACGAGCCTTGATGATTGACCTGCAACGCCATGGCCGATCGCTCGACGCGCGCGACGGCACCGAGCGGCACCTGATAGCGCGCCGGCGTCGCGAAATTCGACGTCGACGGCGGCGTCTGCACGGTGGCGGACGCCGAGACGAACAGGCCCGACAGGTCGGTCGGATCGCGCTGCCGGGACGTCAGGCTTTCCACGATCACGCGATACTGGTTGCGCTGCGTGTAGATGATCGCCGTCTGCCGCTGGCCGAAGGCAGTGTTGAGCGCGGTGTCGATATCCTGGATGCGCACGCCGTAGCGCGCGGCCGCCTGCCGGTCGATCACGACATTGGCGCGCAAGCCTCCCTGCTCGCGGTCGGTCGTGACGTCGGCGAGCTCCGGCAACTGCCGTAGCCGCTGCACGACCTTGGGCGTCCATTCCGCGAGTTCTTCCAGCGAGGGATCCCACAGGGTGAACTGGTATTGCGACTTGCTCTCGCGCCCGCCCGCGCGCACGTCCTGCACCGGAAACATGAAGACCGTGAGCCCCGGCGCGCGCGCCAGCTTGCTACGCAGGCGGTTGATCACGTCGCGCGAGGAGCCGGAACGCACGCCCTCCGGCTTGAGCGCGATGAAGATACGGCCCTGGTTGAAGGAGCGGATGCCGCCGATGAACGAGGCGACGTTCTGCACGTCTGGATCGGCGGCGATGATGTCGGCCGCGCGCTTCTGATAGGCGGACATGGCGCTGAATGAAACGTCCGGCGAACCTTCGGTGAAACTGAAGATGAGCCCGGTGTCGTCCTGCGGAATGTAGCCTTTCGGTACGATGCGGAAGAGCTGCAAGGTCAGCGCGATCACGCCGGCGATGACGACGAGCGACATCCAGGGATGGCCGATGGCGACCCGCAGGCCGCGCCCGTAGCCGGCCGTGACCCGCGCGAGCCCTCCTTCTACAAGGCGGTCGAACCACGTTTCGCGCTCGTGCTCCGGCCGCTTCATGTAGCGCGCGCAGATCATCGGCGTCACGGTCAGCGACACGAAAGTCGAGACGGCGATCGCGAAGACCATGGTCATCGAGAATTCGCGGAACAGCTTGCCGGGAATGCCCGGCAGGAAGATCAGGGGAATGAAGGCCGCCGCCAGCGACAGGCTGATCGAGACGACGGTGAATCCGATCTGTCGCGCGCCATCGAACGCCGCCGCCACCGGCCGCTTGCCCATCTCCATGTTGCGGTAGACGTTCTCGATCATCACGATCGCATCGTCCACCACGAAGCCGACGGCGACGATGACCGCCATCAGCGAAATATTGTCGATCGAGAATTTCGCCACATACATGCAGGCGAAAGTGCCGGCGAGCGAAAGCGGCACGGTGACGCCCGCCGCGATCGTCGGCGCGCCGCGCCGCACGAACAGCAGCACCACCGCCATCACCAGCATGATGCTGACGAACAGCGTGAACTGAATCTCGCGGATGCTCGCGCGGATCGTCGTCGTGCGATCTGTCAGCGTGGTTATGTCGATGCCAGCGGGAATCCACCGCTGGATCTCGGGCAGCAACGCCTTCACGCGATCGACAGTGTCGATCACATTGGCGTCGGGCTGTTTGGTGATGAACAGCAGCACCGCCGGCTTCTTGTTGAACCAGCCCGACGAGCGCGTATTGCGCACGGACCGGTCGATGGTGGCGATATCGGCGAGGCGCACGGGCCCGTTGGAGGTGCGGATCACGATCCGCTGATAGTCGGCAGGGCTCGAAAGCTGATCGTCCGTCGCATAGCTGCCGGCGTTGTTCGGCCCGTCCCAGGAGCCGACCGGCCCATGCGCATTGCCAGCCGACACCGCCCGCGCGACCGTGTCGAGCCCCACGCCCATCGAGGCGAGGCGCGAGGGATCGACCTGGATGCGGATCGCCGGCTGCTCGGCGCCATTGACCTGCACTTCCGCGACGCCTTCCACCTGGCTCAACTTCTGCGCGATGACCGTGTCGGCGGCGTCGTAGAGCGCGCTCGGCATCAGCGTCTCGGACGTGAGAGCCAGGATCAGAACCGGCATGGCCGCCGGATTGGCCTTGCGGAACTGAGGCGGCGCCGGGAGGTCGGACGGAAGATCGGTGATGGCTGCGTTGATCGCCGACTGCACATCCTGCGCGGCCTTGTCGATCGGACGCGTAATTTCAAACTGCGCGGTCACGATGGTCGAGCCGAGCGTGCTGACCGACGTCAGCTGCGCGATGCCCGCGATCTCCGACAGGCGCCGTTCGAGCGGGGCGGCGACGCTCGCCGCCATCGTCGCGGGATCGGCGCCCGGACGCGACGCGATGATGCGGATGGTCGGAAAATCGATCGAGGGCAGGCTGGAGACCGGCAGAAAGAAATAGGCGACGAGGCCCGTCAGGAACAGGCCGATCGCCATGAGCGTGGTCGCGATGGGCCGCCGGATGAAGGGCGCCGATACATTCACGCCCGCTCCTCCCGCAACTCGCGCTCGAACTCGTCCTGCTCCTCCTTGCTGCGCCCGCCGAGCCGCAGGCGCAGCCGCTCGACCGCGAGATAGACGACGGGCGTCGTATAGAGCGTCAACAGCTGGCTGAGCAGCAGTCCACCGATGATCGTGACGCCGAGCGGAATGCGCAGCTCGCTGCCGACGCCCGTCGCGAAGGCGAGCGGCACCGCGCCGAACAACGCGGCCAGCGTCGTCATCATGATCGGCCGGAAACGCAGCATACAGGCGCGCAGGATGGCGTCGCGCGGACTCAGGCCCTCGTGACGCTCGGCCTCCAGCGCGAAGTCGATCATCATGATCGCGTTCTTCTTCACGATGCCCATCAGCAGCACGATGCCGATCAACGCGACGACGGACAGATCATTGCCCGTCAAACGCAACGCGAGCAGCGCGCCGACGCCGGCCGACGGCAGGGTGGTGAGGATCGTGAAGGGATGCGCATAGCTTTCGTAGAGCATGCCGAGCACGAGATAGATCGTGACGACGGCAGCCAGCAGCAACCACGGCTCGCTCGCCAGCGACCTGGAGAATTCCGCCGCGTCGCCAGAGAACGAACCGGTGATCGAGCCCGGCATGCCGAGCTCTATTTCGGCTCTCTTCACCGCCTCCACGGCGTCGCCGAGCGAGGCGCCGCGCGCCAGATCGAAGGAAAGCGTGGCGGCGGGAAACTGATCCTGATGCGCGACCGCGAGCGGCGCCTGCGTCGGTTCGAACCGCGCGAGCGCCGACAGCGGCGTCTGCACGCCGCCGGCCGAGCCCGAAACATAGAGCTTCTGCAACGCGCTCGGGTCCTGCTGGTAGACGGGGTCGGCCTCGAGGATCACCCGATACTGGTTGGATTGCGCATAGATCGTCGACACCTGCCTTTGGCCGAACGCGTTGTTGAGCGCATCGTCGATATTCTGCGCGGTCACGCCGAGGCGCCCTGCCGCATGGCGGTCGATGTGGATCATCGTTCGCAACCCGCCGTCTTGTGTCTCTTCTGCGAGATTGCGCAGGATCGGCGAGTTGCGCAGGCGCTCCGCGATCCTGCGCGTCCATTCCGAGACCTCGCGCGCATCGGCGCCGGTCAGGGAATATTGATACTGCGAGCGGCTCGTGCGCGTGCCGATCTGGATGTCCTGCACCGGCTTGACGTAGAGATTGGCGCCGATCTCGTTGGCCTTGGCGCGCAGACGTTCGGCGATCTCGATCGCGGTCGCCGTGCGGTCTTCACGCGGTATCAACGTCACGGCGAGGCGCCCGACATTGGGTGTGGCGTTGAGCGCGCCGACGCCGAGCACACTCACGACGCCGCGCACGTCGGGATCGGCGCGGAAGGCTTCCTCCGCCTTCGCCTGGATGCGCGTCATGTGTTCGAAGGACGCGTCGGGCGCGGCCTCCACGACGACATCGAGCAGGCTGTTGTCCTGCAGCGGCAAAAACCCCTTTGGCGCGACCACATAGAGCCAGATCGTCAACGCCAGCGTGCCCGCCGTGACCAGCAGCATGAGAAATTCGCGATCGACCGCCCAGCGCAAGCTGCGCTCGTATACGCGCAGCATCCAGCCCGTCGCCTCCGCCGCCTCGCGGCTCGCCTCGCTGTCCGCGCGCTTCGGCTTCAGCAGCCGTCCGCACATCATCGGCGTCAGCGTCAGCGACACGATCGCCGAGACGACGACCGCGATCGACAGCGTCAGCGCGAATTCGCGGAACATGCGCCCGACGAGGCCGGTCATGAACAGGAGGGGGATAAACACCGCGATCAGCGACACCGTCAGCGAGATGACGGTGAAGCCGATTTCGCGCGCGCCGGCGAAGGCTGCGCGAAGAGGACGCATGCCGCCTTCCATCTTGCGCACGATATTCTCGATCATCACGATGGCGTCGTCGACGATGAAGCCCGTGCCGATCGTCAGCGCCATCAACGAGAGATTGTCGAGGCTGAAGCCGGCGAGATACATCACGCCGAATGTCGCGACGATCGACAGCGGTAGCGCGACTGCCGCAATCAGCGTCGCCCTGAGCGTGCGCAGGAACAAAAGTACGACCAGCACGACCAGCCCGGTCGCCAGAACCAGAGTGAATTGCACGTCGGCGATGGAGGCGCGGATGGCGTCGGTGCGATCGTGCACCGCTTTCAGTTCGACGCCGGCCGGCAGCGCGCGCGCGAGGCGCGGCAATTCCTTCTTCAGCCGATCGACGGTGGCGATGATGTTGGCGCCGGGCTGGCGCTGCACGTCGACGACGACCGCCGGCTCGCCCTGGTACCAGCCGCCGGTGCGCGAATTCTCCAGCCCCTCGACGACATCGGCGACATCGCCGAGCAGGATAGGCGCGTCGTTGCGATAGGCGACGACGACCTTCTTGTAGGCGTCGGCCGAAAGAATCTGGTCGTTGGCGTCGATCGTATAGCTCTGCCGCGCGCCATCGAGCGAACCCTTGGCGCCCGCCACATTGGCCGCGACGATTGCGAGCCGCAGATCCTCGAGCCCCAGCCGGTTCGCGCCGAGCCGGCCGAGATCGGCCTGAATGCGGATCGCCGGCTTGATACCGCCCTCGATCGACACATGGCCGACGCCGGATATTTCGCTCAGGCGCGGCCCGATCAGCGTATCGGCTATGTCGCTCATCGCCCGCAGCGAGGCGCTCTTCGAGGTGAGCGCCAGAATCATGACCGGCGCGTCGGCCGGGTTCACTTTCGAATAGACCGGCGGATAGGGAAGGTTGCGCGGCAGCGTCGCGGCGGAAGCGTTGATCGCGGATTGCACGTCCTGCGCGGCGGCGTCGATGTCGCGGTCGAGATCGAATTGCAGCGTGATCTGCGACAGGCCGAAGGACGATTGCGACGACATGGTCGCAAGCGCCGGTATCTGCCCGAACTGCCGTTCGAGCGAGGCCGTCACCAGTTCCGCGACAATATCGGGATTGGCGCCCGGCAACTGCGTCGTCACCTGGATCGTCGGGAAATCGACCTGCGGCAGCGGCGAGACCGGCAGGCGCGAATAGCCGAGCAGTCCCGCCAGCAGAACGGCGATGCCGAGCAGCGAGGTAGCGACGGGCCGCGCGATAAAGGGGGCGGAGACGTTCATGGCCGAGCGCCCCCTCCCCTCACTGTCCGCCCGCCGGGCCGCCGCCCTGCTTGCGCCGACGTCCGCGCTGGTCGCCGCCCTGTGCGCCCTCGCCGCGTGGCGGCGCGGCGGCTGCGGCAGTGGCCGGAGCGTCCGCGGGCGCAGCCGTCTCGCTGCGGGCTTCGGCGCCGGCCTGCGGCATGGGGATCACGCGCACCTTGGCGCCGTCGCGCAGGCGCGCGAAGCCGGTCGTGGCGACTTTCGCGGGCGGAGCGAGACCCGACTGGATCACGGCGAAGCGTTCGTTCTGCAGCCCGATCGAAACCTGCGTCTGCGCCACCGTATCGTCGGGCTTCACGACATAGACGAAGGCCCCGTTCGGTCCGCGCTGCACGGCGGCCGACGGCGCGACGACGACGTTCTTCAGCACATCGACGGTCAGGCGGATATTGACGAACTGCCCCGGCCAGAGCGCGAGGTCGGCATTGGGGAAAACGGCTTTGATCTTCACGGTGCCGGTCGCCGGGTCGACCTGATTGTCGACAACCGTCACCTGCCCGCGCGCGACAGCGTTCGTCATGCCGGAATCGAAGGCCTGCGCATCGAGCGGCCCCTTGGCCAGCGCGCTCGTCACCGCGCGCAGATTCTGCTGCGCCAGCGTGAAGACCACGGCTATCGGCTTGATCTGCGTGATGACGACAATGCCGTTCGTTCCGTTCGCCTGCACGAGATTGCCGGGATCGACGAGACGGATGCCGGTGCGCCCGTCGAGCGGCGAGCGGATCGTCGTATAGCCGAGCACCGCCTTGGTATTGTCGATCGTCGCCTGGTCGGCGCGCACCTGCGCCTCGAGCTGCGCGACCAGCGCGCGTTGCGTGTCGGCCTGCTGCTTGGGGCCGAAATTGCCCTGCGCAAGTCTTGTGTAGCGTTCCAGATCGATCCTGGCGTTAGCGAGCTGCGCCTCGTCCTGCGCCTTCTTGGCGACGGCCTGATCATATTGCGCCTGGTAAGTCGTCGGATCGATCCGCGCGAGCACATCGCCGGCCTTCACGTCCTGGCCTTCCTTGAACGCCACCTCGATCAGCTTGCCCTCGACCTGCGAGCGCACGGTCACCGTATTCAGCGCCTGCGCCGTGCCGATCGCGTCGAGCGTCACCGGCACGTCGGCGTTGCGCAGATCGAAGGCGGTGATGACGACCGGCCCGTCGAACCCGCCGCGCCGGCCGCCCATCGACGGCCCCCCGCCGCCGGGACCGCCACCGCCGCCGGGCGTGAACGTCTCCTGCTGCTGCTTCTGGCCGGGCAGCTTGATGTAGCCCATACGCCAGCCTGCGTAGGCGAGCACCGCGACCAGCGCGACGAAGAGCGAGAATTTCTTCACGGGATGATGCCCTTGGGATCGCTGAAGGCCGCCCGCTCCTGGAGACGCGCGATCTCGCGCTTGACGTCGCTCCAGCCGCCGCCGAGCGCCTGGTAGAGCGATACGAGCGACTGGAAGCGCGCGATCCGCGTCTGCGCGACGAGATCGAGATTCTGGAACAGCGTCGTCTGCGTGGTCGAAAGCGTCACGATGTCGATCGTGCCTTCCTGCAGACGCTTGATCGCAGCATTGTAGGCGCGGCGCGAAGCGTTGGCCGCGGCCTGCTGCAGACCCTCGCGCTGCGTATTTTTCTGCACGGCGATGAGCGCATTCTCGACGTCGCTGAACGCCGTGATGATCTGCTTGTGATAGAGCTGCAGCAGTTCCGCGTATTTGCCACGTTGCAGATCGAGCTGGCTCTGCAGATTGCGCCCGTCGGTGATCGGCTGCATCAGCTGCGCGGCATAGCTCCACGCCACCGCCTCCGGCCGCAGCAGGAATTTCAGCAATTGCGCCTGCACGCTGTAGCCGCCGGTCAGCGTGATCGACGGGAACATGGCGGCGCGCGCGGCGGAAACCGAGAGATCGCTGGCCGCGACCCTCGTCTCGGCTTCCACGATGTCGGGCCGGCGCAGCAGCAATTGCGAGGGCAGGCCCGGCTGCACGCGCGGCGCGCGCAGACGCGTCAGGCTACCGCCCTTGATGTCCATGAATTCGGGCGCCTGCCCGACGAGCACCGCGATCAGGTTCTTCGTCTGCGCCACCTGCTGTTCGAGCGTCGGAATATTGGCGCGCTGCGTCGCCAGCACGCTCTCCTGTTGCGCGAGATCGAGTTCGGACGCGGTGCCGACCGCGACGCGCGCCTTGATCGCCTTCAGCACTTCCGAGGCGGTGCGCACGTTTTCGCGCGCGATGCGCAGGCGATCCTGCGCGCCCAGCACCGCGAAATAGGAATTGGTCAGCGAGGCCAGCGTCGCGATCTGCACCACCGCCCGATCGTAGCGGCTTGCTTCCGCCAGCAGCCGGGCCGCGCTCGAGGCGTCGCGGTTCTTGCCCCAGAAGTCGAGTTCATAGCTCGCGTTCAGTCCGAGCACGTTGAGCGAGCGATACGATCCATTGAAATGATACGTGCCGTCGCTGTTCTTGGGCGGCAACATGCTCGACGCCGTGCCCGGCGAACGCGCGCGCTGCGAGGAATCGTTCATCGTGACGAGCGGAAACAGGGCGGCCGACGAGATCTTGGCCTGCGCGTCGGCTTGCTCGATACGCGCGACGGCGGCCGCTATGTCGAGATTGTCGGCGAGCGCCCGGTCGACCAGCGCCGACAGTTCGCGCGAGCCGAACGTGTCGGCCCAGCGGTCGGGAACGGGGTCGGCGGGCTTTTCGGCGGCCGCGCGATATTTCGGCGGATCGGGGATCTCGAAGCTCGGCTTCTTCCAGTCGAGGTCGCAGCCAGCCACGGCGAAGCCCGCCGAAAAGACAGCCGCCAGACGCAAGGCGCGGGCTTTATGGGGCAAACCTCTAGAAAACAAAGACTTTTTCCACAAGACCCGCAAAACGGCCCGCTCGCCCGACCGAGCGGTGGACAGGACGCCGCAGACTTAGCCGAATCCGCGCGCACTGAATAGTTAAGGACAGTTAAGGGTTGAACTGTGGCCAGGCGACTGTGTCCGCCTTGCAACCGCCATGCGCAGGGCGTTTGATCGGATCGAAATGGAAGCCGGTTCCGATCCCATGGACCTGTGGTTGTGGCCGTTTCGCGTCGGCCTCGACATGCTGGGCGGCGCGCCGGCGCGCGCGCGCATCGACTGGGCGAGCGCCAACGAGGTCGTCGCAGACTTCACGACCATGCGGCTGCGCGCCTTCGTGTCGCAGGGGGCAGCCCCCGTCATGGTCGTTGCGCCCTTCGCGGTCCACGACGCCGGCATTGCCGATCTTGCGCCCGGCCACAGCCTGATCGAACGGCTGGCGGCGGAAGGTTTCGGCCCGATCCTGCTGACGGAGTGGAAATCCGCGACATCGGCGACGCGCGGCCTCTCGATCGACGCCTATGTCGCCGATCTCAACGCGGCGATCGATCTCTCTCCGCCCGCGCCCAGCCTCGTCGGCCTCTGCCAGGGCGGCTGGCTGTCGCTGGTCTACGCCGCCGCCTTTCCGGGCAAGGTCGGCAAGCTCGTCGTCGCCGGCGCGCCGGTGGATACGTCCAGCCCTTCCGAGATCGCCGATGCCGCGAGAAACGTGTCGGGCGATGTGGTGGAGGAGTTGATCGCGGCCGGCGGCGGGCTCGTATCCGGCCGCGCGACGCTCGGCGCGTTTCGCGCGCTCGGCAATGCGGAGACGGACGCCTGCGCCATCCTCCAGGTCGAGAGCCCGGGCCCTGTTGCCCTGCTCGAGCGCTACAACGCCTGGGACGCGCGCGCCGTCGATCTTCCAGGCCGCTACTACGCCGATGTGCACGCCTGGCTGTTCCGGGAGAACCGCCTTGCCGCGGGCGAATTTCCGGTGTTCGGCCGGCCGGCGCCGCTGTCGCGCATTACCGCCCCGGTTTTCGCGCTGGCAGGCGCGCAGGACCGCGTGGCGCCGCCGCCGCAGGTCTTCGCCGCGCTCGATCTCGTCGGAACGCCCGCCTCCCGCAAGGCGCGAAAAATCGCCGATTGCGGCCACCTTTCGCTGTTTCTGGGCGCGCGCACGTTGGCCGTGGAATGGGTTGAAATCGCCGCCTGGATGCGCGGCTGAGCTTCAGGGCAGCCGATGAAAAGCCTGTTCCGCGTAAATCAGCGGACGGGCGTCGTGCGAGGCCGCCTCGATCACCTCGCCGATCACGATCGTATGCGAGCCGTAATCGTGGACATGGGCCAGCTTGCAATCGAAATGCGCCACCGCGCCAGCGAGAACCGGCCCGGCCGGGCCCGTATCCACCCATTGCCCGAGCGCAAAACGCCGCTCGTGCGGCGTCGCGGGCGATGCGAAAGCCGACGCCAGTTCGCTCTGGTCCTGCGCCAGCACATTGGCGGCGAACAGCCCGTTTTCGACGATACGCTTGAGCGTCGAACTGTCCTTGCGAATGCAGACCAGCACCGAGGGCGGTTCGAGCGACAGCGAGCAGAAGCTCGAAACCGTGATGCCGCCGCGCCCCGCCGGCCCATGCGTCGTCACCACGGCGACGCCCGCTGCGGTTCGCCGCATGGCGTCGCGGAACCGCTCGGCCAGATCGGGCTCTGAAATCTTGCGCTTGGCGGCGAGCATCGCGTCCATCCGTGCCGCCGGCCCTCCGGCGTCCCCGTCACTGTCGAACATATATGTTTCCCAGGCGTGAAGACGAGGTTCGCCCGCGCCATGCCCCGAAATGGGACGCCCGCGCGACCGCCTCTCCGGGCATGCACGATCTGCGCCGGCCGCCATTGGCGCCGCCGCGCGTTCCGCGCATGCTGGTCGAAACCGGGAGGAAAGAAACCATGTCCGTCGATCTCGTCCGCGCATCCGCCGATCTCGAGCGCCTCTTGAAGGTCCGCTCCATCCCCTTCGGCATGAAGCTCTACGAGAACAAGGCCGACATGGAATCGATCCCGCGCATCCGCCGGCCGAAGGCCGTGCACACGCTCGACCAGATCGTCGCGCAGGGCGCCCGCCTCGGCTGGACCGTGGGAATCACGGCGGACGATCTCGTCGGCGCGCAATGCCGCGCCGTCGTCGGCCTCGGCGCCGCCAAGACCGACGAATGGAAGTCCGGCAAGCACATGACCGGCGTATGGTTCTCCACGATCGAGGACGCCACGCAGCACCAGGCCGCCATGCATTGCGTGCCCGACGGCAAATACGAGGCCCTCGTTGTCTCGCCGCTTGCGGCGGGGCGCGTCGAAAACCCCGATATCGCGCTGTTCTACGCCACGCCCGGCGCCATGATGTATTTCATCAACGGCCTGCAATGGGCGGGCTACAAGCGCTTCGACTGGAGCGTCGTCGGCGAGAGCGCCTGCGCGGATTCGTGGGGCCGCGCGCTGACGAAACGCGAGCCCTCGCTCTCCATCCCCTGCTTCGCCGAACGCCGCTACGGCGGCGTGCTCGACGACGAAATGCTGATGGCCCTGCCCCCGGACATGCTCGCCAAGGCCATTTCAGGCATGGAGGCGCTGGCCAAGAACGGCTTCCGCTACCCCTTCCCGCAATACGGCGTGCAGCAGGACGTGCGGGACGGGATGGCGGTGAGCTATCCGGATCGCAAGAAGGGGTAGTATCCCAATCCGGTAGACGAAGCAGGCGCGGCCGCGCCTGCTTCCGCAATGGGTGGATATCGCGAGATCCTTGGCGTCGATCGAACCGCCGTTTCGTGGCGATGGCTGGCGTTTCGGATGGCCGCATTCGGACTTGCTTGACAATTGGTAAGGCCCGTTCTCGGTTTGAGCGCATGCTTTGTCAGCGGTGAGCTCAATCCAGGGAAGCAGACCATGCGTTACGGGCGCTATTTCGAGGCTGCGATCGGCCAGTTGCGCAACGAGCGGCGCTATCGCGTCTTCGCCAATCTGGAGCGGGACACGAGCGATGTTCCGCGCGCGACCTGGCGGGCGGACGACGGATCGCAGCACGACGTCACGATCTGGTGCTCCAACGACTATCTGGGCATGGGCCGCCATCCGGAGGTCGTGGAGGCCATGCGTTCGACGGCGCAGAAGCTCGGGGCCGGCGCCGGCGGCACCCGCAATATTTCCGGGACCAACGCGCCCCTGGTCGAGCTCGAGGCCGAGCTCGCCGATCTCCACGGCAAGGAAGCCGCCCTCGTCTTCACCTCGGGCTGGATTTCCAACCTCGCGGGCATTTCAACCATCGCGGACCTGATGCCGAACTGCCTGATCCTGTCGGACGCGCTCAACCACAACTCGATGATCGAGGGCGTGAAACGGTCGTCCGCCGAGCGCAAGATCTGGCGGCACAATGACGTCGCCCATCTGGAAGAACTGCTGGCGGCCGAGCCCTACGAGCGGCCGAAGCTGGTCGTGTTCGAGAGCCTCTATTCGATGGACGGCGACATCGCCCCGATCAAGGCGATCGCCGACCTCGCCGAAAAATACAACGCCATGACCTATATCGACGAGGTCCATGCCGTCGGCATGTACGGGCCGCGCGGCGCGGGCGTGTGCGAGCGCGAGGGCCAGATGGCGCGCATCGACGTGATCGAGGGCACGCTGGCCAAGGGGTTCGGCACGCTCGGCGGCTATATCGCGGGCGATGCGGCCGTGATCGACGCGGTGCGCTCCTACGCGCCGTCCTTCATCTTCACGACCGCGCTGCCGCCGGCGGTGGCGGCTGCGGCCTGCGCGGCGGTGCGGGTGCTGAAGAGCCGCCCGGACCTGCGTGAAAAGCATCAGCGCCAGGCGTGGCTGACCAAGCATGCGCTGGAGGCGGCGGGCCTGCCGGTGCTGGAAAACCCCTCGCACATCGTGCCGGTGATGGTGCGCGACGCCGAGAAGTGCAAGGCGGCGAGCGATCTTCTGATGGAGCGCCACGGCATCTACATCCAGCCGATCAACTATCCCACGGTCGCGCGCGGCGAGGAGCGCCTGCGCATCACCCCGACGCCGCTGCATTCCGACGCGCTGGTGGCTGACCTCGTCGAGGCGCTGGTCGACGTCTGGAAGACGCTGGACCTGCCCTTCGTCGAACCGAAGGTCGAAGCCAAGAGCGAGACTGACGCAGCCTGCGCCTATCCGGAGTTCCGCAAGGCCGCCGAATAGGCAGACGCGAACGCCGGCCACTTTCTTGCGCATTCGTGCTAGAAGGATGCATGCCCGTGGTCGAAAGCTTGACGCATGAAGACTGGAAGACTGTCGGACAGTCGGCGCCGTTCGGCCGGCTCGATCCAGGTTCCGCGCAGGCGCTGATCGGCGACGACGCCGTGCTCGTCGCGGCGCGTGGCGACACGATCTGCCGGCAGGACGAACCGGCCTCTTCCTATTTCATCATTCTGTCGGGCCTCATCAAGCTTTTTCGCCGTGCAGCGGACGGGTCCATCGCCATCATCTCGATCCATGGTCCTTCGCAGAGTTTCATGGAGGCGGAAGCGCTGACGGGCGCGACCTATTCGACGAGCGCGGAAGCGGTCGTCGACTCGCGCATCGTGCGGATCGACGCCAAAGCGCTGCGGCTACGCATCGGCGCCGATCCGAAACTGGCGATGGCGCTTCTGGGGTCAGCGTCCATGCATTTGCGCATGCTGCTCGAGCAGATCGAGAAGCTGAAGACGATGACAGCGACGGCGCGACTTGCCGACTTCATTCTTCTGCTCGCGGGACCCAAGGAAGGCCGGGCGGAAATTTCGCTGCCATACGAAAAACGCCTTGTCGCCGGTCATCTCGGAATGACGCCGGAAAGCTTCTCGCGCACGCTCGGCCAGTTGCGCCGGCTGGGCGTGCGTGTCGAGCGTGACAAGGTGACGATCGACGATGTCGGCCGGCTGCGCGCCTATTGCGAGGTCGACGCATAGCGTCGTGCCTCGAGGCCGACAAAGTCTCGCAGCATCTGTACGTCCGCGATGGAGACTATTTCGCGCTTCGTCGTCACGCCGACCTTCGTCAGGGCCACAAGAGCGCGCGAGAAGCTTTCCGGCGTCATGCCGAGGCGCGCCGCGATCAAAACCTTTTCATAGGGTAGTTCGATGCGTCCGTTCTGGCTGCTGTCCGCGAGCAGGCGCAGGAAGAACTCACCAACGCGACGCGGCGCGTCGAGCAGCTTCAGAGCGCCGATTTGTTGTGTCAGTTCACCGGCGCGTTTCCCGATCGACGCCAGCATGGCGACGGCGAGATCGGACTCGCGCTCGAGGCATTGCACGAAGGCGGCATGTTCGACACGCAAGAGCCGGCCGCTGCTTGCGGCTTCAGCGATCACAGGATAGCGGCCGCCGAGAAACATCACCGGCTCCGCGAAGCTCTCGCCGCGGGTCAAGACAGTTACCACGGCCTCGGCGCCGCCAGGCGTCACACGGTAAAGCTTCACCCAGCCCTCGAGCACGACGAAAAACGCATCGGCGGGATCGCCCTGGGTGAAGATGACCTGGCCGCGCTCGACCATCGACACCCGGCATTTCTCGGCGAGCCTCTGAACGGCCTCATCGCCGATGTGGCGGAAGAGCGGGCACATACGCATGCCCGCCCAGTCGGTCGCGTTCGCCTTGCTCGTGCTCGCCATCGGACGCCTGCGTTTCGGCCCGATCCCTGCGGGCGCTCGCGCCTAACTGCCGTGACAGCTTGACGTTCGTCAAGGCGCGACCCGTCGCGCAGGTCATTGCTACCGCATGGCAAGTACAGATCAATCCGCGCAAGAACCGCAGTCGCCTCGCCCGGCGCATCCTCTTGGCGTCCAGGTCATGGACGAGGACCACGCACGACTGGAGCAGGCCATCGCGCAGGCCGCGGACGCGCCCGAAGCGGATCTGCCGGCGCTGCACGAAGCAATTGCGCGCGAGCTTGCCGCGCATTTCGCGCGCGAGGAAGATCTGATGCGCGCGCACGACTTTCCCGGTCTGCATTGTCACCTCGCACAGCACAAACTCCTCCTCGAAGAAGCGCGCCGACCGGTCGCGGGTGGAGGCGGCGCCCTCAGGCGACGCATCACGGTATATATTGCGCAGCTGGTGGAATCACACGTCCTCACGCTGGATTCGATCACCGCGGCATTCATTCGTGGCGAGTTCGCGCCCGCCAATTTCGACAATCTACGTCTTCCGATCGAGTCGGGCGCGCGATGATCGACGTGCCGGCGCTTGCGCGCGCGCTGCACGTGGCGGCGATCGTGCACTGGATCGGCGGACTGATGTTCGTCACGATGGTCATCCTGCCTTCGCTCGGCGAATTGCGCCCCGAGATTCGCGCGGCGAGCTTCGCCGCAATCGAGCGCCGATTCGCGGCGCAGGCGCGTCTCTCGGTTGCGCTGGCGGGCGCGACCGGCTTCTACCTCCTGCATGCCTTTGGTCTGTGGGGCGCGCTGGCCGATCCGCATATGTGGCGGTTGGTCGCCATGCTCGCGCTCTGGGCCGTATTTGCGATCATGCTTTTCGTCGCGGAGCCATTGTTCCTGCACGATCTGTTCGATCGCTTCGCTGCGACCGATCCCGTCGCCGCCCACGTATTGCTGCTACGCATGCATCGCATCCTGACCGTGATCGCCATCGTCGTGATCATCGGCACGGTCGCTGGCGCACATGGCCTCGATTTCTGAATCGGGCTCGCGACCGGCGCCTTTTGTATCTGCGACATTCGTGCCAATGTCCCGCCCGACGACAGCGTGAGGACAGGCATGCGGGTCGACGGCCACGACATATCCGATTGTTTCGAATGCCCGATGCTCGCCGGTCTGACCGAGGAGCAGAAGCGCGAGAAGATTCGCACCGATCCGATGATCGCGCGTTGCCTTGCCACTCGTCGCGCCGCGGAGGCGAAGCCATCGGGGGCGCGGCGCGCTGCGCGGCGGCGCTGCGACCTTCAGATTGACAATCCTCAAGGCGTCGAGAGCCTGGCCGACTGACATTCGTTCCGCCACAAGCGGAGGCGGATATGACAGGTCCGGACACGCCCGTCATGGCGGCGCTGCGTTCAGCGAGTCTCTTTTCAGGCCTGCCCGATCCCATCCTCGCTCGTATCGCCGTTGGCTCGCGCCTCGAAGACCGACGCGCCGGGGCGCAGATATTCGAACAGGGCGCGCTGGCCAAAGCCTTCTTCGTCGTCGCCGAAGGCTGGGTGAAACTGATGCGCGCCCGTCCGGACGGCCGGCAAGCCTTGCTCACCACCTTTGCGCGCGGCGAGACGTTCGCTGAAGCCGTCGCCATGGTCGGCGGGCGATATCCGGCGACGGCAATCGCTGCGACCAGCGTGACGCTGGTCCATATCGAGGCGGAGGCGCTGCGGCGCGAGATTCGCGCGACCCCGGAAATCGGCTTCGCCATGTTCGCCGCCACGGCGCAGCATCTCAATCAACTGGTGCGGCAGATCGAGCAGCTCAAACTGCAGAGCGGAGACGAACGCGTCGCGGAGTTCTTGCTGGGGTTGGCGCATGGCGAAGTCGGCGAGGCCGAATTCACGCTTCCGGTCGACAAGCGTCTCATCGCCGACAAGCTCGGGATGGCGCAGGAGACCCTGTCACGCGCATTCGCGCGCCTGCGCGCCTTCGGCGTCGAAGTCGACGGCGCGAGCGTGCGCATCAGGGACGTCGCGAGCCTGCAGGCGCGACTCGAGCGGCGCGCCTGATGTCACGCGTCAGTGACTTGTACCCTCGGAAAAAGTGATCTTGTTGTAGACGTTGTACTTGCCGGCGGGCTTGGACATCGGCAACCGCTTGACCTCTGCAAAGGTCTTCGCGTCGTAGACGATGATTGCGCCATCCATGTCCCAGACGCTGACGAGCGCGTGTCGGCCGGAGCGATCGAACTCCACGTGCCCGGTCGTCTTGCCCGGCGCCGGCTGCATCACGCGCACGATCTTCAGTGTTTCCTTGTCGATGATCTGGATCTTGTCCCTGTTTTTCGGCGACAGGAAGGAATCCGCCCAAATATAGGGCGAGTTCTCGTGGCTGCGCAGGAAGAAGCCCGGCCCGGCCGTCTCGATGGTGGCGAGCGTCTTCCAGTCGGCGGCGTCGATCACGCTGATCTTGCCTTCCTTGAGATGCGGCGTGGCGACGAGGCGATGTCCGTCGCGCATCCATGACACGCCCGAGCCTAGGTGCGGCATGCCAGGCATCGGAATGCTCGCGATCTCGCGGCCCGTATTGAGGTTGACCACAACCGCATGATCCCCGTGCCGGCTGGCGCCGATCAGATTGCGATAGTCCGGATCGAAGAAGAAATCGTCGAGCGGCTCGCTCGCCTCGATCCGTCGCAACGCGAGCAGTCCCTGCGATGAGGCAAGCGCCTCCACCATGCCTTTTTCGTAACTGTGGACGAAGCCGCCGAACACTGGCTCGCCATTTGCGTTCGTCGCGATTTCCCAGATTTCCGGCACATCCTTCAGCGCCGCAATGAAACTGTCGCGTTGCGGCGCCTGATAGACGGCGGAAACGCGCGAAGACTGTCCCTTGCGATCCGCGACGTCAAAAATCTTTTCGACCGACAGATCGTTCGCATTCAGAATGACGAGCGTGTTGGGCAGGTAATTGGCGACGGCGAGATGTTTCGCGTCCTTCGACAGCGCGATATTGCGCGTATTCACGCCCGCGCGCACTTCCGCGACCGTCTTCAATGTCCACAGATCGAACTTGCTGACCCAGCCGTCGCGCGAGCCGAAGAAGACATAGCGGCCGTCGCGCGTGAACTTCGGTCCGCCGTGCAGTGCGAAACGGCTCGCGAAGCGATGGATCGGCGTGAACGTGTCCCCATCCAGAATGCTGACGTGATGATCGCCGCTCTCGACGACCACGAACAGATTGAGCGGATCGGCCTTGAATACCGGCTTGTCGGCGACCGGCGCGGGCGTCAGCACACGGCTCGCCGTAATTTCCTTGGCGCCCCAGACCGGCGTCGTCGCGGGCTTCGTATAGACCAGCGCCGCGAGCGCCTTGATCGACGCATCGTCCAGTTCGCTGCCGAAGGCCGGCATCTGCGTCGCCGCGCGGCCGCTGCGGATGACCTTTTCCGCGCCCGCGATTCCGAGCCGGCCGAGATTGTCGGGCAGCAGGGCAGGACCGATCGCGCCGAGCCGATCGCCGCCATGGCAGGCGGCGCATTTGGCCTGATAGAGCGCGGTCGCATCCGTCTGCGCTATTGCCGGCGCAATGCCAGCGAGAAACGCGACGCCTGCGAGGCTAGAGAGCCACGGCCTCATGCTTGTGTCCCCTGTAAGGCGTGGTTTCGACCCGCGGCGCGGGCGCGGCGCCGATCTCCGCATCGTCGAGATAGCAGGCCGGATCTTCGGCGAAGGCGTCGCCGGTCATGCGTAACGCGCGCACGCGCGTATTGCCGCCGCAGATGTCGAAATAAGCGCAGGCGCCGCAGCGTCCGGAAATTTCGCGGGGCCGCGCTTTCAATCCGGCCATGATCGGATCGCTCGTATCGGCCCATATCTCGCCGAACGGCCGCTTGCGCACGTTGCCGAGGGAATAGTGCCACCACATCGTATCGGGATGGACGTCGCCGAGATTGTCGATATTGGCGACATTGACGCCCGATGCATTTCCGCCCCATTGCGCCAGCTTCGCGCGCAGATGATCCGCCTTTTCCGGAAAGCGCTCGCGCGCCCAGAAATAGAGAAAGACCGCGTCCGCGTCGTTGTTGCCCGTCACGAATTCGCGATCTTCGCCGCGCTCCAGCGCCTGCCATGCCCGATCGAACAGCATGGTCATGGCGTTGCGGGTGATGTTCCAGGTCGCATCGTCGCCGCGGTTCTTGTTGCCGCGCCCAGCGTAGACGAGATGCGAGAGATAGAACTTGTCGATCCCCTCCGCTACGGCGAGATCGATCAGATCCGGCAGTTGATGATGATTGTCCTGCGTCATGGTGAAGCGCAGGCCCGTCTTCACGCCGCGCCGTCCACATTCGCGCAGGCCCGCGAGCGCCGCGTCGAATGCGCCTTCGCGGCCGCGAAACCGGTCATGCGTCGCGCCGAGCCCGTCGAGGCTGACGCCGACATAGTCATAGCCGATATCTGCGATGCGCCCGGCGAGTTCGGCGTCGATCAGCGTGCCGTTGGAGGACAGGGCCGTATAGAAGCCGAGATCGACCGCGCGCTTCGAAATGTCGAATATATCCGGGCGCAACAGCGGCTCGCCGCCGGACAAGATCAGGACGGGAGACCGCGCGGCCTTGATGTCGTCCATCACGCGGAAGACCTCGGCTGTCGTCAGCTCGCCGGGAAAATCGACATCCGCCGAGATGGAATAGCAATGCTTGCACTTCAGATTGCAGCGCCGCACGAGATTCCAGATGACGACGGGGCCCGGCAGGTCGCGATGCGGTCCGACCGGCGTCGGCGCGCGCAATTCGCGCAGGAATTGCGTCAGTCTGAACATGATGCCTCCTCCCGGGCGCGACGCGCGAGGCGCATGCCGGTCTTCTTGAGGATCTCGGTCGAGAACAAAATATCGGACGACCGACATGCCGCACCCAGCAGTTCGACGATGCGCGTTCGCTTTTCCAGCACTTCGGCGCGGGTGCGACCATGAGCCATCGCAAACAGATTGTAAGGCCAGTCCGGCAGATGGCGCGGACGGCGGTAGCAATGCGTCACGAAGTCGAGCGCGCCGACCATTTCGCCCAACGCGTCGACTTTCTCATCATCGACATCCCATACGGTCATGCCGTTGCAGGTAAGCCCGAGCTTGTAGTGGTTCGGCGCGAACCCGATCCGGCGCACGACGCTGCGATCGAGCATGGCTTGCAGACGCGCGAGAACCTCCACCTCGCTCACGCCGACGCGTTCGGCGATCGCCTTGTAGGGCTCGGGCACGATCGGCAGGCCAGCCTGCGTCGCCTCCAGGATCGCGCGGTCGAGCGCATCGAGGGATCGTTCGCGGCCGCTCATGCCGAAACCCTCATGTCGAGGAAGTATTCGCGTTCCTTCGGAAACAGTAGAACCGCCAGACCCGTCGTCGCCTCTATTCGGCGGGCGACGTTCGCGATCTCGTCGCGATCTTCGACGGCGAGGACGAACCACATGTTGAGCCGGTGCTCGCGGCGGTAATTGTGCGCGACTTCCGGTTGCGCGTTGACGATATCCACGGCCGTCGCCCATTTGTCCTGCGGCACGGCCATCGCGCACAGGCAGAAGCCGCCGCCAAAATTCTCGGCATTCAGGAAGGGCCCAAAGCGCGTGACAACGCCGCTCGCGCGCAGGCGTGCGACGCGCGAAATCAGATCGTCCTCGTCGATTCCCAATTCCCGCGCCTTGATCGCGAACGGGCGCGACGCCAACGGGAATTCGTCCTGCAGGGCGTTGACGATGTGGCGGTCGGTCTCGTCGATCATGGCGGCCTCACGCAGCCGACAATCGCGCGCCGCGCTGACGGAAGCAGCGCTGCGAGAAAAGGACGTCGCGGCTGCAAACCTCCGGCGCCAGA
This sequence comes from Methylobacteriaceae bacterium, assembly GCA_020638195.1. Classification (GTDB taxonomy): domain Bacteria; phylum Pseudomonadota; class Alphaproteobacteria; order Rhizobiales; family Beijerinckiaceae; genus JAJXWB01. The sequence goes on along the minus strand of JACKJC010000002.1, from coordinate 189,847 downwards.
GCCGCGAGCTGTTCGACATGCGCGAGCGCGGCCTCGCGTTCGCGCCCATGAATCATCGTGAAGAGATTGTAAGGCCAGCCGGCGCGTCGCGGGCGCTCGTAGCACAGCGTAACGAAATCATGCGCCGCGAACGAGCGGGCGATCCGGTCCAGAGCGTCATCGGGAATGTCCCAGACCACCATGGCGTTCGCCGCATAGCCGAAATGGCGATGACGCAGCACGATCCCGAAGCGCGACACGACGCCGGATTCGATCAATGCCGACAGGCGCACGAGAACGTCCCTTTCGCTCCAGCCGATACGGCGCGCGACCTGTTGAAACGGTCGGTCGACGAGGTCGAGACCGTTCTCGATCGCGCCGAGTAATTGTCGATCGTTTCGCTCCACCACGGCGGGCGTCGTCCCTCGTGGCGAGGGCCGAAGCGGACCGGTCCCGAAAATGCTGAAGCCGAGGTCGATGTGAAAATCCCGCAAGAGCGGCAGAACCAGCGCCCGCATGCCGGTCCGCGCCTCGATCCGGGCGATCGCCGTAGCGACGCCGTCTGCGTCCGGCGCCGTGACCACGAACCAGAGGTTGTAGCGATGCTCGCGCTCGTAGGCGTGATTGACGCCGGGCTCGGCGATCACCGCGGCTGCGACTTCTTCCAGCATGCCCTCGGGCGCGGCGAGCGCGGCGAGCGTCGATGCGCCGACCGTGTTCGGACGTACGACCGCGCCGACCCGCGACAGCGCGCCCGAGGCCTGAAGGCGCGACAGGCGCGTCAGCACGTCTGCTTCGGCGAGGCCGAGCGCCGCGCCGATTTCGGCGAAGGGCGCCGGCGCAATCGGAAAATCGCGCTGCCATCCGTCGATCAGGGCGCGGTCGGAGGCGTCGAACAACATGTCAGACCCCAAGCCTGTGGGCGCGCGACGTGAAGAAGATGCCCGAAGGCTTCACGGCCTTGAGTTCCGCCTTCTTCTCGCGCGACCGCACGTCGTAGATGTCGATCCGGTCCGCGTCGCGCACGGAGATCCAGACTTCATGCCCGCGCGGGGTGAATTCGAGATGCAGCACCGCCGGGCCAGGCCTGAACGTGTGCACGATCTTACGCGTGAAGACGTCGAGCACCTGAACAGTGTCGTTGTCGGGATGCGCGAAATTGATCCAGACTTCGCGCCCGTCCGGCCGCGCCACGCAGAAGACGGGCTGGCTGTGCAGCGCGATGCGACCCTGCTCCTTCATCGTCTCGAGATCGATCAGCAAAGCTTCGTGCTGGCCGGCGGCGGGCACGACCAGCGTCGAATTGCTCTCGGCCCATCCTTCGAGATGCGGCATCTTGTAGATCGGCAGTTTCGCGCGACCGGCGTTGTAACCGGACGAGACGCGATCGACCTTCGGGGCTGCGGCCCACAGGTCGATATGCGCGAAGCCGTCCTCGCCGAACAGCCCGGCGAGATAGTGTCGCGCGTCACTCGTGACATTGGCGTCGTAGGGCAGCCGGCCGACGTCGGTGAATTTCGTCAACGCCGGCGTCGCGCCCGCCGAGAAATCCGCGATCCAGATCTCGTCGGCGTCATAGAGCGCATAGGCGAATCGGCGTCCGGGCAGATCGACGAGGCCGACGGTCTTGGAACTCTTGCCGTTCGCGCCGATCGCAGGAACGGATGCAAGTTCGGCAAGGCTGTTAGCGTCGAAGACCTTGATGCCGCCAGGCGTGTAGTTGGAAGCGACAATCAGCGCGCCATCGTCGGAAATGGCGCCGCCTATCGAATTGCCTGCCTGGATGACGCGTCTGTCGATCCGGCATGCGAGCATGTCGACCTTGGTCAGGCCGCCGTCGCGACCGAACACATAGGCGTATCGCTCGCTCGGGCCGAAAACGGCGGTCGCATGCGAGAGATCGCCCAAGCCATCGATTCGCGAAACGACGGCGCGTGTCGTGGTATCGACGATCAGAACCGAACCGGTCGCGCGCTCGATGATGAGGCCGAGGTCGCCAGTGCCGCGGGTCGGCGCGCAGGGCGCCGCGCCGTCGGCGGCAAGCGCCGGCGTCGCCAACCCCGCCGCGACGGAAGCCGTGAGGAATGAGCGCCTGTTCATTGCGGGAACCCTTGCTTCAACTTTTCGGCGATCCAGCGTGCGTCGGCTTCACTGATCAATCCGCGCCAAGGCGGCATGGGCGTACCGGGAACGCCGTCCAGAATGATCGCCGCAAGCGACATCGCGTCCTTCTCGGCGAGATCGTGTGGCGTCAGCGGCGCGCCGAGCCCGCCCTTCAGCGTCATCCCGTGGCAGGATCCGCAATCCTCTCGCACGAGCGCGGTCAATTCACGCGAGCGATCCGCCGAGAACGCCGGCGTGATCGCGCACGAGAGCGTGGCTATCAGCGCGAGTTCAAGCGAGCGCATCATCGGGATGGTCCGTGTTGATCGCCAATTCGCCCCGCACGGGAATGCGCTCGACCGCCTGGCCAACGATGAAGAGCACGGGCGACGCCAGTTGCTCGCCGCGCGCTATGTCGGCGATATCGCCGAGTACGCCGAAGGCGCAGCGCTGCTGCGGCGTCGTCGCACAACTCACTGCTACCGCAGGCGTCTGGGGATCGCGTCCCTGTGCGATCATCGCGCGCGCGATCTCCGGCATGTTCGACAGGCCCATATAGATGGCGAGCGTCGTCTGCGGGTCGCCCAAGCCCGCCCAATCGAGATCGAGCGCGCCATTGTTCTGGCGATGGCCTGTAACGTAACGCAGGCCCGTCGCCACGCCGCGAATCGTCAGCGGCAGCGCCAGCTCGGCGGCGGCGCCTTGGGCGGCGGTGACGCCGGGGACGATGTCGAAAGCGATACCGGAAGCGGCGAGATGGGCGGCCTCTTCGCCACCGCGACCGAAGATCAGGGGATCGCCGCCCTTGAGCCGCACGATATGTCCGTAGCGATGCGCAAGCCGCACGAGCAGGTCATTGATGCGTCGTTGTGGCACCGGATGGTCGCCGGAAGCCTTGCCGACATCGATACGCGGCGCGCGCGATGGCGCGAAGTCAAGAATTTCGGTGGAGACCAGCCGGTCGTAAACGACGACGTCGGCCGCCTCGATCGCGCGCAGGGCGCGCAGGGTCAGAAGATCGGGAGCGCCCGGGCCTGCGCCTATCAGGTGAACGATGCCGGTCATGGCGATGCATCCCGAAAGCGAGGCGGCGGGGCGAACCCCGCCGCCCGCGGTTTCAGTAGATGTCCTTGCGGGTGTTGTAGACGTTGAACTTGCCGGTCGGCGTGATCAGCGCCGGATCCTTGATCACCGACTTCAGTTTCAGCGTCTTGTCGTCGACGACGACAACAGCCGATTCCTGGGTCTTGCCATTCCAGACGGAGAACCAGATTTCCGATCCGTCCTTATTGTACTCGGGCTGGACGACGCGACGCTGGCCCTGGGTTATCCCGGACCATTCGCCGATCGGCAGGACCTTGTACTTGGGCTTGTCCTGCGCGAGATCCGCGATGTTGAACACCGCGACGCTCGACGACGTGTCGGCTTCCGGATTGAGTGGCGTATCGACGTAGAGATGCGCCGACTTCGGATGCGACTTCACGAATAGCGAGCCGCCTCCTTGGCCTTCCACCTTCTGCACGACCTTCCAGGCATATTGCGGATGCTTGTCGGGATCGGTGCCGATGAAGGACACCCATTCGTCGCCCAGATGCGACGTCACCCACACCGGTCCGTATTTCGGATGCATGATGTTGGCGCCACGACCCGGGTGCGGCGTCTTGCCGCCGGATTCGATGACCTTCACCAGACGCCCGGTCTTGGTGTCGATGATTCCGACCTTGTTGCGCGCATTGGCCGCGACCAGCAGATAGCGACCGGTCTTGTCGAAGCCGCCGTCATGCAGGAAGCGTTCTGACGGGATCGACCGCACCTTCAGCTGCACGATGTCGGAATAGTCGATCGCGTCGATGACGCCGCGCTCCTTCACGTTGACGTACCATTCCGGCGAATAGTGCGAGGCGAAGATGCCCGCCACGCGCGGTTCGGGATGGTATTCCATCGTGTCGTAGGTCATGCCGCGCGTCGAGACGATCTTGAGCGGCTCGAGCGTCGGTCCGTCCATGATGACGTATTGCGGCGGCCAGTAGGCGCCCGCGATCGCCAGCTTGTCCTCGAAGCCCTTGAACTTGGAGGTGTCGACCGAACGCGCTTCCGCGCCGATCTTGACTTCGGCGACCGTCGCCGGCGTCGGCATCCACAGATCGATGAGATCGACCTTGCCGTCGCGCCCGATCACGTAGAGGTAACGGCCCGAGGCTGAGATGCGCGAGATATGGACCGCGTAGCCGGTCTTGATTCGCGTCACGATCTTCTTCGAATTGCCGTCGATCAGCGCGACCTCGCCGGTGTCGCGCAGCGTCACCGAGAAGACATTGTCGAGATCGATGTCGTTCATCTTCTTCTTCGGCCGCTGGGCGACCGGAACGATCACCTTCCACGTGGCCTTCATCTCCTTCATGCCGAATTCCGGCGGGGTCGCCGGCTCGTTGAGGAGATAACGCGCCATCAGGTCGACCTGCTCTTTCGACAGATCGCCCGAGGTGCCCCAGTTCGGCATGCCGGCGGGCGAACCATAGGTGATGAAGTCGCGCAGATATTCGAAGCCCTTCGCCTTCGTCAGGTTGGTTGTCAGCGGCTTGCCGGTGGCGCCCTTGCGCAGCACGCCGTGACAGCCCGCGCAACGCTCGAAGTAGATCTTGTTCGCGGAGGCGAATTCTTCCGCCGACAATTTCGGATCGCCTGGTTTCTGGCCCGGTTGCTCCATCTTGTCCGCGTTCATCGTGTTGAGGCTCGGCACGTAGGGCGGAATGCCGCTCTTGTCGCCATGATCTCCCGGCGCCTTGGCGGCGGGAGCTGCGGCGGGCGCCTGCGCCTGTTGTGCGTTCGCCAGCGGCGTGATCGCCGTCGCAGCGAGCAATGCCGCCGCGCCGAGAAATCCGAGCCGCCCCAACCTTCTTTTCATCTCAGTCATGTCACACCCTCCTCTCGGTGGCGTTGGTGCGTAACCCGCCTCGACCGGCTGTCGCCTTGACATTGGATAGGCGCGACGTGTCTGCGCCTTGACGATTGTCAAGGCGACGCAATCCGTTGCGTCGGATTTATCGGACAGGAAGGATCCGGGATGATCGCCGTCCGCTTGCTGCGCATCTGCGTCGTCGCGCTATGCGCAATCGCCAGTTTGCCGTCCGGTATGGCGCGGGCCGCGCCGGCCGATCTTCGCGCCTATGCGCGCGAGCAGTTCGGCGCGAACGCGGAACTGCGGGATCGCAAGACCGACGAGGGCGCAATCATCGAGGCCTGGCGTGAGGGGGCCTACGTCGGCCTCGCCTTTTCGACATGGGACCTCATCAAATCCGTCGGCTATTCCGGCCAGCCGATCGATATCTGGGCGACGCTCGATCCTTCGCTCGTCGTCGGCGCCGCGCGGCTCGTGCGCCAGACCGAGCCGCTGCTCGTCATCGGTCTGCGGCCGGAGCAATTGCAGGAACTCGTAGCCGGCCAGTCCGGGCTGGACATCAAATCTCTGAAACGCGTCGCCGCCGCCGACGGCGCGAAGGGCGTCGATCACATCGCCGGCGCGACCATCTCGTCGAATGTCCTGCGTGATTCCGTCATTCGCGCGGCGCGCAAGGCAGCGCGTATTTCGGGGCGCCTCGGCGGAGGAAGTCGGCTTCTGCGCGACAAATACGAGCAGGGCGACTGGCGCACGTTGATCGCGGCCGGCGCGATCGTCGAACGCAAGATCAGCGCGTCCGAGATGGTGGCGGGCAGCGCCAGCGGCGAAGCGCGCGATCAGCCGCTGCTCGAGGTCTTCGTCGCGCTCGCGACGCCGGCCGGCATCGGCGTTCACCTCATCGGGCGAAAGCATTACGAGCAGATCGTGTCCACGGCTGGTCCGCAGGACGATCTCGTCATGGTCGGAGCGAACGGGCTCTTGTCGATCAAGGGCGCGCAATGGCGGGAGACCGGCGTGTTCGAACGGCTTGCTATCGTTCAGGACACACGCACCATTCGCCTGACACGCGACATGCATCATGCGTTTGCCAAGGTCGAGGCCGAATATGCCCCCGAGTTGCGCGAACGCGCGATCTTCGTGGTGCCGCACGCATCGGGCTTCGACGCCACCAAACCCTGGCGTCTTCAGGTTCTCGCGGTGCGCAGGACCGCGGACGGCGCGGAATCGGCGCAGACCTTCGACGTCCCCTATGTTGTCCCCTCAGACTATGTCGCGCGTCCGTCGCAGGAAGCGTCGGCCGCCGGCGAGGAGGCGCTCTGGGAAAGGGCATGGCGCGAGCGGCGTTACGAAATCGGCGCGCTGCTCGTCCTGCTCGGAGCGCTCGTTCTGATTCTCCTGTTTCAGGATCAACTCGCGGCGCGACCGAGGCTCTACAAGGCCACCCGCATCGCCTTCATGGCCGCGACGCTCGTGTTCATAGGGCTTTTCGCGCGAGCGCAGCTATCGGTCGTGCATGTCGTCACCTTCGCGCATGCCTTGCGAACGAACTTCCAATGGTCGTTCTTCCTGCTCGATCCCCTGATTTTCCTGCTCTGGGGTTTCGTCGCCGTCGCCATGCTGTTCTGGGGGCGCGGCGTCTTCTGCGGCTGGCTCTGCCCGTTCGGGGCCTTGCAGGAATTGCTGAACGAAGCCGCGCGCCGTCTGCGCGTTCCGCAATTCGACGTGCCATGGGGGGTGCATGAGCGCTTGTGGATCGTGAAGTATCTCGTCTTTCTCGCGATCTTCGCGCTGTCTCTGAACGACATGAAGATGGCCTTCATGGCCGCGGAAGCCGAACCGTTCAAGACGGTTGTGGCGTTGCATTTCGCGCGCGCCTGGCCGTTCGTCGCATTCGCCCTCGCGCTGCTTGCCGCCGGCCTGTTCGTGCGCAGGTTCTACTGCCGCTATCTCTGTCCGCTCGGCGCCGCGCTCGCCATCCCCGCGCGCATGCGCATGTTCGAATGGCTGAAGCGTCGTCCGCAATGCGGTCGGGAATGCCGGCAATGCGCCGTGCATTGCCCCGTCGGCGCGATCCATCCGTCTGGCGCGATCAGCCCGAACGAGTGCATCTATTGCCTCAACTGTCAGTCGCTCTACCACGACCCGCACGTCTGCCTGGGGTTGAAGGCCCGCGCCGCGCGGCAGGCTGCGCGCGAGCAGATTTCACGCGGAGGCGTCAATGGCTAGCCCTACGAGACGGCGTCTCCTGCGCCTCATGGCGGCGTCTGTCGCCATGTCGCTCGCGCCGCGCGCCGGCGGAAAGGTCGTCGAGTGGCGCGGCGCGGCGTTGGGCGCGGATGTATCGATCCTCTTCTCGGGAGCGACCGACAGGCTGGCCGAATCCGCGGCCGCCCGTGTCCTATCCGAGATCGAGCGTCTGGAAGGGATCTTCAGCCTGCAGCGCGCCGATTCCGAGCTGGTTCGCCTGAACACAACCGGACGCCTCCACGCGCCGTCGCCGGACCTCGTGCACGTACTCGTACGCGCACGCGAAGCGCATGCGGCGACGCATGGCCGGTTCGATCCGACAGTCCAGGCGCTGTGGAGGTTCCATCTCGACTGGTATGCGGCGGATCCGGCGGGCAGGCGCCCGAGCGAGAGCGAGATCGCCGGCGCGCTTGCCCATGTCGGATTTCGGAGCGTCCGCATCGCGCCGGATGTCATTGAGCTTCGGACCGGCGGGGCGCTTACGCTCAACGGCGTCGCGCAGGGATACATTACGGACCGCGCGACCGCGCTGCTGCGAGACGCCGGCTTTCGCCATGTACTGGTCGATCTCGGGGAAACGCGCGCGATCGATGCGCGCGTCGACGGCGGAGCATGGCGGGTCGCATTGCCGGACGGCCGTCGAATCGGCCTCGCGGATTGCGCGCTGGCGACATCGTCCGGCAATGCGACGAGACTGGCGCGCAACGGCGACCATCATATCTTCGATCCGACCACCGGGCGTCCGGCGAGCCACTGGCGGTGGCTCAGCGTCGCTCATCGCTCCGCGACTGTCGCCGACGCGCTTTCGACCGGGCTCTATTGCCTCCCTCCGCCGCAGGCAATCGCCGCGACGCGCGCTGCCGACGATTTGCGACTTTGGGGCGAGACCTCGGTCGGGGAAGCGATCTCGACGTGAACCGCGCTTGACAATCGTCAATGCGGCGCGCGGGCGCATCTCGCAGCTTGGCGCAGGACAAGGAGGAACCTCATGCGTCTGATCATCGCCGCCGCCACACTGGCTTCGCTCGTCGCCGGCTCCGCATTTGCCGCGGATCTCGAGCACGGGGCCAAGGTCTTCAAGAAATGCTCGACCTGCCACGCTGTCGGTCCCGGCGCCAAGTCGCGGGTCGGGCCGCCGCTCAATGGTCTGTTCGGCCGGAAGTCCGGGACATACGAGGGCTATTCCTATACCGACGCCAACAAGAATTCCGGCATTACCTGGGACGAGGCGACCTTCGCGAAATACATCAAGGATCCGAAAGGCGTGATCCCTGGCACCAAAATGGTGTTCGCAGGCCTGACCGAGGAAGCCGACATCGTCGACCTCACGGCCTATCTCAAGCAATACAAGGCCGACGGATCGAAGTAGACCGACGGCTTTTCGCGATGATCCAGGCGGAACGAGGATCGGCGGGCGGCCGCGCCGATCCGGGCGGCGAGGCATGGGGACCTCTTTCGCGCCTGCCGGGCAATCCGCTGATGTGGGTGCTGATCGCGAGCGAACTCGCGGTCTTCGGCGCCGCCTTGCTCGGCTATGCGGGCGCGCGATTGCGTGACCCCGCAGGATTTCTCGACGCGCAAAATCATCTCGACCGGGTCGCTGGAGTCATCAACACCGCGGTCCTGATCACCAGCGGTCTGTTCGCCGCGCTCGCGGTGGAGGCGCGCAAAACGGGGCGACGCGCGGCGGCGCGCTGGCGAATCGCTGCGGCCGCCGCTCTCGGCGCTGTCTTCCTGCTGGTGAAATTCAGCGAATATGCGCACGAACTGGACGCTGGTTTCGATATCGACAGCGGCGGCTTTTTCACCCTCTACTATCTCATCACCGGATTTCACGCCCTGCACGTGCTTCTCGGCATGGCCATCCTCGGCATTGTGGCGAGATGCGACACGCTCGCCAACTACGAGACCGGCGCCGCCTTCTGGCACATGGTCGATCTCGTCTGGATCGTGATCTTCCCGGTCATTTACCTCTTGCGCTGACCATGACCGCATCCGAGAAATCGCTGCTGCGCGCGTGGGGTGTGATGATGGCGCTCTCGATCGCGCTCGCGATCGCCGCCGAACCGCTCCGCCCCGAGAACTACATTCTGGCGTGGGCGGCCTTTGTCAGCATTGTCGCTTACTGGAAGGCGCGAATCGTCCTGTCGACCTATCTGGGGCTGCGGGATGCGCCTGCCGCACGAGCAGGCTTTTCCCTCGCCGTCGCCATCATTCTTGCGATGGTGCTCGGCGGCTTTGCGCTGCAGCTTGCGATTCCGTTGATTCGCTGAAGCGCGAGCGCGCCTTTGATTACCATCCGGTAAGGCGGGCCTCTGCCCACATAACTAGCGTCCGCTCGTTCCAGAAAAGCGCCGGAGCGGGAGCATGAGCGAAATCCTCACAAAATCGACAGCACGAAACATCTTCTACGGCGGCTCGGCTTTCTTCTTCGCGATCTTCGTCGCGCTGACCGCGCAGAGCCACTTCTATATCGTCAACAAGAGCACGGATCAGGCGCATCTCACCGACGCCGTCGAGCGCGGCAAGCGTGTGTGGGAACGCAACGCCTGCTTCGATTGCCACACGATCTATGGCGAAGGCGCGCGCTTTGCGCCTGAGGTCGGCGACGTGTTCAAACGGTGGGGCGGCGAGAAGGACCCGGCCGGCGCAAAGCAGCTCATCAAGGACTGGATGAAAGCGCAGCCGACCGGCGTCGCAGGTCGTCGCCAGATGCCGAACTTCCACCTCAGCGAAGCCCAGCTTTCGGACCTCGCGGAATTCCTCGCGTGGGCCAGCCGCACGGACACGCAGGGCTGGCCGCCCCAGAAAGCCAAGTGACAATATCCGGAGGATAATCGATGCGATATGAAACCCAACGCATCGCGCAGGTCTACTGGCTGGGCGCGTTGCTCATCTTCGCCGTGCAGGTCCTGTTCGGGCTGATCGGCGGCACGATCTACGTGCTGCCCAATCTGATCTCGCCGGACATTCTGCCTTTCAACACCGTACGCATGATCCACACCAATGCGATGATCGTGTGGCTGCTGCTCGGCTTCTTCGGCGCCGCACATTATCTGATACCCGAGGAAGCAGAGCGTGAAATCTATTCGCCCAAGCTCGCATACATCCAGTTCGCGATCTTCTTCCTCGGCGCGCTGGGCGCAGTCGTCGGCTACCTCTTCCATATCTACGCCGACCATGCTCGCAGCTATCTGCAGCAACCGATGTGGGTGAAGCTGGGAATCATCGTCGCCGCGCTGATCTTCCTGTTCAACATATCGATGACCGTGCTGCAGGGCCGCAAGACGGCGATCACCAACGTGCTGCTCCTCGGGCTTTGGGGCATCGCCATCTTCTTCCTGTTCTCGCTCTACAACCCCGCCAATCTCGCACTCGACAAGATGTACTGGTGGTACGTCGTGCATCTCTGGGTCGAAGGCGTGTGGGAACTTGTCATGGCGTCCATTCTCGCCTTCATCATGATGAAGCTGACGGGCGTCGACCGCGAGGTGGTCGAGAAGTGGCTCTATGTTATCGTGGCCACTTCGCTGTTCACCGGCGTGCTCGGTACAGGCCACCACTACTACTGGATTGGCGCGCCCGCCTACTGGCAGTGGATCGGCTCGGTATTCTCCTCGCTCGAAGTCATCCCGTTCTTCGGCATGGTGGTGTTCTGCTTCGCAATGGTGTGGAAGGGTCGGCGCGACCATCCGAACAAGGCGGCGCTCCTGTGGTCGCTCGGCTGCTCGGTTCTAGCCTTCTTTGGCGCGGGCGTGTGGGGCTTCCTGCACACGCTGTCGTCGGTGAACTACTACACCCACGGCACGCAGGTAACAGCGGCGCATGGCCATCTCGCCTTCTACGGCGCCTATGTGTGCCTCAACCTGGCGATCATGTCCTACGCCTTCCCGCATCTGAAAAACCGGATGCCCTACAACCAGGTGCTCAACATGGCGAGCTTCTGGATCCTGTCGTCGGGCGTCGTGTTCATGACGGTCGTGCTGACCTTCGCGGGCGTGTTGCAGACGCACCTCGAACGCGTGAACGGCATGCCCTACATGGACGTCCAGGAGCAGCTCGGCTTCTTCTATCTGCTGCGCCTTGGCGCGGGCTTCGTGACGGTGATCGGCGCTCTGCTGTTCATCTACGCGATCCTCGTTCCGCGCGAGCAGGAAGTCATTGCCGGCGACATGAAGCCGGCCCCGGCCGCGTGAAGAGGAGCGAGCGCGCATGAACGCCGCAGCCATGATCAGCCAGACGAAGGAAGCGGACGAGCTCCCGTTCTATCAGCCGCAAGGCGACGAATGCGAGCTGTTCGAGACGGCGCTCCGCCGCCGTCTCCCGCTGCTCATCAAAGGGCCGACCGGCTGCGGCAAGACGCGCTTCGTGGCGCATATGGCGGCGCGTCTCGGGCTTCCGCTCGAGACGGTCGCGTGCCACGACGACCTGACGGCGGCCGACCTCACCGGCCGCTATCTCATCAAAAACGATGAAACCGTCTGGAGCGACGGGCCGCTGGCGCGCGCCGTGCGCCGCGGCGGCGTGTGCTATCTCGACGAGATCGTCGAGGCGCGCAAGGACGTGACAGTCGTTCTTCATCCCCTGACCGACGACCGTCGCATCCTGCCGCTGGAGCGCACCGGCGAGACGCTGCACGCGCCCGACGATTTCATGCTCGTGATCTCTTACAATCCGGGCTACCAGTCGATCCTCAAGTCGCTGAAGCCGTCGACGCGCCAACGCTTTCTGGCGGTCGAATTCGACTATCCGCCACCCGAGGACGAAGCGCGCATCGTCGCGCGCGAGAGCGGATTGCCGCTCGAGGCGTGCCGCACATTGCAGCGCCTCGCTGGCCGCCTGCGCGAACTCAAGGGACACGATCTTGAGGAGGGCGCCTCGACGCGCCTGATCGTTGCGTGCGCGAGCCTGATCGCTGGCGGCATGAAACGCGACGATGCGATCCGCGCCGCGCTGATCGAGCCGCTGACCGACGATCCCGATGTCAAGCGCGGCCTCATCGACCTCGTCGCCGTCACGCTCGGCTAAGCGCCATGTCCGGCAGTTCTTTCCTGTCCCGACTGAGATTTTGGGAGCCGGAAGAGACGGTCGGGCATGCATGGGACGATTATCTGCATCGCGCCGCCGATACGCCGAGCCATCCGGACGCCGCCGTCGCTCTCTCTGACATGAGCGGCGCGCTCGGCGTGTTCTTTCGCGGGCTCGGCGGCAACCATGGCGTCGCGATCAAGGCGGGAGCTGCGACGCAGAGCCATCATCGTCGCAGGTTTCGGCGACGGCTGGCGCGGGCAAGCGAGAGCGTTTCGACAGCACGGTACGACGGGTTGGAACTCTTGCTGCCGGAGACGCTCGACGTCTTTTCCGAGCGCGCCACGAACCGTCGGCTCTACCTCTGGCTCGCAGCGCTGGCGGTCTTCTCCTCGGACACGGAGGCAGCGCCCGTCGATCCGCTGCAGGCAGACGTCGCGCGTCTCGCGCGTTCGGCATATGACGCCCGCGGCGCACTCGCGGCGTTGCCGGGCCTCAAACCGTTGCGCGACGAACTTTACGCGCGCGCGCGGGCAGCACGCCCCTGTCTGGCGCTGCCGCCGATCGAAGAGCGCATCGAGCGATGGATCTGCGAGGAGCTCGACGGCGCGCGACGGACCGCGTCGGACGATGTGCTCGACCGCGCGTTGATGGGCGATGCCGAGGCGCGCGGTACACTCGTCGCGCCAAAAGGTTACAAACCGTTCCGGCCGGTTTCGGTCTGGCTCGATCGCGGCGCGCCGCCGATCGCCAGCCCACGCCGCAACGCGGATGAATCGCCGACGCCGGGCTCCGGCGCCGCGGACGGCGACAAGAAGAAGCGCGCCGCCAAACGCCGCAAATCCGATCAGGCCGACCGACGCGACAGCCTTATCCTGCATCGCTTCGAATCGATCCTCGCGATGGCCGATTTTCTCAATCTCAACCGGGCCGTGGACGACGACGATGAGGCCGGCGCGCGCAAGGCGGCGGACGACGCGGAGAAGATGGCGGTCGGCGAACACCGCAAGTCGCCGAAGACCCGGCTGAAATTCGATCTCGATCTCGCGCCCGAAGACGCCGATCGCGAGACGACGGACGGCCGCTTTGTCCACCCCGAATGGAATTTCAAGACACGCAGCCTCGATCCGCAACGCACGCGCATTCTGGAAGCCCTCGCCAAGCCTGCGGAAACGATCGTCCCGCGCGGTCCCGCGGCGCGGCGGCGGATCGAGAAAGTGCGCCGCCGTTTCGAGGCATTGCGTCCGCGTCGCCGCATGCTGTCGCGCCAGAGCGAAGGTTCAGAACTAGATCTAGACGAAGTCGTGCGCGCTCTTGCCGACCGGCGGGCAGGCGGCCCTGTAAACGATCGCCTGTACCGCGACGCGCGCAATGAGGAGCGCGATCTCGCCGTCGCCGTTCTGCTCGACGTGTCTCGGTCGACAGAAAGCGCCGTGCACGGCAGACCCGTGATTTCCGTCGCCCGCGAGGCGCTCGAAGCGCTGGCGCGAGGCCTCGACGCTTGCGGCGATCAAGTCGCGCTCTATGCTTTCTCCTCCGTGCGCCGCGACCGTGTCTTCGTCGATGTCTGCAAGACATTCGACGAGCCTTTCGGCGCGCAAGTCGATGCGCGGATCGCGGGATTGAAACCCGGTTTCTACACCCGCCTCGGCGCCGCGATCCGGCATGTGTCGTTCCGGCTCTCGGAGCGGCCGAACGCGCGCAAACTTCTGCTGGTCATCACCGACGGCAAACCGAATGACATCGATCACTACGAAGGGCGCTTCGGGATCGAGGACACGCGCATGGCCGTGCAGGAAGCGCGCCGTCTCGGCCAGGCCGTGTTCGCGATTACGGTCGACGAGCAGGCGCGCGCCTATCTCCCTTATCTCTTCGGCCGCTCCGGCTACGCCATGGCGCCTGCCTCCGACCGTTTGATCGACGCATTGCCGGCAATCTACCGGCATATCGTCGCCTGAGGCGAAGGCGCGAGGAGCAGCACATGGCCACGATGGATCGGATGCGCAGTTGGACGGGCCCCGCGCTTTTTTCCTACGGCTTTCGTCCCTTCTTCTTTTTCGGCGCGCTCTATGCGGCGCTCGCCATCGCGATCTGGACACTCTGGCTCGACGGTGTCGGCGCCTTGCCGGAGGCATTCCCGCCGCTCGCCTGGCATGCGCATGAATTGCTGTTTGGCTACGCCATCGCGGTGGTCGCGGGCTTCCTGCTGACGGCCGTTCCGAACTGGACTGGGCGCCTGCCGGTCGTCGGATGGCCGCTCGTTGGTTTGCTGTGCCTGTGGCTCGCAGGACGCCTCGCCATGGCTTTCGCCGTCGCCTTGCATCCGCTTGCTGTCGCGCTCCTGACCCTGGCCTTTCCATTGGCTCTGCTCGGGCTGATCGCACTCGAGGTCGTCGCGGGTCGCAATAGGCGCAACATCAAGATCGTGGCGGTTCTGGCGGTGCTTTGCCTCGCGCAGGTCGGTCTGCACGTCGAGGTGTGGCGCACGGGCGCATCGACATACAGCGCGCGTCTGGCTATTGCGGCCTACCTCATGCTCGTGATGATCGTGGGCGGCCGCATCATCCCGAGCTTCACGACAAACTGGATCAAGCGCGAGAATCCGGGTCGAACGCCCGCGCCGTTCGACGGTTTCGACAAGGTTGCGATGATCTTCGCCGGCGCTGCGCTTGCGTGCTGGACTGCGCTGCCCGCTTTCGCGGCGGCCTCTGGGGTCGTCGGCGTCCTTCTTGGCGTATCGGCGGTATTGCATGCTGTGCGCGTTGCGCGCTGGGCGCCGGACCGCGTCTGGGCGGAAATGCTCGTCGCCGTCCTGCATGTCGCCTACGCCTTCATACCGCTGGGCTTCGCAACGGCCGCGGCGGGCGCGCTTATGCGGGACGCGGCATTCGACATCGCCGCGATCCATCTATGGGCGATCGGCGCCATCGGGCTCATGACGCTCGCGGTCATGACCCGCGCGACCCGTGGCCACACCGGCCATGCGCTTGTCGCCCCGCCGAGCACGAGCGCGTTGTATGCGTTGCTCGCCTTCGCCGCAATTATACGTTTCGTTGCCGTTTTTGTGTCGCACAACGCGATAGCCCTGACGGCTGCCGGCGTCACATGGACTTTGGCCTTCGCGGGTTTCGCGATGGTCTATGGCCCCATGTGCCTTACCCGTCGACGCTCGGACTGAGGTCTACTTATCCAATATCAAGGCAACAATTATCGCTTTTCGTCCAGAAGGATGGCCGAGGCGCTCAATGCGCTTCGCCTTGATGAGGATCAACGAAGTTTGCGGGCGCCGATGTCTTGGTTCGCTCCACAAGAAAGAGAGAGGGCGAGAGGCTTTCGTTCGAACATTCGATCGACGAAGGAGCCTCAGCGCGGGGCGGAAATGGATATGACGCTCACCAGACGGAATCTGTTCAGGGCTTTTCGCCCAGGCGAAGCAATGCCGGCGCCGGAGGCGCGCGTTGCGCAGATCGGCGCGAGCTGCGTCGAGCCGCGCGGGGTTACATGCCGGCGCTGCGGCGAGGCCTGCGATGTCTCCGCCATCAAATTCACGCTGATGCGAGGCGGTGCGCGGCCCCGTCTCGACATCGCGACATGCACGGGCTGTGGCGAATGCGCGCCTGTCTGTCCGGTGAATGCGATTTCACTCATCGACAGGGACAGGGCGCTTCTGGCTGCGAGCGCCGCGGCGGAGGCAACATCATGAGAAGCGACTACAACATCTGCAGTCTGGTGGTGCATCTCGCGCCTGCGCGCGCTGCCGAGGCGGCGCGCGCCGTCGCGGCTCTGCCCGGCGTCGAGATTCATGCGCACACCGACGATTGGCGCCTGGTCGTGACGGCCGTCGACCAGCTTGAAACGCGCGCTTTCGACCAGATCGCCGAAATTCACCGCACGCCTGGCGTGGTCGCCGCATCGCTCGTCTACCACGCTTTCGATACCGACGAATCCAGCGCACAGAGCGCGCAGTCAGCCATTCAGAATTGACGGAGGGTCAGACCCATGTCCGCTGAAACGAAATCCCAAGGCATGCTCGTGCAGACCCGGCGCGACGCGCTCAAGACCTCCGCGATCGCGGCGGCGACGGGCGTCGCCGGCCTTTCCGCGCCGGTGGACGCCACCGCGCAGACGGGGACCGATGGCATTCGCTGGGACAAGGGCGTGTGCCGGTTCTGCGGCACCGGATGCGGCGTCATCGTCGGCACGAAGAACGGTCGTGTCGTCGCTACGCAAGGCGATCCGGATGCCCCGGTCAATCGCGGCCTCAACTGCATCAAAGGCTATTTCCTGTCCAAGATCATGTACGGGCAGGATCGCCTGACACAGCCGCTGCTGCGCAAGAAGAACGGCAAGTACGACAAGAACGGCGACTTCACGCCCGTCTCCTGGGACGAAGCCTTCACGATCATGGCAGAGAAATTCAAGGCCGCGCTGAAGAGCTCCGGCCCGACGGCGGTCGGCATGTTCGGGTCCGGACAATGGACGATCTGGGAAGGCTATGCGGCGTCCAAACTGATCAAGGGCGGTTTCCGCTCCAACAATCTCGATCCGAACGCGCGCCACTGCATGGCCTCCGCCGTCGCCGGCTTCATCCGCACTTTCGGCATCGATGAGCCGATGGGGTGCTACGACGATCTCGAACTCGCCGACGCCTTCGTCCTGTGGGGCTCGAACATGGCGGAGATGCATCCGATCCTGTGGTCGCGCCTCACCGATCGCCGGCTCACGCATCCCGGCTGCGAAGTGCACGTACTCTCGACCTTCGAGCACCGCTCGTTCGAGCTCGCCGACAATCCGCTGATTTTCACGCCGCAGTCGGATCTCGCGATCCTCAACTACATCCAGAATTACATCGTGAATTCCGGCGCGATGAACAAGGAATTCGTCGAGAAGCACGTCGAGTTCGCGCGTACGGTCGAGGACATCGGCTACGGCTTGCGGCCGACCAACGCGCTCGAAATCAAGGCCGTCAACGCCTCGCACAAGGCCGGCAAGGACGGCGCGAAGGATCCCGGCGGCATGCAGGACAAGATCGGCTTCGAGGAATACAAGAAGCTGCTCGAACCCTACACGCTCGACTACGCCGCCAAGATGTCCGGCGTACCGAAGGAGAATCTCGAGCGGCTCGCCAAGCTCTACGCCGATCCGAAGAAGAAAATCGTTTCCTACTGGACGATGGGCTTCAACCAGCATGCGCGCGGCACGTGGGTCAACAACATGATCTACAACGTGCACCTGCTGACCGGAAAGATTTCGGAGCCGGGCAACGGCCCATTCTCGCTCACCGGCCAGCCTTCGGCCTGCGGCACCGCGCGCGAGGTCGGCACGTTCGCACACCGTCTGCCGGCCGATCTGGTCGTCGCCAATCCCAAGCACCGCGAATTCACGGAGAATATCTGGAAGCTGCCGCCCGGCACGCTCAACGGCAAGGTGGGTTACCACGCCGTGCTGCAGAACCGCATGCTCAAGGACGGCAAGCTCAACGCCTATTGGGTGCAATGCACGAACAACATGCAGACCGCGCCCAACATGAATGAGGAAGGCTATCCGGGCTATCGCAATCCCGCGAATTTCATCGTCGTGTCGGATCCCTATCCGACGATCACGGCGACATCGGCCGATCTCATTCTGCCGACTGCCATGTGGATGGAGAAGGAAGGCGCCTACGGCAATGCGGAACGGCGCACGCAGTTTTGGCGCCAGCAGGTGAAGGCGCCGGGCGAGGCGCGGTCCGATCTCTGGCAAACGATCGAGTTCTCGAAATATTTCAAGGTCGAGGAAGTCTGGCCGGAAGAGCTCATCGCCAAGAAGCCCGAATATCGCGGCAAGACGCTCTATGACGTGCTGTTCGCCAATGGCGTCGTCAGCAAGTTCCCGAAGTCCGACGTTCAGAAAGGTTTCGACAATTCCGAGGCCGAGGCTTTCGGCTTCTATGTGCAGAAGGGCCTGTTCGAGGAATATGCGTCGTTCGGGCGCGGCCACGGCCACGATCTCGCGGATTTCGAGCAGTATCACAAGGCGCGCGGCCTGCGCTGGCCGGTCGTCGACAACAAGGAGACGCTGTGGCGTTTCCGTGAGGGCTACGATCCCTACGTGAAAGCCGGCGAAGGCGTCTCCTTCTACGGCAAGCCCGACAAGAAGGCGCGCATCATCTTCTGTCCGTACGAGCCCGCCGCCGAAAGCCCGGACAAGGACTTCGACCTGTGGCTGTCGACGGGCCGCGTGCTCGAACACTGGCACTCCGGCTCGATGACGCGTCGCGTGCCGGAACTGCACCGCTCCGTGCCGGCGGCGATGCTGTTCATGCATCCCGACGACGCCGCCGAACGAAAGCTTCTGCGCGGGCAAACCGTGAAAGTGGCGACGCGACGCGGCGAAGTGATCACGCGCGTCGAGACCAAGGGGCGCAACAAGCCGCCGCGCGGCGTCGTGTTCTTCCCCTTCTTCGACGAGGGGCAGATCGTCAACAAGCTCACGCTCGATGCGACCTGCCCGATCTCGAAGGAGACCGATTTCAAGAAATGCGCCTGCCGCGTGACGTCGGCGTAATCTCGAATCGGGGAGTGTGACCCTCATGAACGCGCCGGTGAAAAACGCGCCAGCCAATCCAGGACGCCGCAAGGCGTTCGCGGATCTGGCGCGCTTCGGCGGCGGGGCGGCCGCGGCCGCTCTGACGCTCGGCGCCTTCGAGCGGCAGTCGCATGCGCGGCCGGCGCAGACCCTGCGTCCGCCGGGCGCGCTCGAGGAGAGCGCGTTTCTGTCGGCCTGCGTGCGCTGCGGCCTGTGTGTGCGCGACTGCCCCTACAACACCCTGAAGCTCTCGGACTGGGGCGACGGACCCGCGCCCGGCACGCCTTATTACATCGCGCGCAATGTCGCCTGTGAAATGTGCGACAATATTCCCTGTGTGAAGGCCTGCCCGACCGGCGCGCTCGACCATGCGCTCGTCGATATCGCAAGAGCGAAGATGGGCGTCGCGGTCATTACCAGCCGCGAGACCTGTCTCAATCTGCAGGGCCTGCGCTGCGACGTCTGCTATCGCGTGTGCCCAGCCATAGACAAGGCGATCACGCTCGAACTCTCGCACAACGCGCGCACCGCGAAACACGCGATATTCGAGCCTACTGTCCATGCCGAATCGTGCACCGGCTGCGGAAAGTGTGAGAAATCCTGCGTCCTGACCGACGCCGCCATCAAGGTTCTGCCGCTCGAACTCGCGGCCCTGCGTCAGGATGCGCATTACAAGCGCGGTTGGATCGAGAAGCAGAAGGCTGGCGGCGCGCTGGTCGACGCGCCCGTGAAACTGCCGACGCGCACGCCGACCGGCGAACCTGTGCCGGGGATCAAGTGATGAGCGCGCGCTCCCCCTACGCGGAAGCCTACGAGCTCAAGGGCGTCCTGGCCTCCCGCCGCTATTTCCTGTTACGGCGGATCGCGCAGGCCGCCTTCCTGCTCGTTTTTCTGACCGGCCCGTGGTTCGCGCTCTGGATCGCCAAGGGCAATCTCGCGTCCTCGCGCACGCTCGCCGTTCTGCCGCTGACCGATCCCTTCGTACTGCTGCAATCGCTGTTCGCGCGCCACTGGCCCGAGGCGACGGCGCTGGTCGGCGCGGGAATCGTGCTCGCCGCCTATCTGGTTCTCGGTGGGCGAACCTATTGCTCCTGGGTTTGCCCGATCAATCCGATCACGGATCTTGCCGCCGCAATTCGTCGCCGCCTCGGCGTCAAGCAGACAGCCAAACTTCGACCTGAATTTCGCAACTACCTCGCAATCGGCGTTCTCATCCTGTCCTTCGTCTCGGGGACGGTCGCATGGGAACTCGTCAATCCCATCACCGCGTTGCATCGTGCGCTCGTATTCGGTCTGCCTTTCGCGGCGACCGGCGCGCTGGCGATCTTCATCTTTGATCTTTTCGTCGCGAAAGATGGCTGGTGCGGACACTTGTGTCCCGTCGGCGCCTTCTACGGCGCGCTCGGCAAGGCGGCGCTCCTGCGAGTGTCGGCGGGCGGTCGCGAGGCCTGCGACGATTGCATGGACTGTTTCGCGGTCTGCCCCGAGCCGCATGTGATTTCGCCCGCGCTGCGCGGCGGTAAGACGGGCGCGAGCCCGGTGATTGCGAGCGGCGATTGCACCTTGTGCGGCGCCTGTATCGATGTCTGCCCGCGCAAGGTCTTCCATATCGCGCATCGTTTCGATCACTCGGTCACGCAGGTCCCGGCGCAGACCATTTCCGTCACTCCCGAATCCACGCTTGCGAAAGGGTAAGCCGATGGCAAAGCCGTTCCACATCCTCGCCGCCCTGGCGCTTCTGTCGGCGACAGCCGCGATCGGATCGTCCGTTATCGCGCAGGATCGCGGTGTGAAAGGATTGCGCGATACGCCGATCAATCAATTGGACGCCGCGCCCGATCTGTACAAGCAGTCGACGCCGGCCGAAGGTTTCGGGCGCTCCTATCGCCAGCAACCGCCGCTGATCCCGCACAAGATCGACGGCTACCAGATCTCGACCGACAACAACGCCTGCATGACCTGTCACGACTGGCCCGGAAATACGCGCGTTCATGCGCCGAAGATTTCGGAGACCCACTATGTCGATCGACAGGGAGCGCGGCTCGATAAGGTCGCGGGCACGAGATATTTCTGCACGCAATGCCATGTGCCGCAGGCCGACGCGAAGCCGCTTGTCGGCAATACCTTCGAGAACGCCACGCAGGTGAAGTGACGGGAGGCCCATATGCACGACCCGAAACCGATTGCTGGCGACACGCCGGAAGAAAAACCGAAGGGCGCGATCGGGCGATTTCTCGCTTGGTTCTTCTCCTATCGTTCGCCCTGGATGTGGGGCGCGATAGCGATCGCAGCCTTCGTTGTCGGCATCCTGTTCTGGGGTGGCTTCAACTGGGCGATGGAGGCCACGAACCAGGAAGCTTTCTGCGTGTCCTGTCACGAGATGAAGGACAATGTCTTCGTCGAATACCGGAAGACGATTCACTATTCGAACCGGACCGGCGTGCGTGCGAGCTGCCCGGATTGCCACGTACCGAAGGAGTGGGGCCACAAAGTCGTCCGAAAGATACAGGCCTCGAACGAATTGCTGCACAAGGCGCTCGGCACGATCGATACGACCGAGAAGTTCAACGCCCATAGGCTCGACATGGCCAAGAGCGTATGGCGCGCGATGAAGACGACGGATTCGCGCGAATGTCGCAATTGCCACAAGTTCGACTATATGGATCTGTCGGTTCAGGAGCCTCGTTCCTCGAAAATGCACGAGACCGCGCTCAACCAGGGCAAGACCTGCATCGATTGCCATCAGGGCATCGCGCACAAGCTTCCACCCAAGGCGGTTGACGCCTACCAGGACATGCTCGCGCATATCGATCAGGTCGGTCCCGTGCAGAAGCTGATCGACTTCCTGCAAGGCGCGGATTTGGCGAAGGCAAAAGCAGCCCGTTGACGCCGGTCGCGGCGTCGGACCGGTCCAAGAGTGTCGCGCATCGCGCTTCGTGCGAAACCGGGTCGGGATCGCAATGTCGCGATGGGAGGCGGTATTTCGCGGCCCTCTTGCGGGATGAATCTATTGACCCTCACATCTTGCGTGGTTCGATCAATGGCGCGGAAGCGCGATATTCCGTTCGATGAGCCGCGGAGTCGCAGAGGACAGTCGGTGTAAACGTTCCAGTCGGCGCGCCGCTTGAGAGCCGGCTCCCCCGCAGAGGCTTGGGACGGCGAAGCGTAGACATGACCGCCAAAAAGGAAGATCCCAACCGCTGCGGGGCTCTTGGAATATCCCAGACTAACTGAACGCGACGGCCAGTCCAGATTGGAGTGCAACCGCTGGCTTTGGCCCCTCAATGTCCGGTAGGCGGTCGCGGATCGATGACCGCAAACGGCGTGCAATCTCGGAGACGGATCGCGATTCAAAATGACTGCGAACGGTCGATCCTTCCGGTTAGGTCTCGCGCCGAAACCCGCCATTCGGGCAATCCGCCCGGAAGCTGCCGCTGGCAACGGAAGAGACGGGCGGGGAGCAGAAATTGGCGCTGGACCGAGCGGACGGCAGGACTGAGCGCGAAAGCGGACACGGCTGTAGCGCGCTGACAATCTTGCACGTAAATTCTGCACACGCTAACCCGTTGTTTGAAAACGGCTCGGCCCGTTGTGCAAAAATCTTACGTGGTGACGAATAAGCACTGTCTAACCCGCTCATTTTGCACTTATCCGAAAACGTGCAAAGTCTCGGCGCATAGCTCTTACAGCCGTCAAACCATGTTTCTTTCAATCTCCACAACACATTCGCCCGCGACGGATCTCGGCTTTCTACTGATGAAGCATCCCGACCGCGTGCATGAGATCGACATCGCCTTCGGCAAAGCGACGGTTTTCTTTCCGCAAGCCGACGCTGAACGGTGCCAGGCCGTTCTCATACTCGATCTTGATCCAGTCGCCCTTGTGCGAGGCCGCGGCGAAAGCGCGGGCGTGATGGATCAATATGTCAATGATCGCCCTTATGCCGCTTCGTCTTTTCTGTCCGTCGCGCTGAACAAGGCGTTTCGCACGGCGATGACTGGCGTTTCGCGCGAGCGGGCCGAACTGGCGCTGATGCCGATCCTGCTCGATATCGTTGTCGCGCCGCTGCCTGTGCAGAACGACGATCTACTCGAACGTCTGTTTGCGCCGCTCGGCTGGCGCGTCGAGGCGCGGCGCATTGGCGGCGCCGACGGGCCATCGCGCTATGTTGAATTGCGCCTCTCAGGAACGCTGCGCCTAGCCGACGCGCTCAGTCATCTTTACGTGCTTATTCCCGCGCTCGACGCCGACAAGCATTATTGGGTCGGTGAGGACGAGGTCGAAAAATTAGTCGCCAAAGCCGGCCCCTGGCTCGCATCGCATCCCGACCGAGAAACCATCGCCCGGCGCTATCTCAAAAACCGGCGCTCTTTGGCGCGCGCCGCGTTGGCGCGTCTGGATGCGGAAGCGGAAACCGAGGTGACAGCGTCCGCGCTACGCCGCGAGGAAGCGCTTGAGGCGCCGTTGCGCCTGCACGACCGGCGCCTCGACGCCGTCGCAGCGCTGTTGAAAGAATCGGGCGCGCGCAGGGTCGCCGATCTTGGATGTGGCGAAGGGCGGTTGCTGCAACGCCTCGTCAAGGAGCGAACGCTTGAAACACTCATCGGCGTCGATGCGTCCTCGCGCGATCTCGAACGCGCGCGCGAGCGGTTGAAACTCGATCTCGCCGGCGGACCGTCGCGCCGGCGCATACGGCTGCTGCATGGCGCGCTGACCTATCGCGACGCGCGCTGGGCGGATGTCGACGCTGCCGCGCTCGTCGAGGTCATCGAACATCTCGATGCGGCTCGCCTACCGGCTCTGGCTGATGCCGTCTTCGGCGCCGCGCGGCCCAAGACGGTGATCGTCACGACGCCCAACAACGAATATAACGCGCTGTTCGCGGACCTTCCGGCGGGGCAGTTTCGCCATCCCGATCATCGCTTCGAGTTTACGCGCGAGCAGTTCGCTGACTGGGCACAGTCGGTCGCGGAGCGATACGGCTATCGCGTGGCTTTGTCCGGCCTTGGCGACGACCATCCAGAACATGGCCCCGTTTGTCAGATGGGGGTCTTCTCACGATGAGAGCTTCCGATCCAAGAACCCCCAATTCCAGACCCGTCGATCCGACTTTGCTAGACATTCCCGATTTCTGCCTCGTTGTGCTCATCGGCGCGACCGGCTCGGGCAAATCGAGTTTCGCTGCGCGCTGGTTCAAGCCGACGGAAGTGATTTCATCAGATCGTTGTCGCGGCCTCGTCTGCGACGACGAGAACGATCAGTCGATCTCCGGCGACGCCTTCGAGCTCGTGGCCGCTATCGCCGAAAAGCGTCTCAAGCATCGCCGTCTCGCCGTCATCGACGCCACCAATGTGCGCGCCGCCGATCGCAAGGCATGGGTGGAACTGGCGCGACGTTGGCACGCGCTGCCGGTCGCGATCGTGCTCGATCCCGGTCTCGACGTATGCGTCGAACGCAACAAGACACGGCCCGATCGCGCGTTTGGACCAGGCGTGCCGCAGCGGATGATTCAGGAAATCCGGCGTGGGCTGCGGGGCCTCGACAAGGAAGGCTTCCGGCAAATCTGGAAACTCGGATCGGTTGAGTCGATCGAGGCAGTGCGCGTCGAACGCCGTCCGATGTGGACGGATCGCCGCGACGATTGCGGCCCCTTCGACATTATCGGCGACGTGCATGGCTGTGCCGACGAATTGCGCGTACTGCTCGATCGTCTCGGCTATGTCGTGACGGGCGAGGGCGAGCGGGTCGCTGTCTCCGCGCCGCATGGACGAAAGCTGGTGTTCGTCGGCGATCTCGTCGATCGCGGCCCGGCGACGCCCGATGTTCTGCGCATCGTCATGGCGGCGCAGGCCGCCGGCGTCGCTCAATGCGTGCAGGGCAATCACGACCGCAAATTGTCGCGCTGGCTCGACGGTCGCAAGGTTACGGTGAGCCATGGATTGCAGGACTCTATCGATCAGATGGCGCAGCAGCCGCCGGAATTTGGCGCGCGCGTTAAAAACTTTCTTGGCGATTTGCGCAGCCACTACTGGCTCGACGGCGGCAAGCTCGCCGTCTCCCATGCGGGTTTGAAAGAAGACATGATCGGGCGCGGCTCGCCCGCCGTGCGCGATTTCGCGCTCTACGGTGAAACAACGGGAGAGACCGACGAATTCGGCCTGCCAGTGCGCGGCGATTGGGCGGCCAAATATCGCGGCAAGACCGCGATCGTTTACGGCCACACGCCGACGCCCGACGCTGAATGGACAAACGGAACCATCTGCATTGACACGGGCTGCGTCTTCGGCGGCAAGCTCACGGCGCTGCGCTGGCCGGAGCGCGAACTCGTCAGCATTCCCGCCGCGCGCGTCTATTGCGAACCTGTGCGTCCTCTCGCGCCGGCGCCCGATACGCGCGCCGCGCAGGCCGAAGCCGATGATGCGCTAAACATTGCCGACGTTCTTGGGCGGCGCTGGATCGACACGGCGCTTTCGCGCCGCATTCCGATCGCCGAGGAGAACGCCGCCACGGCGCTGGAAGCGATGAGCCGGTTCGCCATCGCGCCGCAATGGCTCGTCTATCTCCCGCCGACCATGTCGCCGGTCGAAACCAGCGCGCGCGACGCCTGGCTCGAGCGCCCGGAGGAAGCCTTCGCCTTCTATCGTGAGCGTGGCCAGCAAGAGCTCGTCCTTGAAGAAAAGCACATGGGGTCGCGCGCCGTGATTGCTCTGTGTCGCGACGACGAGACGGCGCATCGGCGCTTCGGCGTCGTCTCGGGGGAAAGCGGCGCCATTTGGACGCGCACAGGCCGCGCGTTTTTTCCAAAGCGCGAAGAAACCGAGGCGCTGCTGGCGCGCCTGCGAGCGGCTTGCGATGCGGCCCGCCTGTGGGAGACACTGAAAACCGATTGGATGCTGTTCGACGCCGAAATAATGCCGTGGTCGGCCAAGGCGTCCGCGCTCATCGAACAGCAATATGCGCCGGTCGCCGCCGCCAGCCACGCCGGTCTGGCGCTCGCGCATGAAGCCGCGTCGCGCGCCGCCGCACGCGGCGTCGCGACGGAGCCGCTGCGCGCTCATCTTGCGCTGCGCGCGGAAAGGGCCGAGCGTTACGCCAAGGCGTGGGCGCCGTATGTGTGGCCTGTGAATGGGCTCGCAGATCTGAAAGTTGCGCCCTTTCATCTGCTCGCCAGCGAAGGCGCCGTGCATTTCGACAAGGACCATCTCTGGCACATGGCCATCGCCGATCAGCTTGCGGCGACCGGCCTCGCGAACGTCTCGACGACGGGTTGGCGCAAGCTCGCGCTCGATGACGGAGGAGCCTGTGCGCAAGCTGCGCACTGGTGGGAGATGCTGACGGCGTCCGGCGGCGAAGGCATGGTGGTCAAGCCGCGCGAATTCATCGCGCGCGGCGCCAAGGGCCTTATCCAGCCCGCGCTGAAAGTGCGCGGACCGGACTATCTGCGCATCATCTACGGCCCGGAATATGATCTGCCCGAAAATCTCACGCGCCTGCGTCAGCGCGGGCTAGGCGCCAAACGCGCCAATGCGCTGCGTGAATTCGCGCTCGGGCATGAGGCGTTGACGCGCTTCGTCGCGCGCGCCCCGCTCCGTAAAACGCATGAATGCGTATTTGCGGTGCTCGCGCTTGAAAGCGAGCCGATCGACCCGCGTTTGTGAGGTTTACCGAGCATTCGCCCAAAAACGAACTATTTGCGTCGCGCTGCTGCATTCCGCGCGCTGCTCGCGATCCAAGCCGCGCCACTGTCAAAATTGCCGTCAATCAATCAAGTGTCGCAAAACGCGCTTTAGTTGACGTTTTGTGACGCCCCGCGCTCTGAGCGAACTGCGCGCCCATGTTCGGCTGCTTCCGGTCGCATGGCGTTATGCCGCCCTGGCCTGGAACCTGCCATTCGGGCCAACGCTGGTCGGACGATTCGGCGCTCCCGCCGACTAACCGAAACAAAAAAACGCCGCCGCGTTTGCACGCAGCGGCGCCTGCCCAGTCGCGCGGCGGCAGAGCCGCGCCAAACTTGCGTTACGCGGCCTTCGCCGTCTCCACCGCGCGTGTATGCGACAGCAATTGCACGGCCGAGGCCGTGTTGGAGATCGGGATGTGATAGGTGCGGTGCAGCTCTTTCACCTCGCCTTGCATCGCCGCGCGCGCCGCGATCCAGCACATGAGCTCGACGCCCTGCGCGCCCGCGAGTTCGACCACGTCGAGCGCGGAATATTTGGTCAACGGCTCGACGCCCGACACCATCGCCTCCAGGCATTCGGTGTCGAAAGCCTTGTTGATGAAGCCCGCTCGCTCGCCGTCGAGCTGGTGCGACAGGCCGCCGGAGCCGATCAGCAGCACCTTCTTATCTTCGGGCCAGGCCTCGATCGCCTTGCCGACCGCGCGTCCCAGATCGAAGCAGCGTTTCGGGCCGGGCAGCGGGTGCTGGATCGAATTGATCGCGATCGGCACGATGGTGACCGGCCATTTGGCGTCGGGGAACATCAGCAGCAGCGGATTTGTGATCGCATGATCGACCGCCATCTCCTGGCACATGACGGGATCGAACCCGTCCTCGACGATGCCGTTGATGATCTGCCACGATAGTTTCGGCTCGCCGCGCACGGAAGGAATGGTGGGAATGCCCCAGCCTTCGTCCTCGCTGACATATTCGGCGCAGGCGCCCACCGCGAAGGTCGGCATCTTGTCGAGGAAGAAATTGAGCCCGTGGTCGTTGTAGAAGAACACGACTACGTCGGGCTTTTCGCGCGCGAGCCATTCGCGCACCGGCGGCCAGGAATCGAAGAAGGGCTTCCAGTAGGGCTCGTTCTGCAGGCCCTTCGCGATGGCGTTGCCGATCGCGGGAATGTGCGATGTGGAAAGTGTTCCGATGATCCGGGCCATCACTGCCTCGCCTGATCGAGAAGTTTCTGCTTGAAGGCTTCGACGGTCATGCCCGTCTGCTGTGCGCCGATGTCCTGCACGCCCAGACCGAGAATGCCCGCGAGCTTGGCGAGGTAATAGGCGTTGCCGCCGGCCTCGATCATCTTCAGCACGCTGCCCGAGGCCAGCGCCTCGCGCTGCTCCTTCGTCAGCTTGTACTTGTCCATGTAGGCGGCCTGATCGGCAAGAAACGCCTTGCGGTTTTCCGGATCGTTGAAAGAGAAGCACATCTTGTTCAGCTGGTAGCCCTTCATGGCCTGCCCGCCTTCGAAGATCGTCGTGCCTTCGATTTCTCGCGCCATTGCGCCCTCCTTGCTCCCTGCGCCCGATCGGACCGCCAAACGCCCGCGCCCGCTTTGACGCAGCGCAAGCCTCGGCCCGAGGGGGCGACGCATGGGACCATGCGGCAATCATTTAACAAGATAAATGCATGTGTTATCATTATATTCATGAGCAAATTCGATCATTACGATCTCGATGGCCATGCGCTGCGGCTTTTCCTCGCGGTGCTCGACACCGGTTCGGTGACGGCCGCGGCGGACGAACTCGGCGTTACGCAATCGGCCGTCTCGCATGCGTTGCAGAAGTTGCGCGCCATCGTGCGCGATCCGCTGTTCGTCAAATCCGGGCGCGGCGTCGTCGCCACCGCGCATGCTGAATCCCTTGCGTCTCGCGCGCGAGATCTGCTGGCGACCATGCAGGATTTTTCGCGCGGCGCCCGGTTCGAACCGGCGACCGCCGAAATTTCGCTCGTGATCGCCGCCAACGATTTGCAGCGCGAGCTTCTGCTGCCCGGCTTCTCGCTGGCGCTGGAAAAGGAAGTGAAGAGACTGGAGTTGCGCGTGATCCCCTCGGATGCGCCAAGCGCCGACATTCTGCGCGACGGCGTGTGCGACCTCCTGATCACGCCCAACCCGCCGGAGGGCGCCGACATTCTCCAGCGCAACCTGTTTCGCGACGAATACGTCTGCTTCTACGACCCCGCCTGCCGGACGGCGCCACGATCCCGCGAGGATTACCTCGCCGCCCGACACGTCACCGTCGTCTATCCCGACCGCACGCGCCTCGCCTTCGATTCCGCGCTCGAAAAGGCTGGTTTCGCCCGCGATTTCGTCGTTTCCGTCGCAAGCTTCTCGGGCGTCGCGGCGTTCTTGCGCGGGACGGACCGGCTCGCCACCCTGCCCCGCCTGCTGGGGCCGGGACTGATGCGCGATTTCGCCGCCGTCCCCGTCCCCGGCCGGGCGCGGGGGGCGGACATTTCCATGTCGCTGGTCTGGCGACGGCGCGACGCGCTCGACCCGGCCATGACTTTCGTGCGCAATCTCATGGTCCGTCGGGCCGCCGCCGCCGTACGCGCGGCGCGCGCTGGCGCGTGACATTTTCACGCGGGCGGCCTGGATGACATGCAGCGGCCACATTGCTATCGGACCAAGCGCCGCCGGCCGAGGAAAGCTCAATGACGACCCAGGACCAGAACGAAACGCAGAACGCGCGCCCGCGCATGTGGGTCGCCCTCGTCCCGCTCGCGGCTTTCGCAGCCATCGCGGCGCTTTTCTTCTTCCGCCTGGGCGCGGGCGACCCCTCGAAACTGCCCTCCGCGCTGATCGGCAAGCCCGCGCCGGACATCGCCCTGCCCGCGCTCGAAACCCTCGCCGGCCCCAATGGCCCCGTCCCCGGGCTCGACCCGGCGGCCTTCAAGGGCGCGGTCACGGTCGTGAACGTCTGGGCCTCTTGGTGCATCCCCTGCCATGAGGAAGCGCCCCTGTTCATGAAGGTCGCGCAGGACAAGCGCATCCGCGTCGTCGGCGTGAACTACAAGGATCAGCCCGAAAAGGCGCTGAACTTCCTCAAGCGCTACGGCAATCCCTTCGCCGCGGTCGGCGTCGACGGCAACGGCCGCGCCGGCATCGAATGGGGCGTCTACGGCGTGCCCGAAACCTTCATCGTTGGCCGCGACGGCGTGATCGCCTACAAGCTGGTGGGGCCGCTGACGCCGAACAATATCGACACGGTCCTGCGCAAGGAGATCGACAAGGCGCTGGCGAAGGGCTGATGCGGCCTTGACCGACCTCAAGGCCGCCGCGCCATAGCCCGCTATCACCATCCCGCAGGCGCGACCGCGCCGCCGACCCATTTGCCGGCCGACCCCGCGACTGGCTAAGAGACGCAATGACCTTCTGGCTGATCCTCTCGGGCATGACGCTGGCGACGCTCGCTTTCGTCGCCCTGCCCTTTCTGACCCGCGCGCGGGGCGAGCGGCGAGGCGATGATGTCGCCGTCTACAAGGACCAGCTCGCCGAGATCGAGCGCGACCTTGCCGCTGGCCGCATCGCGCCCGAGGAGGCCGAGGCCTCGCGCATCGAGGTTTCGCGCCGCCTCCTGAAGGCCGCCGATCGCGAGAAGTCGGGCGAGACCGGACAGCCCGCCCTCGCGCGCGGACGGCGAACCGCGGCGACCGCCTTCCTCATTCTCGCCCTGCCGGCCGTCGCGGCGGCCTTCTACTACCGGTTGGGCGCGCCCTGGGAGGCGCTGCCGCGGACTGCGACCGAAGCAAAAGGGCCGGGCGGCCTGACGCTGGCGGAGATGATCGCCAAGGTCGAGGCGCATGTCCGCGACAATCCGAACGACGGCCGCAGCTACGAGGTGCTCGCCCCCGTCTATATGCGGCTCGGCCGCTTCGACGACGCCATCGCCGCCTGGCGCAAGACGATCGAGATTCTGGGCGACGCCTCGATCCGCGAGTCCGGTCTGGGCGAGGCCTTGGTGGGCAAGGCGCAGGGCGACGTGACGCCTGAGGCGCGCAAGGTGTTCGAGAAGGCGCTTGCGCTCGACAAGGGCTCCGTGCCGGCCCGCTACTATCTCGCCCTCGCGGCCTTTCAGGACGGCAAGCGCGACGACGCCCGGAAAATGTGGAGCGACATGCTCGCCGGCGCGCCGCAGGATGCGGCCTGGACGACGCCGGTGCGCCGCGCGCTCGCCGAACTCGACTCGCAGGATGCGGCCGGGGACAGCGCCAAGGATGGCGCGAAACCGCCGGCGACGCCGGGCCCCACCGCGAGCGACGTCGAGGCCGCTTCGAAAATGGATGCGGGCGACCGCAACGCCTTTATCCGCTCGATGGTCGCCCGGCTTGCCGACAAGCTGAAGCAGAACGGCGACGATCCGGAAGGTTGGGCGCGGCTCGTTCGCGCCTATGGCGTGCTGGGCGCAGCGGACAAGGCGCAGGCGGCGACGGAGGACGCGCGAAAAGCGCTCGGCGGGGACGTCGCGAAACTCGTCCGCTTCGAAGACGCCTTGAAGGCGCCCGCCGGCGCGCCACGTTGAGCGCATGACAGGATACACGACAAGAGGACGACAATCGGCATGATCCCGGAAATCGGCCATTACGCGCTCATCCTGGCGCTGGCGGTGTCGCTGGCGCAGTCGATCGTGCCGCTCGTCGGCGCACGTACGCACGATCCCGTGCTGATGGAGGTCGGGACCAAGGGCGCTTACGCGCAATTCATCCTTATGTGCGTGTCTTTCGGCGCTCTGGCCTTCGCCTATGGGCGGTCCGACTTCTCGGTCGCGAGCGTCTTCGAGAATTCCCACTCGATGATGCCGGAGATCTACAAGTTCACGAGCCTGTGGGGCAACCACGAGGGCTCGATGCTGCTGTGGGTGATGATCCTCGCGCTGTTCGGCGCGCTGGTCGCCGCCTTCGGCGCCAATATTCCGACGAGCCTCAAGGCGACCGTGCTCGCGGTGCAGTCCTGGATCGCGGCGCTTTTCTATCTCTTCATCCTGATCACCTCGAACCCGTTCACGCGGCTCGCTCCGGCGCCGGCGCAGGGCCGCGACCTCAACCCGATCCTGCAGGACCCCGGCCTCGCCATTCATCCGCCGCTGCTCTACGTCGGCTATGTCGGTTTCTCGATCTCGTTTTCCTTCGCCGTCGCCGCGCTGATCGAAGGCCGCATCGACGCCGCCTGGGCGCGCTGGGTGCGCCCCTGGGTGCTGCTCGCCTGGATCTTCCTCACGCTCGGCATCGCCATGGGCTCCTACTGGGCCTACTACACGCTCGGCTGGGGCGGCTGGTGGTTCTGGGACCCCGTCGAGAACGCCTCCTTCATGCCCTGGCTCGCGGGTACAGCGCTGCTGCATTCGGCGCTGGTGATGGAGAAGCGCGAAGCGCTGAAGGTCTGGACGATCCTGCTCGCGATTCTCACCTTCTCGTTGTCGCTGATCGGCACCTTCATCGTGCGTTCGGGCGTGCTCACCTCCGTGCACGCCTTCGCCAGCGATCCCTCGCGCGGCGTGTTCATTCTCGTCATCCTGCTGCTTTTGATCGGCGGCGCGCTCGCGCTCTACGCCTGGCGCGCGCCGAGCCTGCGGCAGGGCGGCCTGTTCGCGCCCATCTCGCGCGAAGGTTCGCTCGTGCTCAACAATCTGCTGCTGTCGACCGCCACCGCGACGGTTTTCGTCGGCACGCTCTATCCGCTGGCGCTCGAGGCATTGACCGGCGCGAAGATTTCCGTCGGCGCGCCCTTCTTCAATCTCACTTTCGCGCCGCTGTTCGTGCCGATCCTGATCGCTGTGCCCTTCGGCCCGCTGCTCGCCTGGAAGCGCGGCGACATCCGGGCCGCGACCCAACGTCTGACCTTCGCCTTCGTCGCGGCGATCGTCGGCGCGCTGATCGCTTTTGCGTTGCAGGGCAAACCGGTCGTCGCGCTGGCCGCCATCGGCCTCGGCTTCTACGTGATCGCCGGTTCGCTCGCCGAGCTGGTCGAACGCTCCGGCTTGTTCCGCGTGCCCGTCTCGACCGCCTTCCATCGCGCGCGAGGCCTGCCGCGCTCGACCTGGGGCACGATGTTCGCGCATGCGGGCCTCGGCCTCACGCTCATCGGCATCGTCTGCGAGACGGCCTGGGGCCTCGAAACCATCGGCGCCTACAAGCCCGGCGCGACCATTCCGATCGGCGGCTACGAGCTGAAATACGAGGGCGTCTCGCCGCGCAAGGGGCCGAACTACACGGCCGACGTCGCGCGCATAACAGTGAAGCGCGACGGCCGCGAGATCGGCGTGATGGAGCCCTCCAAGCGCGCCTTCTCGACCCGCAGCATGAATACGTCCGAGGCCGCCCTGATGACGCGCGGCCTTGGTCAGCTCTACGTGGCGCTCGGCGACATCAACGCCGACAAGACGGCCACCGTGCGCGTCTACTGGAAACCCTACGTCCTGCTGATCTGGATCGGCGGGCTCGTGATGGCGCTCGGCGGCGCCCTGTCGCTGTCCGACCGGCGCCTGCGCGTCGGCGCGCCGAAAATGGCGCGCAACCGCGCCCAGGCGGAAAGGACGGCCTAGCTAGACGGGCGAAGCCGACGCCAGCTGCAGCGCGCGCTTCTCGTCGGCGATGCGAACGCCGCCGGCGACGATCTCGATGACTTCGGCGCGCTCGAGTCGGGTGAAGGTTCTGCTGACGGTTTCGATTGTCAGCCCCAGATAGTCTGCGATGTCGCGACGGCTCATCGGCAGCGCGACCATCTTCCCGCCGCTGTCGCGTCCGCGCCGCCGCGCGCGCCAGGATAGCAGGAAGGCCGCCATCTTCTCCTCCGCCGAATAGCGGCCGAGCATCATCATGCGATCATGCGCCGTCGCCAGATCCTGGCTGACCAGCTGGTTCATGCGGCGCAAGGCTGCGAGATTGCCGTCGACGAGCCGCCGGAAGGCGGCACGCGGAAATGAGCAGGCGACTGTCGGCTCGATTGCTTCCGACGTCAGCGCATGTGTTTCGCTCAGGGTCAGGCCCAGCATGTCGCCCGCCAGCGCGAACCCCACCACCTGGCGCCGCCCGTCCGGCAGGAGCTTGTATATGCGCACGACGCCCTTCGACAGGCTGAAAACGCGCGTCGCAGCATCGCCTTGAGCGAAAACGAGCTCCTTCGGCGCAAAGGACGATTGCCGACGCATGCGGTCGAGCTCGCCGCGTTCCCCCACGCTCAGCGAGCCGAACAGGTCCGTGCAGACGCCGCAGCGCGCCGCCTGGCGCTCGGCGCAGCCCCGCATCTCCACGGTTTCGACCAATGCCATTCCATGATCCCGAACCGCGGCGCCCGGCCACGTCAGAAACAACCGCGCGTTCATAGAGTGGGGGACCGCGCGAAAGTCTTGCGTCAGGTCAAGTTTGGGCTCGCGACGACGCCCAACCGCAGCGACACGGAGACGCACCTGCGGCTTGCGGGCGCGCCGTGATCCTCGCATGCCGACACGGCCGCGCCGCTGACTGCACATCCAGGCCCGCGGTGCTAGTGTATGAGGACGGAACGAACGGAAACGCCCCATGCTGCTCGCCAATGACCCGCCGCACGCCTTCATGCCCTATCCTGCGGTCGCTGTGCCGGGCGCCGCGCATGGCCCGCTCCAGAGCCTGACGTTCGGCGTGAAGGACATATTCGACGTGGCGGGCTACCGCACCGCCTGCGGCAATCCCGTGAAACTCGCCGAAAGCCCTGTCGCGACGGAGCATACGCCCGCCGCCGCCGCGCTGCTCGCCGCCGGCGCGCAATTCGTCGGCAAGACGCATACCGAAGAACTTGCCTGGTCGCTCTACGGCACGAATGCGCATTTCGGCACGCCGCTCAATCCCGCCGCGCCCGATCGTGTGCCGGGCGGCTCGTCCTCGGGTTCCGCGAGCGCGGTCGCGTCCAGGCTCTGCGACGTCGCCCTGGGCTCGGACACTGGCGGCTCGGTGCGGGCGCCGGCGAGCTTCTGCGGTCTCTACGGCCTCCGCCCGACGCATGGCGCCATATCGCTCGCCCGCTGCATGCCGCTCGCGCCTTCCTTCGACACCTGCGGTTTTTTCGCGCGCGATGCGGCGACGCTGGGCGCTGTCAGCGACGTGCTGCTGCCGCCGGCGGCCGCGAAGGCGAGCCGCGTGATGATCGCGCGCGACCTGTTCGCGCGCCTGCCCGCCGCCGCGCTCGACGCCATCATGCCGGCAGTGGAAAAACTGCAGGCCGCTCTCGGCAAGGCGACGCCGGTCGACGTCTACGACCGCCCCGTCGCCGAGCCCTACGACGCCTTCCGCATCCTGCAGCTGCACGAGGCCGGGACGCTGCATGCGCCCTGGGTCGAGAGCCGCAAACCCGTGCTGCACCCCTCGATCGCCCAGCGCTTCGTCGCCGCGAAGAAGGTGACCGACGCCGACGTGGCGAGGGCCCGCGCCGCTCGATCGAGCTTCAGCGAACATCTGCTGAGTCTGTATGGCGATGACGGCCTGATGATCGCGCCCGTGCTGCACGGCCCCGCGCCGCGCCTCGATTCGTCGGCCGCCGAGTTCGAGGCCTATCGGGACGCCGCCATGGCCTTCCTCTGTCCGGCCGGCCTCGCCGGCCTGCCGCAGCTCGTCCTGCCCGCCGGCAAGGTCGACGGGGCGCCGCTCGGCGTTTCCATTCTGGGCCCGCGCGGATCGGATCGATCTCTGCTGGAAGCGGCGCTGCGCGCCACAGCGTAAGATGGACCGCGCGCCTTCAGACGCGCGATCCAGCATCTCGAGAGAACTTCGTTGCCCCGGCCATCGACCGAACGCCGCGCCTTCGCGCTCTATCTCGTCGCGCGCGTCTTCACCGCGCTGTCCTTCCAGATGGCGGGCGTGGCGATCGGCTGGCTGGTCTATGCGCGCACAGGGTCCGCCTACAATCTCGGGCTGGTCGGCCTCGCGCAATTCCTGCCGATGGTGGCGCTCACCTTCGTCGTCGGCCCGCTCGCCGATCGCATCGATCGCCGCCGCATCGTGGCGGCCTGCGAGATCGTCAATCTCGTCACCCTCGTCCTGCTAGCGATCGGCGCGGCGCGCGACTGGCTTGGGGCGCCCGCGATCTTCGCGGCCGTCGCCGTGCTCGGCGCAGCGCGCTCCTTCGAGCATCCGAGCATGTCCGCGCTTCTGCCGGGCGTCGTCGGTGAAAGCGAATTGCCGAAGGCCGTCGCCTATGCCTCCTCGGCCATGCAGACCGCGACCATCATCGGCCCTGCCCTCGGCGGCCTGCTCTACGCATTCGGCGCGTCGACGCCGCTCGGCCTCGCCGCGCTCATGTCGGCTGCGACCTGCATCGCCATTCTCGCCATCCCGCTCGACCGCAAGCCGCCACCGAAGGAGCCGGTGACGCTCGCTTCCGTATTCTCGGGCCTGTCCTTCATCTGGCGACGCCCGGTCATTCTCGGCGCGATTTCGCTCGATCTCTTCGCCGTACTGCTCGGCGGCGTCACGGCCCTGCTGCCGATCTACGCGCACGATATTCTCGAAACCGGCTCGCTCGGCCTCGGCCTGCTGCGCTCGGCGCCCGCGGTCGGCGCGGTCGCCATGTCGTTCTTCATCGGTCGTATCGTCGGCGCCAATGTCGGACGGACGATGTTCGTATCCGTCTGCGTCTTCGGCCTCGCCATCCTCGTCTTCGCCCTGTCGCGCAGCATGATCCTGTCGCTGGCCGCGCTGGCGATCACGGGCGCGGCCGACAATGTCAGCGTCGTCATCCGCCAGTCGCTGGTGCAGCTCGGCACGCCCGACGAGATGCGCGGGCGCGTCAGCGCGGTCAATTCGCTGTTCATCGGCACGTCGAACCAGCTCGGCGAATTCGAATCGGGCATGGTCGCCGGCCTTTTCGGCGCGGTCGCCGCGGGCGTGATCGGCGGCGTGGGCACGATTTTGGTGGCTCTCCTGTGGATGCGGCTGTTTCCGGAGCTGCGAAAGCAGGACCGGCTGGCGGCGTCCGGATGATATGAGGCGCGCATGACCCGCATGGAAAAAATCGCCGCGCTCGCCGCCGATCCGGCCTTCGCGACTCTCGACCGCTCGCTGTCGGTCTATTACGGCGATCCGGCGCATGAAGACCGCATGGCCGCGCTCTACGCGCGTTTCGTGAAGCCGGGCGATCTCGCCTTCGACATCGGCGCGCATGTCGGCGACCGCATCGGCGCCTTCCGCCGCCTCGGCGCGCGCGTCGTCGCGCTCGAGCCGCAACCGCTCTGTTTCCGCGCGCTGCAAGCGCTCTACGGCGACGACGCGAGCGTCACGCTGGTCGACGCCGCCTGCGGCGCGCGCGAAGGCGCGATTTCCCTGCGTGTGAACTCGGCCAATCCGACGGTCACGACGGCTTCGCAGGACTTCGTCGCCGCCGCCGACGGCGCGCAGGGCTGGGAAGGCCAGACATGGGATGCGACGCTCGATGTGCGCATGACCAAGCTCGATGCGCTGATCGCGGCGCACGGGGCGCCTGCTTTCGCCAAGATCGACGTCGAGGGTTTCGAGGCCGATGTGCTCGCGGGCCTGTCGCGCCGGCTGCCGGCGCTCTCCTTCGAATTCACCACCATCCAGCGCGACGTGGCGCATCGCTGTCTCGACCGCCTCGCCGCGCTCGGAAATTATCGTTTCGATGTCTCGCTCGGCGAGAGCCACGAGCTGGCTGGCGCGTGGGTTTCGCGAGATGAGATCGCCGCGCGGATTGCAGCCCTCCCGCATGAGGCCAATTCCGGCGATGTGTATTGTGTGTTGTTGGCCTAGCCGTCATCGCGAGCGCAGCGAAGCGATCCAGAGCCGGATCGTAGCTCTGGATTGCTTCGTCGCTTCGTTCCTTGCGATGACGGCGCGGAAAATTGCTACTTCTTCCCCCGCCATTTTCGGCGACGGTCTCCGCCGGCCTTCGGCGCCTGCGGCGTGATCGCGCCAGTTTCCACGGCTTCGCGATATTTCGCGAGCATGGTCGCGAACCCCTCGCGCAACCCTGCGTCGATCTCGGGCTTTCCCTCGATCGCGCCTAACGCGAGCCCTATCGCCTCGATGGTCGAAAGACTCTCGCGGCGCGGCTCGCGGCGGAGCTCGCCATAGAGCGAACGTCGCTTCGGCGCGAGCGCGAGGCGCTTCGCCTTCAAGACCCAGGCGTTGCGCCACCACAGCGTCTTGGCCTGCGCCCATGTGCCGTCGAAAACCACAATTCCGCGAATGCCCTTCAGCGCGGCATCCTGATCCGGCAATACGGCGCCCTTCCTGTCGAGCACGGCGACCTCGCGCCCCGGCGGCAGGTCCGACGGTTTCGTCGAACCCAGATGCAGCACGGCCCAGTCGCCGGGTTCCGCCGGCGCGCCCAAAGCCTTGGCGAGGCTCGGCCAGGAAAGCCCGATCTTGAACGTCGCATTCGAAAGCTGCTGCGCAGCCAGCCGCGCTGTACCGAGGAGGCGATCCTGCTCCTGCGGGTGTTGCAGGATTAGAACCGCCACGCGGTTCTCAACGGGGCCGACCGCCTCGCAGACGCAGAGCGTCAGGGGCTTGGCGCAATGCGGGCAAACAGGAGTTTCAGCCGGGGCGTCGATGTCGCTCATGCGCCTGCATACACCGCACGAAGCTGGACCGCGAGGTTTTTGGACCGCGAGCCTCCAGGCTCGCCTTGGCAGCAAATGCGAGCCTGAAGGCTCGCGGTCCATTTGCGCTGCCGCATGACGGCGGGCGCCCGCCCGCGCTATTCTCTCGCCAGCAACAGGAGCCACGAATGGAAACCGCCGCGCATCAGGTCGCGAGCCACATGGATCACTACGGCGCCGTCACGCACGAGGTGATCAATCAGCCGCACGAACTCGTCGACACCAATCTCTATTCCTCGGATCGCCCACTCGCCGAAGCGGTCGTGCGCGAAAATGCGCAATGGGCGGAAAACGACCTCGCAGATTTCGGCGCGCGCATCGGCACGGCCGATTATCTCGACCTCGGCGCGCAGGCAAACAAGCATCTGCCTGAATATGACACGCATGATCGCTATGGCCGCCGCGTCGATCTCGTGCGCTTCCATCCGTCCTATCACCAGCTGATGAAGACCTCGATCGAAGAGGGTCTGCATTCCTCGCCCTGGACCGATCCGCGCCCCGGCGCGCATGTCGCACGCGCCGCGCGTTTCTACATGCATAGCCAGGTCGAGGCCGGCCATGGCTGCCCGATCACCATGACTTTCGCCGCCGTGCCCGCGCTCAAACTGCAACCCGAGATCGCGAAGGAATGGCTGCCGAAAATTCTCGCGCGCAGCTACGACCCGCGCAACGCGCCCGCCGACGAGAAGGACGGGATCACCATCGGCATGGCGATGACCGAAAAGCAGGGCGGCTCCGACGTGCGCGCCAATACGACGCGGGCCCTGCCGATCCGCTCGGAGGGCCCCGGCCAGGCCTATGAACTCGTCGGCCACAAGTTCTTTGTCTCCGCGCCGATGTGCGACGCCTTCCTGGTGCTGGCGCAGGCGCCTGGCGGCCTGTCCTGCTTCCTCGTGCCACGCTGGAAGCCGGATGGAACCAAGAACCCGCTGCAGGTGCTGCGTCTCAAGAAGAAGATGGGCAATGCCTCTAACGCTTCGAGCGAGACGGAGCTGCGCGGCGCGCTCGGCTGGATGATCGGCGAGGAAGGGCGCGGTGTGCCCACCATCATCGAAATGGTGGCGATGACGCGCTTCGATTGCATGATCGGCTCCTCCGCCGGCATGCGGATGGCAGTGAGCCAGGCGATCGATCATTGCGCGCAGCGCGCGGCCTTCGGGCGCCTGCTGATCGACCAGCCGATCATGACCAACGTGCTCGCCGATCTCGCGCTGGAAAGCGAGGCGGCGCTGACGCTCACCATGCGCATCGCCCGCGCGCTCGACGATCGCGTCGATCCGCACGAGGCGAACCTGATCCGCATCGGCACGGCGATCGGCAAATACTGGATCTGCAAGCGCACGCCATCCGTCGCCTACGAAGCCATGGAATGCATCGGCGGCTCCGGCGTGATGGAGGACGGCCCAATGCCGCGCCTGTTCCGCGAGAGCCCGGTCAACGCGATCTGGGAGGGCTCGGGCAACGTGCAATGCCTCGACGTGCTGCGCGCGATGGGCAAGAGCCCCGAGACGCTGGAAGCCTATTTCGCGGAGGTAGAGACGGCCGATGGGATGAACGCGACGCTTGACGCGCACATCGCCGACTTGCGCGAAGACATGCGGCGCACGGACGATTTCGAATTGCGCGCGCGAAATCTGGTGGACCGGCTGGCGACCGGCCTGCAGGCGAGCCTGCTCGTGCGCCACGCGCCGTCCTATGTGTCGGAAGCCTTCTGCGCCTCGCGTCTGGCGTCGCACGGCGCGCATCAATACGGCGCTCTGCCGAAGGGCGTGGATTGCAAGGCGATCGTGGAGAGGGCGCGGGTGCGGTAGGGCGTTATCCCTTCTCCCCGCAAGCGGGGAGAAGGTGGCCGAAGGCCGGATGAGGGGCCGAGGGACTCACACGAACGATGCATGTAATCCCCGGGCCCCTCACCTGCCCTCTCCCTGCACGCGGGGAG
Source organism: Methylobacteriaceae bacterium (assembly GCA_020638195.1). GTDB lineage: Bacteria > Pseudomonadota > Alphaproteobacteria > Rhizobiales > Beijerinckiaceae > JAJXWB01. The sequence goes on along the minus strand of JACKJC010000002.1, from coordinate 149,777 downwards.
AGGGAGAAACGCCTCAATCTTTCTTGCGCTCCGCCCCTTCGCCGAACCGACCGTCGTCGCCATTGTGACGCTCTTAATCATGAGCTACATTGTAGCCCACAGGAGCCTGCCATGCCCGCCAACTCCGTCGTGCGCGCCCGGATCGACGAACACATCAAGGAAGAGGCCGCAGCCATTCTCGGCGCGGCCGGCCTCACCGTGTCCGACGCCGTGCGCATGATGCTGGTGCGCGTCGTCGCGGAGAAAGCCTTGCCTTTCGATCCGCTCACGCCGAATGCGGAGACAGTCGCCGCGATCCGGGAAGCGCGCGCCGGCAAGCTCGAACGCGCGAAGTCGGTGAAGGAGCTTCTGGGCAAGCTCGATGCGGACGATTGAATGGACCGGCCGCTTCAAGCGCGACTACAAGCGCGAGAAGAAAGGACCGCATCGCAACACGCTCGATGCGGAATTGACCGAAGTGCTGACGCTACTTCAAGCCGATAAGACGCTACCGGACAAGTATCGCGATCATGCCTTGGGCGGCGAGTGGAAGGATTGCCGCGACTGCCACATTCGCCCTGATATCGTGCTTATCTACAGAAAGCCGGATGACGAGACGCTGCAACTCATCCGGCTCGGCTCGCATAGCGAGTTGAGTTTGTGACGGAGGACAGCCGTGGACGCGATTGTCGCTGCTGTACGGTCGGATCTGCTATTTTATTTGATCTACTCGATCGCAAGATCATTCATATTTGAAAGCACTGGCGCGAGCTTCACGCGAGGAGATGCGAAAGACGCAGACCAACAGAAACTCAATGCCATGCGAGCAATCTGGCGCGAACCGAGTTTGCGCTTAATTGGCATGGTGTCTGCTTTTTCGCTGTTTCTTATAGTTCCTTACGTCCTTTATCGGGATTGGTTTGCGCGCGCACTGTTGGAACTTGTCGCAATCGCAATTGGCACCCCGGTCGGCATCTGGCTCTACCGCAGCAATGTCCTAAACAACATGCTCACACGCGCGACGACCCCGCCAACGTTCGTCGTCGCGTGCTACTTCATCTTGAGATAGCACCCCCCGAGGCCCATGCGCGAGAAGCATGTTTCCTTAGCAAAATTTCTTTTGACCAGGCTTAATCCACCTTGCGCACCGCCCCCTTGGCCGCACTGGTCGTCAGCGCCGCATAGGCCTTCAGCGCCGTCGTGATCTTGCGCGTACGCTTCTCCACGGGCTTCCAGCCCTTGGCGTCCTGCGCCGTGCGGCGCTGCGCCAGCGTCTCGGTCGAGACGGCGAGATTGATCGAACGGTTCGGGATATCGATCTCGATTCTGTCGCCGGTTTCCACCAACCCGATCAGCCCGCCTTCGGCGGCTTCCGGCGAGCAATGGCCAATCGACAGGCCCGACGTGCCACCGGAGAAACGTCCGTCGGTGACGAGCGCGCAGGCCTTGCCGAGGCCGCGCGACTTCAGGTAGCTCGTGGGATACAGCATCTCCTGCATGCCCGGCCCGCCGCGCGGTCCCTCGTAGCGGATCACCACGATGTCGCCCGCTTTCACCTCATTGCCCAGAATGCCCTTCACCGCCGCATCCTGGCTCTCGTAGACGCGCGCCGGTCCCGTGAACTTCAGAATGCTCTCGTCGACGCCCGCCGTCTTCACGATGCACCCCTCTTCGGCAATATTGCCGAACAGCACAGCCAGGCCGCCGTCTTGCGAGAAGGCGTGCGCCTGGTCGCGGATCACGCCCTTCTGGCGGTCGAGATCGAGGTCGTCGAAGCGGGCGTCCTGGCTGAACGCCACCTGCGTCGGCACGCCGCCGGGCGCCGCCTTGAAGAAGGTCTTCACGCTCTCGCTGTTCGAACGCTTGACGTCCCACTTGTCGAGCGCGGCAGGCAAGGATTCCGCATGCACGCTGTGCGTGTCGCGGTTGAGCAGACCCGCGCGGTCGAGTTCGCCGAGAATGCCGTAGATGCCGCCGGCGTGATGCACGTCTTCGACATGCACGTTGGCGACCGACGGCGCGACCTTGCACAGGCACGGCACGCGGCGCGACAGCCGGTCGATGTCGGCCATGGTGAAATTGACCTCGCCCTCGTTGGCGGCGGCCAGGAGATGCAGCACCGTGTTGGTCGAGCCGCCCATGGCGATGTCGAGCGTCATGGCGTTCTCGAACGCCTTGAAGCTCGCGATTTCGCGCGGCAGCACGCTCGCATCGTCCTGCTCGTAGTAGCGGCGCGCGAGATCGACGATCAGGTGCCCGGCCTCCACGAACAGCCGCTTGCGGTCGGCATGCGTCGCCACCACCGTGCCGTTGCCCGGCAGCGCGAGGCCGAGCGCCTCGGTCAGGCAGTTCATGGAATTGGCGGTGAACATGCCTGAGCACGAGCCGCAGGTCGGGCAGGCCGAACGCTCAATCACCTGCACATCGGCTTCCGACACCTTGTCGTCGGCGGCCGCCACCATGGCGTCAATGAGATCGACCTTGTGCGGCTTGCCCGGCAGGTTGATCTTGCCGGCCTCCATCGGCCCGCCGGAGACGAACACGGCAGGAATGTTGAGCCGCATCGCGGCCATCAGCATGCCGGGCGTGATCTTGTCGCAATTGGAAATGCAGACCATGGCGTCGGCGCAATGCGCATTGACCATGTATTCCACGCTGTCGGCGATGATTTCGCGCGACGGCAGCGAATAGAGCATGCCGTCGTGGCCCATGGCGATGCCGTCGTCGACCGCTATCGTGTTGAATTCCTTGGCGACGCCGCCGGCCGCCTCGACCTCGCGGGCCACCATCTGCCCGAGATCCTTGAGATGGACGTGGCCCGGCACGAATTGCGTGAACGAATTGACGATGGCGATGATCGGCTTGCCGAAATCGCCGTCCTTCATGCCGGTGGCGCGCCACAGGCCGCGGGCGCCGGCCATGTTGCGGCCATGGGTGGTGGTGCGGGAGCGATAAGCAGGCACGGATCTACGCCTTCTCTTCTCGAGGCGAAACCGCCGGAGGCGGCTTCTCGGGTGGCATGTCAGTCGGCCCTTTTATTGCTTCCGCCGGCCTGAGCCAAGCCTTCAATAAAGCACTGTCTGTGCTGGCCCGCACAGCCTTGCAGCGGAACCTGCGCGACCTATCTCAGGTTCATCCCTTTGGGCGTGGGGGCGCCGATTGGAGGCAGAAATGGGTCAGGCTCAACCGACCGACAATGGGCGCACGACGCGTCCTTACGAAGTCCGCATCAATGGCGCGCGCGCCGGCGCCTTCCGCGACGTGCGGGAAGCGATTTCTTCGGCCCGCATCAAGAAGCGCGAGACGCCGGACGCCATGGTGGGCGTCGCCGACGTATCGACCGGGCAGTTCCTGTTCGAGGTCGACGTCCAGTAGCGCCTTGCGCGTCGGCTCTCCGGCATGGGAGGTTGCCTCGACCGGGAGCCTCTCATGACCGACGACACCAAGGACCAACTCGCGCCCATGCTGGAACGCCGCCGGATCGAGGCGGAAATCCTGTCGCATGTCTATGAAGCGGTCAAAGCCTCGCACGGCGTCGAAGCGGCGCGTAAAATCGTCGCTGAAAGCGTGCGCCACTCGGCGATTTCACAAGGCAAGGCGATGGCGGAAGCCCAGGGCGGCGCGCCGGGCCTGAAGGGCTTCGAGGACATCCAGCCGCTGTGGACGCGCGGCGGCACGCTGGAAGTGGAAGTGCGCGAAAGGGGCGACAAGGTCTTCGCCTTCGACGTCATTCGCTGCCGCTACGCCGAAATGTATCGCGAGATGGGCCTTGCCGAAATCGGCCCCCTGCTCTCCTGCCAGCGCGACGGCTCATTCTGCGAGGGCTATGACCCGCGCATAAAACTGACACGCACGCAGACGATCATGCAGGGCGCGAGTCACTGCGATTTTCGCTACGAGAGCGAGGAGTGACCGGACCGCGGGCCTTCAGGCTCGCAATTCCACTCGTCCTCATCCTGAGGAGCCGCCGAAGGCGGCGTCTCGAAGGATGGCGACGCCAGCAATCTCGACCCGGCCATGCTTCGAGACGCAGGCGCTGAAACGCCTGCTCCTCAGCATGAGGACTCCTGTTACTTCTTCAAATGCCTGAGCGCCGCCGTGGACGTCGCCCGCGCGATCAGATGGCCGTCTTCGTCGCGCAATTCGCCTTCCAGAAAGGCGACGCTGCGTCCCCATTTCGCGATCCAGCCGTATGACCGGTAGATTCCCGGACTGGCGGCGGCCAGAAAACTCACCTTGATCTCGAGGCTCGGCACGCCGACCGTGAATACGGATTTCGCAACGCAGGCATGCGCCATGGCGGAATCGATCCAGCCGGTGACGATGCCGCCCTGCACGATGCCGCCCTTGGGGTGGCCTTCGACCGAATGGCAGTGCCGCGTCTCGGCCGTCCATTGCATGGTCACACGTTCGAGCGCCTTGTCGTAGGCGACCACGCGCCCGCCGAGCGTATCCAGCACCGGCGGTTTCGTGCGCGAAAAGACCGCCAATATTTCCTCTTCCGTCACCCTTTTGTCCCCTGCCCCAAAAATCGTCCCGTTCATTTTCGCCGCTTCGCGCAGCGCCCGCAATCGCGGCCGCGCGACGCTGCATTGCGGGATTGGCGGGGGCGCGGCGCTCGCCCATAATCACCGCAAACCAGTGGGGCGACATGACGACGACCATCTATTCCGCACGCAAGATCATCACCATGAACCCTGCGCGGCCGACCGCCAGCCATGTCGCCGTACGCGACGGACGCATTCTCGGCGCGGGGACGCTGGAGGAGCTGACCGGCTGGGGCGAACACATCGTCGACAATCGCTTCGCCGACATGATCCTGATGCCCGGTTTCGTCGAAGGCCACAGCCACGCCTTCGAGGGCGCGGTCTGGCGTTACGTCTATTGCGGCTGGTTCGATCGCGTGGCGCCCGACGGCAAGACCTGGGAGGGCCTGCGCTCGCTCGACGCCGTGATCGCGCGTCTCGCCGAACAGGAGAAGACGCTTGCCGACGCCGCCGCGCCGCTGACCGGCTGGGGCCTCGATCCCATCTATTTCGACAATGTGCGCATGACGCGCGAAGACCTCGACCGCATCTCGAAAGATCGGCCGATCGGCGTGATGCATGCGAGCTTCCACATTCTCAACGTCAACACCAAGGCGCTGGAAATGGCCGGGCTGATGCGCTCCGGCGTCAATCATCCCGGCGTGCCGCTCGGCGCCGACGGCATGCCGACGGGCGAGATGAAGGGGCCGGAGGCGCAGGGTACGGTCGCCGCTCATGTCGGGCTCGATCGCGCCATGATGTCCGGCGACGAACGCGGCCTGCGCGATTTTGCGCGGCTGTGCGTGCGCAAGGGCGTGACGACGGCGACCGATCTCGCCAATCCCCTGCCACCCGACACGGTCGAGATGATGCTGCGCGTGACGGGCGACGCCACATACCCGGCGCGCATCGTGCCGCTGCGGCGCTATCTCGGCGACGATGCGCGCGCGACGATCGAGGCAGCCGCCGCGCTTGCGGAGAAATCCTCCGACCGTCTGCGGCTCGGCCTCGTCAAGCTCGTCGCCGACGGATCGATCCAGGGCTTTTCGGCGCGTTTGCGCTGGCCCGGCTATTACAATGGCGCGGGGCCAGGCCTCTGGTACATCCCGCCGCAGCGCCTCGCCGAGGCGCTGGAGGCCGCGCTCGAACTCGGCGTGCTCGTCCACACCCACACCAATGGCGACGAAGCGACCGAGCTCGTGCTCGACACGATGGAAGCGGCGCTGCGCAAGCATCCCTCGCCCGACCATCGCTTCACGCTGCAGCATTGCCAGCTCGCCGACCGCGCGCAGTTCAGGCGCATGGCGCAGCTCGGCATGAGCGTGAACCTCTTCCCCAACCACCACTACTATTGGGGCGACGAGCATTATGCCCTGACCGTCGGCCCCGAGCGCGCGGAACGCATGAACGCCTGCCGCGCCGCGCTCGAGGCGGGCGTGCCGCTGGCGATCCACTCCGACGCCCCGGTCACGCCTCTCGCGCCACTGTTTACGGCGTGGTGCGCCGTCAATCGCGTGACGGCGAGTGGCCGCACGCTGGGCGAGACCGAAAAGATCGACGTTTATGACGCCCTGCACGCCATCACGCTCGCCCCCGCCTGGACGCTGAAGCTCGACGGAGAAATCGGCTCGATCGAAACCGGCAAGCGCGCCGATTTCGCCGTGCTGGAGGACGATCCGCTGGACATCGCGCCCGACAAACTGAAGGACGTGCGCGTGTGGGGCACGGTGCATGGAGGGCGCATCTTCGAGGCGGCGAAGATTTGACGCTGTCGCATGTGGCGGCGAAACCGGTCACGCTGATCTCCGGCTATCTCGGCGCCGGCAAGACGACGCTGGTCAATCACCTGCTGCGCAACGCCGGCGGCCGTCGCATCGCGGTCGCCGTCAACGAATTCGGCGCGCTGCCGATCGACCCCGACCTGATAGAACAGGCCTCGGGCGACGTGCTGACGCTCGCCGGCGGCTGCATCTGCTGTTCCTTCGGCGACGATCTCACCTCGGGTCTCGTCGCTCTGGCGAACCGCGACAACATCGACAGCATATTGATCGAGACGAGCGGGGTCGCCCTGCCGGGCAGCGTCGCCCAATCCCTGTCGCTCATTGCGGGTCTCAGGCACGAGGCGACGCTGGTCCTGCTCGACGCCGAAACCGCGCGAAAACTCGCCCGCGACAAATATCTCGGCGATACGATTCTGCGGCAACTCGCCGAAGCCGATCTCGTGGTTATCAACAAGACCGATCTCGTAACCGACAACGCTCGCGCCGAACTGCGTGACTGGCTCGCTGCAACGGCGCCACGCGCGAAAATCATGGAGACGGAATTCGGCGCGCTGTCGCCCGATATCGCCTTGGGCGCCTATGCGCCGAGCGCCTTTGTCGCGGATGCGCCATCGGGACATGGCGGCGCGCAGCCGCAGTCGCAATCCTTCAAAATCGATAGCGCGCTCGATGTCGCGCACCTCGCAGCCGCGCTCTCCGACGAGGCGACCGGCCTCGTGCGCGCGAAAGGCTTTTTGCGCGATAGCGATGGGCGCTGGAAGACGCTGCAGATCGTCGGCCGCCGCGCCGACATCACGGCCGCGAGCGCGCCGCAGGATGGTGTGGGCCGCTTGGTCTGCATCGCCCATGGCGCGCCGCTGGAGCGCGCGCGGATCGCGGCGATCATCGAGAGCTGCAAACCGTCCGATTTCTCGTCCTGAGGAGCGCCTGAAAGGCGCGTCTCGAAGGATGGCCATATCGCATTCGCCTCGGCCACGCTTCGAGACGCCTTCTACGCAGGCTCCTCGGCATGAGGATTTGTAGGATGCCGGCCCCGCTCACAAGTCCACATCGCCCGCCAGCAGCCTTTGCGCGATCGTCTTCGCCAGTATCTCGTTCGTCCCATCAGCGATATTGACGACACGCAGATCCTGCCAGGCGTGCACGAGTCCCACCTCGTTGGTCAGCCCCATGCCGCCATGCGTCTGCATGGCGCGATCGACGGCGCGGTACCCGGCCTGCACGGCATAGGACTTGGCCATCGATAATTCCTTCACCGCGCGCTCGCCGCGGTCGAGCAGCAGCGCCGCATTCAGACCCATCAGATGTGCGGCGTGCAATTCGCCGGCGGATTGGGCGAGCGGAAAACTGACCCCTTGATAATCCGCGATCTTCGCGCCGAAAGCCTCGCGCTGCCTGGCGTAGTCGAGGGCGAGCTCCAGCGCCCAGCGCCCCTGCCCCACCGCGCGGGCGGAATTGTAGACACGGCCAAGCGACACGCCGTAGAGCGCGACCTTGAAGCCGTCGTCGAGCGCCCCGACGAGTTGCCACGGCTCGACGCGCACGTCTTCGAGCGCCAGCGCGCCTTCGTGCCCTCCGGGATGACCGAACAGTTTGACGACAGATTCGACCGAGAATCCCGGCGCATCCGTGGGAACCATGAAAGCGCTGATGCCGCCCGCTTTTCGCGCGGCTTTCTCAGGGTTGGTGACGGCGAAGACGATGCACCATTCCGCCGTCGGCGCATTGCTTGTCCAAAGCTTGCGGCCGGTGATGCGCCATCCCTCCCCGTCGCGCACGGCCCGCGTACGGATCATCGTCGCGTCCGATCCAGCGCCGGGCTCCGAGAGACCGAAGCACATGGACGTGCGTCCCGCCATCATGTCGGCGAGACAACGTTGGCGCGCCTCCTCGGTGATCTGTGTCAGCACGGGGCTCGGTCCAAAGGCCCAGTGCGCGACCACCCATGGCGTGACGATTGCATGCCCGCCGAGTCGTCGGTAGATCGCCTCCCAGGCGACATAATAGGCGAGATGCCCGAAGCCGCCGCCGCCGATCGAAACCGGCGCGCACATGCCGTAGAACCCCGCCTGCGCCGAAGCCATGCGCACGTCGCGAATGAGTTCGCGAACTTCGGACGCATAGGCGCCCCTGGCGTCATAGAGCTGCCGAGCATCGGCAAGCAGCGCGTGATGTCGCTCGAGGCGGGGCGCGACGTCTTTTTCGACGAAGCGCAGCACGCCGTCCCGCACGGCGATCACGTCATCTGGAAGATCGAAGGCGATCGCGCCCATTCCGTCCGTTTCCCCGGCGCCGGTCGAATGCCGGCGTCATCGGGACGAAATTAGAGCGCCGGGCGCGCGGCCCGCAAGCCTCAGGCCGCGAGCACCTTGGCCGTCTCGCGCGCGAACAGCGCGGCCAGATCGCTTTCGGCGACCGGGCGAGAGATCAGATAACCCTGCGCCGCGCCACAACCGATCGACTTGAGGAACGCGAGTTGTTCCTCGGTCTCGACACCCTCCGCCGTTACGTCCAGGCCGAGGGTGCGCGCGAGCTGCACCACCGAAATGACGATCGCGGCGCAATCCGGGTGATCGACGCTGTCGCGCGTGAATTCCTTGTCGATCTTCACGCGGTTGAGCGGCAGTTTGCGAAGATAGTTGAGCGATGCGTAACCGGTGCCGAAATCGTCCAGGGCGATCGGGAACCCGGCGCGCGAGAGTTCGCGCGCCGTGTCGATCGCGGGATCGTCGCGCGTGATCAGTAGCGATTCCGTGATCTCGATCTCGACACGATCGGGCGTCAGCCCGAACTCGTCCATGATCTTCAGCATGTCCGCCGTCATCGACGCGCTGCGCAATTGCGCGACCGAGAAATTGACGGAGATCGGCGCATCCGGCGGCATCAGTTTCGCGATGCGGCAGGCGTCGCGAATGATCCACATGCCGAGCTCGTGAATGAGCCCGGTGCGCTCGGCCATCGGAATGAATTCGTCCGGCGAGATCGGCCCGCGCGTGGGATGGCGCCAGCGCGCCAGCGCCTCGCATCCGATTATCCGCCCGGTCGCGATCTGAACGATGGGCTGCAACGCCAGTTCGAGTTCGTTCCGCTCGATCGCCGCCCGCAGGTCCGCTTCCAGATCGCGACGTTCCTGAACCGCTTGCGCGTGTTTCGGGTCGAAGAAACGGCTCGTTCCGCCACCGGACGCCTTGGCTTGATAGAGCGCGCTGTCAGCCTTCGTGATCAGCGTATCCGCATCGATCCCGTCGGACGGCGCAAGCGAGATGCCGATGCTGAGTCCAATCTCCTGCGGCAAGCCCGCCGCGGAGAACGGAGCGGCAAACGCGCGGAGCAGGCGTTCGACAAAAGCCATAACGTGAATTGGCCCGCCGACATCGACCAGAGTGACGGCGAATTCGTCGCCGCCGAGGCGCGCCACGAAATCGGTCTTGCGAACGGTTTCCTCCAGACGGCGTGCGACCTGCAGGAGAATCTCGTCGCCGGCCGCATGGCCGTATCTGTCATTGACCGGCTTGAAGCCGTCGAGATCGAGATAGAGCACAGCCGCCTGTTCGCGATATTCCGTGCAACGCGCCAGCGCGCGATCGAGGAATTCGCGGAAGGCGAGCGCGTTCGGCAGACCCGTCAGTCCGTCGAGACGCGCGGCGTTCTCGGCGGCGATCTGCTTGAGAAGTCGCGCGCCCATCTGCTTGTAGTAGCTGAGCGACGCCAGCACCAGAACGCTGGCATAGATCACGAACAGAAGCGAGATATGATACTGCCCGACGAGATCGCTGCGATCGATCGCGATCAGCGAGCCGACAAGCACCGGCGCGACGAAGGCGAACACCGCTTCCGGCATGGATGCAAGCACCAGCGCGCCGGCGCACATGATGCCGCAGCACATGCACACGATGACCAGCATGGCGCCGCCTGCAGCGAGATGGTCGATGAACATCAGCGGCGCCAGGCACCAGAGGCCCCCGACAACCGCTGCGGAAAAGACGATGGTGCGTGCCGCAGCGCGCGATACGCGGGTCGGCCGGCGCTCCCGCACACCGGCTCCGCGCAGGTAGAGATAAGCCGACACCGAACAGATGACGAAGGCCCATCCGAGCGCCGCGGCTTCCTTCGACGTTCCGTAGAGCGCCGCCACGAGCACGACAACGTTCCAGATATTGACGACGAAGATCGCGGGCGTGAATCGCGCGATCGCGTACACCTGCTCCGCGCGAACTCGCGCCAGCGTCGGTTCCGAGAAATCGTCACTCGATATCGCCGGAAGCCCCTTGTTCCGTCTGTCGGCGCCGCGCCCCATTTCGCTTGCCCATCTGACCGTTTGAATTACATCAAACTTGCCAGACCGCAGTTACGCCACAATTAATCCCGGCCGCGAAACAGGTAGAAAAACGCGTTCTTTGTCAGATGGTTATCGACGATAAACCTTCTCCGACACGACGATATGCGCTTCATTTCAAAGGCGCTTTCCGTTACGTCGGCAATTGGCGCGCAAATGCGATTCAAATTGCGAAAGCGCGCGCAACCGATTGTTCAGGCTAACGCGCGCCTCGTCGTCACCTTTTGAACAGGCCCATGATCGAGGCCTTGGCCAATGTGGCGAAGTGGAGATTGAAGCCGACGACCGCCGCCGACGTATCGGCCGCGACCGGCAGGCTCTCGGCGCCAACGGCGAAGACCGTGAAGAGATAGCGGTGCGGATGATCGCCCTGCGGCGGGCAGGGACCGCCGTAGCCCGGCGCGCCGAAATCGGTGCGCGTCTGCAAGGCGCCGGCGGGCAGCTTGGCCGCCGCGGGACTGCCGGCGTCGAGCGCGAGTTCGGTCACGTTGGCGGGAATGTTGACGACGAGCCAGTGCCAGAACCCGGAGCCGGTCGGCGCGTCCGGATCGTAGCAGGTGATGGCGAAGCTCTTCGTACCTTCCGGCGCGCCCGACCATTTGAGATGCGGGCTCTTGTTGCCGCCCGCGCAACCGAAGCCGAAAGTCTCGGACAGGATGTGGTCCATCCCGAGATAGTCGCCATCCTTGAAGCTGTCGCTTGATACTTTGAACGTCACGGGACCCTCCTGTGTAGAGCTGGCGTCTCTATCCGAGTCGCCAGCCGATCTCCGAATTGAATTTCTCGTAGAATTCCCGGCTGTACGCGTTCTCCGGGTCGGCGCGCACGCGGCGGTCGAGTTCCTCGGCGTCGGCGCCGACAAGAATGCGCCAGCGCTCCGTGCGCACGCCGTCGAGAATGATCTTGACCGCATCGGCTGCGCTCGTCGGCGCATTGTCGCGGAACGCTGCGGCGATCGCCGCGCCGGCGGCGGAAACTTGCTCGTCGCTCATCGCCGCGGCATTGACTCCTGCGCGCTCGAGCCGGCGTCGCAGGTTCTTGATCTCCGTCGCGCTGATCGCGCCATCCGCGCTGCCGCTGTGCACGCGGCGCGAATTCACGATGATCGACGTGCCGATATGGCCGGGCATGACGACCGAGCATTTGATGTGCGGCGCATTCATCCGCAGATCCGTCATCAGCGCTTCCGTAAAGCCTTTCACCGCGAATTTCGCGGCGCTGTAGGAGGTGTGTGAGGATTCCGGCCCGATCGAGGCCCAGAAGCCGTTGACCGACGACGTATTCACGATGTGCGCCGCGTCCGCCTTCATCATCATTGGCAGGAAGGTCAGCACGCCGAAATAGACGCCGCCCCAGCAGATGTTGAAGGTGCGTTCCCATTGTTCGCGCGAATTGGTGAACAGGCTGCCGCCGCCGCCGACGCCCGCATTGTTGAACAGGAGATGCACGCTTTCGGTCTGGTGCTGCTCGGCGACTTCGTCGCGGAAGCGACGCATCTGCGCCTCGTCGGAGACGTCGGCGATATGCGCGGTCACGCGCAGGCCCTGCGGCAGGCCGTCCGCATTGCAGAGCGCGACCGTCTCAGCCATCGTGTCGGCGGCGACGTCGCACATGGCGACATGGCAGCCTTCGGCGACCAGCTGGCGCACAAGTTCGCGCCCCATGCCCGTGCCGCCGCCGGTGACGACCGCGATACGCCCTGCGAAATCCTTCATTCTGCCGCTCCCTGTTTCCTCGGACCGCAGACTAGGCCAGCGCATGGGCCTAACGCCAGTCTTCGCGTGCAAGACGGACATGCATCCGCCAACTGCATTTCCGCTTGCAGCCCGTACGCGCGACGCTCATTGTCGCGGCAAAATGGGAGGGTGCATGACGCGCATCGGTTTCGTCGGGCTCGGCTCCATGGGCCTGCCCATGGCCAAGGTTCTCGCAGCCAAGGGGTTCGCAGTCGTAGGCTACGACATCAGGCCGGGCGCTGCGCAGGAACTGGCCGCTGCGGGCGGCAAGGCCGCCGACAGCGTCGGCGATGCGCTCGCCGGCGCCGAGCTCGCCATTCTCATGGTGGTCAACGCGGCACAGGCCGAATCCGTCCTGTTCGATTCCAACGCCATCGCGCGCCTCGCGCCCGGCGCTGTCGTGGCTGTCATGGCCACCTGCCCGCCGGCGAAGGCGCTGGCGCTGGCGAGCCGTGTGCGCGCCGCCGGCTTCGGCTTCATCGACGCGCCCGTGTCGGGCGGCGTCGTCGGCGCGACGGCAGGCGCGCTCACCATCATGGTCGGCGCCAGCGACGACGATTTTTCGCGCGCCAAGAATGCGCTGAACGCCATGGGGTCGAAGGTCGTGCAGGTGGGAGACCGTCCGGGCGCGGGCTCGACGGCCAAGGCGATCAACCAGCTTCTGTGCGGCGTCAATCTCGCCGCCGCCGGCGAGGCCATGGCGCTTGCGCGAAAGCTCGGCGTCGATGTCAGCCAGATTCTCGACATTGTCTCCGGCAGCGCGGCGTCGAGCTGGATGCTGCGCGACCGCGGTCCGCGCATGCTGGAAGATCATCCACGCGTGACGAGCGCGGTCGACATTTTCGTCAAGGATCTCGGCATCGTGCTCGAGACCGGCGCCGAATGCGGCGCCGACACGCCGCTGGCCGCCGCCGCGCACGAAAAATTCAAACAGGCTTCGGCCGCTGGGCTGGGCGCGCAAGACGATAGCCAGGTGACTCGGGCGTTCGGGGAATTGAAGGGGTAGCAGCCCGGCGCTGCGACTCAACTCCCGAGCCCTGATCCTGAGGAGCGGCCGGAGGCCGCGTCTCGAAGGATGGCCGCGTTTGCCATGCTTCGAGACGCGATGCTGCGCGTCGCTCCTCAGCATGAGGGCGGGGAAGAGGAAATCGCAACGCCGCTACGTGCTCAACTTGCGCCCGACCTCCTTCTCGACATGCTCGACCTTGCTCTTCAGCCGCGACTCCTTGCCGGGCTTCCAGTCGGCCTTGAAGCTCACGCCGATGCGCGGACAATCCTTTTCCAGCGCCTTGAAGCAGGCGTCGACGACGCCCATGGCCTCGTCCCATTCGCCCTCGATGATCGTGCCCATCGGCGTCAGCTGATACGCGAGCCCGGACTTGTCGATCACGTCGAGTATGCGCGCGACATAGGGACTGAGGCTCTCCCCGACGCCGCGCGGCGCCATGGCGAATTCGATGAGGACCATTGCGTTTCTCCCTGAGCTCCACGAATTGGAAGAATCGTGGCGCCCTGAAACAATGCGCGCAAGACCTCGGGAGGAAAGAACATGGATCTGGGATTGCAGGGCAGGCATGCGGTCGTCACCGGCGCGTCCAAGGGCATCGGTCTCGCCTGCGCCAAGGCGCTGGTCGCCGAGGGCTGCACGGTCACGCTCGTCTCGCGCGACGCCGGGCGTCTGGCGGAGGCGCAGAAGCAGGTGGGCTCGCAGGCGCAGGTCTTCGCCGCCGACCTCTCGAAGGCCGAGGACCGCGCGAAACTCGCCGCCGCCGCGCCCGCGCCCGACATTCTCGTCAACAACGCCGGCGCCATTCCCGGCGGCAATATTCTGGGCCTGTCGATGGAGACGTGGCAGGAGGCGTGGAGCCTCAAGGTTTTCGGCTACATTCACCTGACGCAGCTCTACCTGCCCGCGATGATGCAGCGGCGCTCGGGCTGCATCGTCAACATCATCGGGCTCGCCGGCGTTTCGCCGCGCTGGGATTATGTGTGCGGCGCCGCCGGCAACGCCGCGCTCATCTCCTTCACCAAGGCGCTCGGCGGCAAGACGCCCGAACACAATGTGCGTGTGGTGGGCGTCAATCCGGCCTCCACGCGCACCGACCGCATCATCGAATTGTCGAAAGCGCGCGCGCGCCAGCGCGACAACGGCGACGACAGCAAGTGGGAGGAATTCCTGTCGGGCCTGCCTTTCGGCCGGCCGGCGGAGCCGGAAGAGATCGCGGCGCTGACCGCCATGCTGGCGTCGGACCGGCTCGCCTATGTCAGCGGGAGCGTTATCGACGTGGATGGCGGCGTGCAGTTCAGGTAGGCGCCGCGTCACCCAGAACCCTCATGCTGAGGAGCCCGCGTCAGCGGGCGTCTCAAAGCATGGCCGCGGCGAGACTGCTGACGCTGCCATCCTTCGAGACGCGCCTTTGCAGGCGCTCCTCAGGATGAGGTGTGCGCGAAAACCTACGCCATCCGCTCGATCGTCTTGATGCCCGCGATCCCGCCGACGACGATCGCCGCGAAGGCGATGAACGAGCCGATCGCCAGCGTCGAGACGCCCGTGATCGCCTGACCCATCGTGCAGCCGAGCGCCACCACGCCGCCGACGCCCATGAAGACGGCGCCGAACATGCTGCGCAGCGTGTCGGAGTAATCGACGAAGGTCGAGAGGCGGAAGCGGCCCGAGGAGATCGCCGCCAGAAAGGCGCCGAGGATCACGCCGAACACGGTGGCGACGGCAAAGCTCGGAATGCGCTGCGCGGTAAAGCGCTGGATCCATTCCAGCGTATCGCCGGACGGACGCACGAAGCTGATCGATTGCGGCGCGGCCGACGCGGCCATTTCGTCGAGCGACAGGCCGGTCAGCGCCCAGCCGGCGGCAGCCGCCAGGCCGACGAGCACGCCCGACGCAATATGCACGGGCGAGGAACGGAACTCCGCAT
The DNA here is from genome assembly GCA_020638195.1 of Methylobacteriaceae bacterium. GTDB lineage: Bacteria > Pseudomonadota > Alphaproteobacteria > Rhizobiales > Beijerinckiaceae > JAJXWB01. Next base: position 134,486 of record JACKJC010000002.1, on the reverse strand, counting down.
TGGCGAAGCAATAGGCGAGCATGGCGACCGCCACGACAATGGTCGCGATCGCAACCGCCGTCCCCGGCGCGAGCTTCGTAACCTTCGCAATCAGCGTGCCCAGCCCCTGGTCGCCCATGCCGAAGGCGTCGAGCTTCAGCGCCGTGGCGTTGGAGAGATCGGCGCGCAGCGGGCCGAGCAGGCCGCCGATCGCGGCATAGGCGGCGATGCCCATGAGGATGACGATGAACAGCGCGCGCAAATCGCCCGCGCCTGCGCGCACGAGATTGCGGCTGGCGCATCCCCCGGCAAAGCACATGCCGAAGCCGAACATCAGCCCGCCGATGATCGCGCCCAGCCAGTCGAAGGTCGCGCCCATGTACATGGACTTGGAGAGGTCGACGACACCCGACGCCGCGAGCGCCTGCGCGCCCAGCAGCGCCACCGCGCTCGCCAGAACCCAGGCGCGAAAACGGCGCGTGTCGCCGAAGGTCAGCATGTCGGATATGCCGCCCATTGCGCAGAAATTCGTGCGCTGAATCACCGCGCCGAAGAACACGCCGATAACGAGGCCGCCGATGGCCTGCGCCACGGCCGAGTTCTCGGACAGAAGCGCCCGCAAACCTTCCATGCAATCCTCCCGCTTCCGCGTGCCCGCCGCTTATAGACGCGGCTGATTGAAACGGCACATTCGGATGTCTTGATATCAAAGCGGCTGGAGCGGGACAGCGCAAGGGTCCTCGCGGCAGTCGCGCGTGACAAGCGCGCGGATGCGCCAAAAGGCCGCACGCGCAGCGCGAGGCCGCGCTGGCGCGCGGTTCGAAAAGTCAGGCGAGATCGGCGGACAGCGAATCGCGCACCGCGGGGGCGAGCGTCAGTTCGGCCTGGTAGTTCGGGTGGTCGATGCCCATGCGGATCGGCGCGCCCGCCTTTGCGGCGGCCGCCATCTCGGGCGTAAGTTCGAACCTCAGGAAGTGCACGGCGGAGGTCTTGTCCTCGGTCGCACGATCGAGATCCTCATTCGCGATCGGATTCACCCGCGCGAAATCGGCGATTTGAACCCACACGGCGGTTTCGACGCCGATCAGCCTGGCGAGCTGGCGCTTGCGCTCCTCGACGTCGGGATATTCGACCATGAAGGTCGCCTTCCAGTTGAGCCCGTCGGGGATCAGCGGATTGTAGACGTCGAGCTCCTCCTGGATCAGCTCCGGCTCGAAAATGCGCTCCAGCCGCAGCATTTCCTGTACCTGGTATTTCATCGTCAGCGCATCCTCGAAATGCAGCGAGGCATGCTTGCCGAGCTCGACGAGCCGCACCTTCTTGTGCGCCATCACCTTGGCGCGGAAGGCTGGCCGCTCGCGGGCATATTGCTCGAGGCTGAACAGGTCTTCATGCCGCAGCATGTTCATACTCCATAGGCTTTGCGCAGCAGCGTGATCGGATGTTCGGGCTGATCGCCCTTGGCCCGCGCATGCGCGATGTGATGGCCGGCCATGGCGCAATCGGAGCTGAGATGATCCGGCTGCGCCTGCTCGACGCGCGAGACGACGGGTTTGACGATCTTCATCGCGAGATCGTGGAATTCCGTCTTGACCGCATAGGTGCCGTCATGGCCGGAGCAGCGCTCGATCACCTCGAGTTCCGTGTCCGGGATCAGCGACAGGATTTCCTTGGTCTTCGGCCCGATGTTCTGCACGCGCTGGTGGCATGCGGCGTGATAGGCGACCTTGCCGAGACCGTGCTTGAAGTCGGTCTTCAGCTTGCCTTCCTTGTGCCGCAGCATCAGATATTCGAAGGGATCGAAGAAGGCGCCGCGCACCTTCTGCACGTCGGGATCGTCCGGGAACATCAGCGGCAGTTCCTGCTTGAACATCAGCACGCAGGACGGCACGAGCGCGGTCAGGTCCCAGCCTTCGTCGACCAGCTTCGCGAGAACCGGAATATTCTCGTCGCGCGCGCGCTTCACCGCCTCGAGGTCGCCGAGTTCGAGCTTCGGCATGCCGCAGCACTTTTCCTTCTGCGCGATCGTGACGGGAATTTCGTTATGCGCGAACACCGCGAGCAGATCCTCGCCGGGCGCGGGCTCGTTGGCGTTCATGTAGCAGGTGGCGAAAAGCGCGACCTTGCCGGTCGTGCGCCCGGCCGCCTCGCCCTGCGTGTCGGCCGGAAGCGCGCGCAGACGGCTGCGCAGCGTCTTCGTCGTATATTCGGGCGTCCAGGCTTTGGGGTGAATGCCGATCGCGCGATCCAGAGCCTCGCGCAATTTCTCGCTCCGGTTGGCGGCGTTGACGATCGGCGCGACGACCGGATTGGCGATGAGGCCGCCCATCACGTCGGTCGAGGTCAATGTGCGGTCGCGGAAATTCGCGCCTTCCTGTTTGTGACGCACCGCCTTGGCGCGCAGCATCAGATGCGGAAAGTCGAGGTTCCACTCGTGCGGCGGCACGTAGGGGCACTTGGTCATGTAGCAGAGATCGCAGAGGTAGCACTGGTCGACCACTTTCCAGTAGTCGGCCTTGGCCACGCCATCGACTTCCATCGACTCGGATTCGTCGACGAGATCGAACAGGACCGGGAAGGACTGGCACAGGCTCACGCAGCGACGGCAGCCATGGCAGATGTCGAAGACGCGCTCCATCTCATGGAGCAGCTTGCCCTCGTCGTAGAAATCGGGATTGCGCCAATCGAGCGGATGGCGCGTCGGCGCCTCGAGATTGCCTTCGCGGGGACCGGCCACGGGAATGTCCTTGATGGAATTACACCCCCTCATGCTGAGGAGCGGGCGGAGCCCGCGTCTCGAAGCATGGGGGATGCGGCCATCCTTCGAGACGCCGACGCTGTCGCGCCGGCTCCTCAGGATGAAGTGTCATGAATTTTCGAGACGGCTCACGCCATCTCGTTCAGCGCCTTCTGGTAGCGGTTGGCGTGCGAGCGCTCGGCCTTGGCGAGTGTCTCGAACCAGTCGGCGATTTCATCGAAACCTTCCGAACGCGCGTCCTTGGCCATGCCCGGATACATGTCGGTATATTCGTGCGTCTCGCCGGCGACCGCGGTCGCCAGATTCGCCTTGGTCTCGCCGAACGGCATGCCGGTCGCCGGATCGCCGCACTTCTCGAGATATTCGAGGTGGCCGTGCGCATGACCTGTCTCGCCTTCCGCCGTCGAGCGGAACAGCGTGGCGACATCCGGATAGCCTTCGACGTCGGCCTTGTTGGCGAAATAGAGATAGCGGCGGTTAGCCTGCGACTCGCCCGCGAACGCGTCCTTCAAATGCTGTTCGGTCTTGGAACCCTTGAGCTGCACGAAAGCCTCCTGATGAAAAAGCGGCAAGCGCGGACGAGAGCCGTCCGCGTTCGCGCGGCATCCTATGCAGCCCATTTTTAGAATCAATCTAAAAATTTGAGCATGTGGCCAGATGTCACAGGCTTTTCAGAAGGCTATGGCGCAAGCCTAGCCTATTTCGCAGGCAGCGCCCCTTCGGCCTTGAGCACTTCGTGCGCCGCCTTGAACGCCTCGAGCCCGGCGGGAATGCCGCAATAGACCGTGGCGTGCAAGAGGATTTCCTTGATTTCCTCGACGCTCAGCCCGTTGGTCAGCGCGCCGCGCACATGCAGTTTCAACTCGTTCGGCTTCGAGAGCGCGGTCAGCATGGCGAGGTTGACGATCGAGCGCGTACGCTTGTCGAGGCCCGGCCGTGTCCAAGCATAGCCCCAGCACATTTCGGTCGTGATGTTCTGGAAGGCCATCATGAACTCGTCGGCGCTCTCGAGCGACTTCTTCACATAGTCGGCGCCCAGCACCTCACTGCGCACGGCCAGGCCCTGCCTGAAGAGATCGCTGTCTGATTGCTTGCTCATGATGTTTCTCCGCTGACCGTCATTGTGAGCGAGGCGAAGTCTCGAAATAATCCACTCGCACGACTGGATCGGAGTCCGCTGAATGGATTGCTCGGCTTCTTTCGCAATGTCGGCGGCAAGATGCAGCGTAGCGGGCCTCCCGTCAAAACGGTTTGCCCGCGCCCCGCCTCTGCCCTAGCTTCCGGAAGCGAGACAGGAAACGCCAAGTGACCAACACAATCCGGCTGGGCGCAGGCTCCGGTTTTTCCGGCGACCGGATCTAACCGGCCGTCGAACTCGCGCGCGACGGCGCGCTGAATTACCTCGTCTTCGAATGCCTGGCTGAGCGTACCATCGCCATCGCGCAACTGGCGAAACTGGAAAACCCGGACGCCGGTTTCGACCCACTACTCGAACGCCGCATGCGGGCCGTGTTGCCGCATTGCGCGACCCAGGGCGTCAAGATCGTCACCAATATGGGAGCGGCCAATCCACTCGCCGCCGCGCGGCGTGTCGCGGCGATCTGCAAGGACCTCGGTTTCAAGAACCAGCGCGTCGCGGCGGTGACGGGCGACGACGTTCTCGACATTCTTCGCGCAGACGACGCCGACATTATCGAGACCGGCCTCCGCGCATCGCAGATGCAGGCCTCGCTCGTCTCCGCCAACGCCTATATCGGCGCGCGCCCGATCGCGGATGCGCTGGATCAGGGCGCAACCATCGTCATCACCGGCCGCGTGTCAGACCCCGCGCTGTTCCTCGGCCCCCTGCTCCATGAATTCGGCTGGCGCGACGACGACTGGGCAAACCTCGGGCGCGGCGTCATGGCCGGCCACCTGCTCGAATGCGCCGGCCAGATCACCGGCGGCTATTTCGCCGATCCCGGCGTCAAGGATATTTCGGGACTCGCGCGCCTCGGCTTTCCCATCGGCATCGTCGACGAGACCGGCGCGATCGAGATCACCAAACTACCCGAAAGCGGCGGCGCGGTGACGACGGCCACCTGCAAGGAGCAATTGCTCTACGAGATCGGCGATCCCGCCGCCTACATGCAGCCAGACGTCGTCGCGGATTTTTCGAACGTGCGTGTGAACGAAATTGCGAGGGATCGCGTGGTCCTGTCGGGCGCGAGCGGAAAACCCGCGCCGCCGACGCTCAAATGCTCCGTCGGCTATCGCGACGGCTTCATCGGCGAGGGCCAGATGTCCTACGCCGGCCCCGGCGCCTTTTCGCGCGCCAAGCTTGCAGGCGAGATCGTGCGCGAACGGCTCGGTATCGTCGGCGTCGCAACCAGTGAATTGCGCATCGACATCATCGGCGCCGACAGCCTGCATGGCGCGGCGACGCCGCAGACCAATTCCGAACCCTACGAAGCCCGCCTGCGCGTCGTCGGCCGCACCGAGACGGCGGCCGCGGCGCAATTGATCGGAGAAGAAGTCGAAAGCCTCTACACCAACGGCCCTGCCGGCGGCGGCGGCGCCTGGAAAGGCGTCAAACCCATCGTCGCCATCGCATCTGCCTATATCGCGCGCGAAAAAGTGCGGCCGGCCGTCACCTTCGTGGAGACGTGAGTGAGAAAGCTGCGCGACATCGCCCATTCCCGCACAGGCGACAAGGGCGAAACCTCGGTCATTTCGCTCATCGCCTTCGACGAGGCGGATTACCCGTTGCTGCGCGACCTTGTGACGGCCGACCGCGTGCGCGCGCACTTTGCCGGAATCGTGCATGGCGAAGTGATCCGCTACGAAATTCCCTCGCTCGGCGCGCTCAATTTCGTGCTGCACAAGGCGCTCGCTGGCGGCGTGACCCGTTCGCTCGCGCTCGATGCGCACGGCAAGTCGCTGAGTTCTCGGCTGCTCGACATGGAGATTTGAGCCAGAATCGCAATCACAATCGCGAGAGGCCGCGCAAGCGCCCGATGGATTCGCCAGCGCCTTTCACCTAGGCTTCGGTCAGAGGTCGGGAGGCGAACGAAATGACGGTCGAACAGCGCGTCGTGATCGTGACCGGAGCCGGCGGCAATCTGGGGGCGGCCGTCGCAGCCGAGATGAACCGGCAGGGCGCGAGCCTTGTCTGCGTCGACTACGCCGCAGCGTCACTCGAAGCTCTCGAAAAGTCTCTGTCGCCAGCCTCGGGCCTGCTTGCGCTCTCGGGCCTCGATCTGACCAGACACGAAGACGCGCAAAAAATGGTCGCCGCGACGCTCGATAAATTCGGCCGCGTCGATGCGCTGGTGAACACGGTCGGCGGCTTCCGCATGGCGCCCGTAGTCGATGCGCTTGATGACTGGGACTTTCTGATGAACATCAACGCGCGAGCCGCGCTCGCGACCAGCGCGGCCGTCGCGCCTGTGATGAAACAGCGTGGCTTCGGACGGATCGTGCACATCGCCGCCGGCGCCGGGAACAAGGGCGGCGCGGAAATGTCGGTCTACAGCGCCGCCAAGGCCGCCGTCATGCGCATCACGGAATCGCTCGCCGAGGAATTGAGCGCCGATGGCGTGACCGTCAATTGCATCCTGCCCGGCACGATCGACACGCCGCAGAACCGCGCCGCCATGCCGGACGCCGATACGAGCCGCTGGGTTCCGCCATCCGACATCGCAAAAGTGATCGCATTCCTGATCTCCGATATGGCCGGCGCGGTGACGGGCGCGGCTATTCCCGTCACACGCCGGAGCTGAACGCCATGCCCTCGCCGCAAGGCCTCGCGGTCGCGCAATTCCTGGTCGGCTTCGCGCAGATGTGGCTGGCTGTCGGCCTTGTCGTCGGCCTGTGGTTCGTCACCTGGGCGATCGACCGGATCGACCCGTCGGCAGACGGCGCCTATGCCTTTCGCCCGCTGATCGTGCCGGGCGTTGCCCTGCTTTGGCCCTACGTCGTCTGGCGCTGGCTGCGCCTGCGGCGCGCGCCACATGAAGGCGGTCACTGATGCTCGCCGGCCATCGCAAGGCGCATCGCGCGATCTGGCGCGCGCTTGCTCTGCTGATACCGCTCATCCTGCTCGCGGGCTGGTTCGCCCGGCCGCATGCGCGCGTCGATCTGCCGGAGCGCCTGTCCGCGCCACGCGAGGCCGGCAGATGAGCGTGCGCTACACGCCGGTCGGCTGGAACGCCAACAAGATCGTTTACGACGCGCTGCTGGTCGCGGCCATCGTCGCTTACATTCTGGTCTTCATCTGGGCGGCCGAACGGCCGGGCGGCGCTCCGCCCTATGATGACGCCACGATCCGCATGCGCGCCTTCGGCTCCTGCGCCTTCCTGATGCTGAGCGTCGTGCTCGCCATCGGCCCGCTCGCGCGGCTCGATCGACGCTTCCTGCCGCTTCTGTACAACCGGCGCCATTTCGGCGTTGCGACCTGCGTCGTCGCCTTCACCCACGCGAGTTACGTGCTCGGCTGGTATTTTGCCTTCAGCGCGCACGATCCCTATGCGGCGCTGCTGACGAGCAATACGAGCTACGCGCGGCTCGCCGGTTTTCCCTTCGAGATTTTCGGCCTGGCGGCGCTTGTCATCCTGCTGTTGCTCGCCGTCACCAGTCACGATTTCTGGTTGTCCTTCATGAGCGCGCCGGTGTGGAAGGCGCTGCACATGAGCGTCTATGCGGCCTACACGCTCGTGGTCGCGCATGTCGCCTTCGGCGCCCTGCTGGCGCCCGTCCTGCAACCCCTCCAGATCGTCGTCCCCGCTTGCGCGCTCGGCGTCGTCGCCCTGCATGCGCTCGCGGCCAGGGCGGAGCCAGCCTCGTCCGAAAACCAGGGATGGATCGTCGTCGGCGCGCCCGATCGCATCGCGGAAGGCCGCGCCATCGTCGTGCCGGTCGAGGGCGGCGAGAGCGTCGCGATCTTCCGGCACGAGGGCCGCCTCTCGGCAATCGCCAACGCCTGCGCGCACCAGAACGGGCCGCTCGGCGAGGGACGCATCGTCGATGGCTGCATCACCTGTCCCTGGCACGGTTTTCAATACCGGCCAGAGGACGGCTGCTCGCCGCCGCCTTTCACCGAGAAGGTCGCGACCTACAATCTCCGGCTGGAGAATGGCGCGGTTCTGCTCGACCCCAAGCCCAATGCGCGCGGGCAACGCGTCGAGCCGCTCGCCGTCGGGGAGACGCTCGCATGAGGGACCAGGATTCCTTCTTCGTCGGCTATCTGCCTGCTCCACCCGATGTGCGCCGCCATGCGATCCTGGCTGGCCTCGTCCTGCTCGCGGGATTCGTGCTCGCGGCCCTGACGCTCGGGCGGAGCCCGCTCGACATCGGCGCATCGAGCTATGGCGACGAACTCGCGATTACCGGCGTCTATTCGGCCAGCCCCTATCCGATCGTGGTCGCTGCGCCAGACACCGCCCACCCGCGCGGACGCACGATCATGCTCGGCGGCGAAGGCAAGGTGGGCGCGCAGGCTTTCGGCGCCGCATTCGACGGCCGAACGGTCACGGTCAAGGGCGTGCTGGTCAAGCGCGGCGCTCTCGACATGCTGCTGGTCGGCGGCGCCGACCAGTTCGCCGCCGCTACTCCGGCGCAGCAACGGCCTGCCGCGACGCAGCTCGGGCGCTGGCGCATATCGGGAGAGATCTGCGACGGCAAATGCGCGTCCGGCGGCATGCGGCCGGGCGTCGGCCTCGCGCATCGCGCCTGCGCCAATCTCTGCATTTCGACCGGCCTTCCGCCGGTGCTGGTGACGAGCGCGCCAGTCGAAGGTTCCGCTTACCTGCTGCTCGCCAACGCCAATGGCGCCGCCGCGCCGGCGGCAATCGCCGATCTCGTCGCCCTGCCCGTCACGCTCGAGGGCGACCTCGAACGCCGCGGCGATCTCCTCATCTTCCGCGTCGACTGGTCGAAGGCGAGGACGTCATGACGGCAGGCGTCCTCCGCGCCATCCTGACGCTTGCGCTCATCGCGGCTTGCGGCGCGATCATCATGTATCTGCCCGGTCTCCTGTCCGGACGGCTCGGCGAATTTCAGCAAGTCGTCACGGTCGCGGCCGTGATCGCCTTCCTTTCGTTCGTCGGAATATTTGAAGTCCGCCTGCGCGGCTGACCGCGCGTTCCGCATGGCGGGCCCACGCGCCGCGCCATTGCCGGGCCCGTCAGGCGACCATAAACTGCCCGCATGGCATTTGCTGCACGCCTTCCCGCCGGCGAATTTCTCACTGCGGAACAGCTCGCCGAATTGCGCGAGCGCTCGACCTGGCGCGGTCTGTGGATGATCGCCCACGCATGGACGCTCATCTTCGGCTCGATCGCGCTCGTCGCCTTTTTTCCCAACCCGCTGACTTTCGTGCTCGCGGTCATGGTCATCGGCTCGCGCCAGCTTGGTCTCGCCATCCTCATGCACGACGGCGCGCATGGCTGTCTCGCGAAGGACCCGGATACGAATCTCTGGATGTCGCAATGGCTGTGCGCCTATCCGGTCTTCGCCGAGACCCGCGCCTATCGCCGCTATCACATGAATCATCACAAGCGCACGCAACAGGCGGACGATCCCGATCTCGTCCTGTCCGCGCCTTTCCCGATCACGCGCGCGAGCTATCGCCGCAAGTTCCTGCGCGACCTCTTCGGCCAGACCGGCTATGCGCAGCGCAAGGCGCAATTGCTGAATGCGATGGGCGATCCATCCTGGCCGTTGAAGCAACGTCTCGCCTACTTCAACGAGAAGCTCGGCAAGCAATTTCTGGTCAACGGCTTCCTCTGGGCTCTGATGGCCGCCGCCGGCGTGTGGTGGGCCTACCCGCTCCTGTGGTTATTGCCGATGCTGACCTGGTACATGGTCGTCACACGCATCCGCAATATCGCCGAACACGCCGTCGTGCCCGACCACGACGATCCTCTGCGCAACACACGCACGACGCGCGCCAACTGGATCGAGCGCCTGTTCGTGGCGCCCTATTTCGTCAACTATCACCTCGAACATCACCTGCTGTTCTTCGTGCCCTGCTGGCAATTGCCGAAGCTGCACGCGCTTCTCGCGCGCGGGCCGCTCTTTGGGCGTATGGAGGTGCAGCCGAATTATCCGACGGTGCTGCGAATGGCGACAGCGCTGCCGCCGGAAGCCGACAAGCGTGGCGCGCTGGTCAGCAATGCGCGACGCATGCGAGAGGGAACGAACATGGGGCAGGACCAGGCGTCGTCGGGATTCTAGCCAACAGGCCGTCATTACGAGCCTGACAGAAGTCGACTGTTGTCGACTTCGTCTGAAAGCGAAGCAATCCAGAGCCGGGCTGCGACTCTGGATCGCCACGTCGCTCCGCTCCTCGCAATGCCGGCCCAAACAAACAACACACGAGGAAACGCATGTACCAGGACATCGAATACACGCTCGACAAACACGTCGCGATCATCACGCTCAACCGGCCTGACCGCCTCAACGCCTGGACCGGCCAGATGGAGAAGGACATCCGCGCCGCGATGGACGCGGCGGCCGCCGACAGCAATGTGCGCGCCATCGTGGTGACCGGCGCCGGCCGCGGTTTTTGCGCCGGCGCGGACATGAACATCCTCACGAACATTCAGGCGGCGCCTTCCGCCTCGAACGACGACACGGCGGGCTCGGCTGGCGGCGCCGACAATTTCAACCAGAAATTCTCCTACATGCTCGCCATTCCGAAGCCGATCTTCATGGCGATCAACGGACCGATCGCCGGCATCGGCCTGTGCTTCGCCGTCTTTGGCGATTTTCGCTACATGGCGGAAGGCATGAAGCTCACGACCGCCTTCGCCAAGCGCGGGCTGATCGCCGAACACGGTATTTCCTGGATGCTGCCACGCCTCGTCGGCACGATGAACGCGCTCGATCTGCTCTGCTCGGCGCGCACGATCGAGGCCGGCGAAGCCGAGCGCATGGGCCTCGTACGACAATTGCCGTTCGACGGTTTCCTCGCGAACGTCATCAAGATCGCGCATGACATGACAGCGACCGCCTCGCCGCGCTCGATCGGCGTCATCAAGCGCCAAGTGTGGCGCACGCATTTCCAGTCGTTGGCGGAGGCCTGGGGCGACGCCGACATCGAGATGAAGAAGTCCTTCGCCTCGGAAGATTTCAAGGAAGGCGTGGCGCATTTCGTCGAGAAGCGCGCGCCTGCCTTCACCGGCCGCTGAGCCAAGTACCATGAGCGAAGTCCGGAATCTGCCGAGCGCGGAGGAGCGTCAGGCGATCCGCGACGGCGTGCGCGCCGTCGTGACGAAATTCAGCGACGATTATTGGCTGGAGCGCGACGAGGACGGCAAATTCCCGTTCGAGTTTCACAGGGCCATGGCCGACGGTGGATGGCTCGGCATCACCATGCCCGAGGACTACGGCGGCTCGGGCCTCGGCGTCACCGAGGCCGCAATCATGATGCACGAGGTGGCGAGCCACGGCGGCGGAATGGCGGCGGCCTCGTCCGTCCACATCAACCTCTTTGGCCCGCATCCGATCGTCATCAAGGGCACGGATGAGCAGAAACGCCGCTGGGTTCCGCGTCTCGTCGAGGGCAAGGACCAGGTCGCCTTCGGTTTCACCGAGCCGGACGCGGGATTGAACACGACGCGCATAAAAACGTTCGCGGAGAAGGTGCCGGGCGGCTATCTCGTGCGCGGCCAGAAAGTGTGGACCTCCACCGGACAGGTCGCCAACAAGATCATGCTGCTGACGCGCACGACGAAATACGAGGATTGCCGCAAGCCGACCGACGGCATCACGATTTTCTACACCGACTTCGACCGGTCGAAGATCGAGGTGCGGCGCATTCCGAAAATGGGCCGCAAGGCGGTAGATTCCAACGCCATCTTCATCGACGGGCTCTTCATTCCGGAAGAAGACCGCATTGGCGAGGAAGGCAAGGGTTTTGGCTACATCCTGCATTCGCTCAACCCCGAGCGCGTGCTTCTCGGCGCGGAAGCCATCGGAATCGGCCAGGATGCGCTGCGCCGCGCGACCAAATATGCGCAGGAACGCGTGGTGTTCGATCGCGCCATAGGCATGAATCAGGGCATCCAGCATCCGCTCGCGGAAAAGTGGATGTATCTGGAATCGGCGTGGCTGATGGCGATGAAGGCCGCCGAACTCTACGACACCGGGCAGCCCTGCGGGGCGGAAGCAAACAGCGCAAAATTCCTCGGCGCGCGCGCGGGACACGACGCGGCCTGGCAGGCGATCATGACGCATGGCGGCATGGGTTACGCGAAAGAATTCCACGTCGAGCGCCTGTTCCGCGAGGTGTCGCTGGTGCGCCTTGCGCCGGTCACGGAACAACTGATTCTGTCGTTCATCGCGGAGAAGGTGCTGGATCTGCCGAAGAGCTATTGAGAGCCCAGCCGAAACCCAAATCTTCATCCTGAGGAGCGCCGAAGGCGCGTCTCGAAGGATGGCGACCCCGGAAATTTCTGCCTCGGCCACCCTTCGAGACGCCGCTGCGCGGCTCCTCAGTGTGAGGAATTTTGAATTTCTGTTCGGTCTCTGCGGCGAGCTGCGGACCACTACAGTAAGTCAGGTTTATCGGCGTACATACGAAGATGCGATTGGACTTTATCGGCTCTCCGCGACGATGATGCGCATCGTCGTGGTCGCAAGGAGAGAACCACATGGCGTCCTCAGCCTATACCGGCCCCGTATTCGACATGGCGCTCGCGCAGTTCCAGGATGTCGCCGATCATCTCGAGATTCCCGAAGACAAGCGCATGCGGCTGTTCATGCCCAAGCGCACGCTGATGGTCTCCTGCCCCGTCCGTCTCGACAACGGCAAGACGACCGTCTTCCAGGGCTATCGCGTCCAGCATCATCTGACGCTCGGGCCCACCAAGGGCGGCACGCGCTTCTCCCCGTCGGTCGATGTCGGCGAGGTCGCCGCGCTCGCCATCTGGATGAGCTGGAAATGCGCGCTCGCGGGCCTGCCCTACGGCGGCGCCAAGGGCGGCGTCGCGGTCGATCCCATGGACTTGTCGCCGCGCGAGCTCGAAACGCTGTCGCGCCGCTACATGCAGGAGATGATCCCCTTCATCGGCCCGCATACGGACGTCATGGCGCCGGACATGGGCACGAACGAGCAGGTCATGGCTTGGTTCATGGACACTTATTCCATGTACCAGGGCAAGACGGTCGCCGAGATCGTCACCGGCAAGCCGGTCGAGACCGGCGGCACGGTCGGCCGGCGCGAGGCGACGGGCCGCGGCGTCGCGCATCTCGCCTTTCGCGCGATGGAGGAGATCGGCCTGCAGGCGCAGGGGGCGACGGCCATAATTCAGGGTTTCGGCAATGTCGGGTCTGTCACCGCGCATACGCTGGCTGCGCGCGGCGTGAAAATCGTCGGCGTCGCGGATCACACGGCGGCCTACTACAATCCCGCCGGCTTCGAGGTAATCGCACTGGAACGGCATGCGCGTGAGAAACGTGTCCTGCGCGGCTTTTCCAGCGAACTGTCGATCGATCCCACGGAGCTGTTGATCCAGCCCTGCGATCTGCTCGTGCCCGCCGCCATGGAACGTGTGATCGACGCGCACAATGTCGAAAAACTGCGCTGCCGCATTCTGGCCGAAGGCGCCAACGGCCCGACGACGCCGGCCGCCGACGCCGTGCTCGACAAGCGCCGCGACGAAATTTTCGTCGTGCCGGACACTTTGTGCAACGCTGGCGGCGTCATCGTCTCCTATTTCGAATGGGTCCAGGGACTGCAGCAATTCTTCTGGACGGAAGACGAGGTTATGCAGCGCCTCTACGACGCGCTCGACCGCTCCTGGGCCGCTGTGCGCGCCCGCGCGAAGGCGGACGGCGTCTCGAACCGTAAGGCGGCGCTGGCGATCGGCGTGCAGACGGTACGACGGGCGAAGGAGGTGCGGGGGCTGTTTCCATAGGGCTTTCCGCCGCTTCCGCCGTCATTGCGAGGAGGCCGAAGGCCGACGCGGCGATCCATCCCCAAGACTTCGAAAGTTCCAGGGATTGATTGCTTCGTCGCTTAATCCGAAGTCGGATATATCCGACTTCGTAAAATGCTCCTCACAATGGCGGGTTTGGGTCAAAAAAATAGTTATGTCGCATAACAAAATGTGCTATGCAGCCGCCCGGACGGCCGGCGACCGCCGGCCTCGCAATCAATAGCCGCCGATGCGCGGCAGGGAGGCAGCCATGTCGAACAAGATCTATGACGTGAATCTCCAGGACGGCGTGGCCGTGATCACGGTGGACGCCCCGCCGGTCAACACCATAACCGCAGCCGTGCGTTCGGGGCTGGAAGCCGCGCTCGACGAGGTCGAGAAGCTCTCGGGCGTCAAGGCGATCGTGCTCGCCTGCAAGGGCTCGACCTTCTTCTCCGGCGCCGACATCGGCGAATTTTCCGGCCCGCCGAAGGAAGCCGAATACCGCCATCTCTTCGCCCGTCTCGAGAACCAGAACGTGCCGGTCGTGGCCGCGCTGTTCGGCACCTCGCTCGGCGGCGGCTACGAGATCACGCTCGCCTGCCACTATCGCATCGCCAACGCCCGCACGCGCATCGGCTTCCCTGAAGTCAATCTCGGGATCATCCCCGGCGCCGGCGGCACGCAGCGCCTTCCCCGCCTGATCGGCGCCGAGAAGGCGCTGGAGATGATCGTCTCCACCAAGATGGTCGACGCCAAGACGGCGCTCGAATATGGCGCGATCGACCGCATCGCCGACGGCGACGTGAATGCAGCGGCTGTCGAATACGCCAGGGAGTTGGTCGCCGCCGGCAAGGGCCCGCGCCGCACCAGCGAGATGAATGTCGCGCCGGAAACCGCGACGCCGGAAATCTTCGCCGCCGCCGAAGCGACCGCCAAGAAGCTTTACCCGAACCGCATCGCCGCGCAGACCGCGGTCAAGTCGATCCGCACAGCGACCGAAAAGCCGCTCAACGAGGGCCTGCTGGTCGAGGAAAAGCTCGGCAACGAGTCGAAGCTGACGCCCGAGAGCAAGGGCGCGATCCACGTCTTCTTCGCGGAGCGCGCGACCCGCAAGGTCACCGACATTCCCGCCGACACCAAGCCCCGCGCGATCGCCAAGGCCGGCATTGTCGGCGCGGGCACAATGGGCGGCGGCATCGCCATCTGCTTCGCCAACGCCGGCATTCCCGTCACGGTGCTCGACACCAGCGACGAGGCTCTGAAGCGGGGCTTGGGCGTGCTCGAAGGCACCTATGACTCGATGGTCAAGCGCGGCCGCCTCTCGCCTGAGGACAAGGCCAAGCGCATGGGCCTCATCAAGGGCACGACCAATTACGCCGATCTCTCCGAAGCCGACGTGATCATCGAAGCCGTGTTCGAGAACATGGAGCTGAAGAAGAAGATCTTCGCCGAGCTCGACAAGGTGGCCAAGCCCGGCTGCGTGCTGGCGACCAACACCTCGACGCTCGACGTGGAAAAGATCGGCGCGGCCACCAAGCGTCCGCAGGACGTGATCGGTCTGCACTTCTTTTCGCCGGCCAATGTCATGCCGCTGCTCGAGATCGTCCGCACGCCGCAGTCGAGCGCGGAGACGATCCGCACGTCAGTCGAACTCGCCAAGCCGCTCAAGAAGACGCCGGTGCTGGTGAAGATCTGCTACGGCTTCGTCGGCAACCGCATGATGGAGCCCTACGGCCGCGAGGCCGAGCGCATGGTGATGGAAGGCGCCACCCCGCGCGAGGTCGACACGCCCATGGAGAAGTGGGGCATGGCCATGGGCCTGCTCGCCGTCTACGACATGGCCGGCGTCGACATCGGCATCAACGTGCACAAGGCCAATGCCGACCAGTACCCGATCGACCCGACCTATTATCAGGCGGAAGTCGCGCTCGGCGAACACGGCCGCTACGGCCAGAAGTCCGGCAAGGGCTTCTACAAGTACGAAAAGGGCGACCGGAAGCGCTACGACGATCCCGAAGCCATCGCGATCATCCGCAAGCGCGCCAGCGAATTGCAGATTCCGCAGGTTCCGCACACTGAAGAAGAGGTCGTCGAACGCTGCCTCTATCCGCTGATCAACGAGGGCTTCAAGATCCTCGAGGAAGGCATCGTGATGCGCGCCGCCGACATCGACGTCGTCTGGACCTCGGGCTACGGCTTCCCGCGCTGGCGCGGCGGCCCGATGCACTATGCCGAGGCGATCGGCCTGAAGAAGGTGCTCGACGGCATGAACAAGTACAAGGACCGCTTCGGCCCGATGCACTGGGAGCCGTCCAAGCTGCTGGTCGAGCTCGCCACGAGCGGCAAGACGATTGCGCAGTGGGAGAAGGCGCGGGGCTGAGCACATCCCGGGCGCCCTCCCTCCCCTTCATGGGGAGGGTCCGCCGCTAGGCGGGGGTGGGGCCCAAGCCGCCACCCAGATGTTGCAACAAGAGCACCAGTCGTTCGGACCCCACCCGCGATGCTTCGCATCGCGACCTCCCCATAAAGGGGAGGTAGGGCGCCCGGGATATTGATACATTCACCGAAACAGTCGGAGGACACCGCAATGAAGATCGACGACCTCGTCGCCATCGACGTCCACACCCATGCCGAAGTCTCCTGCCGCCAGGGGCCGGACCCGTACTGGCAGCCGTTCGAGGACGCCGCGAACAAGTATTTCAAGGCGCCGCCGCGCCCGACCATCGCGGAGACGATCAAGTACTATCGCGAGAAGAAGATCGGGCTCGTGATGTTCACGGTCGACTCGGAGTTCCAGATCGGCAACCGCCGCATCCCGAACGACGAGATCGCCGAAGCAGCCGCCGCCAATTCCGACATGATGATCGCCTTCGCCTCCATCGACCCGCACAAGGGCATGATGGGCGTGCGCGAGGCGCGCGAGCTGATCGAAAGCGGCGCGGTCAAGGGCTTCAAGTTCCACCCGACCTGCCAGGGTTTTTATCCCAACGACAAGATGGCCTACAAACTCTATGAGGTCATCGCCGAGTACAAGCTGCCCGCCATCTTCCATACCGGCCATTCCGGCATGGGCACGGGCCTGCCGGGCGGCGGCGGTCTGCGTCTGAAATATTCGCAGCCGATCCACATCGACGATGTCGCGGTCGACTTCCCCGACATGACGATCATTCTCGCCCATCCGTCCTGGCCCTGGACGGACGAGGCCCTTTCCATGGCGCTGCACAAGGAGAACGTCTACATCGACCTCTCCGGCTGGATGCCGAAATATTTCCCGCCGCAGGTCGTGCAATACGCCAACGGCCAGCTGCGCAAGAAGATGCTGTTCGGATCGGACTTCCCGTTGATCAAGCCGGACAAGTGGATCGAGCAGTTCAAGGAAGCCGGCTTCAAGCCGGAGATCCACGATCTCATTCTCAAGCAGAACGCGATCAAGGCGCTGCGCCTCGGCGCCTGAGGCGCTTCAGCCCTCGGGAAGCGAGCCCGCGGCCCCCGCCGCGGGCTTTTTTGTCGCTACCGCACAGCCTGCCCCGTTCACGCCGGAATGCTGCGTCAGCATGGGGTTTGCCTGAATTATTTGTGCATCGCACAATTTTTGTTGCAATGCCGCAATGATCAGGATATAAGCAGATCGTTCCCGGACGCGGCGCCGCCTATGGGCCGCGCCGAGGAGACCCTGAGGAGAATTGACATGACGACGCTGCCGAAATTCGAAATTCCTGCCGAAATGCGCGACTTCGCCATCAAGGGCGTGGATCAGGCCCGCAAGGCGTTCGACGCCTTCGTCGGCGCCGCCCAGAAGGCCGCCGAGCAGGCCGAGAAGTCCCCGATCGCCATTCCGGCGGGCGTGAAGGAGCTGAACGCGAAGGTCATGACCATCGCCCAGACCAACGCCAAGGCCGCTTTCGATCACGCCGAGGCGCTCGTTAAGGCCGCCGACCCGCAGGAAGCCCTCGCGCTCCAGACCGAATACCTGAAGGCCCAGATGGCCGCCCTGCAGGAGCAGGCCAAGGAACTCGGCGAAGCCGCCAAGACCGCGATGACGCCGAAGGCGTAAGGTCGCTTTCCAGGCGCCGCGACGTGGTCGCGGCGTCCGAATGATCGAGGGGCGCGCCGACGGCGCGCCCTTTTTCGTCTCGCCTACAGTTTCAGATCGGCTGCATTGTCGTGGATGCGCGTGAGCATGCCGAGCAGAATGTCGATCTCTTCCTTGCTAAAGCCGCGCAGCGCGATCCGCTCGTTGCGCAGCGCATAAGGGATCAACTCCCTCGTCAGGCGGCGCCCTTCCGCGGTGAGTTCGACCACCACCGCGCGCGCATCCGCGGCATCCTTGCGTCGCCTCAGCAGCCCCCGGCGTTCCATGGCCGTCACCAGGCGTGACA
This sequence comes from Methylobacteriaceae bacterium, assembly GCA_020638195.1. Lineage (GTDB taxonomy): Bacteria > Pseudomonadota > Alphaproteobacteria > Rhizobiales > Beijerinckiaceae > JAJXWB01. Next base: position 116,466 of record JACKJC010000002.1, on the reverse strand, counting down.
GGGTCGACTGTTCGATCGACGTATCCACCATCAGATCGGCTGACTTGCGTTCGCCGCCCTGCCACAGCGCGGCCAGCACGCGCCACATCGGCACGCTGAGGTCGTAGCGCGCCAGTTCCGCGCCAAACGCCGTCGCCAGCCGCACGCCTGTGCGGTTGATGTGATAGGGCAGAAACCGCGCGAGTTCGAACATGGCGCCTAGCCCTTCGCGCGCGCCTCGCCAGCGTGCAGCTTTTCCCACGCCTGCGCCAGCGCGGGGTCGCGGCGTTTGACTTCCGCATGGTCCACACGGCCCGTGCGCGTCATGTAGGAATAGGCGAAGTCGATCGGATCGAGCTTGATCAGCTCGTCCATGCGCTCGTACCAGCGCAGGCTGACATTGGCCGCGTCCCAGATCGCCTTCATCGGCTTGATGCGGATGTCGCGATAAAGCGGCAGCGCTTTTTGCACATCATTGCCTGTCTGCTTCAGCGCCTGAAACAGCGCGATCGAATCCTCCATCGCGAGCCGCGTGCCCGAGCCGATCGAAAAATGCGCGGTGCGCAGCGCATCGCCGATCAGCACGACATTGTCGAAGCTCCAGCGTTCGTTCCACACGGCCGGAAACTGTCGCCAGTGCGAATTGTTGGAGATGATGCGATGACCTTCCAGGTCTTTCGCGAAGACGCGCTCGCAATGCGCGATCGTATCTTCAGGGCTCATCGTCTCGAAACCGCCGCGCCGGAATGTTTCTTCCTCCAGCTCCACCAGAAAGGTGCTGCGGTCCGGCGCATACCGATAGTGATGCGCGCAGAACACGCCGAGTTCTGTTTCGCGGAACGTCAGCGTCAGCGAGTTGAATGGCTTGGTCGCGCCGTACCAGATGAACCGGTTCGGACGCCAGTCGACGCTCGTGCCGAACTTCTGCTCGTTCTCCTGCCGGATCCACGAAAAGGCGCCATTGGCGGCGACAATCAGATCGGCAGGTCCGAGCGCTTCGAACGAATTCATCTCCGTCTCGAACTCGATTTTCACGCCGAGCCTTTCGACATAGGCGTAAAGCAGGCTCAGCAGTTCGAGACGGCCGATCGACGTGAAGCCATTGCCGGCGACCGGAATGCGCGTGTCGTTGTGGACGATGGTGATCTCGGGCCAGCGTTCGAAATGCGGCTCGAGATAGGCGACGAGATCCGGATCGTCGGCCCGCAGGAATTCGAGCGCGCGATCGGAGAAGACGACGCCGAAGCCCCAGGTCGCATCGCGCGGGGACCGTTCGTAGATCGTGATGTCGTGCGTCGGATCGTGCCGCTTCATGAGCGCGGCGAATTGCAGGCCCGCCGGTCCCGCGCCGACAATCTTGATGCGCATGCCAACCTCCCATTCATCGGCCGCCGTTCGGAGCGGCCGCTATTTTATGCATTATCATACATTATTGAAGTTGGCGCGCAATGCCCCGGCGAGGATTGCAGCAGAACATGAGGGGTACTCTAGGGCCAATCGCCCAATCGCGCTTGGCCTTGTTTTCAATGAAATTGCATATATTATGCAATGGATCGCGCTCGAGACGCGAGTAATCTGGGAGAGTTTCGCCATGCTGCAGGGCTGTCTTCCCTGGCCGGAAGAATTCGCTTGCGCCTATCGCGCCAAGGGCTATTGGCAGGGACGCACGATTCCGCAGGTTATCGACGACCTCGCAGCATCGACCCCGGACAAACTCGCCATCGTCGACGGCGCGACGCGCCTCACTCTCGGCGCGTTGCGATCGGGCAGCCGGAACCTCGCCGCGCATTTCAACCGCCTGGGCCTTCGCCATGGCGACCGCGTCGTGTTCCAGATGCCGAATGGCGCCGCCTTCTTCGAGGTCTTCATCGCGCTGCTGAGGATCGGCGTCATTCCCATCATGGCGCTGCCGCCGCATCGCGACAACGAACTCACGCATTTCGCCAGTTTCGGCGGAGCGAAAGCGCTGTTCATCCCGCAGCAGGTCGGCGCTTTCGATTTTCGCGCGATGGCGGAGGCGGTGCGCTCGGCGGCGCCGACGGTCGAACATGTTTTCGTCGAGGGCGAGGCGTCAAGCGATCAGATCTCCCTTCCCGCCCTGCGCGCGGAACAAGCCGAAAAGTCCGATATCGAGGCGGTCGACCGCATCGCTCTCGACGCCGGCGACGTCGCGCTGATGCTTCTGTCCGGCGGCACGACAGCGCTCCCGAAGCTCATTCCGCGCACGCACAACGACTATGTCTACAATTTCTCGCAGAGCGCGCGCATCGCGGGCTTCAGTGAAAAGACCGTGCTGCTCGTCAGCCTGCCGCTCGCGCATAATTACAATCTCGGCTCCCCCGGCGCGCTTGGCGCGCTGGCCATGGGCGGACGCCTCGTCGTGGCGCCGAAGACGGATGCGAAAACAGTCTTCACGCTCGTGGAAAGCGAGAGGGTCACGGCAATTCCCGCAGCCGTTCCGCTCGTCGTCAACTGGCTGAACGATTCCGATATCGGCCGCTACGACACATCGTCGCTGCAACTCGTTCAAAATGGCGGCGCGCGTCTTTCGCCGGAATTGCGTGACCGCCTGCGCAGGACGTTCGATTGCAAGTTTCAAGAGGTCTACGGCACCGCCGAGGGCCTGCTCAACTTCACACGCCTCGACGATCCCGACGACAGAGTGCTGCATTCCTCGGGCGCACCGATGTGCGAGGACGACGAGATCAAGGTGATCGATCTGGAGGGCAATGAGCTGCCCGACGGCGAAGCCGGCGAACTGATCGTGCGCGGCCCCTATACGATCCGCGGCTACTACAATGCGCCGGAGAACAACGCCAAGGCATTCACGGCCGACGGCTTCTATCGCATGGGCGATATCGTCCGGAAGAACGGGCGCTACATCGTCACCGAGGGCCGCAAGAATGATCTCATAAATCGCGGTGGAGAGAAAATCAGCACCGACGAGATCGAGAACCTGCTCCTGAAGCATCCGGCTGTTCACGGCGTCGCTCTGGTCGCCATGCCCGATCCCGTTTTCGGCGAAAAGGCCTGCGCTTTCGTCACCCTGAAGCCGGGGGGCGAACTCGGTTTCGAGGAGATGAAGTCCTTCCTGCTCGATCAGAAGATCGCGAGATTCAAACTGCCGGAGCGGCTCGAAATCGTGCCGGATTTCCCGATCTCGCCAGCAGGCAAGATTTTGCGGCGCACCTTGCGCGAGATGATCGAGGAGAAATTGGCGGCGGAGCGGGAGTAGCGATGCCCATTGTCCCCTTCTCCCCGCTTGCGGGGAGAAGGAGTCAGCCCCCCTAGGGCTCCATCACATATTGCCCGGGCGCCTCGGCGATCGGCGGGAACAGCGCGCTGCCTGCCGCCCGCGCCGGACGTTTGGCGCCGGAGCGCGCGATGATCCACGGCGCCCAGTGCTCCCAATAGCTGCCCTGTTTCTTCGTGGCCGTCTTGAGCCATTCGTCTGCCGACTCCGGCAATCCCGAATTCACGTAATAGGACGACTTCGGATTGCCGGGCGGATTGACCATGCTTTGCACATGGCCGGAGCCGACCAGCACGAACTCCGTCTTGCCGCCGTACAGCCTCGCGCCGGAATAGGAGTTCTTCCACGGGCAGATGTGGTCGGTCAGACCGCCCATCACGAACGTGTCGCACTTGACTTCCGCCATGTCGATCGGCGTGCCGAACACCTTTACTGCGCCCGGCTTGGTAAAGGCGTTGACCAGCCCCTGATCGAGGAATTCGCGATGCGTCTTCGCCGGCATCCGCGTGGCGTCGGAATTCCAGTAGAGAATGTCGAAGGCCGGCGGCGGGTTGCCCATCAGGTAATTGTTGACCCAATAGTTCCACACGAGGTCGTTCGGCCGCATCCAGGTAAACGCGCTCGACAGATTGCGCCCGTCGAGCACGCCCTGCGCTTGTGAAATGCCGGCGACCATGTCGACCATATCCGGCGCCGTGAAGATCGAGAGTTTGGTGTCTTCCACCGCATTGTCGAGGCCGGTCACGATCGTCGTCGAGGATCGGACCTGATTGTCGCCACGCGTGGCGAGAAAGCCCGCGACGCTCGACGTCAGCATGCCCGCCGCGCAGACAGCCGCCAGATGCACCTGCGGCGAGCCCGTGATTTCGCGCACGGCGGCGCAGGCGTTAAGGATCTGCTCGAGATAATTGTCGATCCCCCAGTCGCTTTCGGCGGCGCTCGGGTTCTTCCAGCTGATCGTGAACACCTGCAGCCCCTGCGCCAAGGCGTATTCGAACATGCTGCGGCCAGGCGCGAGATCGAGCACGTAATATTTGTTGATCATCGAGGGCACGAACAGCACCGGGGTCTCGTAAACCTCTTCGGTGACCGGCGTGTACTGGATCAGTTCGAACATGTCGTTGCGGAACACGACCGCGCCCTTGGTCATCGCGAGATTTCGGCCGACAGCGAAAGCGCTCTTGTCGACCTGCGCGGGCATGCCGCCATTGTCGACGAGATCCTTGAGGAAGTTCTGCAAACCGTCGAGCGTGCTCTTGCCGCCGGTCTCGACGAATTTCTTCATCGCCGCGGGATTGCCGAGCATCGTGTTGGTTGGCGAGAGCGCATCCGTCACGAGATTGGCGAAGAAGCGATTGCGCTTGATCGCCAGCTCGTCCATGCCCATCGCGCCCGCGAGCGCATCCACCGACTTGGACCACAGGAGATAGCCCTGCATCCACGCCTGGAACAGGGGATTGTCCTTCCACATCGGATCGGTGAAGCGTTTGTCGCCTGCCTCCGGCTTCAGGTCCGACTGCCCGGCCATCAAGCGCGAGACTTCCCGCACGAGGCCCGATTGCGCCGCCACCGCGTCCTGACCGAGCACTGGTCCGGCAATATCGGCCATCATGCGTTCGAGCGCTTGATGGGCGGCCTCCATGGCCTCCTGACCGAATATACCGCCGACTGCCGCCGCCTCACGGCCCGCCTGATCGCCCATCGCGACCTCCCTCCCTATCGCCCGCCGTCGCCTTTCGGCTTTCTTGCAGATTGAACCGTCTAGTCTATCGAGGCCGGTGGTCAAGCCGCAAGTCGAGCCTTATCAAGAGCCCCGCGCCCCGCGGACCAGTCCATTCGGAATTTCGCTGATGGACAGTCCCCTGCTTGCGGCGTCTAATCCAAAAATGAAATGGTCTGCGAGGCGACCACGGCAAGGGCGCGCGTTGGAGGAGTGAGACAGACGATGATCGTCGAATTCGTGGAATTCCGCCACAAACCGGACCAGTCGCGCGAGGAAATTCTAGATGACGCCCGCGCCACCGTGCCGAAATGGCGCGGCAATAGCGAGCTGGTGCGCAAGCATTATGTAACCGGCGAAAACGACATGGGCGGCGCCTTCTACCTCTGGCCCTCGCGCGAGGCCGCCGAGCGCGGCCACGACTCCGCCTGGCGCGCGGGAGTCGAAAAGCGCACTGGCGCGCCGCCTGTCATCCGCTACTTCGACCTCTTCATGCTCATCGACAACGCCGCCGGCAGCGTGACGGAATTTCCGTCAGGCGCGCCCTGGCCCGCCTGAACGGTATCGAGTCGAGCGCAGCGTCCTCAGCCCGCCGCGCTGCCCGTCGCCGTCGCCTTCGAGGCCGCTTTGCGCTTCCGCACAGGCTTATCGCCGGACGGCGCTTTCGCCGTCTTCGCGCGCGCCGGCGTCTGAGCGGCCGTCATCGTCACGACTTCGCCGGCCGGCGGCGCAAGCCCATAGGCCGCCTCCAGCGCCTCCAGTTCCTCGGGCAGCATGTTGGCAAGGCTGCGAAGTTCCGGCAGCACATTCGCGCCGGCGATCAGGCCGAAGTCGAGCTGGTCGCGATAGCCCTGCACGGTAATGTTGAGCGCAAGGCCGTGCGCTGCGATCGAGACAGGAAAAATGTGCTGCAACTCGGCGCCCGCCACATAGAGCGGCTTGCGCGAACCCGGCACGTTGGAGATCGTGACATTGGCCGGCGTCGGCATGACGTCGGCGAGATTGGTTCGCGAATAAAGCAACGACAGGATCTGGATGAAAATCGGCGCGCCGAGCGCCGAGAATTGTGTCAGCTTCGGCACGATCGGCTTGAACGGATCGGCCATGCCCTTCGACTTCTTCGATTCCTCGATGATCTTGGCGAGCCTCTCCCTGGGATCGGCAATGTCGCTGGCGAGCGAACAGATCATGCCGAACACCTGGTTGTTCGCCTCGCTGTTGCCGGCTTCGCGCAGCGAGATCGGCACGGCGGCGCGCAGCGGGCGATCCGGCAGCGCGTTCACCTTCTGCAGATACCGCCGCAGCATGCCCGACGACAGCGCCATCACGACATCGTTGAGCTTGCCGCCCGACGCCGCCGCCACCGCCTTGCAGCGCGACATGGAGACGGAGACGGCGGCGAAGCTGCGCTCGGAGGACACGGTGCGGTTGAGCGGCGTCGATGGCGCAACGGCGTCCTTCAACCCCTGCACGCCGCCTTCCCTCAGCTTTCCGGCGACGCTCGACAGCGCCTTCGCGACTTCGGGCAGCGCTTTCATGTATTCGAAGGGCTGGCGCAATTGCCGCGCGAAACCATCCATCAGGATCGAGCCGAGATCCTGCCTCTTGCCGGTGAGGATGTCGGGCAGCTTGCCCTGTGCGGTGAGCCCCAGCGGTTGCGCCCACAGGCTGGCATAGCCGGTGAAGAGTTCGCCGATCGGATCGTTCTTCTTCGTGTCCGCCTTCTTCGTCTCGGTCTGCGAGACATTGCCGTCGCCGTAGACGATCTCGGTCAGCGCCGCGCCAGCGCCGCCATCGATCAGCGAATGATGCATCTTCGAATAGAGGCCGACCTCGTTGTTGGCCATGCCCTCGAACACATAGAATTCCCAAAGAGGACGCGCGCGGTTCAGAAGCTTGGCGTGCATCCAGCCGACGATCCGCTCCAGCGTCGCGCGATCATGCGGCGCGGCGAGCGAGGCGCGGAATATGTGCCGGTCGATGTCGAACTGCTCGTCCTCGACCCAGCTCGGATTATCGATGTCGAGCGGCGTGCGCTCAAGCTTCCAGCGTAGCACGGGGGCGAGATGCAGGCGCGCCTGGATTTGCGCCTTGAACTCCTCGAAGAAGTCGCCCTTGTAGCCTTCGGGCAGCTTGAAGATCGCCATCGAGCCGACATGCATCGGCGTCTCCGGCGTCTCGAGATAGAGGAACGATCCGTCGACCGACGATAGCTTCACGCCTGCGCTCATCTGCGCCTCCCTTGATGCCGCCGCTCCTGTGCGCGGAGCTTGTCCTTGCCGGTTCCCCGGACGTTATTTCGGTTCGCGCCTGAGGTATGCGAGCGCGAACGGTCCGCCGCGCCGGAAGGGCGCGAACTCGCCCTCCGGCTGTGCGAGCCGGTCGGCGATCGCCCACAGCGCCGCAGGATGTCCGCCGAGGCCGAGATGGCTCGCGAAAGCAATCTCGATGTTTTCCGTATGATCGTTCTCGCGCGTGAGCGACGTCTTCCAGTGCACGACGCCATCGTAACGCGAATAGATCGAGGTGGTCGGCAGGCCCAGATCGCCGCCGAGCGAGCGCAGGTCCTGCGGCCGGGCGTCGGTCGGCTTTTCGCCCGTCACTTCTTCGTAGAGGCGGCGTGCGTTGGTTGCGGATATGTCGCCGGCGAAAGGCGAACCGAGCGTGATGACGCTGCGCACCGCATCGGGCATGGAGAGCGCGAGATCGCGCGCGAACACGCCGCCGAGCGACCAACCGACGAGTGCAATCTTGTGTCCGGCCTGCTGATGCAGCTTCGCGAGCCGTGCGCGAAGAATTTCGCGCATGCGGTAGAAGCCGCCGGTGTTGCGCCCGAGCTCCCAGCCGACCGCGTTATAGCCCTGCATGCGCAGAAAGGCGCGCAGCAGCCGTGTCGAGGCATCGCTCGCCATGAAGCCCGGCAGCACGAGCACCGTATGGCTGTCGCCGCGCGGCGCGGCCATCAAGAACGGCGCGAAGGCCATCGAGGCGCCGAACTCCTGCCAGGCGCGCGCTTCCGACAGCGCGAGAAGGAGCGACGGCGGGTGCAGCCGCGCATCATCGTCCCGATCGCCGGCCTCTACCTGATCCATGCAGGCGCGCCCATCGTAATTCCTCCCCTGAGGCCGCGACGGCTCTATCGGCCGTTTGCAGACGCTCACGAACCCAGACTAGCGATGGGCAAAATCTGTGGCAACATGCGCGAAAGACAAGTTCGGGGGAGGATGAGATGAGAGGCGGTCGCGAGTTCGATATTGTCGTCTATGGCGCAAGCGGCTTCACGGGACGGCTCGTCGCCGAATATCTGGCCGGCCGCAAAGGCGCCGCCACCCGCTGGGCGATGGCCGGCCGCGATTTCGCAAAACTCGCCGCCGTGCGCGACGAGATCGGCGCGCCGTCCGACCTACCATTGATCGCGGCAGACGCATCGAACCCGCAATCTTTGCGCGGCATGGCGAAACGAACGCGCGTCGTGCTCACCACGGTCGGCCCCTATCAGCTCTATGGTTCCGACCTCGTGGCCGCCTGCGCAGCAGAAGGAACGGATTACGCCGACCTCTGCGGCGAACCGGCATGGATGCGGGCCATGATCGACGCAAACGACGCGAAGGCGAAAAAGACCGGCGCGCGCATCGTCTTTTCTTGCGGCTTCGATTCCATTCCCTTCGATCTCGGCGTGCTCACTCTGCAGACCGAAGCGACGAAGCGCTTCGGCAAGCCGTTCGCCCGCGTGAAGGGGCGCGTGCGCAAAATGCGCGGCACGTTTTCCGGCGGGACGGCGGCGAGCCTGAAGGCGACGCTGGCCGCTGCCGCAAAGGACCCCAACATCGTGGCGCTGCTCAAGAATCCGTTCGCGCTGACGCCGGGCTTCGAGGGCCCGAAACAGCCGAGCGGCATGAAGCCGGAATTCGACGACGATTTCGGATCGTGGATGGCGCCCTTCGTGATGGCGGCGATCAACACGCGCAACGTCCACCGCACCAACGCGCTGACCGGCTTCTCCTTCGGGCGGGACTTCGTCTATGACGAGATGGTGATGACCGGCGCCGGCGAGAAGGGCGAGCAGATCGCAAAGGGCATGGCTACTCAAGGATCGGGCATGGAGGGCGACAAGGGGCCGAAGCCCGGCGAGGGACCGAGCAGGGAAGAACGGGAGAACGGGTTCTACGACCTCGTGTTTCTGGGCGTCGGCGCGGATGGTCGCAAGCTCGCGGCCAGCGTGAAGGGCGACAAGGATCCGGGCTACGGCTCGACATCGAAGATGATCGCAGAAACCGCGCTCGCGCTGGCCGAAGACGACACGGTCGCCGGCGGCGTCTGGACTCCGGGCGCCGCGCTTGGCCTGCCGCTTGCCGAACGCCTTCAGAAAAGCGCCGGCATCGTCTTCGCGATCGAGGGCTGATTGGACCGCGAGCCATCAGGCTCTCAAGGCTTTGAGGCGAGCCTGAAAAGTCTGGCCGGAAATTCGGAAGCCCTCATCCTGAGGAGCCGCCCTCGCGTCCGGCCCGCGGCCGGCGCAAGGATAAACTCCGCGGCGTCTCGAAGGATGGCCGAGGCCGAAATAGCGGGTTTTGCCATCCTTCGAGACGCGCCTCCGGCGCTCCTCAGGATGAGGATTTGATTTATCGGCCGGGCTCTGAAGGCTCGCGGTCCAGCCGAGACGTCGCGGTGGCCTTTTGCCGCTGCGATGCTAGTCTCCTTGCAGAATGACAAGGCCGCGGACGGCGGCGCGACGCTCGAGAGGAAATGAGAATGGCGCCCACCGAGGCAACCAACCGCATTCCGCAGCCGCCGGCCAAGCCCATCGTCGGCCACGCGCTTTCGCTCAACCCGGAAGCGCCGATCGAGAGCCTCCTCGGCTTTGCCAGGGAATACGGCCCGATCTTCGAGCTCAACATCATGGGCTCGCCGCTGGTCTTCGTCTCCGGCGCCAAATTCGTGAAGGAATTGTGCGACGAGAAGCGTTTCGACAAGGCGGTGCGCGGTCCGCTCGCGCGCGTACGCGCTATCGGCGGCGACGGCCTGTTCACCGCCAAGACCACCGAGCCGAACTGGACCAAGGCGCACAACATCCTGCTCGCGCCCTTCGGCGGGCGCGCGATGCAATCCTATCACCCCGCCATGGTCGACATCGCCGAGCAGCTCTGCCTCAAATGGGCGCGACTGAATGCCGACGAGGACATCGACGTCGTGCACGACATGACGGCGCTGACGCTCGACACGATCGGCCTGTGCGGCTTCGACTACCGCTTCAATTCGTTCTACCGCCGCGACTACAATCCCTTCGTCGAGGCGCTCGTGCGCTCGCTCGAAACCATCATGATGCAGCGCGGCCTGCCGCTCGAAAACGTGATGATGCGCAAGCGCATCGCGACACTGAACGACGACGTCGCCTTCATGAACGCCATGGTCGACGATCTCGTGCGGGCGCGCCGCGAGCAAATGGGCGAGGCGGACGGCAAGAAGGATCTGCTCAACGCCATGCTGACCGGCGTCGACCGCGCGACCGGCACGCAGCTCGACGATGTCAACATCCGCTACCAGATCAACACGTTCCTGATTGCCGGCCACGAGACGACGAGCGGCCTACTTTCCTACACGCTCTATGCGCTGCTCAAGGACCCCGAAATTCTCAAGAAGGCGTATGACGAAGTCGATCGCGTCTTCGGGCCCGATCCGTCGGTGCGCCCGACGTACCAGCAGGTGACCCAGCTTCATTACATCAACCAGATCATGAAGGAGAGCCTGCGCCTCTATCCGCCGGCGCCCGCCTATTCCGTCTACCCCTACAATGAGGAGACGATCTGCGGCTACAAGCTGCGCAAGGGCATTACCATCAACATTCTCGTCGGCGCGCTGCATCGCGACCCCGAGGTGTGGGGACCGCGCGCCGACATTTTCGATCCGGAGAATTTCAGCTCGGCCGCCGAACAGGCGCGGCCCGCGTGGGCATGGAAGCCGTTCGGCAACGGCCAGCGCGCCTGCATCGGCCGCGGCTTCGCCATGCACGAGGCCGCGCTCGCGCTCGGCATGATCCTGCAGCGCTACAAGCTGATCGATCACCAGCGCTATCAGTTGAAACTGAAAGAGACCCTGACGATCAAGCCCGACGGCTTCAGGATCAAGGTCAAGCCGCGCGAGGCGCGCGACCGCGCGCATGCGCCAGCGCTTGTGACGACGTCGAGCGCGGCGGCGCCGAGCACGCCGGCCGCTGCGCCCGCGCGTCGCCCCACGCACAACACGCCGCTGTCGGTGCTCTACGGCTCCAACCTCGGCACGGCCGAGGAATTCGCTCATCGCCTCGCCGAGACCGCGGAGATCAACGGCTTCGCCACCCAACTCGCCGCGCTCGACGAAAGCATCGGCGCGCCGGACAAGGATACGGCGCTGGTGATCTTCTGCTCCTCCTACAACGGCGCGCCGCCGGACAATGCCGCGAAATTCGTGGCCTGGCTGCAGAACGAGGCCGCGCCCGATGCTTTCAAGGGCGTTCGCTACACCGTTTTCGGCTGCGGCAACAAGGAATGGAACGCGACCTACCAGAGCGTGCCGCGCATGATCGACGAACGTATCGCAGCACTCGGCGGCGTGCGCATCGCGCCGCGCGGCGAGGGCGATGCGCGCGACGATCTCGACGGGCAATACGAGGACTGGTTCGCAGCGCTGCGCCCGAAGGCCGCCGAAGCCTTCGGCCTGCAGGCCTCGCTCGACCGCGAGACGCGCACGCAGCCGCTGTACAGCGTCGAGCCGGCGTCGAAACAGGACGCCAATCCCGCTGTCCATTCCGCAGGCGCGAAACGCGCCCGCGTGCTCGAAAATCGCGAATTGCTGACCGCGCCCGACCGCTCGACGCGTCACATCGAAGTGGCGCTGCCCGAAGGCGCGACCTATCGCGCCGGCGATCATCTCGCCGTCGTGCCGCGCAACGATGCAGCGCTCGTCGCTGCCATCGCGAAGCGCCTTGGCCACTCGCCCGACGACGTCATCCGCCTGCGCGGCGCGGAGGGACGGCGCGCGCAATTGCCGCTCGACGAACCCGTGTCGGTCGGCAAGCTTCTGGCCGACTTCGTCGAAGTGCAGCAGGTCGCAACCCGCAAGCAGATCCAGACCATGGCCGAGCACACGCGCTGCCCGGTCACACGGCCGAAACTCGAGGCGCTGTCCGGCGAATCCGACGAAGCCTACCGCGCGGAAGTGCTGGGCAAGCGCAAGTCCGTCTACGACCTGCTCGAGGAACATCCGGCCTGCGAACTGCCGCTGTCGGCCTATCTCGAAATGACGCCGCTCCTGCAACCGCGCTATTATTCGATTTCGTCTTCGCCGAAAATCGATCCGCGGCGCTGCACGGTGACCGTCGGTGTGGTCGAAGGCCCGGCGCGCTCCGGGCGCGGCGTGTTCAAGGGCGTCTGTTCCAACTATCTCGCGGGCCGCGCGGCGGAAGAAGCCATCTTCGCCGCCGTGCGCGAAACCAAGGCGGGTTTCCGCCTGCCCGACGACCCGAAAGTTCCGCTGGTGATGATCGGCCCCGGCACCGGCCTCGCGCCGTTCCGCAGCTTCCTCCAGGAGCGCGCGGCGCAGAAGAAGGAAGGCGCGACGCTGGGCCCCGCCATGCTGTTCTTCGGCTGCCGGCGCTCCGATCAGGATTATCTCTATGCCGATGAACTGAAGGCCTACGCGGCCGGCGGAATCGTCGAACTGCACACGGCCTTCTCGCGCATGGACGGCCAGCCGAAGACCTACGTGCAGGATCTCGTGCGCGCGCAGCAGGACCGCGTGTGGGAACTGATCGAGGCCGGCGCGATCGTCTACATCTGCGGCGACGGCGGCAAGATGGAGCCCGACGTCAAGCGCGCGCTCGTCGAAATCTATTGCGCGCGCAAGAACGCGTCGCCGGAACAGGGCGAAGCCTGGATCAACGAGATGGGCGCGACCAATCGCTACGTGCTGGACGTGTGGGCGGGAAGCTGATCTTCAGGGGGCGAGCCTTCAGAGTGCGGCCGGTCATTTCTGGAGCCCTCATCCTGAGGAGCCGCGCAGCGGCGTCTCGAAGGATGGTTGAGGCGGAAATTGTTGAAGCTGCCATCCTTAGAGACGCGATGCTTCGCATCGCTCCTCAGGATGAGGACTCGATTAGCCGGTCGGTTTCGTCAGGCTCGTGTGGGTCGGAGCGAGCCTGAAAGCTCGAGGTCCAAAGCAAAAGGCCCGCGGGAACCGCGGGCCTTCGCAAACTCTGTTCTACGCTGACGCGGACTGGAACTTACGCAGCCTTGCCGAACTTCGCGGCGAGGCCGGCGAAATTGTCCTGCGCGCGCTTGACGCCGTCCTGCGCGGCCTGCGCGACGAGGGCGCCGACCGTCTTGGCGCGCGACACGTTCACGTCGAACTGCGCGCGATAGTAATCGGCCTGGACGCGGAAGGCGTCGCCAACGCTCTTGGCGGAAACGGTCTTCTCGAAGGCGGCGATAGCGGCCTTGGCGTCATCGAACATCGCGTTCTGGATTTCGCGCGAAGCCTTGGCGAGGCTCTCCACGGAATCGACGGCGGCTGTCTCGATCGTGGCGGTCGCCTTCTCGGCGCCGACGTGCAGCGAGGTCGCGCGCTCGAGCACGGCTTCAGCCGCGCGATGCGCATATTCGCGAGCGGTCTCGATCGTCTTGTTCGCGGTCTCGGAAACCTGAGCCTCGGCTTCGACGCGCTTGGCGGCGGGCTTGCGAACGGTCTTCTTCGTGGCGGTCATGATTTTTCTCCATCCTCGATGAGCTATGGGTCTCGCCCCGCCCTCTGAAAGCACGAGGCGATTGTTCTGTACTAAACAATTGTGTGCAGTGCAACATAAATCGACCGCTACCGATCACGTTCTCGTGATCGGCCATCAACATTCTGATTCCCTGAAATTTTCAGCGCGAGGTCGCCTCGACCACGCCGAAGGCCTCGAGCCGCGCCAGCACGTCGGCGACTTCGTGACCGAGAATCACGATGTCATGCCGCTTGCCGGCGCGATCCTTCACGTGGCCCCTCAGCATCGCTTCGGCGCGAAAGCCGAGGCCTTCGAAGACCGAGATGGCGGCGGTCTGGTCGACGGTCATCTGCGCGACGATGCGTTGCAGTCCCGCTTCCAGCGCCAACGCGAACAGGCGCTGCGTCAGGCGGCGCCCGACGCCCTTGCCGCGGGCGGCGGGCCCGAGCAGGACGCGCAATTCGCCGACATGCGGCGACCAGGAGAGAGGGTCATGCGCAATGGCGCCGCAGCCGACGATCGTATCGCCCTCGGCCGCCACCAGGCTCATCATGCCGCCGCCCTCGCTCTCGCGGATCCAGGCTTTCAGCACTTTCGGCTCGCTGATGTCGCGCGGCAGAAACAGCAGGTCGTGCGGCGGCAGGCTGCGCGCAAAAGACAGCAGCGCCTTCTCGTCGCTCGCGGCGAGCGGCCTGATCTCGACACCGTCTGACGCCGCCTTCTTCGCGGGGGCGCGCTTTGCAGCCGGTTTGGCGGCAGCCTTCGCTGCGCTCTTCGCCTTCGTCATGTCGAGCGCTCTCCCAGCCATTCGTCGAGTTTCGGCCACATCCGGCGCGCCGCATTGGGGCCGGCGAGCAGGCTGACATGTCCGCCCTTGAGGATCACCTCGGTCTTGTCCTTCGAGCCGACGCGGGCGATCAGATGGCGTGCGGCTTCATAGGGGACGATGTGATCGTGTTCGGCCACCGCGTGAAGGATCGGCTGTTTGATCGCGCCGAGATCGACGCGCTTGCCGCCGATCGTCAACTCGCCGGTGAAAAGCTTGTTGCCCCACATCAGCTCTTTCGTCGTCTGCCGGAAATATTCGCCGGCGAGCGGCAGCGTGTCGTTGCCCCAGCGATCGAGCTGGCGATAGCCGCGCACGAATTCGTCGTTCCAGATATTGTCCCACAGCGTCACCTGCGCGGCGGCGCGAGACGCCGGGCGCAGCATTTCGAACGACGAGTGGATCATCTCCGGGGGCACATTGCCGTAGGTGTCGACGAGCCGATCGACGTCGAAATGCTTCTGGCTCGACCAGTTCTGGAACAGCTTCATCTGCTTGAAGTCGATCGGCGTGGTGAAGCAGACGAGATTTTTCGGCCCCTCCTTGCCGGCGAGCGCCGTGAAGAGCAGCGACAGCACGCCGCCGAAGCAATAGCCGGCGATCGAAACGTCATTCTCGCCAGTTTCCTTTCGAATGCGGCGCAAGCAGTCGGGAATGAAATCGAGAACGTAATCCTCGATGCGCAAATTCTTCTCGGCCGGAACCGGCGCCGCCCAGTCGAGCATGAAGACGTCGTAGCCCGCCTTCAGCAGATATTCGACGAATGAATTGCCGGGCGCGAGATCGAGAATGTAGCCGCGATTGGTCGTCGCCATCACGATCAGGACGGGCACGCGATACACTTCGTCGACCAACGGATGATAATGGTAGAGCCGCATCGTTCCGCGCGTCGCCAGCACGTCCTTGCGCGACTGCCCGACTTCCGGCGCGCCGGAGGTCAGGTAATTGACGCCCTTGAACCCGCGCTGGATTGCGAGATCGACCTCGCGCCGCAGCCGCTCTGCCGTGTCTTGCGCGGCGCTCATGGCTTTGCTCCGCTGTTGCGCGCTGGCGGCTTGCGCGTGCGTTTGGGTTTCGGCGCGAGGCTCGCCGGCGCGGTATCTACCGTCGCCATTGTCGACACGATTTCGGTGAGCCGGTTGAGCTGCGCCTCGATCGCCTGCAACCGTTCGCCGATACTTGTGATATCGGCGCGGCTCGGCAGGTTCATGGTCGCGAGATAGCGTTCCATGGCATCGCCGAGCCCGGCCTTGGCGCCGGCGGCGGCCGAAGTGGCGCCATGCATCAGCCGGGAAAATTGCTCGTTCCCCATCGCCTCGTTGGCGATCTGGTTGACGCCGCGCTCCCACTGACCGACGAGGTCGCGGAAGGCATCGAGCGGCCCTTTAGGCCTCTCATCCTTCTTCGCGCCCGCCTTCTCGCTCTTGCTCTCCGCCTTCTCTGACATGGGGCCTCCCCTCCACCGCGTCAGTTGGATCGGATTAGTCTAAACCCGTCTGTCCGGGTCTGGATAGACCAGCGCCCGCCAGCCCGAGCGATCGAATTTCTTCCATTGCCCCTCGGGCTGCGCGAGTCGATCGGCCACCGCATAGACGACGGCCGGATGATGGCCGAGGCCGCAATGGCTCGCGCCCGTGATCTCGATATTCTCGGCAAACGCGCTTTCTGTCGGCTCGCGACACACCTGCCATGCGCAGACGCCGTCCGTGCGGCTGAAGATCGCTGTCGAGGGCGTCGGCGGCGGCTCGGCAAGATGGCCGCTGAGGTGCTCCTCGTCTTCCTCGGCGATATGGCCGGATACGAATTCGTAGACGCGCCACGCGTTGGTGGCGCGCGGGCTGCCCGAGAACGGGCTGCCGAGCGAAATCACGCCGCGCACTTCGTCGGGCATAACCTTGGCCAGCTGGCGCGCATAGAGGCCGCCGAGGCTCCAGCCGACGAGGCTGACCTTGCGACCATAGCGGTCGGCGAGCTCCTTGACCTGCGCGACCATGCGCTCTTCGACGCCGCTGCGCAGGCCGAAATTATTACCCTGCTTCCAGCCGTGGACCTGATAGCCCCTGCCCTTGAGGAAGCGACGCAACGGCGCGGTCGAACGGTCGCTCGCCAGCAGGCCCGGCAGCACCAGCACGGGATGTCCATCGCCGCGCGGCGCGAAGCGCAGTAGCGGCAGCGCGCCGACAAAGGCGCCGAGCTCGTGGATGGCGCGCATCTCCAGAGCCATCAGAAGGCCAGACGGCGGAGCGATCGTTGCAGCAGCGGCGGTCATTCTACCTCCAGCATGTCGTTGATGACTGAACTGTGACACAGGCGCTGAATCGCGCCAAACGAATAACGCGCTGCGCCGCACAAGGTTGCTGCGCCGCAAAGAAGAGGGAGATGTGCGCGTCTTATCAACGCAAAGCGCGCGATATCTCGCGATATCGCGCGCCAAAAAATGTGTGACCGAAATGCGACGCGCTCAGTTCACGCGACGATCCTTGCCGGCCCAATAGGGCTCGCGCAATTCGCGCTTGAGAATTTTTCCCGATGGATTGCGCGGCAACGCCTCGATGAAATCGACCGTGCGCGGCGCCTTGTAGCCCGCGATACGCGTGCGCGCGAAGGCGATGATCTCGTCAGGCGAGGCATCCACGCCCTCCTTGAGCACCACGACAGCCTTGACGGACTCGCCCCATTTGTCGTCCGGCACGCCGATGACCGCGACTTCCGCGATCGCGGGATGGCCGAATATCGCGCTTTCCACTTCCGCCGGATAGATGTTCTCCGCGCCGGAAATGATCATGTCCTTCACGCGGTCGTGCACATAGACATAGCCGTCTTCGTCGAGATAACCGGCGTCGCCCGTGCGCAGCCAGCCGTCCTCGGTCATCGTGCGCTTCGAGGCTTCCGGCAGATTCCAGTAACCTTTCATGTTCGCCAGCGAGCGCGTTGCGATCTCGCCGACCTGGCCCACTGGCAGCGGCTTGCCTTCGCCGTCGAGAATGGCGATCTCGACGCCGGCGAGCGGCTTGCCGGCCGAGCGCATGCGCTGCGAACCTTCGGGCGTGTGATCTTCCGGCTCGAGCGCGACGATCGTGCCCGTCGTTTCCGTCATGCCATACATCTGCACGAAGCCGCATTTGAAGACGTCCATGCATTCGCGCAGCAGGTCGAGCGGAATGGGCGAGGCCCCGTACATGATGAATTTGAGGCGCGAATAGTCGACCTGGCGGGCCTGCGGCAGGCGCACGATGAATTGCAGCGCCGCCGGCACCAGGAAGAGTTTCGACACGCGATGCTGCACGAAATCGTCGAGGATCGACATCGGATTGAATTCGCGCGTGATGACGATGCGTCCGCCGTTGTAGGACGCCCAGACCAGAACGCCCGAACCGCCGATGTGGAACACCGGCATGGAGACGAGCCAGACGTCCTCGGGCGAGGCCTTGTTCCACTCGCGCATGTCGGAGGGATCGCGCTCGCGCATGCCGAGCAGATTGTGGTTCGTCAGCATCGCGCCCTTGGGATGGCCGGTCGTGCCCGATGTGTAGAGCTGGATCGCCACATCCTCCTCGCGCGCCTGCCGCACCGGCACGGCGTCGCTCTGCGAATCCCGCCACGCCGAATAGTCGGTGTATTCAGGCGTCGCTCCCTCGGTGGCGATGATCACGCGCACGCTCTTGAACTCGTGCGCGAAATTCTTGACCGCATCGACGAATTCCGGGCCCACGAACAGGACCTGCGCCTCGCAATCGTTGACGATATAGGCGATCTCGGGCGGCGCGAGGCGCCAGTTGACCGGCGCCAGAATGACCCGCGCCTTGGCCGCGCCGTAGAACAGTTCGAAATAGAAATCGCTGTTCTTGCCGAGATAGGCGATATGCGTCTGCGGTTCGATGCCCATGGCGGTCAGGCCGTTTGCGACCTGATTGGTGTGCCGGTCGAAATCGGCGAATGTCGTCTCGCGCCCCTCGAAATGCACGGCGATATCGCGTCCCCGTAGCGCCGCGTTCTTTCGCGCGATATCGCCGAGAACGGTTGGGATGAAGTCTTCGGTGTACATGGACTCTGCGTCTCCGATGCGCCTCTAGATGACGTCACGAATGATGTTCCCTCCCCACAAGGGGGAGGGGCTCCACTCGCGAACGCGCGCCCTCACATCCCGATCACGACCTTCGCGATGATGTCGCGCTGCACTTCCGACGTGCCGCCGAAAATCGTGTAGGCGCGGCTGTTGAGATATTCCGGCAACGCGGTCAGCGCGTCCTCTGGAATGCCCGGCTCTGCATTCATTTCGTAGAGCGGGCGGTGGCCCTCCCAGTAGAGCCCGTCCTGCCCGAGCACATCGACGGCAAGCGCGGTCAGCGATTGCTTGATCTCGGAATTGCGCAGCTTGGCGAGCGACGAGGACACCGAGCCCGGATTCTGGCCGGACTGCAGGCTCGACATGATCCGCAGTTCCGTCATCTCCAGCGCGTCGATATCGATCTCCGCCTGCGAACGGCGCAGCGCGAAGGTCTCCGTTGCGGCATAAGCCTTCTCGCCGTCGCGATAGGTGGAGGCAAGCTTTTCGATATCGGCGAGGATCGCGCGCAGGCGTCCCGAAGTCATCGCGCCGCCGCGCTCGAATTCCAGCAGATACTTGCCGGTCGCCCAGCCCTGCCCCTCCGCGCCGACGCGATTTTCGACCGGCACACGCACGTCGTCGAAGAACACCTGGTTCGTCTCGTGATCGCCGCCGATGGTGAGGATCGGGCGCACCGAAATGCCGGGCGTCTTCATGTCGATCAGGATGAAGCTGATGCCGTCCTGCTTCTTTGGCTCGTCCGACGTGCGCACGAGGGCAAACATCATGTTCGCGTGATGTGCGTGCGTGGTCCAGATTTTCGAGCCGTTGATGACATAGTGATCGCCGTCGCGCACCGCGCGCGTCTTCAGCGAGGCTAGGTCGGAGCCCGAGCCCGGCTCGGAATAGCCCTGGCACCAGTAATCCTCGGCGGCGCAGATGCGCGGCAGGTAGTAATCCTTCTGCGCCTGCGTGCCGAATTTCATGATGACCGGCCCGACCATGCGCAGGCCCATCGGCGTCACCGATGGCGCGCCGGCGGCCGCCGACTCGATTTCCCAGATGTAGCGCTGCGCCAGGCTCCAGCCGGTGCCGCCATACTCCTTCGGCCACAGCGGCGCGGCCCAGCCTTGCGCATGAAGGATCTTCTGCCAGCGGTTTCCCACCGGCGGATCGGAAAAGACGCTGGGGGTGAGATGATGCGCGCGCTTCAGATCGGGCGTCAGCTTTTCATTCAGGAATGCGCGCACTTCATCGCGGAAGGCGCGTTCTTCTGCCGTGAAGGTCAGGTCCATGGCTCTACCTCAGGCTGCGTGTTGAGTGAGCGCCGCATGACGGCGCAGGTGGAGATCGGGGCCGCCGATGATGGCGTCGAGCGCGACGACGCGCTTGAGATAGCCGCCGATCTCGAGTTCGTTGGTGACGCCCATGCCGCCATGCAGCTGGATCGCCTGTTCCGCGACGAAGCGCGCCGAGCGCGACACCTTCGCCCAGGCGCCAGCAATGGCGCGGCTGCGCGAACGCGCATCTTCGTCGTCCGCATGCAATGCTGCGCGAAGAGCCATCGAACGCGCTTCCTCGCAGGCGATCGACATGTCGGCCATGCGGTGGCGCAGCGCCTGGTTGACCGCGAGCGGCTTGCCGAACTGGATACGGATTTTCGTGTATTCGATCGTCGCTTTCGTCGCGGCTTCCATGAGACCGACGAGTTCTGAGCAGAAGGCCGCGGTCGCGCGATCGTAGGCTTGTTCGATCGCCGCCAGCGCATTGTCCGACAGAAGCGCATCGGCGCGGACCTCGACGCCGGCAAGCGTCACGCGCGCCGCGCCCGCGCCGTCGACCGTCGCATGGCCATCGACGGTCACGCCCCTGGCGTCCTTCGCGACAACGAACAGCCCGATGCCGCCAGCATCGCGTGTCCCGCCGGAAATGCGCGCGGACAAAATAAAGCGATCCGCCACGTCGCCGCCGAGCACGGCGACCTTCCGGCCATCCAGCACGTAGCCCGCGCCACTCTTCTTCGCGGTAACAGCGACATGCGCAAGATTGTAGCGCGCGCCTTCTTCCGCATGCGCCAGCGCGAGCCGTAGCGAGCCGTCGGCCAGCCCCGGCAGCAGCGCCGCGCGCTGGGCGTCATTGCCGAGCGCGGCGACCAGACCGCCGGCGAGCACGACGCCGGCGACATAATTCGAGCGCGCGCGGTGGCGTCCCATCGCCTCCGTCACAATGCCCACATCGACGATGCCCTGCCCCAGGCCGCCATCGGATTCAGGCAGCGGCAGCGCGAGCCAGCCCATATCCGCCATTTCCTTCCAGAGGTCAGCGGCGCCGGGCTTTTGCGCGCGCGCCGCCAGAAGATTGTTGGCGCTTTCGCCGAGCAGTCTTTGCTCGTCGGAATAGGAAAGGTCCATTGTTCAGCTCTTCTTGTTCAAGGAAGGATCGATGCGCGAACGCACGGAAGGGTGAAGGCCCGAGGGGTCGACGATCACGCCGAACTTCATCATGTTGTGCGCGTGGCAGAGATGATGCAGGGCAAAGGCCTGCTCGATCGCGCTGTTCTGGCCCTGAATGTCGAGCGTACGGTTGATCGCGTCCTTCACGGTCTTGACCGCGAATGTCGGCTTCGAGGCGATCCTGCCCGCGAGTTGCAGGGTGAAATCCGCGAGCCCGGCGCGGGGCACAACGTGGTTCACCATGCCGAAGCTTCGCGCTTCCTCCGCCGTCCAGCTATCGCCGGTCCACAGCATTTCCTTGGCCTTGCGGGCGCCGAGCTCCCAGGGATGCACGAACCATTCGACGCCGCACACGCCCATGGCGACGACGGGATCGCAGAAAGTCGCGTCATCGCTCGCCACGATGAGATCGCAGGCCCATGCCAGCATCAGCCCGCCGGCGAGGCACTTGCCCTGCACCTGCGCGATCGTCGGCTTCGACAGATTGCGCCAGCGCCGGGTGTTCTGGAGATAGATCTCCTGTTCGCGCGCATAGCGGCCTTCGGCGCCAGCGTCCTCGAACCCGCCCCATGTCGAAACGACTGGAAAATCGCGCCCGAGTTTCTTCTCGCCGCTGTCGCGCAGATCGTGGCCGGCCGAGAAATGCGGATCGGCGCCGGCGAGAATAATGACCTTCACCGCATCGTCCGCCACCGCGCGATCGAAAGCGTCGTTCAGCTCGTAGGTCATGTCGAGGTTTTGCGCATTGCGCGCGTCCGGCCGGTTCATCACGATCCGCGCGACGCCTTCGGCCGGCGTTTCGTAGAGGATGGTGGAATAGATCGCAGCCATAAAACCTCGCATGGCGCCGCAACCACGCAGTCGCCACGCGATCTGCGCGGCGTGCGGGCTCGGCTTCGTTTCCTCGACAGGCCCGTTGACCGGGCTCCGCATTCGTTCCGCCATGCAGAATGTCGAACAATCTTGCATGACGCATCGCCAGCATCGCGCAGGCTGAAGCGTGATTCAAGCCGATTTCACGCGCATTAGACCTTCGCCCGCTGGCCATCGTCCGCAGCGCGGAATATGAAGGCGGAAATTCATTGTCGAGGGGAGAGGTCGATGGCCTATCGCGCGCCGGTTTCCGAAATGGTCTTCATGATGAACGCGGCCGCCGGCCTGCAGGAAGGCATTGCGGACGGCGTCTATGCCGACCTGGCCGATGGCATGGCCGAGGCGACGCTGAACGAGGCCGCCAAATATGCCGAGAACGTTCTGGCCCCGCTGCACCGCGTCGGCGATCAGGTCGGCTGCAAGTGGGCGGACGGCGTCGTCACCACGCCGCCGGGCTGGGTCGAGGCCTACGCGCAATTCGTCGAGGGCGGCTGGCAGAGCGTGACGGGCTCGCCGGAGCACGGCGGCATGGGCCTGCCGCAGGTGCTGCTCGCCGGCTGCATGGACATGTGGAGCGCGGCCAACATGGCCTTCCTGCTCGGTCCGGTGCTGACCTTCGGCGCCATCGACGCGCTGGAGGCGCATGCCTCGGACGAGATCAAGCACACCTATCTGGAAAAGATGATCTCCGGCGTCTGGCCGGCGACGATGAACCTGACCGAGCCGGGCGCCGGCTCCGACCTCAATCCGCTGCGCACCCGCGCCGAACGGCAGGGCGATGGCACTTACAAGATCTTCGGCCAGAAGATCTTCATCACCTATGGCGAACACGACATGGCCGAGAACATCGTCCATCTCGTTCTCGCGCGCCTGCCGGATGCGCCGGCCGGCACCAAGGGCATTTCGCTCTTCGTCGTGCCGAAATTCATGGTCAATGCCGACGGCACGCTGGGCAAACGCAACGACGTGCGCTGCGCCGGCATCGAGCATAAGCTCGGCATCCACGGTTCGCCCACTTGCATCATGGTCTACGGCGACGAGGGCGGCGCTATCGGCTATCTCGTCGGCGAGGAGAACAAGGGGCTGGCCTGCATGTTCACGATGATGAACGATGCGCGTCTCGCCACTGGCCTGCAGGGCGTCGCCATCGGCGAAGCCTCCTACCAGCATGCGCTCGCCTATGCCATGGATCGCAAGCAGGGCAAGGCGGCGGGCTCGACGACGCCGCTGTCGTCGATCATCGCGCACCCCGACGTGAAGCGCATGCTGATGACCATGAAGGCGCTGACGCTGAGCGCGCGCGCGGTCTGCTACCTCACCGCCGGCGTCATCGATCGCTCGCGCCGCGCGACGGACCCTGCGGCGCGCAAGGCGGCCGCCGAGCGCGCGGGCCTGCTGACGCCGATCGCAAAAGCCTATTCCGGCGACATCGGTAACGAAGTGTCCTCGCTCGGCGTGCAGGTTCATGGCGGCATGGGCTTCATCGAGGAGACCGGCGCCGCCCAATTCATGCGCGACAGCCGCATCATCGCGATCTACGAGGGCACCAACGGCATCCAGGCGATCGACCTTGTGACGCGCAAGCTCGCCTCGAATGGCGGAGCCGTGATGAAGGCGGAGATCGCCGACATGCGCGCCACGGTCGAGCAACTGCGCGCGACCAACGATCCCTCCTTCGGCGCGATGGCGCAGCGGCTCGGCGACGGCCTCGACGCCTTCGAGCGCGCGACCAACTGGCTGCTCGGCAAGCTCGGCTCGTCCGTACAGGACGCGCTCGCCGGCGCGACGCCCTACCTGCGTCTGTTCGGCGTGATGCGCGGCGGCTCGACGCTCGGCGCCATGGCGCTCGCCGCACACAAGGCCCGCGCGGCCGGCGACACCGACCCCGCGCACGCCGGCCGCATCGCGACGGCGCGCTTCTTCGCGGAAAACGTCGTAGTCGGCGCCGAGGGGCTCGAGGCGGCGATCACGGGCGCTGCGGAATCCGTGCTGACGGCGGATCTCGCGCTGGCGGGGTAACGCAATCGCGAGAACGCGGAATTGTCATCCCGGCCGCAGCGGAGCGAAGAGCCGGGAACCAGCGACAACGATTTTTCTGGTTCCCGGATCGACGGCTGCGCCGCAGTCCGGGATGACAGCAGGCGGCGTTGCGCCTCCTCGCCCCTTTTTCTTCCCCGCTACGCCTCGACCTCCCGCCCCTCGTCCACCTCGAGCCCGCGCCCGTCATCCCGCAGGAACACGTAGATCGCCGGGATCACGAGAATGGTGAGCGCCGTCGAGGAGATCAGGCCGAACACCATCGAGATCGCCAGCCCCTGGAAGATCGGGTCGGTCAGGATGAAGGCCGCGCCGATCACCGCCGCAGCCGCGGTGAGGAAGATCGGCTTGAAGCGGATCGCGCCCGCATCAATCAATGCGCGACGCAACGTCACGCCCTCGGCCTGGCGATGCCGGATGAAATCCACCAGCAGGATCGAATTGCGCACGATGATGCCGGCGAGCGCGATGAAGCCGATCATCGATGTCGCTGTGAAGGCGGCGTTCAGCATCCAGTGGCCGGTCAGAATACCGATGAAGGTGAGCGGCACCGGCACGAGAATGACGAGCGGCAGCTTGAACGAGCCGAACTGCGCCACGACCAGCAGATAGATGCCGAGGATCGCCACCATGAACGCCGCGCCCATGTCGCGGAACGTCACATAGGTGACCTCCCACTCGCCGTCCCACAACAACGTCGGCTTGGAATCGTCGAGCGGCTGGCCATGATATTTCACCATCGGTTTCGGCGTCGCGCCGAAGTCGAGTTTCTTGATCTCGTCTTCCACCGCGAGCATGCCGTAGACCGGCGATTCGAAGCGGCCGGCGACTTCCGCGCTCACCATCTCGGCATAGCGTCCGTTGTGGCGGAAGATCGGGAAGGACGAGGGCTCGCGCGTCACCTTCACGACATCGCCGAGTTCGACATTGGAGCCCTGGCGCGGCGTGCCGCCGGCCGGCAGCGGCGTCGTCAGCAGCTTTTCGCCCGGCGTCAGCGACGAACGCGGCAGGGCGACGGATATGTCGACCGGCTTCTCGCCGTCGCCCTTCTGCGAATAGCCGATCTTCACGCCGCCGAAGAGCGCGGCGATCGTGTCGTAGACTGCCTGTTCCTGCACGCCGTGGAATTCCAGCGCTTCCTGATCGATGGAGTAGCGCAGGCGTTCGTGTTGCACGCCGAAACTGTCGTCGGCGTCGACGACGAAGTCGACCTTCTTGAACGCTTCCTTGACCTTGGTCGCGATGGCGCGCCGCGCTTCGGGCGTCGGCCCGTAGATTTCGGCGAGCAGCGTCGACACCACAGGCGGTCCTGGAGGCACTTCCACGACTTTCACCGAGGCATGCGGCGGCAGCTTCAGATCGGCGAGACGGCTCCGGATGTCGAGCGCTATCGCATGGCTTGCGCGCTTGCGGTGATCTTTCGGCGTCAGATTGACCGAGAGATCGCCGAGTTCCGGCGTCTGGCGCAGATAGTAGTGGCGCACGAGGCCGTTGAAGTTGAACGGCGCGGACGCGCCCGCATAGGCCTGGATCGAGACCAGCTCCGGCAGATCCTTCAGCTTCTGCGAAGCCTCCATCAGCACGCGTTCGGTCTGTTCGAGCGAGGCGCCGCGCGGCAGATCGACGACGACCTGGATCTCCGACTTGTTGTCGAAGGGCAGCAGCTTCACGCGCACGCTCTTCGTGTAGAAGAGGCCGAGCGAGGCGAGCGTCAGTCCGCCGACGACGAACAGGAAGATCTTCGAGCGCTTGCGACCTTCCAGCAGCCAGCGCGCGATCCTGGAATAGGCGCGGCCCATTGCGCCGGGATCGTCGTGATCGTGGTCTTCCGAGGGACCGCTCTCGAAACGCTTGCGCGCGATCTTGAGCAGCAGCCACGGCGTGATCGTCACCGCCACGAAGAAAGAGAAAAGCATGGCCATCGAGGCGTTGGCCGGAATGGGGCTCATGTAGGGCCCCATCATTCCGCTCACGAACATCATCGGCAGCAGCGCGGCGACGATGGTCAGCGTCGCGACGATGGTGGGATTGCCGACCTCCGCCACAGCCTCGACCGCCGTCTCGACGAGCCCACGTTCGCCGCGCTTGCCCCAATGGCGTACGATGTTTTCGACGACCACGATCGCGTCGTCGACGAGAATGCCGATCGAGAAGATCAGCGCGAACAGGCTGACGCGGTTGATCGTGTAGCCCATCAGCCAGGATGCGAAGAGCGTCAGCAGGATCGTCGTCGGAATAATGACGGCGACGACCACGCCTTCGCGCCAGCCGATCGCCAGCGTGATGAGAATGACGATGGAAACGGTGGCGAGCGCAAGATGGAAGAGAAGCTCGTTTGCCTTCTCCGTAGCCGTCTCGCCGTAGTTGCGCGTGACTTCGACCGAAACGTCGGCCGGCACGATCGTGCCGCGCGCCGTCTCCAGCCGCTTCAGTATCTCATCGGCGACCGTCACCGCGTTCGCGCCCTTGCGCTTGGCGAGCGCCAGACTGACGGCGGGCCGCGTGTCGAGCCCGCCTTTCCCGTCCGGCGTGATCGTCCAGGCGCGATGCTCGTTCTGCGCGGAGCCGACGATGACGTCGGCGACATCCTTCAGATAGACCGGCCGGCCATCGCGCGAGGTCAGCAGGAGCTGACCGATGTCGGCGACGCCCTGCAACGTCTGGCCGGCGACGACAGGATACGACTTGTTGTTGCGGCGAAGGGCGCCGGCCTGGAAAGTGCGGTTGGCCTGGGTCGCCTTGTCGATCACCTGCGCCAGCGTCATGCCATATTGCGCGAGGCGTTCGGGATCGGGCTCGATCCTGATCTGGTTGGCCGAACCGCCGACGATGAAGGTCGCGCCAATATCATGCACTTTCGTGAGATCGTGCTGCAGCTCCTCGGCGACGCGCCGCAGGCCGTTGTCGGTCCAGCGCGCGGCTGCCTCGGGCTTCGCCGCCAGCGTGAGGACCACCGTCGCCACATCGTCGATGCCGCGTCCGATGATCAGCGGTTCGACAAGCCCCTTCGGCAATTCTCCGATATGGGCGCGAATCTTTTCATGTACGCGCAGGATCGCGGCGTCCGCGTCGGTGCCGACGAGGAAACGCGCGGTGACGAGAACATTGTCGTCCTGCGTCTGCGAATAGACGTGCTCGACGCCGTCGATACCCTTGACGATATCCTCGAGCGGCCGCGTCACGAGTTCGACGGCGTCTGCGGCCTTATATCCGTTGGCGGGCACGACGATGTCGACCATCGGCACGCTGATCTGCGGCTCCTCTTCGCGCGGCAGCGCGATGAGGGCGATCACGCCGACGATGATGGAGGCGAGCAGCAGCAACGGCGTCAACGGCGACACGATGAAGGCGCGCGTCAGCCGGCCGGAAATGCCGAGATTGGTCACAGGATCGCTCATGGCGTCAGCAACACGTCGCCGTCGGCGACGCCCGCAAGGATTTCGACGCCGGCAGGCGTGGTTTCGCCGGTCTGCACGACAACTTCCCCACCGCCCTTGAGCCGCACGAACTTGACGCCGGAGCGTTCGAACACCGCTGGCGCAGGAACGACGATCGTCTCGCGCTTGCCTGTCGAGACATAGACGCGCGTGCGCTCGCCCACGAAATAATTACCGAGGCCCGGCACATCGACGTCCGCGACGACGCGTCCGCCGGTGATTTCCGGATAGACGATGCGCACCTTGCCTTCCTGCGCCGCCTTCAGGCCGCCTTCCTGGCCGCGCGCGGCCATCAGCACCTTGTCGCCGGCGCGCATGAAGCGCGCGTGCCGTTCCGGCAATTGCAGGCGCAGGATGTACTGGTCCTGCGCGATGGTCGCGACCGTTTCGCCCGGCAGCAGCACACGCCCCTGCGACACGGGCACGGTCAGCACGCGACCCGCGCCGGGCGCGAGGACGGCGCCTTCGGCGCTCTGCTGCACGATGACGTCGCGGTCGGATTTGATCGCCTGGAGATTGCGTTCGGCGATATCTAGCGCGGCCTTTGCCTGGTCGAGCTGCGCCTGCGTACTCACGCCGCGCCGCATCAGTTCCGACGCGCGGTCGAAATCGAGCTTCGCCTTGTCGCGCGCGGCCTGCTGGGACTTGATACGCGAATCGATCGCCTGCAGCTGCAGCGAAAGCTTCTGGTCGACGATGCGCGCGACCTCCTGACCAGCCGCGACGACATCGCCTTCCCTGATCTTGAGCTCCGCGACCGTGCCGCCGATTCGCGCGCGGGCGACCAATTGCCGCACCGGCTCGACCGTCGCGATGACCGCCTTGCGATCGTCGATCTCCTGCGCATGCGCGATGAATTCGCCCGCCGCCGCGCCCTGCGCCGTCGCCGCGACGATGAGCGCGGCCAAACTCCAAACCCGCATTTTCAGCAACCTCTCCGATGGGTTTGACACTTATATCCGAATATGCGAATATTGCAATATGAAAGCTGAGGACCTCGCGGCGCAAGCTTCGCAAGCAGAGACCATGCTCAAGGCGCTGGCCAATCGCAGCCGCCTCATGATCCTGTGCGATCTCTATCGTCGCGAGAGATCGGTCAACGAGCTTTGCGCGTCGCTCGATCTCAGCCAGCCCACGCTTTCGCAACATCTGGCCCGCCTGCGCGCAGACGGTCTGGTTCACACGCGCCGTGAGGCGCAGAAAATCTGCTACTCGCTCGCCGGTCCCAATGTCGAGCGGATGATCGGACTATTGCACGACATGTTCTGCGCCGGCGAATGCACGGTGGCCGCGCCGGCGCCAATGAAAGGAAAATCCGAATGAACGTCGACTCTCTCGTCATGCGCTTCGCCGGCCTGTTTGTCCTCGCCTCGCTCGCGCTCGCCCATTGGCATTCGCCGAACTGGCTGTGGTTCACCGCTTTCGTCGGCGCCAACATGTTGCAGGCCTCTTTCACCGGTTTCTGCCCGCTGGCGATGATCCTCAAGCGCTTCGGCCTCAAGCCCGGTTGCGCCTTCAACTGATGTCCCGAAATTCTGGCGGGCGGTCGCGCGCGACCGCCCGCCAGCGCATCGTCGCGATGACCTTTGTCCCGTGACCTTCGTCAGTTGCGAATATCATGATTTTATCGCATACATAGATATTGATGTGTTGGACGATGCGCACCGGCAGGGCTCGAGTGTCGATGGCGTCCACATGCCCTTCCCGCAAGATCCGGCGAGACGATAGGGACCGATGATTCTATGGCGACCGCTCTGAAGCCCCCCACCAAGACCGCAGACGCCAAGAGCGCCGATCTGGCGCTGGCCGGAATGGAGGGGAACGCGGAATTCGCCATGATGGTCGAAAAGGCGCGCGAAGCGAGCGACTTCCTCAAGGCCCTTTCGCACGAATCCCGGCTTCTTCTGCTTTGCGCGCTCTCCGAGGGCGAATGCTCGGTCGGCGAACTCGAGAACATCCTGGGCGAGCGTCAATCGACCGTCTCCCAGCAGCTTGCGCGCCTGCGGCTCGACCGGCTCGTAGCGACGCGTCGCGACGGCAAGACCATCTATTATTCACTGGCCGACGAAAACGTCCGGGCCATCCTCGACGCGCTGCGCAAGGCCTTCTGCGGGCCGGGAGAGGGCGTCAAGGCAGAACTCGCTGAGTCCTGACGGAGGCTCCTAGCCGCCGACCGCCGGCTTTTTGGCCTGCTCGGCCTTTTCGAGCAGCCGGTCGAGATAGCCGTAGAAAAAGGCGTTGTCCTGATAGCCCTCGATGCGGCCAACTTCGCGTCCATCTTCTACCAGAACGAAGGTCGGCGTGTAGACGACCGCCTTCACCGCGGCGAGATCGGCCGGCATGCCCTTGGCGATATCGACGCGCCGCAATTTCGCGCGCCTGCCTTCTTCCGTCTTGTCGTAGGCGCCGCCCACTTCCTCGTTCCAGCGCGCGCACCAGACGCAACCCGCTCGTTCGAACAGGACGAGTTCGGCGGCGCGCGCCGGCGCGACGCCTGACAGGGCGACGAAAGCAAGAGCGGCAAGGCGCGCGAGCCTGAGCATGGCCGCTTCCTACCATGTGCGCCCTCCACCCGCCAGCGCCGGGATTGCCGCAGGTTTTCCTCCGCTTGTCCGGCGCCTTCCGCCCGCTACAATCGCCGTCGGAGAATTCGGGAGGACAGGATGAGCGCAAAAGTGCTGGTGGCCGGCGTCGGTATGATCCCCTTCGCCAAGCCGGGCGCGGGGCCGGCCTACAATGAAATGGGCGCGGACGCCGCACGCCGCGCGCTCGCCGACGCCGGCATCGCCTACGATCAGGTCCAGCAGGCCTATGCGGGCTACGTCTACGCCGATTCCACGGCCGGCCAGCGCGCGCTCTATCCGCTCGGCATGACCGGCATTCCCATCGTCAACGTCAACAACAATTGCTCGACCGGCTCGACCGCGCTCTATCTGGCGCGCCAGGCGGTCGCTTCAGGCGCCACCGATTGCGCTCTCGTGCTCGGCTTCGAGCAGATGAAGCCCGGCGCGCTCGGCGCTGTGTTCCACGACCGTCCGAGTCCGTTCGAGGAATTCGACCGCGCCGCCGACGAACTCGTCGACGCGCAGGATGTGCCGCTGGCGCTACGCTATTTCGGCGGCGCCGGCCTCGCGCACATGCAGAAATACGGCACGAAGATCGACGCCTTCGCCAAGGTGCGCGCCAAGGCGAGCCGGCATGCCGCGCGCAATCCACTCGCCATCTTCCGCAAGGAGGTGAGTTACGAGGACGTGCTGCGCGACCAGGTGATCTGGCCGGGCGTGATGACGCGCCTCATGGCCTGCCCGCCGACCTGCGGCGCTGCCGCCGCCATCCTCGTCTCCGAAAGCTTCGCGAAAAAGCACGGTCTGCGGTCGGACGTGAAGATCGCGGCGCAGGAAATGACGACCGACTTCCCATCGACCTTCGAGTCGCACGACATGATGCGCGTCGTCGGCTACGACATGGCAAAGGAAGCCACGCGCCGCATCTACGCGAAAGCTGGCGTGAGCGCGGACGATCTCGACGTGGTCGAGTTGCATGATTGCTTCGCGCACAACGAGCTCATCACCTACGAGGCGCTGGGCCTCTGCAAGGAAGGCGGGGCGCAGGAGTTTATCGACGCCGGCGACAACACCTATGGCGGCAAGGTCGTCACCAATCCCTCGGGCGGCCTTCTGTCCAAGGGTCATCCGCTCGGCGCAACCGGCCTCGCCCAATGCTACGAGCTGACGCGCCAGCTGCGCGGAACGGCCGGGGACACGCAGGTCGAAGGCGCCGAACTCGCGCTCCAGCACAATCTGGGCCTCGGCGGCGCTTGCGTGGTGACGTTGTACGAAAGAAATTGATGGACTGGACCTTATCGAGAGAACCGAGCGTCACCAGCAATCAAGTCCCCTCCCCCCTGTGGGGGAGGACTAGGGTGGGGGGTCGCGGAATGATGCGACATTGGCGAGACGGGGAAGCGCCAATCTCGCAAGACTGCACGCCCCTCTCCCCCGCCCCCTCCTCACAAGGGGTACGGGAGTCGCCAACGCCGCCGAAGGCAGCGTCGAAGCAATCAATCGCCGGGCGCACAAACTACATTCGGGGATGGATCGCCGCGTCGCCTTCGGCTCCTCGCGATGACGGCGACACCCTTAAGCCCCCAAAGCCCTGAGCACGAAATCCACCATTTCGTCGCAACTCGGCACCGGTTTGTCCTGGCACTCGACCATCAGGCGGGGATGGCAGTAGCAGATGGTCGAGGCCTGAATCAGCGCCGCGCCCTGCGCCGGATCGACCGCCGCGAATTCGCCGCTCGCCACGCCCTCCGCCACCAACCGGCCCATCAGCATCCGCATCGCCTGCACATATTCGGTGACGATCGGCCAATCGTCGTTGAGCGCGACCTCGACCATTTCGTGCAGCTTCCGCTCCCCGATGAAGCGTTCGGCGTTCATCTGCTCATTGTTCTTGACGAGCGCGCGCAGCCGTTCCGCCGCGCTGCCTGGCCCCTCCACGATCGCGGTCGAGACATCGATGATGGCGTTGAGCAGATGGCGCGCGACCGCGCCGTTGATCTCCGCCTTCGAGCCGAAGAACCGATAGACATTGGCGGGCGACATCTTCAACTCGCGCGCTATATCGGCCACCGTCGTCTTCTGGAAGCCGATCTCGCGAAACAGCTGCTCCGCGGTTTCGACGATCCGCGCCCGCGTCTCGACATCCTTCGGCGCCGTGGTCTCCGCCTGCATCATTCCGCTGGCGCTCCGATATAGCCGGCCGCAGCCGGAGCCCCTTCCCCCTCGTCGGCCGGCACATGCGCGCCCAGCGACTTGCGAAACCATAGCGCATAGAGCGCCGGCAGGAACAGAAGCGTCAGGAAGGTCGCCACGAACAGGCCGCCCATGATGACGATCGCCATCGGCCCCCAGAAGGTCGAGCGCGACAACGGGATCATGGCGAGAATGGCGGCGAGCGCGGTCAGGACAACGGGCCGCGCTCGCCGCACCGCCGATTCGATGATCGCGTCGCGGTACGACATGCCACGTTCGAGATCCTGCCGGACCTGATCGACCAGGATGATGGAATTGCGCATGTCCATGCCCGCCAGCGCGATCAAACCCAGCAGCGCGACGAATCCGAACGGTGCGCCGGATATGTTGAGGCCGAGCGAGGAGCCGATAATGCCCAGCGGCGCGCTCAGCATGACCAGCGCCAGACGCGTGAAGTTCTGCAACTGGAACATCACGATCGCCAGCATGACGAAAATCATCAGCGGAACGACGGTCGCAATCGCATTGTTCGCTTTCGCCGATTCCTCGACGGCGCCGCCGCGCTCGATGCGATAGCCCGGAGGCAGCTGGGCGATGACGCCGGCAAGTTTCGGCCATATGCGCAGGGACACGTCCGGAGGTTGCACGCCGTCGATCACATCAGAGCGCACTGTGATCGACGTATCGCGGCTGCGCCGCCACAAGATAGCGTCCTCGTGCTCGTAGACAATTTTCGCGACCTGCGAGACCGGCACGGATGCGCCGCTGCGCGTGGTGATGGTGAGGTCGCCAAGATGCGCGAGATCGGCGCGCTCTGATTTCACGGCGCGCGCCACCACATCGACCTTTTCGACTCCATCGCGCACGGTCGTTACAGTCGCGCCGGAGATCAGCATCTGCAGGGAATTGGCGAGATCCTGGGGCGTCAGACCGAGCGCGCGGGCGCGGTCCTGATCCAGTTCGAGCCGCACGGATGGCGTGCGCTCGTTCCAGTCGAGGTGCGGATCGCGCACCGCGGGATCGGCGCGCATGATGTCGCGCACGCGATAGGCGATGTCGCGCACCATCAGCGGATCAGAACCCATCACGCGAAACTGCACGGGAAATCCGACCGGCGGACCGTAATTGAAACGGTCGACGCGCACGCGCGCCTCCGACAGCGCGCCATCCGCGATCGCCATGTCCAGCCGCTTCTTGACGCGCTCGCGCGCCGGAACGTCCTTGGCGACGGCGACGATTTCGGCGAAGGCCTCGTTCGGCAATTGCGGATTGAGGCCGAGCCAGAAACGCGGCGAGCCCTGGCCGATATAGGTTGAGAAATGCGTGATGTCGGGATCGCCCGCCAGCATCGCCTCCGCCTTCTGAGCGGTCTTCTGCGTCACGCCGATCGCCGTTCCCTCGGGCATGCGCATCTGGAAGAACAATTCGGTACGGTCAGAAACGGGGAAGAATTGCTTGGGAACGCGTGTGTAGCCAACGGCCGCGACGATCATCAACCCGACGGTCGCGGCGACGACGATGAGCCTGTTGTCGACGGACCAGCCGATCACGCGCCGCAGGATCCTGTACGGACGCGTGTGATAGATGTGCTCCTCGTCGTGCGAATTCTTCGCGGTGAAGTTCGGCAAGAGCTTCACGCCGAGGTAGGGCGTGAAGATGACCGCGACGAACCAGGACGCGATCAGCGCAATCGCAACGACCCAGAAAATGCCGCCGGCATATTCGCCCGACGTGGAAGGCGCGAAACCGACCGGCAAGAAGGCCGCGGCTGTCACCAGCGTGCCAGTGAGCATCGGAAATGCGGTGGACTCCCAGGCATATGTCGCCGCCTTCATGCGATCGACGCCCTGCTCCATCTTCACGACCATCATTTCGACCGCGATGATGGCGTCATCGACGAGCAGACCGAGCGCGATGATCAGCGCGCCGAGCGTAATGCGCTGCAGGTCGAGACCCAGCATGTTCATAACGACGAAGACGACAGAAAGCACCAGCGGGACGGAAAGCGCGACGATAACGCCCGTGCGCAGACCCAGCGACAGGAAGCTCACGAGCAGCACGATGGCGAGCGCCTCGACGAAGGAGCGCGTGAACTCGCCGACGGCCTCCTCCACCACCTTGGGCTGATCCGCGATCTGCGTGAATTCGATTCCGACCGGCGTCGCGGCGCGGACCTCGATCATGACGTGTTTCAGCGTCTCGCCGAGGGTGAGAATATTGCCGCCCTTGGCCATGACGACGCCGACCGCGAGCGCGGGCTTGCCGCCGTATCGCACGAGAAAGTCCGGCGGGTCCTTGAAGCCGTCTGTCACGTCGGCGACGTCGCCCAGACGGAACACGCGACCGTTCGCTTCGACCGGCGTTTCGGCGACGGCGGCTGCTCCCGTCAGAGCGCCGGAAACGCGGACAGGAATGCGATTGGCCTCAGTCTCGAACACGCCGGAAGCCGCGACCGCGTTCTGACGCGCGAGCGAATCGAAGATCGCCTGCGGCGTAACGCCGAGACTGGCGAGCTTGGGTTGGCTGAACTCGACGAATATGCGCTGGCCCTGCACGCCATAAAGGTTGACCTTCACGACATCGGGCGCCTTCAGGAGGCGCTGACGCAGACCTTCGGCGATGGTCTTGAGCTGCGCGTAGGTCGCGCCCTCTCCGGTGATCATGTACTGCACGGAATCGACATCGCCGAATTCGTCATTGACGTCGGGACCGATCAGATTGGATGGCAGGTCGGCGCGAATGTCGTTCAGCTTCTTGCGCAGGAGATAGAACAGCCACGGCACCTGCGAGGGCGGAGTCGTATCCTTGAAGATGACCTGCATCGCCGTGAACGACGGTTTGGTATAGGTCTGCACGCGATCGAAATAGGGAAGCTCCTGCAGCTTCTTTTCAATGCGGTCGGAGACCTGGTCCTGCATTTCGCGCGCGCTCGCGCCCGGCCAGATTGCGGTGACATTGGCAAGCTTGATCGTAAAGCTCGGATCTTCCGCGCGACCGAGCTTCACGTAAGAAAATGCGCCCGCAACCAGCGTCGCGACGATGAGAAACAGCGTCAACGCCTGATGGCGGACGGCCCATTCCGACAGGTTGAGACGGCGCATCGACGGCCTCAGAACGCGAGTTGCGAAATCGGACGGACCCTTTCGCCGGCCGCAAGCTTCTGCACGCCGAGCGTGACGATACGCACGCCGTCGGCTACCCCCGAGGTCACGACTGCGTCAGCGCCCTCGTAACGCAACACGGCGACAGGCTTCAGCGTCGTCACGCCGTCTTCGCCGACGACCCAGAGCGATGGCCCCTTGCCCTGATCGAACAAGGCCGAAGACGGCACGCGCGCGACCTTGGCCGACCCAGGCGCGGAAATCGTCAGCGTCGCGCTCATGCCGAGCGCCACGCGATCATCGGCGTCCGGCAGCGAGAAGCGCGCCGCGAAAGTACGGGTCGCGGGGTCGGCGGCGGGACTGAGTTCGCGCAGGGTCGCGCGATAGATCTTGTGAGGTTCGGCCCAGAGCGTGACGCTCGCCGCGCCGTCCCGCGCGCGCGCGACAAAGGCCTCCGGCAGGGCGACGGCGGCTTCCTTCTCGTTCTGGCGCGCGATGCGGATCGCCGGCTGGCCGGCGGCGACCACCTGGCCCGGCTCGATCAGCGTCGCCGTCACCACACCGTCCGCGTCCGCGCGGAGGGTTGCATAGCCGAGCGCATTGGCGGCGAGTTCGACCGTGCGTTGCGCGCGACGATTGCGGCCGCGCGCCTCCTCGGCGGCGGCGCGCTGGCGGTCGTGGACCGCGCGCGCCGTCCACCCCTTGGCCAGGAGTTGTGCGCCGCGCTTCTCGTCGGCGGAGGTTTGCTCCATCGCCATCCGCGACGCCGCGAGTTCGGCCTCGGCCTGCTCCTTCTGGAGCTTCAGGTCGGCGTCATCGAGCCGCGCGAGCGCTTCGCCGGCCTTCACGACCCGTCCGGTTTGGACAAGGCGCTCGGCGACCTTGCCGGCGACCCTAAAACCCTGATCAGCCTCGATCCGCGGCCTGATCGTCGCCATGAAAGTCCGGCTCGGCTGCTCTGGCGCGAATCGAACGACCGTCGTCAGGACCGGCCGGCCCACGAGCGAAGGATCCTTCGCCGGGTCGGCGCCGACGCCCTGGCCCTTGGCCACCACGGCGGCCGCCCCGCCTGCCCCAAGGAGAAGGCCTATTGCGATCAGAGAATTACGCGTCTTGTGCCCGATCCGGCGCATGTTTGGCTCCTGAGCTGGAGCTAACTATGAATTATGAAGTGATAAAAATCAATAATCGTCAGTTTTCACGAACTCGTGAGGCAATGGGCGGGCCGCACGCGTCGCGAGCCCGCCAGCCGCCGATCTCAATTGCCCTCGAACACCGGCTTGCCCTTGGCGACAAATGCCCGGTAGGCCCGGCCGTAGTCCCGGGTCTGCATGCAGATCGCCTGCGCCTGCGCTTCCGCCTCGATCGCGGAATCCACATCCATCGCCCATTCCTGATGCAGGCAGGTTTTGGTCATGGCGTTGGCGAAGGTCGGCCCGTCCGCGATTTCCTTGGCCAGCGCCTGCGCATCGGCCAGCACCGCCTCCGGCGCGACGAGGCGATTGAAGAAGCCCCATTTGTCGCCCTCCTCCGCGCTCATGACCCGACCGGTGTAGAGCAGTTCGGACGCTCTACCCTGCCCGATGATGCGCGGCAGGATCGCACAGGCGCCCATGTCGGCGCCGGCAAGTCCGACGCGCACGAACAGGAATGCGGTCTTCGTGCGCGGCGTGCCGATGCGCATGTCCGACGCCATAGCGATGATAGCGCCAGCCCCCGCGCAGATGCCGTCGATCGCGGAAATGACCGGCTGCGGGCAATGCCGCATCGCCTTCACCAGATCCCCGGTCATGCGTGTGAACGCGATGAGGCCCGCCATATCGTCTTCTTCCTGCATCTTCACCAGCGGCCCGATGATCTCGTGCACATCGCCGCCCGAGCAGAAATTGCCGCCCGCGCCGGTGACGACAACCGCCTTCACGTCGTCGGCACGGCTGAGATTGCGAAAGAGGTCGCGCAGCTCCGCGTAGCTCTCGAAAGTCAGTGGGTTCTTGCGCTCGGGCCGGTTGAGCGTGATCAAGCCCACCTTGCCCGCGACCTCCCATTTGAAATGCGTGGCGACATAGTCCGTGGCTCTGAAGCTCTTCACCTTTTGCCTCCCTTGGGCGTGTTGGTCGATTTCGTTTCCGGCGCGCCAGCATCCCGCAATCGCGCGGCAATGTCAGCTTTCTGTCGTCCGAGCATCTCGAACATCGCGGCCTTGTCGACTGCGTCGAGCCCCGCGAACATCTCTGCGATCCAGGCTTCGTTCGCTTTCGCCGCCGCACCGAACGCCTTGCGGCCTTTCGCCGTCATTGCGGCGAGGCTGGCGCGCCTGTTGGTCGGATCTGGCAGACGCTCGATGAGCCCCTCAGCGACGAGTTCGTCCACCAGTCCGGTGATATTGCCGGTCGTCACCATCAATCGCTTCGACAATTCGCCCATGCGCATGCCGTCGCTGCGGCCATCGAGCTGCGCAAGCAGGTCGAACCGTGACAGGCTCATGCCGAAATTTTCGCGCAACCGGCGGCGGACTTCATTGTTGATGAGTTTGTGGATGGTGAGGATGCGCAGCCACAATCGCAGATCGGCGTGGCCGGCGCGCGTGGCGCGTGTCTCGAAATCACTGCCCGCGATGATCTCGATCGGCGCCGTGCGCCGCGCCGCCCGCGACATCAAACCGGCGTCCATTCGGGCGGAACGAGCCGTCGCTTGCCATCCGCCGTCAGTTTGACGCCCGGCGACTTCACGTCGATCTTGTCCCAGAGCTGGCAGGTGACGGCTTTGTGCTTCTGGTCGAGGCCCTCGCAATAATTGGTGAATTCGCACAAGCGAACCGACGCCCCGGCGCCACGAGACAATTTCAGCGTCCAGTCGGGATCGGCGAGCGATTGCCGCGCGGAACCGACAATGTCGCACACGCCGTCGGCCAGCATTCCTTCGGCCATATCGAAATTGTGCACGCCGCCCGTGCACACGACAGGCGTTGCGAAGCCGGCGTCGCGCACGGCGCGGCGGATCGCCGCCGTCGCCTTCACGTTGCGACCGAACGGCCCCTGCTCGTCCGAAATGTACTGAGGCATGCATTCGTAACCGCTCGGGCCCGTATAGGGATAGGCGGCCTGACCGACGCCAGGTTGCTTCGCGTCGTCGAACTTGCCGCCGCGCGATGTCGACAGAAAATCGAGACCCGCGCGCGCAAAGGCGACACCGAAATGGCAGGCGTCCTCCACCGTGCTCCCGCCCTCGATACATTCCTCGGCCAGAAAACGGCAGCCGAGCGTGTAATCCGCGCCGACTGTTTCACGCACGGCGGAAATGACTTCCAGCGGCAGCCGCGCGCGCCCCTCGAGCGAACCGCCATAACCGTCCTCGCGCGTATTGGTGCGCGACAGAAACGACGCCATCGTATAGGCGTGCGCGTAATGCAGCTCGACCCCGTCGAAGCCCGCAATTTTCGCGCGCAAGGCGGCGGATGCGAAGAGATCGGGCAGCATGTTCGGCAGGTCGCGGATATGCGCGAACTCCACATCCGTCACGCGCTCGCGATGGCCATGCCGCAGCGCTTCCATTTCGCGCGGCGAGAGAATTCGCTCGAGCCTCTCGTCCGAAAACATCGCGAGCTTTTCGCGCACGTCGGCCTCGCTCATGCCAGACGCGCCGAGCGCTTCGCGATGCGCGTCCGTCACACGCAGGAATTGCTGGAAGAACTTGTTGCGCTCCGGCCGCCGGCGGATCGACAGAAAGTCGATGATCTGGATCAGCAGCTTCGTATGCCCGCCGCTTGCCTCGCGTACTGCATTGGTCAGGCGTTCGAGGCCGGGAAGAAAACGATCATGCCCGATGCGCAGCAGCGGCCCGCTCGGCACGTCGCGAATTCCAGTCGCCTCGATGACGATGGCGCCCGGCCGCCCGCGCGCGAAACGGCTGTACCAGTCGACGACATCGTCGGTGACATAGCCGTCGTCCGACGCGCGCCACGGCACCATCGCCGGCACCCAGGTGCGCTGCTCCAGCTCCAGCGCGCCGACCCTGACCGGCGAGAAAAGACGCGACGCCGCGGCTTCAGACGCGGTGGGAATGCGGCCGGGCTTCGGCTCGAACTGAATGCGTTGCGGCGGGCGCCACATGGCGGTTTCCTTGTTTCGGATATGATTATCTTAGTTCTAAGATAATTGGCAGGTCAATGCCCCGCTCGCTCCGCCACCCGGCTCCTCACCCTGAGGAGCGATGCGCAGCATCGCGTCTCGAAGGGGGGCAGGACCGGGAATGCTATCTCGGCCATCCTTCGAGACGCCCGCTTCGCGGGCTCCTCAGGATGAGGAGCCGGGCCTCAAAGACGAAGCGACATTGACCCCGCCCCGATCCAGATATATGCATTTCCATACATCCGGAGACGCGCCATGGCCGAACGCTCATTCGCACGCGAAGTCGAGGACCTCAGGCTCGGCGACGGCGACACCTTTCGCGGCGAGGGCATTCTCGCCATTACCAAGGCGTTGCTGCAATCTGGCGTCTCCTATGTCGGCGGCTATCCAGGATCGCCGATTTCCCATCTCATCGACGTGCTCGGCGACGCCAGGGACGTGCTCGACGAACTCGGAGTCGTCTTCCAGAGCTCTGCCAACGAGGCGGCGGCCGCCGCCATGCTGTCCGCCTCCGTCATGTATCCCTTGCGCGGCGCGGTCGCCTGGAAATCGACCGTCGGCACGAATGTCGCCTCGGACGCGCTCGCCAATCTCGCATCCGGAGGCGTCACCGGCGGCGCGATGATCATTGTCGGCGAGGATTACGGCGAAGGCTCCTCCATCATGCAGGAGCGCACCCACGCCTTTGCGATGAAATCGCAGATCTGGCTGCTGGATCCGAGACCCGATCACGAATGCATCGTCAACATGATCGAGAAGGGGTTCGAGCTTTCGGAGGCTTCCAACACGCCGGTCATGCTGGAAGTGCGCGTGCGCGCCTGCCACATGCACGGATACTTCAAGACAAAGGACAATGTTCGCCCCTCTTTCACCATCAAGGACGCACTGGAAAATCCCGTACGCGATCTCGGCCGCATCGTCCTGCCGCCCGCTGCCTACGAGCACGAGCGCGAAAAGATCGCCAAGCGCTTTCCGGCCGCGATCGACTTCGTGAAGCAGCACAAGCTCAACGAATTCATCGGGCCGCGGGATGCAAAGGTCGGCATCGTCCTGCAGGGCGGCATGTACAACAACATCATCCGCGCCCTGCAATATCTCGGACTGAGCGACGCCTACGGCCGCACGCAGGTCCCGCTCTACGTGATGAACGTGACCTATCCCGTCATCGAGGATGAGCTCGAGGCCTTCTGCCGCGACAAGGACCACGTCATCGTCGTCGAGGAAGGCCAGCCGGAATATATCGAGCAGGCCGTCAACACCGCGCTGCGCCGCCGCAAGGTTTCCGCGCGCGTGCGCGGCAAGGATATTCTGCCGATGGCCGGCGACTATACCTCGCAGGTCCTGCTCGACGGATTGCGCGCGTTCATCGAGGAAAGCGATCCGCGCCTGCTCGGCAACAGGCCGCCCGCGCCCGATCCGACGCCGGTCCTGGCGCTCGCCGAAGTGCAAAAGCTGAAACAGACCGTGCCCGAACGCCCGCCGGGCCTGTGCACCGGCTGCCCCGAGCGCCCCGTTTTCGCTGCCATGAAGCTTGTCGAGCAGGAACTCGGCCTGCACCATGTCTCCGCCGATATCGGTTGCCATCTCTTCTCGATCCTGCCGCCGTTCAACATCGGCGCGACGACCATGGGCTTCGGTCTCGGCCCGGCGTCAGCGGGCGCCTTCAATGTCAAGGCCGGCAAGCGCTCGATCGCCGTCATGGGCGACGGCGGCTTCTGGCACAATGGCTTGACCAGCGGCATCGGCAATGCCGTCTTCAACAAACACGACGGCGTCTTCCTCATCATCGACAATTTCTATACTTCCGCCACCGGCGGCCAGGACATTCTCTCCTCGCGCGCCAAGAACCCGCGCCGCAAGACCAACAATTCCATCGTGACGGCCGTGCGCGGCATCGGCGCCAAATGGGTCCGCCAGCTCGATCGCACCTACGATGTCGGCCGCCTGCGCGACACGCTGAAGGAAGCGCTCACGACGAAGGAGGAAGGACCGAAAATCATCGTCGCCTCCTCCGAATGCATGCTCAACAAGCAGCGCCGCGTCCGCCCGCAGATCGATCAGGCTGTACGCGACGGCGAGCGAATCGTGAAGGAACGCTTCGGCGTCGACGAGGACGTCTGCACAGGCGATCATGCCTGCATGCGACTGTCCGGCTGCCCCTCGCTTTCCGTGAAAAAGCTCGACGATCCCCTGCGCGACGATCCCGTCGCGGCCATCGACCACACCTGTGTCGGTTGCGGCAATTGCGGCGAGGTCGCCGACGCCGCCGTCCTCTGTCCCTCCTTCTTCCGCGCCGACGTCGTGCACAATCCCAACGCTTTCGACCTGTGGCGCCAGCGCATGACGCAAAGATTCATCGGCTGGCTGCAGGCGCGGCGTGAACGCCAGGGAGCGGCGGCATGAGGGACGAAACAGTTCACCTGCCGCTCGGCCCTGTCGGCCCCGCGACCGAACGCCCGATCTCCATCGCCATTCTCGCCATGGGCGGCCAGGGCGGCGGCGTGCTGACGGACTGGATCGTGCGTCTTGCCGAGACGGAAGGCTGGGTCGCGCAATCAACCAGCGTGCCTGGAGTCGCGCAGCGCACCGGCGCGACGCTCTACTACATCGAATGCATGCCGCCGCAGGACGGCCTCAATCCGATCCTTTCGCTCATGCCGACGCCCGGCGATGTCGATGTGGTGATGGCGGCCGAATACATGGAGGCCGGCCGCTCGATCCTGCGCGGCCTCGTCACGCCCGACAAGACAACGCTGATCGCATCAGACCATCGCGCCTTCGCGACCGTCGAGAAGATCGCGCCTGGCGAGGCGATCGCGGATTCCAGCGTTGTGGCGCAGGCGATCGGCGTGGTCGCGAAACGCGAAATCGTCTTCGACATGAATGCGCTCGCGGCGAACCACGGCAGCATGATTTCGGCGGCCATGTTCGGCGCGCTGGCGGCGTCCGGCGCCTTGCCTTTCCCGGTCGATAAATTCCGGGCTCTGCTGAATGGCGAAAGCAAGGGACGAAATTCGAGCCTTGCCGCTTTCGATGCGGCGCTCGAGTGCGCCACGGCGCCGGCGCCCACGCCTTTGGACTTGTCGGAGTCCGAGGCGTTTTCGCAACCCGCCTTGCCAAGCGACTTGCTCGATCGCATCGAGCGCGAAATACCAGAATCTGCGCGAGACATGGCGCGGCGCGGCGCGGCCAAGGCCGCCGACTTCCAGGATTCGGCCTATGCGCAAGACTATCTCGACCTGCTCGCACGCTTGCGCGCAGCCGACGAAGCGGCGGGTGGCGCGGCGCGCGATTATGCCTTCACCGCCGCCGCCACCAAATACCTCGCCAACGCCATGGCTTACGA
Organism: Methylobacteriaceae bacterium; assembly: GCA_020638195.1. Classification (GTDB taxonomy): domain Bacteria; phylum Pseudomonadota; class Alphaproteobacteria; order Rhizobiales; family Beijerinckiaceae; genus JAJXWB01. Next base: position 73,772 of record JACKJC010000002.1, on the reverse strand, counting down.
CGATGTGATCCGCGTCGCCGATCTCAAGACCCGCGCCAGTCGTCGGACCCGCGTTGAGCGCGAGATCGGGCTGAAGGGCAATCAGGTTCTTCAGACAACGGAATATTTTCATCCACGCGCGGAAGAGCTGATCGGCATGGCGCCGAAGGCATGGGCGGATTGGCTCAACGCGCGTCCGCGTCTGGTCGCCTGGATCGACACCCGCGTGAACAAGGGTCGCCGCATCAAGACCTATTCCGCCTTCGGCTTCGCGACGCTCCATGCGATCGCGGGCCTGAAGCGGCGGCGTCGAGGATCGCATCGTCATGCCATTGAGGTCACGCACCGCGACGCCTGGATCGACCGCGCAATCCAAACGGTCGACCGCAACTACGATCTGGGCGTCGAGGTTCTGAACTGTCGCCGCCTCATCAAGGGTTATTCCGACACCCACGCGCGAGGATTGACCAAATACGATCGCGTGATGGCCGCGATCGCGAAACTCGAGAGCCGGGAGGACGCCGCCGACTGGGCGCGGCGCCTGCGCGAAGCCGCGATCCGGGACGCCTCCGGCGCCATGCTCGACGGCGCAATCAAGACCATCGAGAGCTTCGCGTGACAATGCTGGCGCCGACACGCAAACCGCGCGCCTCGGCTCAAGCCGCGGGCGCGCCGCCCGCCACCCCGGAGGAACTGCGCGCCTATATTCCCTATCTCGTCAACCGGCTGTCCAACCGCATCAGCGCCGACCAGAACAGATTTCTCGTCGCCCTGGGGCTGAACAATGCGGCGCTGCGCACCCTCTCCGTCCTGCACATCTACGGAAAGCTCACCGTCAACGAAATCTCCGTCCTGGCGGTCGTCGAACAATCGAGCGCGAGCCGCACCATCGATCAGATGCTGGAGACGGGACTGGTGACGCGCGAACATGGCGCGCGCGACCAGCGGCGGCGCGAAGTCGCGCTGACGAAGGATGGCGCGGCGCTCTTGAAGAAGCTGTGGCCGAAGATCGCGCGCAGGACCAACGACCTCATGCAGGGGATTGCCGCCGAGGATATCGACATCTGCGCGAGCGTTCTCTCGCGCATGATCGACAACATACGCGAGCATGAGTTGTAAGGGCGGCGCTGCTATTTCGTGTCGACGCCGCTGCTGTCGCGCAGGTTCGCCTTCAGCTGGTCGAGCAGGCCGCTGAGCGAACGACGCTCATCGAGCTCCATTCCACCCATCATCGCATTCACCCATTGGCCATGCTTCTTCGCCATGCGCCGGAACTTCTTGCGGCCCTCCGCCGTGAGGCAGACAATCTGCACGCGCCTGTCGAGACTCGATGTCGAGCGCGTGATGTAGCCTTCTTCGAGAAGCCGGTTCATGATCGGCGTGACGTTGCCCGGCGACACCATCAGCCGCTTCGACAGTTCCGTCAGCACGAGCCCGCCCGGCTCGCGATCGAGCTGCGCCAGCATGTCGAAGCGGGGCAGCGTGAAGTCGAATTGTTCGCGCAATTGCCGGCGCAGCTCCGCGGTGATCAGCGTCGTACAGGTCAAGAGTTTCAGCCACGTGCGCAGGTCGAGCTGAATATCCGTGCTGACTTCGTCCTGGCGGTCTTCCGAAAGGTCGGTCCTGTCGTCCATGCTCGCGCTCGCGCAGCCCGAAGGCGCTAATGACGTTCAAATTGGCGCTTCCCCCGGCGATGCGTCAAGCGCATTTGTCACAAACCTTGAATGACCGGCGCATCGCGATCAAACACGTCTCCCTCGATACCAGCGCATTTTCGCCCACATAGCGGTGAGATTCACCGCATCCAACGTGTTGACACGATCCTTCAAGTCAAAAATAATCGACGCGATCAGGCCGCTGTACCGGAGAGCGACGATGAAGATTGCAGTTCTCGGGGGCGGCAACGGCTCGTTCGCAGCGGCTGTCGATTTTACGCTGGCCGGTCACGAGGTCGCTCTCGTGCGACGCGAACAGGCGGATGTCGATGCGCATCTCGCCGACGGCGGAACGATCACGCGCATCGACGGCAAGGGCCGACAAACGGCGACGATCGCGTCGATCACCGCCGACATTGCCGCAGCCGTGCGCGGCGCCGCGCTCATCCTTTGCCCCGCACCGGCTTTCGCGCAGAACGACCTCGCCCGGCGCGTCGCGCCATTGCTCGAACCGGGACAAGTGGTCTACCTGCCGCCCGGCACCTTCGGCTCCTACATTTTCGCGAAAGCCGCGCATGATGCCGGCCGCGCCAAAGGCGTGTGCTTCGCCGAGACCGGAACGCTGCCCTGGCTCGCGCGCAAGCAGGGACCGTATGAGGTCCGCATTTCCGGACGTGGCGTGCGTCTGCCTACGGGCGTCTTTCCGCTTGTCGACAAGGCGCAAGCGTTCGAGGTGATCGGCCGCGCTTTTCCCCGCGCGATCGAGGATTGCGGCGACATCCTCTCCGGCGCGCTGATGAACGCCGGCCCGATCATCCATCCGCCATTGATCACCATGAACGCTGGCCCGCTCGAGCATTTCGACCGCTGGGATATTCACAAGGAGGGCACGCAACCCTCGATCCGCCGCGTCACCGACCAGCTCGACGCAGAGCGCATGGCCGTGCGCGAAGCTTTCGGCTATGGCGCGCCGCATTTCCCACTCGCCGACCACTATGCCAAGCGCGCCTGGATGTACGAGGCGGAGGCGCATGACACGCTGACCGATTCCGGCGACTGGCGCGAGCGCATCGTGCTGACGCAACATCGCTACATGCTCGAAGACACGCGGATCGGACTGTCCTTCCTGATTTCCTGCGCGGAACTCGCCGGAGTCGCGGCGCCGCTCGCCAAATCTTTTCTATCGATCGGCTCGGCCATAGTCGGTGAGGATTTCATGCAGACCGGGCGCACGCGAAAAACGCTCGGGCTCGACGGCATGAGCAAGGACGCACTGCAGTCGTTCCTCTCGCGAGGCTTCGCCTGATGCGGGTCGCGAGCCTCGGCGCGGGACGGATGGGACGCGGCGTCGCCGTCGTCTTCGCCTATGCCGGCCACGACGTCGCCGTCGTCGATTTCAAGGAGCGACCGCAAGCCGATTTCGACCGCATTGCACACGACGCCGCCGCCGATATCGAAGGAATATTCCACACCCTCGCCCGCATCGGCCTGATGGACGACAGCGATGCCGGCGTCCTGATGCAACGCGTGCGTATCGTCCCGGCGCACAACGCCGCCGAGGCCTTCGGCGCTGCCGACTACATCTTCGAAGCGCTGCCGGAAGTGCTCGACCTCAAGCGCGATGCGCTCGCGCGGGCGTCCGCGCTCGCGGGCAAGGACACGATCATCGCATCGACAACCTCGACCATCCTCGTCGACGACATGGCCGGCGCCGTCGTCGATCCCGGTCGCTTCCTCAATGCCCATTGGCTCAATCCGGCTTTTCTCGTACCGCTCGTCGAACTTTCGCCTGGCGCCAGCACGCGCCCAGAGACGACCGCCGCGATCAAGACCATGCTCGAAGGCATCGGCAAGACGCCTGTCGTCTGCTCCGCGCGCCCCGGCTATATCGTCCCGCGCATCCAGGGCATGGCGATGAACGAGGCCGCCCGCATGGTGGAGGAAGGCGTCGCGACGGCTGAAGAGATCGACAAGGCGATCATTTACGGCTTCGGCTTCCGCTTCGCGATTCTCGGCCTGCTTGAGTTCATCGACTGGGGCGGCGGCGATATTCTCTATCATACCAGCCGCTACATGACGGGCGCGCTCGGCAACGACCGCTACGCCGCTCCTGACATCATCGAGCGCAACATGGCGGAGGGCCGCATCGGCCTGAAGACGCGACAGGGCTTTCTGAATTACGACGGCGTCGACATCGACGCCTATCGCGAGACGCGGCTGGCGGCCTTCGCGGATTCGCTTCGCCGCCTCGGCCTCGCGCGCAAGCCGGTGACCGAGGGTAATCGGCGAGACACACTCTGATCCTGTCATCGCGAGGAGCGAAGCGACGTTGCGATCCATCGCCGCTTCTGGACAATGATTCGTGAACGGATTGCTTTGCTGCGCTCGCAATGGCGGGCCAGCCTTTCATCGCCGCGAAGCGCCTGAAGATCAATGTCCGCCGAGGTACGCGGCGATCAGCTTGGGATCGCCGATGAGTTCGCTCGCCGCGCCTTGCTGCGTCACTTGCCCCGTCTCCAGGACATAGCCGACATCGGCGGTCTCCAGCGCCGCGCGCGCATTCTGTTCGACCAGCAGGATCGAAATGCCGAGACTGCGCAGCGAAGCGATCGTCTTGAATATTTCGCGCACGATCAGCGGCGCGAGGCCGAGGCTGGGTTCATCCAGCAGCAGCAGGCGCGGTTTGGCCATCAGCGCGCGACCGAGCGCGAGCATCTGCCGCTCGCCGCCGGACAGCGTTCCCGCCAATTGCCGGCGCCGCTCCTTCAGACGCGGAAAACGATCGAAGACATCGTCGAGATCACGCCCGATCTCGGCCTTCGCCCGCCGCGAATAGGCGCCGAGCGTCAGATTGTCCTCGACATTCATGTCGTGGAACAATTCGCGCCGCTCCGGCACGAGGCACATGCCGCGCTCGACGCGCGCCTCGACATCGACGCCGGCGAGATCTTCGCCCAGGTAACGCATCGCGCCGCTCGACGCCAGAAGCCCGATCGCCGCCAGCATCAGCGTCGTCTTGCCCGCCCCGTTCGGCCCGATGATCGTGACGATCTGACCCGGTTCGATCGAAACGGAAACCTCTCGCACCGCCTGGATGCGGCCATAGGAGACGCTGATTTTGTCGAGCGTGAGGAGAGCGCTCATGCGACGCCTCCGAGATAGGCTTCCTGCACGCGCGGATCGGCGCGCACCTCCGCCGGCAGACCCTCGCTTATCTTGGAGCCGAAATCCATGACGACGATGCGGTCGACGAGCGACATGACGAATTCCATGTCGTGTTCGACCAGCAGGACCGTCAATTTGTCCGCGCGCAATTCGCGCAGCAGTGTCGCCAGTTCCATTTTTTCATTGCGGCGCAGGCCCGCGGCCGGTTCGTCGAGCACCAGCAGCGTCGGGTCGGCGGCAAGCGCGCGCGCGATCTCGACGAGCCGTTGCTTGCCGAGCGGCAGTGAACCGGCGGCGTCGAAGGCATGTTCCGCGAGCCCGGTGCGCTCGAGCTGGCGCATCGCCTCGGCCCGTGCGCGTGCTTCTTCCGTGCGATCGAGCCGCAGCATGCCGCGGACGATACCGGATTGAAGCCGGCCATGCGCGCCGAGCAGAACATTGTCGAGCACGCTCATTCGCGGGCGCAGCTTCACATGCTGGAACGTCCGGGCGATGCCGGCGCGCGCGATTGCGCGTTGCGGCGCCCCATGAATCGGCAGTCCGGAAAATTCGATTGCGCCGCCGTCGAGCTTCAGCGCACCTGTCAGCAGATTGAACATCGTGCTCTTGCCGGCGCCGTTCGGCCCGATCAACCCGACGATTTCGCCTGCGCGCACGTCGAAGGAGACCGCGTTGACCGCGATAAGTCCGCCGAAACGACGCATCGCCTGATCGACCTTCAACAGCGGCGCCCCGGCCTTCGGCTGCACGCGCATGTCGAGCGCGGCGGCCGACGCCGGCGTCGTCGGCCTCGCGCTTGGCAAGCGGGCTGCGATGAACGGCACGACGCCACGTCGCGCATATTGCAGGAACACGATGAAGATCGCGGCGAAGGCGACGACTTCGAGCTGCCCTGCGGCATTGGGCGAGATCAGCGGCAGGTAATCCTGAATGGCGTTCTTCAGGAAGGTTATAATGGACGCGCCGACGACGCCGCCAATCAGGCTGCCCTGCCCGCCGACCATCGCCATCATCAGATATTCGATGCCCATGGCCGCGTCGAAACTCGCAGGACTGACGAAGCGGCTCATATGCGCGTAGAGCCATCCCGAGAGCGCAGCGAGGAATGCGGCGATGACGAAGGCTGCGAGCTTCGTCTGGAAAGCGTTGACGCCGAGGCTCTCGACCAGGACGTTGCCGCCACGCAGCGCTCGAAGCGCGCGACCCCAGCGGGAATCCAGGAGATTGTACATGGCGACGAGCGAAAGCACGACGATCAGGAGAATGAGGTAGTAGATCTCTTCGCTCTTCATCAGCGCGTGACCGCCGATGCGGATCGGCGGAATGTTCGAAATGCCGCTGAAATTTCCGAGGCCCTCGATATTGCCGAACAGGAAGCCTATCGCGAGACCCCAGGCGAGCGTGCTGAGCGACAGGAAGTGCCCCTCGAGCCGCAGGGTCGCGGCGCCGAGCACGGCGGCCACCGCGCAGGTCAGGACGATCGCGAGCAGAAGCCCGAGCCAGGGCGAATAGCCATTCAGCGCGCTCGCCCAAGCCGTCGCATAGGCCGCGACCCCGACGAAGGCCGCCTGCCCGAAGGACACGATGCCCGCTACGCCCGTGAGCAACGCAAGCCCGATTGCCACCAGCGCGTAGATGCCGACATAGTTGAACAGGCTGATCGTGAAGGACGAGAACAGCAGCGGCGCACAGGCGAGCGCGACGACCGCGATGCAGGAAAGGATGAGCATGGCGCGACGGCTCATTCCTCGTCCTCCTCCTCGATATGCACGGATACGAGCGAACGCCATACCAGTATGGGCACGAGCACCGAGAACACGATCACGTCCTTCAGCGAACTCGATGCAAAGGAGGCGAAGCTCTCGAGCAGGCCGACGATGACAGCGCCGATCGCGGCGCCGGGATAAGAGTGGAGGCCGCCGATGATCGCGCCGACGAAGGCCTTGAGGCCGATCAGGAAGCCGGAATCGTAGAAGATCGTATTGACCGGCGCGATCAGCAGGCCCGAGACGCCCGCGAGTATGGAACTGAGTACATAGGCGATCGTGCCAGCCCGCGCCGGTCGGACGCCCATCAGCCGCGCGCCGGTGCGATTGGACGATGTCGCACGCAGCGCCTTGCCGGTGAGCGTGAATTCAAAGCCGACGTATAGCAGCGCGCTGAGCGCGACCGCCGCGATGACGATGCAGACCGTCTGCCCCGACACCATCGCGCCTAAGATCTCGGTGGACCACGACGTCAGAGGCTGGGTGCGCACGCCCTCGGGCCCAAAGAACAGAAGCCCAAGACCGACGAGAGCGAAATGCAACGCGACCGCGATGATCAGCAGAACCAGCACGGGCGCGTCCGCCACGGGCCGGAATACGATGCGGTCGAGCAGCGGCGCCACGGGCACGATCAGCGCCAGCGCCATGATCAGACGCACCGGCAACGGCGGCGTCGCCGGCGCCAGAAGTCGCACGGCAAGTGCGACTGCAATCGGGATCACGAGATAAAACAGCGCCGCGCGCGGCAGCATTTTCATCTTGCCGGCGCGCACGAGCGCAAGGGCTTCCATGGCGAAAGCAAGGACTGCGAGCGCGATGACGAGGTTGACTGTCCCCGGCGTCTTGCCGTCATCGAGCGCGGCCAGCGTCAACGCCGTGAAAGCGGCGAGATCGCCGAACGGCACGAACATGACCCGCGTGACCGAGAACAGGAGCACCGTTCCGATCGCCACGAGCGCATAGATCGCGCCGCTGGCTATTCCGTCGACGGCAAGGATCGCCGCAATGTCGAACGTCATCCGGCAATCCCGCCCGAGTTATCCTCTCCGTCCGATCAGGGCGCGTAGATCCACTTACCGTCCTTGAGCTTGACGATCACCAGCGAGCGGTCGTCGACGCCATAGCCCTGGCCCGGCTTGAAATTGTAGACGGCATGGACACCAGCGAGTTCCTTCGTATTGAGCATCTCGTCGCGCAGCGCCTTGCGGAACTCCAGCGTGCCGGGCTTGGCCTTGCCGAGCGCGCGCTCCGCGGCGCCCGCGAAGATCAGATAGGCATCGAAGGAATAGGCGGAGAAACCATCGCGCGATTCCGATCCGTTCACCTCCTTGTAGGCGGCGCGGAAATCAGCCGAGAGCTTCTTGGAGAAATGCCCGTCGGGCAGCTGCTCGGAGACGATTACAGGACCGGCCGACACCTGCACGCCTTCCGCGGCCTTGCCGCCGACACGCACGAAATCCGGATTGATCAGCGAGGCGAGCCCGTAGTTGTGGCCCTTGAAGCCGCGATCGGCCAGCGCCAGCAACGGCAACGCCGCCTGCGTCGAGGACCCGCCGATCAGCACGCCGTCTGGCTTCGTGGCGAGAATGCGCAAAATTTGCGCGGTGACCGATGTATCCGTTCGCGCATAGCGCTCGTTGGTGAGCAGTTTGATGTCGCCGCGCGCTTCCGCGGCCTTGCCGCCTGCATAGACGAGATCGCCCCAAGCGTCGGAAAAGCCGATGTAGCCGACATTGTGCACCTTGTCGCGCTTCATGCGGTCGGCGACGACCTTGGCCATCAACATCGGCGGCTGCGGCACTGCGATCGTCCATTGCTTGGCGGGATCGGCCGTTTCGATCTTGATCGGCGAAACCGCGATCATGGGTACGCCGAGCTCGTTTGCGATCGTCGCCATGGCGATCGTGCCGGGCGCGGTTGCGGTGCCGATCAGAATGTCGACCTTCTCTTCTTCCACCAGCTTGCGCGCATTTCGCGTCGTGGCGGCGGGATCCGAGCCGTCGTCGAGCTGGATCAGCGTCACGGTCTCGTTGCCGATCTTGGCCTTGTATTTCCGCGCGGCCTTCATGCCGTTGGCGTAGGGAATGCCGAGCGCTGCGGCCGGTCCGCTGAGCGCGGTTATGAAGCCCAGTTTTATTTCAGCCTGCGCTGGTGCGGAGACCAGCAGCGCGGAGACGGCGACTGCGGCAAGTCTGTGCATCATTCCCTCCTTCGATCCAACGCAAATGCTCGTTCGAGCGTCCATGAAAGCGCAGCGCTACGCGCCAGTCAAAGAAAGCGCAGCATCCTGCCGGGATCAGAGACGAAGCGCGCAAGACGCCCTCGGCGTCGCGCCTCACGCGGCCTCGCAATCTTCAGTCTTCTGCCCGACCTGTTCGAACTGTCCCGCGTTTCCGACGGGGTGGAAGAAATTACATCAAGCCTAAAACGATCTGCGCAGCATCGTCAACACGACATCGTATCGACCTGAGGCGATTTACCTGCGCAACGACGAGGCCGCATGGTTGTTTGCAGCGCAACACGGTCAGGTTTTGGGCATTGCGAACGAGCCGCACAACGCGCCGGGGACGCCTCCACCGCTACGGCAGCGCCCGGACATATCCTTCAAGCCAAAAATTGTTTACTCGCCTTGCGGGCTTTCAAAGCGCGCAGGGCGTGCGAGCAGCGCGCGGAAATCCTGTTTGGCCCGGGCATTGGCCAGCGCGAAACTCGGTCCCCGGCTCGGCTCCAGATCATTGAGCGCGCGCAGCTGCACCCACATCTCCGCGGATTTCAGGGCGACCGCAGCGCAATTGACCACGGGCGCGCGTCCCACGCAGAAGCCGCGCTCGCCGCCGATCAGCAGCCCTGGCAGAACGCCGGCGGGCACGATCACGTCGGCGCCTGCATTGACCATTGGACGCGCGCAGGCCGTGAAATCGGCGAGCATGCGCGCCTTGGCCTCGGCGTCGCCATCGAAGGCGGCGGCGAAATCCTCCGGCCGGCATCCAAGTCCCGTCACATGCGCTACGCGGCCGCCGAGCCCATAGCGGTCGGCTTGCTCGTAATGCATGACCTCGAACACGGGATCGAGCGTGACCAGCCCCAGCCGCCGGCCGAGTTGCGAGGCGGCAAGCAGCGTCGCCTCCCCGGCGCCGATGACCGGAATCCGCAATGTAGAGCGAAGTTCGTGGAGGCCCGGATCCTGGAAATGCCCCATGACATAGGCGTCGTACCCTGCCTCTTCAGCGGCGATTCCATTGTCGATCGCCACGATCGCGCAACGCAGTTCTGCAAGCCGCCCGAAGTCACGGTCCGGCGGAGAGATACCCTCGACATGCACGCTCGTTCCCGACGCCGCGATGCTATTCAGATAGCCCGACAATCGCCGCATGTAGGGGGCGTTGATCGTTGAATCGACAAAACTCTGCCAGAAGATCCTCATCCGCCCGCCCTCGCTGGTTCGTCCTGTCGCCCCGGCATTTGCGCTGTCACGAAGTCGCGCACAAAGGCTGCGAAGACGTCGGGCAATTGATCGGGAAATGGCACCATGGCGCCCTGCGCCTCGACGAGAACACTGCCCCGGATCGCGGCGGCGACACGCGGGGCAACGGGATAGGCGTGCGGATCGTCGGTCGGCGCCAGCACCAGCGTCGGCGCCGTCACGAGGCCGATCCTTTCCTCCATGCGATAGCGATTAACCACCCTGTGTCCCTCCGCCGCCATCGGGCCAGCCCTCAAGGCGTCCGCCATGAAGCGCGCCAGAAGGTCCGTGTCGCCGTCCGGGTAGAATGGCCGGCGACGGTTCCAGAGCTCGACGAGGTGAGCGCCATCGGCGCGCGGCTCGACATCGTCGATCACCCTGTGCGTGGCGTGTCGCGCGCGGCGCTCGGCGTCGACGAATGGACAGGCGGAAAGCACGAGCGCGCTGACGCGTTGCGGCGCCTGCGCGGCGATTTCGAGCGCGATGGCCGCACCCGTGTGATGGCCGACAACCGCTGCTTCCTGAATCGCCAGCGCGTCGAGCAACGCGAGCGCGGCCAAGGCCCACGCTTCGATCGAGGGCGCCGCGCCGGAGAGCGGCGGCGAACCGCCAAAGCCCGGCGTATCCATGGCAATGACAGAAAAATCGCGCGCCAGAAGCGGCGCGACGTCGCGATATTCATCGACCGAGCGCGGCGTCTGGTGCAGCAGAAGGATCGGTCGGCCCGCGCCGGCGCGGACGGCGTGAATGACGCCCGCACGCGTTTCGGCATAGAGCGCGCGAACCCCCGCCGACCTCATGCCATTCCTCCCCGCCCGTTAGGCGCTAGCATGTACCTCCGTGATCGCGGACGCAACGTCGACCACCTCATGAGGATCGCTCATCGACGCAATTTCTTTCAAGTCTAAAATTACTTTGAACTTGTCGGGATCCGCCAGGACGGCTCCACTCGGCATGTTTCCAGCGCTCTGCAACGTATCGCTTGGACATCTCGAACGCGCCCTGCGGCGAAGGCGAGCCGCGTTGACAGCGATCCTTTGATGATTAAACTAAATTGCGCGAACGCCCGGAGCCAGGCGGATGCTGACATCGACGGGATGATTGTCGATGGCTGCGACCGCTTCGCGCCATGCGCCGCGCTGAAGCCGCAGCGTCCTGTTCCGACGCGGGCGCACGATCGAGGAGCCTGGCCATGTCACGCTATGCCGGCGACGCAGAAGCGATCCGCAAGCTGGTGCGCGAGGCCGAAGTCCATCGCGATGTTTTCGTCGACGAGGAATTGTTCCAGCTGGAAATGGAACATCTCTTCGCCAACACCTGGGTCTATGTCGGCCATGACAGCCAGGTCGCGAACGAAGGCGATTTCTACACGACCACCATAGGTTCGCAGCCCGTCGTCATGGTGCGCCACACCGATGGCGAGGTGAAGGTCCTCCTCAATCGCTGCCCGCACAAGGGCGTCAAGATCGCCGGCGAGACGTGCGGCAACACCGGCAAGGTGTTCCGCTGCCCCTATCACGCCTGGCGGTTCCGCACCGACGGCTCGCTGCACAGCCTGCCCTGGACTCAGGGTTACGACAATACCGGCTTCAAGGACTCGCCCGCCGCACTGGGCATGACGCGCGTGAAGAACGTGCACAATTATCGCGGCTTCGTCTTCGCCCGACTGAATGACGAGGGACCGGGCTTCGAGGAATTCTTCGGCGACAGCCTGTCGAGCTTCGACAACATGGTCGATCGTTCGCCGGTAGGAAAGCTGCAGGTCGCCGGCGGCGTGCTGCGCTACATGCACAATTGCAACTGGAAGATGCTGGTCGACAATCAGACCGACACGTGCCACCCGATGGTCGCGCACGAATCTTCCGCCGGAACCGCCAAGGCCATGTGGCAGAAGGCGCCGGAAGGCACGCCCAAGCCAATGGCGGTCGAGATCTTCGTCCCCTTCATGTCGCCGTACGAAGATTTCGACAAGATGGGCATTCGCGTCTGGGAGAATGGCCACGGCCACACCGGCGTGCATCATTCGATCCATTCCGACTATTCGGCGATCCCCGGCTATTTCGACCAGATGAAGGCCGCCTATGGCGAGGAACGCGCCAAGGCCATCCTCGGCGAGGCGCGCCACAACACGGTCTATTTCCCCAACATCATGATCAAGGGGCCGATCCAGCTGCTGCGCCTGTTCAAGCCGATTTCTGCGAACCGGACGCTCGTGGAATCCTGGACCTTCCGCCTCGTCGACGCGCCAGACCTGCTGCTGGAGCGTACGCTCATGTACAACCGTTTGATCAACGCGCCGACATCGGTCGTCGGACACGACGATCTCGAAATGTACGAGCGCGCGCAGGAGGGCCTGCACGCCAACGGCAATGAATGGGTGAACATGCATCGGCTCTATGATCCGGCGGAGCTGACACAGAAGAATGTCGTCACCGTCGGCACCAACGAGTGGGTGATGCGCAACACCTACCGCGCCTGGGCGCATTTCATGACGCTGGACATGTGAGGAGAGCGCCATGAACCGGAACGATCCGAAAATCGATGGCGCTTTCCCCTCCGACAGGGAGCTCGCCGATTTCGTCCTGCGCGAAGCGCGCACGCTGGATCAGCAGCGTTTCGAGGACTGGCTGACCTTGTTCGCCAACGACGGCTATTACTGGATGCCGCTCGAATGGGGCCAGACCGATCCCAGGCTCGTCTGCTCGCTCATGTATGAAGACAAGCTGCTGCTGAGCGTGCGCGTCGAGCGCCTGAAGGGCGAGCGTACGTTCAGCCAGAAACCCAGGAGCCGCAGCCATCACGTATTGCAGATGCCGCATGTCGAGAGCCGAGACGAGGCGGCGAATTCCTACGTGACGTGGACCGCCATGCACTATGTCGAAACGCGCAACGACGAACAGACGCTCTATGCGGCCTGGGCGACCCATCACCTTGCCGTCGAGGACGGCAAGCTGCGCATCAAGCTCAAGCGCGTCGATCTCGTGAATTGCGACGCCGCTTTCGGCAACATCCAGCTGTTCATGTGAACGGATGGAAAAGGGCTCCGTCTTCGATCTCTTCGCCGCCGCCGCCACGCGCAATCCGCAAGGCTCGTTCCTCTGCGTCCTGCCGGAGACGGCCGCGGCCTACGGCATAGCGTCGGGCGAAATCACGTACGCGGAAGCGCTGGAACATGTGCAGACGCTGTCGGCCGCCTACGAAGCCGCCGGCTTCGGGGCCGGCCAGCGCGTCGGCATTCTCGTCGAGAACAGACCTGCCTTCTTCTGGCACTGGTTCGCGCTCAACCGGCTCGGCGTCTCGCTCGTGCCGGTCAACCCGGATCTGCGGGCGGCCGAGATCGAGTACATGATCGGCCATTCCGAAATGTGCGCGGCAATCGTGATCCCTTCGCGTCGACAGGATCTCGAGAACGCCGCGGCCGCCGTCGGACGAATTCTGCCGCTGATCGATGTCGACGGAACGCCCGCGTCGCTCGAAGCGAAATCGACGTCCGCGCAGCCCACATCCGACACGGAATGCGCGCTGCTCTATACCTCCGGCACGACCGGGCGACCAAAAGGCTGCGTGCTGGCGAATGAATATTTCCATGTCTGCGGCGACTGGTATGCACAGACGGGCGGCATGATCGCGCTGCGCCAGAATAGCGAACGCATGATCACGCCACTGCCGCTATTCCACATGAACGCCATGGCCTGCTCGACCGCGGGCATGCTGAGCGTCGCGGGCTGCCTGACCTTCGTCGATCGATTTCACCCAAAGAGCTGGTGGGATTCCGTCCGCCAGAGCCGGTCCACGATCCTGCACTATCTCGGCGTCATGCCAGCCATGCTGATGGCCGCGCCGGAATCCCCATCCGACCGGCTCGACAACATCCGCTTCGGTTTCGGCGCCGGAGTCGACCGTCTGCTGCACGCACCCTTCGAACAGCGTTTCGGCTTTCCCCTGATCGAGGCCTGGGCCATGACCGAGACGGGCTCGGGCGCGGTGATTTCGGCGCACGAAGAACCGCGCCACATCGGCTCGAACTGCTTTGGCCGCACGACGCCGCAGGTGGAAGCCCGCGTCGTGCTGGAGGACGGTTCGGATGCGCCAGCCGACACGCCCGGCGAATTGCTGGTGCGCCGCGCTGGCGCAAATCCGCGCTTCGGCTTCTTCCGCGAATATCTCAAGGACCCGGAAGCGACGGCGGAAGCCTGGGCCGGCGGCTGGTTCCACACCGGCGACGTCGTGCGCCGCGCCGCCGACGGCTCCTTTCATTTCGTCGACCGCCGCAAGAACGTCATCCGCCGTTCCGGCGAAAACATCAGCGCGGTGGAAGTCGAAAGCGTGCTGCAGCGCCACCCCGCGATCAAACAGGTCGCCTGCGTCGCCACGCCCGACGCCGTGCGCGGCGACGAGGTGCTGGCTCTGATCGTGCCGCACGAGAAACCCGCCGACGAGACCGCGCTCGCGCGCGAGATCGCGGAATTCTGTCTCTCGCGCCTCGCCTATTACAAGGCGCCGGGCTGGACGTCGTTCGTGACTTCGATTCCGCTCACCGGCACGCAGAAAATCCAGCGCGGCGCACTCAAACAGCTTGCGCAGGACCGCATGGAAGCCGGCTTGTGCCATGACACGCGCAAAATCAAGAAACGCAGCGCATGAGCAAACGCCAGCGCCAGTCTTACAAGGGCGTGGTCGCGGCAGCGCCCGTGACCATTCCCTACGAGCGCTTTTCCATCCACGGCGCGCATTGGTGGATCGGCCGCGCGCTGCGCGCGCTCAGCGAGCAGGCGCATCTCAAGCCTGCCGACATCGACGGCTTCTCCGTTTCGTCTTTTACCGTCGGACCGGATACCGCGATCGGCCTCACACAACATTTCGGCCTTAGCCCGCGCTTTCTCGATCACGTGCCACTCGGCGGCGCGAGCGGCGTTGTGGGGCTCCGCCGCGCCGCGCGCGCCGTGCAGGCGGGCGACGCTGACATGGTCGCCTGCGTCGCCGCCGACGCCAATCATGTCGACAGTTTCCGTCGCACGCTCTCCACCTTCTCGCGCTTCGCACAAGATGCCGTCTATCCCTACGGCTCCGGCGGCCCCAATGCCTCCTTCGCGCTGATCACGCGCGACTACATGAACCGCTTCGGCGCGACGCGCGAGGATTTTGGCCGCGTCTGCGTCGCCCAGCGCGACAATGCTCTGGCCTTCCCTCACGCGCTGATGAAGAAGAAGCTGACGCTCGAAGACTACATGAATGCGCGCGCTATCTCCGATCCCATTCATCTCTTCGATTGCGTCATGCCCTGCGCGGGCGCGGAAGCTTTTCTCGTCTGCACGGAAGAACGCGCGCGCGATCTCGGCCTGCCCTTCGTACGCATTCTCTCGACGATCGAACGCCACAACGCCTTCATGGACGATCCAATTCAGTATCGCGGCGGCTGGGTGGTCGATCTCGACGATCTCTACGGCCTCGCCGACGTGAAGCCCGCCGACATCGATCTCGTGCAGACGTACGACGATTATCCCGTGATTTCGCTCATGCAGATCGAGGACCTCGGCTTCTGCGCAAAGGGCGAGGCGGCCGCTTTCGTCCGCGAACGCGACCTCACTTTCCGCGGCGACTTCCCGCACAACACGTCTGGTGGACAATTGTCGATCGGCCAGGCGGGCGCCGCCGGCGGCTATCTCGGCCTCGTCGAGGCCATGCGCCAACTCTGCGGCCTCGCCGGGGCCAATCAGGTGAAGGATGCGAAAGTCGCGCTGATCTCCGGCTTCGGCATGATCAATTACGATCGAGGGCTGGCGAGCGCCGCCGCCCTGCTTGCGAGGGCGTCATGACAGAGCCGCTCGTCCGCCCCAAACGCAAGGATCCGCTGAGGCGCACGCGCCTGCCGCTGTCGCCGCCCGGCGCGCGCAGCCGCACCGCGCTGGGGTTGGCCGCCGCCGCCGCGCAAGGCCGCTTCATGCTGCAGGTCTGCGGCCAATGCGCCAAGACCATCTATCCGCCGCGCGACGCCTGCCCCGGCTGCTTCGCGCCGACGCCGCCTTTCTGCGACGTTCCAGATGGCGGCAGGCTGCTGGCCGTCACCACCATCCGCACCTCGACCGACGCCTATTATCGCGAGCGCATGCCCTGGCGCGTCGGCACGGTGCAGATGGATTGCGGCCCCTCGGTCGTCGCGCATGTGCACGGTGATATCGCCGAGGGCGACCGCGTGACGATGAGCCTCAAGCTCGATCGCAGCGGACAGGCGGCGGCCTTTGCGCTGCCCGTGAAGGAAACGCCAGCCATGGCCGACGACAAGCAATTGCGCGAGATGACCTGCGATCCGAAATTTCGCCGCGCGCTGGTGACGGACGGGCGCACGGCCGTGGGACAAGCCTGCGCGAAGGCGTTGTCGGAGGCCGGCTGCACAATCGTATTCGTTGGCGTCGCCGACCCCTGGAAGCCCTTCCCCGGCGAGGATTCTCTGCGCAGGATTCCCAATGTCGAGATCGTGCCGCTCGATCTCACCAATTCGGAATCTACAGGCGATCTCGCCGCCGACATCGGCGGCCGCGTCGACATCATCGTCAATACGGCCGAACACGTACGGCCCGGCGGGATCATGGCGCGCAAGGGCCTCGTGGTCGCGCGCGAGGAAATGGATATTCGCTATTTCGGCCTGATGCGCCTGGCGCAGGCTTTCGGCCCCGCGCTGCGCTTCCGCGGCGCGGACGGCGTGAATTCGGCCACCGCCATCGTCAATTTCCTGTTCGTACATGCGCTCGCCAACTGGCCGGAGTTCGGCGCCTATTCGGCGACGGAAGCAGCCTGCCTCTCGGCCTCGCATTCGCTGCGCGCAGAACTGCGTCCCGGCGGCGTCAAATTCATCAATGTCTTTCACGGACCGCTCGAGACAGACTGGTTCCAGGAACTGCCGCCGCCCAAGGTCGCCGCCACGCAACTCGCGAAGTCAGCAGTGGACGCTTTGAAGCGCGGGCTGGAAGACGTCTTCGTCGGCGATATCGCGCAGGATATTCGCGACAGATTCTTGGCCAATCCCAAAGCGCTCGAACGGGAGTTGTGAGATGGCAGGTCCCTATTCTCCCGCTGATCTCCTCGCCTTCGCTGGCGCTGTCGCCAGCGGCGCCGTGCGCGTCGTCGATCTCACGCAGACGCTGACGCCTGAATTTCCCGTCATCGTCCTGCCGCCGGAATTCGGCCAGGCCGCGCCCTTCCGCATGGAGGAAATATCCCGCTACGACGAGCGCGGCCCGGGCTGGTACTGGAACAATTTCACGATGAGCGAGCATACGGGCACCCATTTCGACGCGCCGATCCACTGGATCACCGGCCGCGACACGCCCGACGCCAGCGTCGATACGATCCCGCCCGCCAATTTCGTTGCGCCCGCATGCGTCGTCGACGTCAGCGCGCAATGCGCTGAGGACCCCGACTTTACGCTGAATGTCGATCACCTGCTCGCATGGGAACAGCAACACGGCAAGATTCCGGAACGCTCCTGGGTACTCCTGCGCACCGACTGGTCGAAACTGCCGCCGCGCGGCTACGCCAACATGAAGGAAGATGGCGCGCACACGCCCGGCCCCTCGCCCGAAGCCATGAAATGGCTGGTGGAAGAACGCGACGTTCATGGCTTCGGCACCGAGACGATCGGCACCGATCACGGCCAGGCCACGCATTTCAATCCGCCACATCCCGCGCACTACTACATTCACGGCGCCGGCAAGTATGGGCTGCAATGCCTGTGCAATCTCGACCAATTGCCGCCGAAGGGCGCGGTAATCTTCTCGGCGCCGCTGAAGATCAAGCAAGGCTCGGGCAGTCCGTTGCGCGTTCTCGCTCTCGTCGCGAACGAAGGCGCGCGCACATGACGAAATTTCGCTCCGTCGTCACCGGCGGCAATACTGGCATCGGCGCGGCCATTGCGCAAAAGCTCATTTCGCGCGGACATGACGTCGTCTGCCTGTCGCGCCGCAAACCGGAATGGAACGACCCCAAACTGTCCTTCGTCGAAGTCGACCTCACTGATGGGACCGCGACGAAGCAGGCCGCACAAGACGTCCTGCGCGGCGGGCCGATCACCCACATCGTCCACAATGCCGGCGTCATCCGCGCGAAGCTGCTGGAAGACGTGCAACTCGAAGACCTCGCCGCGCTCACGCAATTGCACCTCGGCGCGGCGATCGAACTCGCGCAGGCCGCCCTGCCCGGCATGAAGGCCGCCCGTTTCGGCCGCATCGTGCTGATTTCCTCGCGCGCCGCGATGGGCCTGCAGACGCGCACCGTCTATTCCGCCACCAAGGCCGGCATGATCGGCATGGCCCGCACCTGGGCGCTCGAACTCGCCCCGCATGGCATAACCGTCAACGTGGTCTCGCCCGGCCCGATCGGCGACACCGAGATGTTCGAGAGCGTCATGTCGCCGGAATCGGAGCGCGCGCAGGCGCTCGCGAAATCGATTCCCGTCGGCCGCCTCGGCCGCTCGGCCGATGTTGCGCGCGCCGTCGACTTTTTTTGCGACGAGGCCGCCGATTTCGTCACCGGACAGACGCTGCTGGTCTGCGGCGGCGCGAGCGTCAGCGCGCTCTCGATGTGATCGGCTGACGCGATCATTGTCGACCGGCAGCGCGCCGTGTAGTCCCATCCGCGATGAATTTCCAGGAGGGGAATCGCGGATGGAAGGCTGCCGAACGCTGACGGGCGGACTCGTCGTAGAGTGCGATCAGCCCTACTTGATCGTGCGGCTGCCGACGGAATGCCGCACGCTCGGCTGGTCGCTGTCGCGACCAGGGTTCGTGAACACGTCCATCGTCGCCTGGCTCGAAGTGCGCAATGCCGATCTGACACCCGACGTCGATCCGCTAAAACTCCTCGAGGGTAGGATGGCGCGCCGGGGCATGAGCGACGCCGTCGCCTTCATGACATCGCGCGACATAAGGCGGCATCACATCGCGCATCGGAACGTGGAGCGGTGCACGGCGAGCTGCATTGCGACCGTCGGTCTCGCCAATGGCGAAACGATCGGCGCGCGGCGCAAGGTCGAGGCCTTTCCCGGCACGATCAACACGCTCGTACATGTTACGCGTCCTCTGTCCGATGCGGCTAACCTCGAGGCGATCTCGATCGTCGCGCAAGCTCGCACAGCGGCCCTGTTCGATACGGCGCACCTGCGCGCGGGGAAACGCATTACCGGCACCGGCACGGATTGTATCATCATCGCGGCCCCGATCGGACCGGATGCGGAGTGCTGCGCCGGGCTCCACACGGCCGTCGGCGAGGCGATCGGCGGCGCGGTCTACGACGCTGTCCGAGAGGGCGCGGAAGTCTGGAGCATGGAAACGAAAACAGATTCGCCCTGACGGCGCGCGACTACCCGTTGTGAGGCCCGAGCGGCGCCCAGGGCAGGACGAAAGCCTGCCCTAGATGTTCGCCCCGCAACGTGGAGACGCCATAGGCGCGCGCGATGATCGTGTCCGTCAGTTCATCCGGCGACCCGTCGAGCAGCTTGCATCCACCGGCGAGCACGACCAGGCGATTGCAGAAGCGCGCCGCCAGCGCAAGGTCGTGCAGCACCACCACGACGCACTTGCCCTCGGCGGCAACGCGCCGCAACAGGTCCATCACGCGCAGCTGGTGCAGCGGATCGACAGCCGCGACCGGCTCGTCAGCCAGTAGAACTTCCGCCTCGACCGCGAGCGCCCGCGCCAGCAGAACGCGCATGCGCTCGCCGCCGGACAGGGACTGAACCGTCCGCGCGCGAAACTGCGCGACTTCGGCAAGCTTCATTGCGCGCTCGACCGCCACGCGATCCTCCTCGCTCTCGCCGGCAAAAGGCGTGCGATGCGGCAGCCGCCCGAGACCGACGAGATGTTCGACGCGCAATGGCCAGGAGATTTCGCCGTCCTGCGCGAGGTAGGCGAGACGCCGCGCGAGCCGCGCCGCGCCGATCTCCTGCGCGCGCACGCCATCGTAACGGATCGCCCCGTCGGACAGGGACGACAATCCGGCAATTGCTTTCAGCAGCGTCGATTTCCCAGCGCCGTTCGGCCCGATCAGCCCGACGATTTCACCGGGCTTCAGCAGGAGATCGACCCGGTGGAGAATCGTCGCGCCCTCGATGCGCACGCTCGCGGCTTCTATGTCGATCCGCATCAGGCCTCGCGCCGCAAACGATAGACGAGATGGAACAGGAACGGCGCGCCGACCATCGCTGTGATCACGCCGAGCTTCAACTCGGGCCTGATCGGCAGCAGACGCGCCGCAATGTCCGCGAGCAGCAGCAGCGCCGCGCCGCCGAGGCCGCTGACGAAGAGCAGCCGGCCGGGCCTGTGCCCGACGAACGGCCGCAGTACATGCGGCGCCACGAGCCCGACAAAGCCGATCGCGCCGCTGACGGCGACCGACGCGCCCACCGCCAGCGCAGCGCCGACCACGAGCCGCACCCGCAGACGCCCCATGTCGAAGCCGAGGCTTCGCGCCGTCGGTTCTCCGAGGCTGAGCGCATCCAGAGCCGGCGCAGCGGTCAGCAACAAGATCCAGCCTGCCAGCATGAAAGGCGTGGCGAGCCACACTTGCGGCAAGCTGCGATCGACCAGCGACCCCATCAGCCAGTAGACGATCTCGAGCGCCGAGAATCCATTCGGCGAAAGATTGAGCGCGAGGCTGGTGAGCGCCGCCGCGAAACTGTTGATGGCGACGCCGGCCAAAATAACTGTCATCGTTCCGGCGCCTCGGCCGACCAGAGCGAACAGGAGTAGCGCCGCGAAAATGGCGCCCGCGATGGCGCCGAACGGCAGGGCGAGCGGGACGAGCGTCGAAAGGCCCGAGTAGAAGGCGATCACCGCGCCGAGCGCTGCAGCCCCCGATACGCCGACCACGCCGGGCTCGGCCAGCGGATTGCGCAGAAATCCCTGCATCGCCGCGCCTGCCAACCCCAGGCTGAAGCCGACGAAGCAGCCGAGCAGCGCGCGTGGCAGGCGAAGCTCGACCAGCACGATCGCCGGCAATGTCTGCGCGCCGCGCAAGGCGTCCGCAATCGCCTGCGTCACGTCGAGCCCGGCATAGCCGACGAATAGCGATCCGACGAGGGCGCAAGCGACGATCAGGCTCAGCCCGACAACAAGCCATGCATGTCTTGTCGCCTCGGCGCGCGCGACAGGAGATACGGAAGCCGCCGTCATCGCGCCGCCGTTCCCGCGCCGCGCGTCTGTGCGATCAGCAATCGCGTGGCCTCCACGAGATTGGGGCCGACGCAGGTCCAGAGTTTCGGCGGCAGAGCGACCACCCGCAGCCTGCGGCCGAGCGCTTTGATGATCGGATGCTCCAGCGCGGCGGTCGCAAGCGAGGGCGCGCCATAGGCCTCGCCGTTCAGGATCATGACATCGGCCTGTTGCAACGCCACGGCTTCGAGCGGCACTTGCAGGTACCCGCCGCCGCCCACCCGCGACGCCAGATTCTCGAGGCCGGCCCGGTTCATGATCTCCTCGACCAGAGACCCCTTCTCGACCGTGAAACCGTTCGGCTGCATGACGAGCGCGCGCAAGGGCGGCTTGGGCGAAGGCAGCGCGGCAAGACCGGCGTCGATGTCGCGCACCATGGCCTCGCCGCGCTCCTGTTCGCCGATCGCGGCGGCGAGCTTACGAATTTCCGCGCGCGCTTCGTCGAACGTGCGCGGCACGTCGAATTCGACCAGTTTGACGCCGAGACGCTTGAGTATCTCGACGGTCGTCCGCGAACTCCAGGCGCCCGCGAGAACGACGTCGGGCCGATGCGACATGACCTCTTCGGCCAGCCCGTGATTGACCGGAACGCGGTCGGCGAGCGCCGCGACATTGGAATTCGCGGCATCGCGCGACAGCCAAC
Source organism: Methylobacteriaceae bacterium (assembly GCA_020638195.1). Classification (GTDB taxonomy): domain Bacteria; phylum Pseudomonadota; class Alphaproteobacteria; order Rhizobiales; family Beijerinckiaceae; genus JAJXWB01. The sequence continues at coordinate 51,897 of JACKJC010000002.1, read as the reverse complement.
TGACCGAGGCGACGCGGTCGGCATCGGCGAGCCGCAGCACGAGCTCGTCCGTGCATTGATTGATCGAGACGATGCGTTTCGGGCGGACGTCTTGCGCCTGAACGACGGGCGACGCAGCAGCCAGAGCCGCGACAAAGGCGACGCAGGCCGCAGGACGCAATCCCGATCCTCTTGTACGCGCATCAGACAAGGCTGACCTCGACTTGGTCGACGCCGCCCGCGCGGGGCTGCGGAGGTCCGGCTTCGTGGCGTCCTCGCCCTCTTGATAAGCGATCCCGAAGGCCCCGGAAACACCCCGCGCAGACGGCCTCCTTCAGCCGGTCGCAGCGTCGCCCAACGCCGACTCGAGCGCGCAGATCTGCTGCAGGAGATCGACATCCATCGTCGACAGGACTCGGATCGTCCGGTCCTCCAGAGCATCCGAGGCCGGATCGCGCGTGAAAATCTCCCGCAGGGCGGCGTCGCGCCCGCGCAGCAGATCGACGATCTGCGGGCGGTACAGCCGCACGACAGAAGACACCCATTCATCGAGATCGGAGCGTTTTGGATCGCTCTCGACGGAGAATCCGTCGAGCGCGGCGACGATGGCCTCAGCCTCGCGCCAGTATTCGCCGGTCACCCAGCCATTCGTCGTGAACAGCCGGATGAGCCCTCCCGCGCTGTCCATGGCGAGGCCGATCACATGCGTGGGCGCGAGATCCGCCTCGCAGGCCGGGGGATCGAGGAAGACATGGAAATGCCCGTGCTCGCGCCCTCCGAGATCCTCGGCCGAGTGGACATGATAGTAATAGCGCCCCCGTCCGCCCCGATCGCGCGCATCGCCGTCAGGATAATGCGCCCATTCCTCGATGTCCGCGGCGCCGTCGAGCGCCTCGGTCACCGGGTTGCGGCCGCGTGTCGCCAACGATTGCATGGCGGCCAGCGCCAGCGCCGCTGCGGCGTACATGGCTTCCAGAGCGGCAGTGGACGCCGCACCGAAATCTACCGGGCGGGGCCGCACGGGTTTTTCGCACGCGAGGAAGAGGCAGGCGCGCACGGGTTCGCGCTGCGGCCAGACGGCGCGCAGGGGTTCGACTTCGCCGCGGCAGGCGCGCAGGGGTTTGCGGGCTTGGCCGAAGGCGCGCAAGGATTGGCGCTCTTGCGCGCGGGCGCGCACGGATTGGCGCTGCGCGCGGCTGGCGCGCAAGGGTTTGCGCTCTTGCCCGATGGCGCGCATGGATTCGCGCTCTTGCCCGATGGCGCACAGGGGTTCGAGCCGCGCGCGGAAGGCGCGCACGGATTCGCGCTGCGCCGCGAAGGGCCGCAAGGGTTGCCCGGCGCGCAGGGATTGCGCGCCTGCGCCACCAGTACGCGGTCGGCCGCACGCACAGCTGGCGCGGCGGCGGTGACGGCGAGCGCCGCGGCGACAGCCGAGAGTCTGCGGGCGCGGCGCGCCCGTTCGATCGAAGACGACATCAGAGGCTGCTTCCCTGGTTTGCGTTGAGCCCGCCGATCACGGGCGACTTGCCTTCGTCGCGCGTCGCATCATCATCCAGCGTCTGCGCGCCGAGCGCGCCGCCGGACGCCTTTTCGAGGCGCGAGCCGAGATAGAACCCGGCGACGCCGACGAGCGAGATGGCGACGAGGATCGCCGCGCTCGATATGCCGAGCAATTCGGGAAGCGTCTGGGCTTCCGGCCCGGCGGCGCCGAGATAGAGAGGCTTCAGGAGATCGAACAGCCAGGCGAAGGCGCCCGTGCCGATTACCATGCCCCCCATGAACACGAACCCGTCGAGGCGACCGCTGGCGAGAGCCGCCGCCGACGTTCCCGGGCAATAGCCGCCGATCGCCATGCCGGCGCCGACGCAGGCGCCGCCGATCAGCATAGCCCAGACGTAATTTGTGGGGATGAATATATCGGCGAGCTTCATGAGGCCCGTCGTATCCGCGATCGCCAGGGCGCCGCCAGCGACAACGATCGCCGTGATCATCACCTTGAAGACGGACCAGTCGGTCAGGCGAAATTGCGCAGTCAGCTTGCGCGCGCTGGCGAAGCCAGCGCTTTCCAGCACGTAGCCGAACAGGATGCCGGCCAGCAGGCCAGACGCGACGCCGTTGTCGAAAGCAGGCAGACTCATGCCCACGCCCTCCGCGTGACATAACCGGCCAGTAGGCCGACGATGAAGAACCCGATCAGAAACACGAAAGCAGCGACCGCGAGCGGCGCGCCGCCCGACAGCGCGAGCCCGCTGGTGCAGCCGCGCGCCATGCGCGCGCCAAAACCGGACAGCACGCCGCCAACGAGCGCGAAGGCAAATCGACCGCCGGCGCCAAACCGCGTCGGCCCGTCCACACGAACGCGAAAACGCCCTGCGGCGAAGGCCGACAGGAGTGCGCCCAACAGGACGCCGAGCAATTCCCACGTGATCCACGTCGCCAGCGGATTGCCGTTCAGCATCGGCCCGAGATAATCGTTGCCGCGCGTCGCCGCCGGAGCGACATGGCCGCCGAGCCATGCGGTCGCGCCAGTGATCGACCCGCTCGCGCCGAGCCCGTGGCCGGTGAACAGGAAGGTCGCGAACAACACGGCGCCGAGCGCCACGCCCGCGACCAGCGGAGACCAGAACGGCCGGATGGAAGCATTCATCTGAAACACTCGATGAGCCGAAGGCCGCCGCTTACTGCGGCAGGCCGACGACGGGATTGCCGAGATTGGTCCATTCGTTCATGGAGCCCGCATACATTTTCGCGTTTTTCTGCCCCATGATTTCGCTCGCTACGAACCACGCGCCCGAGGCGAAATGGCCGGTGTTGCAATAGGCGATGGAGGGCTTGGAGGCGTCGATGCCCTGGGTCTTGTAAATCGCCGTGTACTGCTTGGCGCCCATGAACTGGTGCGACGGACCGACCGACGTCGCGATCGCCTCGGTCGGCAGCATCTTGGCGCCTTCGAGATGGCCGCCTGCGCGCACCACCGGGCTCTTGCTGATGCCGAAATATTGCGCCGTCGGACGACCGTCGATGAATTGCGCCGAACCGTCCTTCATCGCCGCCTTCACGTCGTCGGTGGTGGCGAGAATTTCCTTGCGCTCGGCGGTCGCCTTCCAGTCGCCCTGCTTGGCGGCGATCGGATCGGTCGTGACCGGCAGTCCGGCAAGCAGCCACGCGTTCAGGCCGCCGTTGACGACCGCGATCTGGTCCGCGCCGAAATATTTGAGCTGGAAATAGAGCCGCGTCGCCATGTCGAGCGAGGAGACGTTGTCCGCCGGCGAAACGATCACGATCGGCTTGCCCTTGTCGACGCCAGCCGCGTCCATCACCTTCTCGAAGGCTTCTTTCGTCGGCATCATCGACTTCAATTTCACGCCCGCGACCGTCCGCTCCTCGCGGATCGTCGAAAACTCGACATAACGCGCGTTGGCGATATGGCCGCCCGCCTCGACGAGCTTCTTCGCGCCGGTCTTCTTGTCGACCACGTATTTCGGCTGAGCCGCGAGACGATCCTTGTCGTCGCCGACATCGATCACCTGCACCTTGTCGAGATTCGCGGCGAGCCATTGCGCGCTGACGAGCGGGCCGGGCAGCGTCTGCGCAAAGGCCGGCGCGCTGGACCAGATGGCGCCCGCGAGGACGGCGCCGACGGCGAGCGGACGCCACATCGAATGTATGCTGGTCATGTCTGGATTTCCTTCCCCAAGGACGCTGCGACGGGTCGCGGCGGTTGACGTATATAATAATTCGAATATGAGCATATGCAACCCGTTTCAAATCATGAACCGAAGCGGCGGCGGGTGCGCGATGAGGCGGCGGGCGCGCGCGGATTGGACGAAGCGCGTCCCGCCCGCCTAGTGTCGGCGCCCGATGGGAATGGTTTCGCGCATCCTCGCCGCCCTGCTGGCGTCCCTCTGCCTGTTCGGCGCCGCGCGCGCCGAGACGCAGAAGGATGTGCACATTGGGGTGCTCGCCTTTCGCGGCGCCGAGGAGGCCGAGCGCACCTGGCAATCGACCTTCGATCACCTGGGCCGCACGCTGCCCCAATACCGGTTCCATCTGGTGAGCGGCACGGCGGCGTTTCTGACCGCCGCGGTCGCCGCGCACCGTCTCGATTTCCTCATTACCAATCCCGGCCACTATCTCGAACTCAAGGTTGATTATTCCGCGAGCGCCTTGGCGACCGAGCAGGACCTCGAGGGGCCGACGCCATCGGAAGCCGTCGGCGCCGCCGTCTTTGTGCTCGACGATCATCCAGAGATCCAGTCGCTCGCCGATCTGCGCAATTTGCGCGTCGCCGCCGTCGCGCCGGACGCTTTCGGCTATCGCGCCGCGTTACGCGAAATCATGGAACGCGGCGTCGACCCGGAACGCGACACGAAGCAGGTCTTCGTCGGCTTTCCCGTCGACGAGGTGATGCGCGCCGTACGCGATAGGCGCGCGGACGCCGGCATCATCCGTTCCTGCGCGCTGGAAAAGCTGCTGGCCGAAGGAGCGATCCAGAAGGACGAATTCCGCGTGATCGGCCGCAGGCCATCGGGCGCGCTGAATTGCCAGGTCTCGACGCGCCTCTATCCCGGCTGGCCCTTTGTGAAAGTGGCGCAGACGCCGGCGCCCCTCGCGCGCCAAATCGCCCAGGCGCTATTCGGCATGCAGCCCGGGCAAGACGAGAAGGCCTGGACGCAGCCAGACGCCTACGGCAGCGTGCAGGATCTCTACCGCACACTGAAGGTCGGCCCCTATGCGCCCTTCACGCGGCTCGGCCTCGCCGACTTCGTCGTCGAGCATCGTTACATAGCGGCTTTGATCGGCCTCGGATTGATCTGGTGGCTGACACATGTCGTTCGCGTCTCCTATCTCGTCCGCAAGCGCACGCACGAATTGCAGCTCGCCCACGAAGCCGCCCGCCAGCGCGGCGAGCAGATGGAGCACACGGTTCGCCTCTCCCTGATGGGTGAGATGGCAAGCTCCCTCGCCCACGAGATCAACCAACCACTCGCCGCCATTCTCACCTATGCGCGCGGTTGCGAACGCCGCATCGAAAGCGGCGCCGATCCGGCGAGCCTGCGCGACGCGGTGCAGCGAATTGCAGTGCAGGCGGAGCGCGCCGGCGACATCGTGCGCCGCATGAAGGACTTCGTGCGCAAGAACCCGGCGCCTCAGGTGCCGATAGACCCGGCCGCCGCCCTGCACGATGCCGTGGCACTGTTCGAACCGACGGCGACAGCGGCTGGCGTGATCGTGGAATCTGAAATCCCAGACACGCTTCCAGCCATACGCGCGGATCGCCTGCAACTCGAGGAGGTCGTCATCAACCTCTTGCAGAATGCGCTGGAAGCCATATCCGCCCAGGATGACAAGCAGATCATCATGCGGGTGCGCGGAGACCGCGACCGCCTGCACATTTCCGTCGCCGACAATGGGCCGGGCCTCGCGCCCGAGGCCCGCGAACATCTCTTCGATCCCTTCTACACGACCAAGAAGAACGGTCTGGGTCTCGGCCTTTCGCTCAGCCGCACCATCGTCGAGGCCCATGGCGGCCGACTTCTCGTCGAAACCGATCCGGCCGGCATGACCAATTTCCGTTTCTATCTGCCGCTCATCGAGGAACCCGCTCGTGTCTGAGCCAACCCCAATCATCTATATCGTCGACGATGATCCAGCCGTGCGCGACGCGGTCGGCTTTCTCGTTTCCTCCGTCGGCTATCCCTTCGAGGCCTGCGCGTCAGGCGCCGAATTATTGCAACGGCTCGACAATGCGCGACCTGCCTGCGTCGTGCTCGACGTGCGACTGCCCGGCGTCAGCGGCCTCGAAATCCAGCGCGAGCTGCAGAACCGCAATTCCATCGCAGGCGTCGTATTCATCACAGGCCACGGCGACGTGCCGAAAGCCGTCCGCGCCATGCGCCATGGCGCGATCGACTTCCTCGAAAAGCCCTTCGACGACCAGGTGTTGCTCGATCGGATCAGCGACGCGCTGCAGGCGAGCAAGATAGCCCTGACGAAGCAGGGGCGGCGCGAACACATGGAACGCAAGCTCGGCGCGCTCACGGAGCGTGAACGCGAGGTGCTGGCGCTGGTGATCGCCGGCAAGACCAGCAAGGCGATCGCCGCCGATCTCGATATTTCCGCGAAAACAGTCGAAAACCATCGCCACAATCTCATGGCCAAGGCGGGCGTGGGCTCTGTCGCGCAATTGATATCGTGGGCGACCGAAACGCCCGACGCCTGAAGCTGGGTGTTTTCCCCCACAGCCCCCGCAATCGTCCCCGATAGCGAGGTTTCCGCGCATCGTGAATCCTAGGCCAAGCTAACCGGGCGCTTGCAATAGACCCGGAGCGCGGGAACGGAAACGCACAATGGCGCCGCAACGGCGTCATCCTGCACATCCATGCCAGCGCGAAAGCAGGCGCCGACGCGAGGATGCGCGGAGACAGGATGCGTAGACGTTCCGAAATCGACCCTGAGGCCATGGCCAGGGCCGCCAATCCAGCGCGGATTCGCAAGGCGCCCGAGAATTTCCTCGGCGCCGAGGAGATCGCCGCCGTGAGCGGCGGCCGGCGCGATTTTCTGCGCGGCGCATTTGCGGCTGCGGCGGCGCTCGGCGCCGGCGCGGCGGCTGCACAAGATGCCCCGAAGGGCGACGAGATGATTCTCAAGCCCCAGTCCTGGGCGACGACGCTCGGCCAGCCTGTCGCCGCCACGCCCTATGGCATGCCCTCCAAATACGAAGGCGGCCTCATTCGTCGCCAGAGCCCCGGCCTCACGCAGGTCGCCGGCGCGTCTGTCTCCTTCATGCCGCTACAGGGCATGTTCGGCATCATCACGCCCTCGGGCCTGCATTTCGAGCGCCACCATCAGGGCTGGTACGACATCGACCCCAACAAGCATCGCTTCATGATCAACGGCTCGACGCCGGAATTCGTGAAGAAGGCGAAGGTCTACACGCTCGACGATCTCATGCGCTTCCCCTCCGTGTCGCGCATGCACTTCATCGAATGCGGCGCCAACACCGGCATGGAATGGGGCAATGTCGCGGTGCCGACCGTACAATACACGCACGGCATGCTGTCGTGCAGCGAATATACCGGCGTGCCGCTCCGCACTTTGCTGGAAGATTGCGGCGTCGACTGGAAAAAGGCGAAATTCGTGCTCGCCGAGGGCGGCGACGGCTCGGCCATGACGCGCACGATCCCGATCGAATTGGTGGCTTCGGGCGAAGTCATCGTCGCCTACGGCATGAACGGCGAAATGCTGCGGCCGGAGAACGGCTATCCGTTGCGCCTGGTTGTGCCGGGCGTGCAGGGCGTGTCCTGGGTCAAGTGGCTGCGCCGCATCGAAGTCGGCGACAAGCCCTGGGCGACCAAGGACGAGGCGGTCCATTACATCGACCTCATGCCGGACGGCCAGCATCGCCAATACACGTCGATCCACGAGGCCAAGTCGGTCATCACCTCGCCGTCGGGCGGACAGACCCTGCTCGACAAGGGCTTCTACAACATCACTGGCCTCGCCTGGTCGGGCCGCGGCAAGATTGCGCGCGTCGATGTGTCGTTCGACGGCGGAATCAACTGGGTCGAGGCGAAACTGCAGACCCCGGTTCTGTCGAAGTGCCTCACGCGCTTCAACGTGGCGTGGAACTGGGATGGAAAGCCCGCGATCCTGCAGTCGCGCGCCACCGACGAGACCGGCTACGTGCAGCCGGGCTATCGCATGTTGCGCGAAGTGCGCGGCACACGCTCGATCTATCACAACAACGCCATCCAGTCCTGGAAGGTCGTCGAAAGCGGTGACGTCGGCAATGTTCAGGTTCTCTAAGCCCGCCCTGGCGCAGGCCATCTTCCTTGCCGCCGCGCTCGCCGCTGCGTCGCCTGCGCGTGCGCTCGACGATTTCGGCCTCGGCCGCGCCGCGACGCCCGACGAGGTGAAGGCGTGGGACATCGACGTACGTCCCGATTTTGCAGGACTTCCGAAGGGTTCCGGAACCGTCTCCGACGGCGAGACCGTGTGGGAAGGCAAGTGCGCCGTCTGTCATGGCACGTTCGGCGAGAGCAACAAGGTTTTCTCGCCGCTTATCGGCGGCGTCACCAAGGACGACGTGAAATCCGGCCATGTCGCCGCGTTGAAGCGCCCAGACTATCCCGGCCGCACGACCTTCATGAAGGTCGCGACCGTCTCCACGCTGTTCGACTACATCCGCCGCGCAATGCCATGGAACGCGCCCAAGAGCCTGAGCAACGATCAGGTCTATGCGGTGCTCGCCTACATGCTCAATCTCTCCGAGATCGTGCCGGACGATTTCGTGCTGAACGAGCAGACGATCCGCGACGTGCAGAAGATGATGCCGAATCGAAACGGCATGATCTACGATCATGCGATGTGGCCGAGCACGGCCTTCAGCGGCAAGAAGGTGAAGCCCGACACGCACGCCAAAGTGTGCATGAAGAATTGCAAGGACAAGGTGGAAGTGGCGTCGAGCCTGCCCGAATACGCGCTGTCCTCGCACGGCAACATCGCAGATCAGAACCGTCATGTCGGACAGGTTCGCGGCCAGACGACCGGGCCTTCGGCCGCGGATTCGGCAGCCAAGAAGCACCCGGCCGCAGAACTCGCGGATACCTCCGGCTGCCTCGCCTGCCACGCCGTCGACACGAAGCTGGTCGGTCCGAGCTACAAGGATGTGGCCGAGAAATACAAGGGCCAGGACGTCTCCGGGCTATTGTTCAAAAAGATCCGCGAAGGCGGAGAGGGCGCATGGGGCGACGTGGCAATGCCGCCCATGACTGATATAAAAGACGACGATCTCAAGACGCTCGTGGCGTGGATTCTGAAGGGCGCCCCGAGCAAGTAAACCCGGTGATGAACGAAACTATAATCTGGAGGGCATATCGCATGCTGAACCAAACAAGTCGCCGCCAGCTCTTGAAGAATGGCGGATTGCTCGGACTGATCGCGACCTTTGGCGCGGCGATCCCGCGCCTGGCCTACGCTGCCTGGAACAAGGCGGCGTTCGAAGGCAAGACCCTGCCCGACACCTATAAGGCGATGGGCGCGGATGGTCCGAAGGAGAGCGGCGAAGTGCAGCTCATCGCTTCCGACATCGCCGAAAATGGCGCGGTCGTGCCGCTGCAGTGCGTCAGCAAGCTGCCGAACACGACGCAGATCGCGTTCCTCGTCGAGAAGAACCCGAACATGCTCGCGGCCAGCTTCGACATCGGCCCGGACATGGTCGCCGACGTCACCACCCGCATCAAGATGGGTCAGACGTCGAACGTCATCGCCCTCGTGAAGGCGGACGGCAAATTCTATACCGCGACCAAGGAAATCAAGGTCACGCTCGGCGGCTGCGGCGGCTGATCGACCAAGGAGGAGAAAGACATGGGTCATCCGATGAAGATTCGCGCCGCCTCCAAGGGCGGCGTGACCGAAGTGAAGGTTCTCATGAACCACGAGATGGAGACCGGTTTCCGCAAGGATTCCTCCGGCAATGTCGTGCCGGCCTGGTTTATCGCGGAAGTCGTCGCCAAGCTGAACGGCAAGGAAGTCATGACCGCGCAGTGGGGTCCTTCGGTTTCGAAGAACCCGTACCTCGCCTTCAAGATCAAGGGCGGCAAGGCCGGCGACAAGGTCGCCATCACCTGGACCGACAGCAAGGGCGACACGCGCACGGACGAAGCGACGGTCAGCTAGCACGCAAGAAGCGCGCGGCTTCGCGGGCCGCGCGCTCGTAAATTCGAGGCAACAACGAACAAACGATCCGGGACGCCGGAGCGCTCGTCGGGAGGGGATTTGATGAGACGATGGAATTTCGCCCTGGCTGCAGTAACTGCGGCCTCGCTGCTCGGCGCGGTCGGCGCCTTCGCCGAAGCGGACAAGTCGATCGAAGGCATCGAAAAATATCGTGAAGCCCTGAAGGACGGCAATCCGGCCGAGCTGTTCGAGGCGAGCGGCGAGGAGCTTTGGAAGAAGCCCGCCGGTCCGAAGAACGTCTCGCTCGAGAAATGCGATCTCGGCCTCGGCGCCGGCGTCGTCGCGGGCGCCTATGCGCAGCTGCCGCGTTACTTCAAGGACACCGACAAGGTGCAGGACGCCGAGAGCCGCGTGCTGACCTGCATGTCCACGTTGCAGGGCGTCGACGTTTCCAAATACGTCAAGGCGAAATGGAAGAGCCCCGAACGCGACGACCTCAACGCGATCGCGACCTACATTTCCGGCATGTCCAAGGACAAGCCCGTGAAGGTGAGCCTCGCGCATCCCAAGGAACAGGCGATGTACAATCTGGGCAAGCGCATGTTCTACTATCAGGGCGGCCCGCACGATTTCTCCTGCTCCACCTGCCACGGCCAGGAAGGCGTGCGCATTCGCCTGCAGGAACTGCCCAACATTCCGACCCCTAAGGGCGCGGCCTCCGGCTGGACGTCCTGGCCAGCCTATCGTGTGAGCTCAGGCCAGATGTGGGGCATGCAGTGGCGTCTGGCCGACTGCTTCCGCCAGCAGCGCTTTCCCGAGCCGATCTACGGTTCCGACGTGACGATCGCCTTGTCCATGTTCATGGCGGCGACCGCCAACGGCGCCATCATGGCCACCCCCGGCATCAAGCGTTGAGGAGAGAGACCATGAAGAAGACGATCCTCATCCTCGCGGCCATCGCCGCCAGCGCGCCAGCCTTCGCCGCCGACACCAACTGGGGCAAGGGCGCCGAAGACGCGGCCTTCAAGGCCATGGTGCACTCGAGCTTCCGCGAAGTCGGCATGGCCACGCTCTCGCGTCTCGACCAGGACGCGACGCAGGCCTTCTGCTCCGATCCCAAGCATGCAGACGACAAGGACGCCGCCAAGATGCGCGCCAAGATCGAAGCCGAGAACATGGCGACGATCAAATGGCCTTCGGACGGCAAGTTCCTCGGCGACTGGAAGAAGGGCGAAAAGGTCGCCCAGAGCGGTCGTGGTCTGACCTCGACCGACAAGCCCGGACAGGTCAATGGCGGCAATTGCTACAATTGCCATCAGATCTCGCCGAAGGAAATTTCCTACGGAACGATCGGACCGAGCCTGCTGCACTACGGAAAGCTTCGCCCCAACAACGAAGAGACGCTCAAGTACACCTGGGGCCGCATCTACAACGCCAAGGCCTACAATGCATGCTCCAACATGCCGCGCGGTGGCCATATGGGCATTATCACGGAAGAGCAGATCAAGGACCTCATGGCCCTGCTGCTCGACCCGCAATCGCCCGTCAATCAGTAAGACTGCAGGGGAAGACCGTGAACCGTCGTGAATTTCTGAACGTATTGGCGGCCGCCGGCGTGTCCGGCCTGGCGCCCACGGCGAGTTTCGCGCAAGCCGAGAAGAACGCCGGCAAGATCTATGACGCGCCGGCGTTCGGCAATGTCTCCCTCCTGCACATCACCGATTGCCACGCGCAATTGCTGCCGATCTATTTCCGCGAGCCGAACGTCAACCTCGGCGTCGCGGGAATGGCGGGCAAGGCGCCGCATATCGTCGGCCAGAATTTCCTGAAGCATTTCGAAATTCCGGCCGACCCGATGCTGGCGCACGCCTTCACCTATCTCGACTTCGAGCGCTACGCCGGCGTCTACGGCAAGGTCGGCGGCTTCGCCCATCTGGCCACGCTCGTGAAGCGCATCAAGGCGCAGCGCCCTGGCGCGTTGCTGCTCGACGGCGGCGACACCTGGCAGGGCTCCGGCGTCGCGCTGTGGACCAAGGGCCAGGACATGGTCGACGCGGCCAAGGCGCTTGGCGTCGATCTCATGACCCTCCATTGGGAATGCACCTACGGCCAGGAGCGCGTCGAGGAAGTCTCGAAGGGGGATTTCGCCGGAAAGATCGAGATCGTCGCGCAGAACATCAAGACGGCCGACTTCGGCGACGCCGTGTTTAAACCCTATTCCATGCGCAACGTGAACGGCGTCAAGGTCGCCATCATCGGCCAGGCCTTCCCCTACACGCCGATCGCCAACCCGCGCTATATGGTCGCCGACTGGACCTTCGGCATCCAGGAAGACAACATGCAGAAGACCGTCGACGCCGCGCGCGGCGACGGCGCGCAGGTCGTCGTTATCATCTCGCACAACGGCATGGACGTCGACCTGAAGATGGCCTCGCGCATCACCGGCGTCGACGCGATTTTCGGCGGCCACACACACGACGGCATGCCGCGCCCGACCGTCGTCGCCAACAAGAGCGGCAAGACGATCGTCATGAACGCCGGCTCGAACGGCAAGTTCCTCGGCGTGCTCGACCTCGACGTGAAGAACGGCAAGGTCGCCGACTTCCGTTACAAGCTGCTGCCGGTTTTCGCCAACCTGCTGCCTGCCGATCCGACCATGCAGGCGCTGATCGACAAGGCGCGCGCGCCGTTCAAGTCGAAGCTCGACGAGAAGCTCGCGATCAGCGAGGGCCTGCTCTATCGTCGCGGCAATTTCAACGGCAGCTTCGACCAGCTCATCCTCGACGCGTTGATCGAGGAAAAGAACGCCGAGATTTCTTTCTCGCCGGGCTTCCGCTGGGGCACGACGATCCTGCCGGGCGAAGCGATCACGATGGAAAACGTCCTCGACCAGACCGCGATCACTTATCCCTATGTGACCCTCACCGAGATGAAGGGCTCGCAGATCAAGGAAATCCTCGAGGACGTCTGCGACAACCTCTTCAACCCCGACCCCTACTATCAGCAGGGCGGCGACATGGTCCGCGTCGGCGGCATGAACTATTCGTGCGACCCGACCGCCACCATGGGCTCGCGCATCGACAATATGACGCTCAAGGGCAAGGCCATAGAGGCGAACAAGACCTATAAGGTCGCCGGCTGGGCGCCGGTCGCCGAAGCCGCCAAGGACGCCGGCGGTGAGCCTATCTGGGATCTCGTCGCCCGAAATCTGCGCGCCAAGAAGACCGTCAAGACGCCGGATCTCAACCTGCCCAAGCTCAAGAACGTCGACGGCAATCCCGGCATGGCCGCCTGACATAATAATCATGAGGAGGAAATCGATGAACGCTCTACGTCACGCCCTGCAACGGATCGCGCTCGTTCTTCTCCTCCTCGTCGGCGCGACGCCGGCTTTCGCCGGCGACAAGGTCGTCTATCACATCGACAACGCGGCCGCGCAGGCGCTCAAGGGCCTGCGCAATATCCGCAACCATCTCGACGTCGCCCCGGACACCAAGATCGTCGTCGTCGCCCATGCCGACGGCATCGACTTCCTGTTCGATGGCGCGAAGGATCAGAAGAGTGGCGCCGAATACGGCCCGCTGATCTCGGGCCTGAAGGCCAAGGGCGTCACCTTCGAGGTCTGCGAGATCACCATGAAGCGGCGTAACATCGCCAAGGACAAGTTCGTTCTCGACGCCGATTTCACGCCCTCGGGCGTAGTCCGCCTCGGCCAGCTTCAGTTCCGCGAACACTACGCCTATATCAAGCCCTGACATGGTCGAGTGGCTGATCGATACGCTCGGGGATCAGTGGGTCCTCGCCCTCGGCGGCCTCGTTGTCGGAATATTGTTCGGCGCGTTCGCGCAATATTCCCGCTTCTGCCTGCGCGCAGCGACGCTCGAGATCGCGCATGGCGTGATCGGCGAGCGCATGGCGATCTGGCTTTTCACCTTTTCGACCGCGCTGATCGTCACGCAGGCTCTGATCCTGCTCGAACTCTTCAACACCGGCGCGGTGCGCCAACTCAACAATACCGGCAGCCTGTCGGGCGCGATCATCGGCGGGCTGATGTTCGGCTGCGGCATGACGCTGACGCGCGCCTGCGGCAGCCGCATGCTGGTGCTCTCGGCGACCGGCAACCTGCGCGCGCTTCTGTCGGGACTCGTCTTCGCCGTGGTTGCGCAAATGTCGCGCGACGGACTGCTATCGCCGGCGCGCGCGGCCATCAACAGCTGGTGGACGATCGATTCCTCGACGCGCGACCTGCTCGCCATGTTCAAGATCGGCAACAAGGGTGGCCTGATCTTCGCCGTCCTGTGGCTGATCGCGGGCGTCGTGATCGCCATGCGCTCGAAGACAAGACTATCCTACGCCTTCGCCGCGATCGGAGTTGGCTTGATGGTCGGTCTCGCCTGGTGGTTCAATTTCTACATGGCTTCGGTCTCGTTCGAAGTGGCGCCGGTGCACGCCGTCAGCTTCACGTCGCCGTCCGCCGACATGCTGATGTACGTGCTCGCGCCGCCGGGTTCGAAAGTCACCTTCGATCTCGGGCTCATCCCCGGCGTCTTCATCGGGGCTTTCATGTCGGGCGCGCTCAACGGCGACCTGAAGCTCGAAGGCTTTCATGACGGCTCCAGCATGCGTCGATACATTGCCGGCGGCTGTCTCATGGGCTTCGGCGGCGTACTGGCCGGCGGCTGCGCCGTCGGCGCCGGCGTCTCCGGCGCCTCGGTCTTCGCGCTGACGGCCTGGATCGTCCTGTGGTCCATGTGGATCGGCGCCGTCGTTACGGACCGCCTCATCGATCAGCGCAGGGAGAAGCGCGCCTATGCGATCGCCTAGCCTCGCCCTCGCAGCACTCCTGTCGCTCGGCTCATCGTCGGCCTTCGCCGAAGATGCTTCCACGATCTCCGAGGGACGCGCGCTTCTCAAGGAACACAATTGCAACGGCAATTGCCATCAGAGCCATTCCGCCGACAACGAGGCGCTGAGCCTGTACACGCGCGAGGATCGCAAGGCCAGGGATCGCGCCGCGCTCGACCGTTACGTCAAGCTCTGCGTCGCCAACACCGGCGTGATGGCCTTCCCGGAAGACATCGAAAAAATGTCGTCGGCGCTCAATGCCGACTTCTACAAATACAAGTAGGCAGCAGAGGCGCACATGGCGATCACGCGGCGAAACGTCCTCGCAGGAGCGGCCGTGGCCGGCGGTCTGCCGCTGGCGCAATACAATCTCTGCATGCCGGCCTTCGCCGCCGATGACGATGTCGTGCTCGGCCCGCCGGTGAAAGACCAGCCGATCCAGAAGCTGAGCCCGCATATCTACATGGTCGAGGCGCCCGACGGCTTTCCGACGCCCGAAAACCAGGGATTGATGTCCAACATAGTTTTCATCGTCGGCAAAGAGGGCGTCATCGTCATCGACAGCGGCGCCTCGCTGCAGATCGCGCGGATGAGCATTCGACAATTACAGACGGTGACGAAGGCGCCCGTGATCGGCGTCTTCAACACGCACTACCACGGCGACCATTGGCTCGGGAACCACGGCTTCGTGGAAGCCTACGGCAAGGAAATCCCGATCTACGCCATGGCGGGCACGCGCACCGCGATCGAGGGCGGCACGGGAACCTCCTGGCGCGACGCCATGCTGAAATGGACGAACCAGGCGAGTTCGGGCACGCGCATCATCCCGCCGAGCAAGGATGTCGACCACGGCTTCACGCTCTCGCTCGGCGACGCCACGCTGCGTGTCCATCACTACGGCACGGCCCACACGCCCTTCGACATCGCTATCGAAGTGCCGGAAGATCAAGCCATGTGCGTCGGCGACATTCTCATGGACCGCCGCATCGCCAACATGGAGGACGGCTCGTACCAGGGCACGCTCGACGCCATCGACAAGCTGATCGCAAACAGCAAGACGGCCGTGTGGGTCCCCGCGCACGGCGACGCCGGCCAAAAGGTTCTGGAATGGCAGCGCTCGCTGTTCGCCGGCATCTACGAGGCCTGTACGCGCGCCGTGAAGCAGGGCATCCCGCTCGAAGGCGCGCTCGCCGAGGCCATGAAAGACCCGCGCGTGTCCGAGAAGGCCCAGGAGACCAAGGGCTGGGCCAACAACATCGGCAAATACGTCTCGATCGCCTATCTCGAGGCCGAGCAGGCGCAGTTCTGAGGCGCGCCTTTAGGCCTTCTGGGCGCGTCGGCGTGCCGGCAGCGCCGCATCAACGACCGCGCCGCAAGCCGTAGCTGCAACATCGGCCAGCGCCGGCTGACGTGTGACCATCGCCGCGACGATCGCGCCATCGATCAGCAATCCGATCTGATGCGCCAGCGATTCAGGTTCGCGCGCGCCGGCCTCGGCCGCCAGCGCCGAAATCGCATCGAGGACCGCCGCCTTGTGCTGCATGGCGAGTTCGCGCAGTCGCGGATCGCTCTTCTCATGTTCGCCAACCGCATTGATGAACGGGCAGCCATAGAAATCCTCGCGCTCGAACCATTCCCTGAGCAGCGGAAAAACGCGGTCGAGCTTTTCACGAGCCGTCCCGGGCCCTTGCGTCAGCGCCGGCAGGAACCAGCCGCGCCAGCGCCGGCCCTCCTCATCCAGCACGGCCTCGACGAGCCGATCCTTCGAGCCGAATAGCTTGTAGAGCGTCATTTTGGCGACGCCCGCCTCACGCAGCACGGCGTCGACGCCCGTTGCGGCGATCCCGTGCGCGCAGAACAGCCGCGTCGCGGCGAGGATGAGCCGCTCGCGCGGGGACAATGCCGCGAGATCGGCTGGATCGGCCACGCAAATCATCTCGTTCATGGGCGGCGCCCCTTTCCTGTGCATGGGCCCAACGACCGCAAAGCAGAATGACGTTCCATGTGGCGCCGGGCCTCGGGCGTCCTGCCCGATCGAGGCCCTGACTCCAGCAAAACAGCCATTTCCAACCTCCGGAGCCGTTGTGGCACGCTCCATGCAATAGACAGACCGGTCAGTCTGCATAGCTCATCCACTGGAGGAACGCCATGACCGCTCTGAAGGAAGAAGTAGTTCTCACCGGTTGCCTCGCCCCCATCGACAAGGGCGGCCTCGACGGCCTGATCGCCTCGGGCAAGGCCAATCCGAAAGCGATCAAGACGCTGAAGTGCAAGACGGTTGCGGAAGGCAAGTTCCGCCACCTCAACTACATCCGCAATCTGCCGCCCTACATCGTGGACGAGCCGCCGGCGCTGCTCGGCGACGACACCGCGCCCAATCCCTCGGAAGCCTCGCTCGCCGCTCTCGGTTCCTGTGTCGCGGTCGGCCTGCACGCCAACGCCGTCCATCGCGGCTGGATCGTGCGCAAGCTCGAACTCGCGCTCGAGGGCGACCTCAACATCACCGGCGTCTGGGGCACGGGCGATCTCAGCGAGAAGCCGGTCGGCTTCACCGACGTGCGCATCAAGGTCGACATGGAATGCGACGGCGTCTCGAAGGAAGAGATCGAGAAGCTGATCGCGCACGTGACCAAATGGTCGCCGGTCGCCAACACGTTCATCCGCCCCGTCAACCTCGAAGTCGGCCTCTGAGCCAAGGGAGGGCGCCATGGCGCTTCAGGAAGCAGTGATCGACAAGCCCGCGACCGAAGGCGCCGTGGCCCTCCGCGACGCCGTGCGCAAGATCGCGTGCAGCGATCTCAACGCACAGGTCGTCGAAATCGACAAAGGTCTCTATCCCGCCGAGACCATGCGCGCTTTCGGAACGGTCGGCGCCTGGGGCGCGCATCTGGCGCCCGACGGCAAGGCCGACCTCCGCGAGGCGATCGCCACCATGTCGATCGTCTCGCAGACATGCACGGCCACCGGCTTCATGGCCTGGTGCCAGGACACGCTCGGCTGGTACGTGCTCAACACCGATAACGTCGAGCTACGCGAACGCCTGCTGCCGCGCATCGCCTCGGGCGAACAGCTCGGCGGCACCGGTCTCTCGAATCCGATGAAGACCTTCTACGCGATCGAGCAATTGCGCCTGAAAGCGCAGCGCGTGCAGGGCGGCTACACGGTTCGCGGCATCCTGCCCTGGGTCTCCAACCTCGGCCCCGACCATCTCTTCGGCGCGATCTGCGAAATCGAAGCGGACGGCCAGCGTGTCATGTTCCTTGCGGACTGCGCGGGCCCAGGCGTGACGCTGAAGCCCTGCGAGCCCTTCCTTGCGATGGACGGCACGGGCACTTACGCCGTGCAGTTCCGCGACGCCTTCATCCCAGACTCCATGGTGCTCTCGCATGACGCCATGAGCTACGTGAAGAAGGTGCGCGCCGGCTTTCTGCTGCTGCAGTTTGGCATGGCCTTCGGCCTCATCCGCGATTGCATCGCCATGATGCGCGAGGTGAAGCCCGCGCTCGGCCACGTCAATTGCTATCTGCCCGAACAGCCCGAGCATTTCGAGGAGATGCTCGAAAAGGTCGAGGCGGAAGTGATGGAGCTTGCGAAGACGCCCTACGATACGGACATCGCCTATTGGCGGCGCATCATCGAACTGCGGCTCGCCGGCGGCGACGCCTGTGTCGCGGCGGCCAATGCGGCCATGCTCCATTGCGGCGCGCGCGGCTATGTCGCCGCCCACCGCGCGCAACGCCGCCTGCGCGAGGCCTGGTTCATCGCCATCGTCACGCCGGCCACCAAACAGTTGCGCAAGATGCTCGCCGATACGGCGCACTGAGATCCGACGATGCGTCGGATGCGGCCGCCACGGCGGCCGCGCTTCCCCAACCGGATGGAGTTCGTCATGACGGATGTATTGGTTACGGCTGCCGATCTCGCGACTTTCATGAAGACGAACCCGACGGTCGTGATCGACACGCGGGCGCCGGAATCCTACGCGGCGGGACACATCCCCGGCGCGGTCAACGTCCACGAGATCTTCACCTATCTGGCGACCTCGACGCCGGAAGGCATGAGCGAACTGAAACACAAATTCGCCGAAGCCTTCGCCAAGGCCGGCCTGACCGGCAAGGAAACCGCCGTCGTCTACGAACAATCGATGAATTCGGGCTTCGGCCAGTCCTGCCGCGGCTATTACATCCTCGCCTTCCTCGGCTATCCCTCGGCCAAAGTGCTGCATGGCGGTCTCGACGCCTGGAAAGCCGACGGTCTTCCGCTCTCCACCGAAGCGCCCTCGCCCGCCATGGGCGGCTTCGCGATTGATCCGGCGGCGGGCGACATTCTCATCGACGCCAGGCAGATGCTTGAAGCGGTCGGCGATCCGAAAATCGTGCTGCTCGACGTGCGCGACGTCGACGAATGGATCGGCGATTCTTCCTCGCCCTACGGCAAGGATTTCTGCCCGCGCAAGGGCCGCATTCCCGGCGCCGTCTGGCTCGAGTGGTATCGCATGATGAAGCCGACGGCGGACGGACCGCGCTTCAAGTCGAAGGACGAGATTCTCGCGGAATGCGCGACCGTCGGCATTACGCCGGCCTCCACCGTCTATCTCTACTGCTTCAAGGGCGCGCGCGCCTCCAACACCTTCGTCGCGCTGAAGAATGCGGGCGTCAAGGACGTGCGTATGTACTTCGGCTCCTGGAATGAATGGTCGCGCGATCCTTCCCTGCCGATCGAAGAGGGCCTGCCCCTCGCCGCAGCGAAGGCTGCGTGACCCATGACCGAGATCGAGCACTTCTTCACGCCGGTCTCGGGCTACGCCTACCTCGGCCACGACGCTCTCCTGCGTCTGGCCGGGGAGTTTGGCGCGCATGTTCGTCAACGCCCTGTCGATATTGCGCGCGTTTTCGCGGAAGGTGGATCGACTCCGCCCGCCAAACAATCCGACACGCGTCGTGCGTATCGTGCAACCGACATTGCGCGCTGGGCGGCGGCGCGCGCACTACCCGTCAACGCGAAACCGCGGTTCTGGCCGACGGACGGCGCGCCGGCGGCGCGCACGATCATCGCTGTCGATCGCATGAACGGTCCGGTCGACCTCATGGCCGGCGCGACACTCGCCGCCTGCTGGGCCCGCGATCTCGACATCGCCTCGCCGGACTCGCTGTCCCTCCTTCTTCGCGAATGCGGACTTGATCCGCAGGTCGTCATGCAGGTCGCCGCAGAGCCGGAGACGCAGGCGACCTTCGAGGCCAATACACAGGCCGCGATCGACGCCGGAATCTTCGGATCGCCGACCTACCGCCTCGCGGGCGAAATCTTCTTCGGCCAGGACCGGCTCGACTTCGTTCGGCACGCGCTGGAGCGCGCCTCATGACGAAACGTCGCAGTCATGCCGCTCCGAACGGCACAACGCTTGCTTCGAAGGCAGAAAATCGGCGCGACACGCGCGCGCCGCACTCGACGGATTTTCCGCAGGAGGGCCAATGACGGTTGCATCGGACAGGCATCGCGGACGAAAGCCCGGAGCGCATATTGCCGTGACCGGCGTCAGCCATCGCTTCCGTCGCAACGCGACCTATGCGCTCACCGATGTCGATTTCGAGATCCAGCCCTGCGAGGCGGTCGCGCTGGTCGGGCGTTCTGGCTGCGGCAAGTCGACCCTGCTTCACATCATGTCCGGCCTCACCGCGCCGACGAAGGGCGAAATCCGGCTCGACGGCGCGCTGGTGAAAGGGCCCTCCCCCGAATGCGTCGTGATGTTTCAGCAGCCGCACCTTTTCCCATGGATGACGGTCGCGCAAAGCGTCGGCCTAGGCCTCAAATTCGCCGGCAGGCCGAAAAAGGAAATCGAGGCGCGCGTCCATGAACTGCTCGCGCTGGTCGAACTCGACGGCTACGAGAAACGCAACGTGCAGGAACTCTCGGGCGGCCAGCAGCAACGCGTCGCGCTCGCACGGTCGCTCGCCGTTCATCCTGAAGTACTGTTTCTCGATGAACCCTTCTCCGCGCTCGACCTCGTCACGCGCCGCGCGTTGCAGCAGGACGTACGCCGTATCGCCAGCGAGATCGGCATTACGCTGGTCATCGTCACGCACGATATCCCCGAGGCGGTCACCATGGCCGACCGCGCCATCGTCATGGCGCCGAACCCCGGCCGCATCTTCGACATTGTGCCGATTGATCTGGACGACGCCGATCGCTCCGAGCGCAGCGCCGCCGCACAGGCCGCTCAGGAGCGCCTGCAGAAATCGTTCGAGGGCGCCTCCGGCCGCTCCGTGGAACTCGCCGCTGCCCGCCTGGCGGGCGTCGAAACCCTGCGGCTCGCCGCCGCGGGACAACGCTGAGACAACAGAGGGAAGATCGATATGTGTGAACGTTGTGGCCTCGACATCATCCATCCCGATGATGACCGCTTCCGTCTGTCGATCACGCGCCGGCGTTCGCTCGACATGCTGGCCGCCGGCGGCCTTGCCGCACTCGGCGCGATGCTCGGCGGCTTCAACCAGTCGGCGATGGCCGCCGACGACGATGTCGTGCGCATCGGCTATCTCCCGATCACCGACGCTACCGCGCTCCTCGTCGCCCACGGCATGGGCTTCTTCAAGGAAGAAGGGCTCCAATCCGAAAAGCCGACGCTGATCCGCGGCTGGTCGCCGCTGGTCGAATCCTTCGCCGCCGGCAAGTTCAATCTCGTGCACCTGCTCAAGCCCATCCCGGTGTGGATGCGCTACAACAACAAGTTCCCGGTCAAGATCATGGCCTGGGCGCACACCAACGGCTCCGGCGTCATCGTCGGCGGCCACACCGACGTGAAGAGCTTCAAGGACCTCGGCGGCAAGCAGATCGCCGTGCCCTTCTGGTACTCGATGCACAATATCGTGCTGCAATACGCGCTGCGGCAGTCCGGGGTGAAGCCCGTCATCAAGTCGCAGTCCGAAACGCTCGCGCCCGACGAATGCAACCTGCAGGTTATGGGTCCGCCCGACATGCCCGCTGCGCTCGCCGCCAAGAAGATCGACGGCTATATCGTCGCCGAGCCTTTCAACGCCATGGGCGAACTGAAGGCCGGCGGCCGGATGCTGCGCTTCACCGGCGACATCTGGAAGAACCATCCGTGCTGCGTGATCTGCATGCACGAGGAGGTGACGACCAAGAAGCCCGAGTGGACACAGAAAGTGATGAACGCGATCGTCCGCGCGGAAGTCTACGCCTCGCAGAACAAGAAAGAGGTCGCCAAGCTCCTGTCGAAAGACGGCGGCGGTTATCTCCCGATGCCCGTGCCGGTCGTGGAGCGCGCGATGACCTATTACGACCATGGCTTCTACGACAAGCAAGGCGCGATCAAGCACGATGACTGGAAGATCGGCCGCATCGACTTCCAGCCATGGCCCTACCCGTCCGCGACGAAGATGATCGTGAAAGCGATGAACGACACGGTCGTCAGCGGCGACACGACCTTCCTCAAGAGCCTCGATCCTGAATTCGTCGCCAAGGATCTCGTCAATTACGACTTCGTCCGCAAGGCGATGGACAAATATCCGCAGTGGAAGAACGATCCGAGCGTCAATCCGAAGGATCCTTTCGCACGCGAGGAGACGCTTGCCCTATGAGCGCGGAAGCGATCGACGGCGCAGCCCTTGCGCAATTCGAAAGCGAGGCGCGCGCCCGCAAGGTGGGCGACGCCTCACGCGGGGCAGGCTTCGCGCTGATTGGTCTTGCCGTCCTGCTCGCCGTCTGGTGGGTCGGCGGCAAGATCATCGCCGACAATCCGGCGACCGCGAATTTCGCAGGCTTCGCGCCGGCGCCGACCTTCGAGAAATTGTGGGAGATGCTGGAGAGCGGCTTTGCCTGGCGCATGACCTGGCCGAGCCTGATGCGTATCGGCGCCGGGCTTGCCTGGGCGATCGCCATCGGCGTGCCGCTCGGCATCGTCATCGGTCGCTTTCGCGCCGCGCGCGAAGCGAGCTCGGTTCCCTTCCAGTTCCTGCGCATGATCTCGCCGCTCGCCTGGATGCCGATCGCGGTGCTCGCCTTCCCCTCGTGGGACCGCGCGATCATATTCCTGATCGGCGTCGCCGCCGTCTGGCCGATCCTGTTCTCGACCGCGCACGGCTTCCGCCGCATCGATCCCGCGTGGTTCAAGGTCGGACGCAACCTCGGCGCTCGCCCCTGGCACATGCTGTTCACGATCATCATGCCGGCGATTGCACAGGATGCGCTGGCTGGCATCAGGCTCGCCGTCGGCGTCGCATGGATCGTTCTGGTGCCGGCGGAATTTCTCGGGGTCACCTCCGGCCTCGGCTATTCCATCAACGACGCCCGAGACGCTCTCGAATATGACCGCCTCGCCGCGACGGTCGTCATCATCGGCGTCATTGGTTTCTCGCTCGACTGGATCTGCGAACGCGCGATCCGCAAGGCGAGCTGGGCGCGCGAGGAATGACCCCGAAACCCTCAAACCTCAAACAACGAAGCTCAAGAAGGAGAGCGCAATGAAGCGTGAAGAACTCACCGAAAAGATTCTCGACATCAAGCGCGAGAAGGGCTGGAGCTGGAAATATATCTGCGGCGAGATCGGCGGCATGTCCGAGGTTCTGATCGTCGGCGCGCTGCTCGGCCAGATGAAGCTGGTCAAGCCGCTGGCGAAGAAGGCGGCCGACCTCTTCGGCCTCAGCGTGATGGAAGAGCGCATGCTCAATGAAGTGCCCTATCGCGGCATGGGCACGCCGATGCCGCCGACCGATCCGCTGATCTATCGCTTCTATGAACTGGTCATGGTCAATGCGCCCGCGTGGAAGGCGTTGATCGAGGAAGAATTCGGCGACGGCATCATGTCCGCGATCGACTTCGATTTCGAGATGGAGCGCCTGCCCGATCCCAAGGGCGACCGCGTCAAGATCGGCATGTCCGGCAAATTCCTGCCGTACAAATATTACGGCGCGACGCAGGGCACGCCGGCGCTGGGCTACAAGGAAGACTAGTCGACGGCGCAGGCGCCTCGACCCATCGAGCCGGATCGCGCGAACGCCGATCCGGCTCTTTTCATTGCACGGGCCTCGCGCACGAGCGAGGCTGTCACGGCGCGCTTAGTAGGTTACGCGCAATCCCGCATAGGCCGCCATGCCCGGCGCGCGAAAACCGGTCGGGCTCTGGTATTGTTTGTTGAACAGATTGTCGACGCGCGCCGTCGCCGTCACGCCCTCAGCGAACTCGTAGGAGCTGGCGACATTGACCAGCATGTAGCCCGGCGCCTTGAAGCGCGGAATCGAGAAGTCGCGCGTGCCGTCGATCCAGCCGCTCACGCGAACCACGCTTGCCGACAGGCTGATTTTGTCGATCGGCTTCCACGTCGCCTGCAGGCTCGCCTTGCGACGCGGACGACGCAGCAGATCCGGCTGCGGCGTTCCCTCGATCGCTTGTCGCAGCAGTTCCGCCCGCGCCGCGCCCACGGTCGCCGCAATCGGGCTCGCGTCGCGCGCGACCGTGTAGGTATAGTCCGCGCGCAGTGTCAGCTGATCGAAAATGCGCGCCTGCGCAAACGCCTCGACGCCATAGGTCTTGCCGCTGCCAATATTGACCAGCGTCGACGTGAACGTCGTCGGATCGAATTGCGTGTTGATGAGATCCTTGATGCGGTTGCGGAAATAGGTCGCGCCGAAGCGGAAGCGATCCTCGAACAGAGGCTGCTCGAAGCCGACGTCGAAGCCGCGGCTCTGCTCGGGCTGCAACCGCGGATTAGCGAAATAGAAAAAGGCCGGATAGGACACGTAGAGCTGGTTCAGCGTCGGCGCCTTGAAACCCGTGCCGTAGCTCGCCTTGAGCACCGTATCCGTCCACGGCACATGGAAGGACGGCGCGATGCGATAGGTGGTATGACCGCCGAACTGGCTGTTGCGGTCGCGTCGCGCATTGGCGGTGAGGAAGAAGCGGTCGAAGAAATTGCCGACATATTCGACATAGCCGGCGCTGTTCGTCAGCGCCGCCTCGGTCGCCGTCTGCGTCGGATCGAGCATCGGAATCGTCAGCCAGTCGCGCTGCGTCTCGGCGCCGGCGATCAGCTTGTGGCCCTTCACGACTTCGAATTCGCCGCGCCAGTCGAACTTCGTACGTTCCCCTATATATTGATAAGGCGGTTGATAGCCCGAAGAAAAGAAGCTCGGCGTCTGGTCGCCGGGCTTGGCCCAGGTGTCCGAGCGCATGTGCGACACGCCCAGCCAGCTCTTGAGGCGACCGTCGAGCAGATTGGCCGTCGCTTCGCCGCGCACGTAGGATTGCTTGTCGCGCTGATAGTCCTGACGCGCATTGGGCGAGCTGAAGGCGAAGCCGTAGGGAAAGCCGAAGTCGTCGCTGGTGAAGCGCAGGCGTCCTTCGGTATAGCGCCCGACGAGATTGACGCCGAACATATCAGCGAGCTGCGCGCCGACCTTCGAGGAAAAGGTCAGATTGTTGTAGGAATTATTGTTGACCGGAACGCCGGGGGGCGTGAGTTCCGCCGGCGTCACCGGCAGATTTCCTAAGCTCTGGCGCTGTAAAGCGAACGCGTAGTTCACGCGCTCGTGCGAACCGCGCACGCCGATCGAACTGTTGAGCGTGCCGAACGATCCACCCTCCGCGAACGCGGTGATTTTGGCCGGCCCCTCGCCTTTCTTGGTCGTGATCGAGATCACGCCGCCGATCGCATCCGACCCGTAGAGGCCGCTTTGCGGGCCGCGCAGCACTTCGATGCGCTCGATATCGCCCGCCAGCAATTGCCCGAAATCGAACGTGCCATTGGCCGAAGCCGGATCGTTGACCTCGATGCCGTCGATCAGCACTTTCACATGATTGGCGTTCGTGCCGCGCATGAACACATTGGTGTAGCCGCCGGTTCCACCCGTCTGCACCACGGTGAGGCCGGGAACGGATTGCAGGATCTCCGGCGCCGTGCGGCGCTGCATCTCACGAATTTGCTCGGCGGTGACGACCGTGACGGAACTGCCGGTCTGGTCGTTCGGCGTCGGCGTCGAAGTGGCGACGACGTTGATCTCTTCGAGACGTTCGACGCGCTGCGCCTGTTGCGCGAATGCATTGCCCGAAATGAAAAGAAGCGCGGCAGGCGCGACACGCGCGAGCAAACGACGACGAACGCCGGAGATGGCGGGGCAGGAAGTAAGGAACATGGAACTTGAGACTCGCAGCGAGCGTGGACCGTCACTGCGATCGATCACGACTGTCTGCAAACAGCAGGAGCCGAAACCTCTTCGAGACACCCCGCCCGAAGCCATCGCGCGTGACCACGATTGATGGCAGGTCTCCTGGCTCACGGGTCCATGCTACAAGCCGCCTTCCCGCGGACGCCCGCAGTGGCATGTCGGCTCTCTGCTAACCGCTTACAGTTGCGGGGGCAGCTGCGGTTTTGGGCAAGCCCGCACCACATTCCCGTTTTCATCCCCGAAGGGAACCATCAGCGGTCATGTACGAGCCGTCGACGACCAGAGTCAATCGACGCGCGCGCGACGCAGCAGACCGGCCAAGCCTGCGTCGCTGGATTCGCGTGAGACTGTGTGCTTTCGGCAACAGGCGATTTGCGATGCGCTCTCCGCTCGCCTAATGTGCCCGCGACGGTCCTTCGCCCCGCAGGGGGCGAAGTTAAACGGGAACGCGGTGCGGCCCTGCGCCAATTCCGCGACTGCCCCCGCAACTGTGAGCGGTTAGGTCGACGCTCATCGCCACTGGCGAGGCCCCTCCTCCAGGCGGGCCTCTCGAGCCGGGAAGGCGCGTCGACCGCATGAGCCGCGAGTCAGGAGACCGGCCGTCGACACTGGCGCGCATTGCCCGGACGGGGACTTCCGGCGCTTGACGTCGCGCTCTGGAGGCGTGCTTGGCGGCAAACACGAATGCATTGCGCGAGGGAGCAATCGGCCTGTCCGAGCGCGCGACGGACGTGGCCGCATTCGACCTGACGCGCCTGCTGCCGGGGCGAGATTGGCAAGGGGAGAAACAGGCCCCGCCCGCATCATCGGACAATGGCGCGATGAGGCAGATCGCGACCGCCGATCTTTTTCATTTGCCGCGCGTAACACCCCGGTTCGAGGCGACACGCTTCGCGATCGCCGCAGGCGCATCGGGAGTCCTGCACGCCGCCGCGCTCCTCGGCTTTGTGCATTTCGGCCGTCCGGCTTTGGGAGACATCGGCGCCGAGCAGGAAATCCCGATCGAAATCGTGATCGAGAGCGGCGCCCGGCCGGAAGCGGCGTCGGCGCCGGAGCAGGCAGCCGACACGCCCGCCAAAGCCGAGGAGGCGCCGCAGGTCGCGGCCGCATCGCCGCCGGAGATCGCGCCCCCGCCTCCGCAGGAAGCAGCAGACGCAGCGCCGCCGCCTTCGCCCGGTCCGGCGCAACCGACGCCCGCGGAGCCGCCGCCCCTCGCGGCCGCCTCGCCTGCCCCGAACCAGCAGGCTGCGATCGAAGCTACGCCGGAAGTCAGACCCAACTCGACGCCGACGCCTCGACCGCCGACGCGCATCGAGCGCGATGAGCAGGAGCCAGTCGACAAAGCCGTGCAGAGGGAGCTGCAAAGGCGAGCCGAACGTCGGGCGATCGAACGCGCACGCGCCGAGCAACACATGCGCCAGGCGCGCGAAGAGGCCGAACGTCGCGCAGCGGAGCGGGAACAGCGTCGCAAGGCCGCGCGCCTTAGCGCTGCGCGCGCGCAAGCGGAACGGCGGGCGGAACGCGCGGAAGCCCGGCGCATGGCCGCGGTCGAGCGCGGCGGCGCGGGTTCACGGCCGGCCGCCGCTTCTGGCGCACATGTCTCACGCGCAACCGATTTCGACGCCGCCTCGTATCGCGCGCTCGTCGCCCGCGCGGTGCGCGCCGCGGTCGGAAGCCGCTGTTCGCTCGGCGCCGGCTCCCGCGTCGTGATCGCCCTGTCCATCGGGCGTTCGGGCGCCGTATCCGGCGCGTCGATCTCGAGCCCGAGCGGCAATTCCGCCTTCGACGCGGCCTCGCTCGCGGCGGTGCGCCGCGCCGGCCCTTTTCCGCCGCTCCAGGGACGGTCCGGCGTCAGCGTTCCCGTCGGCGTCGCCTGTCGCTGAAAGCGGCCAGGCGCCCGTAGCTCAGGCCACGATGAGCCGGATCCCCGCAATGCCGAGCACTACCGACAGCACGATCCTTATTGCGCGTTCGTCGACATCGGGCGCCAATTGCGCGCCTATGACCACGCCGGGCACGGACCCGACCAGCAGCGATGCAAGCATCGCCAAATCGACCGATCCGATCATCCAGTGGCCAATGCCCGCGATGAAGGTCAGCGGCACGGCATGGGCGACGTCAGCTCCAACGATGCGCACGATTGGCGCGGCCGGGTAGAGCAGCAGCAGGACGGTCAGGCCCATCGCGCCGGCGCCCACAGAGGAAACGGACACAAGGACGCCGAGAAGCGCGCCGAACAGAATTGTGACGCGCGCCCGAACCGCCTCGGAAACGGGCCTCGGCCCCAGCTTTAGGTCCAGCAACTGCCTGCGCAGGAGGATCGACAGCGCCGTCGCTACGAGCGCGACGCCCAAAACGACGCCGATCGTACGCGACATTTGGGCGGTATGTACGCCCAGACGATCCATCAGGAACAACGTGAGCGCGGAGCTCGGCGCGCTACCGGCCGCAAGCCGCGCGACAATCCGCCAGTCGATATTTCGCTTGCAACCGTGAACAGCAGCGCCGGCGGTCTTCGTTATAGCCGCGAACAACAGATCCGTGCCGACCGCGGTCGCCGGATGAACCCCGAACAGCAAGACGAGCGCCGGCGTCATCAGAGAGCCGCCGCCGACCCCCGTCAGGCCGACGACGAAGCCGACGATGGCGCCGGACAGTGTGTAGAGAGGATCGATCTGCATCGAAGATCCGATGTCTCGGGCAAACCGTTCAGATGCCGCCGCCGTCCGTCGTCAGCTCTGTCTCCCGAACCGCGGCGCGTCGTCTCGATGCAGCAGCCCATGTGGATCGGAAGAGGACCCGCAGAACAGGCCGAACCACGAAATCGGCAAGCCCGACCATGACGGAGACCGCCAGGGAACCGCTCAGCGCCAGAACGATCAACGTCGTGACGAGAGCGCTCGCCGCCAGCCACGCCAGTTCGCTTTGGCCAGCATCAGCCGGCAGCACGCCGAAATCTGCTAGTCCTGTCGCGAGACGGGTAGTCCACATTTGTGTCGGGACGACCGCTTTCCCGACGTCATCCTCGACGACGCCGAGGCCGACTGTTTCATTGCTGTGCGGATCGATCAGCAGCAGCGCGCCGAGCGTCTGACACGCACGATAGGAAGTTGCGACGACATCCGTTTCGAAGCGCAGCGTCGCCAGCCCGATCCCGTTCATCGGCAAGGCCGCGGCCGGCTGCTCGCTGTAGTCGTGAACGTCTACCTGGTGATGCAGTGCAACGAGCCGCGCGCTCGCCAGATTGGCGCCGATTCTCACGACATAATTTCTGCCCGGCGCCAGCTGCGCTTCGTTCATCGCCAGGAGACGGGCGACGACATGTCGCTGCGGGGCCGTCGGCGCTGACGCCGCCACGATCACATCGCCGCGGGAAATGTCGATCTCATCCGCCAGCGTCAAGGTTATCGACTGCCCGGACGTGGCGACGTCGAGATCGCCCGAAGGCCCGAGGATCCGAACGACCCTGCTCGAACGACCGCGAGGAAGCGCAATGATCCGGTCGCCGACCCCGATCGAACCGCTCGCGATCGTGCCCGAAAAGCCTCGAAAGTCGAGATGCGGTCGGTTCACCCATTGCACGGGAAAACGAAACGCATCGTCCGACTGCGGCGCTGCCTCGATATTCTCCAGCAGGGCGAGCAGCGGCGCCCGCCCGTACCACGGGGTCTTGTCGGATACGGCGACCACATTGTCGCCGAAACGCGCCGAGACCGGCACGAAATGGCATTCGAGAAATTCGAGCGCCCCCGCCAGCTTGCGATACTCCTGCTCGATACGGTGGAAAACACTCTCGTCGTAGTCGACGAGATCGATCTTGTTGACCGCGACGATGACCCGTCGCACGCCGAGCATCGAGACGATGTAGGAATGCCGACGCGTCTGCGGCAAGACTCCCTTGCGCGCGTCGACGAGAATGATCGCGACATCGGCTGTCGAGGCGCCGGTCGCCATGTTGCGCGTATATTGCTCGTGGCCGGGCGTATCCGCCGCGATAAATGCGCGCTTCGCGGTCGAGAAATAGCGGTAGGCGACATCGATTGTGATGCCTTGCTCGCGCTCGGCCGAAAGCCCGTCGACGAGAAGCGCATAGTCCATGTCGTCGCCGGTCGTGCCGAACCGGACGCTATCGCGTTCGAGCACCTGCAACTGGTCGTCGAACACCGCCCCCGTCTCGTACAGGAGACGGCCGAGCAGCGTCGACTTGCCATCGTCCACCGACCCGCATGTCAGGAACCGTAGCAGCGAGCGTTTCGCGGCGGCGCCGCTTGCGACAGCGGCGGGATCCTCCGCGACAATCGACTCGGGCGTGCTGGTTTCGACGAGCTTCAGCTGCGCGCGCATCAAAAATAGCCTTCCTGCTTCTTCAGCTCCATCGAGCTCGACCCGTCGTGATCGATCACGCGGCCTTGCCGCTCGGAGGAGCGCGAGGCGCGCATCTCCGCGATGATCTCGGGCAGTGTCGCGGCAGTGCTTTCGACCGCGCCGGTCAGCGGAAAACAACCGAGGGTCCGAAACCGGACCATCCGCATCTGCGGCGTCTCTCCCGGCAGGAGCGGCAGGCGGTCGTCGTCACGCATGATCAGCGCGCCGTTTCGTTCGACCACGGGCCTGCGCTTGGCGAAATAGAGCGGCACGACCGGAATGTTCTCGAGCGCGATGTAGTCCCACACATCAGCCTCGGTCCAGTTCGACAGCGGAAAGACACGAAAGCTCTCGCCCTTGCGCTTGCGCGTGTTGAAGGTGCGCCACGGCTCTGGCCGTTGCGCCTTGGGATCCCACCGATGGTCGGGCGTCCGCAGCGAAAAGATCCTCTCCTTTGCGCGGCTCGTCTCCTCGTCGCGACGCGCGCCGCCGAAGGCGGCGTCGAAACCGTATTTGTCGAGCGCCTGCTTCAACCCTTGGGTCTTCATGACGTCGGTATGAACGGCCGACCCCGAAGTGATCGGGTTCACGCCGGCCTTCACACCCTCTTCGTTGACATGAACGATGAGATCGAGCCCGAGCCGCTTTGCGGTCAGGTCGCGAAACGCGATCATCTCGCGAAATTTCCAGCCGGTGTCGACATGCAGAAGCGGGAACGGCGGCTTGCCGGGCGCGAACGCCTTCATCGCGAGATGCAGCAGAACCGCGGAATCCTTGCCGATCGAGTAGAGCAGCACGGGCTTTTCGCAGGTCGCGGCCACCTCGCGCAGAACGAAGATCGATTCCGCTTCGAGCGCCTGCAGATGCGTCAAACGGCCCACGGACGGTCTCCATCGGAATGGACGAAACGCGGTTTGATCGAGCCGTCGGCCGCAACATGCAGGCCGCACTCCTTCTTCTCGTCCTTTTCCCACCACCAGCGGCCCGCCCGCTCGTCCTCGCCCGGCTTGATGGCCCGCGTGCACGGCGCGCAGCCGATCGAGGGAAACCCGCGCGCATGCAGCGGGTTGAGCGGAACGCCCGCAGCGTGCGCCGCAGCGTCGACGTGCGCGCGTGAAAAATCGGCGAGCGGGTTCGCCTTGATGAGGCCGAAACCGGCTTCGAACGAGACGAAATCGACGGAGCCGCGCGCTTCCGACTGGTCGCCACGCAAGCCGGTCACCCAGGCGCTCGCCCCTTCAAGCGCGCGCTTCAACGGTTTGACCTTGCGAACGCCGCAGCACGACTTGCGCGCATCCAAGCTGTGATAGAAGCCGTTGACGCCCTGATCCGCGATCATTTCCTGCAATGCATTCGCATCGGGATGGTAGGCCCTGATCCGGCGCCCGTACTTTTCCTCTGTCGTCTGCCACAGCGCGTAAGTCTCCGCGAACAGGCGGCCGGTATCGAGAGTGACGACATCGATCGCAATATCCTGCGAAAAGATGAGATGCGACAGATACTGGTCCTCGAGGCCGAAGCTCGTCGTGAACACTATCCGGCCCTGCACCGTCTCGCGCAGCCGTCGCAAACGCTCCAGCGCGTCCAGTCGATGAGATTCCGCATTGAGGAGTGAAACGAGATCACGCATTGCATTCACCTCGTCGTGCCAGCCTGCGCTGTTCGAAAATGCTGTTCGCACGCGAATATCCTTGCTGATACGGCAGGCTGATCGAGGCGCCGGCGCGCCGCCACTGCTCATAGGGTTGGCGCTCGGCAATCGCATCGGGCGCCTCGATCTCGTCGAAGCCGCACGCCAATGCGTGCGCGAACTGGTCGGCGATCAGAGGACCGACAGCGCGCAGGACGCCGCGAAATCCGGCGTTGCGCAGGCGGCGCGCGAGCGTGAAGCCACGACCGTCGCTGTAGGCCGGAAAGACGATGGCGATCAGCGCGAGATCATCGAAATGAGGCGCGAGTTGTTCGACGCTCGCGACATTCGACACTTCGACGCCGACATGTCGCTTTTCGCGCGAAGACAGCTGCGTCTCCAGCGATTCGAGCGGCACGATCGGCCGATCGTGCAAGTCCCGGTCCCCTGGCGTCGCTCTCGAAAATGTGTCGGCGCGAACGCCATCGCGATCAAGCAGCTTCATCCTGAGTCCCCAGAAACGCGGCGCGAAATTCATCGACGCCGAGACGCCTCACGGCGTCGATGAACGGTTCGTCGGCCAGACGGCGCGCGAGATAGTGATCGACGATGCGCTCGATCGCATCGGGAACCTCTTGCGCCGTCACGCCGGGCCCGAGCAATTCCCCGATCGCCGCATTCTCCGTGGCGTCGCCTCCGAGCGTGATCTGGTATGATTCCTGGCCGCGCTTCTCGAGGCCGAGAATCCCGATGTGCCCGACGTGATGATGGCCGCAGGCATTGATGCAGCCGGAAATCTTGATCTGCAGCGGCCCGATCTCCGCCTGCCGCACGGCGTCGCCGAAGCGCATCGAGATCGCCTGCGCGATCGGAATCGATCGCGCGGTCGCGAGCGCGCAATAATCGAGACCGGGGCACGCGATGATATCGGTGATGAGGCCGACATTGTCGGTCGCGAGCTCCGCGTCCGCCAGTTCGAGCCACAGCGCGTGCAGGTCGTCCAGACGCACATGCGGCAGCACGAGATTCTGCGCATGCGTCACCCGAATTTCGCCAAGGGAGAAACGCTCGGCGAGATCGGCGAACAGGCGCATCTGTTCAGACGTCATGTCGCCGGGCACGCCGCCAACCGGCTTCAGCGACACGGTCACGGCCGCATAGCCGTCGACGCGATGGGTGAAGATGCTCGTTTGCGCCCATGCGGCAAACCGGGCGTCTCGCGCCCGCGCAGCCTCGAACCTTTCGGAGCGCGGGGCAAGTCTGGCGTAATCGATGGTGTCGAACGCCTCGGCGATACGGGCCAGCTCCGCCGTCTCGTCGACGGGAGAAATCGGCTCGATCGCCCGAAGCTCCGCCTCGACGCGCGCCTGAAACGCTTCGACGCCGATCTCGTGAACGAGGATCTTGATACGCGCCTTGTACTTGTTGTCGCGCCGCCCTTCCGCATTGTAGACGCGCATCACCGCCTCGAGATACGGCAGCAACTCGCCCTTCGGCAGGAAGTCGCGCACGACCTTGCCGATCATCGGCGTACGACCGAGTCCGCCGCCGACCAGCACTTCGTAGCCAGCTTCGCCCGCCTCGTTGCGAACGATGCGAATAGCGAGATCGTGCGCCTTCAGAAGCGCGCGATCGTGCGCCGCGCCCGATACCGCGACCTTGAACTTGCGCGGCAGGAACGAAAACTCGGGATGATGGCTCGACCATTGACGGATGAGTTCGGCGACCGGTCGCGGGTCCTCGATCTCGTCGCCAGCGACGCCTGCAAACTGGTCCGCGGTGACGTTGCGAATGCAGTTCCCCGACGTCTGGATGCAATGCATGTCGACATCGGCGAGCAGATCGAGAATCTCGGGCACGTCGACCAGTTTTGGCCAGTTGAACTGCAGGTTCTGGCGCGTCGTGAAATGCCCGTACCCACGGTCGTATCTGTCCGCGATCAGCGCCAACTGGCGCAATTGCACGGCGCTCAGCACGCCATAAGGAACGGCGATGCGCAACATGTAGGCGTGGAGCTGCAAATAGAGCCCGTTCTGCAGGCGCAGCGGCTTGAACTCGTCTTCCGTCAGCGAGCCTTCGAGCCGGCGCTCGACCTGATCGCGAAACTGCGCGACGCGCTCGCGGACGAAATGCGCATCGAACCGGTCGTACTTGTACATCACTTACTCCCCGGCCGCTGCGGCCTGCGCCGCTCCGAACCGTCGGCCGAGATGCGGATAGATCGTCGGCCCCGTCGTCTTGAAGCGCTCGCGAAAATGCCGCGGTCGCGGGCCGTCGGTCGTCGGCTCGATCTCGATCAGATAGGCGTCGACGACATTCTGGCGCGCCATCGATCTCGCGCCCGTGGCCTCGAGATCGTCGGCCGCGCCGTGGTCCTGCGCCACGCGCGCACGTCCGAGATCGCAGGTCCAGCCGTCGTCGCCGTAGAACACGACGTCACCCGACCGCAGATCGTTGGCAATGAGGATGACAGGCAGCAGCCTGCGCTTGGTCGAAACAGCCATGGGTACGTAAGCCCTCGAATGCGGAACGAAGGCGGCGCGGTCTGATGGCGCACGGCTTCGTCGTTGGTGCGCGAAGAGGTACGCCTGCCCCCCTCCTGTCTCAATCGGGGGCGCAGAGGTCCGTCTTCCATAATTCGAGACCGCGGGAGAAAATCATTCTCCGACGGTCAGCGGGATTTCAGCTCGCGACATTCCGCTTGCCTCTGTCACCGGACCCGGATTGACATAGGCCGACAAGTCGATACCGCTCCACATCCCAGAGAAATCGAAGGCGCCGCGGTCAATGGCCGACAAACCGAATGCAAGTCCGCCGCCCGCGCGTCGCGGCATATTCTCGCCGCTGAGGCACGCGATATTCCGCCGCATCTGGCTGGCCAGCCTCACGTCCAATCTCGGCCTCATGGTCATGGGGGTTGGCGCGGCATGGGCGATGATGGAAATGACGAGCTCGCCCGAAATGGTCGCGCTGGTGCAGGCGAGCCTCATGCTGCCGATTGCGCTTGTGTCGGCGCCGGCGGGCGCTGCCGCGGACATGTTCGACCGGCGCATCGTCAGTCTCGTCGCATTGTCCATTTCCTTCACCGGCGCGAGCTGCATGACGCTGCTGGCGTGGCACGACGCGCTGTCGCCTTCTTCCCTGCTTGCCTTCTGCTTTCTTATCGGCTGCGGCATGGCCTTAATGGGCCCGTCCTGGCAGGCCTCCGTCAGCGAACAGGTGCCGGCCGACGATTTGCCCGCGGCCGTAGCGCTGAACGGCATCAGCTGGAATCTCGCGCGCAGCTTCGGTCCGGCGATCGGCGGCGCGATTGTCGCCGCGCTCGGCGCCACTGCCGCCTTCGCCAACAACGCGCTGTTTTATCTCCCGCTTCTCATCGTGCTCTTCCTGTGGCGGCGCGTACGCGAACCCTCGCGCCTTCCACCCGAGCGCCTGGTCCGCGCCGTCGTGTCGGGCGTGCGCTACATCTCCTATTCGCTGCCGATCCGCGTCGTCCTCATCCGCACGATGGTCACCGGCGTGCTCGGCGGCTCGATCCTCGCGCTCATGCCGATCGTCGCGCGCGACTTGCTGAACGGTAATGCGCAGGACTATGGCGTGATGTTGGGCGCCTTCGGCGTCGGCGCCGTGATCGGCGCGCTCAACGTCTCCAACCTGAGCTCCCGGCTCGGCGCCGAGAAGGCGATCCGGCTTTCTGCCCTGGCCATGGGCGCGGGCGTCGCCATCGTCGCCGTCAGCCATTTCAAGCTTCTGACCGGCGCCGCGCTCCTCGTCACCGGCGCCGGATGGACCGCCTCCGTCACCCTGTTCAATGTCGGCATCCAGCTCGTCGCGCCGCGCTGGGTCGCCGGGCGCGCGCTAGCGGCGTTCCAGGCTTCGATTTCCGGCGGCGTAGCGGCGGGCGCATGGTTGTGGGGCGCGACCGCGAAATCGGTCGGCGTCTCCGACGCGCTTCTCGTGGCGAGCTTGGCGCTCGCCCTGTCTGCGATACTCGGCCGTTGGTTGCGCATGCCGCAAGTCAAGGGACCAACCGAGCAGACCCTTGAGGCGTTGCAGGATCCACAGATGCGACTTCAGCTCACCGCGCGCAGCGGCCCGATCGTGGTCGAGATCGAATACAGGGTCGATGCGAAACAGGCGCGCCTGTTTTACGCGGTCATGCAACAGGTCCAGCACAGCCGCCAGAGGAACGGCGCCTACGGCTGGTCTATCGCGCGCGACATCGCGGACCCCGAATTGTGGACCGAGCGCTATCATTGCCCGACCTGGCTCGATTACCTCAGGCAGCGTAATCGGCCGACCGACGCAGAGCGCGCGCTCCACGCGCGCGCACAGGAATTCCATATCGGACCGGAGCCCGTCCGCATTCGCAGAATGCTGGAACGCCCTGTCGGCTCGGTGCGATGGAAGGACGAAACGCCCGACAGGGCCGTAACCGATAATGCGACGATCGTCGGCGCATGACGTTCGCATCTGACTGGCGCGCTCATCATAAAGGGACTTTCATGAGCCGATACAGGACCAGCGCCGCCTGTATCTCGAAGAGGTCCTGACTTATGTCTTCGAGCTTCAGCATGTGCGCGATCTTTTCGATCTGCTGGCGCATCGTGTTGACATGAACGCCGCTAGCGGCCGCCGCATGAGCGTTCCTGCAGCGCGACCAGCCTCCCTACCCGCGATATTGCTCGAAGCTTTAGCGACCTAGCCGGTTCGATCCACGCGCAGGATCGCATCCGCCGCTCGATCAGCGATCATCATGGCCGGTGCGTTCGTGTTCCCCGATACGAGAGCCGGCATGATCGAGCAATCGGCGACGCGCAGATTCGAGACGCCATTCACTCGCAATTCGAGATCGACGACGGCGGAACCATCCGGCCCCATGCGGCACGTGCCCGCAGGATGGAAGATGGTTCGTGCATGCGAACGGATCGAATCGTCGAGGCGATTGGAGCCGCGCGCGCTCGAAACATCCGGGCCAGGCCAGATTTCCTCGCCGACAATCTCCTTCAATGCGGGCTGCTCGTAGATTTCGCGGGCAAGACGCACGCCGCGCCGCAGTGTATCGAGGTCATCCTCACGTCCGAGCATTTCGGTCTCGAATTTCGGCGCGGCGCGCGGATCGGTCGATTGCAGCCCCAGGCGCCCGCGCGATTTCGGACGCATGGTCATGGGATGTACTTGCACCGCATGAAAGCCGAGGGGCGGCTTGCCGGGAGCGCCCGGCGCGAAGGGCGCGAAGTTGAATTGCACATCCGGGCGCCCCGAACCGGACGTATCGACGCAAGCTCCAGCCTGCAGCAAGTTGGAGGTGAGGAGCCCCTTGCCGAACACGAAATAGTCGACGCCGTGCTTGAGCGCCTTCAGGCCGCGATCGGCGCCGTGAATGCCGATGTCGTGTTTCAGGCGACGCGTCACCGGCGCGCCGACATGGTCTTGATAATTTCGGCCGACTTCTTGCGCATCGTGGACGAGATTGATCCCGTGTCGCAGAAGCTCGTCGCGCGGTCCAACGCCGGACAGCATGAGCAGCTTCGGGCTCTGGAAACTGCCGGCTGTCAGGATGATTTCGCGGCGAGCGCGGATCACGACAGCCGCGCCGGTCGCATCAAGCGCCTCGATCGCTGTCGCGCGACGGTTCTCGATGCGAATGCGGCAAACGAGATGCTCGGTCAGCACCGTGAGATTTCCGCGTCCGAGTTCGGGCCGGAGAAAGCAATGGGCCGCCGACTGGCGCTGACCATCCGCCGCCGTCACCTGGTACCACCCGGCGCCTTCCTGCGATGCGCCGTTGAAATCGTCGCTCGCTCTCACGCCGGCAGAAATCGCGGCGGAAATTATCCGGTGCGAGACCGGATGCGGTGACGAGGGATCGGCGACCTTCAAGCGCCCGTCACGCCCATGGAATTCGTTGTCAAGCCGCGCGTTGGCTTCCTGCTTCCGGTATGTCGGCAGGACATCGGAATAGGACCAACCCTTGCACCCGTGCACGTCGGCCCAGTCGTCGTAATCCTTGCGCTGACCGCGCATGTAGATCATGCCGTTGACGGACGAACCGCCCCCGATGACACGGCCCTGCGGCACGGGAAACGGCAGGCCATTGAGGGAGGCGTCCGGCGCGGACACGATCGCTTCGGCGTCCTGGCTCTGCAATGCCTTGAAGAAGGTCGCGGGGATGTGAATCCAGCGATTGACGTCAGAGCGTCCGCGCTCGATCAGCGCGACAGTTCCATCGCTTTCAGCGGCAAGGCGCGCTGCGAGCACACAGCCCGCGGAACCGCCACCGATGACGAGATAGTCGAATTCCTGCGCGCGCGACATGCTTTCTCCCGAATCCTTCTGGCAGGGCCGATGCGATCAGGCAGACGCGACGCTCTTTTCACGCGTAAGGCGGAAGCCTTCGTAACCGTTCTGCGCCACACGGTCCGCATGCTCGCCGCCGGCATAGGGCATGAAAACTTTCGGCTTTCCGGGAATGTCGGCCCCGATATACCACGAGGGTGTGCGCGGAAAGAGCGTGCGGTCCGCGAGCTGGTTGACGTGCTGAACCCAAGCGTCCTGCGCATGCTCGTCCGCCTCGATGCAGGCGATGTTTTCGCGACGCAGATAGTCGAAGCAGTTCGACAGCCAGTCGACGTGATGCTCGATCGCGCGAATGACATTGGCCAGAACCGACGGACTTCCCGGCCCGGTGACGGTGAACATGTTCGGGAAACCTGCGATCATCAGGCCCAGCAGATTGCGCGGGCCATTCTCCCAGGCCGTTTTCGCCGTCAAACCGTCACGGCCGACGACGTCAACGGCCAGCAGCGCGCCGGTCATCGCGTCATAGCCGGTCGCGAGCACGATGGCGTCGAGCGCGTATTCCCTGCCTGACGCCAACCGGACGCCCGCCTCGGTAAAAGCCGAGATTTTGTTTTCGGAGACATCGACCAGTTCGACATTGTCGCGGTTGAACATCTCGTAATAGCCGATGTCGACGCAGGTGCGGCGGGTCGCGATCAGGTATTTCGGACAGAGCTTTTCCGCGAGCGCGGGATCGGCGACGGTTTCGCGAATGCGCTCGCGCACGAAATCGGCGACGAGCTGATTGGATGTCTCGTTCATCTGGACGTCCTTGAACGTCGACAGGAACGTGAATGCGCCGCCATCGGCCCATCGCTCGCCGAGCATTCGCTCACGTTCCTCGGGAGACACATCCTGCACGCCCAGCGTCGGATTGGCGACGACGATGCCGCCCTTCTGCGCCATCGCCAGGGAGTCGAATTCGTCGATGTTGTCGAAGAATCTTGTGTAGTCTTCCTCGCTCAGCGCACGATTGCGCGCCGGAATCGAATAGGCGGGCGAGCGCTGGAAAATATGCAGCTTTTTCGCCTGTTTCGCGATCTGGGGAGCAACCTGCAGGCCGGAGCTGCCGGTGCCGATCAAACCGACGGATATTCCGGTAAAATCCACGCCGTCCATTGGCCACTCGCCCGTATGGACTATCCGGCCCTTGTAGTTTTCAACGCCG
The DNA here is from genome assembly GCA_020638195.1 of Methylobacteriaceae bacterium. Classification (GTDB taxonomy): domain Bacteria; phylum Pseudomonadota; class Alphaproteobacteria; order Rhizobiales; family Beijerinckiaceae; genus JAJXWB01. Next base: position 12,707 of record JACKJC010000002.1, on the reverse strand, counting down.
GGAATATCGGGCATGCGGGGCGTGGCAAGCGCGCCGGTCGCGAAGACGACATGGCGCGCGGTCGCGCTCGATCCGTCCGACAGCGACACGGACCACGTATGCGTGTCGTCGTTCCAAACCGCGCGCTCGACGCGCGCGTTGAATTGGATATCACGGCGCAGGTCGAGCTTGTCGGCGACGAATTTCGCATATGCGAGAATTTCCGGCTGCGCCGAAAACCGTTCGGACCATCGCCACTCCCGGCGAAGCTCCGGCGACCAGGAATATTGATACTCGAGACTCTCGACGTCGCAGCGCAGGCCCGGATAGCGGTTGTGCCACCATGTGCCGCCGACATCGGGCGCGGCCTCCACGACGCGTACGTTGAATCGTAGGTTCCGCAGGCGATGCAGCAGGTACATGCCGGAAAATCCGGCGCCGACGATCAGGATATCGAGCGGATTGCTCGCGGTTGACGGCTGCATCCCTGCGTCCCTCCCGGATGACGTCGATGTCTCCCGCGCACCGCCTCGCCTGTCGCATTCTCGCTGCGCGCTTGACCGATCGACTTCTATTGATAAGATCAACGTTGCGATTGTCAATCATGAGGGATCGATGCCCAACCGACGCGTGTCTGCGCCAGTTCAGCGCCCCAGGGACATTCGCGATCTCCTCGGATTTCGACTGTCGCTGCTGACGACGATCAGCGATCGCAAGGCGCAGTCGCAGATTTCCGGAAAGTTCGGCATGAACCTCGGCGAATGGCGCGTGCTCGGCGCGATCCATGCCTTTGCGCCGGCGACGCTCGCAGGCCTCGCGCGCGAGCTCTACCAGGACAAGGGCCAGCTCAGCCGGACGATCAAGGCCCTGTCGGAACGCGGCCTCGTCGCCTCCGCGCCTGATGCGCGCGACAAACGCAACCTGTTTTTCAGGCTGACGCCAGGCGGCAAGCGCTGGCACGACCGGATGCTCGCTTTCGCCGCTGACCGCAATGCGCATCTCGTGGACGGCCTGAACGCGAAAGAGCGCGTCGAACTGTTCCGGCTTCTGGACAAGCTGGTGGCTGCGACTGCGGTCGCCTACGAGCAAACGCTCGCCGCACAAGGCGAGCGCAAGCCGACCCGGGCGCGAACACCCTCAGGCGCGTCGCAAGATCGTGCGGAGGCGCGCCAGTGACAGTTCCTGTTCTCAACGCCACCAATGTCACGAAGTCGCTCGGCGGCACGCCGATCATCGGCGGCCTGACCCTTTCGGCGGAACAGGGCGAATTCATCTCCGTCGTCGGCCCGTCCGGCTGCGGCAAGACGACGTTGCTGACCTGCCTGTCGGGATTGCGCAACGTCGACGCCGGCGAGGTTTCGTTCGAAGGCCAGAAGCTCGACGGACCGCCCGATGGCATGGCGCTGATCTTTCAGGATTACAGCCGCTCTCTTCTGCCCTGGCGGCGCAATGTCGACAATGTGCTGTTCGGCATGCGGCGCATGACTGGCGTGAGCGCGCAGGAGAAGCGCGCGAAGGCGATGGAAATGCTGGCGGCAGTCGGCCTGTCGAAATTCGAGACCCATTTTCCCTGGCAGGTTTCGGGCGGCATGCAGCAGCGTGTCGCCATCGCGCGCGCGCTCGCCGCCCGTCCGCATCTGCTGCTGCTCGACGAGCCGCTGGCGGCGGTGGATGCGCAGACGCGCGCCGACATCCAGGACCTTCTGCTGTCGCTCGCGCGTCAGTTCCAGAAGACATGCCTGCTCGTCACGCATGACGTCGATGAAGCCATCTACATGGCCGACCGCGTCATCGTCCTGTCCAACCGGCCAACGCATGTCATCGCCGATCTCCAAGTTCCCCTGCCCAAGCCGCGCGACCAGATCGCCACGCGGTCCGAACCGGAGTTCCTGCGTCTGCGCGAAAAGGTTCTCACGCTCATTCGATCGATGAGGACCGCCGCCTAGAGAACATCATCAAGAAAATCACAAACCCTGAAATCGTGGGAGGAGTACGATCATGGGACTTAAACTGACCCGCCGCCTGGCGTGCCTTGCCGGCCTTGCGACAATGCTGGCTTCGCCGCTCGCGGCGCAGGCGCAGGACGCGCCGAAAGTTCGCTTCGCCTATCTGAAGACGCTCGATCTGATGCCATTCTTCTATGGCGTGCAGAAGGGCTATTTCAAGGAAGCCGGGGTCGACATCGAACTCATCGCCGTTCCCGGCGGACCGGCCGTCGGCGCGGCGGTCGCATCTGGCTCGGCCGATATCGGCTATGCGGCGCCGACGCCGATCATGATCGCGCGCGACCAGGGACAGCCTTTCAAGGCCTTCGTCAGTCTCGAATGGGAGCGCACGCCAGACCGGCTGTGGGGCGACATTCTCGCGACGGAAAAATCCGGCATCAAGAGCCTGAAGGATCTCAAGGGCAAGAATCTCGGCGTCAGCGTTCCCGGCGGCCTGTGCGAACTGGCGGCGCACGACTGGCTGGCGAGCGTGGGGCTCACCACGAAGGACGTCAACATTCTCAACAATCCCTTCCCGCAGATGCCGGCTATGATGGAACTCGGTACGGTGGACGCGGTCTGCATCGTCGAGCCCTTCGCGACGGCGGCGCTCGCCGGCAAGTCGAAGCCTGTGCTGCTGAAAAAGGGCTATCTCGCCGACGTCAAGGAAAAGTACCGCGTGTCCATCCTGTTCGCGTCGGAAAAATGGATCGGCGGGCACGCCAAGGAGATCGCCGCGATCAAGAAGGCTTTCGTGCGCGCGGCGACCGAGCTCAAGAGCAACCCGACGCTGGTCAAGGAAATCCTCGCCAAGGAATATCGCTTTCCGCCGGCGTTGATCGACAAGCTCAGGACCGACTTCGCGCTCGATCTCGACCCGAAGGCGGAAGACTACAGGATCATGGTCGAGAAGATGACGAAATACGGCATGCTCAAGCATCCGATGAAGCCGGAAGACTTCATCGCGCAGGCGAAGTGACGGGCAGGGCGCAACGATCATGCTGAGCCTCCTGCGCGGCAGTCTCTCTATCCTGGGCTTTCTGGCCCTGTGGGAGATTGCCGCGCGGTCGGGCCTCGTGCCGACGGACTATTTCCCAGCGCCGCTCCTCGTCGGCGAGACGCTCGTCGCGGAAATCGGCCGGGGCGAAATCGTTTCCGCCTTTGTCGCGACCTTCCTGCGCGCGCTGATCGGCGCCACGGCCGCATCGCTGCTGGCGATCGCGATGGCGCTTCTGGCGGCGCGCTACGCAATCGTGCGCCGCGCTTTCGATCCGATCGCGGAATTCCTGCGGCCGCTGCCGCCGGCGGCGCTCGTTCCGCTCGCCATCTTCTTCCTCGGGCTCGGCTGGAAGCTCTACGGCTTCATCCTCGTCTTCGCCTGCTTCTGGCCGGTCTATCTGAATGCGGCGCAGGCGCTGGCCGCGACGCCGCGCGTGCAGGTCGAGACCGCGCGCTCGTTCGGTTACGGCGACTGGGCGATCCTCGCTCATGTTCGCCTGCCCGCGGCGCTGCCGACGATCTTCATCGGCGTGCGCATGGCCGCTTCGATCGGCCTGATCGCGGCCATCGCGGCGGAAATGATCGCCGGCCGCGACGGGCTCGGTTTCTACCTGATGGACGCCGGCCTGTCGTTGCGCGTGCCCGAGACGTTCGCGGGCCTCGTCGCCGCCATGGTCGCCGGCCTGCTCATCAATGCGCTCGTCATGGTCTTGCGCGCGCTGACGATCGGCTGGCATGTCCAGCTCACACGCATGGAGGCGGGCGCGTGAGACGTCTCAATGTTCCAGCAATCGTCCTCGGCCTTTTGCTGCTCGGCGCATGGGAACTGGCCGCGCGCGCCGGCCAGAATTCGTTCTTCCCGCCGTTCTCGACGGTTCTCGCGGCGCTCTGGGCCAATGGCGGCGTCATCGCCGCGCAGATCGTCGACACGCTGCGCCGCGCCGCCATTGGGCTGGCTATCGCGGTCGCGGTCATGGTCCCGTTCGGCGCGCTGATCGGACGGGTGCGTTTTCTCGGCGATATCTTCGAACCACTGGTGAACATGCTGCGGCCGATTCCGCCGCCGGCGGTGGCGCCCATCGCGCTTCTGTTCGCAGGCACTGGCGACGCCGGAAAGATCGCGATGATCGTCTATACCTGCGCCTTCCCAATCCTGATCGGCGCGATAGACGGCGTGCGCGCCAATCATCCGATGCTGACGAATGTCGGCCGTTCGCTACGCCTGTCTCGGCTCGAGATCATGGCCTTCATCGACCTGCCCGCCGCCATGCCAATCATCATGACCGGCATCCGTCTGGCGGTCGCAGCCGCCCTACTCGTGTCGGTCATCGCCGAAATGCTGCTGACGACGAACGGCATCGGCGTCTACCTCCTGCGCAGTCAGGAGAACTTCCGCATAGCCGACGGCCTTGCTGGCGTTGTCGCCATCGCCGTCGTCGGTTTTCTTGTCAACGATCTTTTCCTCCGGCTCGATCGACGCCTGCTCGCCTGGCACTATGCGACGACGGGCGGCGCAGAAGGACAAGGCTAGAGGGGCCGACATGAGCGTAACGCCTCGTCCCGATACGATCTGGGTCAACGGCCGCATCCGCACCATGGATCCCGCCCAGCCCTGGGCCAACGCAATCGCCGCGCGCGCCGGACGTATCGTCGCGATCGGAGACGATGCTTCCATCGAGGCGATCGCCGGGCCGGGAACGCGCCGTATCGATATGCACGGACGTTTCGTCATGCCTGGGCTCATCGATTCGCACACGCATGCGCTGTGGGGCGGCCGGCGCGATCTCTTCGAATGTTTCGTCGGCTATGCCGCGACGCTCAACCAGTTGTTTTCAGCCGTCACGGAGCGAGCAAGGACATTGCCGCCCGGCGAATGGATCGACGGCGGCCCGTGGCGGCTCGAACATGTCGCTCAACTTCCCGAGAGCCCGCGGGCAATTCTCGATCGCATAGCGCCGGACCATCCAGTCGCCCTGCGCGACACGACGCAACACAACATGTGGGTCAACAGCCGTGCGCTCACAATTGCCGGCATATCGCGCGAAAGCGCCGATCCGCATGGGGGGCATATCGGACGCGACGCGAACGGCGAGCCCGACGGCGCGCTGTCGGAAGCCGCGACCGCGCCCGTGCGCAGCGCGCTGATCGTGACCGATCGCCAGAACCGCGAAGCCGCCGCCTATGTGACGAAGACGTTTCATGCGCTCGGCCTGACGGGATTCAAGGAGCCGATGGCGATCGAGAGCGATCTCGTCGCCTATTGCGGCGCCGACGATTCCGGCGCGCTGAAACTGCACGTCGCCTGTCATCTGGTGCGGCAATCCCCCATCGCCGAAGACTTTGTCCCCTACGAGACGCTTGTCGAATGGCGAAAGAAATATGCGCGCCCGCATGTGCGCTGCGACTACGCGAAACTTTTTCTCGACGGCGTTGCGCCGAGCCTGACCGCGTCCTTCCTCGATCCGTACCTGCCGGGCTCGGCGCCAGGCTATGATCCCGCCAGATACGACGCCGACGCGCTATTGCAGATTTCGCCCGACACCATCGCGGACGAGATCGCCGCGTTGGACCGCCTCGGCTTCACGGTAAAAATGCATGCGGTCGGCGACCGCGCCGTGCGCGCCGGGCTCGACGGCATCGCCGCCGCGCGCCAGCGTAACGGTGCGAGCGGGCTCCGACACGAGATCGCGCATACCCCCTTCGTCCATGCCGACGACCTGCCGCGCTTTCGCGAACTCGGCGCGGTCGCGGAAGTCTCGCCGAAACTCTGGTTCCCCAATGCGATCACCGCCGGTCAGAACCTCGTTCTCGGGCCGGAGCGCACCCAGCGCTGCCACCCGATCCGCTCGTTGATGCAGGCGGGCGCCGATCTCGTCTACGGCTCGGACTGGCCGGCCGCCGCGCCCGATGTCGATCCGTGGATCGGCCTTTCGGGAATGCTGTTGCGCCGCCATCCCAAGGGGGCCTATCCCGGCGCGGTGGGCCCGGGCGAGGCGATCACGCTCGACAAAGCACTGCCGCTGTTCACGGTCAACGGCGCACGCGCCATGGGCCGCGCCGATACGACGGGCGCGCTGCGGGCCGGTTTGTCGGCGGATTTCATCGTGCTCGACCGCGACCTCTATGCAGTCGAGCCTGAGGCGATCGCCGAGACACGAGTCGAGAAGACGGTGTTCGAGGGAGAAGCTGTATACGGCGGCTGAGACGAAGGCTGAAGCCGAATTCGTTGGATCTGGGGGCAAGTTGTCGCCTCAGTCGATCTCGTTCACGCATATGGCAATTCCATAAGGCCTGCCGGAGTCGCTTCGCGACCTGTGATTTTTCGTGTCGGCGGCCGGCGTATTTCTCGGATGTCCCTGACAGCATTGCACATGTCAGTCTCGAGTCATCAGCGAGCGCGATTGGGGCGCGTCGGACGACGGTCGTAACCGGCGCAAGCATGAGACAGTGGCTACGCCGATCGCGACGGATTGGAGATCGCGCTCGAGAGCGACCAGGTCGGCGGATCCGCTTTCTTCGTCGGGGTCCGCGACGGCCCATGGACAGGAAACGATCATGAGACTTTTTCCCGGCTTCGAAGGCGGCCGCGTCGAAACCAGCGGCGCGACGATCAACTATGTCGCGGGCGGCGCCGGGGAGCCCGTGCTGCTGCTGCACGGCTATCCCGAGACGCATGCGTGCTGGCACAAGATCGCGCCTCGGCTCGCGCGGAACTATCGGGTGATCTGCGCGGACCTGCGCGGCTATGGCGACAGTTCGAAGCCGGAGGGCCTGCCCGACCATTCCAACTACTCGAAACGCGCCATGGGTCTCGACATGGTAGAGTTGATGGAGACGCTCGGGCACGAGACCTTCCATCTCGTCGGCCACGATCGCGGCGGTCGCGTTGCGCATCGCCTGACGCGCGACCACGAAAGCCGCATCCGCACGCTGACGGTGCTCGACATTTCGCCGACGCTGAAAATGTTCGAGAGCACCGACATCGCGTTCGCGACGGCGTATTATCACTGGTTCTTGATGCTGCAGCCCGCGCCCCTGCCGGAGCGCCTGCTGCAGGGGCAGATTCCTTTGCTATTGCTGGGGCGAGTCGGTCGCGCGGAGGCCGATCTATCGGGCTTCGACCAGGCGGCGATCGACGAATATGTACGCTGCTTCGCCGATCCCGCGGCGATCCACGCCTCCTGCGAAGATTATCGCGCGGCGGGAACGATCGATCTCGAGCACGACCGCGCCGATCGCGGCAAGAAGATCGCGACGCCTCTGCTGACGCTGTGGGGTGCGCGCGCCGTGGTCGGCAAGATGTTCGATTGCGTCGCCGACTGGCGCGAGGTCGCAGTCAATGTGACAGGCCGCGCGCTCGATTGCGGGCATTTCATTCCCGAAGAGGCGCCTCGGGAAACGTGCGTCGAGATCGAAGCGTTCATCGCGCGTTACGAAGCGGCGCACTGACGCTGCGCTTCAATGATCGAGCGCCGCGCGAACCTCGCGCGCGCTCGCGGGCTCGCCTCCGGCCGCGCGGATCGCGGTCGCGGCCTCTTCGACCCAGGCGCGGTTGGCGAGGTCCGTGCGCCAGGGCGCATCCTCCAGGCCGACACGCACATGGCCGCCGCGCTCGACCGCCGTCGCGATCAGCGGGCGGATGTCGACGCCGAGACCAGCGACCATCCAGGGCGCATTGGGCGCGCATTCGTCGAGCAGGGCGAGGTGCGTGTCGAGATAGTGCGCCTTGGTCGGAAAGCCCCAGGCGAACTCGTCCGAGAACATGAAGCGGTAGATCGGCTGCAGCAGGCGGGCGTAAGCAGGCAGGCGCGAGCCGGGGCGCGGTAAAACCCAGCTCGTAGATGGCGTAGCGGATGCAGCGCATTCGCTGGAAATGCGCAGGCCCTCGCGGATATCGGCCGTGGGTTCGATGGGCGAAGCCCGCCGCCTGATCTACCGCCTGCACCTCGTCAAGCGCGCGAAATTGCAGGGAGCCAGGGTCGCAGACGGTCCATTCGAGCAAACCGACGCCAGCTCAGCCGTGCGCGAAGCTGCTGCGATGGCGCTCGCATAGTCGAACCCGCGAGCGGGATGGTGGGATAGACGATGACGCGCGTCGACCTTGGCGCGAATACTCGATGATGCGCGCGTAGGTCTCAATTGTCGTTCTGGCGACCGGTCGCTGGCGGGATCGTAGGCGTGAACGGATGATGGCCGCGCCGGCACTCCACCACTGAGGCCATCGGCGACACTCCCCGACGTGACGGAATGCCGTGGCGTTCGCGGCCCTACACAGGCCGTTCGCGCAACTTCGATCAAAGACCTTGCCCATTGTCGTCGTTCTCTCAGCTCAGATAGACGCGCTGCCACATTGATCCTCCGTCACTTCCGACGGCGGCGCATGAATGGCGACCCTGCCGCGCGACAGAACATAGGCGTGATTACGCGATCCGCAGACGCGGCACAGTCTGTTCGAAAGCGATGACGACGCTCGTGCCGAGGTCGCGATGCGCTTCGGTAATCCGAACACCGGCTGCGCACCATAACGGGCGAAAGGCCGAGCTCAGCTCGTCGAGCAGAAGCAGTCGCGGCTGGCTTATCGAGGCCATGGCGATGACGAGCATCTACTACCCGCCCGACAGATGATAAGCCAGCAGCGCGCGCTCATTTCCTTCAGCATGGGAAATAATCGAAGACAGATCGAGCATTTCGTTCGCGCTGAGGGCTTCAACAAGGCCGCCGCGCAAGATTTTCGGCGACGTCATCGAACGGAAGCACTGGCCGTCCTGCGAAGCGCGATTCCGCGCCCGCGTGATGGCGGCAGGATAGGCGCGGGCGCAGGAAGCCACTCGATCGTGATCTCGCCCTCGGTGACTCGCCGCGTTCGAACTGCATGCCGGCAATGGCTTTGAAAACAGCGTCGTCTGCCGGCGCCGTTGGCGCCCAAGCGCGACCAGCGCCTGGCCCACCTGCACGTCCACATCACGTCGAGCGCTTCGATACAAAGCGTCATGATGAACCGACACGCCCTGACGTTCAGCGGCGTATCTTCCACCGAACTTTCGCCTCGGTGCATTGGTCGATTGACCGGCATGCCGCCCTTGATCTCGGCGATGCGCGCCTGCACCGAGCCCTGATGGTCGGCATAGGTGAACGGCGGGGTGATGCCGCCGGTGTCGAAGTTCTTGAGCGATTCCATCTCGTCGCGCACGGCCTTGCGGAAGGCCTTTATGTCGGTCGGAACCTTGCCGCCAGCCTTCTTGATCGCGTTTTCGATGGCGGCGGCGATCACTTTACCCTTGAGCCAGCCCTTGACGAAATAGATGTCCTTCTTCTCCACCTCGTTCTTCTTGGCGTATTCCTCGATCTCCTTCATCGCGGGGAAATCGTCGCCGTAGAAAGCGTAGGTCTGGATGGCGCGGAAGCCTTCCGCTGCGGCGCCGAGCTGCTGCGGGATCGCCGGGCTGATGTTGTACATATTGCCGACGAAGAGCTTGGCCGACAGGCCGGCCTTGGCGGCGTCGCGCAGCGCGACGATCAGCTGCGGCGTCGAACCCTGCACGTAGATCATGTCCGGGTTTTTGGCCTTGATGCGCAGCATCTGCGCGGTCACGTCCTGCGCGTCGTAGCGATATTCGACGAGATCGACGAGCTTCAGGCCGAGCTTCTCGATGACGCCCGACTGGCGCACGACATTGACGGGGCCACGGCCGTACTCATTGTCGGAATACATCAGCACGACGTTCTTGCCGCCCTTGGCCGCGAGATCGCGCAGCGCGATGATCATCTGCTGCTCGTAGGTCGGGCCCGCAATGAACGTGTAGGGGTACTTGGCGGGGTCGAGAACTTCGCTGGCGAAGGACTCGGAAATGAACGGAATGGCGTCCTGCTGGATCTGGTCGCGCAGCGCCTTGGCGGCGCCTGTCGACCAGCCGTTGATCACGACCGCCTGTTCCTGATCGGCGCAGCGGCGGTAGATCTTCAGCTCTTCGTCCAGCTTGTAACGGCCGTCGAGCATCAGAACCTTGATCTTCTCGCCCGCGATGCCGCCCTTGGATTCGTTGAGATACTTGAGATAGTCGGCTGTGCCGTAGGTCATGCCGTTGACCAGTGCGTCCGGTCCGGTGATCGTGCCCCACGTGCAGACCGTTATGTCGGCGCGCGCGGGCGCGGCGGCGAGCGTCGCGGCGATCGCCGCGCCGAGGACGAGTTTCTTCATTTTCTACCTCCCATCTTGCGCCGTGACGGCGCGGTTTGAAGTCTTGGCTGGCGCACGTTTCGCCGGAGCCTTGGCCTTGCCGCTCCAGCGAGCGGCAAGGCGACGCACGAACGCGACGAGACCGCGCGGCTCGAGCAACAGGAACAGGATGATCAGCAGGCCGAAGGCCATTTCACGGAAGGCCGAGACGAGGCCCGCGACCGGCAGGAACTCGCCGAGCCGTTCGATTGCTTCCGGCAGCAGCGTGACAAAGGCCGCGCCGACGATCGAGCCCGTGAGCGAACCGAGGCCGCCGACGATGATCATGGCGGTCTGGTCGACCGAGAGCGCGATCTCGAAGGCTTCAGGGTTGGCGAGCCGCGATGTGAACGCGAAAAGCGCGCCGCAAATGCCCGCGAAGAAGCCGCTGAGCAGGAAAGCTTGCGCTTTGGCGCGCGAGACGTCGATGCCCATGCCGCGCGCGACAAGTTCGCTCTCACGCACGACGAGAAAGGCGCGGCCCATGTCCGTGCGCGTTATCCGCGCGAGGAACAGCCACGACAGGAACAGGATGGCGATGCAGATGACCACATATTCCTGATCGTTTGCGACGGGACGGCCGAACAGCGTGAGCGGCTTGACGACCAGGCCCGAGACGCCATTGGTCAGCGGCTGCAGGATCTTGAAGAAGTAGACGAGGATGAATTGCGCAGCCAGCGTCGAGATCGCGAAATAGAGGCCGCGCAACCGCAAGGCCGGTAGGCCGATCAGCAGGCTGACGAGCGCCGTGACCACGCCCGCGACGAGGAGCGAGAAACCGCCCCAGCCGGCATTGCCGGCGATGGCCGCGGAATAGGCGCCGACGCCGATCAGCGCGCCTTGCGCGAAGGTGATCTGGCCGCAGAAGCCGATCAGCAGGTTGAGCGACAGCGCGCCGATGCCGGCGATAGCGACTGCGTAGATGAGATAGGCCCAGAAGCGGCCGGAATTGTAGCCGATCGCCGCGAAGAGAATGGCGAGCGCGAGCGCGAGGAGGATCTGGCGTGTGGTCATGGCGTCAGACCCGCTCGGTTCCGGCGCGGCCGAAGATGCCTTGCGGCCGCACGAGAAGCATCAGAACGAGGAGGCCATAGGGAATGACCTGCTGCAGTGCGCCGACCGATTGAATGGTCGTGAAGCCGCGCAGAAATTCCTCGATGGCCGGCGAGAGCATGCCTTCGGTGAACGCCTCGAGCATGCCGAGCAGGAAGCCTGCGATCAGCGCGCCAGCCAGGCTCTCGAGGCCGCCCACGACGATGACCGGAAAGGCGATGAGGCCGATGTCGGAGATGTTGAGACTGAGGCCGCCAAGCGTGGCGAGCAGCGCGCCGCCGAGGCCTGCAAGCGCGGCTGAGGCCGCCCAGGCGATCGACACCTGGTTGCTGACATGAATGCCGATGGCGAGCGCGGCGCGCGGATTGTCGGCGGCGCAACGCTGCATCAGGCCGATCGACGTATGGCGATAGAACAACAGGAAGGCGACGCTGAGCGTGGTGGCGAGCGCGAAAGCCGCCAGATAATTGTAAGTGATGAAGATGCCCGCGAAGTCGATCGAGCCCGACGGGAAGACCTGCGGGAAGGCGATCTGGTCCGGGCCCCATATGGCCAGGCAGAAAGCGCGGAAGAAGATCAGCAGGCCGAGCGTGACCATCATGACGGACACGATCTGCGCCTTCAGCATGCGCCGCAGGATGAGGCGTTCGGTGGCCATGCCCGCAAGCGCCATCAGCGCCATGCCGAAGAGAACGGCGAGGAGCGCCGGCAGACCGAGCTTCAGCAAGGCGTAGGTGACGTAGGCGCCCAGCATGGCGTAGGCGCCCTGGGCGAAATTCACCACGCCGGAGCATTTGTAGATCAGCACGATGCCGAGCGCGATCAGCGCGTAGACGCTGCCCGTGGCGATGCCGGAAATGGCGAGTTGAAGGGCGATCATCAGGCGTCTCCGAGATAGACGCGGCGCACTTCCGGGTCGCGCTGCGTTTCGGCGGGCGTTCCCTCGAAAATGCGCGAACCGTGCGCCATGACGGTAATGCGTTCGCAGGTGGCCATGACGACATCCATCTTGTGTTCGACCATCACGACCGAGCAGCCGAAGCGGTCGCGCACGGAACGGATGACAGCGCCCATGTTGAGACCTTCCTGGAGCGTAAGGCCGGCGACGGGCTCGTCGAGGTAGAGAAGCTCCGGCTCGCAGGCGAGCGCGCGCGCGAGATCGACCGACTTGCGCTGACCGTAGGAGAGCGTCTGGATCTGGCTGTAGGCGACATCCGCGAGGTTCAGCGGCGCCAGAAGCGTCTCGCACAATTCCTGGTCGCGCGCCTTGTCGGAGCCGAGGAATTGCGCGGCGAAGCCGCCCTTGTGCCTGGCATGCGCGGCCGCGCCGAGTTTGATGACGTCGAGCACGGTCAGATCATGGAGCGATACGACGCTCTGGAAGGTGCGCGCGACGCCGAGCCGCAGCAGCGCGGCCGGCGTCAGGCCGAGGATCGGCTTGCCCTTCCAGCTCGCCTCGCCCATGTCGGGTTTGT
>JACKJC010000001.1:175000-1279874 GCA_020638195.1 Methylobacteriaceae bacterium | reverse complement strand
AGGTCGTAATCGACGGCTCGGGCGATCGGGAATTCCGCCAGAAGCTTGCTGCCGCATTGCGTCGTAGGGTGAAAGGCGGCGCGATGAAAGAGGTGCGCTTTAAGGACTCAGCAGGCGACAGCCTCGCGCAATTTGCGGACATGTGCGTTGGCGCTATCGCTCGTTCGTACCGCCAAGGCGACCGCGCAAAGCACGATCGCTGGCGCAAATGCTAAAGCAGCGCATCGAAGACGTTTGGTATGTCAGGCGAAGGGCGCGCCCTCACGTCCTATCTTGGCGGCACCAAGAACGCGCGCCAAAGGGTGACAGTTCGGAGCGCGAGGGCGACTTGCAGGACAATGCATAGTGTAACGACGGTAAACGTCCAGCTAAACGCGGGTTTGAAAGCTATTTGAAGCGAGTTTGAAAGCGCGCGCTGCAACCGGCAGGCGTAGCCGCCAAATCGGCCGTCCTGCTTACCGCTCGCTTACCGGCGAGACGAAGCGTCTTGATCACATCCTCGCGTCTGGTCCAAGTGCTTGATTTTAATGGCGCGCCCGAAAGGATTCGAACCTCTGACCCCCAGATTCGTAGTCTGGTGCTCTATCCAGCTGAGCTACGGGCGCGCGGGACCGGTTTGGCCGATCCGCCAGCGGCGTTGAAGCGCCGAGGCAGCGACCGTCTAACCGGTCGCGCCGGCAAACGCAAGTCGCGTTTGTGACATCAGGACTTTCCTTCGGCGGGCGCGCCGTTCTGGCCGCTTGCCGCGCCCACGGGAAGCACGATTTCGAAGGCGGCGCCGGGCCAGGCCGCTTCCGCCGAATCCCTGAGGCTGATGGCGCCGCCGTGCGCGCGCACGAGGTCGGCTGCGATCGCCAGCCCGAGACCGGTGCCGCCGGGCCGGGCGGCGCCGCGGAAGGCCGAGAACAGGTTTTCGCGCGCAGCCGGCGGGAGGCCTGGGCCGTTGTCGACGACGAGGATCGAAACGCCGGCATCGCCGCGCGTCGCCGAAAGCCGCAGCGCCGGCGCGCCCACGGTGGACCCGGCGCTGTCGAGCGCCTCGACGGCATTGCGGAAAAGATTGAGCAGGGCGCGAAAAAACTGCTCGCGATCGACCTGGATGATGAAATCCTGCGGCGCGTCGTTGTGGAACTCGATCGCGGAGCGCGCGGACAGCATCGCTGTCTCCGCCGCCTCCGCCGCCATCAGCCGCAGCGGCGTCGGCGCCGGGCGCGGCGCCTCGTCTACCGAACGGCCGTAGGTCAGGGTCGATTGGCAGAATCTGATAGCGCGGTCGAGGGTGGAAACAAGTTTCGGCGCGAGCCGGACGACCAGCGGATCGGAGGCGGAAGCCAGGCGGTCGGAAATCAGCTGCGCCGAGGTCAGCATGTTGCGCAGGTCGTGGTTGATCTTGGCCACCGCCAGACCGAGCGCGGCGAGCCGCTTCTTTTCGGAGAGTTCGCGCGCCAGGGCGCGCTCCATGTCGGCCAGAGCCTCCTCCGCGGCGCCGATCTCGTGGCGGGCGCCGGAGGGCGCGATAATCTTCGTGCCGTCTTCCGGCGCCGACGCGAAGGCGACGACATTGCCGGTCAGACGGCGCACCGGGGCGAGGACCATGATCGACAGGGCCGCGACCGCGAGCAAGGCGACGATGAGGGAAATGGCCAGCGACAGCAGCAGGATGTTGAGCGAGTAGGCGCGCATGGCCGCCTTCAGCGGCGCCTCGTCGATCGCGACCTCGACGTAGTCGGCGCCCATCGGCGCATCGCTCCGCACGTCGAGAATGCGGCCGGGCCGCGCCAGCAAGGTGCGGAACGAGGCCGTGATCGCGCTCCAGGCGGACTGGTTGCGCAGGTCCGAGACTTCGTCGACCTCGGGCGGCATGTCCGATACGGCCAGCATGCGCCGGCTGTCGGGCCGTTTCAGCACGATCATGCGGGCGCCGACGCTGTCGAGAATGGCGACCTTCAGGCTCTGGGGAACCATGCCCTCAGGCGCGGCGTCAAGAACGAGCGCGGCGGTATAAGCAGCCGACAGGCGCGTGCGCAGCCAGTTGTTGCGGAAATTGGCGATGGAAGGAATGTAGATCGCGACTTCCGCCAGCAGCACGAAGGCCACGATCAGCAGCAGCACGCGGCTCGCGAGGCCGAAGCGCGGCGGATGGATCGCCTTCTCCCGTCCCGGAATCCGGCCGTTCGTCGCGTCGTCCATCGCTCACCCGAACCTGCGCAGGAAGCGCAGCGCGCTCTTCAGCCAGGGCTTGCCCAATTTGTCGGCATAGACCGAGAGGGCCGCACGCCGCGAGATTTCAGACAGCGTCGGATAGGCTAAAATGGCGTTGGCCATGTCCTGCGCCATCAGGCCCTTCGACAGGGCGAGCGACCACGGCGCGATCAGTTCGCCGGCCGCGCGGCCGGCGATCCCGCAGCCCAGCACCCGTCCATCGCGCGCCGTGACGACCTTGATATGGCCCTCCGGGGCGCCCTCTGCGCGGGCGCGGTCGTTTTCGGACAGGCTCCAGCGCAGGATGCGGATCTTCCTGTGCCGCTTCCGGGCCTCCTCTTCGGAGAGGCCGGCCCAGGCGATTTCGGGATCCGTATAGGTCACGCGCGGCGTGAGTTCGTCACGCGCCCGCGCCGGCAGGCGGAACAGGATCTGCCGCAAGACGAGTCCCGCATGATAGTTCGCCGCTGATGTCAGCTGCGTCCGGCCGGTGGCGTCGCCGATGGCGTAGATGCGGCGATTGCGGGTACGAAGGTTGCGACCGGTCTTCACGCCGGCGCGGTCGAACGCGACCCCTGCCGCCTCCAGGCCGAGATTGTCGACATTCGGCTTTCGGCCGGTCGCGATCAGGAGATGCGTGCCGTCGATCGTCTCCTCGACATCCTGGCCGGCTAGAACGACCCGGACGCCCTCGGGGCGCGGCTCGATGCGGGCGATCGCCCTGCCCTCGCGCAAATCCACGCCCTCGCGACGCAGCGCGTCGAGCGCAACGGCGGCGAGCTCCGGGTCCTCGCGCGCGAGCGCCCTGTCCGCCTCGACAACGATCGCTTCAGCCCCCAGGCGCCGGAAGGCCTGGGCCAATTCGAGGCCCTGCGGACCGCCGCCGACGACGATCAGGCGGCGCGGCGCCGTCTCGATATCGAAGATCGTCTCGTTGGTGAGATAGCGGACGAATTCGAGACCGGGGATCGGCGGGACGAAGGGCGCGGATCCCGTCGCCAGCACGAAACGACGGGCGCGGACGGCGAAGCCGCCGCCTTCGACCGTCCGCGCATCGACGAAGCGCGCGGGCGCGCGGATCACCCGCACGCCCATGGCCTCGTAACGCGCCTGTGAATCGACGGGCGCGATCGATGCGATCGTTTCCGCGATCCGCTTGCGCACGACCGGCCATTCGACGCGCGGTTCGACGGCATGAACGCCGAAGCGTTCGGCGTCGCGCATCGCCTGCGCTGCGTGCGCCGAGGCGATCAGGGTCTTGGAGGGCACGCAGCCGGCATTGAGGCAGTCGCCGCCCATCTCGCCCTTTTCGAACAGCACAACCGAGACGCCGAGCCGCGCGGCGCCAGCGGCGACCGACAGGCCGCCGGCGCCAGCGCCGATCACGCAGATGTCGGGCGTGAGCGTCTCGTTCAAACCACGCGTCCGTTCATTTCGTCGCCAGCCGTTTGCGCGCGGCCCAGATGCGCCGCGCCACGATCGGCGCCAGCGCGAACAGCGACAGGCCGATCAGAACCCCGAATATCTTCGGGGTTACGATGGCCGACAAGGGGAGTTCGAGTTTGCAGAGGGCCTGGCCGGCGGCGCGGCAGGCGTCGCGACGCGCCAGCGCCCCGGCGACGATTTCGTCCATGCCGGCGCCGGCGGCCGTGAAGACGAAGCCCGCCGGCAGGACGCCGAGCGCCGTCGTCCAGAAGAAGGTTCGCAGCGGCACGGCGGCCAGCGCGGCGGCGAGATTCACGAACCAGAACGGAAAGAGCGGCGACATGCGCAGGAACAGGAGGTAGCCGACCGCGTGTTCCTTGAATCTGTCGCGCAGGCGCAAAACCTTTGGGCCGGCCCGCGCCGCAAGCGTCTCGCCCAAAGCCGAACGGGCCGCAAGAAAAAGCCCGCAGGCGCCCGCCGTCGCGCCCACGACCGAGCCGACGAGCCCCCAGGCCACGCCGAATAGCGCGCCGCCGGCGACGGTCATCAGCGTCGCGCCCGGCGCGGATATGGCGACGAGGGCGGCGTAGGTGAGAATGAAGGCGCCGAAAGCGGCGGCGAAATGCCGGCCAATGTAGTCCATCAGCGGCGCGCGGCTGTCGACCAGCAGTTCGAACGAAGCGTAGCGGTCGAGGCGCAGGCCGAAGAAGGCGACCAGCGCCAGCGCTATCGCCGCCAGAGGCGCATAGCGTCGCCAGAGGGGCTGCATCGATGTCGTGTCGGCGTCAGTCACGCCGGCACCATAGACCCCACCGGCGACAGACCTCCCCTGACAATTGCGTGATTGGCCGCGTGATCGGCGCGCGGCTCTGTGCTAACCGGATTGCAAAGCAGACACGCAAGGGAGCGAGACATGACCACCGTCGCCTTCATCGGACTTGGCAACATGGGCGGGCCGATGGCCGTCAATCTGGCGAAGGCCGGCCACAAGGTGCACGGCTTCGATCTCGTGCCCTTCCTGCGCGACGAAGCCGCAAAAGCCGGCATTTCGGTGGCCGCCTCGGCCGCAGACGCGGTCAAGGACGCCGACGTCGTCGTCACCATGTTGCCGGCCGGCAGGCATGTGATGGCCGTGTGGTCGGAGATCGCGCCGCTCGCGAAGAAGGGCGCCCTCCTGATCGATTCCTCCACCATCGACGTCGACAGCGCGCGCGCCGCCCATGCGCTCGCGGAAAAGGCGGGCCTCGCCAGCGTCGATGCGCCGGTGTCCGGCGGCACGGGCGGCGCCAAGGGCGCGACGCTGACCTTCATGTGCGGCGGCGCGGATGCGGCCTTCGCGGCGGCCAAGCCGCTGCTGGAGCAGATGGGCAAGAAGATCGTGCATTGCGGCGGCCCCGGCGCGGGCCAGGCGGCCAAGATCTGCAACAACATGATTCTGGGCGCGACGATGATCGCCACAGCCGAAGCCTTCGTGCTCGGCGAGAAGCTTGGGCTGACCCATCAGGCCCTGTTCGATGTCGCCTCGACCTCGTCGGGCCAGAGCTGGTCGCTGACCACCTACTGCCCCGCGCCCGGCCCGGTGCCGACCTCGCCCGCCAACAATGGCTACAAGCCGGGCTTTGCCGCCGCGCTCATGCTGAAGGACCTGAAGCTGTCGCAGGAAGCCGCGGCTTCCGCTGGCGCGGCGACGCCGCTCGGCGCCGCGGCCGCCCAGATCTACGCCCTCTTCAACGCCGCGGGCCATGCCGGCGACGATTTCTCGGGCGTGATCAATTTTCTGCGCGGCAAGGCAGAATAGGTCAGCCTACTTGACATAATCTCGCGAGAGATTATCGAATACGGCCCGCGTCCGACGACGCCAAGAATTCAGACGAGAATGGACCGCCCGGATGAACGCCCATCAGAAGATCGTCTTTTCGCATAATCCGACGTCTCGACCCGCCAGTGCGGAAGCGCGGGCCGAGGCGCTCAAGGATCCGGGTTTCGGCAAGGTCTTCACCGACCATATGGTCACGATCCGCTGGGCGCTCGATCGCGGCTGGCACGACGCGCAGATCCGCGCGCGCGAGCCGATCGCGCTCGATCCGGCCGCCGCTGTCCTGCACTATGGGCAGGAAATCTTCGAGGGCCTGAAGGCCTACAACCTGTCCGACGGCTCGATCGCCCTGTTCCGCGCGGAGCAGAATGCGCAGCGCTTCAATGCGTCGGCCGAGCGCATGGCCATGCCGACCATTCCGGAAGCCGTGTTCATGCAGGCGGTGGAGGAACTGGTGAAGGTCGACCGCGCCTGGGTGCCCAAGGGCGACGGCAGCCTCTATCTGCGCCCCTTCCAGTTCGCGACCGAGGCTTTTCTGGGCGTGCGGCCGAGCCACGAATATCTGTTCGTGCTGATTGCTTCCTCCGTCGGCTCCTATTTCAAGGGCGGCGAAAAGCCCGTGACGGTGTGGCTGACCGACCGCTACACGCGCGCGGCCGAAGGCGGCACGGGCGCGGCCAAATGCGGCGGCAATTACGCGGCCTCGCTGCTGGCGCAGGCCGAAGCCATCGAGAACGGCTGCGACCAGGTGGTCTTCCTCGACGCCGCCCAGCACAAATGGGTGGAAGAGCTCGGCGGCATGAACGTGTTCTTCGTGATGGACGACGGCTCGCTGGTGACCCCGCCGCTGACCGGCACGATCCTGCCGGGCATCACGCGCGACGCGATCCTGACGCTGGCGCGCGCCCAAGGCCGCGCCGTACGCGAAGAGCGCTATTCCATGGACCAGTGGCGCGCTGACGCCGCCAGCGGCAAACTGAAGGAAGCCTTCGCCTGCGGTACGGCGGCCGTGGTGGCCGCCATCGGCAAGGTGAAGAGCGCGGCCGGCGACATCGTCATGGGCGACGGCTCGGTCGGCGCCGTGACGGCGGCGCTGAAGGCGCAGCTCGTCGGCATTCAGCGCGGCGACGTTCCCGATCCGCACGGCTGGGTGCGGCGGATCGGGTAAGACGCCTGTCAGACGGGTTTCGGCTCGCCCTTCAGCGCGCGCACGATATCGTCCGGGATCGGCGCGGACTTCATCTTGTTGGGGTCGTCGGGGTGGCGGGACGTCCACACGCGCGTCTCGAAAGCCTCGATAGCCAGTTCGCCTTCGTTGAACAATTGATGGCGGATATCGAAGGACGAACGGCGGATGTCGATCGCCTGCGTCTCGATCACGACCGTATCGCCGAAGCGCGCGGGTTTCATGAATTTGGCGCGGGATTCGACCAGCGGAATGCCGGCGAAGTCGAGGTTTTCGAACAGCCAGCGCTTGTGGAAACCAGCAGCTTCCAGCAGACCGCCCGTACAATTGTCGAACCAGTCGAAGAAGCGCGGGTTGTAAACGATCTTGGCGGGATCGCAGTCGCCCCATTCGATTTTCTTTTCGCGTCTGGCGACGAGCATCGGCATTCCTCCAGTCCTGTTCATGCACCGCTAGAGCCTGCGCGCCGCCTATGCAAGCGCGCAATCGCGCGCATCCATCAGCCCTGCTAGACTGGGCGCATGGACGGCTATGGCGCAACCTTCTTCGACACGCCGCTCGGCCTGTGCGGTCTCGCCTGGACGCCGCGCGGCGTGAAGGCGTTGCAACTGCCGGAAGAGACGCCGGAAGCCACGCGCGCGCGACTGATGCGCAAGTCAGGCGCGCCGTTCGAACGGCGGCCGCCCGACGGGATTTCCGAGATCGTCATGCGCATCGGCAAGCTGCTCGCCGGCCGCGCGGTCGACCTCAGCGACATCGCGCTCGACATGGATCGCGTCGGCGCCTTCGAGGCGCAGGTCTATGCGGCGGCGCGCTTCATTCCCTGCGGCGCGACGCGCACCTATGGCCAGATCGCGCGCGCGATCGGCGAGCCGGGCGCGGCGCGCGGCGTGGGACAGGCGCTCGGACGCAATCCATTCGCGATCATCGTGCCCTGCCATCGCGTTGTCGCGGCCAATGGCAAGACCGGCGGATTTTCAGCCGGCGGCGGGGTGAACACGAAGCTGCGCATTCTGGAAATCGAACGGCGGGCGGTGGGGCTGGCCGCCGGCGCGACGGACGGGCAGATGAGGCTGCTGTGACGCCGGAGTCACGAGGCGATCGAGAGACAGGAACCCTCACCCTGAGGAGCCGCGCAGCGGCGTCTCGAAGGGTGGCCGGATCAGCAATCGTGATGCTGCCATCCTTCGAGACGCGCCTTTCAGGCGCTCCTCAGGATGAAGGCCCTTGTTGTGTCTCGCAGTCCCTCAGAACCCCCGGAACGTCGCAAAGTCCTTTGCCGCCGTGCGCTCGGTCTCCAGCGCATTGATCGGCGCGCTCCAGTCGGCGTATCCGAGCGAGAGACCGCAGACGACCATTTCCTCGGGCGCCAGTTGCAGCGCTTCGCGCACCGGTTTGTGGAAGTAGGCAAAAGCCGCCTGCGAACAGGTTTCCAGCCCATGCGCGCGCGCTGCGACCGACAGAGCCTCGAGGAAATAGCCGTAGTCGAGCCAGGAGCCGATCTCGAGACGGCGGTCGATCGTAAAGACGATGCCGACGGGCGCATCGAAGAACATGTAGTTGCGGCCGTGCTGCGCGGCCATCGCGGCGCCGTCGCCCTTCTTGATGCCGAGAATGCCGTACATGTCCCAGCCGACCTTCCGGCGGCGCGAGAGGTAGGGCTCGAAGAACTCGTCCGGGTAATATTTGTATTCGGAATCGTGACGCTGCACGCCGGTCTCGGCGAAGTCGCCGAGCACGGCCTGCGTCACCCTCTCCTTTTCGGCGCCGACGACGACATGTGCACGCCATGGCTGCATGTTGGTGCCGCTCGGCGCGCGCGCGGCGATATCGAGCAGGCGCTCGATCTGTTCTCGCGGCACGGGCGTATCGAGAAAGGCGCGGATGGAGCGGCGTTCGCCGATGGCCTTCTCGATGGCCGCGCATTCGGCGGCGGTGAATTCGGCGACCTTTTTCGTCATTGGAACAAACTCACAGAAGTTCGAAGAAGCGCAGCACGACCTGGTTGGGCAGGCGCGCGCCGGAACAGACGAAGATGCGCTTCGTCATCCATTGCAATTCAGGCGCGGCCGTCTCGAAACGCGGCGAGGCGCGGAAATAGACGAGTTTCGGATCGACCAGTTCACCGCGGGCGAGACGGTCGAGCACGTCCTTCGGCCCGTCGCGCAAGCCGTAGTTCTTGACGTAGACGAGGCCATGCTCGGTCTCGATCACGTAGAGCGCTTCGAGTTCCGCGACGCCGTCGCGGCGGATGATCTGGAAATCGGCGCCGCTCGCCAGCACGCGGCCGTTGATGCGGCCCTTCACCGTGCCGCCGATGATCGGGATGACGCGGCGCACGCCGGCGCCGGTGTCGCCGACGACGATGGGCTCGGCGACATCGACCGCGACGTCGCACAGGTAAGAGACGGAAGGCGTTTCGGGGACGGGGAGATCGGTCATTTTTGCTTTGTTTTTTGTCTGCGCGACGAAGTTGTCGGACAAGCAAACCTAGAGTCCCTGGAAGACCGAGGCAAGCGCGACAGCCTCAGGGGCCGATATGCACCGCGAGCCAGACGGTCGGCTGGTTTTCGTCGGTCCATTCGACGCGGTGTCGGACATGGGGCGGGATTTCGAGCCAGTCGCCGGCTACGAGAATGCGGGGCTCGGGATCGCCGTGGATCAGCACGGACGCCGAGCCCGCGATCACGCAGACCCATTCGCTTTCCGCCTGGTCGTACCAGAAGCCTTGCGGGCTCGCCTGCCCGGTCGAGACGATGCGTTCGATGCGGACGCCGGGGCGGGAGAGAAGGGTGTCGAAGCGTTCGTCACGCGACGTCGCAGGGATATTGGCGAGGAGGTTGCCGGATGGGAGCATATCGCACATCCCTTATTGTCATCCCGGCCGGAGCGAAGCCGAGAGCCGGGAACCAGAAGTCAGGAGTCTGGCGCTGGGTCCCGCCTCGGCGGCTGCGCCGCCGTCCGGGATGACAATGCGTGACGCTTGCCGCGCATTTCGGTTCAACCGAAATAGCGCTCGAGAATCTCGCCATAGATGTCCGCGAGCTTGTCGAGATCGGCGACCTCCACGTTCTCGTCGGTCGCGTGGATCGTCTTGCCGACAAGGCCGAATTCCAGCACCGGGCAGTAATTGGTGATGAAGCGCGCATCCGACGTGCCGCCGGTCGTCGAGAGTTCCGGCGTCCGGCCGGTCTGCTTCTCGATGGCGGCGACGACCATGTCGGTGAAACCGGAGCGCTGCGTACGGAACGAAATCGAATTGGTCGGATGGATTTTCACGCGCGCATCGGCGCCTTGCGCGGCCTCGGCGATGATTTCCCGGATGCGCGCGGCGAGCGTCTCGGGCGTCCAGATGTCGTTGAAGCGGACATTGAACTTCGCGGTCGCTTCGCCGGGTATGACGTTGCGCGCGCTGTTGCCGACGTCGAAGGACGTCACGACCAGTCGCGTCGGATCGAAGGCGGCGTTGCCCTCGTCGAGCGGCGCCGCCGACAGCGCGGTGACGATGCGCGCGAGCGTGGGAATCGGATTGTCGGCCTGCTGCGGATAGGCGGAATGGCCCTGCCTGCCGACTACCGTGATGTCGCCATTGAGCGAACCGCGCCGGCCGATCTTGATCATGTCGCCGAGCGCATTGGGGTTGGTCGGCTCGCCGACGATGGCGTGCGAGAATTTCTCTCCGCGCGCATCCACCCATTCAAGCAGTTTCACCGTGCCATTGATCGCAGGGCCTTCCTCGTCGCCGGTAATCAGCAGCGAGATCGCTCCCCTGGGCTTGCCGTGCTTTTCAACATAGCGCAATGCGGCGGCGGCGAAGGCGGCGATGCCACCCTTCATGTCGCAGGCGCCGCGACCCCAGACTCTGCCGTCAGCAATCTCGGCCGAGAAGGGCGGGAAGCGCCACAGCGTCTCGTCGCCGGTCGGCACGACATCGGTATGACCGGCGAAGGTCAGGTGCGGCGCGCCCTCGCCGATCCGTGCGTAGAGGTTTTCGACGTCGGGCGTGTCCTTGTCCGAAAAAGTCACGCGATGCGTCTCGAAGCCCGCGTCGCCGAGCAGCTTTTCGAGATAGGCGAGAGCGCCGCCCTCCGCAGGCGTGACGGAAGGGCAGCGGATGAGGGCGCGGGTGATGTCGAGAGCGGAGACGGTCATTCGGATCGGCCTTTCGCGAGCACGTCGAACATCTCCAGAAACGTCCAGATCGCCACCACCACCAATAGGCCCTCGCATGCCCATACCATTGCGCGCGGCATGACCTCCGCCACGCGCGGCTGCAGCCAGCCGGCGGCGCCCGCGACCAGCATGGCGAGCGGCAGCAGGCCGGCGAGTCCAAGAGGCGCGGGGCGACCGCGATCGCGAAAGCGCTTGGCGCCGAGATTGACCCAGGAGATGGCCGTCAGAAGCGTCAGCGCCGCATAGACCAGAATGTAGGTGTTGGCGGCGAATGCGGCGGGATCGAAGAAGGCGCGCTCTGTCAGCGGGCGATTGGCCCAGGGCAGGAGCGCCAGCATGATCGCCGTCGTGACGACGAACGACACCGCCAGCGGCGCCGCCGCGCGGAACCAACCCGCGCGGTCGATGCGGCCCTTGTCGGTCCGGTAGAGAAAGCGGAAGCCCGCCGTCGGCTCCGTTTCCGCCATCAGTCGCGCAGCAGTTCGTTGATGCCGGTCTTGGAGCGCGTCTGCGCGTCGACGGTCTTGACGATAACGGCGCAATAGGTGGACGGGCCCCAGTTCTCGCCAGGCAGAGCCTTGCCGGGGACGTTGCCGGAAACGACGACCGAATAGGGCGGCACATAGCCGATATGCGTCTTGCCGGTCTGTCGGTCGATGACCTTGGTCGAGGCGCCGATATAGACGCCCATGGCCAACACCGCGCCTTGGCCGACCACGACGCCCTCGACGACCTCCGAGCGCGCGCCGATGAAGCAATCGTCCTCGATGATGGTGGGCCCGGCCTGCAGCGGCTCGAGCACGCCGCCGATGCCGACGCCGCCCGACAGATGCACGTTCTTGCCGATCTGCGCGCAAGAACCGACCGTCGCCCAGGTGTCGACCATCGTGCCGCTATCGACGAAGGCGCCGAGGTTGACGAAGGACGGCATGAGCACAACGCCCGGCGCGATATAAGCGGAACGGCGCACGATGCAGTTGGGCACGGAGCGGAAGCCGGCGGCGGCATGTTCGGCCGCGCCCCAGCCCTCGAATTTGGAGGGCACCTTGTCCCACCAGCTGGAACCGCCGGGACCGCCGGAAATCGTCGTCATGTCGTTGAGGCGGAAGGACAGAAGCACCGCCTTCTTCAGCCACTGGTTGACCGTCCAGGCCTCCTTGCCGGACTTGGAGGCGTCACGTTCGGCGACGCGCAGCTTGCCGGCGTCGAGCAGCCCGAGCGCCTTCTCCACGGCGTCGCGGACGTCGCCATGCGTGGCAGGGCTCACATTGGCGCGGTCCTCGAAAGCGGCTTCGATGATGCGCTGGAGGTCGGCGTGGGACATTGCTGGCTCTCTTTTCACTTCGGGCGGCGGGAGGTTTGGTCGCTCGGCCGGCCCCTGTCAATGGCGGCGGCCGGCCGCGTTGGCGGAATGGGCGGCTGGCACTATGCTGAGACGGCAGATCTCAGGGGATTCGGCCATGTTTCGAGCTTTTCTGGCGGGCGTCGCACTCGCCCTGGCGGCGTCCGGCGCCGTGGCCGCGCCCAAAGCGAAAAAGCCACGCCCGCCGGCGGCGATCGAAATCCAGAACGAGCGGAAGGTGAAGCTCGAATCCTTCACGCTGGCTGCGACCAACAAGCCCGAAAAGGTCTTAGCCAAGCTTGCCAAGCCGCTCGATGGCGGCGCCAAGACGAAGCTGAAGATAGCCAGAGCGAAAGGCTGCGCCTTCGTCGCGACATGGAAATTCGAGGACGCCGGCGACCAGGCGGAAGTCGATCTGTGCAACGATCCCAAGGTCGTGCTGACGGATTGAGACATCTCAGCGGACGGCTTCGCGTTCCATCATCGCTGCGACTTCATCCATCGCAGAGATGACCGGCGTCGCGTCGGCTTCGACCCGCGCGATGATCAGCGCGCCCTCGAGCGAGATGATGGCAAGCCGGGCCAAGGTTTCCGCGCGCGACTGCACAATTCCCTCCTGAACCAGCTTTTCACGCAAGACGTCCGTCCAACTCTCGAATGCCGAGCGGCCGGCCTCCGCGGTCCTCGACTTCTCCGCAGCGGTTTCGAGCAGCGTCGTCGCGATCGGGCAGCCATCGCGAAATTTCGATTCCGCCATCCATCCGGCGACGAGGGCCGCATAGCGGCGCAGAACTCCGGCCGTCGTTGCTTCCTGCCGGGCGAGATCGGAAAGCGTCGCCTGCACCTTCTCGCCGGCATAGCGCAACGCCTCGACGGCGATGTCGTCCTTGCCGCCCGGAAAATAGTAATAGAGCGATCCCTTGGGCGCGCCGCTCGACTCGATGATGTCCGAGAGCCCGGTCGCAGCATAGCCGCGCTGCCGCAGAAGCTGTGCGGTCGCGCGCACGATCTTCTCCCGCGGGCTCTTTCGTTCTGTCTTGCCTGATTGCGCCGCCATGACCGCTTTCTAGCGCGAACCCGGGTTGCCGGACAAGAAAAATTATATAGACTGGTCTATATAATTCTGGAGACGAAATGAACGACCTTCCCGAGGGTTTTGCACCGCACTTCCGGCGCTCGCCGCTGACCGAGCCATGGGAACCGATCTATTCGCGGACGACCGAGACCGCCGTAGTGATCGGGTTGCGGGCTGGTCCCGCGCATCTCAACTCGCGTGGGCTGGTGCATGGCGGACTGATGACGTGCCTTGCCGACAACGCCATGGGCCTATCCTGCGGGCTGCGCCTTTCGAAGGGCCCGCGCCTGCTGACGGCCAATCTCTCGATCGACTTTCTCAGCGTCGCCTCGCCCGGACAGTGGATCCAGTTCGAGACGACCTTCGTGCGGCCGGGCCGAACGCTTTGCTTCGCGCAGGCCTTCGTGACGGCCGACGGCGAAATCTGTGCAAGGGCGAATGGCGTGTTCCGCGTCGTCGAACCAAAGGAGACGGCAGCGTGAGGGAGCGCGATCTTCTGGCCGAGGTCGCGGCCGTCAACGCATCGGCCGCCTTCAACCGATGGGCGGGTTTCGAGGTCCTCGCCGCCGAACCCGGCCGCGTGACGCTGCGCATGAGCTGGCGCGAAGAGGCCGGGCAATATGCGGGCTTCCTGCATGCCGGCCTCGTCGGCGCTCTTATCGACACGGCCTGCGGTTTCGCGGCCTTCACACAGGCCGGTCGCGTGCTGGCGTCGCACTATTCCATCAATTGCCTCGCGCCGGCGGTCGGTCGCGCCTTCATTGCCACGGCAGAGGTCGTGCGCGCGGGCAAGCGGCAGATTTTCACGCGGGCGGAATTGTTCGCGGAAGACGAGAGCAGCGCGCGAAAACTGGTGGCGACCGGCGAGACAATCTTGATGACCGCCTAAATCCGGTTGCCGATCTGCTTGCCCGGCGCCGCTGCAAACAAAGCCTGCGTATAAGGGTGCTTTGGCGCGGCAAAAACGTCTTTCGTCGGCCCCTGCTCCACCACCGCGCCCTTCTGCATGACGACGATACGGTCGCAGATCTGGGCGGCCACACGCAGGTCGTGGGTGATGAAGAGCAGCGCGAGCGAGAACTTCTCACGGATTTCGTCGAACAGCTTCAGCACCTGCGCCTGTACGGACACATCGAGCGCGGAGACGGCTTCGTCCGCGATCAGCACTTCGGGCTGCGGCATGAGCGCGCGGGCAATGCAGATACGCTGGCGCTGGCCGCCGGAAAACTGGTGCGGGAAGCGGTCGAGCGACTGGCGCGGCAGGTGGACGAGATCGAGCAGGTCGCCGGCGCGGCTCATCGCCTCGGCTTGCGACATGCCGAAATTGACCGGCGCCTCGATCATGCTCTGCGCGACGGTGCGGCGCGGATTGAGCGAACGATAGGGGTCCTGGAAGACGATCTGCATGCGCTTGCGATGATCGCGCAAGGCGCGCTCCGGCAGTTTCGCGTAATCCCCGCCGTCGATGGCGACCTCGCCGGCCGTGGGATCGATCAGCCGCGCGACGCAGCGCGCCACCGTCGACTTGCCCGAGCCGGATTCGCCGACGATGCCCACCGTCTCCCCGCGACGGATGTCAATGGAGACGTCCTTCACGGCTTCGACGACGCGCTTTTTCTGGAAGAGGCCGCCCGAGGAATAGACCTTGCGCAGATTCTTGGTGTGCAGCACGACCGGCGCGCCGTCGAGCGGCTTGCGGTCAGCCGGCGTGAGCGAGGGCACCGCCCCGATCAGCATCTGCGTATAGGGATGCTGCGGCCGATTGAGCACGTCATCGGCCAGCCCCTGCTCGACGACCTTGCCCTTCTGCATGACGACGACGCGATGAGCGATTTCCGCAACCACGCCGAAGTCATGGGTGATGAACAGGACGCCCGTACCTCTTCGCGCGCGCAGCTCGGCAATGAGCTGCAGGATCTGCGCCTGTGTCGTCACGTCGAGCGCGGTGGTCGGCTCGTCGGCGATCAGCAGCGCGGGGTCGAGCGCGAGCGCGCCGGCAATCATGGCGCGCTGGCGCTGGCCGCCGGACAATTGGTGCGGATAGGCGCGCACGATCTGGTCGGGGTCGGGCAGATTGACCTGGCCGATCGTCTCCATCACGCGGGCGCGGCGCTCGGCCTGACTCATCTGCGTGTGGACCTTGAGAACTTCCTCGATCTGATCGCCTATGGTCTTGACCGGATTGAGTGCGGTCATCGGCTCCTGGAAGATCATCGCCATGCGCGAGCCGCGCAATTCGCGATAACGCTTCTCCGACGCGTTCATCAGGTCCTCGCCTTCGAGCCTGATCGAGCCGGCGACGGGCTTCACCTCGCGCGGCAGCAGGCCCATGACGGTGAAGGAGGAGACGGACTTGCCGGACCCGGATTCGCCGACGACGCAGACGATCTCGCCCGGCGCGACCGAAAAGGAGACGTCCTCGACCGCGTAGCGCCGGTCGGACCCCGGCGGCAGCTCGACGGTGAGACGGTCGACAACCAGAATGTCGCTCATCACACCCTCTTGCGCAGCTTGGGATCGAGGCGATCGCGCAAGGCGTCGCCGAGCACGTTGACGCACAGCACCGTCACCGCGATGCAGACGCCGGGATAGAGCATGTTGTGCGGGAATATGCGGAAATATTGCCGGCCCGCCGACATGATGTTGCCCCAGCTCGGCACTTCGGGCGGTATACCGACGCCGAGGAAAGACAGGATGGATTCCACGAGGATCGCGGAGGCCGCGACGAATGTCGCCTGCACGATCAGCGGCGCGATGCAGTTCGGCAGCACGTGTCGGAACAACAGGACCGGCGTCGGCGTGCCCGCCGTCACCGCGGCCTCGACATAGGGTTCCTCTCGGATCGACAGGACGATCGAGCGCACGAGACGAACGACGCGCGGTATCTCGGGGATCGCGATGGCGACGATGACGGCGGTGAGCCCCGCGCGCGACAGCGAGACCAGAGCGATGGCCAGCAGGATCGGCGGGATGGCCATCAGGCCGTCCATGAAGCGCATGATGAGCCCGTCCGACCAGCGCACATAGCCGGCGACCATGCCGATCGCGAGTCCGAGCGCGGTAGCGACAATCGCGACCATCGCGCCGATGACCAGAGAAATGCGGGCGCCGTAGACGACGCGGCTGTAAATGTCGCGGCCGAGATTGTCGGTGCCCATGTGGAAGGTAAAGGGCGCCTTGGCTCCATCTGCCAAGGTGATCTGTCCGACGAAGCCCGGCAGCTTGTTGCGCTGCGTCGGGTCGAGAAGCGCGGGGTCGATCGTGCCGAGCCAGGGCGCGAGGATCGCAATCAGCGCCAGTATGCCGAGAATCACCGCGGGAATGACGATCGCGGGCTCCTTCGCGGCGGCGGGAATCCGCAACTTCGCGAGCGCGCTGAATGTCTGGGTGTATGCGCGATCACTCAATAGCGGATCCTCGGATCGAGCAGCGTGTAGGAGACGTCGATGATCAGGTTGATCATCACGTAGACGAAGGAAAAGAGCAGAATGATCGCCTGGATGGTCGGATAGTCGCGCGCCAGCACGGCGTCGACGGTGAGGCGGCCGATGCCGGGTATGGCGAAGACGGATTCGGTAACGACGACGCCGCCGATCAACAGCGCGACGCCGAGACCGACCACCGTGATGATCGGCACGGCGGCGTTCGGCAGCGCATGGCGCACGAGCACCTGCAAGGGCGTGAGACCGCGCGAATAGGCGGTGCGGATATAGTCCTCGCCGAGCACTTCAAGCAGGCTGGTGCGCGTCATGCGCGCGAGCAGCGCGACATAAATGACGGCCAGCGTGAGCGAGGGCAGGATGAGCGAGCGCAGCCATGGTTCGAAACCATTTGCGATGCGGCTGTAGCCCTGAACCGGCAGCCATTGCAGCTTGATCGCGAAGACGTAGATCAGCGCGTAGCCGATGACGAAGGCGGGCACGGAAAAGCCCATGACCGAAAAGCCCATGACGATGCGGTCGAGCAGGCTGCCTCGGCGCATGGCCGCGAATATACCGAGCGGCACCGCGATGGCGACCGCGATGACCAGCGTGAAGGCGGCGAGCGCGAGGGTCGGCTCGATGCGATCGGCGATCAGGCTGGTCACGCTCTTCTTGAAGAAGAAGCTCTCGCCGAGATTGCCGTGCAGCAGGGACGATAGCCAGACCCAGAGCTGAACGAGCAGCGGCTTGTCGAGGCCGAGCTGCTGGCGGATCATCTCCACCTGCTGGGCATTGGCGTTATCGCCGGCGATGATGGCCGCCGGGTCCGATGGCGTCAGGCGCAACATCAAAAAGACGATGAGGGCGACAATGAACATCACCGGAATCGTCGAGACGAGTCGCCTCAGAATATAGCCGAACATGGTCGCGCCTGTGGGGGCCGCGCGGCCGTGGCCGCGCGGCGTGTTGGCTTACTTCTTGGTGATGTTCCAGAACACCGGAACGGGCGCGTCGATGATCCCGTCGATATTCTTGCGCACGGCCATCGGCGCCGAATATTCTCCGAGCGGAATGTGCGTGGTGTAGGCGATTGCCGCGAGCTGCGCTTCCTCGGCGATCTTCTTCTGCGCGGCGGCGTCCGGCGCCTTCATGAACGCGGTGCGCAACTTCTCGATCTTCTCGTCGCACGGCCAGCCGAACAGGGCCTTGTCGCAAGCCGCGTTCATGTAGGCCATGAGCACGGGGTTGAGAATGTCGGCGCCGACCCATGCCGTGTCGAAGGCGTTCCAGCCGCCGGCGTTGGGCAGGTCCTTCTTGTTGCGGCGCGCGACCAGCGTCTGCCAGTCCATCGACTGCATGTCGACCTTGAAGCCGGCGCGCTCCAGCAATTGCTTGGCGACGGGACCGAGGTTGGTCAGGATCGGCAGATCGGTCGAGGCCATCAGGACGATCGGCGTGCCGTCATAACCAGCTTCCTTCAGCAGTTCCTGCGCCTTCTTGGAATTGCCGGTCAGCAGACCATCCATGCCGGCCGTCGTGGCGAGAGGCGTGCCG
Source organism: Methylobacteriaceae bacterium (assembly GCA_020638195.1). Lineage (GTDB taxonomy): Bacteria > Pseudomonadota > Alphaproteobacteria > Rhizobiales > Beijerinckiaceae > JAJXWB01. Next base: position 1,261,679 of record JACKJC010000001.1, on the reverse strand, counting down.
CAGGGGTAGAAGCTCTTGCAGACCTTGTAGTACGCGGGATCGCCCACGGTCGCCTTCAGGAAGTCCTCCTGGTTGAGGGCGTACCAGAGCGCCTGCTTGATCTTGGGGTTGTTGAAGGGCGGCACGAGCGAATTTGGCCGGAAAGTGAACTGGCCGACGCCACTGTTGACGACGATCTTCAGGTTGCTGTCGCCCTTGACGAGCGGCAGGAGGTCGTGCGGCGGCTGCTCCATGTAGTCGATTTCGCCGGCGGAAAGCGCGTTGATCGCCTGCTGCGCATCGGCGATGGCGAGCCATTCGACGCGATCGACCTTGACGACCTTGCCGCCGGCGAAGCCCGACGCCGGCTCGGGGCGCGGCTTGTACTTGTCGAACTTGGTGAAGACGATCTTGTCGCCGGGCTTCCACTCGTCGCGCTTGAGCACGAACGGGCCAGAGCCGATGAATTCCGAGATCTGCTTGCCGGGTTCGGTCTCGGCGATGCGCTTGGGCATCATGAAGGGGACGTTGGACGAAGGTTTGGCGAGCGCGAACAACAGCAGGCCCGTCGGCTCCTTCAGCTTGATGACGATCGTCTTGTCGTTCGGCGCCGTCATTTCCGACACGAAGCCGGTGAAGACCTTCTGGCCGAGCGAATCCTTGGCCGACCAGCGTTTCAGCGACTGCACGCAGTCCGCCGCCGTCACCGGCTGGCCGTCGTGCCACAGCAGGCCGTCGCGCAGCGTCATCGTATAGGTGAGCTTGTCGGCGGAAATGTCGACCTTGTCGACCATCTGCGGCTTGACCTCGTTCTTCGCATCGAGCGCGAAGAGCGTGTCGTAGATCATGTAGCCGACGTTCCGGGAGATGTAGGCCGTCGTCCAGATCGGATCGATGATCTTGACGTCGGAGTGCATCACCGCCTTGAGCACCGTTTCGGCGGCGGCGGGCGCGACCGACTGCGGTCCTGCGAATATCGTGGCGCCGACCGCCGCAGCAAACGCAAATTTCCTGAAACGCATTCATCCCTCCCGTTTGTCCTTGTGACGGTCAGCCTAATCGGTAAGCAGGCCAAAACACAAGGCGAGCATGACGCGCGTTGCATTGCGAAAATCATGCCGCATGCACGTCCCGCGCAGCGCAAGCCCGCCGTAGGGCCGATTTCGTGCGGCAACGCGGCAGGCGGCATTCAGTCGTCACGCCTCGCAGCGCGTCGCTACGCCGCTTTTCCGCATGCGCCATGGCGCTTTTGTAAGCAAGCGCGCTATAGTGAGGGATGCAGACGAACACGAGCGATCTCGGCGACGAAGGCGCCGCCGACCAGGCTCAGGCGCCGCGGGGGCTGATCGTCGCGCTCGCGCTGATCTTTTTCGCGCTGGCCGCCATCTGCGGGGTGCTGTGGATGCGCTACGGCGGCCAGGTGTTCATCGACGCGGCGCTGTTTGCATGGCGTTCGTGTTTTTGACGTTCTAGAAGGCGCCGACGGGAAAATATTTGAGATAGAGTTCGGTGTAGACGCCGCGTTCGGCCAGACGGGCCAGGCCGTAGTCGAGCGCGGCCCGCAATGCGGAATTGTTCTTGCGCACCGCGATCGCGAGACCTTCGCCGAAATAGGCGCGATCGATGAACGGGCCTCCCAGAAAGGCGCAGCAGCTTTTCGATTCCGACCCATTGAGCCAGCCTGCCAGAGACACGCCGTCGCCGAAGATCGCATCGACATCGCCCTTGAGGAGCGCGGCGCGCTGCTGCTCCGCATTGGGGTAGCGGATCAGGGCGAGCTTCGGGAAATAGACCTCGAGCCATGCCGCATGCGCGCTGCCGTCGACGACGCCGGTCTTGGCGGCGCCCAGACGTTCCGGCGTGGCGTCGACGGCAGGGGCCTGGCCCGGGCGCACGACGAAACGCGCGGGCAGCAACATGTAGGGCCGTGTGAACGCGAACTGCTCGCGCGTGCGATCGGTGATCGCGAGGCCCGCGATCAGCGCATCGCCCTTATTGTCGGCGAGCGCCGTCGTCAGGGTGTCCCAGCGGCGCGCCTGGATGGTGCAGGCGACCTGCAATTCCTCGCAGACGGCGCGCGCGAGATCGACGCTGAAACCGGTCAGTCCGCCATCCGGCAACACGAAATCGAAGGGCGGATAATCGTCGGCCGTCAAAAAGCGGATGAGATGGATGGCGCTCGTGTCAGGCCTGGTCAGCCGGCGGTTGGGGTCCCAAAAGGAGGGCGCGAAGCCGCCCTCTTCGGCGCGCGCCAGGGTCGCGCCCATGCCGCCACAGGTCGCAAAGGCCAGAAAGAGCGCGGCTGCGATTCGTTTGCCTATAGGCAAGTCCGTTTCCTCGGCCTAATCTCGCGGACGTCGGCATGCTTCCGACGGTATATTTTATGGTTTATCGCGTCGATCGTATTGCGGATAGCGTTTTGCGGGATTCTGGCGCCGGGCGCCAGGGTGCGATCGGTTGCGGCCGTGAAACAGCGCGCCGTGTCGAGGCGATCGAAGCCCAGGCGCTGGCTGCGATCGGCGTCCCCACATTGCAAATCGCCGAGACGGCGGCGCTGGCGCGCTGGAGCGGCGCGCCGCTCGCCGAGACCCTGCTCGCCTCCCGAACGATATCCGAGGATGTCCTGTATCGCGCGCTTGCGGCGCGGCTTGGGGTTCCCTTCGTGACACGGCCCGTCCAGCTCGACGCGCGGGCCGACTATGGCGCGGCCTCCTCCGCAGGCTTCGCGGCGCTGGCGCGGCCGATAGAGGGCGTGCGCTGGCTGGCGGCGCCGCGCGGCCGCGCCATGGCCGCCCTGCTTGCGCTGCCCGACCCTTCGGGGCTGGCGATCACGACGCCACGGCGTCTCGGCGCCAGTCTGCGCGCATCGGCGGGCCCGCAGATCGCCGAGGACGCGGCGCTTCGCCTGCACCAGATCGAGCCGCGGCTGTCCGCCCGCGCCGGCCCGTCGCTCGAAACAAGGCTTGCGAGCGCGGCTCTGCTCGCGGTTGGCGCGGTCGCTACGGCGCTATGGCCGCAGTGGTCGGCGTTGCTCGCCTGGGCGCTTCTCACCTTCGCTTTCTCGGCGGCGACGATTACGCGGCTCTTCACGGCCGCCGCGACATTTTCGACCGACGAGGAGACGCCGACTGTCGTCGACCGCGATCTGCCCGTCTACACGGTCGTCGTGCCGCTCTATCGCGAGGCCGAGATGGTCGGGGCGCTGGTCGACGCCCTGGAAGCGCTGCACTATCCGCGCGCGAAGCTCGACATCAAATTCGTCGTGGAAGCGGAGGACACCGTGACTTTCGCGGCGCTCGCGACAGGCCTGCCCGGGGTCGAATACGAGATCGTCGTCGCCCCGCCCGGCGCGCCGCGCACGAAACCGCGCGCGCTGAACATCGCCCTGCCCTTCGCGCGCGGCGACCTCTTGTGCATCTACGACGCCGAGGATCGTCCGGAGCCAGATCAGCTACGCCAGGCCGCAGCACGCTTCGCCCACGCCGACCGAGGCCTCGGTTGCCTGCAGGCCCGTCTCGCTGTCGACAATGCCGACGAGAATGCGATCGCCGGCCTGTTCGCGATCGATTACGCGGCGCTTTTCGAGGTCGCCAATCCCGGCCTTGCGGCGCTTGGGCTGCCGATGATGCTCGGCGGCACCTCCAATCATTTCCGCACGCAAACACTTCGCGACCTATGCGGTTGGGATGCGTGGAACGTAACCGAGGACGCCGATCTCGGTATTCGTCTGGCGCGCTGCGGCCTGCGGGTCGAGACGCTCGCCTCGCGCACGCATGAGGAGGCGCCGATTGCAATACACGCCCTCTTCAACCAGCGGGTGCGCTGGATGAAGGGCTGGATGCAGACGGCCTTCGTGCATCTGCGCGATCCCGTCGCGCTATGGCGCAACCTGAGGCCGCTCGCCTTCGTCACGACGCTCGCCGCTTTCGTATCGGGCGTGGTCAGCCCGCTGCTGTGGCCTTTCTTCGCGGTCATGCTGGCGCGCGACCTTGCGACGGGGGCGCTGCTTTCTCCCACGTCTCCCCTTGACTATGCCGTCGCCACCTGCGCGCTCTGGCTCGCGGTCGCGGGGCCCGTCGCAATGGTGTGGCTGGCCGTGCTCGGCATGAAGCGCCAGGGGCTGGGGCGGCGATGGCCGCTGCTGTTTCTCCTGCCGCTCTGGCACGTCATGCTGTGTCTTGCGGCCTGGCGCGCGATCCACGATCTCTGGCGCAATCCGTTCGGCTGGGCGAAGACGACGCACGGCGTGGCGCGTCGCCGGGCGCCGCCTCAACGCCAGGACGAGAATCTCTTCTCCAGCATGGCGATGGCGCGCGCGACCGCGAGACCCAGCCCCGACAGAACGACAACGCCCGCCAGCAGCTGATCGGTCTGCATGAGATTGCCGGCCTGCAATACGAAGGCGCCGATGCCTTTTTCCGCGCCGACCATTTCGGCGGAAACGACCAGCAGCAGTGCGATAGACGTCGAAATCCGAAAGCCTGCGAGAATCGAGGGCAAGGCGCCCGGCAGGACGACCTTGCGCACGATGTCGGCGAAAGGCAAGCCGAAACTCTGCGCCATCCGGATGAGATTGCGCGGCACGGAATCGACGCCGCTGGCGGCCGAAATGGCGGTCGGGAAGAAGACGCCGAGCGCGATGGTCGCGATCTTGGAGGGTTCGCCGATGCCGAACCACAGGATCATCAACGGCAGAAGCGCGATCTTCGGAATAGGAAAGAGCGCGGAGACAATGGCGAATCCTGCCGCTCGCGCGAAAGTGAAAAGGCCCATGGCGAGGCCGACGACGAGACCGATGCTTGCGCCAAGCGACCAGCCGGCGGCGATGCGCAAGGCGGAAACGCCGATCTGCGACAGGAGGTCGCCTTCCACGATCAGCCGCCACAAGGCGCGCGCGATGGCGATCGGGCTTGGCAGGAAGAGCGGGCTGACGCCGAGGAAACTCGAGATCGCCTGCCAGATTGCGACAAGCGCGACCAAAGCCGCCGCGCCGCCGAGCCTGTGCTCGCCCGGCGCGAAGCCCGCCCCGCGGAACGGCACCGGCGCGAGGCGATTGCGAGCGTTGCCGTCAGCCATCGATCGTCTCGCGATCAGCCGCCTGCGCCTCGTCGCGGATCATCGCCCAGAGATCGGCGCGCCAGCGCGCGATTGCTTCGGCATGCGCGGGATCGGCGCGTTTTTCGCGCGCGACGGGCGCGGATGAGATCGTGCGAATTCGGCCGGGCCTGCGCGAGAACACGATCGCGCGGTCGGCAAGCCGCGCGGCTTCGTCGAGATTGTGAGTCACATAGAGGACGCTCATGTTTCCCTGTTCGAGCAATCGCTCGAGGTCCTCCATCAGGAGGTCGCGCGTCTGACTGTCGAGCGCGCTCAACGGCTCGTCCATCAGCAGGATCGCCGGACGCACGGCGAGCGCTCGGGCAAGGCCGACGCGCTGGCGCATGCCGCCCGATAATTGCTTTGGCAGGGCGGACGCGAAATCGGCGAGGCCGGTGCGCGCGAGAACGTCGGAGACGATGGCCTCGATTTCCCGCTGTCCGAGCCGGGTGTGCTCGAGCGCGAAAGCGACATTTCCCGCCACGGTACGCCACGGCAGCAGGGCGAAATCCTGGAAGACGAAGGTCAGCGGGTTGAGGCTCGTCGCAGGCACATCGCCGATCCGGACTGCGCCATGCGCAGGCGCGAGTAGCCCGCCAGCTATCGACAGAAGCGTGCTCTTGCCGCAGCCCGAGGGGCCGACGATCGCCAGAATCTCGTTGGCGCCGAGTTCGAACGACACGTCAGAGAGAACGTCGAGCTCGCCAAAGCGGTGCGAAACATTGTCGACGACGAGACGCGCCATCTGCCCGCGTCAGTTCTTCACGAAACGACGGTCGATCACCTGCTCCAGGCCAAACCCTTTGTCGACGAAACCGTGCGCCTGATACCATTCGATCTGATGGGCGACATTCGGCAGGTCGAGCTTCGCGTCGGGCTCGACGAATGCGAGCGTCTTAGCGACTGCCTCGGGCTTCTGGTTGGTGTAGCGCGCGATGATTTCGAGCAGTGGCGCGCGCTCGGCCTCGGCGACGCCCTTTGCGTCGAGCTTGTCATGGAACAGCTTGCAGGCGCGCTTGTAGGCGGTGAGGAATTTTCCGATCGTCGCTTCATCAGCCTTGATCTTCGCCGAAGCGAAGGCGGCGCCGATCTGCCACGGCGCTTCGTCGGATCCCCAGCCGAGCAGCCGCGCCGCGCCCGATGCGATCGCGCCGCTCGCAACCGTCGCGGGCAGCACCGCGCCGTCGACCGCCCCGCCCTGCAAGGCCGATACGATATTGCCCATGGACTGCAGCGGCACGAATGTCACTTCGGACAGCGGGAACTTGTATTTTTCCGCGACGAGCCCGCTGACGAAATGGAAGCTGGAGCCGACCTGCGTGATGCCGATGCGCTTGCCCCTGATGTCCTGCGGCTTCTTCAGCGCATCGCCGTTCGGCTTGGTCGTCGCCAGAAAGGCGTCGAGCGGAAAGCCGGGCACTTCGCGCGACTGGCCAGCGACGACCGAGAGCGCGCCCTTGCCGGCGAGATTGTACAGACCAGCCGTGAAGGCGGTGACGCCGATGTCGATATCACCCGAGGCGGCGGCGACCGCGATCGGCTGCGCCGCGCCGAAGAAGACGAGTTCGACGTCGACGCCGGCCTCTTTGAAGAAGCCCATGTCCTGCGCGAGGAAGACCGCGCCGGAAGAGGAGAGACGCAGAACGCCGACGCGCAGCTTGCGGGTTTGTGCGCGGGCGAAGGTCGGCGCAAGCGCGGTCGCGAGCGTGGCGGCGAGGAGGTCGCGGCGGCTGATGACGGATTGGTTCATGTCTTCGTCGCTTTCGGTATTCTTTCCATATCGCTTCTCCCCGCCCGCGGGGAGAAGGTGGCCGACGGCCGGATGGGGGGCCGCGCCGATATTTGAGAACCAGTCGTTTGACCACTCACCCCAACCCTCTCCCCGCCCTGCGGGGAGAGGGGGAGTGGACTACATCCCCAGATAGGCCTGTCGCACGCGATCGTCAGCCAACAATTGGCTGCCCTGGCCCGAAAGGGTGATCGACCCGTTCTCCAGGACATAAGCATGTTTCGCGATTTCCAGCGACGCGGCGACGTTCTGTTCGACCAGCAGGCAGGACAGGCCCTTCCTGTTGAGGTCGACGATCGTGTCCAGCACGTCGTTGGCGAGCGCGGGACTGAGGCCGAGCGAGGGTTCGTCGAACATCACGAGATCGGGCTCGCCCATCAGGCAGCGCGCGATGGCGAGCATCTGCTGCTCGCCGCCGGACAGCGTGCCTGCCGCCTGCGTCAGCCTTTCGCGCAAGCGCGGGAAAAGTTCGAGCATGCGCTCCATGTTCCCGGTCTTGCGGGCGCGGGCGCGCGGCAACAGGCCGCCCATCGCCAGGTTTTCGCGCACGGTCAGCGTCGGGAAAACCTGACGGCCCTCGGCCACCTGGCCGACGCCGAGATTGCAGACGCGATGACTGTCGAGACCAGTAATGTCGGCGCCCTTGTAGAACACCCGCCCGGCGGCAGGCTTGAGCATTCCGGCTATGGCTCGGATCAGAGATGTCTTGCCCGCGCCGTTGGCGCCGACGATGGCGACGATTTCGCCTTCGGGCACGTCGAGCGTCACGCCGGACAGAGCCTGCGCGTCGCCATAGAAGAGATCGAGGGATTCGACGCTCAGCATCAGTGCGCCGCCTTCATGCCGAGGTAGGATTCTATGACGCGTGCGTCCTTCGTGACTTCCTGCGGAGCGCCTTCGGCGATGCTCGCGCCGTGATGCAGCACATGCACGCGGTCGGCCAGCGCCATGACCGCGCGCATGACATGCTCGATCATGACGATGGTGAGCTTGTCGTGCCGGTTGATGTCGCGCAGCACGCCGACCATCCGGTCCGTCTCCGTCGGGCGCAGGCCGGCCATGACCTCGTCGAGCAGGATGATGCGCGGCTTCGTCGCCAGCGCGCGGGCGACTTCGAGCCGCTTGCGATCGGGCAGCGTCAGGCTTCCGGCCTTCTGCGCGCTCTTGTCGAAGAGATCGAGCTTGCGCAGGATTTCGTCGCCCTGCGCGCGCGCGGCGGTCATGTCGGGCGCACGCAACATGGCGCCGATCGCGACATTGTCGCGCACGCTGAGATCCGGGAAGGGTTTGACGATCTGGAATGTGCGCGCAATACCGGCCGCGCAGATCTGCTCGGGCTCCTGCCCGTCGATGCGCGCGCCGGCATAACGAACTTCGCCTTCATCCGGCGCGTAGACTCCGGCGATGAGGTTGAACAGCGTCGTCTTGCCGGCTCCGTTCGGGCCGATGATCGCGAAAATCTCGCCGTCCTCGACAGAGAGCGACACGCTGTCGACCGCGGTCAGACCGCGAAAGCGTTTGACGACGTCTACAACTTCCAGAAGCGCTGTCATGGCTCGCGCGCCTCGAGGCCAAGTTTGCGGGCGAGCCATGGCCAGATGCCGTTGGGTGTGGCGGCGATGATGGCCATGAGGATGAGGCCGTAGACGAGCGCCTTGACGCCCGGCGCGCTGAGGCCGATGGCGCGCAGCCCATCAGTCAGCGCGGAGCCGAGCGGCACCAGCAGAAATGCGCCGACGAAGGGACCCATCAGTGTGCCGAGGCCGCCGATGATCGGCGCCAGGATGATCTCGATCGATTTCGAGGTTTCGAGAATCTGCGCGGGAAAGAGATTGTTGGTCCAGAAGGCGAGATAGACGCCGCCGACCGCTGTCATGGCGGCAGAGATGAACAGCGCGAGAAACCGCGTGCGATTGATGTTGACGCCGAGCGCGCGCGCCGCCTGCGGGTCCTCGCGGATCGCGAGGAAGGCGTAGCCGAGCTTCGATGAGCGCAGCACTGCGGCGATGACGAGCGAGGCGACCGCCATGGCCAGCGCGAGATAATAGAAGAAGAGCGGCCCGCCGCGCAGGTTCCACCATTGATGCGACAGCGAGGCGTTGACCGGCAGAAAGAAGCCAGCCGCGCCGCCGACGAAGGACCAGTTGTCGAAACCGATGCGCACGATTTCGGCGAAGGCGATGGTCAGCAGCGAGAAATAAACGTCCTCGATACGGAAACGGAAGCCGAGCCAGCCGAGTACCGCCGCGGCGCCGATCGCCAGCGCCATGGCGACGAAGACGCTCAGCCACGGGCCGACGCCGTAGTTCACGAAGAGGATGGCGGACGCATAGGCGCCGAGGCCGAGATAGAGCGCGTGGCCGAGCGACAGCAGGCCGCAATAGCCCATCAATATGTTCCAGGCCTGACCGAGATAGGTCCCGAGCAACGCCAGCAGGATGATGGAAAGTGTGTAACGATCGACGACGAAGGGCGCGATCAGCAGCGCGACGCCGCAGACGAGAAGCGCGATGGTCGAGCGCGGCGTAAGGAACGAGAGCGCGCCCTTCACGACTCGGCCTTTCCGAACAGGCCCTGCGGGCGCAGCGCCAGCACGAGCACGAGCAAGCCGAACGAAACCATGCTCTTGATGGCCGGCGAGACGACGAGGCTCGCCACCGCTTCGGCGACGCCGATCAGGAGGCCGCCGGCGAGCGCGCCGGTCATCGAGCCGAGGCCGCCGACGATGACGATGGTGAAGGCGAGCAGCGTCAGCGACGGCGCGAGCATCGGCGTCATGTCCGTCAGCGCCATCATGATCGAGCCGGCGGCGCCGACGCAGGCGAGGCCGAGGCCGAAGGAGATTGCGTACAGCCGCTTGACATCGAGGCCGACGACGGCGGCGCCGGTCAGATTGTCGGCGGATGCGCGGATCGCGGTGCCCGTGGATGTGAAGCGGAAGAAGGCGAAGAGCGCGGCGGTGACCGCGAGCGCGGCGGCGGCGCCATAGACGCGCACCTTGTCGATCAGGACGCCGGCGACCGTGTAGGAATCGAAGGAGTACGGCAGGTCGACATGCTTCGATTCAGGCCCGAACACGAGCAGCAACCCGTTGGTGATGACCAGCGCGACGCCGACCAGAAGAATGAACTGCTCGTGCTGAGGCCGCGTGACGAAGGGCTGCACCATGCCGCGCTGCATCGCGTAGCCGAGCACGAAGAAGGCGATGGCGAGCGGGATGCTGGCGATGATCGGATCGACGCCCGCAAGGCCGAACAGAACGAAAGCGCAGTACATGGCGAGCACAGCGAATTCGCCATGCGCGAAATTGACGACGCGTACGACGCCGAAGATGACGGACAGGCCGAGCGCCATCAGGCCGTAGACGAGGCCGGACAGCACGCCCTGGATCAAGACTTCGACGTAAAGGGAAAACGACATGCGGATCGCTGCGCGCGTGAGACGCCGCCGCCTCGGCGAAGGCGCGAGGCGGCGTGCTCGGAAGCGCCCTTACTTGCGGCCCTGCCAGGCCGGGAAGGGCAGGATGGGCTTGGCGACAGCGACGTCCGCCGGATAGACGACAGTCGGCTTCTGGCCGATGTTCTGCACGGAGGCCGAACCGATGTTCGGGTTGTCGCCCTTCTCGTTGAACATGATCGGGCCGCCGATCATCACGTGATCCTTGATGTTGGTCGCCTTGATCGCCTTCATCAGTGTCTCGCCGTCGCCCGAGCCCGCGCGTTTGAAGGCGTCGGCCGCCACCAGCAGAGCCTCGAAGGTGAAGCCGGCGTTGAAGCCGTCGAGGTCGAAGCGGTGATTGGGGTTGGTCTTCTTGAACGAAGCCTCGAGCGCCTGGGTCATCTGCGACTTCACGTTGAACCAAGGCAAGTTGTAGATGAAGCCGTCCGCGTAGGGGCCGACCGCCTTGAAGAATTCCTCGTCATAGAGACCGGGCGAGCCGGGCGACATGATCGCCTTGGGCTGCAGCTTCTGGCGCACCATGTCGCGCGTCAGCTTGATCGCGTCGCCGGCGCGCGTGACGATCATCAGGAGATCCGGATTGATGCCGCGCACCTTGGTGACCTCGACCGAGAGGTCCTGGGCCTTGGGATCGTAGGCGATGCTCTCGACGATCTTGAACGGCATGTTCAGCGTCGGGAAAATCTTGCCCATCGCCTGCGACTGCGCGGTGCCGAACGTGTCGTTCGAATGCATGAAAACGGCGGTCTTCAGATCGAGATTGGCGGCCTTGGAGACCTCGCCGATCAGCTTCAGGCCGTTCGTTACGAGGCCCGGGCCGGTCATGAAGTTGCGCACGAGATACTGGTAGCCCTGCCCCGTCAGCTGCGGCGCCGAGGCGATATTGCAGATCAGCGGCACCTTGCGCTGTTCGCAGACCTGCGCGATCGCGATCGTATTGCCGGATTCGAAAGCGCCGATCACGCATTGCGCGCCGTCGTTGATCGCCTTCTCGGCCTGCGTGCGGGAAACGTCGTTGGAGGATTCCGTGTCGATGTGGACGATCTCGACGTTGTAGCCGAGGTCGGAGAGCACCTTGGGCGTAGCGAGCGCGCCGCGATAGCAGCTCTGGCCGGCCTGCGCGAAAAAGCCGGAGCGCGGCAGCATGAGGGCGATCTTCAGCGACTTGCCCTGCGCGCGCACGATGGCGGGGGCGGCAATCGTCGCACTGGCGCCCGCCAGCAGGCTGCGGCGGTCGATCCATCCGGTCTTGGCGGTCATAGTCTTGATCCCCGGTCACGCCCGGCCTCGATGGACGGGCTGGAAATAGCCGCGCTGGCGGCGCGGGAAACATACAGGGCGCGCCAACCGGCGCAAGTCTCGGACGCGGCCGGTCGGCGTCCCGCGATGCGGCAAATCGTCAGGCGAAGGGATCGTCGATCAGCGGATCGGGCTTGGCGATTTCGGTCAGTCGCGCCGTGTCCGAAATCGTGATTTCGCGGCCATGGGCGTCGACGCCATGCGCGCCGAGGGCCGAGAAAGTACGCGACAGGTTTTCGGGCGTCGTGCCGATATGGGCGGCGAGTTTGCGCTTGTCGAAGGGCAGCCGCAGCCGCCCGCCGCCCCCCTCGTGCTCCATCTCCCGCAAGAGCCAGTTCGCGAGACGTTCGATGGTCGGGCGGAACTTGCGATCCTTGAGTTCTTTCAACACGCGCCGGTAAGCCGTGGCGAGTTCGAGGACGATGGCGCGGGCGAAAGAGGAATCCGCTTCAATGGCCCCACGTACGGCGTCGGCTGGAATCATCAGGACACGCGCGGCGCTGAGCGTGCGCGCCGAATTCAGATAGAGCGCGTCGCGCGCAACCGCCGCGAGAATGAAGGTCGAATAGGGCCGCAGCAGCGAGAAGCCGAGCTCATCGCTGTTGCGCTCGGAATAGAGCTCGACCAACCCCTCCACGACGACATGCAGGAAGTCCGGCCGATCGCCCTCGCGGATCAGTTCGACATGCGCGGGGAAACGCTGGAGCATGGCGCCGGCGACGAGTTCGTCGAAGCGCGCCGGCTCCATGCCGCGAAACAGCGGCAAGGTCTGGACGTGGTCGATGTCTGCCGGCCGCACGCCGCTCAGCCCCCTACAGCTTCCTTTTCCATATCGCGGGTCGACAGGTCTTCCGACGTCATCTTGCCGTAGAGCCGCGCCATTTCGCGCATCAGGAATTGCGCGGGCACGTCGTGGAAGGCGCCGTGGTCGACGACATATTGCATGAAGGCGCGGCCGGCGCCGTCGAAGGGATGCAGCAAGGCGTCGCCGTGACCATCGAAATCGAGCGGCTTCACGCCGAGCTTCTCGCAGAGCGAGGCGTTGAAGGTGGGCGTCGCCTTGCGCCAGGCGCCGTCGACCCAGACGTGGGTATAGCCGTGCCACGAGAAGAGATCGGTGCCCATGCTCTCGCGCAGCTTGTCGGTCGTCAAATGGTTGCGGACATCGGCGAAGCCGACGCGCGCCGGTATGCCGTTGACCCGGCAGATGGCGGCATAGAGCGAGGCCTTTCCGACGCAATAGCCATTGCCGGCCTCGACCACGCTGGAAGCGCGGAACGTCTCGGGCGTGGTCATCTTGACGTAGGGATTGTAGCGGATCCCGTCGCGCACGGCCTTGTAGAGCGCGCTCGCCTTCTCGCGGTCGCTCGCGCCTTGCGGCGCATGCCGTTTCGCGAAGGCGACGACTGAGGGATGTTCGCTGTCGATATATTCGCCGGGATCGAGGAAGAGGCGGCGTTCGGAATCGTTGAGAGTCTCGGTCATGCCGCATTCTAGCAATGCGTCGGCAGGAATTGCACCATCCCCCCGGGACGAAATCGCGGCATGCGAAGGCCGGCCGCTTTCGTGGCCGGCCATTTCAAGCAACCCGCTCAGGCGCGACCGGCATTCTTCCATGCGCCATAGGCCACCGCGAGCGACACGACCGCCCACATGACGAGGTATTCGACCCCGCCCATGTTCCATAGCCAGCCGACGCCCTTGGTCGCGAATACCGCATAGGCGGCGACCGCCATGCAGCCGGCCGACAGCAGCGCCGTCCAGCGCAGGAAGAGCCCGACGGTCATGCCCACGCACGCGATGGCTTCGACCACGAGCGCCAGCCCGAGGAAGAAGGGCGCGGGCGTGAGGCCAGCCTTCGCGAAGAAGGCGAGCGACCCCGCAATGCCGGTAAGCTTGAACAGGATATGCGGGATGTAGAATAGGCCGGCGGCGACCCGGATCGCGGTCAGCGGCTGTGTGAAGTCGAAGGCGCGTGGCGCGACGACAGTGCCGATCAGGGACCGGAAACCAGATGGGCGGAGGCTGCGGTGGCCATGGCTTTACTCCTTCTGCTGCAAAGCTGAAGGGAGCTTGATCCGCGGCGACTGCTTTCGACTTGCGTGAAATCAAGGTTTCCGCCCCACGTCCGCAAGTTCGCAATTGCAGGCGCGCAATTCCGTCAATAGTCGACCCGCATCAGGAACAGGCCATCCGCCGGCGCCACCGCGCCGCAGCGCGCGCGGTCGCGTGCGTCGAGCGCTGCCTTCAGATCGTCCGCCGTCCATTTGCCGGAGCCGACATGCTCCAGCGAGCCGACCATCGAGCGCACCTGGCGGTGCAGGAAGGACAGGGCCGAGGCGCGAATCTCAATCGTGTCGCCAGTACGCGCCACGTCGAGCTGTTCGAGCGTGCGCAGGGGCGAATTGGCCTGACACTCGGCGGCGCGGAACGTCGTGAAATCGTGCCGGCCAACTAGCGCCTGCGCCGCCTCGTGCATGGCGGCGGCGTCGAGGTTTCGCGCGACATGCCAGACGTAGCCGCGCTCGTGCGTCGGCGGGGCGCGCCGATTGAGGATGCGGTAGAGATAGTGGCGCTTCATGGCCGAGAAGCGCGCCTCGAAATCCGCGTCGACTTCCTCCACTTCCACAATGGCCACCGGAAACAGCCGCAGATGGGCGTTGAGCGCATCCCGCAGCCGGTCGCCGCGCCAATCCCGGTGGAGATCGACATGGACGACCTGTCCCTTGGCGTGGACGCCAGCATCCGTACGGCCGGCCGCCTGGATGGGGGCGGCTGCGCCGGTGAGGCTCTTGATCGCGGTCTCGACCGCCTCCTGCACGGAAAGGCCGTTGGCCTGCCGCTGCCAGCCGACGAAGGGACGGCCGTCATATTCGAGGGTGAGCTTGTAGCGGGGCATCAGCCCAGCCGGGCGCCGGCGGCCAGCCGCGCGCCGCGCGCGAAATCCGCGAAGGACATGGCCGCCTTGCCGCCGCGCTGGACCTGGACGAGTTCGATCGCGCCCGCGCCACAGGCGATCAGGCCATCGCCGATGATTTCGCCCGGCGCGCCGGCGCCCGGCGCCAGTCGCGTCTTCAACACCTTCACCCGCTCCGGCCCTCGGCCCAGATCGGCCTCGAACCAGGCGCCGGGGAACGGCGAGAGGCCGCGCGCGAGATTGTGGACGTCTGCGGCAGGTTTGGAAAAATCGAGCCGCGCCTCGGCCTTGTCGATCTTGGCGGCGTAGGTCACGCCCCCTTCCGCCTGCGCGCGGAAGGCGAGCGAGCCGCGCGAAATGGCTGACAGCGCGCGGGACATCAGGTCGGCGCCGACCTTCATCAGCGCATCGTGCAGTTCGCCCGCCGTCATGTCCGGCCCGATCGCCACACGCTCGGCCATGCCGACAGGGCCTGTATCCAGGCCCTCGTCCATCTGCATGACCATGACGCCGGTCTCGGCGTCGCCGGCCATGATCGCGCGCTGGATCGGCGCGGCGCCGCGCCAGCGCGGCAGCAGCGAGGCGTGCAGGTTGAAGCAGCCGAGTTTCGGGGCGTCGAGGATCGGCTTGGGCAGGATCAGCCCGTAGGCCACGACAACCGCGCAATCGGCGTCCAGCGCGGCGAAGGCCGCCTGCTCCTCAGGATTGCGCAGGCTTTTTGGGGTGCGCACGGGGATGCCGAAGCGTTCGGCGACCTTGTGCACTGGCGAAGGGCGCAAATCCATGCCGCGTCCGGCCGGCTGTGGCGCGCGCGTGTAAACGCAGCAGACCTCGTGACCCTGCCCCACGATTTCGGTGAGGACGGGAACCGAGAAATCCGGCGTGCCCATGAAGACGACGCGCATCGGCGTCGCCTCACAGCTCGCGGGAATCGTGGGCGGGGTGGCCGGGCTCGTTGGCCGAACGGCGCGCGATCTTCTCGAACTTCTTCCAGACCCGTTCGCGCTTCAGGCGCGAGAGATGATCGATGAACAGGACGCCGTTGAGATGGTCGATCTCGTGCTGGATCGCGGTCGCCAGCAGGCCGTCGGCCTCGAGCTCGTTCTCGCGGCCCTCGCGGTCGAGATAGCGCGTCTTCACGCGCGAGGGGCGCTCGACGTCCTCGTAATACTCGGGGATCGACAGGCAGCCTTCCTGGTAGACGCGCTTTTCGTCCGACGACCAGACGATCTCCGGATTGACGAAGCAGATCGGACGGGCGTCCTCGCCTTCCTTGGCGGTGTCGATCACGACGACGCGCTTGGGAACAGCGATCTGGATCGCAGCAAGCCCGATGCCGGGCGCGTCGTACATGGTCTCGAGCATGTCATCCATCAGCCGCTTGATCTCGTCGTCCACGCGCTCGACGGGCGTGGACACGAGCCTGAGACGGTTGTCGGGGATGCAGATGATGGGTCGTAGCGACATGCCGCTCCAATAAGCGGGGCGGCGGGCCCGGTCAAATGTGGAGGCGCCCATTTGCAGGGCGCCCCCGCTGTGCGCTAAATCCCATGGGAACTTAAGCTCCGGTCGATTGTCGTCTTCCGGGGACACGCACACTATATTGCCCGCACAACAGGCCGGCGAAGCGCCGGCAGGAATTGGGTTCGGAATGGGTATCGACAGTCTGATGGGCGGCGTTTCGCGCGACCAGCTCGCGACGGAACGGGCGATCGCCGAATTTCGGGCGGGCCGGCCGGTCGTCATCGAAACCGCGCAGGCCGCGCTGCTCGCGGCGCCTGTCGAAGGGCTCGACAGCGCCGGCGTGATCGCGCTCGCGGGACTTGCGGGCGGGCGGGCGCGCCTTGTTCTGTCTGGCCCGCGCCTCCATCGGCTGGGCGCGCCGGACAGAGCGGCCGCCGCGCTCGTGCTGCCCCGGCCCGAGCTGACGCGGATCGCGCGGCTCGCCATCGACGATGGCGCGACTCTGGACGGCGAACCTCTGCCGCTCGTCGCCGGCGAGGAAGCCGGATTGCGCCTTGCCCATCTCGCCGCGCTACTGCCCGCGCTGGTCGTCGCGCCGCTCGAAGCCGGCGCGCTCGCCGATGCGCCGATCGCGCGGGTGAGCAGCGAGGCCGTCGCCGCATACCCCTTGCAGCGGCGCGCCGCCTTGCACATCGTCTCCCGCGCGAAAGTGCCGCTCGAGGGCGCGCCGCATTCCGAGTTCGTGATCTTCCGCGGCGGCGAAGGGCTGCGAGACCAGGCGGCGGTGATCGTCGGCGATCCCGACATGTCGGAGCCGGTCTCCGTGCGGCTACATTCGGCCTGCCTGACCGGCGACCTCTTCGGTTCGCTGAAATGCGATTGCGGCGACCAGTTGCGCATGACCGCGCGCGCCATGGCCGAGAACGGCGGCGGCGTGATCCTGTATCTCGACCAGGAAGGCCGCGGCAACGGGCTCGCCAGCAAGATCAAGGCCTATCGCCTGCAGGCCGAGGGTTTCGACACCTACGACGCCGACGAGGTGCTGGGCTTCGATCACGACCAGCGCGGCTTCGGCTTTGCGGCCGACATGCTGAAGCAGCTCGGCGTGTCCAGGGTCAAGATTCACACCAACAATCCGAACAAGATCGCCGCGCTCGAGGCCGCCGGCCTCGAGGTCGTGGCGCAGGAGCGCGTGATCGGGCGTCCGACGCCGCAGAACGTCGGCTATCTTGCCGCCAAGCGCGACCGCGCCGGCCATTCCATCGATGCCGAACTCGAACCGCCGCTCGTCTGAGGACGAACGACCGGAGAGACGTCCCGGCGGCTATGCCTTCGCCGGCCTCGTCTTCGCGCTCGTCTGGCTGCTCCTGTGCTGGCCATGGCTGTCGGGGCGGGTGACGATCCCATGGGACGCCAAGGCGCATTTCTATCCGCAATTCGCCTTTCTCGCCCGCGCGCTCGCCAGCGGGCAATCGCCGTTCTGGACGCCGAACATTTTCGACGGCTGGCCGCAGATCGCCGATCCGCAATCGCTGATCTTCGCGCCCTTCTATCTCGCCGCCGCCTTTCTCGGCCCCTCGCCGTCGTTCCAGCTCGCCGACGGCGTGCTGCTGGGCATGCTGGGCGTCGGCGCGCTCGGAGTCTTTCTCTATGCGCGCGATCGCGGATGGCGGGCGGAGGGCGCGCTGGTCGCGGCGATCGCCTTCGCCTTCGGGGGCTCTGCGGCCTGGCGCCTGCAGCATGTCGGGCAGGTGATGAGCCTCGCATGGTTTCCGCTCGCCCTGTTCGCACTGTCGCGGGCGCTCGACCGGGGATCGGCTTTTTGGGGGGCTATGGCCGGCATATTCGCGGGCTTCATGGTCGGTGGGCGCGATCAGGTCGCCTGGCTGCAGACCCTGATCCTCGCCGGCTTCGTCGCGCAGCGCTTTTTTCGCGCGGCGGGATTTGCCACGAACCTGTGGTCGTTCCTGCGGCCGCTGATCGCCGGCACGCTCGCGGGGCTCCTTGTCGCCGGCGTTCCCGTGCTGCTGTCGGCCATGCTGGCCGCCAGCTCCAACAGGCCGGACATCATTTTCAGCGAGGTCGTGAAGGGGTCGCTGCATCCGGCCTCGCTGCTGACGCTCGTCGCCCCCGATCTCTACGGCGTCTCCGGCCCGCTGGCCTATTTCTGGGGACCGCCCTCGACAGCATGGGGTTCGACCAACCTGTTCCTCGCCCGCAATATGGGCGAGGTCTATTTCGGCGCGCTTGCGTTGGCCGCCGTGATCGGCGCCGGCCTGCCGCTGCGCCGCGCCGAGGGCGACGCGCGCTTTTTCGGCATCGTCGTGGTTCTGCTCGCGCTCTATGCGCTCGGGCGCTACACGCCGGCCTTCAGCCTGCTGTTCCACCTGCCCGGCGCCGGGCTATGGCGGCGCCCGGCCGACGCCACCTTCCCGCTCTGCGCGCTACTCGCCTATCTCGCGGGCTACGGCGTGCATCGGCTCGCCTCCGGCGAGGCGCGCTGGCGGCCGACGCCCGTTGCGCTGGCGATATTCGCCCTCCTGTCGGGAAGCGTCGCTATCGCCCTCTGGAAAGATCGGCTGGGGCAGGCCGCCCTGCCGCTCCTCATCGCGTGGGTGACGTTCGCGCTGGCGCTGGCGCTGCTCGAATGGATCGCGGTTCGCGGCCACAAGCGCCAGATGGCGGCGATCATGCTGGTCGGCCTCTTCTGTGCGATCGACCTGTCGATCGGCAACGGCCCGAACGAGTCGACGGCCCTGCCGCCCGCGCGGTTCGATTTCCTGAAACCAGGCACGACCAACACGACCATCCGCCTGTTGCACGAAAAGCTCGCCGCGAGCGCCGCGCCGGATCGCCGCGACCGGATCGAGCTCGCCGGCGTCGGCTTCGACTGGCCGAACGCCAGCCTGTCGCAGGATTTCGACCACAGCCTCGGCTACAATCCGCTGCGTCTGGCGCTATTCGAGGATTTCACCGGCGCCGAGGATACGGTCGGCCTGCCCGAGCAGCGCATGTTCTCGAAGGCCTTTCCATCGTACCGCTCGATTGCGGCCGATCTGACCGGGCTTCGCTTCATCGCCGCAGGCGCGCCGATCGAGCAGATCGATCCGACGCTGAAATCAGGCGATCTCGTTTTCGTCGCGCGCACCGCCGACGCCTGGATCTACGAAAACCCGCGCGCCATGCCGCGCGTCCTCGTGGCGACGCAGGCGCGCGGCGCCGATTTCGAGGCGATCATGAAGACCGGCGCCTGGCCGCAGGTCGATTATCGGACGACGGTCCTGCTGGCCTCGGGCAGCGACCAAACGCCGCGCCGGCCGGGAACGGCGCGCATCCTCGACTACGCCAATACCCGTATCGCGATCGAAGCGGACGCCCCCGACGGCGGCTGGCTGGTGCTCAACGATATCTGGCATCCCTGGTGGACCTGCGCTCTGGACGGCGCTCCCGCGACGATCGAGCGCGCCAATGTCGCCTTTCGCGCCGTTCGCCTGCCGCCGGGCCGGCACAGGCTCGACTTCCGGTTCGAGCCGTTTACCTCGCTGTGGCGCGGCGCCGCGAGCGGGGTTGCGAAGCCATCCGGCAGCCCCTAAATCGCGAGGCGCGCCCGTCGGCTGCGTCGCCATGCCTTCGCCGGCTTGTTCGATCAAAAGCGTGAGGCATGAGACAAGAGGACGCCGATACAGTCGGGAAAGCCTTCGCCGCCGGCAGCGAAAGCGTGGCGGCGAGCGAACGTCCCTGGAGCGAACGGCGCGCGATCGTCGAAGGCCGCAGACGCCTGTTCGATCGCAAGCATCTCGGCCGAACGATCGGCGGCGTCCTGTCGGTCGGCATTTTCGTCCTGTCGCTCTTCGTTCTGGCGCGCGTTTTCGCGGGGCTCGACGTCGGGGCGCTGCGCGCGGCGATCGCCGCCACCAGCGCCGAGCAGATCGCGGCCGCCTGCCTCTTGACCTGCGTGTCTTATCTCGCGTTGACCGGCTACGACGCGCTGGCGCTGCGCCAGATCGGCGCGCACGTGCCCTATCGCATCACCGCGCTCGGCTCGTTCACCAGCTACGCCATTTCATTCACGCTCGGCTTTCCGCTGATCACGGCCGGCGCGGTGCGCTACTGGATCTATTCGCGCGCCGGGCTTTCGGCCGGCAAGGTGGCGAGCCTGACTGTGGTCGCAGGCGTCACCTTCTGGCTGGGTATGGCGTTCGTCGCGGGCGTAAGCATGGTGGCGCGCGCCGAATCCCTGTCCTGGATCGACAATTTGCCCTGGCAGTTGAACGCGGTGATCGGCGCTTCGGTGCTGATCGCGATCGCCGCCTATGTCGGCTGGGTGGCCGTGGCGCCGCGCCGCGTTCGGGTGCAGGGCTTTCGGCTGCGCCTACCCGGACCGCTCGTCACGCTGGGGCAGATGACGCTCGGCGTCGTCGATCTCTGCGCGGCGGCAGGCGTCCTGTTCGTGCTTCTGCCGGCCCAGACCGCGATCGATTTTCCGAGCTTCGCGGCGACCTACGTTCTCGGCTGCATTCTCGGCATCGCGAGCCATGCGCCAGGGGGGATCGGCGTGTTCGAGGCGACGATGCTGAAATTCGTGCCGGCGCCGAGCACGGCTTCGCTGTTCGCCTCGCTGCTCCTCTTCCGCATCATCTACTATCTCGCGCCCTTCGTCTTCGCGCTGGCGTTGCTCGGCGCCAACGAAGGACTGCGGCGCTGGACGGCGCTGCGCAAGGCGATCGAGGCGGGACAGCGCAGCGACGACGACTGACGGTTATTCCTCCTCGCCGCCGTCGCCGAGGAAGGACGCCGCGGACAGGACGATCTTCCCGTCGATCTCGCCGACGACCTTCTGGTCCTTGCCCGCGTAAGGCGTGACCTCGAGCAGGTGACGGATGACCTCGATGCGCGTGCGCCGCTTGTCATTGGCGCGCACCACCGTCCAGGGCGCCTGCGCGGAATCGGAGCGCGCCAGCATTTTTTCGATCGCCGCGGAAAAGGCGTCCCATTTGTCGAGCGCCTGATAGTCGAGGCCGGACAATTTCCAGCGCTTGAGCGGATCGTGATGGCGGGCGTGCAGCCGCTTCATCTGCATTTCGCGGCCGATCGTCAGAAAATACTTGACGATGCGAATGCCGTCGCGGGCGAGCATGTCCTCGAACTCGGGCACGCGATCGAGGAAGGTTTCGGACTGCTGCGGCGTCGCGAAGCCGAAGACCGGTTCGACGACGGCGCGATTGTACCAGGAGCGGTCGAAGACGACGATTTCGCCCTTGGCCGGTAGATGCGGCACGTAGCGCTGGAAATACCATTCGTCGGATTCGCGCGGCGTCGGTTTTGACAGGGCGACGATATGCGCCTTGCGCGGATTGAGGTGTTGGGTGAGGCGCGCGATCGTGCCGCCCTTGCCGGCGGCGTCGCGACCCTCGAAGACGATGACGATGCGCTCGCCCTTGTCCTCGACCCAGTCGAGCAGCTTCAAGAGCTCGATCTGCAGACGCCGCAGCTCCTTGGCGTAGGCCTTGCGCTTGAGCTTGCCGTCGTAGGGATAGCCGCCCGACGCAATCGCCGCCTTGTCGACCGCCTTGGGCAGGTCGGGCGCGTCGATGGCGAAGGCCTTAACGGCCCCGGCGGCCTTGCTGCGTTCTGTCGCTTTACCGTCACTCATGATCTATGAGCTTATGCCAAAGGATGGCTGAGGCAAATAATGGCGGAAACGGCCGATATTGCGACGACTGCGCCTGTCCAGGCGCTCGTGGACGCCCTGCCCGACCCCGTCTTCGTGGTCGGGCGCGACATGCGCGTGACCGCGGTCAATCCGGCGGCGGTCAAACTGCTGCCGGCGCTACGCAAGAACGACCTGCTGGTGCGCGGTCTGAGAGCGCCCGACGTGCTGGACGCGATCGCGCGCGTTTTCAAGTCCGGCGAGGCGCAGGCGGCCGTTTGGCTCGACCGCTTTCCGATCGAGCGCCATTTCGAGATCCATCTCGCGCCGGCGCGGCTCGGCACGGATGTCGCCTGCGTCGTCGCTTTGCGCGACGTCACCGAAAGCCGCCGCATCGAGCGCATGCGCTCGGATTTCGTCGCCAATGCGAGCCACGAATTGCGTACGCCGCTGGCGTCCGTTCTCGGCTTCATCGAGACGCTGCAGGGGCCGGCAAAGGACGACATCGTCGCGCGCGAGAAATTTCTCGGGATCATGGCCGATCAGGCGCGGCGCATGGCGCGTCTCGTCGGCGACCTGCTGTCGCTGTCGCGCATCGAACAGAACCTGCACATTCGTCCGAACGCCGCCGTCGATCTGCGATCGGTCACCGCGCAGATCGTCGACGGACTGCGCTCGCTCGCCGAAGAAAGCAATGTGGAGGTGCGGTTCGCGGCAGGGCCGGAGGTCATCGTGCTCGGCGATCGCGACGAATTGCTGCGGCTCGCGGAAAACCTGATCGAGAATGCGATCAAATACGGCGCGCCATCGCCGGTCGAGGTGACCGTCGAGGCCAAGGACGGCCAGGGCGCGCTGGTCGTGAGCGATCATGGGCCCGGCATCGCGGCGGAACATCTGCCGCGCCTGACCGAGCGCTTCTACCGCGTCGATGCGGGCGCAAGCCGCGCCAAGGGCGGCACCGGCCTCGGTCTCGCGCTGGTCAAGCACATCGTCGCGCATCATCGCGGACGATTGTCGATCGAGTCCGAAATCGGCAAGGGCGCGACCTTCAGGGTTTCCCTGCCGCTCGCCGACGCAGGCGGCAAGTGAACTCGACCAGACGCTGAACGAAGCTCGAAGAAACGGACCATGCTCAAAGAAAAGCGGGCCGCGAGGGCCCGCTTGCGTTTGCGTCGGATTTCCGGCGTCGCCCGTCAGCGAACGCGCGCGCGACGGCGGTCCTGCGCCGGCTGATACGCCACGCGCGCGTGATACTTGCAATAGGGCCCCTCGCCGATCGGCGAATCCGCGCCGCAATAGCGGAAGTCCGGCGAGGCCGGATCGCCCAGCGGCCAGCGGCACATGGACTCGCGCAGCTCCATGATCGTCACGCGCTCCGACATTGGGATTACGACCTCTTCCAGCTGCGCCTTGGGCTGCGGCGGCGCTTCCATCATGCGCGGAGCCATCGCGAAGGCGAGGTTGCCACGAATGATCGGCGCATGCGCGCGCGGCGCCGAGGAAGCCGTGCGCACGGGCTTCGCCGGCCGCGGGCGCGGCGCCGCCTGGGTCGGAGCCTTGGCGCGGCCGCTGAGGCCGAGCCGATGCACCTTGCCGATGACCGCATTCCTGGTGATGCCGTTGGACAGTTCCGACGCGATCTGGCTGGCGCTCAATCCTTCGAGCCAAAGTTTGCGCAGAAGCTCCACGCGCTCGTCAGTCCAGGACATGAAGTCCTCCTTGGATTACTGGGTCCGCAATATCAGTCCAAGAGTCCAAGCGCCTGATCCGGAATCGGAATCGGTCACGCGCGCCGTTTTCAACGGCGTCGTTGGACGCATCGCACTCTCAGAAGGTCCGCCGCACGAGATGTCGTAGTCGACGGAGCGGACGCTACACTAGCGGTTGAATCCCGCGCAAGAGTCCTGCGCCCCTTAGCGATGTTTTCAACAGGAGATGGGCGGGATTGAGTCCTCGGCGCAACACGGCGCGCCATTTGACCTGAGGCGCCCGTATAAAGTATTGTGAACCTTTGCTGCCGCCCGAAGGGGCGGCAGTTTGCGTTACAGCGCCGGCGTGGCCCGCTTCACGATATCGTCGCGACGGCGCTTCAGAGGACTTCGCCCCAACGGAGAAAGACAGGAGATCGAGACAGTGACTTCCGCCCTCATTCCGACCTATGCGCGCGCCGACCTCGCTTTCGAGCGGGGCGAAGGCTCCTGGCTCGTGTCGGTCAAGGGCGAGCGATATCTCGATTTCGGCGCCGGCATCGCCGTCGCCTCGCTCGGCTATTCCAATCCGCACCTGATCGAAGCGTTGACCGCACAGGCCAACAAGCTCTGGCACACGTCCAATCTGTACCAGATTCCGGACGGCGAGCGGCTGGCGCAGCGGCTGGTGGACGCGACTTTCGCCGACATGGCCTTCTTCACCAATTCCGGCGCGGAGGCGCTGGAGTTCGCGTGCAAGACGGCGCGGAAATTCCACGCCTCGGAAGGCCATCCCGAGCGCTTCCACATCATCACCTTCGAGGGCGCCTTCCACGGCCGCACGATCGCGATGATCGCGGCCGGCGGCAATCCGAAATACATCGAAGGCTTCGGGCCTAAGGCCGCGGGCTTCGACCAGGTTCCCTTCGGCGATCTCGATGCGGTGAAGGCCGCGATCGGCCCGCAGACGGCCGCGATCCTGATCGAGCCGATCCAGGGCGAGGGCGGCATCCGGGTCGCCGACCCCGCCTATCTGCGCGCGCTGCGTGCGCTGTGCGACGAGCACGGCCTGCTGCTCGTGTTCGACGAGGTGCAGACCGGCGTCGGCCGCACGGGCAAGTTTTTCGCCTATGAGCTGACCGGCGTGACGCCCGACATTCTCGCCTTCGCCAAGGGCATCGGCGGCGGATTTCCGCTCGGCGGGTGCCTCGCCACGGCGCGCGCGGCCAAGGGCATGACGGCCGGCACGCACGGCACGACCTATGGCGGCAATCCGCTCGCCATGGCGGTCGGCAACGCCGTGCTCGACATCGTGCTGGCGCCGGGCTTTCTGGACGAGGTTCAACGCAAGGGCATCTTTTTGCGCCAAAAACTCGCGGAGCTGCGCGACCGCCATCCCGACATCATCGCGGGCTTCCGTGGCGAAGGGCTGATGATGGGCGTGCAGACGAAGATTTCCGTCGGCGAGTTCGTCGCCGCCGCGCGCGACGCGCATATGCTGACGATTCCGGCGGCCGAGAACGTGGCGCGGCTGCTGCCGCCGCTCAACATTTCGGAAGATGATCTCGCCGAAGGCGTGAAGCGGCTGGATGCGGCCTGCGTCGCGCTCGAGAAGGCGCGGGCGACCGAGGGAGCGCCGGCATGAACGCGACAGTCCGGAACGAAGTACGCTCCTTCCTCGATCTCGACCGTATCTCGGCGAGCGAACTGCGCCGCATCCTCGACATCGCGGCCGAGTTGAAGAAGAACCGCGCCGCCGCCAAGGTTTCCATGTCCAAGCCGTTCGCCGGCAAGTCGCTGGCGATGATCTTCGACAAGCCCTCGACGCGCACGCGCGTGTCCTTCGACATCGCCATGCGCGAGCTCGGCGGCGAGACGGTCATGCTGACCGGCGCGGAAATGCAGCTCGGCCGCGGCGAGACCATCGCCGATACGGCGCGCGTCCTGTCCCGCTATGTCGACGCCATCATGATCCGCATCCTCGCGCAGGAGGATCTCGAGGAGCTCGCGCGTTACGCGACAGTGCCCGTCATCAACGGCCTGACCAAGGTCAGCCATCCCTGCCAGGTGATGGCCGACGTGATGACGTTCGAGGAGCACCTCGGGCCGATCGGCGGACGTACGGTCGCCTGGACCGGCGACAGCAACAATGTGCTGGCGAGCTGGGTGCATGCCGCGCAGCGCTTCGGCTTCCAGATCAACATCGCGACGCCGAAAGAACTGGCTCCGCCGCCTGCCCTGATCGACTGGGCGCGCGGCAACGGCGCGAAGGTCGAGCTCACGCGCGACCCCTACGAAGCGGTGAAGGACGCGGATTGCGTCGTCACCGACTGCTGGGTGTCGATGGGAGATGTCGACGAGACGCACCGGCACAATCTGCTCGCGCCTTATCAGGTGAACGGACGCCTGATGGCGGCCGCGAACAAGAACGCGATCTTCATGCATTGCCTGCCCGCCCATCGCGGCGAGGAAGTGACCGACGAAGTGATGGACGGGCCGCACTCCGTCGTTTTCGACGAGGCGGAAAACCGGCTGCACGCGCAAAAGGGCGTGCTCGCCTGGTGTCTCGAGGCGTCGCGATGAGCGACGCCGGCAGCCGCCCCGTATCGGACGCGGCGATCGACGATGTGGTCCTGCCCTTCGCCGTCGAACCGCTCGATCTGCGCGGGCGGCTGGTGCGGCTCGGGCCCGCTATCGACACGATCGTCTCGCGCCACGGCTATCCCGCGCCCGTCGCGCGGCTGCTGTGCGAAGCGGCTTCGCTCTGCGTGCTGCTCGGCTCCGCGATGAAGTCGGAAGGCCGCTTCCAGTTGCAGACGCGCACCGACGGAGTCGTCGACATGGTCGTCGTCGATTTCGACGCGCCCGACCGGCTGCGCGCCTTCGCCCGTTTCGACGCGGACAAACTCGCCAGCGCGGAAAGCGAAGGCAGAACCAGCGGCGCGGACCTGCTCGGACGCGGCCATCTCGGCTTCACCATCGATCCCGGCGGCGCGATGAACCGCTATCAGGGCGTGGTCGCCCTGACGGGCGAGGGGCTGGAGCGCGCCGCGCACGATTATTTCGAGCGTTCGGAACAGATTCAGACGGTCGTGCGGCTGGCGGTCGGCGAGGTCGTCACCGGCGCCGGCGCCCATTGGCGCGCGGGCGGGCTGATCGTGCAATTCCTGCCGGAGTCCGAAGATCGCCGACGCCAGGCCGACCTTCATCCGGGCGATGCGCCGGAAGGCGCGGAAGCGCACAAGATCGAGGAGGACGAAGCCTGGGCCGAGGGGCGCGCGCTCGCCGGCACGGTCGAGGATCACGAATTGATTGATCCGTCGCTGTCGGGCGAACGGCTTCTTTATCGCCTCTTTCACGAGCGCGGCGTGCGCGTGTTCGCCGCGCAGGACGTGCGCGAACAATGCCGTTGCTCGACGGACAGTATCCGCACCATGCTCAAGCGCTTCACGCCGCAGGAACGCACGGACATGATCGGCGACAACGGCAAGATCGGCGTGACCTGCGAATTCTGCTCGACGAAACGGGAGTTCGATCCGAGCGAGTTCGAATAGTTCCGCGCTTCCCTCTCCGTAAGCGGTGAAGGACGACAACCTCAATCCCCCACCCCCGCGCAAGCCGACATCGGCGCCTTCGTCAGCTTCGCGACCTTGTCGGCGGGGCTCTTGTCGAAGGTCATGGTCGTTTCATCCGCGGCATCCTGCGGCCGCCAGATGTGGAAATCATCGAAGCGAGCGGTCAGGGTCTTGCCGTCGCTGTCGAGCGTGAAATCGGCGGCGCCGCCGTCGCCCTCGACAAAGCAGCGCGCGACGAGACCCCTGTAATCGCCGCACTGGCCGCCGCTCCAGTATTTCTGCCTGGAGCCGACAAGATGAGTGACGACATTGTGGTCGAGGCGGCGTTCGCCGTTTTCGGTGCGCAGCGTCAGCTTGATCGCGACGTCGCGGATGCGCTGCGCCTTGTTGGCGGCGAGATGGCCGGCGTCATAGACGCGCGCATAGCAGACCGAACGATCCTTCGCCGCCGCCGCCCCGAAACCGGCCTGCAAGAACCGATCCCAGTCCGCGGCATGGACCGACGAGGCCGCAAGGCCGAATGCAATCGAGAGAATGAACCTGCGCATGCGACTTCTCCGAATTCCCGGCGAAGTCTAGCTGGACCGTCGCAGGCCGCCATGCGCTGGCGCACGTCTATCGCGAGAGTTCTGTCTTCAGCCTCCGCATGAAGGCGATACATTCCTCCAGCTGCGATATCTCGACCCATTCGTCGGCCTGATGCGCCTGCTCGATCGAGCCGGGGCCGCAGAGCACGGTCGGCACGCCATGCGTCTGGAACTGGCCGGCTTCCGAGGCGTAGGGCACGGCGACGGTGCGATTGGCCTGCGCGAGCCGCAGCGCCAGCGTCTCGGCGGCCGACCCTGGCTCCGGCGCAAGCGCCGGTATCTCGACTTCGATCTCGGTCACGATCTCGCAATCGGCAAAGCCCGCGAAACGACGCGCGGCGATCTCGTCGCAGGCGAGCGTGAACTTGTTGTAGGCGGTGCGCAGCGAGACGCCCGGCAAGCCGCGGAATTCCCAAAGCAGGGAACAATCGCGCGCCATGATGTTGCGCGCCGTGCCGCCGCCGATCACGCCGACATGCACGGTCGACACCGGCGGATCGAAACGATCGGAATTCGCGGTCTCCTCCGCGATTTCCGCGCCGATCTTTTCAAGCGCCATCACGAGACGCGCGCCGACATGCACGGCGCTGACGCCCTGATGCAGCTTGGCGGAATGCGATTCATGACCGCGCACATGCGTGCGATAGGTGGACACGCTCTTGTGCGCATCGGCCACCTGCATCGAGGTAGGCTCGCCGACCAAAGTCACCGAGGGCCGCGGCAGATCGACGCCGAAACGCCTGATGATGTCGAGCGAGCCGGCGCAGGTCGTCTCCTCGTCGTAGCTCAGCAGGATGTGGATGGGGCGCGCGAGGTCGGCCGCCTGAAATTCCGGGATCATCGCGAGGCAGATCGCGTCAAAACCCTTCATGTCGCAGGCGCCGCGACCGTAAAGACGACCATCGGCGCGGCGCAGGCGGAAGGGATCGCCGGTCCAGCTCTGGCCCGCCACCGGCACGACGTCCGTATGACCCGACAGAACGACGCCGCCGTCGACCATCGGACCGATGGTCGCCATGATCGCCGCCTTGTCGCCGACGGCGTTCGGCGCTCTCAAGAAGGGCACGCCGAGGCGGCGCAGATAGAGTTCGACGTGATCGATCAGGGCGAGATTCGATTTCGAACTCTCGGTGTCGAAGGCGATCAGTTCCTCGGCAATCTCGATCGCGCGTTCCAGAGTGGCCTGCGTCTTCAATTCAGCACCTTCCGGCTGAAGGGCGAGTCCAGCGAGAACGCCGGTATCTCGATGTCGAAGGCGCGCCCGTTCTCGTCCACCATGCGATAGGTTCCGACCATGATGCCCGAGGGCGTCGCGAGCGGGCAGCCCGACGTGTAGCGGAAGGCGTCGCCCGGGCGCAGGATCGGCTGTTCGCCGACGACGCCCGGCCCCTTCACCTCCTCGCGGCGGCCCTCGCCATCGGTGATGATCCAGTGGCGCGTCATCAATTGCGCGGTGACGCCGCCGAGGTTGGCGACCTCGATCGTGTAGGACCAGACGTAGCGGCCCTCGTCCGGCTCGGATTGCTCCGCCAGAAAGTTCGGCAGAACCGTCACCTGGAAGCCGTTGGTCAGCGCTCGATACATGGCCCGACTATAGCGGGCTTCCCGTCACACGAAAGCCCGGGCTTTCATCAGCCGCGCGCGACCTTTGCCGCCTGCGTCACGTCGTCGATCAGGTCCTCGACGTCTTCGAGGCCGACCGACAGACGCAGCATGCCTTCGCCGATGCCGCCCTTTTCGCGAGCCTCCTGCGAGAGACGCTGGTGCGTCGTGGTCGCGGGGTGGGTGATCAGGCTCTTGGCGTCGCCGAGATTGTTGGAAATCTTCACGACGCGCAAAGCATTGGCGAAACGGAAGGCGGCTTGCTTGCCGCCTTCGAGATCGAGCGCGATCACCGTGCCGCCGCCCGCCATCTGCCGGCGCGCGAGATCGTGCTGGGGATGGTCCTTGCGGAAGGGATAGAGCACGCGAGCGACGCCCGGCAGCTCCGCCAGCACATCGGCAATCCGCGCGGCGCTCGCGCCCTGCTGGGCGACGCGCAGCGGCAACGTCTCCAGCCCCTTCAGCATGACCCAGGCGTTGAAGGGCGAGAGCGCGGGGCCCGTCTGGCGCAGCGGATTGTGGAAATTCTCGTCGATCATCTTCTGCGACGACAGTATGACGCCGCCGAGGCACCTGCCCTGCCCATCGATGTGCTTGGTCGCGGAATAGACGACGACGTCGGCGCCGAGCGCCAGCGGCTGCTGCAGCAGCGGCGTGGCGAAGACGTTGTCGACCACGAGTTTTGCGCCGCCGGCATGCGCGATTTCGGCGATAGCGGCGACGTCGAAAATCTCGAGCTGCGGATTGGTCGGGCTTTCGAGAAAGCAGACTTTCGTGTCGGGCCGCATGGCGGCGCGCCACTGGTCGAGATCGGTCCCGTCGACCAGCGTCGAGGCGACGCCGAAGCGCGGCAGCCATTCTTCCACGACGTAGAGGCAGGAGCCGAACAGGGCGCGGGCGGCGACGACATGGTCGCCGGCGCGCAACAGGCCCATCAGCGCGGCGGTGACGGCGGCCATGCCGCTGGCGGTGGCGCGGGCGGCTTCCGCGCCCTCCAGCAGCGCCATGCGCTGTTCGAACATGGCGACCGTAGGATTGCCGAACCGGGCGTAGATGAAGCCGGGCTCAGTACCCTTGAAGCGCGCTTCCGCGGCCTCGGCGCTGTCGTAGACAAAGCCCTGGGTGAGGAAGAGGGCTTCAGAGGTCTCGCCGTACTGCGAGCGCAGCGTACCGCCGTGGACAAGGCGGGTAGCGGGCCGCAGATTCAAAGGTTTGTCGGACGCGCTCATGACATCTCCATGCGGCAGGGCCGCGCAGGACGAAGAACGGGTTTTCAGCGAGGAAAGCCCGGCCTTTTAGTCCCTTGTTTAACGTGGCGGGCAAGCCGGCCGGCTCAAATGACCACGGGTTCTCTCTACAGACGCCCGGACTTGGCGTCAACGCGGCCGCATGCGGCGGCCACGCGCGGTCACTTGGCGTCAACGCGGCTATCCGATAGCAGAACCTTAGAGCCGGAGTCGAAATCCAGGAATCCTCACCCTGAGGAGCCGCGCAGCGGCGTCTCGAAGGGTGGCGAAGGGGGATGGCTGATCTTGCCATCCTTCGAGACGCAGCCTCCGGCTGCTCCTCAGGATGAGGATTCGAGTGTCCGCTTGAGTTAGGAGCGCCCTGCGGGCGCGCGGAGACGTATCGATGAGCATCGCAATCTGGCCGGCGCAACGCATTCGGGACGCTTTCGCGAAAGGCGTGGTCGCGGCCGACGCCGCGCCCGATCCGGACCAGGTACAGCCGGCGAGCCTCGACCTGCGCCTCGGCCCGAAGGCCTACCGCCTGCCCGCCAGCTTCTTGCCCGGGCCGGGCCGCACGGTAGCGCAACGCGTGAGCGAACTGGCGACGCACGAGGTCGACCTGTCGCGCCCGACCGTGCTGGAGCGCAATTGCGTGCATATCGTGCCGCTGATGGAGCGGCTGCGCCTGCCCACCGGCGTCGATGCCCGCGCCAACCCCAAGAGTTCATCCGGCCGGCTCGACATTTTCGTGCGCATCATCGCCGACGGGGCGGCGACCTTCGACGAGATTCCAGCCGGTTACGACGGGCCGCTCTATGCGGAAGTCGTGCCGCGCTCCTTTCCAGTGATCGCGCGCGCCGGCTCTCGGCTGGCGCAGATCCGGTTCCGCGAGGATGTGGCGCATGCGCCAGCGGCCCGGCAGGTTCCCGTGACGATCGACCTCGACCCCGCCGGCAAGGACGGCGGCGTGATCGGCTATCGCGCACGGCGCACGTCCGGCCTCGTCGATCTCGCCAAGGTCGGCGTACTCTCGCGCGCCGACTATTGGGAGCCGATCGTCACAAGGCCCGAGCGGCCTGAACTCGTGCTCGACCCCGACGAATTCTACATTCTGGCCTCCGGCGAGGCGGTGATCGTCGGCGCGGACGAGGCGGCCGAAATGATCGCCTACGACACGTCGGTCGGCGAATTGCGCTCGCATTACGCGGGCTTCCTCGACTGCGGCTTCGGCCTTGCGGAGGCCGGCGGCGCGGGCTCGAAACTCGTGCTGGAAGTGCGCAGCCACGACGTGCCCTTCCTGCTCGACCACGGCCAGCGCATCGCGACGCTGGTGTACGAACCGATGATCGAGCGGCCCGACATGCTGTACGGCACGGGACTGGGATCGAATTATCAGGGCCAGCAGCTGAAGCTGTCGAAGCATTTCAGATAGCCGATTTCGGCTGCTCCGACTCCATCAGGTCTGCCAAGGGTCAACCACGACGACACCCACGCCCGCAAAATCCGCTGTGTTGCGCGTGACGACGGTCAATCCGTGAACCAACGCGGTCGCCGCGATCAGCGCGTCGACATCGTTACGCCGATCGGGGACGTGCAGATGCGCACAGCGCGTGGCGACCTCATCGTCGACGGGCAGGATGCGCCCGGCGAATGCTGGCCGTACATGCGTGTCGAGCCACGCGCGCAGGCGCGCGCCCTGCGTGGCGTCGCGGCGCTGGACGCCTAGAACGCCGCGTTCCAGTTCGAGGATGGTGAGCGCCGAGATGAAGAAGCGCGACGCGTCTTCGCGGTCGATCCACGCCGCGACGTTGGCGTCCGCGCGGCCGTCGCCGATCTTGCGTAGTTCGGAGACGACGTTGGTGTCGAGCAGATAGTTCACGTGAGGTCGACATCGCGCGGCGCGATCTCGACCCTCGGCGGATCGAAATCGATGTCCGACAAGCCCGGCATTGCCAGCGTCTGCGTCAGCCTGCGACGCGCGCCGCTGAGGCGACAGAATTCGTTATAGGTCATCAAGACATGCGATGGCTTGCCGCGGTCGGTTATGACAACCGGGCCGTCCTGCGCCGCCTTCTTGGCGCGGCTGACGTCGTGGTTCAGTTCGCGGCTCGAAAGGGTCGTAGTGGGCATGGGCAGTCCAGTTTGCAGGTATGTAACTACATATCTACTGAACGCATCGACATCAAGAGATAGCTGGCTTCCTTATAAATTGACTGTCCAGTCAGTCATTATAATATGGGTTTTCTAAGGACGTCCATGCCCGCTGCCGCCGCCCCGCCCGCCACCAAACGCCGCCAGGCTTCCGAAGCCCGGCGCCGGGCGATCCTCGATGCGGCCTTCGACATTTTCATCGCGGAAGGCTTCAAGGCGGCGCGGCTCGACGACATCGCCAAAAGCGCGGGCGTCGCCAAGGGCACGCTCTACCTGTTCTTCAAGGACAAGGACGACCTGTTCGAGCAAGTCGCGCTCGACATGGTCGCGCCCGTCCTCGAACGCCTGACGCATCTCGCCGGGCAAACCGACCTGCCGTTTGCGGCGCTGCTGACCGGCATGTTCGCCCTGTTCGAACGCGAGGTTCTCGGCACGAAGCGGCGCGAGATTTTCCGGCTGATCATCGCCGAGGGCGCGCGCTTTCCCACCATCGCCGAATTCTATCATCGCGAGGTCATCTCGCGTGGCATGGCGCTGATCGGGGGCGCGGCTGAACGCGCGCATGCGCGCGGCGAAATCTCATCCGATGCGCTGGCGCGCTATCCGCAGCTGCTGTTCGGGCCTCTGCTCGTCAGCGTCGTCTGGCGCGGCCTGTTCGAACCCTACCAGCCGCTGGACGTCGCGGGCATGCTCGCCGCGCATCGCGACATGCTGCTAGCCAATGCACCAAAGGCGAACGAGCCATGAAGCCCACGAAACTCATTTTAGTCCTCGTTCTGATCGCGCTCGCCGGCGGCGGCTATTGGTACTGGAAGGGCCGCGCGAAATCCGATGGTCCACTCGTGCTGCAGGGCAATGTCGAGGTGCGGCAGGTCAATATCGGCTTCAAGGTCGCCGGCCGCATCAAGTCGCTCGAGGTCGACGAAGGCGCGCACGTCAAGACCGGCCAGAAGCTCGCATCGCTCGACAAGGTCTATTTCGAGGACGCGCTGCGGCAATTGCATGCGCAGGCCGATCAGGCCGCCGCCAATCTCGCGAAGCTCGAAGCCGGCAACCGGCCTGAGGAAATCGCGCAAGCCGAGGCCGTCGTCGCGGAGCGCGAGGCCATGGCCGCCAACGCCAAGGCCGCGATCGAGCGCGCCACGCAATTGCTGAAGACCAATGCAGGCACGCAGAAGGCCTATGACGACGCGCTCGCGGCCAGCCGCCAGACCGAAGCGCAGCTGCAATCGGCGCGGCAGGCGCTGCGGCTGATGAAGGCCGGCTTCCGCAAGGAGGACATTGCGATGGCGCGGGCGCAGCTCGCCGAGCGCAAGGCTGCGATCGAGATCGCCGAACGCCAGCTCGGCGACGCCGATCTCTACGCGCCGAGCAATGGCGTGGCGCTGAGCCGCGTGCGCGAGGCCGGCGCCATCGTGAATGCGGGCGAGACGGTGTTCGTGCTCAGCCTGACCAATCCGGTGTGGGTGCGCACCTATGTGTCGGAACCGGATCTCGCGCGCGTGAAACCCGGCATGCCGGTCGAAGTGCGCACGGATACGCCCGGCGCCAGACCGCTGAAGGGCGTGATCGGATTCATATCGACGACAGCGGAATTCACGCCAAAGACCGTCGAGACGCGCGAGCTGCGCACGGCGCTCGTCTATCGCATTCGCATCGTCGTCGAGGACCCGGACGGCGTGCTACGGCAGGGTATGCCGGTCAGCGTGGGATTGCCGGACGCCACGGACACGGGCAACGCGAAATGAGTGCGCCGCTCGTCAGCATCGACAATCTGACGAAGACCTTCGCAGCCGATGCGCCTGCGGCCATCGAGACGCTGACGACGCAGATCCGGGCGGGACAGGTGACCGGGCTCGTCGGACCCGACGGCGCCGGCAAGACGACATTGATGCGCCTGATCGCCGCGCTGCTGACGCCGAGCGCCGGCCGGATCGATGTCTGCGGCCTTGATGTCGCGACGCAGGGACCCGCGATCCACGACACGATCGGCTACATGCCGCAGCGCTTCGGGCTCTACGAAGACCTGACGGTGATGGAGAACCTGCGTCTCTACGCCGACCTGCGCGGACTGCCGGACAGCGCGCGGCATGCGACCTACGAGCGTCTTCTCGCCTTCACCGATCTCGCGCGTTTTACCGGGCGGCTCGCCGGCGCGCTGTCGGGCGGCATGAAGCAGAAGCTCGGGCTCGCCTGCGCCATGCTGCGCTCGCCGAAACTCTTGCTTCTCGACGAACCCAGCGTCGGCGTCGACCCGATCTCGCGTCGCGAACTCTGGCGCATGGTCTATGCGCTGATCGCGGACGGCGTCGGCGTCGTGTGGAGCACAGCCTATCTCGACGAGGCCGAGAATTGCGCCGAGGTGATCGTGATGAATGCTGGCCGCGTTCTCTATCAGGGCGATCCCAAGGCGATGACCGCGCAGATGGCGGGCCGCGTCTACCAGGCGCATGGCGCGGGCTCGGCGCGACGGACATTGCTCGCGCGCGCGCTGACCGAGCCGCAGGTGATCGATGGCGTGATGCAGGGCGAAGCAATCCGGCTGGTGATGGCCGAGGGCGCGGCGCCGCCCGATGCTGCCGCGATCGGCGCGCCGCCGGACACAAGGATCACACCAGCAGCGCCGCGGTTCGAGGACGCCTTCGTCGCCGCGCTCGGCGGCATTCCCAAGCACCCGCTCACGCCGCCCGCGCGCAAGGACTTTTCCGACACGCGCGTCGCGCCGGTGGAGGCGCGCGGACTCACACGGCGCTTCGGCGATTTCACCGCAGCCGACGACATTTCGTTCAGCATAAGGCGTGGCGAGATATTCGGCCTGCTCGGCCCCAATGGCGCCGGCAAGTCGACCACCTTCAAGATGATGTGTGGCCTGTTGCGGCCGAGCGCGGGCAAGGCGCTCGTCGACGGGCTCGATCTCTACGAGGCGCCCTCGGCCGCGCGCGCGCAGCTCGGCTACATGGCGCAAAAATTCTCGCTCTACGGCGATCTCTCGACGCGGCAGAACCTCGACTTCTTCGCCGGCGCCTATGGCCTTTCCGGCGCACGGCGGCGTGACGCCGTCGCGCATGTCATCGAAACATTCGACCTCGAACCCTACGCAAAGACGAATGCAGGCGAATTGCCGCTCGGCTACAAGCAGCGCCTCGCGCTCTCCTGCGCGATCATGCACGAACCGCCTGTACTGTTTCTCGACGAGCCGACGTCTGGCGTCGATCCGCTGACCCGTCGCGAGTTCTGGGCCTATATCAACGCCATGGTCGGACGCGGCGTGACCGTCATGGTCACGACCCATTTCATGGACGAAGCCGAATATTGCGACCGCGTCGCCCTGGTCTACCGCGGTCAGGTCATCGCCGTCGGCACGCCGGAAGACTTGCAGAGTTCGGTGCGCTCCGAAGAGCGCCCGCAACCCACGCTCGAGGACGCGTTCATCACGCTCGTGGAAGCGCGCGAGAATGCGCATAAGGAGGCGGCATGAGCGAAGCTCCGGGCAGAGCGCGCCGCATCCGCGCCCTCATCGTCAAGGAGAGCCTTCAGGTCGCGCGCGATCCTTCGAGCTTCGTCGTCGCCATCGTCCTGCCGGCGCTTCTCCTGTTTCTCTTCGGCTTCGGCATTTCCTTCGACGCGGCGCGATTGAAGATCGGGCTGGTGATCGAGGATCCGACGCCGGCGGCGCGCGACTTCGCGACATCGCTCACCAACACGCCCTATTTCGCCGTGCGTCAGGCCACCGACAGGCGCGCCTTCATCGACGATCTGGCGGCCGGCAAGATCAACGGCGTCATTACGCTTTCGGGCGATTTCGCCGAGCGGCTGGCGCGGGGCGACACGGCCGCCATCCAGCTCGTTACCGACGGCAGCGATCCGAACACGGCCTCCCTGACGACGGGCTATGTGCAGGGCGCCTGGCAGGCCTGGCGCGCCCAGCGTTCGCTCGGGACCGACAAGAAGGATGGCGGGATCGCGGTTCAACCGCGCTTCTGGTTCAATCCGGAACTCGAGAGTCGACGCTTCCTCGTGCCCGGTTCGATCTCGCTCATCCAGATGATGATCGGATCGCTACTGACCGCGCTCGTGGTCTCGCGCGAATGGGAACGCGGCACGATCGAGGCGCTGCTGGCGACGCCGGTGGGCGTCGTCGAATTCATCATCGGCAAGCTCGTGCCGAATTTCGTGCTCGGCATGATCGCGATGATGGTCTGCGTTCTCGCGTCCATCTTCGTCTTCGGCATTCCGCTGCGCGGTTCGTTCCTCGTGCTCACGTTGTTCACCGCCGCTTTTCTGGCCGTCGCGCTCAGCCTCGGTCTGCTGATCTCGACGGTGGCGCGCACGCAATTTCTCGCAAGCCAGATCGCGATGCTCGTCGCCTTTCTGCCGGGCCTCTATTTCTCGGGCTTCCTGTTCGAGATCGCGAGCATGCCGGCCCCTCTGCGTTGGTTCTCGACCATCGTGCCAGCGAAATATTATGTGCGCGGCCTGCAAACGATCTTTCTCGCCGGCGACATTCCGTCCGTCATCCTGCCAACGGGCGCGGTCCTTGTGCTGATGTCGGCGATCCTGTTCGCGATCACGGCGCGCAACACCAAGCAGAGGCTCGACTGACATGGTGTGGACGCGCCTTTCCGCGCTCGTCGTCAAGGAATTGCTCGCGGCTTTCCGTGATCCGCGCGGCCGCATGGCGCTGATCATACCGCCGCTCATCCAGCTCTTCCTCTTCGCCTATGCCGCGACGCTCGAGGTCTCGAATGTGCCGATCGGCGTCGTCAACCAGGATTGGGGCGCGCAATCAACGCAATTGATCAGCCGGCTCGAACATGCCTCGGCGTTTTCCGAAGTTCGCCACTACGCCAGCGAGAAGGACGCACAGGCCGCCATCGATCGGCAGGATGTCATGGTCGTCGTCGAAATCGGCCAGGACTTTTCGCGCAAGCTCGTCTCGGGCGAGACGCCCTCCGTGCT
Source organism: Methylobacteriaceae bacterium (assembly GCA_020638195.1). GTDB lineage: Bacteria > Pseudomonadota > Alphaproteobacteria > Rhizobiales > Beijerinckiaceae > JAJXWB01. Next base: position 1,224,234 of record JACKJC010000001.1, on the reverse strand, counting down.
CGTGCTGCTCGACGGACGGCGCTCGAACGGCGCGCAGATCGTCAATTCCTACGTCAACAATATCGTCGCGCAATATGCGGCCGAGTTCGGCGCGGGGCGCGGGCCGCCCCCCGACAGCGCGATCGTCGACCGCAGCTGGTACAATCCGAACCGCGAATATCGCAACGCGATGGTTCCGATCCTGATCGCGACCCTCCCAATGATGACGGTCATGATGATCGTCGGCATGTCTGTCGCGCGCGAACAGGAGCTTGGCACGTTCGAGCAATTGCTCGTCTCGCCCTTGCAGCCCATCGAGATCGTCGCGGGGAAATCCGTGCCGGGGCTCATCGTCGGCCTTGCGCAATGCGCGGTCATTACATTGATCGTCATCTTCGGCTTCGGCATTCCCCTGCTCGGCTCGGCGCTCGTCCTGTTCGCCGCGCTGACGGCCTTCCTGTTGTCGGTGATCGGCGTCGCTCTATTCGTCTCTTCGCTCGCCACCAACCAGCAGCAGGCGATGATGGGCACGATGGTTGTGGTTATGCCCGCGATGATGCTTTCGGGCTTTTCCTCGCCAGTGCAGAACATGCCCGACTGGCTGCAGCCGCTGGCGCTCGCCAATCCGTTGACGCATATTCTCGTCGTCATTCGCGGCCTGTTCCTGCGCGACATGCCGACGCTGCTGGCCGCCCAGCATATCTGGCCCATGGCGGCCATGGCTGTCGCGACGATCTTCGTGGCGGCGTGGATGTTCCGCCGCAAGGTTCAATAGGTTTTCGTCATGGATCGCACCATCGCGCGGGCAAACGGGGTACCCGACGACGTCATCGACGCACTTGCGTTTGCCGCAATCGAGCCGGTCTGGAATTTCCATCCCGCGGCGCCCACCGTGGCGGCGGCCATGGAGCACTGGAAGGACATTGCCGGCGCACACGCCAAGAACCTGTTCTTCAAGGACGCCGGCGGCGCGCTGTGGCTCCTGACCGCTCTCGCCGAGCGACGCCTCGACCTCAAGGGCCTGCCCAAAATTCTCGGCTCCAAGCGGCTGTCCTTCGGCAGCGCGCCGCTGCTGGAGGAAGTCCTCGGCGTGACGCCGGGGTCTGTGACGCCGCTTGCGGCGCTACGGGACAAGGCGCGGCGGGTGACGATTGCGCTCGACGCCGATCTCATGCGCGCGGAAAGGGTCAACGTGCATCCGCTCGTCAATACCGCGACGATCGGCATGCGGCCGGAAGAACTCGTCGCCTTCCTGAAACATTGCGGCCATTCGCCGCTCGTCGTGGAACTGGGCCCGCTTTGACCGCTGGAGCGGGCTGCGCGATCATCCCGTGGACTTGCGGGGGAATGTCGCATGAAGCAGATCTGGATCGAGAAATTCGGCGCCCCTGACGTCCTGAAACTCAAGGAAGCGCCCGACCCAACGCCGGCCTCCGGCGAAATCCGCGTGCGCGTGGAGGCGAGCGGCGTCAATTTCGCCGACATCATGGGGCGGCTCGGCATCTATCCCGACCTCCCGCCCATTCCGGTCGTGCCGGGGTACGAGGTCGCCGGCCGCGTCGACGCGGTGGGAGAAGGAGTCGACAATTCGTGGATCGGTCGCGACGTGATCGCCATGACGCGCTTCGGCGGTTACTCGGATGTCGTCTGCGCGCCGCAGGCCCAGATCTTCGCGCGGCCCGACGGCATGTCGGCGCAGGATGGCGCGGCCCTGCCGGTCAATTACATCACCGCCTGGCAGCTCGTCGTGGCCATGGGCGGCCTGAAGAAGGGCGAGACGATGCTGGTCCATTCGGCCGGCGGAGGCGTCGGGATCGCCGCGACGCAGATCGCCAAACACATCGGCGCGACAGTCATCGGCACCGCATCCGCGGGCAAGCATGCCGCGTTGCGCGAACTGGGGTGCGACCATCTCATCGATTACACGCGCGAAGACTTCGAGGCGCGTACGCGCGAAATCACCGGAGGCCGCGGCGTCGAGCTCATACTCGATGCGGTCGGCGGCGAGAGCGTGAAGAAGGGATATCGCATTCTAGCGCCCACGGGACGGCTCGGCATGTTCGGGGCGTCCTCGATGGCGACCGGGCGTACGCGCAATCCGCTCGCCATGCTGTCGTTTGCTTTCCAGACGCCGTGGCTTCGGTTCAATCCGGTGTCGCTGATGAACGAAAACAAGGGCGCCTTCGGTGTAAACGTCGGCCATATGTGGGGCGAGACCGAACGGATCGCGGGGTGGTTCGCGGAAATTCTGGATTTCTGGCGGCGGGGCGTCGTCAGGCCGCAGATCGCCCGGACATTCGCCTTCGAGGAAGCCGGCGACGCGCACGAATACATTCAGAGCCGCGGCAATCTCGGAAAGGTCCTGCTCATTCCCTGAAATCCGCACTTTACCTCGCCCTCGGGCTCACGGCGCGGGTTGCAGGGAAGCGCCCGATAGGCCATCGTCCCGGCAACGATCGAGAGGGGCGGGCGGAATGGCGAGTGGGGCGACGACGGCGACGGTTCTTGGCATAAGCCCGATGGTCGCGTCGACCGTCGTTCTGGCGGCGACCTACGCGGTCGTGATCTCCGAAAAGATCAATCGCTCGATCGTGGCGCTGGTCGGCGCCTGCGTGATGGTCGTGGCCGGCCTGCTGACGCAGGACGAGGCGATCAAGGGCATCGACTTCAATACGATCGGCCTCTTGACCGGCATGATGATCCTCGTGTCGATCTCTCGCCGATCGGGCATGTTCCAGTATGTGGCGGTGCGGGCCGCGCAGATCGCACGCGCGCATCCGGGCCGCGTGCTGCTGCTGCTGCAGATCGCTACCGCCGTTCTGTCCGCGCTGCTCGACAATGTGACGACCGTTCTCCTCATCGTCCCTGTTACGTTGGCGATCGTGCGGGAGCTCGACGTCCCCGTCTATCCGTTCCTGTTCGCCGAGATCATGGCGTCCAACATCGGCGGCACAGCGACGCTGGTGGGCGACCCGCCGAACATACTGATCGGCTCGCTCGCCGGCATCGACTTCAACGCGTTCCTGATCCATCTGGCGCCGCTTGTCGTGGTCCTGCTGGTCGTCCAGACACTGATGATTCACGTGCTGTGGGGACGGTCTCTGAAATCGACTCCCGAGCATGAAGCGCGAATCATGGCGATGCGCGCCGTTGACAAGATCGAGGACTGGACGCTGCTCAAGCAGTCCCTGTTCATCCTGTGCGGCGTCATTCTGGGCTTCGTCGTCGCCCATCCGCTTCACCTGGAGCCGGCGACGATCGCCATGTTCGGCGCGGCGGTGCTGATGCTTCTCGACAATTGGCAGCATCACAACGAGAAGGCTGCGGAGAACATCCATTCCACCTTCTCCGACGTGGAATGGATCACCATTTTCTTCTTTGTCGGCCTGTTCATCGTCGTGAAGGGCGTAGAGGCCAATGGGCTTCTCTCCCTCGCCGCGGCAAAGCTGACGGAAGCGACCGGCGGCTCGCTGCCCAAGACTGGCTTCGCCATCCTCTGGGCGTCCGCGATCCTGTCCGCGATCGTCGACAACATACCTTTCGTCGCGACGATGATCCCGCTGATCAAGAACATGGCGCCGGCCTTCGGCGGGCCGGACGCCATTCAGCCGCTGTGGTGGGCGCTCTCGCTCGGCGCATGCCTTGGCGGCAACGGAACGCTGATCGGCGCCTCGGCCAATCTCACCGTCGCGGGCATTGCCGAACGCGGCGGCGTTCCCTTCAGTTTCGTCAAATACTCGCTCTACGCCTTCCCCATGATGTTGGTCTCTGTGGCGATCAGCCATGTCTACATCTGGTGGCGCTATTTCTGAGTGGAACGTCAGCCTTTCGCGAAAGCAACGATTGCCGCCCGGCCAACAGCGCCACTCTGGCGCTTGATTTCGCGGCCGCCAGCGAACAGGATCATGGTCGGAATGCCGCGAATGCCATAACGCTGCGCGATTTCCGGCGCGGCTTCCGTGTCGAGCTTCACCAAGCGCACGGTCGGCTCGAGGTCGCCAGCAGCGGCGGCGAACTCCGGAGCCATGGCGCGGCATGGGCCGCACCAGCCCGCCCAAAAATCGACGAGAACCGGTATGTCGGTCTTGCCGACGAGCCGGTCGAAGGCCTCGGCGCTCGCGAGTTCGGTGGGATGACCGTCGAACAAGGGCGAATGGCATTTGCCGCAGCTGGGCGCTTCGCGCGCCTCCAGCCTCGAAACGGGCGCGCGGTTGAGGCCTCCGCAATGGGGGCAGGCGATAATGGCTGTATCGGTCATGTCGGATCCATGCGGCGAGAGATGGGTTGTGCTTGATATTGGCGCGACGCCCCTCCCGCGCAAGCCGCGTGGGCGCGGCGGCGTGTCGCGGTTCGTGTCGCACCGCACGGCATCGGGGCGCGATGGCCGGCAGGATGACTTTCGATCCAACAGCATCGGCCGCCGAGACGTGAAGCGCTTCCTCCTTTTCCTGCTCGCAGCAATCGCCGGCCTAATCGGCGGCGCGCTCCTCGGCGTCGGCATCGGGCTCGGCTACACGACAGCCTTCAACACAACGGGTTTCGAGGGTTACGCAGGTTATCTCGTGTTCATGACCTTCATGCCGATCGGCGCATTGGTCGGCATGTTCGTCGCCCCCTTCCTCGTGGCGCGAAAGTTGGGCCATCGCAACGAACCGGAAACTCCGGCCGGCTGAGCAGCCGCGGCAGGTCCCGCCTGAAGCATCGTCGTCAATCGCAGGTAACGCATCATGCCGTTCGCGCGTTGCGGGCCATTCAGGCGAACGAGCGAAGACGCGCGAACCTTCATTTCATAACGAACGTTAATTTCTGCGACGGCATTTGATTGTCCCATTCTCAGCTGTTTTGAGGCAATTCCTTCGACAATATTCATGCGAACGATATCATCGGGTCGCTTGTGTTACGTGGGGCAGGTATGTCGACCATACCCAAGACGGGCGAGCGGCGGGGCCGTCCGTGGGTTGAACGTTACCGCGAATTGCGAAGGCGCGTTGAGCGGCTCGAGGCCATGTATGAGGATCGCGAGACACTCGCGAACATCATGGCGACGGGTCGCTATTTCAAACTCGCTTACGCGACGGCGCGCGCCTACGAGCAGATCGAGAAAGAATTCGCCTGGGCGACCGAGGACGGAGCGGACTGATCAGTCGTCACGCGACGCGGCGGCGCGCGTCGAAATCGGCAAGGCGCGCTGCAACCTTTTCATCGTCGAGCAACGAAGCGGCCTCGCCGGGATAGCGGCGGCGCCAGTTGGGATATTCGGTCGTCGTTCCCGGCAGATTGGGCTGATCGCGCAAGCCCAGCGCATCCTCGAGCGGTAGGATGGCGAGTGCGGCCGGCGTCTGCGCCACAAATCGGGTGGCCGCGTCCAATGCACGGTCCGACTCGTCCGAAACTGGCTGCGGACCATCCGCCACACGCGCCTCGACGAAAGCCCGCCAGGCCAGATCGCGTTCATGCGCGCGCGCGGTTTCGCATTGCTCGCTCGTGTGCCCCGGCGGCAATTGCGCGAGAGCCGCGCGCGCGGCGATGTCGCAGCCGCGCCACCAGCCATCGATCGTCGCGGTGTCATGCGTCGCCGTCATCGCCACGGCCGTCGTCGGATACCAGTCGGGCGGATTGAACCGATCGCCGCTCCGCTCGAACTGCAGGACGCGCAAGCCCGCGACGCCCTCTTTTGCGAGGCGCTCGCGCAGGCCGAAGGGCACGGTGCCGAGATCCTCGCCGATCACAATCGCCGCATGGCGACACGATTCCAGACGCAGCAAGGCCAGGAGCTCGTTGGTGGGATAGTCGAGGTAGACGCCTTCGTTCGCGGGCGCGCCTTCCGGCACGAGCCAGAGACGCACGAGGCCCATCACATGGTCGATCCGCACGCCGCCGGCGTTGCGCAGCGCGGCGCGCAAGGTGGCGAGGAACGGCGCGTAGGCGGAGGCGCGCAAGGCGCGGGGCGCGAAGGTCGTCAGGCCCCAGTTCTGGCCGAGCGGGGCCAGCATGTCGGGCGGGGCGCCGATCGACAGGCCTGGCAGGACATCGTTCGGCCTCGACCACGCATGCGAGCCGCCGGCGTTCATGCCGACCGCCAGATCGGAAAGAAGACCCACCCGCATCCCTGCTTCGAGCGCCCTGCCCTGCGCGCGCGCCATCGAGCGATCGACCAGCCATTGCGCGAAGACATGGAAGCCCACGTCGCGAGCGTTCTCGCGCGCGAATTGTGCGACCTCGCGCGAATTGGCGTCGCGCAATCCGGGCGCCCAGTCGCGCCAGTTCCATTTCGTGAAGTCACGACCAAATTCCCGCGCATGCAGGGCTTCGAACCGCGCATGCGATTCGAGCGCCTCGCCGCCAGCGGCGCGGAAGGCGATGAAATCGGCCGCCTGCGCGGAGTCTGCGCGCATGTCGGTCGCGCAGAAATCGTCGTAGAGCGCGCGCAAGAGCGCGGCGCGCGCGCCCGCCGCGCGGGGCCAGTCGATGAGACCAAGCGCGTCAGATGCATCCGCCGGGCTGCGGGCCGCGACCGCAGCGACCCGCTCCGCACCGAGAACGTCGGCCGGATCAACATAGAGAACGTTGTTGAACAGACGGCTCGAAGGCGAATAAGGCGTGTAGTGGTTGTCGTCGGCGAGAAAAAGCGCGTGGGCGGGGCTTATCGCCACGAGATCCGCGCCGTGCCGCGCCGCGCTTTCGGCGAGCTCGCCGACCGCGCCGAAATGGCCGAGACCGCCGTCGCCCTGACAGCGCAACCCATAGATTTGCGCGGCGATCCCCCAGATGCGCCTGCCATCGGCGGCTTCCTCGATCGTGCGCGCGCTCGCCGGCGCAATAGCGAGTTTGATCTCCCGGTCGTCGAGAAACAGGCGATGATAGCCAAGGCGATCGATGCGCGGCAGGCGACCCTGCTCGTCGAGACGCACATCGGCCGCGCCGCCCAGTTCGTATTCGATTCGCACACGGCTGCCCGATGGCGCGCCGGCGACAATGACGCGTTCGCCAGCCTGCCCGATGACGATCGGCGGCGCGACTTCGGAAGTTTCCGCAGCGAGCCGGGACCGCGCCTCCGCGAGTTCGGCGACGGAGCCTGCCGGCAAGCCGAGCGCGGCAAGCGCCGCGCGCAACGTGTCGACCGAGACTTCGCATTCGGCGCCCGTATTGTCTGTCCAGCGCGGTTGGAGGCCGGCTTCCAGCGCAAGCGCGCGCAGCGCCCCGTCCGTCATGCGCCCTCCGTCGCGTGGTCGAGGCGCAGCACGACGGCCGACAGCGGCGGCAGCACGAGCTCGAGCGATTGCGCGTGGCCATGCGCGGGGGCTTCGCGCGTCTGCGCGCCGCCGAGATTGCCGGTGTTCGTCCCGCCGTAGCAGGCGGCGTCCGTGTTCAGGATCTCTTTCCAGAACCCCGCATGCGGTACGCCTATACGGTAGAACGAGCGCGGCTCCGGCGTCATGTTGAGCGCGACGACGATCGGCGGCGCGCCCTCGCCCTTTCTCAAGTAGGCGAAGACGCTGTTGTCGGAATCGTCGACCACGAGCCACTCGAATCCTTCCGGCCGCACATCCGCGACATGCAAGGCAGGCTCTTCGCGATAGGCCGCGTTGAGATCGCGCACGAGCGCGACGAGACCCGCATGGCCGGGCTCGTCGAACAGATGCCAGTCGAGTTGCCGGTCGTGACTCCATTCGCGCCACTGGCCGAATTCGGCGCCCATGAACAGCAGCTTCTTGCCGGGATGCGTCCACATCAGCGCGAGATAGGCGCGCAGATTGGCGCGCTTGCGCCATTCGTCGCCCGGCATCTTGTCGAGCAGCGAATGCTTGCCGTGCACGACTTCGTCGTGCGAGACGGCCAGCACGAATTTCTCGGCATAGGCGTACATCATGCCGAAGGTCATTTCGTCATGGTGGAAGCGGCGGTGGACGGGATCGCGCGCCATGTAGCGCAGCGTGTCGTTCATCCAGCCCATATTCCACTTGTAGGCGAAACCGAGCCCGCCCTCTTCCACGCGCGCCGTCACGCCTGGCCAGGCGGTCGATTCCTCGGCAATCGTTATGGCGCCAGGGCATCGGCTCGCGACGACGGAATTGACGGCGCGCAGAAAATCGATGGCTTCGAGATTCTCTCGCCCGCCATATTCGTTCGGCTTCCATGCCCCGTCAGCGCGCGAATAATCGCGGTAGAGCATGGACGCGACCGCGTCGACGCGCAGGCCGTCGACATGGAAATCCTCGAGCCAGCGCAAGGCGCTCGCGATCAGGAAATTGCGGACCTCGCGGCGGCCGAGATTATAGATCACCGTATCCCAGTCGGGGTGCAGGCCTTCGCGTGGATCGTCGTGCTCATAGAGCGCGGTGCCGTCGAAGCGCACGAGGCCATGTGCGTCGTTGGGGAAATGGCCCGGCACCCAGTCGACGATGACGCCAAGACCTGCCGCATGGCAGGCGTCGACGAAGCGCGCGAACCCCTGCGGTTCGCCATGGCGCGCCGTCGGCGCGAAAGGCGAGAGCGGCTGATAGCCCCAAGAGCCGCGGAACGGATGTTCGGCGATCGGCAGCAGCTCGATATGCGTGAAGCCGAGCGCCGAAGCGTAGGTCGGCAGGCGGCGCGCGGCTTCCTCCCAGTCGAGCTCGGCGCCGTGTTTGTGCAGCCAGGAGCCGAGATGCACCTCGTAGATCGAGATCGGCGCATCGGGCGCCTGCTTTCGCGCACGAGATTGCATCCAGTCGGCGTCGCGCCAGTCGTGATCGAGCGCGGTCGCGACGATCGAGGCGGTTTCGGGCGGCGCCTCGCTGCGCAACGCCATCGGATCTGCCTTGAGCGGCAGTTCGTGACCGCCGCGGTCGACGATCGCGAATTTATAGCGCTCGCCGGCGCCGATGCGCGGGACGAACAATTCCCAGACCCCGCCCCGATGGCGCAGCCGCATGGGATGACGACGGCGGTCCCAGCCGTTGAAATCGCCGACGAGCGAGACCGCGCGCGCATTCGGCGCCCAGACCGAGAAGCGGACGCCCGGCGCATCGCCGATCCACATTTCGCGCGCGCCGAGCAGGTCGGTGAGTTTCGGGTGGCAGCCAGCCCCGAAAAGGGCGAGATCCTCGTCGGGCAGAAGCTCCCAGAAGGAATAGGGATCTTCGGCGATGAAGGCCGCCTCCGGCCAGATCGTGCGCAAGAGATAGGCCCTGTCGCCCGGCACGAGCGCGCCGAACAGGCCGCGCTCGTCCAGGAGATCGAACGTGGCGACGGCGTAGGCCTCGGTCGCGTCCAGCGCCTCGACGCCGAGCGCGCCGGGCGCGAAAACGCGCACGATGCGTCCCTGTGGCGCTTCATGGGGGCCGAGCAGCGCGAAAGGATCTGCGCAGCGCGCCTGCGCGAGATCATCGACGACAGACGCGTCTAGGGCGGCGGGATGGGCCCGCGCGCCTTCGACAGGCTGCCTGTGGATCGCCGAGGAAGACATGACTGCGCCGCTCATGCCGGCCGCGCGAATCAAACGCGACCGTCGGCCCAGACTACCGCAGTGCATCACGCGACGTCAGCCGGCGCGCGCACTTTGATAGAGCGTGGCGTAGCGCCTCGCGGAATCCGACCAGGCGAAGGTGCGCGCCATGGCGGCGCGGCGCATCTCATCGAAGCGGCGGCCGGAGCCGAACGTGTCGAGCGCGCGGCGCACGGCGCCCTTGAACTGCTGGGCGGTCGGCGTGTGAAACAGGAAGCCGGTGCGGCCGTCCTCGATCGTATCGGCGAGGCCGCCGGTGCGATGAGCGATCGGCAGCGAGCCGAAGCGCTGGGCGTACATCTGGCTGAGGCCGCAGGGCTCGAAACGCGAGGGCATGAGCAGGAAGTCGCTGCCCGCGAACATGGCGCGCGCCTCCGACCCGTCGAAGCCGATGCGTACGCCGACCTGCGTCGGGTGCTTGCGCGCTAGCGTGCGCATGCGGTCCTCGAGATGCGTGTCGCCCTGGCCCGTCACGACGAGCTGACCGCCATGGGCGACGATTTCCTCGGCGACGTCGATCGACAGGTCGACGCCTTTCTGGTGCACGAGGCGTGAGACGATCGCGAAAAGCGGGCCGCGCGACAGGGCGAGGCCGAACAGGCCGCGGATATAGTCGGCGTAGCGCCCCTTCCAGCGGTCGGGCTCGAAACCCTCGTCGTGATGGGTGTGGCGCGGGTCCCACGATTCGTCGATGCCGTTGAGGATGCCGCTGAGCCGGCCCTGACGCGAGCGTTCCGCCAGCAGCCCATGCAGGCCGCAGCCGAATTGCGGCGTGGTGATTTCCTGCGCGTAGGTCTCGCTGACCGTCGTCAGCTGGTCCGCGTAGTAGACGCCCGCCTTGAGGAACGACAGACGGCCGTAGAATTCGACGCCGTCGACCTTGAAGGCCGCTTCGGGGATCGCGAGCGCGCCGAGACGCGCGGGATCGAAGGCGCCTTGATAGGCGAGATTGTGGATGGTGAGAATCGTCGGCGTATCGAGGCCGCGCCAGGCGAGATAGCCGGGGGCGAGCGCGCTCGGCCAGTCGTTGAGATGCAGATTATCCGGCCGCCAGTTGGGATCGCCGAGGCCCGCCGCCATGTCGGCCGCGGCGAGGCTCAAGCGGGCGAAGCGGACATCGTTGTCGATCCAGTCCTTGCCGTCGGGATCAATATAGAGCCCGCCCGGCCGGTCGTAGAGATCGGCGTTGAGGATGACATAGACGGGAATGCCGTCGGCCGTCTTCGTGCGTCCGAGCGCGCAGGCCGGAATTTCGCCGAGTCCCGGCAGCAGGCCGACCGGCTCGATATTGCCGGCGCGCTCCAGCACCTGCCGATAGCCCGGCACGAGAATGCGCACATCCGAAAGCGCGCGCAGCGCGCGTGGCAACGCGGCCGAAACTTCGCCGAGACCGCCAGTCTGAACGTAGTCGGAGATTTCGGAGGTGACGAAAAGAACCCTGCGTCGCGCGCCCGGCTGCTCAGCCTGCGCGGCCTCGCCCTCAAGGTCGCAATGACCCTGTGCCTGCCAACTCATGGGTTCGCGCCCGCCGCCCGAAACTCAAGCCGAATCACTTCGCCTGTTGGCTCTACTGTTTAACTCCAATTCTCTAGCCAATGGTTAACGCAACGGAAAACATCAGAGCAAAGCGTCACTTGTTGTCGGTCGGCGCGCGGCGGCCGGTTAATGCGGTGCGGAAAAAGAGTCCGGCGGTTACCCAGCAGAAGTCCTTTATCGAATTCTTCAGCAGGCGCCGGTTAACTGTAAGGCATCGCGTCGAAGGGTTTGTTTGCATGCGTACGAGCAATTTGAAGTCGACGGAAATTCTCCCGCCGGTCGAACGGCGGTCGAGCGCCAGGGACGAGGCCGCCGCCGCCATCCAGGCGCTGCGCAAGGAAATCGAGGCCAAACTCATCTACAATGTCGGCAAGCCGCCGGCGCTCGCGCTCAACCACGACTGGCTGACGGCCGCGATCCTCGCGGTGCGCGACAAGATTATCGACCGCTGGATGGCCTCGATCCGCGAGGCCAAACGCTCCGGGCGCAAGCGAGTCTACTATCTCTCGCTCGAATTTCTGATCGGACGCCTGTTCGAGGATGCGCTCGGCAATCTCGGCCTCAAGGAGCAGATGCGCGAAGCGCTCGCGCTCGTCGGCCTCGATCTCGATTCCATCGCGCAGCTCGAACCGGACGCCGCGCTCGGCAATGGCGGTCTCGGGCGTCTCGCCGCCTGCTTCATGGAGAGCATGGCGACGCTCGGCGTCTCGGGACTCGGCTACGGCATCCGTTACGATCACGGCCTGTTCAAGCAGAGCGTGGTGGACGGCGCGCAGGTCGAGACGCCGGAGGATTGGCTCTCATTCCGCAACCCCTGGGAATTCCAGCGCCGCGAGATCGTGCACGAGATCGGCTTCGGCGGCGAAGTATCGAGCGAAGCCGGCTGGGACGGCGCGGAACGCCACGCCTGGCAACCCGCCGAGAAAGTGCTGGCAGTCGCCTATGACACGCCCGTCGTCGGCTGGCGCGGCGACACCGTGAACACGCTGCGCTTGTGGAGCGCAAAGGCGATCGAGGCTATCCAGCTCGACGCATTCAACGCCGGCGACCATGTCGGCGCGATCCTGGAACGCTCTCGCGCGGAAAGCATTTCGCGCATTCTCTATCCTTCGGATTCCAATCCGGCCGGTCAGGAGCTGCGCCTGCGGCAGGAATATTTCTTCGCCTCGGCTTCGTTGCAGGATCTCATCCGCCGTCACATCCAGCGCTTCGGCGATGTGCGCAATCTGCACGAGAAGGCCGCCATCCAGCTCAACGATACGCATCCCGCGATCGCCGTCGCCGAACTGATGCGACTGCTGCTCGACGTGCATGGCGTCGGCTGGGAAGAAGCGTGGAACATCACGCGCGAGGCGACGTCCTACACCAACCACACGCTGCTGCCGGAAGCGCTGGAGACCTGGCCCGTCGAGCTGATGGGCCTGCTGCTGCCGCGTCATCTGCAGATCATCTACGCGATCAACATGCGCTTCCTCGGCGAGGCCAAGGCCGCCGGCGCCGATGACGCAACGCTGCGCTCCGTTTCGCTGATCGGCGAGGACGGGGGAAAGCGCGTGCGCATGGGCAATCTCGCCTTCGTCGGCTCGCACATGATCAACGGCGTGTCAGCGTTGCACACGGACCTGATGAAGGAGACCGTATTTCATGATCTCAACAAGGTCTTGCCCGGCCGCATCGTCAACAAGACGAACGGCATCACGCCGCGCCGCTGGCTGATCAATTCCAATCCGGCGCTGACAGACCTGTTGCGCGAGACCGTGGGCGCCGGCGTCGTCGACGACATCGAGCGCATCCGCGATTTCGAGCGCTATGTCGAGGATTCCTCCGCGCAGGACCGGTTCGCCGCCATAAAGCGCGCGAACAAGGAAACGCTCGCCGAATATATCAACGAGCAGAGCGGCGTACGCATCGATCCCTCGGCCGTGTTCGACGTGCACGTCAAGCGCATCCACGAATACAAGCGCCAGCTGCTCAACATCCTCGAGACGATCGCGCTCTACGACGCGATCCGCGCCGAACCGCATCGCGACTGGACTCCTCGCGTGAAACTTTTCGCCGGCAAGGCGGCCGCGAGCTATGTGCAGGCGAAGTCGATCATCCGACTGGTCAACGATGTCGCGCGCCGCGTGAACAACGATCCTTCGGTGCGCAATCTGTTGAAGGTCGTGTTCATGCCGAACTTCAACGTGTCGCTCGCCGAAATGATCGTGCCAGCCGCCGATGTCTCCGAGCAGATCTCGACCGCCGGCATGGAGGCGTCGGGCACCGGCAATATGAAGTTCGCGCTCAATGGCGCGATCACGGTCGGCACGCTCGACGGCGCCAACGTCGAGATCAAGGAGCATGTCGGCGACGAGAACATCGTCATCTTCGGCCTGACGGCAAGCCAGGTCGAGGAGACGCGCCGCGCCGGCCATCGGCCGGCCTATGTCATCGGCGCCAATTCGCAACTCAAGCGCGCGCTCGACTCCGTGGCGGCCGGCGAATATTCGCCGGAGGATCGCAATCGCTACGCGTGCCTGATTCACTCCCTTTGGGACAGCGACTATTTCATGGTGACCCCTGACTTCGCCTCTTATTGGGACGCGCAGCGTCGCGTCGACGATATGTGGCGCGATCGCGTGCGCTGGCGCCGGACGGCCATGCTGAACACGGCGCGCATGGGCTGGTTCTCCTCGGATCGCACGATCCGCGAATATGCCGAGGAGATCTGGAAAGTTCCGCACACCCGCACGCATGGATGAGCGCGGCACGGAATCTTGCGCGCCTCCGGGCGGTCCAGGCCTCTGGCTGTCGGACGACGGCGCCGTGATCGGTGTGGCCTCGCGCCACGCCGAACGCATCTGGGTTTGCCTGTTCGACAACGAAGACGAGGAAGTCGCACGTATCGCGCTGCGCAACCGCGACGGCGATTTTCACTACGGCTTCCTGCCTGGCGTTCGCGCGGGCCAGCGATACGGACTGCGCGCCGAGGGCCCGTGGGAGCCGCGCGCGGGCCACAGGTTCGATCCGGAAAAACTGCTCGTCGACCCCTTTGCGCGACGACTGGATAGAGCCTTCACATTCGACCCGGCATTGACGGCGCCGCGCGAAAGCGCGGTCGATACTGCGCGCCTTGTTCCCAAAGCCGTCGCGGAAACCGCCCTGCCGCATATCGCGCCCGCGCCGGCAAGTCCGCCAACCCTGATCTACGAGCTCTGCGTCAAGGCGCATACGATGCGCGATGAATTCGTGCCCGCACCGCTTCGCGGCAAGCTCGCAGCGCTTGCGCTGCCTCATGTCATTCAACGCTTCGTTCGGCTTGGCGTGACCCATGTCGAACTCATGCCCGTTGCAGTCTGGATCGACGAGCGGCATCTGCCACCGCTCGGGCTGACGAATGCGTGGGGTTACAATCCAGTCGTCTTCACGGCGCTCGAACCGCGTCTGGCGCCGGGCGGCATGGCCGATTTGCGATCGGCGGTCGCTGCGCTGCGGGCAGCCGGCATCGGCGTGATCTTGGATGTCGTCTACAATCACACCGGCGAGAGCGATGCGTTCGGGCCGACGCTGTCGCTGCGCGGCCTCGACAATGCGCTCTATTACCGTCACGCTGCCGACGGCGCGCTCATCAATGACACAGGCTGCGGCAATTCGCTCGACTGTACGCAACCGATCGTCATCGAAACGATCCGGGAGGCGCTGCGGCGCTTCGTGCTAGAAGCCGGCGTCGAAGGGTTTCGCTTCGATCTCGCGACGTCCCTGGCGCGGCGGCCGAACGGGTTCGATCCGAACGCGCCGCTGCTCGAAGCCATCGCCGCAGATCCTGTCCTGCGCGACCGTCTTCTGATCGCGGAACCCTGGGATATTGGGCCCGGCGGCTATCAGGTCGGCCGCTTTCCTGCAGGCTGGATCGAATGGAACGATCGATTCCGCGACGATGTCAGGCGCTTCTGGCGCGGCGATGCGCATGCCGCCGGCGCGCTCGCGACGCGCCTCGCGGGTTCAGCCGATTTCTTCCATGCGCGTTCTCCGCGTGAAAGCCTCAACTTCATCGCCGCTCATGACGGTTTCACGCTGCGCGACCTCGTTTCGTATTCGGGCAAGCACAACCACGCCAATGGCGAAAACAATCGCGACGGCAATTCGAGCGAGATTTGCTGGAACGGCGGCGCGGACGGCGAGACGGACGACGCGCGCATGATTGCGCGGCGGCATGGCGATACACGCGCGCTTCTCGCCACATTGTTTCTGTCGCTCGGTACACCGATGCTGACGGCCGGCGACGAATTCGGCCGCACGCAGGGCGGCAACAACAACGCCTATGCTCAGGACAATGAAACGATCTGGCTCGACTGGGCGACAGCCGACGGAAGGTTTGCTGAATTCGTCGCGGGTCTCGCCCGGTTTCGCGCGGACAATGCGCTCTTGACCGAGAACCGCTTCCTGACCGGGCGCACGGAAAGCGGCGCGCTCTGCGCCGATGCGAAATGGCTGCGCGTCGACGGTAGCGTAATGGCGGATGCCGATTGGTCGCACGCGGATTTCGTCGCGCTGACGCGTGCGCCCGCACGAGGGGGCGGCGCCCGAATGCACATGGCGTTCAATCGCGGCGATGTCGTCGTGGGGATGACCTTGCCCCCGCCGTGTGCCGGCATGTGTTGGGCGCTCGCGATCGATAGCGGCACCGGCTTTGTCGGACAGCGCGCCATCGAGAGCGATCGTTTCGGCGTCGGCGCTCGCTCCGTCGTCGCGCTCGTGGAAACGCCGCGCGACTAGTGGCCAGATTCCGCCGGCGGCTCGGCGCCGCTGCGCAGAGGCCGCATTTCCATCGCCGCGAAAAACGCCATCGCGATGACGATGAGAATGCAGGCGCCGATGTAGACGTGGCGGAAGGCCTGCGTCAGCGCTTCGATGGCGGCTGGATCGAGCGCGGCATGTTCGGACCGCGTGACTTCCTGCGCGACGCCGGAGGCGCCGAAGACGATGGCGCCGAAGACCGCGGCGACGAGCGCGCTGCCGATCTGCCGGAAGAAATTGCTCGCGCCGGTCGCCGCGCCTAGTTCATGCCGCGCGACAGCGTTTTGGATCGAGACGGTCGCCGTCGGCAGGACCGTGCCGAGGCCAATGGTGACGATTAGCAGGACGCATTCGAGCACGGCAAACGGCAGGCCGCGCGGCCGCCACGCGATGATGGCGCAGGCGACGAAGGCGACGACCATGCCGGCCATCGGCAGCCGCTTGTAGTTGGTCAACCGCGCCATCGAACGGCCGGCAGTCGTCGCGCCGATGACCGTTCCGATCATCAGCGGAATGAGGGCGAGCCCCGACATGGAGGCGGTGAGGCCGACAACGCCCTCGAGATAAACCGGCATGACAATGGAAAGGCCGATGAAGACCCCCATGGCGAGACCCGCGGCGATCGTCGCGGTTTTCACGACCTGATTGCCGAGAACGCTCGCGGGGATCAGCGGTTCGTCGGCCGCGCGCGTTCGCCAGACGAAGCCGAGCGTGAAGAGTATCGCGGCGGCGAAGAGCGAAAGGACGATGGGCGAGAACCATGGAAATTTGACGCCGCCCCAGCTCAGTGCGAGCAGGAAAGGCGTGGTCGCGAGCACAAGCAGCAGCGCGCCGGCAATGTCGAGCTTGTGCGGCCGTGCGACCTTCGGCAGATGGCGCAGGCGCTCGCTCGTGAAGAAGAGAGCGACGGCCCCGAGCGGAATGTTGATCCAGAAGATCGCCGACCAATGAATATGGTCAGCCAGCAGGCCGCCGAGCGGAGGACCGGCGAGGCTCGAGGCCGCGAAGACGCTGGCGATGTGCACCTGATAGCGGCCGCGCTCGCGTGGCGAGACGATGTCGGCGATGATGGTCTGCGCGAGCGAAATGAGCCCGCCGCCGCCCGCGCCCTGCAAGGCGCGCGCGACCGCCAGGATCGGCACGGACGGCGAGAGCGCGCAGGCGACGGAGCCCGCGACGAAGATCGCGATGGCCGAAAGCATGACGATGCGGCGGCCGTGAATGTCGGCGAGCTTGCCGTAGAGCGGCGTGACCGCGACGGAGGCGAGCAGATAGGCCGTGACCACCCAGGGCAATTGTTCGACGTCGCCGAGTTCGCGGCCGATAGTCGGCATCGCCGTGGCGACGATCGTCTGGTCCAGCGCGCCGAGCAACATGGCGAGCAGGAGACCGGGCAGGATGGACAGGATTTCCGGGCGCGTGAAATCAGCCCGATGTTCGGAACTCATGACGACAGATTTAGCGCGGGCGCGACCTTTCGGCCATGCCGAAGAAGCTTGCCGCTCATGCGCGGTCGCCTTTGCAGCGGCGACCGCGCCGAATGCGTCAGGCGTTCTCGAGGATGAGGTGCCCGACCGCCGTGTTGGACGCCGGCACGTGATAGAAGCGGTGCGCGACCTTCGGCTTCGGGCCGCCGCGCGTGTCCGCCATGGCGCCGCGCGCGATCAGCCACATCACGAGCTCGATACCCTCGGAGCCGGCCTCGCGCACGTAGTCGATGTTCGGCATTTTCGACAGGCCCTCGGGATCGTCGATCAGGCGGTCCAAGAATTCGTTGTCCCAGTCGCGGTTGATGAGACCGGCGCGCGGGCCCTGCAGCTGGTGGCTCATGCCGCCGGTGCCCCATACCTGCACGTTGATATCTTCCGGATAGGACTCGATCGCCGCGCGAATGGCCTGGCCCAGCGCGAAGCAGCGCGCTCCCGAGGGCACGGGATGCTGCACGACGTTGACAGCGAAAGGAATGACCTTGCACGGCCAGGCGTCGACCTTGCCGAACATGCAGGTCATCGGCACGGTCAGGCCGTGGTCGACGTCGATCTCGTTGACGATCGTGAGGTCGAAATCCTTCTGGATGACTTCGGAGGCGATGTGAGAGGCAAGTTCGGGATGGCCGATCACCGGCGGCACCGGACGGCGGCCGTAGCCTTCATCGGCGGGCTGAAATTCGGGCCCGGTCATGATGGCGAAGGTCGGAATCATCGACAGCGAGAAGGCGGTCGCGTGATCGTTGTAGACGAGGAAGATGACATCCGGCTTCTGCTCCTTCTCCCATTGCTTGGAGAAGTCGTAGCCGGAAAACACCTTCTGCCAATAGGGCTCGTGCGTCTTGCCGAGATCGAAGGCCGCGCCGACGGCGGGAATGTGCGAGGAATAGACCGAAGCGGTGATGCGGGCCATCTTACTTGTCCTTGTTCGTGCGCTGCGCGTCGCCGTGTTCGCCGATCCTGCGGTTGCCCTCGATCGAGCGTCCGCCATTGATCATCATGTCGCGGTAGGCTTCCTCGCTCATGCCGGTCATCGAGCCGGCCATCTGCTGAAAACTCTTGCCGTCGGTCGCGCCGATCTTGGAGAGGAAATAGATATTGCCGCCGAGCGCCATCATGGCATTCAGATCGCGCGCCATGACGGCCTGCTTCTGGTCCTCGGTCATCTTCCATTCGTCGAGATAGGCGCGCTCGTTCGCCTTGAAGCGCTCGCGGTTCTCGGCCTTCATCAGCGACATGCAGAACTGGTTGAGCCAGTAGCCCTTGCGCGACTGTTCCGCGTCGAAAATGATCGTGCCCGGGATTTCCTTGAATTCCTTGTCGAGCGACATCACGCCCTCCTTTCTTCGGGCCAGTAGAGGCGCATAGGATTGTCGACGAGCAGCTTTTGCTGAAGCTCCTTGGTCGTCGCGATATGCGGGATGAAATCGACCAGCAGGCCGTCGTCGGGCATGTGGTCCTTGAGATTTGGATGCGGCCAGTCGGTGCCCCACAGCACGCGGTCGGGAAATTCCTCCACGACTTTTCGCGCGAAGGGAACGACGTCGCGATAGGCGTTCTGTTCGCCATTCAGCGCGGGCGGTCCGGCGACCGAGAGGCGCTCGGGGCAGGAGACCTTGCTCCAGACGTTCTGATGTTCGCGCATGAACTTCAGGAAGAGCGAAAATTCAGGACCATCGATCGGCTTCGTCACGTCGGGACGACCCATGTGGTCGACGACGACGGTCGTCGGCAGCGCGGTGAAAAAGTCCCAGAGTTCGGGCAGGTCGACTGCCTCGAAATAGATGACCACATGCCAGCCGAGTTTGGAAATGCGGCCGGCAATCTCCATCAGCTCGTCCTTCGGCGTGAAGTCGACGAGGCGCTTGACGAAATTGAAGCGCACGCCACGCACGCCCGCTTCATGCAAGTCCCGCAGTTCGGCGTCGGTCACGCTGCGCTTCACGGTCGCGACGCCGCGCGCCTTGCCGTCCGAAGCGCGACAGGCATCGGCCATGGCGCGGTTGTCGGCGCCGTGGCAGGTCGCCTGTACGATCACGTTGCGGGAGAAGCCGAGGTGGTCGCGCAACGCGAAGAGCTGCGCCTTGGAGGCGTCGCAGGGCGTGTACTTGCGCTCGGGCGCATAGGGAAATTCGGCGCCCGGCCCGAAGACGTGGCAATGCGCGTCGACCGCGCCTTCAGGCACAACAAAGCGTGGTTTCGACGGGCCGTTGTACCAGTCGAGCCAGCCCTTGGTCTTTTCGAACGGCCCTGTCGTGGGCTTGGACATCGGATTTCCTTCCCCTGTCGGGATCATATGCGGTCTCGAGCCGGGGTTTCCAGCACATGGACCACGAGCGTTCATGCTCGCAGCATCACAAGGCGAGCCTGAAGGCTCGCGGTCCGGCTAACGCCCCCGCGCCTTCAGCGCCTTGTCCAGCTGCGGATAGACCTTGCGCGCATTGCCTTCGTACACCTTGTGGCGATCTTCGGCGGACAGGTTCTGGGTCGCCTCGATGTAGCGCTTCGTGTCGTCGAAATTGAAGCCGGTCTCGGGATCGATTCCCTTCACCGCGCCGATCATTTCCGACGCGAACAGAATATTGTCGACCGGGATAACCTTCGTCAGCAGGTCGATGCCCGGCTGGTGATAGACGCAAGTATCGAAATAAACGTTCTTGAGGAGATGGTCGCGCAGCAGCGGCTTCTTCATCTCCTGCGCGAGGCCGCGGTAGCGACCCCAGTGATAGGGCGCGGCGCCGCCGCCATGCGGGATGACGAAGCGCAGGGCCGGAAAATCCTTGAAGAGATCGCCCTGGATCAGCTGCATGACCGCGGTCGTGTCGGCGTTGATGTAATGCGCGCCGGTCGTATGGAAGCAGGCATTGCAGCTGGTCGAGACGTGTATCATGGCAGGAATGTCGTATTCCACCATCTTCTCGTAGATCGGATACCAGTGCCTGTCGGTCAGCGGCGGGCTCCTCCAGTGGCCGCCGGACGGATCAGGGTTCAGGTTGATGCCGACGAAGCCGTAGTCCTTCATGCATTTCTCGAGTTCGGGAACACATGTCGCGGGATCGACGCCGGGGCTCTGCGGCAGCATGGCCGCGCCGATGAAATTGTCCGGCAGCAGGGTGGCGACGCGGTGAATCAGCTCGTTGCAGATCGCCGCCCAGGTCGAGGACACCTGGAAGTCGCCGATGTGGTGGGCCATGAAGCTCGCGCGCGGCGAAAAGATGGTGAGGTCCGAGCCACGCTCCTTCATCTGGCGCAGCTGGTTTTTCTCGATGGATTCCCGCAGCTCGTCGTCGCTAATCTTCAGCTCCGAAACCTTCGGCATGGCGGAGGGATCGTTGATCGCGGCGATCTGGCGATTGCGCCAGTCCTCCAGCGCCTTGGGCGCGGTGGTGTAGTGGCCGTGACAGTCGATGATCATCCTGCGTTCCTCTCCCTCGCCGGCCGGCGTCGAAGACGGGCGGCAGCCGTCATGGACAGGCTATAAGCCCGCCGCGCGGCATTTTCGCGCGAGCGCGCCAGAGCGCGCTGCTTGTCGAGGGTTTTCGCAGAATTCCAGCCCGCCCTCACTTCCATTCTTCTTTCGGGCCGTTTCGATTTGGCTATTGGCGGGCCCAACGGGCCCGCCAACGCGCGAGAGGCGCGCTCCTCAGCAACGCGGCTGCCCCGGCCCTCCGCACGGCCGCCGCTGCTGCTGCATCCTCTGCTGCTGCATGCGCTGCTGTTGGAGCATCTGCTGCTGGCGTTGCTGTTGCTGCATAATCTGCTGCTGGCGCTGCTGTTGCATCATCTGTTGCTGACGCTGTTGCTGCTGGATGCGTTGTTGCTGAAGCATCTGCTGCTGGCGCTGCTGCTGCTGCAATTGTTGCTGGCGCTGCTGCTGCTGGACGCGCTGTTGCTGCAACATCTGCTGCTGACGCTGCTGCTGCTGCAATTGTTGCTGCCTTTGTTGCTGCTGCCTTTGTTGCTGTTGTTGCAGCAACTGTTGCTGTTGCAACTGGCGCTGCTGCTGTTGTTGCAGCTGGCCCGCAGGCTGCCCCGGACGGACGCCGGGCTGGGTCAGCGGCGCTCCCGTGGCCGGCCGGCCTGTTGGCTGGCCGACGGCGCCGGGGCGTTGGCCGGGCTGGCCTGCCGGCGCGCCCTGCATAACGTTGCTTGGGCGGCCGGGCTTTCCACCGATCTGGCCGGAGGGCGGCAAGCCCTGGACGCCAGCGGGCTGACCCGGGCGGACGCCCGGCTGTGTCATAGGCGTTCCAATGGCCGGCGCGCCGGGCCCACGCCCGGGTTGACCAGTGGGAATACCCGGAAGCGCATTGTTCGGACGGCCGCCGACGCCGGGCTGGCCCGGCTGTGCGACGCCGCCAGCCGGCTGACCGACACCCGGTCGACCTGGCTGGAGACCCTGGCCGCCGACCGGTTGGCCGGCCGCGCCGGGGCCTCGGCCAGGCTGACCGGCCGGGAGGCCAGGAAGCGCAGTGGTCGGACGACCGCCGACGCCGGGCCGGCCCGGTTGAGCAACGCCGCCAGCTGGCTGACCGATACCCGGTCGACCCGGCTGGAGACCTGCCGGCGTCGTCGGCCGCACGAAAGTCTGGCCCGGACGGACGCCGGTTGGAAGGTTCATTCCCTTCGGCAGGGACGAGATCGCGGGAATGACGGGCTGCCGGATATGGCCGCCCGGCGGCGGTCGTACGCCTTGGCCGGCATTGTGTCGACGATTGTTCAGGAAGTGATTGGACAGCTTTCCTGCCGCCAGCCCGACGGCCAGCGCGGCGGGAATTGCGACATAGGGGCGCCAGCCCGGCGGTCTCGCGCCCGCGTCCATCATCAGCGGCTGGGGCGGCGGAGCCACGTAGCGCGGCGGCGCGATCCAGGCGGGAATCGCGACGGCGGCGACTTGCGGCAGGAAGAAGTCGTCGTCGTCCTCGAAGTCTGGCGGCGGCGGCGGCTGGTACCACGCCGGCGGCGCCGCCACGAAGACGGACGGGGCGAGCGGCGGCGCGGAATCGTCGAAATAGGAGACGTCCGGACCGTCGAAATAGACTTCCTCGGCCGGCGGCGGCGGCGGATCGTCATAGGCGACGACGTCGAAGGCCGGCGGCGGCTCGAGCGCGGCCTGCAGGCGCGTCAGGCGTCGGCGCGCTTCCGCCGCGTGCGGGCCACGCGGATAGCGCTTCAGATAGGACCAGTAGGCGTTCTGCGTGTTGACATCGAGCGTGCGCCGCCACGTGCGCGCCTCACGCCGCGCCGCCAGCAGGCCGCGAACGTTCTTCGTGTAGGGGCTTTTTGGAAAAGTGGCGACGAAATCCTCGTAGCCCTTCACGGTATCGCGGTCGATCACGGCGGAATAGGCGAGCGATTCCGGCAGCTTGTCGACCGGCTTGGCGCGTTCGGCGGCGAGCTGGTCAGCGGGCACGGCCGGCGCGGGCGCATCAGCGGCGCGTTCGAGCAGGGCGAGCGCCGGCTCGATCTTGCCGGCGCTCCAGGGCACCTGCGCGGCGCGGGTCAGTTCCGCGGTTCGGGTGCGGACGCGAACCAGAACTTCTTCAAGCGGCAGGCCGGGTTCGCGCAGCATTTCGCCAAGCGCCTGTGCATAGGGGCCATAGGGCTCCTTGCCCGGCTGCGCCCAGGTCCCGGGCGCGGCGTTGAATGCCACGATCGTACCGGCGTCCGGCTCGACAATCGCCAATCCAGGCGCAAGGCCCTGAATCTGCTTGCTGAACGGGCTGGCGTAGGCGATATCCAGCAGGACCATGCGTCCTCGTCCCGGCGCGCCGGAGAGCGGACGGATCAGGTCGGACAGGCGAATGGCGTTGAGGCTGATGTCCGAGTCGCGCGCGATGGTCGCGCCGGGCGGCACGAAGTAATTCTCGCCGTCGAATTGCAGGCCATAGCCAGAGAGATAGACGATGCTGACCGCGCCGGGGCCGGCCGCCGTCACCTTGGCGAGAAATTCGCGGTACGAGGCGCGCAGCGTATCCTGATCGAGATTGCGCGCGCCGGTCACGTCGAATTGCGCGGCCTTCAAGGCGTCCGCAACCAGCGCGGCGTCATTGGCGGCAGTTGCCAGCGGCGCGCCTTCATAGGCGTCGGACCCGACGACGAAGGCGAAACGCGACTGGCTTTCTTGCGCTGCTAAGGGGGACAGCGGCCCCAGGGCGGCAACGGCCAGGATCAGAAATCCAAGCGCCCGGCTCAAAAAACGCATCGCATACCCCCAAGACAAGCCTCAGACTTAGCCGGAACAGTCGAACAAGCCCTGCGCCACGTCAATGACGGAGCGCAAGTCCCGCCTGCGCGACAAGCTATGATGGACTGCATGAACCTCGCCTGAACGACGACGGTCCGCGCAATCGAGACCGCCTCAGCGGCGCGGTCCGGACACCTGCGTGGCGGAAACCGACATGCCGAAGGACAGTTTGTCGGTGATGGCGTAATCAAAGCCCGCGCCGACGGTCGTCGCCGAAGATGTGAAGGCGAAGGGCGTCGCCGCATCCGGCGGCGCGGCGAAGACATTGGCGCCGAAGGCCGGGCCGCGGGTTTCGGCGAAGGAAGCCGAGATATAGGGTTTGAACGAGCCCATGTCGTAGCCGAATTTCATATTCGTGCGCGAGAAATTGAAGCCGGAGGCGAGGCCCAGCAGGTCGCCTCCAGCATCGAAGCCCGTCTTCTGCTCCATGCCGAAGAGATACTTGCCGCCGATGCGATGATCGTAGCCGAAGCCCAGTCCCTTCACCGCTTCGAACTTGAGGGGCGAGGCGGGATCGAGCGAACTCCCGGACGACGGCCTGAAGGATTCGGCCGCCGCGAATGTCGGCAAACCGTTGTTGATGACCTCCCAAGCGCTGGCCGGCGCGGGCAGGTTCGACAAAAGCGCCGCGAGCGCCGCGGCGGGCAGGTTGGCAGACAATCTCCGCATGAACGCCATTTTACCCGAGGGATCGCGGCGTTAAAAGGGCAAGCGCAGGCGGGAGGCGCAGGGCATGACGGGCGATACCAATGGGAAGAGCGCCGATGAGATCGTGCGGCTTCTCGATCTGACGGCCCATCCGGAGGGCGGCTTCTACCGCGAGACCTTTCGCGATCCGGCCAGGGCTGACGGTCGAGCCGCCTCCACCGCCATCTATTTCCTGCTGCCCGGCGGCAAGCCGTCGCGCTGGCATCGCGTCGACGCCGCCGAAGGCTGGCACCACTATGCCGGCGCGCCGCTCGAACTGCTGATAGAGGAGGCGGGAGTGCGGCGCGCGCATCTGCTCGGGCCGGATCTTGCGCAGGGTCAACGGCCACAGGCGATCGTACCGGCCAACGCCTGGCAGGCGGCGCGCTCGCTCGGCGCATGGACGCTCGTCGGCTGCACGGTCGCGCCGGGTTTCGAATTCACACATTTCGAAGTTATCGACGGCGAACCGCGCTAGATCGGCTTTGTTGCCGCGCGGCTCAGGCGAAACTGCGGAGCGAGGGCAGGATGCGCTTCTCGATCATGGCCGCGAAGAGATCGCGGAACATGTCCTCCGTGTCGATGCAATCGCCGAAACCCGCCTGCCTGATCTTGATCGTGCTGACGAGCGCCGGCGGCGCGGCCCTGCCGGTCAGCGATGCCATGCAGTAGTCGGCATATTCCGCGGAACGGCCAACCAGCTTCCCTAGATCGGGCTCGACCAGACCGTTTCGCTTCGCGATCGAGCGCCAGATATTGGCGCGCGTGGGCAGATATTCAGCCAGCCGCAGCGGCTCGGGCTCGCCCGGCGCAATCGTCAGAGCGCTCGCAATCGCCGGCCAGACGTTGCGCCATACGAAGACGTCGCCGTTGGTGAAATTGAAGGTTTCGCCACGAGCCGCCGGCGCCTCGGCCGCCCAGGCGAAGGCGCGCGCCAGCAGGCGGGCGTCGACGGCTTCCAGCAGATAGTCGGAGCCGCCGGGATAGGAAAAAGGCAGGCCCTCCTCGCGCCGGATCGCCGCATAGGCGCCGAGCACGGTCATGATATTCATGGCCGCGCCGATGGCGTCGCCGAATATGATCTGCGGCCGGAAGATCGTGAACGCGAAGTTTTTTCGCGCAGCGATATCGCGCAAGAAATCTTCCTGCAGCCAGTAGAAATTTTCGTGATCGTCGCGCGGCCATTTTTCCCGCGCGGGCACTGCGATGCGATGCAGATGCACGCCGTAGGCCTTGGTGCCCTGCAGCAGCGTGACATGTTCGAGCGCGCCGAGGTCCACCAGCGGTTCGACCAGATTGCGCAGCATGGCGAGATTTGTCGTCATCTGCTGGGGATCGCGCCAGCCCGCGACCAGTTCCGGCTTTTCATGCAGCGCGCCGTAGACGAGATGCGTCACGCGCGGCATGGCCGCCACCGCCGCGCGACATGCGGCGGCGTTCGTGAGGTCGAGGGGAACGTGTTTCCACGCACTCGATGCACGCACCAGCGGCGCGCGGCGGGACACAGCGATCGTGTTCCACCCTGGCAATTTCGCAAAATGGTCGACCGCGGCCTGCCCGACCACGCCGGACGCGCCGGCGACCAGAACCGTCTTCGCCATCGCGCTCATACCACCGCGACCGGCGTCGCCGGCGAGCCGACCGCGCCAGGCAGTCGCAACGGCGGCGCGGTCAACTGGAAGCGCCAACGGTCGTGCGCGGCGAGCCATTGCGCGAGCTCCGTGAAGTACCAGAGTTCGCCGAGATGCACGCCCTGCTTGAACAGGCAATGATTGTGCAGTGGCAGCATGGGAAAGGAGTCGCCCTCCGCCGGGCGCGGCGGAAACACCTCGACCGCGAGACTGTCCGAGCAGATGGCGACGAGATCGGTGTCGCTGATCCATTGCAGCAGCCGTGCGTCGCGCCCGTCGAGCGCGGCGCAGGAGGAATGCAGCACGTTGACGTCGGGCTGCCTGTTCATCTCCATGATGAGATCGCCGTAGCCGGTATAGAGGCACAGGAAATCGCCGGCCTCGACGCCGACCTTCTGCGCATCGAGCGCGCGCATCAGATCGTCGTAGCCGACAAACGCCTTCTTGCGGCCGTTGATGCGATGGAGATCGACGAGCACGCCGCGCCCCTGCACGCCGGCGGTCGCGAAATTTTCCACGCCCAGCTTGTGCGCGCCGAACCCCTCTTTCGCATCCTCGGGACCAACGAGGTCCACACCGCCGCGCCAGCCGTTGTAATAGACCTTTTCCGGCACGCCATCGCCGTCGGCGTCGAACATCTGCCCGACATGGCTCAGACCGTCCCATTGCGTGGAATATTGCAGGTAGAGGAGGACGGCGTCGTCGCAGACGATGTCGCAATATTCCGCGCAGATGTGCGACAGCTTGAAGT
The DNA here is from genome assembly GCA_020638195.1 of Methylobacteriaceae bacterium. GTDB lineage: Bacteria > Pseudomonadota > Alphaproteobacteria > Rhizobiales > Beijerinckiaceae > JAJXWB01. The sequence continues at coordinate 1,197,653 of JACKJC010000001.1, read as the reverse complement.
TGAAATTATAGGCCGCCCCGCCGCGCTTCTCGTATTGCAGTTGCGGCGCCTTGCGATGCGCGAAGATCGCATTGCCGCCGGGATAGTCGAGCGGCAGCGACAAGGTGAAGGCGAGGCCTTCCTTCACTTCTCGCGCAGCGGCCACGCGCCGCTCCGGGGTCAGCAGGTTCATCTTGCCGCGCTGATCGTCGTCGCCGAAACGGCCCCAGTTCGATCCCTCGGGCTTGTTGACCCAACGTTTGGTGGCCATAGTCGATTCCTTTGCGGTCAACAGTGTCATCCCGGCCGGAGCGAAGCGCAGAGCCGGGATCCGGAGCGATGTCTCCGCCGCTGGATCCCGGATCGGCCTGCGGCCGTCGGGGATGGCGGCCGGGGCCTGCGAGGCGACGCTACCTCTTCATGAAAGCCGCTATCCGCTCCTGCGAATCCGGCCCGCGTCCCTCGCTCTTGTAGATTTCATGCGCGAGGCCGGCCTTCAGCGACAGCCCCTCGGTGTCGTCGACAAGCTTCTTGTTGGCGCGATGGCTGAACCAGCTATTGCCGAGAATTTCCTTCGTCAGCTTTTCTACTTCCGCCTCGAAGACGTCGTCGGCGACGCAGAAATTCGCGAGCCCGATTTGCTCGGCCTGCGCGCCCGAATAGGTGCGGCTGGTGAACATCATTTCCTTCGCCTTGGCGGCGCCGACGCGGCGCGGCAGGCGCTGGCTCATGCCCCAGACAGGCGTCAGAGCCCACTTGCCGTGCGTGTCGCCGAACTTCGCGTTGGCCGACGCGACGATGATGTCTCCCGCTAGCGCGAGCTCCAGCCCACCCGTGTAGCAATGACCGTGCACGGCGGTGATCACGGGCTGCGGCAGATTGGCGAGCTTTTCGATCGTCTCGCCCTGGAACCACGGCTTCGGCGGCTTCGCGCCAGACGCGATGCTAGCGAGATCGTTGCCCGCGCAGAAACATTTTCCGGCGCCGCGCAACAGTACGAGACCGATCTTGTCGGTCTGCTGCGCTATGGCGTCGACATGTTCGCGCAACAGCAGAAACATGTCGATCGTCAGCGCATTCAGCTTGTCCGGCCGGTTGAGCGTGAGAATGGCGGCGCCATTCCTGTCTTCGCGCGTGAGCGGCTTGTCCATCGGCCCCTCCTAGCCGCCGACGCCGGGAATCGTCTGCCCGCCGCCGTGCACGTTGATCTTTTCGCCATTGATGTAGCCCGCGTATGGCGAGACCAGGAAGCGCACGGCGTTGGCAATGTCCTGCGGCTGGCAGACGCGCCCGTAGGGCATGTGCTTGTCGAGCGCGTGGATGTCGTCGATGCCGGCCGCGCCCTTCACCAGCCGCGTGCCCATGTCGGTCTCGACCAAGCCCGGCGCCACGACGTTCACGTGCGTTCCGTGCCCTCGCTCTTCCTTGGCGAGCGTATAGGCGAGCGCCTCCATCGCGGCCTTGGCCATGTTGTAGGGCGCGCCGTTGGCGCCCATTTTCAGCGTCGCGACGCTCGAGATCATGATGATGTCGCCGCGCGGGCGCGTGCGCATGGAGGGGATGATGCGACGGCTGAGCCAGTGCGGCGCCATGGCGTGCACCGTCAGGAGGCGTGCGATTTCTTCGGGCTCCGTGTCGAGCACCGAACGCCCGCGCGAAGCAATGCCGGCATTGTTGACGAGAATGTCGACAAAACCGAAATCGGCGATGGCGCGGTCTGCCATGGCGACGACCTGCTCGTGGTTCTCCATCGACGCCGAATAGGCTTTCGCGCGCACGCCCAACCCTTCGAGCAGCTTGACCGATTCTTTCGCCGAATCCTCGTCGCGGCGATAGCCGATCGCGACATCGGCGCCGTCCTCCGCCAGCGCCATGGCGATCGCGCGTCCAATGCCGCGCGACCCGCCCGTCACCAGCGCCACGCGTCCGTGCAGCGGCTTTGTCATTCGTCTCTCTCCCGTTCAAGCAATTTTCTTGACGCCATTGTCGCCCATGTCACCCCGACGCGAAACCTTCTTCGAGCGCATGGCGGGTCTGTCCGGCGAAACGCGATTCCGCGTCGCGAAAGGTCCGTCCCTGCTATATGCTCGCCGCAAACAGGGCGGAGCGCCCGCAGGGAGGACACATGTTCGAGAATCTCTTTTCGCTCGAGGGCAAGATCGCGGTCGTCACCGGAGGCTCGCGCGGCATCGGCCGCATGATCGCGGAAGGGTTCCTGACCTACGGCGTCAAACGGGTCTACATCACCGCGCGCAAGGCGGCGGCCTGTGACGCGGCAGCGAAAGAAATGACGGCGCTCGGCAAGGGTGAATGTATTTCCATCCCCTGCGACCTCTCGACGCTCGAGGGCATCAGGACCTTCGGCAAGGAGCTGGCCGAGCGCGAAGAGAAGATCGACATTCTCGTCAACAACGCCGGCGCCGCCTGGGCCGCGGATTTCGACCAGTTTCCCGAGGCTGGATGGGACAAGGTCGTCGACCTGAACATGAAGACGCCGTTCTTCCTCGCCAAGGAACTCGCGCCGCTGCTGCGCGCCGCTGCGACCGCGGAACGTCCCGCAAAACTCATCAATATCGCCTCGATCGACGGCATTTTCGTCAATCCTCTGGAGACCTATCCCTATGCGGCGAGCAAGGCGGGCCTCATCCATCTCACGCGCCGCATGGCGGTCCGACTCATCAAGGATCACATTGTCGTCACGGCGATCGCGCCCGGCCCCTTCCAGTCCGACATGAACACGGCGGCGCGCGACCATGCGGATGTCGTCGCCGGACGCGTGCCGGCGGGCCGCATCGGGCTTCCTGAAGACATGGCGGGCGCCGCGATTTTCCTGGCCTCGCGCGCCGGCGATTATGTCGTCGGATCGACGGTGACGGTCGATGGCGGCGTGGCCTTCGGCCGTGCGGGCTTCGAGGGCGCCGGCTGGAGCGACTGAACGGCTTTCGTCAAAACAAGGGAGCCGCGCATGGATTACCAGCACATCCACTGCGAGATGGATGGGCCGTTCATGGTCCTCACCCTCAATCGCCCGGACAAGCTCAACGCCTATACGGGGACGATGGGCTCGGAGATCGAACACGCGTTTCGCGCCGCCGACGCGGACGATACCGTGCGCGCAATCATCGTCACCGGCGCCGGTCGCGCCTTCTGCGCCGGCGCGGATGTCTCCGGCGGCGCGAAGAGCTTCGATACATCCGGCGCGCATGGCGCCGGCGTGTTCGGCAATCGCGGCCCGCAGGCTGGCTCCGGAAAGGGGCGCGGCTTCGTCGACGCGATCTTTTCGTGCCGCAAGCCGTCGATCGCCGCCATCAACGGCGCGGCGGTCGGCGTCGGCATAACGCTCACCCTGCCGATGGACGTGCGCATTGCCGCCAAGGGCGCGAAGATCGGCTTCATCTTCGCGCGACGCGGCCTTGTGCCTGAGGCGGGAAGCGCCTGGTTCCTGCCGCGGCTCGTCGGGCTGCCGCAGGCGCTGCGCTGGTCGATTTCCGGCCGCACCTTCGATGCCGACGAGGCATTGCAGGGCGGTCTCGTCAGCGAGGTCGTCGAGCCCACCGACATTCTGGCGCGCGCGAAAGAGATCGCGCGCGAATTGACGGATCATTCCTCGCCTGTCGCCGTCGCGCTCACGCGCCAGATGCTGTGGCGCTGCGCTGGCGCGCCCGACCCCTATGGCGTGTTGTCGTTCGACGCGAAAATGTCGATCGAGCGCGGCGGCCATGCCGATGTGCGCGAGGGCGTACAGGCGTTCTTCGACAAGCGCGCGCCGGATTTTCCCGGCAGGGTCTCGACGGACATGCCGAGCCAGTATCCCTGGTGGTCTGACGATTGAAGCACGAGTGGAGGATGCGATGAACGCGATCAACAGGCAGGTGCTTCTGGTCGAGAAGCCGCGCGGAAAACTCGCGCCGTCGAATTTTCGGCTCGCGGAATCCGTCATGCCCTCATGCGCCGACGGCGAGGCGCTGCTGAAGGTGCGCTACATCTCGCTCGACGCCGCCAATCGAGCGTGGATGCAGGGCGCGACCTATCGTTCGGCGGTCGACGCCGGCAGCGTGATGGCGGGCGGCTCGATCGCCGAAGTGGTCGACAGCAAGGCGCCGGGCTTTGCAAAGGGCGATCTCGTCTTCGCCGATACCGGCTGGCAGGAATATGCGGCGCTGCCCGCAAAGCAGCTCATCAAGGTCCCGCATGTCGAGCCGATGACGCATCTGCTCAGCGTCTACGGCATTGCCGGCCTCACCGCCTATTTCGGCCTGCTGCGCGTCGGCGAACCAAAGGCGGGCGAGACGGTCGTGGTGTCGGCAGCGGCGGGCTCTGTTGGTTCGCTTGTCGGGCAGATCGCGAAAATCAAGGGATGTCGCGTCATCGGCGTCGCCGGCGGCGCCGAGAAATGCGCGTGGCTCAAGAGCGAACTCGGCTTCGACGAAGCCGTCGATTACAAGGCCGGCGATCTCTATCGCGCGTTGAAATCCGCCGCGCCGAAGGGGATCGACGTCTATTTCGACAATACCGGCGGCGAGATCCTCGAAGCGTGCCTGCCGCTGATGAATCTGCACGGCCGCATTGCCTGTTGCGGCGCGGTCTCGGCCTATGATGGCGCACCGCCGGCCGCAGGGCCGCGCGGCCTGCCCGGCCTTCTGGTCGTCAAGCGCATCCGTATGCAGGGTTTTATCGTGATGGATTTTTATGACCAGCGTGAGGCGGCGCTCGCCGATCTGCAGAAGTGGGTGAGCGACGGCAAGCTCAAGGTGCGGGAAGATGTGATCGACGGGCTGGAAAACACGCCGGCAGCGCTGATCGGACTTCTGGCCGGGGACAATCGCGGCAAGCGCATGGTGAAAGTCGCGTAGCGCGGACGCCCTTCAGGACGCCTTCGCTTCCTGCGCGTTCTTTCGCGTGAAGCGGGCGCGGATCGACGGCCAGACGCCAGCCGGCATCAGCAGGATCACACCGACGACGACGAGACCATAGACGAAATAGTGCAGGCCCGGCAGGAAGCCGCCGAGATGGCCGCGCAATATCTCGCCGAGCGGCGCGAGCAGGATGGCGCCGACGGCCGGCCCGAGCGCGGTGCCGAGACCGCCGACGGTCGCGAACAGAACGATCTCGATCGTCAGAACCGGCGAGACAAGCAGGTAGGGATCGACGAAGGCGAGATAGCGCGCGTAGATCGTGCCGACGATGGAGGTCAGGACGGCTGAGATCGTCATCGCCAGCGTCTTGTTGCGCAGCAGGCCGACGCCGATCGCCTGCGCCGCATTCTCGTTGTCGCGGATCGAGCGCAAATTGTAGCCGAGCGGCGAGGAGAGAATGGCGAAGTTCACGACCACGCACAGAGCCGCCATGCCGAGCATGATCCAGTAGACGCCGCTGATGCCGCCGAACTGGAAGGCAAGCAGATCGCCCTTGTCCTTCGGCAGGAACAGCCCGGATGCGCCGCCCAGGAATTCCGTGTTGGTGACGTAGATTTCCGCCATTTCGGCGAAGGCCATGGTGATGAGCGCGAAGGAGAGATGGCCGAGGCGGAAACGGTAATCGATAAAGGACACGGCCGCGCCCATCGCAGCAGACGCCGCTGCCGCGATGACCATGCCGAGCCACATGTTGATCCCGAGCTTGACGAGCAGCGCGCTCGCCAGCATCGCGCCGGCGCCGACGAAGAGCGAATGGGCGAGGGAAATCTGGCCGGCAATGCCGCCGACGATGTTCCATGCCGACGCGAGCGCTGCATAGACCAGCGTGATGGTGAGAATGTGCAGGTAATAGTTCGGCAGCAAGAAGGGCATGGTCGCGGCCAGCGCGAGCAGCGCCCAGGGAATCGGCGAACGGAGCGCAGGCCAGAAGTCGGGGCGCATGTCAGCTCCTCCACACCAGCCCTTGCGGGCGGAACAGCATGATGGCCACAAAAATGAGATAGGGCAGCAATTGCCCCAAAGTGTGCGTCATGTAGATCGTGCCGATCGCCTCGGCGACGCCGATGACGATGCCGCCGAGCATGATGGCGACGAAATTGGTCATGCCGCCGAGCACGAAGACCAGCAGCGTGATGACGGTGAAACGCAGGCCTTGCGTCGGCTGGATCGGCAGGCCGGGCAGCAGCAGGGCGGCTGCGATGGCGAGAACGCCGACGCCGATCGCGAATGTCATGACCTGCACGCGGCCTACGTCGACGCCCATCAGGGCGGCGGCGCGAGGTTCCTGCTGCACGGCGCGAATGGCGCGGCCGGTGTCGGTCGACTGCAACATGACGTAGAGCAGGATGGCGAGGGCGAAGGATACGACGCAGGCGACGAGATGTGCGCCGCGAATGACGACGTCGCCGACGAGGAAGAGTTTCGACTCGATCATCGAGGGCGCGCGCGTCGGCTGGCCGCCGAAGACCATCATCAGGCCATTCTGGATCAGGAGCGCGACGCCGAGCGTCAGCTGTATGACCATCAGCAATTGCCGCCCGGCAATGGGCTTGATGAGGAAGCGATAGACCAGCGCGCCGAGCGCGATCATGATGGGCACAGTGAAGACGACGGAGACGTAGGGATCGAGCGCGAAGGCCGTGAAGAACGCGAAGCACAGATACATGCCGAGCGAGACGAAATCGCCATGCGCGAAATTGACGATGCCGGAAACGCCGTAGACGAGGCCCATGCCGAGCGCGAGCAGGCCGTAGGCGCTACCGACAAAGAAGCCCTGCACGAGCGCCTGGAGAAGTTCGTCCATCTCACATCCCCAGATAGGCGGCGCGCGTGCGCGGATCTTCGGCCACCGCGGCGGACGCGCCCTCGACCGCGACGACGCCGCGCTCGAGCACGTAGCAGCGGTCGGCGTGGCGCACGGTCAGCGACAGGTTCTGTTCGACCAGCAGGATGGTCATGCCCTCGGCGTGCAACTTGTCGATGATCTCGAAAATGAACTGCACGAAGAGCGGCGACAGGCCGAGCGAGGGCTCATCGAGCATCAGCACGCGGGCGCCCGCCATCATGCCGCGGCCGATCGCCACCATCTGCTGCTCGCCGCCCGAAAGCGTTCCGGCGAGCTGACCGAGGCGCTCGCCAAGGCGCGGAAAGAGCGAGATCACGTGATCCATATTGCCGGCGCGCGCAGGTCGCGCCTTGCGGTTGTAACCGCCGAGCAGAAGATTCTCGCGCACGCTCATCTGCGGGAAGACGAGGCGGCCCTCGGGAACCTGCACGAGACCGAGCTCGACGCGATCCTGCGCGCTCGTTTTCGAAATGTCCTCGCCCTCGAACATCAGGCGGCCGGACATGATCGGCACTGTGCCAGAGACGACGTTGATCAACGTCGACTTGCCGGCGTTATTCGCGCCCAGCAGTCCCACGAGTTCCCCGCGCGCGACATTGACCGAAACGTCGCGCAATACCGGAACGCCGTCATAGCCGGCGGTGACGCCCTGCATCTCAAGCATCGATGTGATCCCCGAAATAGGCGTCCTTCACGGCCTTGTCCTCGAGGATTTCCTGCGGCGTGCCCTCGGCGATCCTGGCGCCGAAATTGATCACGATCATGCGGTGCGCGGCGCGCATGATGACGGGCATGACATGCTCGATCATCACGATGGTGACGCCCTGTGCATTGAGGTCGCGAATGACGGCGAGCGGCGCCTCGGTCTCGGCCAGAGTCAGGCCGGCCATGACTTCATCGAGGAGGATGAGGCGCGGATCGGTCGCCACGCATTTGGCGACTTCCAGGAGCTTCTTGTCCTGCAATGACAATTGTTTGGGCGTGAGGAATTCCTTGCCCGAGAGGCCCACGCGCTTGAGGATCAACGCGGCGTAATCAATTGCCTCGCGCAGCGGCCGGCGCACCAGCGCGGCAGTGGTGACGACATCGAGCGTCGACATGTCAGCGAAGGTCTGCACGATCTGGAAAGATCGCACGAGTCCCTCCTTCACGAGCAGATGCGGCGCCGTTCCGACGATCGAGCGGCCCTCGAATCGCACGTCGCCCGCCGACGGCGGCAAGAAGCCCGAAATCAGGCCGAACAGCGTCGTCTTGCCGGCGCCGTTCGGACCGATGATGCCGAGTATTTCGCCTGATTGCACGGCGAATGACACGGCGTCGACGGCCACGAGACCGCCGAACCGCTTCGTCACGCCCTCGACTTCGAGAATCGCCAAGACCTCTCCTCGCGCCTGCGTCGTTTCGTTGTCGTCAGCTGCGCGGGCGCGGCTTCGCGTTGGCGAATTGCTCGGGGGTCAGAACCTGCTGGGTCTTGTCCTCCATCCACTGCACGAAGAAGGCGGATCCATCCTCGAGCAGACGGTCGTCGGCGAATTTCACGCCGTGCGGCTTGGCGACGTAGAGGTCGGGATCGCCGAACTTGATGTCGACCTTCTTGAAGCCGTCGAGCAGAGCCTTCTTGTCGCGCGAGCCCGCGGCCTCGATCGCGCGCTGCAGCACGCGGGCCGCCTGCGCGGACTGGATCGCGGCCTGGCCGATGCGCTGCAATTTCGCCTGATCGCGCAATTCGGTCACGATCGCCTGCATCGACGGCATCTTGGCGGAAGGGCTGAAGCCGGTCATCGCGAAGAGATTGCGGGTCAGCACGGCCTTGGCGATGTCGGGCGACAGATCGCGCCAAAGCGAGAGGTCGCTGTAGCCGCCCGTGCCGCCGGCGAAGATGGAGCCGTGATAGTTCAGGTTGTAGCGCGCCTGATGCAGCAGCAGGCCGTCGCGCGGCGTCACGAGGCCGAGCGCGAGATCGGGCTTGGCGGAGCGCAATCGGATCATGGCGGCGGTCTGATCCTGCGCCTTGGTGTCGAGCGGGGCTTCCTCGAGCGTCTTGAAGCCCGCGGCGCCCATGCGCTTCAGGAGATGCTTGTTGACCTGCTGGCCGGCCTCGTAGTTCGAATAGCAGGGCGACCAGGTCTTGATCGAAAACCCGTTCTTGTCGCGCAGCCAGATCGCGAAGTCGGCCATGGTCTTGGCATAGCCGCGATCGTAGTCGTAGCCGAGCGTGTAGAGCCAGTTCGACCGCGAGCCGCCCGCCCATACCGATAGACACGGCGTCTGCAATTCATCGAGCACGGGGGAAATGGCGAGCATCTGCGAGGACAGGATCGTACCCGTCAGCATGTCCACCTTCTCTTCCGTCACGAGGCGACGCACTTCAGTCGCGCAGCGCGCCGGCTGGCTGGTGTCGTCGGCGAAAATCAGTTCGATCTTGGCGCCGCCCATGCTCTTGACGCCGCCCTCCTTGTTGACCTTGTCGATGATGTAGCGGAAGGCCGGATCGCCTTCCTGCGCATAGGCAGCATAGGAACCGCTCATCGAATTGATGACGCCGACCTTGATGGTCGCATCGGCCGCTCCGGCGCGCCGAACAAAGGGGGATGCGACTGTGCCGAGCGCGGCCGCGGAGACGCCTGTCGTGAATGTACGACGATTGATCATGGATGTTTCCCCTCGTTTCGATACGCGGAACGCGCGTTTTGAATTTGCATGACGATGGGAGATTGCGAGCGCGGAATCAAGTCTTTGTGGAACGCATTGCGCCGTGTCCGCGCCGGCGGAGGTTGTCGTCCCGGCCGGAGCGAAGCAGAGAGCCGGAATCGAGGGCCGGAGGCGCATGCGCTGGATCCCGGATCGGCCTTCGTCCGTCCGGGATGATGTGCGGGGTTAAACCCTCTCGGCCAGTTCGATCGCGGCGCGCAACAGGACGTTCGTCCCCGCCTCCGCCCATTCGCGCGTTATGTCTTCCGATTCGTGATGGCTGATCCCATCCTTGCAGGGGGTGAAGATCATCGCGGTCGGACAGACTTTCGCGAGATGAAAGGCGTCGTGGCCGGCGCCGGAGACAATGTCGCGGCCCTTCAGGCCGAGCGCCGCTGTCTGGCGGCGGATAATGTCGAGAATGTCGGCGTCGAAAGGCACGGGCGGGTTGTAGGAGACATCGCTCAATTCGCCCTCCAGCCTTTCGGCGTCGCGGCAGCGCGCGAAGGCGGCGCGCACTTCGGCGTCCATCGCCTCCAGCATGTCGTGATCGGGATGGCGGATGTCGATGGTGAAGCGGATTTCGCCGGGAATGATGTTGCGGGAATTGGGCGCGACATGCATTTCGCCCACCGTCGCCATGCCCGCCGGCCCGTGCTTCCTGCCGATCGCCTGCAATTCCAGCACGAGCCGGGCGGCGCCCGCCATGGCGTCGCGGCGCGTCGGCATCGGCGTCGAGCCCGCATGGCTGCCGAAGCCGCGATAGGCCACGTCATACCAGCGGTGGCCTTGCCCCACGGCGACAAAGCCGACGTCGAAACCTTCCGCCTCGAGGATCGGGCCCTGCTCGATGTGCAATTCGACATAGGCCGCGATTTCGCGGCCGCCGATCGGCGCCGAACATTCGAGGTCCATCTTGGCGAGTTCGTCGCCGAAGCGCGCGCCCTGCGCATCGCGCGCGTCGAGCGCGCGTGCGGGAGGCAGGACGCCGGCGAACACGGCCGAGGCCAGCATCGCGGGGGCGAACCGGCAGCCCTCTTCGTTGGTCCAGTTGACGAGCTCGATCGGTCTTCGCGTGCGCAGACCCGATTCTTTCAGCACGCGCATGACCTCCAGCGCGCCGAGCACGCCGAGCACGCCGTCGAACTTGCCACCGGTCGGCTGAGTGTCGAGATGCGAGCCGATCAGGACCGGCGGCAGATTTTCGGTTCCCTCGCGGCGCGCGAACATCGAGCCCAGGCCGTCGACCGTCACCGTGCAGCCCGCCTGCTCGCACCAGCGCTTGAACAGCGCCCGGCCGCGCGCATCCTCCGGCGTCAGCGCCTGCCGGTTGCAACCACCCGCTGGCGTCGCGCCGATCTCGGCCATTTCCATGAGACTGGACCACAGACGGTCGAGGTCGATGCGCAAATTGGGTCTTGTCGTCACGGCAGCCTCGCAGATGTTTCGGCCATCCTAGACCGGACCCTCGCGGCGCCGCCAATTTGGGTCTAAAAGAGCGCGCAGCCGCGCCGTCCGGCGCAAGAGAAGAGTGTGCCGATGTTCGAGACGCTGACCCCCGCCAAGCCCGATCCGATCCTCACGATCATGGCGGCATTCCGCGAGGACAAGCGGAGCGACAAGATCGACCTGTCGGTCGGCGTCTACAAGGACGAGGGCGGCGGTACGCCGATCGTCTCGGCGCTGCGCGAGGCAGAACTGCGGCTGCATGCGCAGCAGCAGACCAAGACCTATCTGGGTCCGCTCGGCGATGTCGGCTTCAACGATCTGATGCGCGATCTCGTATTCGGCGCGGGCGCCGACAAGGCGCGCATCCGCACCGCGCAGACCCCCGGCGGCTGTGGCGCGCTGCGCCTGCTCGCCGATCTCGTCGCCGCCGCGCGGCCGGATGCGACGGTGCACATTCCGGACCCCACCTGGGTCAACCACGAGCCGCTGCTGGCGAGTTCCGGCCTGAAGCTCAAGAACTATTCCTATTTCGACCGCGCCGGCGGCGGCGTGCGGTTCGAATCCATGGTGCGCGACCTCGCGGTGGCCAAGCGCGGCGACGTCGTGCTGCTGCACGGCTGCTGCCACAACCCGACCGGCGCCGATCTCGACATGGCGCAATGGAGGACGATCGGCACGTTGATGCTCGACCGTGGGCTTTTTCCCATGATCGACCTCGCCTACCAGGGCCTCGGCTTCGGGCTGGAGGAAGACGCCGAGCCCGTGCGGCATCTGGCCTCGATCATGCCGGAAATGGCGGTGGCGGCTTCGTGTTCCAAGAATTTCGCCGTCTACCGCGACCGCGTGGGCGCGGCCTTCATCCTCGCCTCCTCCGCGCCCGCCGCCGATGTCGCCGGCGCCAAGCTCGCCACGATCGGGCGCGGCATGTGGTCCATGCCGCCGGACCATGGCGCCGCGGCCGTGAAGATCGTGCTGGAGGATGCGGGGCTGCGCGCCAACTGGCGGGCGGAACTCGACGGTATGCGCGAGCGCATCCAGATGTTGCGCGCCAATCTGGCGAGCGAGCTCACTCGGCTGACCAATTCGGATTTCAGTTTCGTGACGCGCCAGACCGGCATGTTCTCCTGCCTGCCGCTGGCCGACGGCCAGGCGCAGCGCCTGCGTGATGATCGCGGCGTTTACCTGCTGCCGGACGGCCGCATCAACATCGCGGGGCTGAACGCGCACAATACGGCGCCCTTCGCGAAGGCGTTCGCCGAGACGCGGTAGGTCGCGGTTGGTCATCCTGGACGGCCGAAGGCCGATCCGGGACCAAAGGGGTTCATGGCCTCTGGGTCCCGGCTCTCCGCAACGCCTCGACCGGGATGACAGCAGCAGGGCTGCCGCTAAACCCATTCCTAACCATCTTCTGTAACCATGTTTCGGTCCCGGCCCGAGACATGACCGATGCTTGACCGACGCACTCTTCTATCCGGAGGCGCCGCCGCTTTCGGCGCCGCGCTATCCGCCTGCTCCATGGACGGGCCGTTTACCCTGGCGCCCGAGGCGGGCGAGCCGCACCGCAATTTCGCCGGGCGCACGCTCGCCACGCCCGACTACAAGGCCATCTACGCCGACTATCCCGGCGAGCCCTTCGCCATCCGCGCCTTCGACTATGCGCAGATCAACCCCCGCTGGCTGCGCCAGACCATCGAATACAGGGGGTCCGAGCCGATGGGCGTGATCATCGTCGATCCCGCCTCGAAGCATCTCTATTTCACCGAAGGTGAGGGCCGGGCGACGCGTTACGGCGTCGGCGTCGGTCGCGAGGGCTTCGGCTGGAACGGCCGCGCCCAGGTCAACATGAAACGCAACTGGCCTGACTGGGTCCCGCCGCACGAAATGGTGGAGCGCCAGCCCGAAATCCGGGCGCAGCTCGAACAGACGCCGCGCGGCCTGGGCGTGCGCGGAGGGCCAAAAAGCCCGCTCGGCGCCCGCGCCATGTATCTCTTCAGCGAGGGCGGCGGTCACGATCTCGGCTATCGCATCCACGGCACGACCGAGCCCGAGACGATCGGCACGAATGTGTCGTCGGGCTGCATTCGCATGGTGAATCAGGACATCGTGCACCTCTACACCCGCGCTTCAGTCAAAACCCGGGTGATCGTGCTGGCCTGAGCCGCCACCTATGCATTGAAATTAAATGGGTTTGTGAAAAGGCAGAAGGTGTGGCGCCTTTTCTCTTGTCGAATGCGCCTTGCGGGGCCATTTTGATTCCGCAATGCACGACGCCCATGAAAACTTCCTCATCGAAGCGCTGAAGAAAGTCGATGCGCTCGGCGATGTCGCCCCCGCCCATGTCCAGGATCCGATGACGATGGTGCTGCGCCAGCGCGCCATTCAGGACGACCTGATGCGCTGGGACGACATGCGCGGCCGCTATGTGCTGACGGGCACGGGCCGCAGCCGGATCACGGCCCGCACTCGCGGTCCGGGCGCGGTCGTTCGCTTCCGCCGCCGCGACGAGGCGCCAGCCCCGCGCCGCGCTGGCGACGGGCAGCAGTAGAGACCTAGCCCCGAATCCTCACCCTGAGGAGCCGCCGCAGGCGGCGTCTCGAAGGGTAGCCTCACCTGCAGGCGTGGCCATGCTTCGAGACGGCGCTTCGCGCCTCCTCAGCATGAAGGTTTCTGTAAGGCGCGTCCCCTTCGTCACGTCTTTTTGTCCGACGATCTCGATTCCTGCTCAGGTTTCAACTAGGCTCGCCTCCGAACAAGCCGGCTGCCGGCGCACAATCGGAGGAAAGCCCATGAAAACCCGCATCACCGAAATGCTCGGCATCCAGCACCCGATCGTGCAGGGCGGCATGCACTATGTCGGCCTCGCGCCGCTGGCCGCCGCCGTTTCCAATGCGGGCGGGCTCGGCATCATCACCGCGCTGACGCTCGGCACGCCGGAAAAGCTCGACGCCGAGATCAAGAAGTGCCGGTCCATGACCGACAAGCCGTTCGGCGTGAACCTGACCTTCCTGCCGACCGTCAATTCGCCCGACTACGCAGGCCTCGTGCGCGTCATCATCGAGAACGGCATCAAGGCCGTGGAGACGGCGGGCAACAACCCCTCGCAGGTCATGCCGTTCTTCAAGAAGGCGGGCGTGAAGGTGATCCACAAGTGCACGTCCGTCCGCCACGCGCTGAAGGCGGAAGCCATCGGCTGCGATGCGGTCAGCGTCGACGGCTTTGAATGCGGCGGCCATCCCGGCGAAGACGATGTGCCGAACATGATCCTGCTGCCGCGCGCGGCGGATGAACTCAAGATTCCCTTCATCGCCTCGGGCGGTATGGCCGACGGTCGCTCGCTGGTCGCCGCCATGGCGATGGGCGCGGAAGGCATGAACATGGGCACGCGCTTCATCTGCACGAAGGAAGCCCCCGTGCACGAGAACGTGAAGGCGGCGATCGTCGCGGCGAGCGAACTCGATACACGCCTCGTCATGCGCCCGCTGCGCAACACCGAGCGCGTGCTGCGCAACGCCGCTGTCGACCGCCTGATCGCCAAGGAGAAGGAACTCGGTTCTTCGATCAAGTTCGAGGACATCATCCAGGAAGTCGCCGGCGTCTATCCCAAGGTCATGCAGAACGGCGACATGGATGTCGGCGCCTGGTCTTGCGGCATGGTCGCGGGTCTGATCCACGACATACCGACGGTGAAAGAGCTGATCGATCGGATCATGGCCGAAGCGGAATCGATCATCCGCAAGCGCCTCGAAGGCTTTCTGGCGGCCTGACGCGCCATGCTGAAAGTCGAACAGACAGGCGCGATCGCCGTCGTCACGCTCGATCGCCCCGAAGCCATGAACGCGCTGTCGCGCGCCCTGCGCCGGGCGCTCGACGAAGCCATCCGCAAGATCGCGGCCGATGACAGCGTCAGTGTCATGATCCTGACGGGCGCGGGCGCCCGCGCCTTCACGGCGGGCCTCGATCTCAAGGAACTCGGCGGCTCGACCGACGCGCTCGGCGACGCCAACGCCACGGGCGCGGCGGAAAATCCGGTCCTGGCGATCCAGCAATGCCCGAAGCCCGTGATCGGCGCGATCAACGGCGTCGCCATCACCGGCGGCTTCGAACTGGCGCTCGCCTGCGACGTGCTGATCGCCTCGAGCAATGCACGCTTCGCCGATACGCATGCGCGCGTCGGCATCATGCCGGGCTGGGGCCTGTCGCAGAAACTGTCCCGCATCATCGGCGTGTATCGCGCCAAGGAATTGTCGCTGACCGGCAATTTCCTGGATGCGCAGACTGCGCTGGAATGGGGGCTCGTCAATCGCGTGGTGGCGCCGGAGGAATTGATGCCTGCCGCGATGAAACTCGCGGAGGACATGGCGTCGATCCCGGCCGATACGCTGTGCCTCTACAAATCGATCATCGACGAGGGCTATGCGGTGGGCCTCGGCGAGGGACTGGCGATCGAGCATCGTCGTTCGAGCGCGCACAACCGCGGCGTGACGCCGGAGTCGGTGGAGCAGCGCCGCGCGGGAATCCAGGCGCGCGGGCGGACGCAGGGGTGACACTTAACTTCGTCCTGAGGAGCGGCGCGCAGCGCCGCGTCTCGAAGGATGGCCGCGGTCCCCATGCTTCTAGACGCGATGCTTCGCATCGCTCCTCAGCATGAGGGTTTTGGGACTTACCTCAACAACTTTTCGATATCCCTCCGGATCGACTCCGGGCTCTCCTGCGGCGCGTAGCGCGCGACGGGATTGCCGTCCCTGTCGATCAGAAACTTCGTGAAGTTCCATTTCACATTCTGCGAGCCGAGCAGGCCGGGCTTCGCCTTCTTGAGATATTCGAACAGCGGATGCGTATCCGCGCCGTTGACGTCGACCTTGGCGAACATCGGAAACGTCACGTCGTATTTCAACGAACAGAAATTCTTGATCTCTTCCGCATCGCCCGGCTCCTGCGCGCCGAACTGGTTGCAGGGAAAGCCCAGAACTTCGAAGCCACGGTCGGCGAGGTCGCGATGCAGCTTTTCGAGGCCGGCGTATTGTGGCGTGAAGCCGCACTGGCTCGCCGTATTGACGATCAGCAGCGTCTTGCCCTTGTATTTCTCGAGCGGGACCTTTTTGCCGTCGATGTCATCCGCGGAAAAATCGTAGAGGTTCGTCACATCAAAGCTCCTTCGTCCTGATGCGCGCAGGCGGACATGGCGGCGACGAGTTCGCGCCAGGCCGTGTCGGTCTCGGCGGTCCAGTCGGCGCCGAGCACATCGCGCAATGTTTCGGCGATTACGCGGAAGAAGGTCACGAAGGTTTCCGGCGGCACGTCATAGGTCGCATGCGCCGCCGATTCCGCCGCCACGAGATTGGCGGCATAGGCGCTGTCGCCGATGAAATCGAGAATCGTCTCCAGCGCCCGAGCCAGCATCTCGCCATGCACGGACTTCGCATTGTGGCCGAAGGACTGCGCCAGTTCCGGCCGCTCGGCAAAGAGCCGCGCATAGACGAGCGGCGTCAGGTCGCCGGCGCGCGCGGCGGCCAGTTCCAGCGAATGAGCGATGACATCGGCCTGCATGGCGGTTCCTCGTCTGCGCGCCGATCATAGCAAGTCCTCGCGCCAGCGCACGTGTGCGCAGCACGAGACCCGGCTAGACTGCCGCCACGCGCCGCCAAGACGGCGACATCAGGGAGAGAATTGCGATGGCCTGGACGCCGGAACTGAAAGAGCTGGAAAAGCGGAAGGCGCTGACCGCGAAGATGGGCGGGCCAGAGCGCGTCAAGCGCCAGCACGACGGCGGCAGGCTGACCATCCGCGAGCGCATCGATCGGATTTCCGACGCGAGGACCTTTCATGAGGTCGGCGCGATCGCCGGCGTGGGCGAGTACGACGAGAAGGGCGACCTGAAGGATCTGACGCCGGCTAATTGCGTGTTCGGCCGCGCCAAGGTCGACGGCCGGCCGGTCGTGATCGTCGGCGACGATTTCACGGTGCGGGGCGGCTCGGCCGACGCTTCGATCCGCGAAAAGCCGATGATGGCGGAGGAAATGGCCAAGACCTTCCGCATGCCCGTCATCCGTGTGATCGAAGGGTCGGGCGGCGGCGGCTCGGTCAAGACGATCGAGACCAAGGGCCGCTCCAACTTGCCGGGACAGGTCGGCGAGACGCGCGCCTATCATCTGATGACGGATGCGCTCGGCCATGTGCCGGTCGTCGGCCTCGGTCTCGGCTCGGTCGCGGGGCTGGGCGCGGCGCGGCTGACGTCGAGCCACTATTCTGTCATGACGAAGACCTCCGCCATGTTCGTCGCGGGGCCGCCGGTCGTGGCGCGGCTCGGTCAACCCCTTTCCAAGCAGGACCTCGGCGGCTGGGAAATCCAGACCAAGTCCGGCGCGATCGACCACGCCGTCGACACGGAGGAAGAAGCCTTCGATTGCGCGCGAAAGTTCCTGTCCTACCTGCCCTCCTCCGTGCATGAACTGCCACCGGTCCTGCCGGCGACCGATCCGGTCGACCGGCCGGTCGAAAAGCTGATGAAGGCCATCCCGCGCAACCAGCGGCAGGTCTACAAGATGCGGCCGATCATCGAGACGGTCGTGGACGAAGGCTCGTTCTTCGAAATGGGCCAGATGTTCGGGCGTTCGATCATCACCGGCTTCGCGCGCCTGCAAGGCAGACCGATCGCGCTTCTTGCGAGCGATCCTTATCACTACGGCGGCGCGTGGACGTCGGAGGCCTGCCAGAAGATCGTGCGCTTCGTCGACATGGCGCAGACCTTCCACCTGCCCGTCGTCTATCTCTGCGATTGCCCAGGCTTCATGATCGGCCTGCAGGCCGAGCAGACGGCGACGATCCGCCACGGCGTGCGCGCAATGGCCGCGCTCAACCAGACGAATATTCCCTGGTGCACGATCATCGTGCGCAATTGCTTCGGCGTCGCCGGCGCCGCGCACCAGCCGGCCGGGCGCCTGTCGCTGCGATATGCCTGGCTGTCGGCGCGCTGGGGCTCGCTGCCGCTGGAAGGCGGGATCGAGGCCGCATATCGCGCCGATCTCGACGCCGCGCCGGACCCGAAGGCCAAGCTCGCCGAGATCGAGGAGAGGCTGGCGAAGCTGCGCACGCCGTTCCGCACGGCGGAAACTTTCTGGGTTGAGGACATCGTCGACCCGCGCGAGACACGCAAGCTGCTATGCGATTTCGCCGAGCTTGCCTATCGCGCGCTGACGCCAGAGGCGCCGAAAGTTTCCATGCGCCCCTGACGCGTTCGTGATCGCGCTCGCGCTTTCGTGAATGGCTTGTGCGTCGCCGTGCGGGCATCTCTTTGCCCGAGCGGCGCCTCATCGCCGCCGCACGGAGGATTGTCACCTATGATTTCTCGCAGGCATTTGCTCGTGGCTGGCGCCGCTTTCACGTCCCTCACGCTTGCGCCGGCTTTCGCCGGCACGCGCGTCGATTATTCGCCTGCCGCCTTCGCCGCCGCGCAAAAGGCCGGCAAGTCGATTCTCGTGGAAGTCCACGCCACGTGGTGCCCGACCTGCAAGGCGCAGACGCCGATCCTGTCGAAGCTGGAAGCCGAGTCACGGTTTGCGAATCTCGCCGTCTTCCACGTCGATTTCGACAAGCAGAAGGACGCGCTCAGGACCTTCAACGCCCAGAAGCAAAGCACGCTGATCGTATTCAAGGGCGCCAAGGAAACTGGTCGTTCGGTCGGCGCGACGGATCCGCTGTCGATCGAGGAATTGCTCGAAAAATCGCTCTGATCCGATCATGACCTTCGGCTCCATCGGCCTCGCCTTTCTCGCGGGCGTGCTCTCCATCCTGTCGCCCTGCGTGCTGCCGCTGACACCCCTCGTGCTCGGCGCGGCGGCCGGAGAGCACAGGCGCGGACCGCTCGTGCTGGCGGGCGGCGTCGCGCTGTCATTCACCTTGATCGGCCTGTTCGTCGCAACCGTCGGCTTTTCGATCGGGCTCGACGGCGACCGGTTTCGTACGGCCGGCGCGATCCTGCTGATCGCCCTCGGCCTCTTGCTGGCGGCGCCGCCGTTGCAAGTCCGGCTGGCGGCCGCGGGAGGTCCGGTGAGCGACTGGGCGGAGCGCACTTTCGGCGGCTTTTCGACTGGCGGGCTCTCCGGCCAGTTCGGCGTCGGCCTCTTGCTCGGCGCGGTATGGAGCCCCTGCGTCGGCCCGACGCTGGGGGCTGCCTCCGCGCTCGCAGCGCGCGGGGAATCGCTGCCGCTGGTCGCGGCCACGATGGCGGCCTTCGGCATCGGCGCAGGCCTGCCGCTCGCCCTGCTCGGCTCGTTGTCGCGACCGGCCATGGCGCGGTGGCGCGACCGGCTGATCTCGGGCGGCAAGGGCGCCAAGATCGCTCTGGGCGTGCTTCTCGTCGCGATCGGCCTCGTCATTCTCACCGGCGCGGACAAGCAGATCGAAAGCGCGCTGGTCGAGTGGTCGCCGGCCTGGCTGACCGCGCTGACGACCCGCTTCTGACCTAAATGCCTGTGGAAATTAACTTCCACAGGCGACAATCGTTAACCTTGCGCGAACCATGCTGGGCTAGCCTCTCTCGCGACAGGGCGTTCCTGTCGCGTTGTTGTTCGAGGCGTCCCGTGCTCGCTCCTTTTATCCCCCGCGCCGTCAAGCATCACAGCGGCTTCATGGCGGATTCGCGCGGAGCGATGCGCGCCAAGCTCGAGGCCCTGGCGGCCCCCGCCCTGCTGGCCGCAATCTTCCTGCTGATGACGGCCGTGGTGCTGGTGCGGTCCCGCGGTTAGATCACGGACGAGCTCACGGACAATTCATTACGCGTTGAATGCGCGGTGTGAGACCTCTCCAGACGAAAAATTCGGGAGGCTCACATGACAACTCAAACCTCGACTGTCGCGCCGACGATCGCACTGCCCTCGACGCGCACGCTGCGCAATCTGTTCATCGGCGGCTATTGCGCGCTGATGGCCTGGGAGATCTGGGCGCGCACGATTACCGCATGGGTCGGCGGACCGCTCGAACCGCCGGAACTCGTTCGCTCGCTCGTGCAGCATTGGACCGGCGCCGAACTGTCGCTCGCGACCGCCACCTTCCTTCACTACGCGGTCGGCATCTTCGGCTATCCAATCGCCTATTTTGTGATCTCCCGCAGCTTCCGCCGCTGGGGCCCGGCGCTCGACCTCGGCGTTCTCGGCATATTCTCGGCCTATCTCGCCTGGCGCTTCGCGCACACGGGCTTCGAAACGAACGCCGCAATCTTCTGGGCGATCGTCGCGGCGACGACCGCGACGCGCCTGATCAATCCGTCGGAACTTCATCGTGACGCGCTGAGCTGGGGCTCGTTTACCTGGTTCAACGCGCTCGGCATCATGGCGCCGCTCGCCGGCCTGCCGTTCCTGCTGCTCGATGGCGCGCTTCTTCTGTCCTTCATGAGCTGGGCCGGCCACGTACTGTTCGGCTATGTCGCAGTCATGATCTTCGAGCGCCTCGAAGCGCGCATTTGACCGCTTATGGACGCGGCGGGAGGCGTCCCGCCCAGTCCATGGCGTCGACAATCCAGGCCGGATCGAAACCGTGTCCGCCAGGATGGAGGCAGAGTTCGAGCTCGCGGCCGGACCTGCAATAGCCAGCCGGCCAGACCTGACACACGAGTTCGCCGCGACGCTCTTCCCATTGCGGCGGATCGGGGCAAGCATCAACGTCGCGCAAGCGCCTGACGCTCTCTTTCACGTCGGACTGACGCACCCGACCGCCGGCGATCCAGCGACCCGACATCGGCACGACCGTGTCGGCGGTCCCGTGGACGTGCCTGAGCGAAACCGGTCCGGTCGGGCAGCGCTCGGGGATCGGGTCGAGAAACGCGCCCGAGATCGGGGCATAGGCGGCAAACAGATCGCCGGTCGAGCAGGCGATCTGCCAGACCATGAAGCCGCCGGCCGAAAATCCGGTCGCAACCAGCCTGCTTTCGTCCACCGGATAGCGCCGCCGCAGATCGGCAAGCACGTCGCGGACGAAGGCAATGTCGTCGCGCCCGGTGGAGAGCTTGCCGGCTATCGACCACCCGCCGTTGCGCCCATCCGGGGCCGCCAGCAGCACGCCCGCCTTCGACAGCGCATCGCCGAGCGCGCGATCCGCCATCGCGTCGGACGCGGAACTTCGATAGCCGTGAAAGAAAACGGCGACCGGCAAGGCGCGCGCGCCATCCCAGTTCGCAGGCGTCCGCACGAAATAGCGACCGGTCGCAACCTCGCAAGGCGTCGTCGCATCGCATGCCCTCGCGCCCCCGGCGACGAGCGCGGCGAGACCGGCGAGCATGCAGCTGGCGGCGCGAAGTTTCGTCACGCGCAATCTCCTCACATCCGCAGCGGGCCGTCCACCGGCCCCGTGCGCGTTCACGCAATCGTGCGCGCTCCGTGACTTCTGTCGCGGCATCGTGAACCCACCACGCGCCGATCACGCGTAGTTTGACGGTGAAACTCCAACCTGCGCGGGAACCGACATCATGGCGATCGACATCTATTGCGGCGAGCATTCGGGCGTCTCGCGCGAGGCAATCGAATCTTTCGAACGCGCCGTCTGGAACGTGTTCGCGCATCGCCCCGACGCTGCGCCGGCTATCGAAACCGCGCTGCAGGCGCAGCCCGATTTCATCGCCGCGCATGCCCTGCGCGCCCTGTGTTGCGTGTCTCTCGCGCGATCCGAGACATTCGAGGCGGCGCGGACGCATGCCGAAGCCGCCCGCGCCGCTGTCGGCTCGAAGATCGCGACCTCCGGCGAGCAGGCTCTGGTCCGCGCCGCCGAACACGCGGCCGCTGGCCATCTGCTGCGCGCAGCCGACTGCCTCGACCAGCGTCTCGCAGAGCAACCGCGCGACCTGCTGGCGTTGAAGCTCAGTCACGGGCTGCGCTTCATGAGCGGAGACGCGGCGGGAATGCTGCGCACGACCCGTCGGGCTGTCGCTCGCCTTTCGCCTGCCGCGCCCGGCTTCGGTTTCGCGCTGGGTTGCCACGCCTTTGCGCTGGAGGAGAACGGAGACCTCGCCGAGGCCGAGCGTGTCGGTCGGCAGGCCGTCCAGCACGAACCCTTCGACGCCTGGGGGGCGCATGCCGTCGGCCATGTCTACGAAACCACGGGGCAGGCGGGGGCCGGCGTCGCGTGGCTCGAACAGACCCGCGGCATGTGGAGCGGCTGCAACAATTTCGCTTTCCATATGGCCTGGCATCTCGCGCTCTGCCAGATGGCGCAAGGCCGAATGGAGGCGGCGCTCGAGCTTTACGACCGGCATGTGCGCCCGCAGAAGACCGACGACTTCCGGGATATCGCCAATGCCGTATCCCTGCTCTGGCGCATGCGGCAGGAGGGGATCGCCGTCGGCGATCGCTGGGACGAACTGGCCGTGATCGCACGGCGGCGGGCCAACGATTCTTCGCTGGTCTTCGCCTTGCTGCATCATCTGCTCACGGCGCTGGCCGTGGGCGACCGGACGACCGCGAACGCGATCGTCGCGACAATCGAACGAAGCGCGCGCTCCGATGCGCGCGATCAGGACCGGGTCGCCGGGCAGATCGGCGTGAAACTCGCGTCTCAATTTGCAGGCCTGCTCGACGCTGACGCACAATCCACGCCGCGACGGACGGACATAGAAGATGTTCGTCGGCTGGGCGGCAGCAATGCGCAACGCGATGTGTTCCTGCGGACGCTGGCGCTGATGGCGGCCGAAGGCGGTTCACGACACGAGATGGAACGCGCCCTCAAGGGACGAAACCGGTTGCGCGCCGATCGATTCGAGACGATGACGCGCGCAAGGGCTGAGCGGTCGGCCCGGACCCTGGAAGTGGCCTGAGGTGGAGGGGCGGATGAAGCAGATCGGCGAAGGCGCGCGCGCGCCGCGCGACCCGCGTCTGGATTTTTTCCGCGGAATTGGGATGTTCATCATCCTCGTCGCGCATATCCCCTGGAATCCCTGGACGAACTGGATTCCCGCGCGATTCGGCTTCAGCGACGCCGCTGATCTCTTCGTCTTCTGCTCGGGCATGGCCTCCGCGCTCGCCTTCGCCACCGTATTCGACAGGAACGGCCAGCTTCTGGGCGCCCTGCGAATTCTGCATCGCGTCTGGCAGGTCTATTGGGCACATATCGGCGGCTTCTTCGTCGTCCTCGGCCTGATCGCGAGCGCCGATCAATGGCTGGGCACGAGCCGCTATGCCGAGGGATTGCTGATCGGACCCGTGCTCGCGGATTTCAAGAGCTATATCGGGCCGATCATGAGCCTGCGATTCATCCCGAACTATTTCGACATCCTGCCGATGTATCTGGCGATTCTCGCCATGATTCCGGCCATGATGGCGCTCGAGCGCATTCACCGGGGCCTGCCGATCGCCGCCTCGCTCGCGTTGTGGCTCGCCGCGCAGTTCGGTTATTTCCAGCTGTCAGCGGACTCGGCCACAGGCCGCGCCTGGTTTTTCAACCCGTTCGGCTGGCAGCTGATCTTCTTCACCGGCTTCGGATTCATGCGCGGCTGGCTACCGGCGCCGCCAAGGGATGCGCGGCTGGCGGTTCTCGCCGTCGCGTTCGTGCTGATCGCCGCGCCGGTTTCCTGTCAGGAAAGTTTCTCCTGCCATGCCGGCTGGGGATACGCACCGGCGCTTGGCGCGATCCACCAATGGCTGGAGCCGGCGATCGACAAGACCAATATTGGCGCGTTGCGCTACCTGCATTTCATGGCGACCGCCTATCTGGCCTTCCTGGCGGTCGGGCCGCAGGGCCGCAACCTGCACGGATTTGTCGCGGAACGAATTCGCCGCGTCGGGCAGCAGACGCTCGCCGTCTTCCTCACGGGACTGGTGGCGGCGCAGGCGCTCGGCATGGTCCTCGACTTCATCGGACGCGGTTTCATCGCGAGCGCGACTGTGAACATCGCCGGTTTCGCGATTCTCGTCGCCGCCGCCGCGATCGTCGCTTGGTTCAAGGCGCCGCCGTGGAGCAAGGCTGGGCGGGCGCGAGCGCAAGCGTCGGAGACGCCGCCCATCGCGGCGGCGGTCAAGGCGAATTGAGACTGTGGCAAACCTGCCGCAGCGGACGGAAATGCGCCGTTTCGCGATAAGGGTGGCCGTCCCGCCATAGTTTTGATGTGCCGGAGAAACTAGAGCGTAGCCTTGACGCGGCGCGGAACCTGGACGAGCCGCTGCTCGAGGCTATGATCGGGATCGACGTCGCCATCCTAGCTCGCGCTCAAGGGTTTTCTTGGCCTTGCAATCAAGACTGCTGGCGATGCGCACGATCGCCGAAAGCGAAGCTGTGTCCATTCGTAGCGCTTCGCTAAACGCTGACACGACTCCCGATGTCGGCCCGAAGGCAGACATTTTTTGAATGCTCTGCTTCACACTTTGAATGATCCATTCGCTTCATCGCGATTTCCCGCAACATCCTCCTGACTTAATGTCGCGGCCGGTAAGCGCGTCTTTCGAACGCGCGGACGGGGAAGCGGAATGTCAAAGCGGACACAGGTCGTCATCATCGGTTCGGGTCCCTCCGGCCTTCTTCTGGGGCAACTGCTGCACAAGGCCGGGATCGACACGATCATCCTCGAGCAGAAATCCAAGGACTACGTGCTCGGCCGCATCCGCGCCGGCGTGCTGGAACAGGGCGCGGTCGCGCTTATCGAAGAAGCCGGCGCGGGCGAACGGATGCGGCGCGAGGGCTTGCCGCACGATGGAACGGAGATCTGTTTCGGCGGCGTCCGCCATCGCATCGACTTCAAGGGCCTGACCGGCAAGACCGTGATGGTCTATGGACAGACCGAAGTCACGCACGACCTGATGGACGTGCGCGAGGCCTGTGGCGCGCCGACGGTCTATGAGGCGGAAGACGTCGCGATCCACGACATCGCCACCGACAACCCGCGCGTGACCTGGACGAAGGACGGCAGGCGCGAAGAGATCGCCTGCGACTTCGTGGCGGGATGCGACGGTTTCCATGGCGTCAGCCGCCGCACCATGCCGGCGGATATCCTGCGCACATTCGAGCGGGTCTATCCGTTCGGCTGGCTCGGCGTTCTCGTCGACAAACCGCCAGTGTCGGAAGAACTCATCTACGTCAGTCACGAGCGCGGCTTCGCGCTGTGTTCGATGCGCTCACACACGCGCAGCCGTTACTATGTGCAATGCAATCTCGACGAGAAAGTCGAGGAATGGAGCGACGATCGCTTCTGGGATGAATTGAAGAGCCGCCTCGACACGCGCGCCGCAGCCGAATTGCAGACCGGCGCATCGATCGAAAAGAGCATCGCGCCTCTGCGCAGCTTCGTCGCCGAGCCGATGCGGCACGGCCGCCTGTTTCTGGCCGGCGACGCCGCGCATATCGTGCCGCCGACAGGCGCGAAGGGCCTGAACCTCGCGGCGAGCGACGTCGCCTACCTCTCGCAGGCGCTGATCGAGCATTATCGCAACCGCAGCGACGCCGGGCTCGACGCCTATTCGCAGCGCGCGCTGGCGCGCATCTGGAAGGCCGAGCGCTTCTCGTGGTGGATGACGCAGCTCTTGCACAATTTCCCGGACTCTTCCGGCTTCGACCGCAAAATCCAGACCGCGGAGCTCGAATATCTCTTCAGCTCGAAAGCCGCGCAAACCGCGCTGGCGGAGAATTACGTCGGCCTGCCCTATTGAACGGTCAGGCGGCGTCTTCTTCGGCCGAAGCAAGCCCTGCAAATTGCGATTGCGCGCTTACGCCGGCGGGCGCCAGCGGACCATCGGCTGTCTCGAGCGTGCACAACAAATGCGCCTCGCTGTCGCGCCAACAGGCGGCGTAAATTTCACGACAAAGCGCGCGTGCGATGTCGCCGGGCCATTCCACCGGCAGTAATTGGCGCGGCAACAAGGGGTCGCGCAGCTGCACGCGTCGAAATTCATGCATGAGCAGCGTGCGCACGACAAAACATTGTTCGGGATCGGCGTCAGCGCCCAGACGCAGCGCACGGGCGACCGGACGAAAAGCATCGACGAATTCGCGATATTCGGCCGCGACTTCGCCGAGGCGCCAGCACTGGTCGACGATGTCCTTCAAAGGCCGGCTCGACAAGGCGCCGAGGGTGCGCGCCTGCAAGGCGACAACCTTGTCATGCGCGCCGACAGTCTGAAGGATATCCATCAACTCCTCGGTGCGCGCGGAAGGATGCGCGAACACGCCGGGCGCGATCGCGCCGTAGCCCTCCCACAGCAATTCCTTGCGTAACGCATCGCGCGCCGCAGGCGCGAGAGCGTCGCCCGTCAAGAGTACGACGCGCCAGTCGCCGTCCCAGGCGTCTCGCGAATCCTCGTAGATACGGCGGTAGGCATGCTCGAACCGGCGGCGACCTGTTTCCGTCAGTCCGTAATAGCTGCGCCGGCCGATCTGTTCGGAGACCAGCCATTTTTCGCGCGACAGACGAAACACCGAGGTGCGCACGAGGCGGGCGTTGAGGCCGAGCGGCTCGACGAGCCTGATGAACCCGCCGAGCCAGACTGCGCCGCCATGCGGCGCGATCATGTCGCCGTAAACCGTGATGATCAGCGAGTTCGCGCGCGGCGGGCGTTCGCCCAGCCGCTTCTCGATCCATTGACTGATCTGCCTGCTGGCCATGCCCGGCGTCGCTACTTCGGCCGCTTGTCGACCACCCGTCTTGCCTTGCCGACAACAACGCGCTCGATCGAATCGGGATCGACGACATGGATGCGCGCGCTGACGCCGACAAAGGTTTTGATGCGATGAGCGACATCATGCGCGATTTCGTCGCGCTGCCCGGCGCCAGCCTCATCGTCCGGCATGAGTTCGACGAATACGTCGAGCTCGTCGAGATTATGATCGCGCGAGACGACGATCTGGTAATGGCCGCACAGATGCTCGTTGCGCAGCAGGATTTCCTCGATCTGCGTCGGGAACATGTTGACGCCGCGGATGATCAGCATGTCGTCGGAGCGGCCGGCGATCTTGCCCATGCGACGCATCGTCCGGGCCGTGCCCGGCAGCAACCGCGTGAGATCGCGCGTGCGGTAACGGATGATCGGCAGGGCTTCCTTGGTCAGCGAGGTGAATACGAGTTCGCCTTCCTCGCCGTCAGCAACCGGTTCGCCCGTCTGCGGATTGATCACCTCGGGATAGAAGTGATCTTCCCAGATGTGCGGGCCATCCTTCGTCTCCACGCTCTCGCAGGCGACGCCTGGACCCATGACCTCGGAGAGCCCATAGAGATCGACGGCGTCGATGCCGAGTTTTTGCTCGATCTCGCGGCGCATCTCGTTGGTCCAGGGTTCCGCGCCGAAGACACCGACGCGCAGGCTGGTGTCGCTCGGCTTGATGCCCTGTCGCGCGAGTTCATCGGCGATGGTCAGCGCGTAGGACGGCGTACAGAGCAGGACCGTCGGCTTGAAATCCTGGATGAGCTGCACCTGCTTCTCGGTCTGGCCGCCCGACATGGGGATGACAGCCGCGCCCAGCCGCTCGCCGCCGTAATGCGCGCCGAGGCCGCCGGTGAAGAGGCCATAGCCATAGGAATTGAGAATGATGTCGTCGGGGCCGATGCCGGCGGCGCGGAACGAGCGCGCCATCAGATCGGCCCAGGTGTCGATGTCCTTCTGCGTGTAGCCGACGACGGTCGGCTTGCCTGTCGTGCCGGAAGACGCATGCACGCGCACGATGTCGCGCATTGGCGAGGCGAACAGGCCGTAGGGGTAAGTGTCGCGCAGGTCGGCCTTGGTGCTGAATGGAAACTTCGCGAGGTCCGCGAGGGTGTTCAGATCGTCGGGCCTCACGCCGGCGGCGTCGAATTTCTGGCGATAGTGCGGGACGTTGTCGTAGGCGCGCTTCAGAGACCATTTCAGGCGCTCGAGTTGCAGCGCCTCGAGTTCCGCGCGGCTCGCGCGCTCGATCGGCTCCATGAATGCCGCGCTCATGCGCGCCTCCCGGCGAATGAAGACGGGCGCGCAGCCCCCCGGCCACAGATCATCGGCTCACTCCCTCATGACCGGCTTCTTGCTCTTGTCGCCGGCTTCTCAAATCAGTTCGCCTGCGGCGGCTCCCAGCCGGGCCGCAATCCGGGCCCCGGCTTGCCGCGGCCGCGCGCCGGCGTGCGGGGCAGCGAAAAGCCCTGCGTGAAGGCTGCGCGGCAGACGAGCGTATATTTGAACAAGGCGCCGCCGACAGCCGCGAAGGCGCCGCCGAGCGCGAGCGCCGCCGGGTAATGGCCGATCGCGCCGATCAGCGCGAAAACGGCGGCGGCGGCATGACCGAGAATGAGAAAGCGCGGCGCGAAGACATCGAAGGCCTGCAGCGTGCCCTTGGGCGCGCCCGTTCTGCGGAGATCGGCGATGTAGTTGGTCCAGGCGATGTACCGCGCGACGATCAGCGCCGCGAGAAGGAAGCCGAGCGGCGCGAGCGAGGGCCAGAACGGAGAGGCGAAAGCAACGATGCCGACACCTTCGACGACCGCCGTCACGACGATCAGCGCGACGCAAGACCAGCGGCGCCAGGCGGATATGCCGATGTTCGCCTTGAGGATGCGCGCCTGCGCATAGGCGTAGAGTGCGCCGAGCAGCGCGGCGACCAGAATGAACAGCGGCGCTCCGGAGAACACGCCGAGCGCGCCGGCCGCGAACAGGAAGGGCGCGATCAACGCCTCGCGCGTCATCCACGAGGTCGAGGGCCGACGCACGACATGGAAGGCGCGCCACGGCCGGCCGATCTTCAACCAGACGGAAAAGAGGCCGCCCGCGACGAGGACCAGACCAAGCGCCACGAAGGGACGTGGATCGGCGCGCAGCATGGCCGCGAAGGGAGCCGCGACGAGCAGACCGGAGCCCGCGCCACCGAGGATGAAATTCAGCGCGCCCTTGATGTCCCATTCCTGCTGCTGGCGCGGGACGGTGCGATCGAGAATTCTGGCCTCGTTCATGCCTCCTCTCCGTCGAGGATATAGTAGATGGAGGGATCGGTGCCGAGTTCCTCGTGCATGCGGAAATGCTCGGTCTTCGCAAGCAGTTTAGACACGTTGCTGTTGGGATCCTTGATGTCGCCGAAGTGCATCGCGTCGGAGATACAGGAATTGACGCAGGCTGGGGTCACCTCGGGATCGACGCCGGGCGTCTGTCCGGTCTTGGCGGCGAGATCGATGCGGTCCTTGCAGAAGGTGCATTTGGTGGCGACGCCGAGACGCTCCGGCTCGAAACGCGCTTCCTCCGATTTCATCGGCACGCCGTAGGCGTATTTCGCGATGTGCTGGATCGAACGCGCATCGTAAGGACAGGCCATCACGCAATTCGCGCAACCGATGCAGATGTCATAGTCGATCGTCACCAGCCCGTCGGCGCGCAGCTTGGTCGCCGTCGTCGGGCAGACGTGCATGCAGGGCGGATTGGCGCAATGCATGCAGCCGACCGGCATGAAGGTACGCTGCACATCCGGGAATTCACCGGTCTCGATGTCGAGCACGCGCCGCCATTGCACGCCCGGCGGCGTGGCGTTGGCGTTCTTGCAGGCGGCGGTGCAGGTCTGGCAACCCACGCAGCGGCGCAGGTCGATCGCCATCACATAGCGCTTGTCTTGATTCACTTGCGCACTCATGCTGCGGCCGCCTTGTCGGCGCGGCGGATGGCGACGCGCACGATATCGGCGCCGGATCCCGTGGCGTCGGTGAGCTCGACGGACATGGGCGCGATCGTGTTGAGGCTCGCGCGTTCCGTATCCTTGATGTAGGGCGTCGCCCAATGGTCGAACTGGCCGATGATGACGATCGTGTCTGGACGCACACCCTTGACCAGCGCCGCCCTGCCGTAGGTCGCGCCGATGTGGGAGCGCACCTCGACGCGATCGTTCTCACCAATGCCGAGCTTTTCCGCGGTCTTGTCGTTGATGATGACGCCTGTCGCGCCGTGCAGGTTTTCCGAGACTTCGTCCATCAGCGCGATCGCGGCGTTGCCGCCCGAGTGATATTGCATCGACTTGGTCGCGA
Organism: Methylobacteriaceae bacterium; assembly: GCA_020638195.1. GTDB lineage: Bacteria > Pseudomonadota > Alphaproteobacteria > Rhizobiales > Beijerinckiaceae > JAJXWB01. The sequence continues at coordinate 1,167,835 of JACKJC010000001.1, read as the reverse complement.
GCAGCCAGAACGGGAATTCCTCGAGACTGCCTCCGGCGTTGACCAAAGCGCGCTCCCAGCGGCCGGGCACGTCGTGCCAGTCGGGCAGACCGACATATTCGGTCAATTGCTCGTCCCACCAGTGGATCTCGTTCTCGTGCAGGCGGTTGCCCAATTCGCGGCCGAGGCGCAGCAGGCGTTCCTGGTACGGCAGTTCGTAACGCAGGCCCTGCTTCTCGAGCGTCGGCGTGAGATACCAGCCGAGCCGCGATTGCGGGATCGCGTAGAAGCCGTGCTCCTTGAACCAGTCGAGCCCGTGGCACTCCTTGCCTTGCGACAGCGTCACGGTCGCGGCCTTGCACACGGCGTCCCAGACCTTGTCGGGATCGAGCGCGCTTTGCGCGTCCAAAGCGAAATCGTAAGTCTCGCCCTTCAACGGCGAGACGCCGGAGATGCCACGATTGAGCTGCGCGACATAGCCGTCGATGAGCCCGGAGCGGCGCGCGAGTTCGGCGGCGATCCAGGAAAAATCGCGCGCCTCGCCCTGCGGCTCGACTGCCTTCTGGCGCAGCACGACGCCGATGTGATCCCAGAAATGCTCCATGTATTTCGTCTGGCCCATGCGAATGAGCTGGTTCGATTCCAGATCGGTCGCCTCGGGCAGGAGCAGGTCGGCCATGTAGTTGGTTTCATCGACCGTGTAGGCGAAGGCGACCATGAAGGGGAATTTGGCGGCGGCTTCCGCGAGACGCCGCGTCTCCCAGAAGGAGATGGCGGGGTTCGAACGATACACGAACCAGAGTTCGGGATAGGTCGGCTTCGGCCAGTTCCAGCCTTCGGGCGTCTCCTCCTGGAACATCCAGGCGAGCTGCGTCGGGCCCAGCGCCTGGCTCCAGCCGCCATTGCGACCGACGATCGGCACCATCGTGCGATGCAGGTTGCGCGTCGTCGGCTGCGCTTCCCACGAATTGGGGCCGGTCGGGTTGAAATATTGGATCATGAAGCCGTCGTCGCCGGGCTTCACGCTCATGTGCCGATTTTCCTGCGGCTTGTTGATGCGCACGGTCGTGCCGAGAATGCCTCCCGGGTTCTCCAGCGCGCCGACCAGCATGGCGAGCACGGTGCGCGCCCAGCAGCATTCGAACGCGCCCCAGCCGTTGTTGACGGACTTGCCGAGCGTGACCGCGACGGGCCGCAGCGGCAACGTCACGCCGTCGATCTCGATCGTCTCGCCGATCGAGGCGGCTTCGAGATATTCGTTGGCGATGCGGCGGATCGTGTCGGCCGGCACGTCGCAGATCTGCGACGCCCATTCCGGCGTATAGCGCTCCATGTGATCGACGAGCGCCTGATAGGCGGTGCGGCCCTCGACATCGGCGAACTCTTGCCGCGCGGCGTCCGCGTCGACCGTGATCGCGCGCGCGACCTTGTGGCGGCCGGCGACCGCCGGGCGCACGTCCGGCGTGTCATGTGCGACCACGCGGCCAGACGCCTCGTCGAACAGCAGCGGCTTGGAGGTATCAGGGTCGCGCAGGTAGAGACCGTTCGGCGCGAGCAGATAGGGCGAGGCCGTACGGTCGCGCAGGAAGGGAATGTCGAGTTTTTCGACGCCATGCTCGCGCACCAGAACGTGGATCAGCGCGAACATGAAGGCGGGGTCGGTCTTCGGGCGGATCGGCACCCATTCGGCGGAGCAGGCGGCCGTGATGGTGAGGCTCGGCTCGACCTGCACGCGCTTGTAGCCACGAATGCGCGCGTCGGCGTGGCGGATGACCGCCGTCGGACCGCCCGTGACTTCCACATTGGCGCCGAAGGAAATGTTGTAGCGCGTGTGCGGCGTGTCGGCGGAGACGGTGAAAGCGCGGTGCCAGAACTCGCCGTAGAGATGCTCGGAATGGACGCATTTGACGCCCTGTCCGGACCCGAAGCTGTAGTCGACCGGACCCCAGGCCGCGAGAAACGCAGGCAACGTGCCCATGTAGTTGGACGGCGTGCCGCCGTGGCCGAAGCTCGCGGCGATGCGCGGCAGACCGGCCTCGTCGATCACGCCTTTTGCGCGAATGGCTTTCAGCTTTTCCGCGATCGTGTCGAGCGCCTCATCCCAGGAGATCGGCGTAAACCCCGGATCCTCCTTCATCCCCTTTTTCGGATTGGTCCGCTTCATCGGGGTGAGGATGCGATTGGGATTGTAGGTCTTCTGCACGAGGCCATAGGCCTTCACGCAGGGCCGTCCGCGCGCGGGATGGATGCGGTCGCCGTCGAAATTGGGACCGATCTCGGTCGCGATCCCATTCTCGACCTTCACGCGCAGGAAGTCGGGGCCGGACACGCAATTGTAGCAGAAGGACGGGACGCTCTTTGCGGACGTCACGGCGCCGGACGCCTTGTCGGCTGCGCTCATCATTTCCTCCGGAGGTTCGCGTCGGCGCGGATGTCTCCGTCTTGTACGCGTGACATTATGATACAAATTGATGGCCACAAGTCAAATGATCGGTATCGTAAAGTCGACAAGCGAACCATTTGCGTCCGATCGCTCTTGTGCGCCGCAAACGAGCCGCGCCCTGCCCTGTCGATTGCGAACAACACCCGGCTGTGACACGATCACATCAAAATCATGATACGGAATGTCGCCGATAATGGCGTATTCTGTATCTAATTGAACTGTATGGGAGGCTCTGCGATGAAAGACACGATCAAGCCCGGCATGTCGGCGACGCGAAAGATCGTGGTGGATACGCCGCGCACGATCGACTTTCTCGGCGAGAATTTGCGCGTCTACGCAACACCCGCACTGGTGCAGGATTTCGAAATCGCCTGCCTCGAATTCCTGCTCGACCACGTCGACGCCGGCGAGAATTCCGTCGGCACTGGCATCAGCGTTTCCCATGGCGGCGCGACGCTGCGCGGCATGAACGTGGAGATCGCCGTCACGGTCGCCAAGGTCGACGGGCGCATGGTGACCTTCGATCTCCTTGCGAAGGACGACATAGAGGAGATCAGCAAGGGCGTGCACAGCCGCTTCGTCGTGGAAGTCGACAAATTGCGCCAGCGCGTCGCCGGCAAGGCGGCCAAGGCCGGCGTCACCTGAGCGTCCGGACCCCATGATCGACGCGTCCAACGACCCACAGCGCGCTTTTCAGGCACGGATCGTGCGCTACGACGGCGGCGTCAGCGAGACCAAAGAGATCGCCGTCGCTGTCGAGGCGCCGATCAACATCCTCTACGGCGACACGCCCTATGCCGTGATGATGACGACGCCGGCCGACATCGAGGATTTCGTCTACGGCTTCAGTCTGACCGAAGGCGTGATCGCGAAAGCCGCCGAGATCCGCGGCGTGGAGATCGCGCGGCAGCACGAAGGCTATGTCGTCTCGGTCAATCTCACGCCCGATGCCCTGCGCAGGCATATGGCGCGGCGACGCAATCTGTCGGGACGCACGAGTTGCGGGCTCTGCGGCGTCGAGGATTTCACGCAATTGCCGACGGCCCCGGGAAGAGTCGGCGAGCGCGCTGTCGCACCGCAGGCCATCGCGCGCGCGCTCCGCGCGCTGCACGCAAAGCAGGAACTCTTCCGTTCAACCCGCGCAGTGCATGGCGCCGCATGGTGTGCGTCGAGCGGCGATGTCCTTCTGGTGCGCGAGGACGTCGGGCGCCACAATGCGCTCGACAAGACGATCGGCGCCTGTCTTCGCGCGGACCTCGCGCCGGGCGACGGTTTCGCGCTCATCACCAGCCGTTGCTCGTTCGAGATGATCGAGAAAGCGGCGATCTTCGGCGCGCCGGCGCTCGTTGCGGTTTCGGCGCCGACTTCGCTTGCAATCCAACGCGCGCAGGACCTGGGCGTCACACTGATTGCGGTCGCACGCGACGATGGCGCGCTCGCATTCGTAACGCCCTGACCACTTCAATCCGCGAGATCCGGATGGAGCGCGCGCAATCCTTCGGCGCTCGCCGCGCAGACGCCGCGCTCGGTAATGATTCCCGTGACCAGTCGCGCCGGGGTGACATCGAATGCATCGTTGCGGGCGGCCGAGCCATCCGGCGTGAGCTGCACCTCGACGATCGCGCCGTCGGCTGCGCGGCCGATGATATGCGTGACCTCGCGCGCGCTGCGCTGCTCGATCGGAATGTCCCTGACGCCATCCGAAATCCGCCAGTCGATGGTGGAGGTCGGCAACGCGGCGTAGAACGGCACGTCATTGTCGCGCGCGGCGAGCGCCTTCAGATAAGTGCCGATCTTGTTGCAGACGTCGCCCGCGCGCGTCGTGCGATCGCTGCCGACGATACACATGTCGACGAGCCCGTGCTGCATCAGATGCCCGCCGGTATTGTCGGCGATCACGGTATGCGGAACGCCCTCGCCCAGCAGTTCGAATGCGGTCAGGCTCGCGCCCTGATTGCGCGGTCGCGTCTCGTCGACCCAAACGTGCAGATCGACGCCTGCGCGCACCGCCTTGTAGATCGGCGCGAGCGCCGTGCCCCAATCGACCGTCGCCAGCCAGCCGGCGTTGCAATGGGTGAGGATGTTGAGCCGACGACCTTTGCGCGCGAAAATTTCTTCGATGATCCCTGCGCCATGATCGCCGATCGCTGCGCAGGCTGCGACGTCCTCTTCCGCAATCGCGGAAGCTTGTGCATAGGCGATCGAGCGCCGCTCGCCGACCGGCGCCCGCGCGAGGACTGACCGGAGCCGATCGAGCGCCCATCGCAGGTTCGATGCCGTCGGGCGCGTCGCCAGCAGTTGTGCGTAGGCGGCGTCGATCGCGGCGTCGGAGGCGTTGGAGGCGACGGCGAGCGCGAGGCCATAGGCGCCGGTCACGCCGATCAGCGGCGCGCCGCGCACGATCATGTCAGCAATCGCGCGCGCAGCGTCCGTCGAATTCGAGAGAGTGCAGGTTTCCAGTCTGTGCGGCAGGCGAGTCTGATCGATGACGTTCACGCGCCGGCCGTCGTCGTCGAGCCATATTGTCCTGTAGTCGCGACCATCGATACGCATGGGCGTCCGTCTGTTTTCGTCGGCGCGCAATTGGGCCGCCGCGCTTGTGACCGATCCCCTCTGGCTTGTAAACATCGGGAAAGGGAACGCGAACCATGCATGGCGTGACGCCGGCCATCGCGGCCGGCACGGTTTTGATTGTCTTTGCCGCATCGGTCTTGCGCGGCCTGACGGGCTTCGGCTTCTCGCTGGCCGCCGTGCCGATGCTCGCTGTCCTGATGCCGCCCGCGCAAGCCGTGCCTGTCGCCATCTGCATCGTCGCGGTCGGCGGAATATTCGGCGCCCGCCGCGCGATGACCGCCTGTCATTGGCCCTCGATCCGGCAGATCGCCTTCGCGGCGGCTGCGGCCACCCCGGCGGGCGTATTCCTGCTTAAACATATTCCGTCCGAAGCCGCGCGCATGGCCATCGCGCTGTTCACGATAGCAGCCGTTGTCGGAATCACGCGTGCGGGAGCGGGCGGGAAGCCGTTCGGCAAGATGCGCGCCATCGCCTACGGGCTGGTCGCCGGACTTTTCAACGGTCTTGCCTCGATGCCCGGACCTCCCGTCGTCGCCTATTTCATGTCGTCGAGCCTGAGCCGCGAGGCGATCCGCGCCTCCATGCTGATCGTATTTCAGATCACGGTTTTCACGGGTCTCGCGAGCACGGTCGCCCTCGGGCTCGTGACACGCGATACGCTCGTGCTCGCAGCCCTGTCGCTGCCCGGTTTCTGGACCGGCAACTGGGCGGGCGCTCGGCTTTTCGAGTTCGGCTCGGAACACGCTTACCGCCGCATCGCGATCCTCTGCCTGATCGCCATGGCCTTCGTGAGCGCGGCGCCCGCCGTCGCGTCGATCATTCGCAGAATCGTCGCCACGCCCTGAGCTCGCATTCGCGCGGGCGGAAAAGCTGCTAGGCTCGATCAGAGAAACGACGAAGCCGCCGCAGGGAGGAAACATGCCGCGCCAGATCATCGATCTCTCCGTTCCCCTGCAGAACGACGTGCCGGCCGACCCGCCCGGGCTTGATCCGAAGATTCAGTACATCGCACACAAAGAGAGCCTGCCGCAGATCCTGCCCTACTTTCCCGGCTTGAAGGCCGAGGACCTGCCCGACGGCGAGGGATGGGCGGTCGAACGCGTGCAGCTCTCGACGCACAATGGCACGCATCTCGACGCTCCCTGGCATTTCCATCCGACGATGAATCGCGGCCAGCGTGCATGGACAATCGACGAAGTGCCGCTCGAATGGTGTTTCCAGCCGGGCGTGAAGCTCGACTTCCGGCATTTTCCCGACGGGTACGTCGCGACCGCCGCCGACGTCGAGGCCGAACTGAAGCGCATCGGCCACAACCTCCAGCCGCTGGACATCGTGGTCGTCAACACGAGCGCCGGCCTGAAATACGGCGAGGCCGACTATGTCACGTCGGGTTGCGGCATGGGTTACGAAGCCACCATGTACCTGCTGGAGCGCGGCGTGCGGCTCACCGGCATCGACGGGTGGAGCTGGGATGCGCCATTCGTTCATACCGCCAGGAAGTATGCCGCGACGCACGACGCGAAACTGATCTGGGAGGGGCACAAGGCGGGCCGCCACATCGGCTATTGCCACATCGAGAAACTGCACAATCTCGAAACATTGCCGGCGACCGGCTTCACGATCTCCTGCTTTCCCGTGAAGATCGAGCGCGCGTCGGCGGGGTGGACGCGCGCCGTCGCTATCATCGGTTAGATCAGGATTCCTTGACGCCGCGACTGCGGGCGAGGGCCACGCTCTTCACCTGCGCGTAGACAGGCATGTCTTCGGCAAGCCCGAGCGTCTCCCACGACCTGCGGGTGAGGCGGGAGAGCAGGCGCGCGCCTTCGCCACCTTCCCCGAGGCCGAGGACGACGATCATCTCTGCGGGACCCGTCGCCGTCGCGTGCAGGATGCGCGCCCGCAATATGTTGACGATGGAACTGGGGCCCGGCGGATTGCAGGCGAGGCTGACATCGCTGGCGGTCACCTTCAGCCGGCGATGCTCGCCGACGACGCCCGCCGGCGCCGGGGTCAGAAACCGGCCGCCATCCACATCCAGCTCCAGCAGTTCGTAATGTGGATCATGGCCGCGCACGACCGCGTCGAGCATCACCGCCGCCTCTCGCGCGCGCGCGAAAGGCAAGGCGGGATCGCTCAGGAGATCTGCGAGCGGACCGGCGGCTGCGACACGGCCCTTATCCATCAGGACCAGATGGTCGGCCAGCCGCTCGACTTCGCGCATGTCGTGGGTGACATAGACAACCGGGAGCGAGACGCGCGCGTGCAGGCGTTCCAGGTAGGGTAGGATTTCTTCCTTGGCCGCTGCGTCGAGCGCGGACAGCGGTTCGTCCATCAACAGCAGGCGTGGCTGGCTCAGCAGGGCGCGGCCGAGCGCGACGCGCTGGCGCTCGCCGCCCGACAGATTGCGCGGCGAGCGCTCGAGGAAGGGGGCGAGACCGAAGAGGTCGACGACCTCGTCATAACCGAACGCGACGCCAGCCAAATCCCCAACCGGCGCGCCATAGACGAGATTGCGACGCACCGAGAGATGCGGAAACAGGCTCGCTTCCTGAAACACATAGCCGATCGGGCGGCGGTGCGTGGGCAGGAAGCGCGCTCCGTCCTGCCAGACTTCCTCGCCCAGCGCGCAGGAGCCGTCGGCCATACGGCCGAGACCCGCGACGCATCTGAGCACGGTCGTCTTGCCGCAGCCCGAGGGCCCGAAAAGCGCCGTCACGCCGCTCGCCGGCGCGTCGATGGCCGCGTCCAGCAGGAATTCTCCGATGCGCCCACGGAAGCGCGCGCGCAGGCCGGCGCCGCTCACGATCGCGCTCCCGCCACACGCCTTTCGAGAGCGATCATCGCGAGAACGACCGCGAAGGCGAAGACGACCATGCCGCCGGCCAGAATATTCGCCTCGCGCCATTGCGAATTTTCGACATAGTCGAAAATCGCCGTCGACAGCACGCGCGTGCGGCCAGGAATATTCCCGCCGATCATCAGCACGACGCCGAATTCGCCGATCGTATGCGCGAAGCCGAGGATGGCGCCGGTCAGCAGCCCCGGGCTCGCCATCGGCAGCGCGACCGTCCAGAAGGCGCGCCAGGGCGAGGCCCGCAGCGTGGCCGCCGCCTCCAGCGGCCGGTCGCCCATCGCCACGAAAGCGTTGCGCACGGGCTGAACGACAAAAGGCAGCGAATAGATGATCGAGCCGATGACGAGGCCCTCGAAGGTGAAGGCGAGCGTGCGGCCGCCCCACAGGCCCGCCAGCGCCCCGCCCGGCCCCTGCGGCCCGAGCGCGACCAGAAGATAGAAACCGAGCACGGTCGGCGGCAGGACGATCGGCAGGGAAACGAAAGCCGCGACGACTTCCTTCCAGCGCGACGGCGAACGCGCGAGCCACCAGGCGAGCGGCGTCGCGAGGAGGAGCAGAACGAGCGTCGTGATCGTCGCCAGTTGCAGCGTCAGCAAGATGATGCGCCCGAGATCGGGCGGCAGGCCGCTCAGCATGCCGCCTTCCGCGCGCCGATTGTCCGGTCATGCGAAGAGCGCAGCGACATCAGTCCCATTGCGTCTGGTTCAAGTGGCGCACCCGAAGGGATTCGAACCCCTGGCCTCTGCCTTCGGAGGGCAGCGCTCTATCCAGCTGAGCTACGGGTGCGGCTGCCGAAGCGGCGCGCCTGTTTTTAGCCGATCGGCGGGCGGGCGGCAATCGCGCTCGGCGGCCCGCAATTTGCTGCGCGCCGACTGCAGCCCCGCGCGACTTCGCCGGGCGCCCGGAATCGCGCCGATTTGGAGCAGCCATGGAACGATCTGATGCGTTGCGCGAAGGCGTTGCCGTCGCCGCGCGCGGCCTGCTGATCGTGCTGGCCGCGCCATCGGTGGCGGCCCTTGCCCTCGACCCCGGCGTCCCCGTCGCGGCGGCGCTGCGCGTGCTTGCGGAAATCGCCACGATTCCAGCTTTTTACGCGGTGGCCGGTTGGCTCATGGCTGCGTCGATCGCCGCAGCCCGTCCGTTCGGCCTGTTGCGCATCCTTGCCCCCATGGCAGGGTGCGCGGCCATCGCCGCAGCCTGCGCCGCGGTGACGGCTCCGCTCGCCGGCCTCGACTGGCGGGCCGGCGTCATGCAGGCGGCGCCGATCTGGAGCCTGGCTCTTTGGCCGGCGGTCTATGCGCTCATTGTCCGCATCGCGCCGGCTTCGCCCGGCGCGATGTTTGCACTTGCGCTCGCCGCGCATGTCGCAGGCGTCATTCTCGACAAGCCGGTTCTGGCGCACTTCATCTTTTTTGTCGCAGGCCTCGCGCTCGCATTGCGTCGCGAAGAGCTCTTCCGGCTGGCGCGCGAAGAACCTGAATTCTCGATCGCGAGCGGCCCGTTCGTCGTGGTCCTTTCGACGGCAATCGCGATTCGGTTCGCGGCGACCGGACAGCCGGCGTCGATCGCGGCGGTCGGACCGATATCGCTGATCATGGGGCTCGCCATCGGTCCGACCGCGCTCGCGAGCGCGGCTGCCCTGTGCAAGGGGCCAGCCGGCGAGGCGCTGCTGAGGTTGGGCCGCGCCGGCCCAGCTTTCGTCATGTTCTGGGTCCCGCTGTTCGTGACGATGATACGAGCCGCGAATCGCGGCGCATCGACGTCGACGGCGAGCGCTCTCCTGATGGCGCTCGCGAGCCTGCTGATCATCGCCGTGATAGCCGACATCGCGATCGACGCGCGGGAACGAGCCGCTTTTCCAGGCCTCACGGCGCGCCGCTAGCAGAGCGATTTCGCGGCATCCCTTTTCGATCGAAACGCGCTAATTTGGGGCCATGAGCTCTTGCCACCGCCCCGTCAAGGCCGGCGACCACGTCTTTCTGGTCGACGGTTCGTCCTTCGTGTTCCGCGCCTATTTCCAGTCGATCCGTCAGGATGCGAAATACAATTATCGATCCGATCGCCTGCCGACCGGCGCCGTGCGCCTGTTCTGTACGAAGATGCTGCAATTCGTGCGCGAGGGCGCGGCCGGCGCGAAGCCGACCCATCTCGCAATCATCTTCGACAAGTCGGAAAATTCGTTCCGCAAGGAAATATACCCGGAATACAAGGCCAATCGCAGCGATCCGCCGGAAGACCTCATTCCGCAGTTTCCGCTGATGCGCGAAGCTGTCCGCGCCTTCGGCATGATTCCGATCGAGCAGGACCGCTACGAAGCCGACGACCTGATCGCGACCTATGCGCGTCAGGCCGAGGCGAAGGGCGCTGACGTGCTGATCATTTCCGCGGACAAGGATCTGATGCAGCTGATCACCCCGAAGGTGTCGATGTACGACCCCGCCTCCGGTGTCGCCGGCTCGGCAGGCGCGCGCGAAGAACGGCGCATCGGCTTTGCGGAAGTTCAGGATTATTTCGGCGTCGCGCCCGACAAGGTGGTGGACGTCCAGTCGCTCGCCGGCGATTCGACCGACAATGTGCCGGGCGCGCGCGGCATCGGCGTGAAGACGGCTGCGCAACTCATCAACGAATATGGGTCGCTCGACGACCTGCTCGCGCGCGCGTCCGAGATCAAGCAGCCGAAGCGCCGCGAGACGCTGACGGATCCCGAAAGCGTCGCGCTCATCAAGGTCTCGAAGCAGCTCGTTTCGCTCGTCCGCGATGTGCCGCTCGAATGCCCGCTCGACGATCTCGGCCTCGGCGAGCCTGATGCAAAAAATCTCGTCGGCTTCCTCAAGGCGCTGGAATTCACGACGATCACGCGCCGCGTCGGCGAAATTTATGGGCTGGACGCCAACGAGATCGAGCCGCGCGCGGACCTCGTCGGCGCGGGCGGCTGGCGGTCGCGCAACGGCGACGCCCTGCCAGAGCAGGAGCGCAAGGAGCCGCTGACATCGGCGCCCGCATCGCCAGTCCAGACCGCGCCGACAATTGCGAAACATGCCGCGACCGATGGACTGGCGCCGGCCGCGCTCGTGGCGGAGCGCAGCGCGCAGGCGCAGGGCGCAGCTTTCGATCGCGCGAACTATGTGACGATATCCGATCTCGCGACGCTCGATCTCTGGATCGCCGAAGCGCATGAAAAGGGCGTCATCGCCGTCGACACGGAAACGTCTTCGCTCGACGCGATGCAGGCCGACCTGATCGGCGTATCTCTAGCGCTTTCGTCGGGCCGCGCGGCCTATGTTCCGATCGGCCATGTGAAGGGCGCGCAGGACGATCTGTTCGGCGAGCAGGGACTCGTTCCCGGCCAATTGCGCGAAGCTGATGTGCTCGCGCGCCTGAAGCCGCTGCTCGAAGCGCCAGACGTCCTCAAGATCGCGCAGAACGCCAAATACGACTGGCTCGTGCTGGCGCAGCGCGACATCGACATGGCGCCGGTGGCCGACACGATGCTCGCCTCCTATGTGCTCGACGCCGGCCGCAACGGGCATGGCATGGACGAACTGTCCGAGAAATATTTCGGGCACAAGCCGATCGCCTTCGGCGAAGTCGCCGGACAGGGCAAGAGCTTCATCGGTTTCGCGCGCGTCGCGATCGATCGCGCGACGGAATATTCGGCGGAAGACGCCGACGTCACGTTGCGGCTGTGGCGCACGCTCAGTCCCCGCCTGCCGGCGGAATCCATGACGCGCGTCTACGAGACGCTGGAGCGGCCCATGGTCGGCGTTCTCGGACGCATGGAACAGCGCGGCATCGCGATCGACCGCCAGATTCTCTCGCGCCTGTCGGGCGAGTTCGCGCAGAACATGGCGCGGCTCGAAGCGGAGATCCACGAGCTGGCAGGCGAGAAGTTCAACATCGGTTCGCCCAAGCAGATCGGCGACATCCTGTTCGGCAAGATGGGCCTGCCCGGCGCGAAAAAGACGGCGACCGGCGCGTGGTCGACGGCCGCCGGCGTGCTCGACGATCTCGCGGAAGAAGGCCACGAACTCCCGCAACGCATCCTCGACTGGCGGCAATTGTCGAAACTGAAGTCGACCTATACCGACGCCCTGCCCTCCTACGTCAATCCAAGGACGCAGCGCGTGCACACGTCCTATTCCCTGGCCGCGACGACGACCGGTCGGCTCTCCTCGTCCGAGCCGAATTTGCAGAACATTCCCGTACGCAACGAGGCCGGCCGCAAGATCCGTAAGGCCTTCGTCGCGACGTCTGGAGCCAAACTGATCTCGGCGGATTATTCGCAGATCGAGCTGCGCCTGCTCGCAGAGATCGCCGATATTCCGCAGTTGAAGAAGGCCTTTGCCGATGGCCTCGACATTCACGCGGCGACAGCGTCGGAAATCTTCGGCGTGCCGGTGAAGGATATGCCGTCCGAAATCCGGCGTCGCGCCAAGGCGATCAATTTCGGTATCGTCTATGGCATTTCCGCCTTCGGCCTCGCCAACCAGCTCGGCATTCCGCGCGAGGAGGCCGGCGCCTACATCAAGAAATATTTCGAGCGCTTCCCCGGCATTCGCGACTACATGGACCGTACGAAAAAACTCTGCCGCGAGCAGGGCTTCGTGACGACCATGTTCGGCCGCAAGTGCCACTACCCGCGCATCGCGTCATCCAATCCGTCGGAACGCGCCTTCAACGAACGCGCGGCGATCAATGCGCCATTGCAGGGCACGGCCGCCGACATCATCCGCCGCGCGATGATCCGCATGGACGATGCGCTGCGCGACGCCAACCTCGAAGCGCAGATGCTCCTGCAGGTACACGACGAACTGGTGTTCGAAGTTCCGGAGTCCGAAGTCGACAGGACGATCGAGGTTGTAAGGCGCGTGATGGTCGAGGCGCCGGAGCCTGCCGTGAAACTGTCGGCGCCGCTCGTGGTCGACGCGCGCGCTGCCGACAATTGGGACGAGGCGCATTGAGGGACCGCGAGCTTTGAGGCTCGCGGTCGAACAGGTAGCAGAGCGAGCCTGAAGGCTCGCGGTTCGATTACCCGCCGATGTTGAACGCAGCCAGCGCCGCCATATTGACGATTTCGCTGTCCTTGGCGCCGAGCTGAATGATCTGCACGGCGCGGTCGAGACCCACGATCAGCGGGCCGACGACTGTCGCACCGCCGAGTTCCTGCAGCATTTTCGACGAGATGGACGCCGCGTGGAACGCCGGCATGACCAGCACATTGGCGGGCCCCTTCAGGCGACAGAACGGATAGGGGCCACGCAGTTCGGGGTTGAGCGCGATGTCGGCCGCGATCTCGCCTTCGTAGGCGAAGTCGAGATATTCGCTGTCGAGTATGTGCACGGCTTCTTTCACGCGCTCCGAACGTTCGCCCGGCGGCTGACCGAAGGTCGCGAACGACAGGAGTGCGACATTGGGCTCGAAACCGAGCCGACGCGCGACGCCCGCCGCCCCCTTGGTAATCTCGGCGATCTCGACGGCGTTCGGCAGTTCGGTGATGGCGGTGTCGGCCACCAGAACCGGCTTGCCACGCGAGAGGATGAGCGAAACGCCCATCACGCGATGGCCGGGTTTGGGATCGATCACACGACGCACTTCCTCGAGCGCGATCGAGAAATTGCGCGTGACGCCCGTCACCATGGCGTCGGCGTCGCCGCGCGCGACCATGGCGGCGGCGAAGTAGTTGCGATCCTGATTGATGAAGCGCTGGCAGTCGCGGAACAGGAAGCCCTTGCGCTGCAGGCGCTCATACAGGAACTGCGCATAGTCTCCATTGCGGGCGGAGGTGCGCGCGTTGTGGATTTCGATGTTCTCGGTGAGCTCGAGGCCGTTGGCCTTGGCGGTTGCCTGAATGAGGTCCTCGCGGCCGACGAGCAGTGCGCGGCCCAGCCCCTGGTTGACGAAGGAGACGGCGGCGCGAATGACCTGCTCTTCCTCGCCCTCGGCAAAGACCACACGCTTGGGATCGCGGCGCACGCGATCGAAAATGCCCTGCAAGGCGCCGGCGATCGGATCGCGACGGGCGGAAAGCTGCTGCTTGTAGCCGTGGAAGTCGACGATCGGCTTGCGCGCGACGCCGGACTCCATAGCCGCCTTCGCGACCGCCGCCGGAACCACCGAAATCAGGCGCGGATCAAAGGGCGCGGGAATGATGTATTCGCGCCCGAAGCGCGGGCGCGCGCCCTGATAGGCGGCGGCGACGTCGTCCGGCACGTCCTCGCGCGCGAGTTCGGCAAGCGCATTGGCGGCGGCGATCTTCATTTCCATGTTGATCGTCTTCGCCCGCACGTCGAGGGCGCCGCGGAAGATGTAGGGGAAGCCCAGGACGTTGTTGACCTGGTTCGGATAGTCCGAGCGGCCGGTCGCGATGATCGCGTCGGGGCGCACGGCGAGCGCGTCCTCGGGCGTGATCTCCGGATCGGGATTGGCCATGGCGAAGATGATGGGATTGGGCGCCATGGTGGCGACCATGTCCTGCGTCAGCGCGCCCTTCGCCGACAGGCCGAAGAAAATGTCGGCGTCCTTCACCGCCTCCGCCAGCGTGCGGCGGTCGGTCTGGACGGCGTAGGCCGATTTCCACTGGTTCATGCCGTCGGTGCGGCCGCGGAAGACCACGCCCTTGGTGTCGACCAGCGTGATGTTCTCCTGCGGCATGCCCATGGCGCGCAGCAGGTCGAGACAGGCGATGCCGGCCGCGCCGGCGCCGTTGCAGACGAGGCGCACGTCCTTGATGTCGCGGCCGGTCAGGCTCATCGCGTTGATCATGCCGGCGCAGGCGATGATGGCGGTGCCGTGCTGGTCGTCGTGGAATACCGGAATGTCCATCAATTCGCGCAGGCGCTCCTCGATGATGAAGCACTCCGGCGCCTTGATGTCCTCGAGGTTGATGCCGCCGAAAGAGGGGCCGAGATAGCGCACCGCCGCGATGAATTCTTCGGGGTCCTCGGTGCCGACCTCTAGGTCGATCGAATCGACGTCGGCGAAGCGCTTGAACAGGACAGACTTGCCTTCCATCACCGGCTTCGAAGCCAGCGCGCCGAGATTGCCGAGACCAAGGATCGCGGTGCCATTGGTGATGACGGCGACGAGGTTTCCTTTGACCGTATAGTCGTAGGCGCGCGAAGGGTCCTCGGCGATGGCCAGCACCGGAACGGCCACGCCCGGCGAATAGGCGAGCGAGAGGTCGCGCTGCGTCGCCATGGGCTTGGTCGGAATGATCTGCAACTTGCCCGGCCGGCCCTGGGAGTGGAACAGCAGGGCTTCGCGATCGGTGAAAGTCGGGCGTTTCGGCGACTTGGTCTTCTGGTCGGACATTTTTGGCTCGGACAGGCGGGTTTCCGCGGGAGGGCGGACCATAAACGCCGCATTCCCGCCCCACAAGGCGCGGGAAGCGGTCCGATGGTCTTAGGATTAAGGCGGATGGCGGTCAGCGCGGCTTGGAATCGTTCAGCGTCAATTGCATGAACGCCAGATCGAGCCAGCGGCCGAACTTGGTCCCGACTTCGGGCAACCGACCAGCCTCGACGAATCCCAGCGCCGCGTGAAGGCGGATCGAACCGGCGTTTTCCGCCTCGATGCCCGCGATCATGACGTGTAGCCCGGCTTCTTGCGCCCGCTCGATCAGCGCCGCCATCAGCGCCCGCCCAATCCCGCCGCCGCGCGCCGTTTCGGCGACATAGACGGAATTCTCGACAGAAAACCGGTAGCCGTCGTGCGGGCGAAAGGGGCCATAAGTCGCGTATCCGACCACGACGCCGTCGCGCTCGGCGGAAAGAACCGGAAACCCCGCGCCCTGCCGCTCGGCAAGCCAGGCTACGCGATTGGCGGCGTCGACCTCGACATCGTTCCAGATGGCCGTCGTTTCCCGCACGGCCTGGTTGTAGATGGCGCAAATCACCGTTGCATCCGCCGCCGTCGCGTCCCTTACGACAATCCCGCCGCCAAATTCGGGCATTCCCGCCTCCTCTAGGCCTCCATTCTAGCGCGAGCCCGCAAGTTCGTCGTGGATCGCTGCGCCTGCGCCCTCGCCCCGCGCGCCGCCGGCTGATAGCGTCCCGCCGCCATGGACAGCACCGTCGACGAAAAGCCCAAAGCCGCGGCCGGCGAGAAGCCCTCGCCGATGATGGCGCAGTACCTCGAAATCAAGACCGCCAATCCGGATTGCCTGCTGTTCTACCGGATGGGCGATTTCTATGAGCTCTTCTTCGAGGACGCCGAGATCGCCTCGCGCGCGCTCGGCATTGTTCTCACCAAGCGTGGCAAGCATCAGGGCGAAGATATTCCCATGTGCGGCGTGCCGGTCGAGCGCGCCGACGATTATCTGCAACGCCTGATCGCGCTTCAGCACCGCGTGGCCGTCTGCGAACAGCTCGAAGACCCCGCCGAGGCCCGCAAGCGCGGCTCCAAGTCCGTCGTGCGGCGCGACGTCGTGCGGCTGGTGACGCCGGGGACGATCACCGAGGACCGCCTACTGGAGCCCGGCCGAGCGCATGTCCTGGTCGCGGTCGCGCGGCTGCGCGCCTCCGACGCCGAGGACCGTTTCGGCCTCGCCAGCGTCGACATCTCGACCGGCGCCTTCTTCGTCTGCGAGACGACGCTCGCCGGCCTCGGCTCGGCTCTGGCGCGGCTCGAACCGCGCGAGATCGTCGCCGCCGACGCCCTGCTGAACGATTCCGCGATCGGCCGCGTTCTGGAAGACGCCCGCGCACCGCTCGCCCCGATCGGCCGCGACGCCGGCGACGGCGCCTCCGCAGAGCGACGGCTCTGCGATTTCTTCCGGGTCGCGACTGTCGACGGTTTCGGCGGCCTGTCGCGCGCCGAGATCGCAGCCGCCGCCACGGCCATTCTCTATGTCGAGAAAACGCAGCTCGACGCGCGTCCCGCGTTGGCGCTGCCGCGCCGCGAGGCGAGGGGCTCGACGCTGGAGATCGACGCCGCCACGCGCGCCAATCTGGAACTCACGCGCACGCTCGGTGGCGCACGCGACGGCTCGTTGCTGGCGGCCATCGACCGCACCGCAACGCCTGCCGGCGCGCGGTTGCTGGCGGAACGGCTCGCCGCGCCGCTGACCGATCCGAAGGCGATCGACGCGCGTCTCGACGCCGTCGCCTTCCTGATCGACGACGCGCGCCTGCGCGAAACGCTTCGCGCGGACTTGCGCGGCGCGCCCGATTTCGCGCGCGCCCTGTCGCGGCTCGCGCTGGGGCGCGGCGGTCCGCGCGATCTCGCGAGCCTGCGCGATGGAATTCTCGCCGCTGCGGCGATCGGCGCCCGGCTGGCGGATGCGCCGGACCTGCCGAAAGATCTGGCCGCGCTCGCGCCCGACCTCGCCGCGCCGCCGCGCGCGCTGGCGCGAGAACTCGTCACCGCGCTCGCGCACGACCTGCCGCTCGACAAGCGCGACGGCGGCTTCGTCGCGGCGAGCTACGACGCCACGCTCGACGAGACGCGCGCGCTGCGCGACGAGAGTCGTCGCCTCGTCGCCGCGCTGCAATCGAAATATTGCGATCTGGCCGAGACCAAGCAGCTCAAGATCAAGCACAATAACTTTCTCGGCTTCTTCCTCGAAGTCAGCCAGGCGCAGGGCGAGAAGCTCCTGAAGGAGCCGTTCAACGCGACCTTCATCCATCGCCAAACCATGGCCGGCGCCATGCGCTTCTCGACGACGGAACTCGCCGAATTCGAGCAGAAGATCGCATCCGCCGCCGATCGCGCGCTGGCGCTGGAACTCGCGCATTTCGAAACACTAGCGACCGATGTTCTCGCGGCGAGCGACGCCATCAAGATGGCCGGCGAAGCGCTGGCCGCGCTCGACGTTTCCGCCGCCCTCGCCGAGCTTGCCGACGCGCTCGGCTGGACGCGGCCTCGCGTCGACGCCTCGCTCGCCTTCGAAATCGTCGGCGGGCGCCATCCGGTCGTCGAAGCCGCGCTGAAAGCGCGCGGCGAAGCCTTCACCGCGAACGATTGCGATCTCTCCGGCGCGAAAGCCGGCGCCATCGCCGTCGTCACCGGCCCGAACATGGCCGGCAAATCCACCTATCTGCGCCAGAACGCGCTGATCGTGGCGCTCGCGCAGATGGGGTCGTTCACGCCCGCCGCCAAGGCGCATATGGGCGTCGTCGACCGCCTGTTCTCGCGCGTCGGCGCGTCGGACGATCTCGCGCGCGGGCGCTCGACCTTCATGGTCGAGATGGTGGAGACTGCCGCCATCCTCAACCAGGCGACCGAGCGCTCGCTCGTCATTCTCGACGAGATCGGGCGCGGCACGGCGACCTTCGACGGCCTCTCCATCGCCTGGGCGACGATGGAGCATTTGCACGATTCCAACAAATCGCGCGCGCTGTTCGCGACGCATTTCCACGAGCTGACGCAATTGGGCCAGCGGCTCAATCGCCTCAAGAACCTGACGATGCGCGTCGCCGACTGGAATGGCGAGGTCGTGTTCCTGCACGAAGTGGTCGCGGGCGCTGCCGACCGTAGCTACGGCATTCAGGTGGCGAAGCTGGCGGGCCTGCCGGGCAGCGTGGTGGAGCGCGCGAAACACATTTTGAGCGAGCTCGAAGCGAGCGACCGGCGCGCGCCGGTCGAGAAGCTGATCGCAGACTTGCCCCTGTTTTCGGCGCGGCCCGCGCCAGCGCCGAAGGCGGATGCGAAGAAGGATTCCTTGCGCGAAAAACTCGCTGCAATCGACCCAGACGAACTCTCGCCGCGCGATGCGCTGTCGGCGCTGTACGAATTGCGGAAGCTGGCGCGGGAATAGGACCCGTCATTGCGAGGAGCGAAGCGACGAAGCAATCCATCCCCAGAGCTTGTTCACGATGCGGGGATGGATTGCCGTGTCGGCCTTCGGCCTCCTCGCAATGACGGCAAGCGCTACGCCGCCTCTTTCCTCTCGCCCCGCAGCATCTCGGCAAACGCCGGATAGCTCTCCGACAATTCCTCGGTCACGCGGCCGCGAAGGATGGCGAGATTCTCCGCGCTCGGCGCCTTGGTCTCGGGCACGTTTTCAGGCGCGTCGTAATCGAAGCCCGTCGCGGCGCGCACGTCGGCGGCCGTGTAGCCGTGATGCACGGAGCGCAGCGAAAAACGCTTCTTCTGCTTGTCGAAATCGAACAGCGCCATGCCGGTCAGCAGCGCATGCGGGCCGCCCGGCCGCACGATGCCGTCGCTGACGCCGGGCGCGGAAATGTAATCGACCTTCGGCACGAAGACGCGTGGCGAATGTTCCTCGCGGAACAGGATCACGCGCGGCACGAGATAGTACATGAAGGCCGAACCGAAGCAGCCGGGCCAGCGGACTTCCGTCTGCGGATAGTCGCCCGTTCCCACCAGATTGATGTTGGCCTCGCCGTCGATCTGTCCGCCGCCCAGAAAGAACGCGTCAACGCGGCCCTGCGCCGTGCAGTCGAACAGTTCGACGCCGCCGTTGGTGAAGAAATTGTGCTCCTCCGATCCGAGGATCGAGATTCTCACGCGCTCGCGTTTGGCGATTTCGTTTCTCGCGCGCAAGAGCATGGCCCCGGCGGCGGGCATGGGAGACGAAGCGCCGACCGCGACATGGCGGATGCCGTCGAGGAGGTCGGCGATGGTGGCGATGATGAGTTCGCGATTGCTGTAGCCGGGCATCACGCGGCCTCGCGCAGGCGGCGGGCGAAGCCGTCCATGTAGGCGGCAAAGCCTTCCGGCGTGCGCGCCATGGCGGCGTAGCGGGCCACTTCGGCGGTGTCGACGCCATATTCGCCCCACAGCGGCAGCGGCCAGGCGCCGCGCGGCGCGACGGCGATCTTGGTCACGTAGAGCGCGGGCAGGACGCCGGCCGCGGAATCCTCGGTTTTCAGGAGCGATTCCTCGGAAATGCGCTCGACCGTGACGATGGTGGCCTTGGAGGCCTGCGCCATGGTCAAGAGTTCGCGGCGCCGGCCGATGCGGACATTGCCGAAACGGTCGGCTTCCGGCGCATGGAAGATCGAGACGTCGGGTTGGATCGCCGGCACGACGATGATCGGATCTTCCTCGTCCGAGAACGGGTTCTGGATCGTCTTCCAGTCCGTGCGGGTCTTCAGCAGGTCCGAACCGATGATTCCGCGGATCGGCAGGAAGGGAACCCCCTTTTGCCCGGCGATCAGGCCGGAGTGGACCGCCGGACAGGTGGCGTCCATCAGCTTGAACGACCCCTTGCGCACGGCGTCCTGGAAGCGCGGCGCGCCGCCGGCTTCGCCGAGCGTGACGGCGCTCGTCTCGAGAGTTCCGACGAGGCCTTCGCCGATCAGCATGTCGCCCTGCATGCCCGTCACCGGCACGCAGACGACGTGCAGATTTTTGGGCCGATTGGCGATGATGGCGGCGGTGGCGCTCATCGCGACGCCGCAATAATCGGCGGGCACGGCGAGCTTGCAGCCGGGCTGAACCTCGGCGGCGAGCTCTTCGAGCGAAACGATCTCTCCCATGGTCTTCTCCCTTTGCGCCAATGATTTCGCGGGCGATGGCCGGGGTCAAGCGCCGGGAATGCAATGCAGGCGCGCGGGGGGCGCGATCACGCGCGTCTTTGCCTGTCGGCGATTGCCGCCGCACGCTGCGGTCCAGAACGACCGATTACCCGGAATTCGACGCCTTTCAGCCGGTCGTACTGGGTGAAGAACGCCTCGATTTCGTCGAGCGTCGTCGTTCCGATCTGCTCGATACTCTCGAGGTCCGCGTGATCGTGCGAGGCGGCGAGGACTGCGATCAGCCGATGGTTGCGAATCCACGCGCCGTCTCCGCGCCGCTGCTCGGCCTCGATCGCGCCGAGGAGCCTGATTGCGACGACACAACCGGACGCAATCGCGTCGTCCGACAGGATCAGCACGTCGAGCGGATCGCCGTCCCCGGCAAGCGTCTGCGGCAGGAAGCCGAAATCGAACGGAAAGGCCATGCCCGCGGGAAGCACGGATTTGACGCGCATGGCCCCAAGGGCAGGATCGAAATCGTATTTGTTGCGGCTGCCCTTCGGCGTCTCCACAACCGCCAATCTGTGGCCGGTTTCGGGATCGCGCACCGGCAGAAGATCGAGACGCATGCGCAGTTCCTTGCAAATTCGTCGTCTGTCCCGCGTGAAGCAAACGCCCGCGCCGCATCGAGGTTCGCCTGGAGGCCTTGAGTTCAAGACCTGCCATCCCAGTTCACATGTGCGGGGTTCTGATCATACGGCCGCCGCCTGATTGGCGCCGACCGGTCGAGGAGCGCCCCCGTGCCACAGTCCAGAGCCCCTACCAGCGCGCAATTGCGCCACCGCATCGATAATGGCGAGGCCGCCGACAAGGTCGATTTTCCGGATCCCGCCGCCGCCCCGCTCGGCGCCGACGCCGAGGCTGGCGGCGCGCCCCCGACCCGGGAGGAACGACGCATTGCGGGCGGCGAGGAAGATCGCGAGGACGCCCTGCACGCGGCCGCTGTCCGGCGGCAGAGCAAGCCGCCGCTGATAACGATCGGTTTCTTTGTTGCGATCGTGATCATCGCCGTCGCGATTCTGCTCTACACCGGACGATGAGCGCCGGTCGGACTGGAAGCGTAGCGATGCGCGATTGACGAACCTGCGCGCCTTGTTCTTCCTACGAAAAGCCCTGCGGCCTGTCGGGAAGCACACGGTCGAGACCGCGTCGAACGCACGCTCGGCGGACGGGGGCATCGATTATGCAGGAGGCGCCATAGTCACGACGGGCGAATTTCGCCTGGCGGCGAATCTGCCTCACGACCGGCTGCGGGATCTGCTTCATCCATAAGGTCCTGCCCGGCGCCAAGCGTCGCATGGCAAGCGGAACAATTGACTTTGCGACGGCCCTCGATGCCGCCGAGCGTGAGAGAATTAACCTTGCCGCAGCAAGGGCATGTGACATCGATGGTGAAAATGTCGGAGGCGCTCACGAGAAGGCCCTCCAGTCTTGGGCGAGCCCTCGGCAGCATAGCTGCAACCAAACACCCGACGGTCTGCCTGACAAGTCGACCGCATGAAATGGAGATAAGTCGGTGTATGCGGCAAGTCGAGTTGGCGCCGGCGGCGAAAGCGGGGCCCCACAGGGTAGGCCTCTGAATGCTTGGCGTTTAATCGTCGAAAAAAACTATCGCACGGCGTCGCGACGTTCGAGACCCGCGCCATCGAAAAGCGGGCATACGCGATTGATATCTCCGGCGGAGGCGCCGGTCACCCGACGCTGCAAGCGCGCGAGCGATAAAAAACGCCGGCCGGGGCGGCCAGCGCCTTCAGGCTCGAAACGCCGTGCGTCAGTCGTCGTGACGGCGGATGACGACCTTGTCGCCATGGTGGCGGCGGCCCTCGCGAATCACGATCTTGCCGCCATGGTGGCGGTGACGCTCGCGAATGATGACGCGCGCGTGCGGCCGATGATGCTTCTTCTTGATGACGGTGACGTGCGAGCCGTCCATTCCACGACGCTTCTTGATGATCGTGGTTTGCGCGGAGGCGACGCCGAACGTCATCATCGTGGCCGCGAGCGCGGCGGCGGCAAGACCCAGTTTCATTGCATGCTCCTTCCCGAATTTTTGGCTGGGGCACAACGGTTTAGGTCAGGAGGAGTTCCATGCGCCGGTGTTGCGCCGCGCTCCTCAGAGAGCGCCGGCAGCCGGCTGGAAATTCACGATTCCGGGAGGGTACAAAAGCAAATGGCCAGGACGAGCCCGGCCATTACGCAGTTCAGATCGAAATCCCGCCTCAACGCGGCGACAGGATCATCACCATCTGCCGGCCTTCCATCGAGGGCTCGGCCTCGACCTTGGCGATCTGGAAGGTCTCCTGCTTCACGCGCTCGAGCAGGCGGTAGCCGATGTCCTGGTGGGCCATTTCGCGGCCGCGGAAGCGCAGGGTGATCTTTACCTTGTCGCCCTCGATGAAGAAGCGGCGCATGGCCTTCATCTTCACGTCGTAGTCGTGGTCGTCGATGCCCGGCCGCAGCTTGATCTCCTTGACCTCGACGATCTTCTGACGCTTGCGCGCCTCGGCGGCCTTCTTCTGCTCGTTGAAGCGGAACTTGCCGTAGTCGAGAATCTTGCAGACCGGCGGATTGGCGTTCGGAACGATCTCGACCAGATCGAGGCCGGCATCCTCGGCGAGCTGCATGGCTTCCTGGATGGGCGTGGGGCCACGATTCTGGCCTTCGGCGTCGATGAGCTGGACGGTCGGAACGCGAATCTCGCGGTTGGTGCGCGGCCCCGATTTCTCAGGCGTCGGGGGCGCTTTCATGGGACGACGAATGGCTTGATCTCCATTGCTGTTGAAACTGTGTCTGCTGGCGCAGCGCCGTCACGCGCGCGTCGAACGCATATGACAAATCGGCCGGCGGCTCGCGCCGTCGGTCGATCGGCAGGGAACATCGGCGCTCGGGGCCCTCAAGTCAACTGTTTGCGACCGGCGCCAGCAGGCTTTCATAGACGGAAAGCGTCGCCGCGCACATCCGTTCCACCGAAAAGCGGTCGCGGACATTGGCGCGGGCGCGCAGGCTGAGGGAATCGCGGGCCGCCGAGCGCAGGTCGAGCGCCTCGGCGATGGCGGCCGCGAGCGCGCCGGCGTCGTGGGCCGGAACCAGCCAGCCGGTGCGCTGGGCCGGCGAGGCTTGCGGCGGGGCGACGACCGTTTCCGCGCTGGCGCCGAGATCGGAGACGACGACCGGCGCCCCCATCGCCTGCGCCTCGACCGCGATGCGGCCAAAAGCCTCTGGTTCGGTCGAGGGCGCGACCACGCAGGCCGCCGACAGGAGCGCAGCCGGCATGTCCTCGCAATGGCCGACGCGGCGGACGATCCGGTCGAGGCCCGCCTGCGCGATGGCGCGGTCGAGTTCGCGCGGATAGGCGTCGCGCTGCTCGTCGCCGGCCAGGATAAAGACAACATCCCCGCGCCCCTGGTCGCGCAGGATTCTGGCGGCGTCGATGAGCACGCGATGGCCCTTGCGGCGGGCAAGACGCGCGGGCAGCAGCACGATGCGCTGGTCCGGCGGCGCCCCCCATGCTTCGCGCAACGCGCGGACGCGCTCGGGCTCCATGGCTTCGGGAGCGAACAATCCGAGATCGACGCCACGATGGATGGTGACGATCCGCCCCCGCGCGGCGGGATAGCGCTCGATAATATGGCCCGCCGTATAGGCGGAATTGGCGATGACGCGATCGCCCATGGCCATGACCGAATTGTAGCGCGTCTTGATGGCGCTGCGGTCGGAATAGACGCCGTGATAGGTCGTGACGAAGGGCGTGCCTGTCCGCCGCACGGCGCCGAGCGCGACCCAGGCGGGCGCGCGCGAGCGGGCGTGAACGATATCGACGTCCTGCCGCTCGATGAACGCTGCGAGCCGGCGCACATTGCCGGTCATGGCGAGCGGATTCTTGGTCGCGGCGGGAAAGGCGTGAAACTCGCCGCCCAGCGCCTGCAATTCGCCGACGAGCCGTCCGCCCTCGGTCGCCACCAAGGCGCGCGCGCCGGCGCGAACGAGAGCGTCGGCGATTTCCAGCGTCGTACGCTCCGCGCCGCCCGAGTCGAGCGCGGGGATGATCTGCAGGACCGTCTTGCCCGCGATGGGCCGATCGACCTGAAAGAAGCGCTGAAATTGCGGCATCGTTGATGGTAATTAGCGCGACAGGGTTTACGGTCGCTTACACATCGAATCGAACGACGGACGGAACGGATGGCGGCGCAAGCGAAGGCGGGGCGGCTGAGCGTGGGCGAAGGGGCGCAAGCGCGCGAGATCGCCTATGTCGCCCAGCCCGCGACGCCGGCCGGCGCGGAGCTGCCGGGCATCGTGTGGCTCGGCGGCTTCAAGTCCGACATGACCGGCACAAAGGCGACGGCGCTGGAATCCTTCGCCGCCGAGACCGGCCGCGCCTGCCTGCGCTTTGATTATTCCGGGCACGGGGAGTCCGGCGGCGCCTTCGAGGACGGCACGATCAGCCGCTGGCTGGAGGAAAGTCTCGCGATCATCCGCAGCCAGACGCGCGGGCGGCAGGTTCTGATCGGATCGTCGATGGGCGGCTGGATAGCCCTGCTCGCCGCCCGCGCGCTGGCGGCGGCCGGCGAGGCGGACCGGATCGCCGGCATGGTGCTGATCGCGCCGGCCGTCGACTTCACCTCGACGCTGATGGAGCCGAGCCTGAGCGCAAGGGCCAAAGCCGAGATCGAGACGACCGGGCGCTGGCTTCGTCCATCCGAATATTCGCCGGAGCCCTATCCGATCACCAAGGCGCTGCTCGATGACGGCCGCAAGCATCTGCTGTTCGGCACGGCGATTCGCACCTACGGGCCGGCGCATATCCTGCAGGGGATGCAGGACCCCGACGTGCCATGGCGCCACGCGCTGGCGCTGGTCGAGCATCTCGCCGACGATCCCGCCACGCTCTCCTTCATCAGCGACGGCGATCACAGGCTGTCGCGCGATCAGGACATCGCCCGGCTGATCGCGGCGGTCGCCGAGGTCAAATAGTTAAACTTCGTTAACAACTTGCTGTTTCTCTGCCGATTGCGACGGCGGCCGGCTGTTGCCTGCGCGACACATGCGCTGGCGCACAGCGTTCGGGGCGTCGTCGGCCTATCCGGAAAGTGTTAACGTACAAACGAGCGTTGGGGGATTCTTTGGACAAGTCGCAGCGGACCAGAACAGCCGTGCTGATAAACGGCGTTTCGGCCCTCGTGGCCGGCGCAGCTATCGGTTTGGCTAGCGTCGAGACGGCGTCCGCGCAGAGTTTCTGGGATCTGTTCGCGCCGCGCCAGCCGGTGCAGCGACTGGCGCCCGTGCGGCCGGAGCCTGCCGCCAAGCCGCGCCGCGCCCGCAACCTCTCGGTACCCGCGCGGTACAAGAACCCGGACCTGTCGAAGAGCAACGGGCTGCTGCCCGCCTCCGCCCAGGGCCCGATCACCATCGTCGTCTCGACCGACCGGCAGCACCTGACCGTCTACGACGGCGACAAGGCCGTGTCCGACACCGTTGTCTCGACCGGCCGCGCCGATCACCCGACGCCCTATGGCGTGTTCAGCGTGATCGAGAAGCAGGTGTTCCACCGCTCGACGCTCTACGACGATGCGCCCATGCCCTACATGCAGCGCCTGACCTGGTCTGGCGTCGCGCTGCACGAGGGCCATGTGACGGGACGGCCCGCCTCGCACGGCTGTATCCGCCTGCCCGCCGCCTATGCCAAGGATCTCTATCGCTTCACCAAGCGCGGCGTGCGCGTGGTAATTTCGCGCGAGGACGTGAAGCCGATTCCGCTGACCGATTTCGCCAGCGTCTTCCAGGCGCCGCCGCGACGCTACGTGATGGGCGAGGCGGTCGAGGCCGCCCGCACGCCGGGCGAAATCGAGGGACCGAACAATTCGGTCGGACACTACCAGGTGAAGACCAAGGTCGATCTCGCCGCGAAAATGCCGATCTCGGTTCTCGTCAATCGCAAGGCGGGCAAGCTCTACGTTCGCCGGAATTTCCGCCCGCTGTTCGAGGTTCCGATCGAAATCGACCACCCCAACCGGCCGATCGGCGCGCATATGTTCGTCGCGCAGGCCGCCGAGGAAGGCCGCACGTCCTGGTCGAGCCTCAGCATCGCCAGCCGCACGCGCGAGGCTATGCTGCGCGGGAACAAGGCGGGCGACGTCGCCTCCATCCCGGTCGCGCCCAACGCCGAAGATGCTCTCAGGCGCATTCACATCGCGCCGGGCGTGGCGGCGCGCCTGGCCGCCATCGCCGGTCCCGGCGCCGTCTTCATCATTTCCGATGAAGGCGCGCGCAACAAGGAATCCTGGGACGGCACGAATTTCATCGCGCTGGTGGATTGAAGTCGGGCGATCCACAAGCAGACGCCCACCCTTCGGCGGGCGTTTTCGTTTGGGCTCACGCCCAGTTCGGCTTGCGCTTTTCAAGAAACGCCGTGATGCCTTCGCGGAAATCCTCCGATTTCACGCACAGGATCTGGTTACGATCCTCCATCGCGATCACCTGTTCGATGGACCCCGCGTCCACGCTCATGTTGAGGCATTCCTTCGACAGGCGCAGCGCGAGCGGCGCGGTCAGAAGGAGGTCGTCGACATATCCTTGCGCGGCCTTTTCAAGGTCGGCTTCCTCGACGATCTCCGACACGAGACCGACGGCGAGCGCGCGCGGCGCCTGGATGAACCGACCGGTGAGGATGAGCTCGGAAGCCACCGAGACGCCAACAAGGCGCGGCAGGAAGTATGACGAGCCGATGTCGCAGCCGCCGACGCCGAGCTTGATGAAGGCGCAGTTCATGCGCGCATTCGGCGTCGCGATACGAATGTCGGCGGCGAGCGCCAGCGCGAATCCGCCGCCGGCGGCCGCGCCCTGCACGCAACAGACGATGGGCTGGGGGCAGCGGCGCATCTTCATGACGATATTGGCGATGCGGCGCTGGCCGTCGAGCGAGGCCTGCGTATCGGCGCCATAGCCGCCTTCCGAATTGCGCTTGGCGCTCGCCTTGATGTCGAGGCCCGCACAAAAATTCTTGCCCGCGCCGCGCAGCACGACGATGCGCGTGTCGTAGTTGCGCTCGAGCGATTCAAAGTAGTGATTGAGCGCGTCGACGAGCTCGGGGTTGAGCGAGTTGAGCGCGTCCGGCCGGTTGAGCGTGACCCAGTCGACGGGCCCGCGCTTTTCGATTTTCAGGACGGGTTCGGACATCGTCTCTTCCTTCGGGGGTCTGCCGAGACGCATCACAAAACCTCATCCTGAGGAGCCGCGAAGCGGCGTCTCGAAGGATGGTCAAGTCCGCGGCTGCGGCCATCCTTCGAGACGCAGCGCTTCGCGCTGCTCCTCAGGATGAGGCTTGCTGCAAACGCGGCGCCCGGAGGCGCCGCGTCAAATAATCACATCAACGCGGCGCCATGCGGATCGCGCCGTCGAGGCGGATCGTTTCGGCGTTGAGCATGGCGTTCTCGACGATGTGCACGGCGAGCGCGGCATATTCGGAGGGGTCGCCGAGACGCGAGGGGAAGGGCACCTGCGAGGCGAGGCTGCGTTGGGCTTCTTCCGACAGGCCCTTCATCAGCGGCGTAAGGAACAGGCCGGGCGCGATCGTGTTGACGCGAATGCCGAAGCGGGCGAGGTCGCGCGCGATCGGCAGGGTCATGCCGACGATGCCGCCCTTGGACGCCGAATAGGCGGCCTGGCCGACCTGGCCGTCGAAAGCGGCGACCGAGGCCGTGTTGATGACGACGCCGCGCTCTTCGCCAACCGGATCCTGCTTCGACATGCGCTCGGCCGCAAGGCGCAGCATGTTGAACGAGCCGACGAGGTTCACCTCGATGATCTTCTTGAAGGCGTCGAGCGGGAACGGTCCGTTCTTGTTGACGGTCGTGATGGCGTTGCCTATGCCCGCGCAATTGACGAGCACGCGCGGAACGCCATGCGCCTTCTCGGCCGCGTCCAGCGCCGACTTGGCGTCGGCCTCGCTCGAGACGTCGCCGCCGATGCCGACGCCGCCGATTTCCTTGGCGACCTTCTCGGCGTTTTCCTTGTTGAGATCGAAGCAGGCGACCTTGGCGCCCTTGGCCGCCATCAGCCGCGCCGTCGCCGCGCCGAGGCCCGAGCCGCCGCCGGTGACGAAAACAGAAAGTCCGTTGAGATCCATGTGATGCCCCTTTCGTAAGTGGTTGACGATTAGCGCTTGAAGAAACCGTCATTGCGAGGAGCGAAGCGACGAAGCAATCCAGGAGTCGCAACCCGCCTCTGGATTGCTTCGCCGCACTCGCAATGACGGCCCTGTTACATCAGTGCGACGATCAACTCCACGCAGCCACGGCCGCCGCAGGTTCGATCCGGCCTTCCATCGGCGCGGACTGGATCTGCGAGGGCGTACGGGAGAAACGCGGCGCGGGCGCGGGCTGCACGGCGCCCGCGTGCTCGACGAACGTCTTCCGCGCGACGAGATGCGGGTGGGCCTTCGCCTCTTCCATCGAATAGACCGCCATCGCGCAGGCGTCGGTGCCTTCGAGCAGCTTCGACCATTCGTCGCGCGTCTTCGTCTTGAAGATGGCTTCCATCTTCTCGCGCTGCGAGGGCCATTTGGCGCGGGCGTTCTGATCCTTGAACTCGGGATCGTCGATGCCGGCGCGCTGCAGCAGTTCCGCGTAGAACTGCGGCTCGATGGCGCCGATGGTGAAGAACTTGCCGTCCTTGCACTCGAACGGGCCGTAGAAGGGCGCGCCGCCATCGAGCAGGTTCTCGCCGGGGGTGTCAGTCCACACACCCATGGCCTTGAGCGCATGGAACATGGTGATGAGGCTCGCGACGCCGTCGCACATGGCGACGTCGACCACCTGCCCCTTGCCGGTTGCGCGCGCCGAAATCAGCGCGGCGAGCGCGCCCATGACGAGATAAAGCGCGCCGCCGCCGTAATCGCCGACGAGGTTGAGCGGCGAGACGAGGCCGCCTTTTCGCGCACGGAAAGAATCGAGCGCGCCGGTGACCGCGACATAGTTGATGTCATGGCCGGCGGCCATCGCGAGCGGGCCCTCCTGTCCCCAGCCGGTCATGCGGGCGTAGACAAGCTTCGCATTCGACTTCAGCGCCTCATCGGGGCCGAGACCGAGCTTCTCCATCACGCCGGGCCTAAAGCCCTCGACAAGAATATCGGCCTTGGCGACCAGCGCCTTGGCGGTCGCGACGTCCTCGGGCTTCTTGAGATCGAGTTCGATTGTGCGGCGGCCGCGATTGACGAAATTGCCGGGGTGGTTGCGACCGTGGCTGGGCCGCTGGATGGCGATGACGTCGGCGCCCATGTCCGACATCAGCATGCAGGCGAAGGGGCCGGGCCCGATGCCAGCGAATTCGACGATGCGTACGCCCGCGAGCGGGCCGGTGGCTTTGGTCATTCTATTCCTCCCGCATTCCTACGGCATGTTTCCCGCCGTCATTGCGAGGAGCGAAGCGACGCGGCAATCCATCCCTGCCGTTCGATCAACATCCGGGGATGGATTGCTTCGCTTCGCTCGCAATGACTGGCATCACTGCGGCTTTACCGCCCCGTCCAATTCGGCTTGCGCTTTTCGGCGAAAGCCTTCGGGCCCTCGATGAGATCGGCCGAGCCGAACATGGCCTTCACGGCGGGGAATTCGTTCTGCGCGACGAGCGCGTCGGCGAGCGACATTTCGGCGCCGCGGATCGCAACCTGCTTGGAGGCGCGGATCGACATGGGGCTGAGCGTGCAGATGTGCTGCGCGATCTTCTTGGCCGCCTCGAGTGCGCCGCCGGTCGGCGTCACCTCGTGCACGTAGCCGAGCTCCTTGCCTTCCTGCGGGCTGACGCGGCGGGCGGTCAAGATCATGCCCATGGCGCGCTTCATGCCGATCGTGCGCGGCAGGCGGAGGAGACCGCCGGCCATGGCCGCGAGGCCGACGCTCGGCTCCGGCAGAGCGAAGACGGCGTTTTCCGCGGCGACGATGATGTCACAGGCGAGCGCGACTTCGAAGCCGCCGCCCATGGCGAAGCCGTTGACGGCCGCGATGATCGGCTTGTCGCAATCGAAGCGCGACACGAGACCGCCGAAACCGCTCTTGCCCCAGCCGCGCTCACCGCCGGCAGCCTGATACTTGAGATCGTTGCCCGCCGAAAACGCCTTGTCGCCGGCGCCGGTGACGATCGCGACCCACTGGTCGGGATCGGCGGAGAATTTGTCGAAGGCGTCCTCGAGTTCGAAATGCGCGGGCTTGTGCAGCGCGTTGAACACTTGCGGACGATTGAGCGTGACGATTGTGATCGGGCCCTCGCGCTCGACCAGAATGTGTTCATAGGCCATGGCTGACGATACCTCCCGATGCTTCCAACCCTTTTGCGTCTTGTCGTGACGCTTGTCCCTTGCACTTATCGCATGGCGGGGGCGCGGGCAAGATTTAGTTAGTCGATTGACTAAATCTAAGAGCGCCCCGTAAGCTGTCCGACAATCCGGGAAAACGAACAAGCAGGGAGTTGAAAATGGCCGAGGCTTATATCGTCGCCGCCGCGCGCACCGCAGGCGGCCGCAAGGGCGGCAGGCTGTCTGGCTGGCATCCGGCCGATCTCGCCGCGCAGGTTCTGGACTCGCTGGTCGAGCGCGCCGGCGCCGATCCCGCGCAGATCGACGACGTCATCATGGGCTGCGTCGGTCAGGCCGGCGAGCAGGCGGTCAACATCGGCCGCAACGCCGTGCTCGCCTCCAAGCTGCCCGAGAGCGTGCCCGGCACCTCCGTCGACCGCCAGTGCGGCTCCTCGCAGCAGGCGCTGCATTTCGCGGCGCAGGCGGTGATGTCCGGCTTCCAGGACATCGTGATTGCGGCGGGCGTCGAGAGCATGTCGCGCGTGCCGATGGGCCTGCCCGCCGCGCTGCCGGCCAAGCACGGTTTTGGCTTCTACAAGAGCCCGAACATGGAAGAGCGCTATCCCGGCGTGCAGTTCAGCCAGTTTCCGGGCGCCGAGGCCGTCGCCAAGAAATACGGCCTGACCAAGGACGAGCTCGACCTGTTCGGTTTCGAAAGCCACCAGAAGGCGATCCGCGCGACGCAGGCCGGCGAGTTCAAGAAGGAGATCGTCCCCGTGCAGGTGACGGTCGAGGGCGAGAAGCAATTGCACAATGTCGACGAGGGCATTCGCTTCGAGGCGACGCTGGAAGGCATCAAGGGCGTCAAGCTTCTGCAGGAGGGCGGCATGATCACGGCCGCCACGTCGAGCCAGATCTGCGACGGCGCGTCCGGCGTGATGGTCGTCAACGAAAAGGGCCTGAAGGCGCTGGGCGTGAAGCCGCTCGCGCGCATCCACCACATGTATGTGATGGGGCATGATCCCGTCATCATGCTGGAAGCGCCGGTGCCGGCCACCAACAAGGCGCTGGAACGGGCCGGCATGAAGATCGACGACATCGATCTGTTCGAGGTCAACGAGGCCTTCGCGCCGATCCCGCTCGCCTGGCTGAAGGGCACCAAGGCCGATCCCGCGCGCCTCAACGTC
This sequence comes from Methylobacteriaceae bacterium, assembly GCA_020638195.1. GTDB lineage: Bacteria > Pseudomonadota > Alphaproteobacteria > Rhizobiales > Beijerinckiaceae > JAJXWB01. The sequence continues at coordinate 1,136,031 of JACKJC010000001.1, read as the reverse complement.
AACGGCGGCGCGATCGCGCTCGGCCATCCGCTCGGCGGCTCCGGCACCAAGCTGATGACGACGCTGCTGCACGCGCTGGAGACGCGCGGCAAGCGCTACGGCCTGCAGACCATGTGCGAAGGCGGCGGTCTCGCCAACGTGACGATCGTGGAGCGGCTGTAGGGCTGCTTGCGGGCACACCCGTCTCCCCGCAGGTACGAAGTCGGCTGTTGCCGACTTCGACCAGATACGGGGAGAAGGTGGCGCGACGCGCCGGATGAGGGGCCGCGCCGCAACGGTTCTCCAAGTCGCTTTGCCCCTCACCCCTGCCCTCTCCCCGCACGCGGGGAGAGGGAAAAGATTGTCGCTGACCGGCAGAGCAACGCCTGCCGCCCTCCTCCGTGTACTGGAGAGGGAATGGGAGGGGGCCATTCAACAACACGATACCGATAAGTCCCCCTTCCCCGATCGCCTGCTCGCGGTCGTGCGCAAATTCGCGCCCGATGTCGAACGTCTCGACAAGGTCGTGCGCCTGTCGGGCGGCGCGAGCCAGGAGACGTGGTCGCTTGTCGCGATGCGCGCGCGCGGACCGGAACGCATGATCCTGCGGCGCGCGCCTGCCGGCGTGCCCGTGGTGGAGAAAATCGATCTCGAGACCGAGGCCGCGCTGATGCAGGCGGCCGAACGCGCGGGCGTGCCCTCGCCGCATGTGCACTATGTAATCAGGCCCGAAGATGATTTCGGTCGCGGCTTCCTGATGAGCCATGTCGATGGCGAGGCGCTTGGCCGCAAGATCGTGCGCGACGAGCAATTCGCCGCCATCCGACCGAAGCTGGCGCGACAGGCCGGCGAAATTCTCGCGGCGATCCATGCGATCGACCCCGCCTGCCTGCCCAACCTGCCGCGCATAAAGCCCCGCGAAGAAATCGAGACCATGTTCGAGAACTACCGGCGGTGGAGCGAGCCGCGGCCGGTGTTCGAACTCGCCTTCCGCTGGGCGCGGGAGCGCATGCCCGACGAGAGCGCGAAGCCGCGTCTCGTGCACGGCGACTTCCGCAACGGCAACATGCTGATCACGCCGCAGGGCGTGTCGGCCGTGCTCGACTGGGAGCTCGCGCATATCGGCGATCCCATGCGCGATCTCGGCTGGATCTGCACGGCCTCGTGGCGCTTCAGCGTGATCGACAAGCCGGTCGGCGGCTTTGGCCAGCGCGAGGATCTGATGGCCGGCTATGAAGCGGCCGGCGGCGGACGCGTCGATCCGGAGGTTCTCAAATTCTGGGAACTGGTGGGCTCGATGCGCTGGGGCGTGATGTGCATGGGCATGGGGTTTCGCGCGAAGCAATCGGACCGCCCCGTCGAACTCTCGATGATCGGCCGGCGTACGTCGGAAAACGAAATCGACCTGATGCGCCTGCTGGCGCCGCGCGGCGCGTGAGGAGAGCGCGATGCAGGACAAGCCCACGCCTTCCGACCTTCTCGCCGCCGTCGCGCATTATTTGCGCGACCAGCTCCTGCCGACGCTGACGGCGCATCATGCGTTTCAATTGCGCGTGTCCTGCAATGCGCTCGACCTCGTCGCGCGGCAGATCGCGCAGGAGCCGGCGGCCGACGCGGCGGAAATCGAACGGCTGACGATGCTGCTCGGGCACGGCGGCGCGCTGGCTGAGTTGAACGCGGAATTGTCACGCAAGATCGCCGATGGCGATCTGACGCTGGAGACGCCGGGCCTTGCCGATCATCTCTGGACGACGACGCTGGCGAAGCTCGCCGTCGACCAACCGCAATATGGCCCTTACCGGCATGAAGCCACACGCCAACAATAAGAGGAAACGCCCATGGATTTCGGATTGCCCAAAGACATCAGCGACTATCTCGTCGAACTCGACGCCTTCGTCGAACGCGAGATCAAGCCGATCGAGAATCGCGACGACAACATCCGCTTCTTCGATCATCGCCGCGAATGGGCGCGCACGGATTTCGACAATGGCGGCCTGCCGCGCAAGGAATGGGAAGCGCTGCTGCGCGAGGCGAAGAATGTCGCCGACAAGGCCGGCCACCTTCGCTTCGCGCTGCCGAAGGCGTATGGCGGCAAGGACGGCTCCAATCTCGCCATGGCGACGATCCGCGAACACTTTGCGTCCCAGGGCCTCGGCCTGCACAACGACCTGCAGAACGAGCATTCGATCGTCGGCAATTTTCCTGTCGTCATCATGCTCGACACCTATGGACGCGAGGATCAGAAAAAGGCGCTGATTCCCGGTCAGTTCACCGGCGAGACGCGCATATGTTTCGGTCTAACCGAGGGCGCACACGGCTCCGACGCCACGCATATGGGCACGCGCGCCGTGCCGGAATCGCGCGGCGGCAAGGCAGGCTGGCGCATCGACGGCGAGAAGATGTGGATCACCGGCATGCACCACGCCACGCATTGCGCGCTGTTTGCGCGCACGTCGGGCAAGGACGGCGACGCCAAAGGCATTTCGTGCTTTCTCGTGCCTGTGCCGTCCGAGGGCCTCGTGATCGAGGAATACATGTGGACATTCAACATGCCGACCGACCACCCGCGTCTGTCGCTGACCAACGTCTGGGTGCCCGAGGACGCGCTGTTCGGCGATCTCGATCACGGTCTCGCGCTCGCGCAGTGTTTCGTGCACGAGAACCGCATCCGGCAGGCGGCTTCCTCGCTCGGCGCGGCGGTCTTCTGCATCGAGGAGAGCATCAAGTATGCGCGCGAGCGCAAGCCGTTCGGCAAGGCGCTCGCCACCAATCAGGCGATCCAGTTCCCGCTGGTGGAACTCGCGACGCAGGCGGAAATGCTGCGCCTGCTGATCCGCAAGACTGCGTGGGAAATGGATCGCACGGAGCGCGCCGGCCTAGAGCACAAGCTCTCCGACAAGGTCTCGATGTGCAATTACTGGGCGAACCGGCTTTGCGGCCAGGCGGCCGACCGGGCGATCCAGGTGCACGGCGGCATAGGATATTCGCGCCACAAGCCGTTCGAGCACATCTACCGCCACCACCGCCGCTACCGCATCACGGAAGGCTCGGAAGAAATCCAGATGCGCAAGGTCGCGGGCTATCTGTTCGGCTTCATGGGGCCGCGCAAGAAGATGTTCGCGGAGATGGGATTGTAAGGACTAACTCCCTCTCCGCGTGAAATGGGGAGAGGGCTGGGGCTAGGGGACAAGCGGCCGGGCGCGTTGTTCCGGCTTGGCCCCCTCATCCGGCGCGTCGCGCCACCCTCTCTCCGTTTCGCGGGGAGAAGGGACAACGACAAAGCTTTTGCGAAAACGAGGAAACGCCAATGCCAGATTTCAACAAGGTCAAGGTGGAAACCGAAGACGGCGTCGCCGTCGTCATGCTCAATCATCCCGAGGTGATGAACGCCATTTCCGTCGACATGCTCGAAGGGCTGATCGCGGCGCTCGATTTCATCGAGGACAGGTCGAACGGCGTGCGCTGCGTCGTGCTGACCGGCGCGGGCAAGGGTTTTTGCGCGGGCGCCAACCTGCAGGGGCGCAACACCCAGACATCGAAGAGCGGCGGCGCGGGCTCCGTGCTCGAGAGCCATTATCATCCGATCCTGCGCCGCATGCGCCGCCTGCATTGTCCGATCCTGACTGCGATCAACGGCGCCGCCGCCGGCGCCGGCATGAGCCTGTCGCTGATGGGCGACCTCAAGCTCGCGGGCAAATCCGCTTACTTCCTTCAGGCGTTCCGCCGCATCGGCCTCGTGCCGGACGCGGGTTCGACCTGGATGCTGCCGCGTCTCGTCGGTACGGCGCGCGCGATGGAGCTGTCGCTGCTCGGCGAAAAGCTGCCCGCAGAGAAGGCGCTCGAATGGGGCCTGATCAACCGCGTCTACGACGATGCGGAGTTGATGAACGAGGCGAAGAAGATGGCGAAGGAACTCGCCAACGGCCCGACCAAGGCGCTGGCGCTGATCCGCGGCCTCTACTGGGACAGCCCGGAAAACACGTTCGAGGAACAGCTCGACCTCGAATACCGGACGCAGCGCATCGCCGGCGCGAGCGCCGACTTCAAGGAGGGCGTCACGGCCTTTCTCGAAAAGCGGCCCGCGAAATTCAAGGGCGAATGAGATGACGTTCGATCGCGTCCGGATCGAGATCGAAGACGGCGTCGCGGTTCTGACGTTGAACGATCCGGACGTGATGAACGCCGCCGGCGAGCCGATGCTCGACGACATCTTGTCGGCGCTCGACATTATCGAGGACAGGGCGAACGGCGCCCGCTGCCTCGTCATCACGGGCGCCGGGACGGCCTTCTGCTCCGGCGCGAACCTGAAAGATCGCGGCTCGGGCAAGGCCAAGCCCGTAGGCTTCGTGCTGGAGACGCACTGGCATCCGCTGCTGCGGCGCCTGCGGCGTCTGCACTGCCCTGTCGTGACCGCCGTCAATGGCGCGGCGGCGGGCGGCGGCATGGCGCTGGCGCTGACCGGCGACATCGTGATCGCCGCGCGCTCCGCCTATTTCCTGCAGGCGTTCCGGCGTATCGGGCTTGTGCCCGACGTCGGTTCGACATGGCTGCTGCCGCGCGGCATCGGCGTCGCGCGCGCGATGGAGCTGTCGTTGCTCGGCGAAAAACTGCCGGCGGAAAAGGCGCTGGCCTGGGGACTGATCAATCGCGTGGTCGATGACGGCGCGGCGCTCGCCGAGGCGATGAAAGTCGCGCGAGAACTGGCGGCGGGACCGACCAAGGCGCTGGCGCTGATGCGCGGGCTCTATTGGGATTCGACGGAGAATGGTTTCGAGGATCAACTCGACCTCGAATACAGAACGCAGCGCATCGCCGGCGCGAGCGCGGATTTCAGGGAGGGCGTGGCGGCATTTCTTGAGAAGAGGCCGGCGCGGTTCAGTGGAGACTGACTCCCTCTCCCCGTTTACGGGGAGAGGGCTGGGGTGAGGGGCCAAGCGACTGGTATGCATGCCGGCCGGCGAGCCCTGATGCTCGACGACATCTGTCGGCGCTCGACATTATCAGAGGACAGGGCGAACGGCGCCTGCTGCCTTCGTCAGCGCCGCTGGAAGTGGACGCTCTCTGTTCGGCGCGAACCTGAAAGATCGCGGCTCGGGTGCGCGCCGCCTGTAGGGTTTTGTGGAGACGCACTGGCATCCGCGTTGCTGCCGCGGCTCGGTGCCCGCACTGCCCTGCCGTGACCGTCAATGGCGCGGCGCGGGCGGCGGCATGGTTAGCGCCGACCGGCGACATCGTGATCGCCGCGCGTCCGCCTGTTCCCTGCAGGCGTTCCGGCGTATCAGGCTTGCCCGACGTCAGTTCGACATGGCTGCTGCCGCGCGGCATCGGCGTCGCGCGCGCGATGGAGGCCTGTCGTTGCTCGGCGAAAAACTGCCGGCGGAAAAGGCGCTGGCCTGGGGACTGATCAATCGCGTGGTCGATGACGGCGCGGCGCTCGCCGAGGCGATGAAAGTCGCGCGAGAACTGGCGGCGGGACCGACCAAGGCGCTGGCGCTGATGCGCGGGCTCTATTGGGATTCGACGGAGAATGGTTTCGAGGATCAACTCGACCTCGAATACAGAACGCAGCGCATCGCCGGCGCGAGCGCGGATTTCAGGGAGGGCGTGGCGGCATTTCTTGAGAAGAGGCCGGCGCGGTTCAGTGGAGACTGACTCCCTCTCCCCGTTTACGGGGAGAGGGCTGGGGTGAGGGGCCAAGCGACTGGTATGCATGCCGGCCCTTTGACCCCTCATCCGGCCTTCGGCCACCTTCTCCCCGCTCGCGGGGAGAAGGGAAAGACGCGCAAGATTCGAGAACGAGACACGGAGGAAACACACCATGCTCAAGACCCGTTTCACCGAAATGTTCGGCGTGCAGCACCCGATCGTGCAGGGCGGCATGCAATGGGTGGGGCGCGCGGAGCTCGTCGCCGCCGTGGCGAACGCCGGAGCGCTCGGCTTCATCACCGCGCTGACGCAGCCGACGCCGGAGGATCTCGCAAAAGAGATCAAACGCTGTGCGGAGATGACCGACAAGCCGTTCGGCGTGAACCTCACCATCCTGCCGTCCATCAATCCGCCTCCTTACGCCGAATATCGGCGCGCGATCATCGAGAGCGGCGTGAAGATCGTGGAGACGGCGGGCTACAAGCCGCAGGAACATGTCGACGATTTCAAGAAGCACGGCGTCAAGGTCATCCACAAATGCACGGCCGTTCGCCACGCGGCGTCCGCGCAGCGCATGGGCGTCGATGCGATCTCGATCGACGGGTTCGAATGCGCGGGCCATCCGGGCGAGGACGACATTCCCGGCCTGATCCTCATTCCCTGCGCCGCCGACAAGATCACGATCCCGATGATCGCATCGGGCGGTTTCGGCGACGGGCGAGGACTGGCGGCGGCGCTGGCGCTCGGCGCCGACGGCGTCAACATGGGCACGCGCTTCTGCGCGACAAAAGAAGCGCCGATCCACGAAGCGTTCAAGCAGCAGATGGTGGCGAACGACGAGCGCGCCACCAATCTCATCTTCCGCACCATGCACAATACGGCGCGCGTCGCGAAGAATGCGATTAGCGACGAAGTCATCGCCGCGGAGAAGCGCGGCGCGACTTTCGAGGAAGTCAAGCATCTCGTCGCCGGCGTGCGCGGTCGGGCGGGACTCGAGAGCGGCGACATCAACGCAGGCATCTGGTCGGCCGGAATGGTGCAAGGCCTGATCCACGATATTCCCTCGGTGAAGGAACTCGTCGACCGCATCGTGGCCGACGCGGAAGCCATCATCACGCGACGCATGGCCAATATGGTCGTGACGCACGCCGCCGCTGCGGAGTGATCGTCATGCGCGCATGGCAGGTCGAGGGCGAATGGGGGATCGATCATCTGAAGATGATCGAGGCGAAAACACGCCAGCCGGGCGCCGGCGAAGTCCTGATCCGCATGCGCGCGGCGTCGGTGAACTATCGCGATCTTCTGACGGTGCAGGGCATGGGCGGCACGCGCCGTCTGCCGCTCATCCCCTTCTCCGATGGCGCGGGCGAAGTGCTCGCGATCGGCGAAGGCGTTTCGCGCGTGAAGGTCGGCGACCGCGTCTGCCCGATGTTCTTCGAAGGCTGGATCGATGGACGGCCGGACGCCACCAAGCGCTCACGACCGCTCGGCGGCCCGCTGCCCGGTGTCTTGCAGGAGGAATTCGTCGCCAAGGCGGAGGCGGTTTCGCCCATTCCGAGGGCATGGTCGTTCGAGGAAGCCGCCACCCTGCCCTGCGCCGGCCTCACCGCCTGGCGCGCGCTGATGGTGGAAGGCGAGTTGAAGACAGGCGAGACCGTGCTCGTGCAGGGCACGGGCGGCGTGTCGATCTTCGCGCTGCAATTCGCCAAGATGGCCGGCGCGAAAGTGATCGTGACATCCTCGTCCGACGGCAAGCTGTCGCGCGCGAAGGCGTTGGGCGCGGACGAGACGATCAACTACAAGACACATCCCGAATGGGCGAAGGCGGCGCTGGAACTGACCGGCGGCGCGGGTGTCGATCACGTCGTCGAAGTCGGCGGCGCGGGCACGCTCAACCAGTCGCTGGAAGCCGCAAAGGTCGGCGGGCGTATCGAGGTGATCGGCGTGCTCTCGGGCTTTTCGCAGCAGATCGCCATGCCCACCTTGTTCGGCAAGAATTTGCGGATGATCGGGCTTTCCGTCGGCTCGCGCGAAATGTTCGAGCAGATGGTGGCGGCGATCGACAAGGCCGGCATGAAGCCGGTGATCGACCGGACGTTTGCCTTCGATGAGGTTCCCGAGGCTTTGCGCTGCATGAAGGGCGCGGGGCATTTCGGGAAGATTTGCTTGAGGTATTGAAAGGGCCTCTCCCTCTCCCCGCAAAGCGGGGAGAGGGCCGGGGTGAGGGGGCAAGCGACTGGTGCGCGTGTTGTGGCTCGGCCCCTCATCCGGCCTGTCGGCCACCTTCTCCCCGCGAGCGGGGAGAAGGGGAAGCCCTACGCCTTCTTCCCCCAGGGCGTGATCCAGACGAAGCCCGCGGTCGCCAGCCCATAGGCGAGCATCGACAGGCCCACCACCACGAACATCGTCCATTGCGGCGCGTCCCACGAGGCGAGCCAGAGGCCGCCGGCGAGGACGACGGCAAGGCGCACAGTGCCGGCGAGCACGGGCCCGAGAACCTTGCCCGCGCCCTGCGAGGCGAAATAGAGGCAGAGGCCGAGGCCGTAGAAGAAATAGGCGAGACCGGACCAGACGAGATAGATGCGCGCGGATTCGAGTACGCCCGCATCATGCGTGAACATGCGCGACCACAGATGCGGGAAGGCCGCGAAGAACAGGCCGACCGCGCCGAGCATGCAGGCCGACACGAGGCCGCCCGTCCACGCGACCCTGCGTGCGCGAGACACGTCGCCCGCGCCGATCGCCATGCCGACCATGGGCACGCAGGCGACGCCGATGGCGAAGGCGATGGGGATGAGCAGAAACTCGAGACGCGAGCCGATGCCGTAGCCCGCCAGCGCGGACGTGCCGAAATGCGCGACGAGACGCGTGAGGATGAGCACGGTCGCCACCGTCTGCAGCGGCGAGATACAGGCGAGCCCGCCGACGCGCAGGATGTCGCGGAACAGCGCGCCGTCGGCGACGAAAGCCGATGGCGTGAGCGTCACGCGCGCGCGACCGGACATGAGGAACCAGGCGAGCACCAGCGACGCGCCGCCGAAGGCCGCCACCTGGCCGGTCGCGACGCCCGCCATGCCGAGGCGCGGCAGGCCGCCGAGCCCGAGACCAAGCGCGCCGCCGACCACAACCTGCGCGGCGGACGCCACGAAGACGATCGCCGAGGGCACGCGCATGTTGCCTGAACCGCGCAAGACGGAAGCGAGCGTATTCGTCATCCACACGAACAGGGCCGCGATGGAATAGACGCGCGCATAGGCGATGGCGTCGGCGAGCGCGGCGTCGCGACCGCCGAGCGCCGCGAAGATCGCCGGGCCGAGGAAGAAGATAATCAGCGCCATGACGACGCCGGCCGACAGGCCGATGAAGCTCGCGTGCAGGGCCAGCGAATTGGCGCGGGCGACATCGTTGGCGCCGAGCGCGCGCGCGATCGACGACGAAACGCCGCCGCCCATGGCGCCGCCCGACATCATCTGCTGCAGCATGACGAAGGGAAAGACGAGCGCGAGCCCCGCAAGCGCGGAGGTGCCGAGCACGCCGACGTAGGATGTCTCCGCGATGGCGACGAGCGAGGTCGCGACCATCGCGCCCATATTGGGCAGCGAAAGACGCATCAGCGTCGGCAGGATCGGGCCGCTCAGCAACGGGTTCTGTGCGTTGGGCGCAAGCATCGGGGCCTCGGTCGGCTAGATGTATATGCAGATTTTAGACATGCGGTTCAGACCGCCAGACGTTCGAGCGCGCGATCGAGCGCGGCGTTGAGCGCTCGCATTTCCTCTGCGCCCAGCGCCGTGGCGACGTGATCCTGCGCCGCGCGCCAGCCGGTCATCGCACGATCGAGCGTCGCGCGGCCCTCCGGCGTCAGCTTGAGTTTGCGCACGCGCCCGTCGTCGCGATCCGCCTCCGCCGCAACGAGATCGCGCCGCTCGAGCGGGCGCAGGTTGCGCGAGACGGTGGTGGCGTCCATCACCATGCGCTCGGCCAGTGCTCCGATGGTGACGCCCGGCGCTGCGCGCAATTGCGCGAGCAGGCCGAATTGCGTGACCGTGAGATCATAGGGCTCCAGCTCGCGGTCGTAGATCTGCGACACGCGGCGGCTCGCTTTTCGCACGCGCGCGGCGGTGCAGAGGTTCGGGGAAGCGTTTGTGGCCATAAACAGACGATATATGCATATGCAGCTTTCGGCAATCCCGCGCGACGCATGGGCCCCATGCCGCTGGAAAAGCGCGTCGGCCTCGGCTAAGCGGGAGGCATGTCGCACCCCGCAACCTTCCGCCTCGCCGGCGTCATGGGCTGGCCTGTCATGCATTCGCGCTCGCCGCGCCTGCACAACAGCTGGATGCGGCGCTATGGCGTTTCCGGCTATTACGCGCCGCTGCCGGTCGAGCCCGGCAGGCTGGAAGCAGCGCTGCGCGCGCTGCCCGCGCTCAATTTCGCGGGCTGCAACGTCACCCTGCCGCACAAGGAGGACATCGTGCGGATCGCCGATCACGTCGATCCCGCGGCGAAAGCGATCGGCGCGGCCAATTGCGTGGTCGTGCTGGAGGACGGCTCGCTCGCGGCCTTCAATTACGACGTGTTCGGCTTCATGGAGGCGCTACGCGCACAGGCGCCCGGCTGGCGCGCGGCGCAGGGGCCTGCTGTCGTGCTGGGCGCCGGTGGCGCGGCGCGGGCGATCGTCTACGGACTGATCGCGGATGGCGCTCCGGAAGTCCGTGTTGTCAATCGCACGTTCGAGCGCGCGCAGGCCTTTGCGGACGAATTCGGCGCGGCCGTAAAGCCATTGCGCTGGGACGAGCGCTCCGAGGCGCTCGCCGGCTCGGCCCTGCTCGTCAACACCACGAGCAACGGCATGGTCGGCCAGCCGCCTCTGGACATATCTCTCGACGCGCTGGCTAGAAACGCGCTCGTCAACGATATCGTCTACACGCCGCTGGAAACGCCGCTTCTGGCGGCGGCTCGCGTGCGTGGAAATGTTGCGGTCGATGGGCTCGGCATGCTGATCCAGCAGGCGCGCCCCGCCTTCCACGACTGGTTCGGGATCATGCCCGATGTGACGGCCGACGAGCGCGCGATGATGGAGCCGGGGTAGCAGACCGCGAGCCTTCAGGCTCGCGGTCTGCTACCCCGGCGGCACGCGCGCGACCTGTCCGAGTTTCAGCGACGGCGGCATCTCCTCCTTGGGGATGAGGCCGTCGGGCATCCGGGCGTAGAGCCGCGCGGCATCGAGAATGTCCGACGTCGATCCCAGCGGAAAATCGCCGAACAGCCAGGTCCATTTGTCGGTAGCCGACAGGGTGATGGTGACCGGCCGCACGCAGACTTTCAGGCATTCGACCGGCTCGATCTCGACATCCCCGGCGTCTGCGGCGGCTGCGCGCAGCTCGCGCAGGAGATGCGAGCCCATGCGGTCCTCGATCGGCCCTTTCGGCTCGCCTGTCGCGCGGCATTTCACGCAGACGCGGATTTTCGTCTTGGTCGTCATGCGCCCTTATACGAGCAAGGCGCCGACGAAGGCGAGGCCGAAAAACTGCAACACGCAGGCCCGCCGATAGAGCTTGAGCGCGCGACGGATGGTCGCGCGGTCGACCGGCTCGTCCGCGTCGCCAAGCCAGGCGCCGGCCACGACATTGCCGCCATAGGCGCGCGGCCCACCGAGGCGCACATGCAGCGCGCCGGCCATGGCGGCTTCCGGCCAGCCGGCGTTTGGTGAAACATGCTTGCCGGCGTCGCGCTTCATCACTCGCCAGCCGCGCAGCGGATAGGTTGCGCGCCCAAGCGCCGCCGCGCCGACGATCAGCGCCCCGGAAATCCGCGCGGCCGGCCAGTTGACGACATCGTCGATTTTCGCGGCGGCATAGCCGAAGTCGCGATAGCGCTCGGTCTTGTGGCCGATCATGCTGTCGGCCGTATTGATCGCCTTGTAGAGCGCGGCGCCCGGCAGGCCGGCGAGCGCCAGCCAGAAGGTCGGCGCGACGACGCCGTCGGAGAAATTTTCCGCGAGGCTCTCGACGGCGGCGCGCGACACGCCGGCTTCGTCGAGCTCCTCGACATTGCGCCCGACGATGAGCGCCACCGCAGCTCGGCCGTCTTCAAGAGATCGGTCGAGCGCGACGGCGACATCGCGGACATGCGCATAAAGGCTGCGTTGCGCGATGAGCGTGGAGGCGATGAGCGCGAGCAGCGCGAGGCCCGGCAGCGTTGCGGCGAGCGACAGATGGATCGAAAGCCCGCCGAAGCCGACCAGAAAGCAGAGGCCGATCATCAGACCCCAGCCGCGCTCCCGTCTCATATCGCCGCCGCGCTCGGGCAGGTTCAGCCTGCGCTCGACCAGGCCAATCAGCCGGCCGATCCAGCTGACGGGATGGCCGATGATCCGGTAGAGCCCGCCGGGGTAGCCGACGAGCGCCTCGATCAGCAGAGCCAGCAAGGCGAGCGCGATATTCTCCGTCAGGTCCATCCGCATGGCTGTAACGGGCCGCGACGGCGCGTCAAGTTTCGAGGCGCGCGGCGCTGCTGTATGAAGGCAGGCATGTTGCACGCCCGACCCGCGCCGAACGCCGAGGCCGCCCCCGCGCCGCTGGAGCACGGCGGCGATCTTTCCGCCGCGCGCCGACGCTTTCCCGATGCGCCGGAGACGTGGATCGACCTGTCGACGGGCATCAATCCGCACACCTATCCCGTCGGCGCGCTGCCCGAGGAATGTTTCGCGCGACTGCCCGAGCCTGCAACCCTGCTCGCGCTGGAAGAGAGCGCGGCGCGCGCCTATGGCGTCGCCGACGCCCGCGCAATTGTCGCGGCGCCCGGCGCGCAGGCGCTGATCCAGATGCTGCCGCGCGTTTTGCCAGGGCGCCGCGTCGGCATTCTCGGACCGACCTATGCCGAGCACGCCGCGAGCTGGCGTCGCGCAGGCCGAGATGTCGTCGCCTGCGCGGACGCGTCAGAGCTGGCGGACTGCGACGTCGCCGTCATCGTCAATCCCAACAATCCGACGGGACGCGCGATCGAGCGCGACGCCCTGCTGGCGCTCGCGCGTCACACGCGATTGGTCGTGGACGAATCCTTCGCCGATCTCGCGCCCGCGGAGAGCATCGCCGGCGACGCCGCGGCCTGCGGCGCGATCGTGCTGCGCTCTTTCGGCAAGACCTTCGGGCTCGCCGGCGTGCGGCTCGGCTTCGTGATCGCGCCGCTCGATCTCTCCGCCCGCTTGCGCGAAGGCTTCGGGCCGTGGCCGGTCTCGGGACCCGCGATCGCGCTCGGCGCACGCGCGCTCGGCGACCGTGACTGGCTGATGGCGACGCGCGACCGTCTGGAACATGATATAGCGCGGCTCGACACACTGTTGCGCGTGGCGGGGTTCGACATCGTCGGCGGAACGCCGCTGTTTCGCCTCGCCGCGCAGGATCGCGCGCCGGCAATCGCCGACCGGCTCGGGCGCGCGGGCGTGCATGTCAGGCACTTTCCCGAACATCCGCGCTGGCTGCGCTTCGGCATTCCCGCCGATGGCGCCTGGGCCCGGCTCGAAGCGGCGCTGCGGGGCGCGCCATGATGGAGGCGAAACGCGGGCCTCTCGTCCTCGTGCTCGGCGGCGCACGCTCGGGGAAAAGCACGTTCGCGGAGGCGCGCATGACGGCGCTCGCGCCGCCGTGGATCTACATCGCGACCGCGCAGGCCTTCGACGACGAGATGCGCGCGCGCATAGCCGCGCACCGCGACCGGCGCGATGCGCGCTGGCGAACGATCGACGCGCCGCACGAACTTTGCGCGGCCTTGCGCGATACGCCCAACGACGCGCCCGTTCTCGTCGATTGCCTCACGCTGTGGCTCACCAACCGGCTGCTGGCGGACGCCGACATCGCCGCAGAGCGCGCGCGTCTCGTCGATGCGCTCGCTGCGCGACATTCGCCGACATTCGTCGTGTCGAACGAGGTGGGGCTTGGAATCGTGCCGGACAATGCGCTGTCGCGCCGCTTCCGCGACGAGGCGGGCTTTCTGCATCAGGCCGTCGCGGCGCGCGCCGACGAAGTGCATCTGATGGTCGCGGGCCTGTCGATCCGTGCCAAATAGACGCGCCCCGCCCGACATGGACGCCGTGGAAGCGACGCTGCGGCGCGTCTTCGGCTTCGCCGGGTTTCGCGCGGGCCAGCGCGAAATCGTCGAAGCCGTGCTCGCCGGCGACGACGTCTTCGCATTGATGCCGACGGGCGCGGGCAAATCGCTGCTCTATCAGCTTCCAGCGCTCGTCGGCGTCGCGCCCGTTGTCGTGATCTCGCCGCTGATCTCGCTGATGCGCGACCAGATCACAGCGCTGCGCGCGAAGGGCGTCGCGGCCGGCGCGCTCAATTCCGGCAACGAGCCGGAGGACAATGCGACAACGCTCGCCATGATCGAGGCGCGCAAGATCAGACTGCTCTATGTCGCGCCGGAACGGCTGGCTCTCGACGATACGATCGACATGCTCGCGCGCATGCGGCCGCGCCTTCTCGCCATCGACGAGGCGCATTGCGTCTCGCGCTGGGGACACGATTTCCGGCCGGATTACGCCCGCATCGGCGAGATCGCGAGGCGCTTCGGCGCGCCGCAGACGATCGCCGTTACAGCGACGGCGGCGCCGCGCACGCGCGCGGATATCGAGGACCTGCTGTTTTACCGCAGGCCGCGACATTTCGTCCATTCCTTCGCGCGGCCCAATATCGCGATTTCCGTGCGGCGGCGCCGGCATGCGCTGAGCGATGTCGCGGGCGTGATCCGCGGGCATCGCGGCGAGAGCGGGATTGTCTATTGCGGGTCGCGCGCGGCGACTGACCAGCTGGCGCACGCGCTCGCCGAAAATGGCGTCGCCGCGCTGCCCTATCACGCGGGGCTCGACGCTGCGACGCGCAGCGCCAATCAGGACGAGTTTCTCGCGCGCGCCGACAGCGTGATGGTGGCGACCATCGCCTTCGGCATGGGCATCGACAAGAAGGACGTACGCTTCGTCTGTCACGCCGACCTGCCGCATTCTATCGAGGCCTATTATCAGGAGATCGGCCGCGCCGGACGCGACGGCCTGCCTGCGGAAGCGGTGGCCTTCGTTTCGCGCATGGCATGGATGGCGCATGGAGCGGCCCAGCGGGATCTCGCGAGCGATGCACGCGCCGACGAACTTGCCGCCGTCAATGATTTTGCGCGCGGCTTCGATTGTCGCTGGCGCACGGTGCTTCACTATCTCGGCGAAAGAGCGGAAACCTGCGGCTCCTGTGACAATTGCCGACGGCGCATGGTCTGGCTGCGCAAACCGCAGGCGCTCGCGCGCGCCGCGCGCGGCGTTTTCACCCAACGTGTTTCACGCCTGTTCACCGGGCGGGCCGTCGAGGCGGAGCCGGACGAAAGCTTTTCGCTGGAGCTCGCGCATGTCGCGCGAGTTGACGACGGCGCCGAGCTCACCGTCGAGCAGGCGCGGCGGCTGGCGCGATTCAAGGCGTTGCGGACGCAGGTCGCGCGCAGATCTCGGATGGCGCCCGCGCAGGTTGCGGCGGACGCGACCCTTGTCACGCTGGCGCGACTTGATCCATCCGACTTCTCCGCTCGCGCCCGCGACATTGTCGATGCAGCCGACCCGGCCGTCGCTCTCTTGCTCAGGACGCTGGAAACCGAGACCGAGCGGACTTCGTGATGCACGCCTGCCGCGTCAAGCCGCCTCGGCGGTATAGGGCGCAAGGCCCGCGCGCGCCTTCTCGTATTCTTCCTCCAGCCGCCGCACGTGCGCGAGGCCTTCGGTCGCGAATTCCTCGGGGCCGATCTGGCGCCACGAGAGGCAGAGGCGATAGATGGAGCGCGCGCCGACATTGGCGGAGCAGGACCGCAGCGCATGCGCCTCGTCGCGAAATTTCTCGACGTCGCCCTGCTGCGCAGCTACAGCAAGTTCCTTGAGGATCAGCGCGGCGTCGGCGACGAACTGGCTCGCGACCTCGCGCACGAAGTCCGGACCGCCGAGCCGTTCGAGATCGGCGAGCGCGGCTGCATTTATGTCGTCTTCCGTCACCGAGGCGCCTTCGCGGGCGTCCGCAGCGACGGCTTCGCCGGCATCGTCGTGAACCTCCTCCTGAACCGGAAGCGTTGGCGAGGATTCCATATTCAGCAGACGGTCGATCGCGGCGAGAAGTTTCGGCAGGTCGATGGGCTTGGTGATGCAATCGTCGATGCCGGCCGCCATGCAGCGCGCGCGCGTTTCGTCGGTCACGTCAGCTGTCAACGCGATCACCGGGGTGCGGCGGCCGAGCGAGCGCTCGAACATGCGCAGCCGACGTGTCGCCTCGATGCCGTCGACGCGTGGCATGTTGATGTCCATGAGCACGACGTCGAACCGCTCGAGCGCGAGCAGATCGAGCGCGGCGTGGCCGTCGTCGACGATTTTCGCCTGACGTCCGGCCAGCGACAGCATCTTGCCGATGACCTTCTGATTGGTCTTGTTGTCCTCCGCCACAAGGATCGCGATTTCGCGCGCGGGCGTCCGCATCGTCTCGACCTGTGGCGGCTCTATGCTCTGCCCGCCAGACACGACGAAAACGGCGTCGGCGAGTTCGCGCGCGTTGCAAGGCCAATGCAGCGCCACCGAGGCCCCGGCCGGCCGCGATCGAAGATCGAGCGTCTGGGGATCGTCGACAATGAAGACCGCGCCACGCCGCCCGAGCGCGGCGAGCAGCGCCTCGCGATCGACGTCGGCGGCGCCCGCACGATCGCGCAGATCCACGATCACGATATCCTTCGGCTTCGCGCCGGCGGCTTCATCGCAGGGCGAGAGATGAGACGCCATCGCGACCGACAGGCCGACCTGCTGGGTAAGCGCGACGAGCTCGATGTCCTCGCCCAGAAGCGTGGCGGCGTACTGGGGCTCGACGCTCGTGTCGGATACCGGCGCGATCTCCGCATCGAACTCGAACCAGAAAACACTGCCGACGCCCTTGGCGCTGGAGACGCCGATCTGACCGCCGAGACCGGAGACGAGCTGCCGCGCAATGGCGAGGCCCAGTCCAGAACCGCCGTAGGTCTCGCGAATTTCCGCATTGGCCTGTGTGAAACGATCGAAGATGCGCGCCTGTTCGTCCTCGCCCATGCCGATGCCGGAATCGCGCACCTCGAACCGCAGTCGGGCGCGACCATCGGCGATCCGCAAGGCTCGCACGGCGATCTCGACGTGGCCTGCGGGCGTGAACTTGATGGCGTTGCCAACGAGATTGACGAGACTATCGTGGACGTGGCGAGCGTTGGCTACGATCCAGCGTGGGGCTGGCGTATCGATGCGCAACAGGAGGCGAACGCCCTTGGCCTGCGCGGACACGTCCAGCAGCTCGCGAATGTCGTGCAACATTTCGAACAGATCGACCGGCGCGCGCGGCGCTGGCTCGCGGCTCATTTCGAGGCGTGAGAAATCGAGGATCGAGTCGATCTGTCCGAGTAGCGAGCGACCGGCTTGCCCGATCATGCGCGCCATGTCCGCCTCTTCGCGCGGCAGCTTGGACGCCGCGAGAATGTCGCCAAGCCCGATGATGGCGTTCAGCGGCGTGCGCAAGTCATGACTGACGGCCGCGACGAACATGCTCTTGGCGCGCGCCGACTCCTCGGCCTTTGCTTTCGCCTGCCAGAGATTGCGCACGAGGTTGAGCGCATAGGCGGGAATAATGATGAGACCGACGATCAGACCGCCGCCGAGAAGCTCATTGTCGCGCCAAAGCGGCGACATGCGGACGACGAAGGCGACCGCGACGACCGACATGATGCCGGACGCGACGATCCACTTCACGCCGTAGCGGAAGCCGAAGCCGTATATGATGAGCAGGTAGCCGGGGTATAGAAGTCCTACATAGGCCGGACCCGCGAAATAGGCGACATAGGAGAGCGCCAGCTCGTCCGTCAGCAGGACCGCAACGCGCCGCCACGCGCGCGCGCGCGGCCATATCCGGACATGAGCGAAGAAAGCGGCCGCGAGCGCGAGAAATGCGAGATAGGCGCCGGCCATGAAGCCGGAATCCATCGAGGGGTGATCGCGGCCGAAAATCGAAACAGCGCCGAACAGGATGGTGGTGATGACCATCCTGTTGGTGGCCATCTGGCGCTCGTTCTCGACCGAACCGCTATCGCCGTTCGATTTTCCGTCGAGAAATGAGGCGTTGTCGCGCATGACGCCTTACGCCGTCAGGGCTATGGGATCGCGTTCCCCGAAGAGCCTGGAGACCTCCGCGAAGGGCGCGGGCCGACCCAGAAGGTAACCCTGCACGATCTCGCAGCCGACGTCGCGCAGCCCTTGAAGGTGCTTCTGCGTCTCGACGCCCTCGGCGACCACTTCGAGCCCGAGGCTGCGCCCGAGCGTGATGATCGCGCGCACGATCGCGGAATCGTTGGGGTCCTGGGTCATGTTGCGCACGAAGCTCTGGTCGATCTTGATGCGCTGCACCGGGAGCTTCTTGATGTAGCTGAGAGAGGAATAGCCGGTGCCAAAATCGTCGATCGCGATCGAAATGCCGAGGCGGTTGAGCTCGCGCAGATCGTTTGCGACCGCGTCTATGTCCTGCATCACGATATTTTCGGTCAGTTCCAGCTCGAGGCGGCGCGGATCGAGGCCGGTCTCCGAAAGGATGCGCGCGACCTGCAGCGGCACGTTCTTCTTGCGAAACTGGATCGGCGACATGTTGACGGCGACCCGGAACGCCGGGAAGCCGTCGCGCTGCCAGATGCGCGCGTCCGCGCAGGCCTTGCGCAGCACCCATTCGTTGATCGGAATGATGAGGCCGTTTTCCTCGGCCTGCGGCAGGAAGGCCCCAGGGCCGACGATACCGACGCCTGGACGGTTCCAGCGCAGAAGCGCCTCGACACCGATGATCGTATCGGTGGAGACGTCGAACTGCGGCTGGTAGTAGAGAACGAATTCCTCGTTGGCGAGCGCCATGCGCAGATCGGTTTCGAGGCTCATCGCGCTGCGCGCGCGCGCCTGCATGTCGGCGGCGAACAGGCAGTAGGCGTTTCCGCCCTCCCCCTTGGCCTTGTACATTGCGAGATCCGCGTTGCGCAGAAGTTCGTCCGGGTCGGCGCCGTCGTTGGGATGAATGGCGACGCCAATCGAGGCGGTCGACTTCATCTGGGGCGTCTCGGGATCGGCGAAGGCGGCGATAGCCTCGCAGATGCGCGCGGAAAACTCCGCGACGTCGTAGTTGGAGCCGACGTCGGACTGCAGGATCGCGAATTCGTCGCCGCCGAGACGGGCCAGCGTGTCGCGCTCGCGCACGACCTCGCGCAGCCGCGCGCCGATCGCCTGCAGAAAACGATCGCCGACGGAATGGCCGTAGACGTCGTTGACGGCCTTGAAGCCGTCGAGGTCGATCAGATGCAGGGCGAATATCTTGTCGCCGCGACGCGCGCGGGCGATGGCGCCGCGGAGCTTTTCGGACAGCAGCGTCCTGTTGGGCAGAGACGTCAGCGGATCGTGATGCGCGAGATAGCGCAGGTGCTCTTCGGTGCGCTTGTGCGCGGTAATGTCGAGCGAGGAAGTGAGAACGCCCATCACCGCCCCGGAATGATCGCGCAGCGGCGTCTTGGTGGTGAGGAACGAGCGGCGACGTTCGTCGACGCTGGTCAGGTTCTCTTCGAACGCGGGCAGGGCGCGACCCGTCGTGAAGACGAGCTGGTCGAGCGTCTGATTGCGCTCGGCATTAGCCTTGCCGATCAGCTCGGCAAGCGGACGGCCGACTGCGGCCACGGGATCGACGCCGAAGAAATCCGTCTCGAAGGCGTTGACGAACAGCGTGCGGCCCTCGCGGTCGACCGCATTGATGAGCACCGGCAGCGTGTCGATCACCTGGGCCAGGCGTTCGATGGAATCGCGGATCGCACGCTCGCGCGAGCGCTCGCTGTCTGCGAGTTCCTGAGCCAGCGTGTCGGCGCGCTCGGCGAGCAGTTTCTGATGGCGGCGCAGCGCGAGCAGATTGCGCGTGCGGGTGATGAATTCGTGATGATCGACAGGCGAATTCAGGAAGTCGGTGGCGCCGGCCTCGAGCGCGCGCAGGCGGTAGGAGCGCTCCTCGTAGACCGTGATGACGACGACGGGAATATCGGAAGCGCCCTTGGTGGCGCGCAAGGCGCGGACGAAATCGGCGCCGTTCATCTCCGGCATTTTGTAGTCAGTTACGACGAGATCGGCGGGATTGGCGGCCAGCCAGTCGAGGGCCTCGCGCGGATTGCCGAATGAATGGACGTCGATGTCCGGCCCGATCGACGCGGCGAGCTTGGAAAAAATATTCCTGTTCGTTACCCGGTCGTCAACGATAGCAACAATCGCCATGACTAGAAATCTCTGACAGGAGAACCACTTGGCGGAGATCTGGCCACCTGCGCCCACGGGCAGAATGGCGCAAGTTGATTAAGCAATTGCTTCCGCGACGCCGCAGTCGCGTCGATTTACTTGCGGGATTCAGTGGGATAGCCGACCCAACGGGAGGCTTGCCGCTTTTCCCTGCCGACCAGTCCGCCCGCGCGCCGTCTGTCCGAAGGGCGAGCTTTCGCCCGTAGAGGCGCTGGATGCCGAGATGTGGCGGGTGGAATGGCTGGGAGCCGCAGATCGTAGCGCCGGGAGCCCTCGGTTTCGAGGGCGCGCCGCCCGGGCCGGTCGACGGCGTTCCGTTAACCATCACCGTGAGCCGCCGACCGCTTCGAACAATTGCGGCGATACGTCGCGCGGCCTTCGGAGCGCTGGTCAGCGATCCGACGATCTCGGTGTGTTGCAGATGTCGCGGGCTTGGGAGCGCATGCGGCCGGCACAAGGCGACGGGCCGTTCGCGCAAGCCTGACAGGTGCGCGAGCGCACATCTGTCGCCTTCGACAGCTTGCGCGCGCCACACACGATACGCAGTATGAACGAGCGGCGGATCAATCCACCCAACAGGGGGGTGTGAACGTGGACAGACGATCGTTCCTTGGTCTCTTCGGCGGACTTGCCGCCGCGGTTGCATTGCTCAAGTCCAGCCCGGGCGAAGCGATGCCGGTTGCAAAGCCGGCCGACGTCGCGCCGGCAGGCGCCGAGCCCGCGGTCGCGACCGACGCCGACATGGAATCGGTGAAAACCGAAAACGTCCAATGGCGTCGCAGGCGCTGGCGGCGTCGGCGCTATCGCGTGTATCGCCGCTACTATCGCCGGCGCTGGCGCAGGCGGTACTGGCGTCCGCGCTATTACCGTCGCCGCTATTACTGGCGGCCGCGCTACTATTACCGTTGGTGGTAACCTTCTCGCGACGAGTGCGGCCGGCGTCCTCGCATGACTGGACGCCGGCGGCGCTTCATTTCAGTTCGGCTGCGAAAAATTCCATCGTGCGCAGTTCCGCCTCTGCGGCAGCTGCCGCATCGTAGCTTTCCCGCTCGTCGCAATTGAAGCCGTGGTCGGCGGCATAGACGAAGACGGGGACTTCCGGCTGAGCGGCGCGAATTTTCTCGACGTCGCTCAAAGGAATGTGCTTGTCGCGCTCGCCGAAGTGCAGCATCAGCGGCGTGCGCGGGCGCTCCGCGGCCATGCCGACAATGCCGCCGCCATAATATCCGACGGCGGCCGTCACGCCCGGCAGGCGCGCCGCCGCCGCATAAGCCAGCGTGCCGCCCCAGCAATAGCCGACCACCCCGACATTCCCTCCGGCCTTCGCGGCCTCGATCGCCGCCGCGACATCGGTCAAAGTCTCGTCGATCTTCGTGCGGCCGCGCAGATCCATGGCGCGCGGGCGATCCTCCATGTCGTAGCCAAGTTCGACGCCCTTCTCGACGCGGTCTAACAAGGCCGGCGCGATCGCCAGATAGCCGGCGGCGGCATATTTGTCGGCAACCGCGCGGATGTGGTGGTTCACGCCAAAAATCTCCTGCAGCACGACCATGCCGCCCTTCGGCTTGCCATCAGGGCGCGCGCGATACGCCGAAATTTTCACGCCGTCCTTGCAGATCAGTTCTATCGTCTCGCCCATCGCCGTCGTTCCTCCCTCGCGGCCGATCCAGCCGTCTCCCCGATGCATTATAGACAGGCCCGCGCGATCCACACGCATGAGCGCGTCGGCGATCTTCATGCCCACGATCTGGCGATCGCCGCAGATTTCGGCGAGCGGCGCAAGCACGAAGGCGCGATTCAGCAATTCTCGGTGCGGAATCACAAGATCAGGATCGTCGAACCGTTCGTCGCCGTAGAGCAAGATATCGATGTCGATGGCGCGCGGCCCCCAGCGCTCGCCGGCGGCGCGGCCGAGGTCGGCCTCGATGCGCTTGAGCGCGACCAAGAGGTCGCGCGGGGCGAGGCTCGTCTCGTAGAGGGCGCAGGCGTTGAGGAAATCCGGCTGGTCGAGACGACCCCAGGGCGGGGTGCGCCAGAGCGAGGAGACGGCGACGCGACGACCGATGCCGCGCGTCTCGATTTCGCGCACGGCGCGCGCGATCGTGTGCGCGGCGTCGCCGAGATTGGCGCCGAATCCGAGCGCGACCATGACAGGCTCAGCCATGTTCGATCGCGTCCCAGACCGCGAAAGCCGCGCGATGATCTGCAACGTCGTGTACACGAAAGATGCGGGCGCCACGCGCGAGCGTCGCGAGATTGGCCGCTATCGTGCCGATCAGACGCGCATCGACATCCGCGCCGATGAGCAGGCCGAACAGGGATTTGCGGGAGACGCCGATCAGAACGGGCAGACCGTATTCCACCGCGAGGCGATCGGTCGCGCGCAGCGCCGCGAGGTTCTGAACCTTCGTCTTGCCGAAGCCGATGCCGGGATCGAGCATGACATGGGCGCGCAATATGCCCGCTTGCCGCGCGAGATCGAGCGAGCGATCGAAAAAGCGCTTCATGTCCGCGACAATGTCGAGCGCGGGATCGACATTGTCGCGATTGTGCATGACGACGACCGCGGCGCCGGTTTCGGCGACAGCGGCCGCCATGGCGGGATCGCGTTGCAGACCCCAGACATCGTTGATGACGCAGACGCCGCGTTCCACCGCATAGCGCGCGGTCGCGGCCTTGTAGGTGTCGATCGAAAAGGGGGCGTCGACTTCAGTCAGCAGCGCATCGAGCAGCGGGGCGAGGCGGCGGATTTCCTCCTCCGCCGTGATCGGCGTATGGCCCGGCCGCGTCGATTCCGCGCCGACGTCGATAATGTCCGCGCCATCCGCCACGAGTTTTTTCGCCTGCACGACCGCCGCGTCGGGGGCGTTGAATCTGCCGCCATCGGAAAAGGAATCCGGCGTGACGTTGAGAATGCCCATGAGTGCGCGTCGCTCCGCGACCGTACGCAGGAAGGCGTCGCGGCGGGCGGTCATGGTTGTCGCAGTCTGGCTCATCCCGCCTTCGAGCATGTCTTCCAGATGGTCGAAAGCGGCTCTGGAATCCCGCGTGCGGGGGGAATGACACCGGCGGACGCGGCAGGTCAATCCTTCTGGATATAGCCGACGTTCTCCGGCGTCCCCTCCAGCGCGCCGCCTTCCGAGCCAGGCCGCCAGCCTAGAAGCGTCTCGATTCTGGCCGCCAGCTCGAAGTCCTTGTCGGTAACGCCGCCGGCCGTATGCGTGTTGAGGCGGATTTCGAGAGAAGAATAGTTGAGGATCATTTCCGGGTGATGCCAGGCTGCTTCCGCCAGATGCGCGACCGCGCCCGCCGCCAGCAACGTCGCGCGCCAGTCCTCCGTCCTGTACGTGCGGCAGATCGCGCCATCTGCGTATTTCCACCGCCCGAGATCACCGACCAGACGCGTCGCGATCACGGCGGCGGAATAGACCTGATCATGTCTCGTGGTCATGGGGCGCTCCGGACGACATCGATCCCGACCTATCTATGGCGCCGGGGCGACGCGCCAAGGTTGCGCGCGGGCGAAGCTGCAGCCATACCTTGCGCTATGAAGGTCTCGCGTTTCGCCTTGCGCTTCCTCGCCTGCGCCACTCTTGCCGCGACGCTCGCGCCTGCGCATGCGCAGACCGCCTTCAAGCATTTCAATTATTGCGCGCCGCCGACGCCGCCATCCTGCGTCGAGGCCGTGACCGACGCCAGCGAGAAAAGGCTAAAGGCCTGCGAGACCGACGTCGAGCGCTATGTGGCGAGCGTCTTCGCTTATCGCGGCTGTATCGCCGCCGAGACCGAGCGCGCGGTGCGCGAGGCGAACGCCACGATCCGCAAGATGCGCTGCGCGCGCGACCCGGCCTTCTGTCCGCAGCAGCCGGCCGAGCCGGAGCCGGCGCCCTCGAGGCGCAGGAAAAAGAGCAAGAAGAAATAGCACGGGTTTGCGCCCACGCGCGCATTCGTGTTGCATACGCCACCCCAACGAGACCGGAATCATGGCCGCACCAAAACCGCCCGCCTTCGAAACGCTGAGCCTGCATGCGGGCCAGCATCCCGACCCCGTCACCGGGTCGCGCGCGACGCCGATCCATCAGACGACGAGCTATGTGTTCCGAGACGCCGATCATGCGGCCGCCCTGTTCAATCTCGAAGTCGGCGGGCACATCTATTCACGTATTTCCAACCCGACCGTGGCGGTGCTGGAGGAGCGCCTCGCCGCGCTCGAGGGCGGATCGGCGGCAGTGTGCACGGCGAGCGGACAGGCCGCGCTGCATCTGGCCATCGCTACGCTTCTGAACGCCGGCGACCATATCGTAGCGTCGGCTTCGCTCTACGGCGGCACGGTCAACATGCTGGCGCAGACGCTGCCGCGTTTCGGCATTACGACGACTTTCGTGCAGCCGCGCGACCATGCGGGCATCAAGGCGGCGATCCAGCCCAACACGAAATTCGTGCTCGGCGAGACCATCGGCAATCCCGGCCTCGAAGTCCTGGATATTCCGGCCGTCGCTACCATCGCGCACGAGGCCGGCCTGCCGCTGATGATCGACAATACGTTCGCCACGCCGTACCTGTGCCGGCCCTTCGATCTCGGCGCCGATATCGTCATGCATTCGATCACCAAATGGATCGGCGGCCACGGCATCGCCATCGGCGGCGTGGTGATCGACGGCGGGCGATTCGACTGGCGCGCGTCGGGCAAATTCCCGACGATGAGCGAGCCCTACGCCGGCTACGACAATCTCGTCTTCGCCGAGGAATTCGGGCCCATCGCCTTCGCGATGCGGGCGCGGGCGGAAGGCTTGCGCGATTTCGGCGCGTGCCTGTCGCCGACGCATGCCTTCCACCTGTTGCAGGGCATCGAGACCCTGCCGCTGCGCATGGAGCGGCATGTGTCGAATACGGCGGCCGTGCTCGCATTTCTCCAGAAGAACGATGCCGTCGCCTGGACGAACCATCCGACGTTGGAAACGCATCCTGACCATGCGCTCGCCAAGAGACTGCTGCCGAAAGGCGCGGGCTCGATCGTCACGTTCGGCGTGAAGGGCGGACGCGAGGCGGGCCGCAAGTTCATCGAGGCGCTGCAGCTCGCCAGCCATCTCGCGAATGTCGGCGACGCCAAGACGCTGGTCATTCATCCCGCATCCACGACGCACCGGCAGATGAACGCCGAACAGCTCGCGAAAGCGGGCGTCGGCGAGGACATGATCCGGCTGTCGGTCGGGCTTGAAAACGTGAACGACATCACGGGCGATCTCGCGCAGGCCCTGCGCTTCTCGCAGAAGGGTTGAGCGATGGACATTTCCCTCAACGGCAAGAAGGTCCACGCCTCGACCGGCGGCGTCGCCTTCGATGCGGCAAAACCCGTCGTCGTCTTCCTGCATGGCGCGGGCATGGATCACACCGTGTGGTTCCTGCAATCGCGCTGGTTCGCCTATCGCGGGCGCGCCGTGCTGGCGCTCGATTTTCCCGGCCACGGCGGTTCGGACGGACCGCTGCTGGCGTCGATCGAGGACATGGCGGATTGGGTCGCGGCCGTTCTCGATCAGCTCGGCGTCAAGCAGGCGGCCATTGTCGGGCATTCCATGGGCGCGCTGGCTGCGATCTCCTTTGCCGCGCGCCACCCTGAGAAAGCGCGCGCGCTCGGCCTCGTCGGCGCCGCGCTCGCCATGCCCGTGTCGAAGGATCTGTTGGGCGCGGCCGCTGCGGACCACCACGACGCGATCGACATGGTGAACCTGTGGGGCCACGGTTTTCACGCGGGCATCGGCGGGTGCGAATGGCCGGGCGTTTGGATGACGGGCGCGAGCGAGGATTTGCTGGAACGCGCCGACAAGGGCGTGCTGGCGAACGATCTTGCGGCCTGCAACGCGCATCAGGCGGTGGCGGAAAACGCCGCGAAAATCGCCTGTCCCGCGCTGGTGGTGCAGGGCTCGCGCGACATGATGACGCCGCTCAAGGGCGCACGCGCTCTTGCCGCCGCCATGCCGAAAGGTTCGATCCAGATCGTGCAGGGCGCGGGGCACATGGTGATGATCGAACGCGCGACCGAGACGCTGGAGGCGCTGGCGGGGGCGATGTAGGGGTGACCTACCTCCCCGTATCTGGTCGAAGTCGGCAACAGCCGACTTCGTACCTGCGGGGAGGGAAACCCTCTACTTCCCCTGCCCCTTCATCGCCTCGTCGCGCAATTCGCGCCGAAGAATCTTGCCGACGTTGGTCTTGGGCAGGGTCTCGCGAAACTCGATGTGCTTGGGCCGCTTGTAGCCGGCGAGGTTCGCTTCCGCGAACTTGCTGAGATGTTCCTTGGTTACGCCGGGCTTGTTGGGCACGACATAGAGCGCGACCTTCTCGCCTGAATTGGAATCCGGCAGGCCGACGACCGCGCATTCCAGCACGTCGGGGTGCTCGGCCATCGCGGCCTCGATCTCGTTGGGATAGACGTTGAAGCCCGAGACGAGGATCATGTCCTTCTTGCGGTCGACGATGCGCAGATAGCCATCATCATCCATCGTGCCGATGTCGCCGGAGCGGAAGAAGCCGTCCGCCGTCATTACCTTGGCGGTCTCGTCCGGACGCTGCCAGTAGCCGGACATGTTCATCGGCGCGCGGATCGCGATCTCGCCGGGGTCGCCGTGCTTCACCTCATTGCCGTCGTCGTCGAGAATCTTGATCTCGACGCCCGGCATGGGCAGGCCGATCGTGCCGGTGAATTTCTCGCTGTCGGCGCGGTTGCAGGTCACGCCGGAAGATGTCTCCGACAGGCCGTAGCCCTCGATGATCGGGCAGCCGGTGATGGCGAACCATTTCTTCGCCACCGCCTCCTGCACCGCCATGCCGCCGCCGTTGGAGACGGCGAGCCCCGAGAAGTCCAGCTTGGCGAAGTCGGGGTTGTTGACCAGCGCGTTGAACAGCGTGTTGACCGCCGGGAACGTGTTGAAACGGTACTTGCCCATCTCCTTCACCAAGCCCGGAATGTCGCGCGGATTGGGAATGAGGATGCAGACGCCGCCGAGCCGCAACGCGAGGAAGGCGACAGAGACCAGCGCGAAGACGTGATAGAGCGGCAGCGCGCAAATCGAGACGAGCTGACCCTGGATCTTGCCCGAGGCCATGGCGGGTTGCAGCCAGGCCTCGGAGGCGAGGACGGCCGCGAGCAGCGCGCGGTGCGTGAGGATCGCGCCCTTGGAAACGCCGGTCGTGCCGCCAGTATATTGGAGGATGGCGATATCCTCGCGCTGGATGGTCGGCGCGGTAAAGGGCTTGCCCGCGCCTTCGGCCAGCGCGGCCTTGAAGGTCGTGTGGCCGGGCAGCGACCATGCCGGCACCATTTTGCGGCGCACGACGAAATTGACGATGGCCCCCTTCAAGGCGCCCAGCATGTCGCCCATGCTGGCGACGACCACGTGCTTGACCTGCGTCTTGGGCAAGGCCTGCTGCAGGACGGAGGCGAAATTCTCGAGCACGACGATGGCCAGCGCGCCGGAATCCTTCAGCTGATGCTCGAGTTCGCGCGGCGTGTAGAGCGGGTTGACGTTGACCGCGATGAAGCCCGCGCGGATGACGGCCGCGAGCGCCACCGGATATTGCAGCACGTTCGGCAGCATGATGGCGACGCGGTCACCCTGCTTGAGGCCTTTGGCTTGCAGCCAGGCGGCGAAGAGCCGCGACATGCGGTCGATGTCGCCGAAGGTGATGGCCTTGTCCATGCAGACATAGGCCTTGTCGTTCGCGTGCTTCTTGTAGCTCTCCTCGAACAGCGCCGCGAGCGACTCGTAGCCGCTCACGTCGACGTCGCCCGGAACGCCCGGCGGATAGGAGTTGAGCCAGATCTTGTCCATAACATCCTCCCCGCAGCTCTTCGATGGCCGCATATGGTTCAGTTATAGACCAAAGACTCAGGCTTGTCTCGTTCTTCGCCCGATCACACCGGCGTGAACATGGGCACTTTGTGGCCGCCGTTCGAGGGCTGGAAGACGACGCGAACGCGCTGGCCGATGGCGATCCCATCGAAATCGCAGTCGACGATGTTGCTCATCATCGTCGGCCCAGCGTCGAGCTTGACGAAGGCGATGGCGTAGGGCGTCTCGGCGCGGCGCATTACAGAGAAGGAATAGATCTCGCCCTCGCCGTTGGTCTCCTGCCATTCGGTTTCGCCGAAACAGAAGGGGCAGAGAGCGCGCGGGTAGAAATGCGGCTCGCCGCAGGACTGGCATTTCTTCACCAGCAGCTTGCCGGCGTCTGCGGCGTCCCAGTAGGCCTGCGTCTCGACATTGGCGACGGGCGCGAGAATCTTGCGTTGCGTCGTCATCATGCGCGCTCCATCACAAGAACGGCCGCGCCGTGGCGCGTGCCGAGCGAACCGCCGGTGCCCGAGGCAACCGCGAGATCGCAATTCTTCACCTGCACGGCCGGATGCGCCTCGCCGCGCAACTGGCGTACGGCCTCCAGCACTTTGGTCAGGCCGCCGCGATTGGCGGGATGGTTGGAGCAGAGCCCGCCGCCATCGGTGTTGAAGGGCAATTTGCCGACGCCGGAAATCAGATTGCCGTCCGACACGAACCTGCCGCCCTGCCCTTTTTCGCAGAAGCCGAGGTCCTCGATCTGCTTCAGCACGGTGATGGTGAAACTGTCGTAGAACGAAGCGTATTTCATGTCGGCGGGCTTTACGCCAGATTCCTCCCAGGCGCGGCGGCCTGCGGCCTCGATGCCGGTATAGGAGAGATCGATCCGCCCGCCGTCGGTGTGCTTCGGGCTTTCGCCCGCGCCGAGAATGTTGACGACGGGCTTCTTCAGATTCTTGGCGATCTCCGGCCGCGTGACGATGATGGCGCCGCCGCCGTCGGTGATGACGCAGCAATCGAGCCGATGCAGCGGCGAAGCCACCATCGGCGAATTCACGACATCTTCCACCGTCACGACATTGCGCAAAAGCGCATGCGGATTGTGCTGCGCGTGATGCGAGGCGGCGACCTTGATCCAGGCGAGCTGTTCGCTGGTCGTGCCCCAGTCGTGCATGTGACGCATCGCCACCATGGCGTACATGTTGGCGATGGTGGGCGCATAGGGCTGCTCGAACTGCGCGTCGGGCACGGAGGGCGCCACGACACGCGGCGCCGTGCCGGTCGCCATGCCTTCCGAACGCGGCTTGCCGGCGAGCGTGATCAGGGCGACGTCGCATTTGCCGGCGGCGATCGCCTGCGCGGCATGCGAGACGTGCAGCAGGTAGGACGAGCCGCCGACATCGGTGGAATCGACATGGCGCGGCTTGAGGCCGAGATAATCGACCATGGAGATCGGGCCCATGCCCGGCGCATCGCCCGCGCAGAAATAGCCGTCAATGTCATTCTTCGACAGGCCTGCGTCTTCCAGCGCGCCTTTCGCGACTTCCGCATGGAGCTGGGCGAGCGACTTGTCGGGCGCGTGCCGGGTGGGATGTTCGTATATGCCGGCGATGCAGGCCGCCCTGTTGATGCTCATTCGGTTGTCCGTTTCTTCCCAGGCGCGAACTTGCGTGCGATCTTAAAGGCCAAGAAGCATCGCCGCCAATGCATGGTGGCGCACAATGGACATGCGGGAGGCGCAGATGAGCAAGGCTCGATCCGGCAGGGCGCTCGGCGGACTGAAGGTTCTCGATTTCTCGACGACGATCGCGGGGCCCTATTGCGCGCGCCTGCTTTCGGATCTCGGCGCCGAGGTGATCAAGATCGAAAGCCCCGACGGCGACGTGCTGCGCGCGCGCCCGCCGCTGCGCAACGGTGCCAGCTCCGCCTTCGGCCAGCTGAACGCGGGCAAAAAGAGCGTGTCGATCGACCTGAAGAAGCCAGCCGCCATAGCTGCGGTGCACAGGCTCGCAGAACAGGCCGACATCATCGTCGAGAATTTCCGGCCGGGTGTGATGAAGCGGCTCGGCCTCGACTACGAGACACTGTCGAAGGTCAATCCCAAACTCGTCTTCTGCTCCATGTCGGGCTACGGGCAGACTGGGCCCTGGGCGGAACGGCCGGCTTATGCGCCGGTCATCCATGCGGCGTCGGGCTACGATCTTGCCCATCTCGCCTATCAGCAAGGCCGCACGCGGCCGGATTTCTGCGGCGTATTCCACGCCGACGTGGTGAGCGGCGTCTACGCCTATTCCGCGATCACGACCGCGCTCTATCAGCGCGAGAAGACAGGGCGCGGCCAGCATATCGACGTGTCGATGCTGGAAAGCATGCTGAGCCTCACGCTCAACGAATTGCAATGGTCGCAATTCCCGATCGAGCCGCCCTCGCGGCCGATGTTCGGGCCGATGGAGACGAAGAACGGCTATGTGATGGTCGCCGTCGTCACCGAAAAGGCGTTCCGAAATTTCGTCACCGCCGCCGGCCGCGCGGATTTCATAACCGATCCGCGCTTCGCCGAATATCCCCAGCGTCGCGCGCACTGGGACGAATGCATGAGCGAACTCGAAAACTGGTCGCGCACGCTAACGCGCGACGAATGCATCGCCGCGCTCGAAAAACACGACGTCGCCTGCTCTCCCTATCGCACGGTGGCGGAGGCGCTTGCCGATGAGCAGATCGCGCACCGCGACGCGCTGGTAGACGTCAGCGACGCCGGCGGTTCGTTCAAGGCGCTCAATCCTCCATTCCGTATGTCGGAAGCGCAAACCCGCGTCGGCAATCACGCCGCCGCGCTCGGCGAACATACGCGCGCCGTGCTGAAGGACGCCGGGCTCTCGCACGACGAGATCAAGGCGATCATGGGATGATCCTCACGCTGGCGGCCGCCCTCAGCGGCGCGGTCTCGATCGTCGCATTCCAGACCGGCCCCTGGATGGTCGCGGCAATCTCAAAGGCGTTGACGACTATCCTGATCATCACCTACGCCGCGTGGCGCGAGGGCGGCGATGGCTACAGCCGCGCCATTCTGGCCGGCCTTGTCGCCTCGCTGACGGGCGACGTGTTCCTGCTCTGGCCGCAGCAAGGCTTCCTGCCGGGCCTCGCCGCGTTTCTGCTCGCGCATCTCGCCTATCTCCATGCCTTTACCGGCGGGTTGAAGCGCGGCCTCGCGCTCGCTCCCTCCATCGGCTACGCGGTCTATACGGTGGTCGCATTTGGCTTTCTGTGGAGCAGCGTGCCGACACACCTGCGTGCGCCCGTGATCGTCTACGTCGCGGCGCTGATGACGATGGCGGCGGCCGCGGCGGCGCGCGCCACGCAAGCCAAGCCCGAGAAGGCGCTGCCGGCGCGCACCGCCGCGCTCGGGGCCGCGCTCTTTGTTCTCTCGGACACGATGCTCGCCTTCGACAAGTTCATGGGGCCGATCGCATTCGCGCATGTCTTCATTCTTGCAGCCTACTGGCTGGCGCAATGGGCGATCGCCTCGTCCGTGCGGCCGGAGCTCTGATCGCGCTGTCGAGATCGGCGCAGGCGTCCCGCAGCTTGTCCATCAGCAGTTCGTGCGTCGCGGTCGGGCGCCAGCCTCGACGGATCGTGAGGCCGATGCGGCGCGCGCTGCCGGGCGTCGGCACTGGCAGGGGCGCGAGCAAGCCGAGCGACTGCTCGGTGACGATCTGGTGCTGCGAGATCAGCGTCAGCCGATCCGAACGCAACAGCGCGCCGCGCACGACGATCAGCGAACTCGTCTCGATCAGGCCGGGCAATTTTTCGCGAGCGGCGGGCGGAAACATGGATTCGAAATAGTCGCGCGTCGGCGCGCCGGGTGGCGAGACGACCCAGGGGTAGGCCATGAGATCGGCCTCGGCGATCTTCTGGCGCGCAAACAGCGGATGCCCTACGCGCGCGACGATGGCGAGCCTGTCGTCGAACAGCGGGATCTGCTCGATGTCGTCGATCGGCGCGGGATCGCGCAGCGCGCCGATCAGCATGTCGATTTCGCCATTGCGCAGGCCATGCAGCATGTCGCGATAGGGGCCGTCGATCACGCGCACATGGACGTTGGGCCGCTCGTTCATCAACCGGTCGATCGCCTCCGGCAGCACATGGCTGCGGGCAAGCGGCATGGCGCCGACGACGAGGCGCCCGGAATCGCCGCCCGTCATTTCAGCGACTTCCGCAAAGCCGTGCTCGATCTCGACAAAAGCGAGGCGCGCCTGTTGCGCAAGGAATTGCGCGGGCTGCGTGAGTTCGATGCCGTAGGTCGCCGCCTCGAACAGCGACAGGCCGGCCAGCCGTTCCAACTCCTTGGCGGCGCGATGCACAGAGGGCTGCGACAGGCCGATATTGCGCGCCGCCATGCTGAAATTGCCAGCAGCGGAAACCGCGATCAGCGCGCGCAATTGCGCGACAGTGAACAGCCTGTCGAGTTCGGGCGCGGTGCGGCCGCGCCCGGCGGCGCGCGCGATATCGCGGGCGCCCGCGCGCAGAAAGTCGAGCGCCGTGGCGGCGCGGGCGCAAAAGAGCTTGCCGGCGGACGTGGCGGCCATGCCCTCTGGCCCGTGCTCGAACAGGGGCGCGCCGAGGCGGGCCTCCAGCTTGTCGATCGCCTGGGTAATGGCGGGTTGCGACAGGTGAATGCGCTCGGCCGCGCGGCTGACGCTGCGCGTCTCGGCGACCATGCATACGGCGCGCAAATGGCGCAGGTTCGGTATGTCGGACTTGTCGCTCTCGGCCATTCCGGGGCCTTCCTCCCGCACCCACTATAGCCAGAACTTATGCTCTTGCGGAGAGTTTGAAATGGCCGGCCCTCCTGGCCGCCGGATAATGGCCGGAAACAAGCTTCAAACTGCGGGCAGAGCGCCCGAACGGGAGAGGAACGCCATGCCTATCGTCCGCACCAAGATCGACCGCGCCGACCCTGCCGTCATCGCCGGCCTCGCCGAATGCGGCGTCGCCACCGTGCACGAGGCGCAGGGCCGCGTCGGCCTGCTCGCCTCCTACATGCGGCCGATTTTCCGCGGCGCGAAGATCGCGGCCTCCGCCGTCACCGTTTCCGTGCCGCCCGCCGACAATTGGATGATCCATGTCGCGGTCGAGCAGATGCAGAAGGGCGACGTGATGGTCGTCTCGCCCTTCTCGCCGTCCGACGCCGGCTATTTCGGCGACCTGCTGGCGGGCTCGGTGATGGCGCGCGGCGGCGTTGGCCTGATCATCGACGCGGGCGTGCGCGACATTGCCGATCTCGCCGAGATGAAATTCCCGGTCTGGTCCAAGGCCATTTGCGCGCAAGGGACTGTCAAGGAGACGCTCGGCGATGTGAACATCCCGATCGTCTGCGCCGGCGCGATCATCAATCCCGGCGACATCATGGTGGCCGACGACGACGGCGTGTGCGTGGTCAAGCGCGAGGAGGCCGCCGAGGTTCTCAAGAAAGCGCAGGCGCGCATCGCCAACGAGGACGAGAAGCGCGAGAAGCTGAACGCCGGCGTTCTCGGCCTCGATCTCTACAAGATGCGCGAGGCGCTCGCGGCGAAGGGCCTCAAATATGTCTGAGGGCGTGCGCTGCATGTGGATGCGCGGCGGCACATCCAAGGGCGGCTACTTCCTGGCTGAAGACCTGCCGGTCGATGTCGCGGCGCGCGACGCATTCCTGCTCGGCATGATGGGCTCGCCCGACAAAAGGCAGATCGACGGCATGGGCGGCGCCGATCCGCTGACGTCGAAGATCGCGGTCGTCAAGAAATCATCGCGCGAAGGCGTCGATGTCGACTATCTCTTCCTGCAGGCCTTCGTCGACAAGCCGATCATCACCGATGCGCAGAATTGCGGGAACATTCTCGTCGGCGTCGGCCCCTTCGCGATCGAGCGCGGGCTGGTGAAGCCCGACGGCGAGGAGACACAGGTCGTCATCTACATGGAGAATACCGGGCAGATCGCGGTCGCCAACGTGCGCACGCTCGGCGGCGGCATGCCGACCTACAGGGGCGACCGCGCGATCGATGGCGTGCCGGGAACGGCGAGCCCGATCCCGATCGAATTCCGCGACACGGCGGGTTCGTCGTGCGGCGCGCTGCTGCCGACCGGCAACGCCTTCGACATGATCGACGGCGTTGCCTGCACGCTGATCGACAACGGCATGCCGGTCGTGGTGATGCGGGCAGCCGACCTCGGCATTTCCGGCACGGAGACGCGCGACGAACTGGACGCGCATACGGAGTTGAAGAAGAAGCTCGAATCGATCCGCCTGCAGGCGGGGCCGATGATGAACCTCGGCGACGTGAAGGACGCCTCCGTGCCGAAGATGACGCTGGTGAGCGCGCCATGCGCTGGCGGCGCGATTTCGACGCGCACCTTCATCCCGCATCGCTGCCACGCCTCGATCGGCGTGCTCGGCGCGGTCAGCGTGGCCTCTGCGTGCATGATCGAGGGTTCGCCGGCGGCCTCGCTCGCGAATATTCCGGCGGGCGATCCGAAGACGCTCGACATCGAGCATCCGACGGGCACCTCGACCATTCGCGTGAAGGGTTCCGGGCCGAGCGCGACGGCGGCCGTGGTGCTGACGGCGCGGAAGCTGATGGATGGGTTGGTGTTCGCGCCGTAGGCGCCCTCCCTCCCCTTTATGGGGAGGGTGGCGAGCGATCAGCGAGCCGGGTGGGGCGGGAGCATATGTCATCACCCCAGCCGCCGCCTGCGGCGGCGGGCCCCACCCGCATCGCTGCGCGATGCGACCTCCCCATAAAGGGGAGGTAGGGGCGCCCGGGGCGTGATCCTACCCCGCGTTCTTTTTCTTCTTCTTGAACTTCGGCTTCGCCGGAGTCGCGCCCTCTTGCGGCTGCTGCTGCGGTCCCGCGCGCTTCTCGAATTTCTTCTTCTTCGGCCGCTCGCGTTCGCCGCCGTCGGCGCCCATGCGCTCGACGCGCACCTGATCGCCGCCGGGCCGACGCATGCCGATCAGGAAATTGTGAGCGACGGCCTCGGACACCTCAAACTGGGTCTCGTGATCGTAGATACGGATGACGCCGATATCCTGCCGCGTGACGCCGCCCTTGCGGCAGAGCATGGGCAGCAACCATTTCGGATCGGCGTTGCGCTTGCGGCCGATGTCCATGCGGAACCAGACGGCGTCCGGCATGGCGCGCGGGCCCTTGGGCGTTCGCGCAGGCGCGCCCGCGCGCGGCTCGTAGGACGGCGGCGGCATTTGCGCCTGCGGCGCCTCGATATCCTCGACGCCCGGCAGACGCGCGCGATAGAGGCGCACAAGCGCGGCGGCGATGTCTTCCGGCGCGCGCTCGGCTAACAATTGACGGCCGAGCTCGCGATCTTCGTCCGAGGCCTCCTCGGTCAGCGCGGGATCGCGCAGCATGCGCTGGCGGTCGAGCTCGGCGATTTCGGCCATGGTCGGCGCACCGCCCCAATTTGCCTGCACGCCGGCGATGGCGAGCAATTGCGCGGCGCGGCGTTCGCGGGAGCGCGGCACGAGCAGCGCGCTCACACCCTTGCGGCCAGCCCGCCCCGTGCGGCCGGAGCGATGCTGCAACGTCTCGGCGTCGGTCGGCAGTTCCGCGTGAATGACGAGATCGCAATTCGGCAGGTCGATGCCGCGCGCGGCGACATCGGTCGCGACGCAAACGCGCGCGCGGCCGTCGCGCAAAGCCTGCATGGCGCGATTGCGCTCGTGCTGGCTGAGTTCGCCCGACAGGAGCACGGCGGCAAAGCCGCGCTCCTGCAGCGTCGCCTGCAAATGGCGCACGGCCTCGCGCGTGTTGCAGAAGACCATGGCCGTCTGCGCCTCCACATAGCGCAGCAGATTGACGACGGCGTGCTCGATCTCCTTCGGCGCGACGCGGATCGCGCGATATTCGATGTCGGCATGACCGCTGGCGTCGCCCTCGACCTCGATGCGCAGGGCGTCATGCTGGTAGCGGCGGGCGAGCGCGACGATGCCCTTGGGCATGGTGGCCGAGAACAACAGCGTGCGGCGCGTTGGCGGGGTGGCGTCGAGGATGAACTCGAGATCCTCGCGAAAGCCGAGGTCGAGCATTTCATCGGCCTCGTCGAGAACGATCGCAGCGAGCGCGGAGAGATCGAGGCCGTTGCGCTCGATGTGATCGCGCAGGCGGCCGGGCGTACCGACAACGATATGCGCGCCCATCTCCAGCTTTCGCCGCTCCTGGCGCGGGTCCATGCCGCCGACGCAGGCGACGATTCTGGCGCCCGCATGTTGATAGAGCCAGGCGAATTCGCGCTCCACCTGCAAGGCGAGTTCGCGCGTCGGCGCGATGACGAGCGCGAGCGGCGCCCCTGCGCCAGCGAAGGTTTCATTGCCGCACAGAAGCGTCGGCGCCATGGCGAGCCCGTAGGCGACCGTCTTGCCGGAGCCGGTCTGGGCGGAGACGATGACGTCGCGGTCGGCGGGGGCTTCGAGTACGGCCGATTGTACGGCGGTCGCTTGCGAATAATTGCGTTCACTGAGGGCGCGCGAGAGCGCCGGACTGGCGATGGAGAATGTCACTGAGGGTCCTGAGGGCCGGATTGGCCAAAAGGGCGGCGGAAGGCCCGCCGCCGGATTGGCGCGTTCCATACGCCATTGCAGCGCACAAGGCCAATCTGGCGTTTCGGCGCTGCGGACGTCAGGCGCCGGCAGGCGCGGTCATCAGCGCGACATAGGCGGAAATGGCGAGCGCGGCGAGAATGGCGAGCAATCGTGCGGTTGTCATGACGAAATCTCCCTCGGCTGCTCGCGATCCGACGCCATCGGCCCGCCATGCGCGATGCGCTGGCGCACATTGCGCCGCAGACGGACCGCGCGTGCTATGGACATAGGGCGCTAGAGACAGGGATGGAACCGATGGCGATGGCCGGGCTGCCGGAACGAATTGCGACGCTCGACGATCTCGCGCGCGTTGAAGCCGCGAGCGTGCGCCACGAGACGCCGTGCGGCGAAGGCCGCATGGTCTGGCATAGCTGGGGAAGCGGCGAACCAGTCGTGCTGCTGCACGGCGGCTCCGGCAGCTGGGCGCATTGGGCGCGCAACCTTCACGCACTGATCGATCAGGGCCGCAAGGTTTTCGCCTGTGATCTGCCGGGCTGCGGGGAATCCGATCGACCGCCCGTCGGCGAAGATGGCGACGCGTTGCCGCCATGGATAGAAGAAGGCGCTTCCGCGCTCGGGCTCGAAAAATTCGATCTCGTCGGCTTTTCCTTCGGCGCCATGGTCAGCGGTTTTTACGCCGCGCGCTATCCGGCCCGCGTGCGCAAGCTCGTTCTCGTCGGGCCGCCGGCGCTCAGCGAAAAACCCGGCGCGAAGATCGCGCTGAAGGAATGGCTGCGCTTGCCTGACGGGCCGCAGCGCGAAGAGGCCTTCCGGCACAATCTGCGGCTCCTGATGCTCGCCAACGATTCCAGCATCGACGATCTCTCGCTCGGCCTCTATGTGCGCTGCCTCAAGCAGGATCGCCTCACCAAGCGCCGCATCGCGCGCACCGACATCCTGTTGCGCACCATGGCGGATATTCGCGCGCCGGTGTTCGCGACCTGGGGCGCGGAAGACATTCTCGCGCGCGGGCGGTTCGACGTGCTCGAGACCGGGCTGCGCCGGGCCCCCGACTTCCGCGAGATGAGACTGATCCCGCATGCCGGCCATTGGGCGCAGTTCGAGGCGCCGGAGGTTTTCGACGCGATGCTGCGGAAATGGCTGACGGCACGCTGATCGTTGCCCGCGCTCCCCTCCCCCTTGTGGGGAGGAGCGGGGGAGGGGTTCGCGCAATGCTGCGCGTTTGGCGCCTCGCCGTCCCGCTAATGCCTCGCGATTGCGCGCCCCCCCCACCCTAGCCCTCCCCCACAAGTGGGGAGGGAACAGATCCGGGCCTTGGCCTAAAACTCCACCACCCCGATCTCCGCGCGGTCCAGTTCCTCCTCCACGCGATGGAAGGCGTCGTCGCCGATCTCTCCCGAATATCGCAATTCGGCGAGGCGCGTTCGAGCGGCATTGATCGCGCGTTCGCGCAGGCGGTCTTCCTCGGACAATTGCGGCGCGAAGGCGTCGTCCTGCGCATCAGCGACAGCAATGAGGCCGGCATATTCGTCGCGCACACGCCGCGAGGCGTCGCTGTCCTCGCCGTCTAGGCTGGCGAGCGCGGCGCGCAGGGCCTCGGTGCGCGCATAGCCCGATTCCTTCTCCAGCAGACGATCCTGCGGCAGATCGAGCAGTCGCAACAGCGGGCCGAGCGTAAACCCTTGGATGATCAGCGTGCCGAGCACGACGAAAAAGGCGACGAACAGGATGAGATCGCGATGCGGGAACGGGTTCGCCCCATCCGGCAGCGCGAGCGCGGCGGCCAGCGTGACGATGCCGCGCATACCTGCCCATGAAACGACGAGCCCGCCGCGCCAGCCGGGCCGAACGCCGGGATTGATCGGGCTGTAACCGCGCAAGCGGCCATAGATCCAGACGGCGCCGCCGTTGAGAAAAACCCAGGCGAAACGTACGAGCACAACTGTCCCGAGAACCGCCGCGCCGACCTGCAAATATTGCGCGCGGGCGCCGGCGTCGAGTTTCGAGAAGATCGGTTCGATCTGCAGTCCGATCAGCACGAAGGCGAGCACGTTGAGAAAGAAGATCACGGTCTCCCAGACCGCGAAGGACGGCAGGCGGAGACGCGCGGGCGTGCGCGTGGTGCGCGAGGCCGTGGCGGCGAAGGCGACCAGCGTCAGCACGCCCGACAAATGCAGGCGCTCGGCGATCAGCCAGACGCCGAAGGCCGTCAGGAATTGCATGAGGATCGCCGTCGGCGCATCCGAGACGCGCGCCGTGATGCGCGGCAGCAATATGCCGAGCGCCCAGCCGGCAAAAAGCGAGGCTGGCACGGAAAGCACGAGCAGCGGGATTGTCGTCGCCGTCATGGCGAAGGTCGCCGCGATCACCGCGCCGCGAAAGATCACCAGCGCGCTCGCGTCGTTGAACAGGCTCTCGCCCTCGAGAATGGAGACGAGGCGGCGCGGCGGATTGATGTGGCGCAGGACGGCGGAGGCGGCGACCGCGTCGGGCGGCGCGACAATGGCGCCGAGCGCGATCGCCGGGGCCCAGGCGAGATCGGGCGTCAGCCAGCGCGCGACAATGGCGACGGCAATGGTTGTGGCGACGACGGCGCCGAGCACAAGGCCGGAAACCGCGATCCAGTCGCGCTTCAAATCGCGGATCGACATGTCGAAGCCGGCGTCGACCAGCACCGGCGCAAGAAAAAGCGCGAGCGCGAGATCGGGCTCGAGTTCGACGCGCGGCGCGCCCGGCACGAAAGCGACGCCCGCGCCGACGAGCGCGAGAAAGGCCGGATAGGGCGCGCCGATCCTGCGCGACAGGGCGGCCAGCGCCAGCGCGACGGCAAGAATCAGCAGGATGGATTCGAACAGCGACAGGGAGCGGCTCCGACACGAGGCGGCCGGCGCGCCCGACCCTCGCTTCAAATAGGCGCCGCCGCGCCCGCGTCCAATCTGCGGGAATGCAAATGGCCGCCCGTCCAAATCCGCATGGCCGCCCGCGCGACAAACGCCCGCCCGGGCCTATATGCTGCGTTCATACGACGCAAACACGGGTGGAGCCCCATATGAGCGACAAGGAATACACGCCGCCGAAGGTCTGGACCTGGGACAAGGAAAGCGGCGGCCGCTTCGCCGCCATCAACCGGCCGATCGCGGGGCCGACGCACGACAAGGAGCTGCCGGTCGGCAAGCATCCGTTCCAGCTTTATTCGCTCGGCACGCCCAACGGCCAGAAGGTCACCATCATGTTCGAGGAGCTGCTGGCGGCCGGACATAGCGGAGCGGAATATGATGCGTGGCTGATCAACATCGGTCAGGGCGATCAGTTCGGCTCGGGCTTCGTGGCGATCAACCCGAATTCGAAGATCCCCGCGCTGCTCGATCGCAGCGAGAAGAAGCCGGTGCGCATTTTCGAATCCGGCGCGATCCTCGTCTATCTCGCTGAAAAGTTCGGCGCCTTCCTGCCGACGAACCGCGCCGCGCGCGCGGAATGCCTTTCGTGGCTGTTCTGGCAGATGGGTTCGGCGCCGTTCCTGGGCGGCGGCTTCGGCCATTTCTACGCCTATGCGCCGGAGAA
This sequence comes from Methylobacteriaceae bacterium, assembly GCA_020638195.1. GTDB lineage: Bacteria > Pseudomonadota > Alphaproteobacteria > Rhizobiales > Beijerinckiaceae > JAJXWB01. The sequence continues at coordinate 1,096,088 of JACKJC010000001.1, read as the reverse complement.
ATACGAATATCCGATCAATCGCTACGCGATGGAAGTGAAGCGCCAGCTCGACGTGCTCGACCGGCGGCTCGCCGAAGTCGAGTTCATCGATGGGAACGCATACTCCATCGCCGATATGGCGATCTGGCCGTGGTACGGCGGCGTGGTGAAGTCGAACTCCTACGGCGCTGCGGAATTCCTGTCGGTGCACGAATACAAGCACGTCAACCGCTGGGCCGAGCAGATCGCCGCACGGCCGGCCGTGCAGCGCGGGCGTATCGTCAATCGCACGCAGGGCGAATTGTCGGCGCAATTGCACGAGCGCCACGACGCCTCGGATTTCGATACGAAGACGCAGGACAAGATCGGCGGGCAGAGCGCGGCGGGCGGCTGAGCGTTAGGCAAACCTTAAGTCGAGATTTCGGCCTTGGTCTTTGCTTTCGTCCGGCGCGCGGTCTTCGCGTACGCCGGACGTTTCGCCGGAGCGGGCTTTTCCACCGCCGCCTCGACCGGCCGGATCGGATGAAGCGCCTCGAAGACGCCGCGCGCTTCGGCGAGACACAGCGCGCCAGAACCGTCGGAGGCCGGATAGAGCGCGAGGCCAAAGATGTTTTCTTCATCGCCGATCCCCGGATCGACGCTGCGGACCGCGGCGGTGAGGCGCCGGCCGACGCTGTAGAGGTCGACCTCGTCGGCGATCAGGCTGAGGCAGACGACGATTTCGTTCTGCGCGAGCAAGGTGACGTGGTCGCTCTTGCGAACGCAGCCCGCCAGCTTCGCGACGACATTGGCCGCCATTTGATGCGCGGCGGCGACGCCGTCGGCGACGACCATGTCGCCGTAGTTCGCCAGCCGGAGATAGGCGACGGCGGCGGTGCGCTGCCATTCCCACGAAGCCTTGGCGGCTATGTCCAGCCTCTGCTCGAGCGCGCGCTCGCCGCAGGTCGCGTGGAACGGATTTTCCGGGAGATTGCGCGGCGCGGGCGAACGCTCGCGCAGGACAGGCGGCGTCGGATCGGCAAGGAAGGCCGGGGTGCGCGAGCGGCGCGAGGCGGCGAGGAAGCCCGCGAGCGCGAGGGCAGCGCCGAGGGGCGCGGCGACATTGAAGAGACCGTGCGAGCCGACATTGTCCGCCTCGATCGGCGAGACGCGCTCATGCGCTGCGGCAGGCGTCGCCGCCGGCGCCGGGAGCGGTTGGGACGCCACGCGAACCGGCCCGAACCGGGAAAGGTCGCCAGCGAAGCGGAGCACGGGGCCACGGGGCTGGAGATGGCGCGCCTCGACGGGGTCCATGCAATCGGCGCGCGTCATCAGCGCGGCTATAAGGGCGAACATGTGCAGCGTCGCGGGATAATAGGCGTCGTGCTCGCCCAGCCAGTAGAAGTCGCGCGGCATCGGTTGCCCGGCGACCGCGCAGGCGCGCAAGGCGGCGAGCGCGCGATAGCCGCGACCGGTCGCCATTTCCTCTATGTCGCCAGTGCGCAGGTTGGCGATCGGCAGCCCTTTCGCGCCAGGCGGAAACATACGGGCGAAGCGGGCGAGACGATCGGCATTGTCGCGCGGGAAAAAGGCGAGATAGAGCGGAATGCGCGCCGCATCGTAGCCGCGCACGGCCGGAAAGCGCCGCGCCGGCGCGACCTGCCTGTCGCCGAGCCCCGTCCAGTTGCTCACATTGTCGGTCTTGCCCGCCTGCAACGCATCGACGATCGCCAGTCCGCTGTCGACGACGCGCGCCCAGGCGGGGTCCGGCGCAAGCTGGTTCAGCCGGGCGAAGGCCGGAAATATCCAGTATGAGAGGTTCACAACCGGCCCGTCGGGCTGATCGGAGGAAGCAAAACCAAAGCGCGCCGGCAGGAGAACCGACCCGGCGCCGGCGGTGTCGACGATCAGAAACCGCGCTATATCGGTTGCGATCCTACCGCCGGCGGTCGCGTAATCCGCGTCGTTCCAGAGATCGGCCGCCTCGGCGAGCGCCCAGGCCACGAGAATGTCGCCATCTGTCGCATTGTTGTTGTCGGCGGTCCTGCGCGCCATCGGGTCCCAGCGCCAGGCGAGCAGATTGTCGGTGCGCACGGCGAGATTGTCCCGCGTCCAGCCCCAGATGCGGTTGAAGGCCCGACGATCGCCGGCGGCGACCGCCAGCAGCATGCCATAGCCCTGCCCCTCGCTGTGGCTGACGTTTGTGCCGGTATCGACGACGCGACCGCTCGGCCGCAGATAGCGGCGCGACCATTCCGCCCAGGCAGGGGACCCCGCGAGAACCTCGCCGACGCGCAAGGCTGGCCGCTCATGCGCTTCCTGCGCGAACGCCGGCCCGTTCGAATTGGCCGCGCCGAGCAAGACGACGAGACAGGCGGCGATCCGCCAGGCGCGCGCTGTCTTTATTCCGAGTGTCACTTCAAACGCCCCCGATGCACTCACGGGGTTCAACATGACGAAGATCTGTTAACAGGCAGCAACGAAATTGCCGCCGATCCTAGTTACAATTGAAGACATCGTGCATTCGCTCACGCCAATTCAACGCGATCAACAGCCATGCTCACGTTCTTGCTCGATTCGATTTACTTCGAGACGCGCAATGCTTCAAATTACAACGGTCAACGTCTCGGCGGCGCGCGTCACGCCTGTGTATAGCCAGCGGGCGCGATGCTCGCGAAACGCGTAGCTCTCATCGAAAAGATAGACGTTGTCCCATTGAGAACCTTGGGACTTGTGGACCGTCAAAGCGTAACCGAAATCGAATTCGTCGGATTCGCGACGCAGCGCATAAGGGATTTCCTCGTCGGCGCCCGCGAAGAACTGCGGGATGACGCCGACGCGCTGCGCCTTGGCGCCGGGCGCGTCATCCGGCGCGACGGAAAGCCGCACCTTGCCGCGCCGCACCGTTCCGGCGCGGGCGACGCGGAAGATCGCGCCGTTGAGCAGCCCCTTCTTGCGATTGTTGCGCAGGCAGACGAGCTTTTCTCCGACCTGAGGCAAGTCGCCGGAAAAGCCGTTGAGTTCGCGCAGGCGGCGGTTGTAGGCGCGCCGCGTGCGATTGAGACCGACCAGCACCTGGTCCGCCGCCTTGACTTCCTCCGTATCGACCTGGTCACGGCCAATCACCTTGGCGCCGCCGTAATCGCCTCGCTCAATCGGGCGGCCTTCCCTGATGTCCATGGAAAGCCGGACGATCGGATTGTCGGCCGCCTGACGGTGGACCTCGGTCAGCATGACGTCGGGCTCGGCCTCGGTGAAGAAGCCGCCGCCCTTGACCGGCGGAAGCTGGGCGGGATCGCCGAGCACCAGCACCTTCTTGCCGAAGGACAGGAGGTCGCGGCCGAGTTCCTCGTCGACCATCGAGCACTCGTCGATGACGATCAGGCTGGCGGCGGCGGCGGGCGCATCTTCGTTCAGTTCGAAGGACGGCTCCTCGGATTCGACTTCTTTCGGCCGGTAGATCATGGAATGGATGGTGCGCGCGTCCGTGCAGCCCTTGGACCGCATGACCAGCGCCGCCTTGCCGGTGAAGGCGCCGAATGCGGTCTCGCCGTCGACGCTTTCCGCGAGATGGCGAGCAAGCGTCGTCTTGCCCGTGCCAGCAAAGCCGAACAGGCGAAAGACCTGCGGGGCGCTGCGCTCCGCGAGCCAGGCGGCGACCGCCCCGAGGGCGCGGTCCTGTTCGGGCGTCCAGTTCATGGGCTCATCTAGCACCGGCCGATTGAGTCGGGCGAGGCGGCTTTCTTGCGACCTGGCTTTCTTGCAATTTGGGCAGGCCTGTTTATCAACGCCCCTGTCATGCGGAACGAGAGACAGGAACGCGCCGGGGGATCCGGCGCACGCCGGACGGCGGCGCGGGCCCGGTCCCTCGGGGCGGCGGCCGCGCCGGGCGAGAACGCGGCGGCGACAGCCGAGGCCCTCGGCCATCTCGACAATGTTCTGGGCTATGTGCTGCGGCGCGCGCAGGTCGCGGTCTTCAACGATTTTCGCCGGACCTTCGCCGGCTACGACCTGCGGCCGACGCAATATGCGGTGCTCTCGATCCTGGCCGAACATCCCGGCATGCGGCAGGGCGACGTTTCCGCCGCGCTCGGCATCAAGCGCACCAATTTCGTCGCCGTGCTGGACGAACTGGAGCGGCGCGGGCTCGCGCGCCGCAAGGCGGTGCCTGCCGACCGGCGGTCGCGCGCATTGTTTCTAACCCCCGAGGGCGAAAAACTGGCGGCGGAAGTGCGCCGGCTGCAGGACGAGCACGAGGTCCGCCTAGCCGCCCTCTTGCCGGAAGGCGAGCGCAACCGGCTGATCGACCTTCTGCGCCAGCTGACGCAGGGCATCGGCGCCAGCGCCGACGAGGACTAGGCCGCATGCGGCTTTCGATTGCGATTCCGATCTACAATTTCGCCGATTTCATCGTCGAGACGCTCGATTCCATCGTCGCGCAGGACGGCGCGGACGAGGTCGAAGTGGTGGTCGTCGACGGCGCCTCGACCGACGCTACGCCGCAGATCATGGCGGAATATCAGGCGCGCCATCCGGCCGTGCGCTACGAGCGCCTGCCGGCCAAGGGCGGCATCGACCGCGACATGGCGACCGCCTTTTCGCTGACGACGGGCGATTATTGCTGGCTGTTCTCCGGCGACGACATCATGCGGCCGGGCGCTTTGCGCCGCGCCTTGCAGGAGACCGACAGCGGCTGCGACATCTACCTGTCGCAGCACATGGAATTCCTGAGCAACGGGCGGGGCTGGACGGAATGGCCGGTGCTGAACGGGGCGGGCGCGCGGACCTTCGAGCTTTCGAACGCGGCGGAGCGGCAGGCCTATTTCGCGAGCGCCGCCAACACCGAAGCCTTCTTCAGCTTCATGGGCGGCATGATCAACAGGCGCGCAAGCTGGGATCGCGTCGCCTTCAACGAGGCCTTCGACCGCTCGTGCTGGGCGCATGCGGCGCGGCTGTTCGAGCTCATGCCCAAGGGGCTGAAGCTGCGATTCGTTCCCGAATGCTGGCAGGATCGCCGGCCAGATAACGACAGCTTCATGGGCGGCGGGCTGGTGAAGCGGCTGGCGCTGTCGATCGACGGTTACAATGAAATCGCCGACACGTTCTTCGACCACGACAGTATCGAGGCCTTTCACGTGCGGCGCGTCGTACGAGAGGAGATCGGCATCGGTTCGCTGATCATGGGCAAGTTCGTCTGCGAACTGGATCCCGAGATCGAAAGCCGCGCGACGCTCGACCGTCTGGCGACGAAAATGTACGGCGACTTTTCGTGGAAGAACCTACACGCGCGCCTTCTCTATGCCACGACCTCGGGCGCCAAGATCAGGCGCTGGGACCCCGAATGGGCCGCCAAGGAAGAGAAGAAGGCGCTTATGCGCCGCGCGCAGCGGGCGGCGCAGGCCACGCGCTGACGTGGCTCTTCAGCCGCGGCCAAACCAGCGGCGGCGGATCGTCGTCATCTTGTCGCCAGCGCTCGGGCGCTTTTTGCCGGCGTTGAGCGTCGCCTCGGCAAGAAGCTCGCGCCAGACCGGCGTACGCGCGTAGGATCCGAGAACATCCGGCGTCAGCTTGCGGAAAACGAAGCCGCCGAAGCCGTAATCCGCGCCCTCGTAGTGGAAGTCCTCGACGCCCTCGCGCCAGCTCGGCGGGTCGACGAGCGCGCAGTCGCCGATCGCCGGCATGAGACGCTCGCAAATGTCCTTCGTGGTGTAGAGCCGGTGGTCGACGATCGGCTTGTTGTCGCCGGGCTTCCAGCTTTCCTTGAAGTCGACGGTGAGCACCGCCAAACCGCCGGGCTTCAGAAACTCGCTCATCAGCCGCAGGAACTGCTCGTCCTGCTCGACATGCTCCAGCACGGAGACGCTGAGCGCGATATCGTATGAGCCCAGACGGGCTTCCGGCGAAAGATAATATTCGAGCAACGTCATGCCGTTGTCGTTCGGATCGATGGCGTCGACGCGATAGCCCTGCGCCTTCAGGGCCTCCACCGCCGTATCCTCGAACGAGCCGGCGGCGAGAATGCGCGGGTTCTCGATCGTCTCCAGGTAGCGGTACGCGGTCTCGAGCGCGAAGCCCTGCTGGATGTTGGCGCGCTCGATTTTGCGCGACATCATTTCCGGCGCGTATTTATGGAGGTCGGCGATGGCCGCCGCATAGGCGGTGCGCGAACGGTCGTCGAGGATCTTGTTGAAGCCGCGGCCATCGGGCGTCGCGGCGCGCAGCTTGTCCAGCTCCAGAGCGCCGATGATTGCGCGGTTCCACGCGGCGCCCGCGTGTTCGGGCGCGAGTTCGGCGCGCATCTTGTCCATCATCCCAGTCCCCTCTGCGGCGATGGCGGCGAGGCTGCGATCCTCGACGAAGATCGAGGGGCTGACGTGGAAGAAGTTACGGAACATGGACGAGCGCGACAGCGCGAAGGGTCGGCCAGAGGCGAGCGCGAAATCCGAGCAGCTCGAAACGCCGTGCGCCGGCGCGTCGTGATACAGGAAGGCATTCATCGTATTGGCCGCGAGGAAATTCAAAATTCCCGCATTGTCGAAGAAGTCGTGGGTGACGACGAGCTCGACGCCGGGCTTGGTGATCGCCTTGTGGCAGGCCGCGATCACGCCGTCGACCATGGATTGCGGGATGACCTTGGGATCATCGTGCAACGGCAGGTTGAGGCGGATGATCGCGCGATCGAACTGTTCGTTCACGAGCGCGCACAGCCGGTCGAAGCCCTTGGCCGGCGTGGCGAAGCCGAAGGAGCCGATGGTGAAGATTTCCGGCGCCGGCGGCAGTTGCGGCGCCGGCTCCGACACGAAGCGCGGCGCGCGAAGAATGCGCGGATTGCGCGGGATGAGGGTCGGATCGAGGCAGATCAGATATTCGAACGGATCGGTTTCGACGCTGTCGGCGCCCTTCTGATCGACCTGATGCAGCAGGCCGAAAATGCGCGCGCCCAGATCCTTCAGCGGCGCCTGCGTCGCCCAGGGCATGGTCATCGGATGATGATTGAACAGGATCGCGCCTGGGCGGTGCTGCGCAACCGCCTGCTTCGCCTCGTCGAAGCTGGCGCATTCGGCGTAGGACCAGTCGATTCCGCCACCCTTGCTGACCGTCTCGAACAGACCGCGTCCGAACTGATAGACGCCGCAATGGCTGCCCTTATGGGAAATCAGCAGGCCCTTCAACATCTCGGTCTCCATGCGCGCCGCCCAGGCGTTGGCGGCGCGGTCCCTGCGGCGCCGGCCGTCGAGACGACACTTCGGCGCCTGTTCAGCCTTACACGTCTATTGGCGGCCGACGATGCGGCCGAACAATTTCGAGGCCCGATTTCAGACGATCTCGATCTCGGGGAACGGGAAGATCATCTTGCCGCCGTCGGCCAGATACTTCTGCTCGCGCTGCAGGATGTTGTCCTTGAAGTGCCAGGGCAGCACCAGATAATAGTCCGGCTTCATCTTGAGCGCGTCGGCCTCCGAAACGATCGGAATATGCGAGCCGGGCGTGACATGGCCGAACTTGTCCGGGTTCACTTCGGCGATGGCTTCCACGAGGTCGGGGCCGATGCCGCAATATTGCAGCACGACATTGCCCTTGGTCGAGGCGCCGTAGCCGAGAATGCGCTTACCGTCGTCGCGCAGGGCGCGCAGCAGGCGGCGCAGGTCCTCGCGATGGCGGAAGACGCGCTCCTCGAATTCGCGGTAGGGACGCGGCGTCGCCAGCCCCATGCGCTCTTCCTGCGACAGCAACCAGTCGATGACGGGGCGGTTCGCCTTGCGCGTCGTATTCTTGTGACCGGCCGTGACCGCAAACGAGCCGCCGTTGACGGCGTTCATCTGCACGTCGAGCACCTTCATGTCGGCGGCGGCGAGAATCTTCTCGACGACCTGAAGCGAATAATACTCGACATGCTCGTGGCAGATCGTGTCGTAGGAGGTCAGCCGCAGCATCGAAGGCATGTAGCTCTGCTCGAAGTGCCAGACGCCGTCCGGGGCGAGGCAATGCGCGATGTCGCGCGCGAAGGCGATCGGATCCTCGAGATCGTAGAACATAGCGATCGAGGTGATGATCTTTGCCCGCTCCTTCGACACGCCGTCGAAATTCTTCGCATTGAAGAAGTCCGGCACGAGCTTGATGTCGTCGGGATAATACTGGCGGAATTTCGCGCCGGTCGGGTCGATGCCGATGCGCTTGAGGGACGCCGTCTGATAGGCCTTGAGCGAGGTGGCGTCGTTGGAGCCGATGTCGAGGACCGTGTCGCCGGCCTTCAGCTCGGCGAATTGCTCGAGCTTGCCGATCTTCTGCGTGAGGTGGCGCACCATCGAGGCGTTGAGGCCGGAGCGGTAGCCGTAGTTCTCGCCGTACATCTCGCTCGCCTCGTAGACATGGGCGAGCTGCAGGAGGCCGGAATCGGGGCACCAGACGAGTTCGAGCGGACCGACGGTTACCGGAACGTCGGACGAAGCCGGAAACACGCCTGTCAGCGCCTGATCCCCGAGAGAGAGGACCGACAACAGGTTGGTGGAACCGCTAATCCGGCATTTTTCAATGCGCTTCGTCATTTAGGGGGGACTCCGATCGGCCAGGCGACAATGCGGCCGACTTGGCGCTTTGCTTGCAGATTTGGACGCGCTTTTAAAGAGAAGCGCTCCCAAGTGTCAATTCCGCGAATCCGGCCCCGGAAGGGGCCTCGCGCGGCCCGGTTCACGCGCTGAGCCGCCGCGCGATCTGCTGGCCACGGCGATGCGTCGGCGCCTCGACCAGGACGTGGATAGCCCAGGAGACCGCAATTGCGAAAGCGACCGTGACGAGAATGGCGATATCCGCATTCAGATGCAGCCGCATCAGCGCGTGCAGCACGACATAGCCGGCAACGCCGTGCACGACGTAGAGCGGATAGGAAATGTCGCTCAGGAAGCGCGTGACGCGCGTGCGCCGGAACCAATCCTGCACGGCCATGCAGACGGCGAAGAGCGCGAGGCCGGCGAAATAGTATTTGAGATCGATGGGGAACGGCATGTGGCCGATGTATTGCGTCGACGCGAACATAGCGCAGCAGACCGCGATGGCCGCGGCCGCCTGGACAAGCGTCAGCTTGCCACGGTGCAGCAGGTTGAGCGCCACGCCGCAGAACATGAAGACGAGGAAGACCGGGTCGGTATCGAAGGACGCGAGCCGCCGGACGAGGCCGGGATGATCCGCGAAACGGGCGATCGTCTGGTCGACGGCGAGCCAGAACATGAAAATGCCGACGGGGAACAACCACAGGGTCTTGCGCCCCTCGCGCATGTGGTTGGCCGCCAGTGCGCAGATTCCATAGAAGAACATCTCGATTTCGAGCGTCCACATGACGGAATCGATACGGCGCGCATCGGCGATGGCCGAGAACGGCGGAAAATACTGACTGGCCGCGTCGCGGAAGGTGAAGGGGACCTGACCGCCCATGAAATGGACGCCGATGACGACCGACAGGACCGTGACTGTCAGGCCTGCCCAGCAGGTCGGCCAGATGCGCCACAGGCGGCCCGCGATGAAGCCCTTGACGCTGTACTGGTCCAGCGAAAAGGGAATCACGAAACCGCTGATCGTGAAAAAGAGCGCGACGCCAAAGGGACCGAGCCAGCCGAGCGGGACGAGCGAGGGCAATACGGGCGGCGTATAGGCCACATAAGGAACGCCGGTCAGGATGTCGACCATCGGCCCCATGGTCCAGTAGACCTCGCCGAGATGGCCGAGAATGACGGCGAAGGCGGCGATCCCGCGCAGCGTGTTGGCGAATTCGATGCGGCTGCCCTTGGCGCCTTTCAGCGCGGCAGCAGCGGGCGCCGCCTCGCTCGCCTCCAGCGTCGCGCTCATCGCATCCCCTCGCTGAAGCGGCGCGCGTAGCGCTGGCCAATGCGGTGCGTGGGCTGCTCGACGAAGCGATGGACGATCCAGGCGAGGCCGATCATGACGGCGATGACGATGGTCGTAGCGACGTCCGAGTTCCAGCCGGCGCGCATCATGGCGTGCAGCATCACGTAACCGGCGACGCCATGAATGATGTAGATCGGATAGGAAATGTCGCTGAAGAAGCGAAGAATGCGGACCCGGCCGAACCAGCGCTGCGCCGTCATGCAGACGATGAACACCGCCAGGCCCGCGGCGAAGAGGCCCGCGCTCGATTTCGCGGCCATGTGACCGTAGCTCTGGGTGAGCGCGAACAGGCTCCAGAACACCGCGATCGCGACGACCGCGCCGGGCAGGCCGAGCTTGCCGCGCTGGTAGAGATTGAGCGCGACGCCACAGAACATGAAGGCGATATAGGGAGGATCGAGATCAAAATAGGTCAGGCGACGCACGAGGACGGGATGATCCGCCTGCGCGTAGGCCACCACGAGATCGACGCCGGCCCAGAGCGCCAGGACGCCGAGCGGATAAAGCCAGAGCGTCCAGTGGCCGTCGCGAAGGCGCGCCGCCGCGAAGGCGCAGACGATGTAGAAGAACATCTCGATTTCGAGCGTCCACATCACCGAATCGATCTGCTTGGAATCCGCGATCGCCGCGAAAGGCGGGAAGAAGTGGGTGATCGCGTCGCGGAAGGTGAAGGGCACGGCGCCGCCCATGAAGTGGACGCCGATCACGACGGAGGCGACCGTGATAGACAGTCCGACCCAGCATGTCGGCCAGATGCGCCACAGGCGCCCGACGAGAAATCCCTTCACGCTGTAGCGCTCGAGCGAATAGGGAATGACGAAGCCGCTGATGACGAAGAACAGCGACACGCCCCAGCTGCCGAGCGTGGATGGAACAATGTAGGAATAGGTCGAGGGCTTCGCGGAAACCCACGTTATGCCGGTCAGCCATTCGACCAGCGTCGGCCAGTGCCAGAACGTGTTGCCGAGATGGGCGAAGATGACCGACATGGCGGCGACGCCGCGCAGGGTGTTGGCGAATTCGATGCGGGCGGAAGCGGCCTTGCGATCGTGCGCGCGGGCGTCGAGCGCCTGCGTATCCTCCGCCCCAGCGGGCGCAACGCGCGCGGCCGCCGATGCGGCGGTATCGGATGGTCCAAGGGTCTTCAAGGCCGGGCTTCTATAGTCGCTCGCGCCGGGAACTCCAAACCAATCGGAGGCCCCCGGCGCGCGCGACGCCCTATCGCGCTGAAATGACGCGATCGGACGGCTTTTCGCCGTAGAGTTCCCGCACCAGCCCGTCGCGATGGGCGAGCGCGGCGCGCTGGTTGATCGAGCCCTTGTCCGTCACCTCGCCATGATCGATCGAGGGTTGCTCGTCGAGAACAATCACGCGGGCGACGCGGGTCGAGGAGCCCGTCGACTTCGACTGGAACAGCTTCAGCTTTTCCGCGAGCGCGGCGCGAAGCCCCTCGTGCGCGGCGAGCGTGGCGGGCTGGGTGTCCGCCAGATCGGGGAATTTCGCACGGCAACCGTCGGGATCGAGCAGCAGAATGGCCGCGATCTGCTCGCGGTCGTGGCCGGCGATGACGGCGTCGCGCAGGAAGGGCGCGAATGTCGAGATCATCGACATGCGCAGATTGCCGACGCTGACCCAGGTGCCGGTCATCAACTTGAAATCCTCGCTGACGCGACCGTCGAAGGCGAAGCCCTTTTGCGGATCCTCGGGGTCGACGAAGCGGATGGCGTCGCCCATCTTGTAGAAGCCTTCCTCGTCGAAGGCCGCCGCGGTCGCCTCGGGCTGACGCCAGTAGCCCGGCGTGACGTTGGGGCCGCGCACGCGCAATTCGAGCTTGCCGACATTCGGCACGAGCTTGATCTCGCAGCCGGGTACGGGCGTGCCGATCATGCCGGCCTTCACCTCGCCGCGTGTGACGAAGGTGACGCTCGGGCCGGTTTCCGTGGCGCCGAGGCCGGTGACGATGCGGATTTTCTGGCCGATCGTCTCATGCGCGAGGCGCTCCAGCGCATCCCAGACGTGCTGCGGCAGGCTCGCGCCGGCGTACATGAAGAATTTCACGCGGCTGAAGAAATTCTTGCGCAATTGCTCGTCCTCGCCGAGGCGATGCGCGAGCAATTCGAAACCCTTCGGCACGTTGAAATAGCAGGTCGGCGCGATCTCCTTGAGATTACGGATCGTGGCGTCGAAGGCGCCGGGCGTCGGCTTGCCGTCGTCGATATGGAGCGTGCCGCCGGAATAGAGGACGAGGTGAACGTTCTGGTTGGAGCCGAACGTGTGGTTCCACGGCAGCCAGTCGACCAGCGTCTGCGGCTCGCGGATTGCAGCCATAGCGAAGGCGGCCTGCGCGATGTCGGCGCAGATCATGCGCTGCGGGTTGATGACGCCCTTGGGCATGCCGGTCGACCCGGAGGTGAACAGGATTTTCGCGATCGTGTCCGGACCGACCGCCGCATGAGCGGCGGCGACCTTTTCGGGCGCATCGACATCGAGCGATTCGAAAGCTGTCGCGCCGAGGTCCGCGCCGCCGTTCAGCGTCACAATCTCGGCCTTCGGGGCCACTGCCTTGAGCGCCTTGCCGTAGGCCGCGCCGTCGTCGGCGAAGATCAGGCCGGGCGTGAGCAGGTCGAGCACGTAGCGCAGCTTGCCGTAATCGCTGGAGACCAGCGAATAGGCGGTCGAGATCGGCGCGACGGGCACGCCGACATGCATGCCGGCGACGAGCAGCAGCAGATGCTCGATCGAATTGCCCGAGAGAATGGCGATGGGGCGATCCTGCGACAGTCCGCGCGCGAGAAGCGCGGCGGCGACGCCCTCCATGCGGGCGACGAATTGCGCGTAGGTGAGCTTGCGCCATTCGCCGTCGGCGCCACGCTGGGCGACCATGATCGCATCGGGCGTTTCCTTCGCCCATTTAAGCAGGGGCGTAGTGATGGTGCGCGGGACGTCGCCGAGCGCGTGCGGGCTGCGCGCGTAGATGATGCCATTCTTGTGACGGTCGATCTCGACATCCTGCGGTCCGAGCTCGACCGCGCGCTCCTTGATAGACATTGTCCCCTCCCGCAGCGCACTCTGGTCCGATCCGGGCGCCGTCGCGACTTTTGTTATATTGTATAACTAAATTTGCCGAACGCAAGCCGCGCTCTGCCTCTGTCGTCCAGCTTCACGCATTGTGCGCGGACGTCAAACCGGCAAATGTGGCCAATCGGCCACGGCGTGGGACGATTGGCTCCTCCTCCAAAAGTTCATATCGAAACCGCTTGACATTTTGTGCGGCGCACCATAGTTTCGTCTTCATGCAACGAGCCTCCCTCGTTGCTAGCCCTCCTTGGGCGTTTCCTCCCTAGACTTGGGCCGCCGGCTTGCCGGTGGCCCTTTTTTCTTGCGCTTGCGCGGGCCGCTTGCCCCGGCCCGGGCTTTGTGGCGGATTGTTCGTGAGGAAACGAACAAGGACGCCCAATGCCCATCGATCCCGACGCGCAGAATCTGCTGGCCATGCTCAAGGCGGCCGGCCGGCCACCGTTGCACACCTTGAGCCCGCCGGAGGCGCGCACGGCCTATCTCGCGGGGCGGGCCCTGCTCCAGCCCGACCTGCCGGACGTCGCGGAAGTTCGCGATCTGGCGGCGCCCGGCGCGCACGGGCCGATCCCGCTGCGCCTCTATCGCGGCAGGGGGCTCGCCGCCGGCCCCGCCCCCACGCTGATTTTCGCCCATGGCGGCGGCTGGGTGATCGGCGATCTCGACACGCACGACTATGTCTGCCGCAAGCTCGCCAACGACGCGCGCTGCATCGTCGTCGCGATCGACTACCGGATGGGGCCGGAACACAAATTCCCGGCGGCGATCGAGGATTCGCTCGCGGCGGCCCAATTTGTCGCCGACCAGGGCGCCGCGCTCGGCGTCGACACGGAAAAAATGGCGATCGGCGGCGACAGCGCCGGCGGCAATATTTCCGCCGTGCTGGCCTTGATGGCGCGCGACGGCGTGGCGCCGAAGTTCGTCCATCAATTGCTGCTCTATCCCGCCGTCGACATGAAGATGGAAGCGCCCTCCTTCGGTCGCGTGCCCGACGATTATCCGCTATCGCCGAAAATCGCCCGCTGGTTCCGCGATCATTATATGGCCGGCGACCACGAGCATGGCGACTGGCGCGCCTCGCCGCTGCACGCGCCCTCGCACGAGGGCGTGGCCTCCGCCTTCATCCTCACCGCTCGGCACGATCCCCTGTGCGACGAGGGCCGCGACTACGCGCACAAGCTGGAGGCAGCCGGCGTGCGCGTCTGGCATCTCGACATGAACGACCAGCTGCACGGCTTCCTCACCTGGGGCAAGGTCGTGCGCGCCGCCGACGCCGCGCTCGAAATGGCGGCCGCGTCGTTGCGCTATGCGTTTTCGACGGCGGGGTGAGCGCGGCGCTATGATGTGCGCACCCCTGTCATCCCGGCCGAAGCGAAGCGCAGAGCCGGGATCCAGACAGCAGCAGTCGAAGCTGGGTCCCGTATCGGCCTCTCGGGCCGTCCGGGATGACACGCTACATTTCTTCCACATGAGTTCGCGCCGACGCGCGATCACTGGGAAATGCAAAAGGACCAATCCATGACCAATACCGCCTACCCCAAAGTCCAGATGCTGATCGACGGCGAATGGACAGACGGCACATCCGGCAAAGCTCAGGACATTCTCAATCCCGCGACCGGCCAGTCGATCGGGACCGTGCCGCACGCCTCCAAGGCCGATCTCGACCGCGCCTTGGCCGCTGCGCAAAAAGGCTTTGACCAGTGGAAGAAAGTATCCGCCTTCGAGCGCTACAAGACGATGCGCAAGGTCGCAGAGATCATGCGTCAGCGCGCGCCGGAGACGGCGCGGATCATGTCGCTCGAACAGGGCAAGCCGGTCGGCGAGGCGTTGCTCGAAACCAATCTCGCCGCCGATCTCATCGACTGGTTCGCGGAGGAGGCGCGGCGGACCTACGGGCGTATCGTGCCGGCGCGCATGAGCAATATCGAACAGCTCGTGATCAAGGAGCCTGTCGGGCCGGTCGCGGCCTTCACGCCGTGGAATTTCCCGATCAACCAGGCGGTGCGCAAGGTGTCGGCGGCGGTCGCCGCCGGTTGCTCGATCATCGTCAAGGGACCCGAGGATACGCCGGCTTCCTGCGCCGAACTTTTCCGCGCCTATGTCGACGGCGGCGTGCCTGCGGGCGTCGTCAATCTCGTGTTCGGCGTGCCGCACGAGGTCTCGGAATACCTCATTCCTCATCCGGTCATCCGCAAGATCAGCTTCACCGGCTCGACCGTGGTCGGCAAGCATCTGGCTTCGCTCGCCGGCGCGCACATGAAGCGCGTCACCATGGAGCTCGGCGGCCATGCGCCGGCGATCGTTTTCGACGACGCCGACGTGAAGAGCGCGGTCAGCATTCTCGCCGCCAACAAGTTCCGCAACGCCGGCCAGGTCTGCGTCGCGCCGACGCGCTTTCTGGTGCAGGACGGCGTCTATGACGAGTTTTTGACGCAGTTCGTCGAGACCGTGCGCGCGATCAAGGTCGGGCCTGGCATCGATCCGGACTCGAAGATGGGCGCGCTCGTCAGCCAGCGTCGCGTCGACGCCATGGAAGGCTTCGTCGCCGACGCCACGCAGCGCGGCGCGAAGATCGAAACCGGCGGCAAGCGCATCGGCAACGAGGGCTTCTTCTTCGAGCCGACAGTGCTGACCAATGTGCCGGGCGACGCGCGCATCCTCAACGAGGAGCCGTTCGGCCCGCTCGCGCCGGTCGCGCGTTTCTCGAGTTATGAGGAGGTCGTGACCGAGGCCAACCGCCTGCCCTACGGGCTGGCGGCCTACGCCTATACGCGCTCCGCCAGGACGGCGGCCGCGCTGTCGCAGGATGTCGAGAGCGGCATGCTGTCGATCAACCACCACGGCCTGTCACTGCCGGAAGTGCCGTTCGGCGGCATGAAGGATTCGGGCTACGGTTCCGAAGGCGGTCTGGAAGCGATCGAGGCTTACCTGAACACGAAGTTCGTGACGCAGGCGAACGTCTGAGCCTCGCATTGTCATCCCCGCGAAAGCGGGGATCCAGAGCCGCTGACAGATCGTATAGGTGACGCCCGCGCGCGGGCATGACAGCGGGAGTTTTCATGATCGTCGTGCACCATCTCGAAAACTCCCGCTCGCAGCGCATCCTCTGGCTGCTCGAGGAACTGGGCGAGCCCTACGAGATCAAGCTCTACAAGCGCGATCCCAGGACGATGCGGGCGCCGGCGGAATTGCGCGCCGTCCATCCGCTCGGCAAGTCGCCGGTCGTCACCGACGGCGACCGCACGGTCGCGGAATCCGGGGCGATCGTCGAATATCTGGTGGAGACCTACGGGAACGGGCGTTTCGAGCCGCCGGCAGGATCGCCCGACCGGCTGCGCTATCGCTACTACCTGCATTTCGCGGAGGGCTCGATGATGCCACCGCTCCTGATGAAGCTCGTTTTTTCACGCCTGCCGAGCAGCGCGCCGGCCTTGGTGCGACCCGTGGCGCGCGCGATCACGGACAAAGCGCTGAAAACCTTCGTGCAGCCGCAACTCGACCAGATCCTGAAATTTCTCGAAGGCGAACTCGCCAACCGCGACTGGTTCGCGGGCGAGGATATGACGGCCGCCGATATCCAGATGAGCTTTCCGCTGGAAGGCGCGGCGGCGCGCGGCGGGCTGGACGGGCGCTATCCGCGTTTGAAGGATTTTCTTGCTCGCATTCATGCAAGGCCTGCTTACAGGCGGGCGCTGGAGCGCGGCGGACCTTATGCGCTGCTGAGCTGAAAAACGCCGTTTGCGCCCGGCGCGAATAACGCTAGGCTCCCTGCCGAGGCCGCGCGGCAGAGCATCGCGCGCCCGCTTCGGGAGTTGAAACGCATGACGCAAATCAGGTTCGCGGGCGCTGTCGCGCTCGCCGCGGGTATAGCCCTTTCGACCGGCGCTTTCGCGCAGAAGAAATACGACACGGGCGCGAACGACAAGGAAATCAAGATCGGCCAGACGATCCCGCTCAGCGGCCCGGCGTCCGCCTATGGCGCGATCGGCAAGGTCCAGGCCGCCTATATCAGGATGATCAACGAAAAGGGCGGCGTGAACGGCCGCAAGATCAACCTCATCCAGTACGACGACGCCTACAACCCGCCCAAGACCGTCGAGCAGGTGCGCAAGCTCGTCGAAAGCGACGAGGTGCTGTCGACCTTCCAGCTGATCGGCACGCCGCCAAACGCCGCCGTGCAGAAATATCTGAACGACAAGAAGATCCCGCAGCTCCTCGCCGCGACCGGCGCGACCCGCTTCACGGACCCGAAGAACTTCCCGTGGACGATCGCCTACAATCCCAACTACCAGTCGGAAGGCCACATCTACGCGCAATATATTCTGGCCAACCACCCGAACGCCAAGATCGCCATCCTCTACCAGAACGACGACCTCGGCCGCGACTATGTGAAGGGGCTGAAGGACGCGCTCGGGGCTAAGGCCTCGATGATCATTTCCGAGGCGCCCTACGAACTGTCCGACCCGACCGTCGATGCGCAGATGGTGAAGCTGAAGGCCTCCGGCGCCGATCTCTTCTACAATATCACCACGCCCAAGTTCGGCGCGCAGGCGATCAAGAAGGCGGCGGAAATGGGCTGGAAGCCCGTGCACATCCTCGACATCAACGCGACGCCGGTGAGCCAGACGCTCGTGCCCGCGGGCCTCGACAACGCCAAGGGCATCATTTCGGTGAACTACGGCAAGGACCCGCTCGATCCGCAATGGGCCGACGACGCCGGCATGAAGACCTACAAGGCCTTCATGGCGAAATATGCGCCGGCCGAGGATGTCAACAGCGGCATCTCGACCTACGGCTATTCGACCGCGCAGTTCCTCGTCCAGGTACTGAAGCAGTGCGGCGACAATCTCACGCGCGCCAACATCATCAAGCAGGCGACCAATATCGGCGCGGATTTCCGGCCTGATCTCGCCCTGCCCGGCATGACGGCGTCCGGCGAGAAGGACGACTACCGCATCAACAAGCAGTTCCAGATGATGAAGTTCGACGGCAAGCGCTGGGTGCTGTTCGGACCGATCCTGACGGATACGTTCAAGGCGAAGTGATCGCCTTCACGACAGGCGAAGGCGCGCCGTCTCCGGCGCGCCTTTATTTTTTGCGCGTCACGCGGCCGGATCGACGATGAATTCGCCTTCGATCGCCGCCATCCCTGCGGGCGCGACATGCGCCTGGCCATAGGCCGGCCGGTCGCCTTCGAAGATGATACCGCTCATCAATTCGTCCGCGCCCATCACAGCCGCCATCGCCGCCTTGCGGTCGGATGTCGTTTGAATCGCGTTTCGCTTGATCGCCTTCTTCCAGTCCATCTCTTCGGGCCGGAAGGTAATGCACGGCGACAGAACCTCCACAAAGCTGAAGCCCGGATGTTTCATCGCCGCCACGAGAATGTCTGCGAGCGGTTTGACATCCAGCGCGAAGCCGCGCGCGACGAAATTGGCGCCGGCGGCGAGCGCGATGGCGACGGGCGAGAACGGGCTCACCCCGACGCCGCCCGGCGCGATGTCCGAATCCCAGTCGGCTTCGGTCGTCGGCGAAGGCTGACCCTTGGTCATGCCGTAAACGCGATTGTCCATCACGATATAGGTTAGGTTCACATTGCGGCGGCAGGCGTGCATGAAATGATTGCCGCCGATCGAATAGCCATCGCCGTCGCCGCCGACCACCACGACCTCGAGTTCGGGACGCGCGAGTTTCAGCCCGGTCGCGACAGGCAATGCGCGCCCGTGCACGCCGTGGAAACCGTAGGCGCTCGTATAGGCCGGCAAGCGCGACGAGCAGCCGATGCCCGAGACCAGCGCGACCTCGTGCGGCGGGCGCCCGTTGGCGGCGAGCGCGCGCTGCAGCGCCTGCAGCACGCCGAAATCGCCGCAACCCGGACACCAGATGGGTTCGACGCCGGATTTGAAATCTTTCAGCGTCAGATCGGCGCGGTGACAGGCCGCTTCTTCGTGCAGATGAAGTTCCATGTCGACCTCACGCGATATGGGCGGCGATTTCGCCGGGACGGAAAGGGGCGGGGCCGGGCCTCGCCAGGCTTTCGGCCTCCGCCGGCAGGGCCTTGGCGCCGAGCAGATGGCGATAGAGCTGACCTGTGTGATTCTGCTCGACGACGATCACGCGGCGCGCGCCTTCGATCGCATCCGCGATCTGCTTTTTGGGGATCGGCGCGAGGAGGCGCAGGCCGACGACCTTTATCGCCACGTCCTGTTCGCGTAGTCGGCGCGCGGCCTCCTTTACGGGACCGACGCTCGAGCCGAAGGCGACGATGACCGTCTCGCCCTCGCCCGTCACCTCGCCCCAGATGTCGCCGTAATCGTGGTTCTCGAGCTTGTCGCGGCGCTTGTTCAGGCCCGCGACATGGAACCGCGCGGCGTTGGAAGGATGGCCGAATTCGTCGTGGCTCAAGCCTTCCGCCACCCATTGCCGGCCCTCGACGCCGGGCGCGGGCATGGGCGAGACATTGTCCGCCGTCGGCTGGTAGCGACGGAAATCGGCGCCGCTCTTGTCGCTTTCCATCGCGCGCGTCATCGGTTCGGCGCGGCGCGTCGGCTCGTCGATGATGGTTTGCGTCTGGCCGAGCGATTGATCGGAGAGAACGAAGACCGGCGTCTGCAGCGCTTCCGCCAGATGCACGGCGCGCTCGGTCGTCAGCGCGCAATCGGCGATCGACATGGGCGCCAGCACGATGCGCGGGGCGTCGCCGTGCGTGCCGGTCAGCGCGAGATCGAGATCGCCCTGGTCGCTCTTGGTGGGGATGCCGGTCGAGGGGCCGACGCGCATGACATCGACGATGACCAGCGGGATTTCAGCGGAAATCGCGAGGCCGATCGTCTCCACCTTAAGCGACAGGCCGGGGCCTGAAGTCACCGTCATCGACGGCACGCCGCCGAAACTCGCGCCGACCGCCATGTTGATGGCTGCGATCTCGTCTTCCGCCAGCATGGCGCGGCCGCCGACGGCGCCCATGCGCGGCGCCAGCCATTCGGTGATCTCGGTCGCCGGCGTGATTGGATAGGCCGCCACAAAACGCACGCCGCCGCGCAGCGCGCCCAGCCCGATCGCCTCGTTGCCGCTGCCGAACCATCGGCGGCCGGGATGGCCGGGACGCAACCTGATGTCGCTGTCAATCGACTGCGCGGCTTCCGCGCCGGCCGCGACCGCCGCGAGGCTGGCGGCAATCGCCGCCTCGCCCTTCGCGCCGATGAGGTCGCGGATCGACTGCTCGACGGCGCCGCTGTCGATGCCGGCGAGCGCCGCGGCGGCGCCGAGCGCTATCATGTTGCCGCGCCCCTTCACGTCGGACGCGAGTTGGGCGAGCGGGAAATCGACGAGCCGCGCGCCGGTGGCGATGATGGCCTCGGCCGGTTTGCCTGCCGCGGGATCGGCGAGAACGATGCTGGCGGAATCCATGGGCACTTCCGGCGCGAACTTGCCGACATTGTCCCAGTCGAGCGCGATCAGCACGTCGAACCGGTCGGGCTGCGCGTCGAGCGGCTCGACGCCGATCTCGACCAGGGCCGCCGCCTCGCCACCGCGCACTTGCGCGCCGGACAGCTTGGTCATGAGCCCGTAATAGCCGGCGCGCGCGGCGGCCTGCAGGAACGTGCTGCCCGCCGTGATGGCGCCAGCGCCGCCGGAGCCGGCGAAACAAATGGCAATCGATGAACGCATGGAGCCTCTTCCACCCCCGTTTCAGAAACCCATGCCAATTCTTGAATATGTCGCGCCTGATTCCAGATCAATGCGCGGGAGATATGTTCCCTATTCGTTCGCGACTGAGGCCGAATCGTGCTAAGCAGAATGGATGGATCGCATTCTTTTCGTCCTCGCCGGCACGCCGGTCCGGGTTTTCGACGTCCTGCTGGTCGGCGGCGCGGTCGCCCTGCTCCTCTTGCTCGTCGTCTCGATCATCCTGATCCGCACGTCGCGGGCGCGCGGCGCGGAGGCCGGCGCCGCCGCCGAACGCCAACGCGAGATGGACGACAAGATGGCGGAGCTGAACCGAGCGAGCGCGGAACTCGCCGGGCGCATGCAGACGGTCGCCGAAGTGCTGGGGTCGCGCCAGTCGGATCTCGCGCGTCTTGTGACCGAGCGGCTCGACAATGTGCAGCACCGCGTCGGCCAGGGGCTGGAGCAGGCCGCGCGCGCGCAGGGCGAGAATCTCGGCAAGCTGAACGAACGCCTTGCCGTGATCGACGCCGCGCAGACGCGGCTGAACGGGCTGGCGCAGGAAGTGGTGGGTCTCAAGGACATTCTCGCCAACAAGCAGGCGCGCGGCGCATATGGGCAGGGCCGGATGGAGGCGATCGTGCGCGATGGCCTGCCACCGAGTTCCTACGATTTCCAGTGGACGCTGTCTTCGCGCACGCGGCCCGATTGCGTGATCCGCCTGCCGGGCGACGAGCGTCTGCTGGCGGT
Source organism: Methylobacteriaceae bacterium (assembly GCA_020638195.1). GTDB lineage: Bacteria > Pseudomonadota > Alphaproteobacteria > Rhizobiales > Beijerinckiaceae > JAJXWB01. Next base: position 1,074,737 of record JACKJC010000001.1, on the reverse strand, counting down.
GGACGCCAAGTTTCCGCTCGAGGGTTTTACGGCCTTTCGCGAAGCGCGCTCGGACGAGGATCGCGCGCGGGCCGCGCAGCGCGTGAAGGGCGATCTTCTGAAACACGTGAAGGATATTTCGGAGAAATACCTGATCCCCGGCGAGACGCAGGATCTGGCGGTTCTGTTCGTGCCCTCGGAAGCCGTTTATGCCGATCTCGCGGAACATTTCGACGAGGTCGTGCAGAAGGCGCATCGCGCGCGCGTCATCATCGTCTCTCCCTCGCTCCTGATGATGGCGATCCAGGTGATGCAGGCGATCGTGCGCGACGCCCGCGTGCGCGAACAAGCGCACATCATTCAGGACGAAGTGCGCAAGCTTGCCGACGACGTGCGCCGCCTGCGCGACCGCGTCGGCAAGCTCGATGCGCATTTCCGACAGGCGCAGGACGACGTGACGGCGATCACGACCTCGACCGACAAAATCGTCAAGCGCGGCGACCGGATCGACCAGATGGATTTCGCCCAGACGCAGGCGTTGCCGGCGCAGCGCGATCTTCTGGGCGGCGCCGCGCGCACGGCGGCGGAATAGGCGCACAGCCGCCTTCCGCCGTTTGGCGTTCCGTGCTGCCTGATTTCTGCTAGGAAGTTTTCGGTCGTCATTGCGAGGAGCGCAGCGACGAAGCAATCCATCCCCGGGTCCTGATGCAGCGCCCGAGGATGGATTGCTTCGCTTCGCTCGCAATGACGGGGCAATTCGAACTCTCGCGCTCGAACGAACAGGCTGGAGGCGCACCCTTGAATTTCGACCTCAGCGAAGACCGCGTCGCGATCCGCGACATGGCGCTCGATTTCGCGCGTGAAAAACTCGCGCCGCATGCGCTGGAATGGGACGAGAAGAAGCATTTCCCCGTCGACACGTTGCGCGAGGCCGCCGCGCTCGGCATGGGCGGCGTCTATATCCGCGACGACGTCGGCGGGTCCGGACTCGGACGGCTCGACGCCGCGCTGATCTTCGAGGCGCTGGCGACGGGCTGCCCGACGATCGCGGCCTATATCTCGATCCACAACATGTGCGCGTGGATGATCGACAGTTTCGGCTCGGACGAGCAGCGCCAGAAATGGCTGCCGGACCTCTGCACGATGGAGAAGCTCGCTTCCTACTGCCTGACGGAGCCGGGCGCGGGCTCGGACGCCGCGGCGTTGCGCACGCGCGCGGAGCGCGACGGCGACCACTACGTGCTGACGGGCCAGAAGCAGTTCATCTCCGGCGCCGGCAATCCGCACGATTTCTATGTCGTGATGGCGCGCACGAGCGACGATGGCGCGCGCGGCGTCTCGACCATTGTCGTGCCCGGCGGCTCGGAGGGGCTGTCGTTCGGCGCGAACGAAAAGAAAATGGGCTGGAACGCGCAGCCGACGCGCGCTGTCATTTTCGACAAGTGCCGCGTGCCGGTTGCAAACCGCATCGGGCCGGAGGGCATTGGCTTCAAGATCGCCATGGCGGGCCTCGACGGCGGGCGGCTCAACATCGCCGCCTGTTCGCTCGGCGGCGCGCAGGCCGCGCTCGACAAGGCCGTGACCTACATGGGCGAGCGCAAGGCGTTCGGTAAGACGCTCGCTGAATTCCAGGCGCTGCAATTCAAGCTGGCGGATATGGCGATCGATCTCGAGGCGGCGCGCACGTTTCTGTGGCGCGCGGCCTGGGCGCTCGACCGGAAATCGCCGGACGCGACGCGGCTGTGCGCCATGGCCAAGAAATTCGCGACGGATGCGGGTTTCGAGATCGCCAATTCCGCGCTGCAATTGCACGGCGGATACGGCTATCTCAACGATTACGGGATCGAAAAGATCGTGCGCGACCTGCGCGTGCACCAGATTCTGGAAGGCACGAACGAGATCATGCGGATGATTGTCGCGCGCGGATTGGTGGGACGGTAAGCGTTGGCGGCGACTTCGCCGCATCCCCGCTCGACCGCAGGCGAGAAGAGAAGCCTAGCCGCGCCAGTACGCGCAATTCGTGAGATAGACCGTCCGCCCATCACGTCGGTCAATGACGCCCGACAGCACGGCGCGGTCGCCGTAGTTCAGTTCGAAGCGCGCGGAGCGCGCGAGGCCGGCATTGCCGGTCACGCAGACGACCTGTCCCTCGGCGCGCATCCCGACGATCGCCGACTGGCCGGGGTCCGGCGTCGACCAGACGCCGACGAAGGAGACGGGCGCTTCGTAGCCGCGCCCGCTATAAGCGCGATCACCGCGCGCCGCGAGGATCGCGCCCGTGTCGTGCGCCGCGCATTGATTGCCGAAATAACTGGAGGTACAGACCGACGGGTCGGGCGCGCCCACGCCGGAGGTCGCGTCCGGCAAAGACAAGCGCCCCGTGCGTCCCAGGAATAGCAGGATCGAGCCTAGGGCGACCCCGACCGAGATTGCTATCGTCGGCAGCCTATTCATCGCGTGCGCACACTCCGACCGTCCCCTTGCAACCACTCAGGTTGCCACCGACCCTTTAAGGAATATTTGCGCCGACATGGTTCCAGCCGGGCCGTTTTGGCTTTGCCCGCGCTATCGCCTATGCTGCTCTCCGGCAATCGAGAGGAATGAGGCCGAGAGGTCTATAGCGGGCAAATGAGTTTCACCGACATCGCGACCCGGACGTACAATCACTCGTTCCGGCTCGATCCGGTCCTGCGGACCCTGCTCGACACCGATTTCTACAAGTTGCTGATGCTCCAGATGATCTGGCGCAAGCACCGCGATGTTCCCGTCACCTTCGGCATCGTCAATCGCACGGCCAATGTCCGCATCGCCGACGAGATCCCCGAAAGCGAATTGCGCGCGCAGCTCGACCACGCCCGCACTTTGCGTTTCAGCCCGCGCGAAAGAATCTGGCTCGCGGGCAATACGTTCTATGGCGTCAAGCAGATCTTCCAGCCGGACTTCATCGAGTGGCTCGCCGATTTTCGTCTGCCGGAATACGAACTCGAGAAACGCAACGGCCAGTATGAGCTGACCTTCCACGGCGCCTGGCCCTACACGACCATGTGGGAAATCCCGGCGCTCTCCATCATCAACGAGTTGCGGGCGCGAAAAGTGCTGCATGGCATGGGGCGGTTCGAGCTCGACGTGCTCTACGCCCGCGCGAAAGCAAAACTCTGGGCCAAGATCGAGCGGCTGCGCGCGCTGAAGAAGGAAGGCCCGCTGCGCGTCGGCGATTTCGGCACGCGTCGGCGCCACGGCTATCTCTGGCAGCGCTGGTGTTGCGAGGCCTTGCAGGAAGGCATCGGCGACGCATTTACAGGCACGTCCAACGTGCATATCGCGATGGAGATCGGCGCCGAAGCTATCGGCACCAACGCGCACGAACTGCCGATGGTCTACGCCGCGCTTGCGGGCGACGACGAGAAGCGCGTACGCGACTCGCGCTACTCGGTTCTGCAATCCTGGAGCGACACCTATTCCGGCAACCTGCTGGTCTTCCTGCCCGACGCCTACGGCACGACGGAATTTCTGCGCGATGCGCCGGACTGGGTGGCCGACTGGACGGGCGCGCGCCCGGATTCGAAGGACCCGATCGAGGCTGGCGAGGAACTGATCCGCTGGTGGGCCGACCACAAGCGCGACCCGGTCGATAAGCTGATCGTGTTCTCCGATGCGATGGACATCGATTCCATCGAGAAGACCTCGCGTCATTTCCGCGGCCGCGTGCGCGCCAGCTACGGCTGGGGCACCAACCTGACGAATGATTTCATCGGTTGCGACCCCGGCGGCGACGATCGCCTGCGCGCGATTTCGTTGGTCTGCAAGGTGATCGGGGCAGCCGGCCGACCGGCGGTCAAGCTCTCGGACAATCCGCTGAAAGCGACGGGGCCGGAGCAGGAAATCGAGCGCTACCGCCACATATTTTCCGCCGCCGGCATGCGCGCGCAGCCGGTGCTGGTGTAACGCTGTCATCCCGGCCGCAGCGAAGCGGAGAGCCGGGATCCAGAATCGCAATCATGGATGCTGGAACCCGGATCGACCGTTGGCCGTCCGGGATGACAACAGGGCCACTCCGCCCCATATCTCCCCCATTCCGCCGCCGGCCCAACCCCGGCGGCTTTGTCTTGGAACCGGAGCCGCGCTTGCCCATCATTTCCATTGCCGGCGTGGCCAAGAGCTACGGCTCCTTCACCGCGCTGCACGACATCGATCTCGATATCGAGCGCGGCGAGATTTTCGCGCTGCTCGGGCCGAACGGCGCCGGCAAGACGACGCTCATTTCCATCGTCTGCGGCGCGGTCTCGATGACCCGGGGCGCGGTGCGGGTCGATGGCGCCGACATCCTGCGCGACTATCGCGCCACGCGTCGCAAGATCGGCCTCGTGCCGCAGGAGATCGCACTCGACATATTTTCGACTGTCTGGAACACGGTCTCCTTCAGCCGGTCGCTGTTTGGCAAGCCGAAGGACAACGCGCACATCGAGCGCCTGCTGCGCGATCTCGCACTGTGGGAAAAGCGCGACAACAAGATCATCGAACTTTCCGGCGGCATGAAGCGCCGCGTGATGATCGCCAAGGCGCTGGCGCACGAGCCCGACATTCTCTTTCTCGATGAGCCGACGGCGGGCGTCGACGTCGAACTACGTCGCGACATGTGGGGACTAGTCCGACGTTTGCGAGAAAATGGCGTCACCATCATCCTCACCACGCATTATATCGAGGAGGCCGAGGAAATGGCCGACCGCGTCGGTTTCATGAAGGGCGGCCGCCTTGTGCTTGTGGAGGAGAAGACGGCGTTGATGCGCAAGCTCGGCAAGCGTCGCCTTGTGCTCACGCTCGCCGAACCGCTTGCCGCGCTGCCGGCCGAACTCGATGGCTGGCATGTCGAACTGGAAAGCGGCGGTAGCCAGATCTCCTACGCAATGTCTGACGGAGCGGAAAAAGGCGCGGCCCAGATCATCCAGCGCCTCGGCGAAGCAGGCGTGCATATCAAGGACATGGCGATGACCGAATCCTCGCTCGAGCAGATTTTCGTCGATCTCGTCGGCGCCGCCGCAGGGAGCCAGCCATGAGCGCGCCGTTGTTCAACCTGCGCGGCGTCGCCGCGATCTTTTCCGCCGAAATGGCGCGCACGCGGCGCACGCTGTTGCAGAGCGTGGTCACGCCGGTGCTCACCACCGCGCTCTACTTCGTCGTCTTCGGCTCGGCCATCGGTTCGCACATGCGCGAGGTCGGCGGCGTCGCCTATGGCGCCTTTATCGTGCCCGGCCTGATCATGCTGTCCCTGTTGACGCAGAGCATCGCCAACGCCTCGATTGGCATCTACTTCCCGAAATTCACCGGCACGGTCTACGAGATCCTGACCGCGCCCCTGTCGGCGATCGAAATCGTCGTCGGCTATGTCGGCGCGGCGGCGGCGAAATCCATCGCCATCGGCCTGATCATCCTGGCCACAGCCGCTTTCTTTACGCCGCTGCAGATCGACTATCCCGCGATGATGGCGCTGTTTCTGGTTTTGACGGCGGTCGCCTTCAGCCTTTTCGGCTTCATTATCGGGATATGGGCGAAGACTTTCGAACAGCTCAATTTCGTTCCGGCGCTCGTCATCACGCCGCTCACCTTTCTCGGCGGGGCCTTCTATTCGATCGACATGCTGCCGCCATTCTGGCGCACGGTCAGCCTGTTCAATCCCGTCGTCTATCTCGTCAGCGGCTTTCGCTGGAGCTTTCATGGCGCGGGCGATGTGAGCCTGACGGCGAGCCTCGGCTTCATGACGCTGGTGATCGCTCTATGTCTTGGTTTGCTCGTGTGGATTTTCCGGACGGGCTACCGGCTGAAGCCTTGATGCAGCCCGTCATTGCGAGGAGCGCAGCGACGAAGCAATCCATCCCCGAACCTGGCCGAGATCAGGGGATGGATTGCCGCGTCGGCCTTCGGCCTCCTCGCAATGACGGCTAAGCATCTGCCTTCGTCCAGTCGAACCCCTCCAGCGACGGCAGCACGACGGCCGCGCCCTCGAACGTCTCATGCGCCGTGTAGATCCCCGGCGTCACCACCGTCGCAATGCCTGCCGCACGCGCCGCCGCGAGCCCATTCGCTGAATCCTCGAATGCGAGGCAGTCGGCGGCGGGCAGGCCGAGGCGCTTCAACGCCAGCAGATAGGCGTCGGGCGCGGGCTTCTTCACCGGCGCATCCTCGGCGCCCACGATCGTGTCGAACAGCGCGAACCCCTCGGCGCCCAGCGTCGCCTCGATCAGCGCCTCGATATTGGCGCGCGACGTCGTCGTGCAAATCGCGAGTTTCAGGCCGGCCGCATGGCCGCGTCGGATCAGATCCTCGACGCCCGGCCGAAGCGTCGCCCGCCCGCGCGTCAGCGCGCCATAATGCGCGTTCTTGGCGAGATGCATGCGCTGGATTTGCGCGTCGTCGAGTTCGGCGCCGACCATCCCGGCATAGGCGCGCCTCCGCTCCTTGCCGCCGGTTGTCTTCAGAAGCTCGCGGTAGAGATCGACATTCCAGTTCCAGTCGAGCCCATGTTCCGCGAAAACGCGATTGAACGCCGCGCGGTGCACTTCCTCGGTTTCTGCAAGCGTGCCGTCGACGTCGAAGATGAGAGCTTTCACGATGTCTCCGAAATTCCCGCGATCATTTTGGAGCGCGCATCTGGTTCGCCGATTTCCCGCCGCTATCTGTGCCGGTTCGGGTTGGGGACGCAATGGAGGATTCCACCATGACGGACTGGACTCTCGCGGGCGATTATTTCGAGGCCTGCAATTGCGAAACCGCCTGTCCCTGCGTTTTCCTGAGTTCCCCGACCGAAGGCGAGTGCACGGCGCTTGTCGCCTGGCACATCGACAAAGGGAAATACGGCGGTACGCAGCTGGACGGGCTCAATGTCGCGCTTGCGGTGCATTCGCCGGGCAATATGGCGAAATCCAAATGGAAGATCGCCGCCTATTTCGACGAGAAGGCGACACCCGAGCAGAATGACGCGCTGCACGCGATCTTCTCCGGCAAGGCGGGCGGCCATCCTGCGGTGCTCGCCTCGTTCATCGGCGAAATCGTCGGCGCGAAGAATGTCGCCATGCGTTACGAGAAAAACGGCAAGCACAGAAGCCTGACCATTCCCGACATTGCCGAGGCCGCGATCGACATGATCGAAGGGCAGGGCGGCAAGCCGGTCGAGATCGAGAACCATCCGCTGTGCATTTCTCCGGGCGTTCCTGCGACGGTCGGGCGGTCGGAAAAGCTGCGCTACGCCGATTTCGGCATGGTCTGGACATTGTCGGGGCGCAACGGCTTCACGTCGTCCTTCGCCTATCAGTCGGCATGACGTCGTGCCGCCCGGCATAGCGCCGCGCGACGCCCGGGCGCGGCGCTTCCTGTTCTGGACCGGCCTGGCGGCGCTCGTCGGCCTGAGCTGGCTCTATCTCGTACGTATGAATGTCGGAATGAGCGCGGCCATGTCGGCCATGGCGCGACCGGCGATGGCCATGCGACCGGGCTGGCGCGAATTCTCCGCGGCCTTCCTGATGTGGACCGTCATGATGGCGGCGATGATGGGGCCAACTCTCCCTCGCATGCTGTCCTTGTTCATGGACATGACGGCGCGACGCAGCCCCGGCGTATCCACCAGCGGGCGCGCCGCCGCCTTTGCCGGCGGTTATTTCGTCGTCTGGACCGGGTTTGCCGCGATCGCCGCCGTCGCGCAGACGGCGTTGATGCGCGCAACGCTGCTGACGCCGATGGCGCAAAGCGCGAGCGCGGCGCTCAGCGCGGGCGTTCTGCTCGCGGCCGGCGCCTTTCAGTTCACGGCGCTCAAAGAGGCCTGCCTCGTCAAATGCCGGACGCCGCTCGGCTTTCTGCTGGCGGAATGGCGCGACGGCGCGGCCGGGGCCTTTGCGATGGGGCTCGGCCACGGGCGGTTCTGCGTCGGCTGCTGTTGGGCGCTCATGGCGGTGATGTTCGTCGTTGGCGCCATGAACCTGTTGTGGATGGCGACGCTGACCGTCGTCGTTCTGGGCGAAAAGCTCGCCCCGCCGTCATGGCGGTTACGACACGCGATTGGCGCGACCCTGCTGGGTCTGGGCATCTTCGTCGCCGCCTGCCTCGTCGTTCGGTAAGCATGCCGGCGACTCGTTGGCATCGGACATAAAGAAATCTTTATATGTTTATTGCGCTATGCCGCGCCCGCTGCTATAGGACCGCCCAAGCCACGGACTGAAAAAAGCCAGAGAGCGCACAATGACCAAGCATTTCAACGATTACGTCGTCGCCGACATCGGCCTTGCCGACTGGGGCCGCAAGGAATTGAACATCGCCGAGACGGAAATGCCCGGCCTGATGGCGACCCGCGCCGAATATGGCCCGGCCCAGCCGCTCAAGGGCGCCCGCATCGCCGGCTCGCTGCACATGACCATCCAGACCGGCGTTCTCATCGAGACGCTGAAGGCGCTGGGCGCCGACGTGCGCTGGGCCTCGTGCAACATCTACTCGACGCAGGACCACGCTGCGGCCGCCATCGCCGCCGCCGGCACGCCGGTCTTCGCCATCAAGGGCGAGAGCCTCGAGGACTATTGGGACTACACCCACAAGATCTTCGAATGGGGCGACGGCGGCTGCCCGAACATGATTCTCGACGACGGCGGCGACGCCACGCTGCTGATCCACCTCGGCCTTCGCGCCGAGCAGGGCGACACGGCCTTTCTCGACAAGGCGACGAACGAGGAAGAGGAAGTCCTCTTCGCCGCCATCAAGAAGCGCCTGAAGGCCAACCCCGGCTGGTACAAGCGCAACGCCGAGAGCATCAAGGGCGTCACGGAAGAGACCACGACCGGCGTGCATCGCCTCTACAACATGCACAAGGAGGGCAAGCTCCTGTGGCCGGCGATCAATGTCAACGACAGCGTCACCAAGTCGAAGTTCGACAACCTCTACGGTTGCCGTGAATCGCTGGTCGACGGCATCCGCCGCGGCACGGACGTGATGATGGCCGGCAAGGTCGCCTGCATCGCCGGCTACGGCGACGTCGGCAAGGGCTCGGCCGCCTCGCTGCGCAACGCGGGCTGCCGCGTCATCGTCACCGAGATCGATCCGATCTGCGCGCTGCAGGCGGCGATGGAAGGCTACGAGGTCACCACGATGGAAGAGGCCGCCCCGCGCGCCGACATCTTCTGCACGGCGACGGGCAATGTCGACGTCATCACCGTCGACCACATGCGCGCCATGAAGGACCGCGCCATAGTCTGCAACATCGGGCATTTCGATTCCGAGATCCAGGTCGCGGGCCTCAAGAACTTCAAGTGGCACAACGTCAAGCCGCAGGTCGACGAAGTCGAGTTCAACGACGGCAAGCGCATCATCCTGCTGTCGGAAGGCCGCCTGGTGAACCTCGGCAACGCCACCGGCCACCCGTCCTTCGTGATGTCGGCCTCCTTCACCAACCAGACGCTCGCGCAGATCGAGCTGTGGACGAAGCAGGGCGAATATCCGGTCGGCGTCTACACGCTGCCCAAGCACCTCGACGAGAAGGTGGCCGCGCTGCATCTCGCCAAGATCGGCGTGAAGCTGACCAAGCTGACGGAGCAGCAGGCGACCTATCTGGGCCTGCCGGCTCAGGGCCCTTACAAGCCCGAGCACTACCGGTACTGATCGGCGGCGCCGTCATCCCGGCCGCGGCGAAGCGGAGAGCCGGGCCCCAGCCAGAGCACGAAGGCTGGTTCCCGGATCGACCCTGCGGGTCGTCCGGGATGACAATCAGCTGAAGCCACTGGCCACCGAATTTCGCCCTCCGAAATAGGGATAAACGGGTTTTGCAAGAAACCCGTTTATCCCTATACTTTTTGGCGAACCGCGAACAACAAGCGAGCCAGGGGCGAGGAAATGCCGAAAATTCACTACGTTGCACATGACGGAACCGATCGCGCGGTGGATGTGCCGGAGGGCGAGACGGTGATGCGTGGCGCGATTCTCAATTCCGTGCCGGGCATCGACGCCGACTGCGGCGGCGAATGCGCCTGCGCGACCTGCCATGTCTATGTCGACGCCGCCTGGAAGGATAAGGTAGGCGCGCCGAACGAGCAGGAGACGAGCATGCTGAGCTTCGTCGACAGTGTGCAGGACACCTCGCGTCTCTCGTGCCAGATCACGGTGACGGGCGCGCTCGACGGGCTCGTCGTCCATCTGCCGGAAAGCCAGCACTGACACAGTGAGCCGCGCCTCGAATGCGCGGCCGCAATTGCGTCGCACTCAACAGCAAACAATAGCGTTCGTCGGGAGGACACCATGAACGAACATGCGCCCATCGACCATGCCAAGCTCGCCGAGAGCATGCCGCTCGAGGACATCAACGTCTCCGATCCGAAGCTCTACCAGCAGGACGTCTGGATGCATTATTTCGACCGGCTGCGCCGCGAGGCGCCGGTCCATTATTGCAAGGACAGCCCGATCGGCCCCTTCTGGTCGATCAGCAAGTACAAGGACATCGTCTCGGTCGAGGTGAACCACAAGGCGTTCTCCTCCTCGTCCACCTTCGGCGGCATCACCTTGCGCGACCGCACGGGCGATCTCGAACTGCCGATGTTCATCGCCATGGACCAGCCCAAGCACGACGAGCAGCGCAAGATCGTGCAGCCGATCGTCTCGCCGGCGAACCTCGCGAAGTTCGAGGGCCTGATCCGCAGCCGCATCCAGAACACGCTGGACAGCTTGCCGCGCGGCGAAGCGTTCGACTGGGTCGACAAGGTGTCGATCGAACTGACCGGCCAGATGCTGGCGACGCTGTTCGACTTCCCGTTCGAGCAGCGCCGCAAGCTGACCTATTGGTCTGATGTCGCGACCACCGACCTCAACAATCCCGATCGCCTCATCAATTCCGAGGAAGAGCGCGAGCAGGTCTTCGGCGAATGCCTCGGCGCCTTCATGCAGCTGTGGAACCAGCGCGTGAACGCCAAGGAACTCGGCGGCGATCTCATCTCGATGCTGGTGAGCGGCGAAGCCACGCGCAACATGAACCCGCGCGAATATCTCGGCAACGTCATCCTGCTGATCGTCGGCGGCAACGACACGACGCGCAATTCGATGACCGGTTCAGTCTGGTTCTTCAACCAGAACCCCGACCAGTACGCCAAGCTGCGGGCCAATCCCGCGCTGCTCGAATCCGCTGTTCCCGAGATCATCCGCTACCAGACGCCGCTCGCCTACATGCGCCGCACGGCGCTGGCCGACACGGAAGTCGGCGGCAAGATGATCAAGAAGGGCGACAAGCTCGCCATGTGGTACATCTCGGGCAATCGCGACGGCGACGCAATCGAGAACCCCGACCAGTTCATCATCGATCGCGAGCGCCCGCGCCAGCATCTCTCCTTCGGCTTCGGCATCCATCGCTGCGTCGGCAACCGGCTCGGCGAATTGCAGCTGAAGATTCTGTGGGAAGAGATTCTGAAGCGCGACATGAAGATCGAGGTTCTGGCGCCGCCCAAGCGCGTCTACTCCTCCTTCGTGCATGGCTATCAGGAAATGATGGTGAAGATCGCGCCGTGACGCCGATCCGTCATTTCGAGGAGTGAAACGACAAAGCAATCCAGAGCCGGGTTGTGACTCTGGATTGCTTCGCTTCGCTCGCAATGACGGCCCAGATCGCCGCATCGCTGCGCTCCTCTCGATGACGGCGCGGGTTGCGCGCTCTCAAGCCCCGCGCATCGCCGTTACGCGCGCGCCGGGCTGCTTCCCCTCAGCAAGCATCCTCTCCGCATGGAGACATGCGCCCGGCCCCGCGATCCAGATTGGACAACGCGCAAGCGCCGCGAAATCCGGAAATCGCGCATCCACCATCGCGCGCCTGGCGAGCCATGCGGTCGAGACTGGCGTCGGCGGATCTGAATCCTCGATCAGCAGCAGATGCGTCGCGCCCAGCCTTCCCGCGAGCCAGGCCGCAATCGAATCCGATGAGATCTCCGGCGTCGCCGGAATGTCAGTCGCAGCCGAAACCATGCGCGCCGGCGCCCAGATCACGATGCGCCGCGCCTCGATAGCTGCGCGAAGCTCGCTCTCACTCTCCGCGACGACCGGCGACGGCCGGACCGCCGCCAGCGCGACCGCATATTGATCCATCGCCATCAAGGCGATGCGCTGTGCGACGACCGCGTTCAATTCCATAGCCTGCGCCGCCCCGCGCGCGGCTGCGCCAAACGGCCCGCCACTCGGCGCGATCACCAGTGCGCCCGGCCACGCGGCCAGCGCATCGAGCCATACCTTCAAATGCGGCGTTCCCGCCAGCCCGTCGCCGATGCGCGCGATAAGCAGGCTCACGCCACCGGCTCGCCCTTGGGCAGGCCGCGAAACGGCGCGCGCGGTTTCGGCGGCTCCAGCGATTGCTCGCGCTCGATCTCCACGCCGACCGCGCCCTCGATGATGTCGAGCTTCTCCACCCGGACGCGCACCCGCTTGACCCGCCTGTCGCGCAACGCGGCGGCGGCGATCTCCTCCGCCATGGTCTCCACCAATTTCACATGGCCGGTCTGGATCATGCGACGGATCGCATCGACGATCACGTCGTAGGAAACCACATCGCCGAAATCGTCGGCCACGCGTTTCGCGCGGGGAACGTCCGCCTCGACATTGAAGCGCATGCGCTGGCGCTTCTTCGTCTCGTAATTGTAGGCGCCGACATTCGCGTCGACGAGAAAGTCGCGCACGAAAATCCGGTCGGTCTGCTGCGGCCCTTCGCCGGCGTGCAGCCCCGCGTCCATCAGGGCGCGGATCGCGGCGACCGCATCGCGGTCGATCCCGCCCTGCCGGTCGCCGGCGCCGCAGAGCGCGCTGCGAAAGCCGAGAAAATCGGCGTCGAGCGCCACGAGGCGCGGCACATCGGGCGCTTCCAGCGAGCCCGAGACGCCCGCCGACAGGCCTGCCGCCCGGCATTTCTCGATGAAGTCGGCGGCGTCGGCCGCGTCCAGCGTCTCGAGGAAGCGGCCGCGCGTCTTGTCCACGGTATCGAGCATGGCGCCGGAAAAGCCCGCCGCCGCCATTTCCTCGATCATACCAAGCGGCGGCGTGCGGTCGGCGAGCAGGACCGCGACCAGCTGCACGTCCTCGGTCAGCGGGGCCAGCGTCACGATTTTCGCCCGCGCGTCGGGTTCGTCGGCAAAACCCACCTTCACGATATCGGCTCCGGCCGCGCACAGCGCCTCGACCGCCGCGTAGAGCCGCACGCCCACGAGGTCGAGCGGCCCGGCGGCCGCGCTCACCGGTCGCGCACCGCCGACCGCCCGGACGATGGCGGCAACCACCTCGGCCGCCGGCGCGCCAAGCGCGCCGCGCGCTGGATCGGTGCAGTCGATGATGTCCGCGCCGCAGTCGAGCGCGACCGCTGCTTCGGCGGGACTGACGACGCTGGCGAGAAATGCGGTCATTGCGGAAGCTCTGTTTCTATCGGCGCCGTCATAGGTCCAACCGGCGGCGCGGGCAATGGAGCCTCTCCTACCAAGGCGCGCCTTGCCGCTCCGGGCGGGCTTCAATAGGCTCCGCCCCAATCCGCAGCACAAGCGGCCGGGAGAGACGCTCATGACCAGACAGGGTTCGGCCGCGCGACCGATCGCGCTGTTTTCGCTTCTTTGGCTCGCCCTTGCCGGCGCGCCCTCCCACGCGCAGGGGATTTCGCCCGCACCCGCCCCGGCGAAATCGGGCGAGGCGGCCGAAGTCTGGACAAGCCTGGCGAAGGAGATCTTCCACGGCGCGCCCCTGACCGACGGCGAGGACATCGTCCGCCTGCGGATGCCGGTGCAATATTACGATTCCTCGCTCGTGCCGGTGACGATCACGCTCGAGAAGCCGGCGACGACGATCCGCAAGCTGACGCTGGTGATCGACCAGAACCCGGCGCCGCTCGCGGCCTCCTTCGTCATCGGGCCGCAATCCGGCCTCACGACACTCTCCACCCGCGTGCGCATCAACAATTACACCGACGTGCATCTCGTCGCCGAGCGGCTCGACGGTTCGCTGTATGACGTCAGGCGCTGGGTGCTGGCGGCGGACGGCTGTTCCGCCATCTCGGCGAAGAATCGCGACGAGATCGCCGCGCGCATGGGCACGATGGAATTCAGCGACATTCTTGCCGGCGATGTCGCGAGCGCGCACCGTCGCGAGGCGCAGATCAGGCTGCGCCATCCAAATTATTCCGGCATGCAAATGGACCATAACACCGGCAATTACATTCCGGCCCGCTATATCGACCGTTTCGTCGTGAAACAGGGCGACGATCTGATCTTCGAGATGACCGGCGGCATTTCCATGTCGGAAGACCCGACATTCCGGTTCACCTATCAGCCGAACGGCGCGAAAATGCTCAGCGTCGAGGCTCGCGATTCGGATGGAACGACGTGGAAAGCCCAGTATCCGGTCGGAGGCGCTTCCTGAGATGACACGCATCGCTATCGTCGACGACTACCAGAACGTCGCGCTGTCTCTTGCAGACTGGAAAAGCATTCCCGGCGCTAAGTTCACCGTATTCGACAAGCCCTTCGCCAACGAGGACGAGATCGTCGAAAAGCTTCAGGGCTTCGAGATCGTCAGCACCATGCGCGAGCGCATGGAATGGCCGCAAAGCCTGTTTGCCCGCCTGCCCGATCTGAAACTGCTGTGCATCACCGGCCTGCACCAGCGCCTGCTCGATCAGGCCGCCGCGACGAAGCACGGCGTTATCGTGACGCATACGACGGCCGGCGCCTCGGTGCCCGCGACCGTCGAACTCTGCGTCGCCCTCATTCTCGACGCCGCGCGCAATGTCACGCGCGAAGACCGCGACATGCGCGCCGGCGGCTGGCAATCGGGCCTCGGCATGACGCTGCATGGCCGCCGGCTCGGTGTCGTCGGCCTCGGCCGCATAGGCGCGCGCGTCGCGGCCGTGGCGGGCGCGTTCGGCATGGAGCTCGTCGCCTGGAGCCCTAATATGACGGCGGAGACGGCCGCCGCGGCCGGCGCGACGCTTGTCGACAAGGAGACGTTGTTTCGTACGAGCGACGTCGTCACGCTGCATCTCGTGCTCGGCGACAGGAGCCGGCACATCGTCGGCGCGCATGAATTCGAGCAGATGCAGAAGCACGCGGTTCTCGTGAACACCTCGCGCGGCCCGCTGATCGACGAAGCCGCACTGATCGACGCCATGCGCGCGCGAAAGATCGCCTGCACGGCGCTCGACGTCTACGACGTCGAGCCACTGCCCATCGACCATCCATTGCGCGGCCTCGACAATGTCGTGCTCTCGCCGCATCAGGGTTTCGTCACGCGCGATGTCTACGAGGTCTGGTACGGCGACACGGTCGAGAATATCCGCGCGTACCTGGCGGGCGCGCCGATCCGCGTGCTCAACGCAGATATCCTGAAGAAATAGGCGCGCCGCTCAGGTCGAGGCGCGGCCGAGCGAGGATCGCTTTTCGCGCGCCTGGGGCCTGCGTGTGCTCGCCACGAGAGCGGCCACGACAATCGCGAGCCCCACGACCATCGGCGCCCAGCAGGGCCGCACGCCCAGATCCAGACTGAAATCGGCCGCGATCAATGCGCCGAAAGGCGCGCCCATGGCGAGCGCGTAATAGCCGGCCTCGATCACCGCGACGAGCGCCGTGGTCGCGACCGCCAGCGCCAGCACTAAGGCCGGCGTCAATGCGCGCCCGAATCGGCGCGGCAGCCGCAGGAGGCCGAGCAGCGCAAAAATGCCGGCCATGGCTGTCGGCTCGGACACGTCGAGTTTCGACTGCATGAAGAAATGAACGAGTCCCAGCAGCACGATCGCATAGACGAGACGATGCAGCTGCTTCCAGCGCTTCGCGCCGAGTTTTCGAACGGCTGAGTCGGTCGATGTCGCCGCGAGCGCCGAGAGCATCAGCAGCGCGGCAAGGCCGATCAGCAGATAGACGCGCGCGAAGAGCTCGTGCGCGACAACGCCGAGGTCGAACGACTTGTCGGCGACGAAGGCCAGGAAGTGCGCGACCATCCAGACGAAGACGGAAACGCCGAGAATGCGGCGCGCGGCGGTCAGGCGCGGCTGGCGCAGAATCTCGATCAGCGGCGTGATCGCCATCGTCGCCGCCAGCAGCCGGATCGCCCACAGGCCCGTGACATGGGAAATCTCGGTCAACGGGCGCGGACCGAGATCGGCGACGCCAATCCGCCAGAGCAGCGGCAACGCAGGCAGGATCGCGAGCGCCAGCGCGACCGCGCGCACGACGGAAAATGCGCCGGTACGGTCGCGCCAAAGCGCGAGAGGATGCGGAGAGGTCGTTGCGGCCATATCTTCCTTTACGCGCGATCGGCTCAGGATGTTTTCAAGTTTGGGGGCTCGAGGGTCAATTTCCCGTGAGCGGGCCCGCTTGATCCCGGCCGCGCGATGGGCCAAACCCGGCGCGCCATGGCCCCGCCGCTTCTCCATCTCCAGAACATCGCGCTGACACTCGGCGGCGCGCCGCTGCTCGCCGGAGCGGAACTCGCGGTCGAGCCCGGCGACCGGCTCTGCCTCGTCGGCCGCAACGGCTCCGGCAAGTCGACGCTGCTGAAGATCGCCGCCGGCCTGCTGGAATCCGATGGCGGAACCCGTTTCTTTCAGCCGGGGGCGACCATCCGGTACCTGCCGCAGGAGCCGGATTTTTCAGGTTTCGCTACGACGCTGGCCTATGCGGAAGCTGGCCTCGGCCCAACCGACGACCCGCACCGCGCCCGTTATCTGCTCGAGCGCCTCGGCCTCACCGGCGAAGAAGACCCGATAAAACTCTCGGGCGGCGAGGCGCGCCGCGCCGCGCTCGCCCGCACGCTCGCGCCCGACCCCGACATTTTGCTGCTCGACGAACCGACCAACCATCTGGACCTGCCGGCCATCGAATGGCTGGAGGAGGAACTGGCGGGCGTGCGCGGCGCACTCGTACTGATCAGCCATGACCGCCGTTTCCTGCAGGATCTGACGCGGGCCACGGTCTGGCTCGATCGCGGCGTCATCCGGCGGCTCGATCGGGGCTTCGGCGAGTTCGAGGCCTGGCGCGACAAGGTTCTGGAGGAGGAAGAAGCGGCCGCCCACAAGCTCGACCGCAAGATCGTCGCCGAAGAACATTGGGTGCGCTACGGCGTCTCCGGCCGGCGCAAGCGCAACGTGCGCCGCATGGTCGAACTCGGCGAGCTGCGCCGCGCCAAGCGCGAGGCGCGCCGCGTCGATGGCGCCGTGCAATTGCAGGTCAGCGAGGCCCAACTTTCCGGCAAGCTGGTGATCGACGCCGAGGGCCTGTCGAAGAGCTTCGGCGACCGCGCCATCGTCAGGAACCTGTCGCTGCGTGTCTTGCGCGGCGATCGTCTGGGGCTGGTCGGCGCGAACGGCGCGGGCAAGACGACGCTGGTCAATCTGCTGACCGGCAAGCTCGCCCCCGATGCGGGACGGGCGAAGATCGGCGCAAATGTCGAAATGGCCGCGCTCGACCAATCGCGGGCCGCGCTCGATCCAGCCGATACGGTCGCGAACTTTCTCACGGGCGGCGGCGGCGACTGGGTCGAAATCGCCGGCAAGAAGAAGCATGTCGTCGGCTATATGCAGGATTTCCTGTTCAAGCCCGAGCAGGCGCGCACGCCGGTCTCGCGCCTGTCGGGCGGCGAGCGCGCACGACTCATGCTCGCCCGCGCGCTGGCGCTGCCGTCGAACTTCCTGGTGCTCGACGAGCCGACCAACGATCTCGATCTCGAGACGCTCGATCTCGTCGAGGAAATGCTGGCCGATTATCCAGGCACGGTGCTGGTCGTCAGCCACGACCGTGATTTTCTCGACCGCGTCGCGACCTCGGTGCTGGTCGCGGAAGGCGATGGCCAATGGGTCGAATATGCCGGCGGCTACTCGGACATGGTCGCTCAGCGTGGCGCGGGCGTCGGCGCGCGCGCCGTCGAAAAGCAAAGCCGGGACCGAAAGCCTGCGGCCGGCCCCCAGGCGGAAGCGCCGAAGCAGAAACGCAAGCTCAGCTTCAACGAGAAGCATGCGCTGGAAAACCTGCCCGCTGAAATGGAGCGCCTGCGCGCGGTGCGTGAAAAAGCGCAGGCGATCCTTGCCGATCCCGACCTCTTCACGCGAGAACCGAAGAAATTCGAGCAGGCCTCCGCCGCGCTGACGAAGATCGAGACCGATCTTGTCGCCGCCGAAGATCGCTGGCTCGAACTGGAAATGTTGCGCGAGGAACTCGAGGGGTAAGCGGCTCCGGAACCCGCGCAGCCTGCTGCCGGTTCATGCCGCATGGCCTCCAAGCGCCCTTCACGCCTGCTGGTGATCTGGATCGTGATCGCCTGCGACTTGGCAATCACCGCCTCCAAACTCTTCGGCGGCCTGATGTCCGGCAGTTCCGCGCTGCTGAGCGAGGCCGCGCACACCTCGGTCGACATTTCGATTGGCCTTCTGCTCCTCTATGGCGAGCACCGCGCCAGCGTGCCGGCCGATGGAAATCATCCGCTGGGCCATGGACGGGAGATCTATTTCTGGAGTTTCGTCGTTTCGCTGCTGATGTTTTCCGGCGGGGCGGTCGGCACGATTCTGCTCGGCGTCTGGCGCATTCTGCAGCCGGAGCAGTTGAGTGACGTCTGGGTCGCCTATGTCGTGCTGCTAGCGGCCGGTCTGTTCGACGCAACCTCGCTCTATTACGGCTGGCGGCGCTTCAACGTCGAGCGCGGCGAGCAATCGTTGGCGGCGGCCGTCGTCGCCAGCAAGGATGCGCCCACTTTCGTCGTTCTCCTGCAGGATACGGCTGGCGTTCTCGGCGTGCTGATCGCCGCCGCGGGGACCTTTGCCAGCGCACATTTCGGTTGGGCCAAGGCCGACGGCGTCGCCTCCTGCGCGATCGGTCTGCTTCTTGCCGCAACCGCCTTAGTGCTCGCGCGCGAGAGCAAGCGCCTTCTGCTCGGCGAACCGGCGGACCCGAAAATCGCCGCCACGATCCGGCGGGTCGCCGAACGACAGCAGGGCGGCCTCGGCGTCGACGAGGTCGCGACGCTGCAGGTCGCGCCCGACCAGATCGTCGTGATGATGGAGCTGAATTTTGGCGGCGACCTGCGCCCGCCGCAGGTCGAGGCGGTGCTGAAGGACATCGAGCGGAAGGTCAAGAAGGCGGTGCCGCAGGTTACGGAAATCTTCGTTCACCCCACCTCGTGACGCCTTCATTCCTTCAACTCGAAGTCCTCGCAGGAGCGGTCGAAGGCCGACAGCGCATCTTCGAGGTAGTCAGGCAGGAGCGGCATGCCGAGCAGGTAGGCGGAAGTCTTCGTCTCGCGCCGCCGGCCGGCTTCCGCCACTGCGGTTTTCCAGTCCGTCGCCTCGAAATCCCCGCGCCCGATCCAGGCGAGCGCGACCAGCGCGTCGCTTTCATCGACGTCGAGCGCATCGAGATATTGCGTCAGTTCGCGGCGGGCGGGCTGGTCGGCGGCGCTGGTCAGCGCGACGGCCTCGCCGTCGTCGGCGGGGTTCGAGGCGTCCGGCCGCACCTCTTCGTGCGCCTCGATCTGGCGGCCCATCGTGGCGACGAAGCAGACTTTCTCGACCGCGATCTCGGGCATGTCGGGTTCGTTTTCGCGTTTCATGGCTCAATCCCCTCGGTGTGCGGCGAAGCTGATGCAACCCGACAACGCCCGGAGGCCGATCAAGGTTCAGCGCGATTTCACCCTTGTTCGCGCCCCCTTCGCGTCCTAGGGCTGTGCGCGAGAACGCGGAGCTGGCGGGTTGTCCGGACAGGCCGATACGCGGCCGGCGAGTAGTTTTGCCATCCTTCGCCGGCTATTGATGGATCACGGCCGGCGCTACGGCGTCGCCTATTTCGCCGCGCTCGTCTTCATGGCGGTCGGCTCGGCGGCGACGGCGCTCGTCGCCTATCTGCTCAAGCCTGTGCTCAACCAGATGGTCGAGCCCGAGGGATTGCGCGCCATGCGCGTCCTCTCCTTCGCGGTCGCCGGCCTGTTCGCCGTGCGCGGCCTCGCCTCCTATTTCTCGCAGGTCCTGCTGGCGCGCACCGGCGCGCGCATCGTCGCCGGGCTGCAGATGCGCCTGTTCGACCGCCTGCTCGACCAGGACGTCGCTTTCCTGCGCGACACCCATTCCTCCGACATGCTGGCGCGCGTCACCATCGCGGCGTCCGGCGTGCGCGACACATTGCAGGTGATGACGACCTCGGTCGGCCGCGACGCCGCGACCCTGTTCTGTCTGATCGTCGTCATGTTCGTGCAGGATACGGCGCTGGCGCTGATCGCGGTCGCGGCCATGCCGCTCGCGGGCTTCGGTCTCTCGCGGCTCGTGTCGGCGGTGCGAAGACTGTCGCGTCGCTCCTTCGACGGCTCGGCGCGCGTGATGCAGACCTTGCAGGAGACCTTGCAGGGCATCGGCGTGGTCAAGGCTTTCAATCTCGAGAACGAGATGCGCGCGCGCATGGGCGCGTCCGTCGACGATGTCGCACGCGCCGCCGACCGCGCGGCCGTGCGCATGGCGCTGGCGAGCCCGATCGCGGACTTCATCGCCGGGATCGCCATCGCGATCATCCTGTTCTACGGCGCCTGGCGCGTGACGGTGGCGAGCGCGGACGCTGGCGCCTTCTTCTCCTTCGTCGTGGCCATGCTCATGGCCTACGAGCCCGGCAAGCGGCTCGCGCGTGTGCACCTCGAAATGCAGGCGGGCCTCGATCAGGCGCGCATGATCTACGACATTCTCGATACGCCCGCGACCGAGGCGCCGCGCTCGGGCCAGCCCGCGCTGCGCGTCGGCGCCGGACGCATCGAATATATGGACGTCGGCTTTTCCTATCGGCCCGGCGAGACCGCGCTCGACGATCTCAGCCTCGTGTTCACGCCCGGCGAAACGACGGCGCTGGTCGGCGTCTCCGGCGCGGGCAAGTCCACCATCGTCGCGCTGCTCCTGCGCTTCTATAAGCCGCAGGCCGGCGCCATCTTCATCGACGCGCAGGACATAGCCGGCGTCGAACTCCGCTCATTGCGCGAAAATATCGCCTATGTGCCGCAGGACGTGTTTCTGTTTCGAGGCTCCATTCGCGACAATATCGCGCTCGGCCGCATCGGCGCGCGGCAGGACGAGATCGAGCTGGCGGCGCATCGCGTCAACGCCGACGATTTCATCCGCGGCTTTCGTGACGGCTACGCCACGGATGTCGGCGAACTCGGCCAGAACCTGTCCGGCGGCCAGAAGCAGCGCATCGCCATCGCCCGCGCCATGCTGAAGGACGCGCCGATTCTCGTGCTCGACGAACCGACGGCGGCGCTGGATTCCGAAAGCGAGCGCGAGGTGAGGAAGGCGCTGGATGAATTGCGGGCGGGCCGCACCACCATCGTCATCGCGCATCGCCTGCAGACGATCCTGTCGGCGGATTCGATCTGCCTTATCGAACACGGCAGGCTGGTGGCGAAGGGCAGTCACGCCGAACTGTTGGCGCGCGAGCCGGCCTATCGGGCGCTGGTGGAGGCGCAGTTCGCGGGGGAGGAGGGGTAGCGGGCGGCGGGTTGACCTACCCCGCCTTCTTCTGCGCCTCGATCCGGAAGGGATGCGCGGGATAGACCCCCAGAATGCGCACTTCCTTGGAAAAGAACTCCAGTTCCTCCAGCGCCAGCTTCAGATTGCGGTCATCGGGGTGCCCGTCGACATCGGCCAGAAACTGCGTCGCCGTGAACTCGCCTTCCAGCATGTAGCTTTCGAGCTTGGTCATGTTCACGCCATTGGTGGCGAAACCGCCGAGCGCCTTGTAAAGCGCGGCCGGCACATTTCGCACGCGAAATACGAACGACGTGACGGTCGGGCCGTTCTGTGGCGCGCACCAATCCTTCTGTTTCGACAGGATGACGAAACGCGTCGTATTGTGCGCGGCGTCCTCGACGTTTTCTGCGAGAATGTCGAGATCGTAGATGGAAGCCGCGAGTTTCGGCGCGAGCGCCGCGCGCGTGGGATTGCGCCATTCCGCGATCTGGCGCGCCGAGCCGGCGGTATCGCCGAACACATGCGCCTTCAGACCGTATTGCCGGATGATGCGCCGGCACTGCCCGAGCGCGTGGACGTGGCTGTAGACGTCGGTCAGTTGATCGATCCTGGCGCCCTTGATCGCCATCAGCTGGAAGCGGATCGGCAGGAAATACTCGCCGATGATATGCAGGCCCGCCGTCGGCAGGAACTGGTGGATGTCGGCGACGCGGCCGGCGAGCGAATTCTCGATCGGGATCATGCCGAGCGCGGCCGTTCCCTCCGAGATGGCCGAGAGCGCGTCCTCGAAAGTCGCGCAGGGCATGGGCTCCATGTCCGGAAACACGTCGGCGCAGGCGATGTGGGAATTCGCGCCGGGTTCTCCCTGATAGGCGATCTTCAGCTTGGTCATCTGTCCTTGCCTTTTCCGGCGAATATCGCGCGCACCCGCTCGAGGTCGGCGGGCGTGTCTACACCGCGCGCTGCCGTCTCGACCAGAGCGAGGTCGATCCGCATGCCTGCTTCCAGCGCGCGCAATTGCTCGAGGCGCTCCCGCTGCTCGAGGGGCGCGGGCGGAAGCGCGACGAATCGGGCGAGCGCCGCGCGGCGGTACACGTAGAGGCCGATGTGACGAATGGTCGCCCCCTCTCCCCAGGGGATGGCCGCCCGCGAAAAATAGAGAGCGCGCGAACGGCCCGGCGCGACTTCCGCGGCCGCGACCTTGACGGCGTTGGAGTCGTCCCGTTCGGCGGGACCGGCTGGAACGCCCAGCGTGCCGATGTCGACGGCGGGATCGTCCATCAGCGCGACGGCGGCGCGGATCGCGTCCGGCTCCATCAATGGTTCGTCGCCCTGCACATTGACGACGAGCTCGTGCGCGCCGGCCGGATCGATCGCCGCCACGGCCTCGGCGATCCGGTCCGAGCCGGAGGCGTGGAGGGGATCGGTCATGACCGCCTGACCGCCTACCGCCCGCACGGCGTCTGCGATTTCCGCACAATCGGTCGCCACGACCACCGGCCCGACGCCGGCTTCGGCGGCCCGTTCCCAGACGCGCACGATCATCGGCCGGCCGGCGATATCGGCCAAAGCCTTGGCGGGCAGGCGCTTCGAGGCGAGGCGCGCGGGAACGACAATGATCGGACGAGACATGTGGACGGCGGAAAGTCGGAGAAAGCGGGAGGTTATAGGCTGTTGCCAAGGCGCGGGCAAAACGGGTAATCAGCTTGCGCGCCGCCGCGCAAACGGCGGCCGGCCAAGCGAATTGTCAGCGCCAGGGATCGGAGCGCCGCTAATATGAACATGGAAATCAACAAGATGGCGGGCGCCCTGCTTGGCTCGCTGCTGGGCGTGATGGGCCTGGG
The DNA here is from genome assembly GCA_020638195.1 of Methylobacteriaceae bacterium. GTDB lineage: Bacteria > Pseudomonadota > Alphaproteobacteria > Rhizobiales > Beijerinckiaceae > JAJXWB01. The sequence goes on along the minus strand of JACKJC010000001.1, from coordinate 1,051,454 downwards.
CATGTTCTCGGACGTGCTCTACGCGCCGGACCACATGAAAAAACCGGGCTATGATCTGCCGGCGGCCGAAGCCGGCGGCGGCAAGGCTGAGGCGGCGAAGCCGGCTGGCGAGCCTTTCCCCGTGCTTCTGGCCAAGGCCGACGCCAAGAAGGGCGAGTCCCTCGTCAAGCCCTGCATGGCTTGCCACGATTTCACCAAGCCGGGCGTCTCCAAGGTCGGCCCGCCGCTCTATGGCGTCGTCGGCCGCCCGAAGGCGCATGTCGCTGGCTTCGCCTATTCCGATCCGATGAAGGCGAAGGGCGGCGACTGGAGCTTCGACGAGCTCAACAAGTTCATCATGGATCCCAAGAAGGACATCCCCGGCACCAAGATGGCCTTCGCCGGCGAGAAGGACGACGCCAAGCGCGCCGATATCGTCGCCTACCTGCGCACGCTGTCCGACAGCCCGCTGCCTCTGCCGAAGGCCGAGGCCAAACCGGCCGAATCCGCTAAACCCGCGGAAGGCGCCAAGCCTGCGGACGGCGCAAAGGCTGCCGAGCACAAGTGATCGGGCATCGCCCCGAATGAATGAAAGAGCCGGGCTTGCCCGGCTCTTTTCATTTTGCGGCCATCGCGGGGGGAGTGGCCTGCCCCGGAAAAACCTACATAATCGCCGAATCATCGCGATATCGACCGGGCTCGGATGAGAAAGCAGGATTGCGAGGTGGGATTGAATTTGCTGAAGGGATCGATGGGGTCGCTGACGCGCCGCGCTTTCGTCGCCGGCGTCGGCGTCAGCGCGCTCAGCCGCTACGCACACGCCGCGGCGCCCGCGGACTGGAGCGTCTCGTATGGCATGTCGGTCTTCGGCGAACTCGCCGAAAAGGCCGACTTCAAGCATTTCGGCTACGTCCGCCCGGACGCCCCCAAGGGCGGCGTCGTCTCGCAGGAGAGTTACGGCCCGTTCAATTCGCTCAATCCCTTCATCCTCTCCGGCGACGCGCCCGAGGGGATCGAGATCATCTACGACAGCCTGCTGACCTCGAGCCTCGACGAGCGCGACGCGCTCTATCCGCTCGTCGCGAAATCGGTGGCGACCTCGCCCGACAAGCGCAGCATCCGCTTCGAACTGCGGCCCGAGGCGCGCTTCCATGACGGTTCGCCGCTGACGGCGAAGGACGTCGTCTTCTCGCTGCAGATCCTCAAGGACAAGAGCCGCCCAACCATCCGTCAGGCCTTGCGCGATCTTGAAAGCGTGACCGCCGACGGCGATCATGCCGTCATCGTCAAGCTCGGAGAAACGGCGAGCCGCGATCTCAAGCTGATCATCGCGCGCCAGCCGATCTTTTCCGCGGCCTATTACGCCAAGCATAAGTTCGAGGATCCAACGCTCGAGCCGCCGCTGGCGTCCGGCCCCTACAAGGTCGGCAAGTTCGAGGCCGGCCGCTACATCGCCTTCGAGCGCGTGGCCGACTATTGGGGCAAGGATCTGCCTGTCAATGTCGGGCAGAACAATTTCGACATCGTGCGCTTCGAGTATTTCAACGACCGCCCCGTCGCCTTCGAGGCGTTCAAGGCCGGCGCCTTCACCGTGCACGAGGAATTCACCTCCGCCACTTGGGCGACGGGCTACGACTTCCCCGCCTTTCGCGAGAAGCGCGTCGTGCGAGGCGAAATCCCGGACGCCAACATTTCCGGCATTCAGGGCTGGTTCTTCAATACGCGTCGGCCGGCGCTGAAGGACCCGCGCGTACGTGAGGCGATCGGCGACGCCTTCGACTTCGCCTGGACCAACAAGAACCTCATGTACGGCGCCTATACGCGCACTGAATCCTATTTCGAGAATTCCGACATGAAGGCGAAGGGCCTGCCCGGCCCGCGTGAGTTGGCGCTGCTCGAACCCTTCCGCGGCAAGGTTCCGGAAGAGGTCTTCGGCGAGCCCTTCGTTCCGCCGCTGACCGACGGTTCCGGCCAGGACCGCGCGCTGCTCAAGCGCGCCAACGATCTGCTGATGAAGGCCGGATGCAAACGCAACGGCATGAGCCTGATGCTGCCGGACGGCAAGCCGATCGAAGTCGAGTTCCTCGATTTTTCCTCGGCGCTCGAACGGCACACGCAGCCCTTCATCAAGAACCTCAAGCTGCTCGGAATCGATGCACGGATACGGATCGTCGACGCCGCACAATACCAGCGCCGCCTCGAGGATTTCGATTTCGACATCATCACGCGCCGTCTCTCCATGGCCTATTCGCCTGGCGAGGAATTGCGCGCCCTCTTCGGCTCCGAGGCCGCGAATACGCGCGGCTCGCGCAATCTGACCGGCATATCCGATCCCGTCGTCGACGCGCTGATCGCCAAGGCGTTGCAGGCGACGACGCGCGAGGAGCTCGTCGCGATCTGTCGCGCGCTCGATCGCGTGCTGCGCGCTGGCCGCTACTGGGTTCCACACTGGTACAAGCCGACGCACTGGATCGCGCATTGGGACGTGTTCGGCCGGCCGGAGCGTTCGCCCAAATTCAGCCCGGGCATCGTCTCCACCTGGTGGTGGGACGAGGCGCGCGCGAAGAAAATCGCTTTCGTCGGGCAGCGTTGATGGCAGCCTATATCGCGCGACGCCTCCTCCTGATGATCCCGACCCTTTTCGGGATCATGCTCATTTCCTTCGTCGTCGTGCAGTTCGCGCCCGGCGGTCCGGTCGAACGCATCATCGCGCAATTGCAGGGGCAGGACGCGGGCGCGACCTCGCGCTTCGGCGGCGGCGGCGGCGATGTCGGCGCATCGGGCGGCGCGAGCCAAAGCCCGAGCGGCGACATGTCGAAATATCGCGGCGCGCAGGGGCTCGATCCGAAGTTCATCAAGGAGCTGGAAAAGCAGTTCGGTTTCGACAAACCGGCCTGGGAACGCTTCGTGATCATGCTGAAGAATTACGCGACCTTCGACTTCGGCCGCTCCTACTTCCGCGACACGCCCGTACTGACGTTGATCGCGCAGAAACTACCCGTGTCGATCACGCTCGGCGTCTGGATGACGCTCTTGTCCTATTCTATTTCGATCCCGCTTGGGATCGCGAAGGCAGTCCGCGACGGCTCGCGGTTCGACATCTGGACATCGGCTGTCGTGATCGTGGGATACGCGATCCCGAGCTTTCTCTTTGCGATTTTGCTGGTTGTGCTCTTTGCTGGCGGCTCCTTTCCATACATCGGGCAATTATTTCCGCTCCGCGGCCTGACTTCCGAGAATTTCGGCGACCTCTCGCTGTTCGGAAAGGTGAAGGATTATCTCTGGCACATCACGCTGCCGATCACCGCGATGGCTCTCGGCTCGTTCGCGACCTCGACCTTCCTCACCAAGAATTCGTTTCTTGACGAGATCAAGAAACAATACGTGCAAACCGCGCGCATGAAGGGCCTGAGCGAACGCCAGGTGCTCTACGGCCACGTTTTCCGCAACGCCATGCTGATCGTCGTGTCCGGCTTTCCGGGCGCCTTCGTGCACGCCTTCTTCACCGGCGCGCTGCTGATCGAAACGATCTTCTCGCTCGACGGGCTGGGACTTCTTTCATTCGAGTCGATCGTCAATCGCGACTATCCCGTCGTCTTCGCCAACCTCTACATTTTCGCGTTGCTCGGGCTGGTGGTGAACCTCATGTCCGACCTCACCTACATGTGGATCGATCCGCGTATCGACTTCGAGACGCGGGAGGTCTGACGTGCACGACCGCGCAGTTCTCGAAGCCGCATCCGGCGCGCCGCTGGCTCCGCCCGTGGAGCAGCGCGGCTGGCTGAATCTGACGCCGGTCAACCGCCGCCGCCTCGAGAATTTTCGCGCCAACCGGCGCGGCTACGTCTCGTTCTGGATTTTTCTGACGCTCTTCATCGTGTCGCTGTTCGCGGAATTCATCGCCAACGACAAGCCGATCGTCGTCTCCTACAAGGGCGAACTTCTGTTCCCTGTCGTGGTCGACTATCCGGAAGAAAAATTCGGCGGCTTTCTCGCCATGACGGATTATCGCGATCCGTTCATCCAGAAAGAGATCGCCGCGCATGGCTGGGCGATCTGGCCGCCGATCCGCTATTCCTATTCGACGCACAATCTCGATCTGCCCTCGCCCGCGCCCTCGCCGCCCACATGGGCTCTGTCAAAGGAAGTCTGCGAAAAGGCTGGCGCGCGGGCGGCCGGTCCGGACAAGCCGAACCGGGGTTGCGCCGGCATCGAATGGAACTGGCTTGGCACGGACGATCAGGGCCGCGACGTCGTCGCGCGCCTGCTGTACGGCTTTCGAATTTCGATCCTGTTCGGTCTCACGCTCGCCATCGTCTCGTCGATCATCGGCGTCACGGCCGGCGCGATCCAGGGCTATTTCGGCGGCCTCGTCGATCTCGTCTTCCAGCGTTTCATCGAGATCTGGTCGTCCCTGCCGCATCTCTATCTGCTGATCATCGTCTCATCGATCATCACGCCGAGCTTCTTCGTTCTCCTGTTCATCCTGCTCCTGTTTTCCTGGGTGTCGCTCGTCCACGTCGTGCGCGCCGAATTCTTACGCGCTCGAAACTTCGAATACGTGAACGCGGCGCGCGCGCTCGGCCTTTCGAACGCCAAGATCATGGTCAAGCACGTCCTGCCAAACGCCATGGTCGCGACGCTGACCTTCCTGCCCTTCGTGCTCAATTCCTCGATCACGACGCTGACCTCGCTGGATTTTCTGGGCTTCGGCCTGCCGCCGGGCTCGCCGTCGCTCGGCGAATTGCTGTTGCAGGGCAAGTCCAACCTGAATGCGCCCTGGCTCGGCATCACCGGCTTCGTGGTGATCGCCTTCATGCTGTCGCTGCTTGTCTTCATCGGCGAGGCGGTGCGCGACGCGTTCGATCCGAGAAAGGCGTTCAGATGAGCGCGCCTCTCCTCGACGTCCGCGACCTTTCGATCGCTTTCGGCTCGGGGGCCAAGGAGGCGCTCGTCGTCGACCGTGTGTCCTTCCGGCTCGAGGCCGGGCGCACATTGGCGCTGGTTGGCGAATCCGGCTCCGGCAAATCGATCACCGCGCTTTCCGTCGTGCGCCTGCTCGCGCCGACCGCGCGCCACCCGTCGGGCGAAATTTTCTTCGACGGTCAGGACCTGCTGCGCGTGCAGGAAGACGACATGCGCAAGGTGCGCGGCGCGGCGATCTCCATGGTCTTCCAGGAGCCGATGACCTCGCTCAATCCGCTCCAGACGATCGAGAAGCAGGTCGCCGAAATCCTTGCCCAGCACGGCGCGACGGACCGCGCCGACATGCACGCGCGCGTGATCGAGGGGCTGACCGAAGTCGGCATCCGCGATCCCGAGGGGCGCCTCGGCGCCTATCCGCATCAGCTGTCCGGCGGCCAGCGCCAGCGCGTCATGATCGCCATGGCGCTCGCCAATTGCCCGAAACTCTTCATCGCCGATGAGCCGACCACCGCGCTCGACGTCACCGTGCAGGCGCAGATCCTGAGCCTGCTGCGCGATCTCCAGCATCGCCGCAACATGGCCATGCTGTTCATTACCCACGACCTCGGCATCGTCCGCAAGATCGCCGACGATGTCTGCGTCATGCAGAAGGGGCGCATCGTCGAGGCGGGCCCCGTCGCGGATATTTTCGCTGCGCCGAAACACCCCTATACGCAGGCGCTGCTCGCCGCCGAACCCAAGGGCGCGCCGCCGCAGGCCGATCCCTCGGCGAAGAAACTGATCGAGGCGAACGACCTGCGCGTCTGGTTCCCGATCCGCGCCGGCTTCATGCGCAAGACGGTCGGGCACATCAAAGCGGTCGACGGCGTCACCTGCACGGTGCGCGAGGGCCAGACGCTCGGCGTCGTCGGCGAATCCGGCTCCGGCAAGACGACGCTCGGGCTCGCCATGCTGCGCCTCATCCGCTCGGACGGTCCCATTGCCTTCCTCGGCCAGCGCATCGACGCCTTCAGGGCGAAGGAGATGCGGCCCTTGCGCCGCGACATGCAGATCGTCTTCCAGGACCCCTATGGTTCGCTGTCGCCACGCCTGTCGGTCGCGGAGATCGTTGAAGAGGGCCTGACCGTCCAGAAACGCGATCTCTCCTACAGCGCGCGGCGCGAAATTGTCGCCCGCGCGCTCGCCGACACCGGGCTCGACCCCCAGGCGATGGATCGCTATCCGCATGAGTTCTCCGGCGGCCAGCGCCAGCGCATCGCGATCGCGCGCGCCATGGCGCTCGAACCGAAGTTCGTGCTCCTCGACGAGCCGACATCGGCGCTCGACATGTCCGTGCAGGCTCAGATCGTCGATCTCCTGCGCGACCTGCAACGCCGGCGCGGCCTCGGCTACATGTTCATCAGCCACGATCTCAAGGTGGTGAAGGCGCTGGCGACCGACCTCATCGTCATGCGCCACGGCCAGGTGGTGGAGCAGGGCCCGGCCGCCGAGATCTTCGCCGAACCCAAATCCGATTACACGCGCGCGCTGTTCGCGGCGGCTTTCCGCATCGAATCCGTCGGCGCCGGCAAGGCGATCGCCGAATAATGCCGCGCGCCATTCTGCTGGTTCTCGATTCGCTCGGCTGTGGCGGCGCGCCCGACGCCGCGGATTTTGGCGACGCCGGCGCGGATACAATCGGCCATATCGCGGAAGTATGCGCGCGCGGCGCCGCCGACCGAGAGGGTTTGCGCGCAGGACCGCTCAAGACGCCCCATCTCGATGCGCTGGGCATCGGTCTTGCCTGCGAAAAATCGACGGGCCGGCTGCCGCCGGGCCTTTCGCGCAATGTCGCGCCGTACGCCATCCACGGCTGTGCGCACGAAACTTCCTCCGGCAAGGATACGCCGTCGGGCCATTGGGAAATGGCCGGCGCGCCGCTTGCCGGCCGGCTCGGGACATTTCCGGACACGCGGCCCTGCTTTCCGCCCGACCTCGTCGCCGCGCTCGTCAGCGAAGCGGGCTTGCCCGGCATTCTCGGCGACCGCCATGCGCCGGGCGTCGCGCTCATCGAGGAGCTGGGCGAGGAGCATCTGAGGACCGGCAGGCCGATCGTCTACACCTCGGTCGATTCCGTCCTGCAGATCGCCGCGCACGAGGAGGCCTTCGGCCTCGAACGCCTCTACGAGACCTGCCGTATCGCGCGCAGGATCGCCGACCGCTGGAACGTCGGGCGCGTCATCGCGCGACCCTTCGTCGGAACGAGCCACGCCGATTTCGTGCGCACGCCCAACCGCAAGGATTTCGCCATTCCCCCGCCCCCGGGCAATCTGCTGGATCGCGCCGGGCAGGCCGGGCGCGCCGTCCTGTCGCTTGGCAAGATCGGCGACATTTTTCGCCATCGCGCGACCGGGCGCGAGATCAAGGGCGTGAACAACGACGCACTGATCGACACGCTGATCGCCGAATGGCCGGCCATGCCCGACGGCGCGTTCGCCTTCGTCAATCTCGTCGATTTCGATACCGACCACGGCCATCGCCGCGACGTCGCCGGCTATGCGGCGGCGCTCGAGGCCTTCGATGCGAGGCTCCCGTCCCTGCGCGCCTGCCTGCGCCCGGACGACCTGCTGCTGATCTCCGCCGATCACGGCAACGATCCGACCTGGCGCGGCACGGATCATACGCGGGAAAATGCTCCGATCGTCGGCCTGGTGGCCGGGCGGCGCGGCGCGGATGTCGGACGACGCGCCACTTTCGCCGATATCGGCCAGACCGTCGCGCGGCATCTCGGCTTGCGGCCGGTGGCGAAGGGCGAAGCGTTTGACCCGCCGCCTTCGTAGCTGACGCTCAGGCCGCGCGCTTGCGTTCGGCGCTCGCCTTTCGAATGCGCGCGATTTCGCGCAACCGACGGCCGTGCGCCGCGTCGCATTCGGTTTCCGCGCGCGCGATCAGCGCCGCGCCGTCGGCGCCCTGCACCGGATAGATCGCTGCGCCTTCGTCATGCACGATAGGCGCGCCGTTGAGCGCCTCAAGCCGCATGTGGCGCATGGCCTTGCGCACGCGCCGCGCTACATCGAGAAGCGCCTGCCGGTCTTTCAGGAGTACGACGCAGATCACGAAGCGCCCGCGCCCAACGCGCTCGATCTTGTCGGAATCGCGCAGCACCATCTGCAACATGCCCGCGACGAAATCCATGGCGGCTTCCGCGGCGTCGACGCCCTGCGCACGCGCGATCTCGCGATAGGCGTCGAGATGATAGTAGAGGACCCCAACCCTGCAATCATATTCGGTGGAGGCGTCGATCGCCCCGTCGAGCCGCTGCGCGAGCGGCTTGCCGGCGCCGTCGCCCGCCAGCGGATTGTTGACGAGCGTACGCGGCGTCGCCGACGACGACGCAAAGGCGACGTCGGGGCTGACGACCTCGCCGCTAGAGCGGATCAGCGCGACCAGCGCTACCACGAAACCCGCGGCGCCAAGCGCGCGCAGGACGCGCACGACGGTTTCGTGCTCCGGATTGTTGGAAATGAGCATCGGCAGCACGACGCCGAAGCCGGCAAGTGCGCACAATCCGAACCATGATTTGAGGTCGAGCGCTCGCATGACTGTCGAAATCCCCCTGCCCAGGCCTTTCACCCGGTTGTTCTTCTGGCCGGTCATCATTCAAGCGCGGTCGCGTAAACGCTCCGTTCACGACTCGGGAACGAATTTATTCGTTAATAGAATTAAACTTCGTCCGGTCCGCCCGGCGCATGGCCGGACAAGAGCGCGTTGCCTCGCGACATCGTCGGAGACGGGATATCGGTCCCCGCTTTCGCGGGGACGACATCAATCGTCATCGCGGCTAGATTCCCGTACTCGCAGGGGATCGAATCGATGGACGGCGTGCATGTGATCGGCCACCCGCTCGTGCAGCACAAGCTCACGCTGATGCGCGAGCGGAGCCGCTCGACCAAGGGCTTCCGGCAATTGCTCAATGAGATCGGCATGCTGCTGGCCTACGAGGTCACCCGCGACCTGCCGCTCGAGGAAATCGAGATCGAGACGCCGCTGACGAAAATGAAGGCGCCGGCGCTCGCGGGCAAGAAACTCGTCTTCGCGCCAATTCTTCGCGCGGGCGTCGGATTTCTGGACGGCATGCTGGAGCTCGTGCCCTCCGCGCGCGTCGCCCATATCGGCCTCTATCGCGATCCGCACACGTTGGCGGCAATGGAATACTACTTCAAGGCGCCGCACGACATCGCCGAGCGGCTCGTGATCGTGATGGACCCGATGCTGGCGACCGCCAATTCCGCCACCGCCGCCATAGAGCGCGTGAAGGAGCGCGGCGCGAAGGACATACGCTTCGTCTGCCTGCTGGCCGCGCCCGAGGGCGTCGCGAAAGTGCGCGCCGAACATCCCGACGTCGAAATCTGGACGGCCGCCATCGACAGCCATCTCAACGATCACGGCTATATCGTGCCCGGCCTGGGCGACGCCGGCGACCGAATGTTCGGCACGAAATAAGCGCGCCGATCGATCACGCGCATATGGGGCTCGAATGACACAGAACGCGTCGGAATTCTCGATTTTCGGGCTCGGCCTGATCCTGCTGATCGCTTCGCTGGTCGCGATCGTCTCGCGCAGGCTCAAGATGCCCTATAGCGTCGGACTTGTCGTGGCGGGCATCGCGCTGGCGCTCCTGCCGACGACGATCGACCTGCCGCTCAGCCGCGATCTCATCTTCAACATCTTCCTGCCGCCCCTGGTCTTCGAGGCCGCATTGCAGCTGGAATGGAAGGCCTTTCGTCGCGAATTGCCGCTGACGGGCCTCCTGGCCTTTCTCGGCGTTCTTATCGCGGCGGTCCTTGTCGCCGCCGGCATGCACTTCGCCGCCGGCTGGAGCTGGATCGGCGCGGCTCTGTTCGGCGCGCTGATCGCGGCGACGGATCCCGTGTCGGTGATCGCCGCCTTCCGCGAAATGTCCGTCGAGCGGCGCCTCAGCATGATCGTGGAATCCGAGAGCCTGCTCAACGACGGCGCAGCAGCCGTCGCCTTCGCCTTGCTGCTCGCCATCGTCGCCGGCCAGAGCATGGCGCCGGGCGCGATCGCGACCTCGCTCGCCTGGACGGTCGTGGGCGGCGTCGCTATGGGCCTTGCCGTCGCCGGCGCGCTGCTGCTGATCGCCGGCCGCACCGACGACCATCTCGTCGAGATCACGCTGACGACGATAGCCGCCTATGGCTCGTTTCTGCTGGCGGAGCATTTTCACATGTCGGGCGTTCTGGCGACGCTGTCGGCGGGCTTGCTGGTAGGCAATTTCGGCATGACGCGCTCGATCGCCGAGACCAGCCACGAGCATATGATCGCCTTTTGGGAATACGCCGCCTTTCTCGCCAATTCGATCATCTTCATTCTGATCGGCGGCCACGAGGCGCATCAGCATCTCGAACGCGTGGCTCAGATTGCCGCCATCGCGATCGTGCTCGTCCTCGTCGCGCGCGCGATCTCGGTCTACCTGTTGTCGAGCGCGTTCATTCCGACGAGCCTGCGGATCGACGCGCGCTACCAGCATGTGCTCGTCTGGGGCGGCCTGCGCGGCGCGCTGGCGCTGGCGCTCGCCCTGGCGCTGCCGGAGAGTATCGTCGAACGCGACGCCATCGTCGCCGTCGCCTTCGCGGTCGTCGCCTTCTCGATCTTTGTGCAGGGGCTGACGATGCCGTGGCTCATCCGCAAGCTCGGGCTGACATCGGCGAGCGCGGGCATGAGCGAAAGCCCAAAGCATTGACGCTTCGCGTGCGGGGAGGAACGACGGCATGAGCAGGATCGATCGCCTTCGGCCAGACGGCCTGCAAAACAATCCCGCCTATTCGCATGTCGTCGTCGCGTCGGGCGCGCGCACGATCTACATTTCCGGACAGGTTGCGCTCGATGAAGACGGCGCGCTCGCCGGCGCCGGCGATTTGGCCAAGCAGACGACACAGGTCATGCAAAATCTCGGGCGCGCTCTGGCCGCCGCGGGCGCGACCTTCGCCGACGTCGTGAAGATCACGACCTATGTCGTCGGGTACACGCCCGAGATGCGGCCGGTGATCAGCGCCGCGCGCTCGCCTTTCTTTCCCGCTGGCAAGCCGCCGGCGAGCACGCTCGTCGGCGTTCAGGCGCTGGCCGCGCCCGGCTGGCTGATCGAGATCGAGGCGATTGCGGTGGTCGACTGAAACATCCGATCGCGCCCGGCCCAAGCCGCATCAGGCGGCCAGTACGCTCACCCGATCGTGACTTCCACATTGCCGAGCGGCCCGAAATCCGCCACCGCGCGCTTGCCGTCGCCGGCATAGGGCACGGGCGTGATAGCCGAGCCCGTGGTGATGAGATCGCCGGCCCTCAGCGACCGCCCGAGCTTGCCAAGCGCATTCGCGAGCCATGCCGTCGCGCCGAACGGGCCGCCGTCGACATTGGCGCCCTTGCCTTCAGCCTTCGTCTCGCCGTCGAGCGAGAAGGTCACGGTCGCGGCGTCGAGATCGAGGTTTGCGAAATCGCTGGTCATCGGCCCCTGCACCCAGCTCGCGCAGCCAGCGAAATCCGCGATCAGCGAATGCGCGCCATGCGGCGGCGCCATCGGAATGAAGCTGCCGACAACTTCGATCGCGCAGCCGACCGCGCGCGTCGCAGCCTTGACGGCGACGGCGTCGACCGGCGCTTTCGTCGCATCGAGATCGGCGCCGAGCTCGATCACGAATTCGGCCTCGTAGGCGCGCACGAGACCCGGTCGCGCCGGCAGTTTCGCCGGCGAGGCGACCGTCATCTGCGCGTACAAGCGGCCCAGAAACTGGTCATCGAGCTTGAAATTCGCGCGCGCGCCGGCATTGGTCGCGCCGATTTTCCAGCCGATCGGGGCGAAACCGTTTTCCGCGGAGAGAACCCGCTCCGCCTCGAATTGTAGCGCATAGGCGCCGGCGAGATCGGCGGGCGCCGCCGGCAGTGCGCCCTTGCCGTCGCCGAGGCGCAGCGCAATCAGGGTGCGGGCGTTGGTTGCAAGATCGGTCTGGCTCAAATTCGTCTCCTCCGTCGATCGCTCTTAACCCCGATTTTCCACACGCGCGAGGCCTTGCCATCGGCGTCCCCATAATAGAACATATCATGAACGCTCTCGACGAGGCCCCCATGACGCAAACTTCCGCCCCCGAACCAACGCCACGTTCAGTCGACCCGAAGCTCGCATGGGCGCTCGCGCATCCCGAAAGCTTCCCGCTCGACGTCAACCGGGCGCCGCGCGACATGCTCCAGCGCGTGCCGGGCCTTCGCGCACGCACAATCGATCGCATCATCGCGGCGCGGCGCCATGCGGCGATCCGTCTGGTCGATCTGGACCGGCTGACCGGCGCGGCGCGCGACATCAAGGCCTTCGTCGCCACAGCCGACTGGCGTCCCGGCGGCGACACCTATCCCGTTGCATTTCAACAGCCTGAGCCGGCACGGCAACTCGACCTTTTCGCGGGGCCCTAGCGCCCGCGCCTTGCCGGCGCCGCCTTTGATCCATATCGCTTGCGCAATGCAGCGCGCTGCGCCAGATAACGCCCCATGACAGCCCAAGATCTTCCCGCCTGGATGCCCCTGTCGGTCTTCATCTGGATCGTCCAGATGATCGCCTATCACGGTTTCGGCCTCTGGTTCGAATGGCTCGACCGCAACGGCCGCCTCGCCGACTACAAGGTGCGCCCGGTGGATTCGTGGACCTACGCGCAGGTCCTGCCGCGCGTCCTGCTGAACCAGGTCTTCATCCTGCTGCCGGCCATGGTCCTCGTCGAGAAGGCGGGACTGGCCTTCGTCGGCCCGGCGCATATCACGCCGCTGATGTTCATCGTCGGCCTGATCGGCATGACCATCGGCCACGATCTCGTGCAATATGTCTCGCACGCTTGGATTCTGCATCGCCCGACGCTGATGCGCACGCTCGGACATTCCGTCCATCATTCGACGACCGCCAGCCGCTCGATCAGCGCCTGCTTCATGAGCCCGATGGATTTCCTGATGGAGATCGCCGCGCCGTACCTGCTGCCGCTGATCGCGATCACCGCCATCGGCTCCGCCGGCTCGGATCTCGTGTTCCACATTTTCGCAGTCTCGGCCGGCGCCTTCGGCGGCCTCTACGAGCATTCCGGCTACGATTTCAGCGTGAAACTGGCGAAAAGCGACAACGCGCTCGCCCGTTTCGTCGCCAGCCGCATATCGAGCAAGGCCCACGCCGAGCACCATAGTCGCGGCAACGTGTCCTATTCGGACGGCTTCGGCTCCTCCAACATCTGCGACACCGTCTTCAAGACCCGCTGGGACCTGGTGAAGCCGCGCGAGCGCCAGCGCCGATCGGCGCAGGAACAAGAAGCCTGAGGCGGGGCCCGGAATTCTCTGAATAACTGACGACCTGGCCGCGTTCGGCTTGCTTCCGCGCGCCGGTCTTGCAAGACTCTGCGCCCGCTTCGCGGGAGATATGCGTCCGTCGCTGGGATCGGAATTATGAAAGTCACTTTGGAAAGAGCGGCCCTGTTGAAGTCGCTCGGTCACGTTCATCGTGTGGTGGAGCGCCGCACGACCATTCCGATCCTGTCGAACGTGCTCCTGCAGGCAGATGGCCGCGACCTGCTGCTGAAGGCGACCGACCTCGACCTCGAAGTGACCGAAACGGTCGCCGCCGACGTCGGCATGAAGGGCGGCACGACGCTGCCCGCGCATACGCTGTACGACATCGTCCGCAAGCTGCCCGAGGGTGCGCAGGTCTCGCTCGACGGGGCGAGCGACGGTGGACAATTGCTGCTGAAATCCGGCCGCTCGCGCTTCACGCTGCAGAGCCTGCCCGAAAGCGACTTTCCCGACATTTCCGCAGGCGAGATGACGCACAAGTTCACGATCGCCGCCGGCGATCTGAAAAAACTGATCGAGAAAACGCAATTCGCGATCTCCAACGAAGAGACCCGTTACTATCTCAACGGCATCTTCATGCACACGACCGAGGTCGACGGCCATGCGATGCTGCGCGGCGTGGCGACCGACGGCCACCGCCTCGCGCGCGTGGAAATACCAGCGCCCGCGGGCTCGGCCGGCATGCCCGGCGTGATCGTGCCGCGCAAGGCGGTCAATGAGGTGCAGAAGCTGATCGAGGATATCGACGCCGACGTGACGATCGAACTCTCGGCGAGCAAGATCCGCTTCAACTTCGGGTCCGTCGTGCTGACCTCCAAACTGATCGATGGCACTTTCCCCGATTATGCGCGCGTCATCCCCGCCAACAACGACAAGCGCCTGACCGTCGAACGCTCCGATTTCGCCCGCGCCGTCGACCGCGTCTCCACCATTTCCTCCGAGCGCGGCCGCGCGGTGAAAATGGCGCTGGGCGACGGCAAGCTGACGTTGTCGGTCACCAATCCCGACGCCGGCACAGCGATCGAGGAGCTGGAGGTCGACTACGATTCGACCCCGCTCGATATCGGTTTCAACGCCCGCTATCTGCTCGACATCACCCAGCAGCTCGATTCCGACACGGCCCTGTTCCGCCTCGCCGATGCCGGCTCGCCGACCATCATCCAGGACCGCGACGGCGCGGCGGCGCTCTATGTGCTGATGCCGATGCGGGTGTAAGCGCGCCTTTCAGGTTCGGGCTGCCGAAACGTCACGGCAGGATGGACATCCAGGCATAGCCGCGAACGGCTCGCTGACGGTATCCTGCTGAAAACAGGGGTACCGTGATGACGAATTTGGCGATGAGCTGGGATGAATGGGCGCGGCATGACGGCGTCGGCCTTGCCGACCGCGTCAGGGCTGGCGAAATAAGCCCCGCCGAACTCGCCGCTCAAGCCGCTGCGGGCATCGCGAAGGTCGATTCCGAGCTTTCCGGCGTCGTCGAGGTCTTCGACGATGTCGTCGCCGATCCGACCCGGGACGGCGCCAATCTCTCCGGACCCTTCGCCGGCCTGCCGTTTCTGATGAAGGATCTCGGGCCGACGTTGAAAGGCCGGCTTCAGGAGATGGGCTCGCTGTTCATGCGCGGCAATCGCGCGACGGCCGACACGTTCCTGACCGGCAAGATGCGCGCCGCGGGCCTCAATCTCATCGGGCGCACCACCACGCCCGAATTCGGCGTCTGCAGTTCTGCGGACAATCCCGCGATCTATGTCACGCGAAATCCCTGGAATACCGATTTCACCACCTGCGGCTCGTCTGCGGGCAGCGCAGCGATGGTCGCATCGGGCGTCGTGCCGATCGCCCATTCCACCGATGGCGGCGGCTCGATCCGCATCCCCGCCGGCGTCAACGGCAATATCGGCCTGAAGGTTTCCCGCGGCGTCTTCTCGATCGCACCGCACCTCTCCGATCTCACCGGCCTGGTCTCGATCCAGGGCTGCCAGTCGCGATCTGTGCGCGACACGGCATTGTTCGTCGACGCCTGCCGTGGCGGCGCGCCGGGCGAATTCATGCCCTTCTGGTCGCCGGCCGAGCCCTATGGCGAACTCATTCGTCGCGATCCGCCTCGTCTGAGGATCGCGCTGTCGCACGAGTGGGGGGAGTACCGCGCGACACCGCACATCGTCGCCGAACTCACCCGCGTCGGCCGCTTTCTCGAATCGCTCGGCCATCACGTCGACTGGGCGGCGCCGGCCATCGATTACCGGGCCGCGTTCGACGCGCAGACGACCTGCTACATCTCGAACTTCGCGCAGGTGATCGGCAACATGATTGCCGCGCGAAAACTCGATCGCCCGCCGGCCGACCTGATCGAGCCCATGAATATCCGGATCTGGGAGGCTGGCCGCGACACGAGTTTCGCCGAGCGCGCGCGCATGCAAGCCGTGTTCAACACCACGGCGCGCGGCTTCGGCGCCTTCTTCGAGGAATGGGACGTCATCCTGACGCCGATCACGGCCTTGCCGACGCCGAAGGTCGGGACGACGGAATATCTGACGATTTCCGACAATCCCGACGTCCGCGACTGGTTCGGCAATCTCTGGCGGAACTTCGCCTATACGCCGCTCGCCAATCTCTGCGGCATTCCCGCGATCTCGCTGCCGCTGGCGGAGCACGAGAATGGTCTGCCGCTGGGCATGCAGGCGATCGCGAAACAGGCGAACGACGGTCTGCTGCTGCAGCTGGCGGCGGAGATCGAGCGCGCGATCGGCGGAAAGTGGACGAACGGCAGAAGGCCGGCCGTCCACGTCGCTGCTTAGGAAAAGCTGCGCAAGCCCGGGATTTCCCGCCCCTCGACCCTGCGATACCCTCGCTCACGAAAGCGAATCGCATGGACGGGCCGAACTATTACGAATTCTTCGCAGGCGGCGGCATGGCGCGCGCGGGGCTCGGCCCCGGCTGGCGCTGCCTGCTGGCGAACGATTTCGACGCTTCGGGCGCTAGACCGAACGAAATGTGAACGGTACCCTGTTCCAAAGGGTGAATCGAGCGATGGTCAAGCCAACGTACTATGAGTTCTTCGCGGGTGGCGGCATGGTCCGGGCCGGACTCGGTACCGATTGGAATTGCCGCTTCGCAAATGACTTCGATCACAAGAAAAGCGGAATCTATCGGCGGAATTGGGGTGGCGACGCGCTTAAGACAGCTGACATTAGAGCAATCTCGGCAGATGAGCTTCCGGGTCAAGCCGATCTGGCGTGGGCGTCATTTCCTTGCCAAGACCTATCGCTCGCTGGTGGCGGCGCGGGTCTAAAAGGCGACCGATCCGGAACGTTTTGGCCCTTCTGGAGCCTGATGAAAGATCTCGTCGCGGACAATCGCGCACCGCGCATTATCGCCCTAGAAAATGTGTGTGGCACGCTCACTTCCCATGGCGGCAAAGATTTCGCGGCAATCTGTTCAACTTTCCAAGGTTCTAACTACACCTTCGGCGCATTGGTGATTGACGCCGCGCTCTTTACCCCTCAGTCGCGGCCCCGCCTTTTTATCATAGGCGTTCACGACGACATTGAAATTCCAGATGGGCTTGCAACTGACGAACCTTCGTCGCTTTGGCATCCGCGTGGGTTGCTCACTGCATATGAAAATACGCCTGAAGAGCATCGTCGTAACTGGCGATGGTGGAGTCCGCCCATACCTGCCGCACGCAACCAATCGTTTGCTCAAATTATCGAAGATGATCCTCGTGATGTTGAATGGCATACGCCCGCAGAAACTCGTGCTCTGCTGGCCAAGATGAGCGACATCAATCTTGCAAAGGTGGAAGCCGCAAAGAAGAAGCGCCATCGAGTTGTGGGTGCAATATACAAGCGGACGCGTATCGGTGACGATGGATTCAAGGTTCAACGCGCAGAAGTTCGATTCGATAACGTTGCCGGGTGTCTACGAACGCCCGCTGGCGGTTCTAGCCGACAACTGATCCTCGTTGTTGAGGGGCAAAAGGTTCGGTCGCGCCTGATTTCTGGTCGCGAAACAGCCCGTCTTATGGGCCTTAGCGATGATTACGAACTTCCCGCGAATTACAATGAGGCTTACCATCTTACCGGCGACGGCGTCGTTGTTCCGGTTGTCACTCATTTGGCTAAGCACATCTTTGAGCCGATAATTTCTGCGGGCACCGATCGTACCAGGGCCGCCGCATGAGCGTCATTCCTTGCGAACAGAACTCCGCTCTCCGAGATCAAATAGAGCAGTTTGCTGAAGTCCTAAAGGGTGAAGCGCATAAGCTTGGTAAGCATGGTCTGTCCGAACAAGAATTTTACAACAGCGGGCTGTTTCGCGGTGCGATCGAGCGCGTGCGAGGACAATTCTCGGCCACGATGCGCGACAAGCGTGACTACGTTAGACGCGTCCTGAATCATATGCAGGACGGCGGCTTCATAAAGGAGTGGGATTCAGCCGGCGACGCAAACCGACACGACTATTCTGTTCGCCTGCCGTCGGGTCGTGTGGCCGTAATTGAGCTCAAGGGCTGCCTTGATGGCAATAACACGAACATCTTCGAGCGCCCGGCTCACGCACAGGAATTTATTATTTGGAGCGTTTGTACTAACCCCGGCGCAGATCCGCGACACAACGCGTGGTCAGGAATTCATACGCGCTTGAGCGCCGAGATCATATCACGTACGCAGCGCGTAGATGGTCTGTTGGTCTGGGACATGGTTTGCGGGACGATTGGCCGCATATGTCCCAAAGTGGCGGCAGACAGCTCGCGCTTAACGACCGTCGGGCCTTTTCAGCTGCCGCCTCCGTGCATTTATCTTTTCCCAGCAACGATCCCAACGCCCCGCAACAATCCACATCCCGCCGCACAGACGTTGGGCGATGTGCAAATTCTCAACGCATTCTATCAATGCTTCGGCGGTACGGCCGCCGAGCTCAATTATGTTAGTTTCGAAGTGCAGCACCGCGGCGCCGAGACGGTCCGCACAACCCGCTTAGAACGCGCCGGTGTGTCGCAGCGGGAGTCGGCGCCGACCCCGATCCAGCGAGCATAAGTGATGTACCGCCTCCCGAAGGGCTACACGGACGCCTATCATCTGCTCGGCGACGGCGTCGCGGCGCCCGTGGTGCGCTTCCTGGCGGAACACCTGCTGGAGCCGCTGGCCGGCTTTTCTGAGACGCCGCTGAACAGCAGCCCCCCGATCGCTCCGCCATCATGCGCGCCGTGCCCGGCCGCGATACGTCGGCGGAACTCAAGGTGCGCCGCCTGCTGCGGCCGATCGCGCCCGGCTACCGGTTGCATCGCAAGGATATTCCCGGCAATCCCGACATCGCCTTCCTCGGCGCGAAAAAGGCGATCTTCGTGCATGGCTGCTTCTGGCACGGCCACGATTGCCGGCGCGGCGCGCGGATGCCGAAGACGAATACGGATTACTGGCGCGCCAAGATCGGCCGCAACCGCGCCCGCGACGTGCGCCATCTCGAGGACCTCGCGGCGCTCGGCTGGCGCGCGCTCGTCGTCTGGGAATGCGAGCTCGCCGACGAGACGGCGCTCGTCGCGCGCCTGCGTGTGTTTTGCGGGCATTGAGGCCGCGCCTGTGATGCACAAAGCCGAAGCCGGCAAGGAAGCGTGTGGCGAATACGCAATCTGCTCCATCCCATCAATGTCGTGTTTCCGCTATCGTAAATGACTCTCCCCTGCCGTCGCCCGGACGGTTCGCAAGCCGCCTTTCGATGCGATAGCGTCGGCAGATTCGATTCCGCCAGCCGAGATGGACCAGACATGACGCGCCCGGACGTTCGCGCGGCCCTTGCCGCTCTCGAGACACACCGCAGCGAGATTGCATCGCGCCGCACGATCGACCTTTTCGCAGCAGATTCCAGGCGCTTCGAGCGTTTCAGCCTGCGCCTCGACGATTTCCTGTTCGACTTTTCCAAGCACCGGGCGGATACACGCACGATAGGCCTGCTCGTCGCGATGGCCCGCGCCGCGAAGGTGGAAGAGCGGCGCGCAGCGCTGTTCGCAGGCGAGAAGGTCAATCTGACCGAACATCGCCCGGCGCTGCACATGGCGCTGCGAAATCTCGACGGCGGGCCGATCCTGGTCGATGGACAGGACATAATGCCCGAAGTGCGCGACGTGCGCGCCAAGGTAGCGACCTTCGCCGAGGCCGTGCGCTCCGGCGCCATTCGCGGCGCGCGCGGCGACGCATTGAGCGACATCGTGAACATCGGCATCGGCGGCTCCGATCTCGGCCCGGCCATGGCGGCGCGCGCGCTGTCGCCCTATTGCGCCCCCCACCTGCGCCTGCATTTCGTCTCCAATGTCGACGGCGCCGATCTGGCCGACACGCTGAAGGGGCTCGATCCGGCCAAAACCCTGTTCATCGTCTCTTCCAAGACCTTCACCACACAGGAGACAATGGCCAATGCGGCGTCTGCGCGCCGCTGGCTGGCCGATGCGCTGGGCGAGGCGGCGGTGGCGGATCATTTCGCGGCCGTCTCGACGCGTCTCGACAAGGTCGCGGAATTCGGCATCCGGCCCGACCGCGTCTTCGGCTTCTGGGACTGGGTCGGCGGGCGCTATTCCATGTGGTCGGCGATCGGTCTGTCGCTGGTCATCGCCGTCGGCGCACAGAATTTCGAGGATTTCTTGCGCGGCGGGCAGGACATCGACACGCATTTCCAGTCGGCGCCGCTGGACCAGAACATTCCAGTCGTCATGGCGCTGCTCGGCGTCTGGCGGCGCAATATCTGGGGCGAGCCGACGCATGTCGTCATCCCCTACGACCAGCGCCTCGCCCGCTTCCCGGCCTATCTCCAGCAGCTCGACATGGAATCGAACGGCAAGTCGGTGACGCGCGACGGCGGGCCCGTCGACATGGCGACCGGACCCTTCCTGTTCGGCGAGCCAGGCACCAATGGCCAGCATGCCTTCTTCCAGTTGCTGCATCAGGGAACCGATATCGCGCCAATCGACTTCCTCGTCGCCGCCGAGCCGACCGACGCGGACGCCGGCCATCACGCGTTGCTCGTCGCCAATTGCCTGGCGCAGAGCGAGGCCATGATGCGCGGTCGTTCCCGCGCCGAAGTCGAGGACATTCTCGACAAGCAGGGCCTGTCCAGGGAAGAGATCGCCGCGCTCGCGCCGCACAAGGTCTTCGCCGGCGACCGGCCGACCTCGACCTTCATGTATCGCCGGCTCGATCCGCGCACGCTCGGCCGGCTCGTCGCCTGCTACGAGCACAAGGTCTTCGTGCAATCGGTGATCTGGGACATCAATCCCTTCGACCAGTGGGGCGTGGAGCTCGGCAAGGAATTGTGCAACCGCCTCGCGCCGATCGTTCAGGACGCAGCCAAGCCGACGGCCGGGCTGGACGGGTCGACGGCCGGCCTGATCGGCTGGCGCAGGAGCCTGTCAGTCTGACGCGCGGAAAGGACAAGTTGCGGAAACCAATAAACCTTCTCGCAACGTAACCTTCCGGAGTGAAAGACATTCGCAACTCTTGATGCTCATCCTCCCGGTCGCCATCGCGGTTTTCCGGCTGGAAGGCGGCACGTGTTCGGATCGAGCTTCAAGCGAATTTTCACGGTCGCCACGGCCGCAGCGCTCGCGGTCGCCGGCGTCAGCGCCCTGACGGTGCTGAGGTTGCGGCAGAACGCCCTCGCCGACGCCCGGGAGGGCGTCGCGAGCCTCGCGGCCATCCTCGCCGAGCAGGCTGAGGAAACGACCCGGTCCGTCGACTTCGCGATCAACGAAGCCGCAGCCGCGCTTTCCGCCGATACGCCGGGCGCCTTCCGCGCGACCGCAGCCGCGCCGGGGGCCGTGGGCGCGCTCGCCAGAGCCGCTGAGAAGCGTGCGGCCATCGATGTCATCGAGATCTTCGATGTCGAGGGCCGCAAGCTCGCGACATCGCGCGGCGAAGAAGATAGCGACCACGCTGCGCGCGACGCCAACGCCGCCGCGCTGGCGGCCGGACACGATGACAGCGGCCGCATCGGCATGCTCCGCGTCAGCGATTTGACCGGCGAACTCGTCGTCGGCCTCTCGAAGCCTGTCGTCGGCGCGCAGGGCAAGTTCGTTGGCGTCGTGCGCGCGCTGCTCAAGCCAGCCGCATTCGTGAACACTTACTCGTCGATTTCGGCCATGGCGGGGCGCAGCTATGCGCTGTTCACGCGCGACGGCCGCGTGCTCGCGCGCCATCCCAACGGCGTTTCGCTCAATACCGGACAAACGCTGCCGCACACCTCTCCCTTCTACGCGACGCTCGCGGCCGGCCGCGGCGTCTACGAGACGATCAGCGCCTTCGACGGGCAAGCGCGCCTGATCGCCCTCGTCGCCGTGCCCTTCAGCGATTTCGTCGTCACGGTCACAATCAACAAGTCGATCGCGCTCGCCCACTGGCGCGTTCAGGCTGTCGCTATCGTTCTGGCGGTCCTGCTCGCCTTCGTGATCGCGGCCTTTCTCATGCGCGCGCTGCGCGAACAATTCCGCAAGCTCGCCGACAAGGAGGCGGCCCTGCGCTCGCAATCGCAGGAGCTCGAACTTTCGAACCAGCGTTTCGCGGTCGCGCTCGAAAGCATGTCGCAAGGCCTTGTCGTCTTCGACAAGGATGCTCGGGTCGTCATCTGCAATACGCGCTATGCGACACTCTATGGGTTGAAGCCGGGCGCCATCGCCGCGGGCATGCATGCGCGCAAAGTTCTGGAGCTGCGCGCCGCGCACGGTGTATTCCCCGGCGCATCGCCGCAGTCCTACGCGCGCGACGCGCTGTCGCGCCGTTTCACCGACCGACGCGTCGACGTGCTGAACGACGGCCGCTCGATCCTGATCAATCACGCCGTCTGCGACGATGGCGGCATTGTCGTCACGCACGAAGATATCACCGAGCGCGAGCAGGCCAACGAGCGCATCGCGCATATGGCGATGCACGACGAACTGACCCAGCTCGCCAATCGCGCGCTCTTCCTGCATACGCTCGCGCATTTGCGCGGTCAGATCGGGCGCGATTGCGTGGCGCTCGCGGTCATCCTGCTCGACCTCGACGATTTCAAGCCGGTCAACGATGGCCACGGCCATGCGGCGGGCGACGGTATCCTGCGCGAAGTTTCAGTGCGCCTCGTCCAGACCGCGCCGCAGGCGCATGTCGTCGCGCGGCTCGGCGGCGACGAATTCGCCATCGCGCTTGGCATGAGCGCGAGGGACGCGATCGATGTCGAGGCGCTGGCGGCCCGGATCGTGACGGCGATTCGCGAGCCCTACGCCTGGCAGGGCCAGGCGCTCGAGATCAATGCCTGCGCCGGCGTCGCAGTCATCGCAGAACCGGAGATTTCGACCGACGACATGCTGCGCCGCGCCGATCTCGCGCTCTATGCGGCCAAGGCCGAAGGCGCTGGCGTCTGCCGCGCCTTTGAGCCGCACATGGAGCTCGAGGCGCTCACGCAGCGCGCGCTCGCGGCCGATCTCGCCCGAGCCATCGCGGGGGATGAGCTCGAACTCGCCTATCAGCCGGTCGTCGACGTCGATACGCTCGAGATACGCTACATGGAGGCGCTGCTGCGCTGGCGTCATCCGCAGCTCGGCGCGATCCCGCCGCTGCGTTTCGTCAAGCTCGCCGAGGAAACGCGGCAGATCGCCGATCTCGGGCGCTGGGTCCTGAGACGCGCCTGCGCGGACGCGACCAATTGGCAGCAAAACGTCGGCGTCGCCGTCAATGTCTCGGCGCTGCAGCTCGCCAGCGGCGATTTCGCCCGCGATGTAGAGACTGTGCTCGCCCAAACGGGTCTGCGCGCCGATCGCCTAGAACTCGAGATTACCGAATCCGTTCTGCTGCAGGACAAGAGCGACGATCTCGCCGCGTTGCGTGTCCTTCGTCAGAGCGGAGTCTCGATCGCGCTCGACGATTTCGGCACGGGCTTCGCGTCGATGAGCTATCTCAAGCGCTTTCCGTTCGACCGTCTGAAGATCGATCGCTCTTTCGTGACGGACGCCGCGCGCGACACGGGTTCAGCCGCAATCGTCGCGGCCACCATTCAGCTTGCCACCGCCTACGACATCGAAGTGACGGCCGAAGGCGTCGAGACCTACGAACAATATCAGGCGTTGCGCGCCGCCGGCGTGAAATTGATGCAGGGCTATCTGTTCGGCAGGCCGGAATATCTCGGCGACCGTCTGCCGGAGATCGGCGCGGCCATCTCGATCTCGTCGGGCAAGGTCGCTTGAAAGATTGGACCCCGAGCCTTCAGGCTCGCTCGGTTGACCCTACAGACGCGAGCCTGAAGGCTCGTGGTCCGAAAACTACTCGTCCTCGCCGAAGCGATTTGCGACCAGCGTCGTGATGGCTTCGATCGCCTGCTCGGCCTGCGGGCCGGTGGCGGCCACCGTGATCGTCGTGCCGATGCCGGCGCCGAGCGTCAGAATGCCCATGATCGAGGCGCCGCCGACCGTCTCGCCGCAGCGCGAGACGAAGACGTCGCAGTCGAAATTCTCTACGCACTGCACGAACTTCGCGGTCGCGCGCGCGTGCAGGCCCTTCTTGTTGACGATCGGCAGGTCGCGCACGAGGGCCCCGTCGGGAAAATGGGCTGCGCCGGCGCAGTCGTCTTGTTCGGATCCGTCCATCGTCACTTTCCGCTCAGCACCCGGCTGGCGATCTGAATGTACTTGCGGCCCGCGTCCTGCGCCTGCGCGGCCGCGGTTTCCAGATTGCTGTGATCGCGCACCGAAGCGAGCTTGATCAGCATCGGCAGGTTGATGCCGGCGACCACCTCGACCTTGGCGCCGTTCATCACCGAAATCGCGAGGTTGGAAGGCGTGCCGCCGAACATGTCCGTCAGCAGGATCACGCCCTGCCCGGACTCGACGGCGTTCACGGCGTCCATGATGTCGCCACGACGCTTCTCCATATCGTCTTCCGCGCCGATGGTGATCGTGGCCAACTGCTTCTGCGGCCCCACGACATGCTCGAGCGCTGCGCGGAATTCCGTAGCCAGGCAACCATGGGTCACGAGGACCATGCCAATCATCAGATACTACCGTTCATTCGCCGCCGCCGGAGCCCGCGGCGCGAGATCGGCGCACAGACTATCCGGAATTGGTTGATTGTCTTTTTGCGGCCGGGCTCGCTCCGCCTGCGCAGGGGAAAAGATGACCCGGTGTGTCTGCATCGAGCGCGCTCGATAGCTCCTGTGACGATCGCCAGCCGCACGGACGCTCGCATTCGCGACCATGCGGAACGGCGGGCGGCCATTTTGTGCGTCGCGACGCGCTTGGCAAGTGAAATGCGCGCGCAAGCCGCCATTTTAGGCGCCTATTTGGTCGATTCGCTCGAGGACCGCCTGAACGGCGCCCGGCTCGCCGATCGCCAGCGCGAGCCGCGGCGTCGCCACCCCGTCGATCCAGGCGACCTGATCTTCCGGGGCCGGCATGCGGGCGGGATGGTCGAGGGCGCGGTCGCGGTCGACGAGATCAACCACGAGCCGCAGAACCACCGCGGCCTCGTAATCGACCTCGAAAATTCCCTGTCCGCGCCGCTCGATGCGCCCGGCGATGTCGCGATGCGGCGAGAGGATCAACCTGTCGCCACGGGTCACAATCTGCACCCGATCATCGGCCACCAGACGGCCGAACCAGCCGCGAACGCGCGCGGCCTCCGCCAATTCCTCAGCGAGTCGGCTTTTCCCCGCCGCCGACCGGCCGCGCAACAGCACGCCCGCGCCGCCGATCGCAACCGCGACGCCATGGATCGTCGTCTTGGTCACCCCCCTGGCCGCCGCCTGCGTCCGCGTCATGGCGCCGCCGGCAGCCAGACGGTGAAGCGCGCGCCGAGCGGCTTCTCGGGATCTTTCGGATCGGCGCGGTTCATCGCGCGGATGCGGCCGCCGTGCGCTTCGACGATCTGCCGCGAGATGGAGAGGCCGAGCCCGGAGTTCTGGCCAAAACCCTGATTGGGGCGATCGGTGTAGAAGCGCTCGAAAATGCGCTCGAAGGCGTGCGCGGGAATGCCCGGCCCGTCGTCGTCGACTATAGCCTCGTAGCCGTCGCGGCCGCCATTCGCGCCCGGGCCGCGCGCGGGCTTCAAGCTCACGCGCACGACGCCGCCGGGCTCCGAGAAGGAGCGGGCATTGTCTATGAGATTGTTGAAGACTTGGCCGAGCCGCGAATCATGACCGAGCACGCGCCAGGGCTTACGGCCGTTCTCCATCGCGGGCGCGGCGGCGAGATCGAATTCGACACGCACCCCGTCGCCGCGATCGACGCCCTGCGCGACGCCGACCACCGCCTGCAAGGCCGCCGACAGATCGACTTCCGCCATGTCGAAGCGCGCGAGCTCGGCGTCGAGCCGCGAGGCGTCGGAAATATCCGAGATCAACCGGTCGAGCCGTCGTACGTCGTGCTCGATGACTTCGAGCAGGCGCTTGCGGGAGTTCTCGGTCTTGGCGATCGGCAGCGTCTCGACCGCGCTGCGCAGCGAGGTCAGCGGGTTCTTCAACTCGTGCGCGACGTCTGCGGCGAAACTCTCGATCGCCTCGATACGCAGATAAAGCGAGCCGGTCATGTCGCGCAGCGCCCCGGACAGATGGCCTATCTCGTCCGAACGGTCGGAGAAATCAGGAATCTCGTGGCGCGCCTTGCCGCCGCGCCGCACGCGTTCGGCGGCTTCGGCAAGGCGGCGGATCGGCTCGGCGATCGTACCGGCGAAGAACAGCGAAAGAAGCAGCATCACGCTCGCCGAGACGAGGAAGATGCGAACGATCGCCCAGCGCTCCGAGGCGATGATCTTGTCGATGTCGCCGCCTTGGGTCGAGAGCAGCAGCGCGCCGCGCACGGCGCGAAACCGCTGGATGGGCACGGCGACGGACACGACGGTCTCGCCGCGACTGTTGACGCGCACGACGGAGCCAGCGGCGCCCGAAAGCGCGCGCGCGACCTCCGGATAGGCGCGCCCGTCGCTGGTCGCCGCCTCGATCGCGCTCGAGGACGGCCCACTCTGTCCGTACAGGCCCTTGAAATGCGCCCAAAGGCTTTCCCACAGGCTCGGCTTCTCGCCGACCGGCGGCAGTTCCGAGGGCACGATCAGCGAGCGGCTCGTGATCGAGCGGGAATCGAGCAGCATGTAGCCATCGCGGTCGTAGACGCGTGCGCGCGTGCGGGTCGGCGAGACGAGGCGATGCAGCAGCGGCCCGATGCGATCGGGATTGATCGAGAATTCGAGGCTGGGGGAGGCCTCGTCGGAGGGGCCATAGCTCTGGCCGGGCGCGAGCTGCAACAGCTTCTCCGGATCGATGGCGATCGAATCCGTTTCCACAGTCGCCGAGGAGGCGATCGCGGCCGCGATGATCTCGCCCTGGATCTGCAGGCTCTGCAGCCGCGCGTCGATCAGGCCGGCACGGAACTGGTTGAGATAGAGGAAGCCGAGCAGCAGCGCGAACAGGCCGCCGAGATTGAGGACGATGATGCGGCGGGTGAGCGAGGAAGAGAAGCGCGCGAGCGTCGCACGCCACAGCTGGCGCACGCGCACGAGCCGTTTCAGCCGGCGCATCGGCCGCGCAACCTGCTCGCTATGCGCCTCGACGCTCATGCGGCTCCCGAATTGGACTGCGAGCCATGAGGCTCGCTCGGGTTGCATCCGAGCCTGAAGGCTCGAGGTCCCTCGCTCATGCTTCCTTGAAGCGATAGCCGACGCCGTACAGCGTTTCGATCATCTCGAAATCGTCGTCCACCGCCTTGAACTTCTTGCGCAGGCGCTTGATGTGGCTGTCGATTGTGCGGTCGTCGACATAGACCTGATCGTCGTAGGCGGCGTCCATCAGCGCATTGCGGCTCTTGACGACGCCCGGGCGGGTGGCGAGCGCCTGCAGGATCAAAAACTCGGTGACGGTAAGCGTCACCGGCTGGCCGTTCCAGGTGCAGGTGTGGCGCTCGGGGTCCATGCGCAGCGCGCCGCGCTCCAGCAGCTTGACCTCCTGCTCCTTCTGCGTCGTCGCCTCCTTCGGCGCGGAGCGGCGCAGGATCGCCTTCACGCGCTCTACCAGCAGCCGCTGCGAGAAGGGTTTACGGATGAAATCGTCCGCGCCCATTTTCAGGCCGAACAATTCGTCGATCTCCTCGTCCTTCGAGGTCAGGAAGATCACCGGCAGATCCGATTTCTGGCGCAGGCGCCGCAGGAGCTCCATGCCGTCCATACGCGGCATCTTGATGTCGAAGATCGCGAGATCGGGCGGGTTTGTGCGCAGTCCGTCGAGCGCGGAAGCGCCGTCGGTATAGGTCTGGACGCGATAGCCCTCGCCCTCGAGCGCAATGGAGACCGAGGTCAGGATGTTGCGGTCGTCGTCGACGAGAGCGATGGTCGGCATGTAGCGTGAAATCCTCGAACCAGGGGCGAGCGTGGCGGAACCGGACACGCGCCCGCCACGTTGCGCCCGGAAAATTGCGCCGCATGCGATGAATGCGGCCTGAACTTCGCCGGTCTGCGGCGTGCGGGCGGAATGTCTTGGCCGTTTCAGGCCAAAATGCGACAGTTCTGCGGAATATAGGTTGCAAAACGCCGGAAATCGAGACCTTGCCCCGCGAAACCCCTGAAAAGCCCGGCGATCCAGCGTCAGGCCGGCCTGAATACGACGCGGTCGGCGAAGCCAAGCGCCTGTTGCGCACGATCCGAGCCGGCGGGCTGGCGACGCTGGATGCGAATGGCTTCCCGTTCGCCACGCTGGTGAATGTCGCGACCGCCCATGACGGCGCGCCGATCCTGCTGATGTCGAAACTGGCCGCCCACACCCGCAATCTCGAAGCGCGGCCGCAGGCGTCGATCCTGCTCGCCCAGACCGGCAAGGGCGATCCGCTGGCGCATCCGCGCCTCACGGTTTCCGGGACGATCGCGCGCGACGCCGATCCCGCCCTGCGGGCGCGCTTTCTCGCCCGCCATCCAAAATCCGCGCTCTACGCCGACTTCGCCGATTTCTCCTTCTGGCGGATGACGCCGACCGGATTTCATCTCAATGGCGGCTTCGCCCGCGCCGCCGATTTCGAACCATCTGCGATCCTCGCCGATCTCTCGGGCGCCGATGATCTGGTGGCGGCGGAGGAGAGCGCGGTCGGCCATCTCAACGCCGATCATGCGGATGCGCTGCGACTCTATGCCGCGAAACTGGATGGTCAGCCGGATGCGCGCTGGCATGCCACCGGGCTCGATCCGGAAGGACTCGACCTCGCAGCCGGCGACAGGACTTCGCGAATCGTCTTTCCATCCCGCATTGCAACAGCGGGCGCCTTGCGTGAAATTCTAGTTGCTCTAGCGAAGCAATCGCGCGCCGCGAGCGAGAAAACATCTCCGGATTCGTAACGAGCTGTTGATATTGTCGACCTAATTGCACCCTTGGCGTCTTGCCCTTGGGACGCGCGCGCACTAAACGTCGCGCCACTTTCACCTTTGTGACACGATGCGTCCGGACCGCGACTAGAGCAAAGCGGCCCCGACCGATCGGGAGAAACGCATGACACAGCTGGGCGATTTCAATCCCGCCTATGGCGCGGACAAATTCGGCTTCAAGGACCTCAAGCAGGTCGCCTATAACTTCGAAGCGCCGTTCCTTTACGAGGAAGCGATGCAGCGCCGCGAGGCGATCCTCGCCAAGGGTGGCGCGCTCGTCGCCGAGACGGGCCAGCACACCGGCCGCTCGCCGAAGGACAAGTTCGTCGTCGACGATGCGCTGACCGCCGACAGCGTGTGGTGGGAAAACAACGGCAAGATGTCGAAGGAGAACTTCGACACGCTGCTCGCCGACTTCATCGAACACGCCAAGGGCAAGGAACTTTTCGCGCAGGATCTCTACGGCGGCGCCGATACCACCTTCCGCGTGAAGACGCGCGTTTTCACCGAATACGCCTGGCATTCGCTGTTCATCCGCACCATGCTCATTCGCCCCGACCGCAGCGAACTCGCTTCGTTCGCGCCGGAGCTGACGATCGTCGACCTGCCGTCGTTCCGCGCCGATCCCAAGCGCCACGGCTGCCGCTCCGAGACGGTCATCGCCATCGACTTCTCGCGCAAGATCGTTCTCATCGGCGGCACGAGCTACGCCGGCGAAATGAAGAAGTCGGTCTTCACCTATCTGAACTACGTTCTGCCCGCGCATAACGTCATGCCGATGCACTGCTCGGCCAATGTCGGCGACAAGCAGGATTCGGCGGTCTTCTTCGGCCTGTCGGGCACCGGCAAGACCACGCTGTCGGCCGATCCCGAGCGCACGCTGCTCGGCGACGACGAGCACGGCTGGTCGAAGGACGGCGTCTTCAACTTCGAGGGCGGCTGCTACGCCAAGGCGATCAAGCTGTCTGAAGAGGCCGAGCCCGAAATCTTCGCCACGACGAAGATGTTCGGCACGGTGATGGAGAACGTGGTTCTCGATCCGGTTACCCGCGTTCCGGATTTCGACAATGATTCGAAGACCGAGAACACCCGCATCGCCTATCCGCTCGACTTCATCCCGAACGCCTCGCTGATCGGCCGCGCGCCGCATCCGAAGAACATCGTGATGCTGACCTGCGACGCTTTCGGCGTCCTCCCGCCGATCGCCAAGCTCGACCCCAGCCAGGCCATGTACCACTTCCTGTCGGGCTATACCGCCAAGGTCGCCGGCACGGAGAAGGGCGTCACCGAGCCGCAGGCGACCTTCTCGACCTGCTTCGGCGCACCGTTCATGCCGCGTCATCCTTCCGTCTACGGCAACCTGCTGCGCGATCTCATCGCGCGTCATCACGTCGACTGCTGGCTGGTCAATACCGGCTGGACGGGCGGTAAGTACGGCGTCGGCCGCCGCATGCCGATCCGCGTCACGCGCCGCCTGCTGCGCGCCGCGCTCGACGGTTCGCTGTCGCGTGAGCATTTCCGCACCGATCCCTATTTCGGCCTCGCCGTGCCGACCTCGGTGCCGGGCGTCGAGCCGCACATCCTGGACCCGATCAAGACCTGGCAGTCAAAAGCCGAATTCGTCGAGACCGCCAAGAAGCTGGTCGCCATGTTCCGCGAGAACTTTGTGAAGTTCGAGCCGCATGTGGACGAAGAGGTGAAGAGCGCCGCTCCGATCGTCCGCATCGCCGCGGAATAAGCGAAAGCCACCTGAAGATTGCGAAGCCGCCGCGCCCTGCGCGGCGGCTTTTTTGTTGTCCCCGCAATCCCCGACAAAAATTTTCTCACCTGACGGAAAGCCGGAAGAACCTGTGCTATCAACGGTCATTCGCCGTTATTGATTGCACCCGACGGGCCCCCACCGTGCGCTTCGACAATGCAAGGCTAGCCGCCGATATTCTGCTTTGGGCTGAACCGCTTGCCCGCGATCGTCTGAGCATGGTCTGGGGCGCCGCGGCGCGCGAATCGGGCGCCGGCAAGACGCTCGCAGACCTTCACTGGCGCGCCTGGCGCTGCGCCCTCTCCAATCTTCCGCACGGCGCCGCCGCAAGCCGTCGCGACCTCGCGACACTGATCCGCGGCGCGGGCCTGCACGCCGACCTCATCGCGGAGGCCGACGAGGCCGTGATCGACGAGATCGCGGAGGTGATCATCGCGCGCTTCCGTCGATCGCCGGCTCTGGCCAAGGATTACACGAAGGCGCTGGTTTTGACGGCGGCGGGACTGCTGGCGCCGACACAGGCTCAGCCGCAGGCCAGCAAGGCCGCCTGAAACTTTCACGCAAACGAAAAAAATCCGGCGGCCGAAGCCGCCGGACGATGATATACGCGCGGTCCGGGTTCAGCGCGCCGTCAGCTCCTCGGCCGTGGGCAGGCGACCGCGCGGCGTCAGTTTGTCGATCACGCCCAGCAGCGCCTGAGCGAGGCCGTTGAGCAGGTCCTGCTCGCTGACGCCCGCCTGGCGCGCGAGATCGCTGATCGTCGTCTGACCGAGCGTCGAGCCGAGCTGTCCTGGCTGGATCGGCTGATTCTGGCCGGAACCGATCCACGAGCCGATCGTGCCGCCCTGGCCGGCCCGTTCGAATTTGGAGACGAGGTCGCCGAGGCCGCCCAGCAGACCGCCGCCGTCGCCGCCGAGCGGCGGCAGCGAGGGCGAAGGCGCCGGAGCGGGCTCAGGCTCCGACTTGCGGGTCAGCATGTTCTTGAGGAGAAGCGCGCCGATGGCGATGGCGATCGGCTTGGCGAGGCTGCCGCCAGGCACGGCGTCCTGTATGGCGTTGTCGAAGAAACCCATTTTGCTCTCCCTCGCTGATTGAACGCCGCAGAAGCCTTCGGCGGATGCGACGCGGAAAACCAAAGATCTGGCCGGGGCAATCCTGCGGCCCGGCCGCCCGCGATGGACAATGTCGTGTCGGAACATGTCCAAGACAAGTCCTTGCGACGATGCGGACACGGCTTCAACCCGTCGAAGGTCACTTGCGTTTTGGAAAAAGGGTCACGACATTTCGTGCAAGCCGGGGCGACGCCCGCGCCGGCAGGTCTGGAGAAAGCGCATGTCAGTCATCGCATGGATCATCCTCGGCCTGATCGCCGGCTTCATCGGCTCGAAGATCGTCAACAAGACCGGACAAGGCTTCCTGATGGATGTCGTGCTCGGCATCGTGGGCGCCGTGGTCGGCGGTTTCATCTTCACGTTCTTCGGCGCGGCCGGCGTGACCGGGCTCAACATCTACAGTCTGATCGTGTCGATCGTCGGCGCCGTCGTGGTGCTGTGGGTTTATCACCAGGTCGCGGGACGCGGCTGATCAGTGCCGCGCTCGAGTCGAGATGATGAAGAGCGCGGCAAAGCCGATCAGATTGCAGGCCACCATCGCGAAAAGGCCAGTCGTTGGAGAGGCGTCGAACAGCATGCCGACCGCGACCGGCGCTGCGGCGGCGGCCATCCGCGACGGCGCGGAGAGAAGGCCGACGCGCCGTCCGTAGCCCGCGGGACCGAAGATCGCGAGCGGCAGCGAGCCGCGCGCGATCGTCAATATGCCGTTGCCGAGCCCGTAGAGCATCGTGAAGGGCACGGCGAAAGCCGCGCCGCCGAGCACGAAGGCGCCCGTTCCGATCGGCAGGAACATTGTCGCCAGCCGCGCCGACACGAGCGGGTGGTAGCGCGTCAGCCATCCCATTTCCGCAAGCCGGCCGATCACCTGCGCCGGCCCGATCAGGGCCGAAGCGAGGATCGCCGTCGTGTGCGACACGCCGAAATGCGCGAGCAGGTTCGGCATGATCGCCGAGAGACCGGAGCTGACGATGGCGGTGGCGGTGAACATCAGCGCGATGGCCGTCATCGCCCGCCGCTCCGACGAAGCGTCGAGCACGACAGGCTGGCGGCTTCGCTCGCCGGAAGCGGCCTCCGGTTCGACGACGACGCCCGGCGCCGGCAGGGTGAGATTGAGCGGCAGCGCGATCATGAGATTGGCGGCGACCCAGAAAAAACATGTGCCCCGCCAGCCCGCATGCGCCTCCAGCCACGCCATCAGCGGCCATGACACGGTCGAGGTGAAGCCGGCGATCAACGTGACGCCGGAGATGAGACGCCGCGCCGAGACGCCGTAGAGCCGCGTCAGCGCGGCGAAGGCCGTCTCGTAATAGCCGAGCCCGCAGCCCAGCCCGATGAACAGCCAGGCGGCGATGGTCATCGCGAGGCCATTTGCCAGTCCCAGCAGCGTGAGCCCGAGCGCAAAGGCGAAATTGGAGGCGACCAACGCCCGGCGCCCACCGCCCCGATCGACGTAGCGACCGACCGCCGGCCCGATGAAGCTCGAAACAACCAGCGCGAGCGAGAGCCCCCCAAAAGTCCAGTTGGACGACAGGCCGAGCTCGCGCCCGATCGGCGCGGCGAGAATCGCCGGCAGGTAATAGGTGCCGCCATAGCCGATCAGCTGCGCGACGCCGATGCGCGCAACGAGCCGCGTGCGGGAGGGAACGGAAACGCTCACGCCGCGGCGCTCCCAAAGACAAAGAGGAAGGGATTCATGAAAAACCCGATGCGAGGCAGCACCATCGCACCGGGTCTACATTCTGGCGAGATCGCGTCAACGCAACGCGATCATGCGCATACTGGCGATCAGTTCATCGTCGGGATCACGAAGCTCGCGCCGTCCTTCACGCCGGAGGGCCAACGCGAGGTCACAGTCTTGGTCTTCGTGTAGAAGCGGATCGAATCCGGGCCGTGCTGGTTGAGATCGCCGAAGCCCGAGCGCTTCCAGCCGCCGAACGTGTAATAGGCGATCGGAACCGGAATCGGCACGTTCACGCCGACCATGCCGATCTGGCAGCGCGCCGCGAAATCGCGGGCGGCGTCGCCGTCGCGGGTGAAGATCGCGACGCCATTGCCGTATTCGTGATCGTTCACGAGCTGCAGCGCTTCCTCATAGCCTTGCGCGCGCACGACCGAGAGCACCGGCCCGAAGATTTCTTCCTTGTAGATGCGCATGTCCTTGGTCACGTCGTCGAACAGGCAGCCTCCCATGTAATAGCCGTTCTCGTAACCCTGCATCTTGAAGTCGCGGCCGTCGACGACGAGCTTGGCGCCTTCCTTCACGCCGATGTCGACGTAGTTCTTCACGCGCTGCAGAGCCTCGGCCGTCACCAGCGGGCCGTAGTCGGCGGCGAGATCGGTCGAGGGGCCGACCTTCAGCGATTCGACGCGGGGAATGAGACGCTCCATCAGCGCGTCCGCCGTGCCCTTGCCCACCGGAACGGCGGCGGAGATCGCCATGCAGCGTTCGCCGGCCGAACCGTAGCCAGCGCCGATCAGCGCGTCGACGGCCTGATCGAGATCGGCGTCGGGCATGATCACCATGTGGTTCTTGGCGCCGCCGAAACACTGCACGCGCTTACCAGCCGCGCAGCCGCGCGTGTAAACATATTCGGCGATCGGCGTGGAGCCGACGAAGCCGACGGCCTTGACGTCGCGATCGTCGAGAATGGCGTCGACGGCTTCCTTGTCGCCGTTGACGACGTTGAGAATGCCAGCCGGCAGGCCCGCCTCGATCATCAGTTCGGCAAGCTTCATGGGCACGCCGACATCGCGCTCGGACGGCTTGAGGATGAAAGCGTTGCCGCAGGCGATGGCGGGGCCGAACTTCCACATCGGGATCATCGCCGGGAAGTTGAACGGCGTGATGCCGGCGACGACGCCGAGCGGCTGGCGCATCGAATAGATATCGATGCCAGGGCCCGCGCTGTCGGTATATTCGCCCTTCATCAGATGCGGCACGCCGCAGGCGAATTCGATGACTTCGACGCCGCGCTGGATGTCGCCCTTGGCGTCGGGAATGGTCTTGCCGTGTTCGCGGGCGAGCAGTTCGGCGAGCGGCTCCATGTCGCGCGCGACGAGTTCGAGAAACTTCATCAGCACACGGGCGCGACGCTGCGGATTGGTGGCGGCCCAGGCCGGCTGCGCGGCAAGAGCGTTCTCGACGGCCGCGCGAACCTCCGCCTTCGACGCCAGCGGCACGCGCGAAATCACTTCGCCGGTCATCGGCTGATAGGCGTCGGTAAAGCGGCCCGACGTGCCCTTGACGTGCTTGCCGCCGATGAAATGGGTCAATTCCTTGGCCATGGTCCTCTCCCTGTATTCGTTCCGACGCCCCTCATGCAGAAAGCGTCCCCTCAACCCGGCTCCTCATCCTGAGGAGCCCGCGTAGCGGGCGTCTTGAAGGATGGCCAAGCCTAGCATTCCTGCCTCGGCCATCCTTCGAGACGCGATGCCGCGCATCGCTCCTCAGGATGAGGATTCCTGTTCCTTCGCCCCTTTATCGTCCATGCATTTTCGCATATCAATCGGCGATATCGCGCAACCGCTGTGCATTCATTCACAATGCTCGACTGGGACAACACCCGCATCTTTCTCGCCGTCGCCCGCACCGGACAGATGCTCGGCGCCGCCAGAAAGCTCGGGCTGGATCATGCGACCGTCAGCCGCCGTATCGCAACCCTGGAGACGGCGCTCGGCGTGAAACTGATCGAGCGCCGCACCAACGGCTGCGCGCTGACCGCGACCGGCGAGACCTTTCTGGCCAGCGCCGAGAAGATCGAGACCGAGATGCTGCGCGCGCAGGCCGCGCTGTCGGGCGCGGACGTGGCCGTTTCGGGCAATGTCCGCGTCGGCGCGCCCGACGGTTTCGGCACATTCGTGCTGGCGCGGCATCTGAGCGCCCTGATGGACGAGCATCCCGGCCTCAACGTCCAGCTCGTGCCGCTGCCGCGCGCCTTCTCGCTCGCCAAGCGCGAGGCCGACATCGCGGTGACCATCGACCGGCCGGTCGAAGGCCGGCTCACGGTCAAGAAGCTGACCGACTATTCGCTGAGCCTGTATGCCTCCAAAGCCTTCCTGAAGGCGCGGCCGGCCTTGGCGCAGGGCGAACTCGCCGGCGTGCGCGTCGTCGCCTACGTCCCCGACCTCATTTTTTCGCCGGCCCTCGACTATCTCGGCGAGTTCGGCCTGGCTGAAAACCCGAAATTTGAATGCGCCGGCATGCTCGGCCAAATCGAGGCGGTGCGCGCGGGCGCAGGCGTCGGCGTGCTGCACGATTACGCCGTCCGCAACCTGCCGGACCTCGTGCGCGTTCTACCCGGGAAGCGCGTGATCCGCACCTACTGGATCGTGACCCACGACGACGTCCGCGATCTCGCACGCGTGCGGCTGGTGCACGATTTCATGAGCGACCTCACCCATCGCCTCGCGCGCCAATTCATCTGATATAAAGCCCGCAAGGAGCCGCACATGACTTCCAAGCTCGAACAACTCAAGTCCATGACGACCGTCGTCGCCGACACCGGCGACATGGAATCGATCCGCGCCTTCGGCGCCACGGATTGCACCACCAACCCCACGTTGATCCTGAAGGCGGCGGGCATGCCGCAGTACAAGCATCTGGTGGAGGAGGCGATCGTCTGGGGCCGCAGCCATCAGGGCGTGTCGAGCCGCGTCACCGACCGGCTCGCGGTCAATTTCGGAACGGAGTTGACCAAGATCGTGCCCGGCCGCGTCTCGACGGAAGTCGACGCCGATCTGTCGTTCGACCGCGACGCCATGGTCGACAAGGCGCGCGCGCTGATCGCCGACTACGAGAAACGCGGCGTCGGGCGCGAGCGCATTCTCATCAAGCTCGCTTCCACTTGGGAGGGCATCGAGGCTGCGCGAACCCTCCAGAAGGAGAGCATCGACTGCAATCTCACGTTGATGTTCTCGCTCGCGCAGGCGGTCGCCGCCGCGGACGCCGGCGCCTTCCTCATCTCTCCCTTCGTCGGCCGCATCCTCGACTGGTACAAGGCGTCCACGGGCAAGGATTACACGAGCGAAACCGACCCGGGCGTCCTCTCGGTGCGCGAGATCTACGCCTATTACAAGACGCACGGGATCAAGACCGTCGTGATGGGCGCCTCCTTCCGCAACGCCGGCGAGATCGAGGCGCTGGCGGGCTGCGATCGCCTGACGATCTCGCCGAACCTGCTGGAGGAATTGTCGAAGGATGAGGCGAAGCTCGAGCGTAAGCTCTCGCCCGAGACATCCGGGCAGGCGCCGGCGAAGCTGCACCTCGACGAAAAGACCTTCCGCTGGCTGCTCAACGAAGACAGGATGGCGACGGAGAAACTGTCCGACGGCATCAGGCTGTTCGCGAAGGACCTGACCGCATTGCGCGAGATGGTGTCGAAGAAGCTGGAAGCGGCGGCGTAACCGAACGAGAACCATCATTGCGAGGAGCCGCAGGCGACGAAGCAATCCGGATCCGGATAGCGACTCTAGATTGCTTCGCTCCGCTCGCAATGACGGATCAACGACGAAAGGGAGGACAAATATGTCGACCGACAAGGCCGCAGTCGAACAAGCCGTGCAGACCTATTTCGATGGCCTCTACGAAGGCGACGCCGACAAGCTCGCCTCCGTCTTTCATCCGACCAGCGAACTGACCTTCGTGAACGACGGCAAGGTGGTGGTCTGGTCGCGCGACCAGTGGCTCGACAACGTGCGCAAGCGCGAGAGCGCGAAGTCGAAGGGTTCTGCGCGCGACGACGCAATCCTGTCGTTCGACCAGTCGGGTCCCGATACGGCCTTCGTGAAGGTGAAGTGCCAGCTGCCGCCGGCTTATTTCACGGACTATCTCGTCTTCGCGAAAGCGGATGGATCATGGAAAGTCGCGCAGAAGATTTTCGCGACCGTGGTGAAGAAGTAATCTCAGCTCGTCATTGCGAGCGAAGCGAAGCGAAGCAATCCAGAGCCACGCCTCGGCTCTGGATTGCTTCGTCGCTTTGCTCCCCGCAATGACGGGGAAGACGGACCTAGCGCGTCTTCGCCAGCGCGGTTTCCCTGATCTTCGTCAGCGTCGTTGTCGGCGTGATCGCGTCGGGGTCGATCTTCACGTGGATGATCGAGGGCTTGCCGCTCGCCGCGCAGCGTTCAAAGGCCGGCATGAAATCATCCGTCTTGTCGACGAACTCGCCATGCCCGCCGAAGGCGCGCGCGTAATCCGCGAAGTTCGGGTTCTTCAACACCGTGCCGCTGACGCGACCGGGATATTCGCGCTCCTGGTGCATGCGGATCGTGCCGTACATGCCGTTGTCGACAACCACGAAGACGATGCCGAGATCATATTGCACGGCGGTCGCGAATTCCTGACCGTTCATCAGGAAGCAACCATCGCCCGCGAAACTCACCACCGTCTTGTCCGGAAATGCGCGCTTGGCGCCGATGGCGGCCGGCACGCCATAGCCCATCGAGCCAGAGGTAGAGGCGAGCTGCCCGCCGAATTTGGGAATGCGCAGGAAGCGACCGACGAAAATGTTGTAATTGCCGGCGCCGGACGTGACGATGAAATCGTCGCCCAGTTTCTCACGCAGGCGCGTCAGCGCCTCGCCGAATTGCATCGCGCCGGGGATTGGCGGCGCGCTCCCGGTCCACGCCAGATAGTCCGCATGTGCGGCTTCTGCCGCCCCTGCCCACGCCACGGCGTTCGGCGGCTGCACGCTTTCGAGCTGCGCGCAAAACGCCTGCGGCGTCGCGTTGATCGCGAGCGTGGGATGATAAACGCGGCCGAGTTCGTTGGCGTCGGCGTGCACATGCACGAAGGTCTGGCGCGGCGTCGGAATTTCGAACAGCGTGTAGCTCTGCGACGGCATCTCGGCCATGCGCCCGTTCACCAGCAGAACAAGATCGGCCTCCTTCACGCGCGCCAGTAGTTTCGGATTGGGCCCGATGCCGAGTTCGCCGGCGTAATTCTTGTGGCCGTTCGGAAACAGCATCGCCCGGCGGAAGGACGTCGCGACCGGCAGATCGAAACGCTCGGCGAAGCGAACTAAGGAATCGACCGCCTTCGCGCTCCAGCCGGAGCCGCCCAGAATGGCGATCGGCGCTTTTGACGCCCACAGCAGCTTTTGCAGTTCGGCCATCTGGGTGAGCCCCGGCCAGGTCGGCGCGGGTTCGACGCGCACGCCGTCGACGGCTTCCGCCGTCTCGACCAGCATATCCTCGGGCAGGGCGATCACCACGGGGCCCGGCCGCCCCTGCATGGCGACATGGAAGGCGCGCGAGACGAGTTCGGGAATGCGCGCGGGGTCGTCGATTTCGCACACCCATTTCGCGGTCGAGCCGAAGAAGGCCTTGAAATCCATCTCCTGAAACGCGCCGCGTCCGCGCATCGAACGCTCGATCTGCCCGACGAACAGGATCAGCGGCGTCGAATCGTGTTCGGCAATGTGGATCGCATGCGCGGCATTGGTCGCGCCGGGCCCGCGCGTGACGAAGGCGACGCCGGGGCGTCCTGTGAGGCGCGCGGAGGCTTCGGCGGCGAGCGCGGCGCCCGTTTCCTGCCGGCAAATGGTGATCTCGACGGATGAGTCGTGCAGCGCGTCGAGCGCCGCCAGATAGGATTCGCCGGGCACGCAGAACACGTGCTTGACGCCCTGGATTGCGAGCTGGTCGACCAGGATTTGGCCGCCGGTGCGGAGGTTGGATGCAGGCTTCATCTTCGGTTCCGGTGATTGTCCGCTCGCGCAATGAGGTCGACGACGGCGGCGCGCAATTCCCCGAGCGAATGCGTGGCCGTCTTCCAGATCAGATAGGAATCGACGCGCTGATATTCGTGCCGCAGGAGGTTGCCGAAGGCGGCGATTTCCGGCCAGGGAATCTCAGGGTGTGCGTTCTTTGCCTCGTCGGGCACACGTCGCGAAGCCTCCGAGATGATTTCGAGGCAGCGCTCGACGGCGCGGCTCGTGCGAAAGTCAGCGCGGAACGCGGCGTAGTCCCGTCCCTCCATCATCTCGCCGATTGCATCGATATTTTCGAGCATGTCGTGCAAACGAAGAAGAGGGTCGCGCTTCACTAGAGGACCTTCAGCGCTTCCGCCTCGATCGCGCCGCGCAGACGCGGATGCAGGCCCTCGCGCGTGGTCAGGTCGGCGGCAACGCCGAGATCTTTCGACAGGCGCTCGCGCAGGCGCACGAGCTCGACCAGACCGAAACGCGCGGGATCATAATCGACGAAAAGATCGACGTCGCTCGACGCGCCGGCTTCATCGCGCGCGGTAGAGCCGAACATGAAGAGCGCCGTCGCGCCTAGGCCTTTGATATCGGCTTCGCACGCCTGCAACTTCGCTATGGCTTCCTCACGCTGCATGACGCCAGCCTAACATCTTGCCGCCAAGGCGACTACTTTCCCCCGCCCCACGCGGGATCCGCCAGCACTTCGGCCGTATGTTCGCCCAGCGCCGGCGCATGGCGCGGGCTCGCGGCTGGCCTGCCGTCGATCATGATTGCCGAGCGCACGCCGGGCGTGGAGCCGCCCTTCGCCTTCGGGTTCGGCCGGTCGATGCGCATGCCGCGCTCGATCACCTGAGGATCGGCGAAGACATCGGGAATCGTATTGATCGGCCCCGCCGGCACGCCGATGGCGTCGAGCTTCGGCAAGAGTTCCGCGCGCGTAAATTTCGAGGTGAGCGCGTTCAGCTTCTCATCCATGGCCTTGCGGTTGACGGCGCGGTCGGGCATCAGCGCGAAGCGCGGGTCGTCGGCCATTTCAGGCTCGCCGAGCGCCGTCACCAGCTTCTTGAACTGTCCGTTGTTGGCGGTGGCGATGATGATGTCGCCGTCCGCCACCTTGTAGACGTCGTAAGGCGTGACGTTGGGATGCGCATTACCCATGCGCTTGCCCGCTGTCCCGCCGACGAAATAGTTCAGCGCCTGGAAGCCGAGAACCGCCGTCACGCTGTCGATCAGCGCGCAGTCGATATAGGCGCCTTCACCCGTCTTCTCGCGCCGGATGATCGCCGCCTGGATGGCGTTGGCCGCATACATGCCGGTGAAAATATCGACGATGGAAATGCCGACCTTGGTCGGCGGCCCGTCGGCCTGCCCCGTGACATGCATGATGCCGCCCATGCCCTGCAGCAGGAAGTCGTAGCCGGCGCGCGGCGCATAGGGGCCGGTCTGGCCAAAGCCGGTGATCGAGCAATAGATGACGTCGGGCTTCACTTTCTTCAGCCCCTCGTAGTCCAGGCCGAATTTCTTGAGGCCGCCGACCTTGAAATTCTCGATCACGACATCGGCGTTGGCGGCGAGCCGCCGCACGAGCGCGCGGCCCTCTTCCGTGTCGAAATCCGCCTCGATGCAGCGCTTGCCGCGATTGCAGCCGTAGAAATAGGCAGCGCCGAGCTTTTCGCCATCGTCCGATTCCACGAAGGGCGGGCCCCATTGGCGCGTATCGTCGCCCTCGCGCGCGCGCTCGACTTTCACGACGTCGGCGCCGAGGTCGGCGAGGAGCTGGCCGGCCCAGGGTCCGGCGAGAATGCGGGCGAGTTCGAGGACGCGTATACCGGCGAGAGGTTCGGTCATTTCGGGGGCGTTTCCGGATTGGAGAACTGATTGTCTTGTGTGCCGGCATTCTAGCCTGAACACCCCATCATGAGGCAAGAATGTCTGACAATGCGGGTATCGACGAGTGGCGCGCAACGTGCGGGCCGGGCGCACGATCTGTTTACCAGTTCGGCCTACCCTGGCGCTTCCCCGAATCCGTCAATCGGTTCGCGCCGCCATGTCTTTCAAGCCGCATGTCCGACTCCATGGCAGGAAAATCGCCATCGTCACGCCCGTGTTCAACGACTGGGCGGCGCTGACGGGCGTCGTGGAGCAGATCGCCGACCTGCCCGATCTCGCGGGCCATTCGATCGACCTGATCGTCGTCGACGACGGCTCCCCGGAAAAAGAACATAGCATCGACTGGCGCCGCCACGCTGCGATCCGCAGCGTCCAGGTCGTGCGCCTCGCCTGCAACCTCGGGCATCAGCGCGCGATCGCCGTCGGACTGGTGGAGGCGCTGAAGATCCCAGATCTCGACGCCGTCGTCGTGATGGATTCCGACGGCGAGGACGTCCCCGGCGACATTCCGAAGCTTCTTGCCGCCTGGCGGGAAAATCCGGAGTCGATCATCGTCGCCAAACGCGGTCAGCGCCGGGAGGGGTTCGCCTTCCGCGCCTTCTACATCGCCTACAAGACGATCTTCCGCGTCCTGACCGGCCAGGTCATCAACTTCGGCAATTTCAGCCTGCTGCCGATCCACGCGGTCCGGGCGCTGGTCCATAATTCCGCGATCTGGAACAATCTCGCGGCGGCCATTTCCCGGTCGCGGATTCCCTATGTGCGGCTGCAGCTCGACCGCGGCTCACGCCTCGCCGGGCAGTCGCGCATGAACTTCGTCAGCCTCGCCCTGCACGGGGTGAGCGCGGTTTCCGTCTATGCGGAAGTTGTCCTGGTCCGCATGACCGCGCTTGCTTTCCTGCTCGGCGGCTTTGCGATGGCGGGCGGTCTCGGCGTGCTGGCGATCAAGCTCGGCACGAACTGGGCGATCCCGGGATGGGCGTCCTATGTCACGGCGGCGCTGGTCGTCATCTTTCTGCAGGCGGTGCTGCTTGGGACCATGTCGATGTTCCAGCTGCTCTCGACCCGCACGCTGAAACCCTTCATTCCCGCGCGGGACGCCGGCGCATTCGTGCTCGACGCGGCCTATGAATCCTTGCCCGTCGCGGCGGAATAGGGCCTGCGCATGAACCTCTCCGTCACCGCGGGCCACACGGAGCTCGCATATCAGGGCGACGAACTCGACGCCTTCGCGGAAGCGGAAAACTGGAAACGATACTGGTCCGGCAAGCTGCGGCCCCTGATCGGCGACGCCGTCATCGAGGTCGGCGCCGGACTCGGTGGGTCGACGCGCTACCTGTGCGAAGGCGCGCATTCGAGCTGGCTGTGTCTCGACCCGGACCCCAGGCATGCCGCGCGCCTGAATGAACTGGTCGCATCCGGCGAACTGCCCGCCTGCTGCGCCTCCGCCTGCGGCGTGCTCGCGGACCTGCCGCCTGAGCGGCGCGCCGACACGATCCTCTACATCGATGTGCTCGAGCACATCGAACACGACAAGGACGAATTGCAGCTCGCCGCCGCGCATCTGAAGGCCGGCGGCCGCATCATCGTGCTCTCGCCCGCCTTCAATCTCGTCTACAGCGATTTCGATCGCGCGATCGGCCACTTCCGGCGCTACGTGAAAACCGACGCGCCCGGACTGACGCCTGACGGTCTCGCGCTCGAGAAGAGCTTCTATCTCGACTGCGTCGGCTTCGCGGCGGCGCTGGTCAACCGCCTGCTGCTCAAGACCTCGTCGCCCTCGAAAGGCCAGGTGCGTTTCTGGGATCGAGCGATCGTTCCCGTCTCGATGATCGCCGACAGACTTTTCGGCTCCGTCTTCGGCAAGACCATCGTCATGGTCTGGAAGAAGCCATGACGTCGGCCTGGAGCGCCGCGCCGGCACCTGTCGAACGCATTCTCAAGGTCGTGCGCTTCGGCATCGTCGGAATCGCCGCGACGGCGACCTATCTCGCGGTCGCGATCCTGCTTCCGGCGATCGGCGCCGCCAACCCCGCGGCCGCCGCGCTCGTCGCATCCGGCGTTTCCGTTTTCGTTTCCTATTTCGGTCACCACACATTCACATTCGCGCGCAAGGGCCGGCACGACTTCTATCTGCCGCGCTTTCTCTTGCAATGGATGGTGCTGACGGGCGCGGCGAGCCTCGGCACCTATGCCCTGACGGACATTCTCGCGATGAACTATCGCCTCGCGGCGGTTCTGGTCGCCTTCGGCTATGCGGCCTTGAGCTTCTTCGCCAACAATATCGGCGTCTTTCGGGATGGCTGATCGGGCGTCGGCCGGAGCTCGCGCGTGATCGCCCCGAGCTACACGGCCATTTTGCTGTTCGTGCTCGCGCCGGGCCTGGTCTTCTCGCTGGTGTTCCTCGAGCCCATACCCGCCGCACTCGCCGCCGCCCTGTCGGCCGCCTCGGTCGCGACAACGCTCGCGCGCACCAACTGGCGCCTGAGGCCGGACTGGCGCCTGCTGGGTGGGGCCACGTCCGTCGCCGCGTTCCTCACGCTCGTCAGCGGCGTCGGCCATCTGGTCTACCAGACCGACGACTGGACCGTGCGCGACGCGCTGCTATTGGACCTCGTCCGCTATCCCTGGCCGATCCCCTACGCGCTCGACAGTTTCAGCGGCGTCCTGCGCGCGCCGATCGGCATGTATCTGGTTCCCGCGCTCGTCGGCAAAGCTTTCGGCGCCGGCGCGGCCGAGGCCGCGCTCTTCGCGCAGAATACGGCGCTGATGGCGCTCTGCTTCTATGTCTTCGCGCGAACGGCCGTGTTCGGCCGCGCGCGCTGGATCGTGCTCGGGTTGTTCGTCATCTTCTCCGGCCTCGATTGTCTAGCCTGGGCGAAGCGCCTCTACGACGGAACGCCCGACAATCTGCTCTTGCCGCATCTCGATCCCTGGCCGGGCTTCTTCCAGTTCTCGTCGCATGTCACGCAGGTCCTCTGGGTGCCGCATCACGCGCTGGCCGGATGGACTTTCATCGCCGCCTATCAGGCGTGGCGGTCGGGACGGTTGCCCGCGCTGCTGATCTGCCCGCTCTGGGCGCTCACCATCCTGTGGTCGACGCTTCCCGCCTTCGGCGCGATCCCGTTTCTCCTGTTCGCGCTTGCCAGCGACCTACGCGACGGCAAGATCAGGATTGGCGATTTCGTTTCCGCCGCCCTCGCCGGCCTCGGCGTCCTGCCGGTCGTGATCTACATCACCCGCGATACGGCCGGTCTGCCGCAGGGCTTTCTCGACTTCACGAACATGACTGTCGTGCAGTCCTATGTCGCCATGATGCTGGTGAAGGTCGCGCCATGGCTCGCCCTCGCCTGG
Organism: Methylobacteriaceae bacterium; assembly: GCA_020638195.1. Taxonomy (GTDB): domain Bacteria; phylum Pseudomonadota; class Alphaproteobacteria; order Rhizobiales; family Beijerinckiaceae; genus JAJXWB01. The sequence continues at coordinate 1,007,008 of JACKJC010000001.1, read as the reverse complement.
GAAGCCAGAGATCGGAAAGACGGCCGCACGCGTTGGGAACTGGCGATCATCGCCCTCGTCCTCGCCATTTTGCCGATCTACAAGATCGGCATTGCCAATGATTTCGTGATGCGGGCTTCCATTCCCGCGCTGGCGCTGCTGTGCCTGCGCGCCGCGCCGGCTTTCGCGACGCTCGGCGCCCAGCCGATACGCCAGCGCGTGCTCGCCGTCGCGATCGTCGTGCTCGGCGCGGTCACGCCAGCCGTCGAAATCGCGCGCAACATTACCGGCAAAGCGGAAGCCGCCAGCATCTGCAATGTCTGGGAATCGCTGGAGGACGGGCCCGCCGCCGGAACGCCGCGCGACTATTACATCGCCTCCGACAAGAGCATGGCGGTTATCCCGCACCTGTTCCGTCAGCCGAGCTCGCAGCCGAAGACGCTGCGGGTCCACGAATGCTGGCCCGGCCGCAGCTTCGTCTATCGGCGGCCCGGAACGTAGGCTCCGGCGCCGCCTTGGTTCGCCGAATCAGAAGAACGCCTGCAGCCCCGTGATCGCACGGCCCAGGATCAGCGCATGCACGTCATGCGTGCCCTCGTAGGTGTTCACCGTCTCGAGGTTCTGCGCGTGGCGCATCACGTGATACTCGACCTGGATGCCGTTGCCGCCGTGCATGTCGCGCGCCTGACGGGCGATATCGAGCGCCTTGCCGCAATTGTTGCGCTTGACGATCGAGATCATCTCCGGCGCCTCGCGGTGCTCGTCCATGAGACGGCCGACGCGCAACGAGGCCTGAAGGCCGAGTGAAATCTCGGTCTGCATATCCGCGAGCTTCTTCTGCACGAGCTGCGTGGCGGCGAGCGGCCGCTTGAACTGCTTGCGATCGAGCGTGTACTGGCGCGCGCGCCGCCAGCAATCTTCGGCCGCGCCCATCGCGCCCCAGGAAATGCCGTAGCGGGCGCGGTTGAGGCAGCCGAACGGACCCTTGAGGCCCGAGACGTTCGGCAAGAGCGCGCTTTCGGGAACCACGACGCCGTCCATCACGATCTCGCCGGTGATGGAAGCGCGCAAGCTGAGCTTGCCGCCGATCTTCGGCGCGGACAGCCCCTTCATGCCCTTTTCCAGCACGAAGCCGCGGATCTCGCCGCCGTGCGCTTCGGACTTCGCCCAGACGACGAATACGTCGGCGATCGGCGCGTTGGAAATCCACATTTTCGAACCGACGAGGCGATAGCCGTCGGCGACCTTTTCCGCACGCGTCTTCATGCCCGCAGGATCGGAGCCGGCGTCCGGCTCGGTCAGGCCGAAGCAGCCGATGAATTCGCCCGAGGCGAGCTTCGGCAGGTACTTCTTGCGCTGCTCTTCCGAGCCGTAGGTGAAGATCGGATACATGACGAGCGAGGATTGCACCGACATCATCGAGCGATAGCCGGAATCCACCGCCTCGACTTCGCGCGCGACAAGGCCGTAAGAAACATAGCTGGCGCCGACGCCGCCGTATTCCTCGGGCACGGTCACGCCGAGCAGGCCGAGTTCGCCCATTTCGCGGAAGATCGCGGGATCGGTGTGCTCGTTGAGATAGGCGTCGATCACGCGCGGCTGAAGCTTTTCCTGCGCATAGGCATGCGCGGTGTCGCGGATCATGCGCTCGTCTTCGGTCAGCTGATCGCTGAGCAGGAAGGGGTCGTCCCACTGGAAGCCGGACTTGGTCGTGTGGACGTTCATGGCGCGTTCCTCGCTCGATGATGATTGGCGGTCATCTAGGGCCGGCCGACAAATCCGGTCAAGCGCGGAGGGGAAGGCGTCGATGTCTTGCGGCGAACGTCGATTTATGCTGGCTTGAAACCCCTTGGCGGATGTAGTTTCAGCTTCGATGACTTTCCGATTTCAGCGCGTTACGGCGCTGCGCTTCTACTTCGCGCTGTCTGGCGCGACCCTTCTTGCGGCGCCCGCGCTCGCCCAGATGCAACTGCCGGGCGCCTTCACGCCCGCGCCAGCCGGAACAGTCGTCGGGCCCGCCAAGGCCGCGAAGCCGAAAAAGGCCGGCCCGCGCAAACCGCCGCCGGCAAAGGTTCCCTCCGACGATACGGTGATCGGACGACCGCTGATGCAGAACGGCGCGTTCGGCGTGATCGAATTCGCGCGCGCGGGCAAGGACCTTCAGGTCATCAAGCTCAAGCTGCGTGGCGATCTGATCTCGCGGGTCGGCGACCGCTGCGAGGTCGATCTTTCGGCCGAGCCGATCGCACTGACCGCCGCCGACAAACCCGCCGGCGTCACGCGCTACAATCTCGATCTGCCGGCCTGCCCCTTCGCCGTCGATATTTTCAACGGCGCGGTTAAAGTCGTGCGCGAAGGCGGCGCCTGCGAATTCAAGGCCGCCGACTGCCGGGTCGATCCATCGGGACTGTGGGGTCAGCCGGCCAACGAGATCGGGCCAAAACGCGCCAAGGAGATCGAGAAGGAACGCAATCACGCCGAACATGCGATGCGCGAGCAGTTCAAGGACTGGATCAGGAGCGCCGGCAAGGATCGCGCCCTCGTCACGCGGATCGCACACGAACAGGCGGCCTTCTCCTCGCGGCGCGAGGAATTGTGCCGCAGCTATCAGCGCGAGACCGAGCACGGCTATTGCGCGCTGATCTATACGGAGGCCCGCTCCTCGGCCATCGCCGCGCGCATCCTGCCGCCAGCGCCGCCGGAGGACGAGCGGCCGGCGGCTAAGAAGAAGCCGTCCCGAGGGCGGTGACCGAGTGGATATTGCGGGATAGAGCGCGCCCCAAGGCGGAATGTCCGCAGGGGCGAAGCGTCGACGTCAGCCCGCGACGAGCATCGCATAGGCCAGAGCCAGGCCGAAGGTATATGTCCCGCCGGCGCCGATGAAGCGAACGGGATTAGGCTTCGCCATGGTCGGAAACGCGATCATTCCGACCACATAGAGATAACGGCAGATTGTGGCCCCCAGTATCGACCATATCATCCAGTCGGCGGGATTCCGGCTTCCGATATAAAGAAACATGACCGCCAGAAACGCCGAATATTCCGCCGTGTTTCCATGTGCGCGGACAGCCTTGTGCAGGAGGTCGTTCGGTTCGTTCGAATAGCCGATGTACTGTTTGCGGCTGTTGCGAAGTGTCGAGATCGGCCAGCCCATGCCGAATTGGAGGAATGCGAGCGCTGCGGTACAAGTCACTGCAATTGTGTTCATTTCCATCTCCGTACGGTATCGTATGGAGATGTTTGTCGGGCGATACGGAAAAGTCAATACGGCAGCGTATGGAAGACACTGCGGAACAGCTCGGGCGCAAGGAATGGATAGCGGCCGCGATCGAAGCTGCCTCTGAAGGCGGCATCGACAACGTGCGCGTTGAAAGACTTGCGCGACGCCTGCGCGTCACCAAAGGCAGTTTCTACTGGCACTTCAAGGACAGGAAAGCCCTGCTACAGGCGTTGCTGGAAGCCTGGCAGGACAAGCAGACCACGGCGGTCATCGACAATGTGGAAGCTGTGGGCGGCCAGCCTCGGGAAATCCTGGCCAACGTCATCGCCCATATCGGGGACATGAATGTCGGACTGGAAGTCGCCCTGCGCCATTGGGCGGCGACGGACGACGAGGTCTACAAAATCATCGTCAGGATCGACGAAGTGCGGATTTCGCATCTGCAATCGATCATCGCGCGCGCGGGAATTCCAGCGGAGCGGGCGCGCGAGCGCGCGATGCTGCTCTACTATGCATTCATCGGCGAGGCCGCTTTCGGCCGCCCGATCGCCCCGGAAGATCGCGCGACCCGAATGCGAGGCATTCAGGAGATGATCTTCAGCTGGCCATGAGATCGGCGCGCTAACGTCACGCGATCTATTCGCCCGGCGGCAAATCCGAGACTCCCGGCCGCTGCGCCCGGCCGTGGCCGTGCTGGAGCAGCGCGAAGGCGAAGCCCGCCAGCGCCAGCAGCGTGACCCACCAGACAGGCGCGACGCCCAGGCCAAAGGCGCTCATGACATAGGCCGAGGTCAGGCCCGCCAGCAGGAAAGGCGCGAGCGTGGTCCCGGAACGGCCGGCGCGGCGCACGATCTGCGCCCACAGAAGCGCGGCCGCGACGACGCCGACGAAACCGAGTTCGAACCAGGTTTCGAACAGCAGCGAATGTGGCGTCGCGCGCGGCAGGTAGCCCATGGCGACGCCGAGCCGCGCCGCGTCGAACCCGTGCCCGACGAGCGCGTAGAATCCGTCGCGCACGAGATAAGAGCCCCAGACCAGCGCCGGCAGGAGCGGACTGGACGGCGTCATCGTGATCGTCGCATAGGCGATCAGCGCCACAATCGGCGCGACGAGAAACAGGGCCGCGCCAGCTATGGCGAGCCACCGCGCGGCCGTCTGCTTGTCGACCATGGCGCCGGCGAAGACGAGCGCGCCGAGCGCGGTCGCGGCCAGCGCCAGCGGCACGCCAGCGAAGAGTTCGGCGACGACGACGATGACGGCGAGCCCGATCGCCCAGCGCGGCTTGGCCCGCACGACGAGCGCGCCGAGCGCGGGCCAGACGAGCAGCGCCAGCCCGAAGGCTGCACGCGCCATCAAGGATTTGTCCGGGTCGCCCGAATGTACGGACGGCGATTTCGAGACGACGGCGAGAACGACGATGGCGATCGCGCCGGCCGCCGCGCCGATCGGCAGCAGATAGAGGTTCGATGTGCGCGTGCGCTCGGGCAGCAGCGCGGCCGCGACCGCCGCCAGCACGAATGTGCTCGCCGATTTCACGAAGCGTTCCGACGGGCCCGTGCCGAACGGCGTCCAGATCAGCGACAGCGCCGCCCAGCAGAAGAAGAAGACGGCGATCATGCCGGTCGGCGAGAAGATGGCCGCGCGCAACTGGCGCGGCCCGCGCGAGCCCGGCTCCAGCAGCCAGGCGACCAGCGTCAGCGCGACGCCGACCGGCGCCAGCACGTAGATGGCGCTGCGCGTGCCGACCGAGGCAATGGGCGTCACGATGAGGAGAAGCGCGATTGCGAGCCGCGTGATGATATGGGCCGCGCCGGCGACCGGGTCTTCGTAGTGGCGAGACGGCTTCACGGGCATGACGCGAACCTGAGCATCCCGATAGGGGGAGAACTGCGTGAATCTACAATGCTCCGCCGCTCGCGCCTGTAGAGCCGGGGCCACACCCCGACACGATCTCGCGCGATGGCTAAGATTCAGTCATCGCCACTTGGGCGCGCTCGTCCCGCCTTGCGCTCGGACGTCTTTTTCTTGGCCTCGAGCCGCGCGCGCTTCTGCGCTTTCGGCACTCTAGTCGCCTTGCGCGGCGGCGCCGGCGGTTCGGCGGCGGCCGCGATCAGTTCGGCAAGGCGCGCCATGGCGTCGCGCCGGTTGGCGTCCTGCGTGCGGAACCGCTGGGCCTGGATGACAACCACGCCCTCCTTGTTCAACCGGCGGCCAGCGATCTGAGACGCCCGCCACCGCACCTCGCCCGGCAGAGTCGTGCAATTCCAGAGGTCGAACCGCAGCTCGACCGCACTCGCGAGCTTGTTGACGTTCTGGCCGCCAGGCCCGGCGGCGCGGACAAACCGCTCCTCCAGATCCCGCTCGTCGAGCCAGAGGCCGGGACGAATTTCGATCATCGCAGCCTCATCGCGCGGCGCCCAAGAATCGAGCTGGCATACATATGGTGATGAATTTTTGTGCTGCCGGAGCCGCTGTCATAGGCGCCGCAGCGTGAAAGGCGACCGAAAAAACGGTTGGGCGCCGAAAAATGGACCGAAAAAGTCGGTTCCTTGGCAGATTGCCCTTGGATTCCAACGCATTGCCCATGTGGCACGCCGGTTGCAATCCCCTTGCGCGTCCAGACGGACGGAAACCCGGACCGCTCGAACGGTCCCGCACCACAACGGGGAAAGCGTATGTCCTTTACACGGCGATTTGTAATGCGCGCCGCCGGTATGGCCGTGAGCGGGGCGATCGCCCTGTCGGCCTTCGGCGCCAAGGCTGCGGACGATACGATCAAGGTCGGCATCCTGCATTCGCTCTCGGGCACGATGGCCATCAGCGAGACCACGCTGAAGGACGTCATGCTGATGCTCATCGAGGAGCAGAACAAGAAGGGCGGCCTGCTCGGCAAGAAACTCGAGGCGGTCGTGGTCGATCCGGCCTCAAACTGGCCGCTGTTCGCCGAGAAGGCGCGCGAACTCATCGCCAAGGACAAGGTGGCGGCGGTGTTCGGCTGCTGGACCTCGGTGTCGCGCAAGTCGGTTCTGCCGGTCTTCAAGGAGCTCAACAACATTCTCTTCTATCCCGTGCAATACGAGGGCGAGGAGAGTGAGCGCAACGTCTTCTACACCGGCGCGGCGCCGAACCAGCAGGCCATTCCCGCCGTCGACTATCTGATGAAGGAAGAAAAGGTGCAGCGCTGGGTGCTGGCGGGCACCGACTACGTCTATCCGCGCACAACCAACAAGATCCTCGAAGCCTATCTGAAGTCCAAGGGCGTCAAGGCCGAGGACATCATGATCAACTACACGCCGTTCGGCCATTCCGACTGGCAGACGATCGTCGCCGACATCAAGAAGTTCGGCTCGGCGGGCAAGAAGACCGCAGTCGTGTCGACCATCAACGGCGACGCGAACGTGCCCTTCTACAAGGAACTCGGCAACCAGGGCATCAAGGCCACCGACATCCCCGTCGTCGCCTTCTCGGTCGGCGAAGAAGAACTCGCCGGCATCGACACCAAGCCGCTCGTCGGCCATCTCGCGGCCTGGAACTACTTCATGTCGGTCGATACCCCGGCCAACAAGGAGTTCATCAAGAAGTGGCAGGCGTTCACCAAGAATCCGAAGCGCGTGACCAATGATCCGATGGAAGCGCACGTCATCGGCTTCAACATGTGGGTGCAGGCGGTCCAGAAGGCCAAGACCACCGATCCGGACAAGGTCATCGACGCCATCGTCGGCGTGAAGGCTCCGAACCTGACCGGCGGCGTGTCCGAAATGCTTCCCAACCACCACATCACCAAGCCGGTCCTGATCGGCGAGATCAAGGCGGACGGCCAGTTCGACGTGGTGTGGAAGACCGACAAACTGGTGCCCGGCGACGCCTGGTCCAACTACCTCGAAGGCTCCAAGGACCTGATCGGGGACTGGAAGGACAAGAAGTGCGGCAACTGGAACACCAAGACCGGCAAGTGCGGCGGCGCCTGATCTGACGCCCAGGGCGGGAGCGCTACGGCGCTCCCGTTCCCTCGCGGTCAGAGGCCGCGACGACCAGAAAACCCGAATCGCCTCCGACGCCACGCAGCCACGCGACTGCAATGCAGCCGCGCCCGTCGAACGCGCCCGCGCCGGACGCCCGACAAGAACGCTCCCAGAGAAAGCGCATGCGCAAAATTCTCCTCCTTATCGGTCTCGCATTCGCGCTTCTCGTGAATCTCTCGCCACTGCGCGCCGCTGAAGCCGATCTCGCGCCCGCTCTCCAGGGCTTCGCTTCCGACAGCTTTTCGGCGACCGGCTCAGCGATCGAGGCTGTCGCGCAAAGCGGCGCCGCTCGCGCCCCTGTCATCATCGAGGCGTTGCAGGACGGCCGCCTCTCCTATTCGGCCGAGGGCAAGACCGTCTTCGTGAAGGGCAAGGACGGCGTCCTGACGGATGCCGCGACCGGCGCGAAGGTCGCGACCGCGCCCACGGATCTCAAGGCGGTGCGCCTCAACAACCGCCTGCGTCGCGCGGTCGACGCCGCCGTCGGCGCGCTCACCCTGATGTCGCCCAATCCCGCGCGCCGGCGCGAGGCGGCCGACGCCGTCTTCAAGTCGCGCGACGAAGCCACGCTGCCGACGCTCGACGCCGCCATCGCCAAGGAAAGCGATGCGGCGATCAAGACCGCGCTGCAGCAGGCGCGCGCTTCCGTCATCCTCGCAAAGTCCGACGCCAGCGACGCCGACAAGATCGAAGCCGTCGCCACGCTGCGCGCGAGAGGCGACCAGGATTCGCTCGCCATTCTGACGGGCCTCGCAAGCGGTCCCGAGACTATCGTCAAGCAGGCCGCGCAGGCGGCTGTCGCGGCCATCGAGTCGCGCCTCTCGATGTGGCGCAATCTCCAGAACATCTGGTACGGCCTCTCGCTCGGCTCCGTGCTGCTGCTCGCGGCGATCGGGCTTGCGATCACATTCGGCGTGATGGGCGTCATCAACATGGCGCATGGCGAGATGGTGATGCTCGGTGCCTACACGACTTTCGTCGTGCAGGAATATGCGCGCACGCATGCGCCGGGCCTTTTCAATTATTCGCTGCTGATCGCCGTCCCGCTCGCCTTCCTGGTCGCCGGCGCCGTCGGCGTGCTGATCGAACGCACGATCATCCGCTTTCTTTACGGTCGTCCGCTCGAGACGCTGCTTGCCACCTTCGGCGTATCGCTCGTTCTGCAGCAGGCCGTACGCACCATTTTCGGCGCCAACAATCGCGAGGTCGGCGCGCCCTCCTTCATGTCCGGCTCGTTCCAGTTCGGCGGTCTCGAGATCACCTACGGGCGCATGTGGATCATCGTCTTCGCGCTGGTGGTCTTCGCCTCCCTCCAACTCCTGCTGCGATTCACCTCCTTCGGCCTGCGCATGCGCGCGGTCACGCAGAACCGCCGCATGGCGTCTTCCATGGGCATCGACACCAACCGCATCGATGCGCTCGCCTTCGGTCTCGGCTCGGGCATCGCCGGCATGGCGGGCGTCGCGCTGTCGCAGATCGACAATGTCTCGCCGAACCTCGGCCAGAGCTACATCATCGACTCCTTCATGGTCGTGGTGTTCGGCGGCGTCGGCAATCTCTGGGGCACGCTGCTCGGCGCGGGACTGCTCGGGGTCGCCAACAAATTTCTGGAGCCATTCGCAGGCGCCGTACTCGGCAAGATCGCGCTGCTCGTCTTCATCATCCTGTTCATCCAGAAGCGCCCGCGCGGCCTGTTCGCGCTCAAGGGCCGCGCGGTGGAGGCCTGATCCATGCTGACCTCTCGCCTCCTCGCGCTGCTGGACAGACGTTCGCTGATCGCGGTCGGCCTCCTGGCCGCCGCCGCCGTCCTCGTGCCGATCCTGCTGCTGATGACGCCGGAAAGCTTTCCGCTGCACATGCCGGCCTATATCGTCGCGCTGCTCGGCAAGTATCTGTGCTACGCCATCCTCGCCGTGGCGCTCGATCTGGTCTGGGGTTATTGCGGCATTCTCTCGCTCGGCCACGGCGCATTCTTCGCGCTCGGCGGCTACGCGATGGGCATGTATCTGATGCGCCAGATCGGCGCGCGCGGCGTCTACGCCAATCCCGTCCTGCCTGACTTCATGGTCTTCCTGAACTGGAAGGAATTGCCGGTCACCTGGTGGGGGTTCAACTTCTTCCCCTACGCCATGCTGATGGTGCTGCTCGTGCCAGGCGTTCTCGCCTTCGCCTTCGGCTGGCTCGCGTTTCGCTCACGCGTGACAGGCGTCTACCTGTCGATCATCACGCAGGCCATGACCTACGCGCTGCTGCTCGCCTTCTTCCGCAATGACATGGGTTTCGGCGGCAACAACGGCCTCACCGACTTCAAGGATATTCTGGGCTTCAACGTGCAGTCTGACGCGACGCGCGCGGCGCTGTTCTCGGTGTCGGCGATCACGCTGATCGTGTCGATCCTGATCGGTCGGTTTCTCGTCACGTCGAAATTCGGCAAGGTGCTGATCGCCATTCGCGATGCGGAGTCCCGCGCACGGTTCCTCGGCTATCGTGTCGAGAACTACAAGCTCGCGGTCTTCACGCTCTCGGCGATGATGGCCGGCGTCGCCGGCGCCCTCTATGTGCCGCAGGTCGGTATCATCAACCCATCCGAATTCTCGCCGGCACAATCGATCGAGGCGGTGATCTGGGTTGCGGTCGGCGGCCGCGGCACGCTGGTCGGCGCCGCGCTCGGCGCGCTCATCGTCAACTTCGCCAAGACCTGGTTCACCGGCGCGCTGCCCGAATACTGGCTGTTCGCGCTTGGCCTGCTGTTCGTGCTCGTCACGCTGTTCCTGCCCAGGGGCGTGCTCGGCCTCATCGACAAGCTCAGGCGCAGGCAGGCCGCGACCGATGTCGCTGAAAACGGCGCACAGCCGGCTGCCAAGGCGAGTGGAGGTTAAGGGATGGACGAAGCAATCCTCACGAGTTCGCTGCTCTATCTCGACGGCGTGGCGGTCTCGTTCGACGGCTACAAGGCGCTGCGCGGCCTGTCGCTGACGCTGGAGCCCGGCGAGATGCGCGCCATCATCGGCCCGAACGGCGCCGGCAAGACGACCATGATGGACGTCATCACCGGAAAGACACGGCCCGATGAAGGCATCGTCTATTTCGGCGGTTCGCAGGACCTCACACAGCTCGACGAGGCCGCCATTGCCGAACTCGGCATCGGCCGCAAGTTCCAGAAGCCGACCGTCTTCGAAAGCCAGTCGGTAGAGGACAACATTCTTCTGGCGCTCAAGGCGCCGCGCACCGCGCGCGCGACCCTGTTCGGCAAGCCGGCGCCGGAGACGGCCGAGTGCATTGATCGGATTCTCGAGACGACCAAACTGACCGATCATCGCGCCCGGATGGCAGCCGATCTCTCGCACGGCCAGAAGCAATGGCTGGAGATCGGCATGCTGCTCGCGCAGGACCCGAAACTCCTGCTGGTCGACGAACCCGTCGCCGGCATGACCGACGCCGAGACCATGCAGACGGCAGAACTTTTGCGCGAGATCGCAAAGGACCATTCCGTGGTCGTCGTCGAGCACGACATGGACTTCGTGCGCGAACTCGGCGTGAAGGTGACCGTGCTGCATGAAGGCGCGGTGCTCGCGGAAGGCCCGCTGGATCAGGTTTCGTCCGATCCGCAGGTCATCGAAGTCTATCTGGGACGCTAAAATGCTCGCCGTCGAAAACATTGATCTCTACTACGGCGCGGCGCAGGCGTTGCGCGGCGTGTCGCTCAAGGCCGCTGTCGGCAAGGTCACCTGCGTGCTCGGCCGCAACGGCGTCGGCAAGTCCTCGCTGCTGCGCGCCATCGTCGGCCAGCAGCCGATCAAGGCGGGCAGGATTCTCTGGGGCGACGAGGACATCTCGCGCCTGCCGCCGCAGGCGCGCGCGCGTAAAGGCGTCGCTTACGTGCCGCAGGGCCGCGAGATCTTTCCGTTGCTGACCGTGAAGGAGAACCTCGAGACCGGCTATGCGGCCGCCCCACGTGGCGAACGCTTCACGCCGGACGAGATATTCGATCTCTTCCCCGTGCTCGCCTCGATGATGGGCCGGCGCGGCGGCGACCTTTCGGGTGGCCAGCAACAGCAGTTGGCCATCGGCCGCGCCCTCGTGACGCGGCCGAAACTGCTCGTGCTGGACGAGCCAACCGAGGGCATCCAGCCCTCCATCATCAAGGACATCGGCCGCGCCATCTCCTACCTGCGCAACAAGGGCGACATGGCCATCGTGCTGGTCGAGCAATATTTCGACTTCGCCAAGGAGCTGGCGGACGATTTCATCGTCATGGATCGTGGTTCGGTCGTGATGGCAGGCGACCGCGCCTCGATGAACGAAAAGGACGTGCGGCAGAAGATTTCGGTGTAGAGTGGCATCCGTCATTGCGAGGAGCGGAGCGACGAAGCAATCCATCCCCCAATGTCCGGAGATGGATTGCTTCGCTTCGCTCGCAATGACGGCCCACACTGCTCAGACACCCACACCGCCCCGCGCCGACGGCGAAATCCGCGCCGATTTCGTCGCGCATGATGCGCGCACGCGCATCGGCCGGCTTTACGAGACCGGCGGCCTGCGCCTGCGCTTTCCGAAGGCGCAAGAAATCTGCGAGGGCGTGATCGTCAATACGGCTGGCGGCGTGGTCGGCGGCGATCGCGCGCGATTGTCGTTCGGCGCCGGGCCCGGCTCGCGCGTCGTTCTCACCACGCAGTCGGCGGAAAAGATCTACCGCGCCGACGGCCCGCCCGCCCGCATCGAGACGTCGCTGGAACTCGGCGCCGGCGTCGCACTCCACTGGCTGCCGCAAGAGACGATCCTGTTCGATCGCGCAGCGCTCGCCCGCTCGCTCGACGTCGACATGGAGGCCGACGCAAGTCTGGTCGCCTGCGAGAGCGTCGTCTTCGGTCGCCTCGCCATGGGCGAGACATGCGCTGCGGGCGATTTCCGAGACCGCTGGCGCGTGCGCCGCGCAGGCAAGCTGATCTTCGCCGAGGACACGCGGCTCGAGACGCCCGCAGGCCTGCTCGACCGGCCCGCAATCGGCGCCGGCGCGCGCGCCCTTGCAACCCTGCTCTACGTCGCCCCCGACGCCTCTGCTCGGCTCGACGAATGCCGCGCCGCGCTCGAAGGCGCGCCTTGCGAGTCCGGCGTCAGCGCGCTCGACGGTTTCCTCGTCGCGCGCCTCCTTTCGCCCTCGCCAGAAAGTCTGCGGCTGGCTATCCTGTCGCTGTTTTCACACCTGCTGGGCCGCGCCGCGCCGCGCGTCTGGCAATGACAATCAGAAAAGATCTGCGGAGCGTTTCCGATGAACCTGACGCCGCGTGAAAAGGACAAGCTGCTGATCGCCATGGCGGCCATGGTGGCGCGCCGGCGTCTGGAACGCGGCGTGAAGCTCAATCATCCCGAAGCGGTCGCCCTCATCACCGATTTCGTCGTCGAGGGCGCGCGTGACGGCAGGAGCGTCGCCGAACTCATGGAAGCCGGCGCTCATGTCATCACGACAGAGCAGGTGATGGACGGTATCGCCGAGATGATTCACGACGTGCAGGTGGAAGCGACGTTCCCGGACGGCACGAAACTCGTGACCGTGCATCATCCGATCCGTGGCCCGCATTCGAAACTCACGCCCGGCGAGATCGTCACGGGCGAAGGCGAAATCGAGATGAACGTCGGCCGAGAGACGCTCACGCTCACCGTCGCCAATACCGGCGACCGGCCGATCCAGGTCGGCTCGCACTATCATTTCTTCGAGACCAATCCCGCGCTCAAATTCGAACGCGACCGCACCAGAGGCATGCGCCTCGACATTCCCGCCGGCACGGCCGTGCGCTTCGAGCCCGGACAATCCCGCGACGTGCGGCTGGTGGCGATCGCGGGCAAGCGTGAAGTCTACGGCTTCCGCCAGGACGTGATGGGCAGGGTGTGAGGAACGACCGATGAGCAACGCCAAGAAAACCTCGCTCCCGCGCGCCGCCTATGCCGACATGTTTGGCCCCACGACCGGCGACAGGGTTCGCCTTGCCGACACCGACCTGTTCATCGAGATCGAGCGCGATTTCACGACCTATGGCGAGGAAGTGAAATTCGGCGGCGGCAAAGTGATTCGCGACGGCATGGGCCAATCCCAGGTTTCTCGCGCGCAAGGGGCCGCAGACACGGTCATCACCAACGCCGTCATTCTCGATCACTGGGGCATCGTGAAGGCCGACGTCGCCATCCGCGATGGAAAGATCAGCGCGATCGGCAAGGCCGGCAATCCCGATATCCAGCCGCATGTGAACATCATCATCGGGCCGGGCACGGAGATCATCGCGGGCGAAGGCAAGATACTGACCGCCGGCGGTTTCGATTCGCATATCCATTTCATCTGCCCGCAGCAGATCGAGGAAGCGCTGATGTCTGGCGTCACTTCGATGCTCGGCGGTGGCACCGGGCCGGCGACCGGCACATTCGCCACCACCTGCACGCCCGGACCGTGGCACATCGCGCGCATGATCGAGGCCGCAGACGCCTTTCCGATGAACCTCGGCTTTGCCGGCAAGGCCAATGCCGCGCTGCCGGCAGGACTTGTCGAGCAGGTCGAAGGCGGCGCCTGCGCGCTGAAACTGCACGAGGACTGGGGGACGACGCCGGCGGCGATCGATTGCGCGCTGTCGGTCGCCGACGATCACGACATCCAGGTGATGATCCACACCGACACGCTCAACGAGAGCGGCTTCGTGGAAGACACGATCAAGGCCTTCAAGGGCCGCACCATCCACGCCTTCCACACCGAGGGCGCGGGCGGAGGACATGCGCCCGACATCATCTCGGTCGCGGGCCTGCCCAACGTGCTGCCGTCCTCGACCAATCCGACGCGGCCCTTTACCAAGAACACGCTCGACGAGCATCTCGATATGCTCATGGTCTGTCATCATCTCGATTCGTCCATACCGGAAGACCTCGCCTTCGCAGAAAGCCGCATCCGCAAAGAGACGATCGCGGCCGAGGACATTCTCCACGACATCGGCGCGCTCTCGATGATGTCATCGGACAGTCAGGCCATGGGCCGCGTCGGCGAGGTCGTCATCCGCACCTGGCAGACGGCCGACAAGATGAAGCGCCAGCGCGGCAATCTGCCGGGTGAGGATGGCAACGACAATATGCGCGCCAAGCGCTATGTCGCGAAATACACGATCAACCCGGCGATCGCGCATGGCGTTTCCGCCTACATCGGCTCGGTGGAAGCGGGCAAGCTAGCCGATCTCGTGCTGTGGACGCCGGCCTTCTTCGGCGTGAAGCCCGATCTCATCCTCAAGGGCGGCATGATCGCCGCAGCGGCGATGGGCGATCCCAACGCCTCGATTCCGACGCCGCAGCCCGTGCATTACCGGCCGATGTTCGGCGCCTACGCGGGCGCGCGCCGCGCGACCTCGCTCACCTTCGTCTCGCAGGCTTCGCTCGACAAGGGACTGCAATCAAAGCTCGCAATCTCCCGCCCGCTGGTCGCGGTCAGGAACACGCGCTCCGGCATTTCCAAGAAGAGCCTGATCCACAATGACGCGACGCCGAAGATCCACGTCGATCCCGAGACCTATCGCGTGACGGCGGACGGAGTGCTGCTGACGTGCGAGCCGGCGGACAAGCTGCCGATGGCGCAGCGGTACTTCCTGTTCTAGTCTGCCTCCCTAACGGTCGTCGTCGCCTCGCGATGAGGACAGGGAGGAAAACAAGAATGATCTACGTCGTCGCCACGATCACTATCAAGCCCGAGAAACGGGAGGAAGTTCTCGCCGCCGCGCGCATCGCCATCGCGGCGACGCAGCAGGAAAAGGGCTGCATCGGCTACGATCTGCACGAGAGCGTGACGAAGCAGGGAACCTACGTGTTCGTCGAGCGCTGGGAAAACCGCGATGCGCTGACGGCGCATATGAACGCCGAGCATTTCAAGGTCTGGCGCAAGGCCGGCGCGGAGGGCATCACCTCGCGCAAGATCGAAATCATCTCGGACGGCAAGGTCGAGACGATGTGATGCACCTCGTTCGCGACAACGCGGCGCCGCCGGCGCCACAGATTTCCTTCGAGCAGTTTTTGGCCGTCGATATCAGGCTCGGCACGGTCATTGCGGCAACGCCCTTTCCAGAAGCGCGCAAGCCGTCGCTGAAACTCGAGATCGACTTTGGCCCCGGCGTCGGCGTCAAGAAGTCGAGCGCGCAGATCGCGCGGCACTATTCAGCTGACAGGCTGATCGGAAAGAAGGTCGCGGCGGTCGTCAATTTTCCGCCGCGCCAGATCGGCAAATTCATGTCCGAAGTTCTGACCCTCGGCTTTCCCGATGCGGAAGGCGAGGTCGTGTTGTTTTCGCCAGACCTGCCGGCGCCCGATGGCGCGCGGCTGTTCTGAGCAAGTCGAGGCAAGAGCAATGAGCATACGTGCAATCGAGGTGAAGGCGGCAGGCTCCTGGCGCGAAGAGGCGGTCGATACGGTCGTGCTCGATTTCGACGATCGCCATCGCCGCCGCATCGCCATGAAGGGTATTCGCGGCCTCGAATTCCTGCTCGACCTTCCCGAAGCGATCATGCTGCGCTCGGGCGATGCGCTGGCGCTGGAAGACGGCCGTCTCGTCGAAGTCCTGTCGGCGCCTGAGCCCCTGCTCGAAATTCTCACGCGCGATCCCAAACATCTCGTGCGCGTCGCCTGGCACCTCGGCAATCGCCATCTCGCCACACAGATACTCGGCGGCAAGCTGCGCATCCGGCGCGACCATGTTATCGCCGACATGGCGCGCGGCCTCGGCGCGGAGGTCAAGGAAATCGAGGCCCCGTTCGATCCCGAGGGCGGCGCCTATGCGCAGCATGCCGCGACGCACGGGCATGATCATCATGGGCACGATCATCACCACGATCATGATCATGGGCATCATCATCACGACCACGACCATCATCATGACCACGACGATTGCGCCTGCGGGCACGACCACGGTCATGATCATTCTCACGACCATGGCCACGCGCATGGGCATGGCCACAAGCACGGCTGAAGGCCGCCGCGAGCAAGCGTGTCGCCCGATATTCTCCTGACGATCTGGTTGTCGCCGTCCTTTCCGGTCGGCGCCTTCGCCTACAGCCACGGGCTCGAATGGGCGGCGGAGGCGGGCGACGTGCGCGACGAGGCCACGCTCGTCGCCTGGCTGACAGATCTCGTCGAACACGGCGGCGCGCACGCGGACGCCATCCTTCTGGCAGCCGCGCTGCGCGCGACATTTTCGCGCGACGGCGGGGCGCTGCGCGAAATCAACGATCTCGCGCTCGCGCTCGCGCCATCGTCCGAGCGGCGGCTCGAGACCGCACAGCAAGGAAAATCATTTCATGCCGCGATCGCCGCCGCATGGTCGAAACCGGCCATCGACTGGGCGAGCGAAATCCTCGTCGATGAAATCGCCTATCCGATAGCCGTCGGCGTCGCCTGCGCGGCGCACGACATTCCGGCGGCGCGCGCCTGCGAAGCTTTCGCGCTGGGGTTCGTCGCCAATCTGGTCTCGGCGGCGGTGCGCCTCAGCCTCATCGGCCAGACGCAGGGGCAGCGCGTCCTGGCCGCGCTCGCCGCGCCCGTCGCGGCGCTCGGCGCATCGGCTGTTCGGGCCTCGCTCGACGATCTCGGCTCCGCCGCCTTTCGCTCGGACATCGCATCCATGCGGCACGAAACGCAATATTCCCGCCTCTTCAGGAGTTGAACATGGCATCGCTCAATGGCCCCCTGCGCGTCGGCATCGGCGGGCCCGTCGGCTCCGGCAAGACCGCGCTAATGGAGGTCCTCTGCAAACGCCTGCGTGAAAAATACGAGATCGCGGCGATCACCAACGACATCTACACCAAGGAGGATGCGCGCATCCTCACCGAGGCCGGCGCGCTCGGCGCCGATCGCATCATGGGTGTGGAGACCGGCGGCTGTCCGCATACCGCGATCCGCGAGGACGCCTCGATCAATCTCGCGGCCATCGCGGACATGAGAAGAAGGTTTCCGGACCTCGACATCATTCTCGTCGAAAGCGGCGGCGACAATCTCGCCGCGACCTTTTCGCCGGAACTCGCCGATCTCACCATCTACGTGATCGACGTGTCGGGCGGCGAAAAAATCCCGCGCAAGGGTGGGCCGGGCGTCACGCGCTCCGACCTGCTCGTGATCAACAAGACCGACCTCGCGCCTTACGTCGGCGCCTCGCTCGAGGTAATGGCGCGCGACGCCAAAGCGCAGCGCCGCGACCGGCCCTTCGTGATGGCGAACATGAAATCGGGCGAAGGCGCGGACGCGATCGAGCGGTTCATTCTTGAGCGGGGCGGCCTGGCCTGATCTCCTTCTCCCCGCGCGGAGAGAACGAAATGGTCACGAATCCATCTTCAGCGCGGCGATGAAGGCTTCCTGCGGGATTTCGACCTTGCCGAATTGCCGCATGCGCTTCTTGCCTTCCTTCTGTTTCTCCAGAAGCTTGCGCTTGCGCGTCGCGTCGCCGCCGTAGCACTTGGCCGTCACGTCCTTGCGGAGCGCGCGCACCGTTTCGCGGGCGATGATCTTGGCGCCGATCGCCGCCTGGATCGGGATCTGGAACATGTGCGGCGGGATCAGCTCCTTCAGCTTTTCCACCATCGCGCGGCCGCGTGAATCGGCGCGCGTGCGGTGGACGAGCATGGAGAGCGCGTCGACCGGCTCGGCGTTGACCAGAATGTTCATCTTCACGAGGTCGCCCTCGCGATAGTCGGTCAGCTGATAGTCGAAGGAGGCGTAGCCCTTCGAGATCGACTTCAACCGGTCGTAAAAATCGAACACGACCTCGTTCAGCGGCAGGTCGTAGGTGACCATGGCGCGCTTGCCGACGTAGTTGAGGTCGACCTGTACGCCGCGGCGGTCCTGACAGAGTTTCAGCACCGCACCGAGGTAATCGTCAGGCGTCAGAATCGTCGCCCTGATCCACGGCTCCTCGATGCGGTCGATCTTGACGACGTCGGGCATGTCCACGGGATTGTGCATTTCCAGCACATCGCCGTTGGTCATGTAGATCTTGTAGATGACGGATGGCGCGGTCGCGATCAGATCGAGATCGAATTCGCGGCTCAGACGCTCCTGGATGATTTCCAGATGCAACAGGCCGAGAAAGCCGCAGCGAAAACCGAAGCCGAGCGCGGCCGAGGATTCCATCTCGTAGGAGAAGCTGGCGTCGTTGAGGCGAAGTTTCCCCATCGCCGCGCGCAATTCCTCAAAGTCGGCGGCGTCGACGGGGAAGAGGCCGCAGAAGACCACGGGCTGCGCGGGTTTGAAGCCCGCCAGCGCCTCGGCGCACTGGCGTTTCTCGTCGGTGATCGTGTCGCCGACGCGGGTGTCGGCGACCTGCTTGATCTGCGCGGTGATGAAACCTACTTCGCCGGGGCCGAGCTTCGCGACATTCTCCATCTTCGGGCGGAAGACGCCGATCCGGTCGATCTCGTAATGGGCGTCGGTGCCCATCATCAAAATCTTCTGCCCCTTCTTCATCTCGCCGTCGATGATGCGCACGAGCACGACGACGCCGAGATAGGGATCGTACCAACTGTCGACGAGCAGCGCCTTCAGCGGCGCGGTCTCGTCGCCTTTGGGCGCGGGTAAGCGGGTCACGATGGCTTCCAGCACGTCGGGAATGCCGAGGCCGGTCTTGGCCGAGATCGGCACGGCGTCTGAAGCGTCGAGGCCGATCACGTCCTCGATCTGCTGCTTGATACGGTCGGGCTCGGCGGCCGGCAGGTCGATCTTGTTGAGGACAGGCACGATCTCGTGGCCGGCGTCGAGCGCATGATAAACGTTGGCGAGCGTCTGGGCCTCGACGCCCTGAGATGCGTCCACCACCAGCAGCGAGCCCTCGCAGGCGGCAAGCGAGCGCGAGACTTCGTAGGCGAAGTCGACGTGGCCGGGCGTGTCCATGAGGTTCAGGACATAGGTCTTGCCGTCCTTGGCCTTGTAGTCGAGCCGGACCGTCTGGGCCTTGATGGTGATGCCGCGCTCGCGCTCGATATCCATGGAATCGAGCACCTGCTCGACCATTTCGCGTTCGGCCAGCCCGCCCGTCGTCTGGATCAGGCGGTCGGCCAGCGTCGACTTGCCGTGGTCGATATGCGCGACGATCGAGAAATTGCGGATGTTTTCGATGGGGTGGCTGGTCATGCGCCGCGAAATAGCAGCGCCGGCAGGCGAAGGGAAGGCGTCGTAGCCAATTCATTAACCATTCGGCCCCGCCGGCCCCGAAGTTACGCGGGGTCATTAAAGCCGCTTTACCGATTTCCGTGATTTTCTGGCCATCTGGCCAGATTCGACTTCGCCTGTTGGGGGGCGAGGAGTTTTTACGGTGGGTATCATTTCATCCGCTCTGCCCTTGCGGCGCCTTCGCCGCCATTATTCCAGGGCCCTATCGACGCTGATGCGGGCTTTCGCCATCGCCAGCCCCAAGGGCCTGGACGCCGACTTGGAGGCGCGCCTGCGCGCCGCCCAGATCGCCGTAATAGCGCGACACACGCCGGCGATGATCGCAGTCAACCTCATCAGCGGACTACTGCTGGTCGCCGCGCTCGGCCTGCAGGGGCCCGCGGTTCCGGCGGCGGCCTGGTTCGCCGCCCTCGCCGCGGTCTGCATGCCCGTCGCCTTTCGCGTATACCGACGCCGCCACAAATTGCCGCCAGCCGCCGTCGGCCCCAAGGTCATCCGCAGCGCGGTCGTTAATGCCGCAGCGCTCGGCGCGATCTGGGGGATCGCAGGCGCCCTGTTCTTCAACCCCGACCAGCACGGCCAGATCGTTCTGGTATGCGTGATCGCAGGTATGATCTGCGGCGGCTCGCTGGCGCTGTCGACGCTGCCGCAGGCCGTCGTAGCGTTCGCCGCTCCAATCGTCGGCGGATCCTTCATCGGGCTGCTGCTCGGCGCCAGGCAACCGATCGACTATTTCATCGCGCCATTGCTGACCACTTACAGCGCCGCGATCATTCTGGCCGGCATCTCGCAGGGCCAGCAGTTCGCGACTCGCGTCGTCGCGCAGGCGCGCGCCGAGGCCCAGGCGCGCCACGACCCGCTGACCGGCCTGCCGAACCGCGCCGCTTTCGAGGCCGCGCTGGACGTCGCCTGCCGGCGGCTCGAAAAATACGGGGAACGGTTCGCCGTCCTCTACATCGACCTCGACGACTTCAAGATCGTCAACGACCAGCACGGGCACCAGGCCGGGGACCAGGTGTTGAAGCAATGGCCGCCGTCTGTCCGCTGTGCCTGCGCGAGGTCCGACATGCTGGCCGCCTCGGCGGCGACGAATTCGTGATGATCGCACGCGGCCTTCTCGTCGCCGGCGGACGCCGCGGCGCTCGCAGAGCGGCTGTCGGAAGCCTTCGAGGGCGTCTTCACGCTGGAAGGCGGCAATCTCGAATGCCGCGCCAGCATCAGCGTCGCCATGGCGCCCGCCGATGGCGCGACGCCGAAAGCGCTGGTCAAAATCGCGCCGACGCCGCGCTCTATGCCGCCAAAGGCCGAACGCAACGGCGCGGGCGCATCTCGTGGCGCATGGCGAAAATCTAGAGGTGCGACCGCCGCGCGTTGGCCAGGACATCAAGGGCGCTCTGAAGCGTGGCGAATTCTTCCTGCAGTTCCAGCCGATCCAGGATCTCGCATCCGGGACGCATCGCCTCGAACAGGCGCTTTCGCTGCTCGCTGGCGGCACGTGCCGCGGACTGTGCCGCCGGTACAATTCATCACGATCGCCGAACGCCTCGGCCTCATCCACGAACTCGGCGAATGGATCATGTTCAGGGCCTGCCGCGAGGGGCGGCGGCCTCTGGCCGTCCGACGTCGGCGTCGCCGTCAACGTCTCGCCAGAACAGATCTTGCGACAATTCCATCGTGTCTATCGTCGACGCGGCGCTGGCCGCCATGCGCGCCGCGTCGTCTGCATCTGGACGTCACGGAATCGGCCGTGCTGGCTGCGGCTGGCGGCACGACCTCGGCAATCCAGCGGCTGCACGAGCGCGGCGTCTCGATCGTTCTCGACGATTTCGGCACAGGTTTCTCGTCGTTCGACCACATCCGCCGCCTGCCGGTTCAGGGCCTGAAAATCGACCGTTCCTTCATTGCCGGCCTGCCGGAGCGCAAGAATCAGGCGATCGTGCAGGCCGTGGCGCATCTTTCGCGCTCCCTCGACCTGGATGTGACGGCGGAAGGAATCGAAACGACGGCCCAGTTCGGCTTCGTGAAGGCCGCCGGTTGCACGCGCGGGCAGGGCTATCTGATTTCCCGCCCCCAGGACGCCGAAATCATGCGCGCGACGCTGGCGGTGGAGCGCGCCGCGTGAACATCAGGCGTCGCGCCAGAGAATATTCATTTGAATCAGCCAACTACTCTCATCGTCGCGGCGCCGCGCTTCCGCCGAGCAGCCCCGTTGACGCAAGTGTGACGAAAGGTTCACGAGGGCGCCGCTTGACTGAATCATAAGGCGTTCCTAGGTTCCGTGCCCGACGCGCGGAAATCTCCGCGCCCCCAAGAGGCTGTTATGGCTACTTCAAAAGTCACGGACGCCAGCTTCGAAGCCGACGTCCTCAAATCTTCCGAGCCCGTCGTCGTCGATTTCTGGGCGGAATGGTGCGGCCCCTGCAAGATGATCGGCCCCTCGCTCGAGGAAATCGCCACGGAAATGCAGGGCAAGGTCAAGATCGCCAAGGTCAATGTCGATGAGAATCCCGGCGTCGCCGGCAAGCTCGGCATCCGCTCGATCCCGACGCTGATGCTGTTCAAGGACGGCAAGCTCGCCGCCCAGAAGGTTGGCGCGGCGCCCAAGGGTGAGCTTGTGAAATGGATCAATTCCGCGGTCTGAGCCGAGGAATTCGACCGAACTGCAGAGGGCCGCGAAAGCGGCCCTTTTGTTTTGCCGCTGGACGCGAGACGCTGCTCTTTGCGCGGTGG
The DNA here is from genome assembly GCA_020638195.1 of Methylobacteriaceae bacterium. Classification (GTDB taxonomy): domain Bacteria; phylum Pseudomonadota; class Alphaproteobacteria; order Rhizobiales; family Beijerinckiaceae; genus JAJXWB01. The sequence continues at coordinate 984,886 of JACKJC010000001.1, read as the reverse complement.
AGGCGCGCGCATATCCTCTCCACGAGACAAGCGCCCGAACGGGCCGGGAGGATTTCATGAGCGCATCCGTCAAGACCCATGTCCAGCACGCGCGCGACGCGGCCTTCGACCAGGGCCTTCGTCAGTATTTCGCCTATCGCAATCTCGGCTACGACAATGCGACATCGGGCAAGTTCGGCGTCAACGTGATCCGCGCCGTGCCGGGCGAACATCCGCACGGCGCGTGGCACCTGCACGAACTCGATTTCCAGTTCGTCTACGTGCTGAAGGGGTGGGTCGAGTTCGAATACGAGGATATCGGCCATGTGCGGCTGGAAGCCGGCAGCACGGTCATGCAGCCGCCGCGCATCCGCCATCGCGAGATCCGCCACAGCGACGACGTCGAGATTCTCGAACTGACGTCGCCGGCCGAATTCGTGACGCGCGAGGTCGAGGCGCCTCAGGTCGCGGCTGAATGAAACGTGGCCTGGTCGCCGCGACCTCCGCCGCGATTTTGCTCGGCGCCTCGATGATCTGGAAGCAATTCGTCGCGCCTCGCCCCGAGACGACGGTCGCGCATGCGGCGTTCGACAAGTTCGGCCGGCTTGCGGCCTATCCCGGCAAAGAAAAGGCGGCCTGCCCGCAGCAGAGCGCCCGGACGGCCGTTGTTTTCGCGATCGGCCAGTCGAATATCGGCAATTTTGGCGCAGCGCGGCTTTCGACAGCGTATGGCGCGCGCGTCGTCAATTTCTTCGACGGCGCATGCTGGATCGCTGGCTCGCCACTCTATGGCGCTGACCAGACACTTGGCGAAGCGCTGACGCCGCTCGGCGACCGGCTGATCGAAACCGGCGCCGCCGACAATGTCGTCCTGGCGGTCGCAGCCATCGGCGGCCGGCCAATCTCCCATTTCGCCAATGGTCCGCTGCGCCCGATGCTCGACAATGCGATCGCTTCGCTCGGCGCGCGCTACGCGCCGAGCGCGATCATCTGGCATCAGGGCGAAAGCGATCTCGGGCTCTCGACCTCGCCGAAAGATTACAGGCGCGACTTCGACACGATTGTCGCGCGCCTGCAAAAGCAATGGCCCTCCGCGCCGGTCTTCATCTCGATCGCCACGAAATGCTTGCCTATTCTGCGCGACTGGCGCGCGGACAATTCTATCGCAATGGCCCAGCGCCAACTCGTCGATCCCGCGCGCGGCGTATTCGCAGGCGTAGACACCGATGCGCTGTTCGTCGACGCCGACAGGTCCGACGAATGTCACATGGCCAGGAGTGGGCAGGAGAAATTCGCTTCGGCCTATGCCGCGCTGATCGCGCGGATGATGGCCGCCAAGGGTCAGTCGAGCGTCGAGCCGTTCAACGCGAGCGCCTCGCCGGCCAGATAGAGCGAGCCACAGATGAGGATGCGCGGCGGCGCGCGCCAATGTTCGCGGACGATGCGCGTGAACGCCTCCTCGATCGAGGGCGCCTCGCTCGCGAATAGGCCGAGATCGCGCGAGGCTTCCGCGACATCGGCCGGCGCGCGGCCGTAATGGTCGCCCGATACGGGCACAGCGACGATGCGCGCCGCGAGGTCGGTGAAATGCGCGAAAAAGGCGCGGGCGTCCTTGGTGGCGAGCAGGCCGCAGACGAGCACGAGCGGCGCGTCGTGCAGTGCGGCGCGTTCGCCCATGGCGGCGGCGGCGACGCGCGCGCCATCCTCGTTGTGGCCGCCGTCGATCCAGATTTCCGCGCCCGACGGCGCCAGCTCGACGAGCCGTCCGCGCGACATACGCTGGAGGCGCGCCGGCCAGTCCACGGTTTTCATCCCTGCCTCGAAGGCATGCGCGGGCAACGACGGCGCGATCATGCGCAACGTGGCGATGGCGGTCGCCGCATTCTGGTGCTGGTGGCGCCCGGCAAGCCGCGGCGCGGGCAGATCGATGAGGCCACGCTCGTCCTCGAAGATGAGACGACCGTTCTCCTCGCGCACATCGTAGTCGCGGCCTGCGACGATCGTCGGCGCGCCGACCCTTCGCGCGCAGCCTTCGAGCACACGCAGGGCTTTGTCGGACTGATAGCCGATGACGCCTCGCGTATCGCGCTTGAAGATTCCGCCCTTCTCGAAGGCGATGCGTTCGACGGTATCGCCGAGAAATTCCGCGTGATCGATCGAGACCGGCGTGATCACGCTGGCTTCGGGCTGTTCGATCACATTGGTGGAATCGAAGCGACCGCCGAGGCCGACTTCGAGCAACAGCCAGTCGGCCGGCGCTTGCGCGAACAGATCGAAAGCGGCGGCCGTCGCGATCTCGAAAAAGGTGATCGGCCCGCCCGCATTCACGCGCTCGCATTTTTCGAGCGCTGCGATCAACGTCGCATCATCGACGAGTTGACCTGCGAGGCGGATGCGCTCGTTGAAGCGCAGCAGATGCGGCGACGTATAGACATGCACGCGCTCGCCTGCCGCTTCGAGGATCGCGCGCAGGAAGGCGACGGTCGACCCCTTGCCGTTGGTGCCGGCGACATGGATCGTCTTCGGCAATTTTCTATGCGGATCGCCCAACGCCGCGAGCAGCCGCTCGGTGCGGCCAAGCGACAGATCGATCTTGCGCGGGTGCAGATCGAGCAGGCGCGCGAGGATGGCGTCGAGGGGAGAGAAAGGCTGTGTCATGGACAGGAGACCTCATCCTGAGGAGCGCCGAAGGCGCGTCTCGAAGGATGGCCGCTGGAGACGCCCTCGCGCTTCGAGACTCGGCTTTCAGCCGCTCCTCAGCATGAGGGCTTCATTCTTGAAATCGACTAGGCCGCATCCGGCTCCTGCCGCGCGGGCTGCTTCGTCATCAGCGCGCACAGGCGCGCCAGCGTCGCGCGCATCTCGCCGCGCGGCACGACCATGTCGACCATGCCGTGGTCGCGCAGGAAGTCGGAGCGCTGGAAGCCGTCGGGCAGTTTTTCGCGGATCGTCTGCTCGATCACGCGCGCGCCGGCGAAGCCGATGACCGCGCCGGGTTCGGCGATGTGGATGTCGCCGAGCATGGCGTAGGAAGCGGTGACGCCGCCGGTCGTGGGATTTGTCAGCACGACGATGTAGGGCAGTTTCGCTGCGCGAAGACGCTGGACGGCGACCGTCGTGCGCGGCATCTGCATCAGCGAGAACATGCCTTCCTGCATGCGCGCGCCGCCCGACGCGGTGAAGATGATGAAGGGCGTGCGCCGCTCGACCGCCGCCGTCATGCCGGCGATGATCGCCTCGCCCGCGGCCATGCCGAGCGAGCCGCCCAGGAACTCGAAATCCTGCAGCGCAACGACGATGTCCTGGCCCTCGAGTTTGCCGGCGGCCAGACGCACGGCGTCCTGCTGGCCAGTCTTGGCGCGGTTTTCCTTCAGGCGATCGGTGTAGCGCTTTACGTCGCGGAATTTCAGCGGATCGAGCGGCACGTCGGGCGTCGGCAGCGACGTGAAGGCGCCGTCGTCGAACAGGCTCTTCAACCGCGCCTCGGCGGGCATGCGCATGTGGTAGCCGGACCCCGGCACGACCCAGAGATTGCCCTCCAGATCCTTGTTGAACACGAGCTCGCCGCTCTCGGGACATTTGGTCCAGAGATTTTCCGCCGTGTCGCGCTTGAGCATCGACCGGATTTTTGGCGGAACGACGTTGGATATCCAGTTCATGTTGCCGTTTCCCTCACACACGAACCTCATGCTGAGGAGCCGCTGTAAGCGGCGTCTCGAAGCATGGGCCGCCTCATCCTTCGAGACGCGATCCTTCGGATCGCTCCTCAGGATGAGGGATTTTTTATTCCGCCGCGACCTTGCGGCCGGCGCTGACGCCGCCCGCGAGCTCCCGCACGAGCGAGGCCACCGCCTCAACCGTGCCTGCTGTCGCCTTATTATCGGCGTCGAGCGACTTTTTCAGGGCGTCGACCAGCGCCGTGCCGACAACGACGCCATCGGCCTGGCTCGCGATCTGGCGCGCATTGTCCGCCGTCTTGACGCCGAAGCCGACCGCCACGGGTAATTTCGTATGGCCCTTGATCCGCCCGACCGCCGCGCCGACCTTGCCGTAATCGGCGATGGCGGCGCCGGTGATGCCGGTCAGCGAGACGTAATAGACGAAGCCCGAGGTATTGTTCAGCACGCTCGGCAGGCGTTTGTCGTCGGTCGTCGGCGTCGCCAGACGGATGAAGTTGAGGCCGGCTTTCAGCGCGGGAATGCAGAGTTCGTCGTCTTCTTCCGGCGGCAGGTCGACGACGATGAGGCCGTCGACGCCAGCTTCTTGCGCAGCAGCCAGGAATTTGTCGACGCCCATCACGTAGATCGGGTTGTAATAACCCATCAGGACGACCGGCGTGTCATTGTCGGTCTTGCGGAAATCGGCGACCAGCGCGAGCGTCTTCTTCAGCGTCATGCCCGCCTGCAGCGCGCGCAGGCCGGCCGCCTGGATCGAGGGGCCGTCGGCCATGGGATCGGTGAAGGCCATGCCGATCTCGAGCACGTCGGCGCCGGCCTTCGCCATGGCGTGGAACACTTCCAGCGAGGTCGCGGGATCGGGATCGCCGGCCATCAGATAGGTGACGAGCGCGGCGCGGTTTTCGGCGGCGAGGGCCGCGAAGCGGCGGTCGATACGGGTTGTCATCACATTCCGCCCAGATGTTCGGCGACGGCAAAAATATCCTTGTCGCCGCGGCCGCACATGTTCATCACCATCACGTGGTCGCGCGGCAATTTCGGCGCGAGCTCCATCACCTTCGCCAGCGCGTGCGCGGGTTCGAGCGCTGGGATGATGCCCTCGAGCTGCGAACAGAGCTGGAAGGCGGCAAGCGCCTCCTTGTCGGTCGCCGAAAGATAGGTGACGCGGCCAACGTCGCGTAGCCACGCATGCTCGGGGCCGATGCCGGGATAATCGAGGCCGGCCGAGATCGAATGGCCCTCGAGAATCTGGCCGTCGTCGTCCATCAGCAGATAGGTGCGGTTGCCGTGCAGCACACCGGGCTTGCCGCCCGCGAGCGAAGCGGCGTGGCCGTTCTCGACATTGAGGCCGTGGCCGGCCGCCTCGACGCCATAGATCGCGACGCTCTTGTCGTCGAGGAAGGGATGGAACAGACCGATCGCGTTCGAGCCGCCGCCAATGCAGGCGATGATGGAATCGGGCAGCCGGCCTTCGGCCGCCAGCACTTGCTCCTTCGCCTCCTTGCCGATGATCGACTGGAAATCGCGCACCATGGCGGGATAGGGATGCGGGCCCGCCGCCGTGCCGATGCAGTAGAACGTGTTCTCGACGTTCGTCACCCAGTCGCGCAAGGCCTCGTTCATCGCATCCTTGAGCGTGCGGGCGCCGGATTGAACAGGCACGACGGTCGCGCCGAGCATTTTCATGCGGAAGACGTTGGGCTTCTGGCGCTCGACGTCGACCGCGCCCATGTAGACGACGCATTCGAGGCCGTATTTCGCGCAGGCCGTGGCGGTGGCGACGCCGTGCTGGCCCGCGCCCGTCTCGGCGATGATGCGCTTCTTGCCCATGCGGCGCGCGAGCAAAATCTGGCCCAGCACATTGTTGATCTTGTGCGCGCCGGTGTGGTTCAGCTCATCGCGCTTGAAATAGACCTTGGCGCCGCCGAGATGCTCGGTCAGACGCTCGGCGAGATAGAGCGGGCTCGGGCGTCCGACGTAATGCGTGTGCAGATGCGCGATCTCGGCGTGGAAGGCCGGATCGGTCTTCGCCTGCTCATAGGCCGCCTCTAGATCGAGAATCAGCGGCATCAGCGTTTCGGCGACGAAGCGGCCGCCGAAAATGCCGAAGCGGCCGTGGTCGTCCGGGCCGGTGCTGAAGGAATTGGGCGTCTGCTGGTTCAAGGCGAAGTCCCTGCTCTTGCGAGCGCCTCTCTTAACGCCTCGGGCCCGGTCAGGAAAGCGCGCGGGCGGCAGCCACGAAGCCGCGGATCGCGCTCACGTCCTTCACGCCCGGCGCGCTTTCGACGCCCGAGGACACATCGACGCCCGGCGCGCCGGTGCGCGCGAGGGCTTCGGCGACATTGGCGGGGGTGAGACCGCCCGACAGGAGCCAGGGTTTGCCCGGGGCGAAGCCGTCGATGATCGCCCAGTCGAACGGCTCGCCGTTGCCGCCGGGGCGGGTCGCGTCCTTCGGCGGCTTGGCGTCGAGCAACAACCAGTCGCAGATGGCTGAATAATCGGCCACGGCGGCGAGGTCCGCGCGTTCCGAAACGCCGATCGCCTTCATGATCTGCTTGCCGGTGCGCGCCGCGAGCTGGGCGGCGCGGGCGGGCGTCTCGCGTCCGTGCAATTGCAGGATGTCGGGTTGGAGCGCGCGAGCCACGGCGTCGATCAGCGCATCGTCGGCGTCGACCGTCAACGCCACCTTCCTGGCGCGCCCTTTCACGAGCGGCGCGAGCGCGGCGGCTTCTGATAGCGAAATATTGCGCGGACTTGGGCCGAAGAAGACGAAGCCGACCATGTCCGCGTCGGCGTCCAGCGCGGCGGCGAGGCTCTCGGCCGTCCTGAGGCCGCAAATCTTTATGATCGGGGACATGCGCGTCATAACGACGCAATTCCCTCAAAAGCGGCGCAGGTCAAGGGACCCGGGGCCGAAAAGACAGTCAGGCGGCGTTGCGGCCGGACGGCGGCAGGGCGGCGAGCGAGGCGCGCTCCATCCGGTCGACCTTCTCGCGCATGTCTTCGGCCCGGCCGCGCGCCTCGGCCGCCTCGGCCTTCGCCTCGCGCGCCTGCTTGCGGAAGCGGCCCTGACGGAACCAAACGGTCATGCCGCCAGCCAGCACGCCCAGCGCGCCGGCGAGAAACAGCAGCAGGAACAGGGGCGCGGTCAGCTGCGGGCCCTGGATGTCGTTGCCGGGGAAGGGATCGAAGGACACCATCACCAGATGGCGATTGGCGACAGCGAACAGGACGATGAGGATCGCCACCGGCAGGACGACGAGAAGACGAAACAGAGTGCGCATGGGTCCCTATAGAGCGCGGAAGGGCGGCCGGCGCAAGCGGCGGCTCAGGGGCCGCCGTCGTTCAGGCGCTCGCGCATTTCCTTGCCGGTCTTGAAGAAGGGCACTGATTTTTCCTCGACCGAAACCGGCGCGCCAGTGCGCGGATTGCGGCCGACGCGCGCATCCCGCCGCTTCACGGAGAACGCGCCGAAGCCGCGAAGCTCGACACGGTCGCCCCGCGCGAGGGCATTGGTGATCTCGTCGAGGATCGCGTTGACGATGTTCTCGACATCGCGCTGGAAAAGCTGCGGGTTGCGCTTGGCGATGCGCTGCACGAGTTCCGACTTGATCACCCAGGGCCCCTGTACAAAAAGCGCCGACGCGCATGCGCATGGTCGGCGTTTGCAAAAAAGTCTTTAATTCAATGCCGAACCCTGCCAAATCGCAACGAGACCGTCAAGCAGCCGTGTCTGGGCCACGTCGTCCGCCGTCGCGAGAGCGGCGGCGAGCCCGTCGAAGCCGGCCGCCCCCGCGAGCGCGCCGAGCAGACCGAAGGTCTGGAGCTTGCGCGGCTTCTTCCAGTCGCGGACCTTCAGTCCCTTGGCCACGCCCTTCTCCGTCTCCAGCCAGGCAATGGCCTCGCGCTCGCCGCCGATCCTGTCGACAAGCTTCAGCTCAACCCCCTGGCGTCCGGTGAAGACGCGGCCGTCGGAAACGGTTGCGAGACCGGCGTCGTCGAGCTTGCGCCGTTCCTTGACCAGCCCTTTGAACCAATTGAAAGAATCCGCGATCATGGCGGCGACCGCGGCGCGCGCCTCGGGTGTCACGGGCTCGTAAGGGTTGGGCGCCGCCTTGAGGGGCGAGGACTTGATCTCCTCCATCTTGACCCCGACCGTATCCATCAGCTTGGTCGCGTTCGGCATCTGCATCAGGACGCCGATCGAGCCGACCATGGAATTCCCGCGCGCCACGATGCCGTCGGCGGCCAGCGCGGCGATATAGGCGCCCGACGCCGCCGCGCCGTCCACGACCGCGACCGTCGGCTTCTTCGCCGCGAGCCGGCGCAGTTCGTCATAAAGGGCTTCCGCGCCGGTTGTCGTGCCGCCGGGGCTGTCGATCGACAGGATGGCGGCGCGGGCGGAGGAGGAGGCGGCGACGTCGCGCACGACTTTCAGCAGGTCGCGGTCATCCTTGATGACGCCGGAGATCCGCACCCGCGCGATATGCGCGGCGGCGTGCGAGCGATCGCCGGCGAGCCGCCATCCGGCGACAAGAACGGCGACGAACAAGGCCCCCAACGCTGCGATGCGCCAGAACGAAAGCTTGCGCGTCAGCAGACGGCGTTCGAGGAGATATTCGGGCGGGGGCGGAACCATGAGACCTCGGATGGCGATGAGGCGCGGAGGCTAGCTCTGGCGGGCGCCGCCCACAAGGCAAGACGAGGTGCGGGCCCCAAGAAAAAACCCGCGCGGAGCGATCCGCGCGGGTCTTGTTTCTTCACGCGAAGAAGAGGCTTATTCGCCCTTCTTCTCGCGGGCCTTGAGGGCCGCGCCGAGAATGTCGCCGAGCGAGGCGCCCGAGTCGGCCGAGCCGTACTGGGCGATGGCTTCCTTTTCCTCGGCCACTTCCAGCGCCTTGATCGACACGGAGACCTTGCGGGCCTTGCGGTCGAACAGGGTGACGCGGGCGTCCACCTTCTCGCCGACGGCGAAACGCTCGGGGCGCTGGTCGGCGCGGTCGCGAGCCAGTTCCGAACGCTTGATGAAGGCGTTCAGGTCCGTGCCGACGATCTTGACCTCCAGACCGCCGTCCTTGACCTCGACGATCTCGCAGGTCACGACGCCGCCCTTGCGCAGGTCGCCGCCTTCCTCGCCGCCCTTGGCGGACTGGAAGGGATCGCTGCCGAGCTGCTTGATGCCGAGCGAGATGCGCTCCTTGTCGACGTCCACGTCGAGCACCTGAGCCTTGACCATCTCGCCCTTCTTGAAGTCGTCGATGACCTGCTCGCCGGGGCGGTTCCAGTCGAGGTCGGAGAGATGGACCATGCCGTCCACGTCGCCTTCCAGACCCAGGAACAGACCGAATTCGGTCTTGTTCTTGACCTCGCCCTCGACCTCGGAACCGATCGGGTGCTTCTCGGCGAAGGCTTCCCACGGGTTCTGCAGGGTCTGCTTGAGACCGAGCGAGATGCGGCGCTTGACCGGATCGACTTCCAGCACCTGAACGTCGACTTCCTGGCTCGTCGAGACGATCTTGCCGGGATGGACGTTCTTCTTGGTCCAGGACATTTCCGAGACGTGCACCAGACCTTCGATGCCCGGCTCCAGCTCCACGAAGGCGCCGTAGTCGGTGATGTTGGTGACGCGGCCGTGCAGGCGGGCCTGCAGCGGATATTTCGCCTCGATGCCGTGCCAGGGGTCTTCCTGGAGCTGCTTCATGCCCAGCGAGATGCGGTGCGTCTCGTGGTTGATCTTGATGACCTTCACCTTCACCGACTGGCCGATGTTCAGCACTTCGGTCGGGTGGTTGACGCGACGCCAGGCGATGTCGGTGACATGCAGCAGGCCGTCGATGCCGCCCAGATCCACGAACGCGCCGTAGTCCGTGATGTTCTTCACGACGCCTTCGATCACCTGACCCTCTTCGAGGTTGGCGACGATCTCGTGGCGCTGCTCGGCGCGGCTCTCTTCCAGAACGGTGCGGCGCGACACGACGATATTGCCGCGGCGGCGATCCATCTTGAGGATCTGGAAGGGCTGGGCGACGCCCAGGAGCGGGGTGACGTCGCGGATCGGACGGATGTCGACCTGCGAGCGCGGCAGGAAGGCCACGGCGCCGTCGAGGTCGACGGTGAAGCCGCCCTTGACCTGGTTGAAGATGACGCCTTCGACCTTCTCGTTGGCCTCGAAGGCCTTCTCGAGCTTGACCCAGCTCTCTTCGCGGCGGGCCTTGTCACGCGAAATGACGGCTTCGCCGAGCGCGTTCTCGATGCGCTCGAGATAGACTTCGACGGTATCGCCGACTTCCGGCGCCGGATCGCGGCCGTGGCCGGTGAATTCCTTGAGGGCCACGCGGCCTTCGGTCTTGAGGCCGAGGTCGATGACGGCGACATCCTTCTCGATGGCGACGACCTTGCCCTTGATTACCGAACCTTCGAAAGCTTCGTTCTCGCCGTAGCTCTCCTCGAGCATAGCGGCAAAATCATCGCGCGAGGGCGCGCGTTCGTGAGTAGCGGACATAAGTTCTCCTAAGGGCCCAGACGGGCGGGCGCCGGCGGGGTTTGTGTTGCGGGTGCTCGTTTTCGCCGACGGGCGGTCGGGCAATCAGCCTTCGACCCCACCGTGTGAAACGGGCCGGCGCGGGCCGGCGAAACCAAGCGGCTCAAGCGAAAAGCCGCCCGGAAAGGGCGGTCTTTCACGGCGTTCCTATAAACTCTTCGCGCACAGGGGGCAAGCTGCACAGCGAAGGAACCACCGACGGAATGGCGCGTTCACCGCCAATACCTCGAGCCCTGGAGGTCGCCATGTCGACCCGGTTCCAGATCGCCGCAATCCTGTTTCTCGTCGTTCAATCCGTCGCCTTCGGCGTCACTCTACTCGTGGCGCTGCAAGTCGCCCCGGCCGAGCGCGCCCTCATGCTCCTGCCCTGGATGGTCGTATTCAGCGCCTTCGTCTCTGGCCCGATCGCATGGACGATCGCGCCGCGGATGCGCGCGGAATTCAAGCGCCAGCGCCGGGTCGGGCAGGTCTGGCGGCGCTGAAGGCCGGCGGCCCCGGCTCGCGTCAGGAGACTATCTATGTCCGTCCGTTTCCAGATCGCCGTGATGGTCTACCTCATGGTGCAGGCCGTCATGTTCGGCATTGGCGTCATGCTCGTGCTCGCGACGCCGCTCGCGCGCGACGCCATGGCGCTCATGCCATGGGTCGTCGGCCTGACCGCGATCATTTCGGCGCCCTTGTCCTGGTGGATCGCGCCGCGCCTGCGCGCACGCTTCTGGCGCGAGCGTGGGTCGCAGGGAGACGCGATCTCCGGCTGAGGCGGGGCCGACCCCTGCGGGGCGCGACATTCCGCGCGTCTCGACCGTCTTGAATTTGCATCGATTTGTCCGTCAGATGCGGTGCGGCCCGAGAGGCTCACCGGAGATGATTTGATGAAGAGATTGACGCTGACGATTTCCTTGATGGCCCTGCTGGCGGGTCCGGCTGCGGCGCAGTCGATTCCCGGCGCTTCAGCGCTCGGCAAGGCAATGGGCGCCGCCAAGGACGCAGGCGCCGCCGCCAAGGAAGCCGCCGACAAGGCCGCAGCCGACGCCAAAGCGGCGGCCGAAAAGGCGGCCACCGAAGCCAAAATGGCAGCCGACAAGGCGGCGGCGGACGCCAAGAGCACGGGCGATGCGGCCAAGGCGGCGGGCGCCGCCGGCGCAGCCAAGGCGAAGGAAGTCATCGATGCGCTGAAGGGCAAGGCCGCCGGCGCGACCGACGCGGCCGGCAAAGCCGCCGCGGACGCCAAGGCGGCTGGCGAGAAGGCGGCCGCCGACGCGAAGGCCGCAGCCGAAAAGGCCGCAGCCGACGCCAAGGCAGCCGCTGCGAAGGCTGCAGCCGACGCTCAGGCCGCTGCCGCGAAGGCTGCGGCGGACGCCAAGGCCGCAGCGGCGAAGGCCGCCTCGGACGCCAAGGCGGCTGGCGCCGCGAAATCCAGTGCGAAAGGCATGGCCGTTCGCGCGGGAAAAACAATGACGAAAGTTCGCCGCAAGGCCATGACCGCCGAGCAGCGCTACATGAAGCGCTGGCGCGCGCGCAACGCTGTGTGCAACCAGCGCGCCAATGCGCGCGGGCTCTACGGCTGGCCGCGCCGCAAGTTCAAGGTCGCCTGCCGCGCTCGCGCTGGCTTCCGGGACTGAGCGTCGCGGGCCAGGTCGAATGAAGCAGGAGTCGGCGCCGGAAGGCGCCGATTTTTTCCGCTCGCTCCGCCGCGACTCAGAACTTGTAGTTGACCGCCGCGCCGCCGCCGAGCGGCTCTTTCTTCCGCACGGGATAGGGATTGCCCGCGACCGCCGGGGGCCTGCCCATGGCGACGGGATCGGCGCCGCTCAGCGACATCTGGTCGTTGATCATCACGTCGTCGGGGATTTCCCGGCGCACCGCGCGGGCCGAGGGCGTGGGCAGGTTCTTGCCGTCATCCTCCCATGCGCAGATGGGGTCGCCGGGATAATTGGCGCGCGGGCAGTCCGGCTTCGGCGCGGCGACGTGCGCCGGGCGCGCGACGCGCGTTGCCTGACCGGCCATAGCGGCGCCGCCCCCGGCGACGGCAAGGGCGCAGACGAGCGCGGAGGCGATGAACGGCGAATTTCGCATGGGCTCATAAATATCGGCGCGGTGGATTAATCCAGTGCCCGCACGCCACAGCGGGGAATATCCGCAACGGGTCGGCGGGCTATTCCGTCTCGTTCCGCCCGAGGGGCGCACGCGAGACGTCGTTGTTGCCCTCCACCAGCTCGCCGATCAGGCGCATGAACAATTTGCGGTCAGCAGCCGCGAGCGGTTTCAACAATCTTTTCTGCGTCGCGACGACGGCCGGTTCGATCGCTTCGAGCAATTGTTCGCCGGCCTGGGTGATGTGCAGGAGCTTCACCCGCCGGTCTTCGGGCGAGGGGCGACGATCGACCCAGCCCTTCGTCTCCAGCCGCTCCAGCACGTTGCCGAGCGTCGAGCGGTCGAAGGCCACGGCCGCGGCAAGCCGCGTGGCGTCGACGCCGGGCTGGCGGGCGATTTCGGAGAGGCAGGCGTATTGCACCGGCGTGACGTTATGCTCGGCGCATTCCTCCATGAATATGGCGACGGATATCTGATGCGCGCGGCGGATCAGATGGCCTGGCATGGAGTGGAAGTCTTCGCGGTTCGCCATGGCGGTCCTTATAACGCGATTCCAGTCTTAGGCGCGCGGAGACCCGCCGTGACCGATCGGCGCGGGGGCGAGATCGACGATGCGGTCGAACAGCGCCGCATATTCGCGGTTCGGACCGGCGAAGGGATCGAAATTCGCGGCGAAGGCGGCGTCGATCTCCGCCCAGTCGTCGGGCTTCAGATCGCGGCGCGCGAGGGGAAGCAACTCGTCTTCTTCCGTATTGAGATGGCGCCAATTGAAGTCGAGATAGCGCGTGGCGCAGTCCTGGAACTGCGCGAAGGCGCCCTGCCCAAGGCCCTGCCAGGGCACCAGCGCATGTTCGAGTTCGCGGGTCAGCGCATAGCCCTCGACATGCTCCTTCTCGAGCCTGTCGATGATGACGCCGGCGTCGGGCGAGCGCTGCTTCATGCGCGCGAAGAGATGATCGTCCTCCTTGGGGTGATGCACGATCTCCGGCACGTCGGCGATATAGACCATCATGGCCGACAGGAGCTGGAAGTCCGGCTGGAAGCGGCCGGCCGCGACGCCGTCGACGATTTCGCGCAGGGCGTTGAGGACGGAAGCGAGCGCACGATGCTCGCCACGGATGATGTCGATGGATTTCGGCATTTGCGCCTCACACGCTCAGATAGGCGTCCTGCGCCTGCTTGTCGGATTCGAGCGCATCGCTGTCGCCGGACCAGACGATCTCGCCCTTCTCGACGATGTAGTGCCTGTCGGCGAAGCGCAGGAGCGCGTCGATTTCCTTGTCGATGACGATCATGGCGAGGCCGGTCTGCTTGAGCGCATCGAGCTTGTTCCAGATCTGCTGGCGGATGAGCGGCGCAAGCCCCTCGGTCGCCTCGTCCAGAACGAGCAGATCCGGATTGGTCATGAGCGCACGGCCGATGGCGAGCATCTGCTGTTCGCCGCCCGACAATTGATTGCCGCCGTTGGCCAGCCGTTCGGCGAGACGCGGGAAGAATTCGAGCACGCGTTCCAGCGTCCAGGGCTCGCGCCGGTCGCTGCGCTTGATGCCGGCCATAACGAGGTTTTCGCGCACGGTGAGATTGGGGAAGATGTGACGGCCTTCCGGCACGAGACCGAAGCCCGCATGCGCGATCGCATGGGGCGCGCGAGAATCGATGCGGGCGCCCTTGAAATGGATTTCGCCCGCGCTCGGGCGGAGCAGGCCCGCAAGGCAGCGCACTGTCGTGGTCTTGCCCATGCCGTTGCGGCCGAGCAGCGTGACAACCTCGCCTTTGCCGACGGAAAAGCTCGGCCCGAACAGGACCTGGCTGCGACCGTAGCCGGCTTCGAGTTTGCGGACGTCGAGCAGCATGGCGTCAATGTCCGAGATAGGCGGCGCGCACGTCGGGGTCTGTGCGGATGACCTCGGGCGCGCCGGTCTTGATGATATGGCCGGCGACGAGAACGCTGATGCGATCGGCGAGCGAGAAGACGGCCTGCATGTCGTGTTCGATCAGGATGATCGAGTAATCCCTCTTCAGGCGCGCGAGCAGTTCCGTCATGGCGACGCCGTCCTTGCGGCCCATGCCGGCCATGGGCTCGTCGAGCAGAAGGAGTTTGGGCTGCTGCGCGATGGCGATGGCGAGTTCGAGCTGGCGCGCCTCGCCATGCGAGAGATCGCGTGCGAGCGTGTTTTCACGCGACGCCAGGCCGACGGTCTCGACCGCCTCGCGCGCGGGCGCGACCAGCGCGGGATCGCGGCGCGCGTTCTTCCAGAAGCGGAAGGAGTGGCCGAGCCGCGCCTGCACCGCGAGGGCGGCATGATCGAGCACGGAAAAATCCGGCACGAGCGAAGTGATCTGGAACGAGCGCGCGATGCCGAGGCGGGCGCGACGATGGGCGGGCTCGCCCGTAATGTCACGACCATTGAGCGTGATCGTGCCGGCGTCCGGCGCGAGCATGCCCTGCAATTGCGAGATGAAGGTCGTCTTGCCGGCGCCGTTCGGGCCGATGATGGCGTGGCATTCGCCGCGCAGCACTTCGAGCGAGAGATCGTTGGTCGCGCGCAACCCGCCGAAAGACTTCATCAGGCGATCGACGGCGAGGATGACGTCAGCCATGTTTCGCCTCCCCGCTCCTTCGCGCGAATAGCGTCTGCGCGAGATCGGCGAGGCCGCCGCGCAGGCTGACGACGATCAGCACGATGAGAAGGCCAAAGACGAACTGCCAATGCGTCGTCCACGAGGACAGCACGAGTTCGAGCACGACGAAGGCGGCCGCGCCGATAGCCGGGCCCCAGACCACGCCGACGCCGCCGAGCACGGCCATGACGACGAGATCGCCCGAGCGGTCCCAGCCCATGTCGACAGGCGAGATGAATTGCTGGCCGGCGGCGAGCAAAGCGCCGGCGACAGCCGTCAGAACGGCGGAAACGACGAAGGCGGCGAGACGATAGAGCCAGGGATCGACGCCGACCGCGATCACGCGGGTTTCGTTTTTTGATGATGCGCGCAAAACCATACCGAAGCGGCTGTCGACGAAACGGCCGACGAGCAGCAGCGTGAGCGCGAGGACAGCGAGCGCGAGATAGAAGAAGCGGTAGCGATTGGAGACATCGAGCGGGCCGAGCGTGATCGTGCTCATGATCTGCAGGCCGTCATCGCCGCCGTATTTCTGCAAGGCGATCGCGCCGTAATAGAACATCTGGTTGAAGGCCAGCGTGATCATCAGGAAATAAGGGCCGCTGGTGCGCAGCGAGATGGCGCCGACGATGGTCGCGATCATCGCGGACAGGAGAATGGCCGCTGGCAGAGAAATCGCAAGGTCGGACGTTCCCGACATGAACCACAGCGGCTCGGCGTTGAAATCGTGCCAGGCCAAAATGCCGACGACATAGCCGCCGATGCCAAAGAATCCGGCGTGGCACAGGCTGACGAGGCCGCCGTAACCGACAACGAAATTGAGCGCGACGGCCGCGATGGCGAAGATCACGACGCGCGTCGCGACCTTGACGATGAAGGGGTCGCCAATCGCGAGCGCGACCATCGGCGTCGCCGCGAGCGCCGCCAGAATCAGCAGCGTCGGTACGACGTCGCGCAGGCGCGAAAGATTGGTCGCCGGCTCAGCCATGGGCGGGGAACAGGCCCTTCGGCCGGAAAGCAAGGATGGCCGCCATCATGACGAAGATCGCCATGGAGCCGAGCGCGGGCGTGAGCAGCACGCGGCCGAGCGTGTCGACGACGCCGACGAGCAGGGCCGCGACAAGGGCGCCGCGAATGGAGCCGACGCCGCCGATGACAGTGACGACGAGCGCGAGAATGAGAATGGGCTCGCCCATGCCGACCTGCACGGACAGGATTGGCCCGGCCATGACGCCGGCAAGCCCCGCGAGCGCCGCGCCAGCGCCGAAGAGGGCCGCGAAGACAAGCGGCACGTTGACGCCCATGGCCGACGCGATCGGGCGATTGCTCGCGCCTGCGCGCACCCACATGCCGATGCGCGTGCGCATGATGACGAGATAGAGCAGGCCCGCGACGATCAGACCCGTGATCAGGATCGCGAGGCGGAATGTGGGATAGGGAATGCCGGCAATGTCGACATGGCCCGAGAGCGCCGGCGGCAGGTTCATGCGCAACGGCGTGAGGCCGAAGATCATGCGGGTTGCTTCGTTGAGCGCGAGGATCGAGCCGAAAGTGACGAGCACCTGATCGAGATGATCGCGGCCGTAGAAGCGGCGGAGCAGCGTGGTTTCGAGCGCGAGGCCGGCGGCCGCCGCGACGAGCGGCGCGACGAGCATCGCGAGCAGGAATGAACCCGTCGCGGCCTGCGTCGCGGCTCCGGCAAAGGCGCCGATCATGTAGAGCGAGCCATGCGTGAGATTGATGAAGTTCATGATGCCGAAGACGAGGGTGAGCCCCGCCGACATCAGAAACAGCATAACGCCCAGCTGCACGCCGTTGAGCAATTGCTCTGTGATGAGCGAGAGGGTCACGTCTCGATCCTGCTTTCGGACGTCATGCCCGCGCTTGTCGCGGGCATGACGCCACGCCGGGCAACAGATGCGCCGCAGTTGACGCGCACGTGGTTTCACAATCGTCCTGGCGAAGCCCTGCGGCGTAGATGGCCGGGACGAGCCCGGCCATGACGGCCGCGTGAAGCCTCTCAGTTCGCCATTTTGCACTTGTCGACGTAGGCGTCCTTGTGGTCGCTGTCGATCTTTTCGCGCACGGCCATCACGGGACGGCCCTTGGCGTCCTTCACGATCTCGGTCAGGTAGAAATCCTGGATCGGGAAATGGTTCGTGTTGAAGCGGAACTTGCCGCGCACGCTGTCGAACTTCACGGTCTCCAGCGCCTTGCGGAAGGCCGCCTTGTCCTCGATCTTGCCGCCGATGCTCTTGGCGGCGGCGTCGATCAGGCGCGCGGTGTCATAGGCGTCGGCCGCGTTCGGCGAGGGAATCCGCTTGTACTTCGCCTCGAAGGCCGCCACGAATTTCTTGCTCGCGGGATTGTCGAAGCTCTCGGCCCAGAAGGCCGAAGCAAAGGCGCCGACGGCGGCGTCGCCGATCGCCGGCAGCACGGTCTGGTCGAGCGAGAAGGACGGGCCGTAGAGCGGGATCGTCTTCTTCAGGCCGGCCTGATTGTACTGCTTGACGAAATTGATGCCCATGCCGCCGGGATAGAAGAAATAGACGCCATCGGGATTGGCGGCGCGCACCTGCGCGATTTCGGCGGCGTAATCGAGCTGGCCGAAGGTAGTGTAGACCTCGCCGACGATCTGGCCCTTGTAGAAACGCTTGAAGCCCGCCAGAAAATCCTTGCCCGCCGGATAGTTCGGCGCGAGCAGGTACATTTTCTTCACGCCCTTGTTCTGCAGGTAGAGGCCCATGGCCTCCGACGCCGTGTCATTCTGGAAGGAGGCGGCGAAGAAATGCGGGTGGCACTGCGCGCCCGCGTATTGCGAGGGGCCGGCGTTGGATGAGACGATGAAGGCGCCGGCGTCGAGCGCGGGCTTGGCGACGGCGAGCATGACGTTCGAGAAATTGATGCCGGTCATGATCTGCACCTTGTCGCGCTCGATCATCTTGTCCGCCGCCTGGCGGCCGACATCCGGCTTGGCCTGATCGTCGCCCTGAATGATCTCAACCGGACGGCCGCCGATGGTCTTGCCGTTTTCCTCCAGCGCCAGATTGAAGCCGTCGAGCAGCTCCTGGCCGAGCTGGCCGCCGGGTCCGGAGAAGGTCGACAGGAAGCCGATCTTGACGGGATCGGCAGCGATGGCCGCGCTCGACAGGAGCGACAGGACGAAAGCGGACGCAATGAGTTTCTTCATCGATTTCTCCCTCAATTTTTGTTTGTGTCGCGGGACAATGCGCGTGCGGGCCCCGGGACTTGCCCTCCCACTTGTGGGGGAGGGATTGGACTCTCAGTTCGGCCTTACTTCTGCGGCGGCGCGATTGTGATCGAAATGTTCGCGACGCCATCGACGCCGCCTTCGATCTTGTCGCCGACCACGACCGGACCGACGCCCGCCGGCGTGCCCGTCATAATGACGTCGCCCGCCTTCAGGCGGATCGAGCGCGATGCGAAGGCGATGACCTCCGGCACGTTCCAGATGAGATCGGCGATATCGGCGTCCTGCTTGATCGCGCCGTTGACCGAGAGCCAGATGCGGCCCTTCGACGGATGGCCGATCTTCGAGGCCGGCTGGATCGGGGAGATCGGCGCCGACTTGTCGAAGGCCTTGCCCCAGTCCCAGGGACGGCCGAGGTCGCGGGCGGCGAGCTGCAGGTCGCGACGCGTGAGATCGATGCCGACCGTGTAGCCGAAGACGTGGTCGAGCGCCTTGTCCTCGGGGATCTCGAACCCGTCTTTGCCGATAACGACGACGAGCTCCATCTCGTAATGGAAGTTCTTCGTTTCCGGCGGATAGGGCACGTTCCCCGTTTCGGTGACGATCGCGTCGGCCGGCTTGGTGAAGAAGAAGGGAGGCTCGCGCGAGGGATCGCGGCCCATTTCGCGCGCGTGCGCCTCGTAGTTGCGGCCGACGCAGATGACGCGGCGAACCGGGAAACGATCGGCGCCGCCCGCGACAGGAATGGACACGACCGGGGGCGGCGCAACGACATAATTCATGATGGTCTTCCTCGTTCGGCGCGGCGCCGTCCTGAATGGGAGGCGAGCATAGCCCCGCGCCGCGCGGGCGCGATAGAGCTTTCCCTCCCCCTGTTTCTTTGTTATTCGACACGATACTGATAATCAGACGTCTGTCAATCTGCGGCCACATTGACCTCTGGGCGCTTGCGCGGGATGACGGCGCAAGGGAGGCAAGGAATGCGGCTTCACGGTTATTTCCGCTCGTCGGCGGCCTATCGCGTGCGCATCGCGCTCAACCTCAAGGGCGTGAGCGCCGAGCATGCGTTCCGCCACCTGCGCAAGGGCGAGCACCGCGCCGCCGATTATCTCGCCATGAACCCGCAAGGCCTCGTGCCGACGCTCGAGCTCGACAATGGCGCGCTGCTCACGCAATCGCTCGCCATCGTCGAATGGCTGGACGAAACACATCCCACGCCGGCGCTGCTGCCGGCCGATCCGCTCCAGCGCGCGCGTGTGCGCGCGGTCGCGCTGGCGATCGCCTGCGAAACGCATCCTTTGCAGAACCTGCGCATTCTCGGATGGGTGCGTGAACTCTGCGGCGAGGAGGCCGCGCAGGCCTGGGCGAAGCGCGTGAACGCCGAGGGCCTGGCTGCCTGCGAAAAGCTCATCGCGAACGAGCCGGGACCATTCTGCTTCGGCGCGCAGCCGACGCTCGCCGACATCTGCATCATCCCGCAGCTCGGAAACGCCCGACGCTTCGGCGTGGACCTGTCAGGCTTCCCTCGCCTGTTGCAGGCTGAAGCCGCCTGCAAGGCGCTGCCGGCATTCGCGGATGCGGCGCCTGAGAAGCAGGGGGATGCGGAGTAGCTCAACCATCATTGCGATGAAGCGCGAAAGGCCGACGCGGCAATCCATCCCCTACCCTCGGATCAAGGGGTTGTATTGCTTTGTCGCTCCGCTCCTCGCAATGATCGGTTAGTTAGCGCGTCGCCGCGATCCATTCCTTCGCGCGCGCTTCCGGATTTGCCGCGCGCACGATGTCTGTGACGACGGCGGCGGAATCGGCGCCCGCTTTCAAACAGAGCAGCGCACGCTCCAGCGTGAGGCCGCCGATGGCGACGAGCGGTTTGTCGCCGACAATCTTCTTCCATTCGCCGATGCGATCGAGGCCTTGCGGGTCCCATGGCATTTCCTTGAGCAGCGTCTCGTAGATCGGGCCGAGCGCGACATAGTCGGGATCGAAGCTGAGCGCGCGATCGAGTTCAGCGTGATCGTGCGTGGAAATGCCGAGCCTGATGCCTGCCCGCCGAATAGCCTTCACATCGGCGGTGTCGAGATCGCCCTGCCCGAGATGGACAAAATCGCAACCGGCCTCGATCGCCGCCTGCCAGTAGTCGTTGACAATCAGCTGCGCGCTCGCGGCGTCGCAGGCGATCATCGATCCCTCGATCTCGGCGGTGACATCGCCGTCGCTCGCCTCTTTCACGCGCAACTGGATCAGTTTCGCGCCGGCGCCGACGAGACGGCGCACCCAGTCCGCGGAATCGACGATGGGGTAGAATTTGTCGAGGGTCATCGAATCTTTCTCGTTGTCTCCTTCTCCCCGCCTGCAGGGAGAAGGTGGCGACGTAGGCAAGTTTACGCAGCCTACGTCAACTTGGCGGCGTGCGCCGGATGAGGGGCGTGGATGAGCTGCGAACATTCGAGCCAGTCTCCCGGCCCCTCACCCTGCCCTCTCCCCGCGCGCGGGGAGAGGGTAAGAGATTCACCCTCACCGAAACGCCACGCCGAACACCGGCGTCGAGGGCGCCGCCATGTCGCGCGGCTCCATCGGCGTCGCGAGATATGCCTCACGCCCTGCCGTCACCGCCAGCTTGAAGGCATGCGCCATCGCCACTGCATCGCCCGCCTTTGCAATCGCGGTGTTGAGCAGCACCGCGTCGTAGCCCATCTCCAGCGCCTGTGCGGCATGCGAGGGCGCGCCGATGCCGGCGTCGACCACCAGCGGCACATCAGGGAAATGCGCGCGCATGGCCTTGAGGCCGAACACGTTGTTGAGTCCGCGCCCCGAGCCGATCGGCGCGCCCCAGGGCATCAGCACCTTGCAGCCGGCGCCGAGCAGCTTTTCGGCGACGACGAGATCTTCCGTCGTATAGGGAAAGACCTCGAAGCCGTCTTCGCTCAGGATGCGCGCGGCTTCCACGAGACCGAAGACGTCGGGCTGGAGCGTATCGTCCTCGCCGATCACTTCCAGCTTGATCCATGGGGTGTCGAAGACTTCGCGCGCCATCTGCGCGGTCGTGACGGCTTCCTTCACCGTCTTGCAGCCGGCGGTGTTCGGCAACACGCGCACGTTCATCGACTTGATCAAATCCCAGAACGAATTTCCCGCGCGAGACCCGCCGGCCTCGCGGCGCAGCGAGACGGTGACGACATCGCAGGCCGATGCGCGTACAGCGTCGGCCAGTATGGCCGGGGAATCGTACATGGATGTGCCGACGAAGAGGCGCGAGGCGAGCTTCGTACCGTAGACTTCCAGCGCATCGTCAGGCGCGCGCGCGATATCCTTCATCATCAGCCTCCCTGTCGGGGGGTTAGAATTTCGACTTCGTCGCCGTCGTTCAATTTCGCTTCCGCGCGATCCTTCTTGCGCACGAAATTGCGATTGAGCGCGGTCGCAACCGTCTGGTCGGCATAATCGAGTTCCGCGAGAAGGCCTTCCAGATCGGAGGCCTTCACATCGCAGTCGATTCCATTGACGCGGATGTTCACTGCATCAGCTCCGGGAAATGCGCGCCTTTCATCACCACGTCCGCCGCACGCGCGGCAAGCGCGGGCGCCAGCAGGAAGCCGTGGCGGTAGAGGCCGTTGATGGCGAGATACCTGCCGCGCAACGTCAGGCGTGGCAAATTGTCGGGGTATGTCGGCCGCACGTCGCCGCCGACTTCCACGATCTCGGCCTCGGCGAAGGCCGGGCAGATCGTGTAGGCGGAGCCCAGGAGCTCCATCATGGAACGCGCGGTGATGCGGCCGGGCTCCTCGTTCTCCACCATCGAGGCGCCGATCATGTATTCATGCGGATCTGTGCGCGGCACGATATAGACGGGGCGGCGCGGGTGCAGCATGCGGATCGGGCGCGCGAGCGACACGTCCTTCGTGCGCAGCACCAGCATCTCGCCCTTCACGCCGCGCAAGTCCGGCAGGACGGGCTTCGCCGCAAAGCCACGACAATCGAGCGTGAAGTCGAATTTTTCATCGCCTGTCGCTTCGGTCGAATAATGCAGCGTCACGTTCGGCATTTGCGCGAGCGCCTTGCCGAGCGCAGCGGTGGCGTCACGCGGTTCGAGATGGGCTTCCTTCGGAAAATAGAGGCCATAGGGAAAACGGTCGGCGAGATCGGGCTCGATCTCGCCGATGCGACGTGCGTCGCATTCCTCGAATTCGCTGGTGCGCTTGGAAAAGCTGACGACGTCGGCGCGGTCGCGCGGCGGGGCGACGACGAGCGAGCCCTTGATGGTCGCGACCGGCAGCGTCTTCGTCCAGAAGTCGAGCGCCTCGATACCGAGTTGCGTGACGATGGGCTCAGCCGCCTGACGCTCGCACCAGGGTGAGATCATGCCTCCGGCGTAGAAGGAACAGCCGAGGCCCGGCCCGGGTCGGCGTTCGTAGAGCGAGACCTCGACGCCGCGTCGCGCGAGTTCGAAGGCTGCGGTCAGCCCAACGATGCCTGCGCCAATGACTTGGACCCGCATTTTGCTCGACTCGTTCATGTCGCGCCGGCGGGAAGGGTCGGGCTCACCGCCCGCAGCCATCCCTCCGCCAGTGCGAACTGGATCAGGTTCTAAGGATCGCCGGGCCGCTCGAGTTTTAGTCTCTTCAGACTTCGCTCTCGCGCTGCCAGCCTCTCAGCCCCCTGGCGGGGATCTCCTTGGCAAGGCGTATTTGGGGGCGGCGGGCCGGCGGCGTCAAGGGCGACGCACCAACAACCCTCATCCTGAGGAGCGGCCGCAGGCCGCGTCTCGAAGGATTGCAAAATCCGCAGTGTCGATGCGGCCACCCTTCGAGACGCGCACTTCGCGCGCTCCTCAGGGTGAAGGCCGTCATGTTCGAGAGGAGCCTACCGCCCCGGCCGCGCCTTCCCGAATCCGACGCCCTTGGTGGTGAACTTCCCGCCGCGCTGCGGACCGTTTTTCCGCCCCGTGCGCGCGCCCTCGCCGCCTCCGCCCGTCCCCGCCGGCTGCCAGTTCGGCACCAGATGGTGCTTGCCCGGCCCGATCAGGTCGGCGCGGCCCATGTTCTTGAGCGCCTCGCGCAGCGCTGGCCAGTTCTCGGGATCGTGGTAGCGCAGGAAGGCCTTGTGCAGGCGGCGCTGGCGCAGGCCCTTCACGGCGTCGACGGGCTCCGACGCGCCGCGCCGCACGGGCTTCAGCGGGTTGACGCCCGAATGGTACATGGCCGTGGAAATTGCCATCGGGGACGGCAGGAAGGTCTGCACCTGGTCGGCGCGAAAACCGTTCTTCTTCAGCCAGAGCGCGAGGTTCATCATGTCCTCGTCGCTGGTGCCGGGATGCGCCGCGATGAAATAGGGAATGAGAAAGTACTTCTTGCCGGCTTTTTGCGCGGCGGCGTCAAACAATTGCTTGAAGCGGTCGTAGGAGCCGATGCCCGGCTTCATCATTTTCGATAGCGGGCCGTCTTCGGTGTGCTCCGGCGCGATCTTGAGATAGCCGCCGACGTGATGCTCGACGAGTTCCTTCACATAGGCCGGGCTCTTGACCGCGAGATCGTAGCGCACGCCGGAGGCCACCATCACCTTCTTCACGCCCGGCACGGCGCGCGCCTTGCGGTAGAGTGAGATCAGCGCGTCGTGGCTGGTGTTCAGATTCTTGCAGATATCGGGATAGACGCAGGACGGGCGACGACAAAGCGCCTCGGTCTCACGGTCCTTGCAGGCGATACGGTACATGTTGGCTGTTGGGCCGCCGATATCGGAGATGATGCCGGTAAAGCCCTCCGTCTTGTCCCGGATTTTTTCGATCTCCTTGATGACTGAGCCTTCCGAGCGCGACTGGATGATGCGGCCCTCGTGCTCGGTGATAGAGCAGAAGGAGCAGCCACCGAAACAGCCGCGCATGATGGTCACGGAATGACGGATCATCTCCCAGGCGGGAATCTTCTGGCCTGCATACGCAGGGTGCGGCGCGCGCGCGTAGGGCAGTTCGTAGACGCCGTCCATTTCCTCAGTCGTCAGCGGCACGGGCGGGGCCGTCAGCCAGACGTCGCGGTCGCCGTGTTTCTGGGTCAGGGGCCGTGCATTGCCCGGATTGCTCTCCCGGTGCAGCACGCGCGAGGCGCGCGCGTAGGATTCGCGATCGGCCTGTACCTGCTCGGCCGACGGCAGGCGGATCACGACATTGGTCTCGGCGCGACGGCGCGCGCCTTCATCGGGCGCGTCGAGATCGTCGACCGGCGTTTCGATCCAGCCATCCGGCGTGGCGTCGCGCATGAAGGCGAGGCCGCGGATGTCGGAAAAGTCCTGTGCAACGCCGCCTTTTGAAATGCGATGGGCGACTTCGACCAGCGCGCGCTCGGCATTGCCGTAGATCAGGAGGTCGGCCTTGGCGTCCAAAAGGATCGAGCGGCGGACCTTGTCCGACCAGTAATCATAATGCGCGATGCGGCGCAGGGACGCCTCGATCCCGCCGATGACGATGGGCGCGGCCGCATAGGCCTCGCGGCAGCGCTGGGCATAGACGATGGTGGCGCGATCCGGCCGCTTTCCACCCGCGCCGCCCGGCGTATAGCTGTCGTTGTGACGCAGCCGCCGGTCGGAGGTGTAGCGGTTGACCATCGAGTCCATGTTGCCGGACGTGACGCCGAAGAAGAGGTTCGGTTTGCCCAGCGCCTTGAAGGCCTCCGGCGAGCGCCAGTCGGGCTGGCTGATGATGCCGACACGGAATCCCTGCGCTTCCAGCAGCCTGCCGATGATCGCCATGCCGAAGGAGGGATGGTCGACATAGGCATCGCCGGTCACAAGGATCACATCGCAGCTATCCCACCCGAGCGCATCCATCTCCGCGCGGGACATCGGCAGGAAGGGCGCGACGCCGAAACGCTGCGCCCAGTACTTGCGGTACGAGAACAGCGGTTTGGCGGCCGGCGTACGTGTCTCGACGTGCGGCTTCGCGCTCGGGCTATGGGCGTGCGGCTGGGACATGGGCCTGCCTGTATGGGGCGATTGCGGCCTCACATAGAGCGCCGACAGGCAAATCGGAAGGGCGGACGGCTAAAGCAGGGCCATTCAGTCGCGTGCGAGGGCGCCGGCCCCCGCCGCCTCGTCGCCGGCGACGCGTCGCGTCCGCAGGCCGCGCCAGAACGAGGCCAGAGCCTGCTCGGCAAAGGGATCGTCGACCGAATGTTCGCCCGCGAGCCGCACCAAATGCAGAGCGCGACCGCTCAGACCCTCGGCCTCGATGGCAACCAGCGCCTGCTCCAGCGCCTCGCCGGCCTCGGGACGCTCGCCGAAGCGCAGGAGCCAGCGGACGATCCGCAGGAGCTCGACCGCCTGCTCCGGTCCGTCGGGCGTCTGGGCGACGGCCGCGCGCGTCAGCGCCTCCCCACGGTCGAACTGCGCGCCGGCGCCGTCGGCGTCGCCGCGCAGACCGGCTTCGATCTCCGCGCCCTGCAGGGCGGTGAGCATGTCGAGGGTGACGAATGTCGCGCATCCCATGGGCGGCCTCCAATCCGATGAGGGCGACGCAGGGGAATCGATTCGTCGCGCCGCGACAAGTCGTGACGCAGAGTCAGCTCACGCCGATGTGAAGGCCAGCGCTCACCCGCCCGGATTGATCGGCCGGTTCTCGGTCCAGTCCCACGTTCCCTGGTCGCGATTGCGCACGGCCTCCTTCCAGCCGACCTCTTCCGCCCGGCGCTTGAAGTTGAAGCCCTCGGGAGAGTGGCGCGTGATGCCGTCGAAGATCGTCGCGAACATTTGTGTGTGCTTGAGCCCCATGGCCTCGATCGCCTGGTTGATCATCAGCTTCTGCATCATCAGCTGATTGATCGGCACGCTGGCCATGCGCTCAGCCAGACGCTCGACTTCCGCATCCAGCTCTTCACGCGGCGCTGCCTTATGGACGAGGCCGATGCGCGCAGCTTCCGTGCCGTCGATCTTGTCGCCTGTGAACAGCATGCGCTTGGCCTGCTCGGCGCCCAGTCGATAGACCCACATGGCCGTCGTCGGGCAGCCCCAGACGCGCGCGGGCATGTAGCCGATCTGCGCCTTGTCCTCCATCACGACGATGTCGCTGCACAAGGCTATGTCGGAGCCGCCGGCGACCGCATAGCCATGCACCTTGCACACGACCGGCCGATAGCTGCGCCAAAGGCTCATGAAGAGCTCGGTGTTGCGCATCATGAAGGCGTAGTCCTGCATCGGGTCCCACATGGGGATGTCGTCCGCGGAATGCCGGTCCTTCGATTGCGCGTAATAGGTGAGATCATAGCCCGCGCAGAAGCCGGGGCCGTTGCCTGCGAGCACGATGACATGTACGCCGCGATCGGCATTGGCGCGCTCGACGCATTCGGCGAGCTCGCGCGGAACGTCGTCATCGATGGCGTTCATCACCTCCGGACGATTGAGCGTGATGCGGCCGATACGGCCGTCTTTTTCGTAGAGAATTTTCGACATGGGTCCTCCCGTTGCGGGAGGATCGCGAGATGTGCGACCGCGCGCAAGCCTCTCAGGCCGCCGCGACCTCGGTCGCCTGCTTGCCCGCCCCGAAACGCCCGAACACACGCGCGTCGATGTCGGCCACCGGCATGACCACGAAGACATCGGTCGTACCGAATTGCGCGTCGATCACAGCGCCGTCGCCGAAAGTCGCGCCGCAGCGCAGGTAGCCCTTCACCAAAGGCGGCAATTCGACGAGCGTCCTGCGTGCATCTATTTCTTCGCGCGGTACTGTCGCCATGGGTACGTGGCGGGCGTCGAGCGCGCGCACGCGCCAGTCCGGCCGGCTCGGCGCGTGATGGGCGAGGAAGCTGAGCGAACGCGCATGGGTCGCGGGATCGACGCCCTCGAAACTCGCGCAGCCGAACATGGCGTCGATCTTGTGCTGCTCGATGTAGATGCCGATGCCGCGCCACAGAAGCTCGAGCACGCGCTTGCCGCGCCAGGGCGCGAGCACGCAGGAGCGGCCGAGTTCGAGAAAGCGCTTGCCCTTGTGACGCGCGAGCAGCGGCGCGAGATCGTATTCGCCGGCGCTGTAGAAACCGAAATTCTTCTCGGCGACCTCCTGCCGCAGCAGGCGGTAGGCGCCGACCACCTTCGGGCGCGCGCGGCCGAAGCGGTTGAGGGCGGCGTGATCGACGACGAGCAGGTGATCGCAGACGCGATCGAAGGCGCAGACGTCGCGGCGGATCAGCGCCGCAGTACGATCGGGCGTCGCGCCGCCTTCCTCGTAGAAGACCTTGTAGCGCAGGCGTTGCGCCTTGCGGATTTCCTTCTTGGTCTCGGCCAGCCGCAATTCGAGCGAGCCGGCGCGGCACAAAGCGCCGCCGAAGGTCGCGCGCTTCCTGAAGCCCTTGGGAAAGCGCAGGAGCATGCCGAAATCCCGACGGCTTTCGTCGACGCGCTTGGACATTCCGATTCGTCTCCTGCGGCTATTTGCGCCGGAGTGTCACGGATTGCCAACGGGATTATGACAGCGACGCCTATGCCTCGCGCGCGTCCTCCCGCTCGGGCGCGGCCCGGGCGAGGTCCGCGACGGCGCGGGTGAGCGCGTCCGCGTCGAACGGCTTGACGAAGAAGGCGGCAAAGCCCGCGGCTTCGGCCGCCTGGCGGTCTTCTTCCGCCGCATTGGCGGTGAGCGCGATCAATGGCGTCGGCGCGGCGCCGATCGTCGCCTGCACGGCGCGGATGCGGCGGGCCGCGGCCAGGCCGTCGAGGCGCGGCATGCGGATGTCCATCACGACGGCGTCGAACGGGGTGCGCTTGCCGTTGGCCGCGTCCTCGATCTCGGCGACGGCGGCGAGACCGTCGGCGACACGCTCGGCCATGGCCCCGGCGCGTTCGAAGGTGCGTTGCGCGATCAGCGCATTGATGTCGTTGTCCTCGGCGACGAGCACGCGCAGGCCTTCGAGCGGGCGCGGCGCGGGCGCATCGGGGGCGGCGACCGCCGTCTCTCCACCGTTGAGGCGGTCCGAGATGCGGGCGAGCAGCGAGGCGTGGCGCACCGGTTTCACCAGCCAGCCGTCGAAGGCGCCGAGCACGTTGCGGCCCATGGTGCGCCGCTCGAAAGGCGAGACGAGCACGAGCGTGCGGCCGGCATGCGCGGCGCGCGCGGCGTCCGCGATGCGGCGCGAGGCCTGCTCGCCGAGCGCACAATCGACGATGACGACGTCGGGCGGCGCGCGCTGCGCGAGGACGAGCATGGCGGCGTCCTCGCCTTCGGCGCGTTCGACGGTCGCGCCGGCTGCGGCGAGCTGCTCGCCGAGAAATGGCGCCTCGAAGGCCGAACGCGCGACGATGAGCGCACGGCGACCCGCCAGGGTCGGCGGCGTTTCCGCTGCCGCGCTTTCAGCCGGCAGCGGGCAGGCGAGCTGGAAGGTCGAGCCGGTCGTGTCCGAACGCGCGAGCGTGAGATCGCCGCCCATGCGCTCGGCCAGGGCGCGCGAAATGGCGAGACCGAGGCCCGCGCCGCCGTGGGCGGCGGTCGCAGAACCGTCGCCGCGTTCGAATTCCTGGAAAATGGCGGCGCGCTGCTCGACCGGCACGCCGGGACCCGTGTCCTCGACGGAAAAGACGATGCGATCGTCTGGCCGACGCGACACGCGCAAGCCGACGCCGCCACGGTCGGTATATTTGACGGCGTTGCCGGCGAGATTAATGAGGATCTGGCGCAGGCGCGCGGCGTCGCCGACGAGGCGCGCGGGCACATCGGGGGCGATATGCGCGGCGACCTCGATGCCCTTGCCCTGCGCGCGCGGCGCAACCAGTTCGACCACGCCCTCGATCAGTGGCGCCAGTTCGAAGGGCGCGCAATCGAGCTCGAGGCGGCCGGCTTCGATCCGGGAGAAGTCGAGAATTTCGTCTATGAGCGTGCCGAGCGCCTCGCCGGAGGTGCGGATGGCGGCGAGATAGGACTGGGCTTCGGCGTCGAGCTTCATCGAAGCGAGCAGGTCGGTCATGCCGAGAATGCCGTTGAGCGGCGTGCGGATCTCGTGGCTGACGGTGGCGAGAAAGCGCGACTTGGCCTCGCTGGCAGCTTCCGCGCGTTCGCGCGCGGCGGCGGCGGCCTTCAGTTCCCAGACCTCGTCGCGCAAGCGCTCGGTCTCCTGCTCCATCGCCTCCGGCGCTCGGCGCTCGCCGCCGACCGCCTCGCCGAGGCGACGCCCGAGCAGGACGCCCGCCATGAGCGCGGCCAGAGCCGTTGCGAGGAATGCCAACAGATTCGACGACATGATTTCAGGCCCGGCGCCGGAAACTGGCGCAGCGACAGTCTGGCGCCGCCGAGTTGAGAAAGACTTGCGGCGGCGGGCCTACTGATTTTCTCGTTAACGAGCTTGAAATCGTTGCGATCCGGCGGCGAGCCGGACTCGCCCGGCGGACGGGGAGACCTTCGCAAACGTCAAACCAGGTCAGGCGCGTCAGGCTGCGGCATGGGCGGATCGATCCATGCCAGTGCGATAGGCCAGCGCTTCCGCCAGATGCGCGCGCCTGACGGCGGAGGAGCCGTCGAGGTCGGCGATTGTGCGGGCGAGCTTGAGAACCCGGTGATAACCACGCGCCGAAAGCGCGAAACGCTCGGCTGCCTCGCGCACGAGCGCTTGTGCGCTTGAATCGGCAGCGGCCAGCTCCTCGATCGCGCGGGTCGGCGCGGCGGCGTTGGTCGAAACGCCGGCAAGTCCGACCGCCGCATAGCGCTGGGCCTGGACCGCGCGGGCGGCAGCGACGCGGCGGGAGACTTCGGCGGAGCCTTCCGCCGGCGCCGGCAGAATGAGATCGGCGGCCGAGACCGCCGGCACTTCGATCTGCAGGTCGATGCGGTCGAGCAGCGGGCCCGAGAGCCTGGATTGATACTGCCCGGCGCATCGCTGCACCGGCCCGCGCGCGCACGAATAGCCGGGATCGACCGCATGGCCGCAGCGGCAGGGGTTCATGGCGGCGACGAGCTGGAAGCGGGCGGGATAGACCGTGCGATGATTGGCGCGCGCGATGGCGACCTCGCCGGTCTCCATCGGCTGGCGCAGGGAATCGAGCACCTGCGGCTGGAATTCCGGCAGTTCGTCGAGGAACAGCACGCCGTGATGGGCGAGCGAAATCTCGCCCGGCCGCGCTCCGGCGCCGCCGCCGACGAGCGCCGGCATGGAGGCGGAATGATGCGGGCTGCGGAACGGCCGTCGGTCGGTGAGCTTGCCGCCGGCGAGCGCGCCGGCGACGGAATGGATCATCGAGACTTCGAGCAATTCCTTGGGGTCGAGTGGCGGCAGGATGGACGGGAGGCGCTGCGCCAGCATGGATTTGCCGGCGCCGGGCGGCCCGTTCATCAGCAGGTTGTGCCCGCCGGCCGCCGTGATCTCGAGCGCACGCTTGGCGCTCTCCTGCCCCTTGATGTCGCGTAGATCAGGCAGGATTCCGCCTGCCGTGCGCACGCCGGGCTGCGGGCGCGACAGGACCTGCGTTCCCTTGAAGTGGTTAGCGAGCTGGATCAGCGAGCGCGGCGCGATCACCTCCATGTCGCCCGAGGCCCAGGCGGCCTCCGGCCCGCATTCGGCGGGACAGATCAGCCCGTGGCCGCGAGAATTTGCGGCGACGGCGGCTGGCAGGACGCCGGCCACCGGCGTCAGCGTGCCGTCGAGCGCGAGTTCGCCGAGCACGGTGAACCCGCCGAGCGCATCGGCCGGCATGGCGCCTATCGCCGCCATGACGGCGAGCGCGATCGGCAGGTCGTAGTGCGAGCCCTCCTTCGGCATGTCGGCCGGGGCGAGATTGACGGTGATGCGCCTGGCCGGCAGCGCGAGGCCGGAAGCGGTGAGCGCGGCGCGCACCCGCTCGCGAGATTCGGCGACCGCCTTGTCCGCGAGGCCGACGATGGTGAAGACGACATTGCCGGAGGACAACTGCACCTGCACATCGACCGGCCGCGCCTCAATGCCCTCGAACGCCACTGTGGCGACCCTGACGACCATTTCCGCCCCCGCTGCAACCCGTGTTCAGGCTAGCGGTCGGGCGGACGAGAATCAAGAACATTTCAAGAACATTTGTCGACAAGCCAGCCCTGCGGCAAGCTGTTGCGCGGCTTGCGAAAAAACGAGAGCGAAGCGCGGGAGGCGCTGAAGACATGGACCATGCGGCGTTCGAAAAACTGCTCGACCGCTTCACGCGGGCCGCGGAGGCCGGCGACGGGGAGGCGTTCGCGCAATGCTTCACCGAGGACGCCGTCTACCACGACTACATCTACGGCGATCATGTCGGGCGGCCGGAGATCGCGCATATGATGAGTCATCTGTTCCACGGCGACGCGGGGCCGGACTATCGCTGGGAAATGTTCGATCCCGTCATCAACGGCGATCTCGCCTATGCGTGGTCGCTTTCCTCATTCACCTCCACGCGCGAGGAATTCAAAGGCAAGCGCGTGATCAT
Source organism: Methylobacteriaceae bacterium (assembly GCA_020638195.1). Classification (GTDB taxonomy): domain Bacteria; phylum Pseudomonadota; class Alphaproteobacteria; order Rhizobiales; family Beijerinckiaceae; genus JAJXWB01. The sequence continues at coordinate 953,373 of JACKJC010000001.1, read as the reverse complement.
CGACGGCATGAGCCGTTTTCGCCTGCGCGACGGCTTGATCGCGGACTATGCGGAATCGGTGAACGGCGGCGTCGCCATGGCGCAGCTCGGCGTCGCGCCGGAGCGGATGGCGAAAGTGTTCCGCAAATGGGGCGGCTGGCTGGAGGCGCGGCCGGAAACGCAGGAGTATTTTTCGCGCGAGAAAGGAACGCGGCGCGTGTAGGTCTGTTACCATTGCCGTACGAGCCGAGACGATGTCCTCGCCAAACCATTCCCATTCGCATCTGTGGCCGGGCGTTCCTCTGGCCCTTGCGTCCGCGCTGCTGTTCGGCGCCTCGACCCCGTTCGCAAAACTGCTTGTCGGCGCGATCGATCCGCAAATGCTGGCGAGCCTGATGTATCTCGGCGCCGGCGGCGGCCTCGCTCTCGTACACCTCGCCCGCGCCGGTTTCGGAATCGCGGCGCCCGAGGCGCCATTGCGGCGAGGAGACCTGCCCTGGCTCGGCGCGGTCGTGGTCTTCGGCGGCATGCTCGGTCCGTTGCTGCTCATGCTCGGCCTCGCGCGCATATCGGCTGCGTCCGGCTCGCTGCTTCTCAATCTCGAGGGCCTCGCAACGATGGGCATCGCCTGGGTGGTCTTCCGCGAGAATGTCGATCGCAAGCTGCTGCTGGGCGCCGCCGCGATTCTGGCCGGCGCCCTGGTCCTTGCCTGGCAGGGCGATGGCGTACGGCTCGACGCGGGCGGCCTGCTGATCGCCGCCGCATGTCTCGCCTGGGGCATAGACAACAATCTCACGCGCAAACTCTCATCCGCCGATCCTGTGCAGATCGCGATGATCAAGGGACTGGCGGCCGGCGCGATGAATTTCGCGCTCGCCCTTGCGCGTCATGCGGGCGCGCCGGCTCCCGGTCTCGCCGGCGCCGCGGCGCTGATCGGCTTTCTCGGCGTGGGCGTCAGTCTCGTCTTGTTCGTCCTTGCGCTCCGCCATCTCGGGAGCGCGCGCACCGGCGCCTATTTTTCGTTCGCGCCCTTTATCGGCGCAGTGATCGCGCTCGGCGTCCTGCACGAGCCGGCCACGATGCAACTAGGGCTGGCCGCGGCCTTCATGGCCATAGGCCTCTGGCTTCATCTCGCCGAACGCCACGATCACGAGCATCTGCACGAAGCAATGGCGCACGAACATGCGCATGTGCACGACGAACATCACCAGCACACGCATGACGGAGCCTGGTCGGAACCACATTCGCACTGGCACAGCCATGCGCCGATGCGCCACAAGCATGCGCATTATCCAGACCTGCATCATCGCCACGACCACGCCTGAACAGCAGATTGCAACTGGCCACATTGCCCGCCATTGTGCCTGTATTCGGGCGGGCGCTTCGGGGGTAATTCGTGACAAGCAGTATTGGTATGGCGGCGACCCGCCTTGCGGGCGCAGTTGGCGATCGCGTGCCTGAGCGCAGGCGCGGCGCAAGCGCAGTACAATCCGGCCACGCAGGGCAAGACGTCGCTGTACGCGGATCCGAAATTCCAGACGACGGGCCAGGTGATCTTCTATCGCGGCACGGGCCTGTGCCTGTCGGCGCAGAACGGCGTGTTCCGCGACTGGACGCCGATCCTGCTCGAGGCGTGCGACGGCAGTCCGCGCCAGCAGTTCAGGATCGATGGCGAGAAGATCCGGCTCGCACCCAACACGCAGCTCTGTCTCGATCGGCAACGCATCCAGAGCGGAACGGAGATCGGCGAACTCAATCTCGAAAATTGCTCGGAGAAGCGCACCAAGTGGCGCTACGAGGCGGGCGCCGGGCAAATTCGCGGGACGTCGAATATCGATTATTCGATCTGCTTCTATCCGCAGGGCAATCGCATCGCCCCCGGCGTGCGCATGATGGCGGGACCGCCCGGCTGTCCGGCGGCGCGGCCCATCGCATTCGGGTCTATGCAGCAGGCGATGGCCGGCGGCGGCCGCACACGCAACGTTGGGACCAGCAATTTCGGCGGACAGGGCAATTCCAACGGGCCCTTCCAGATCACCTGGCGGCAGGTCGGCGGGAACTGGTCAACCGGCCCCTATCCGTCGCAGACGCCGACCTGTCCGCACGGCAATGCGAACGCGGCCTGCAACGGGCAGAATTTCAAGGGCAGCTACAAGCCGGGGCAGTTTGCGATCTTCTGGCTGAACGGCTGTCGCGCCCAGCCCTTGCTGATCCAGTGCGAGGTGCGCGATGCGTCCGGCCGGCTTCTCAGCGGCCCCTGATCGACCGCAGGCCTCAGCCCGCCTTCTCGAGAAAGCTCGCGCGCAGCGTCGGCTTGTGCACCTTGCCGGTGGCGTTGCGCGGCAGCGCGTCGATGAAGAGCACGCGCGTCGGGCATTTGAAGCGCGCGAGGCGCTCGCGGCAATGGGCGATCACCTGCGCCTCGGTCAGCTCCTGTCCCTGCTTCCGCACGACGATGGCGAGGCCCGTCTCGCCCCACGTGCCGTCGGGCTGGCCGATGACGGCGGCCTCGGCGATTTGCGGGATCTGGTAGAGCGTGTCCTCGACCTCGGCCGGATAGACGTTCTCGCCGCCGGAAATGTACATGTCCTTGGTGCGGTCGACGATGTAGTAGAAGCCGTCCTCGTCCTGACGTGCAGCGTCCCCGGTGTGCAGCCAGCCGTCGGTGAAGGACGTCTGGTTCGCCTCCGGGCGGTTCCAGTAGCCGGGCGTGATGTTGGGACCCTTGACCCACAATTCGCCCATCTCGCCGTTCTTCACTTCGTTGCCGTCGTCGTCGACGATCTTGAGCTCGCCGTGCAGCACGGGGCGGCCGGCCGAGCCCGCTTTTCGCGCAGCATCCTCGGCGTCGAGCACGAGAACGGCCGGGCTCGTCTCTGTCATGCCGTAGCCCTGCACCAGCGCAAGCCCGCGCGATTCCCATATTTTCAGCAGCGGCACCGGCATGGGCGCGCCGCCGACGCCGGCGATCTGCAGGCGCGAGAAGTCGGTGTTGGCGAAGGCGGGATGGGCGCCCATGAACTGATAGATCGACGGCACGCCGAAGAAATGCGTGAGGCCGATGGCGGGGTCGCCGATGATGCGCAGGGCCTCGCCGGGATCGAAGGCGCGCATGATGATATTGCAGCCGCCGGCGTGGAAGATCGGATTGACGTAGCAATTGAGGCCGCCGGTGTGAAACAGCGGCAGCACGCACAGATGGTTCGTCTTCTGCGAGATGAAGACGCCGATGCCGAGGTTGATGCAATTGATGAAGTTCATCAGATGCGTGGTCTGCGAACCCTTTGGCTTACCCGTCGTGCCCGACGTGTACATGATGGTGCACACGTCCTCCATGGCGCAGGGCGTGTGTTCGACGAGACGATCGGAGGCGGCGATCGCCTTTTCGTAAGGCGCGCCATAGGTGAGGAGATGCGGCACGCCGCATCGCGTCTTCAGGTCGGCCGCCATCGAGGCGAAGTCGCCGTCGTGCACAAGCAGGACGGGCGCCGCATCGGAGATTATGAAGGCGAGTTCGTGAACCGTGAGGCGGATGTTGAGCGGCGTGAAAATGGCGCCGAGGCGGAAGCAGGCGAATTGCGTTTCCAGAATGTCGGTGGAATTGCCGGCGAGCACGGCGACGCGCTCGCCCTTCTTCACGCCGAGCCCGGCCAAATGCGTCGCCAGCCGGTCGATGCGCTCGTCGAACTGTGCGTAGGTGAAGCGGCGCTGGCTCGCCAGGTCGATGACGGCGGTGCGACCGCCGCGCACTTCGGCATGATGCGCGATCCAGTCGAAATAGGCGAATGACATGACGTCCTCCCAAACAGGCGCGGCAGAATTTCGCAGGCCGCTTTTTTGAATTTGAGGTTGCCTCAGAACTCGTATAGCGTCAATCGAGACGGTCGGACAATTTTGTCTGCTGAAGTGACCGTACGATCGCTCGGCGCCGTTCGCCGGGCCACGGAGGAGTGCATGTTGAAGACGAAAATGGCCGCAGCGGGTCTGGCCGGCGCCCTGTCGCTGGCGCTGGCCGGCGCGGCGCTGGCGCAGAAGAAATATGGTCCCGGCGCGAGCGACACCGAAGTCAAGATCGGCAATACCTATGCCTATTCGGGACCGGCGTCGGCCTATGGTGTGATCGGCAAGACCGAGGCCGCCTATTTCAAGATGATCAACGACAAGGGCGGCATCAACGGCCGCAAGATCAATTTCATCAGCTATGACGACGGCTATTCGCCGCCGAAGACGGTCGAGCAGACCCGCAAGCTGATCGAGAGCGACGAGGTCCTGTTCATCTTCAATCCGCTCGGCACGGCGACGTCGCTGGCGACGATCAAGTACATGAACGCCAAGAAGGTCCCGCAGCTGTTCATCGCGGCGGGCGGCACCATGTTCGGCAACCACAAGCAATATCCGTGGTCGATGGGCTGGCAGCCGAACTACCAGAGCGAAGGGCGCATCTACGCAAAATACGTCCTCGAGAAATACCCGAACGCCAAGATCGGCATTCTCTCGGCCAACGACGATTTCGGCCGTGATTCGCTGAAGGGCTTCAAGGACGGCCTCGGCGACAAGGCCAAGGCGCTGATTGTGTCGGAGACGACCTACGAGACCGCCGATCCCACGATCGACTCGCAGATTCTGAAGCTGAAGGCCGCCGGCGCCGACATGTTCGTCAACTTCACCACGCCGAAATTCGCGGCGATGGCGATCAAGAAGAATGCGGAGATCGGCTGGAAGCCCGTGCACATCCTGCATTCGGTGTCGCAGTCGACGGGCTCGGTGATGAAGCCGGCCGGTCTCGAGAACGGCAAGGGCGTCATCTCCGCCAATTACGGCAAGGACCCGGACGACCCCTCGTGGAAGGACGATCCGGCGGTCAAGGAATGGCTAGCCTTCATGGACAAGTACATTCCCGAGGGCGACAAGCACTCGACGCTCTACGTCTACGGCTACAATGCCGCACAGACGCTGGTGCAGGTTCTCAAGCAGTGCGGCGACGATCTCACGCGCGAGAACGTCATGAAGCAGGCCGCGAGCCTCGACTTCGAACTGCCGATGCTGCTGCCGGGCATCAAGATCACGACCGGCCCGAAGGATCACTTCCCGATCGAGCAGATGCAGCTGCAGCAGTTCGACGGCGCAAAATGGGTTCGCTTCGGCCCGGTTCTCAAGGGCGAAGTCTCGATCGACTGAAGCCGGCAAGTTCCGTTCCGGCGCGACGCGGGAACAGCGCGACAATCGAAAAGCCGGCGCGTCGCGCCGGCTTTTTTCATACTCGTCCCATCAGCAGCAGAACGACGACGATGACGACGATCAGACCGACGCCGCCCGTCGGGCCATAGCCCCAGCTCGAACTGTATCCCCATGTCGGCAGCACGCCGATGAAGGCCAATACGAGCAGAATGAGAATAATTGCGCCGAGCGACATGTCGCAGCTCCCCTCAAGGCGGCCCCGCCAACTGGAAAACCGCCGCCAAGCGCGATCGTTCCATGAGCGTGGCCGCATGCCGGCGGCAGGAATTTGCGACGCGGCCGAACCCAAACGCCATCACGCTCGTTTAGCCGGGGTCGCGACGGCAAGACGTCGTCCACCAAATCGGGAGAGATACGATGCGATCCAATCTTCTGGTCGGCGGGATGCTGGCCTTCGCCTTGTCCAACTCCGCCTTTGCGGCCTCGACGATGAGCGCGCCGCCGTCCAATAGCGTCTCAGTCACGATGTACTACAAGCAGACAGTCTACGATCCCAAGCAGAACAAGATTGGCGAGGTCGACGACGTGCTGGTCGACAAGACCGGGAAGATCGGGGCCTTTGTCGTCGGCGTCGGCGGGTTTCTCGGCATCGGTGAGAAGGACGTGATCGTGCCGTTCGACGCCGTAAAGGTCATGCACAAGGATACGACCGGCACGGTCAAACATGACGCGACCGCGTCGAAGAACCCTCCGCCCGCCGGAACGACGGCGAACCCGCCGGCCACGAAGGCCAACCCGCCCGCCACGACCGCGGCCAACGAGGGAAATCGCCCTGTTGCGACCGGGACCGCTGCCCATCGCGACAACAGCGACGCCTGGCTCGCGATCGACGAGACCAAGGATACGCTGAAAGCGGCCCCGGGCTTTAGCTATGACCGCACGTCGATGATGTGGAAGCCGACGAAGTAAGCGGCTCTTTCAAGAGCCATCGAGCGCGGAATCGTCGCCCGCGTAGAGCGCGCGAGAGATCGCGCGCTCGCGTTCGGCGACGATATCCACGAAATCCGAACCGCCCCGCATCACGCGAAAGGCGGCATATCCCCGTTCCAGGAAGGATTGCAGCGCGGCGAGACCCGCGACCTCGGCCGGCTTGCGCATCATCTTCAGCGCCGCGCCGATGAAGGGTTGGTGCGTCAGCTTGTCGAGCGAGCGACCGAGATGGTCGATGAGATCGATCTGGCGCGCGCGCTGCGGCTCGTGCCCGATCGCGCGATAGGCCGCAGCATAGGCGGCGCCGTCCATCGTCGCGACCCTGTCTCCCAGCGCCGACAGCATTGCTGAATCCAGTTCCTCCGACAGCGCATCCAGTTCTATCGCATCGGCCACCGTGTCGAGCGCGGTCGCCGGCAAGGTGCGGCTCATCAGCGGCAGGATGCGGCGGACCTGCGCAGCATGCACGCTGATGTCCTGCGGCCCGTAGAGGTCCGTGAGAAAGAATTGCGCGGCGGGACCGAAGCGCGCGCTTGCCAGAAGATCGGCGTGCGTGCGCGCCAGTCGCGCCGCCTGCCAGGCGCGGAAAGCCGCACGGCGCTCGGCATAGGCGTCGTCGCCATGCACAACCGCGCGCGCGCTTTCCGCGCGATCGAGTTCGCCGACGAGCCGGGCGACAGCTTCTTCATGAGTCATGGACCTTGCCTACCACGCCTCGTTAGGCATCGCCGCCTAGCGTCGCTTTCACGCAGTTTTGCGACGCCCCTTCCGGGCTTATAGTTGATCCAAGGGAGGCGGCGATGAGCCATAGCGAAAGAATGTCGCCGGTGGATACGGCTTGGTTGCGCATGGACCGGCCAACCAATCTGATGATGATCACGGGCGTAATGACGCTCGCCGGCCCTGTGGACCCCAAGGCCCTGGAGACGGCGCTCGGGGAGCGTATGCTGACGCATCGGCGCTTTCGCCAGCGCGCCGTCACGACGCCGACCGGCGCATTCTGGGTCGACGATCGCGACTTCGACATCGCCCGCCACATTCGGCGCGTACGCCTGTCGGGCCGCGGCGGCGAGAAGGCGCTGCAGACCTATGTCGCGCAACTCGCCTCCGAACCGCTCGATCATAATCATCCGCTCTGGCAGATGCGCATCGTCGAGAAATACGAAGGCGGCGTCGCGATCGTCTCGCGCATCCATCATGCGGTCGGCGACGGGATCGCCTTGATGAAGGTTCTGCTCGGCCTCGCCGACGACGGCGAGGACGCGCGCCCCGCCGCGCATGGACACCACCACGACGAGGGATGGCTGTCCTCGCTGATGGCGCCCTTCGCGGGCGCAGCCGGACTCAGCCTCAAACTGACGCAGGGCGCGATGCGCGAAGCGCTGTCGCTCGCCACGAACCCGATGCGCGCGGCGAAACTCATCAAGACCGGCGCGGGCGTCGCCGGCGAACTCGCGTGGCTGCTCGCCATGCCGAGCGACAGCGAGACGCGGTTCAAGGGCAAGCCGCACGGCACGAAGCGCGTCGCCTGGACGAAGCCCTTGCGGTTGAACGAGGTGAAGGCGGCGAGCTGGGCTCTCGACTGTTCCATCAACGACATATTGCTCGCCTGCGTCGCCGGTTCGTTGCGCGCCTATCTCGAGGACAAGGGCGACGAGAGCGCGGGCGTAGAAGTGCGCGCGCTGGTGCCGATCAATCTGCGGCCCCCCGGCGCGGAACACGAACTGGGCAACCGCTTCGGCATAATCGCGGTCGAACTGCCGGTCGGCGTCGCCGATCCGCTCGAACGGCTCGCCGAAGTGCGGCGGCGGATGCGCAAGCTCAAGAACAGCTATGAGCCGCCGGTGACGCTCGGCATGTTCGCTGCGCTCGGCGTCGCGCCGAAGATCATGCAGGATCAGCTGTTCGACTTGCTGATCTCGCGAGCCACCGCCGTCATGACAAATGTACCAGGTCCGCAGAAAGAGATCACGATATCGGGCGCGCCAGTCAAGCAGGTGATGTTCTGGGTGCCGCAATCCGGCGACATAGGCATGGGCGTGTCGATCCTGTCCTATGCCGGCAATGTGCAGTTCGGCCTGATCACCGACGCGGCGCTAACGCCGGACCCCGAGGCGATCATCGGCCGCTTCGAACGCGAGTTCGACGGCTATCTGTACCATGTGCTGCTGGAAGCGGCCGCGCGGGCGGACGAAAGGGACGCGGCGGAAGAGCGGGCGGAGGAACCAGTCGAAACATCCGCCGAAGCGTCGTCTGCCGAAGAGGCGCCCGTCATGCGCAAGCGCAAGAAGATGCTGCGCGCCTGACCGGCGCGTGCGTCAACCGGCCTTCCTGCCGTGAACGCGGTGCAGGATTCCAGGAATGAAGGTTTCGTCGTCGATATCGACAAAGCCGGCCGCCGTGAAATAGCCGATGCATTGACCGACCGTATGCGCCTTTCCGGCGCTGCGGCAGACGGCCTCGTTCATGCCCCACAAAGCGGCGTCGAGCGGCCCGCTGCGATCGTCGTTCAACATTTCTCCAACGAGATGAAATTCGCCGCCAGGCAGAAGCGCATCATGGACCCTGGCGATGACCGCTCCGATCACGGCCTCGTCGTAGATCGGAAGGTTGCTGGCCATGACGGCGATGTCGACATCGTCCGGAAACGCGGTTTTCGTGAAGTCGCCGGGCAGGACGTCGACCCGCTCGCCGACGCCCGCCACGGCGACATATTCCTTCGTCACCTCGGTGACAGGCGGAAGATCGAGGACGATTGCGCGCAATTGCGGATAGGCCTTTACCGCCTCGATACTGTAGGCGCCGGATCCCCCGCCGAGATCGAGAAGCCGGCGACGCGCGGACATGTCGACCTGGCGCGCGAAACGACGCCCCGCGCCCGCGCCGATACTGTAAGTGGCGGCGTGATATCTGCGCGCCTGCTCGACCGTCAGGCTCTCGTACATGCCGAGCACGGAGGGCGGCTCCTGTTCGCGCAGGGTGTTCGTGAGGTCGAACCAGGCTGGCACGTCGTCGCGGGTGAACATGAGCCAATCGGCCGCATATCCGGGTTTGCCATTCACGAGAAAGCGCTCCGCGTCAGGCGCATTCCGCAGACCTAGCGGATCTGTTTCCAGCAGTCCCATCGCAACCGCAGTCGTGACGAGCCGTTCCGCCTGCAACAGGCGAATGCCCATGGCGTTCGCCAGCTTTTCCACGCTGTTGGCTCCCTGCGAGACATGCGTGAACAGATCGAGGTCAATCGCGGCATACAGGACGGCGGTTTCGCAATAGGCGCGCGCCAATCGTTGCAGCCGGGTCGTGTCGATCCGCTCAGCCGTCATAATCGCCCTGCTCCCGTTTGATCGCCAAAGTCGGACTTCAGGATCGCGACGCCTCCGGCGAATAGCAAGACCAGCCTTGCCCGTCACTCGATCGGCAAGCTCGTCCAGCGCCAGCGCGCCCAATGCGCGATAACGCAACGTAATCATAAGTCGTTGCGTTATCACGATTTTTCTAAGTTTGCCTTAGGGCTTCGCTCGGATTCGTCGACTATGCAGACCGGCGACCAACCAGGAGCGAGAACCGTGAACGCGCCAGCAATCTGCAAGAAATTTCTTCGTGACAAGAATGCGTCATCTACAATCGAATATTCCCTGCTCGCCGGGTTGATCGCCCTTGTGATCGTCTATCCCCTGTCTGTCGCGGGCGCGCGCGTCGGCGCTCCGCTGATCATTCTCGGCTGGACGATCGAGACGAGCGGGCAGTGATCCGCCGGCGCGACGGCTTCGCTCAATCCTCCAGTTCGTCGATCGCCGACTGTTGATCGAGCCGCTCCATCGCGTCGCGCGGTTTCGACGCCGCCGCCTCCTTGTAGAGTTTCGTCGCCGCATCCAGCTTCGACTTGCCGTAGAGGCTGATTAGGCCGTTGGCGTGTTCGATCCGCGCGATCGCGGAATCCGGCGTCAATTTTCGCGCGGCTTCGAAATGCTTGATCGCGGCGTCCTTGCTCGCGCCATAGGTGAGGCCCGCAACCAGACCGCCGACCTTGGCGACGACTTCGGCATTATAGGCGCCGAGCGCGATGTGGGCCTCGGCATGATCCGGCGCGAGCGCCAGCGCCTTGTCGAGGCTCGCCTTGATCTTGCCGCCGAGCCCCATGGCGAGGGCCTTTGCGACCGATATGCCCTGCCCGTAACGACCGAGCGCGGAGGCGTGGAAGTAGAAGGCGTTCGGGAAATCCTTCGCGATCGCCTGAAGCTTTTCCGCGCGCGCGGCGGATTGCTGGAAGATATCGAGTTGCCTGTTGTCGTCGGTCTCGAGATAGGTCGCGTAGATGTTGGCGGCCTTGTTGGCGACGTTGAAGCCGAGCGGCCCAAGCGCCTCGCCCTGCTCTTGCGCGCCCGCGAAATCGCCGGAATGATAGGCGCGCCACGCGGCCTGCAAGGCGTCGGCCGCCTTGGCCGGCGTCATTTTAGGATCGAGTTTCGGATGGGCTTCGATCGTCTTCTTGACCCAGGCCTCGTCCGGAAACGGTTCGCAATCTCCGCGATGCAGCGCGCCCCAGTTCTTCTTGAGCGCGGCGCCCGCGTAGTCGTAGGTCTTGTCGGGATATGGAAATTTCTTCCAGGCTGCCTTGGCCATCTGCGTTTCCTCTATTTTGCGTAGCGTGTCGAGAGTTCGTCGAACAACGCGCGTTCGCGCGGTCCGAGATATGGGGCGGCAAGCGCGAGCACCTGGAAGACGCCGCGCCCAAGACCATGCCCGCCCTGCGCCGCGCGCGGATTGCGGGCGAATTCGAAGGAGAGCCAGTAGGTCGCGACGAGCGCCATGTTTTCGGCGAGCAGCGCGATCTCGCCGGCGCTGGCCTTCATCTGGCCGGCCGCGACGAGACCGCTCATGATCTCGCGCGCGACGCGGATCTTGTGGGCGAGAATGCGCTTCATCTGCGTTTCGACGCAGCGATAGCGCGCGATCAGCTCGTTGAGATCGCGATATAGAAAGCGGTATTTCCAGATCGCCTCGAAGACGAGATGCAGGAAGAGCCAGCAATCCTCGGCGTCGGGCAAGCGCTGCTCGGGAGCAGCCAGCGTGTCCTCGATCTCCGCTCGAAAGGCAGCGAACAGGTCGTCGACGATCTTTTCCTTGGAACGATAGTGATAATAGAGATTGCCGGGGCTGATGCCCATTTCGAGCGCAATCGCCGCCGTCGTCACGGTGGGTTCGCCGTGCGCGTTGAACTGTTCAAGCGCCGTCTCGAGAATGCGCTCGCGCGTCCTTCTTTTCGGCTTTGCCGCCATCCGCCTTCCTCCCGGATTTCGCGATCCTGTCACGGCTCCGGGCGCCCCCGCCTTGCGCCAGCGCATGATCGAGGCGGCCGAGCGCTGTCGACAATCGACGGGTTTCAGCCGCCAGCCCCTCGGCGGGCTTGCCGGGCGCCGCGATCAGGCGGCGCTCGGGATCGGCGAGCGCGGCATGGTCGAGCCGCACGCCGTGGCGGGCGAGCACCGGCTCCAGTTCGGTCGCGCGACGGCGCAGTTCGGCGCGGGTGTGGCTGTAGGCATGCTCGGCCAGACGCCGCCGGTCGGCGTAACTGAACACATTGGCGAAGAAGATCGTCTCGTCGTCGCGCGCCGGCTCGAACAAGAGGATGTCGGCGTCCGGAAAATCGTGCGCGTAGCGCTCCATGCCGACTTTCATGCGCGACTGGATGAGCGCCCGGAAGGTTTGCGAGAGCACGGTGACCAGACCCTCGTCCGCCAGCCGTTTCGGCGCCCTTCGGCCCTCGCCGGAAGCGAGCCGCGCGTTGAAGGGCACGAGGGGATTGATGCAGACGAGCAGTTTCGCGCCGGCCCTCAACGCGACGGAGGCATGCAGCGTCTTCTTCAGCGCGCCATCGACATAGTCGCGCTCGCCGATACGGGCGGGAGGATAGAGGCCGGGCAGCGCCGAACTCGCCTTGACGGCTTCCGAGATCGGCACGTCGTCGTAGCCAGGCGAACCGAAGACGACTGCTTCCGCAGAGTCGAGATCGGTCGCGACTATGAACAACCTGTGGCGGAGTTCGCGGAAGTCATTGGTGCGGCCGGAGCGGCCGAACATTTTTGCGAGATAGGCCGCGCCCGCATCATTGTCGAAGACGCCGTTCGGCAGAGCGCGCGTGAAGCCCTGCACGGCCTCGAAGAAGCCGCGCGTCGAATAGGCGGCGGCGGAGCGGTCGAACCAGGCAGAAAACGCGCCGAGCGCGAGATCGGGCAAGCGGGCAAGCCGGCGCGCATATTCGGCCAGCGCCGGACGCATCAGGAAATCCGGCTCGAAGGGTTCCGCGTGATCCTCGCTTTCGATGAAGCGCGCGCAGAGATCGCGCGGCGTCAGGCCGTTGGCGAGGCTCGATGCGATGAAGGCGCCGGCGCTGACGCCGACAGTCGCGTGGCATTGCGTGAAGTCGACGCCGTCGAATGCTTCATGCAGCGCGACCAAGGCGCCGATCTCGTAGATCGAACCGAGCGGCCCGCCGCCGGCGAGCGCCACTCCGATCTTCGGGTCGCCTCGGCGCGCCATTTACTCCCTCCGGCATGACGGAGGAGACCGCTAGAGAGCGGTCCCCCCGGTTCGACAACCCGAAACGACCGCCTACTTGGCGTGCGTCGCCTTGCGAGCAGGCTTTTCGTCCATCAGCTTGTTCGTCGCCGCAGTCAGTTCGGCCACGCGCTTGGAGAGCGTGTCGATATCCTTGCGCGTCGGCACGTTCAGACTGTGCAGCGCGCGAGCGACACGATCTTCGAAGACCTTTTCGAGCTTGTCCCAAGCGCCGACGCCACGGTTCTTGATCTCGGAAATCCGCTCGTCGGCCGCGGTCTTGGTCTCTTCCTGAATGCGCTGACCTTCGGCCACAAGCGCATCGAAAACCTTTTGTCCCTCGGCCTGCGCCTTGGCGAACGCGCCCAAGCCAGCGAGCCAGATCTGGTTGGCGGAGTCGCGGATGGTGGCCGCGAGATTTTCGTCTTGCTTGGCGAGCGCCTTGAGTTTCTTGGCCATGACAAGTTCCTTTCGAACTTGCGGCCCCCGATTTCCCCTCCATTGGGCCTGTCGCCCGATGGTGAAAGCGAAACCGGCCCTGGAATGTTTGAGGCCGCGATTGCGACAATCCACCACAGAAAATTAGAGTCCGCCGCCCAATTCTCTGGGCGCCGCCGCCTAAAATCGCAGGCTAGACTGAAACCTCGGCGTCACAGGCGTCCTTGGGAGGCGGGGATGATCTATTTCGTTACCGGCGCGAGCGGTTTCATCGGCAAGCGCTTCGTCCGCAAATTGCTGGAGCGCGCCGATGCGCGCGTGTTCGTTCTGCTGCGCGACGCATCCGAAGCCAAGGTCGCCGCGCTTCGCGAATTCTGCGGCGACAAGACCAAGCGCATCGTCGCCATGCAGGGCGACATAACCGGCGAGAAACTCGGCGTCGACGCCAGGGATGTCCGCAAGCTCAAGGGCAAGATCGATCACTTCGTTCATCTCGCCGCGATCTACGATCTCACCGCCGACCCCGCCGACGTCGAACGCGCCAATATCGGCGGCGTGCGCAACGCGCTCGATTTTTCACGCGCAGCGGGCGCCAAATGCTTCCATCACGTCTCGTCGATCGCGGCGGCGGGCCTTTATGAAGGCGTGTTCCGCGAGGACATGTTCGAGGAGGCGCGCCATCTCGAACACGCCTATTTCCGCTCGAAGCACGAATCCGAACGGCTCGTGCGCGCGGAAAAGAAGATGGCGTGGCGCATCTATCGCCCCGCGATCGTCGTCGGCGATTCCCGCACCGGCGAAATGGACAAGATCGACGGGCCCTACTACTTCTTCAAACTCATTCAGAAATTGCGCCAGAGCGTGCCGCAATGGGTTCCGACTATCGGGCTCGAGGGCGGGCGCATCAATGTCGTTCCGGTCGACTTCGTCGTGGACGCGCTCGACTATCTCGTCGCCGCGCCCGATCTCGATGGACGCACATTCCACCTGACCGACCCGGCGCCGATGCGGCTCGGCGACATGCTCAATCTTTTCGCGCGCGCGGCGCATGCGCCGCAATTTTCGTTGCGTGTGAACGCCGCCATGTTCGGGCTCATTCCCGGCGCGCTGGCCAAGGGGCTGATGAGCCTGACGCCGTTCCGCCGCATCCGCAAACTCGCCTTGCACGAACTCGGCCTGCCCGACGACATACTCACCTTCGTCAATTATCCGACGCGTTTCGACAGCCGCGAGACGCACAAGGTTCTCGTGAAGGGCGGGATCAAGGTTCCCCGTCTCGAGGACTACGCCTGGCGGCTTTGGGACTACTGGGAGCGCCATCTCGATCCCGATCTTTTCCTCGACCGGTCCCTGCGCGGGCGTGTGGAAGGCAAGCGGGTTCTGGTGACCGGCGGCTCAGTGGGCATAGGCAAGGCGGTCGCGCACAAGCTGGCGCAAGCCGGCGCGACGACGATCATCTGCGCGCGCGATGCGGCCGCCCTGAAGGAGGCCAAGGCCGAGTTCGCCGCCGAAGGCCTGACGCTGCATACCTACAGCGCGGACATCGCCGACCCCGAGGCCTGCGCGAAATTCGTCGCGCGGCTGATCGCCGATCACGGCGGCGTCGATATTCTCGTCAACAACGCCGGACGTTCGATCCGTCGCTCGATCGAGAATTCCTACGACCGGCTGCACGATCTCGAACGCACGATGAAGGTCAATTATTTCGGCGCGGTGCAGGTGGCGACGGGACTGCTGCCGGGCATGGTCGAGCGCCGCGCGGGGCATGTCGTCAACGTGTCGTCGATCGGCGTCCTGACCAATGCGCCGCGCTTTTCCGCCTATGTCGCGTCAAAGGCGGCGCTGGAGGCCTGGAGCAATTGCGCGGCCTCGGAATTTCTCGATCGCGGCGTGCATTTCACCAATGTGAACATGCCGCTGGTGCGTACCGCCATGACGGCGCCGACGAAATTCTACGCCAATGTGCCGACGCTCGATCCGGACGAAGCGGCCGATCTCGTGATCGATGCGATCATCCATCGCCAGTCGCGCGTCGCGACGCGGCTCGGGCGGTTCGGGCAAGTAACGCACGCGCTCCTGCCGAACTTTGCGCATATCGTGATGAACACGGCCTTCCGCATGTTTCCTGATACGGCCGGCAAGGACGGCGCGCCCGCGCCGCCGACAGCGGATCAGATCGCGTTTACGCAAGTGTTGCGCGGGCTGCATCTGTAGAGGCGACGAAACAAAAAAACGCGGGACCGAGGTCCCGCGTTCCTTGCGTTACTCGTCTGACTGTTCAGTGCGCCTGCGCTTTCGCCTCAGGCGCGCCTGCGCCATTGAAGAAGGCGTTGAGCGCCACCGTCACGATCGTCGTCAGCAGGATGCCCGATTCCAGAAGCGGCTTCAGCTGCTTCGGGAAGGCCTCGAAGAAGTGCGGCGCGATCAGCGTGATCATGCCGAAGCCGATGCCGAGCGCGACGATCAGCAGGTTGTTGCGGTTGGTCGTGTAGTCGACGCCCGCGAGAATGCGGATGCCGGTCGCCGCCACCATGCCGAACATCACCAGGCCGGCGCCGCCGAGCACGCTGACCGGGATTGCGCCGAAGACCGCGGCGAGCTTCGGGATAAGGCCGAGGATCAGCAGGATCACGCCGCCCGCCACCGCCACCCAGCGCGAGCGCACGCCGGTGACGCCAACGAGGCCGACGTTCTGCGAATATGACGTGTAGGGGAAGGTGTTCATGATGCCGCCGAGGATCGTGCCGACGCCATCGGCGCGCAGGCCCTTAGTCAGCTCCTTCGAATCCACGTTCTTGCCGGTCATCTCGCCCAGCGCCAGGAACATGCCGGTCGATTCCACCATGACGACGATCATGACGATGCACATGGTGAGGATCGACCAGAAGTCGAAGGTCGGCATGCCGAACTGGAAGGGATAGACCAGCCCGAACCAGGGCGCGTTGGCGATGAGCGCATAGTTCAGCTTGCCCATGGCCGCCGCGATAATCGCGCCGACGACGATGCCGAGCAGCACCGCGATATTGGCGAGGAAGCCCTTCGAATAGCGGGAGATCAGAAGAATCGCGACGAGGACGATCGCCGCTATGGCGAGATTTTCGGGATGGCCGAAAGCGGGATTGGGGACGTCGACCATCACGCCGTCGAGCTTCTTCTTCAACATCGGCAAGGCGCCGCCCGCCCAGCCGATACCGATGCGCATGAGCGTGATGCCGATGACCGCGATGATCGTGCCGGTGACGACCGGCGGAAAGAAGCGAATGAGCTTGCCGATCAGCGGCGAGACCAGCACGGCGAAAACGCCGGCGGCGATCACGGCGCCGTAGATGTTGAGCAGCGTCGCTGTCGGCGTCGCGCCCGCCGCCTTGCCGGCGAAGATCATCGCGAGCATCGGCGACACCGAGGCGAATGTGACGCCCATCATGACCGGCAGGCGGATGCCGACGCCGGGAAAGCCGAGCGATTGCACCAGCGTCGCGAGGCCGCAGGCGAAGAGGTCGGCGTTGATCAGCAGCGTGCGCTGCTCCGGCGACAGTCCAAGCGCGCCGGAAATGATGAAGGGCACGGCCACCGCGCCGGCGTACATCACAAGTACGTGCTGGATGCCGAGCGCGGCGAGGCGCTGCGGCGGCAGGACTTCGTCCACGCCGTGTTCGGTCGTTTCGCTCATCTGTCGCCTCTCCAAATCTGTGCGCAAATCTATCGTTCGCTACACATGCAAGACCGGCGCCCGTTACGCCGGCAATCTGTCGCGCAGACGCAACAGCGCGATCTTTTCGATCTGCGTCAGCGCCTCTGCAAATTCCTCGTTCTGCCCATGGCCAATACGGCGCTCGAAGGTCGCGAGAATGTCGTCCTTGCTCGAGCCCTTCACCGCCATGATGAATGGGAAACCGAATTTGGCCTTGTATGAATCGTTGAGTTGCGTGAACCGCTCGAGTTCGTCCGGCGTCAGCCGATCGAGACCGGCGCCGCCCTGTTCCCTGGTCGAATCCGCGGTCAGCTCCTTGGCCAGCGCGAGGCGGCCGGCAAGATCGGGATGGGCGCGGATGAGGGCGAGCTTTTCGTCTTTCGGCATGGCGCGTGCGACGACGGCCATGGCCTCGTGCAGGCCGCTCGCCGTATCGCATTCCGGTCCGAGACCCTTCGCATGCGCGCCGGCCGCGATCTGTGGCGTGTGCTCGTAGATGTCGCCGAAAACGTCCACGAACAACGCGTGGCCCATGCGGCTCGGCACATAGCCGCCCCGGGGCGGATGCGTCCTGATCCAGTGTCGTGCGATGTCGAGACGAGTCGCGACCCAGACGCGATCGTGCTTGCGGACATAGTCGAGAAAACGCGCCAGCGCGGCAGCGCGGCCGGGACGGCCGACGAGACGGCAATGCAGGCCGACCGACATCATCTTCGGCCGATCGTCGCCCTCGGCGTAGAGCGTGTCGAAACTGTCCTTGAGATAGGCGAAGAACTGTTCGCCGCTATTGAAACCCTGCGGCGTGGCGAAGCGCATGTCGTTGGCGTCGAGCGTGTAGGGCACGAGCAATTGCTGGCGTTTTCCGTCATCGTGCCAATAGGGCAATTCGTCGGCATAGACGTCGGCCGAATAGAGAAAGCCGCCTTCTTCTATTGTCAGCGGAATGGAATTTTCCGACGTGCGGCCCTGGTAGAAGCCTAGCGGACGCTCGCCGACGATCTCCGTGTGCAGGCGGATCGCCTCGGCAATGTCGGCGCGCTCTTTCTCCAGCGTCGCGTCCTTGTAGTCGATCCACTTGAGGCCGTGGCTCGCCATTTCCCAGCCCGCCGCCTTCATGGCGGCAACAGCCTCCGGATTGCGCGCGAGCGCGGTGGCGACACCGAAGACGGTGACCGGCATGGCGCGGTCGCGGAACATGCGCAGCAGGCGCCAGAAGCCGGCGCGCGAGCCATATTCGTAAATCGATTCCATGTTCATGTGGCGCTGGCCGGGCCAGGGCTGCGCGCCGACGATCTCGGACAGGAAGGCTTCCGAGGCGGCGTCGCCATGGAGAATGTTGTTCTCGCCGCCCTCTTCGTAGTTGACGACGAATTGCACGGCGATACGCGCTTCGCCCGGCCAATGCGCATGCGGCGGCGTCTCGCCGTAGCCGATCATGTCGCGGGGATAGGCGGCCATGTCTTACGAACCCCGATAGGTCGAAAAGGCCCAGGGCGAGACGAGCAGCGGCACGTGATAGTGCCCGGCTGCGTCGGCGATGCCGAAACGGATCGGCACGACGTCGACGAACGCCGGTTCGGGCAGGCTCACGCCCGAAGCGCGAAAATAATCGCCGGCATGGAAGCGCAGTTCGTAGACGCCGGTCGTCAGTTCGTCGCCGGCGAGAAGCGGCGCATCGGTGCGTCCGTCGGCGTTGGTGCGGGTCGTCTTCAGGGCAGTCGCCGCGCCGTTCTCGCCGATGCGCACGAGTTCGACCGCCACGCCGGGCGCCGGCCGTCCGGCCTGAATATCCAGAACGTGCGTCGACAGACGGCCCATATCCTGCTCCCTGCTGGGCTCATTCTAGCAGCGCGCAATCGTTCCACATTCAAATATTTTTTGAAACTGCGGTCTGCGATGGCCCGCAATCCCACAATCACACAGCGGCGCGTCGCTTGCGCAGCTTGCCGGGCCGCGCCTCCGCGAGCGCGGTCTCGATATGGTCGCGCGCTTCCTCGGCCAGGGCGTCGGCGAAGGCGCGGACTTTCGGCGGGGCCATGCGCTGGTAGGCGTGCAGGATGGCGAGCGTGACCGGCGTCGGCGGATTGTCGGGCAGGACGGGCACCAGCGCGCCCGAGCGCAATTCGCCGGCGACCTCGAACAGCGGCTTCATGACGATGCCTTCGCCTGATAGCGCCCATTGCGTCAGCACGTCGCCGGCATCGGCGTCGAGGCCGCCCGCCACCATGGCGGAGACAGCGCGGCCGCCCCGCTGCAGGGTCCAGCGAAACTGGCGGGAGCCGGGATAGCGCAGCATGAGGCAGCGATGTTTCTCGAGGTCGGCGATCGACTTGGGCGCGCCGCGCTTTTCGATGTAGGCGGGCGCAGCGCAGAGCACGCGCTCGACATCGGCGATCTTGCGGACGATCAGCGAGGAATCTGGCAGACGGTCCATGCGCACGGCAACGTCGACCGCCTCGGTGAAGAGATCGACGAGATAATCGGACAGGCGCAGCGTGACGTCGATTTCGGGATAGCGGGTCTGGAAGCGCGGCAGGAATGGCGCGACCACCCGTTGGCCGAACCCCAGCGGCGCGGTTACCTTCAACAGGCCGCGCGGCGGCGCCCCCTTGTCCGAGACGCTCGCCTCGGCGCGGTCGAGCGCCTGTGAAACGTCCAGGCAATGCTCATAAAAGACGCGCCCCTGCTCAGTCAGGAACATTTTTCGCGTGGTGCGATTGAAAAGGCGGCAGCTCAGCGCCTTTTCGAGGCTGCGGATGCGGTGGCTGACGACGGCCGCCGACAGGCGCATGCTGCGGCCGGCCGCCGAAAAGGAGCCGAGCTCAACCGCGCGGACGAAAACGCGGATATTGTCGAGCGAGAGCATTCGGCGATCCCGTTTGAAAGTCTGTTCGCTTTCCAACAATATCGCCATAGGCCTCGCCGGCCTAGACTAGCCCGCGCGAGCGATGGAGATGCGGCATGGACGCTATTGCGATGGAATGGGGCGGGCTCCTCCTGCGATGGACCCACATCATCACCGGCATCGCCTGGATCGGCTCGTCCTTCTATTTCATGCATCTCGACGCAGCCCTGCGCGCCATCCCCGAAATCCCCGCCGGCAAGGGCGGCGAAGCCTGGGAAGTGCATGGCGGCGGCTTCTATCAGGTCCGCAAATATCTGGTCGCGCCGGACAAGATGCCGGCCGAGCTGATGTGGCACAAGTGGGAATCCTACTCGACCTGGATTTCCGGCTTCTCACTGCTGGTATGGGTCTATTATCTCGGCGCCGACCTCTATCTGATCGATCCAAACGTTCGCGCGCTGACGCCGTTGCAGGCGGCGGCTGTCGGCATCGGCGGGCTCGCGGTCGGCTGGATCGTCTACGATTTTCTTTGCAAGTCGCCACTCGCCAACAACGAGGTTGCGCTCGCAGCCGTCGGCTTCGCCTTCGTGATGGGCATGGCTTTCTTCTTCCAGCACATGTTCTCAGGCCGCGGCGCGCTGCTGCATACGGGCGCGCTGATGGGGACGATCATGACCGGCAACGTCTTCATGAACATCATCCCCAACACGAAGATCGTCGTCGCTGATCTGATCGCGGGGCGCGCGCCCGATCCGAAATACGGAAAGCAGGCGAAGACGCGCTCGACGCACAATAATTATCTCACCCTGCCCGTACTGTTCCTGATGATTTCGGGTCATTACCCGATGACCTTCATGTCGCCCTACGCGTGGGTGATGGTCGGCTTCATCCTCGTCGCCGGCGCGCTGGTGCGCTACTTCTACAACCAGCGCCATGCCGGCAAGGGCGACAAATGGTGGGCGTGGGCGGTTGCGGCGCTGTGCGTGGCCGTCGCGATCTGGCTGTCGATGCTGTCCAATCCGGCCGGCCGCCAGAAGCTCGGTATGCCCGCGCTGACGACGCCCGCCGTCGCCGCCGTCAGCGCGCATGTGCCGAAAGACGTCGAGGACGTTCTCACAAGCCGCTGCGCCATGTGCCATGCGGCCGAGCCGGTCTGGACCGGCCTCGCCTCGCCGCCCAAGGGCGTGATGCTGGATACGCCCGAGCACATCGCACGCAATGCCGAGCTCGTGCGGATGCAAGCGGTGCTGACGCATGCGATGCCGCCGAACAACATCACGGAAATGACGCCGGAAGAACGCATGGTCGTGGCGAACTGGCTTGCGAAGAAATGAGACGGACACTGAACATCGAAGCATTGACGCGTGAAAGCTTCGCGCCGTTCGGCGATGTGATCGACGCCGAAGGCGTTGCGCACATCACGATCAACCAGGGCTTTGCCCGGCGCTGCGACGGGCAGGCGAAGATCGATGTCGTGCGCGAAGGCGGATCGGTCAATGTCAGCCTGTTCACCGCACGGCCACGGCCAGCGCCGATCGAGATCGCGCTGATGGAGCGCCATCCGCTCGGCAGCCAGCTGTTCGCGCCGATGCAGGCGCGGCCTTGGCTCATCATCGTCTGCGGCGATCCGCGCGACGCCTCCACCTATCGCGCGTTTCGCGCCACCGGACGGCAGGGCGTCAATTATGCGCGCAACGTTTGGCACCATCCGCTGCTCGTGCTCGACGACGACAGCCTGTTCCTCGTCGTGGACAGGACGGGCCCCGGCGACAATCTCGAAGAATACGAACTGGGCGTGGCCGAGCGGCTGTCGCTTGCGCCGTGATGCGCGCTAACGAGGACAAAATGGACCGCACCTATTATTCCGCGATGGGCGGACATCCGCCGCAGACCGACATGCTGACCGGCCGCGCGGTCTTCACGGAAGCCTATGCCGTCATTCCGCGGGGGGTGATGCGCGATATCGTCACGAGCTGCCTGCCGCACTGGGCGAAGACGCGGCTCTGGATCATCGCGCGCCCGCTCTCCGGATTCGCCGAGACGTTCACGCATTACATCATGGAAGTCTCGCCCGGCGGCGGCAGCGACCGGCCCGACACGGATGCGCGTGCGCAAAGCGTTCTGTTCATGGTCGAGGGACAGGCGACGCTGACGATCGGCAACGCCAAGCACGTGTTGAAGAAGGGCGGTTACGCCTATCTGCCGGCCGGCGCCACCTGGCGCATCACGAACGGGAGCAAGGGCGCGGCAAAATTCCACTGGATCCGCAAGGCCTACGAGGCGGTGGACGGCATTGAGGCGCCGGAGGCTTTCGTTGCGAACGAGGCGGACGTTCCGCTGCGCGCCATGGCGGGCACGGACGGCAAATGGGCGACTCAGCGCTTTGTCGAGCCGGACGACCTGCGCCACGACATGCACGTCAACATCGTGACCTTCGAGCCCGGCGCGATCATTCCCTTCCTGGAAACACATGTGATGGAGCACGGGCTCTACGTGCTGGAAGGCAAGGCGGTCTACAAACTCAATCGTGATTGGGTGGAAGTGGAAGCCGGCGATTATATGTGGCTGCGCGCGTTCTGCCCGCAGGCCTGCTACGCCGGCGGGCCGGGGCGGTTCCGCTACCTGCTGTACAAGGATGTGAACCGGCACCCGAAACTCGGCGGCTTCTGAGCGGCCGGGCGAAGATTGGCGGAAGAGAGAGGGAGTCGAACCCACCAAGGACCGGCTCGCGGCCCCTCCCGGATTTGAAGTCCGGACGCCCCACCGGGGACGCTTCTCTTCCTCATGAATCGCCGTGCAGTCTATCTGCCCGGCGGCGCGCCGAACAGATCGAGGCGATGCCTGTTGATGCGCCTCAGATCGCCGCGCCTGAAGGTGACGCCGTGGCGATCGAAAAATTCGAGAATCTGGATCGCGACCTTGCGGCCGTTATCGAGCCGGTCGCGGAACTCGGCCGCCGAGAACTGGCCCTGTTGCGCCTGGCCCGCGATGTCGGCGGCGATCGCGGTCATTTCCGCGACCGTGGCGCGCAGGAAGAAGTGATCGTGCGCGACCTCGTCGACCTTGCCCATCCGCCCGAGAATCTTCATCAGCCGACGAATATCGGGCTCGCGCAGGTCAAGCGCGTCGGCGATGTCGCGCACGCGCGGCGGCCGGAAACGCTCCTCGCCCGAGATCATCGGCGCGATCCGCGACCATAGCGCTTCGTCATCGGGCTGAAGCCGGACCTGATGCTCGACGAGCCGCGCCCAGGCGCCGTCGAGCGCAATGCGGGCGCCAAGCGCTGGCGACTGGAGAAGCCCGCGAAACGCCGGCGCCGGCAGGCGTGGTTCGAGCATGAGACGCAAACGCTCGAAGCCGAGCCCCGGCAGGTCGGGATTGTCAGCATGAAAGGCGGCGAGCGTCGCAACCAGACTTTCGACGAGCCGATCGAATGTTTCGCGCGACAGTCCGATCCGCGTCCCGCCGCCCGACAATTCGACGATGCCAAGATTTTCGACGAGCGCCGCATACTGCCCGTCGCCCAAGGCGCGATCACGCGCGAAAACGGCGAGGTCGACGAAGAATGGCGCGGTCGCGAGCAGGCCTAGCAGCGCTTGCGTGTCGTCGCGACGCGCGGCGGCTTCGAGGATGGCGCGCCGTTCGAGCGTGCGGCGCTTGCGCGTCGGCGCGCGCAGATCGATGAAGACGCCGCCGCCGATCGTGCGCTGCGCCGTCGTGTCGCGCGCCACGAACCGATCGCCGACGGCGGCGGCGACCGGCTTTTCAAGCACGAGTTGCGCGAAGACCTCGTCGCCGGGCGCTATCGGCTCGTCGCCGAGCAGAACGAGACGCGCGGCGACGTCGCTCGCCGCGTGGTGAAGCCTGATCGGCGTCCATTGCCCGACCGGCTTCTTCTCCGACGCCAGCAGCCGGAACGAAACGTCGATGCGATCGGTCGGCGCATGGAGGTCGCCCGCCAGCACGAAATCGCCACGCTCGATGGCGTCTTTGGAAATGTCCTCGCCGCTGAGATTGAGCGCGCAGCGTTCACCGGCGCGACCGTGCTCGGCGGCGCGGTTCTGCGCGTGGATCGAGCGGACGCGCGCGGCTCGTCCCGACGGACTCACGACGACGCGGTCGCCGACCGCGACCTGTCCCGACAGGACGATGCCGGTGACGATCGTACCCGCGCCCGAAAGCGTGAAGGAACGGTCGACAGCGAAGCGGAACGCGCGCTCGTCCGCGCGCGCGGGCATATTCGCGGAAGTTTCGAAGAGGCGCTGGCGCAAATGGTCGACGCCCTGTCCGGTCACGGAGGAAACGGGAACGATTTCCGCATCCGCGAGTGGCGATGTCGCCAGCAGATTGGCGATCCCGGTCGTCGCCTCGGCGAGGCGTTCGGGCGATACCATGTCGCATTTGGTGAGCGCCACGACGCCGCGATCCAGCCCGAGCAGTTCGAGGATCGCGAGATGTTCGCGCGTCTGCGGCATGACCCCGTCGTCGGCCGCGACCACGAGCAGCACGAAATCGACGCCGGCGGCGCCGGCCAGCATCGTATGCACGAATTTTTCGTGGCCAGGCACATCGACGAAACCGAGTACGGCGCCGTCGGGCGTCGGCGTATAGGCGAAACCGAGGTCGATCGATATCCCGCGCGCTTTTTCTTCCTTGAGGCGATCGGTGTCGACGCCGGTGAGCGCGCGCACGAGCGAGGATTTGCCGTGATCGATATGGCCGGCCGTGCCGACGATCATTCTTCGCTCTTTGCAGGCTTCAGCTGCGCGAGATTGACGAGGAAGGCGCCTTCGTCGCTCAGGCAGCGCAGGTCTAGAACGAGCGCGCCATCGGCGATGCGGCCGATGACGGGCCAGGGCAGCGCGCGCAGCGCCGAATTGAGCGCGATGAGCGCACGCTGCGCGCCACGCGCTTCTCTCACGCGAATTGCCAGGCCCGCGCTCGCGATCGTTTCGACCGGCGAGGCGCCGGAGCCGACTTCGCTCGCGCATGGCGCGACGTCGACGGCGAAATCGTCGCCGAGGCGCTGTTGGAGCTGCGGAGCGAGACGGCTCGCCTGCGCCTCGATTTCCGCGAGCGGACGCGCAAGGGAAACGAGAGTCGGCAGACGCTGCGCGAGGCGGTCGGGATCGCGATAGAGTTTGAGCGTCGCCTCGAGCGCTGCGATCCGGATCTTGTCGACGCGCAGTGCGCGCTTCATCGGGTTCTTGTTGATACGCGCGACCAGATCCTTGCGGCCGACGATGAAGCCCGCCTGCGGGCCGCCGAGCAGCTTGTCGCCGGAGAAGGTGACGAGATCAGCGCCTTCGGCGACGGCCTCGGCCACGGTCGGCTCGCGGTTGAGGCCGAAGCGCGTGAGATCGACAAGCACGCCGGAGCCGAGATCGTTGACGAGGGGCGTCGCATGCGCATGCGCGATCACAGCGAGGTCGCGCGCCGAAACCTCCTTCGTGAATCCCTCGATGCGGTAATTGGACGTGTGCACCTTGAGGACGAGACCGGCCGGTTGTTCCAGCGCGCCGGCATAATCCTTCGCATGCGTGCGGTTGGTCGTGCCGACTTCCACGAGTTTGGCGCCGGCGCGCGCCATGATGTCGGGCATGCGGAATGCGCCGCCGATCTCGATCAGTTCGCCGCGCGAGACGATGGCGCGTTTTCCACGCGCGAGCGTGTTGAGCGTCAACAGCACCGCCGCCGCATTGTTGTTGACGATGGTCGCGTCTTCCGCGCCGGTGAGTTCGCAGAGCAGCGCACGCAAATGATCATCGCGCTCGCCGCGCTTGCCGCCGCCGACGTCGAATTCGAGCGCAACCGCCTCGCGCATCGCTTGCGTGGCCGCTTCGATCGCGACCTCGGCGAGGCGTGCGCGGCCGAGATTTGTGTGCAACACAGTGCCGGTGAGATTGTAGACCGGCTTGAGGCTCGGCGTGGCGGCTCGCTCCAGTTGGCGCTTCGCGCGCGACAGGATTTGGTCGGCGCCACCGACATCCGTCGCGCCTCGTCGGGCGTCGGCGAGTTCGCTCCTGATCGCCTCGACGAGCGCATTTCGACCAAATATCTCGGCGACCATGGCCGCGCGCGTCGTGCGCAGGACCTCGTCGACCGCCGGCAGGCGACGACGATCGGCGTCGGAAGCGGCGCCCTTCCCGGTCATGGCGTCAATAACCGAGCAGGAACGGATTGACCGCGCCGCGCCGCGTCGCGTCGTCGCGCAGGAGCATGTCGAGCGCGACGGTCGCGACGTCGTCGGCGACCGGATCGAGCGCCGCATCCTTGTGCTGCAGCATGATCTTCACGTAGCTGTTGCAGGTCGCGCAGCACTCGGCGCGCACGAGGTCGGCGCCCGGACCGCCTTCGATCTCGCGATAGCGGATGCCCTCGGTCGAGCCGCAACACACGCATTTCACGCGCACCTCGTGCCAGAGCGTCGCACAGAGCGCGCAGGAGACGAAACGCGAGCCATGCGCGTCCTGCCAGCCGACGACGAGGCTCGCGACCGGCGGGCCGCCGCAGACAGGGCATGCGCCCTGCCCGACCGGCGAGAGCGACTTCACGTCGAGGCGCGAGGCGAGGCGCGCAGCATGAACCTGCATGCCGGCCGCGAGAAATGCCTGTTCGGCGAGGCGCGCGGGATCGAGGCGCATTTCGAAGGCCGCGCGCCCTAGCGCCTCCCGCTCGGCGCCGTCCATGCGCGTGACATTGGCAAGTGTGGCGCGCGCCTGATCGGGCATGTCGATCTGCGGCGCGAGGTCGAACAATCTGTCGAATGTCGCGGCCAGAGCCGGATCTTCCGCAAAACCGTTGCGATCGATCGGCGGCATGGCGTGCTGCCTTGCGAGGTCGAGTTCCGCCCTTCCGGGCATTCGCGGCTCGGGCAGGCTGCTCTCGTTCGCGCGGTGCTGGGCTTCCGCCAGACCCGCCATGAAATGGAGATAGGGCGCGAGTTCGTGCGTCTGCGCGAGCACAGCGAAACGCTGGGCGCGCAGACGAAACAGTGTCGTGGGATCGGGGAGTTTCGCGAAGGGCGGTTCGGCGCGCGAACCGATATCGACGGGAACGATCGGCGTTGCGCCGGTTTCACTCATGTTGCCTGCTCACGAACCGCACGGGCCACGCGGAGCGGCCGCGTATTTCACGCGACCGCCGTGATGTGACATGCACTCTTGCGACCTTAGTGGCGACGCTCCGCCGTGACCAGTTCCTTCAACCACTTGCGATGGTGGCGCCAGGCCCAGCCGCCGGTCACCTGCCCCTTGGTCATCGCGCCCATCGTGCCGCGCACCCAGATGGCGGCATAGACGTGAACGATCCAGATGCTGATGATGACGACGGCCGCGATCGCATGCGCGAGCACGGCGATGCGCTTGGTCTCGATCGAGGTGTAGGTGAAGAAATACTGGTCCCAGATGGTCAGGCCCGAGGCGATCAGCACGATGATCAACAGGGACATGCCCCAGAACACCATCTTCTGGCCGGCATTGTACTTGCCGACCTCAGGCATGCGCTCCTCGTGGCCGGCGACGAGATCGCCGGCCTGCGCGAGCCATTTGTTGTCCTCGCGCTTCCACAGGTTGAGCTTCCAGAAGCGGAAGAACAATCCGGAGAAGGAGAAGAACAGTACGACGCCGATCCACGGATGGATCGTGCGCGTCAGCTGGCCGCCGCCGAAGAGACCAGTCAGGAAGTACAGGCTCGGCGTGAACAGCGCCAGGCCCGAGAGAGCGAGCGCGATCAGGCAGATCGCGGTCACCCAATGGTTGGCCCGCGCGCCGGGCGTGTAGCGATCCACGATGACAGGATTGCCAGGATGGACCTTGTCGGCGGCGCCGATGTCGTCGGAGCTCATGACTCTCCTCCCGCGAGGCGCTGCGCATTGGCCTCGTCTTCAGCCGACACCTTGTTGGGCCCGGCAATCATGTGATGCACGAAGCCGAAAGCGGCGACGGCGCCCATGACGGCGAGACCGGCATATTTGGTCACGCCCTTCCAGGCTTCGACCAGCGGACTGATTTTCGGATTGTTCGGCAGCCCGGCATAGATCTCCGGCTTGTCGGCATGCTGCAGCACGTACATGACATGCGTGCCGCCGACGCCCTGGGGATCATAGAGGCCCGCGTTCTTGTAGCCGCGCGACTTCAGGTCCGTGATACGGCCGTCCGCCCATTTCTTCATGTCGTCCTTGGGGCCGAACACGATCGCCTGGGTCGGGCACGCCTTCTGGCAGGCAGGCCCCTGGCCGACCGCGACGCGGTCGGAGCAGAGCGTGCACTTGTAGGCCTTGTTGTCGACCTTCGAGACGCGCGGAATATTGAACGGGCAGCCCTTCACGCAATAGCCGCAGCCGATGCATTTGGCGTGGTCGAAGTCCACGATGCCGTTCGAATATTGCACGATCGCGCCGGGCGCCGGGCAGGCCTTGAGGCAGCCCGGATCCTCGCAATGCATGCAGCCGTCCTTGCGGATCAGCCACTCGAGATTGCCCGTCTCCGGATTGTCCCATTCGGTGAAGCGCATGACCGTGAGGCTCGCTGGCGTCAGATCGTGCGGATTGTTGTAGGTGCCGTCGGTGTGGCCGATGTCCTCGCGGAGATCGTTCCACTCCTGGCACGCCGACTGGCAGGCCTTGCAGCCGATGCACTTCGACACGTCGATCAGCTTTGCGACCTGCTGCTGGCGCTGGGCCGGCGGCGTGATCGTCGAGGCGGAGCGACGGACGAGGTCCTTCTCGCCGAACTTCGGGGCTGACGGCGCAACGCCCGGATTTGGAAGCGGTGGATACATGGTCTTCCTCCTCCTCAGGCTACCGGCGCCGCGGCCGGTTCGATGTTGACGAGAAACGCCTTGAACTCCGGCGCCTGCGAGTTCGCGTCGCCGACGAAGGGCGTGAGCGTATTGGTGGCGAAGCCCTTGCGCGCGACGCCGACGAAGCCCCAGTGGATGGGGATGCCGACGACATGCACCGGCGTGTTGCCGCACATGATGGGCTTGATGCGCTTCGTCACCACGGCCTTGGCCTTGATCGAGCCACGCTTGGACCACACCCGCACCCAGCCGCCGTTCGCGATGCCCTTGTCCTTCGCGAGTTCTTCAGAAATCTCGACGAATTGCTCGGGCTGCAGCGACGCGTTGATGTGAACGTGCTTGGTCCAGTAATGGAAGTGCTCGGTCAGACGGTAGGTCGTTCCGACGAAGGGAAAGTCCTTCGTCGTTCCGAGCTGAGCCACGTCGTCCTTGTAGATGCGCACCGCCGGATTTTTGTTCGTCTTCGGGTGGAAGGCGTTGTCCAGCGGGGATTCCATGGGCTCGTAGTGCTCGGGGAACGGTCCTTCGGCCATGAACTTGCGGGCGAAGAGTCGCGACACGCCCTCAGGGTTCATGATGAAGGGCCCGACGTTCTTGTCGGGCGCCACCGTCGGTCCGTAGTCCGGCACGTCGGCGCCGGTCCACTTCGCGCCATCCCAGTACACGTAAGCCTTCTTCTCCGACCACGGCTTGCCCTGCGGATCGGCCGAAGCGCGATTGTACAGGATGCGCCGGTTGGCCGGCCATGCGAAGCCCCAATTGGGGTGCACGCCCTTGCCGCTCGGATCGGAATTGTCGCGCCGGGCGGTAATATTGCCGGCGGACGTATAGGCGCCCGTGTAGATCCAGCAGGCGGCCATGGTCGAACCATCGTCGCGCAACTCGCCGAAGCTCGACAATTGCTGGCCTGCCGGCCGCGTCACCTTGCCGGTGGCGTCGGCGAGATCCGTCAAGGCGCGGCCATTGAGCTCCTTGAGGAGCTCCACGGCCTCGGGGTTCTTCGGATCGTGATACGACCAATCCGTATTCAGGATCGGATCGGGCGCCTTGCCGCCGTCCTTCTTGTACATGTCGCGGATGCGGACGAAGAGCTCCGCCAGCACCGCCGCGTCGCCCTTGGCCTCGCCGGGCATGTCAGCGCCCTTCTCGTGCCACAGGATCGCGCGGTTGGAGTTGGTCAGAGAGCCGTCCTCTTCTGCGAAACAGCCGACCGGCAGCATGAAGACTTCGGTCTTGATCTTGGAAGGCTCGGCGATGTTGAACTCGCCGTGGTTCTCCCAGAATCGGGCCGTTTCGGTTTCCAGTGGGTCGATGCTGACGAGCCATTTCAGCTTCGCCAGACCTTCGGCGACCTTGTTCTTGTTCGGCGTCGACCACAGCGGGTTGAAGCCCTGGCAGATATAGCCGTTGATCTTGCCCTGGTGCATGTCCTCGAACTGAGCCAGGTGATCGTAGCTTCTGTCGGCCTTGGGGAACCAGTCGTAGCCGAAACCGTTCTCGGGCGTCGCCTTGGCGCCGAACATGGCCTTGAAGAAGCTGACGGCGAACTTGTTGTAGTTCTGCCAATAGCTCGTCTGGCCAGGCTGCAGCGGCTTGAAGTTGCGATTTCCGAGGTAGGTCTTGAAGTCGACTTCCGAGTCCTTCGGCATTCCGAGATAGCCCGGAATGAGATGGGTCATGACGCCGATATCGGTGTAGCCTTGCACGTTCGAGTGGCCGCGCAGCGCGTTGATGCCGCCGCCAGGCACGCCGATGTTGCCGAGCAGAAGCTGCACCATCGCCGCGGTGCGGATGTTCTGCGAACCATGCGTGTGCTGGGTCCAGCCGAGCGCATACATGAAGGTCGCCGAACGCTCGCCATTGCCTGTCGAAGCGAGATACTCGCAAACCTTCAGGAACTTGTCCTTCGGCGAGCCCGTCACCGACGAGACCATTTCCGGCGTGTAGCGCGAATAATGCTGCTTGAGGAGCTGCATCACCGAGCGCGGATTGGTCATCTCGCGATCGAGAACCGCGATCCCATCCGGACCGATCTCGTATTCCCATTCGCTCCGGTCGTAGCTGTGCTTGTCGGCGTTATAGCCGGAGTACAGGCCCGATTCCGGATCGAACTTGAAGCCTTCGCGCACGATGAACGCGGCGTTGGTGTAGTTGGCGACATATTCCTTGTGGAACTTGTTGTTCGACAGGAGATAGTTGATGACGCCGCCGAGGAAGGCGATGTCGGTTCCCGGGCGGATCGGGCAATAATAGTCGGCAAGCGCCGCCGACCGCGTGAAACGCGGGTCGACCACCACCAGCTTGGCGCCGTGGTTGGCTTTCGCCTCCGTCACCCATTTGAAGCCGCAGGGATGAGCCTCAGCCGCATTGCCACCCATGATGACCACGACATCCGCGTTCTGGATGTCGGTCCAGGAGTTGGTCATTGCGCCTCTGCCGAAACTTGGAGCCAGACTGGCCACCGTCGGCGAGTGTCAAATCCTTGCCTGATTATCGAGCTGCACGATGCCGAGGCTTCGGGCGAACTTGTAGGTCAGCCATCCCGACTCGTTGGAGGCCGCGCACCCGCCGAGCAGACCGGTCGTCGTGAGCCGGTTGACGGTGGCGCCGTCCTTGTTCTTCTCCATGAAGTTCGCGTCGCGATCTTCCTTGATCAGCTTGGCGATGCGGTCGAGCGCGAAATCCCAGGAAACCCGCTCGAACTTGTCCCCACCCGGCTTGCGATGCATCGGATAATGCACGCGCGTCTTGGAGTGGACGAAATCGAGAGCAGCCGCCCCCTTCGGGCACAACGTGCCGCGATTGACGGGATGATCGACGTCGCCCTCGATGTGGACGAGATCCATCTTCTTCGTCTGCGGGTTCTCCTTGGAATAGAGAATCATTCCGCAGCTGACGGAGCAATAGGGGCAGGTGTTGCGGGCTTCCTTCAGGCTCGCCAGCTTGAACGGCCGAATGGTCGTCGCGTAGGCCTGTTCGACCTCCCCGAAACCAAACGCGCCGAGAGCCGTGCCTGCCGCTCCCGCACCGGCGCCAATCACGAATTGGCGCCGAGACAGCTCGACATTCATGGGGTTCCCTCCCGACAGAAGGCTGCCCGAAACCCCGAGATTGTCGCTCTCGACGGAACCGCGCGACCTTCGACTCGAAGCTGACATATCAGCTTGCAGAAAAGTTAGGTTCCGGCTTAACTCCTGTCAAATTCAACAGTTTGCATATATTGCCCATGCTGCATCGCGGCGTAGACGGAGCGTTTGACCGCCGCTTCAGGAGTGAGCTAGCTTCGTCGCGATGATGTATCGGTTCGCTCCCGCGTGTCGGGGCGCCTTGGTAACGTTTCTTTTCCTCGCGCTGCGCGCCTTCGGCGACGCCACCGCCCATGCCGAATCATCGCCACTGAAAATCTGGAACGGGCCCGCGCCGACCTTTACGCTGGCGGATTCCCATGGCGCACCGCATTCGCTCCCCGCCGATCCGGGCGCGATTACCATCGTTCACTTTTTTGCGACCTGGTGCGAACCGTGCCGTGAAGAATTTCCGGCGCTCTCGCGTCTCGCGCGTCGCGCGGGCCCGACGGTGCGCATTGTCGCCATTTCGGTCGCAGAGCCCGATTTGCGCGTTCGGCGCTTTCTGAAATCGTTCGCCCCCGAATTTCCCGTCCTGCTCGACCGCGACCGCTCGACCGCCCGCGCCTGGAACGCATCCGTGCTGCCGACGAGTTTCGTGCTCGACGGCAGGCTGAAACCGCGCCTTGCGGCGGAAACGAGCGTCGGCTGGGACACTTTCGAACCGCAGAACTTGCTGGAAACCGGAAACAAGAGCGCATCAGCGCAATGAGAGGGGAGGACCGACAATGACGATCGACAGACGGAATTTCCTGGCGGCGGGCGCCGCCGCCGGCGCGCTTTCGCTGACGCCGCGGATCGCTCACGCCGACGCGATGTTCGCGCCGACGCCCGGCGCATGGCGCACCTTCGAGGTGACGACGCGGGTCGACATCCTGATGCCCGAAGGCGCGACGCAGGTCTGGGTTCCGCTGCCCGCCATGAATGCGCCCGACTGGTTCCAGCCGAAGGGGTCGCGATGGCAGACCAACGGCAAGGCGCGCGAAGCAAAGTCCGGCGGCGCCGATCTTCTCCATGTCGAATGGACCGCAGCCGAGCAGAAACCCTATGTCGAAATCGTCAGCAAGATGGCGACGCGCGACCGGGCCGTGGATCTGAGCAAGCCCGCGAAGGTTGCGCCGCTGTCGGAGGCCGAGCGCAAGCTTTATCTCGCCTCGACCGATCTCGTTCCGCTCGACGGCATCGTGAAGCACACGGCCGATCGCGCTGTCGGCCTCGCGAAGACCGACATCGAGAAGGCGCGCGCGATCTATGAATGGGTCGTCGACAATTCCTATCGCCGCGCTTCCACACGGGGATGCGGGACCGGCGATGTGGCCGCCATGCTGAAGTCGGGCGATCTCGGCGGCAAATGCGCGGATCTCAACGCGCTGTTCGTCGCGCTTGCACGGGCAGCCGGCATTCCGGCGCGCGACGTTTACGGGCTGCGCATCGCGCCCTCGCGCTTCGGCTACAAGAGCTTGGGCGCCAATTCCGAAATGGTGACGAAGGCGCAGCATTGCCGCGCCGAAGTCTGGCTGGAAGGACACGGCTGGGTTCCGATGGACCCCGCCGACGTCCGCAAGGTGATCCTCGAGGAGCCGCCGGGCAAGCTGGCGATCAACGACGCCAAGGTGGCGGCTGCGCGAAAAGCGCTGTTCGGCTCGTGGGAGACGAACTGGCTCGCCTACAACAGCGCGCATGATGTCGTGCTGCCCGGCTCGAAGACCGGCAAGGTCGGCTTCCTGATGTATCCGCAGGGCGAGACCAAGGGCGCGCAGCTCGACCCGCTCGATCCCGACAATTTCCGTTATACGATCCGCACCAAAGAAACGACATCCGCCTGAGGGATGCAGGAGCAACGCCCATGAACGCGCCCGTCGTTCGTCTGACTTCCCTCGCGCATGGCGGGGGCTGCGGCTGCAAGCTTGCGCCCTCCGTGTTGCGCGAACTGATGGCGGGCCAATCCGCCGTCGGTCCCTTCGCCAACCTGCTCGTCGGCACGGAGACCGGCGACGACGCCGCGGTCTACAAGCTCGACGACGGGACCTGCGTGATCGCGACCACCGACTTCTTCATGCCGATGGTCGACGACCCCTTCGACTTCGGCCGTGTGGCGGCCACCAACGCCATCTCCGACGTCTATGCGATGGGCGGAACTCCGATCATGGCGCTCGCCATTCTCGGCATGCCCATCGACAAGATTCCCGCCGACATGGTCCGCAAGATCCTCGATGGCGGGCGCGCGGTCTGCGCGGAGGCCGGCATTCCCGTCGCCGGCGGCCATTCGATCGATTGCCCCGAGCCAGTCTACGGTCTCGCTGTGATCGGTACATGTCGCGAAGAAAACATCCGGCGCAACAATACGGCAAAGCCGGGCGATGCGGTGATCCTGACCAAGTCGCTCGGTGTCGGCGTGTATTCGTCGGCCGTCAAGAAGAACCTCATCGAGGGCGACATGTACGCCGAGATGGTCGGCTCCATGACGACGCTGAACAAGATCGGCGCGAAGCTCGCGCGGGACGCCGATGTGCATGCGATCACCGATGTCACCGGCTTCGGCCTGCTCGGCCATTCGCTCGAAATGGCGCAGGGGTCGGGCGCGACGATCACGATCGACTGGGCCAACCTGCCATTTCTCGACTCGGCGGCCGCGCTCGTGCAACAGGGCTGCGTGACCGGCGCCTCGCATCGCAACTGGTCGAGCTATGGCGAACACGTGGTCCTGCCTTCGAACTGGCCGGAGTGGCGGCGCCATCTTCTGACGGACCCGCAGACATCGGGCGGGCTGCTGGTCGCCTGCAAGGCGGAGCGTGCGGCGGAGATCGCGGCGCGAACCGTGGCGGAGGGCTATCCGTTCGCGCGCGTGATTGGGCGTGTGAGCGCGGGGGACGCAAAGGTGGTGATCGTGTAGCGCGCTGTCATCCCGGCCGTAGCGAAGCGAAGAGCCGGGATCCAGGGGCCTTGTCGCGCATACTGGATCCCGGATCGGCCTGCGGCCGTCCGGGATGACAGACCTGGGTCAAAACGACCGCGGCAGCCCGAGCACATGTTCCGCCACAAAACTCAGGATCAGGTTCGTCGAGATGGGCGCGACCTGATAGAGGCGCGTTTCGCGGAACTTGCGCTCGACATCGTATTCGCAGGCGAAGCCGAAGCCACCGTGGAACTGGATGCAGGCGTTGGCCGCCTCCCAAGAGGCCTTGGCGGCGAGATATTTCGACATGTTGGCCTGCGCGCCGCAGGGCTCGCCCGCGTCATAAAGACGGCATGCCTCGAAGCGCATGAGATTGGCCGCCTCGACCTCGATATAGCTTTCGGCGATCGGGAATTGCACGCCCTGGTTCTGGCCGATCGGCCGGCCGAAGACGATGCGCTCCTTGGAATAGGCCGACACCTTATCGACGAACCAGTAGCCGTCGCCGATGCATTCGGCCGCGATCAGGATGCGCTCGGCGTTGAGGCCGGTGAGAATGTACTTGAAGCCGTGGCCTTCCTCGCCGATCAGATTCTCTTCGGGGATTTCGAGATTGTCGAAAAACAGTTCGTTGGTCTCGTGATTGACCATGTTGAGGATTGGCCTGACGCTGAGGCCGGTCTTCATCGCCTCCTTGATGTCGACGATGAAGATCGACATGCCCTCTGACTTCTTCTTCACCTGGTCGAGTGGCGTGGTGCGCGCGAGCAGGATCATGAAGTCGGAGTGCTGGATGCGCGAAATCCAGACCTTCTGGCCATTGATGACGTAGCGGTCGCCCTTCTTGACCGCTGTCGTCTTGATGCGCGTCGTGTCCGTGCCGGTCGTCGGCTCCGTCACGCCCATGGACTGCAGGCGGATTTCACCGCTGGCGATGCGCGGCAGATATTTCTGGCGCTGCGCTTCCGAGCCGTGCCGGATCAGCGTGTTCATATTGTACATCTGGCCGTGACAGGCGCCGGAATTGCCGCCCGAACGGTTGATCTCCTCCATGATGACAGAGGCCTCGGTCAGG
The DNA here is from genome assembly GCA_020638195.1 of Methylobacteriaceae bacterium. Taxonomy (GTDB): domain Bacteria; phylum Pseudomonadota; class Alphaproteobacteria; order Rhizobiales; family Beijerinckiaceae; genus JAJXWB01. The sequence continues at coordinate 917,796 of JACKJC010000001.1, read as the reverse complement.
CCGAGGCCCGAACCGCCATAGGCCTCCGGGATCAGCGCGGCCATCCAGCCGGCCTTGGTCAAGGCATCGACGAATTCTTCCGGATAGCCGCGGGCCTCGTCCACCTTGCGGTGATACTCGGCGGGAAATTCGGCGCAGAGCGCGCGCACGGCGTCGCGGATTTCGGGATAATTGTTCGAGACGCTCATGATCCTGTTTCCGCCCTCGGTCTGATCGGTTTCCGTCAGTCTATTAGCGAAGCCGCGCACGATGTGAAACGCCTGCCATGCTTGTCCGCCATGCGAAATTGCGCCGCGATCAATTCGTCGGAAATCCGAGCGCGGCGCGAAACCGGTTCTTCAGATGGACGCCGTCGCGCGGCGGCAGCACTCGAGGCGGGTTCTCGGCCCTGATCTTCAAAACCGCGAGGCCGGCGCCGGCGCGCGCGCCGATGCGGTTGTGCAGGGCGTCGACGCTCGCCAGATCGGAGATCGACTCCGTCCAGCCAAAGCCCATGCTGGCCGCGACCCTGTCGAGTTCCACGCCCATGCCGGTGTGGCTCGCCTGCATGCCGGTCTCGCCGAAATGGCCGTTGTCGAGCACGGCGATGGTGAGGTTCGCAGGCTTCTGCACGGCGATGGTCGCGAGCGCGCCGAGACCCATCATCGCCTCGGCGTCGCCGGTAACGACCAGTACCGATTTTTGCGGTTGCGCCCTGGCGAGGCCGAGACCGACCATGGCCGCCCCGCCCATCGCGCCCCAGAGATAGAAATTCCTGTCGTCGTCGCCGGCCGCCATGACGTCGTAGGCAGGCGAGCCAAGACCGGTGACGACGAGCAGGTCGGGACTGCGTCGGGCCAGAAGACGGGCGACGGCTTCGCGGCGATCGAGCGCAATCATTTCTTCACCCATTGCTTCTCGCCGATCAGCCGCTGACCGAGCAGCACCGCGCAGGCGCTGTCGCCGTTGAAGGCCATGGAGGCCGCGCCGTGCAGCAGCGGCTCGACGTCGTCGGCGCGGTCGGCGCGCCAGGTCAGCACCCCCATGAGATTGAGCGCCTTCTCGGTGGCCTGCCCCATCGGGTTCTGCCAAGGATTGAACTCGGCCCAGTCGCCGCGCATGGTCACGACCATCAGCAACGGAAAGCGCCCGGCGGCCGGCAGGGCCAGCATGTTGATGCAATTGCCGACGCCGGAGGATTGCATGAGCAGGGCGCCGCGCTCTCCACCGAGCCAGGCGCCGGCGAGATAACCGATGCCCTCCTCTTCGGTGGTGAGCGCGACAGCCTGGATGGCGGGGTCGGCGACCGCCATGTCGATCGCCGCTGCATGGCCCGCGTCCGGCACATAGGCGACATGGCGGATGTCGTGGCGTTTCAGCACGCGAAACACATCCGACCGCCAGTCGGCGACGGGGGCGATGGCTGTCGTGCCGGACATTCGAGTCTCCATGGCGGCGGCGCGGTCCGCCGCCGCATGGGCGCGAGTTTTCCCCGAAGCAGTGGCCAACATCAAGGCCGCGGCCCCCGGAAACGCCGGTTGATAAATATCGAGCGCTTCCCCAATATGTGATCGCTTTCAGGGGGATGAGAGGCGAAATGGCTCCCGCGCTCCACAAGTTTGCAGGGTTGTGCGCCTCGCTCGCCGTCGCGATCGGCGGCTTGATGGCGTTCGGCGCGCATGCGCGCGAATTTCGCGCGGCGGACACGCAGGTGGCCGATTATCCCACCGTGCAAGCGGTCGAATTCATGAGCCGACTCGTCGCCGAACGAACGCAGGGCCGCCATCGCATCATCGTCTTCCACTCGCGCCAGCTCGGCGAAGAGAAAGAGACGATCGAGCAGACGCGGGTCGGAGCGATCGATATCGACCGAATAAACGCCGCGCCGCTCTCGGCGATCTCGCCAGAGATCGAGGCGCTCGGATTACCGTTCCTGTTCCGCTCGAACGACCACATGTGGTCCGTGCTGCACGGCGCGGTGGGCGCGGAAATTCTGGATTCGCTCAGGCCACACGGCCTGATCGGGCTCACCTATTACGAATCCGGGGCGCGCTCGATCTACAACAGCGTCCGTCCGATCCGCACGCTCGCCGACGTGAAGGGCCTGCGCATTCGCGTGCAGCAATCCGAGTTGCAGAAAGCGATGATCCGGGCGATTGGCGCCGAGCCGATCGCCCTGTCCTACGGCCAGGTGATGACGGGCCTGTCGACGGGCATTCTCGACGGCGCCGAAAACAACTGGCCGTCCTATGTCACGACCAACCATTACAAGGTCGCTCGCCACTACACACTGACAGAGCATACGATGATCCCGGAAGTGCTCGTCATGTCGCGCAAGGCGTGGGATGCGCTCTCGCCCGAGGACCAGAAGATATTCAAGGACGCGGCGCGCGAGTCGAGCAATTACATGAACCTGCAATGGCGCGCCTGGGAGGAACGGGCGCGCGAAGAGGCGCGGTCGGCCGGCAACCAGATCATCGAGCAAATCGATCGCGCCCCGTTCGAAGCGGCGATGAAGCCGATCTACGATGAAGCCATGCGCAACCCGAGCGTGCGCGAACTCGTCGAACGGATTCGCGCCGTCAAATGACGGAAGTCTCCGAAGCGACAAAACCTCCGTCGGACGGCGCCGCGTCGGGTGGGTTCTTCAATGTCGTCGAGAGCTTCGTGCGGCGCCTGCGGATTCGCGCGCGCATCTTTCTCGTGGCGGCGATCAATATCGCCGTCATCGTCATCCTGGCCATCCTGCTGTGGCTGAGTTCGAGGATGCTCAGCCAGACCTGGACGGAGCTGCAATCGGTTCGAAGCTCCGAGCGTCTGGTCGCGACGATCGAGTCGGAGGCCGGTCGCGTCCAGTCGTTGATCCATCGCTACTTCATCCAGCCGACGCCCGAGGTTCTGGCGGAAATCGAGGGACGCTGGAGCTCAATCACCGGCAATCTGTTCGAGCGCGCCAGGACCGATCCCGCGCTCACCGGCGACGCGGTCAAACTGCGCGACCTGACGAACCGGCTCGTTTCCGGGTTCGATCAGTTGCGCGCCGCCCGGACGGAAATCTCGACGCTCTACGAAGAACAGATCCTCAAGCCCTCGCGCGAGATGAGCGGCCTCTACGCCATCCTCGAAAGCACGATCGCCGATCGCACGGCGCTGATCGCGCCCCCGCTCAGCAAGTCGCGCGAGGCTTTCGCGACCACGTCGGTCGCGATCAATTCCTTCTACCTCTCGACGTCATCCGCGCCGGCCGACGAAGCGCTGAGCAACCTCGACACGATCACCAACACGATCCCCGTGATGCTGGATCTCGCGGACGGCGACATCCAGCGGGCGGCGTTGCAAAGGCTGCGGACACGCGCCGAGCAACTGAAGAAGGGCCTGCAGAAGCTAACTGCCGAATTCCGCGAGCAGAACAGGCTGCTGCAGAATGTGGTCGACAAAAGTCAGGCGCAAATGTCGGAACTGGCCGCGACGTTGTCCGACAACATGCGCCAGCGCGAAACGCGCGCCCAGGACCAGCTCGACCGCGCGCTCAACGCGGTGTTCCTGGTCATCGCCATCGTCACGCTGGCGTCGCTCGCGATCATCGGCTTCTTCGGGACGGTTTTCGACCGCTCGATCAGCATGCCGCTGCGCTCCCTGATGCGCGCGATGAACCGCATCGCGGAGGGGCGGCTCGACACGCGGGTCGCCGGCACGGAGGCGCGCGACGAAATCGGCGAAATGGCGCGCGCGCTGGAAATCTTCCGCGAGAATGCGATCGCGAAACTGAAAGCGGAATCCGAGCTGATCGCCTCCAAGCAGCGAACCGAAGTCGCTTACGAGGAGTTGCGGGCGACGCAGAACAGTCTGATCGAAGCCGAAAAGCTCGCGGCGCTCGGCGGGCTCGTCGCAGGCATCGCGCATGAAGTGAACAATCCCGTCGGCATCAGCGTGACGGTCGCCTCGACACTGGCGCGGCGCTGCGAGACCTTCAGCGAGGAATTGAGTCGTGGCGAACTCCGGCGCTCGCGTCTCAACGAATTCATCGACGGCAATCGCGAGGCGGCCAATATGCTGCTCGCCAACCTGCATCGGGCCGCCGAACTGATCCAGTCGTTCAAGCAGGTAGCGGTCGACCGCAGCCACGCGGAACGACGCTCGTTCGACATGAAGAGCCTGACCGACCAGATCATGCTCTCGCTGCGGCCGACGCTGAGCAAGCGCAACATCGCCCTCGTCATCGAATGCCCTGACGGACTCGAAATGAACAGCTATCCCGGGCCCTGGGGCCAGGTGCTGACCAATCTCACGCTCAATGCGGTCATCCACGCATTCACGCCCGACATGGACGGGGCGATCCGGATCGACATCCACGAGATCGACGCGGACCAGGTCGAGATCGTCTTCGCCGACAACGGGCAGGGCATGATCGAGGACGTCAAGCGGCGCGCCTTCGATCCCTTCTTCACCACGGCGCGCGGTCGAGGCGGGACGGGGCTCGGCCTGCACATCGTCCACAATATCGTGACCAACCGGCTCGGCGGCCGCATCACGGTTTCCTCCGATGTCGGACGGGGTGTGCGCTTCCGCATGGTCTTGCCGACGACCGCGCCGCAGTTTGCCGCCGACGAAACAGCGCCCGAAGCACAGACATGAACGACGACGACATCATCCGGCTGGTCGAGGACGACCCCCCGCCGCCACAGCGCTCCGAGGCGAAAGCCTGGAAAGTCGCGATCATCGACGACGACCGGGCTGTGCACGACGGGACCCGGTTCGCGCTCTACGACTATGCGCTGAACGGCGACGGGATCGAACTCGTCTCCGCCTATTCGGCGGCCGAAGGGCGCGAGCTTCTGCGCGCCCATCCCGACATTGCGGTTATCCTGCTCGACGTGGTGATGGAGAGCGACCGGGCGGGCCTCGAACTCGTCAATCACATCCGCCGCGAATTGCGCAACGAGGCGGTGCGCATCATCCTGCGCACGGGTGAGCCCGGCCAGGCGCCGGAGCGGCAAGTGATCGTCGACTACGACATCAACGACTACAAGGCGAAAACGGAGCTGACCGCCGACAAGCTGTTCACCTCGCTGACAGCGGCGCTGCGCAGCCACATGCAGCTGCGCGCCATGATCGAGACGCGGCGGGGGCTCGAGATCATCATTGACGCCACGCCGACGCTATTCGATTTCCGCTCGATGCAGCGCCTCGCCGAAGGCGTGCTGACGCAGGTCGCCTCGCTGCTCGCCGTCGATTGCGCCGGAATTCTCATCCTGCGCGATCTCGGCGCCGGCGGGCGACGTTTCGCGGTGCTCGCAGGCTCCGGCTGCTACCGGGAATGCGTGGGCGCCGACACGCTGGAGGGCCTCGACGGCGATCTGCTCGAACTCGTCGACGCCGCCTTTTCGACGCGACGCGCCGCATTCCGGGACCAGCGTACGGTTCTCTACATTTCCACGCACAGCGGCGCCGAGATCGTCGTGTTTCTCGAAGCCGGCAAGCGGCTGACCGACACGGACCGCGCCTTGATCGAGGTGTTTTCGAGCCGCCTGTCGATCGCCTTCGACAATGTCGTTCTCTATTCGCAACTCCAGGGCGCGAACGCCGACCTCGAACAGCGCGTGGAGCAACGTACGGCGGAGCTGCTCGCCGCAAATCGGCGGCTCGAGGCGCAATGGCGGCGCGTGCGGCAGGTCAACGACTTCCAGAGCGAGGTGCTCGGCAAGGTCGCGCACGACCTGAAAAACCCGCTCAACGTCATTCTCGGCCGCTCCGAAATTCTCGAGGAGCTGTTTTCGGGCAATTCGGAGGGCGCGCAGGCGGCCGCGCCGCAATTGCGGCATATCCGCAGCTCGGCGCTGCGGCTGACCTCGATGATCGACGAATTGATCACGGATGCGATGAACGACGCACTCGACATTTCCGTGCGCAGCGAAATCGTCGATCTCGCATCGGTCGTGCGCGACGTGGCGGAAGCCAACCGCCCGCTGGCAGAACGCAAGGACCAGAGAATCGATCTCGTGGTTTCGGAAAAACTGCCGACCCTCTGCGACCCCGAGCGGATCCGCGAGGCAATCGACAATCTGGTGAGCAACGCCGTCAAATATTCGCGGATCGGGGGCGTGATCCGGGTCGACGCCTTCCAGGCCGAAGACGGCAATATCGTTAAGGTCACCGATTCCGGGCCGGGCTTCATGCCGGAAGACATGGCGCGATTGTTCGGCCGCTTCCAGCGCCTCTCGGCGAAGCCGACTGGTGGGGAAACTTCGACCGGGCTCGGCCTGTCGATCGTCAAGAAAATCGTAGATCTGCATGACGGCTCGATTGCGGTGACCCAGGGCGAGACGGGCGGCGCCTCGATCTCGATCCGCCTGACGGCCGCGCAGAACGGAACCAATGCATGAGCAACGGCCAGACGATTTTCGTCGTTGATGACGACGCCGACGCGCGCGACATGGTCGGCGATTATCTCAGGATGCACGGCTTCGACGCGACATTGTGCGACGGTGGGGGCGAGCTGCGGGAGGCGCTGCGGCACGCCACGCCCGACCTCGTCGTTCTCGATCTCAACATGCCGGGCGAGGACGGCCTGTCGCTCATCCGCTTTCTCAAACAGACCTGCGGCTGCCCGATCATCATGCTGACGGCGACCGCCAGCGCCATAGATCGCGTCGTCGGACTCGAACTCGGCGCCGACGACTATATCGCGAAGCCCTGCGAGCTGCGCGAACTGGTCGCGCGCATCCGCTCGATCCTGCGCCGCATCAAATGGTCGCCCGCGCGCAATTCCGAACGCCGTCTGGCCGCCATCGTCGCCTTCGATCTCGTCGACTTCAGCCGCTTCGTCCACGAGGACGAGGTCGGGACGCTCGCCGCGCTCGACCGCATCTTCGGGGAGGTGGTGGTGCCGACGCTGGTGCAATGGCACGGCGTCCTGTTCAAGATGCTCGGCGACGGCGCGCTCGTCGAATTCCCGAGCGTGGTCGACGCCATCGAATGGTCGGTCGCGTTCCAGACGATCATGGCGACACGCGAGGAGGCGCATCAGCCGCGCGGCGGCATGAAGTTTCGCGTGGGCGTGGCGGTCGGCGATGTGATCGTCAGCCAGCTCGACCGGCTCGGCGAGGGCGTGGCGCTCGCAGCCCGCGCGCAGGAGATCGCCAAGCCAGCGGGGATTGCGGTAACCGAACAGGCCCATCAGTTCCTTCGCGGGCGCACGTCGATCGAACTTCAGGATATCGGCGTCCGGCAGTTGAAGAATATCGCGACGCCGATGCGCATCTGGACCTGGCCCGCGGCCCCGGCGGATTGACCTCTTCGCTCAAAGCGCGACGAGACGCGCCCGCAGCGCTTCGAGCGAATCCACGATCTCGCCGCCGCTGGCGAGAATGAAATATTCCACCTGAAGATTGACGGTGGAGCCCACATTGTCCGCGGCAAGGCGGAAATCGCCACGATAGCCGATGACTTTCTTTCCACGCGCGAAAGCATAGCCGATCTCGGCGGCCGTGCCGCTGTCGACATCCGCGCCGTCGAGCACCGCGAGCACGAGGTCGCAATCGTCGATCGCGCGCGTATTGGTTGCGCCGATGCGCCGATTGAGATCGCGCCAGGACGCGCGCTGCGCATCGAGCGACGGGAGGCGGGCAATCCGCTCGATCTCGTCGTGCGGGGCAAGCGCGAAGGGATCCACGATCTCATGACCGATCTGCCGCGCGAGCGCGGCGAGGCTCGCCTGACCGAGGCGGCCCAGTTCCGAGAAACCGAGAGGGCCCGCGAGATAGATGCGCGTCGTCGTCGCGGCCATGAGTGCTGAATCCGGAATCGCCGAGGTCAATCCGGCATCCTTAGCGCACAATCGCGGCAGCGGGCGAGGCCCCTCAGCTCGCTTCGCGTCCCGGCGCGGCTGCGCTCGACGCGAAATTGCCGACCGGCTGACGCGCGCCTGCGGGATGATCGACGACCTTGACGCCTCGCGCAAACAATTTGAGCGCCTGCCAGTGGATCGCAGCGACCGTCTTGAGCGTCGAGAACGGGATACGCGCGAAAGCTCCGAGCAGCGCGCGATCCGTCAGCGGCGCATGTTCGAGCGCCAGGGCGGCAACGAGAAGCGGCCCATCGCGATCTTCGTCGACAATGCCGATCGCGAGCCGCCCGCCGGCGAGCGCGACACGGAAGCGATAGAGAATATCCATGTCGATGAAAGGCGAGACATGCATCTTCTTGACGACCGCCTGTCGGATCGTGGCATCCGCGCCCTCGACCTTAAGCACATAGGAATGGCGTTCGCCGAAGGTGTTCGACACTTCCCAGACGATCGCCGCCACGCGACCCGCGCGATCATGGCAGAAGTAGACGCTGAGCGGATTGAACACGAAGCCGAGCACGCGGGGAGAGGTCAACAGTACGATGCGGCCATCCGCCGGCAACCCTTGCTTCCCGAGCAGATCGCGAATTTTTCGCGCGAGAAAGCCGGCGGCGCCGTCGGCGTGATCGCGTTCGTGGAAGGAATAGAGATTGAATCGGTTGATGGACAGGAAACGCGAGGTCGATTGCAGTCGGTCGAGATCGAGCGCGACCCAGAGCGTGCGATAGGAAAACCGCCGGACATGCGGGCGCAACCGGCGATGCATCACCGGTCCGAGCCAGAGGCCGGGCGCGATCATGGCGCGCCCGCGAGCGCGGCGCTGCGCGCCGGCAAGTAGATGCGTCCGGATTCCTCGGCCACACGCCAGGGACGGCGCAGGCCGCCGATCGCCTCGGCCACCGCGAGGCCGGACTGCAATCCATCCTCGTGAAAGCCCGCGCCGAAATGCGCGCCGCAGAACCAGAGACCGCCGACGCCTTGCAGGCTCCACAGTTTTTTCTGCGCGTCCAGCGTCGCCTGCGTGAACATTGGATGTTCGTAGCTCGTTCGCCGCACGATCAGCGATTGCTCGATGTCTGCTATCGGGTTGAGCGATACAAAGACAGGCTTTCTCGGATCAATGTTCTGCAGCCTGTTCATCCAGTAGGTGATGGATGGCCGCTTCTCGCCGCCGCGCCGGTCGGCGATGTAGTTCCAGCTCGCCCAGGCCGCCCGGCGCAGCGGCATGGCCGCGCGATCGGTGTGCATGACAGCCTCGTTGAGGGCGTAACGGAATGCGCCGAGCAGGCGTCGCTCGTCGTCGGTCGGCGTCTCGATCAGGCGCAGCGCCTGGTCGGCATGGGTCGCGATCACGACGTGATCATAGCTCTGGGCCTCGCCGGCGGCATCGGTGACGATCACACGCCCTTCCGCGCGCGAAACGCCGCGCGCGCCGCGCCCGACGAACATGCGTCCGCCGATCTCGTCGGCCAAGTGACGGACATAAGTCCGCGCGCCGCCGACAACCGTGCGCCATTGCGGACGATTGACGAGATCGAGCAGGCCATGGTTGCGGTTGAAGCGGATGAAGGCCTCCGCTGGTTGCGCGCCGACGTCCATCGCGGGCGTGGACCAGATCGCCGCCGCCATCGGATAGAGATAGTTTCGGCGAAACGGCTCGCCATAGCCGCGCGTATCGAGATATTCGGCGAGCGTGCCGAGATCATCTCGGCCGACGTCGTGCCGCGCCTTGCCGAAGAAGGCGACGATGTCCTTCAGCATCGACCAGTATCGCGGTCTCAGCACATTGGAGCTCTGCGCGACAAGGCCGAACAGATTGCCGCCGGAATACTCGAAATCGCCACCGTCGATCGAGACGGAAAAGGACATGTCGCTCGCCTGCGTCGGCGTGCCGAGATGACGGAAAAGCGCGGTCAGGTTAGGGTAGGTGCGTTCGTTGTACACGATGAAGCCGTTGTCGACGGCGGTTCCGTTCCAGTCGACTGTGTCGCTATGGCCGCCGAGGCGCCGAGCCTCCTCGTAGAGCGAGACCTCGCAGCTGCGCGACAGCAGCCAGGCGGCCGAGAGGCCGGAAATGCCGGCGCCGATGACAGCGACGCGCGGTTTTCTCGAAACGTCATGAAATCCCACGGGCCGCCTCCGGTCTGCACCGAAGCTATACGCAGGCCGGCGCCAGGCGGATCACCGGTGATCCGGCCCGCGCCCGACGCCGTACAAGCGGCATGAACACGATGCCCGACGGTCCGCGCCCGGTTGCGAAAGTCATCCCCCTGCGGAATAGCTCTGGAATGAGCCGAGCGATGGACACGACCGCCGACGACATGAAGCTCTGGCTCACCGCCGTGGCGGAGCGGCAGGATCGCGACGCTTTCGCGCGGCTCTACCGCCATTTCGCGCCGCGACTGGCGTCCTTTCTCGAGCGATCCGGGCTGAACGGCGCCGAGGCGGAGGAAGTCGCGCAGGAGGCGCTCGCGACCGTCTGGCGGCGGGCGTCGAGTTACGACCCACGACAGGGCGCGGTCAGCACGTGGGTGTTCACGATCGCGCGCAACCTGCGGATCGACCGGGCCCGGCGCGCGGCGCGGGCAAGCGTCGGCATTCGCGCGATCGGCCACGAGGAGCCCCAAGTCGCGCCATCGGCCGAGGAAACGAGCCTTGCGGCCGAACGCGACGCGCGGGTGCGGCGCGCCATGGCGACGCTGTCGCCGGAGCAGGCGACCGTGCTGCGCCTGTCGTTCTTTTCGGAAAAGCCGCATGCGGAGATCGCGCGCGAATTGTGCATCCCGCTCGGTACGGTCAAATCGCGCACGCGACTCGCCATGGCGAAGATCCGCGCGCTGCTGGAGCAGGAGTCATGATTTCCCACCACCCCTCCGACGACAGCCTCGCGCATTACGCCGCTGGCAATCTCGGCGCCGGGCCGCGTCTGGTTCTGGCGACCCATCTGTCCGGCTGCCCGCAGTGCCGCGCGCGCGTCCGCTCGTTCGAGGCGGTCGGCGGCGCGCTGATCGATTCCTGCGCGCCCGCCGACCTGCCGGCGGACGGGCTCGAGCGCGTGTTCCGGCTGATCGATGCGCCCGAGCCGATCCGGCCCGTCGCCCCCGTCGCGCTCCATCCGGAGCTGCCGGAGCCGCTGCGGCGCTATCCGGTCGGGCGTTGGCGCTTCGTGCATCCGGGTTTCCGCTGGCGGCGCGTCACGCTGCCGGAGGCGCCTGACGCCAATGTCATCATGCTGCGCGTCGGCGCGGGCCAGAAAGTGCCGCAGCATACGCATACGGGAACCGAGTACACGCAGGTGCTGACTGGCGCCTTCTCCGATTCCTTCGGCCGCTATCGCGCGGGCGATTGTGTCGAGGCGGACGAGGATGTCGATCACCAGCCGGTCGTCGATCCCGACGGCGAATGCATCTGCCTGGCGGCGGTGGACGGACGGCTGCGCCTCGACAGCTGGATCGGCCGGATGCTGCAACCGCTGATCGGGATCTGAGCGCATGGCGACGCTGGCGATCGCCATCGTCGTCTTTCTCTCGCTCGCGATGGCGGGCGGCTGGGCGCTGGAGCGGCGAACCGGCCGATCCGGCTATATCGATTCGGCCTGGTCGGCGGCGACCGGCGCCGCCTGCGTCATCGCGGCTTTGGCCAGCGGAGGCAGTTCCGGCCGCCGATTTCTCGTCGCGGGCATGGCGGCGCTCTGGGGCGCGCGGCTTGCCTGGCACCTGTGGCGGCGGGCGTCAGAAGGGCCGGACGATCCCCGCTATGCGGCGATGAAATCGGAATGGGGCGCGGCGGCGGGCCGCAAGCTCTTCTTCTTCCTGCAGGCGCAGGCGGCCGCCTCCGTCCCGCTCGCGCTCGCCGCCTATCTCGCCGCCCGCGCGCCGCGCGGCGACATTGGCGTTCAGGACTTGGTCGGACTGGCGATCTTCGGCGCCGCGCTCCTTGGGGAGACGATCGCGGACCACCAGATGGCGGCGTTCCGGCGCAATCCCGCCAATAGCGGGCGCATCTGCGATACCGGCCTTTGGGGCTGGTCGCGCCATCCCAATTATTTCTTCGAATGGGTGGGCTGGCTCGCCTATCCCGCCATTGCGCTGTCGCTGGCGCGCCCGGCGAGCCTTCTGTCGCTCGGCGCGCCGCTGCTGATGTACTATCTGCTCGTCCACGTATCGGGCTTGCCGCCTCTGGAAGATCATCTGCGGCGCTCGCGGCCCGAGGCCTTTGCCGACTATGCGGCGCGGGTCAGCGCCTTCTGGCCGCAACCGCCCCGCGAATAACTTTCAGGCGAGTTTGCCGGCGACCCAGGCGCCCACGGCCGCCGCACAGGCGGACAACGTCATGCCCCACGCCATGTCCACGACCGTCACTACGGTCGGCCAGACCTTCATGGTCGCCTGATTGGTCAGGTCGTAGGTCGCATAGGCGCAGAGACCGTAGACGGCGCCATAGGCCATTGCCCGCCCGATGCTCTGGCCCTCGTCGCCCGGCCGCACCGCCAGGACCACCAGGCCGAAGACATAGACAAGATAGAAGGCGGCGGCCGGAGCGAGGCGAAAGCCCGGGGCGAGCAGTTCGCCGATATTGGCCCGATAGAAGCGTTCGCCCGCCAACGTCAGCCAGACCGCGTCGAGCGCGCCCATGGCGAGGAAAACGGCGAGGTAGCTTACAAACCAACGCAGCATCGCAGGGGTCCTCTCACGCAAACGATACGCCGCGGACGGGCAACCGGTTCACCAGATGCCCGGCGGCGCGGGGCGCGCGAGGGCGGATAAAACGCGCTCGGCCTTGTTGATAAAGGACAATTCACTAAACTGTGTTTCAGTAACCATCAGGACGCTTTCCGTGCGCGTCGAGAGAACAGTGAGTTCAAGGGTTTGGGTTCGACCAGCAGACCGATCACGGCCGCAGGGCTCGCTCTGCTTTGCTGGGTAGCTTCCGGCGGAGCCGGGCTTGCTTTCGATTTTTTCGGCCTGTTCGGCGCGCCCCAGCAGGCGGTCCCGACGCCCGAAGGCATTGCCTATGACGTTGTTTTCGAAGGCGTAGATCAGGATTCCCGCCTTACTGAGGCATTGAAGGACGCCTCCAAGACCTGGCGGTTGCGGCTGGAGCCGCCCTCTTCCGGCGTCGCTTTGTCGCGCCGCGTCGTTTCGGATTTCGGCGATCTCGCCGACGCCCTGTGGGCGAGCGGCTATTTCGACGCCTCGGTCAGCGTGAGCGTGGCGGGCGTCGCGGTGACGCCGGAAGGCGCGGGCGCGGAAGCCGCCGGCAAGGCCGCCGAGGGCTCGCGCGGCTCGAGTCTCGTTCCGATCCGCTACACGATCACGCCCGGCCCGCTCTATCAGCTGCGCAATGTCGTCATCTACGACGCCCGCACCAGGGGGCTGATGGACCCCGCCCTGATCGACCGCAATCGCAGAGGCGCCGATCCCGTCGGGCCGGCGCGGGCGGCGACCGTCCGCTCGACGCAGAGCGTGTGGATCGACCAGTTGCGGGCCAGGTCCTATCCGCTCGCCAAGGTCGTCGACATGCGCCCCGTCGTCGACCACAAGTTGCGCGTGATGGATGTCGCCGTCACCATCGACACCGGTCCGCGCGCCGGCATCGGCGCGGTGACGGTGAAGGGGTCGCCGGGCGTCGATCCGCGCGTGATCTCCTCCTTCATCTACCTCGAGGAAGGGGAGCCCTACAGCCCGCGGCGGATCGCCGAGACGCGCAATTCAGTTTCCCAGATCGAGGCGATCGGCGGCGTGCGCGTGGTGGACGGCGACCGGGTCGACGCCAAGGGCAATCTGCCGATCCTGGTCGAGACCAGCGAGCGCAAGCGCCACGCGGTCGCTCTGTCGGCGCTCTATTCCAACGTCGACGGACCGTCGGTGCGCGCATCCTGGACCGACCGCAATCTCTTTGGGGGCGCGGAGCGGCTGCGGCTCGACGCGCAGGCCGGCATTGCGACAATCGGCGGGGCGTCGCAGTTCAAGGGCTTGTCGTCGCTGGCGTGGCGCAACGTGGTCGGCCGCGTCGGCGCGAGCTTCATCAAGCCGGCGCTCGGCGGCACGCCCAACGACCTGCTGGTGGATGTCGCCGCCATCCGCGAAAGCACGGATTATTATTACGCCAGCTATCTGAACGCGCAGGTCGCGCTGCGCCATCGCTTCTCCGAATTCCTGTCGGCGCAGATCGGCGTCGAGGCCGAAGGCGGCCGCACCGTCGACCTGTGGGGCGGGCACGATTACTCGCTGCTCGGCGCGCCCTTCGCGATCAACTACGATTCCACGGACAGCAAGCTCGCTCCGACCGAGGGCGTGCGTGCGACGCTGCGCGTCGCGCCCTACATCAAGGCCCTGCCGCACGGTCTGACCATGGTGCAGTCGAAGGCGCAGATTTCCGCCTATCACGCCTTCGACGAGGAAGCGCGCTACATTCTGGCGGGCCGCATTGCGGCAGGATCGACCGTGGGCGCGAGCGTCGGCAATGTTCCCGCCAACCGGCGCTTCTTCGTCGGCGGCGGCGGCTCGGTGCGCGGCTATCGCTATCGCTCGCTCAGCCCGCACAACGGCTTCGACGGACCGACCGGCGGCCTGAGCTTCCTCGAGGCCTCGCTCGAAGCGCGCATCCGCGTCACGGATACGATCGGGGTCGTGCCATTCATCGACGCGGGCTCGGCCTTCGACACGGCTTTCCCGAACTTCAAATCCTCGATCCGCGAATCCGTGGGCCTCGGCCTGCGCTATTTCACGCCGATCGGGCCGCTGCGCATCGACTTTGCCGTGCCGATCGCGCGCCGTCACGGCGAGAGCAAGTTCGGCGTGCTGATCGGCGTCGGGGAGGCGTTCTGATGTCGCGCGCCGCCCGCATCGCGCGCATCGGCGGTCTTGCCGTCGCGGGGCCGACGCTGCTGATCGTCGCGCTCGGACTGTTCGCCAACACCGGCGCCGGGGGCGCACTGATCGCGGGCTATGTTTCGCGCGCCGCATCCTCGCCGGGCTCGACGGTGACGTTGGGCGGGCTCGACAATGTCCTTTCGGGCGCGCCCGCCGTGCGCGACATATCCGTTGCCGACGCCAAGGGCGTCTGGCTGAAGATCGACCGCGTCGAGGCCCGGTGGCGGCCGTTCGCCTTGCTGCGCGGCGTCGCCGACATTTCCGCGCTCGACATCGGCGCCGTCGACGTCTTGCGCAAGCCCCTGGCCGCTCCTGCCAAGCCCGACGACAAGGGCCTCGTCGAGACGATCAGGACCGCGCTCGGCTGGCGTCCGCCGCTCGCGGTGCGCGTGGCTTCGCTTACGATCGGCAAACTCGATCTGGCGCAACCCGCCCTCGGCGCGGCTGCCTCGCTGTCGCTGGTCGGCGCCGTCGATCTCGGCGCGACGGGCGCCGCCGCGCGCATCTCGCTCGACGCCAAGCGAACGGATGCGCCGGGCTCGGTCGCAGCGCGCGCCGACATCGCAGGCGATGGCGCGACGATCAAACTGGCGGTCGACGCTTCGGAGCCGCAGGGCGGGCTGCTGGCGCGGCTCGCTGACATCAAGGGCCTGCCGCCGGTCGAAATTCATGTTCACGGCGACGGAACGCTCGACGCGTTCGCCGCGAAACTCGACGCGCGCGCCGGCGACATCGCCGACGCCGCTGGAACCGCGACCATCAAGCGCGCGGGCGCCGAACGGCGCGTCGATTTCGATCTTTCGGCGCGGCTCGCGGCCCTGCTGTCGAAGGACGTCGCCGCCCTGTTCGAGAAGACGACGCGCGCGACGGGCGTGGCCGCTTTCGCCGACAATGGCGCATTGCGGCTCGACAGTCTCGCGCTCGACGCCTCCGCCTTCGGGCTGCGGGCGAAGGGCGGGCTTGACGCCGACGGGCGCCTGTCGGGCGACGCGCATTTGACCGGCAAAGCTGCGCAGCCTGACGCCGCCTTCGCGGCGAAGACGCTGCAAGCCGATGCGCGGCTCTCCGGCACGCTGACAAAGCCCGAAGGCGCGGTGCGCGTGCTTGTCGAACAGGCGCGGGGTCCCCTCGGCCGCTTCGGCCATGTCGATCTCGACGCGTCGATCACGCCGGCCGGCAACGCCTCGGGCGTGTTCGACATCGTCGCGACAGGCAATGCGAACGGCCTCGCGCTTGCCGACGCAGCCGTCTCGCAAGCGCTCGGCGACAGCGCCCGGCTTGCGTTCCGCGCGCGCGCCGAGACGATTGATCAGATGGACATCGGCGTCGCTACATTGTCGACCGGCGCCGCCGAACTCGGCTTCACCGGCCGGGCGGGGCTCGATCTGCTCGACGGCCGCGCGCGCATCGCGGCTGCGGACCTCTCGCGTTTCTCGGGCCTCGCGAAGACGAGCCTCAAGGGCGCGCTGGCGCTGGACGCCGCCTTGTCCGGCGCGCCTCGCGCGGGACGAATTGCTGTCACGCTCGACGGCGGCGTGGCGCAGCCCGGCGTTGGCGTCGCCGCGCTCGATCGCCTCCTCGGCAAGCGGCTCGCGGTTTCGGGCAAGGCGAGGCTCGCCGATGGCGGCGTCGCCTTCGAGGCGCTGCGCCTGACCGGTGAACGCGCGAGCGCTGTCGTCGACGGCAAGGCGACGCAGGACCATGCCGATCTCGTCGCAAAAATTTCCGCGCCCGACCTCAAAGCCGCCGATCCCCGCCTGACTGGCCGCGCCGAAGCTGAAGTCGCGTTGAAGGGCTCACTGCGCAAGCTCGATGCGACGTTCACCGTCGCGGCGCGCGAGGCGACCGCGATCGGCCGCGCCATTCCCGATCTGTCGCTGACCGGCGAGGCCCATGACCTCACGGGCGCAGCGCTCGTCACGGCCGTACTGGACGGCGTCATCGACCGCAAGCCAGCGCGCGGAAACCTTCGTGCGCAACGCGAAGGCGAGACATGGAAAGTCGACACGCTCGATCTTTCCGTCGACCGCGCGCGTATTTCAGGCGCTTTCGCGCTCGACGCCGCCAAGCGCGCGCGCGGCCGGCTGAAGGCGAGCGTACCCGACCTCGACGCCTTTTCGGCCTTCGCGCTCGAAAAACTGTCGGGCCGGCTCGACGCCGACATCACGCTCGACAATGCCGACGGGCAGCAATCGGCGGTCATCGAGGCGCATGGCCAGGGTGTGCGGTCGTCGCAGATCTCGATCGAACGGCTCGATGCGCAGGCGAGCGCGCGCGACCTGTTCGGCAAGCCGCAACTCGACGGCCGCATCGTCGCCGACGGCGCGCGCGTCGCCGGCGAGTCGATCCCGAAGCTGAGGCTAATCGCCAAGCCCGGCGCCGACGGCGCGACCGCGCTCGATCTCGCGCTCGATGCGCGCGGCTTTGCGATCACTGGGCGCGGCGCGCTCACGAACGGCGAACCGCGCCGCCTCGACATTGCGCAATTCTCCGCCTCCCGCGCGGGCAAGCGGATCGCGCTCGCGGGACCCGCGAGCGCCACGCTGCGCGATGGCGGCGTCGATCTCAAGGGCATCGCCATCGCTGCCGGCGGCGGGCGGCTCACGCTCGACGGCTTCGCGGGCGACAGGCTCGCGCTCGACATCAACGCGCGGGCCCTGCCGCCGTCCATCCTCACACTCGCCGATCCCTCGCTCGCCTTCGACGGCGTCGCCGATGCGCAGGCGAAAATCGGCGGAACGGCGAAGGCGCCGACCGGCGACTGGCGCGTGAAGGTCGCGCGCCTGACGCTGCCGCAGACGCGCAGCGCCGGCCTGCCGCCGATCGAGGCGACGGCCGCCGGCAAGCTGTCGGGCGGACGCACCACGGTCGACGCCGATGTCGCGATCGGGCCACGCAGCAAGGTGAAGGTGACAGGTCAGGTTCCGCTCGGCGCCGGCGCGCTCGATCTGGCGATACGGGGCGCGCTCGACGCCGCGCTCGCCAACACGACCCTGTCGGCCAACGGCCAGTCGGTCACGGGAACGGCCAAGGTCGATCTGACGCTGAAAGGCTCCGCATCCGCGCCGGCGGTCGGCGGGTCGATCGACATCGTAAATGGCGGTTTTTCGGACGCCGCCAATGGCGTCGCGCTCGCCAATATCACGGGCAAGCTTACCGGAAGCGGGCGGGACGTCGTCATCTCCGGGCTCAACGGACAGACGAAGAACGGCGGTCGGGTGGCCGTGGCCGGCAAGATCAGCGTCGATCCCGCATCGGGTTTTCCCGCCGCCCTGATCGTGAAATCCGCCAATGCGCAATTCGTCGACAGCGAGGTCGCGTCCGCCACCGGAGACCTCGACCTGACGATCACCGGACCGCTCGCGCGCGCGCCCCGCGTCGCGGGCCGCGTGACCTTGCGCTCCATGGACGTCAACGTGCCCGACCGCATGCCTGTCAATCTGAAGCCGCTTGCCGGCACGCGGCAGATCGATGCGAAAGGCTTCGCCGCGCAGATGATCGCCATCGAGCGCAAGGAGAAGGCGCGGGCGGCGCGCAAGCCGACGTTCGATGCGCCGATCGACCTCGTGATCGCGGCGCCCAATCGCATCTTCGTGCGCGGGCGCGGCCTCGACGCGGAATTCGGCGGGCAGCTCAAGATCGGCGGCACGATCCAGAAGCCGATCATCGACGGCGGCTTCGACCTACGGCGCGGACGCATGCAATTGCTCACACAGCGGCTCGACATCACGCAAGGCAAGTTGACCTTCGCCGGCGGGCTCATGCCGCAACTGGACTTCGCGGCTCAGACGTCCGCCGGCGGCGTAACCGCCAATGTCGCGGTCACCGGCCCGGCTTCGCAGCCGGTGTTCGCGTTCACCTCCTCGCCCAGCCTGCCGCAGGACGAAGTGCTATCGCGACTCCTGTTCGCGAAAGCATCCGCCTCGCTCACGCCGGGACAGGCGGTGCAGCTCGCCATGGCGCTGGCGCAGTTTTCCGGCGCGTCCTCCGGCGCCGACGCCTTCGAGAAGATGCGCAAGGCGCTCGGCGTCGATGCGCTCGATGTCGATGTCGGCGCGGCGGGCGGGCCGACGGTCGGCGTCTCGCGTTATATCGCCAAGGGCGTCAGCGTCGGCGTGCGCACCGGCGTCAAGCCGGACCAGACCTCGGTCAATGTCGGCGTGGACGTGTTCAAGAATTTTCGCGTGCAGAGCGAGACGCGCGTCGACGGCAAGACCTCGGTCGGCGTCGGCGTGGAATGGGAGTATTGAGCGGGCATGTTCTTTTCACGCCGGCCGCCAAGCCGGACCTGACGCCCGAAGTATCCTGATTTATGCTACAGTTATTCTTCGGCGCACAGGCCATGATAGCGCATGATTTTTTCGGGCAATTCGACATCGCGTGAGTCGACATCGCAATTACACCTGCCGCCGCCATCGCGATTTCTGCGACTGGCGATCACCGGGCATCGCGATCTCCTGCCAGACTGCATCGCGCAAGTTCGCGAGGCATTGGCGTTCGCGATCTCGAAATGCGCCCGCCTCGTCGCCGAGGACGCACACGGGCTCGATCCGCTGCAATGGTCATCCGTCGAACTGACCCTCATTTCCGCTCTGGCCGAGGGCGCCGACCAACTCGCGGTCGAGGTTTTTCGCGAGACGTCATTCCCTGAAGGCGTGAAGCCGCGGTTCGAGGCTGTCCTGCCGTTCGATATCAACAGCTATGCGACGACCATGTCGCCATCGGCCGCCGCGCAGATGCGTCGGCTCGGCGAGCTCGCCGACAGCCGGTTCGTTCTCGCCGACGGCGGGCTCGACAATCTTCCGGACGAGCCCGGCAACGCGGAGTACGAAAAGCGCAGACGCGACGAGAAGCGCTGGTCCGAGCAGCGATACGCCATCATCGGCGATATTCTGGTGCGTCAGGCGGACCTTCTACTCGCCGTCTGGAACGGGGGCCCTTCCGGTGGGCCCGGCGGCACGGCTTCGGTCATGGCGAACGCGTTGCGCGAGGGCGTTCCGATCGTCTGGATCCATGCGACGACGGCGCGGACCAAACTGGTGCAACGTATCGGGCCGTTCAATGACGATCTGGCGTCCTGCGCCGAGGTGGCGATCGGGATCGACGGCTCGACGGGCCTGCCCGAACTGCGCGCCGTTCTCGCGCCGGCGCTCGCGCCCGAAATGTCGGATGCAACGCACGAACACGACCCGGATTCCTACGCGAGGTCGCGCGCCGCATTCGATACGCTTTTCGACAAGAACCTGCCCATCAAGACGACGACGCGCGCATCGATCTACCAATGGTTCCTGTGGTCGACCGGCTCGAACATCGAGAAGGACGACGATCCGAAGCGGCCGGCGCCCCGCACCTGGTCGAGAGAGCGGATGCCGGAATTCGGGCTGGAATGCGCGCATGTCGACAAGGACATGCCCTGCGCTGATTTCGCGGATGTGCGAAGCGAGCGTATCGATAACGCGCTGATCGCGCCCTGGGCGGCGCTCGACGCGCTGGCCACGCGCCTGAGCCACCACTATCGCTCCGCTTATGTGGCGACCTTCGTGCTCGGCGCGCTCGCCGTTCTTGTCGGCCTCATCGGGCTCATCCACCACGAGCACAAACATGTCTACGTGATGATCGAGATCGTCCTTCTCATGTCCGCGACGTCGGCGTTCTGGTGGAGCCGAAGACGGCTGGTCCACGAGCGGTTTCTTCTGGCGCGCGGGCTGGCCGAGCAATTCCGGTCCGGCTGGGTGCTCGCGCATCTCGGCCTGGGCGGGCGTCGCGTGATCCGGCAAAAGCCCGCGACATGGACGGCATGGCTTCTCCAGGCATGGATCGGGGCCGCCGGCCTGCCGCATCTCGATCTCACGCGTGAAAGGCTGGGGTTGTTAGCGCGATTGGTCCGCATGCACATCGTTCAAGGTCAGCTGGACTACCACCGCAACAACGCCCGGCGTCTCGAACTGCTGCATCATGCGCTGGAAGCGACCGGCAAGACAGCATTCCTGGCCTCGCCGTGGGCGGGTCTTCTGTACATTCTCCACCATTACAGCGTTCCATACGTTCCAGACATCGCGCCGGCCTGGCTGGCGCTGACGGGCGCGGGATTTCCCGCTGTCGCGGCAGCGGCGGCGGGCCTGCGATACCAGGGCGACTATCTGCGGTTCGCGATGCGCTCGCGGCGCACCGCGCTGGAACTCACGGAAATCGACAGCGGGCTGGAACGGCTGTGCGCCCGAATCGAGGCCGGCGACGCGCGCAAGACGGCGCTGGCCGAACTCCGCGCGATCCTCATCGCGCTCGAAGCGATCCTGAACGACGATCTCGAGGACTGGAGATACGTCTATTCCGTACGCGGCAATCCCGACCCCTGACGCGGCCGCCAATTCGGCCAACGCTCGAAAGCAATCGACATGCCTCACCGCGCGCTCTGCTTCGTCATCATGCCCTTCGGGCGCAAGCCCGACGCCGCCAATCGCCTGATCGACTTCGACCGCATCTACGCGGAGATCGTCGCGCCGGCGGTCGAGGCGGCGGGCCTCGCCGTCCTGCGCGCGGACGAGGAGAAGAGCGGCGGTTTCATTCACAAGCTGATGTACGAGCGCATCCTGCTCAGCGAATTCGCGATCGCGGACGTTACGCTGCTGAATGCGAACGTCTATTACGAGCTGGGGGTTCGCCATGCCGTTCGTCCCTCCTCGACCGTGCTGACGATGTCGGAAGGCTCCGCGCTTCCCTTCGATGTCGGCGCCCTGCGCGCCCTGCCCTATGCGATCGGACCCGACGGCGCGCCTTCGGACGCCGCCGCCGCGCGCGAGGCGCTGACCCGCTTTTTACGTGAATGTCGCGAAAACCCGACCGACGACTCGCCCCTCTTCCAGATGCTGGAAGGATATTCCGCGCCGCCGATCGAGCGCGAGAAGACGGATGTGTTCCGCCAGAAGATCAATTACTCGCAGGCGATGAAGAAGCGCCTCGCGGAAGCGCGCGGCGAGGGCGTGGAGGCGCTCGACGTCATCGGCAAGGAGCTCGGCGATATCGACGCGGTCGAAGCGGGCGTGGCCATCGACCTCATGCTGTCCTACCGCGCGATCTCGCAATGGCAGCGCGTCATAGACCTCACCGATCGGATGAACGCCGCGCTCGCGCGCACCGCGATGGTGCGCGAACAGCGCGCGATGGCGCTCAACCGCGCCGGCCGCGACCAGGAGGCCGAGGCGATCCTCGAACAGCTGATCGGGGAGAGAGGACCGTCCAGCGAGACCTGCGGCCTGCTCGGCCGCATCCACAAGGACCGCTGGGAGAAAGCGAAGAAGCGAGGCGATGGCGCGATGGCGCGGGGTTGCCTCCGGAAAGCCATCGCCGCCTATCGTCGCGGTTTCGAGGCGGACTGGCGCGACGCCTTCCCCGGCGTGAACGCGGTCACGCTGATGTCGATCGCCGACCCGCATGGCGCGGAAGCGCGGGAGCTGGCCCCGGTCGTGCGATATGCGGCCCGTCGGCGCCTGTCCGCGACGCCCGACTATTGGGATCACGCGACCCTGCTCGAACTGGCCGTGATCGAACAGAAGATGGACAGCGCCCGCGAGGCGCTCGACGACGCGCTGGCTGCGATGCGGGAGCCCTGGGAGCCGGAAACGACCGCCAGGAACCTGCGTCTGATCGCTGAAGCCCGCGAGGAGGCCGGGATCGACACCGGCGAATTGCGGGACATGATCGACGAGCTCGCGCGCCGCGCGCCTCCCGCACATTGACTCTGTTTCCGCCGCGACCTTAATGCAGAAGCGAGCGGACGATCATTCCGACGGCCACGACAAAGCAGGGCGAGGTCCGGGTTTGCATGGATTGGATGGAGCGACGGTAGAGCCGACGCGCGAGGCGGCTTCGCAGGCGCCGGATACGCCTGCTCCAGCCTCCGCACTTTCGAAATTCGACGCCTATCTCCAGCAGCGTTTCGATCCGCAGGTTGCGTGGTTCGAGGCCGCCTCGGCCAGGGCGAAGCGCCTGCATACCGCTTATTCGGCGACGCAGATCACCGCCACCGCGCTCATCCCCATCGTCAATCTGATGCCAGCGGCAAAGATCTCCTCGACGATTCTCGCGGCGATCGCGGGTATCGCGACCGGTCTTACCGCGCTCGGCGGACACCACGGGAACTGGTTGCGCTATCGCGCGACAGCGGAGGCTCTGCGCAAACTACGCGTTCATCGCGAGCTTGGTCTGAGGCCGTACGATGGCGAGGGCGCGGACGACCGCTTCATCGAGGAGGCCGAGCGCCTGCTGGCGGGCGAGCAGGAAGTCTGGCAGCGCGACCGACACAAGAGCGATCAAACCAAGTGAGCCGGCTTCGCGCCGACGTTGCTTCTCGTCGGCGCGACCCCTTTAATCACGCGGCCCCCGCGACCACGGGATTGCGCAACACGCCGACGCCGGAAATTTCGACTTCCGCGACATCTCCCGCCTTCATCCAAAGTGGCGGGTTGCGCTTGGCGCCGACGCCGCCGGGCGTGCCGGTGACGATCACGTCGCCCGGCGCGAGCGGGAAAACGGTCGAAATATACGCAATCAGCGCCGGCACGGGCGTGATCATCAAGTCGGTCGTCGTGTGCTGCACGACCACGCCATTGAGCCGCGTCTCCAGCATCAATTTCGAGGGATCCGGCAGTTCGTCGGCCGTGACCATCCACGGCCCGAACGACCCGGATTCGGCGAAGGATTTTCCGGCGAGAAACTGGCTCGTGTGGCGCTGCCAGTCGCGGATCGAGCCCTCGTTGTAGCATGCGTAGCCCGCGACATGGGCGAGCGCGTCCTGCTGCGCGATCCGGCGGCCGCCCCTGCCGATGATGACGGCGACCTCGCCCTCGTAATCGTATTCGTCGCTCTCGGGCGGCTTGACCAGCGGCTGGAGATGACCGACCTGGCTCGCCGGAAAGCGGCAGAACAGGGCCGGCTTCTCGGTGACTGTCCGGCCGGTCTCGGCCACGTGGTCGCGGTAGTTGAGGCCGACGCAGATGATCTTGCCGGGATCGGGAATGACGGGCGCGAAGGCGATCTCGGCGAGCTTGTAGTCCGGCGTCGCGCTTGCATGGCCGGCGGCTTCCTTCGAGCGGCCGGCGGCGAGCAGCGCCTTGAGGCTCGGGACGTCGGGCAGCCGCTTGCCGAGATCGACGACGCCGTCGTCGACGACGAGCCCGTAGGTCGCCCGGCCGAGCGGATCGACAAAGGATGCGATCTTCATTTCATTCTCCTGGGAGCAAGGGCGTCGCACGATACGCGACCTGGTTTTGCGCGGCGGCGCGCACGGATAGAATTTCGAGCGGAGGAAGGATGACCGTTCCAAAACCAGACCGGCGGCCGCGCGGCGAAGGCGTGCGCGCGCTCGAGCGCGGTCTCGATATCCTGCGCGCCGTCAACGCCTCCGGCGGCATTCGCGCCGGCGCGCTCGCCGCGCAGATCGGCATTCCGCGACCGACAGTCTATCGCCTGCTCGAGACGCTGGAAGAACTCGGCTATGTCGAGCGCGGCGCCTCGAACGATCTGTTCCGCGTGACCCGCCGCGCGCTGAGCCTCGGCGATGGATACGACGCCTCCATTCTCGTCGCGCAGGGCGCCGGTCCGATCCTGCTCGAACTCGGCAAACGGTTCGTCTGGCCGTTCGATCTGTCGGTCTATGAAGGCGCCGCCATGGTCATCCAGGAGACGACGCATGCGCTCAGTCCGCTGTCGATCGACCGTGGCATGATCGGTCGCCGCCTGCCGATGCTGCGGACGTCCGCCGGCCGCGCCTATCTCGCCTTTTGCGGCGATCAGGAACGCTCGGTCATCCTGCGCCATCTCGCGCGGCTCGATGAGCCCGAAGACCGGCCGTTCCTGGAGCGGCGCGCGCTGGACCGCATGATCGCGGAGACGCGGGCGCGCGGCCATGCGACGCGCGACGGCGGCGAGTTCAACGCCAAGACCGCGAGCCTCGCTGCGCCGGTCCTGCGGGACGACATTGTGCTCGGCTGCATCTCCGTGATCTGGATCCGCACGGCCATGTCTGTCGAGGAGGCGCGGGTGCAATTCGTCGGCCCGCTGCGCCAGGCGGCTCAGGCTATTCTCGAGCGCAGCGCGCGCGGCGACTGACGGTCGAACCATGAGGAGCATCTCCCGTGAGATCAGGCCGCGTCGTGCGCCGCGATGCGGCGACGCATCTCCTCGCGCCATTCCTCGATCGGCTTGAAGCTCGGCTGCGCGCGGCAGAAGGCTTCGGATTCCGAGAGAATGTCGGCCGTGGGACGGTCGAGATCGATATGCAGGCTGCATGGCTGCTCGATATACCAGTCGCTGTCGACGAAGCATTCGACCTGGTTGCCCTCGGGATCGTGCACATACATGGCCCAGGCGTTGCCATGCGTGATCGTGCGATGCTTGGTGACGCCTTCCTTGATGTAGCCTTCCTCGATCATGCGCTTGCGCAGGCGTTTCAGGGCGTCGAGATCCGGCAGGCGGAACGAGATCTGGTTGACGTTGCCGATGCCGTGCTCGGGCGTGCGCGCCTCGATCAAGGCGATCTGGTGATGGTCCTGCGGATCTCGGCTCATGAAGGCGATCGGGATCGTGCCGTGCAGCAGGCCGCGATCCGTGACCGGCAGGCCCATGATGCGCGAATAGAAGTCGATCATCGGATCGAGCTTGTTCACATAGAGCCCGATATGGCTGAACCTGACGGCATAATCGCGCATGACGCTTCCTCCGGCCTCGCTGGATCGTTGCCTCGACTATCGGCGCGGCGCGCCGCGCCGCCAATCGCCCGGCGGCCGGCGTCCGCAGCGCGGACACTCGCATCGCGAGCGTTTTGACGCGCGTCGCTCTGCCCGACACTGGCCTCAGGAATTCGTGCAGAGGGCGAGGTGGCGGTATGGCCGGTTTCAGGGATCGCGCGGCGTTTCCCGTCGTTCTGTGGGGCGTGGCGCAGGCCATGCGCGCGGCCGCACTCGCCTTTCCCGCCTTCCGCGCGAAAATTGCCGAGCGCGATGCGCTGGTGTCGATCGAAACGCGCGATGCAGGCGTCGGGCGCTGGTATCGTTTTTCACGCGGGCGTATTTCGAGCGGCGCGGGGCCGGCGGACAGGGCCGACGTGCGGCTGCTGTTCAAGGATTCCGAGACGGGCCTGCGCCTGCTCACGCCGCCGATGCGGCATTTCGACTACATCAACGCCATCAAGATGTTCAAACTGGACATCGTCGGCGAGGACGAAGCAACGCGCTGGTTCACGGAAATCGCGAGCCTTATGATGACCGCGCATTGGTCGTTCGGCGAGAACCTTTCGAACGGCGAGACGCGCTATGTCAACGACACGAATGGCGGGCCGGTCTTCGTCTATGTGAAGGACGCAAAGATCGTCCGCATGACGCCGATCGAGTTCGAAGTCGAGGAAGCGGCGAAGGGGCGCTGGAGTATTTCCGCGCGCGGCAGGACTTTTACGCCGCCGCCGCAAACGAGCATCAGTTCGCACGGTCTTTCCAACAAATCGACCGTCTATTCGAAGGACAGATTGCTCTATCCGATGAAGCGGGTCGACTTCGATCCGAACGGTGCGCGCAATCCGCAAAATCGCGGCATTTCCGGCTACGAGCGCATCACCTGGGACGAGGCGCTCGATATCGTCGCTTCCGAAATCAGGCGGATGAAGACGCAGCACGGCAATGGCGCGATCCTCTCCAGCCATTCCTCGCACCATACCTGGGGCAATCTCGGCTACTACCTCTGCTCGCTGTTCCGGTTCAACAATGCGATCGGCACGACCAAGATGGTCATCAATCCCGACAGCTGGGAAGGCTGGTACTGGGGCGCCATGCACCATTACGGCTATTCGATGCGCAACGGCGCGGCCGAGCCCTATGGACAGCTCGAGGACTGCCTCGAGAATTGCGAATTGATGGTGTTCTGGTCGTCCGACCCCGAGGCGACGACCGGCAGCTATGCCGGCCTGGAAGGCACGATCCGCCGTCTCTGGGCGAAAGAGGTCGGGATCGAGATGATCCACATCGACCCTTATCTCAATTCGACGGCCGCCTTCTTCGGCGGCAAGTGGATCCAGATCAGGCCAGGCACGGATCCCGCGCTCGCGCAGGCGATCATGCATGTCTGGATCGACGAAGAGCTCTACGACAAGGATTATGTCGCGACGCGCACGACCGGCTTCGACGAATGGCGCGCACATCTTCTCGGCGAGGACGGTACGCCGCCCAAGACGCCGGAATGGCAGGAGAGCGAGACCGGCGTGCCGGCCTCCGTCGTGCGCGCGCTCGCGCGTAAATGGGGCGCCAAGCGCACATACCTGTCGTGCGGCGGCAAAGGCACGACCTTCGGCGGCGCCAATCGTGCGGCGACAGGCGCGCAATGGGCGCGTTCGATGGTGCTCTTGATGGCGATGCAGGGGTTGGGCAAGCCCGGCGTCAATTTCGGCTGTCTGCAATATGGTACGCCCGTCGATCTCGACTTCTATTTTCCCGGCTATGCGGAAGGCGGCTTCTCCGGCGACGTGGAGGGCAATGCGGTCGCAGTCTCGCTCTACCAGCGCATGCCGCATCTCATTTCCATGAATTCCGTGGGCCAGCGCGTGCCGCGCCTGCGCATTCCCGAGGCGATCCTCGACGGCAAGACCGAGGGCTATCCGACCGATCCCCGTTCGCTCGAACGCCAGTTCGCGAAATTCGGCTATCCGGCGCCCGGCCATTCGCCCGTGCGCATGATGTTCAAGTACGGCGGCTCGCATTTTGGCACGTCGATGGATTCGAACCGGCTGGCGAAGGCCTATCAATCAGACAGCCTGGAGTTCGTCGTCAACCAGTCGATCTGGAACGAGGGCGAGGTTCCCTTCGCGGATGTCATCCTGCCCGCCTGCACCAATTTCGAGCGCTGGGACATCAGCGAATGGGCGGCCGCCGGCGGCTACAGCTATCACAATGAAGGCCAGCTCAATCATCGCGTGATCACGCTGCAGCACAAATGCATCGAGCCGCTCGGCGAGAGCCGGTCCGATTTCCAGATCTTCCTCGATATCTGCAAGCGCCTTGGCCTCTCCTCCTATTTCGCGGAAGGACGCACCGAACTCGACTGGTGCAAGATGATGTTCGAGGCCTCCGATGTCTCGCGCCACATCTCGTGGCGGAAGTTCCTGAAGAAGGGCTATTTCGTCGTCCCCGCCGAGAAGGAGAATTTGCGCCAGAAACCCGCCTACCGCTGGTTCGCCGAGGGACGTAAGAAGGATGTGCCCGAACCGCACCCATTGCCGTCCGAATACCGTGAAAAATTCGGGTACGGATTGCAGACGCAATCCGGCAAACTGGAATTCGTGTCGTCGTCGCTCGCGCGCGCCAACGATCCCGAGCGTCCCGCGCTCAACCGCTACATCCCCTCGTGGGAGGGCGTGCGCAGCACGGAGCTGCTTGCCAAATATCCGCTGCAACTGATCTCGCCGCATCCGCGCTACTCCTTCCATACGGCGCAGGACGGCAAGGGCGGCTTCGTCAACGATATCGACGAGCACCGCATGCTGGTCGACGGCTGGTATTATTGGGTGGCGCGCATCAATCCCGCCGACGCCGCCGCGCGCGGCATCGAACACGGCAGACTCGTACGCCTGTTCAACGATCGCGGAGCGGTGATCTGCACGGCGATGGTGACGGAACGGATCACGCAGGGCGTCGTCCACGCCTTCGAATCCTCCGCCGTCTACGCGCCGCTCGGCAAGCCCGGCGAAAGCGCGGATCGCGGCGGCTGCATCAACCAGCTCACGCCGAAACGCTTCCAGACCGACATGACCAACGCCTCGGCGCCGAACTCGTGCCTCATCGAGATCGAGGCGTGGGACGGCAAGACGGAGATCGCGGCATGAGCGCGAAATGGGCTCTCTTCTTCGATGTCGAGAAATGCGCGGGATGCCAGAACTGTTTTGTCGCGGTGAAGGACGAATATGTCGGCAACGAGCGCGCCGGCTATTTCGCCGCGCAACCGGCGACGGGGCACGTCTGGTTCGGCGCAAAACATCGCGAGCGCGGGCCAGCGCCCTTTACCGAGGTGGCTTACGTGCTCGAGACCTGCCAGCATTGCGACGATGCGCCGTGCTTGAAGGCGGCGACGAATGGCGCCGTGATCAAGCGGCCGGACGGCATCGTCATTATCGATCCGCGGAAGGCGCACGGCCAGAAGCAGATCGTCGACGCCTGTCCCTATGGCGCCGTGAGCTGGAACGAACACAGCCAGACGCCGCAAGCCTGGCCGTTCGACGCGCATCTCCTCGACGAGGGCTGGCGGCGGACGCGTGGCGAGCAGGTCTGTGTGACCGGCGCGCTCATGTCGATGAAGCTCAACGACGCTGGGTTCGAGCAGAAGAAGCGCGAGGGCTGGCGTGAATTGCGCCCGGACCTCGGCACGAAAGCGCGTGTGCTCTACAGAGGTCTGGAACGCCTGGAGACGATCTTCGTCGCCGGCTCGCTAGAGACGGAACAGGGCGGCGTGAGGGATTGCGTCCAAGGCGCGCGCGTCGAACTGATCCGCGCCGGCGCTGTCGTGGCGAGCGCGACGACGGACGCGTTCGGCGATTTCAAGATCGATGCTTTGGCGCCCGGCGGTGCGGGCGCGCTGCGCATCTCGGCGGTAGGCCGCGAAGATCAGGAAATTCCGGTGACGCTCGATCGCAGCATCAGCATCGGACGCCGCATCGTTCCCGCGACATGAAAAAAGGGCGCGTCTGCAGACGCGCCCTCGTTGCTCGTTTACGCGACGCTTACTTCACCAGCGGGCAGCCGCCGTCCTTGAGCGGACGGAAGGCCTCGTTCGCCGGAATGGTCGCGAGGATCTTGTAGTAGTCGTAGGGGTACTTCGACTCCTCCGGCTTCTTCACCTGCACGAGATAGACGTCGTGCAGCGCACGGCCGTCGGCGCGGATCGGGCCCTTGCCGAACAGTTTGTCGTCGGCGCCCATCTCCTTCATCTTGGCGATGACGGCCTTGGCGTCCTTCGGGCTGCCGACCGCTTCCACGGCGCGCAGATAATTGTAGACCGCCGAATAATTGCCGGCCTGGTTGAAGGTCGCGTACTTGCCCTTGTTGGCGGCGGCGACCTTCTTCGCGAAGGCGCGGGTGTCGTCGTTGAGGTCCCAGTACCAGGGCGTTGTGAAGGTCAGGCCCTGCGTGGTCTTGAGGCCGAGCGCGTGAATGTCCGGCAGGAAGACGAGTAGACCGGCCAGCATCTGGGTCTTGGTGATGCCGAATTCGCCAGCCGTCTTGATCGCGTTGACCGTGTCGCCGCCGGCGTTGGCGAGGCCGATCACCTGCGCCTTGGACGCCTGCGCCTGCACCATGAAGGACGAGAAGTCCTGGGTGTTGAGCGGCGCCTTGACGTCGCCGAGCACCGTGCCGCCGTTCGCCTTGACGACGGCGGAGGTGTCGCGCTCCAGCGCGTGGCCGAAGGCATAGTCGGCGGTGACGAAGAACCAGCTCTTGCCGCCCTGCTTGACGATGGCCGTGCCCGTGCCATGCGCCAGCATCCAGGTGTCATAGGTCATGTGTATGGTGGTGGGCGCGCAGGCCTTGCCGGTCAGGTCCGACGTCGCGGAGCCCGTGTTGATGTAGGCCTTGCCCATGGAGCGCGCGACTTCGTTGACCGCGAGGCCGACGGAGGACGTGCCGACGTCGGTGATGAGGTCGACGCCTTCCTGGTCCCACCAGCGGCGGGCGATGCCGGCGCCGACGTCCGCCTTGTTCTGGTGGTCGGCGGAAATGATCTCGACCTTCATGCCCTTTGCGGCCGCGCCGAAATCCTCGACCGCGAGCTTCGCGGCGATGACGCCGCCGGGGCCGGCGATGTCGGCATAGAGGCTCGACTGATCGTTGAGAACGCCGATCTTGATCGGCGGGCCCTTGTACTCGGCGCTCGCCTGCAGCGGCGCCGCCACGATCGCCACGCCGGCGGTCAGCGCAAGGATCAGTGCGTTTTTCTTGTTCGAATTCATGCGTTTATTCCCTCCCGCCAGACGCCGCTCCATCGCGAAATCTCCCTCGCGTTTTCGCCCCTTGAATGTGCGCCCGTGACGCTGGCGGGCAAATTCTAGCGCGCGCGACGCCGGAAAGCATATGCCGCGCGCCAGTGTCCGACTGGCGGACAATCGAGCCTTCGGCGCCGGCGCGAAAGGCCGGAAGGGCGGCCGCCGCGCCGCGAACCAGAGCCGCGGCGCAGGCAAGGCGATCGCCGCAGCCCGAGCCTGGTCCAATGGAGGGGCAGATTGTGAATTCGACAGCCGAGTACAGCTGAACCTAGAACCAAATCAATCTATTTGGACAGGAAGTGGCGGAGAGGGAGGGATTCGAACCCCCGGTACCGTTGCCGGTACTCCGCATTTCGAGTGCGGCGCGATCGACCACTCTGCCACCTCTCCGCGGGGCTACCCGCGCGGGCGCGGATGCATGGTCGGGGCGCGAGATAGCATCGGGGGCGGCAGGCGCCAAGCCCTTCGGCGCCGTCGGCGCCCAAAAATCCGAACGGTTTCGTTGACAGCCGGGCGCATTTTCCCGTAGAAGGCCGCTGTCTGGCGGCGCGAGCGACGAGTTCGCGCCTTTTGGTTGTTGCGGGATCGCTCCCGAAACCGCCTTCGGACGTCCGGTTTCACACTGCAAAGAAGCCGTCCGGCGCGGAGTTCCGCGCCAGTTCGGCGTCGAACACGGAGATAAAGATGTTCGCAGTCATCAGAACCGGCGGCAAGCAGTATCGCGTTGCCGCCGATGACAAGATTACGGTGATGTCGCTCGCCGGCGAGCCCGGCGACAAGGTGACCTTCGACGACGTGCTGATGTCCGCCAAGGACGGCGCGGCGGAGTTCGGCGCCAAGGTCAAGGTGACCGGCGAAATCGTCGAGCAGTCCCGCGGCCCGAAGGTCATTTCCTTCAAGAAGCGCCGCCGCCAGAATTCGAAGCGCAAGCGCGGCCATCGTCAGGACCTGACGATCGTTCGCATCGTCGAAATCGCGTAAGGGCGAGGAGCAGGAACAATGGCTCACAAAAAAGCAGGCGGCTCGTCCCGCAACGGTCGCGACTCCGACGGTCGCCGCCTCGGCGTGAAGAAGTTCGGCGGCGAGAACGTCGTGGCCGGCAACATTATCATTCGCCAGCGCGGCACCAAGGTGCACGCCGGCCGCAATGTCGGCATGGGCACGGACCATACGCTGTTCGCGCTTTGCGACGGCGTCGTCCTGTTCAAAACGCCGGCCACGGGCCGAAAGAGCGTATCGGTCGTACCGGCCCAAGAGGCTGCTGAATAAAGGCGGAGATCCTGAGGACCTCCGCCGGCGCCAAAGCCCCGGCAAGAGGTCCCAAAGGAGCCATGGCTCCGTCAAATCAGGGACATCTGATCCGATGAGGATCGCGAAGGGGAAGCGGCGCCGCTTCCCCTTTTTGATTCCGGGCCGCCGCGACAGGGGCCCAAGTTCGGAGCAAGGCCATGTTCCCAGACTATTTCCGCGACGACGTGTTCCGGCTGGAGACGCAGCGGCTGTGGCTGCGCTGGCCGACGGCCGCCGACGCCGCGACCATCGAGAAGCTCGCCGGCGAGCACGAGATCGCCCAGTTCACCGCGCGCATCCCGCATCCCTATCCCAAGGGGGCGGCGGAGGGCTTCGTGCTGGCGGCGCGCAAGGCGAACTGCGACGGCGCCGCGCTGCATCTGGCGCTGGCGCTGCGGCAGAAGCCCGGCGTCGCGATCGGCATGGTGTCGCTGGAGGGGGCGGGCGACACGCTGGAGCTCGGCTACTGGCTCGGCCGCATGTACTGGGGCTCCGGCCTGATGTCGGAAGCCGTGGCAGGTCTGCTCGATTTCGTCTGGCTGGCGACCGACATCGAGAAGATCGAGGCCGCCGCCGCGCTGCCCAACCTGCGCTCGCAACGGGCGCTGGAACGGGCGGGATTCGTGTCGACTGGCGAGGGGTTGGTCGATGCGCCCGCGCGCGGCGGCGCCCTGCCGGCGCGGCGGTTCGAACTCCTCCGCTCGACGCCGCGTTTCGGGGCATTGCCGGGGGCGGGGCTTTCGTCCTGCTGCGCGGGATTGTAGGAACGACCCATGAAATTCCTCGACCAGGCCCGCATCTACATCCGCTCCGGCGACGGCGGGGCGGGCTGCGTCTCGTTCCGGCGCGAAAAGTTTATCGAGTTCGGCGGGCCCGACGGCGGCGACGGCGGGCGCGGCGGCGATGTCGTGGCCGAATGTGTCGAGGGCCTGAACACGCTGATCGACTATCGCTACCAACAGCATTTCAAAGCCAAGACCGGCATGCACGGCATGGGTCGCAACCGCGCCGGCGGGCGCGGTCCGGACGCCGTGCTGAAAGTGCCGGCCGGCACGCAAATCTTCGAGGAAGACGGCGAGACGCTGATCGCCGACATGACCGAGGTCGGCCAGCGCGTCGTGATCGCAAAGGGCGGCAACGGCGGTTTCGGCAATGCGCACTTCAAGTCCTCCACCAACCGCGCCCCGCGCCGGGCCAACCCCGGCGAGCAGGGCCAGGAGATGGAAATCTGGCTGCGGCTGAAGCTGATCGCCGACGCCGGGCTGGTGGGCCTGCCGAACGCCGGCAAGTCGACCTTTTTGGCGACCGTCTCGGCGGCAAAACCGAAGATCGCGGACTATCCGTTCACGACCCTGCATCCTGGCCTCGGCGTCGTCGGCATCGACGGCCGCGAATTCGTGCTCGCCGACATTCCCGGCCTGATCGAGGGCGCGCACGAGGGCCACGGGCTCGGCGACCGTTTTCTGGGCCATGTCGAACGCTGCGGCGCGCTGCTGCATCTGATCGACGCTTCTGGCGAACATGCGGGGCGCGCCTACCGGATCGTGCGGCAGGAACTCGACGCCTATGGCGCGAACCTTTCGGACAAGCCCGAGATCATCGCGCTGTCCAAGTGCGACGTGGTGGACGAAGAAACACTGAAGCAGCAGCTGGAGCGCTTGCGCCGGGCTGTGTCGAGCTACGGGCCGTCGGTCGCGGCGGGCGAAAAGCGGCGGCCGATTCTCAAGATTTCCGCAGCCACGGGCGCCGGCGTGAAGGAGGCGTTGCGCGCGCTGCTGTCGGTGGTCGAAGGCCGCCGCAAGGTCGAGGCGGAAGCCGAGCCGCAGCCGGAGTGGCGGCCTTGAAGGCCCTCGGCTAGAGATCGCGTCATGACCAGGACGCCAAAACTCTCCGCATTCCGCCGCATCGTCGTGAAGGTCGGCTCGTCGCTGCTCGTCGACAGCAAGGCGGGCGGGCTGAAGAAGGCGTGGCTCGACGCGCTGGTCGCCGATCTCGCGCTTCATCACAAGCGCGGCGCGGATATTCTGGTCGTTTCCTCCGGTTCGATCGCGCTCGGGCGCAGCGTGCTCGGATTGCCGAAGGGCGCGCTGAAGCTCGAGGATTCACAGGCCGCCGCCGCCGTCGGCCAGATCGCGCTCGCGCGCACCTGGGCGGAGGCGCTGGGCTCGCACGGCATTACGGCGGGCCAGATCCTCGTCACGCTCTGGGATACGGAAGAACGCCGCCGCTATCTCAATGCGCGCGCCACGATCGAGCGCCTGCTGGACATGCGCGCGGCGCCCGTCATCAACGAGAACGACACGGTCGCCACATCCGAAATCCGCTACGGCGACAATGACCGGCTCGCCGCGCGCGTCGCCGCCATGGCGAGCGCGGATTGTCTCGTGCTGCTGTCGGACGTCGACGGGCTCTATACGGCCCCGCCCGCGACCGATCCGAATGCCAAGCTGCTGCCTGTCGTGCCGCGCGTGACGGCGGAAATCGAGGCGATGGCGGGCGGCGCCGCATCGGAGCTTTCACGCGGCGGCATGCGCACGAAGGTCGAGGCGGCGAAGATCGCGACCACCGCCGGCGTGCATATGGCGATCGCCGACGGGCGCGTCGACCACCCCCTGAAGCGCATCGCCGAGGGCGGGCCGTGCACCTGGTTCCTGACGCCGTCGAACCCCGTGACCTCACGAAAAAAATGGATCGCGGGGTCGCTGGAGCCGAAGGGCGTCGTGCGCATCGATTCTGGCGCGGCGAAGGCGCTCGTCTCCGGCAAGAGCCTGCTGCCGGCGGGCGTGAAAGGGATTGAGGGAAGCTTCGCGCGCGGCGATTGCGTACTGATCCGCAATCCCGACGGCGGCGAGATCGGCCGCGGGCTGATCGCCTATGACGCCGGAGAAGCCGCGCAGATCATGGGGCGCTCGTCGCGCGACATCGAAAAAATCCTGGGCTATTCCGGCCGCGCCGCGATGATCCATCGCGACGACATGGCGCTCGGCGGGGAGTAGACGCGCGATGGGCGACGTGGCGAGCATAGCGATCCGTAGCGTTCCCGCGGACGATGCGAGTTTCGACGAGGGCGGCTATCTTTCCGCCAATCCCGATGTCGCGATGGCGGTGCGCGCGGGAAAGATCAGCTCCGGCCGAGCACATTTCGAGAAGTTCGGCCGCGCCGAGAGGCGCGAAATACGCATCGTGGATGGCGACCTCAGCGCGATGCGCGCGGCGAAGCTGGCGCGGCTCGCGCCGCTGCTTCGCTTGGACATGCCGCACGTTGCAAGAGACGGAAAGCTCGATTTTCTGACGCGCGAACTCGCCGCGTCGACCGCGATTTCCGACGTCGATGCGGTATCGGGGCACGGCTACGACGCAGAGGTCCTCGCGCTGATCGAGGCCAATGCCGATGGGGTCCTACTCGACTGCGGCGCGGGGCGGCGCGACATCTACTATTCCAATGTCGTGAACTTCGAGATCGTCGACTACGACACGACCGATGTGCTCGGCGTCGGCGAAGCGCTGCCGTTCAAAGACAATAGTTTCGACGCCGTCATCTCGATTGCGGTGCTCGAGCACGTGCGCGATCCCTTCCAGTGCGCGCGTGAAATTTCGCGTGTCCTGAAGCCCGGCGGCAAACTATTCTGCGCCATGCCGTTCCTGCAGCCCGTGCACGGTTATCCGCATCACTATTTCAACGCGACGCCACAAGGTCTGAAGCGGCTGTTCGAAGACGACCTCCAGACAGAGCAGCCCGTTGTGACTGCAGCCTTCCATCCAATCTGGGCGCTGTCGTGGATCCTGAATTCATGGTCTCGCGGGCTTGATAAGTCCGCGCGCGCAAAATTCGAGGCGACGACGGTCGCCGAATTGATGCGCCATCCGTTGCCTCATATGCACGAAAGCTATGTTGCGAACCTGTCGGCGGAGGCCCAAGGCGAACTCGCGTGCGGTTCTGTCCTGCGCGCGACGAAGCCGGGCAGATCGGTTCTCGCGCGCGCTCGCGATCTCATCGCCGGGCGGGGCTGAACGCGCCGGCGCGGCGTCGATATCTCGTATTGAGACTTCACCTGTTCCTCATGTCCCGCCGCAGCGTGGCGAGGCCGATGCCGGCGGCCTCGAAGCCGCCGTCGACCGCCAGCACCTGGCCGGTGATGTACGAAGAGTGCGGGCTGCAAAGATAGTAGATCGCGTCCGCCAGCTCCTCCGGCAGGCCGTAGCGGTTAAGCGGAATTGCGTCGTGATAATCCCTGCGGATTTCCTTGGTGTGCACCTTCAGCGCCATGGCCGTGTCGACCGGGCCCGGCGCCACCGCGTTGACACGAATGCCGTACGAGGCGAGTTCGACGGCGAGCTGTTTCGTGAGATGCGCCAGCCCCGCCTTGGACGTTCCGTAGGCGACGCGCAGCGTCGAGGCGCGCAAGGACGAGATCGAAGTGATGTTGACGATCGCGCCGCCCCTCTCGCGCATGGCGGGCACGGCTGCCTTGGTCATGAGGAATGGGCCGGTGAGATTGACGTCCATGATCGTGCGCCAGACGTTGAGCGACGTCTCCAGGACACCGCCGAATTCAGCGACGCCGGCATTGTTCACCAGCGCGTCGAGGCGTCCGAATTTTTCGCGCATTCTGGCGACGGCGTTTTCGGCGTCCTCGGGCTTGGAGACATCCAGCGGCAGTTCGAGAACGCGCTCGGGCTGCCCGAGCGCGCGCATCGCGACGGCGAGTTCGCCGGCGTCCCAGTCCATGAGGCCGACCGCCCAGCCTTCGCTCAGAAAGCGCTGCGCCGTCGCCAGCCCTATGCCGCGCGCGGCGCCCGTGACGAGGGCGACCTTGCCATTTCCCTCAGACATTCAAACCCTCTTTCCATCGGCCGCTGTGCGCCACAGGCTTAGATGGCGGCGGCGCGGCGGTCGAGAGGCGCCGCATTAACGCTCGATTCACCATGTCGGGTTGATGGTCGCTCAGACCGGAACGCGCCCGTGAGCTATCTCGAACCGCCGCCGATGCCTGCCGCGGTCGTCGTCCAGAAGGACGTCGGCGGGCTTGTGCGCGCCTATCAGGAGCGGACGGAACTCTACCGCTCGCAGAACCGCGAGGTGCGGCTGCACGAATGCCGCTCGGCCTGCACGCTGGCGCTCTCGCTGCCCAACGTCTGCGTCTATCCCTCCAGCACGCTGAAGTTCCATCAGGCCTACAACGACATCACCAAAGAGGTCGACTACGGCGTCACCAATGAATTGTGGTCCTCCTACCCGCAGGGCGTGCGGGAAAAACTCGGGACCCTGACGCGGAAATACAAGGTGCTGCGCGGTTCGGAACTGATCGCGCTCGGCGTGCGCAATTGCAATGCGCCGGCGCAGCAGCCGAAGATCATGATCGCGAAAGCGACGCCGGCGCCGGCGGCGGAGGGGGGCGACCTTCTCAAGAGCGTTCAGGGCGCGGTCGAGACTTTGTTCGGCGCGGGCGCGAAGACGCCGGCGACGGCGCCCGTCGTCAGGCGCGCCGCGCCGGTCAAACCCGCGGAGCCGGCGGCCCCGCCGCAGTCGCCCGCCCCGCCCGCGACGCTGGAGGCGAGCGTGAGCGCGCCGCTGCCGCCGCCGCGCCCGCCGATGATCGGCGCCGTCCCGACACCGCAGCCGCCGATCCCCAGGGGAACGCCGGCCTTCCTGACGCCGATCGCGGGCTCCGCGCCCATTCTCGAACCGCGCTTCGTTCCGCTGGTCGTCGTTCGCCGCCGGCTGGCCGAACTTGGCTTTGCTTTCGTCGGCCGCTGATTTCTGGTAGCCAGACGCCCATGGAAAACGTCGCAAAGCTCGCGGAATCCCGCGTCCATTCAGATGTCGAGACGCAGATGCGCCTGCTCGGCCGCGCCGCGCGCAAGGCCGCGCGCGCGCTCGCGCTGTCGTCCGGCGCCACGCGCGACAAGGCGCTTCACGCCGGCGCCGCCGCGCTTCGCGCGCACATGGCCGACATTCTCGCCGCCAATGCGCAGGACGTGGCCGACGCTGTCGCACGCGGCACGGCCGGCTCGTTCATCGACCGGTTGACCCTCAACGAGGCGCGCGTCGAAGCCATGGCGCGCGGGCTGGAGGAGATCGCCGCCCTGCCCGATCCGATCGGCAAGGTTCTGGCCGCCTTCGAACGGCCGAACGGGTTGAAGATCGAGCGCGTGGCGACGCCGCTCGGCGTCGTCGGCGTGATCTACGAGAGCCGGCCCAACGTCACCGCCGACGCCGGCGGCCTGTGCCTGAAGGCCGGCAATGTCGCGATCCTGCGCGGCGGCTCCGAGAGTTTTCGCTCGACGCAGGCGATCCACGCCTGCCTGATCGAAGGATTGCGCGCTGCTGGTCTGCCGGAGGCCGCGATCTCGCTCGTTCCGACGCGTGATCGCGCGGCGGTCGGCTTCATGCTCGCCGGCCTCGACGGCGCGATCGACGTGATCGTGCCGCGCGGGGGAAAAAGCCTGGTCGCGCGTGTGCAGCACGAGGCGCGCGTGCCTGTTTTCGCGCATCTCGAAGGCATCGTGCATATTTTCATCGACCGCGCCGCCGATCTCGACAAGGCGAAGTCGATCGTGATGAACGCCAAGCTACGCCGCACCGGCATTTGTGGCGCGGCGGAGACGCTGCTCGTCGACCGCGCCGTCGCCGCGACGCATCTTGCGCCGTTGGTGAAAATGCTGCTCGACGCGGATTGCGAAGTGCGCGGCGACGCCGCCGTGCAGGCCGTCGATGCGCGCGTGAAGGGCGCGACCGAAGAGGACTGGCGGACCGAATATCTCGACGCGATCATTTCCGCGAAAGTCGTCGACGGGATCGACGCGGCGATCGATCACATCGAGAGCTATGGCTCGCATCACACGGATTGCATCGTCACCGAGGACAAGGCTGCGGCGGAGCGCTTTCTCGCGGAAGTGGATTCCGCGATCGTGCTGCACAACGCCTCCACGCAATTCGCCGACGGCGGCGAGTTCGGTTTCGGCGCCGAGATCGGCATTGCGACGGGGCGGATGCATGCGCGCGGGCCGGTCGGCGTCGAACAACTCACCAGCTTCAAGTATCGCGTGCATGGCGACGGACAGGTCCGCGCGTGAGTTTTCGTCGTCATTGCGGGGAGCGTAGCGACGAAGCAATCCAGAGCCCGGGCGGGGCTTCTGGATTGCTTCGCTTCGCTCGCAATGACGGATGATTCCCTCGCCGATCCCCCGCCTTCCCCCGCACGCGTCGGGCATGCGCATCGGCCTATTGGGCGGCACGTTCAACCCGCCACATGCGGGACACATGCTCGTCGCCGAAATCGCGCTGCGACGACTGAAGCTCGACCAGCTGTGGCTTCTGGTCACTCCCGGCAATCCGCTCAAGAACACCAACGGCCTGCCGCCGCTCGAAAAGCGCTTGGCGGCGGCGCGGGCGCTGGCGCGCGATCCGCGCATCGTGGTCACCGGGCTCGAGGCCGAAATCGGCACGCGCTACACCTACGATACTGTGGCCTGGCTGACACAGCGCGCGCCTTCGCTGCATTTCGTCTGGGTGATGGGCGCCGACAATCTCAGGCAATTTTCGCGCTGGCAGCGCTGGGCCGACATCGCTGCGCTGGCGCCGATCGCCGTCATCGACCGGCCGGGCTCCTCGCTGGCGGCGCTGAACGCCAAGGCGGCGCAGCGCTTTGCGCGCCATCGCCTGCGCGAGGAGGACGCCGCGCAGCTTGCGCTGATGCAACCGCCGGCCTTCACGTTCCTGCACGACAGGCGCATCGATCTGTCCTCGACGGTCTTGCGTGCGCAAGCCCTGCTCAAAACTCGCGATTGAATTTTTTCGAATCACACTCCATCTTGACGTTGCGGCGCAAAGCGTCGCGCCGCGACAAAGCGAGGACGCAGCACTGACTTCAGTCGCTCTTCCGGAAGCGGGTTATCAGCCCCTTCCACCGGCGTCGGGCCCGGCAGGCTCCATCGCCGACACGCTGGATCCTGCGATCCAGAAAACGCCTCTCTTGAAAAAAATCCTCGACAGCCTCGACGACCTGAAGGCCGAGAATGTCGTCGTGATCGATCTGGCGGGCAAGACCTCGCTGGCCGACACGATGGCGATCGCCACGGGCCGCTCGAACACGCATGTCGGCGCCATTGCCGA
Source organism: Methylobacteriaceae bacterium (assembly GCA_020638195.1). Taxonomy (GTDB): domain Bacteria; phylum Pseudomonadota; class Alphaproteobacteria; order Rhizobiales; family Beijerinckiaceae; genus JAJXWB01. The sequence continues at coordinate 877,675 of JACKJC010000001.1, read as the reverse complement.
GCGCGTCATCAAGGCGTGCAAGGAAACCGGCGTCGCCGCGCCGCGGGTCGAGGGCATGCCGCACAACGACTGGGTTCTGGTCGATGCGGGCGATCTGATCGTCCATATCTTCCGGCCGGAAGTGCGGCAGTTCTACAATCTCGAAAAGATGTGGAGCGGCGACCGCCCGACCGACAAGTCGGCCGGCAAGGCCGTCGGAGCCAAGCCCGCGGGCGCGAAAGCCGGCCGCAAGGCCGACTGAGCAGGGCCCGCTTCGCATGCGTCTCACCCTGGCCGCGGTCGGCCGTCTCAAGGCCGGCCCGGAACGGGATCTGGTGGCGCGCTACGCGGAACGGATCGCCGCCACGGGCAAAGCCGTGGGTCTCTCCGGCCTGACGCTGAAGGAGACCGACGAGAGCCGGGCGCGCCGCCCGGAAGACCGCAAGGCCGAAGAGGCGCGCGCGCTGCGGGCGCTGATCCCGGAGGGCGCGCGCATTGTCGCGCTCGATGAGCGCGGCCGGAGCCTCACGAGCGAAAAATTCGCGGCCGAGATCGGCGCACTGCGTGACGCTGGCCAACGCGATCTGTGTTTCGTGATCGGCGGGGCGGACGGACTCGACGAGAGTGTTCGCAGCGAGGCGGCGCTGGTCTATTCTTTCGGCGCGGCCACGCTGCCGCACCAGATCGTGCGGGCGTTGGTGGCCGAACAGGCCTATCGTGCGATTTCCATCCTCTCCGGCCATCCCTATCATCGCGCCTGAATTGGCGCGATTCGCGCCGCAATGCCGGCGTTTTTCGACGCTATTGCCCGGAGAGGAATTTTTCGGGCGGACTTGCAGGATCGATTTGCTCTCAGGCTCTCTGTCGACGCGCCGGATCGCCCGCATCGCCGCCCTCGCAGGCATGGCGCTGATTGTCGCGCCCGCCGGCGCGCAGCCCGTCGAGTCGGGGCCCGATCCCGTCGAAGGCAAGAAACTCGAATTGCGCGGCGTCGAGGACACGATCTCGGCTTCCGCCGAACAGCGCGCGAAAATCAAGGCGGAGATCGAGGCGATCCGGCAGGATCGCGCACGGCTCAACGCGGCGCTGCTCGATGCGAGTTCGAAAGTATCCGAGACGGACGGCCGCATGGCGAAAATCGAAGCGCGGCTCGACCGACTGACTGGAAGCGAGGAGGCGATCCGCCGCTCACTGGAAGGTCGACGCAACGTGGTCGCCGAAGTTCTGGTCGTGCTGCAGCGCATGGGGCATCGCACGCCGCCGGCGCTGCTCGTGCAGCCCGAGGACGTGCTGAGGGCGATCCGCGCCTCGATGACGCTGGGCGCGGTGCTGCCGGAACTGCGGGCGGAGACCGAGGCGCTCGCCAGCGACCTGAAGGATCTGGTCAATCTGCGCGCGTCGATCGCCGCCGAGAAGGACAAGCTCGCAAGGGAGCAGCAAGGCCTGCAGGACGAACGCGCGCGGCTCGCCGCCTTGGTCGAGACGCGACAGAAGTCGCTCGGCGAGGCACAGAGCGCGCTCGACGCCGAACAGAAGCGCGCGGCCGAACTCGCCAGCCAGGCGACGAGCCTCAAGGACCTGATCGCCAAAATGGAGCGCGAGAGCGCCGCCGCCCGCAAGGCCGCCGACGAGGCGCGAAAATACGACGAGGACCGCAAGAAGCAGGCGGCGCTGGAGAGCGAGGAGCAGCAGGCCAAGATCGACGCCTCGCCGTTCAAGGACCCTGCCCGGCTCGCCCCGGCCATCCCGTTCGCCAAGGCGCGCGGGCGGCTGCCGCTGCCGGCCAGCGGTGAAATCGTGAAGACCTACGGGGCGTCGGACGCGTTCGGGAGCTCGGAAAAGGGTATCTCGATCGGGGTGCGGCCTCGAGCGACCGTCGTGTCGCCGGCGGACGGCTGGGTGCTCTATGCCGGTCCCTATCGAACTTATGGCCAGTTGCTCATCGTCAATGCGGGCGACGGCTACTATATAGTCCTGGCCGGGATGGACAGGATCAATGTCGCTGTCGGGCAATTCGTCCTTTCGGGCGAACCGATCGGCGTCATGGGCGACGGCGCGACCCGTACGGCCTCGGCCGTCGCCATTGGCGCAAGCCAGCCCATCCTCTATGTTGAGTTCAGAAAAGACGGCTCTCCCGTCGACCCGGCCCCTTGGTGGTCCAAGCCTGATTTGAAAAAGGTTCGTGGATGATGCGCAATGTGAACTACGTCCTGTTGGGCGCCGTCATCGGCGCCTCGGCCTTCGGGGTCGCCCAGAAGGTCGACATATTCGGACAGCCGGCCACGGCCGCCATTTCCGACACCTATCGCAGCCTCAACCTGTTCGGCGACGTCTTCGAGAAGGTCCGCACGGACTACGTCGAGAAGCCGCAGGACCAGAAGCTGGTGGAATCGGCGATCAACGGCATGCTGACCTCGCTCGATCCGCATTCGAGCTACATGGACGCCAAGAGCTTCCGCGACATGCAGGTGCAGACGCGCGGCGAGTTCGGCGGCCTCGGCATCGAGGTGACGCAGGAAGACGGCGTCGTGAAAGTCGTGACCCCGATCGACGACACGCCCGCCTCGCGCGCCGGCATCATGGCGGCCGATCTGATCGTCGCCATCGACGGCGAGAGCGTGCAGGGCATGACGCTGAACCAGGCGGTCGACAAGATGCGCGGCGCGGTGAACACCAATGTCACGTTGACCGTGCTGCGCGGCAAGGAAAAGAAGAAGCTCGAGGTCAAGCTCACGCGCGCGGTCATCCAGATCAAATCGGTTCGCTCGCGCAAGGAAGGCGACGACATCGGCTATATCCGGATCACGCAGTTCAACGAGCAGACCTACGATGGCCTGAAGGCCGCGATGCAGAAGTTCCAGCAGGAAATGCCGGGCGACAAGCTCAAGGGCTACATTCTCGATCTGCGCAACAATCCCGGCGGCCTGCTCGACCAGTCGGTGGCCGTCTCCAACGCCTTCCTCCAGCGCGGCGAGATCGTTTCGACGCGTGGACGGAACGCGGACGAAACACAGCGTTACAATGCGCGGCCGATCGACATTTCCAAGGGCAAGCCCGTGGTGGTGCTCATCAACGGCGGCTCGGCGTCGGCTTCGGAGATCGTTTCCGGCGCGTTGCAGGACCACAAGCGCGCGACGCTGATCGGCACCCGTTCGTTCGGCAAGGGCTCGGTGCAGACGATCATCCCGCTCGGCCAGAACAATGGCGCGCTGAGGCTGACCACGGCGCGCTACTACACGCCGTCGGGCCGCTCGATCCAGGCCAAGGGCATCGAGCCCGACATCGTCGTGTTGCAGGACGTGCCCGATGAGCTCAAGGGCAAGGACGACCTGAAGGGCGAGGCCTCGCTCAAGGGCCACCTGAAGAACGGCGACAAGAACACCGAAGAGCACGGCTCGCAGGCCTATGTCCCGCCGGACCCGACCAAGGACAAGCAGCTGATCGCGGCCGACGAATTGCTGCGTGGCATCAAGACCGCCCAGCAGCTCGCCCAGAAAGCGCCGGAGCCCAAGGTCGAACCGAAGGCGGGCGACAAGAAGCCCGACGCCAAGGTTCCCGACGCCAAGGCGCCGGAGCCCGAAAAGAAGAACTGACGCCGCGCGCTGCGGCGCGCGAATATGACGCCTCGACGCGCCCGGCCGGCAAGACCAGAATGCCGGCCGGGCGTATGATTCGCGCAGGCGATTCGGCGCGACGGCCAGGAATTTCGGCGCGGCCGGAGGCGAGCGAGAGCGGCGCATGTCGGATGAACTTCACCAACCTCTCGGGCTGAAGCCCGCGCGCGAGCAGCGCCCGGAAGCCGTGCGCGAAACGCGCGGCGGCGGCTTCCCCCTGTCGGGCGCGGGGATCGTCTATTCGCTGATCGGCGCGACCATATTCGCCGTTGGCGGGTACATTTGGGCCTATGGCGACCCCAATGGCGGCTGGCCCCGCGCTGTGGCGAAGATCGACCCCTACAAGCCGCCGGCCGTCGCCGCGCGATCCGACCCCGCGCCGACCGGCACGATCGAACGCCGCACCGAGCGGCATACCGGCCAGGAGGTCGAAAGCCAGTCGGGCGTGAAGGTGACACGGGCGGGCGGCGGCGGCGCGCCGGGCGCGCTCATCATCCAGCTCGACCAGGCCGCGAGCGTCAGCCTGACGCCGGCGCCGGACAAACGCCTCATCGAGCGCGGCCGGTTCGGCGCGCTGCCACGGATCGGCGCCGACGGCGCCAAGCCCTACGAAGTCTACGCCCGACCGCTCGTGACCTCGCAGAAGTTGAAATCGGGCGCGCCGCGCATCGCGCTGATCGTCGGCGGGCTCGGCCTCTCCAACGCGACGACCGACGCCGCGATGGACAAACTGCCGGCCGACGTGTCCTTTGCCTTCGCCCCCTATGGCGCCGAAGTGCAGGCCGACGCAGCCAAAGCGCGCGCGCATGGTCACGAGACCTTCCTTCAGGCGCCGATGGAGCCGTTCGACTATCCGCAGAACGATCCTGGCCCGCACACGCTGACGGCGCGCGCTTCCGACAAGGATTTGGAAAGCGACCTGTCCTGGCTGATGAGCCGTTTCTCGGGCTATGTCGGCGTCGTCAATTTCCTCGGCGCGCGCTTCATGTCGAACGCGGCCGCGATGACGCCCGTCATGCGCGAGCTGGCGCGGCGCGGCGTCGCCTTCGTCGACGACGGTTCGGCGCCGCAATCTCTCGCTGGTACGATCGGCGCGCAGGTCGGCGCGATCACCGCGCGCGCCGACGTCGTGATCGACGCGGATCAGCGGCCGGAGGCGATCGAGGCGGCGCTGGCGCGGCTAGAGACGATCGCCCGCCAGAAAGGCGCTGCGCTCGGTTTCGCCAGCGCCATTCCGGTCAGCATCGAGCATGTCGGCCGGTTCGCGCGCGGCCTCGAACGGCGTGGCGTCGCGCTGGCGCCGGCGAGCGCATTGCTGTCGCGCGGCGGCGGACCGCAGGCGGAGCGCCGGCAGTGAGCAAGCGCCCGCCCTATCGCCCCTGCGTCGGCGTCATGCTGGTCAACGCCCAGGGCCTCGTCTTCGTCGGACGACGGCGCAACAAGCGCCAGCCCGAACATGTCGCGCCCGGTCACGAATGGCAGATGCCGCAGGGCGGCATCGATCCCGGCGAGGAGCCCTATGCGGCGGCCCTGCGCGAGCTGCACGAGGAAACCAATGTGCGCTCGGTCGAGCTGATCGCCGAGGCGCCGGACTGGTATTCCTACGACTTGCCGCAGGACGTCGCGAAAAAGGCGTGGCGCGGCGGTTATCGCGGGCAGACGCAGAAATGGTTCGCGCTGCGCTTCACGGGCGACGAAAGCGAGATCGACATTCACGATCCCGGCCCCGGCCACAAGCCGGAATTCGATGCCTGGCGCTGGGAAGAGATTTCGCGCCTGCCGGAGCTGATCATTCCGTTCAAGCGCGAGGTCTACGAGCAGGTGGTCGCGGCGTTCGCGCCGCTGATCGGGAAGTAGGAGCGCGATGGCGATCGACCACGTCTCGCTCGCCGTCCGCGATCTCGCCCGAAGCGCCGCTTTCTAAGAAGCAACGCTCGCACCGCTCGGCTACACCAAGCTGGTCGTGCGCGAGCGCATGATCGGCTTCGGCAAGACGCATTCGGAAATCTGGATCAACCTGCGGGAAAATCTGCCGCCGGCGTCCGCCGATGTCGGCGCGCATGTCGCCATCCGCGCGCGGTCCCCGGAAGCCGTACAAGCCTTTTACGCCGCAGCGCTGGCGCATGGGGGAGGCGACGATGGCGCGCCGGGGCGGCGGCCCTATGGCTCGGGCCCGAATGTATATTACGCGGCTTTCGTGCGCGACCCCGATGGGAATCGGATCGAGGCGGTGACGTTTCTGGCGCCTTGAAACGTGTCCGATTGCGACGCCTTGAAGCTACTCCCTCCCCCTGGTGGGGAAAGCTGGGCAGGGGGTCGCGCAATCCTGCGGAAAGTGGCGCGGACGCAAGCTTGTCGCAAGACTTCGCGCCCCCTCCCCTAACCCCTCCCCACAAGGAGGAGGGGAATTCACGTCGCGTCCTCGTTCACGCCACCTGCGCCGGCTGGGAGCGCTTCAGCCCGATCCACTGCCCGGCCGCTATTGCCGCCACGACAGTGGCCTGCGCGACGATCGCGGCGACGCCGAGTTGCGTCGGCGCGGTCTGCGCCAGCGTGACCAGACTTTCGATCACCCATAGCGCATTGCCGGCGACGACGAACCACACCAGCCCGCGCGGCAGCATGGCCCAGAGGCCGAGCGCGCCAACGAAGATCGCATAGGGCAGCAGGAATACGCCGGCGCCCAGCACGAGACCGTGCGGCAGTCCGAAGGCCGCGGCCAGCGGCGTGGCGGCTGCGGCCAGCACGATGCCGGACGCGCAGCTGAAGGCGGCGTCGACAATGAGAACGTTGCGCAGAAGGGGGGAAGAAACGACGAAACGCATGGTCTGTCTCCTTGATCATCCGCTCCAACGAGCGGCTCGGAAGAATGCTGTTCGAAGCCGCGCTGCCCGTCGATTACGCGCGAGGTAATTGGATGCATGCGCCGACGCGCTAGATTGCGGGCATGGGATACCACCGACCTCCGGGCGAATATCTGCGCCAATGGCGCCAGCGCCGTCGCATGAGCCAGCTCGAACTCGCTCTCGAAGCCGAGATTTCCGCGCGCCATCTGAGCTTCGTCGAAACCGGCCGGGCGCAGCCCTCGCGCGACATGATCGTGCATCTCGCCGAAACGCTTGCGGTGCCGCTGCGTGAAAGAAACGCGATCCTGCTCGCGGCGGGCTTTGCGCCTGTTTATGCTGAGCGCGCGCTCGACGATCCCGCCCTGTCCGCCGCGCGCGCGGCGGTCGACGCCGTGCTGCAGGGTTGCGCGCCCTTCCCGGCGCTCGCCGTCGACCGGCGCTGGAACATCGTCGCCTTCAACGCCGGCGTCGCGGCCTTTCTCGACGGCGTCGCGACTGAGCTGATGGCGGCGCCCAACGCCATGCGGCTCGCGCTGCATCCGCAGGCGCTCGCGCCGCGCATCCTCAACTTCGGCGAATGGCGCGCGCATCTTCTCGCGCGCGTGCGCCAGCAGATTGCGGCGAGCGGCGATGCGGGGCTGGAAGACTTGCTGAGCGAATTGCTCGGCTACGTCTATCCCGAGACGATCGATCTCGCGCCGCACGACACCGATGCAGGCGGCGATCCCGCCATCGTCGTGCCGCTGCGCCTGCGCGCGGGCGATGCGACGCTGTCGTTCATCTCGACCATCACCGTGTTCGGCACGCCGGTCGATGTGACGTTGTCGGAACTGGCGATCGAGACGTTTTTTCCGGCGGATGCGGGGACGACGGAATATTTGAGAACCAAGACGGCTTCCTAATCGCGCCGTCATTGCGAGGAGTGAAACGACGAAGCAATCCATCCCCGGAACTGGATCGAGATCCGGGGATAGATTGCCACGTCGGCCCTGCGGGCCTCCTCGCAATGACGGACAAATCCTTCAGCGCAGCATCCGCCGCAGAATCTTCCCCGTCACCGTCTTCGGCAATTCCTCGACGATCTCGATCTGCTGCGGGCGCTTGTAGGCCGCCATCTTGGCGCGACAATGCGCATCGAGATCCGCGGCTGTCGCCGTGGCGCCGGGTTTCAGGCTGACGACCGCCTTCACGGTCTCGCCACGATAGGGATCGGTCACGCCGATGACGGCGGCCTCGCGCACGGCGGGATGCCCGTAGAGCACATCCTCGACCTCGCGCGGCCAGGACCTTAGCCGGAGGCGACGATCATGTCCTTCTTGTGTCGACAGAACCAGCCGCGTTCATCCATAGCGTCGCCGGTGCGGAAAAACCGTCTCGCGGCATCGCGTACTGCCGTTCTCTTCGGTTTCCAGGCCCGGCGGACACGGCCGGGCTGGAGACAACGATCTCGCCGGTTTCGCCAACAGCGCGGGCGCGCTGTTCGTTCGCGATCCGTGACGCTCGCAAGAACTTCGGCACGCCGATCGCGAGCGCGCCACTTGCAGGATCGACGGGCGTATCTGCCCAGTGCACGGCGATCACGCCGGCGTTGGTTTCTGGTGAGGCCGTAGTCGCTGATGTAATGGCCGGTGCGCGCGCGGAATTCATCGACGATGGCCGGCGGAACGTGGCGCGCCGTCTGACGATCACCTTGAGGCTTTCGCTGAATTTTTCGTGGGTGGCTGATTGCTCAAGAGCGCATGAAGGCGGTAATCGCGCTGACGGTGAACGCCGGCCTGTGCCTGACCAGCATCCAGCGCACGACGCTGGCCCGAAACGGAAGTACGGGGCATGAGGGGGCAAGAGATGCCACGACTCACGATAGCGGGCGATCAGCCAGTGACGAAACAGTGGCGCGAGGCCAAGAATGGAATCGCCGTCCCTCTGCCGAATACCACCAGTTTGCGATGGCCCGCGTTGAAGGCGACATTGGCGTGCGTGAACCATCGCCGCCTGGCAGGCCCGGCTGTCGTGCCGAGGTGACGATAAAGGCGGGATGTCGTCGGTTCGGCGTCAGCGCAAAATCGACCCACGTGATGCGCGGCGATGGTTTCGAGCAGATCCTGAGCGCTCTCGCGTCGTGCCATGCGCAAGCACGCGGCGATCGTTGCGGGTCTGAAGATCTGAGCGCTGATGTCGAGGTGATGATGTCGGGCCGCGGACATTGTCCGGCGCGGCGATCACTTCGGCGCACAAAATTGGTCGAGATGACGCAGAACGCCTTGGGTGCGCAAGTGAGCATGAGCGTCAATTCACGCTCGCGGTTCATCGGATTGATGGGAACGGCGATGCCGCCCGCCTTCCATGCGCCGAGAAGAACGATCGGGAATTGCGGCATGTTCTGCATGTAGACCGCGCAGCGGTCGCCCGCCGAAAAGCCGCGCACGAGAAGGGCGGCGGCGAGCGCGTCGCTCATGCGATCAAGTTCCGCATAGGTGACGACGCCATCGAAATAGATCAGCGCGGGCTTGTCCGCCGCACGCGCGACGGCGGCGCGGAACAGCGAGAGCGCGTCACGGTGCGCGGCTTCTATCTGGTGCGGCAGGCCCGGCGTGTAGCGCGCAAGCCACGGCTTGCTGGCGTAGACGTTCGCCTCGGACATGTTCGCTTCTCCCGGCGCGCGGCTCTCGCGGCCGCGTTGACTAGGTATGAAGCATAACAAATTTTCGGAACGCCCGCAAAACGGGTCGAAGCGGTCAGGTCGCGGCCAGTTCCTTCAGCCGCGCCAGCACCGGCGGCGGCGGTTCGACCGCGCGCCCGTCATCAGACGAAACAAAGACGATGGCGAGTTTCGCGGCGAGGCGCGGCGACCCGTTCACGCCGCCCTCGATGAGGAGGCGCAGCGACGTGTGGCCGACTTTCACCAGCGTCAACGCCAGATCGAGCTTGTCGCCGATACGACAGGGCGCAATGAAATCGGCCTCGATGTTGCGCAGGGGCGTGACGACGCGAAACTGGCTGCGCATCGCCTGGAAAGACGCGCCGACGCAATCGTCGAAGAAGTCCTCGACCACGCCGTTGAACATGTCGAAATAGTGCGGGTAGTAGACGATGCCCGCGGGATCGACGTGGCCGAAGCGGATTTTTCGCGTGACGGTGAAAGTGGGCGAACGCTGTTCGTCGGACATTCGAACCTCGGCAGTTTCAGCGCCTGACATAGCGCCGCCGCCGAGGCCCGCAATTGAGCCCGGTCAATAGGAGGCCAGTTCGTTGCTCCACGCCTCCGGCACGGAAACCGGAATAGACAGCAGCAACTGACCAAAGGTCTTCGCCTGCGTATCGAGCCGCACCGACGACGTGCCGCCGCCGCCGAGCGACTCGTGCATCAGGAAGTTGAGCGCATGCGTCCCCGGCAGGTCGAAGCGCTCGACCTCGCCCTTCACGTAATGCGCAAAATAGGATTTGACCGCATCGCTCGTCAGACTCGCGCGAATGACCGGCCAGTATTCGGGCTTGCGCGCGATGACGCCGACATTCGAGCCATTGCCCTTGTCGCCGGAGCGCGCGACCGCGAGCGCGATCAGCGGCGCCTCGATGCGACGGCCGGGCGGCAGGGCCATTTCGGCCACAGTCGGGTGGACGACGACATCCTTGTGATCGGCCGGCGGCAGGAAAGGCGCGAAGGCGACGTCCGCGCCGTCGATCTTCACCGCGACTTTCACGAAGGCCTTGTCGATCAGGAAGGAGAACAGCCGCACCATCGGCGAAGCAGAGGGACGGCCGGCGTCGATGCCACAGCGGCCGGTCGAGGTCGCGAGCGCTGTGCCGACGCTTTCCTTCGCCAGCAATTCGCAGGCTTCCGGACGCGCGTGCTGCACGGCGAGGCGCAGTACGACTTCGCGCGGCGGGCTGCGGCGCGGATCGGCGCTGCCACCGTAAAGGGCCTCGTCGCCGATCACGTCGATCGCGACATCGCCGAAAGGCGGGAGGCCCGCTTCCTTCAGCATCTTGCCGACGCGATTAAGCACGGCTTCGGCCACGCGGCGCGCCTTGGCCGGCGCATCGTAGCCCGCGAAAACCGACGAGGAGACGAGGCGGAAGCCGCCGGGATAGGTGGCCGAAACCTTGTAGGTGCGCGTCGGCATGCGGCCCTTCGCGCCATCCACGCGCACGCGATCCGCGCCATCCTGCACCATGGTCACGCCCGTAAAATCGCAGACGACGTCGGGCAGGATGTAGGCGGCGGGATCGCCGATCTCGTAGAGCATCTGTTCGGCGACGGTGAGCGGCGTGACCGCGCCGCCCGTGCCCGGCGGTTTCGTGACGATGAAGGAGCCGTCGGCAAAACATTCGGCGACCGGCCAGCCAACGTCTTCCCAGCCTGATTCCACGTCGCGCCAGTCCGTGAAATTGCCGCCCGTGACCTGCGCGCCGCATTCCAGCAGATGGCCGCATAGCGAACCCTGCGCGAGCAGGTCGTAATCCGTGGGCTTCCACTTGAACTCGTGGATGAGTGGCGCGAGCGACACCGCGGAATCGACGCAGCGGCCGGTGAGCACGATATCGGCGCCGGCGTCGAGCGCGGCGGCGATCGGGAAGGCGCCGAGATAGGCGTTGACGCTCATCAGCTTCGCCGGAAAGGCCGCGCCCGACTGCATTTCCCTGATGTCGAGCGCGCGCAATTCCTCCTCGCGTTCCAGCAGATTGTCGCCCTCGACCGTGCCGATCTTCAGCGTGACGCCTGCCTCCTTGCAGACCTGTTCGAGCGCCTTGCGGCAGGCCTCGAGATTGACGCCGCCGGCATTGGCGATGACCTTGATCTTCCTGTCCGCGATTTTCCTGATCAGCGGCTTCATCACGCCGAAGACGAAATCGTGCGCGTAGCCCTGATCCTCCTTGCGGCTCTTGAGCTTCGCGAGGATCGCCATCGTGACTTCGGCGAGATAGTCGAAGACGAGATAGTCGATATCGCCCCTGTCGACGAGCTGCGCGGGCGCTGCGTTACTGTCGCCCCAATAGCCAGAGGCGCCGCCGATGCGGATGGATTTTTTGGGCTCGCTGGCCATCGCGTTCTTCCCTGAAACTTGTCTGATTGACCCCATCATACTCCGTCGCGGAAAAATTTGAACCATCCTCAGAATTTCGTAAGATCGGGTTCGAAACGGCCGCACCGGCCGCAAGAAACGGGAGAGAAATCAATGGCCGCGTTGCCGGAAAACCCGGAATTCATCAAGCTCGAGCGCAAGGGCCCGGTCCTTTACGTCTGGCTGAACCGGCCCGACGCGCGCAATGCGTTGGTCGCCGGCATGGGCGCGGAACTGCGCCAGACGTTCGACGCCCTGCCCACCATGCATGACGTGCGCGTGGTCGTACTGCGCGGCGCTGGCGGCACGTTTTGCGCCGGCGGCGATATCAAGGGGTTCAATGCGGCGTCCAAGCCGCTGGCCTCAGGCGAACACGACGCGCTGAAGGAAGCGAACCGCGGTGGCGGCGCGCTATTCCAGGCAATCGACGAGGCGCGGCAGGCTGTGATCGTCGTCGTCGAGGGCTTCGCCATGGGCGGCGGCTTCGGCATGGCGTGTCTCGGCGACATCACGATCGCCAAGGCGGATTCGCAGTTCGCGATGAGCGAGACGATGCTCGGCATCGTGCCGGCGCAGATCTCGCCTTTTGTCGTGCGGCGCATCGGGCTCACCGCTGCGAGGCGCTTCGGCGTATCGGGCGCGAAGCTCAACGGGTTTCAGGCGCGCGATGTCGGCATTGCGCATGAGGTCGCGGAGACATCGGAAGCACTGGAAGCGCTGATCGATACGACGATCGCGCAGATTCTCAAATGCGCGCCGGAGGCCGTGGCAGTGACGAAGGCGCTGATGCATCGCGTCGCCAAGGGCGGCGAGCCGATGGATTCTTTGCTCGATCGCGCGGCCGAGGATTTCGTGACCGCCGTGCGCAGTCCGGAAGGCGCGGAAGGCACGCGCGCGTTCGTCGAGAAGCGCAAGCCTGCGTGGAATGTGGGCTGGGGGAAGTGAAACCAACAGGGCCTCATCCTGAGGAGCGACCGGCGAAATCGGTCGCGTCTCGAAGGATGGCGTCATCGGGAAAATCGGGCTCTGCCACGCTTCGAGGCGCCTGCTACGCAGGCTCCTCAGCATGAGGGTTCGTGGTGTCGCTACCGGCCGTACACGAACGCCGCGTCGTCGAAATTCGTCTTCGGAATCTCGTCCTTCTCGGTCCAGTAGTCCTGGCTGTGCTGCCATTCCGGCTTGTCGAGGCGTTTGGGCAGGAGGTCCATGCCGCGCATCATGTAGCCGGGATTGAAATTTTCTTCATCGATCCACGGCAGGACGGGTTCGTTCTTGTCCTCTGGACGGAGCGCGACTTCCACCTTCTTCGCGCCCTTCGCCTTCATGTGGTTCAAGAGCGTGCAGACGAAATCGGCGACCATGTCGGTGCGCAACGTCCAGCTCGCGCGGAAATAGCCGAAGACCCAGGCGAGATTCGGCACGCCGGTGAACATCAGGCCGCGATAGGTGATCGTATCGGCCCAGTTCAACGGCTTGCCATCGATCTCGAAGGCGATGTCACCCATCATGCAGAGGTTGAAGCCGGTCGCCGTGACGATGATGTCGGCTTCCAGTTCCTTGCCCGATTTCAGCAGCACGCCCTTCTTGGTGAAGCGGTCGATCTCGTCGGTGACGACGCTCGCCTTGCCCGATGCGATGCCCTTGAAGAGATCGCCATCTGGAATGAAGGCGATGCGCTGGCGCCACGGGCGATACTTCGGCGTGAAATGTTTCTCGATGTCGTAGTCGGGCCCGAGATAGGCGCGCACGGCGCCGAGCAATTCGTTCTTGACCGCGTCCGTTTCTTCGAGACAGCGGCGCGTGAAATCGGCCTGGTTGAACAGGATCTGCTTGCGCACGATCTCGTGGATCCAGGTCTCGTCGACCTGCAGCTTGCGCAATTGCTCGGCAATGTCGATGGCGTTGCGGCCGGGGATGAAATAGGTCGGCGAACGCTGCAGCATCGTCACATGCGCGGCGTCGGGCGCCATGGCCGGGATCACGGTTGCGGCTGTCGCTCCGGAGCCGATCACGAGCACCTGCTTATCCTTGTAGTCGAGACCCTGCGGCCAGGTCTGCGGATGGACGAGCACGCCCTCGTACTTGTCCATGTCCTTCCATTCCGGCGTGTAGCCCTGCGAATGGCGATAATAGCCCTGGCACATCCAGAGGAAATTGCAGGTGAAGGTCAGCTGTTCGCCGGTACCGAGATTTTCGGCTTGGACGGTCCACAGATTGTCCGCGCTCGACCAGCTGGCGTCGTGGATCTTGTGACGATAGCGGATGTGCGGCGCGATCTCGTTCTCCTCGATCACCTCGCCCATGTATTTGAGGATTTCTTCCGCCGTGGCGATCGGCTTGCCGACCCAGGGCTTGAAGCGATAGCCGAAGGTATGGAGATCGCTGTCGGAGCGGATGCCCGGATATTTGTGTGTCGTCCAGGTGCCGCCGAACGTCTCCTGCGTCTCGAGAATGACGAAGCTCTTTTCCGGACATTGCTGTTGCAGATGATAGGCTGAGCCGACGCCGGAAATGCCGGCGCCGACAATCAGAATGTCGAAATGCTCGGCCCCGGCGCGCGGCTTCGATGTCGGTCGTTCGAGTGTGGCTGTGTCGTTCATCGATCCTGCCTTGACGTTTCCGCGCCGCGCGGTCGAGCGCACGGCCTCCTGTTGACGTCAAGAATGCAGGGCGTGCGCCCGTTCGGCAAGCGGGCGACCGATTTCGAAGGCCGCAATCAGGCTTTCCGGGTCAGCGGCCAATGCTCACATAAGTGAAGCCGTGGCGCTCCATCTCGTCAGGACGATAGACGTTGCGCAGGTCCACGACGACGGGGAATTTGAGCAAAGTCTTGACCTTCGTCAGATCGAGCGCGCGAAACGCGTCCCATTCGGTCACCAGCACGAGCGCGTCCGCCCCTTCCACCGCCGCATAGGCGCTCTGCGCAAATTCGACATTGTCCAGCATGGCCTTGGCCTGGCCCATGCCTTCGGGGTCATAGGCGCGGATCTTTGCGCCATTGTCCTGCAGCGCGGGGATGATCATCAGCGAGGGCGCGTCGCGCATGTCGTCGGTGTTCGGCTTGAAGGTAAGTCCCAAGAGCGCGATCGTCTTGCCGCGCACCGAGCCGCCGCAGGCCGCGATCACCTTTCTGGCCATCGCGCGCTTGCGCTGGTCGTTGATCGCCACCACGGTTTCGACGATGCGCAGCGGCGCGCCCGCGTCGTGACCGGTCTTGACCAGCGCGAGCGTGTCCTTGGGAAAGCACGAGCCGCCGTAGCCCGGTCCCGCGTGCAGAAACTTACGGCCGATGCGATTGTCGAGGCCGATGCCGCGCGCGACATCCTGCACGTTCGCTCCGGTCGCCTCGCAGAGATCGGCGATCTCGTTGATGAAGGTGATCTTGGTCGCCAGAAACGCGTTGGCGGCGTATTTTGTCAGCTCCGCCGTGCGACGCGCCATGAACAGGATCGGCTGGTTGTTGAGATAGAGCGGGCGATAGGCTTCCTGCATCACGTCTCGCGCGCGAGAATCGTCGGCGCCGATGACGATACGGTCGGGATGCTTGAAATCCGAGATGGCCGCGCCTTCGCGCAGGAATTCCGGGTTGGAGACGACGGCGATCCACGAATCCGGCCGCACTTCGCGCACGATCCGCTCGACCTCGTCGCCGGTGCCGACCGGCACGGTCGACTTGGTCACGACGACCGCATCGTCGTCGGCATGGACGGCGATTTCCTTCGCCGCGGCGTAGACGTAAGAGAGATCCGCATAGCCGTCGCCGCGTCGCGAGGGCGTGCCGACCGCGATGAAGATGGCCTTGGCGCCGGCGACGCCCGTCGCCAGATCGGTGGTGAAGGTCAAGCGACCCTCGCGTACGTTCTTGTCGACGATTTCCTTGAGTCCGGGCTCGTAGATCGGCATGACGCCCGCCTCGAGCTGCGCGATCTTGGCGGCGTCCTTGTCGATGCAGACGACGTCGTGCCCGAAATCGGCGAAACAGACGCCCGACACCAGGCCGACATACCCCGAACCGATCATCGCAATGCGCATTGTCGCGGCGCTCCAGCTGCCTCGAAAGGAGCGCCTGCCTAGCTTTTTTGGTCGGCTCGCGCAACGCGGGCACAAGACCGGCGGTTGCGGCGGCGCGCGCACTGTGCGCAGGATCGCGGCCCGACACGACATTTCGAGCGAGCGGCGGCCCATTGAAAGATATCGAGATTTCGGAGCACGGGACGCCCGGCGCGCTGGCGCGGCTGATCGAGATGCATGCGCTCTACTATGAGCGCGAGTGGGGGTTCGGCGCCTTTTTCGAAGCGCGCGTGGCGCGTGAGGCCGGCGAATTCGTCGCCGTCCTGCCGCGCGCGGATTCGCGCCTGTGGTTCGCGCGCGCCGGCGATCGCGTCCTCGGCTCGATCGCCATCGACGGCCGCCACGCAACGGCCCAGGGCGCGCATCTGCGCTGGTTCATCCTCGACGATTCCTCGCGTGGCGGTGGGGTCGGGGCGCGCTTGCTCGACACGGCCCTCGCCTTCTGTCGCGCGCAAGGATTTTCCGGCGTGCATCTCGCGACATTCGCGGGTCTCGACGCGGCGCGGCGGCTCTATGAATCGCGTGGCTTCCGGCTCGCCGCTGAAGCCGAAGCCGAGAGTTGGGACGTGCGCGTGTGCGAACAGCGCTTCGAACTGGATTTTCGCGCGGCATGAGCGAAGCGAGCGACATCAATCTCGACCGCGCCGCCTTCATCCGCGCCAATACGCGGCTGCTCGCGGTTCCGCACGCGCCGGAGATTTCGCTGCAGCTCGCGGACGAGGCGACGGCGCTCTGGGAGAAGACCGAGGAAGAACTCGGCGAAATCGGCCTGCCGCCGCCGTTCTGGGCCTTCGCCTGGGCGGGGGGCCAGGCGCTGGCGCGCTACATTCTCGACCAGCCGGAGATCGTCGCGGGCAAGCGCGTCCTCGATTTCGCGTCCGGTTCGGGCCTCGTCGCCATCGCCGCCGCGAAAGCGGGCGCGCGCGAAGTGGAAGCCAGCGAGATCGACGTGTTCGCCGTCGAGGCGATCGCGATCAATGCGCGCGCGAACTGTGTCTCGATCCGCGCGCGGCATGACGACGTGATCGGACGCGACGACGGCTGGGACGTGATTCTCGCCGGCGACGTCTCCTATGAACGCGACATGGCGCAGCGCGTCACCGACTGGCTGGCGGGCCTGGCCGCGCGCGGAGCGAGCGTGCTCGTCGGCGATCCCGGCCGTTCCTATCTCGCGCACGACAGGCTGGAAGCGGTCGCCGAATACCGCGTGCCGGTGACGCGCGCGCTCGAGGACAGCGAGATCAAGAAGACGAGCGTCTGGCGCTTTCGGACCGATCGCGACTAGGCGCGCAAGACCTGTTGTACGCCTGTCATGCACACGTGCTGTTGTTGCTCCTCCGGGGCCTGAAACTTGCATGGCCATTTGAGCAATCGCACTGACGGAGTCGCCCATGAGCGCTATCGAAGACAAGGTTCGCCGCCGCCTCGCGCCCTTCGTGGTCGAAGGAAAGATCGGTTCGCCGCAATTTTCCGCGGTGAACGGCGGCTGCGCCGAGCGACTGACGGTCAATGTACAGCTGAAATCGTCGCGCGAGCGCACGCGCGAAGTCGAGAACGCGTTGTTCGCGGCCGTTCAGGACCTCGGCGCCGACGCCCAACTGGTGATCACCGGCGCCTGATTTGCGCGCAGCAAACCGGCGCGCGCATTTGGCGGGCGCCGAGGCTATGATCCGTCCGGACAAACATTTCCGGACGGAAGAAACCATGGATTACCCGATCAGGCCCGGCGAGATCGCCGGCCCCCTGCCCGAAAGCTTCGACGCCGGGCTCTATTTCATCGGCCGCATCCGGACGCCTTGGGAAAACCGCAGCGATTGCCCGCACCGCGGCGCGCATGACGGCCCGACGTGCCGGATCGAGCTGGACGAGCGCTGGCGGCCGGCGCTCACGGGGCTCGAAGGTCGAGAATTCCTTCAGCTGCTCTATTTCATGCATCTCGCCCGGCGCGACCTGCTGGTGCAGGCCCCCAGAGGGCGCGAGGGGACGGTCGGGACCTTCGCGGTGCGCTCGCCCGTGCGGCCCAATCCGATCGCGTCGTCCGTCGTCAAGCTGGAAGCCGTCGAGCCTGGCGGATTGATGGTGCGCGGGCTCGATTGCGTCGACGGCACGCCGCTCATCGACATCAAGCCGCATTTCGGCTGACCCGGCCGGCCGGAACCCCGGCCAAGGTCAGGCCGTTCCATTTTGACCCGGCCGTCAGCAAGTTGTTAACCAATGCGCAGGACCATAAGGCGATCATGCTCAGCAGGCTCAAAAGCTTTTTCGACGAACTGACCGGTAGCGCCCCGAAGAGCGGCTTCGATCCCGACGATTATCGGGTCGCGGCGGCGGCCCTGCTCGTCCATATGGCGAACGCCGACGGCCATGTCGCGCCGCAGGAACAGCGCCGCCTGCGCAAGATCATCGCGGAACGCTTCGAACTCGAGCCCGGCGAAGCGCGCCAGCTGATGCGCCGCGCCGAGGAGAGCGAGCGCGAGGCGATCGACCTCTACCAGTTCACCAGCGTGCTGAAACGCGCGCTCGACGAGCCGGGCCGGCTCGCCGTCGTCGAGCTCCTGTGGGACGTCGCCTATGCAGACGGCTATGCCGACGAGATCGAGGAAAATACGGTCTGGCGCATCGCCGAGCTTCTCGGCGTCTCCACGCGCGACCGGATGCTGCTCAAGCGCAAGGCCGAGCGAGAGGGCGCCGAACCCATTTCCGGCAATCCCTGGGAAGACGGGGGCAGCGGCATATGAG
The DNA here is from genome assembly GCA_020638195.1 of Methylobacteriaceae bacterium. Classification (GTDB taxonomy): domain Bacteria; phylum Pseudomonadota; class Alphaproteobacteria; order Rhizobiales; family Beijerinckiaceae; genus JAJXWB01. Next base: position 859,363 of record JACKJC010000001.1, on the reverse strand, counting down.
CGCGCCGCGCACAATCGCCCTGATCACCGGCGCGTCCGAGGGGCTCGGCGTCGAATTCGCCAAACTGTTCGCCGAGCGCGGCCATGATCTGGCGCTGGTCGCCCGCCGCGCCGACCGGCTGGAGGCTCTGGCCGACGAAATCGCCGGCACGGGGCGGCCGCGCCCGCTCGTGATCGCGATCGATCTCGCGCAGCCGGATGCGCCGGGCACACTCGCCGCCGCGCTCGCGACGGCCGGGGCCAGGGTCGAATATCTCGTCAACAACGCCGGCTACGGGCTCAACGGGCCCTTCGCGACGCTGCCGATCGACGACCAGCTCGGCATGATCGACCTGAACGTCCGCTCGCTGACGGCCATGGCCCGGCAATTCCTGCCCGATCTGAAGGCGACGCGCGGCGGCATGCTCAACGTCGCCTCGATCGCCGGCTTCGCGCCGGGGCCGGGGATGGCGGTCTATTACGCCTCCAAGGCCTATGTGCTTTCGCTATCCGAGGCGCTGAGCGAGGAATTGCGCGCCGACGGCGTGCGGGTGACGGCTTTGTGCCCGGGCCCGGTCGTGACCGGTTTTCAGGCGCGCGCGGGCATGAGCCCAAAGGCCTTCGCCGCCCCGCCGGGCGTAGCCAGCGCCCGCGAGACGGTTCTGGCCGGCTACGATGCGCTGATGGCGGGCCGGCGCGTGGTCACGCCCGGCCTCGTCAACCGGGCGCTTGCCGCCAGTCTGGCATGGATCCCGCATCGTTTCACCCTGCCGCAGCTCGCGGCCCGTCAGGCCAAGCGGCTGGGCGGGGCCGAAAAATGACCACAAAGGCTTGCAAAAGAGCGCCAATCGACGGACATCGGAGCCCATGAAAGCGAAACCGCACCCGCGTCGCGTTCTGATCATCCTGCACCAGGAGCATTCGACGCCCGGCCGGATCGGCCGCCTGCTGATGGAACAGGGCTGCGAGCTGGACATCCGCCGCCCGCGCTTCGACGATCCGCTGCCTGAAACGATGGCGGACCACGCCGGCGCCGTCATTTTCGGCGGTCCGATGAGCGCCAATGATCCCGACGAGTGGATGGCGCGCGAAACCGACTGGATCGGCGTTCCACTGAAAGAGCAGAAGCCTTTTCTCGGCGTGTGTCTCGGCGGCCAGATGCTGGCGCGCCACCTCAGCCACCGCGTGTTCGACAAGTCCTGCGGCTCGGCCGAGATCGGCTATTACGACATCAAGCCGACCGCCGCCGGCGACGCCTCGTTCGGCGGCAAGATGCCGCGCACGGTCTATCAATGGCACCGCGAGGGCTTCGACCTGCCACGCGGCGCGACGCTGCTGGCGGAAGGCGATCTTTTCCCGACGCAGGCCTTCCAGTACGGGCCGAACGCGGTCGCCCTGCAATTCCATCCGGAAGTCACCTACGCCATGATGTGCCGCTGGACGACGCGCGCCTACGAGCGGATGCAATCGCCCAACGCCCGGCAGCCGCACGAGCATCTCGAGGGCTGGTTCCAGCACGATCGCACGGTCGGCCTGTGGCTCGATATGTTCCTGCGCAACTGGCTGGCGAGCGGCGCGGCAAAAGCGGGCAAGCGCCCGGCGGCCGACGCCGCAAGGGACGCCTCAAGGGACGCCTCTTGGGGCGTGGCGGCCATGTCGCTGGCGGCTGCGCCGGCGTAGGTTGGACCGCGAGCCTTCTGGCTTGCTTGATCGGATTGCGCGCCTTCTGGCTAGCGGTCCAGTCTCAATCCGCCAGAACCAGCGTCCAGAACACCTTGTATTTCGCGGCAGGCGCGTAGGCTGTCGCTATGCCCATGCGCTTCATGCCCTTCGCCAGCATGTTGGCGTTGTGCGGCGGGGAATCGCGCCAGCCTGAGAAGGCTTCGGCCAGCGTGTGATATCCCGCCGAGACATTCTCGACCGCGATGTTCTTCGCATAGCCGGCGGCGTTCAGGCGCTGAGTCAGCGAGCCATGCGCGTCGTGGCTGATCTTGCCGTCGTCGGCCATGGCGCGGGCCTGCGCCTCGGCCACGCGCTGGAGACCGGGATCGACGACCAGCGGCCCGAGCCCCTTGTTGGCGCGATAGAGCGAGATCATGGAGCGGGCCGCATCGGCGTCGACCACCGCGCCGGCTGCTGCGAGCGAGCGGTACATGGTCGGCTCGCGCTGCGCCCGCGGAACCGGCGTCGGCGCGTCGGCGCAGGATGCGAGCGCAAGGGCGAGAACGGGGGCGAGGCGCCTTGCGGCGACAAAACGGATCATGACGGCTCGTTAGCGGCGCGCGCCTAAGATCGCGTGAACGTCACAAGCGTCCCTCGCGGAGGCGATCGGCGAGAGCGTCGGCGATCTCGCCTTTCAGCGCCACCTGCTGCACCACGGCTGTCCCGAAAATCGGAATGCCCTCGGCCTTGAAGGCCGCGAAGATCGCGTAATGCAGGTCGCTCTTGGTGCGACCCGACGCCTCCACTTCGTCGACGAAGCAGATGAGCTCGAACTTCAGGCCGCCCGGCTCGAGCGCCGTGAACAGCGTCGTCGGCGCCGGAATCTTTGAAACCTTGTCGTGCGCCTTGGCCGCGCCGGTCATGATCTCGCGCACCTTCTCGGGATCGACGCCGACATTGAGCGTGACCGGAATCTTGATGCGGGCGACACGGTCGTTGCGCACCCAGTTCTTCACCACGCCGGTGATGAGATTGGAGTTCGGCACGATCATGGTCGCGCGGTCGAAGGTTTCGATCTCGGTGGCGCGCACGTTGATCTTGCGGACGTAGCCCTGCTCGTCGCCCATGACGACGAGATCGCCGACGCGGATCGAGCGCTCCCACAGCACGATGATGCCGGAGACGAAATTGTTGACGATCGACTGCAGGCCGAAGCCGATGCCGACCGACAACGCGCCCGCGACGATGGCAATCTTTTCCAGACCGAGGCCGACCTGCGCGAGCGCGATGGAAATCGCCAGAAACAGCCCGACATAGCCGATGCTGGTGCGGATCGAATTGCGCAGGCCGGCGTCCAGGTTCGTCGCCGGCATCAGCCGGTTGTCGAGCCAGTTCTGCACGCCGCGCGTCGCGAGATAGACCAGCGCGAACAGGACGAGCGCAGCGACGACCGCCGAAGGCGAGATCGTGACGCCGCCGACGGTGAAGCCGAAGAAGGCGTTGCGCAGGCCGCCGAAGACGTCGTCCGATTGCAGCCCCCAGGGCGCGACGATCGCCGCCAGGCCGATGAGCAGCAGCACGATGTTGGCGAGGCCCGACAGGACGATGCCGATCTGCGAGACGCCTTCACGGCGCAGCCCCACGCCCGACATCATCGTGCGGCCGAACGGCGTCGTCGGCTGGAATGCCGCCTCGACGCCTGACGTCGCGAGCGGGATGAGAATGCTCAGCGCGCCGATGACGCCGAAGATCCAGACGAATTGCGTCATCAGGAACGCGGCCGCGGGAATGTATCCCAACAGCGCGGTGAGGGTCATGGCCACGATCGCCGTCCAGGCCGCGATCCGCGCGAGGCCGATCCAGCGGGGACGCGGGACGACGCGCGGACCCAGGCATTCCTCGTCCTCGTCGTCTTCGCCAAGGCCATAGATCGCGGCGGCGGTGACGGCGGCGAAGGCGACGGCGCCGAGTCCCTGCGCTGCCGCCGTGACAGGAAGCGCGGCCGCCGAGACATCCGTCAGCGCCTGGAGCACGCCGACGACGGCGACGATGCCGGATTGCGCGATGGCCAGTCGCGTCAGGCGTTCGGCGATCATGTCGTCGACCTGCATCAGGCGCCAGTTCGGGCGCGTCGGCGCGAACAGGCCGCGAGCGATGCCGCCGATCACGGCGACGGTCACGACGCCGCCGATCAGCTCCCGCTTGAGCGGCGTCAATCGCGCGCTCATCAGCTCGAAGAGGTCAAACAGCAGAAAGAGGACGACGACGGTGAAGATCGGCGGCGCGGCGACGACGAGGGCTGTCCACAGGGCGCCGAGCGCCTTGCGGAGGCGCCCTGGCTCGGCGACGCTCGGCTCGCGCGACAGGATACGACGCGCCAGACGGTACACTGCCACATTCAGCAGACCGACGAGCGCCAGAAGGGCGAAAAACAGGGCCGACCGCCAACCCGACAGCTTTTCGACGGAGTTGCCGAAGAAATCGCGCGCGATCATGCCGAGCGCGCGCAGATCGGCCGGCACGTCCGCCGCAGCGCCGAGCCAGAGCGTCGGCGACAGCAGGCTGTAGGAGCGCCGCATGAGAGTATTGACGAACAGCGCGCGCCGGCGCGAAACGATGCGCGCGCTGGTCTGATCGACCTGCAGGGCGAGCAATTGCGCGCGCTTCAGCAATTCTTCCGTTCGGGCGTAACGCTTCTGCTGCTCCTCGCGTTCGCGTGTCACGTCCGCGCTCTCGGGCGGCGCCTTGGCGTCGGGCTTGGGGCCGAGCTTGTCGAGGCGCTCCTTGGCGTCGACGAGCCGCGGACCGAGCGTTTCGATCGCCTGCCTGAGCTGGTCGGCGGCGGGGAGCAGCGCTTCTTTGATGTTCGACAGAGCAGCGTCGTCGAGAGAATCGCGGCGCAGCGCCGCCGTCGCCTGATCGAGGCGGCTCTTGGCCTGTTCGATCCGCTCCGACGAGCGCACGCGCGGCGGCTCCGCCGGCGCCGGCGCGGCTGCGGGCGGGGGCGCCGGTCGCTGGGCTGGTTGCTCGACCGGTTGCGCGGGGGCGGCCGGCGCCTCGGATGCGGGCGCGGTTTGCGCGCGCGCGCCGACGATCGGCGCGCCGGCGAGGAGGGTCGTGAGCGCGAGGGCGCTGAACAGGATGCGGACGAAGCGAACTGACATGGGCCGGGACATCGATTCGGAATGCGGCGAATTTCGCATGGAACGGCGGCGACCGCACGATCTCGGGGACGCGGTCAGCCGTCGCGATAGGAATGAACGCGGCCGGTCGAATCCTCAAGCCGCCAGCCGCCGGCCCCGTCAGGCGACGCCGTCTGTGCGCCGAGCGGGATCTTGCCGTAGCCGCCGGGTATGTCGAGCACGTAGGCCGGACGCGCCAGCCCGGAGACGCGGCGCATCAGTTCGGCTGCGATCCGGCGCCCCTCCTCGACCGGTAGCCGGAAATGGGACGTGCCCGGCGCGAGATCGGGATGGTGCAGGTAGTAGGGTTTCACACGCGCCTCGACGAAGGCGCGCATGAGGGCTGCGAGAATTCCGGGATCGTCGTTCACGCCCTTGAGCAGCACGGTCTGGCTGACCAGCGGCACGCCGGCGGCTACAAAGCGCTTGAGCGCCGCGCGGACCGCAGCCCCGAGTTCGCGCGGGTGGTTCGCGTGGAGCGCGACCCAGGTCGACACGCCCTCGGCGCGGATCGCCTCGACCAGCTCATCGGTGACGAGGTCGGGCGCGGCGACCGGCACGCGTGTGTGGAAGCGGACGGTCTTCACGTGATCGATCGCGGCGATCGCGCGCACGATTTCGGCGAGCCGGCGCGGCGACAGCGCCAGCGGATCGCCGCCGGTCAGGATGACTTCCCAGATTTGCGGGCGCGCGCGGATATAGTCGAGCGCGGCGGCCAGCTTTTCGGGCGCGAGCATGCCGCCCTTGGCCGCGCCCACCGTCTCGCGCCGGAAGCAGAAGCGGCAATAGACCGGGCAGGCGGACACGATCTTGAGCAGGACACGATCGGGATAGCGGTGGACCAGGCCCTCGCACGGCGAATGGGCGTCGTCGCCGATCGGATCGGCGCGTTCCTGCGGCGTAGTCTCAAGTTCGCGGGGATCGGGGACGAACTGGCGGGCAATGGGATCGGCGGGGTCGGTTGCGTCGACCAGCGCGGCGAGATGGCCGGTCACGGCCGCCGAATAGCGGGCGCTCACCCGCGCCAAAGCCTCAGCTTCGGCAGGCGCGACGAGGCCTGCCGCGACAAAATCGTGCGGCTGGGTGAGGGTGCGCGAGCGAGTCTCAGCGGGGCGGGTCATGGCGCCGCTTATACCCCGGCGCCCTTCGGCGCCACAGGCGTCCACAGCACCTGCTCGATCCGTTCGGCGCCCGCCGCCAGCATGACCAGCCGATCGAAGCCGAGCGCCACGCCGCTCGCTTCGGGCATGATTTCGAGCGCGGCCAGAAAATCCGCGTCGATCGGATAGGCCGCGCCGTAACGCTTCCGTTTTTCGGCCATGGCGGCCTCGAACCGCATGCGCTGCTCCTGTGGATCGACCAGTTCGCCAAAACCGTTCGCCAGTTCCACGCCGCAGGCGTACATCTCGAAGCGTTCGGAGACGCTCGGATCACTTGGCTTCAGGCGCGCCAACGCCGCCTCGCGGGCGGGATATTCGGTCAGCAGCGTAAGCCGGCCCCGGCCAAGCTGCGGCTCGATGGCGACGTTCAGGATTTTCGAGAACAGGTCCGACCAGTCGTCGTCGTCCGCGACGCGAATTTCCAGACGCCGGGCAGCCTCTGCCAGCGCCGGGCGGTCGTCGAGCGCCGCCATGAGATCGAGGCCGGCGTGACGGGAAAAGGCCTCGGCCACGGTCAGAAATTCGGGCTCGGCGAAGGGATCGGCCGCCGCGCCCCGCCAACTCAGCATCCGCGCCCCGGCGGCTTCCGCCGCAGCGCGGGCCAAAGCCACGCAATCCAACATGATCGTGGCATAGGGCGCCCTCGCCCGATACCATTCCAGCATGGTGAATTCAGGATGGTGCAGCGCCGAGCGCTCCCCGTTGCGGAAGGCGCGGGCGAAGGTGAAAATCCGTTCCTCGCCTGCCGCCAGGAGCTTCTTGCAGGCAAATTCCGGCGAGGTGTGCAGGTACATGTGCGAGGCGGAGCCATCGCCGGCGACCAGATCGGTCGCGAAGGCGCGCAGGTGGACCTCGTTGCCGGGCGAGACCTGCAGGCAGGCGGTTTCGACCTCCTCGAAGCCCTCCGCTTGAAAAAAGGCGCGGGCCGCTATAGCAATCCGCCCGCGCGCCTTGAGGAAATCACGGCGATCGGCGTAAACGTGCGGCGCCCACCAGGGCGAAGCTTCGTGCATCAGACCATTTCTGTGTGCTGCGGCAGGCAGGATCGCCCCCGGACGGTCCCCTGCAAGTCCGGCGGACCATAGTCCGGGCGCCCGTGGCCTACAATCGAACTCGCAATCGAGGACAATATGAGAGTCATCGCCTCTTCCATCCGCAAGGGCAATATCATCGAGCACGAGGACGGCCAGCTGTACGTCGTGCTGACCGCCGAAAGCTTCCACCCCGGCAAGGGCACGCCCACGACGCAGATCGACATGCGCCGCCTGTCGGACGGCACCAAGGTGTCGAACCGCTACAAGACGACCGAGAACGTCGAGCGCGCCTTCGTGGAAGACCACGACTTCTCGTATCTCTACGAGGATGGCGACGGTTACACGTTCATGAACGACGAGAACTACGAGCAGGTGATCGTCACCAAGGACACGATCGGCGACCAGGCCGTGTGGCTGCAGGAAGGCATGAAAGTCATCCTGTCGATGTTCAACGGCAATGCGGTGGCCATCCAGCTGCCGCCGCGCGTGACGCTGGAGATCACCGAGACCGAGCCGGCGATCAAGAACCAGACGGCGTCCTCCTCCTACAAGCCCGCGATCCTGTCGAACGGCGCCAAGATCATGGTGCCGCCGCACATCCAGACCGGCACGCGCGTGGTGGTGCAGACGGACGACGGCAGCTACGTGGAACGCGCCAAGGATTGATCGTTCGAACGTTCAAAAGAAAAGGCTCCGTCGCGCAAGCGCCGGAGCCTCTTTTTTTGCCGGTATCGCGCGTCAGTCGAACACCACCACGCCGCGCGCCACGCCGCCCTTGCGCAGCTGGTCGAAGCCCTCGTTGATCTGGTCGAGCGTATAGGTGCGCGAGATCAGGGAATCGAGGTCGAGCTTCTTGTTCATGTAGAGGTCGGCCAGGATCGGGAAGTCGATGTCGGGCTGGACCGAGCCGTAGAAGGACGAGGTCAGCGTCTTCTCCTGGAAGACCATGCCGGCCGGCGAAATGCCCGCCTTCACTTTCACGGAAGGGATGCCGACCATGGTGGCGCGGCCGCCGGCGCAGATGCAGTCGACGATCTGCAGCACGGTCGGCTCGGTGCCGATCGCGTCGAAGGCGTAATCCGCGCCGCCGCCGGTGATGGCGCGCACCGTTTTCACGACATCTTCCGTCTTGCCGTTGATCGTGTGCGTCGCGCCGAACTGCTTGGCGTATTCCAGCTTGTTGTCCAGCAGGTCGACCGCGATGATCTTGCCCGCGCCGACGAGTTTTGCGCCCTGCACGATGTTGAGGCCGACGCCGCCGCAGCCGATGACGACCACGCTGGAGCCCGCTTCCACCTTCGCTGCGCGATAGACGGCGCCGACGCCGGTCGCGACGGAGCAGCCAATGATGGCGGCGATCGTCCAGGGCAGATCTTTGCGGATCGGCACGAGATTTTCGGTGGAGCAGACGACTTCCTCGCGGAAGGTGCCGATGCGGGCCATCTGGTAGACGGGCTCGGCCTTGAACTTCATGCGCGTCGTGCCGTCCGGCATCAGGAAGCCCGGCGCCGAATGGCCGTTGCAGAGCACGGACTTGCCGGAATTGCAGTAGCGGCAATGGCCGCAATGCGACGAGAAGGAGAAGATGACGTGATCGCCGACGGACACGTGCGAGGGGCCAGGACCGACCTCGGTCACGACGCCCGCCGCCTCGTGGCCTGGCACCAGCGGCAGTTTCGCCGGCCAGTCGCCGTTCATCATGTGCCAGTCGGACATGCAGACGCCGGACGCCTTCATCTTGACGCGCGCCTCGCCCGCCTTCGGCGGATCGAGCTCGAGATCGAGGATTTCGAGGGGCTTGTTGATTTCCGTGAGGACGGCGGCCTTCATCATTGTCTCCCGTTTTGGTCGGACAATTGAACGGGCGGGACGGCAGGCGTCAAGGGCGCGCAGCGTCGCGGCCATCGCCGACGAGCGCGTGATAGGCGAAGCTCATGACGGTGGAATAGACGATCAACCCCGCCGCCATGAACAAAGCAGGACGAAAACCGAGTCCCGCGCCGAGCGCGAAGGGACCGAGGCCCATGAACGGCAGGAGTATCAGGCTCGATCCAATCCAGGCGCCGAGGGCGAAGACCAGGCCCTTGCGCAGCGGCGTGCGCCCCGGCAGCCAGCGATAGAGACGCGCGAAAACAAAGCCCCATATGACCGCGCCGTTGAGGAAAGTGAGCGCCCAGGCGAGCGTTGGCGATACGGATGCGCCGGTGAGCGAGCGCAGGGCGGCCTGAAAATGATCGTAGGGCTGGAACTCCGGCAGGATGCCGAGGCGGTTCTTCAGGTAGCTGAGCGCGACCTGCGCGAGCGTGCCGGCGAAGCCCGCGACAAAGGTTTTCAGCAAGCGGACCATCGATGCCCCCGGACGCCCCGCGCCCGTCTTTGCTTTTTTCTCGATTTGCGGCAAGACAGGCGCGCCGGTCCCGTAGCTCAGCAGGATAGAGCAGCGGTTTCCTAAACCGAAGGTCAGGGGTTCGAATCCCTTCGGGACCGCCAGTCTCCAGGCACGAACCGGCCCTCGTCCGCTCGCGCGGGGCGACGGTACAAGAGTGCGTCTGAATCCTATCTACACGCGGCCATACAGGTGCTGTAGGCGACGCCGCATCCGTTGAAATAGCCGCCGCGCCGCCAGTTGCACTCGGCGCGCCGCTCGCTGCACGCGCTCCGGCAGCTCATGCCGCCGCCATAGGCCGGGCGCGCGTATCCGCCATCGTCATCGTCGTCGTCGTCGCGATCGACGCATTCGCCGGCGCGCCGGCTGTAATAGGCCCCGGGGCCGCAGCCATCGCGAATTTTCGTGATCGCCGTCTCGACGGCCGGACGCGATTCGACCTGGCTGCGCGGCAGCGCATCGGCGCCGACGGTGAGAAGGAGCGACACGAGCGCAAATGCTATTGTCGACACTACAAGCTTGATCATGGCGCTCTTCCCCTCTCAGAACGTTCGCGCCTCGACGCCGATCGAGGCGATGGCGGCCGCCGTTGAAATCCGGCGTGCTGTTTTGGAGATCATCTGGAACGATGGCCGGCGCGGTCAACCTGCGCCGCCGCCATTCGACAAGCCGCCCAGCCCTTGGTAGACCGCGCAAAACCACCATCGGGGCCGTTCATGACCATCCGCTACCACGAAGGCGATCTGCCGGCCGACATCACATTCGGCGTCTCGGTCGCCATCGACACCGAGACGATGGGGCTCAATCCGCATCGTGACCGGCTGTGCGTCGTGCAGCTTTCACGCGGAGACGGGTCGGCCGACGTGGTTCGGATCGCGAAGGACCAGACGCGCGCACCGCGGCTGGAGGCTCTGCTGGCAGACCCGAACATCGTGAAGATCTTCCATTTCGCGCGGTTCGACATAGCCGCGCTCTACAATCGCTTCGGCGTGATGTGCGCACCGGTCTATTGCACCAAGATCGCCTCGAAATTGACCCGCACCTACACGGACCGCCACGGGTTGAAGGACCTGTTGCGCGAAACGCTCGGCGTCGAAATCTCCAAGCAGCAGCAGTCGTCCGACTGGGGCGCGGATACGCTGAGCGACGCGCAGCTCGCTTATGCGGCCTCCGACGTGCTGCATCTCCACGCCGTGCGGGAGAAACTCGACGCCATGCTCGCCCGCGAGGGGCGGGCGGACGTCGCGGCCGCCTGCTTCGGCTTTCTGCCGATGCGGGCGAAGCTCGACTTGATGGGCTGGCCCGAGACCGACATATTCAGCCACGAATAAGGAATTGTTTCACGCTGCGGCCTTAACTTCGCCAAAGCCCTGCGTGCTTTAGGGGCGCGCGCGTCCCGCGCCCATGGAACCCCGGATGTCCGACACATCGCCGCAATACGAGGAGCGATCGCCTTTCGCCGATTTCGGCGGGCGGCGTCCTGCGGCCTTCGTCGATGCGGGCCGGCACACGCAGCGCGTGCAATTCCTGCGGCGCGCGATCATCGCGGTCTGCGTCGGCGCGGTCGGGCTGATCGGCTTCATCGTCGTCTTCGATCCGCTGCATCGCCTGCAGATCGGCGGCTTTTCGGTCGCCAGCGTCGGCCTGGAGGGCACGCGCATCAAGATGGACCGGCCACGCCTGTCGGGCTATCGCGCCGACGGCCAGCCTTATGAAGTGCGGGCCGACACGGTCGTGCAGGACACCCGCCACCCAAAAGTGTTCGAGCTCGTGAACGTCGACGCCAAGCTCGGCGGCAAGGACGGATCGACGACCCTGATCCAGGCGGCCAAGGGGCAGTACAACGCCGATACAGACAAGCTCGAGCTTTTCGAGGCGGTGCGGGTCCGGAACAAGGGTCAGTACGACATGAAGCTGACCCATGCGGCCGTGGACATGCGAGCCTCGACGATCCGGTCGGCCAAGCCCGTGACGGTCGACCTGCCGAACGGCAGGATCGAGGCGAGCGGCGCCAATTTCATGGATGCGACCCGCCAGTTCGAATTTCTGGGGCCGGTGCGTTCGGAATTCCGGGACGACACGCCCGATGCGCCCGCCGATGCGGAGACTTCCCAGTGAGACTGCCAATCGTCGCGACCCTGGTCGCGCTCGCCGCAACCCCGGCCGCCGCCGCCATGCTGCCCGGCGCCAGCGCCAAGGACCCCTATACGGTCGACGCGGCCAAGCTCGACTTCTTCGAGAAGGAGAACAAGCTCGTCTACACCGGCAATGTGCTGGCGACGCAGGGGCCGACCAAGGTGCGCGGCTCGGTCATGACCATCTACCTCGACAAGGGCGCCGCGGGTTCCGCGAATTCCGGCGTGCGGCGGGTCGAGATGAAGGGCCCTGTCACGGTCGCGCAGAAGGACAAGGTCGGCACCGGCGATAGCGGCGTCTACGACCGGCAGGAAAACAAATGGTACCTGATCGGCAACGTGACCTTCACGCAGGGCACGACCGTCACGCAGGGCGACAAGCTGATCTATGATCTCGCCACCAATCGCGCCACCGTCACAGGCCGCGCGCGCACCGTACTGACGCCGAAGGAGCCAGAGCCGCGCAAGGAGCCGGAGGCGCGCAAGCCCACGGCTCGCCGATAATCGTCGTTCCGGCGCGGAACGTTCGAGAGCGCCGGCGCATCCCCCCGTTGCATGGGCGCGCGACGCAGGCTACGCCCTGTCTTGCAGGAAACCGAGAGCGCATTCGATTTGCACGCCCCGCTTCACCCGCCATCCTCGGATGAGCGTCGCGAAGAGATTTCGCGCGGCGGACCTGTCGCGGGCTTTTTCGCGCGCCTGAAAGGGCTGCTGCCGGGCGGTCGGCGCAAGCAGGAATCTCCCGAGGACGGCGACGGCGCTCCGGCGCCGGTCGAGCGCTCGCTCGACGTGCCGACCGAGGAGGACGTGCTCGGCATCCACCACCTCGGCAAGTCCTACAAGGGCCGGCGCGTGATCGAGGACGTGAGCCTCTACCTGCGCCGTGGCGAGGTTGTCGGCCTGCTCGGGCCCAACGGCGCCGGCAAGACCACGCTTTTCTACATGATCACCGGCCTGATCCGGCCTGACGCAGGCCTGATCGAGCTCGACGGCCACGACGTGACCATGCTGCCGATGTACCGTCGCGCGCGGCTCGGCATCGGCTATCTGCCGCAGGAACCCTCCATCTTTCGCGGCCTGAGCGTCGAGGACAATATCCGCGCCGTGCTCGAGATCGCGCAGCCCGACCCCGCCAAGCGGGAAGAAGAGCTGGAGGCGCTGCTCGAGGAATTCGACATCAAGCGGCTGCGCAAGGTGAATTCGGTGGCGCTGTCTGGCGGCGAGCGGCGGCGTTGCGAAATCGCGCGCGCGCTGGCGGGCCACCCCTCCTTCATGCTGCTCGACGAGCCTTTCGCCGGCATCGACCCGATCGCGGTCGCCGACATCCAGGGGCTGGTGCGCCACCTGAAGCATCGCGGCATCGGTGTGCTGATCACCGACCATTCGGTGCGCGAGACGCTGGGCATGACCGACCGCGCCTATATCGTCCACGCCGGCCGCATCCTCACCGAGGGCCCCCCCGAGGCGATCGTGGCGGATCCGAACGTGCGGCGGTTCTATCTGGGCGACGATTTCCGGATGTGACGGCTCGCGTGGGAGTGGCCGATTGGCCACATGCGGCCGCAATTCTGTTGCTCAGGCTCGAGTTCAAGCAGTGACCCGTTGCTCTGCCGAGCAATTCGATTTTACTGGATCCATCAAGGTTTTGCGGTCGGAGGTTTGATCGTGGCGTCCAGCAAGTCTGTTCTTTTGTCGTGCGTGGCTTTCACAGCCCTCGCTTTCGCCGGCGCGGCGTCCGCCGCCGACCTCCCGAGCCGCAAGGCCGCGCTGATCGCCCCGCCCGTCCTGACATGGACCGGCTTTTACGTCGGCCTGCATTCCGGCACATCGGCGGGCGACGTTTCGTCGTCCTATAATTTCCTCGGTCCGGTCGGCGTCGGTTCGCCCGATGTACAGAACCTCAATTCGAAACTCCCGTTCGGCGACCTCTTCATCGGCGCGCAGGCCGGCTACAACTGGCAGATGGCCAATGGCGCGGTGATCGGCGTCGAGACGGATTTCTCCATTGGCGTGCTGCGCAAGCATGCATCGGTGCAGTTCGGCACCTATTTTCCCGGCTTCTTCAACACGCTGAACGGCCAGGCGCGGTTCGGGCTGGACTGGCAGGGATCCACCCGCCTGCGGCTCGGCTATGCCGTCACCCCGCGCTTCCTGCCCTATGTCACGGGCGGCCTCGCCTACGCGTCCATCGCCGGCGACAGCAACTGGAACACGTTCGCCGCCGGCATCGGCACGACCTCTATCGTTCAGGGCAATGGCTCCTCGGTCCGCTTCGGCTGGACGCTCGGCGCGGGCTTCGAATATGCGCTCGGCGGCAACCTGACCTTCAAGTCCGAATATCTCTACGCGCAGTACGGCGGCGCGGCTTACGTTCAGAACACATTCCACGAGCCGACGACGGGCGCTTCGGGCTCCGGCCCGGTCGCGTCGCACGCGGTCGGCGTCCATACGCTGCGCACCGGCTTCAATTACAAGTTCGGCCTGCCGGTCATCGCGGCGACCGGCGGCGGTCCGCTCGGCCTGTTCGCCGATGTGCCGGGCCCGCGCGCCTCCTGGACCGGTTTCTATGTCGGCGTGAACGGCGGTTATGGCGGCGGCGTGCTGGAATCGCACCTCGCCCAGTTCCAGCCCACGATTGGCGGCGGCTTCGAGATCGAGAGCATCCGCAGCAAGCTCGGCATGGGTGGCTTCCTGGCGGGCGGCCAGGCCGGCTACAACCACGAATACGCCAATCATATCGTCGTCGGCCTCGAGACCGACCTGCAGTGGGGCGGCGCCAGGACGCGCGGCGACGCGACCTTCGGCGGCTCGATCCCCGGCTTCGCGCAATCGCTGACCGGCAATGCCCGCTACGGCCTCGACTGGCACGGCTCGACGCGCCTTCGGCTCGGCTACGCCATGGGCAATGGCGTGCTGACCTATGTCACGGGCGGTCTCGCCTATGCTGGCCTGTCCGGCCGGATCAACTGGACGACCAGCATCACGGGCTTCCCGGTGTTCGCGGCGGTCGACGGCTCGTCCTCGGCGGTCAAGCTCGGCTGGACCGTCGGTTTCGGCGGCGAATATCCGATCACCGATCGCCTGAGCATCCGCAGCGAATTCCTGTATGCGCGCTACGCGGGCATGCCGGTCGGCGGCGGCGGTACGCTCAATCCGCCGGCCTTCGCAACAGGGCCGATGGTCCAGACGCTGGAAGTCCGGAACGTCGGCACATCCACCGCGCGCGTCGGTCTGAACTACAAGTTCGGCGGCTTCGGCACGGCGCCTGTCGTCGCCAAATACTGAGCGAACCGACAGCGAAATTCCCGAGAGCCCGGCCTTTGCCGGGCTCTTTTGCATGGCGGCCCTGCCACGCGGCCGTCTTGGTGGCGCGGCGGCGCCCGTGCCATCCTCCCGCGCATCCGAAGGGGAGGAAATCATGAGCAATAACGGACGCGTCGCCTGGGTCACCGGCGGCGGCACGGGCATCGGGCAGGCCTGCGTGGAAATGCTGGCGGCGCGCGGCTGGTCGGTCGCGGTCACCTCGCGGCGGACCGAAAATGTCGACGCGGCCATCGCCAGCGCGGTAGCCAAGGGCGGCGATTCTTCGCGCCTGCTGGCTGTCCCGCTCGATGTGTCGGACGCGGCCGCAGTGCAGACGGCAGCGAACCAGATCATCCAGAAATTCGGCCGGATCGACCTGCTCGTGAATTCCGCCGGCGTGAATGTCCGTGCGCGGAACTGGCCCGACGTCACCAACGAGGGCTGGGACCAGGTGATCGGCATCAATCTCGACGGGCTGATGTACTGCATGCGCGCCGTGCTGCCCGCGATGAAGGCGCAGAAGGAAGGCACGATCGTCAACGTCTCGTCCTGGGCGGGCAAATACGTGTCGCCGCTGACCGGGCCGGCCTATGTCGCGTCCAAGCATGCGGTGGTGGCGCTGACCGAATCCTTCAACATGGAAAACGCGAAGAACAATCTGCGCGCCTGCTGCGTGTGTCCGGGCGAGGTGGCGACGCCGATCCTGAAATCGCGGCCCGTCGTGCCGACCGCGGAAGAACAGGCGCGGATGCTGCAGGCGGACGATGTGGCCGGCATTATCGTCTATGTCGCGGAGGCGCCGCAGCACGTCTGCGTCAACGAGATCCTCATCAGCCCGACACACAACCGTGGCTACATCGCTCACACAGGGCTTTAGGCGATGTTTTGACAGCTGTTCTTAACCGCGTTCCGGCGTTCGTCCACAGGGCCGCTTTTATCGAGCGGCCCTTTCGCTAAAATGCTTGAAGCAAAAAGCGGGCCGTATATCATTGTGCGGCGCAGCAATGGCCCCCAGCCATTCGTTGGGGCGGTTTCGAGTGTAACGAGATGGCTTTATCCACGCGGCTCATGATGCGGCAGGGCCAGGCCCTGGTGATGACGCCGCAACTGCTGCAGGCGATCAAGCTGCTGCAGTTCTCGCATCTCGAACTCTCCGCCTTCGTACAGGACGAGCTCGACCGCAATCCCTTGCTGGAGCGCGCCGACGACCGCGACAACGGGCCGGAAGCCGCGCCCGCGATCGACCGGTTCGCGGAATCCGAGCAGGCGCGCGGCGCGGAGACGGGCGAACAGCCGGACTGGGCGGGTTCGGATCTGGCCGTCGACAGTGCGCAATTGTCCGCCGACCTCGGCACTGACGTGTCCAACGCCTTCGACGCCGATGCGCCGCCCACGCCCGCCGCGCCGGCCGCGAGCGGCGAGGAGACCGGCCTGACGACCGACGCCTGGAGCGGCGGGGCGAACGGCGGCGGCGCAGGCGGGGGCGCGAGCGACGGCGAGGCGCCCAATCTCGAGGCCTATGTCGCCGCCAAGCCGACGCTGGCCGAACATCTGACCGAGCAGCTCAACATCGCCTGCGCCGATCCGACCGACCGGCTGATCGGCCGCGCGCTGATCGATTCGCTCGACGAGGCCGGCTATTTCCGCGACGACCTCGCCGAGACCGCCGAGCGTCTGGGCGCGCCGCTCGCGCGGGTGGAGCGGATGCTCGCGCAGGTCCAGACCTTCGATCCCTCCGGCGTCGGGGCGCGCGATCTGGCCGAGTGCCTCGCCATCCAGTTGCGCGAGCGCGACCGCTACGACCCGGCCATGCAGGCGCTGATCGCCAACCTGCCGCTGCTCGCCAAGCGCGAATTCGCGACCCTGCGCCGACTGTGCGGCGTGGATGACGAGGACATTCTCGACATGGTCGCCGAGATCCGGCGGCTCGATCCCAAACCCGGCCGCGCCTTCGGCGGCGAGACGCTGCAGCCGGTCGCGCCCGACGTGATCGTGCGGGCCGCCGCGGACGGAAGCTGGCGCGTCGAACTCAACACCGAGGTCCTGCCGCGCGTACTGGTCAACCAGACCTATGCGGCGACCGTGAACGCTGCGCGGGTCAACGAGGCGGACAAGTCGTTCCTGACGAACTGCCTGCAGAACGCCAACTGGCTGACCAAGAGCCTGGAGCAGCGCGCCCGCACGATATTGAAGGTCGCCAGCGAGATCGTGCGCCAGCAGGACGGGTTTCTCGCCCATGGCGTCGAACACCTGCGGCCGCTGAACCTGCGCACCATCGCCGATGCGATCGGCATGCACGAATCGACCGTCTCGCGCGTCACCTCGAACAAATACATGGCCACGCCGCGCGGCCTGTTCGAGATGAAATATTTCTTCACCGCCTCGATCGCCGCCCAGGCCGGCGGCGAAGCGCATTCGGCCGAGGCGGTTCGCTTCCGGATCAAGCAGATGATCGACCAGGAGCCCGCCGACGCCGTCCTCTCGGACGACGCCATTGTAACCCGGCTCAAGGACGCCAATATCGACATAGCCCGTCGCACCGTGGCGAAATATAGGGAAAGCCTGCGCATTCCCTCGTCGGTCGAGCGGCGGCGCGAAAAAACGGCGCTGGCGGCGCAACCCGCGTAAAACGTTGCCACATTCAGAATGGTATATGTGTAAACATTTGATTTATAACAGTTTTCAACAGGTAGCGGCGGCGGTTGACTTCGCCGGCTCGCGCTTCTAACGGTTTCCCGCGCGCCGCCTGCCGCCCGACCGAACGCCGCCAGACCATCGAACGAACGAATAACCGACGAAACAGAAGAAGACCGAGGGATCAGATGTCGTTGCGGGTATCGGGCAAGAACATGAACATCGGCGAAGCCTTGCGCGTGCATGTGCAGGGCAAGGTCGCCGCCGCCGTCGGCAAGTATTTCGACGGGGAGCCGAGCGGGCATGTCACCATCGCGCCGGAAGGCTCGGGCTTCCGCGCCGATTGCACGCTTCACCTGAAGAACGGCGTGACCGTGCAGGCCGATGGCCGCGCGCAGGAGCCCTACGCCTGTTTCGACCAGGCGGCCGAGCGGATCGAGAAGCGCCTGCGCCGGTACAAGAGCCGGATCAAGGAACGCAAGCACGAGAAGGCCGATGCTGGCGGCGTCATGGTCGCGAGCTACGTGCTGGAGGCGCCGGACGAGGAAACGGACGCGCCCGCCGAACAGGATTTCGCCCCGACCGTCATCGCCGAGACCTCGACCCGACTCGGCGCCATGACGATCGCGGCCGCCGTCATGGAACTGGATATGACTGGCGTGACGGTCCTGCCATTTCGCCACGCAGCGACCGGCCGCGTGAATGTCATTTACCGCCGCAGCGACGGCAATATCGGTTGGCTCGACCCGGCCGGCGAGGACAAGGCGAAAGCCTGATCCCGAGCCGAAGATCGGCACGGTTATTGCGAGTTCGCGTATGCAAGTCGGGCGCAGCCGGGGAGGCAGCGGCCCAGCGCCTGCGGCGAAAACAGGATAATGCGGATGATGTCGCTCAACGATCTCATTTCCCCGCAGGCGGTCATTGCCTCGCTGAAAGCCAACGGCAAGAAGCAGGCGCTGATCGAACTGAGCGAGAGGGCGGCCGAAGTTTCGGGCCTCGATTCGCGCGAGATTCTCGATGCGCTGATCCAGCGCGAGCGGCTGGGTTCGACGGGCATCGGCGGCGGGATCGCGATCCCGCATGGCAAGCTCGCGCGCTGCAATCGCATCTTCGGCGTGTTCGCGCGCCTGGAGAAGCCGATCGACTTCGAGGCGCTGGACGATGCGCCGGTCGATCTGATCTTCCTGCTGATCGCGCCGGAAAACGCCGGCGCCGATCACCTCAACGCCTTGTCGCGCGCTGCGCGCATGCTGCGCGACCAGAGCCTCGTCGCGACGCTGCGCTCGACCCGCGACCCCTCCGCGCTCTATTCGATTCTCGTCCGCTCTCCGACGCCGAACGCCGCGTGACGCGCTCGGGGCGAGCGGTCAGACGCCCCGTCTCCAGCTCCGGTTCGTATAGTCGATGGCGTACATGTCCGGCGCGGCGGCGAGAGCCGACATGCCGGTGAGCACGGCGTCGGGTTGCTCGATCAGCCGGATCGGAATGTCGGCGAGCACGGCCTGCATCGGCGCCTTGGCCAAGAACGTTTCCCGAAACGCCCGCGCATCCAGCCAGTCGACGAGTCTGGGCAGCACGCCGCCGGCGAGCGTCACGCCGCCGCGGGCGAGGAAGATCAAGGCGAGATCGCCGGCGCAGCGCGCCACCAGCCGCCAGAACAGACCGATCGATTCGACCGCCGATTCGTCACCCGCCCGCGCCGCCGCCTGAACGCCGGCGGCGTCCCGTCCGTCGGGCGCGCGCCCCTGCGCCGCGCCCAGTGCGGAATGCAGCCGCGCGAGGCCCGGTCCCGATAGGACGCTCTCGAAGGTCACCCGACCTTCCACGCGCTCGAGATGCGGCCAGACTTTTTCCTCCAGAGCGCCGGCGGGGCCGAAATCGACATGGCCGGCCTCGGTCGTCGCCGGCAGCCAGCGCCCGTTGGCCGGAAGCAAGGCTGCGGCGCCGAGACCCGTGCCGGGCCCGAGCGCCAACATGGGCGCGCCCGACCGTGCAAGACCGCTGCAGATTTCGCGCGTCATATCGGGCGTCAGATGAGGCAGGGCGACGGCCTGCGCCTCGAAATCATTCAGCAGGAGCCCCTGCTCCAGTCCGAGCCGGCGCGCTATCTGAGGTCCATCGAGCGTCCAATCGGCGTTGGTGAGGCGGACATGGCCGGCATCCACCGGACCGGCCGCGCATATGATGACGGAACGCGCCTCGGTCCCGGCCGCTTTCGCCGCGGCGACGAGAGCGCCCTCGAGGCCATGATGGGCGGCTGTCGAATCTTTCAGGACGATTTCCGGGGCCATTCCCGGCGCGCGGCTGACCGCGACGCGGAGATTGGTGCCGCCGACATCACAGACCATGACAGGATAGGGAAACTGCACATCCACCGCCGAGCGAAAGGGTTTGCACATCGGGAACTGCCTAAAGATAGGACCGCACGGCCAGCGTGTCTATCGCGGCTTGAGCGGAACCGGAACGAATGGATTGAGTTGAATCCGCAAGATTGCTAATGTTCGAAACAAACGGAGGGTAAATGAACGGCGCGCCTCATGCCTGATACATTTCAACATAAACTACCGCTCGACAAAATTTGTCTTTTTGTTGACGCGGACGGAACCTTGCTGGACATTGCATCGCGACCTGAAAACGCCAAAGCAACGACGGATACGCTGGCAATACTACAAGCATTGTATCCTGCGTTGGGCGGCGCGCTGGCGATCGTCAGCGGTCGCCGGATCGAGGAGATCGACATGCTTTTCGCGCCGCTTCGGCTGCCGGCGAGCGGGATTCACGGGGCGCAGCTCCGGCGTACGCCCGAGCATCCGATCAGCGACGCCGGTTTCCCGGATATTCCACCTTCCGTCGAGAAGATCGTCGAGGACGTGGCCGCGCGGCACGCCGGCGTCTTCGTCGAGCACAAGGGCAAGGCGCTCGCCGTCCACTGGCGCGCGGCCCAGGACCGTGAACATGCGCTCTGGGACGAACTGGGCGCCGCCGTCGAGCGCATGGAGCCCGAACTCGTCATCCTGCGCGGCCATTGCGTTTTCGAGGTCAAGTCGCCGTCCAGCACCAAGGGCGAGGCGGTGCGGGACTTCATGGAAACCGAGCCCTTCGCCGGCCGCATCCCGATCTTCATCGGCGACGATGTCACGGACATTGCCGGCTTCGCCGCCGTCAAGGCGCTGGGAGGCCATGCGTTTTCGGTCGGGCGAAAGCTTGAGGGCGCCGACGCCGTCTTCAAATCGCCCGCCGAGGTGCGCGCCTGGCTGGGCGGCCTGATCGCGACCAGACAGGAGGCGCGCCGCGCATGAACAACCCGCAGCCGCTCGATCTCGCCCTCGTCGGAAATTGCCGGGTCGCGGCCCTGATCGATCCGCAGGCCCGGATCGTCTGGTGGTGCTTTCCCCGTTTCGACGGCGATCCGATCTTCTGCCGCCTTCTCTCCGGCAACGAGGAGAAGGGATTCAGCGACGTCGTGCTGCACGATCAGGTGTCGTCGCGATCTTCTTACGAGCGAAACACGGCCGTTCTCGAGACGATACTGGAAGACAAGAACGGCGGCGCCGTGCGCATCGTCGATTTCATGCCGCGATTCGGCCGCTACGAGCGCGTTTTCCGGCCGCCGCAACTCGTACGCCGAATCGAGCCGATCGCGGGGCTGCCGCGGATCGCGATCCGCGTGCGTCCGACCTTCGGCTACGGCGGCAAGCCGACGCAGGTCGTCGTCGGCTCCAACCACATCCGCTATCTCGGCGGCGCCGACGTGCTGCGCCTGACCACGGACGCGCCGCTTTCCTACATCGCGGAAGAAACGAAGTTCGCGTTGACGCGCCCGGTTTCGCTGGTCTTCGGCTCCGACGAACCATTTCTGAGCGATCTCGACTCCACCGCGCGCGATTTCGAAACGCGCACGCGCGGCTACTGGCACGACTGGACGCGCTCGCTCGGCGTGCCCTTCGAGTGGCAGAGCGAGACGATCCGTTCCGCCATCACGCTGAAGCTGTGCAGCTTCGAGGAGACCGGCGCGATCATCGCCGCGCATACGACCTCGATCCCCGAAGCGCCGGGCACGTCACGCAACTGGGACTATCGCTTCTGCTGGCTGCGCGACGCCTTTTTCGTCGTCGGCGCGCTCAATCGCCTCGGCGCGACGCAGACGATGGAGAGCTATATCGGCTATCTCACGTCCGTCGTCGCCGACCCGAACGGCGCCATCGCGCCGCTGCATTCGATCGTGCCGGGCAATTCGCTCGAGGAAAACGAGGCCTCTCTGCTCGAGGGCTTCATGTGCCAGGGACCCGTGCGGGTCGGCAATGCCGCGGCCGAACAGGCGCAGCATGACGTCTACGGCAGCGTCGTGCTCGCGGCCAAGCAGATGTTCGTCGATCATCGGCTGCCCCGCATGGGCGACGAGGCGCTGTTCCGGCGGCTCGAACCGCTGGGCGAACATGCGGCTGAATTCGCGCTCGTGGAGGACGCCGGCATCTGGGAATATCGCGGACGCACGCGGGTCCATACCTATTCGGCCGCGCTGTGCTGGGCGGCCTGCGACAGGCTCGGCCATATCGCGGCAAGGCTCGGCCTGAAGGATCGCGCCGACTACTGGCGCAATCGCGCCGCGCCGATCCGGCGCGCGATCCTCGAGAGGGGATGGAACGAAAAGCGCGGCGCGATCGTCGGCGCCTTCGGCTACGACGATCTCGACGCCAGCGTGCTGATGATCGCCGAACTCGGCCTGCTGCCGCCCTCCGACCCGCGCTTCGTCAAGACCGTCGAGGCTATCGGGCGCGACCTTCGGCGCAACGGGCGCGTGATGCGCTACACGGCGGCGGACGATTTCGGCGAACCGGAGACCGCCTTCATCGTCTGCAACTTCTGGTACGCGGATGCGTTGGCCGCCATAGGGCGTCGCGAGGAAGCGCGCGAAATCTTTCAGGACATCCTGTCCAGCGCCAATCGCTACGGCCTTCTGTCCGAGGACCTGCATCCGGCGAGCGGCCAGTTGTGGGGCAATATTCCGCAGACCTATTCCATGGCCGGCGTCATCAATACGGCGATGCGCCTGTCCGACACATGGGAGAACGCCTGGTGGCGCGCCTGGTAATCGTTTCCAACCGCGTAGCTCTGCCGGGCGAAAAACGCGCCGGCGGCCTCGCGGTCGCGGTCAAGGCGGCGTTGCGCGGGCGTCAGGGCGTGTGGTGCGGCTGGAGCGGCCGCGTCACCGAGGAGACGCCCGCTGCGCCGGAGATCATCGAGGGGCGCAACATCAGCTATGTCGCTCTCGATCTCAACGTCGACGACCATCAGGAATATTACAACGGCTTCGCCAACAGCGTGCTGTGGCCGCTGCTGCACTACCGGGTCGACCTCGCGGAATATTCGCGCGCGGACTTTTCCGGCTACATGCGCGTCAACAGCTATTTCGCCGATCAGGTCTCCAAGATCCTGCAGCCCGACGACATAATCTGGGTGCATGATTATCATTTGATGCGGCTCGCGCTGGAATTGCGCGCGCGCGGGCATGACAATCCGATCGGCTTCTTCCTGCACATTCCCTGCCCGCCGCCCGACATTCTTCAGGCGCTGCCGAAACACGCGGAAACGCTCGGCGCGCTCGCCGCCTTCGACCTGGTGGGTTTCCAGACGGACAACGACACCGACAATTACGGCAAGTATCTCGAGACGCGCGGCGCGAGCCCGTCGCGCGGCGGACGTTTTTTCGAGATCGAAGGCCGTCGCGTGCAGATCGATACGTTTCCGGTCGGTATCGAGACGGCGATCTACGCGCGCGCGGCGCGCGCGGCCGCGCATTCGCCCTTCATCGCGGACGTGATCGCGAGTCTGGGCGGACGCAAGCTGCTGCTCGGCGTCGACCGGCTCGATTATTCCAAGGGCATCGTCCAACGCCTGCAAGCCTTCGAACACCTGCTCGAGGAGCGGCCGCAATGGCGCGGCGCGGCGACCTTCCTCCAGATATCGCCGAAGAGCCGCGAGCACGCCGCCGGCTACAAGGAGATGGACGATACGGTCACCGCGCTGGTCGGCCATATCAACGGCCAGTACGGCGAGGCCGCGTGGACGCCGATCCGCTACGTCAACCGATCCTATTCGCGCAAACAGCTCGCAGGCATCTATCGCTGCGCGCAGGCCGCTCTGGTGACGCCGCTGCGGGACGGCATGAATCTCGTCGCCAAGGAATTCGTCGCCGCGCAGGACGAGACCGATCCGGGCGTTCTCATTCTCTCGCAATTCGCGGGCGCCGCTTCCGAACTCGACGGCGCGCTGATCGTCAATCCGCACGAAAAGGAAGGCGTCTCCGCCGCGATCGAACGCGCGCTGACGATGCCGAGGGACGAACGAATCGCGCGGCACACGCGCATGATGGAGCGCGTGTCGGACTACGACGTCACGCGCTGGGCGAGCGCTTTCGTCGCTCGGCTCACGGAAGCGCGACAGAGATGGTCGCTGATCGACGGCATTCGCCACATTTTCACGCCGCGAACCTCGGACGCGCGCGGCCCCGGCCGTCGCATCGTCTAATTCCGACACGGGCGCCACATGTTTCGCCTAGCGGACTTTCCGGTGGAAGTGTATAGGTGAACCATCCGCCGCGCGCGTCATCGCGAACGGCGCCGAGGGAGGATTTCGACGACATGCGCGCACACCTTTCGATTACATCGCTGGCGCTTGCCGCCGGCCTCGCCTTTGCGGCGCAGGGCGCATTCGCGCAGGACATCAAGATCGCGCTCATCGCCGGCAAGACCGGCCCGCTCGAAGCCTACGCCAAGCAGACCGAGACGGGGCTCAAGCTCGGGCTCGAATACGCCACCAAGGGCACGATGACGATCGACGGGCGCAAGATCACGCTGATCGTCAAGGACGACCAGACCAAGCCCGACGTCGCCAAGACGGCGCTGCAGGAAGCCTACGAGGACGACAAGGTCGATCTGGCGATCGGCACGACCTCGTCGGCCGCCGCGCTCGCCATGCTGCCGGTCGCTCAGGAATCGAAGAAGATTTTGATCGTCGAACCGGCGGTCGCGGATTCGATCACCGGCGACAAGTGGAACCGCTACATTTTCCGCACCGCGCGCAATTCGTCGCAGGATGCGATCTCCAACGCGCTCGCCATCGGCAAGCCCGGCGTGACCATCGCGACGCTGGCCCAGGATTACGCATTCGGTCGCGACGGCGTCGCCGCCTTCAAGGAGGCGCTCGCCAAGACCGGCGCGACGCTTGCGGCCGAGGAATATGCGCCGGCCAACACCACCGATTTCACCGCGGTCGGCCAGCGCCTGTTCGACGCCTTGAAGGACAAGCCCGGCCGCAAGATCATTTGGGTGATCTGGGCCGGCGGCGCAAACCCGCTCGCCAAGCTGAAGGACATGGACCCGAAGCGCTACGGAATCGAGCTGTCGACGGGCGGCAACATCCTGCCCGCGCTGGCGGCCTACAAGGCCTTCCCCGGCATGGAAGGCGGAGCGTACTATTATTATGAAATCCCGAAGAACCCGATCAACGACTGGCTGGTCGCAGAGCACCAGAAGCGCTTCAACTCGCCGCCGGACTTCTTCACCGTCGGCGGTTTCGCGGCGGCGCAGGCGGTCGTGACCGCGATCACCAAGGCCAAGTCCACCGATACGGAAAAGCTGATCGCGGCGATGGAAGGCATGGAATTCGACACGCCCAAGGGCAAGATGATGTTCCGCAAGGAAGACCATCAGGCGCTGCAGTCGATGTACGCCTTCAAGGTCTCCACCGACATGAGCAAGCCGTGGGCGCGCCTCGAGCTGACCCGCGAACTCAAGATCGAGGACATGAACGTTCCGATCCGCAACAAGCGGTAAGGGTCCAAGCGTCGCAACGCCGTCATTGCGAGCGAAGCGAAGCAATCCAGGGGCTGTAACCCGACTCTGGATTGTTTCGTCGCTTGGCTCCTCGCAATGACGGATCATTAAGGCGAGTTCCCGTGTCCGTCTCGCTCGAAACCCGCGATCTGACAATCCGCTTCGGCGGCCATGTCGCGGTCGACCACGTCTCCTGCGTCTTCCGGCCGGGCGAACTGACCGCGATCGTCGGCCCGAACGGCGCGGGCAAGACGACCTATTTCAATCTCATCTCCGGGCAGTTGCGCGCGAGCGAAGGTCAGGTGCTGCTCGACGGCGCCGATATCACCGCCGAAAGCGCGCCGTTGCGCGCGCGACGCGGACTTGGTCGCGCGTTCCAGCTCACCAATCTCTTTCCCAATCTGACGGTCGCGGAAAACGTGCGACTCGCCGTGCAGGCGAAGTCGGGCGCGCACTACGACATGCTGCGGCCGTGGAGCCTGCGGCGCGACCTGATCGCGCGCGCCGACGAAATCCTCGAGAGCGTGGCGCTGGAAAGCAGGCGCGCGCATACGGCGGCGGCGCTGTCGCACGGCGACCAGCGCAAGCTCGAAGTCGCGCTGATGATGGCGCTGGAGCCGCGCGTCTACATGTTCGACGAGCCGACCGCCGGCATGAGCGTGGACGAGGCGCCCATCGTGCTCGATCTGATCGCGCGACTGAAGCAGGATGCGTCCAAGATCATTCTTCTGGTCGAGCACAAGATGGATGTCGTGCGCTCGCTCGCCGACCGCATCATGGTGCTGACCAACGGCGCCTGCGTCGCCGATGGCGAGCCGGCGGCGGTGATCGCGAGCCCCGTCGTGCAGGAAGCCTATCTCGGCATCGCGCCGAAGGAGAAGGGGAACGCGGCGTGACCGAGGCGCTCCTCACCCTCTCCGGCGTGCATACGCATATCGGGCGCTACCACATCCTGCACGGCGTCGATTTCGATGTGCCCCGGGGGCGCACCACCATGCTGCTCGGGCGCAACGGCGCCGGCAAGACGACGACGCTGCGCACCATCATGGGCCTGTGGCCGGCCTCGCAGGGTTCTATCCATTTCGACGGCGCGCGGATCGACAAGGCCGCGACGCCCGACATCGCCACCTCCGGCGTCGCCTATGTGCCCGAGACGATGGCGATCTTTTCCGATTTGACGGTGAAAGAAAACCTCGTGCTCGCCGCGCGAGCCGGCGCGCCGGACGAGCGGCGGCTCGAATGGATGTTCGGCTTTTTTCCCGCGCTGAGGAAATTCTGGCTTTCGCGCGCGGGCACCTTGTCGGGCGGTCAGAAGCAGATGCTGTCGATCGCGCGGGCGATCGTGGAGGAGCGCAAGCTCCTGCTGATCGACGAACCCACCAAGGGCCTCGCGCCGGCCATCGTATCAGCGCTGATCGAATGCCTGAAAGAGATCGCGCGCTCGGGCGCGACCATCCTGCTGGTGGAACAGAATTTCCGCGTCGCGCAGGATGTCGGCGATCTCGTGCATGTCATGGATTCCGGACGCATCGTGCATTCCGGCGCCATGGCCGATCTCGCCGCCGACGACAGCCTGCAGAAACGCCTGCTCGGCCTCAGCCTGGACAGCCACCAATGAGCGCAATCGATACCGGCGCGGCGCTGCCGCAGCAGAAGACGGACTACATACCGGTCCTCCTGCCGATCGCGCTCGCGCTCCTGGCCTTCCCGCTGGTCGGCTCGTTCTCGACCTGGACGACGCTGACGCTGGCCGGCCTCGCCATGGGCATGATGATCTTCGCCATGGCGTCCGGCCTCACGCTGGTGTTCGGCCTGATGGACGTGATGAATTTCGGCCATGGCGCCTTTGTCGCGGTCGGCGCCTATGTCGCCGTCGTCGCCTTCGCGCCGATGGGCGCGCTGATGCAATCGCCGTCGCTCGCCGCCAATCTGATGGCGCTGATCCCCGCGATGCTGCTGGCCATGATCGTCACCGGCGTCGCCGGCTATGTCTTCGAACGCCTGCTGGTGCGTCCCGTCTATGGCCAGCATCTCAAGCAGATCCTGATCACCATGGGCGGCCTGATCGTGATCGAGCAATTGCTCTACGCGACCTTCGGCCCGCAATTGAACCCGCTGCCGCTGCCGGCCGCGCTGCGCGGCTCGATCCCGCTCGGCGCGGCGGCGATCGAGAAGTACCGGCTGCTCGCTGTCGTCGTCGGCCTCATCGTCTTCCTCGCGCTGCAATTCACGCTGACGCGCACCAAGCTCGGCCTCCTGATCCGCGCCGGCGTCGAGAACGGCGAGATGGTCGAGGCGCTCGGCTATCGCATTCGCCGCCTGTTCATCGGCGTCTTCATGGCGGGCTCGGCGCTCGCCGGACTCGGCGGGCTGATGTGGGCGCTCTATCGCGAGCAGGCGCATGCCTCGATCGGCGGCGAGATGATGGTGACGACCTTCATCGTCATCATCATCGGCGGGCTTGGCTCGGTCGGGGGCTGTTTCATCGGCTCGATCCTGCTGGCGCTGCTCGCGAATTACGCGGGCTTCCTCGCGCCGAAGGTCGCACTCATCTCCAATATCGCGCTGATGGTGGCCGTGCTTCTGTGGCGGCCGCGCGGCCTCTATCCCGTGACGAGCAGGTGAGGCCATGATCCTTTCCGGCAATCCGCCGCGCGGCAAGCTTCTCACGGCGCTTCTCATTCTTGTGGTGGTCGTGCTCGCGCTCGCGCCCTTCCTGTTCCCGGGCTCGAAGCCGGCGAATGTCGCGGCCAAGATCTGCGTCTTCGCGCTGCTGGTCGCCTCCTACGATCTGCTGCTCGGCTATGCCGGCATCGTCTCCTTCGCGCATACGATGTTCTTCGGCATCGGCGCCTACGGGATCGCGATCACGCTCTATGCGCTCGGGCCGTCGTGGGGCGCGATGGCGCTCGGGCTCGGCGCGGCTGTTGTCGTCGCGGCTGTCTTCGCGCTGGCGATCGGCCTGTTCTCGCTGCGCGTGCAGACGATCTTCTTCGCCATGGTGACGCTCGCCGTCGCCTCCGCCTTCGCCGTGCTCGCATCGCAATTGTCGTGGCTCACCGGCGGTGAGGACGGACGCACGTTTCGCGTGCCCGAAGTGCTGCGTCCGGGCTTCAGACTGATCGAGAACGGGCCGTTCGGCATCACGATCAGCGGCCGCACGCTGTCATATTATCTCGTCTTCTGCAGCGTGGTCGTGCTGTTCCTGGTCATGCTGCGCATCGTCGAATCGCCGTTCGGCCGCGTCCTGCAGGCGATCCGCGAAAACCCGTTCCGCGCGGAGGCGCTCGGCTATCGCATTATCTATCACCGCACGCTCGCCAATGTGCTGGCCGCTGTCTTCGCGGCCTGCGCCGGCGCGCTCAACGCGCTGTGGCTGCGCTACACCGGGCCGGACACGAGCCTGTCGTTCAACATCATGATCGACATCCTGCTCATTGTCGTGATCGGCGGCATGGGAACGCTCTATGGCGCAATCATCGGCGCGGCTCTGTTCGTGCTCGCCGAAAACTATCTGCAAACGCTGATGGGCGCGGCCTTCGGCGCGCTCAATGCGTCCGGCGCCGGCTTCGTCGCCAATTTCTTCAATCCCGACCGCTGGCTCCTGTGGCTCGGCATCCTCTTCATCTTCTCGGTCTATTTCTTTCCGACGGGCATTGTCGGGAAATTGCGCGCGGAACCGAAATCATGAGCGGCCCGGTCTCGAAATACGTCACGATCCTCGATCGCGAATTGCACTATGTGGAATGGGGCGATCCGGCAAAACGCAAGCTCGTGCTGTGGCACGGGCTCGCACGCACCGGCCGCGATTTCGACGATCTGGCGGAAGCGCTTTGCGAGGACTGGCACATCGTCGCACCGGACACGATCGGTCGTGGCCTGTCGCAATGGAGCCCCGCGCCGCAGAACGAATATTGCCTCGACTTCTACGGCAAGCTCGCGACCGCCTTTGTCGACGCGCTCGGCTGGCAGGAATTCGACTGGGTCGGCACGTCGATGGGCGGCGCAATCGCGCTGCGCGCAGGCGCCGGCCCGCTCGCCGGCCGCTTCCAGAAACTCGTGCTCAACGACATCGGCCCGGAGCTCAATCCGGCAGCCATCGAACGCATTCGCTCCTATGCCGGCAAGCCGCCGCGCTTCGACCGGGTGAGCGAGCTGGAAGCCTATCTGCGGCAGATCTACCTGCCCTATGGCCATCTGAGCGACGCGCAATGGCGACGTATGGCCGAGACCTCGGCGCGCCGCCTGCCCGACGGCGGGATCACCACGCATTACGATCCGAACATGGTGATGCAGTTCATCCATCATCCGCAGGACTACGATCAGTGGGACGAATGGCGGAAGCTGACCTGCGCCATGCTGTGCCTGCGCGGCGAGAATTCCGACCTGCTGTTGCGCGAGGCCGCAGAGCGCATGCCGCGGGAAAATGCGCGCTGTCGCGTGATCGAAATCGCGGGCTGCGGCCATGCGCCCGCGCTCAATGTTCCCGAGCAGATCTGGATCGTGCGGGACTTCCTGCTGGGCTGACCGGGGCCTTGCGGCAGCGCAACGCGGGCGGCCGGGAATCAGCGCTTGATCGCGCCGTGATGGACGCCCTGCACGACAATGATTTTCGCGAAGCCGCTGCGGAGCCGAGGAGGGATGCGCCGGTCGCGCATTCAAGCGCGCCGCCGTCCTATCTCGTCGATCATTACTGGTGGGCCTATGTCCATCCGCGCGCCGTTCGCCTGTTCGAGCGGCAATGGCTCGTCAACGCCATCCTGTGGGGCAATTACCGACGCTTGCGCGACGCAGCGCTCGCCGCGCTCGGGCCGCTCGACGGCCGCACCTTGCAGGTCGCCTGCGCCTATGGCGATTTCACCAATGTCTTGGGCGCACGCACGGCCGCGCGCGGCGGCCAGCTCGACATTATCGACGCGCTACCGATCCAGATCGACAATCTGCGCGCAAAACTGCCGTGCGAGGCGCAGGCGCGCATGCACGTCATGGATGCGGCGACGATGGAATTTCCCGACGCGCGTTTCGACCGCGCCGTCCTGTTCTTCCTGCTGCACGAACAGCCAGAGCGTGTTCGCCGGCGTACGCTCGCCGAGGCGTTGCGCGTGGTGAAGCCCGGTGGAACGGTCGTGATCGTCGATTATGCGCGCCCGTATCGTTCGAGCCCCTGGCGCTGGCTGATGCGGCCGGTGCTCGCGCTGCTCGAACCTTTCGCGCTGGACCTTTGGCGCGCGGAGATCGCGAGCTTCGCGCCTCAGGGCGCTCGCGTCGCGGAGAAGCGTCGCTTCTTCGGCGGCCTTTATCAGCTCGTCGTGTTGATGCGGCCGGCGGGCGCCACTTCGTTATCCGGCAGCGCCGTCAATTCCTCAGAAACTGTCAGGAGCACGGGCACGATCAGCGCATAGGCGAAGGTAATCATCGCGACGCAGATCGTGAAGCCGCCGTAGGTCTCGTAGAGATGCGCGCCCCAGATGTCGCCGAGATGCGAGGAGACATAGAAGAGGCAGGACGAGGCCATCATAGCCGTGCCCTGCAGGCGCGGCGGGCAGGAGCGGATCATCAGGTCGAGATAGGCCGCCGTCGCCATGCCGCCCATGAGCCCCATCGGCACGGCCGCGATCAGCGCCGCCTTGGTCGATGTGATGAAGAGCAGCGGCACGAATTGTGGAATGGCGACGAACGTGCCCCACCACAGAAGCTTCTTCAGCGAGACGCGCGTGCACAGCCAGGCGAACAGGATGTAGGTCGGCACGAAGGAGGCTGCGAAGATCGCGCTCCACTGGCCTCAGACGGAATCGGGCGCCTTCAGCGTGTTCTGGAGATAATATTGCAGTGGCGTGGATGAGCCCGGCGCAAAATTCCAGAGCATCCAGATGATCAGCGCCGGATAGATCGGCCTGTGGCGCAGCAGGCGCCTGAGGTCGCGCATCGGATGATCGGAGTCGAGCCGCTCGTCGCGAATGCCGTCGAAGACCGCACGGGGCCTCAGCGTCGCATAGAGCACGATCATGAGGGAGGTCGCCGCGCCGACCAGGAAGAGCGCGCGGGCGGCGCGCGCGCCGTCCTGATGTTCGAGCCAGTCCGAGAAATAGCCGCCGAGCAGAAGCGCGCCGACGGCGGGCACTGCGCTGAACGCGCTCCATGTGGCGCTCATCTGGCCGGGCATGGCGTGCTGCTGACCGACGACGGAGGCGAGCCCGCTTTCGGCCGCGTCCATGAACAGCGTGCAGGCGGTGATCAGGAATATGGCGAGCAGAAGAACGTCGTAGCTCATCGGCGCGAAGGCGAAGCCGAGATAGAGCGCCGCACAGACCGCGCCGAAGACCAGCATGAGGCCGCGATCGCGGCGGCCGAGCAGGTTCCAGCGGTCGCGCGCGAGGCCGAACAGGAAGGCGACGACGAGCGGAAGCCCGGCGATGGCCTGAAAAATGGCGACCTGCTTGGCAGTGAGACCGAGCCGGTTCTTCAGATAGAAGCTCAAGGGTATGTCGAGCAGGCCGCCTGCGGGATCGGCGAGCGCGAGAATGACCGTCAGACCGCCGAAATAGAGGAGAATGCGAAAGCGCTCGGACGCCGGCAGGACGGTCGGCGCAACGGCGAACGGATCGCGATCGCTCGGCGCATCGGCAAGACTCATTCCATCGTTCCGGCCAAGCTGCCCCCTGCACTTATCTACGGTCGGGCGCTGGCGCGCGTCGAGTGGCGCGGCTCACAATCGGAGCGCCTTTCCCGCCGCAATTGCAGGCATTTCGCCGCAGGCGCAGCGGTCCTTGACGCCGAACTGGTCGGAGCTGGATGGTTTGGGAAACGAGGGCAGGGAGAAGGGCGAACCGATCAGACGGCCCGTCCCTTCCCAGCCGGCCGATGCGCCAGCCTGCCTCCCTCTAAGCCTGCCGCTTTATTTGCAGGACCTGCCCCACCGGCAATGTGCAAAATGACGGGTTGACGAAGCAAGCATGTCAGTGTCCAAAATGGACATCTATGTAAATCGCGATTTCGCCATGAAAGCCCGACTGCAACGCAACAGCGCGCGCGACAACAGCCTGATCATCTCGTTCGGGTTCAACCAGTATCTGATGGAAATGTCGCGGCTGGTCACCCAGCGCTTCGAGGGCGACACCGACAGTTATTTCATCCTGGCCGCCATATCGGTCGCGAGCATCGGGCATGTTCTGGCCGACCCCGCCAAGGCGCGCCGCTACGGGTCGATCAACACGCGCATCGAGGAAGACTACGCCTATATCCGCCTACTGCCGCTGGCGGAGATCACGGGCATGCCGCGCACCACCGTGCGCCGGAAAGTGGCGACGCTGATGGCGCTCGGCTATGTCGAACACGACGCGAAGCACGGCTACCGGGTCGTCAAGGGCTCGATGGCGAATTGCCCGCATCTACGCCAGATCATGCAGGCGCAGATCACGCTCATGCTGCGGCTGTTCAACGTCATGCTCGGCGGCGCGCTGATCGAATTGCAGCCGGCCGAGAGCCGTCACAGGAAGCTCGCATCCGTCGGCAAGCCCATCAAATAGCGGCCGGTCAACTCGTTGGTCTGCGGCGCGACCATCATATGCTGCGCGCCGACGAAGGCGTCGCGCATGCGCCGTTGCAGCGGCGACGACAGGAAGACGGAAGAGCCGCCGCCGAGCTCGGCCATTTCGCGTGTCACCGCCGTCGCGGTGCGCGCCGCATGCGTGGCGGCGAGCCTCAACGCCGCGCGCTGCGCGAGATCGACTTCGCCGGTCGCGCGCGCCTTGTCCCAGGCTTCTTCGACGGTTTCGCGCATCAGGGCGCGCGCCGCGCGCAGACGCGCGACATTTTCGGCGAGGGTCGCCTGCGCCGTCGCGCGTTCGGCCAGCGCGCGCGCCGATCCCTGCGGACGCTTGCCGCCGGCGAGCGCGACCAGTTCGCCCACCGCCGCGCGCGCATTGCCGAGCAGAACCGAGGCGACGCCGAGCGCGAGCAGTCCGAAGACCGGGAACACGTACAGCGCGCCCTGCGCATGCGGGCGGTCCGTGACAATGGACGCCGAATGCGATTTCGGGACGCGCAGGTCCCTCACGACCATTTCGCCGGAACCAGTGCCGCAAAGGCCGCTGACATTCCAGGAATCGATCAGCTCCACCTTGTCTCGTGGAAAGATGATCATGCGCGAATTGAGCGCGCCATTGGCGAGCTTCTTCGGCGCGCCGTCGGCGATGATCGCGGAGCCGCCCATCAGCCAGTCGCAATTGGCCGAACCCGACGCCCATTGCCACTTGCCGCTGACGACATAATCGTCGCCGTCCTCCAAGGCGCGCCCCATCGGGGCGAAGACGCCGCAGGCGATCGTCTCGGGCGGGCCGAAGATCGGCCGGGCGATGCCGGCCGGCAACCAGGCCGAGGTCATGCCCGACGTCGTCCCGATCATCACGCACCAGCCGGCGGAGGCGTCGGCCTCGCTGACCGCCTCGATGGCGCGGAAAATATCCGCCGGCGACGCCTCCAGTCCGCCGATCTCGCGCGGCGTCGCCATGCGGAAAAGTCCCGCGCGCGCGATCGTCGCGGCGAGATCGCGCGGCAGGCGGCGCGCTTGCTCGATTTCATCGGCGCGCACACTGATTTCCGGCTTCAGCGCCTCGGCCGCAGCGACGATGTCGGTCATGTTTCCTGCCCTGGCGCTTCCCGATTTTCCCACGAGGATATGCGAATGCGCCGCATGCTGGCTATCGGGCGCCTCACACGGAAGCCCAAATGCAAAATGGCCGCTGTCGCGGCCATATCATCGGAATTTCAGAGAATTGGTGGAGCCAGACGGAATCGAACCGACGACCTCTTCAATGCCATTGAAGCGCTCTCCCAACTGAGCTATGGCCCCACTTTTCAAGGGGTCGCGGGCTTGGGATGTCCGCGACGCGTGCGCTGTATAGGGGAAGCCTTCGGCCTCCGCAAGCCCCGTTTTCGACCCGGGGATCAACCTTCGTCGTCGTCCTCGATATCGCCGTCGATCAGGCCGGCGACGTCGTCGCCGTCCTCGTCTTCTTCCTCGAGGAAAGTGTCGTCGGAGGAGTCGTCGTCCTCGACCTCGATATCGTCGTCGCCGACCGAGATCTTCTCGGCGGATTCGGCGTCCGCCTCCTCGAGCGACACGACCTCGGCGCCGCCCTCGGCGTTCGGCTCCTCTTCATCGGTCGTGGCGGCCGCCGCGCGCTGGGCGCGCACGGGCATGGCGACCTGGAACGCCGTGCCGCACTTCGGGCACAGGATCGGGTCACGATTCAGATCGAAGAATTTCGCGCCGCAGTTGAGGCACTGGCGCTTGCTGCCGAGCTCGGGTTTGGCCACGTTTCTCGTCCCTCGCCTCTCATCTTTCGGGTCAGGCGCCGCTTGCGCCCCCGCATATCCGCGGCGCTCCGGTTAGTGGGGCGGAAGGCGCCTGTCAAATGGGAATTTTCCGTTGCAGCGCACATGGCGCTGCAACCTGCCGTCCGCCCGTAATGACAGGTCCTGACGCCACGTGCTAGATCAGCCCCCGCTCGGGCGCGAAGCCGCGCGAAAGCAGGGGCCAGCTGATCCTTTCCAAAGCGTCGCGCGCGCTTTCTGTGAAAATCCGGCCTCCGCCTTTCGCGCGCGTCCGATGCGCCCGCGCAACATTCCAGCCGGAGAAAGACTCTTGTCCTCGCATGCCGCGCCCCGCCCGCTCGCCGCGCGCCGCTCCGGCCCGCTGAAAGGACGCCTGCGCGTTCCCGGCGACAAGTCGATTTCGCACCGCGCCTTCATCTTCGGCCTGCTCGCCGTCGGCGAGACGCGAATCGAGGGCCTGCTGGAGGGCGACGACGTGCTGCGCACGGGCGCGGCCTGCCGGGCGCTCGGCGCGGCGATCGAACGCACGGGCGAGGGCCAGTGGCGCGTGCGCGGCGCGGGGCTCGGCTCCCTGCTGGCGCCACAGGACACGCTCGATTTCGGCAATGCCGGCACCGGCTCGCGGCTGATGATGGGCGTCGTCGGCGGGCACGCCATCACCGCGCGCTTCGACGGCGACGCCTCGCTGCGCAAACGGCCGATGCGGCGCATTCTCGATCCGCTGGAGCTGATGGGCGCCCGCACACTGGAACAGGGCGAGGGCGGGCGCTGCCCGATCCTGCTGAAGGGCGCGGCTGAACCCGCGCCGATCGAATATCGGACTCCCGTCGCCTCCGCGCAGATCAAGTCCGCCGTGCTGCTGGCCGGCCTCAATTCGCCCGGCCGGACCGTGGTGATCGAGGCGGAAGCGAGCCGCGATCATACGGAAAAGATGCTGGCGCATTTCGGCGCGACCGTGAAAAGCGAACCCTTCGGCGAAGCCGGCCGCAAGATCACGCTCGAAGGCCGGCCGAGGCTTAGACCCAATCCCGTGATCGTGCCGGCCGACCCCTCGTCCGCCGCCTTCCCGATCGTCGCGGCGCTGATCACGCCGGGCTCGGAGATCGTGATCGAGGGCATGATGATGAATCCGCTTCGCACGGGATTGCTGACGACGCTTCTGGAAATGGGCGCCGATATCGTCGAGCTCGACCGCCGCGTGGAAGGCGGCGAGGACGTCGCCGATCTGCGCGTGCGCGCGAGCACTCTGAAGGGCGTCGATGTGCCCGCAGCCCGCGCGCCGGCGATGATCGACGAATATCCCGTCCTCGCTGTCGCCGCCGCCTTTGCCTCTGGCGAGACGCGGATGCGCGGCCTGCACGAATTGCGCGTGAAGGAATCCGATCGCCTGGCCGCCGTGGCCGACGGGCTCGTCGCCAATGGCGTGGATTGCGCGATCGACGGCGACGATCTTCTGGTGCGCGGCGCCGGCGGGCCAGCCGAGGGCGGCGGCATGGTCGCCACGCATCTCGACCATCGCATCGCCATGAGTTTTCTGGTGATGGGGCTCGCCTCGAAGAAGGACGTCGCAATCGACGACGAGGGCATGATCGCGACCTCTTTTCCGACCTTCAAGCCGCTGATGGCCTCGCTCGGGGCGGAATTTTCATGATCGTCGCCATCGATGGCCCTGCGGCCTCCGGCAAGGGAACGATCGCGCGCCGGCTCGCCAAGCATTTCGGCCTGCCGCATCTCGATACCGGCCTGCTCTATCGCGCGACCGCGCGGGTTCTGATCGATGAGGGGACGCGGCTCGACGATGTCGAGAGCGCGGTCGCCGCCGCGCGCGGCCTGGCGCTGACCGATT
The DNA here is from genome assembly GCA_020638195.1 of Methylobacteriaceae bacterium. GTDB lineage: Bacteria > Pseudomonadota > Alphaproteobacteria > Rhizobiales > Beijerinckiaceae > JAJXWB01. The sequence goes on along the minus strand of JACKJC010000001.1, from coordinate 822,872 downwards.
TCGACGAGGAGAAGCTGCGCGGGCGCGAGATGGGCGAAGCGGCCTCTGTCGTCGGCGCCCTGCCCGACGTGCGCGCCGCGCTGATCGATATGCAGAGGCGCTTTACGCAGCACCCGGCGGGCGCCGTGCTCGACGGCCGCGATATCGGCACCGTCATCGCGCCGCAGGCGAACGTGAAGATTTTCGTGACCGCGAGCCCCGAGACCCGCGCGCAACGGCGGGCGCTGGAATTGCGCTCGCGTGGCGAGGCCGTCGACTACCCCGAAATTCTCGCCGACATCCGCAAGCGCGACGAACGCGACGCGCAACGCTCGTCGGCGCCGTTGAAGGCGGCCGCCGACGCGGAAATCCTGGATACGACCGATCTCGACATCGAGGCCGCCTTCAAGGCGGCGCTCGCCATCGTGGAGAAAAAGCGCGGGTAGCGCGATCCACCTACCCCGCCACCGGCCGCATGCGCACGCCCGACAAGTGAAACGCCCCATCGTGCGGCGCATAGCCGCGCGCATTGGCGCGTTGCAGGACGCCGGCCGGATCGGCGCAGGCGAAGGTCATCGCGCCGATGCATTCAGGCGCGCTGTCGGCGACCTGCACGAATCGGATGTCGGCCTCGGCGAAGCGCAGGACCGGCGCGCCGTCCTTGTCCCCCTTCACGAGAACCTGGATGATCTTTCCCCAATGCGCGGCGAGTTCGGCGGGATTCGGCGTCTCGACGTCGATCGCGACGATCTTCCTCGTCTGGTCTGCGCGGCGATGTTTCGTCCAGTCGGTTCCGGCCGGGGCGTAATGCGCCGAATCCGTCTCGCCGTCTTGCGTATGGTTGAACTCGATCATCGCCGCGCGGCAATCGCGCGGATGCAATTGCACGCCGGTATAGGCGCCGTGCGTGTGATCGACGATCTTCTTCACGCCGATCTCTTCCGCATGCGCCCCTCGCGTGCGCGGATCGTCGCAATCGAAGATCGCCATGTAGCCGCCGTGGCCTTTCGACCGCGCCAGAAACCGGCCCGCCGCCGTGTCCTCTCTCGTCGGCGCGACGATCTCGATGAACATGTCGCCAACGGGCCAGAGCGCATTCTCGAGCCCGTATTTGCCGACCGCGGGATCGCGGAAGCAGATGTCGAGCCCGAGGATGAAGGAGAGATCGCTCGCGGCCGGCTCCAGCGCCGGCGCGACGAGACAGACCTGCCGGAAGCGCAGATAGGGCGCCATCTCAGCGCCCCGCGAATGCGGGCTTGCGCTTCTCGACGAAGGCCTTGGAGGCCTCCTTGTGATCGTCCGTCGCCGAGGCCAGCGAATGATGCAGCGCTTCCGCGTCGAAGGCGGCCTTGAGAGTGCCGGCTTCGGCGGCGATGAAGTTCTTCTTGATGAGGCCGTAGGTGACGGTCGGCCCATCAGCCATGTTTCGCGCTAGCGCGCGGGCCTCTTTCAGCACGTCCGCGTCCGGCACGGCGCGGCTGACGATGTTCATGGCGGCCGCTTCCTTGCCCGAGAGAACGGGCGACAGGAGATAGAGTTCGCGCGCTTTTGCGGGGCCGACGAGCTGCGACAGAAAATAGGTGCCGCCGAAATCGCCCGAGAGACCGACCTTTGCGAAGGCGGTGGTGATCTTCGCGCTCTCGCCGCAGATGCGGATGTCGCAGGCCATGGCGAGCGAGAGACCAGCGCCCGCCGCCGCGCCCTCGATGGCCGCGATGCAGGGCTTCGGCATTTCGTGCAGCAGGCGCGAGGCTTCCATCGAATTGCGCAGCGAGGCCGCGCGCTGGTCCATCGGCAGGCCGCCGCCCGCGCCGCCTCCGGCCGCGAACCCCTTCACGTCGCCGCCGACACAGAACGAACCTGCGGCGCCCGACAGCAACACGCAGCGCACTTTCGGGTCGAGCGCCGCACGCTGCAGCGCGGCGTTCAGCATCGTCAGCATCTCGCCGCTCAACGCATTCTTGCGCTCGGGGCGGTTGAAGACGATTTCCAGCACACCGTTGTCGAAGGATTCCAAGAGATCGGCCATGTTTCCTCTCCGTTGTTTTTGTCGGACAGGATCATAGGCTGAAATTTGGTCCGGTCGATAGTGTTCGCCCGCTCACATCGGCTTCGGACAGTTCACGCTCCACGGCGTGCCGAACTTGTCGATCGCCATGCCGAAACGCTTGGCCCAGAAGGTCTCGCCCATGGGCATGTTGATCACGCCGCCCGCGCTCAATGCGGCGAACAGGCGCTCGGCTTCAGCTTCGTCATCTACATGCAGCGAGACCATGAAGCCGGCCGGCTTGCTGTGCATGCCTTTCGGCGCATCGCCGCCCATCAGGCTCTGATCGCCGATCGTCATGTGCACATGCATGATGCGGCCCTGCTGGTCGGCAGGCGTGCGCGCGGCCTCCGGCGATTCGCCATAAGTCATCATCATGTCGATCTTGCCGTGCAGCGCTTTCTCGTAAAACCGGAAGGCCTCGGCGCAATTGCCGTCGAAGCCGAGGTAAGGCGCGATCTTCATCGGACGATCCTTCCTGAATTCCGTCATTGCGAGGAACGAAGCGAAGCAATGACGGGTTGCAGACACGTGATCACATAGCGCGGCGCCGATGCGAAACTATCACTCGATCATCACATGCACGGCCTTGGACGCCCCCGACCGCAGTGGAAGGCGCGCTTGGATGCGATGGCTGCCCGGTCGCATCGGCCAGTAGACGGGCTTGTCGGGATCGGTGATCGCGAAGGGCTCGCCGTCGACATACCAGACGATCTGTTCCACGCGGGGCTCCACGCGCGCCTTCAGCGTCAGGCGATTGAGCGACGCCGGCTGTTCCGGATTGCTCCAGATGCGGCTGTTGTTCTCCGGCGTCGAGACGATAAGGCGGACATTGTCCGTCGTCGCCGCGGGCTCGGCGATGCGATAGCCTTCCTCGCGCGCCCAGCCGCGCAGGATCGGCGCGGGCGTCTCGACCGCCTCCGCCTTCGCGGGCATTTCATCGGGCCGCACCCATTCGGTCAGCGTCTGGCCGCAGGCGCCGGTCGAGACCTTGCCGCTGGTGGCGCAGATGTCGACGGCGACGCGACCAGGCGGCGGCGGGAAGCGGCCCGCCGTTATGTCGCCGGGCTTCACGCGATGAATTGCGTCGAGCAGCGCATGGGCGATGCGAGCGGGCGCCGTCGCGCCGCCGACGCCTTTCATCGGGCCAGCGTCGCCGCGTCCGACCCAGACGCCGACGATCACCTTTTCCGAGTAGGTGACGATCCAGCCGTCGCGATAGCCCTGCGACGTGCCGGTCTTCAACGCGACGGGATAATTGTATTCCGTCGCGCCATAGCGTGAAAAACTCGGCAATCGCGCGACGGGATCGGACAGGAAGGATGTCACGAGCCGCGCGGAATCCGCCGACAGCAGACGGCGCGGCTCTCGTTGCGGCTGACCCCTGGCATAGACGAGATCGGCGAGCTTGCCGTCTTCGGCGAGCGCGGAATATGCGCGCACCAGGCGTTCGAGCGTGGTCGGCAGCGACCCGATCGCCATGGACAGGCCGAAATTTTCCGCCGGCGCTTCGACATTGTGCAGACCGAGATCGTGCAGGAAGCGGAAGCTGTTCTCGAGGCCGGTCTGTTTCAGCAGGTTTGTCGCCGGCACGTTGCGCGAATTGGCGAGCGCCTGGCGCGGCAGAAGCGGCCCCAAAAACATGCCGTCGGCATTGTTCACGCCGGATGCTCCTTCGGGCAGATCCGCCATGATGTCGGTCGGCTTGATGACGCCCCGCTCCAGCGCGAGCGCGTAGAGGAACGGCTTCAATGTCGAGCCGGGCGAGCGCTGCACGCGCGTAAAATCAAAGGCGCCGGCATGCCTGTCGGCATAATCGGTCGAGCCGACGCGCGCGAGAATTTCGCGGCTGCCGCGCTCGACCACGATGACGGCGGCCTGCTGCGCGCCGGCGTCGCTCCAAGGCCCGAGGTACTTGCGCGCGATTTTGGTCGCGCGCGCTTGCAAGGCTAGATCGAGCGTGGCGCGCACGCGCGGATCATATTGCGAGACAGCCGCTATCTTTCCTTCGCGCGCGAGGCGCTCGTAGAGCAGCGCGACATGCAGCGCATCCGGCCGGCGCAATGTGCGTGGCGTGTGCATATGCGCGAGCTGCTTCTTCGCATCGACGAATTCGAGCGGCGTGATCACGCCCTGACGCGCCAGCTCCTCGAGCGCGCGCTGGCCGCGCCGGATCGCACGGTTCATGCCCTCGGGCTTCAGGAGGTTCATGCGCGTCGGCGATTGCGGTACGGCGGACAGAAGCGCGATCTCGGCCCAGGAGAGGTCGACGACAGGCTTGTCGAAATAGAAGCGCGCCGCATGGGCGATGCCGTGGCTGCCGTTGCCGTAAGGAACGAGCCGCAGGTAATGCGCGAGCAGCGCCTCGCGGCCGTAGCGCGCGGTGAGCGCGATTGCGGCCGCCGCCTCGACCGCCTTGTTGACCAGATTGCGCGATGCCGGATGCTGCATGCGCGCGATCTGCATCGCGATAGTGGAGGCGCCTGAGCGATGGCCGCGTCCGCGAAAATTCTTCCACAGCGCGCGAGCCACCGATTTTGGATCGACGCCGAAATGCTCGGCGAAACGCCTGTCCTCCAGAGCGAGCGTCGCTCGCACGACGCGATCGGGCGCGCGTTCGAGCGGCCAGTAGCCGTAGTCCGCCTCGGTCGGGTCCTTGGCGAAGGACACCTGCGTGATGAAGGCGCCGTGGCGATCGGTGACGATGAGGGTTGGTTTCGGGGCGGCGAGATGGGCGCGCGTCAGGGCGGTGAAGGCGAGGCAACCAAGCGCGACTGAGAACAGGCCGCTGGCTATCCACGCGACCTTCCTGCCGTCATTGCGAGCGAAACGAAGCAATCCAGAGCCACGGCCCGGCTCTGGATTGCTTCGTCGCTCCGCTCCTCGCAATGACGGCGAAGGCAGCGCGCTGCTCTCCTCACCGAGCGATGACAATCCGCGCTCCTGCGCTCGCGCCCTGCAGGCCCTTTTGATACATCGTCTCCGCTGTGCCCTGCGGCTGCGTGAAGCTGCCCGATATCTGCGCCTTCACGCGATAGACGAACCGATAATTTCCCTTGGGCAGCTGGTCGTAGGCGTAGAAGACGCGGTCGTCGCCAAACGATGTCCACGTCGGCGCGAGTGTCGGCGCCGCAGAGGGCTGCGCTTCGGCAGGCGCGGTCGCGAGGTTCGGGTTCATCGGCTCGAAACCGGCGGCAAGAGGCAGCGCGATCGCGACATGCGTGCGGTCCTGCGGATTGACGAGTTCGACCGTCTCCTCGATGACATCGCCGACTTTCACGTTGATCGCGCCATCCGCGCCCGCCGCGATTTTTTCCGGCGGCGCGTTGGGTACGACCCTCGCGAGCGTACGCGTGATCGCGAAGCCGTTGGAAAAGGGTTGCGCCTTCGCGCCGGGCTCGTTCGATTCGTACCGCGTATCGACGAGCACGACGATCGGCTCGCGGCTGGTGTTGGCGAGCGTGACGGCCCCGGTCTCTGTGCTGACGACGCGCAGCACCGGCGTGTTGGCGTCGAGCGTCAGGGCCTTGGCGCTTCCGCCCTCGGTCAATGTCAGCGCGATCGGCGCGAGCGGGCGGCGCCAGGCGGCGGCGAGCGCGCGCACGGCGGCGGAGGTCGCATTGGTCGACCCCCAGCCGTCGCCCTCGCCGATGCGCATCAGCCCGTCGCGCAGCACGGGGAAGCGCGGATCGTCAGGCGCGGCGAGCGCGACGGCGCGGGTCATCTCCGCAAGGCTGCGCGCTTCCGAGGGAAGGATGCGCGGATCGTCGCTTTCACCCGCAATGCCGCCGTAGGCAGGCGCGCCGTTGCGCGAAACGATCTTCACCCGACCCCACATGGTCTCCAGCAGCGAGGCCACCGTGCGACGGTCGACGTTCGGCGCGCGCGTGGCGGCCGACGCCATTTCCGCGACGCTCGTCGGGCCCATGAAATCGGCGCGGCGCGCGAGTTCGGCGACATAGGCTTCATCCAGCTTGCCGCCATCGGCGAGCGCGGTCAGCGCCTCGACGCGCTCGTGCAATTCCAGACCTGTCATCAGGCGCGGATAGTCGGAGCGCAGGGCGAGCTTCAACACATTGGCGAGACGTTCCGCGAGCTTGTCGTCGATCGGCTCGCCCGCACGCTTGGCATTGACGAGGAAGGAGTACGCCCACGCCGTCAGCGACACATTGCCTTTCGCGCGCGGCCAGAAGGCGACCAATCCGTCAGCGTCGATCGCCTGATCGATCGCGGTTTGCGTATTCTTCACGTCCTGCCCGATGCGCTTGTCGAGACCGGAAGCCGACATGATCGGCGTGAAGTTCTTCAAGGCGACGCCAGCGGACGCCAGCGAAATGCGCTGCTCCGTGCAGCCATAGGGATATTGAACCAGCGCATCGAGACCGGCGATCAGCCGCACGATCGCGGGATCGGCGGCGAGCGCCAGCGTACGGCGGAAGGTTCCCGCCCGCGCGTCCGCTGGCGCAGCGGCGAGCGTCTTCGATGCGCCGGCAGGCACTTCGACGATCTCGTAACGTCGCACCGGCGAACGGTCGGGCTTCACGGGCAGCGTGAGCTCGACGGCGTCGTGCGCCTTGTCGGCGTCGCGCGTGACGGCGAATGTCAGCTTCACGGGATCGGCGCGCTCTTCGCCGACGACGGCTTTCGCGTCGATGCGCGCGGGCTTGCCGCCGTCCCAGGCGAACGCTTGCTCGCCCGTCGCAAGCTTCAGCCCGTCGGCGGCGAATGTCGCGCGACCCGCGCCGCCCGGCCCTTCGACGACGCGCGCGATCAGGCCTGCGTCAAAGCTGTCGCCCGGCCGTACGAAACGCGGCAGCGCGGGCTGCGCGACGAGGGCCTGACGGATCAGCATTTCGCCGGTCGCGAAGCCGAAGCGGTCGGGACCGCTCACCGCCTTCGCGCGCAGCTTGAACACGGTCAGCGTGTCCGGCAGCTTGATCCTGATCTTGGCTACGCCATCGGCGCCGATCTTCACGCTCGGCAGATAGATCGGCACGGGCGTGAAGTTTTTTCGCACGGAAATGTTGGTCTCCGCGCCCCATTCGTCGAGGCCGGCGTCGCCGCCGGGAATCTCTTCGAGCGGCAGAACGCCGAAGGCCATGTTGCGCGTGTCTCGCGCGGCCATCGTGGTGGGGCGTTCGACGATGAAATCGGGCAGTGGATCGAGACGGCGTTCCTTGGCCAGCGACAGCACGGCCTGATCGATCATCCAGAACGTCGCCTCGCCCGAGAGCGGCGCGCCCTTTTCGTCGCTCAGCCGGATCGTCGCCTCGACCTCCTGCCGCGGACGCGCCTTGCCGGGCGCTTCGATCTTGACGTTGACGATGTTCTGCACCGGCTTGACCGTCACCCATTTGGTGGCGGCGATGGTCACGGGCTTGCCCTGATCGAAGGGCGCGGAGGGATTGGGCGCGCTCTCCGGCAGACGGCCGCGCATGATCAGGAAATGCACGGCGAGCTTCGGCATCTCCTCCTTTGCGAGCGTCGTCGTGTAGCGACCGAAGCCATTGTCGATGTCGATCCAGTCGTAGCGCCAGGCGCCGGAAGGCTCTTCGACAATGGCGAGCGCGCGCGCTTTCTGGAACGGCGATTGCACAACGAGCGTGGCGGTCTCGCCGGGCGCGTAGGCATCCTTGTCCGCCGTCACCGTCGCGGTCTGCGAGGGCGCGCGCGCCCAGGTGACCGGCGACTGGCCGCCGACGAAGAAGTCGACGCTCACCTGCTGGCGGCGACCGATCTTGTCGTAGGCCTCGACCTGAACGAGATAGACGCCGGCTTCCTTCGCCTCGAAGGAGAGCTTCTGCGCCTCCTTCGCGCTCGTGACCTTCCGCTCGACCAGCGTGTCGTCGATCGTCTGCGTCACGTATTTCGCGGCGCCCTGGCTGAAATCGCTGGCCTGCAGCGTCGAGACCCAGTTGCGCTTGATGAAGCGCACGGTCATGTCGACGCCCGGCGCCGCATCGCCCTTGCCGTCGACCGCGATGATCTGCGGTTCGATGGCGCCGGGCTTTTCGACGTAGCGCGGCGTCTTCACGCCGAGCGCGAACGGCGGCGTCGCGATGATGTTGACGACGTTGCGCACTTCAGTGTCGTCGTCGCCGGTCACCGTCGCCTCGATCGAATAGCGGCGCGGCTGCGCGGTCGGTTCGATCGTCGTGTCGAAGGTCATGCGCGAGGCGCCGCCGGCGTCGGTGCGGCCGTCGCGCTCGAGCACGGGCGAGGATTTGAATTTCGCCTCGCCCGAGAAGCGCGAATCCGTCGAGAACAGGAATCCTTCGCGACCCGGCGGCGACCAGACGTGCGGGAATTGCGCCGCGCGCCATTTGACCGGGCGCTCGGCGACGAGGCCGCCCGCGAAATAGCGCGAGATCAGATCGACGGAGAACTGCCCATCGAGCGGAACCATCTGCGGCGCGTTGAGCACGACCTCGAAAGTCGGGAGACGATAGGCTTCCTTCTTGAAGGCGGTGGCGCCGCAGGTCTGCGGGCCATCGTCGGCAGCGACTTCCTCTTCGCCATCGGGCTGCTCGGCTGCGGATTTCGTTCCGTCGCCGCCGTCCTCGACGGAAATAGCGTCCTTGTCGCCCTTCTTGTCGGCGCCTTCGGCGTTCTCGTCCGTCTTCGCTTTGGGCTTGAACCCATCCGGTTCGAATTTGGCGGTGTAGTCGCCGGTCGCGGGCGTGGCGACGTCGAACTTGTGATAGAAGCCGCCGAAGGCGTCGACCTTCACAGGGATCCGCCATTCCTGATTGTTCGGCCCGTTGACGACGAGCACGCCGCCCTTCTTCGCAGGCGTAAGCTTGCCGGCGCGATAGTCCCGCACATAGCCCTTGAAATGCACGGGCTCCTCGGGCCGGTAGATCGGCCGTTCCGTGAAGACGTGGCACAGGTTCTTGACGAGCGGCTTGCGCGACTCGTCGGGGCTCGTCGTCCAGGATAGCCAGCTCTCTTCCGGCTTGGTCCAGTTCTCCTGCGCGTACTGGGATGGCGCCGCATCAGGCGACAGCACGAGCGTGTCGAGACCCTTGGTCACGACGATGCGCTTGATCTCGGCTTCGTCGCGCTTGTCGAGATTCCAGGAGAACTCGCCCCTGGCGTCGGTCGCCCCCTGCGCGAGCGTGACGAATTTGTCGTCCTTGAGCCCTTCGAGCCGCAGTTGCGCGCCATCGACCGGCGCGGCGTTCGCGAGCGACGTCACGACGAAGCGCACGCCCTTCAGTTCCTCGATCGCCGCGAGCGAAAGATCGGTCACCTGCACGCGCAGCCAGCGGCGTTTCGTACCGTCCGTCGGCCGCAGTCCCACGAGATAGGCGCCGGGTTGGTCGGCGCCCGCGACCTTGGCGAATTGCGCCTTCATGTCGAGGCCGAACTTGGCGTCGACGCCGCCACGACGGATCGGCAGATCCACGAGCGTCGAGACCGCAGGCGAGCCCAGCGCCTTGATGCGTTGGGCAATGGCGTCGGCTTCCGCATTGGCGGCTTCTTTCCAGGCGCGCGGCTCCTTGCCGGGCAGCGGCGGAGAGGCAGCGTCTTCGGTTTCCACACCGTCGCCGGGGAAGGGCCAGAAGTCACGCGACAGGGGATCAATCGCATGCACGCGCACGTCGGCGCGGTCATAGCCGCGACCGCGCAGCGGCAGGAATTGCGGGCCGAGCCGTTCGACGACGCCTGAGCCCGCATCCCATGCGATCGAGGGCTTGTCGGATGCGAAGGAGAATTTTTGCGCGTAGCTTTCGGCGAGCGGACGCTTGCGCTGGTCTGCGATCGCGCCCTCGGCGAGCGCGATCTCGTAGACGCGATCCGACAGGAAGCGCGCGGTGAGTTTCAGGCGCGAGCCGTCGGCCTCCACCGCGAGATCATCGACGGGGGGCGTGATCCGCAGCGCTTCACGCGCGCGAAGAATGTCGAGCTTTTCGGGCGTCGCCGTGAAACTCAGCGTCAGACGGCGCTTCGGCGCGGCCTGATAGGAAGGCTTTTCGTCGTCCGCGCCGGCGTCGCTGTCGGCTCCCTGCGAAGCGCATTGCAGCACGTCGTCGCGCTTCGCGCCGCTCCAGCCGCGACCGCAATCGGCGTCGCTGACGGTAAAGGGCGCCGCCGTGCGCGCGCGCAATTCGAAGATCGGATCGTCGAGACCGGGTTCGTCCGAAAGTTTCAGCCGCAGCACGGCGACGCGGCCGTCGGGGATCGTCGAGCGGAAGCGCACGACGTAGGTCTGCTTGTCCTCGCGCTTGGCGCGCTCGAGCGGGCGAATGTCGAAATCACGCGCGCCCAGCGCCTGCGCACCCTCGGGCGAAGCGCCCGGCGCCTTGCGCAATTCGATGGTGATGAGCCGCGCGAGCGCCGCCATATCGACGGGCTCTGCGAAGGTCAGCGCGATCTGGTCGAGATCCGTCACGGGATCGGCGTCTTCGGACGGCGATGTCGATTCGGGCGCGGGCAGAAGCGCGACGAGTTTCGCGCGCGCATCCTTCGTCTTCACCTCGACGCGTTGCAGCGCCTTCCACGGTTCGGCCGGGCGGAACTGCAGCGCGCGCGCGCCGACCCACCGCCATTCGCCCGCCGTCTTCGGCGCGATCGCCACGAAGCGTTCGGGCTTGTCCTCGGGGCCGCCGGCGGCCGGGCCGGTATCGGCGTCGAAGAAGACAGTGACAGGATCCCAGGCGCGCAGGAAACGGTCCGGCACGACGCGCGCGCCATCGGCGCGCACGAGTTTCTCGGTCGGAAATTCCGGCGCGGCGACGGCCGGCTGCGGCTTTGCAGGCGCGGGCTTCCTGTCGGACTGGGCGAAGGCGGCCGGCGTCAGCGCCGCGAGGCCAGCCGTGGCGAAAAGGAGCGCGAGGATGGAGCGTTTCATGGTCTCGTCTCTCAGCGGGGCTGGGTTGTCTTGGCGTTGGACTTGAGGCCGGCGAGGCCGAGAAACTTCTCGATCTCCTCGGGCGGCGGGCCGGCAGGCGGCGGCTCGAGGCCGACGAGCGCTGGACGAACGACGGCGGCCGAAGCATCGGCGGGCATGCGCGCTTCGAGTATGTAGCGGCCGGGCGCAAGCTTTCTGATTTGCGACACGCCGGTTCCGATCAGCTTGCCGCTCTCGTCCATCAGGCGCGCCTCGGCGCGGTCGGGATCGGCGCGCAATCCGATGCCGATTTCGGACGCCTTCTTCACCTCGAAGCCGAACAGGACGCTCGCGCCCGGCGCAACGGCGACGGCGTCGCCGACGCCCTCCTTGACCGGCAGAAGCGGCGCGGAGGTCAAGTCGAGCGCGCCGCCGAGCGGGCCGTCATGCGGCGACCAGATCGTCAGCGTCGCCTCGCCCGCCGCGACATAGCGACGAAAATCGGCGCCCACCGCGTAGAGCTTCATTTCGCGCGCGCCGTTCTGTTCGAGCGCGACGACGACCGGCGCGCTGGTCGTGACGCCGAGGAGTTGCGGCCTGTCCTGTTTCAGCGTGAAGGCCATGGTCGCGCCCTCGAGCCTGACGGAAGTAGGCGCGGCAATGGCGCGCGCCTGCGCCTTCGGCCATGGCGAATTTCCGGCGCGCTCCAGCCACGCGGCCACAAGGCCCGGCTGGTAGGCCAGCGCGACCTCTCCGGGCCCGTCGAGCGTCAGCGATGCGCCGCGCAGCACGCGCCCCGAATTCGAAACGAATGTCGCCTCGGCGCCCTCGACACGCAGCACGTCGCCCTTCTGCGCATCGACGCGCAACGCCGCCGAACCGGTCGCGCCGAAGAAGCGTTTGACGACGCGATCGGGCGCAACCGGCTCGACCTTCGCCGGCGTCGCGGCGAGGCGCACGGGTTGCGGCTTGTTCGAGAGATTGACGAGCCAGATTTCCGAGACCTTGGCACCGAGCGAGCGCGACAGCGCGGCGTTGACCGCATGCAGCGAGAACGTTTCGATTTCGCCCGGCGCAGCGAAGACGGCCGTTCCGGGCGCCAGATCGAGATCGAGCTTCTTGTCGCCGGAGGGAAGCGTCACGGGCTGCGCGGTCAGCGGCGGCACGAGGATCGACATATCGCCCGCCGCCGCGCGTTTGGCTGCGACCGCGACCTCGACCGATTCGATGTCGATGCGCAATGGCTCGTCGCCGCCTGCGTTCCATACGCGCAGGGGCTTTGCGCCCGCGAGCGCTATGGCGACATTGTCGCCGACCGCCATGCCGCGGCCGGCGTCGAGGCCGGGCTGGCCAAAGGCGGACGATCCCCGCCACACGCGCGCCTTGCCCTCGGCGGGCTGCGGCGCCGGCAGGAGCGCGCTGTCGCCGGCGTCGAGCACAAGCGACACCGGCTCGCCCTTCCAGGCGAGCGTCGGGGCCTCGATCTTTTCGAGCGCCGCATCGCGCGCGACGAACCAGAGGCGTTCCGATTGCGGCGCGAGCGCGCCGGCGTCGGCGCGGGTCAGCGCATGGCCGCCCTGCGAGCCCGCGAACAGATGCTCGCTCGTCGTCTTGAGGTCGACGATGACGGCGGACGCGGCGCTGGCCAGACCGACGCGCACCTTCTGGCCGACCGCATCGAGCGCGAGCGGTTCGAGCGCGACGGATGCTGCATCCTGCGCATTGCGCGCGACGTTGCGCGCGAGAATGTCGATCGGCGCATCGGCGCCGTCGATCGACCAGACGGAGGCGCGCCATTCAGCCTTGTCGGCGCCGGCCGGCCAGGCGACGAGCGGGGTCTGGCTGCGTTCGAAACCGACGACCCGCCAGTTACCATCCGTCTCGCGGCGCTCGACCGAGAGCACGAGTTCGGAATCCGCGCGCGCGGCCACCAGCGCGAGCGAGCCTGCCGGCGCGGCCGGCAGAGCGAAACGATGAACGCCGGCGCCAGCGACCTGCGCCGCGCCTTCCGCCTTAAGGGCGGGCGCGTCCTTCTCGGCGGGCAGGGCGAGCCGCACCTCGACGCTGTCGTCGCTCTTTTCCACGCGCGCGTCGGCGTCTTCCGACGGCGTCTCGTCGGCGCCGGCTTCGGCCTTTATCGCAGTCAGGGTCAGCGAATAGCGTCCCGCCGGCAAGCGGCGCGACATGGCGATGTTCCAGTCGTTCTGACGACCCGCGAGTCGCTCGACGATCGCGCCATTGGCGTCGCGCAGCACGCCCTTCAGATCCTTGCGGCCGAAGGACGTGAGATTAACGACGCTGTCTTCCGCAATTGCGAAATCGAGTTTTGCGGGAAGATCGACGAAGCGCGAATCGTCGGGCTGCAATTCGGCCGACTTCATGACGAGCGTGTAGTCGAGCCGGTCGTCGCGACCGATGGCGCGCGCCTCGAGGCGATAGGCGCCGGGACCGAGCTTGCCGGTGAAAGGCCGGTCCTTCGTGACCTTTCCGACGACGTCCTTCTCGCCACGAATGATGTCGCCGATCATGCCGTCGGTGATCGTGAGATCGATCTTCGATTCGCCCTTCAGCGCGAAGGTCCAGACGTCGGGCGCGCGCGGCGCGTCCTTTGTCGCGGGCTCACGCCATTGCAGCTTGTATTCGTCGTCATAGCCGAGCTTGTGCGGTCCGTGGCCCGCGAGCGCGACATCGGGCGTGATCGCGGTGAGGCGCGCGACCATGCGCGCATCGACGGAGACAGGCGGCGTGACGAGCCGATATTTGCCGGGCTCGAGCCTGATTTCCAGGCTCTTGAGCGGACCCGGCGCCGTCAGGGGCCAACCGTCCGCATCTTCGAGGCGCGCGGAAAGCGTACGGCCGAGCGCGTAGAGTTCGAGACGATAGAGGCCGGCCTCGCGGATCTCGATCGGCGTGATCGCGCCGCGCCCCTCCGTCAGCGTTGCGCGCGCCGAGCCGCCGGGGCTGAGCGCGCCGGTCGTGACCAATTCGGCGGGCGTCGCCGTCAGGCCCAGGCGACCGCTCGAATCCTTCGCCGCGACCGCAACGCGGTAGGAGCCGGCGCGCAGATAGGTCTGCACGAGGCCGTTGTGGCCCGCGCCATTGTTTTCTGCCGAGCCGATGCGCGGCAGGAAATTCGTGCCTATGGAAAGGCCCGTCTTCAAACGGCCGAGCGTCTCGACGCGATAGAGGCCGCCCTCCTTCGCCTCGATACGGAACTCGCGACGCTGTCCCTCCGCGAGATCGAAACGCAAGGGTTCGCCGGCCGCGATCGTCTGCAAGGGCTGGCGCGGGCGCACGGCCTGCGCGGGCGGCGTCGGGGCGACCCAGGCGATTTCCAGCGCGCGCGGCGTGGCGCTTGCGGGGATGCGTAGCGTGAATACTCGCGAATCCTTCTCGGCCTTTTCATCCGACACGGCAAATGCGACATCAGCGCCCTTCTGGTCGCGCACGCGAATCGCGCCGCCGAGCGGCGCGCGCGCCTGCAACACGATGTCTGCAGATGGCGCGAGTGCGGCGGGCGGCTGCGCGGGTTGCGCGTGCGGCGCCGGATGCGTGGCGCGGGCGGGTTGCGGACGCGGCGCATGCGCCGATCTGGCGGCCGCGCGCGTCGGCGCCGGCTTGCTTGGCGCGCGGCGATCGCCGCGCTGCTGCGTCGCCGGGCTGACCTTTGGCATGGGCGCAGGCAAGGCGGCGGCATGTGGGGCCGGCAGGCCCTGCCACAGACCAACCGGCCCCTTCGACAGGTCGACCGGCGCGGCGATCGCGCGCATGCCGATCAGGAGGCCCGGCGCGCTGTTGGCGATCGCCTCATAGGACGAGCCGCGCGCGATATTGTGAGCGCCGAGCGAGAGCGCAGTGCGCGGGGCGGGCGCCGGCGCTGCTTCCGGCAGAAGACCGGGCTGGCCGAGCGTGAGATCGAAGACCCCGCTTGCGCCGGCCGCCGGCGTCAGACGCAGCGCATAGAAGCCCGCATCGAGATCGTAGCGGCCCGGCGTGCGGCCGTCGGCGCGCGGCGGCGTCGAGCCGAGCACCGGATCGATGACGGCGCGCGTCGCCGGGCCCTGCATGCGCACGGCGACCGGGCCGGGGCCGGTCATTTCGAACAGGATCGACGAGGGCCCACGCAGATTGAACCTGCGCCGCCAGGCCTGGCCGGGCGCGAGGCGCGGCGCGTCGGAGGCCAGAAGGCGGGCCTTGTTCCCCTCGAAGCGCACGAGGATGGCGGTCGCCGGAATTTCGTCGCCACCCTCGCCCGCGACATCGACGATCACCTGCGTCGGACCGAGGCCCGAGATGCGCAGGTCGCGCGTGTCGCGCAAGGCGCGCAGGCGGAATGCCTGACCTTCGAGGCCGGAGACTTCGACGATCGCGGGCATGCGATTCTTCGCGCCGAGCGTCGTGACCACGAAGGGATCGCGGCTGTTCTTCGCGAGCGACGCCGTGCGCCGTTCGGTTCCGCGCCGCACGACCATGCGCACGGGCGCGGGATCGACGACCTCGAGCCGGAAGGAATCGAAATCGGCGGGCGCCTCGAACCGCGCGCTGCCGAAAGCGCCGATCACGCCCTCGACGAGGCCCGCGGCGAGACTTGGCGCGGCGAGACGGCGGATCATGAAGGGCTTGTCGGGCGCGCCGTCGGCCCAGACCGCGCTCTCGCCGCCATAGGCGGTCGCAAGATAGCGGCCGGGCTCGACCTTGCCTTCGAGCCTTATGCGGTTCATCGGATGGCCTGACTTCACCTCGACGGTCGAAATGTCGGGCCGGACATCGGCGAGCTCCGCGCCGTCGCGCCACAGGCGCAGATCCTGCAGCGCACGGCCGAGCGCCTCGACGGCGACATGGCCGTCCTTGCCGACATCGAGCCAGAAGGAGCGCTGCTGGAGATCGCCGAGTTCGCCAGGCGTCAGGGGATCGACGGCGAGCGTCATCGGCGCGGCGACGTCACGGAAAGATTCGGCCGCGAGCGTCGCGGGTTTGGCCGCGCCCTTGGCGCCCGTCGTGCGCAACTTGTAGACGCCCGTGTCGAGCAGGACGTCGAGCCGGCCGTCGCGCGCGCCTGCAGCGCCGGCAGAATCGCCGGGCCCTGTCATCATGTCGACGAGCTGGATGGCGACGCCGGTCGCGCTTTTCGCACGCAATGAATAGCGGCCAGGCGTGGGAATCGTGACGAGCGCGCTGGCGTCGTGGTCGGTGGGAACGCTTGACGGTTCGATGCGCGCGCCAGGCGCCGCGATCGATGTCGGACGCGTCGGCGCCGGCTGCGCCGAAGGTTGCGGCTGCGCTTGCGCGACCTGCGCCGGCTGTTGCACGACAGGACGCGACGCCTGTGGTTGCGGGGCCGCGGTTTGCGCGGCAGCGGTTTGCGCTTGCGGCTGCGCCGCATGTTGCTGCGCGCCGAGCGCCTTGCCGATCTCGGTCAGGCGCGTGGCGTAGGATGCGATCAGGCAGTCGGCGATCTTGCCGCCAGAGCGCGCGCAGCCGCGATTGCGCGCGGAAATCCACTGGCGCTGCGCCTGTTTCAGAAGATCGAGCGCATGGGCGTCGTCGCGCAGCGCATATTGTGCGCGGGCATAGGCGCCGGCGAGCGCATTGTCCTGTGCGCGCAGGGCCGTCGAGGCGCAGATCGCCGTCTCGATCGGCGGCGAGGCCTTGGAACAGTCGAAGGATTGGGCGAAGGCGGGGCTCGCGCTCAGGAGCAGCAGAGCCGGCAAGCGGCCGGCGACACGCGCGCGCGTGCGCACGTCAGACTTGTCGACCATAAATCCCCCACTGCCGCGCGCGTTGGCGTAGCGTCGCGGTCTGCAAGCGTCCCACGAAGACATCGTGGGCCGGCGCGCAAGCTGACGCAACAGCGATGGCGATTATGTGACGTTTCGCACGCGACGCGCGAACGCGACGTTCAGGACCGGGAGCGGTTCAATGGCCGTTACTGTGGCTGTTATTGTGGCCGTTGGCCGGGCCGTGCGGGGACATTTTATCCGAGAGCGCCAGCACCAGCGCGGAGAAAACGAAGGCGAGATGAATGCCGACCGACCACATGAGGTCGCGGTCGGTCGCGTGCTTCAGATCCATGAAGGCGCGCAGCAGCTGGATCGCGGAAATGGCCACGATCGACGACATCAATTTGAGCTTCAGGCCGGTGAAATCGATGTCGCCCATCCATTCCGGCCATTGCTTGGGCTGGTCGTTGTCGATGGGCGAGACGAAATTCTCGTAGCCCGAGAAGATCACGAGCACGATGAGCGAGCCGACCAGAGTCATGTCGATCAGCGAGAGGATGTCGAGGATGACCGACGCCTCGCTCGAATCGATCAGTGTCTGGACCATGTGCATGACATGCTGGACGAGCTTGATGAGCAGCGCGAACAGGCTCGCGACCAGGCAGAAATAGAAGGGCGCGAGCAGCCAGCGGCTCGAAAACAGCCAAACCTGCAATGTCCGGGCAAACTTGTGCATGGAAACTCCCCGCGCCAGAAATGGCACGAGGAGTCGCGCCTCGGCAAGCGGTCTCAGGCGATGTTTTCGCCAAGTCCGACGGGACACGAGACTCCCGTGCCGCCGAGGCCGCAATAGCCCGCCGGATTCTTGGCGAGATATTGCTGGTGGTAGTCTTCGGCGAAATAGAAGGTCGGCGCGCGCGCGATCTCGGTTGTTATAGGACCATAGTTGCGTGTCTCCAGCGCCTTGCCGAACATGTCGGCCGATGCCCTGGCGGCGGCGAGCGCCTCGTCGCTCTCTGCGAAGAGCGCCGAGCGATATTGCGTGCCGATGTCGTTGCCCTGCCTCATGCCCTGGGTGGGATCGTGATTTTCCCAGAAGGTCTGCAAGAGCCGGCCGTAGGAGATTTTCGCGGGGTCGTAGACGACCAGCACGACCTCGGTATGGCCGGTCATGCCGGAGCAGACCTCCTCATAGGTCGGGTTCGGCGTGTAACCGCCGGCATAGCCGACAGCGGTGATCCACACGCCGTCGCCCAGCTGCCAGAACTTGCGCTCCGCGCCCCAGAAGCAGCCCATGCCGAACACCGCCTGGCGCATGCCCTCGGGATAGGGGGCTCTGAGCGGGCGATCGAAGACATAATGACGGGCGGCGGTCGGAATCGGGTCGGGGCGGCCGGGAAGGGCCTGTGCGGCGCTCGGCAGAGCCACACGCTTGCGCAGCATGAACATGGGCATCCTCCAGAACAGCGAATGTATGCCGACGCGGCCGAAGCGCCAGCGAGCGCGCGTTCACATTGTCGTCAGGACGCGGGTCAGCGGCTGGAATAGCCGATCTTGACCACGCGGCGGCGGGTTGCGGCGAAGATCAGGCCGCCGAGCGCGCCTGCGATCAGCCAGCCGGGCAGCGCGAGCAGGGTGGTGGTTATCGGTTTCCAGGCGAAATGACCGAAGCGGCTCTCGATCGCGCCCTGCAGCAGCGGGAATTTGGCCGGCGCGACCTGCGCGGCGATCTGGGCGAGCGGCGTGACCACCAGCGTTTCCGAGGCGATGCTCTTCGTGCCGTCGATCACGAGCGCGGCGAAAGCCGCCGCCAGCAGGAGCAGGCCGAGAAAACGGGTGATTACGCGCAGCATCTCGCTTCGGATTCGCCTCGGTGGATCGGTCGCCCGGAGCGATGCCACAGAAGCGCGCGCGGGCCAAGCGGCATGATTGTGGCGTCGGTCGGCGCGCGCGTGTCATCCCGGCCGAAGGGAAGCGGAGAGCCGGGACCCGGCAACGAAACGCATCGGCTGGATCCCGGAACGGCCTGCGGCCGTCCGGGATGACAGTGTGCGTCTAAGCCCGCGCGCGGCCCATATGCAGGAAGCCCCAGGGGCTCGGCATTTCTCCACAGGGCACATGCACGAGCGCGGGCTTGCGCAGCGCAAAGGCCTTTTTCAGCGAAGTCTCGAGTTCGCCCGCGTCCTTCGCCCTGAAGGCCGCCGCGCCAAAGCTCTCGGCGAGCGTGCAGAAATCCGGGTTCTTCAGATCGCAGGCGATGAAATGGCTGTCGAAGCGCTCCTTCTGCAGGAGCTTCACATTGCCGAAGGCGCCATTGTCGAAGACGACGACCACGACCGGCAGGTTGTGCTGCACGGCGGTGGCGAGTTCCTGCACCTGGTACATGAAGCCGCCGTCGCCCGCGATCGAGACGACCGCGCGGCCGGGCATGGCCGCCTGCGCGCCGAGCGCCGTGCCATAGCCCCAGCCGAGATTGTCCTGGTAGCCCGGCGACAGAAACGTGCGCGGCGCGTAGGTCGGGAAGGCGAGGCGCGCGGCGAAGCCGATCTGCGTGACCTCGTCGACAAAAATACCGTCGTCCGGCAGCGCGCGGCGAATGGCGCGCACGAAGGAGAGTTGCGGCTCGAGCGCGCCGATCTTTTCCGCGAACCATGCGCGGTGGCCTTTCAACTCCTCGTCGCGTTTCTCGCGCTTGATCATGTGCTTCGGCAGGCGCTCCATCAGCGCGCGCACGCCTTCGGCGGCGTCGGCGATCAGCGCGGCTTCGGCCTTGGCGAAACGGTTCGGCTCGGTCGGGTCGATGTCGATGCGCAGGATCTTGAGATCGTCATCAATGCCCCATTCGTTCTGTGCCATCAGGAGGCGCGTGCCGATGCCGATGACGACGTCGCATTCGCCCCACAGCCGATGGCCGATCGGCATGGAGACGTAGAGGCGATGGCGGCCATCCACGACGCCCTGGCCACGCCGGTAGGAATAGACGGGCGCCTCCAGCAGTTCGGCGAGCGCGGTCACTTCCGCGCTGGCGTCGAGCGCGCCGCCGCCGACGACGATCATCGGCTTCTTGGCGGCGCCCAGAATCTTCGCGAGCTTTTCGACAGCGTCGGGATCCACGGGCGGGCGCAGCGGCTTCGCCATTTCGGGATCGGCGACAGGCGTGCGCCTGCCCCAGACGTCCATCGCGCATTCCAGCATGACCGGCCGCTGGCGGCCCGACAGCGCATGGGACAGAGCGGTCGCCGCGAGCGGCGCGGCTTCGTGCGGGGCGTCGATGCGGGCAGCGAATTTGGCGATGTGGCGGGCAAGGCCGACCTGGTCGGGAATTTCGTGCAGCGCGCCGAGGCCGCGGTCGATCTGGTCGGCCGGAATCTGCCCGACCAGCGCCATGACAGGCGCGTTCATGCCGTAGGCCGTGAGCATCGCGGCGCCGGCATTGAGGAGGCCGGGACCCGGCACGACGGCAAAGGCCTGCGGCTTGCCGGTCGCGAGCGCCGCGCCCAGCGCCATATAGGCGCCGCCCTGCTCGTGGCGGGCGTGCAGGAAGCGCAGGCGGTTGCGGTTCTGCCAGAAGGCGTCGAACAGCGGATCGTTATGGACGCCCGGCAGGCCGTAGATTGTGTCGAGCCCATTGGCGATCAGGGTTTCGACGAGCGCGTCTGCGGCGCGATGCTGTTCCATGGGGGCCTCCAGGCGAGTTACTTAACATGTTAATTGGAGAGGTGGGGATTGCAAGCGCGGACCGCGATGCAGCGCGCCTCCCCTCCCCCCTGTGGGGAGGGGGTCGCGCGATCTTGCGAGCTAGACGCCTGCCCGAACCCGCCAATGTCGCAGGATGGCGCGCCCCCCTCCCTAGCCCTCCCCATAAGGGGGAGGGGATAGACTCGTCACTTCACCACCGCCTCCAGAAACGCCGCGAGATCGTCCGTCACGAAATCGATGTGCGGCTCGCCGCCCGTTGCGATCTCCCAGACTTCGCGCTCGACTTCCTCTTCCGAGCGCGGCGTCACTAGCGTCGTCACCATGCCGCGCGCATGCGGGACTTCGAGATTGTGCGCGATGTCTTCAAACATCGCGGCTTCCCGCGGATCGACGTCGTGGCGGGCGAAGAAACGGTCATAGGTTTCGGCGTAGGGTTTCGGCAGCAGGTCGGCGGCGACGATGTCGAAGACGTCCTCGAAGAGATCGTGAATGCCGAGCTTTTCCGCCGTGCGAATGGCGTGTTCGCGCGAGCCGTTGGTGAGGATCAGCTTGCGGCCGGGCAGTGCGGCTATGCCCTGCGCCAGCGAATGGTCGGGCTTCAGCGACGAACGGTCGATATCGTGCACGAACGACAGGAATTCTTCAGCGGTGATGTCGTGCTCGCTCATCAGGCCGCGCAAGGTCGTGCCGTAACGCTGGTAATAGTATTTTTGAAGCGCGCGCGACGACATGCCGTCGAGCCCGAACAATTGCGCCATGAAGAGCGTGATGCGCTGGTCGATCTTCGGCCAGAGATCGGAGCCCGCAGGATAGAGCGTGTTGTCGAGGTCGAACACCCACGCACGCACATGGGCGAAGCGCCGGGCGATGTCGCCCGGCAGTTTCGGTCTGTTGGCGTCGAGTTCGCGTTTCACCGCGTGATCAGCGTGCCCGCGCCGTGGTCGGTCAGAAGCTCGACCAGAACGGCGTGCGGCAGCTTGCCGTCGAGGATGACGACGCCCTCGACGCCCTGCTCGATGGCGTAAATGCAGGTCTCGACCTTCGGGATCATGCCGCCGGTGATCGTGCCGTCGGAAATGAGGGCCGGAATGTCGGACACCTTCAGCTCCTTGATGAGCTGCTTGTTCTTGTCGAGCACGCCGGGCACGTCGGTCAGGAACAGCAGGCGCTTGGCGCCGAGCGCACCGGCGATGGCTCCCGCGAACGTGTCGGCGTTGATGTTATAAGTCTCGCCGTCCGCGCCCTGCCCGACCGGCGCGAGCACGGGAATGAGCTCTCGGCCGAGCACCTGGTCCAGCACAGTCGTGTCGACCTTGGAGGGTTCGCCGACGAAGCCGAGGTCGACGACTTTCTCGATGTTGGAATCGGGATCGTAGACGGTGCGCGCGACCTTGGTCGCCGTCACCATATTGCCGTCCTTGCCGCAGAGGCCGATGGCGCGACCGCCCTCGGCGTTGATGAAGCCGACGATCTGCTTGTTGATGGAGCCGGCGAGCACCATTTCGACGATCTCGACGGTCGCCTTGTCGGTGATGCGCAGGCCGGCCGCAAATTCCGACTTGATGCCGAGCTTGGAGAGCATGGCGCCGATCTGCGGGCCGCCGCCGTGCACCACCACCGGATTCACGCCGGACTGCTCCAGGAGCACCATGTCTCGGGCGAAATCGCGGGCGACCTTGTCGTCGCCCATGGCGTGGCCGCCGTATTTCACCACCACGATGGCGTCGTCGTAGCGCAGCATGTGCGGCAGGGCGCGCACGAGCGTCTGCGCCGTGGCGTGGGCTGCGTCGGACTGGGTCTTGTCGGTCATGGCGGCGTCCGGTGAGATCGGCGTTATCGCGCAGATGCGCATGTCCGATCGATGCGAAGAACAGGGCGGGCTTATCTAGCGGCTCGACGTGACGATCTCAATGCATGAGGGCAGAGATCACAGCACGCCGTATTTCCTGAACCATGCCAGCGCGCGCGCCCAGCCGTCCTCGGCCGCCTCCTTGCGATAGCTCGACCGGAAGTCGGCGTGGAAGCCATGCGGCGCGCCGGGATAGACGTGGAACTCGGCGGTCTTGCCGGCGGCCTTGAGCTTTTCCTCCATCTCCTCGACCTGCATGACGAGAATGCCCTGGTCGGCCTCGCCGTAGAGGCCGAGCACCGGCGCCTTCATATCGGCTGCCTGCTCAAGCACGCTTTTCGGCCAGATCGCCTTCTGCTCCGGCGGATCCTCGATCGGCCCGTAGAAGGCGACGCCGGCCTTGGGCGGGTGAGCGGAGGCGGAATATTGCCAGACCGCGCGGCCGCCGCGACAAAAGCCGACCATGCCGAGCCGACCCGTATCGCCGCCCTGCCCCTTTGCCCAGCCGACCGTCGCGTCGAGATCGGCGATCAGTTCGGCGTCGGGCTTGGCGTTGACGATGGCGAAGACCTTCGAGAAATCCGTCTGGGCAGGCAGGTCGACGCCGGCGCGGAAGTAATAATCCGGCGCCACCGCGAAGGCGCCCTGCTTCGCCAGCCTGCGCACGACGTCGCGGATATATTCGTGCAGGCCGAGCGCCTCCATCGCGACGAGGACGACAGGCGGGTTCGTCGCCTTTTCCGGCCGGGCGAAATAGACGGGCATCTGGCCGCCTGCGACCGCGACCTTGCCTTCGCCGGTCGTCAGGCCCGCCGCATCGGTACGGATCGCGTCGGCGCGCACGGGGCCGGCCGAAAGCGCGTAGCCTGCGGCGGCCGCGCTCGATGCGCGCATGAAGCCGCGGCGCGACAGCGGCGGCGGTGTCCACAGGCCCTTGATATCGGCTGGCAGATTCATGGCGCGATTTCCTCCCGCGCCGAGGGTATTACACGCCGCGCTCCGCCAGCAATTGCGCGATCGCCGCACGCAGGTCGGCCACGCCCTCGCCCGTATGGCTGGAGGTGAACAGCACGAGCGGATAGGCGGCGGGCCGCTTGGCGATCTTGCCTTGCGTCTCAGCGATGATCCGCTCCACGTCGCCCTTCTTGACCTCGTCCTTCTTGGTCAGGACGAGGGCGTAGGAGACGGCGGCGGCGTCGAGCACGTCGAGCATTTCCTCGTCCACCTTCATCACGCCGCGCCGGCCGTCGATCAGCACGTAGACTCGCAGCAGCTTCGCCCGACCACGAAGGTAGTCCTTCATCAGGCCGTCCCAGGACGAAATCTTCGTCTTGGAGACTGCCGCATAGCCGTAGCCTGGCATGTCGACGAGACGGGCGCGCTCTACATCCTCGGGACTCTTTCGGCCGAGCGCGAAAAAATTGAGTTGCTGCGTGCGGCCGGGCGTGTGCGAGACACGGGCCAGCGTCTTGCGGCCGGTGAGCGCATTGACGAGCGAGGACTTGCCGACGTTGGAGCGGCCGGCGAAGGCGAATTCAGCCGGCCCGCCCGGCGGCAGGTCGCCCTGCTTGGCCGCCGCCCAGATGAAGTCACAGGCGCCGGCGAAGAGCTTGCGGCCCTGCTCGACGTAATCGGGCGCGTCCTCGGCCATCAGGCCGCCTTGCGGCCGAACGTCTTGGCCAGATTGTCCCAGAGCTCGAACGGCACGCCGGCGCGCTTCATGATGAAGCCCTGCTGGGCAACCGACAGGAGGTTGTTCCAGGTCCAGTAGATGACGAGGCCGGCCGGGAAGGAGCCCATCATGAAGGTGAAGATGACCGGCATCCAGGCGAACATCTGGCGCTGCACCGGATCGGTCGCCTCCGGGTTCATCTTCATCTGCACCCACATCGACACGCCCATCAGCAGCGGCCAGATGCCGAGCCACAGGAAGTGGCCGAACACGGGCACGTGGGTGGGGTCGAACGGCAGCAGGCCGAACAGGTTGAAGACGTTGGTCGGATCAGGCTGCGAGAGATCCTTGATCCAGCCGTAGAAAGGCGCCTGGCGCATTTCGATGGTGACGAACAGGACCTTGTAGAGCGAGAAGAAGACCGGGATCTGGATCAGCATCGGCAGACAGCCGGCGACCGGATTGACCTTCTCGCGCTTGAACAGCTCCATCTGCTCCTGCTGCTGCTTCACCTTGTCGTCGGGGTATTTGGCCTGCAGTTCCTTGAGCTGCGGCTGCAGCGCCTTCATCTTCGCCATCGACAGATACGACTTGTTGGCGAGCGGGAAGAAGGCGAGCTTGACGATGACGGTGACGGCCAGGATCGCGAGGCCGAAATTGCCGATCAGCTTGTAGAGGAAGTCGATCAGCTTAAACATCGGGCGAGTGATGAAGTAGAACCAGCCCCAGTCGATCAGAAGGTCGAACTTGGCGATGCCCGGGTTCTGCTGATAGCGGTCGAGCAGCTGCGAGACCTTGGCGCCGGCGAAGACATAGGTCTTGGCTTCGCCCGCCTTGCCGGGCTCGATCGTCTGCGGTTCGCCAAGCGCATCGGCCTGATAGGATTTCTGGATGGCGCCGCCGCCCGATAGTCGCCCGTCGAAGGGCTTGGTCTGGTCGGGCGCGACGGTCGCGGCCCAATATTTGTCGGTGAAGCCGACCCAGCCGCCCACGCCCTTGAAGGTCTTCTGGCCGCCGGTCTCCTTCTCGATCTTGTCGTAGGCGTATTCCTGAATGCCGGAGTCGCCGACGACGCCGATCAGGCCTTCGTGCAGCACCGAATAGCCGGAGGTTTCGGGCTTGCCGTGACGCGAGACCAGCGAGAACGGATAGAGCGTGACCGGCTTTTCGGTCTTGTTCTCGACCGTGTCCTGCACAGTGAAGAGATAATCGTCGTCGACAGAGATCTTGCGCTTGAAGACGAGCCCCTTGCCGTTGTCGAAGCTGAGCGTCACCGGCGTGGTCGTCGTCAGCTTCGCGCCATCAGCCTTCCAGAGCGTTTCCGCATTGGGCAAGTCGAGCTTCTCGCCGGCGGCCGGGACATAGCCGATCTCGGCGTAGAAGGGATGCGGGGCGCCCGAGGGCGACAGAAGCTCGATCGTCGGGCTCTTGGGGTCGACCGTCTCGTGATATTTCTTCAGCCTGAGATCGTCGATGCGAGCGCCCTTGAGGGCGATCGAGCCGGACAGGCTGGCAGTGTCGACAGTCAGCCGGGGGCTGGCCGCCAGCGCCTCGTCGCGCGATTTCGCGGCGGCGGGAACGGCCGAGCCCGGCGCGGTCGGAGCGCCAGACTGCGGAGCGCCTGACTGCGGAGCGCCGGGCTTGGACGGGTTCGCCGCATCCGAGGTCGGGCGCGGCGGCAGCGATTGCTGTTCCTTGATATCGGCGCGCTGCTGGCTGAGCTTGGGCGCGCCGACGAAATATTGCCAGCCGACCAGAACCATCACCGACAGGGCGATCGCGAGAAACAGGTTCTTGGTGTCGTTGTTCATGTCGAAGGGGGCCTGACTTTCGCGCGCCGCTCGCGCACGGGCGCTGCGAGGGCTGCTGACATTTCGGACATCAATCGGGCGAAGGGAAGAGCGATCGCGTTTTCACGCGCGACAAATACATAGTCGCGGCCGGGCGCCGCCGAAAGGGCCGCGCCCTGCCGCAATGCCTCGCGCAGGCGCCGCCGGATGCGGTTGCGCCGCGCGGCGGATGGAACGGTTTTCTTGGTGATGGTCAGTCCGAAGCGGGGCGGGTGATTTTCCGCGGCTTCATCGGCCCGTGGTCCAACCTGCAGAACGAAAGCGGAAGCGTGACTGCGCGATCCGCGGGCTGCGGCCAGAAAGTCCTTGCGCTTCTTGAGGCGAAGGGGCGGAGGGATTTTTTTTTGGCCGCCGCTGGCCATGTCAGCTCCCATGCCCTCAGCCCCTCGTCCTGAGGAGCGATGCACAGCATCGCGTCTCGAAGGACGCGGACTAGCGCCCTCGTGCTTCGAGACGCCGCTTGCAGCGGCTCCTCAGCATGAGGGCTCGAACCCGATCAGGCCGACAGTTTCTTGCGGCCGCGGGCGCGACGGGCGGCGATGACCTTGCGGCCGCCGACAGTGGCCATGCGGGCGCGGAAACCGTGACGGCGCTTGCGCACGAGCTTGGAGGGCTGATAGGTCCGCTTCACAGGAATTCTCCGAAAATAGCGTGGGCGCCGAACCGGGGCGCAAAGCAGGCCCCCGACGTCGGCGCCGCCGAAATCGTTGCGGGCTTATAGGGGCAAGGCCGGGGGCAAGTCAACGCGGATGGACCGCGACTTCCGGCGAACCCGTCACAAAGTGGACAAGCCGCTGGGCGCATACAGGCGCATTAGGGACCGCCGCCGACGACAGCGGCGGGCCGCATCGGACCGAAGGACGCCGACATGAGCAACGAACCGGGGCCAGGCGCCCGGCCGCCCGAGCACGACATCGACGACGAAGAGCTCGAATCCGTCGCCGCGCCCGACGCCGAGGAGGCCCGTTCTGGGCGTCGGCGTCGACGCAAGCTCCCCTCGGCGGTCACGGGACGCAAATATCGCAAGCGTGAGCTGGTCAATATCGATCACCTGCGCCCGGCGCTGACGGAGCGCATTCGGCGCGACCATCCCGACCTGCCGCAGGACGCGCGGATCAGCCTCGGCGAGCTCTCGCGCTATCGCATGCTCTATCTCGAGGAGCTGCTGCAGCAGGAGCACGGCGAGTTCACCGAACTCGACCGCGAAGTGGCGGAGAGCATCGCCCGCCACGACACGATCGCGGAAAACACCGAGGTTGAATACGAGGAGCAGCGCAGTTTCGGCGAACGCCTGTCCGACCATCTGGCGAGTTTCGGCGGCTCCTGGTCGTTCCTGATCGCCTTCGGCATCGTGCTTGTCGTCTGGATGGCCATCAACGTCTGGCGCGGCGACAAGGAAGCCTTCGACCCTTATCCGTTCATCCTGCTCAATCTCGTCCTGTCGTGTCTGGCCGCCATCCAGGCGCCCATCATCATGATGAGCCAGCGCCGCCAGGAGGAGAAGGACCGCCAGCGCTCGTTCAACGACTATCGCGTGAACCTGAAGGCGGAGCTGGAAATCCGCCACCTGCACGAGAAGATCGACTATCTGATCTCGCGCCAGTGGCAGCGCCTGTCGGAAATCCAGCAGTTGCAGATCGAGATGCTGCAGGAGGCCGGCGGCCGCAGGAAAGCCAAGGCGCCGAAGACAGGCGGCGCCAATGGCGAGAACGCCTCGTCGCCGACGTCCGACGACAACGATTCCGAATAGCTTCGTCAGCCGCCGCCGACGATGCGGGCGATGACGCGGGCCGTATAGTCGACCATGGGCACGATGCGCGCATAGTTCAGCCGCGTCGGGCCGATGACGCCGAGCACGCCGACCACGCGGCGGTCGCTGTCGCGGAAGGGCGCGGCGATCATCGAGGAGCCCGAGAGCGAGAACAGCTTGTTCTCCGAGCCGATGAAGATGCGTACGCCCTCGCCGTTCTCGGCGCGCGACAGGAGGTCGATGACCTCGGTCTTTGTCTCGAGATCGTCGAACAGCAGGCGGATGCGCTCGAGATCCTCCATGGCGGTGAGGTCCTCGAGCAGATTGCCCTGGCCGCGCACGATGAGCTGGCGGCGCGCGCCGTCGAGGCCGGCCCAGCTCGCCAGCCCCGCCTCGACCAGTCGCGCGGTCAATTCGTCGAGCTCGGCCTCGACGAGCTTGCGGCCCGCTTCCATCTCGCCACGCACCTGGTCGAGCGTGCGGCCACGGATGCGGGCGTTGAGATAATTGCCGGCGCTCACCAGCGCGGAATGCGGCAGATCAGGCGGGATGACGAGGATGCGGTTTTCGACCGATCCATCCTCCGAGACGAGCACGGCGAGCGCGCGGCCCGGGTCGAGCCGCACGAATTCGATCTGGCGCAGGCGGCGGTCGTCCTTGGAGGTGACGACGACGCTGGCGCCGCGCGTGAGACCGGACAACAGGCTAGAGGCCTGGCCGAGCAGGGCTTCGAGTCCGGCGTCGGCGGGTTGGCCGGCGACCTGGCTCTCGATGCGGATGCGTTCGTCGGCCGAGAGCTCGCCCACCTGAAGCAGCGAATCGACGAAGAAGCGCAGGCCCGTCTCGGTCGGCAGACGTCCCGCGCTGGTGTGCGGCGCGTAGACGAGGCCGAGCTCCTCGAGATCCTGCATGACGTTGCGGATGGAGGCCGGCGACAGCGGCATCGGCAGAATGCGCGAGAGATGGCGCGAGCCGACCGGCTCGCCGGAATCCAGATAGGATTCGACGATCGACCGAAAAATTTCGCGCGAGCGCGAATCGAGCGCGCCCAGCGCGCCCGCGGCCCGTTCCGCCGGTGTCGATCCCGATTTGCCTGTGATTGCGGACATGCCTGAAAAATGGCCGCGACGGCGCGCTCTGACAAGCCCGTCCGCACATCCGCGCCCCGCCCGGCCACAGGCTTCTATTGACGCTCGCCCGACCGCTCTCTAGCGTCTGGCATGCTAGCACAGGCGCATCCGAACGCCGGGCGGCGATTTTCGGGGAGAGCTGCGGGTGGCGGTCCAGACGAGCGAAAAACCTTCGGCGCGCAAACGGCTCGTCGCCGATCGCGCGCGACGCACGTCCAAGGCCGACCAGGTCTATACCGAGATCAAGGAGGCGATCCTGTCGGGCGCGCTGGCGCCGGGCGGGGCCATAGACAAGCTCGCGCTCTGCGCCAAACTCGGCGTTTCGCGCTTTCCGGTGACGGCGGCGATCAACCGGCTCGCTTTCGAACGGCTGGTCGTGATCGAGCCGCAGCACGGCTCGTTCGTGGCCAAGATCGCCGCCAACGACGTGCGCGAATGGATGATGATCCGCCGGGCGCTGGAGGCGGAAATCGCGGCCGAGGCGGCGCGCGGCCTGCCGGCGGAAACACAGCGCGAGATCGAACGCAACCTGCGCTACCAGCAGGCCGCCGCCGAAGCCGGCGACGTCGCGGGCTTCTATGTGCTCGACGTCGAATTCCACAAGCTGATCGTCGATGGCATGGCGCTGCGCCACGCGCGCGAAATTCTCGACGGTTTGCGTTCCCATCTCGAACGGGTGCGCCGCATCGCGCTTTCGCCGCCCGGCCGGCTGCCGAGCGCGCATGCCGAACACAAGCGCATCTTCGACGCCATTCTCTCCGGGAATGGCGCGGACGCGGCCGCCGCCATGCGCGCCCATCTCGACGAGACGACCGCGACCTTCGAGCGGATCGCAGTACAGAACCCCGAAAATTTCATCGGCTGAACGCGCCCATGTCCGAAGCCAAACGGCCGCGCGCGCTACGCCTGAACGAAGCCGACAACATCATCGTCGCAGTCGACGCCTTCGCACCGGGCTTCGTCTATCAGAACGCCACCGCCAGCGAGCGGGTGCCGCGTGGCCACAAGATGGCGATCACGCCGATCGCCGCCGGCGAGCCGGTGCGCAAGTTCGGCCAGATCATCGGCTTCGCCTCGCAGCCGATCGCGCCCGGCCAATGGGTGCATGAGCACAATGTCGAATGCCGCGACTTCGAACGCGACTACGCCTTTGCCGAGGAAGCGCGCGACGAGGCGATCCTGCCAGAAAGCGCGCGCGCGACCTTCGAAGGTTTTCGGCGCGCGGGGGGGAAGGTCGGCACGCGCAATTACATCGCGATCCTGACTTCCGTAAATTGCTCGGCCTCGGTCGCGCGTTTCATGGCAGAGGAAATCCAGCGCTCAGGTCTGCTCGACCAATATCCCGACATCGACGGCGTGATCCCGCTCACCCATGGCGGCGGCTGCGCGCTCGACGTGAAAGGCGAGGGCTACGAGGTCCTGAAGCGCACGCAATGGGGATACGCTGTCAATCCCAATGTCGGCGGCGTGGTGATGGTGGGGCTCGGCTGCGAAGGCTTCCAGATCTCGCGTTTCAAGGAGGCCTATGGGCTGAAGGAATCCGACACGTTCCGCACGATGACGATCCAGGAGGTCGGCGGCACCAAGAAGACCGTGATGGCGGGCGTCGACGCCATCAGGACGATGCTGCCGCAGGTCGCACAGGCGAAGCGCGAGACATGTCTCGCCTCCGATCTCGTCCTCGCCCTGCAATGCGGCGGTTCGGACGGCTATTCCGGCATTACCGCCAATCCGGCGCTGGGCGCGGCGGTCGACGACCTCGTGCGCCATGGCGGCACGGCGATCCTGTCGGAAACGCCAGAGATTTATGGCGCCGAACACCTGCTGACCCGGCGCGCCGCCTCGCGCGAGGTCGGCGAAAAGCTCGTTTCGACCATCCGTTGGTGGGAGGATTACACCGCGCGCAACCGGATGGAGATGAACAACAATCCCTCGCCCGGCAACAAGGCGGGCGGGCTCACCACCATTCTGGAGAAATCGCTCGGGGCGGCCGCCAAGGGCGGCACGACGACGATGCGCGCGGTCTACGATTATGCGGAGCTCGTAACCGAGAAGGGCCTCGTCTTCATGGATACGCCGGGCTACGATCCCGTCGCCGCCACGGGGCAGGTCGCCGGCGGCGCCAATCTTCTGGCCTTCACCACCGGACGCGGCTCGGCCTATGGCTGCAAGCCGACGCCCTCCTTCAAGCTCGCCACCAATACCGACATCTATCGCCGCATGATCGACGACATGGACATAGACTGCGGCGAAGTGCTGGACGGCGTGTCGATCGCGGACAAGGGCCGCGAGATTTTCGAGGCTTTGCTGCGGGTCGCGTCGGGTGAACGGACCAAGTCCGAGCAGCTCGGCTATGGCGACGTCGAATTCGTGCCCTGGACGATCGGCGCGACGATGTAGCGCGTCTCAGCGCGCCGGCGCGCCCGAGGCGATCCACAGCGCCAGCGTGCGGCGCTCGTCGTCGCCGATCGGAACATGCGCGCCGGGCGGCGGCATTGCGCGCGTCCACACGGCCTGCGCGGCAATGTCTTTCGCGCGGCCTGCAATCTGCGCGCGCGTCTCCAGCATCACGCCCTTGGGCGGGGCCGCGAGGCCCGGCCATGACGGTTTTCGCGCATGACACATGACGCAGCGGTCGGCGACGATGTCTTCGACATCGCCGATGCGTGGGGCGACGACCGATGCGATGGCGTCCATCGCGCTCTTCGGCGCGGCGGCGCGCGCCTGCGGTTTCTCGGCGCCGAAGATCGACAGCGCGACCATCGCCGCCCCGGCTGCGCCAGCAAGCGCCCATGTCCACCAGAGATCGCCGGAGCCTCGGTGGCGCGCGACATAGAAGTGACGGATGGCGGCGCCCGCGACGAGCGCGAGCGACGCGATGATCCAGTTGAAGCGCGAGGCGAAGGCGAGCGGATAATGGTTCGCCAGCATCAGGACGAGAACCGGCAGCGCCAGATAATTGTTGTGCAGCGCGCGCTGTCGACTGACCGCGAAGCGCGCTTCGTCCGGTGCGACGCCGGTGCGGATCGCCTCCAGCATGCGGCGCTGGTTGGGCACGAGATAATGCGCGACATTAGCCGTCATGATCGTGCCGATGATCGCGCCGAACACGAGGAAGGCGCCGCGACCGGAGAACATGCGCGTGAGCGCGAAGGCGAGCGCGAAGAGGAAGATCGCGACCGCTACGCGCCGCGCCGTCTCGCTCCATGGCGCCTTGGCGAGCTGATCATAGCCAAGCCAGCCGACGACGAGCAGCATGAGCACGAGCAGGATCGCCTGCCAGGACTCGAGCGCGAGAACGGCAGGATCGATCAGATAGAGATCGGCTTTCGCGAAATAGATCGCGACCATCAGCGCGAAGCCCGAGAGCCAGACGAGATAGGCCTCCCAGCGGAACCAGCCGATCTGCGGCTGGGCCTCGGCGGGAATGTTCATGTCGCGCGCGATCCTGAAGACGCCGTCGTCGGCCGCGCGCCACACATCGGCTTTCGTGGATTTCAGCGTGAGATTGAGCCGCAGGAAACCGAGCGCGAGACCGACCCAGAAGATGGCGGCGACGACATGCAGCCAGCGCAGGAAAAATTCGACCCAGTCGAAAGCAATCGTGGCGATCATTCCGCCAGCTTAACACGATGCTGCGCGACCGGAATCATCTGGCGCGCTTTTGAGACACGCTTGGGATCGACGCGCGCGGAGACCACGCCGACTCCGTCCGACGCCTTCGCCACCACATGGCCCCAGGGGTCGGCGACAAGCGAATGGCCGTAGGTATGACGCGTCTCGTTGCCGGCGGTGTGCGCGCCGGTCTGCGCCGCCGCGCAGAAATAGGTTTCCGTCTCGATGGCGCGCGCGCGGCACAGAACCTCCCAATGGTCCTTGCCGGTCTGCATGGTGAAGGCGGAGGGCAACGCGATCAGTTGCGCGCCCTTGTCGACGAGCGCGCCGAACAGATAGGGGAAGCGCAGGTCGTAGCAGATGGCGCAACCGACCGTGACGCCTTCGCAATCGTAGGTCGCGATGGCGTCGCCCGGCTTGAAGGCCGCGCTCTCGCGATAGGCGGTTCCGTCCGGCGCGGTGATGTCGAACATGTGGATCTTGCGATAGCGCGCGACTTCCTCACCCGAGCGGTCGAAGGCGACGGTTGTATTGTGGATGCGTTCGTCGTCGCCGGGAATCTTTTCGAGGATCGAGCCGGCGTGGATGAACACGCGATGCGTCTTCGCCAGTTCCTGCATCAGCGTATAGGCGGGGCCGCCGGGGATCACTTCAGCCGCTTCCATCTTCGAGCGCCGGTTGCCGCCGATGAAATCCCAGACTTCCGGCAGGCAGATCCAGTCCGGCCGCTCGTCGCGCACGGCCTCCTCGATCAGCGCGCGCGCCTGCGCGAGATTGGCCTGCTTGTCGCTGACCGAATTCATCTGGATGAGCGAGACTTTCATGTGTGCTTCCGCCCCCGTGTTCGACGCCAGCGCATATGCTGGAAAGGTCGCGCTCGCGCCGAATGGGGAACTTTCGTGGGCGCGCGCGCATTACGCCCGGAGCCGGACATCCAGAGGGCGCTGCACATTGCAAAAATATCTGGCTGGCATCCTCGTCGCAACGGCCGCGTTCATCGCTGCCTTGCGTGCGGACGAAAGCGACGTCCGACCGTCGCGGACACGGGCGGTTCGCGCCGTCCGCCGCACGTCGGCGCGACAGACGACCCGCGGCGAAGACATCCATCTGACGGACACTTCAGCCGATGCGCGCGATGCGGAAATCGCCGACACGTCGCTCAAGGGCGTTTTCGTGCGCACCTATACCGCCTTCAACGACGATAGGCTTTTGTCGGTGGCGGCCGGCGCGACCTTCTACATTCTTCTGGCCCTGTTTCCCGCGATTGCTGCGCTGGTGTCGCTGTACGGCCTGTTCGCCGACACCGGCTCGATCGAGCGCAATATCTCAGCGCTGTCGGGCCTGCTGCCCGGCGGGGCGGTGTCAGTCATCCACGACCAGTTGCAGCGGCTGACCGCCGCACATTCCTCAGCGCTTTCGCTTACCTTCGCCACGACCTTGCTGCTCTCGATCTGGTCCGCCAATTCCGGCATGAAAGCGCTGTTCGACGCGCTGAACGTCGCCTATGAGGTCCCGGAAAGGCGCAGCTTCGTGATGCTCAATTTGACCTCGCTGCTGTTCACAGCGCTGGCGCTCGTCTTCGTCGCCGGCACGATCGCACTGATGGTCGTCCTGCCGATCGTCTTCAAGCATGCGGGGCTCGGCGATCATACGGACATGGCGATCGCCTGGGTCCGCTACGTCGGTCTCTTTCTCGCGACGCTGCTGGCGCTCGCCGTCCTCTATCGCTACGGACCGAACCGCGAGCGTGCGCGCTGGGAATGGGTGACGTGGGGCAGCGTGTTCTCCACCATCTTCTGGGTCATCGCATCCTTCGGCTTCAGCTATTACGCCGCCAATTTCGGCTCGTTCAACGAGACCTACGGGTCGCTCGGCGCGGTCGTCGGCTTCATGGTCTGGATGTGGCTGTCGTTGACCATCGTTCTCGTCGGCGCGCGCCTGAATTGCGAACTCGCGCGACGCGCGCGGGCCAAGCGCGCGACAGGCGAAGATCCGGATACGCAGATCGCTCACGCGTAAAAAAAGGCGCGGCAATCGCCGCGCCTCCGAGATGCCAAACGAGCCTGAAGGCTCGCGGTCCGTTTACTTGTCCTTGAGCTCGCCCGCCCTGATGTCAGCGAACTTCTTGTTGTTCGCGACCATCCATTCGAGCGCGGAAGCCGGCTCAAAACCCTTGCCAGCGGTCTTGTAGATTTCCTTGACCGTCTCCAGCACCTTGTCGATGCCGATGCGGTCGGCTTCCTGCATCGGGCCGCCGCGCCAGACGGGGAAGCCGTAGCCGTTGAGCTTGACGATATCTACGTCGAGCGGACGGGAGACGATGTTCTCCGACAGGATCTTGGCTGCCTCGTTGACCATGGAGGCGTGCACCCAGGAGGTCATCTGCTCGGCCGAGATGGCTTTACGCGTGATGCCCTTGTCGCGCGAGACCTTCTCGATGATCTCGGTCACGACCGGATCGACCGTGCGCTTGCCATCCACATATTTGTAGTAGCCCGAGCCCGTCTTCTGTCCGTAGCGGCCAAGGGCGCAGATGGCGTCGGCGATCGCGCCGGTGTCGCGCTTCTCGTTGTCGCGCAGATGCGCGAATTCCTTGCGGCGGCGCATGCCGATGTCGAGACCGGCGAGATCGCCGACCGCGTAGGGACCCATGGCCATGCCCCAGGCTTCCATCGCCGCGTCGAAATCCTGCGGATAGGCGCCTTCCTCGATCATCATGTCGGCGACCTTGCGCCAGGTGGCGAGAATGCGGTTGCCGACGAAGCCGTCGCAATTACCCATCACGACCGGCAGCTTGCCCATGCGCTTGCCCACCGCGACGCCGGTCGCCAGCGCGTCCTTCGACGAGCGGCCGCCGTCGATGACTTCGACGAGACGCATGATGTTGGCCGGCGAGAAGAAGTGCATGCCGATCACGTCCTGCGGACGGCCGGAGGCCTCGCCGATCGCGTCGATATCGAGATAGGACGTGTTGGAGGCGAGCACGGCGCCGGCCTTCACGATCTTGCCGAGCTTGCCGAAGATTTCCTTCTTCAGCGCCATTTCCTCGAACACGGCCTCGATCACGATGTCCTTGTCGGCCAAAGCCTCGAACTGCGTCGTCAGCGTCAGCAGGCCGACGCGCTTGTCCATCGTCGCCTGGTCGATGCGGCCGAGCTTCACGTCGCGCTCCCAGGTCGTCTTGAAGCGGACCATCGCCTTGTCGAGCGCTTCCTGGTTGTTCTCGACCACCGTCACCGGCATGCCGGAATTGATCAGCGAAATGGTGATTCCCGCGCCCATCGTGCCGGAGCCGATCACGCCGGCGCTCATCACCGGACGCGCCTCGACGCCCTCGAGGCTCGGCACCTTCAGGACTTCGCGCTCGGCGAAGAAGACATAGCGCATCGCCTTGGACTGGTCGGAGACGAGCAGTTCCATGAAGTTCTTGCGCTCGACCGCCTCGCCTTCCTTGAACGTGCCGTGCGTCGAGGCCTTCACGCATTCGATGATCTTGGCCGGCGCCATCGCGCCGCGCGCCTTCTTCAGCACTTCGGCGGCGGCCTTGTCGAAGGCGGCTTCATCGAAGGGCTGCTGCTGCTCGGAGGAGCGCTTCAGCGGCTTTCCGACGAGCGAGCGCGCATATTCGATCGCGCCTTCGCGCAGGTCGCCCTCGACGATCTTGTCGATCAGGCCGAACTTGAGGGCTTCCGCCGCGGGAACCATGCGGCCGGAGGTGCAGAGGTCGAGGCCGACGAGCGCGCCGGCCACGCGCGGCACGCGCTGGGTGCCGCCGGCGCCCGGCAGCAGGCCGAGCTTGACTTCGGGCAGGCCGACGCGGGCAGCCTTGTCGGACACGCGCGCGTGGCAGGCCATGGCGATTTCGAAGCCGCCGCCGAGCGCGGTGCCGTGGATGGCGGCGACGACCGGCTTGTTTCCGGCTTCCATGCCGTTGAGCAGTTCCTGTAGCGAGGGACCGGCCGGCGGCTTGCCGAATTCGCGGATGTCGGCGCCGGCGACGAAGGTGCGGCCCTCGCAGGCGATCACGATCGCCTTGGTGGCGGCGTCGGCCATACCCTTCTCGACATGCTCCTTCAGGCCCGCGCGCACCGCCTGCGAAATGGCGTTGACCGGCGGATTGTCGACGAGGACGAGAAGAACGTCGCCCTTCTGGACGGACGAGACGGCGGGCTTGTCGGACATGAGAATTCCTTGGGCTGAGCGACCGCTGTGCGGTCTTCTTGGTTCAGGGCGCGAAATCTATTCCTTCCCCGCCGGCGGGCGCAACGCAAAACAGCGCATGGCGGCCATTTGGTTGACCGGGTTTCGCGCGCGTGCCAATCAATCGCGCCAGCGATTTCGCTTGACGAAACATTGCGGAACGAGATGACGCCCGAGGAAATCGCGCGCGCGAGCGCGGAAAGAATGTGGGAGCTCGACGCGGTCAGCGCGGCCCAGGGCATGGAGCTGATGTCGGTCGACCCCGGCGACGCGCGCGTGACGATGCGGGTGCTGCCGACCATGCTCAACGCGCACAAGATGTGTCACGGCGGCCACATTTTCACGCTGGCCGACACGGCCTTCGCCTATGCCTGCAATTCCTACGGCGTCTCGACCGTCGCGCAGCATTGCTCGATCACCTATCTGGCGCCGGCGCGTCTCGATGATCTCCTGACCGCGCATGCGCGCGAAGTGCAGGTCGCCGGCCGTACCGGCGTCTACGACGTCTCCATCGCAAACCAGAACGGCCTCGCGATTGCGGAATTCCGCGGCTTGTCGCGCGCCGTGCCCAAGGCGCCGATCGGCGGCGCGTCCTGAAGTCCGAGCCATGCCCGACGCCCACGCCCAGCATATTCTCACGCTCTCCTGTCCGAACCGACCCGGCATCGTCGCGGCCGTCGCGACCTGCCTGTTCAGGCACGGCTGCAACATTCTCGACGCACAGCAATTCGACTCGCTCGAGACCGGGCAGTTCTTCGCGCGCATCGTGTTCGACCGCGTCGGCGCGGCGGAAAATTACGAGGCGTTGCGCGAGGATTTTTCATGCATAGCCGAGGAGTTTTCGTTCGTCTGGCAGATGCGGGCGCGCGCCGAAAAGAAGCGCGTGATGATCCTCGTCTCGAAATCGGACCATTGCCTCGTCGATCTCGTCTATCGCTGGCGGATCGGCGAACTCGACATGGAGCCGGTCGGAATCATCGCGAACCACAGGCGCGAGACCTATGCGCATATCGATCTCGAGGGCATTCCCTTCCACTATCTGCCGGTGATGCGCGAAACGAAAATGGAGCAGGAAGCCGACGTGTGGCGGTTGATCCGCGAGGCGCGCGCCGACGTCGTCGTGCTCGCGCGCTACATGCAGGTTCTGTCGGACGGGCTCGCGGCAAAACTCTCGGGGCGCTGCATCAACATCCATCACTCTTTCCTGCCGGGCTTCAAGGGCGCCAAACCCTATCACCAGGCGCATGCCCGCGGCGTGAAGCTGATCGGCGCGACCGCGCATTACGTCACGAGCGATCTCGACGAAGGCCCGATCATCGAGCAGGACGTGGAGACGATCTCGCATCGCGACACGCCCGAGGATCTCGTGCGCAAGGGCCGCGATATCGAGCGCCGGGTGCTGGCGCGCGCCTTGCGCAAGCACATCGAGGACCGCGTCCTTCTCGACGGGCAGAAGACGGTGGTTTTCGCGGACTGACCGTCGCTCCGCGCGCCGTATTCGACAGGTCCGGCGACGCTCCCGACACTATTGCAACGCTTGCCTCGCGCGCCATCTTCTTGTCGAATAATGGCAGGGGTGACGTTTATTGGCCGCAAACCAGTCCCGTGACGGCAAGGATCCGGCCGGCTGGCCAATGTCGATTCCCCTGCCGGCGCTGCTCTTCGCGCTGATCGTCGCGAGCATCGCGCCGCTGGCGGCGGCCGGCTTCTCGATCAACATCTGGTTCGAACGGCTCGCGCGCGACACGCAAGAATCCGGCCTGCTCTACATTGCGCGGAGCATCTCGGTCGCGGTCGACGCGGAAATCGACAAGTCGGCCACGCTCGCCGACGCGCTGGCGCGCTCGCCAACGCTGGAGCGTGACGATCTCGCTGGCTTCGAAGCGGAAGCGCGACGGTTTTTCGGGGATCCAAAGGACGGTTGGGTCATTCTCGCCACCCGGGACGGGCGCGAATTGATCAACACGTCCTTCGCGCATCAATCCGGCCTGCCATTGCGTCCCGCAGAAGCGATCGAACGGCAGAAGCGCGCCACGCAGACCGGCAAGCCGGTCGTCTCGTCGGTCTATCGCAGTGGCGCGGCCGAGGTCTGGGCGGTGATGATCGATGTGCCGGTCCCCGGCGCGGCCGGGAGCAAATACGCCGTCGCGGTCGCCCTGCCCGCCCACAATTTCGCAAAATTCCTCAACCCGCCCGAGCGGCATTCGGAATGGCTGGCGGGCGTGATGGACCAGAACGGGCGTTATGTCGCGCGCGTTCCCGGCGGCGACGCGATGATCGGCGAACTCGGCTCCGAGGGCTGGCGCGAAAGCGCGCGCAAGGAGGGCATCGCCTATTTCCTCAATCGCGACGGGGAAAGAACGATCAACGCCAACGCCAATTCGCGCCTCGCCGCATGGACGATCGGCGTCGGCGCGCTCGAACGCCAGATCGACGCGGCGGTCCAGCCGATCACGAACTGGGCGATCCTGGCGGCGCTGTTCGCCACCGCCCTATCGCTGGCGATGGCCTACGCCATCTACCGATTCCTGTGGCGATCGCTCGTCGGCCTGCAGGGCGCCACCGCCAAGGCGCTCAACGGGGCGGCGCCGACCTTCCGATCGCCGATCGCGGAATTCGAGTCGCTCTGGCAGGGCCTGCTCGCAACGACGACGCGCAAGCACGAAGCCGAGCGAGAACTCGCGGAAAGCGAGAGCCGGTTTCAGCTGGCCGCGCAGGCCGCGCGTTTCGCGGTCTATCAACTCGCGCCGGCGACCGGGACCGCCAGATGGTCAGGGGATATAGGCGACATATTCGGACTCGGGGAGCCGGTTCACGACATGCGGTCGATCATGACCGCCTTTCATCCGGACGATCGCGAAAAGGCCGGGGCTGCGATCCAGCAGGCCCGGCGCACGATCGGCGCCTACGAACTGGAATTCCGGATCGTGCGGCCGGACGGATCGGTGCGCTGGATTCTCGACCGGGGCGAATCCGTCGGGCCGCTCGACGCGAACGGGCGCGTCGCACGCATGACCGGGACGTTTCTCGACATCACCGATCGCAAGCGGATCGAAGAGCGCAACAAGATGCTGCTGCGCGAGGTCAACCACCGCTCGAAGAACCTGCTGACGGTGATCGCCGTCATCGCGCGACGCACGCAGAGCGGGACCGCCGCCGACTTCGTGAAGGGATTCAACGCGCGCATCAGCGGGCTGGCCGCCAATCAGGATCTGCTCGTCGCCTCCGAATGGCGTGGCGCGGAGCTTCGACAGCTGATCGTCGCGCATCTCGAGCCGTTCTGCGAGGACATGGCGACGCGCGTCTCGATCACGGGCCCGCATGTCCTGCTCGGGCCGGAGGCGGCGCAGAACATCGGCATGGCGCTGCACGAACTCGCGACCAATGCGGCGAAGTATGGCGCGCTGTCGAACAACGCCGGGCGCATTTCTGTCGCCTGGACGATCGATAGCGGGCAGTTTCGCCTCGAATGGGTCGAGCGCGAGGGGCCGCCGATTGCCGAGCCGACGCACAAGGGTTTTGGCAGCACGGTGCTGACGTCGCTGGTCAGTACGGCGCTGGCGGGCGAGACGACGCTGACCTACGCGCCCGAGGGGCTGTTCTGGACGCTGGCCTGCCCGGCAGCGCGGCTCGCCGCGGCGCCTGAGCATTAATGTCGCGGGCGATCAGAGCGCCGGGACGCCTGCGCCGACCTCCCGCGCCTTGGCGCAGATCGAATTCCACGTGGCCTCCGTCAGCGGCACGCCATTCCTCGTGCGCTCTTCGCGCATGCGACGCTCCGGCTCGCCTGGCGTGAGAACTTCATCGACGCCCTTCGCCGGCTCGGCGGATTTGAAATAGGCGATGTAGCGCGTGACGTCGGCGTCGAAGACCTGTTCGGGATCGACGCGCTTGGGGTCGACGTAGATCGAGAACATGCCGTTGCAGAAGCGCCGGCCGGGCCCGGTCGCCTTGGCGCCGGTCAGCGAGCCGCCGAGAATTTCGCACATGAAGGCCAACCCTGAGCCCTTGTGCTCGCCGAAAGCGCGTATTGCGCCGCGCCCCCTGGTCGAGTCGCGCGGGCCTTCCGGTTCGTAGGGGCCGTAGAGCATGGCGGGATCGGTCGAGAATTCCCCGTCCGGTCCGATCAGCGCGCCTTCGGGCAGCTTCTTGCCGCCCTGGCTCGCGACCATGACCTTGCCTTCCGCCACGATCGAGGTCGCGAAATCGAGGATGACCGGCTCCTGCCCTTCGCGCGGAACGCCGACGCAGAAGGGCGCGGTCGACAGCCGCCGTTCGCGCGCGCCGAAGGGCGCGACGAGGATGGAGCCCGACGCGGTGACGAAATGGATGGAGACGAGGCCTTCGGCCGCCGCCATTTCCGCCCATTCGCCGATGCGGCCAATATGGCCGGCGTCGCGCAGCGCGACCGCCGACAGGCCTGCGTCGCGCGCCTTGGCGACGCCGATGCGCACCGCCTCGGGCGCCACTGTCTGGCCGAAACCGTAGCGGCCGTCGACCACGGCGAGCGAGGGCGTGTCGACCAGAACCGCAACCGTCTGGTTCGGCGTGATGTCGCCCGACTTAACCCAGTCGACATAGCGCGGCACGCGGATCACGCCGTGGCTGTCGTGGCCGGTCAGATTCGCGCCGATCAGCGAGCGCGCGACGCGCAACGCCTCTTCCGGCGTCGAGCCGATACGCGCGAACGTATCCGCGCAGACCTGTTCCAGCTTCGCGACCGGGACGAGAACCATGTTCGAGCGCTCCTTGCGGGCTTTGTTTCCTCAGCCTGCAAAGCCTATACGCGCGCTCCAGCCCTGTCCCGGCGATCGCCGCGCTCCGGGCGCATCGCCCGGATGCGGGAACCGCGACCCGGCTCCGCCTCAGTATCGACCCGCGGGGTCGAGCTGGAACGAACGCACCGTGCCGCCGTACGAGCGTGCGCGCGACGGGGCGTAGGCCAGCGGCGCCCGGGCGCGATATCGGCCCGCCACGTGGCTCCAGCGCTTGTGATGGCGCGAGGCCGCATAGTGCTTGTACTTCTTGTGACCGGCGCGGGCGTAGTGCTTGCCGTATTTCTTCTTGGTGGAAGCATAGACACGGCCGGGCGCGGAGCCGGTGATCGAAATGTTCGCGCCTTCGCGCTGCACCATGGCGAAGAGCTGGGCGGCGTTGCCCGGCGCCAGACGCACGCAGCCGTGCGAGGCGGGGCGGCCGAGCGCGCCGGTGGCGTAGGTGCCGTGGATCGCATAGCCGCCGCGGAAGAAGATCGAATGCGGCATCGGCGACATGTGGTACTTACGCGAATAATGCATGCGCTGCAGGCTTGTCGGCCTGTAGGAGCCGCGCGGCGTCACGTAGCCGGAACGCGCCGTCGAGACCGGCCAGACATAGCTGCCGGACGAGGAATTGACCGTCATTTGCTGCGTGGACAGATCGATGTGGATCTGCACCTTGGCCTGAGCGGCGGCCGCGAAAACGAATGTCGCCCCAAAAAGGGCCATAACGGCAAACACAAAGCGCTTCATGACGCCCCCGAGACTCGAACTGTTACGCGCACCCTCGGGAATTAAACCAGCGAGGCCCGCCTGTGACAACGCCTCACACGTCGTAAAGGTTGACAGCAATCTCCGAATCGCTGCGCCTGTCGGGACACAGCGGAGATGAACTTGCGCGCTTTCGCATCCGTTCTGGCGCTTCTGGTCGCCGCCGCCACGCCCGGGTTCCAGCCCGCCTCGGCGCAGGACAAAGGCACGCTCAATCCCAGGCCGCTGCCGGCGCTCGCGCATCCCGACGCGCCCTCGAC
The DNA here is from genome assembly GCA_020638195.1 of Methylobacteriaceae bacterium. Lineage (GTDB taxonomy): Bacteria > Pseudomonadota > Alphaproteobacteria > Rhizobiales > Beijerinckiaceae > JAJXWB01. Next base: position 780,740 of record JACKJC010000001.1, on the reverse strand, counting down.
GCCCGCCAAGGAATTGTTCGGCCGGGCGCGCGAACCCGCCAACCTGGAAGCGCGCTCGATCGGTTTCTATTCGCGCGGGTGCCTGGCGGGCGGCGAGGCGCTTCCCGTCAATGGCGAGGCCTGGCAGGTGATGCGCCTGTCGCGCAACCGCAACTACGGCAATCCGGCGCTCATCTCCTTCCTGGAGAGCTTCGCGCGCGAGGTGCCGAAGGTTTCAAACTGGCCGGGCCTGCTGGTCGGCGACCTCTCCCAACCGCGCGGCGGTCCGATGCTGACCGGCCACGCCTCGCACCAGATCGGCCTCGACGCCGACATCTGGCTGACCCCCATGCCCAACAGGCGCCTGAGCCGGGCGGAGCGGGAGGAAATGTCCGCGACCAACGTCGTGCGCGCCGACAAGCTGGACGTGGACCCACGCGTCTGGACGGAAAGCCATTTCGACGTCATCCGCGCGGCGGCGAAATCGCCGCAGGTCCAGCGCATCTTCGTCAATGCCGCGATCAAGAAGGCCATGTGTCGGGAAGCGGGCTCGGATCGCGGCTGGCTGAACAAGGTGCGGCCGATGTGGGGCCACAATTACCATTTTCACGTGCGTGTGTTTTGTCCGCGCGGCGAGGAAGGGTGCTCCGGGCAGGACCCCGTGCCGCCGGGCGACGGTTGCGACCAGCTCGCCTGGTGGTTCCAGCCGAGCGTGTTGCATCCCAAGCCCAATCCGCATGCGAAGAAGAAACCGCCCATGACTATGGCGGCGCTGCCGGCAGAATGTCGGGTGGTGTTGAAGTCAAAATAAAACAATACGCTAACTCTCTAGATGCAAATGCATCATGATTGAATGCCATTGAATGGCTTGGTCTTGGCGATGCTCAGCGCCTGCGCCAAGAATCGCGCATGGCGGCCCGGCGTCCGCCACGCTTGCATTTGCGGCAGGCTCGCGCGAAACCATTTTCGACATCTGCAAGCGCAGTTTCGCCGAGCGAAAACGAACGAGTGACATGAACGAACATTCCCGATCCGGGCCGCGCCCGGTCGTCGCCGAGATCGCCGACATCGAGGCCCGCCTCGAGGCGCAGAACTACATCTGCAATTCCGCGATCGCGACCGCGCTGTTCCTGGCGCAGAAGCTCGACAAGCCCCTGCTGATCGAAGGGCCGCCCGGCGTCGGCAAGACCGAACTCGCCAAGGCGGCGGCCGCCATGACCGGCAAGTCTCTGATCCGCCTGCAATGCTACGAGGGGCTGGACGAAACCAAGGCGCTCTACGAGTGGAAATACGGCAAGCAGCTGCTCTACACGCAGGTGCTGAAGGAAAAGCTCGGCGACCTCCTGCAGGGCGCGCAGGGGCTCAAGGAGTCGATCGGCCGGCTGCACGAGTTCGACGACACGTTCTTTTCCGAGGAATTCCTGGAGCCGCGCCCGCTGCTGAAAGCGCTGTGGGAGCCGGGCGGCGCCATTCTGCTGATCGACGAGATCGACAAGGCCGACGACGAATTCGAGGCGTTTCTGCTCGAACTTCTGTCGGACTACCAGATTTCCGTGCCCGAACTCGGCACGATCAAGGCGCGCTCGACGCCGCTCGTCTTTCTCACCTCCAATAACAAGCGCGAGCTCGGCGACGCGCTGAAGCGCCGATGCCTGCACCTGCACATTCCCTTCCCCGATCAGGCGCTGGAACAGTCGATCGTGCGCCGGCGCGTGCCGGAGGCCGAAGCGCGGCTGAACGCGCAGCTCGTCGGCTTCGTGCAGGGCCTGCGCAAGTTGGATCTCAAGAAGGTCCCGGCGATTTCCGAGACGCTCGACTGGGCGAGAACGCTGGTGCTGATGCACGCGCGCGAACTCGACGCCGACCTCGTGCGCGACACACTGAACGTGCTGTTGAAGTATCAGGACGACATCGAGGCCGTGGATTCCGAGATTTCAGCGCTGGTGGTGGCGGCGAAGAAGGAAGCGGAGTGGCGGGTGAAGTGAGCATACTCGCCGCGCCTCCTCCCTCCCCTTTATGGGGAGGGTGGCCCCGCGAAGCGGGGACGGGTGGGGCTCGCGCCGCTTTAGTAATGACGCAAGTTTGCCACCAGTCGTTCGGACCCCACCCGCGACGCTTCGCATCGCGACCTCCCCATGAAGGGGAGGTAGGGGCGCCCGGGACCGCCGACAAAGATTTCCGCGTGGCCCGCCCCACATGACCCAGATCCTCTCCGACTTCATCCGCGCCCTGCGCGCACAGGACGTCCGCATCTCGCCCGCCGAGGCGATCGAGGCCGGGCAGGCGCTGGAGCTCCTCGGTTACGAGAATCGCGAAATCCTGAAGCAGGGCCTGTCGAACGCGCTCGCCAAGAGCGTCGACGAGAAGGGCGCCTTCGACGAGACCTTCGACAAATATTTCGAATTCCGTTCCTTCTCTGGCAAGACGCCGGCCGGCGCGCAGGGCGAGCAGCAGCCTCAGGAGGACGCATCGCCCGACAGCGACGGCGATCCCGGCGGCCAGCAGGGCCAGGGGGGCGAGGGCGGCCCGCCTGCGGGCGGCGGCACGGGGCAGGCGCGGGGCGAAGCGAGCGCGCCGCCGGACCAGAGCGCGGCCGAAGCCGCCGAAGCTGACCTGCTGGAAATTCTCGAACGCGGCGACCGCGCGGAATTGCAACGAAGGCTGGCCGAAGCCGCCCGCCGCGCGGGCGTGACCGACATCCGCTTCTTCACGCAGCGCGGCATGTATGGCCTGAAGATCCAGCGCGAGATGGGCTCGGAACGGCTCGACGACATGATCGCGGAGGCCCGCGATTCCGCCGACCCCGCGCAGCAATCGGAAGGCGCGCGGCTCGCCGCGCTGCGCGAAGTGCTTCGCTCTGAAGTGCGCGACTATGTCGAGCGGCAGCTGCAGCTCTTCGCCGCCAACGCCGGACGCCGGTTGCGCGAGGAAATTCTGGAAAGCGTGCGGCTGTCGCAGGTCGAACGCACCGACATGAAGCTGATGCACGAACTCGTGCGCAAAATGGCCAAGCGCCTCGTTTCGCTGCATTCGCGGCGCAAGAAGACGGCGCGGCGCGGGCAGCTCGACGTCCGCCGCACGATCCGCGTCAACATCGAATATGACGGCCTGCTGTTCCACACGATCTGGAAGAAACGCAAGGTCGACCGGCCCAAGGTGATGGCGATCTGCGACGTCTCGGGTTCCGTCGCGCAGGTTTCCCGCTTCCTCCTGATGTTCCTCTATTCGCTGCACGACGTGATCCCGAACGTGCGCTCCTTCGCCTTTTCCGGCCAGCTCGGCGAGGTCACCGACCTCTTCGAGCGCGAGGAGATCGACAGGGCCATCGCCGAAACGCTCGACCGGTTCGGCGGCTCGACGGACTATGGCGAGGCCTTCGAGACCTTCGAGTCGCTGGCGCTGGACGAGATCGACCGCAAGACGACGGTCCTGATTCTGGGCGACGCCCGCAACAACAACGCCGAACCGCGCGCCGACATTTTGCGCAAGATCCATGACCGGGCGCGGCGGGTGATCTTTTTGAACCCCGAGCCGCGCAACGCATGGAATTCCGGCGACAGCGTGATGCGGGTTTACGAGCCCTGCGTGGACCGGGCGATCGTCTGCGCGTCGCTGAAGGATCTGGAGCGGGTGGTGTCGGATTTGTTGCGGACGGCGGTGTAGGTGGCAGTTTTGTCCAAATTTGCTATCTATTGACATAGCAGGAGGCCGTTATGCCCAATGTCAGCATCGGCGAAAATCTCGAAGCCTTCATTGCCCAGCAGCTCGAGCACGGCCGCTATCAGAACGCGAGCGAGGTGGTGCGCGCGGGGCTGCGTCTGTTGCAGGAACACGAACTCGATCTGACCGAGCGCGCCGCACGGCTGGCGCGCGAGATCAACGCCGCCTTCGACGAGGGCGGCGACGATGTCGCGCTGGATGAGGCCTTTGCGCGGCTGGAGCGCCGCGCGGCCAGCCCGAAGGCCGGCTAGCGTGAAGCGTCGGGTCGTCCTGCGGCCTGCCGCTGTTCGCGATCTGGACAGGCTCTACGATTTCATCGTTCGGGAGGCCGGACCCGCGACCGCCAGCGGCTATGTCGGCCGCATACGCGCCCATTGCGAAGGCCTCGGCGATTTTCCCGAGCGCGGTATTGCGCGAGACGATATCCGCCCCGGTCTGCGCGTGACCGGGTTCGAGCGCCGCGTCGCCATAGCCTTCACATTCGACGCCGAAGTCGTTCGGATCGGCCGCATTTTCTATGGCGGTCGGGACTACGAGGCTCTCCTGCGCGCACCTGGCAGGATCCCCTCCTGATCCACCCCTTGCACCCCGCCCCCGCATGGTCCACATAGGGGCCGGGAGGTTGGCGGTGGACGCACCACTCGCCAACCGGGTCAGGTCCGGAAGGAAGCAGCCCTAACGAGACCGGGCGGGTCTCTGTCCAGCCTCCTACTTCGGCTTCTGCGCGCTCGGCGCGCAAAGCCGGCTCCACCCATGCAGGGCGCAACCAGCAGGCGCAGATGACGGACGACAGCCCGCAGGACGATCAAGCCGCGGGCGGCGGTCTCTTCGGCGAGCTGGAGCCCGCGCCTCTGGCGCCCGCCCCTCAAGCGCAGGGCGCCTCACAGGCCGCCTACCGCGTTCTCGCGCGCAAATATCGCCCCAAGAGTTTCGAGGAGCTGATCGGGCAGGACCTGATGGTCCGAATCCTCACCAACGCCTTCGAGCTCGGCCGTGTGCACCAGGCCTACATGCTCACCGGCGTGCGCGGCGTCGGCAAGACCACCACCGCCCGCATTCTCGCGCGCGCGCTCAATTATGCGCTGCCCGCCAAGGACGGACGGCCCGCCATCGACAAGCCGACCGTGCACATGCCGGAACTGGGCGTGCATTGCCAGGCGATCATCGATAGCCGCCATGTCGACGTGATCGAGATGGACGCCGCCTCGCATACCGGCGTCGACGACGTGCGCGAGATCATCGAGGGCGCGAAATACAAGCCCGCCGTCGCGCGGATGAAGGTCTACATCATCGACGAAGTGCACATGCTCTCGAAGAGTGCGTTCAACGCGCTGCTCAAGACGCTGGAAGAGCCGCCGGAACATGTGAAATTCGTCTTCGCGACGACCGAGATCGAGAAAGTGCCTGTTACGGTGCGCTCGCGCTGCCTGCGCTTCGACCTGCGGCGCGTCGAACCGGCCGAACTGATGAAGCATCTCGGCCGCATCTGCGCGACCGAAAAGGTGGAGATCGAACCGGAAGCGCTGGCGCTGATTTCACGCGCCGCCGAAGGGTCCGTGCGCGATTCCCTGTCGCTGCTCGACCAGGCGATCGCGCATGGCGGGCCGGGGCGGCTGATCCCGGCGGAGGAAGTGCGCTCCATGCTCGGCCTCGCCGACAAGGCGCGCGTGATCGAATTGTTCGACCGGCTGATGCGCGGCGATGTCGCGGGCGCGATCCGGAACCTGCAGCAGCAATACGACGAGGGCGCCGATCCCGCGCAGGTGCTGATCGAGGTCGCCGAATTCGTCCATCTCATCACGCGCGCGAAAGTCGCGCCGGATGCGCCGCTCGCCGCCGCCCCGCCGGACGAGGCGAAGGCGGCCTTCGACTTCGCTGGCAAGCTGTCCATGGCCGTGCTCAGCCGCGCCTGGCAGATCCTGATGAAGGGCGTGGCGGAAACGCGCGAATCCGCCATGTCGCTCGCCGCCGCCGACATGGTGCTGGTGCGCCTCGCCTATGCCGCGGACCTGCCGACGCCGGACGAGGCGCTGCGCAAGCTGGGCTTCGGCGGCCCTGAAAGCGCTGGCGCGCCAGCAGCGCGAACGTCGGACCGCGAGCCTTCAGGCTCGCCCGCGTCTGCGAGCCTGAAGGCTCGCGGTCCGTATTCCTCGCCCGGCGATACCGGCGGCGCGCGCGCCTTCGCCCCCTCGCCCGCTCCCGCGCCCACAGCCGAGCCGCGCGCCCTGTTCGGGAAATTCGAGGACGTCGTCGCGCGCGCGGCGGCCGAGCGCGACATCCAGCTCAAGATCATGCTGGAGCGCGACGTCCGCCTCGTGACATTCGAGCGCGGCCGCCTCGAATTCTCGCTCGCCCCCGGCGGTTCCACCCATCTGCCGCAGGCCCTGATGCGCAAGCTGCAGGACTGGACCGGCGAACGCTGGGTGGTGGCGCTGTCGAGCCGCGAGGGCCTGCCGAGCATCGCCGAAGTGCGCGCCGAGGCTGCGCGCGAACGCGAGCGCGGCGTCGCCGCCGATCCCTTGGTGCGCGCCGTGCTCGAAAAATTTCCGGGCGCCGAAATCGTGGCGATCCGTAGCGCGGCGGATGCGCCGGAAATCGCGACGCCGAGCGGGCCGGAGGGCGCCGACGACATCATCTACGCCGACGAGGACGACGACGGCGACGAGGACGACGACGGCGACGAGGACTGATTTTTTCAGCGCATATTCTTTTCCGAAAACCGGAGACCACTTTTCGGGAATATGCTCCAGGAGTGTGAGATGAAAGACATGATGGGCCTGATGAAGCAGGCGCAGGCGATGCAGGCCAAGATGGCCGACCTGCAGGCCGAGCTCGACAATGTGATCGTCGAGGGACAGTCCGGCGGCGGCATGGTGAAAGTGACCATGACCGCGAAGGGGGCGATGAAGAGCGTGTCGATCGACGAAACCCTGTTCAAACCGGACGAGCGCGAGATCGTGGAAGACCTGATCGTCGCCGCGACCGAGGACGCGCGCCGCAAGGGCGAAGAAGCGGCCGCCAGCAAGATGAAGGCGCTGACGGCGGGACTGCCGCTGCCGCCCGGCATGAAGCTGCCGTTCTAGACTTATCGGCAATCGAGTTCCCTCCCCCCCTTGTGGGGGAGGTCGGCGAAATCGGCATACCGATTTCGCCTGAGGGTTGGGGGGTCGCGCAATCTTGCGACATTTGCGTTCCCGCTAGGTCCCGCAAGATTCCTCGACCCCCTCCCCCGCCCCTCCCCACAAGGGGGAGGGGAGAAACGCAAGCTAGTCGAAGATCAATGGCCGAACGCGTCGCCGGACCCGAAATCGAACGCCTGATCCAGCTTCTCGCGCGCCTGCCGGGGCTGGGGCCGCGCTCGGCGCGGCGCGCGGCGCTGCACCTCATCCGCAAGCGCGAGGAACTGCTTGGCCCGCTCGCCGACGCCATGGCCGTCGCGCGCGAAAAAATCGTGACCTGCACGAGCTGCGGCAACGTCGACACCAGCGACCCCTGCACGCTGTGCCGCGACATGCGGCGCGACGCCTCGACGCTGGTGGTGGTGGAGACGGTCGCCGATCTCTGGGCGCTCGAGCGCGCCGGCGCGACGCGCGGCAAATATCATGTGCTGGGCGGCGTGCTGTCGCCGCTCGACGGCGTCGGCCCCAAAGACCTGAATCTGGCCCGCCTGACCGAGCGCGTGCGCGAAGAGGGCGTGCGCGAGGTGATTCTGGCCGTGAACGCCACCGTCGATGGCCAGACGACGGCGCATTACATCGTGGATCTGCTGTCGGCGCTGGACGTGAAGGTCACGCGTCTCGCCCATGGCGTGCCGGTCGGCGGCGAACTCGACTATCTCGACGAGGGCACGCTGGCGGCCGCGTTGCGGCAGCGGACGGCGGTTTGAGCGCGGGCTTCTTCGCTCCGGCAAGCGCTCGACCGACTGCCGCGTCGTCGCGGCCGTCCTTCAGCGACGATCGAAATTGCCCCGTCGCGGATTGGCTACGTAAAGGCCGGCGGGCGGGGACGACAAGACATTCTCCATTGTGATATTCCGGATCGACGCTCGTATTCTGAACTGTTTTGAGATCATTTTCGATGCAAGCGACGGACGACATTTCCTCCGAACGCGCTTCCTGCCACGGCGCTCCGACCTCCGCCAGCCATTTCGCAAACGGGCGCGAGGCGCATCTCAAATCCATCCCGCCAATCGACCAGGCGCGGGTGACGGCGACTTACGCGAATTGCGCGCTGCGGACCGCTCGTGAGCTCGGCGCGGACATGAACGCCCTGGGAAAGGAATGCGGGTTTGACGCTTCCACCGATCTGGATGGCGACATATCGGTAAGTTCGTACCTCGCATTCCTGAACACGGCATCCATCCGCCTGAAGCAACCGTTGTTCGGGATGCAGGTCGGCTTCCGGTCGCGCGTGACGGACGCGACGGGCTACAGCTCGCTGATCGTCGCGTGCAAGGATGTGCGCGCCGTGCTCGATCAGGTCCATCAGTTCGAACCGCTGGCGCATGATCTCGGGCGATCGGAACTTCTGGAATGCGGCGCGACGGCCCGCATTCGCGTGCATTCTCCATGGATGAACCTCGCCGGTGTCAGGCATTTTTTCGATTATGCGGCGTCGGGCGTCCGCACGCAGGCGAGGTGGCTGACCTCCAGCGCGCTGCCATTCGTGCATTTCTCGACGACATTCGATCCCCCGGACGGAGTTTCGCGTGCGACCTACGAGCGCGCGCTAGGCGGCGCCGTCTCGTTCGGAGCGGAATTCAACGAGGTGAGTTTTCCGGCCTGGTTTCTCTCGATGCCGATCCCCAGCGCGGACGGGTCCGTGTTTTCGATGCTCAGGCAACTGGCTCAGGATCGGCTTGCCCGATATCGCCGCCCGACCGACAGCGAGTTCATCGACGAATTGCGGGAACGGCTACGCAAACAGCTCAAGTCCGGGCGGTCGAGCCTGACCGATCTGGCGGGCGAGATGCGCCTGTCCTCCCGGACGCTCCAGCGTCGGCTGGCCAGGGCGAACGCGTCCTTTGCGGGCCTTCTCGGAGACATTCGTCGGGAAGAAGCGAAGCGCTACCTGCGCGACGAAAGCATGCCGCTGAGCGAGGTCGCCTTCCTGCTAGGGTTCAGCGAGCAGAGCAGCTTCAATCACGCCTTCCAGGAATGGTTCGGAACGACGCCCGGAAAATGGCGCGCGCAGCCGCAATTGCGCATCTCTCCGCAGACCGCCAACCCGTGACGGGAGTGTCGATCTGAGACATTGCTGTCGTCGGGAAGCAAACCGGGGCGCGCCTCGCCAAGACGCCCGGATCGCGCAAGACATCGAATTCTTCACTGCATAGCGCGAAGATACAGCCTCGAGGAACATTCGATCGCCGACGACAATTTGCCGCAACAATTTAGATCACACTGGAACGCGATTGGCCGACTGGCCGCACTCGTTTCGCTCTGCGCCGCAACTTCGACCCTCGTGCTCGCCTGTTCCATAATCGTCACGAGTTCGAGCCTGCGCGGCAGCATACCCGGCTCTTGAACCGACTGGCGTCATTCGACAAGCAGCGACGCAGCCAAGCAATTCAGAAGCTGTTCCAGCGGTTAAAGGAGAGCAGTCGCCTTCCGGAGCCCGCTTTCGCCACCATGGGACCTGCGTCTTCCAATCTCGCGTCGATCAAGAGCGCGCTCGATGTCGCAAACGAGGCCCTGGCGGCCTGGCAAGACGCCGTCGAGACGCGGCCAGGCGCATCGCCGGCCCGGTCGACTGCGAAGATCGAACAGCTGGTCAACCTGCTCATCACGACCTTTCCCGGCGACATAACGCTCGGTGAGGCCCAGAAGGTCGCGATCGAAACTGGCGACAAGCTGTCTGCCGAATATCTCGTGGATCTCCGGCCTGCCGCTGTCCCGCTTGCGATCATGCGCGAACTGCTTTCAGTCCGTGGTCTGACGTTCGACGTTCGCGCCGTGCCGAGCTGGCGAGATTTCGCGCAGCGCTACGGCGACGTCATCCTGGCGCTGGATACTGGCCGACGCAGCGCTGGCCGATGACGATTGAACGCATCCTCAACCAAATCCGCCTTTGGCGCGGCGCGCGTAGCGAGGAAGTCGAGCGCGCCCGCGCCTATCTGCTCGAACATTTCGGCGAAGGCGCGGCCGACGAGGCGCGACGTCTGCTCGGCGTCTACCGTCGTCTGGGCGCGCGGCGCAGCGCCCGAACCTATCGGCTCGCCGCCAGGCTCATCGCGTCCAAACCGGCCGACCGCGAACCTCCCGAGGGGACAGATCATGGATGAACGCGCCGCGCCCGATGCTGCGGATTTTCCGGCGCTCAACCCTGTCGTCCGCGAAACCCTCGCGGACGCGGTCTATCGAAATTGCCCGCGTCTCTCGAGACGGACCGCCTATATCGTCGTCGGCGAAGTTCTCGACGAAATCATCGAGGGCCTGGGCCGCGACCGGAAGGTCATGTTGAGCGGGTTCGGGTGTTTCCGGCTGAACCGGAAGGCCCCGAGGATCGGCCGCAATCCGCGGACCGGCGAATTACACGAGATTTCGGCGCGCGATACCGTCACTTTCAGCGCCTCCAGATCGATGCGGCGCCACGTGACGCAGGCCCTGGTCAATGCCGCGATTGGGCCGCGAGCAGCATGCGCCGGCGCGCCAGCGAAGACGCCATCATGCCGTTGATCCTCGAGCATGTCGCCTTTCAGGGCGAAGAGTGCGACCTCAAATCCGGGCGCCCAGCGGCAATCTTCCAGTTCACGGGCAAGGTAAACCTTGTTGCGATCGAACTGTCGGTGAAAATACCGATGTTCCTGCTTCCCGATCCGCAAACCTGTCCAGACGGAGAGGCCAACCGTTCCGGGCTATGGCGAGACGAGGAAAGCAGCTTACGGCCCGGCAATTAACCGCGCGGCTCAAGCCGTCGTCCGGCCACGGGCAAAGCTGCAAAAGAAAGCCGCAAAAGCCTGGAATTCATCCGGGCGGAGCGCCATCGCTCTGAAAGCGATGGTGCCCAGGAGAGGACTCGAACCTCCACGGCTTGCACCACTGGTACCTGAAACCAGCGCGTCTACCAATTCCGCCACCTGGGCCCGGCGCGTCTCTTAAGGGGCGGTTCGGCGCCTGTCAACGCGGCTTCGGGATCGCGACGATTGTTCGTATGGTTTTCGCGGCGCACAGGTTGTATAGGCCGGGACAGAAATTCGGTTCGGGCTCGAAGGGGCTTCCCATGATGACGGACGGTGTTGCGGTCAAGGATCGGCTGGTGACGGTATTCGGCGGCTCCGGCTTCGTCGGGCGCCATGTCGTGCGCGAACTCGCCAACCGCGGCTGGCGCGTGCGCGTGGCCTGCCGCCGGCCCGATCTCGCCTTCTTTCTGCAGCCGCTCGGCCGCGTCGGCCAGGTCGTGGCCATCCAGGCCAATGTGCGCGACGCGCGATCGGTCGCCGCCGCCGTGCAGGGCGCGGACGCCGTGGTCAATCTCGTCGGCGTGCTGGCCGAGAGCGGGCGCCAGAGTTTCGAGGCCGTGCACGGTTTCGGCGCGGGCCTGATCGGCAAGGCGGCGACGGAAGCCGGCATCCGCAGCGTCGTTCATGTCTCGGCGATCGGCGCCGATCTCGAATCGAGCGCGGCCTACGCCCGGACCAAGGCGCGCGGCGAGGCCGCGATTCGCGAGGCCGCGCCCGACACGATCATCTTCCGTCCCTCGATCGTCTTCGGGCCCGAGGACGGTTTCTTCAATCGATTCGCCGCCATGGCGCGAATCATGCCGGTTCTGCCGCTCGTCGGCGCCGATACGAAATTTCAGCCGGTCTTCGTCGGCGATGTCGCGACCGCGATCGCCGACGCGCTCGGCGGCAAGGCCAAGGCGGGCGCGACCTATGAACTCGGCGGGCCGGAAGTCGCGACCTTCAGGGAGCTCGTCGCCTATGTCTGCGACGTGACGGGCCGCAAGCGCCTGCTCGCGCCCCTGCCCTTCGGCGCCGGCCGCGCCATGGCGCTCGTCACCGAAATCGTCTCGAAGCTCTCGCTCGGCCTGTTCCCGGCGATGCTGACGACGACGCGCGACCAGGTCGAGATGCTGCGCACGGACAATGTCGTGTCCGAAGCCGCGAAGACCGAGGGCCGCACGCTGGAAGGACTGGGCGTGGAGACGGAATCCTTCCGCGCCATCGCGCCGACCTATCTGTGGCGCTATCGCGCGACCGGCCAGTACGATTCGCGCAAGCTCGCCTGATTTTTCAGGATCGCGCGCTGATCGGCGGCGGGGGCGCGGGATTCGGGAGCGGAACGACCGCCTGCGGCGCCAGAATCTGGTGCACGCGCACCATGAAGGCGACGCCGAACAGCGGCGTCAGCAGGTTGACGATCGGCACGGCGACGAAGGCCGCGATCAGCAGGCCCGCGAGAAACAGCGTGACCGCGTGACGGCGACGTAGTTCGCGCACCTCCTCGATCGAGCGGAAGCGCAGGGCGGCAAGCTCGAAATATTCACGGCCAAACAGGTAGGCGTTGGCCGCGAAGAAGACGAGCGCATTCACGCCCGGCAGCAGGAACAGGATCAGGGCGAACAGGTTCACCGCGAGCGAGACGGTCGCGAACTTGCTGGCGAGCCAGACGGCCTGCCCCGCTGGCAGGGCGCGGCCGCGCGCGCCTTCTGGCAAGATTTCGCGCTCGGCGAGTTCGGCGAGGTCATCGAGGAAGAGACCCGCGATCAGCATTGAGACGGGCGCGACGAGGAAGGCAAGACCGACCACGAGGCCGACGCCGAGCGCGACCGAGATCGCCGTCGTGATCCACGGATACGGGAACCAGGCGGGATCGAGCAGATAGCCGACCAGGAACTTGTCGAGACCCACCCACATCAGCGCCAGCAGCGCGAGCGTGAGCGCCAGGACCTTCCAGAGCGTCGAGCGGAAGGGCGGCGTAAACATCTGGTTCAGCGCATCGTAGGCGGCTCGAAAAATCTGCATCCACATGACAATGTCCGGCTTTTCCAGCGCCGAACATGGGGGGCGTCGCGCGCCAGCGCAAGCGGCGGCGATACGATCAGACCGCCTCGAGCACGCGCACGCTGAACAAACTGTCCGCGTCGACGAATGTCTCGAGCGGGCGCCAGCCGGCGGCGCGAGCGAGTTCGTCGAATTGCGCCGCGCCGTATTTGTAGGAATTCTCGGTGTGGATCGTATCGCCCTCGGCAAAGGCGAAGCTGCGGCCGGCGAGCGCGATCGTCTGCGGACGCTTTGCGACGAGATGCATCTCGATCCGGCTTTCGCGCGCATTCCAGAGAGCGCGATGCGCGAAACCGTTCACGTCGATAGGCGCGCCGAGTTCATTTTTCAGGCGCGTGAGCAGATTGAGATTGAAGGCGGCGGTCACGCCCTGCGCATCGTCATAGGCCGGCACGAGAATGTCCGGCGACTTGCGCAGGTCGACGCCGATCACGAGTTTTGCGCCGCGCCCGAGCTGCCGCGCCATGCGCCGCAGCAGCGCGCGCGCCTCCGGCGGCGAGAAATTGCCGATGGTCGAGCCCGGAAAAAAGCCCGCGCGCGGCAGGCCGTCGAGCGCATGCGGCAGGGCGATCTCGCCGACGAAATCGCCGATGACGGGTTCGACGCGCAAGTCGGGAAAGCGACGGCGCAAGCGCGCAGCCGCGCCCTCGAGCGCCGCCGGCGAAATGTCGATCGGCGCATAGGCGACGAAATCGCCGGCGCGCAGCAGGATTTCGGTCTTGAGGCTCGAGCCGGAGCCATATTCGACAAGCACCGAACCCGTCGTCAGCTGCGCGCAAATATCCGCGGCGCGGGCGCGCAGAATGCCTGTTTCAGTTCGCGTCGGGTAATATTCCGGCAGAAGCGTGATCGCCTCGAACAGGTCCGAGCCGCGCGCGTCGTAGAAATATTTGCAAGGCAAGGTCCGCGGATGCGCCGACAATCCGGCGATAACGTCTTCCGCGAAATCGCCGAGGGCGTCATCGACGTCGAGTTCGGGGAATCGGACCATGCGGCTTCTCCCAGTGCGTGCGTTCGATATGTGCGACGAAGATCAGTCGGCGAGGCGCAGGCCGGTGAATTGCCAGCGCTGATGGGGATAGAAGAAGTTGCGGTATGTGACACGCGCATGATTCGGCGGCGTCGCGAGCGAGGAGCCGCGCAGGACCTGCTGCGAGCACATGAACTTGCCGTTGTATTCGCCGAGCGCGCCGGGCGCGGCCCTGAAGCCGGGATAGGGCGCATAGGCGCTGCGCGTATGCTGCCAGACAATTCCGAACATGTCGGCCGGCGCATCCTTCTCGCGCGCGAAAACTTCCCATTCGAATTCGGTGGGCAGCCGCTTGCCTGACCATTGAGCGAATGCTTCGGCCTCATAGAACGAGACATGCGTGACCGGTTCGTTCGGATCGACGGCGCGCAGGCCTTCCAGCGTCATGCGCATCCATTGTCCGTCGCGCTCTTCCCAGTAGAGCGGCGCTCGCCATCCGTTCTGGTTGATTGTCGCCCAGCCGTCGGCGAGCCAGAGCGTAGGCGTCGCATAACCGCCATCCTCCATGAAGTCGCTCCATTCGCCGGCAGTCACGAGCCGATCGGCGAGCGCGAATGGTTCGAGCCAGACCTTGTGGCGCGGACGCTCGTTGTCGAAGGCGAAGCCCGCGCCGTCGGCGCCGATTTCGACCAGACCGCCATCGTGCCGACGCCAGCCGAGCGGCGCCGCTGGCGAGGCCGCGCGCGGGGAAGCTGCGCGATAGGCAGGCCTGAGAGGGCTCGCCGCAAACAGCGCGAGAATATCGGTCAGCAGGAGTTCCTGATGCTGCTCCTCATGATGCGCGCCAAGCTCCAGCCGCTCGGCGATCTCGGCGTCCCGCGCCAGATCGCGCGCGAACAGCTCGTCGAGCGCGTGATCGACGTGCGCGCGATAGGCGGCGACTTCCTCGCTGGTCGGACGCGTCAGCAGACCGCGACGCGGACGCGGCTGTCGCGGCCCCTCGCTCTCGTAATAGGAGTTGAAGCAATATTTGAAGCGCCGATCGAAAGTCCTGTAATCGGGCAGAAAGGGTTCGAGCACGAAGGTCTCGAAGAACCACGTGGTATGCGCGAGATGCCACTTCGTCGGGCTCGCATCGTCCATCGCCTGCGCGCACTGATCTTCCGGCGTGAGCGGCGCCGCGAGATCGCGCGAGCGGCGGCGCGTCGCGGTCAGACGCAAACGTAGCGTTTCCTGCGGCGCATCAACGCCCCGCTTGCGATCGATTGCAGACGACATTGGGCCTCCCAGCGACGGCCGCGCAAAAACATCTTTCGGTCTAGCTATGTCTTGCGGGGCTCAAGGCAACCGCGCAGGACGATTATTGTTCCGTATGCAGGCGTGTCGCCTGATCAAAGACGCGCGCCTGTCTTTGTGTCGAACAAATGCACGGCGTCCGCGGGAATAGCGAGATGCTGGGCCTCGCCCGACGGCGCATTATGCGAGGCGGGAAGCGCGACTGTGAAATCGCCGCCCGCGACGCGGCCGTGCACAAGCTGGCCGAGGCCGAGTTCCTCGACCAGTTCGAGCGCGAAGGGCAGTCCGCTTCCGTCGTTCGAAAATGTCACGCGCTCCGGCCTGACGCCCGCCTTGACCTCTGCGCCGAGCGGCGGGCCGAAATGGGCGGCGTCATAAGCGAGTTCGCCGCCGCCCGTCAGACGGACCCGACCCGGCTTCTCGACAATTCCATCGAGGAAATTCATCGGCGGCGAGCCGAGAAATCCCGCAACGAACACGCTCGCAGGCCGTTCGTAGAGTTCCAGGGGCGCGCCGACCTGTTCAACGCGGCCGGCGTTCATGACGACGAGCATGTCGGCCAGCGTCATCGCTTCAAGCTGGTCGTGCGTGACGTAGATCGACGTTGTTTTCAGACGGCGCTGCAGCTTGCGGATCTCGATGCGCATCTGCACGCGCAGTTTCGCATCGAGATTGGACAGGGGCTCGTCGAACAGGAAGACGGCGGGTTTGCGCACGATGGCGCGCCCCATGGCGACGCGCTGGCGCTGGCCGCCCGACAACTGGCGCGGCTTGCGTTTCAGCATGTCGTCGTCGAGTTCGAGAATCTTCGCAGCTTCGCTGACGCGCGCGCGGATCTCGGGCTCGGGCGTCTTCAGGTTACGGAGCCCGTAGGCCATGTTGTCGTAGACGCTCATGTGCGGATAGAGCGCGTAGTTCTGGAACACCATGGCGATGTCGCGGTCCATGGGTTCGACCTTGTTGACCACGCGGTCGCCGATGGAAATAGCGCCGTCGCTGATCGTCTCGAGCCCGGCGATCATGCGCAGCAGCGTCGACTTGCCGCAGCCCGAGGGGCCGACGAGCACGCAGAAGCCGCCGTCGGGCACGGCGAAGGACACGCCCTTCACCGCCGTGAAGCCGCCGGGATAAGTCTTGAAGACCCGGTCGAGGAGAACGCTCGCCATTCCTATTTCTCCGTCTCGACCAGGCCTTTGACGAACAGTTTCTGCATCACGACGACGACCAGAACCGGAGGCAGCATGGCGAGAATGGCGGTGGCCATCGCCAGTTGCCATTCCGTCAGCGCGTCCTGCACCGTGACGATCTTCTTGATGCCGATGACGACTGTCTGCATGTCGTCGCGCGTGGTGATCAGCAGCGGCCAGAGATATTGATTCCAGCCGTAGATGAAGAGGATGACGAACAGCGCCGCGATATTGGTGCGCGAGAGCGGCAGCAGCACGTCCTTGAAGAAGCGCAGGGGGCCCGCGGCGTCGATCTTGGCGGCTTCGAGCAATTCATCCGGCACGGTCATGAAGAACTGGCGGAAAAGCAGCGTCGCGGTCGCCGATGCGATCAGCGGAACGGACAGGCCGGCGTAGGTGTCGAGCAGGCCGAGATCGGCGACGATCTTGTAGGTCGGGTAGATGCGCACCTCGACCGGGAACATCAGCGTGAGGAAAATCAGCCAGAAGGCGACCATGCGCAAGGGAAAGCGAAAATAGACGATGGCGTAGGACGAGATCAGCGAGATCGCGATCTTGCCGGTCGCGATTATCATGGCCGAGACGAAGGAATTGAGCAGCATGACGTCGACATGCGCGCGCGTCGTGCGACCCGTGCCCTCGAACAGGATGCGGCTGTAGTTCTCGACGAGGTAGGGTCCGGGCAACAGACCGAGCTTGCCGTTGGCGATGGTCGCCGGATCCCAGGTCGAGGCGACGAAAGCCATGTAGACGGGAAAGACGATCACCAGCACGCCGGCGATGAGGATGAGATGCGCGAGGATGTTTCCGAAGGGACGATTCTCGACCATCAGCAAGGCGCCTTCATCAATACGTCACCTTGCGTTCGACGTAGCGGAACTGGATCGACGTCAGCACGATCACGATGATCATGAGGATCACGGATTGCGCGTTGGAGCCGCCGAGGTCGCCGCCGAGCTTGCCGTCCTGGAAGACCTTGTAGACAAGCGTCTCCGTCGCCTTCGCCGGGCCGCCGCCGGTCACCGCGTCGATCAGGCCGAGTGTGTCGAAGAAGACGTAGACGATGTTGACGACGACGAGGAAGAAGGTCGTCGGCGAGAGCAGCGGGAAGACGATGGTCCAGAAGCGGCGCGTCGGCCGCGCGCCGTCGATCGCCGCCGCCTCGATCAGGGATTTCGGAATCGCCTGCAGCCCTGCGAGAAAGAACAGGAAATTGTAGCTGATCTGCTTCCACATGGCGGCGATGACGACAAGCGTCATCGCCTGATTGCCGTCGAGCAAAGGATTCCAGTCGACGCCGAGCGCCCGCACCAGATGCGCGAAATAGCCGAGCGAGGGCTGGAAGAGAAAAATCCAGATGACGCCGGCGACCGCAGGCGCTACCGCATATGGCCACACGAGCAGCGTCTGGTAGGCCATCTTGCCGCGAATGCCGCGATCAGCCTGCACGGCGAGCAGGAGCGCGATCGACAGCGAGGCGGCGGTCACGGCGATCGCGAAGACCGCCGTCACGCCCATGGAGTGGAAATAATAGGGATCGGCGAAAAGGGTTCGGTAGTTCTCCAGCCCGACGAAACTGGATGTGGTGCCGAAGGCGTCCTGGATGAAGAAGCTCTCCTTCACCGCCTGCGAGGCCGGCCAGTAGAAGAAGATGAGCGTGATGGCGAGCTGGGGCGCGACCAGCAGGTAGGGCAGGAACTTGTTGGAGAAGGTCGCGCGCTTTTCCATCTCTAGCCTGTCATGGCCGGGCGAGTCGTCACGAGACATTCCATCATTGGCGGCGCGTCCTGGCGTGGATGCCCGGGACAGGCCCGGGCATGACGCGGGTGCGGAGGACTTACTTCCCCGCCGTGCGCTCGAACTGGCGTAGCATCGTGTTGCCTCGCTCGACGGCCGCATCCAGCGCCTGCTTGGCGGTCTTCTTGCCGGCGAGCGCCTGCTCGATTTCTTCCGACCAGACGTCGCGCATCTGCACCATGTTGCCGAAGCGCAGGCCGCGCGAATTATCGGTCGGCTCCTTGTTGGTCAGTTCGAGCAGCGGCACCTCGAGAATCGGATTCTCCTTGTAGAAGCCCTCTCCCTTCACCTTGGCGTAGGCCGCCTTGGTGATCGGCAGGTAGCCGGACTTCTTGTGCAGCTCGATCTGACGATCGGTCTCGGACAGGAAGCTCAGGAACTTGGCGACGCCCTTGTATTCGGCCGCGCTCTTGCCTCCCATCACCCAGAGCGACGCGCCGCCGATGATCGAATTCTGCGGGGCGCCCTTCACGTCGGGATAATACGGCATGGGCGCCGCCGTATAGGCGAATTTCGCATTGGCCTTCACGTTGCCGTAGAAGCCGATCGAGGTCAGGAAGATCGGGCACTCGCCAGAGGTGAAGCGACCCTCGCCCGAATTGGCGCGGCCGGAATAATCGTAGGTCTTGTCCTTCTGCAGTTCAGCCAGCTTCGACAGCAGCCTTTCGTGCAGCGGCGTGTTGAATTCGAGCCTGGTGTCGAAGCCGTCGAGGCCGTTCGCCTTCGTGCCGATCGGAATATTGTGCCAGGCCGAGAATTGCTCGATCAGCACCCACGACGCCCAGGCGTTGGAAAAGCCGCAGGTCGGCGAGGTCGCGTGCAGTTTCTTCGCGGCGTCGAACACGCCAGGCCAGGTCTTCAGGTTGTCCTTGTCGACGCCGGCTTTTTTCAGCGCGTCGAGGTTGAGCCACATGACCGTGCTGGACGAGTTGAAGGGGAAAGACAGCATGTCGCCCTTCAGCGTCGAGTAGTAGCCGGTGATGGTCGGGAGGTAGGCCTTCGGGTCGAATTTCTCGCCGGCTTCGGCCATCAGCTGATAGACCGGCTTCACCGCGCCCTTGGCGGCCATCATCGTGGCGGTGCCGACCTCGAACACCTGGAGGATATGCGGCGCCTGGCCCGCGCGGAACGCGGCGATGCCCGCGTTCATCGTGTCGGCATAGCCGCCCTTGTAGACGGGCGAGACCTTGTAGTCGGCCTGCGAGGCGTTGAAGTCGTTGGCGAGCTTGACGATCAGATCGTTGTTGGCGCCGGTCATGGCGTGCCACCATTGAATCTCGGTCGCTGCAAGAGCCGGCAGGCTTGCGCCGGACAGAAGAAGGGCGGCCAAGGCGAAGCGTTTCATGTCGAACTCCCTGTAGTCATCCGGCGCGGCTTCTAGCGACCGCGCTCTGCAGCTCAGTGACACATTCATGACGAAGGCGTGACAGTCCCGCAAGTGCGGGACCGGCGGCGCGCATTCCTCAGGCGGCGCGGATCAGGTCGGCGGCCTTCTCGCCGATCATCATGGTCGGCGCATTGGTGTTGCCGCCGATCAGGGTCGGCATGATCGAAGCGTCGACGACGCGCAGTCCCTCGAGCCCGTGCACGCGCAACTGGGCGTCCACGACAGCCGAATTCGGGTCCGGCCCCATCATGCAGGTGCCGACGGGATGGTAGACCGTGTCGACGCGGCGGCGCAGGAAGTCGCGAATTTCGTCGTCGCTCTCCACGCCCGCGCTGAACATTTCGCTGGTCGCCTGCGATTTCAGCGCCGGCGCTTCCATGATCCGCCGCGTCAGCTTGAAGCCCGCGACCATCGTCTCGAGGTCGTCGATCTCGCCCAGAAAATTCGGATCGATCAGGGGCGCCGCCATCGGATCGGCGCTGGCGAGCGTCACCGCGCCGCGGCTCTTCGGCCGGAGCAGACAGACGTGGCAGGAGAAGCCGTGCCCCAGATGCATCTTGCGCGCATGATCATCGACGGTGGCGACGACGAAGTGCAATTGCACGTCGGGAATGTCGAGATCGGGCCGCGTCTTCAGGAAGCCGCCGGCCTCCGCGAAATTCGTCGAGACGACGCCCGTGCGTTCGCGCTTGTAGCGCGAGATTTCGCCGAGCAGTTTCCATGCGCCGCGCAGGCTGTAGCCGACGGTGTCGAGCGAATTGGTGCGGTAGTTGAGGATGGCGTCGGGATGATCCTGCAGATTTGCGCCGACGCCCGGCAAATGATGGATCGGCGAGACGCCCAGTCTCTGCAACGCAATCACATCGCCGATCCCCGACAGCATCAGCAAATGCGGGCTGCCGAAGGCGCCGCTGGCGACGATCACTTCGCGCCGCGCGCGCACCGTCTTCGTCTGGTCGCCGATGCGGATTTCCGCGCCTATCGCGCGCTTGCCGTCGAACAGGATTTTCAGGATCTGCGCGCCGGTCTGGACCGAGAGGTTCGGGCGCTTGCCGATATAGGGGTGGATATAGGCGCGCGCGGCGCTGCATCGCTCGCCGTTGATCTGCGTCACCTGATAGACGCCGCAGCCCTCCTGCTTGGCGCCGTTGAAATCGGAGGTCAGCGGCAGCTGGCATTCGCTCACGGCGTCGAGGAAGCGCTGCTGGAACGGATTGCCGGTGCGCAATTCGGCGACGTTGAGCGGCCCGCCCTTGCCGTGGAATTCGTCGGCGTGCGTCTCGTTGTTCTCCGACTTGCGGAAATACGGCAGCACATCCGCATAGGACCAGCCGGGATTGCCGAGAGAGGCCCAGTGGTCGTAGTCCCAGGCGTGGCCACGGATGTAGACCATGGCGTTGATGCCGGAGGAGCCGCCGAGCATCTTGCCGCGCGGCTGGTAGCCGCGCCTGCCGCCGAGGCCCTTCTGCGGGACGGTCTCGTAGGCGTAGTTGCGGATCTTGCGGGGCAGCATCGCGGCGGCGGCGAGCGGCGTCCACACCATCCAGTGCCTGCCATCGTCGCCGGCTTCGAACAGGCCGACGCTGGTCCCGGGGTCTTCGCTGAGACGCCCGGCGACCGCGCAGCCGCCCGATCCGCCGCCGAGAACGAGAAAGTCGAATTCCTCCACGGGCCTGCCTCCAACTTGTCGTTTAGGCGTAAACTATACGGAAACCACGACGCCGTGGAGTCCTTTCGCGCGCGGTTTGCCAATTGCCGAAGCGCCCGGCAGAATCGCACGCAAAGCAGATGGAGAAACAAGAGATGACGCCCATGGTCCTGACGCTGATCGGCGATGACAAGCCCGGCCTCGTCAATGCGGCCTCGGCGGCCGTCGCGGCGCATGGCGGCACATGGCTCGAGAGCCGGTTGGCGCGGCTCGCCGGCAAGTTCGCGGGCATCGTGTTGATCGCCGCGCCGGACGACAGGGTGGAGGCGCTGACCGGGGCCCTGCGCGCGCTGGACGGCGCAGGGCTCAAGGTGACTGTCGAGCGCGGCGCGGCGCAGGCTACGCCGTCGGCCCATGCGCGGCATATCGACATCGAGATCGTCGGCCACGAGCGGCCGGGCATCGTGCGCGACCTCACGCAGGCGTTGAAGAACCTCGGTGCGAATATCGAGGAATTTTCCAGCGGCGTCGAAAGCGCGGCCTTCACCGGCGCCGAAATGTTCCGCGCCAATATCCGCGTCGCGCTGCCTGACACGCTTTCACTCGGCGATCTCAAGGGCGCGCTCGAAAAGCTGGCCGGTGAGATCATGGTCGATCTGACGCTGGGCGACGAATAGTCGCGCGCGTTCCACGCCCAAACACTTAACCGGCCCTTAATCCGCCTTCGTTACTCCTCATCAACGCCGTCTCGAGAGGGCGCAGGACGGATATGTGGGGTTTCGGCGGAGGCAGGAAAAAGCCTGATCGCGGCGAACGTCGGGAGCCGGGCTTCGACGATCCGCGCGGCGCCGTATTGCGCGCCGAGCCCGAAGACCGGGTCTCCGGTGGACGCAGAAGCAGTCAGGGCGAAGGTCGGCGCGAGCCGCGCCTGAGCACGGATGGCGACCTGCGCGCCGATCCTCAGGAGAGAGCTGTGGGCCGCAGGAAGGGCGACGACGACCGGCGCGGTTCGCGCGGCAAGGGACCCGGCAAGCCCCGGCGCAAGCGCCGGTCGCGGTCGCTGATCGGGCAATTCGTCTATTGGATGCTGGTGCTCGGCATCTGGGGCGCCATCGGAACGGCGGGCGTGTTTGGCTATTACGCCGCGCAATTGCCGCCGATCGACCAGCTCGCCGTGCCGAAACGGCCGCCCAACATCGCCATTCTCGGCATCGACGGCGAGGTGCTGGCCAATCGCGGCGACACGGGCGGGCCCGCCATCCGGCTCGCCGAACTGCCGCCCTATCTGCCGAAAGCCTTCATCGCCATCGAGGACCGGCGCTTCTATTCGCACTGGGGCATCGACCCCATGGGCATCGGCCGCGCGATCGTGTCCAACGTTCTGCGGCGCGGCGGCATGCAGGGCGGCTCGACGCTCACCCAGCAGCTCGCCAAGAATCTGTTCCTGACGCAGGAGCGCACGCTCAGCCGCAAGATCCAGGAGGCGATCCTCGCTCTCTGGCTGGAGCGCCGCTATTCGAAGGACCAGATCCTCGAACTCTATCTCAACCGCGTCTATTTCGGTTCGGGCGCCTATGGCGTGGAGGCGGCGAGCCAGCGTTATTTCGGCCATAGCGCGCGACAGGCGACGCTGGGCGAGGCCGCCATTCTCGCCGGCCTGATGAAGGCGCCGACCAAGCTCGCCCCCAATCGCAATCCGGAAGGCGCGGCCGAGCGCGCCGCGCAGGTCATCACGGCCATGGCGCAGGAAGGCCATATCACCGAGGCCATGGCGAAAGTGGCGCTGGCGCGGCCGGCGACCGCACAGCGCGATGGCGGCGGCGGCTCGATCAATTACGCCGCCGACTATGTGATGGACGCGCTCAATGACACGGTCGGCGCGATCGACGAGGACATCGTCGTGACCACGACGCTGAGCGGCGACAAGCAGAAGGCCGCCGAACAGGCGCTGACCGATGAGCTCGACAAGAAGGGCGCGAAATTCGGCGTTTCGCAGGGCGCGGTCGTCTCAATGGACCCGACCGGCGCGATCCGCGCGCTCGTCGGCGGGCGCAATTATTCGGAAAGCCAGTTCAACCGCGCGGTCGCGGCCAAGCGCCAGCCGGGCTCGGCCTTCAAGCCCTTCGTCTATCTCACCGCGCTCCAGCGCGGCCTGACGCCCGATACAGTGCGCGAGGACGGGCCGCTCAACGTCAAGGGCTGGCGGCCGGAGAACTACAGCCGCGAATATTTCGGCCCGGTAACGCTGACCAATGCGCTCGCCATGTCGCTCAACACGGTCGCCGTCCGGCTCGGGCTGGAGGTCGGGCCGAAGGCCGTGATCGCGACCGCCCACCGGCTCGGCATCCAGTCGACCCTGCAGCCCAACGCTTCGATCGCGCTCGGCACAAGCGAGGTGACGCCGCTCGAACTCGTCACGGCCTACACGCCTTTCGCGAACGGCGGCATCGGCGTGCAGCCGCACATCATCACCCGCGTCCGCACGGCCGACGGCAAGCTCTTGTACCAGCGGCGCGGTTCGTCGAACGGCCGGCTGATCGAGCCGCAATATGTGGCAATGATGAACACGATGATGGAGGAAACCCTCCAGACCGGCACGGCCAAGAAGGCCTCGCTGCCGGGCTGGCAGGCGGCCGGCAAGACCGGCACCAGCCAGGATTTCCGCGACGCCTGGTTCGTCGGCTACACGAGCGCGCTGGTGACGGGCGTGTGGCTCGGCAACGACGATTCCTCCCCCACCAAGCATGCCTCCGGCGGCAATCTGCCGGTGGAGATCTGGAGCAAGTACATGCGCGCCGCTCTGAAGGGCCAGCCCGTGGCGGCCCTGCCCGGCGGCGCCTGGCGGCCGGCCAACCTGCCTGCTCCGGCCCCTTCGATTCCCGTGTCGCGCGGGCCCGATCCAGCTGGACCGTCCGGCGGGTTCGGCGCGCCGACGCCGGCGCCAGCTCTGCGTACGGCCGGTCCGCCTGTTCAGCTCGGTCGGGGCGCGCGTCCGCGTTCGATGGACGATCTGCTGCCGCCGGGCGAAATCGGCGAGCGATCCGCGGCGCGGGACGGCGCGCCGCGCGAAAAGAACTTCCTGGAGAAGCTGTTCGGCGGGTGACGGACCGCGAGCCCATCAGGCTTGCAATCCCTTCGCAAGCGAGCCTGAAGGCTCGCGATCCCCGTCAGTGCACGCTCACCGTCTCGAGCTCGTTTTCCCAAGCGCTGGCGACCGCGGTGTCGCGGCTGTCGGCCAGCACGATCGGCGCGCCTTCGGCCGACAGCAGGGCGAACAGTTTCAGGCCGGGCTCGACCTCTGGCGCCTG
Source organism: Methylobacteriaceae bacterium (assembly GCA_020638195.1). Taxonomy (GTDB): domain Bacteria; phylum Pseudomonadota; class Alphaproteobacteria; order Rhizobiales; family Beijerinckiaceae; genus JAJXWB01. Next base: position 756,444 of record JACKJC010000001.1, on the reverse strand, counting down.
CGGGAACAGCCGCTTGACGTCCTCGCCGGTCATTTCGCGAACGTAGGCGACCTGACCCGCGCCGAGCTTGGCGAATTGTTCGGGGGTAAAGGGCGATTGGGTCATTCTACTCTCCTTGCGGCCCGTTCGGGCCCGCTCATCTCTGCGCCGAACTCAGTCGCGTGCAGAGATATCGATCTTGCGGATGATCCGTTCCGGCTCGGGCCGGACGAGATCGACCGAAAGAAGTCCGTTGGACAGGTCCGCGCTCAGCACCTGCATGCCCTCGGCGAGCAGGAAAGCGCGCTGGAACTGCCGGGCGGCGATGCCGCGATGCAGATAGTTTCGCTCCCGATCGTCCTGCTGGCGGCCGCGGATGACGAGCTGGTTCTCCTCGACCGTGATCTCGAGCTGCTCGCGCGTGAACCCGGCCACGGCCAGAGTGATGCGCAGGCGATCCGGCTCGCTCTCGGTGCGCGTGAGGCGCTCGATGTTGTAGGGCGGATAGCCGTCGCTGGCGGCGCGCGTGACGCGATCCAGCGCTCGCTCGATCGTCTCGAACCCCAGAAGAAAGGGGGAATTCAGGGTAGGCGTACGCGACATCTGGAAGCCCCTCAGGCGCCTCGATCCGCGACGCCCGTTATGGCGCGCCGCACGCATCAGGATATGGGCGATCCCGCGGCGCGTTCAAGTCCCGCCTAACCAGCCGTGACCCGCCCGAATTTGACGGGATGCGCGGAAATGGTTTAGCTGGTGACTAATTGCGGACAGCGCCGTTAACCGCGCTACTGGCGCGGGCCTAGGGGTTGGTGGTAAGGGTCTGCGTCGGACCTGCGGCTCGAGGGAGCGCGGCGACGCAATCAGGGGCGGATCGCCCGTAACCGGAACGTCTCTGCGTGGCGAAGAAGCACAAAAGCCTTTCGGACTATGCGTACAGGCGCTACCGCCTGGCCGGCAGCGCCATTCTCGAGGAACACGGCAATCCGTTCTTCGCGCCCACGGATACGCTCAAGGCGGAAATCCAGGCGCGCGGCAACGGACACTACGTCTCCTTCGCCAATTACGATTATCTCGGCCTCGCCGAGCATCCGGAGGTGAAGGCGGCCGCCCATCAGGCTATCGACACGCTGGGCGTCGGAGCGCTGGCCTCGCGCCTGGTCGGCGGCGAGCGCTCGACCCACCAGAAGTTCGAGGACGACCTCGCGAAGTTCCTCGGAACCGAGGCGACGCTGTCGCTGGTCTCTGGTTACCTGACCAACCTCACGGTCATCACTCACCTGATGGCCAAACGCGACGCGATCTTCCTCGACGAATTGTCCCACAACAGCGTGGCGACCGGCGCCCGGACCTCAGACGCCGACAAGATCGTCTTCCGCCACAACGACCTCGACCATCTCGAGCAATTGCTGAGCGAACATCGCGAAAAGTACCGCAATGCGCTGATCGTGGTGGAAAGCCTCTATTCGATGGACGGCGACACGGTCGATCTCGCGCGCATCTGCGACATCAAGGAAAAGCACGGCGCCTGGCTGCTGGTCGACGAGGCCCATTCGATCGGCGTGCTCGGCGAGCGCGGCGCGGGCCTGTGCGAATATTGCGGCGTCGATCCCAAGCGGGTCGATCTCATCATCGGCACGCTCTCGAAGAGCTTCGCCTCCTGCGGCGGCTTCGTTGCCGGCAGTCGGGTGCTGATCGACTGGATGAAATTCACCCTGCCGGGCTTCGTCTACTCGGTCGGCCTGTCCCCGGTCATCACGGCGGCCGCCGCCAAGGCGCTGGAGCTGATGCAGACGGAGAGCTGGCGTATCGCCAAGCTGTCCCACAATGCCGAATTCCTGCGCGACACCGCCCAGGCCGCCGGGCTCGACACGGGCCCCGCCATCGGCCGCGCCGTCATCCCGATCCTGTTCAATTCGGTCTGGGAGACCATGGCGGTTTCGCAGCATCTGCTGGCCCACGGCGTCTACGTGCCGCCGGTCGTGCAGGTGGGCGTGCCCAAGGACAAGCCGCGCCTGCGCTTCTTCATCTCGGCCAACCACACCGAGGAAGAGATCCGCCAGGTGGTGCAGCTGATCGTGGATCGGCCCGTGGTCGAGCCGCCGCGTACGCCCTTCCCGGGCGAGCAGCCGGCCGCAGCGCTCTGAACCGCCGCTAAAGCGTTTCCAAATCTCGAGCGGGACGTTTGGCGCGGGCCCCGCCCCGTGTTATTGCGGCGCAATGTCCGAGACCCCCGCACGCCCCAGCGCCGTCGAGATCATTCCGGTCTCGGGGCTGCGCTCCTTCATGGAATTCTGCCGCGTCCCTCGCCTGCTCTACACGGGCCAGCCGGGCTTTTCCCCGTCGCTCGACGCCGAGCGCTGGACGATGTACGCGCACATGCTCAATCCCCACTACAAGCTGGTGCGTTCGCAGGCGTTTCTGGCCAAGCGCGACGGCGACACGGTTGGGCGGATCGAGGCGCAGGTCTATAACGACGCCCGGCCGAACAAGGCCTCGCCCTTCCAGTTCGGCGCGCTGGACGCGATCGACGACCGCCAGGTCATCGCGGCCCTGCTCAAGGCCGCCGAGGGCTGGCTGCGCGCCCAGGGCGCGGACGTGATCCACGGGCCGTTCTCCCCCTCGATCAACGCGGAATGCGGCATGCTGATCCAGGGGTTCGAGGCCATCCCCATGGTCTTCATGCCCTGGCATCCGCCCTATCTCAGCCGTCACGTCGAGGCGCTGGGCTATGCCAAGGCGCGCGATCTGATTTCCTATGGATACGATCTTTCGGACAGGGACCGCGCGGCCGAGCCGATCCTGCTGAACCGGCCGGAATGGAAGGCGCGGTTGAAGTTCAGGCCCCTGCGGATGAACGACCTCGCCTCCGAGGTCGATCTCATGACCCGCCTGTTCAACGACGCCTGGGCCGGCAATTGGGGCTTCGTCCCGATCACCCGCGACGAGTTCAAGTCCATGGCCGACAGCCTGAAATTCCTGATGACGGAAGATTGGGGCTTCGTCACCGAACTCGACGGCGAGGCGGTCGCCTTCGGCATCGTCGTGCCGAACCTGCATGAAGCGACCGCCGATCTCGGCGGCCGGCTGTTCCCTACAGGCCTGCCCAAGGTCATCGGCCGTATCCGCAAGGGCGCCTACAAATCCGGCCGCCTCGCATTGTTCGGCATGAGCCAGGCGCTACATAGAAGTGCGCGCGGGGGCATGATCATCCTGACCATGATCGAGGAGTTGCGCCTGCGCAGCCGCAAAATTGCGCTAGATCATGTAGAATTCGGCTGGGTTCTGGAAGATAACGCCGGCATGCGCAAGCCGATCGAAATGAGCGGCGCCAAGATCGACAAGATTCATCGTATCTACGAGAGACGCCTCGATGGCGCGGCGCAGTCCGCCGGAGCGGCGCTGGCCCGATGAGGCCCGGAAAGACCGATATGAACATGACCGTTCCCGTCACCGCGCTCGGCGTCGACCGTTCCCATGTCGACCGCCGCAAGGCGATCCTCGCCGCCCATCCGGAAGTCGCGACCCTCATGGTGCGCGATATCAAGACATTCTGGATCACGGCCGGCATTTTTGTGCTGCAGGTCGCGATCGCCGCCTGGATGGGGCATCTGGGAATGTCCTACTGGTGGGCGACACTGATCCTTGCCTATTGCGTCGGCGCCTTCGCCAATCACGCCATGTTCGTGATCATCCACGATTCCATCCACAACGCCGTGTTCGAGAGCCCGACGCTCAACAAGTGGAACGCGATCCTCGCCGATCTGCCGAACGCCTTTCCGACCGCGATGGGATTTCGCTGCTACCACGTGAAACACCATTCGCATCTCTCGAGTTACGATTACGACGCCGACGTGCCAAGCGGCTGGGAGGCGAAGCTCGTCGGCAACGTCTGGTGGCGCAAGGCGCTGTGGCTGTTCTTCTTCCCCGTGATGCAACTGACCCGCATCTATCGCCTGAAGGGCACAGTGCCGATCTGGGGCCCGTGGACCTACATCAATTTCGCGGTCATCGCGGTGTTCGACGCCGTCGTCTGGTACTTCCTCGGCGGCAATGCGCTGTTCTATCTCTTCGCCTCCTTCTGGTTCTCGGTCGGCCTGCATCCGCTGGGCGCGCGCTGGATCCAGGAGCATTACGCCGCCTGGCCGGGACAGGGCACGTTCGACTATTATGGCCCGCTGAATTTCTTCGCGCTCAACATCGGCTACCACAACGAGCATCACGACTTTCAGGAGATTCCCTGGACGCTGCTGCCGAAGCTGAAAGAAATGGCGCCGGAGTTCTACAACGACCTGCATGCCCACAAATCGTGGGTGAAGTTGTTCTTCGACTTCATCTTCAACCCGAAATTCTCGCTGCTGTCGCGCACGGAGAATCTGGCGTTGAAGGGCGAACCGCCGATGACGCCGGCGGAGTGAGGCGGCAATGAGCGACACAACACAGGACGTGCGCGACCCCTACGCGCATATGTCGACGGAAGGCATGAGCAAGGCGGAGCTGCTCGCCGCCTCGCCGCGCATCTTCGACAATCCCGTTCTGGACAAGCTGTCCCGCGTGCCGTGGTGGTTCCCGCTCTTCTACCTGCCGTTTGCGGCCTGGATCGGCTGGAAGGGCGCGATGGCGCAGCCTTGGTATGCGACGATCGGCTCCCTGATCTTCGGCTATGTCGCCTGGACGCTGAGCGAATATGTCTTCCATCGCTGGCTGTTCCATACGGAATTCCCGGGCAAGATCGGCGAACGCATCCACTTCCTGCTGCACGGCGTGCATCACGTGCACCCCAGCGACCCGCTGCGCCTCGTCATGCCGCCGCTGATGAGCCTGCCGCTGATGGCGCTGGCTTACGTCGTCATCGCCGCGCTGTTCCCGGCGCCGATCTCGTACACGGTGACGGCGGGCTTCCTCGTCGGCTACGTGCTGTACGACGAGATCCACTTTCACATTCATCACCGGCCGCCGCGCACGAAGATCGAGCAGATGCTGCGCCGCGCGCATCTGCTGCACCATTTCCGCGATCCGCTCCGCGGCTATGGCGTGAGCTGCCCCTATTGGGACACGGCTTTCGGCACGGGCTACACGAGGGACGACAGGCCGGGCGAGAAGCCGGTTTAGTCCGTGATGGATGGGAAGGCGACGACGAACAGCTTCAACTTGGGCGGCGATGGTGACGACCTGGAGATTGTTCTTGGGGTCGAAAAGGCCTTCAGCACACAGTTGAGCGACGACGAAGCCAAGGGCTGCATTACGTTTGGCGATCTTTACGATCTCGTTGCCTCCAAGTTGAATATTTCAGAGGGCACGAAGGCCGGATACGTTTCCACGCTGGCATATTTTCGGCTGAGATCCGCGCTTCGCAAAATCGGTTACGGCGGCGAACTTTCTCCCTCGACCGACTTGCGCCCGTTTCTACGTGATCAAGGCGCACGGAAAATTTGGACGAGCCTCGAAGCACAACTCGGACTCACTATCCCGGAGTTGCAAAATAGCCGGATAGTTGCGGTCGGGATCGGACTTGTCCTGATCACAGGACTCGCCGGAGCCGCGCTATACAAGTCTTTCCTTACGGCCGTTCTTGCTGTTTGTCTTGCGATAGCCCTGTCTAAGATCATGCCGAAGACAAGTCTGCCGAAGCGCTATTCGACACTTGGAAGTCTGGCCGCCTGCATCGCAATCATGAATTTCGGGAAACTCGCCAGATTGCAGGGCGGCGCGAAAGCAGCCGAACTGTGGAACGCGCTAATCGTCGTAGTCACCGAGTGTGCTGGCACGGAACCGGATACGCCAATTCGTCGAGCAACAACATTCTTCAAAAAAGGCAGACGAAAGACGCATCAGTAAGTAGCCTCAACTTCCCACGGCGGGTTCGATTTGACGGAAACGCGACCGTCATTGCGAGGAGCGCAGCGACGAAGCAATCCATCCCAGAGACTGGATAGTCCCCCGGGGATGGATTGCTTCGCTCCGCTCGCAATGACGGCGGGATGATTCCGCCAAAGTTCGTCCCGCGCTAAGCGAAACCCGGCGGCGGCGTGAACGCCCGATACTGGTCCTCCAGCAATTGCGCAAACCGGATCGCGCTATGGTCCTGATAGGCCGGCGCGACGATCTGCACGCCGACCGGCAATCCATCCGCCGCCAGCCCCGCGGGCGCGACGATGGACGGCAGGAAGACCATGTTGGAATAGCCGGCCCAGAACAGCTGCGTCGTTGTCGGCTGGTCCTTGCCGTCGACCGAGATCATCCGCTCCCAGCGTTCGCCGGTCTGCATGTGCGGGAAAGCAGTCGTCGTCGCCGTCGGGCAGAGCAGCAGGTCGAACCGTGTGAAGAAGCGCGCCCAGTCCTGCACCATGCGCGCGCGCCTGTTGTTCCAGCCGAGCCATTCGCGATGGCCCATCGTATTGGCGCGTACATGCCAAGCGTAATAATCGTTGCGGCTGCCGACCTCGTCACGCGCGGCGAGGAGCTTTGCGTGCGCCGCCTCGTCGGGCGCGGCGCTGGTCGCGGAGCGCAGGAGCATGATGTAGGTCTCGTGCGCCTCGGCGGGATCGACGGGACGCGCGACGCGATCGACGGTCGCGCCCTGCTTCTCCAGCCAGTCGGCCAGCGTCTCGATCTCTTTACGCACAGCTGCGTCGACCGGCGCGGTTTCGGCGCCCGACATGACTGTGACGCGGAAGTCCGAAATTTTCGTCTTGTTCGAGCGCGGCAATGCCAGCCGCATGCCCGTCGCGTCGAGCGCGTTCGGGCCGGCGATGATGTCGAGCGCGGCCTCAATGTCGTAGGCCGAGCGCGCAAGTGGGCCGATCGCGGAGATGTCGCCGTGCGCGAAACTGCCTGGCAGCAGATGGCCGTCGCGCGGGCAGATATCGAAGGTCGGCTTGAGCCCATAGACGCCGCAATAATGCGCGGGATTGCGGATCGAGGCGCCGATGTCGCTGCCGAGCTCGAGGCCGGTCAGGCCCGCCGCCAGCGCCGCCGCGCTGCCGCCCGACGAACCGCCCGGCGTGCGTCCGACATTCCAGGGATTGTTGGTCGTGCCGTAGATCGGATTGAACGATTGCCAATCGGCGAGCCAGACCGGCACGTTGGTCTTGCCGAAGACGATAGCGCCGGCGCGCCTCAGGCGCTCGACCGAAAGCGCGTCGCGCTCGGCGATATTGTCGCGATGCGCGGTCAGGCCCCATGTGCTTGGCGTTCCCGCGACGTCGAAGGATTCCTTCACGGTCATCGGCACGCCGTGCAGCGGGCCGAGCGACTGGCCCTTCGCCGTCAGTTCGTCGCAGCGCGCGGCCTCCTTGCGGGCCTCCTCGGCGCGCTCGAGGATCACGGCGTTGATGCGCGGGTTCAGCCGGTCGATCCGCGCGAGATAGAAGTCGAGGAGTTCGACGGCGCTCGCCTTCTTCTCGCGCACCATACCCGCCAATGTGCGCGCCGAAGCGAATGCGATTGCGTCGTCCATGAAGTCCTCCCGGTTCTTGCCGGCAAGACTAGCAAGCGCCTCGCATTCTCGCCAAGATCACGCGGCGCGCGAACGGCGGGACGCTGGTCTGCCGCAGACGATGTCGAAGGCGGCGAGCGCGGCGTCGTATTCGTCCTCGACCGTCGCCTCGCTCCAGTCGAGACGATCTGTCAGACGCTTCACGAGATCGGGGAAATGCTCGTTCGCCTCGCCTCGAATGCGCGGGCGAACGGCTCGGTCGAGTTTGCGGCGGGTGAAGGGCAGTATCCTGGCCATCGCGGCTCCTCGTCTGATCGACGCGAAACATGCGCAGACTTAGGGAAGCCAACCTGAACGCGGGATGAAGCTGATACGCACGCCCCCGCGTTCCGGTTTCAGCGATCACTCACTTCTTGTAGACCTCGATGAACTGCCGGTTGGTGTTGGCGCGATAGCGCACGCCGAATTGTCCGACCCTGCCGATCGCGTTGCAGTCCCTCGCGTTGGACTGGATGCGCGTCAGCGCATAGGTCGTCCAGGCGTTGCCCCTGCCCATGTCGACGTCGAGTTGGAACTTCAGCGGAGGCGAGGTTCGTGGGCCGGCGCCGTAGTCGTAGCAGATCCACTGACGCCGGTTGGCGCCCATCGTCGCGTTCTTCAGCGGGTTCGAGCCGAAGGCGTAGCGGAACTTGATGTTAACGCCAGTCTCGTTGCTGAGACAGGAGCAGCCGTATCTGGCGCCGCCGGCTGAAAAATTCTGCGCCGCCGCTGGCGCGGCGACCAGCGTAGCGACGCCAATGGCGAGCGCCGAAAGACCGGAGATCGTGAGTGGTTTGAAGCGCGCGACGCCAACAGCAGACATTGATATCCCCCAGAGCCCGGACCGGATGTGGCCCTTGGCGACAGCCTAGACTTGCCAGACTCCAGGCTCAAGGCCTTGGGTTCAGTGCTCTTTCTTGGGCGTCCGCTTGAAATGCTCCTGACGGCCGCGCGCGGTCTGGAGGATTTTCGGCGCATTGGCGACGGCGAGATAAATGAAGAGCGGCGGCAGCATCGCCATGGTCGCGAAATAACGCCAGACCGAGCCGCGCTTCAGCGCGAGATAGGGCGGCATGGTCATGCCGAGCACGACGGCGGCCACCATCACGAAAATGAAGACGAAGAGCGGCGCGTAGGGCGCGACTGCAAAACCGCGCGCGAGAATCCCGAGGATCGTGAAGATGATCGCACCCGCGCAGAGCGGGAAGAAGACCTGGTGGAGCACAAGCGCGATCGAGGATATGCGGTTGCCGAGGCTCCAAGGCGCATTCCACAGCGGACCGATCGTGCGCTGGGCGACCTGGATGAAGCCGTTGGACCAGCGGCGCTGCTGACGACGCCAGTCGCGCATGCCCTCGGGCATCTGGCCGGGGATCGCGGGTTGCGAAATGAAGCGGCCGTGCCAGCCGGCGAGCGCCGTGCGGATGGTGAGGTCGAGATCCTCGGTCAGCGAATAGTCGAGCCAGCCGCCGACCGAGTCGATCGCCGCGCGGCGCCAGATGCCGCCGGTGCCGTTGAACTGGAACAGCCATCCGAGATTGGCGCGGGTGCGCTGCTCGATCATGAAATGCGCATCGAGGATCAGGCCCTGCACGCGCGTCAGCCAGTTCTTGCGGTAATTGGCGAATTCACAGCGCGCCTGGACGAAGCCGGCCTTGGGATCGGAGACGATCACGGGGATCGCCTTGCGCAGCCAGTCGGCCGGCGGGCGGAAGTCGACGTCGAGCATGGCGACGAAGGGCGCATCGTTGAGCGCGAGGCCAGCCGCGCAAGCGCCGGCCTTGAAGCCGGAGCGATCCTCGCGGCGCACATGCGCCACGTCGTTCCCGGCCGCGCGCAGTTCTGCGATGATCGCGGCTGCGCGCTCGGTCGTCTCGTCGGTGGAATCGTCGAGCAGCTGGATGTGCAATTTGTCGCGGGGCCAGTCGAGAGCCACGGCCGCGCGCAGGGCGCCCTCGACAACGCGCGGCTCGTTGAAGACGGGGATCTGCAAAACGACATGCGGCAGGTCGGTTTCCGCCAGCGGCGGGACAGCGGCGGAACCGTCGCCGACGCCACGCAATTCGTCATAGAGAAAGCGGCCGACCAGCAGCAGGAAGCTCGCGCCGATGGCAACCATGCCGAGCACGCACAGCGTCAGCGCAATGTCGATCAAACCGACGAGCAGTCCTTGCGCCGTCACGCATCATTCCTTTTCTGGGCCGGAGCCGCGGGGGCCGGCGGCTCTCCGCGATCTTGCCGGGAGTCGTATACCTCGGCCGCCCAGACGACGCGTTTGGTGAACCAGGCGCGCAGCCAGACAGACGCCATCATCGCGTCGCGGGCGATCATGACGGCGGGGGCGCTCACCGATACATCCCAGCCCCGCGCGAAGGCAAGCGCGGTTTCGCAGACAAACCAGAACAGCAATACGCCGGACAAGGCCGCGAGGGACGACCAGCCGAGCAGCGGCGCGGCGAAGGCGGCCGCCAGCGCGACGAAGACCGAGAGGCCGAGCGGCTCCAGCAGGAAGCCTGGCAATTCGTTCTGCCGGCGAATGACGGCCCAGCGCATCTGGCGATTGTAGACGTCCGAAAATCTGCGCACGCCGAGCATCTGGTAGATCGGCGCGCCGATGATGACCGTGCGCAGCCCTATGGCGGCCAGCGCATGCGCGGTCGCCGAATCCTCGCCCACCGTATGGGCGATGGCGTCGAAGCCGCCGGCGCGATGCAGGTCGGAGCGCTTGAAGATCATCAGCTTGCCGAGGCCGAAGCCGAGACCGATCGCCGCCGCTGCATGGAGAATGCGGGCGTGCGACTGGTTCATCAGCGAGGCCTCGATCATGGCGGCGGGATTCTTGGCGCCCTTTGCCTCCGTAATGGCCGTGACCAGGCCGACGCCTTCGGTCATCGCCGCGATGGCCGCCCGCGCCGTCTGCGGCGGCAGCTCGATATTGCTGTCCTTCGTGGCGATGAGATCGTACTCGGCGTCCTCGATCGCCTGGAAAATATTGTTGACCTTCGGGCTCGCGGCGAAGGAGGCGGTCGAGCGGACGATTTTTCCGTCGTGATCGGGATAGGCCTCGATGATCGAGCGCATGGCGCTCACGGCCCTGGATTCCGCCTCGGCGGCGGTGGCGGTCACGTCGAACTTGGGATAGTCGAGCTCGAAGACCGAAGACTGCGACGGCCTGAAGCCCGGCGCCCAGTCCTTGATCGGCAGGACGAAGCTGATCGGCGGCAGATCCGTCCGGCGCGCGCGGCGGGCGTGGAAGATCGGGGCGACGAGGCCGAGCGTCACCGTCAGCAGGACCCCGAACAGCGACAGGCCGCAATAGACCAGCGCGATCCAGCGCAGAATTTCGAGCGCCGCGCTCACGAGGTCATCCTCTCGCGCGTCACCGGCACGTCGACATGCGTGCGCACCATGAAGAAATCGACGAGGCGCGTCGGCAGCACGGTCGTCAGCCGCGCCCCCCAGTAGAGCAGGCGCGGGAAGACGATGTTGGCCTTGCCGCGATCGAGCCCGCGCCGGATCTTTCGCGCAGCCTGCTCGTCCGTCATCGCAAGCGGCTTCGGGGCGACTAGATTCTCGTTGAGCGCGGTATGGACGAAGCCCGGCACGATCAAGCTGACCGCCACGCCCTTGCGGGCGAGCGTGCCGCGCAGGGATTCCGCGTAGAGGTGCACCGCCGCCTTGGTCGCGCAATAGGAGGGCGAGTAGGGGAGCCCGCGGATGGCGGCGATCGAGCCGGTCATCGCGATTACGCCTTTGCCGCGCGAGGCCATGGGCTCGATGACCGGTTCGACCGTGTTGAACACGCCCAGAAGATTGATCGCGAAAATGCCGCGCACCGCTTCCGGGTCCTCGGCCAGCGCGCCGGCAGGCAGGCCGGTGTTGATCCCGGCATTGGCGACGACGAGATCGAGCGGATGCTTTGCATCGGCGGCGCGGAGAAAATCGTGCATGCCCTGCCGGTCGCGCACGTCGACCTGCCCGATCTCCACCCCGGCGCCCTTGGCGCGGCAGTCGGCGGCGACCGCCTCCAGGCGTGCGGCGTCGCGGCCGACCAATGTCAGGCGGACGCCCGCCGCCGCATATTCGCGAGCGAGAGCGCGACCGATGCCGCTGGACGCGCCGGTGATGAGGATGGAGCGCGGCGTAAAGCTCATGCCCCCTCCTTCGGAACGAGGACCGCCTCGGCGAGCAGGCTCGGACCTCGGCGCGGACCCTGGATTGAAATACGGACCAGCGCCTCGCCATCGACGCGCAGCACTCGGCCGGACAGGATCGCCGCCTCGCCGGTCAGCAGCGGCTCGACGAAGGTTCCCGAAAGGCGCTTGAGCGCCATGTCCGGACGCCAGGCCGCCAGCGCTGGCGCAATCTCGGCCATCAGGCGCATGCCGTGGACGGGCGGGGCCGCAAAACCCACGCGCGCGGCAAGCGCGAGATCGAGATGAAGCGGATTGTCGTCGCCCGACGCCGCCGCATAGGCGGCGACCGCGGCCGCGTCGAATGGGCCGACCGGCGTTTCCGGCATCTTGTCGCCACGGGCGAGCGGATCTGTCATGCGCCCTCCTCTCCAGCCAGCGGCACGAGACGCAGCGCCGCGCGCATGATCAACGCAGGCGCGCCGGAGAGTTCCGTCGCTTCGGCCTCGACGACGAGGCGCTCGGGCGCGCTCTCGCGCCGCGCGACCGCCGTCAGGCGCAGCGCCGCGCCGGGGACGAGCGGCCGGACGTAGTCAAAAGACTGGGATTCATGGACAGGCAGAAAATCCGGCCCGACAGCTTCGCGCAACGCCGCTTTCAGCGCAGGCGCGGACAGCCAGGCGATCGGGAAGGTCGCCGGAATGGGATTCGCCGGGGCGCCGATCGCGGCCGCAAAGGCCGATATCTCGCCTGCGCCGGTCGCGACCTCGAAGGGGCCGAGGACGATTTCCCCAGGCCGGTGCGACCGCTCGGCGCGCATGCCGATCTCAGTCCGCCGCCTGAACGACGAGCGAGGCGTTCACGCCGCCGAAGGCGAAGGAATTGGACATGGCCGTCCGGATCTTCATCGGGCGGGCCGCATTGGGCACGCAATCGACGGGGCACTTCGGGTCGGCTTCGAGGAAGTTGATGGTCGGCGGGGCGACGTTTTCGCGCATCGCCATGATGGTGCAGACCAGTTCCAGCGCGCCGGCGGCGCCGAGCGCATGGCCGTGCACCGGCTTGGTGGAGGAGACCGCCACTTCGGGCAGGCGCGCGCCGAAAATCCGGCCCATGGCCTCGGCTTCCGTCGGGTCGTTGAGCGCGGTCGCCGTGCCGTGCGCGTTCACATAGGCGATTTCGTCCGGCGACACGCCGGAATCCTCGACCGCACGGCGCATGGCGAGCGAGGCGCCGTCGACGTCCGGCCGGATCGGGTCGCGGGCGTCGGCCGACGTGCCGTAGCCGAGGAGCCGGCACAGGATGTTCGCGCCGCGCGCCCTGGCCGCCTCTTCGGTCTCGAGAATGAACATGGCCGCGCCGTCGCCGATGCTCATGCCGTTACGGCCCTTGGAGAAGGGGCGGCACTTGTCGGGCGTCAGGACGCGCAGCATTTCCCAGGTCATCTGGGTGCCGACGGAAAGGCTCGCCTCCGCGCCGCCGACGATGGCGCGTTCGGCCATGCCGGAACGCACCATCTGCATGCCGATGCCGATCGCCTGGCTCGCCGAGGAGCAGGCGCTGGCGACCGCGAAGACCGGCCCGTGCGCATCGAAGCGAATCGAGAGCATCGAGGGCCCGGCGCTGGCGATCAGCTTGGGGATGCTGAGCGGCTCGGGCTTCACGCCCTTGGCGTAGAGGTTGAACAGGCCGTCGTCGACCGTGCGGATGCCGCCGATGCCGGAGCCGAGAATCACGGCGCAATCGGCGCCGCCGACCGTGCTACGCTCGAGGCCGGCCTCAGCCACCGCCTGGTCGGCGGCAACGATGGCGTATTGCGTGAAGGGATCGCAATACATCAGCGTCGGGCGATCAATCAGGTCCGCCGCGTCGAAATCGCGGACCTGCGCGCCGATCCTGATGCGGCCGGGATAATCGCGCGCGAATTCGAGCGGACGAATGACGCTGGCGCCGTCGCGGGCGGCGGTCCAGAGCGGTTTCCATCCCAGACCGGCGCCGGAAACGGCACCCATGCCGGTAATGACGACCCGACGGCCCTGAGCCATTCAGCTCTTCTCTTTCTTGATGTGCGCCGCGAGCGCGTCGACCAGATCCTGGATGGTCTTGGCTTCCTGAAAGGCGCCGTCCATCGGGATGTAGACGTCGAACTTCTCCTCGATCGCTGTGAGGATCATGACGATGTCGATCGACTTGAGATCCAGGCTCTCGATGGTCGCGTCCGGCTTGATCTTGTCGGCCTCGACCATGCCCTCCTTGGCGATGACTTCGACGATCTGGTCGTAAAGCTCCACGGGCGCCCCCTTCGGGTTCTTGGACCGTCCGGTCGCCGCAGATCGCCGCGCCGGACGTGAATGCAAAGCCCGGATTCGGGTCCGGGCAGACAGCGACCGGCACGGGCGGTTCGCGCCGGCCTTCGTTAAGGCAGTCGCGCCCGGAAATAAAGCCCCTGCCGCCAAAGTCGCCGCTGGAAGCGCTCAGGCGTTGACGAAGCCGGCCGGAACTGGTCTACAGCGCGGGCTCGGAAGGCGGCGGCGCGAGAGGGCGCCGGCAGGGTGAGCGGATTCGTCCGCAGGACCCGTCCATAGGGGCCGGAGCCGTCAGGCCGACGCAAGACGAGCTGTGATCTCGAGCGATTGATCTTGCCTGCGGCCGAGCGCAACGACGAACGCCCCGACCAGTCCGAGAGTTGGAAACCCGAACCTTGTCCAATTTCCTGATCGAGCCGTTCGAACGGGCGTGGCATCACCGCGAACTCATCCGCGCCGTGGTGCGGCGCGAATTGAAGTCGCGCTTTCGCGATTCCTTCCTGGGCTGGATCTGGGCGATTTTCGCGCCGCTGGCCATGCTGCTCGCCTATACCGCGATCTTCACCATCGCGACGCCGGCGATCGCATCGGGCGTGCCGATCTACGATTATGCGGCGGCGAGCTTCTGCGGCCTCATTCTGTTCAACGTCTTCGCGGAACTGGCGGCGCGCTCGCCCACCCTGCTGCACGAGCACGTCCACTTCATCAAGAAGTCGATCTTTCCTTCCGAAACCATCGCCTGGACCTCCACGATCCGCGCCATTGTTTACGGCGGGATCAGCTTCGGCACACTGCTGGCGGTGCGGCTCTACACGGTCCACTACATCTCCTGGACGGTGCTGCTCGTCCCTCTCATCATCCTGCCCTTCATGCTGCTGATGCTGGGCACGGTCTGGTTCCTGATGGCTCTGGGCGCGTTCACCCGAGACGTCGCGCATCTAATGGTCTCGATCGTGCCGCTCCTGATGTTCGCCACTCCGGTCTTTTTCCAGATCGAGCAATTGCCGGCCGGCCTGCAGCCCTGGATCAAGCTGAACCTGGTCGGAGATTACATAGCCATGCTGCGCGACCTCGTGATCTACGCGCGCTTTCCGAGCCCGTGGATGTATCTGGGCTGCGTCGTCGCCTCCTATGCGGTCTTCCTGTTCGGCTATGCTTTCTTCAAGGAATACAAGTCGGTGATCGTCGATGTCCTCTGATTTCGCGATCTCCTGTCGCAACGCCGGCAAGGCCTTCCAGCTCTACCTGCATCGCAACGACCAGCTGATGCAGGCGCTCTTCGGCTGGGCCAAGACCTACTACAAGAAGCACTGGGTGCTGCGCGACGTTACCTTCGATATCAAGAAGGGCGAGTGCGTCGGCATCATCGGCCGCAACGGCGCCGGCAAGACGACGCTGCTGCAAATTCTGTGCGGCATCACCAAGCCGACGACGGGTTCGGTCGCGATCGACGGCCGGATCGCGCCGATCCTGGCGCTCGGCTCGGGCTTCGACGGCGCGCTGACCGGTCGCGAGAACGCCATCATCGGCGGCGCGATCCTCGGGCTGAAGCGCAAGGAAATCGTCGCCAAGCTCGACCAGATCGCCGATTTCGCCGAAATCGGCATGTTCTTCGACCAGCCGATGAAGCTCTATTCCAGCGGCATGGTGGCGCGCCTCGCCTTCGCGATCTGCGCCCATGTCGACGCCGATATTCTCATCGTCGATGAGGCGCTGTCGGTCGGCGACGAGGCTTTCGCGCAGAAGTGCGAGAATTTCATCGCGGAATTCTCCAAGCGCGGCACGATTCTGGTCGTCTCGCACGGGCTCGACTATCTGCGCACGCTCTGCGACCGAGTGATCTGGATTGACGCTGGCGTGGTGCGCGAGGTCGGCGACCCCGACGAGATCATCCCCCGCTACAAAGCCGCCGTGCGCAAGGACGACGAGGACGAGGCGAATGCGGTGATCGGCGGCGGCGAGGCGGCTTAGGACGCAAAGTCCTCAAGACGAGGGTTCAGTATCAGGCCCCCGCCAGCGCGGGCATGGCCGGAGCAGCCCGTTTCGCATCGCCGATCGTCTGGCGCTGAATCAGCCAGATTCCAAAGGCGATTTCCGCCAGCGCCAGCCCGATCACGAAAATCGCCAGCGCCGGATTGGCGCGGATGAGCGTTTCGGCGGCGACCAGAATGCCGATATGGACGGCCGGCAGGACCGCGACCGCAGCGCCCCCCGCAGCCGAGCGGCGCCCGGTCGCGCTCGCGACATTGAGCACGAGGCCGATGCCGAGCAGCGTATGCGCGAGCGCCAGCGCCGGAATCACCAAGCGCTTCACCGCCTCCGACGCCCATTCCGCGAAATTGCGGCGGTCGACCATGGCGTATTTCATGTAGGCGAGAAAATCCCGCATGTTCAATTCGAACACGCCCTTCCAGTTGCGCGACGGCAGGGCCTTGGCGCCCTGCATCGGCAGGGAGATCGCATATTCGTCGAAATCCGACACGCGTACGCGCCGGCCGTCGTCCGGGCGGCTCTGGATCTGGCCATGAGTGAGGATCATCACGACGCTGAAGTCGTTGCGGCGGAATTCCGCGCGGCTCGCGGTGATCGTTTCCTCGACCTTCTTCTCGGCCGAGCGCTGGCGGATGAAGATATTTGCGGCGATGTCGGGCGTCTCCCAGCGCTCGAAATAGACGATGCGCCGACCCTCGTCGAAGGAATAGAACTGGCCGGGCTCGAGCATGCGGTGGTTGAGCGAGTGGCGGATGACGTTGAGCACGTCGTGCATGGCGCCGACATAGCGCGGGGCGAGCCAGCAGGAGCAGAAATAGCCGAAGGCCGTGGCGGCCAGCGCGCAGACGATCGCCGGCCGCGCGATCGACCAGGCCGACAGCCTGAGCGAATAGAGCACGGCGACCATGCCCTCCGACGACATGCGCGAAAATTCGAGCGCGGCGGCGACGCCGACGGAGATCGGCAGTGCGATATAGGTGACGGTCGGCAGCGTGCCGACGAGCGCGGGGCCGAGCAGGCCGCCGCGTAGCGCGGCCGGCGGCAATTGGTGGAACAGGGCGGAGAGGACAACGGGGATCGTGAGGGCGACCTGCACGACCAGCGTCGTGATGAGCACACGTTTGCCGAGATAGAGAGAGAGGATGCGCGGCGTCTGGTCCATTTGTTCAGGACGGTCCAATAGATGCGCGACTTGGCGGAATGAGATTCCCTCCCCCCATGTGGGGAGGGGAGTTCCACAACTCGCGCACCATCACCGCCCGACCTTCGCCCAGGCGGCGTCCGAATAGTCCTTCCACGCCGCGTCGAAAGCGAGCTTGGAGGGCGTGCTCTGCAGCCCGGCCCAATGGCAGAAGTAGATTTCCTTGCCCTGGAAATCCAGCGGGGCGCCGTCTTTGAACGTGACGCCCTTGGCTTTGTAGAACGTTTCGTGCGAGGCGTTGGGGATGAGGTCCGACATCAGGCGGATCTTTATGCCGTTACGGTGGCAGGTGAAATTCACCACTGGCTGGGCGAACAGCATGCCGCGCTTGCGCACCTTGTGGAACAGTTTGGCGTCACGCGTCATTGTGTCGACGAACATGTCGAGATCGAGGAATTTGTTCGACGTGACGAAATATCCATCGTTGAACAGAAGCGCGTCCTTCAGGTCGGGATATTCGTCCTTTTTCTTGTTGTAGACATATTCGAAGGACGGCGAGGCGATAATGAATTCCGTCTCGCCCTTCGTCAAAAGCCCGAACATGGGCGAGAAATCGCGGAACAGGACAATATCGACGTCGATGTAGATGACCTCGTCGAGCGGCAGGGCGAGCGACTGGAGCTTGCGCAGACGACGGCGATAGCCCGGAAAGAGCGGATAGAGGTCCGCCGCCAGCCGATCGACGCGCTTGTCGACCTCTTCGACCATCTCCACCCCGTAGGCGCGCGCGGCCTTGCGGGTGATCGTCAGATTGTCGTCGTAGGGAATCAGATAGAGTGGAATATGGGCGTCGTGGCGCTTCCAGCTCTCGAGGAAGGGCAGCAGCCATTCCGCGATCTTGTCATTGGCGACGATGGCCATGCCCCGCTTCGGGGCCGCGGCCGTTTGCTCTGGATTCGACACGCAATAGTCCTTAAATCAGGGCCCGCCGATCCAAGGCTTTCCGGACCCGGCGCGCGCGGGCGCCTTGTCCCATATCCGGGGCCGCCTAGACAATAGGCCTCAATGACCGGCCGGAACGACGAATTGACGCTGACCGCCTCCAAAGATGTTGCAGATCAGGGACTTCCGCTCGCCGGCAAGACGGTGGCGGTCGTTCATGCGGCATGGCATTCCTGCGGCTCCTATCAGGTCAACGTCAGCCAGGCCGCCGTCTACAAGCGTCTGGGCGCGCATGTGATCTCACTCGCCGTGCGGGAATGGCCGCCCGGCCAGTCTGACCTCGAGAGCCCGCGCTGGCGCGACTACATATCCCATACGCAGGACATGCCGGCCGACGAGCGCTTCTACGCCAACATGCCCGCTTCGGTTTTCGCGCGGCCCGCCTTCTGGAGCGAAATCTACTGGCCGCTGATCCATGGCGACCATGCGCGCGCCACCGCCGCGATGACGAAATTCGCGCGCTTGCCGGACGCGCTTGCGGGGCGAACGATCGACCTGATCCATTGCAACCATTTCTTCTGCATCCCGGCCGCGCGCAACCTGTCGGCGACAGCGCCGCTCGTGATCGAGACGCAGGACGTGCAGGCGCTGCAATACGACCTGCGCAATGAAGGCATTTTCGTCATCCCGCCGCGCGCGATCTACGACGAATTGCTGGAGACCGAGCTCGAATTTCTGCGCATGGCCGATCTTCTCGTGCATCTCAATGCCGAGGAGTGGGACACGTTCGAGAAGCTCCTGCCCGAGATGCGCAATGCGCTGGTCTATCCCGCCGTCGAGGAAGCGCCGACGGGGCCCGGCGGCGAGACGATCGTGATCGTGGCGAGCGGGAATTTTCCGAACACGCTCAGCGTCGAATGGTTTCTCGAACATGTCGCGCCGCAAGCGCCACATGCGCAGGTGAAGATCGCCGGCAATGTCGATGGCGCGCTGAAGGCCCGCAATCCCGCGCTCTACGAGAGGTGGAAGCATCTGTTTCTCGGCCGTGTCGACGATATCGGCGCGATCTACGCCAATGCCGGGCTCGTGCTGCTGCCGACGACAGAGGGGCACGGCCTGTCGATCAAGGCGGTGGAGGCGCTCTCCTCCGGCGCGCCGCTGATCGCGACGCCGCAGGCCTTTCGCGGCATGAAGATCGATCCGAGGGCGCTCGCCAATGTCACGCTGTGCGAGAATGCGGAAGGTTTTGCGACAGCGCTCGAAGCCGCCGCCATCGCCGGGCCCGCGACTAATACCATGGCCTCGGGCGCCGCGCGTGAAACAAGCGACACGCGCAAGTTCTACCTCGCCAATTTCTCGCACGACGCCTATGCCGAAAAAATCCGCGACATCGTTCTGCCGCTGGTGACGCGATGAAAGGCCCGTTCGAAGGGCGGACCGTCGCCATCGTCCATCCGGCCTGGCACAGCTGCGGCACCTATCAGGTCGTTCTCGGCCAGATCGAGGCCTGGACGCAGCTTGGCGCGCGCGTCGTCACCATCGCCTGTTCCGACCAGCCGGGCTTCGTTTCCGAGCGCGGCTGGATCTGGAAGAATTTTACGACGGCGACGCCAGAACTGGACGCGCACGAACGCCATTGTGTCGGCGCGCCGCTGTCGTCCGTGTTCGCGCCGGCATTTCTGGGCAAGGTGCTCTGGCCTTATATCCATGGCGATCAGGCCGTTATTCGCGCCGGCATGATTTCGCGCGCGAAACTGCCGACCGCATTGACGGACGAGACCTTCGACATCGTCCATTGCAATCATTTTTTCTGCATGCCGGTCGCGCTGAGGCTCGCCAGGGGCAAGGCGCCCGTGCTGATGGATTCGCATGATCTTCAGGCGCGCCAGTTCGTGATCATGAACGAAGGCCTGCCGTGGCTGCGGCCGCTCGCGAATTACGAACAGATGCTGGGCCGTGAACTCGAGCTGATGCGCCAGGCCGACGTCCTACTGCATCTCAACGCCGAGGAAGACGAGGCCTTCCGCAAGCTGCTGCCCGAAAAGCGGCACGAATTGATCTATCCCGCCGTGCCGCCCGTGCCGACGGGGCCCGGCGGCGCCGAGATCGTGCTGGTGTCGAGCTGGAACCGCGCCAATGTGGAAAGCGCGCTGTGGTTCTTGCGCGAAGTCGCGCCGCGCGCGCCCGACGTCGCGGTGCGCATCTACGGCTCGGTGGCGGGCGGCGTGAAATCCGCCGATGCGGCGCTGCATGAAAAATATCGCGACTGGTTCGCCGGCCGCGTCGAACATATCGGCGACATCTACGCCCATGCGAAGCTGGCGCTGCTGCCGACGACGAGCGGCACCGGCCTGTCGATCAAGAGCGTGGAAGCCATGGCGAGCGGCCTGCCGCTGATCGCCACGCCCCACGCCTTTCGTGGCATGAATCTCGATCCGGCGTCGCTCTCCAATGTCACGCTGGTCGACGCGGCCGAGGCTTTTGCAGCCGCCCTTCGCGCGGCGGCCGAGGCGCCGACGTCGACGCGCGCCGAGCGCGAAGCCAGCGCGACGCGCGCCGCCTATGAGGCGCATTTCAGCGAGGCGGCCTATTGCGCCCGCCTCGCATCCATCGCGGCGCCGCTGATCAGCTAGGCGCGACACGCGGTTGCCGGCGCATGCGCGCCGTGCGACCAAAGAACATGACCCTCGCCATCGACGCCGCCGGCCGCCAAAGACTCGTCGAACTCTGCGCTTCCTTCACGCGCCTGTCCGAACCCACTGACATGCAGGGCCTGAAGCACGCCGCCGTCGCGCTGGTCGTCGTCGACGGCATGAACAAGAACGATCCCTGCCTGTTGCTCACGCGCCGCTCGCCGCGCCTGCGCAGCCACGCCGCACAATGGGCCCTGCCGGGTGGTCGTTGCGACAAGGGCGAAACGGTCGTGGACGCCGCGCTGCGCGAACTGGACGAGGAGCTCGGCCTGAAGATTTCGTCCGACGACGCGCTCGCCGTGCTCGACGATTATCCGACGCGTTCTGGCTATGTCGTGACGCCGGTGGTCGTGTGGGGCGGACGCATCAAGCAGATCACGCCCAACCCGGACGAGGTGCAATCCGTGCATCGCGCGCCGATGACGCAGCTCTCCGACGATTCGCGCGTGGAATTCCTGTCGATTCCAGAAAGCGACCGGCCGGTCATTCGCCTGCGCATGTGGGATTCGACGATCCATGCGCCGACGGCGGCGTTTCTCTATCAGTTTCGGGAGCTTTGGGCGGGGCGCGTCACGCGCGTCGCGCATCTCGAACAGCCGGTGTTCGCCTGGCGATGAGTTTCAGGCGCGCGGCGTCGCGAGCGCGGCGTTCGCCGCCTTCCATGCGTCCGATACGCTGAAATTCTGCGCGGCGCGGCGCGCGAGATCGTCCGCGCCGGCCGTCCGCAGCGTATCCTCAACCGATTGCTTCACGCGCGCCAGAAACAATCGCCTGCCGAGCGCGGTCAGCTGCGCGTCGCATTCGATCAGCCCGTCGAGCGTGGTCGAATCGAGGCTCGGCGTCTCCTCGAGGCTGAGGATGACCGCCTCGGCCGCCCTGTTGGCGCGCACGCGCGCGACGATATCGGCGAAAACGAGATCGGCGTTGGCGAAGAAGAGCGGCTCCGTCGGCCGCAGAATTTCGATGCGCGGATCGATGTCCACGCCGGCGTCCGTAGCCTCGATGAAATCGTGACCGTTCCCGAGACGTCCGAGTTTGACGATCTTCGGCGTCGCCATACGTTGCAGGATGGCGATGATGGAGAGCGCCACCGCAAGCAGCATGCCGTCGACCACGCCGAAGATCATGACGCCGAGCGCGGCCGCAAACGCGACATATTGATCGCGATCGATGCGCCATAGGCGCAGAAGCGGCGTTGGATCGAGCGCGTGCAGGAGCGCGACGACCACGACAGCGGCGAGCACGGGTTGCGGCAGGCGGGCGATATAGGGCCCGGCGTTGGCGACGAGCAGGATCATCGCGAGCGCCGCCACGAAGCCCGCGAGCCGCGTGCGCGCGCCGCCCGCCTCGCACGCGGAGGAAGCTGAAAAGCCTGCGCCGACCGGCATGCCGCGCACGAGACCCGACAGCAGATTCGCAGCGCCGAGCGCGAGCAGTTCGCGATTGGCGTCGAGCCTGTCGCCGTGGCGCAGCGCAAGGCTGCGCATCGAGCCCCAGGATTCGGCGTAGATGATGAGAAACAGCGGCGCCGCGACCTCGGCGAGGCGCGTCCATTCCCGCCAGGAAAGATCAGGCAGGCCGGGCCAGGACGGGATCATGTCGATGGCGCCGACGAGCTTGACGCCATGCGCCGGCAGGTCGATCCCGAACGAGAGCATCACGCCGGCCACGAGAACGATGAAGGCGCCGGGCAGGAGCGGAAAGCGCCTCAAGACCAGCAACGCCAGAAGGGCGGCGGCGCCGATCGCGAGGCTCGCCATGTTCCAGTCGTGATAGCGGCGCGCGACGGCGCCGAGCACGACGAAGGGATTGCCGGAAATGCCAGCGAGGCCGAGCGCGTTCGGCAGCTGTCGCGCGACGATTGTGATGGCGAGGCCGAAAGCGAAGCCGCGCAGCACGGGCCGGGAGATGAAACTCGACAATCGACCGAGCCGCAGCGCCCCGGCGACGACGAAGAAGGCGCCCGCCAGAAGCACCGCGCCGATGGCGAGCGCCTCGCGATGGGCCTGCGGCGTGTTGAAGGCGACAGAAGCGGCGGAGGCCGCGAGAATGGCGGCCGAGGACGAGGTCGGGGACACAATCGCATAACGCGAGCGGCCGAGCGCGGCATAGGCCAGCAAACCGGCGACCGCCGCGAACAGGCCGTGCTGCGGCGCAAGCCCGGCGATGGAAGAATAGGCCACAGCCTCGGGCAGAAGAAGTCCCGCGACCGAAAGGCCCGCGATCAGGTCATAGCGCATGACAGCGCTGCCTTCCTTGCAAACGGGCGCGGGTCAGTCGGCGCCGCCAAGCGCGTCTTCCTGTTCGCGCGCCAGAATATCGCGCGCCCGATCCGTCAGGCGATCGACGAGCGCCACGAGCTGCGCGCGGTCGCCCGTCGAGAAAGGCGCCAGCAACGCATCGTTGCTCGCCTGCGCGGCCGCGATCATGCGCGCATAGGCGCGCTCGCCGGATTTCGTGAGGCTTATGAGCGTTTCCCGGTTGTCGCGCGGGTTGGCGCGGCGCTGCACCAGACCACGCTTTTCGAGCCCAGACACCGTGCGGCTGAGCCGCGTCTTGTCGAGCGCGAGGCCGCGCGCGAGCTCGTTCAGCGAACAGGGCGCGCGCAGGCCGAGTTCCGCGATGGCGCCCCATTCGCCGACGGAAATGTCGAGCAGGCGGCGGTATCGAATCGCGGCGGCGCGCCGCAATACGTTGGAGAGAATGAGAATGCGACGCGCGATGAAAGCGTCGACCGACGTCGCGGGTTGGGTTTCGGACGCGGAATGGGCGACCGGCTTTGCACTGCGCCCGGCGGCTGATTTGGCGACACTCATACCGCACCGGACCAGATGGCTCGCGGGAAAGCAATAGTTGACAACGGCAACTACCTCTCTAGACTTTTGCCAAATGACGCGCACGCCGATGCAGCGGCGCAAGATCGGGAGACACGCCATGGACGATCGCGTCGCGCGCGACGAGGGCACGGCCTATGAAATGCCGCCAGCCACAATCAAGGACGAACTCGTGCGCGTAGGGCGCGGCACGCCGATGGGCGAATTGCTGCGCCGCTACTGGCATCCGGTCGGACTCATCGGCGACGCGGCCAATGTTCCGAAGAAAGTGCGCGCGCTCGGCGAGGATCTCGTGCTGTTTCGCGACGGCGCCGGGCGCGCGGGCCTCCTGCATGCGCGCTGCCGGCATCGCGGCACCACGCTCTACTACGGCAAGGTCGAGCCGCAGGGCATTCGCTGCTGCTACCACGGCTGGCTGTTCGACGCGCAGGGCCATTGCCTCGAGCAGCCCTGCGAGCCGGAAGGCGGCCTGTTCAAGCAGGCCGCGCGCCAGCCCTGGTATCCGGTCGAAGAACGCTACGGCATGATCTGGGCCTATATGGGTCCCCCGGATCGCAAGCCCGTGCTGCCGCGCTACGAGTGCCTGGAAAACATGGACGAGGGCGAATTCGTCGAGGCCGACGACACCTCGCTCGGCGGCGGCGGGCCAACCATCATTCCCTGCAACTGGCTACAGCATTACGAGAACGTGGTCGATCCCTTCCACGTGCCGATCCTGCACGGCTCGTTCTCCGGCGCGCAGTTCACGCAGACCATGGCGCCGATTCCGAACGTGACGTTCGAGATGTCCGAGCGCGGCGTGACTGTGCGTTCCACGCGCGCCGCGGAAGGCGGCAAGACTTTCTACCGCGTGACCGAGGCCGCGCTTCCGACGTTGCGCGTCGTGCCCAATCCGCGCGTGGCGCAGTATGCGCGCGTGGAATCGATCGGCTGGGTTCTGCCGATCGACGACGAATCGTTCCGCATCTATGTCGCGGGCCGCGTGAAAGAAAGCGGCGACATCGGCCGCATGCGCTCGAAGATGAACGGCAAGTTCTGGTGGGAACTGACAGAAGAAGAGCACCAGAAATTCCCGGGCGACTACGAGGCGCAGGTCGGTCAAGGGCCGATCACCATCCATTCGGAAGAGCGCTTCGCGCAATCGGATCGCGGCATCGTGATGATGCGGCGCATGTTGCACGACCAGCTCGACCGGATCGCCAAGGGCGAAGATCCGATCGGCGTCAGTTTCGATCCGAACGCCGCGCCGGTCGAATTCGAGGCCGGCAATTACATCAGGGATTGAGAGGGAGTCCTTGCCATGACCACACCGTCGCTAAAAGCGGCGCGCCTCGGCGCGTCTGTCCTGCTTGCCTTCGGTTTCGGCGCGTCAGCCGCGCGCGCAGCCGACCCCGGCGTCACCGATACGAACGTCACGATCGGCCAGACGGCGCCGCTGAGCGGGCCGGTGTCGGCCTATTCGACGTTCAGCCGCGCCTCGCTCGCCTATTTCGAGATGCTGAATGCGAAAGGCGGCGTCGCCGGACGCAAGGTCAAGCTCGTCAGCGTCGACGATTCCTACAGCCCGCCGAAGACGGTGGAGCAGACGCGCAAGCTGGTGGAAGGCGATCAGGTCTTCGCGATCTTCGCGCCGGTCGGCGGCGCCTCGGCGAAGGCGGTACAGAAGTATCTGAACGGCAAGGGTACGCCGCAATTCCTGATCCAGTCGACCTTGCCGTCGTGGAACAATCCGAAGGAATTCCCGTGGTCGATTTCCGGCTTGCCGGCGACCGACATCGAGGTTTCGATGTATGCGCGCTGGATCAAGAAGAACATGCCGAAGGCGCGGATCGCGATCCTCTATCAGAACGACGATTACGGCCGCGCCTATCTGACGGCGATGACCGACGAAATGAAGGGAACGCCGGCTTCCATCGTGGCGTCGGAGGCCTTCAACATTACCGATCCGACGATCGATTCGCAGATCGTGAAACTCGCGGACACGAAGGCGGACGTCCTGCTGATCGGCGCGACAGCGCGGCAGACGATCCAGACCTTGAAGAAGACGGCCGAACTGAAGTGGAAGCCGCAGATATTCATCGCCTATCCCGCGGCCAATATCGAGCGCACCTACAAGGTGGCGGGCGTGGACCTCGCCAAGGGCGTGATCTCGTCCTCCGTGTTCAAGGATCCGAGTGATCCGGCCGTCGCCAACGACAAGGATGTGAAGGATTATTTCGCCTTCATGGCGAAATATTACCCGGCCGGCGACAGGCTCGACACGCTCAATGTCGCGGCCTATGTCGAAGGTGAGATCATGGCCGAGACGCTGCGCCGCACCGGCAAGGATCTCTCGCACAAGACCTTCCTCGCCAAGGCGACGACGCTCGCGGGCTTCAAGCCGCCGATGCTGCGCGAAAGCGTGGTGGTGCGGACAGAACCGTCGAACTACACGATCTTCCGTTCGATGCAACTACTGCAGTTCGACGGCAAGGAGAACAAGGCGATCGCGACGCCCTGAGGCGAGGCGCGGGATCGGACGTCTTCAGAGCCGAAAACCGTCTCATAATTCGAATCTTCATCCTGAGGAGCGCTGCGCAGCAGCGCGTCCCGAAGGATGGCCGGATCACGCTCTCTGCGGCCATGCTTCGAGACGCCGCGCTTGCGCGCGGCTCCTCAGCATGAGGGCGCCGATGACGGAGACATTTACGCCGTCTTCTTCTCCTCGCGCGCCTTCATGAACGCGTCGTGGCGCGACTTGAGATCTCCCGCCAGCGCATCCGCTATCAACTTCTTTGTCTCCGGCACGCCGTAAAGCGCGACGAAGGAGCCGAAACGCGGGCCACGATCTTCGCCTAGCAGCGTCTGATAGAGCATGTTGAAGAAGTCGTTCGACACGCCCGGCCGCTCCGGCGTCGCGGTCTTGGCCTTGAAGTCCTGATAGCGCGGCGTGGCGCGGCCGACATCGTAGAGATGCGTCTGGATGTCTTCCGCGCTGGCGTCTGGGGCGAGCGCATCGAGCATGGCCGAGACACGCGCGAGAACGTCGCGCTCGACCTCGTCGGGCAGCCGGTACTTCTTCTCCAGCCGCACGAAGTCGCGGAAGTAGGCGACGGCGTAGCCGACGAGCTTGTCGAGCTTGGGATGGTTCTCCGGCGAAGCGCCCGGCGCGTAGCGACGCAGGAAGCCCCAGAGCACCGAGGCGTCCTCGCTGTTGGCGACGGCGGCGAGGTTCAGCAACATGCCGAAGGAGATACTGGTACCGTGCGCATTTTCCTCGCCAGGATGATGCAGAACTTCCGCCGCCGGCGGCTGGCCATTGTGGATGTGCCAGACTGGATTGCCGAGCCGCTCCTTCCACGCCTGGTTCGGATAGCGATCGAGAAAGCCCAGATATTCGTCGACCGTGCGCGGGATGACGTCGAAATAGAGACGCTTGGCCGCGGTCGGCTTCTGGAACATGAATTGCGCGAGGCTCTCGGGGCTCGCGTAGGTCAGCCATTCCTCGATTGTCAGACCGTTGCCCTTGGACTTCGAAATCTTCTGGCCCTTCTCGTCGAGGAAGAGCTCGTAATTGAAGCCCTCCGGCGGCGTGCCGCCGAGCGCGCGCACGATCGAGCCCGACAGTTTTACGGAATCGATCAAGTCCTTGCCTGCCATTTCGTAATCGACCTTGAGCGCATACCAGCGCATCGCCCAATCGGGCTTCCATTGCAGCTTGCAATGGCCGCCGGTGACGGGCGTCTCGTAGAGATCGCCCGTCTTCGGATCCTTCCATGAAATCGTGCCCTTCGCGGCGTCATGGGATTCCAGCGGCACCTGCATGACATGCCCGGTGACGGGATGGATCGGCAGGAAGGGCGAATAGGTGCCGGCGCGCTCCTCGCGAAAGGTCGGCAGCATGATCTTCATGACGGCGTCGTAGCGCGCGAGCAAATGAAGCAACGCGGCGTCGAATCGACCGCTCTTGTAATATTCGGTCGAGGACGCGAATTCGTATTCGAAGCCGAAGGCGTCGAGAAAGGCGCGCAGCCGGGCGTTGTTGTGCGCGCCGAAGCTCGCATGCGTGCCGAAGGGATCGCGCACCTGGGTCAGCGGCTTGTGCAGGTCTTCGGCCAGCATGTCCTTGTTGGGCACGTTGTCGGGCACCTTGCGCAGGCCGTCCATGTCGTCGGAGAACGCGAGCAGACGCGTCTTCACCTTGCCCTCGGTCAGAACCTCGAAGGCGCGGCGGACCATGGTCGTGCGCGCGACTTCGCCGAAAGTGCCGATATGCGGCAGGCCCGAGGGGCCGTAGCCCGTCTCGAACAGCACTTCGTCCTTCGGGTGCATCTCGAGCCGCGCGACCAGTTTGCGCGCCTCCTCGAACGGCCAGGCCTGCGAGACGCGGGCGGCTTCGAGGAGGGTCTGGGGCGCAATGGGATCGGCGGACATGATTTTCCTGCGGTTTTGAAGCCGCGGAAACTAGGGAGAGCGGGCTTTCAGGTCAAATCCCTGATCTCACCGCCCCCGGAATTTCGGCTTCCGCCGCTCCATGAAGGCGGCGACGCCCTCGGCGTGATCTTCCGAAAGATTGGTCAGCGCGAACTGGTCGCGGTCCATGTGGCTGGCGAGATCGTCGAGCGCGCCGGAGAGGCGATTGACTGTCGTCTTGGTCATCATGGTCGGGATCGGCGGCTGCGCGGCGATCTTTTCGGCAAAGGCGAAGGCTGCCGCAAAGACCTGTCCGTCTTCCACCACCTCCTCCGCCAGCCCCCATTTCTCGGCTTGCGCGGCGGAAATGCGGTCGGAGGCGCAGATGACCGCCTGTTTGGTGCGCGCGGGGCCGATCAATTGCAGGATGCGCGGCACCGAGCCCCAGCTCATGTTCATGCCGAGTTCGACCTCGGGAATGCGGAAATGCGCCGAAGCGCCACAGATGCGGAAGTCGAGCGACACAGCCAGCGCCGCGCCGCCGCCGATGCAATGGCCCTCGATGGCGCAGATCGTCACCTGTTCCATGTCGTACCAGGCGCGGCACATGCGCGGGCCGACCATCAGCGCGGCGCGGCGATCGCCGAGGCCGAGTTTCGTCCGCTCACGGCCTTCCGAATCCTTGAGGTCGAAGCCGGCGGAAAAACCGTGCGCCGCGCCCGCGAGAACGACGACCGAGGTTTTGGGATCGTCCTCGAAGGACTGCGCCGCCGCGCGCAATTCGCGCATGGCCTGCGCCGACAGCGCATTCAGCCTGTCGCCGCGGTCGAAGCGCACGACGGCAATGCGGCCTTCGGGCCCGAGGCCTTTTTCGATCGTGACGTAACGCATAGTCCATCCTCCCGCGCCCTCGTCCTGAGGAGGCTGCGCAGAAGCCGTCTCGAAGGACGGCCGCATTCGCAACTCTGGAGCATCCTTCGAGACGGCGCCTCGCTCCTCCTCAGGATGAGGGTTATCGTGTCTGCAATCGCTTCAACACCGCCGGCGTCAACAAACCATCCGCCGGCAGCATACCCGCCGACAGCTGAAATTTGTGCACTGCGTTGCGCGTGCCGCGCCCGATCTTGCCGTCCGTCGCGCCGGAATAGAGGCCCTTCGCGACAAGCAGTTTTTGTGCGCGCGAGCGGTCGGTCAGCGACATCGAGACGTAGCCCTTCGGCCAGCCGCCCCTGAGGCCCGAGGCGCCGCCGATGCGCTCGGCCAGCAGCGCGACGGCCAGCGCATAGGCGTCGGAGGTGTTGTACTGGCGGATGACTTCCCAGTTCTCCGTGATGAGAAAGGCCGGACCCGCCGCGCCCTCCGGCAGGAACAGGCTGGCCGAGCCCGCGGCCGGCAACGCCTCTCCGTCGGCGCGCGCAAAGCCCAGACGCCGCCATGCGCTGAGATCGAGATCGACCGGCTTCCAGTCGAAATCCTGCGGCACGGTCACTTCGATGACGGCCGGCACGGCCGGATTCCAGCCGGAGCCTTTCAAAAAGTTGGCGATGGAGGCGAGCGCGTCGGCGCTCGAGTTCCAGATATCGGCCTGGCCGCCGCCGGAATAGCTGACGGCGAATTTGAGATAGGAGGAGGGCGTGAATTGCGGCTGGCCCATCGCGCCCGCCCATGAACCGGTGAGATTTTCGCGCGGCATTCCGCTTTGCAGCAGCACGAGCGCGGCGACGAATTCGTTGCGATAGAAGTCGGCGCGGTGTTTGCGGACGGCCAGCGTGGCGACGGAACGCAGGATGTCGTGGCCGCCCTGCGTCGGACCATAGCCGCTCTCGATGCCCCAGATGGCGAGGCAGATTTCGGACGGCACGCCGGTGCGGCTTTCGATGCTCGACAGAATATCCGCAAAGCTTTTGGCTCGAGCGCGACCGATGGCGACCTTTTTCGGGTTCACGACCTGCGCGATGTAGGAATGCATGGGCAGCGAGAATTCGCCCTGTTTCGCCGGCCGCGCCTTGATCGCGGGGTCGGGCGTCAGGCCCGCCGTCTCGCGCGCGAAAGTTTCACGAGAAACGCCGGCCGCCTGCGCCGGCGGCCAGGCTGAGGCGACGAAGGCGTCGAAGGCGGCGTCGCCCGAAGCGGCGCGCGCGGGGGCGGCGAGGGCCAGCAGGCAGATGAACAGGAGCGCGATTCTCATGTGGCTATCCTGCATGGATTGCAGACGCGCGCCACGCCTCTGGCCTTTCCCTTCGCTTGTCGCCGCCGCTATGCTCCCGCCCGACTCGGCAAAAGGAACCAAAATGGCGGCGCGCAAGGAGCTTTCGGCCCGGACGGGCTATTCGGCCAACGATCTCGACCGCATGTCGGACAAGCGCGACGATTCCGGCCATATCGAGACGCTGCGTGCGGATGCTGAAGCCCGCACTTTCGTCATCGCCGGCGACAATGTGATCCTCGAACGCGACAGCGAGGGCTATCGCTCGCTGTTCACTTTCGCGGAAGCCGGGCGCATGGGCGGCGCGCGCGAAACCGTCTTCCTTGGCCATGACGGCGTCGGCGGCGTATTCGCCACCTTGCTGGAAGACGCGCCGCAGGATCTGGGGCCGAGCCGCGAGCAATTGCAGCGCATCTATCGCAACGAGGCGCCGCCGCCGGGCAAGACGGCGGAGGTCCGCGTCGACCTGCGCTCGATCATGATGCAGGGCATGGTGTCGGAGAAGACCGCCGGCCGTCTCGCGCAAGCGAAGAGCGTCATGTACTGGCATTCGCGCCATCGCTTCTGCTCGAATTGCGGCGCGGAGACGCAACCGGCCGCCGCCGGCTGGAAGCGCGTATGCGCGGCCTGCAAGGCCGAGCATTTCCCGCGCACCGATCCTGTCGTCATCATGCTCGCGGTCTCCGGCGACAAATGCCTGCTCGGCCGCCAGCCGCGCTTTCCCAAGGGCATGTTTTCCGCGCTCGCGGGCTTCGTGGAAGGCGGCGAGACGCTCGAGGACGCCGTGCGCCGCGAAATCAAGGAGGAGGCCGGCATTTCCTGCGGCAAGGTGACCTACATGGCCTCGCAGCCCTGGCCCTTCCCGTGCTCGCTGATGATCGGCTGTCTGGCGGAGGCAGAAGACGAGAAGATCACGATCGACGTGACCGAACTCGACGACGCCCGCTGGTTTTCGCGCGAGGAGGCGTTGAAGCTGGTGGACGGTCGGCTCGACGGTTTTTTCTGCCCCCCGAAATTCGCAATCGCGCATCAGTTGATCGCGTCCTGGGCGCGCGGGGAGGTCGTGTGAGCGAAAGCTCCGCCCTCGTCCTCTTCTCCGGCGGACAGGATTCCGCGACCTGCCTCGCCTGGGCGCTCGAGCGCTTCGACCGCGTTGAAACGATCGGTTTCGACTACGGCCAGCGGCACGCGGTCGAACTCGCGCAGCGCGCAATCGTGCGTGAAAAATTCGCCGACCTGAAGCCGTATTGGCGCGAGAAGCTCGGCGACGATCACACGCTCGATCTTTCAGCGCTCGGCGCGATTTCCGAGACGGCGATGACGCGTGAGATCGCGATTGAAGCCGACACGAAGGGCCTGCCCAACACATTCGTGCCGGGACGCAACCTGATCTTCCTCGCCTTCGCCGCCGCACTCGCCTATCGGCGCGGACTGACGCGCATTGTCGGCGGCATGTGCGAGACGGATTTTTCCGGCTATCCCGATTGCCGCGACGACGCGATCAAGGCGATGCAGGTCGCGCTCAACATCGGCATGGACGCCCGCTTCGTATTGGAGACGCCGCTGATGTGGATCGACAAGGCGGCGACCTGGGCGCTGGCGCAGGAGATTGGCGGCAGTGCGCTGGTCGATATCATCAGGACCGACACGCACACCTGCTATCTCGGCGAACGCGGCGCGCTGCACGAGTGGGGCCATGGCTGCGGCCAGTGCCCTGCATGCAAGTTGCGCGCAGACGGTTTTGCCAGATGGCGCGCGTCCAAGGACTAGGATCAGGAAATGAACTTAACCGCGCTCGTCACCATTTTTGCCCTCTTCACCTACGGCGCCGCTGGCATTCAGGTCGCCCGCGCGCGGCGGCGCTACAAGATCGCCGCGCCGGCCACGACCGGCGATCCGGCCTTCGAGCGCGCGTTTCGCGCGCAACAGAACACGCTGGAATGGATGCCGACTTTTCTGGCCCCGCTCTGGCTGTGCGCCTGGTATGCGAGCGACAAATGGGCCGCGCTGGTCGGCCTCGTCTGGGTCGTCGGACGCATCCTCTACATCGTCATGTATGCGCGCGCGGCCGAGAAACGCGGTACGGGCTTCGCCATTCAGGCTCTGGCGTCCGGAGTCCTGACGATCAGCGCGCTGGTCGGAATCCTGCGCGCGATGATCGCGGGATGATCATGCTGTCTGGCCAGCTTCCCAGCCGATGATCGCCTGCTTGCGAACGACGCCCCAGTGGTAGCCGGTGAAGGCGCCGGAGCGGCCGAGAACGCGGTGGCAGGGTACGACAAAGGAAATTGGATTCTTGCCCACAGCCGCGCCGACCGCGCGCGCGGCCTGCGGCTTGCCGAGTTTTCGCGCGATGTCCGAGTAGGTGGTTGCGCGGCCCATGGGGATGGCGAGCAACGTCTCCCAGACGCGCAGCTCGAAATCCGTGCCGATGAGGACGAGGCGCAGCGGTCGGTCCGCCCGCCATTCATCCGGGTCGAACGCGCGGCGCACGTACAGCGCCGTCGCCGCGTCATCCTCGACGAATTGCGCGTTCGGCCAGCGGCGGACCATGTCGGCAAGCGCCGCCTTTCGGTCGCCCTTGTCGACCCAGCCGAGACCGGCGAGCCCTTTCGGCGCGATGACGGCGATCGCCTCGCCGAATGGCGAGGGATGAAAACCGTAACGCAATGTCAGGCCCTCGCCGCCGCGCTTGAAATCGCCGGGCGTCATCGCCTCGTGCGCGACGAAGAGATCGTGCAAGCGGCCGGGGCCCGACAAGCCGACCTCGTAGGAGGCGTCGAGCACGCTGGCGCTGTCGCGCAGCAGCGCGCGCGCATGGTCGATGGTGACGGCTTGCAGGAAGGCTTTAGGCGTCAGGCCCGCCCAGCGCTTGAAGAGATGGTGGAAATGCGAGGCGGACAGGCCGACATGGGCGGCGATCTCCTCGACCTCCGGCTGGCGGCGCGACGCCTTGGTCATGAATTCGATCGCGGCGCGCACGCGCTCGTAATCGTCGGCGAGGTCGAGCTGCGTAAAGGTTTCGGGGTTTGCGCGTTGAAGCATGGCGGCAGTCCGTCTGAATTTATCCGATACTGACGCTGCAACGGATCGGCCGCCACCCGATTCCTACGACAGGTCCGGTCCCCGCCGCGCGCGCGCCAGCGCCAACGACAGGTCGCCGGCGACGGCGGCCTTCTGCTCCGGCCCGAGAAAACTGCCGAATTCGACGCTGCGGCCGTGCGAAACCAGCGCCAGCCGTTGCAGGCCGAATTCCTCGTGATCGGACCGGTCGAGCCGCACCCAGAATGGGTTGAATCGGAATTCGCGCGTCTGCCCGCGCACCGGAACCTTGTCGAGCTTCAATTCCAGCGGGGTCAGGCGCAGGTCCTCGTAGGCGCGGGCGGCGCGAAACGAGAGTTCGAAGGCGGCCCAGATTCCGAGCGCGTCCAGCCCCAGAAAACCGACAATCGGCCATGCGCCCATGAAGAAGAACGGCAGGCTAATGGCGCAGATCGTTGCGCTGACGACGAAGACCAGCATGTTCGCCTGACCGCGCGTCAGCGAGCGGTGCGGCCGCAGACGGACGGAATAGATCGCCTGATCGTATGCTTGGGCCATCAAAAGGCTGCTTTGCGAGACAAGTTCCCTGACAATATAAAGCTCCATGCTCGAAAAGAAGAGGCCGCGGGCCACCGCTTCCGGGAAATCGTCCGCCGCCGGCAATAAGCCGGCGCGGCGCAAATATGCGGACACGGCAACCGTGCGCGAAGTTTTCACCCGGCTGCGCGCGCAGAACCCGGAGCCCAGGGGCGAGCTCGAATATGTGAACCCCTATACGCTGCTGGTGGCGGTGGTGCTTTCGGCGCAGGCTACCGACGCCGGCGTCAACAAGGCGACGCGCGCGTTGTTCGCCGCCGCCGACACGCCGCAGAAAATGCTGGCGCTCGGCGAAGACAGGGTGCGCGAGCACATCAAGACGATCGGCCTGTTTCGCGCCAAGGCGAAGAACGTGATCGCGCTGTCGCAAATCCTCGTCGAGAAGCACGGCGGGCAGGTCCCGCGCGATGCGGCTTCGCTGGAGGCGCTGCCCGGCGTCGGGCGCAAGACGGCGAATGTCGTACGCAACATCGCTTTCGGCGAACCGACGATCGCGGTCGACACGCACCTCTTCCGGATTTCCAACCGCATTCCGCTGGCGCGCGGCAAGACGCCGCTCGAGGTGGAGCTGGGGCTCTTGAAGATCATCCCGCAGGAATTTTTGCTACACGCGCACCACTGGCTGATCTTGCACGGGCGCTATGTGTGCAAGGCGCGCAAACCCGAGTGCACGCGGTGCGTGATCGCGGATTTGTGTGCGAGTCCGGAGAAGACGGTTTGACGGCTCAGCCGTCATGCCCGCGCTTGTCGCGGGCATCCACGCCGGCCCGATGACGCACGCTTCGGCTATCGACAATAATCGACCCGTGTCGCGTGGATGGCCGGGTCAAGCCCGGCCATGACGGGCGTGTCTGTTCAGCCGAACTCCTCGAAGAACCCGAGCTTCTTCTGCATCGGCGCGTCGTCGACCTGGAAGAGATATGCCGGCTTCGACGACGATTTGTTCGTGATCTCGACCTGGGCGTGGGTCGGCACGGCCATCGTATCCTGGCCGCCCCAGTCGAGTTCGACGCCGTCGATCTTCGCCTGCCCCTCGCCTTCCACGACATGCAGCACGGCGGAAGCCGAGCGGCGGACGGGGCGGACGGTTTCGCCCGGACGCAGCATGATGGCGGAGAAGCCGAGGATCGGCAGGCACTCGCCGCCCGTTTCCGGATTCACATAGGCGAGTTGCACGACGTCGCCCTTGTCCGTGACGATCGACAGATCCTGCAGCGCGGCGCGCGTTTCCTTCCATGGAAAACGGCAGAGCGGATATTTCGCGCGCGACGTGCGCAGCGAGGCGTAGGGCACGAGCCCTGCGCGACGGTAGCGTGTCTGCGAGGAATCGGGCTGGTTCCTGACCTTCTGCGGCTCGCCGTCGAGGCAGTAGGATGCCTCCAGCGCATAGACCATCGGCAGGTCGAGCGCGTCGAGCCAGACGACCGGGCCTGAACCCTCGTGGCCGTGCTCGTGCCAGAGGCCCGAGGGCGTGAGGATCAGATCGCCCTTCTCCATCGGCATCTTTTCGCCTTCTACGACGGTGAAGCCGCCCTCGCCTTCCACGACGAAGCGCACGGCGCTCGGCGTGTGCTTGTGGTTGGGCGCGGTCTCACGCGGCAGGATCAACTGCATGCCGATGTAGATCGACGGCGTCGCCTGCATGTTCTCGAGCCCGAGGCCGGGATTGGCGAGCACGAGCACGCGTCGCTCGGCCTTCTCGATCGGCGTCAGTTCGCCGGCCTTCAGGAGCTCGGGACGGATTTCGGCATAGCGCCACACCATCGGCTTCGTGCGGCGCGCGGGGATATTGTACGGCAGCGCTGCGCGAAGATTCGGCCAGAGCGGCACGAGGTTCTGCGACGTCAGGCCGTTGCGGTATTCGAGCGGGAGCTCCTCGAGCGTGCCGAGCTGCGACATGGCCTTATTCCTCCTGATGCGTCCTGTCGGCGCTTATTGTTCCAGAGCCTTGGTGACGTTCCAACCGTATAGCCATTCCACTGCGTCGTAGAAACGCTCGACCGGCCGGTCCTTCCAGAGCGAATTGCGAATTTTCCGCTCGACGCCGGCGGCGTGATAGATGCGGCCCATTTCGCGGCCCGAAAGCACGATGCGCGCGGTGCGGGTGGTGCGGCAGGCCTGATAGAGCTGCAGCGCTTTCGGGATGTCGTTCTGGTTGACGCGCAGCGCCTCGCCGAGCGTCACCGCGTCCTCCAGCGCCATGCAGGCGCCCTGCGCCATATATTGCGTCGTGGGATGCGCGGAATCGCCGAGCAGGGTCACACGGCCGAAAGTCCAGGTCTCGATCGGCTCCTTGTCCGCCGTCGCCCAGCGGCGCCAGGATTTCGGCAGGTCGATGAGTTGGCGCGCCTTCGGACAGACGTCCTGGAAGTAGCTCTGCACTTCCTCCTTGGAGCCATCGGTGACGCCCCATTCCTCGGCTTTGCGGGAATGGAAGGTGACGACGACATTGTACTGCTCGCCGCCGCGCAGCGGATAATGCACGAGATGGCATTTCGGCCCAGCCCAGAGCGAAGCCGCGTTCCACTGCAGATCCTTCGGGAAATCCGCCTTGTCGATCACGGCGCGATAGACGACGTGGCCGGTGATGCGCGGGGGATCGTTGACATATTGCGCACGCACGACCGACTTGCCGCCGTCGGCGGCGATCAGGGCGAGGCCGCGATGGGCGACGCCGTTCTGGTCGAAGGCCGTCACGCCAATGTCGTCCTGCTCGATGCGCTCGATGCGGGTCGATGTCTTGAACTCGATCCGACCCGTCTCCTGAGCGCCCTCGAGCAGCGACGAATGAATGTCGACGCGGTGGATGACGGCGTAAGGATTGTTGAATCGCTTGCGGAAGGCCTCGCCGGTCGGGATGCGGCCGACAAGCTCGCCATCGATCGCGTCATGCATGATCATCTCGTCGACATAGACGGCGCGGCCGCGCGCCTTCTCGCCGACGCCGAGCGCGTCGAAAGCCGAGAAAGCATTGGGGCCGAGCTGGATGCCCGCGCCGATCTCGCCGATCTCCGGCGCCTGCTCGAGCACCGTGACCTCGAACCCCTGGCGCACGAGCGCCAGCGACGCGGCGAGACCGCCGATGCCGCCGCCGACCACGATGATCCTGTTGCTCGCCTGAGCCATATCCATCCTCCCGGCCTGATCTTCCTTGTTGCCGGCATGTGACCATATATTCTGTATACTGTCAATCAGTGTGCGTTGTATTTTTCAGACCCGACGCCCCTGCGACAGCTGGACACGGCGAAGGCCATGAATTTCCCATTCGTTAACCACTTTCTCAGGACCCTCGCCTAAGGCTAAATTGGACTGATTCGGGCAGCGAGGCGGACGCTGCCGGACTGGAGGCTCTTGCTGTCGGCGGACCGGCCGATGCGCGCGTGCGCCTCGAAAAGGGGACGGCGATGAGGCGGCGGCGGCAGGATCACCATGTGATTGAGCTGGGACGTACGTTCTCGCAAAGCGCATCAAACCAGGATGTTTTCGGCGCCGTCCGCGCATGGATCGCACGGGCGCCGAAGTGGCTCCTCCGCATCTCGAGCGCATCTCTGCCGGCCCTGATCGCGGCCACGCCCGCGCTTGCCCAGGCCGCCGGAGCCGAACAGCAGATGCACGAACCCAATGTCGTCGGCGTCTCGCTCGTCGTCGGCCTCGTCATTTTTTCGACCATCACGGCGCTGCTGCATCTCACAGGGCGCAAGCAATGGACGCAGCGCGAGACTTCGCTGGTGGCCGAACTCGAGGCGGCGCGCGCAAAACTCGAGCGCGCGCATGTGTTCCTCTCCGCCGAACCACAGATCATCGTCGCCTGGGGCTCGGCCTCCAGCGAGCCGGAAATCGAAGGCGAGATCGGCCTGGTGACCGATGCGCCGGTGCCGCGGCGCGTACTCGGCTTCGGCGCGTGGCTGGAGCCAGCGCTTGCGCAGCGCCTCGACGATTGCGTCGAGCGTCTGCGCCGGCGCGGCGAAGGGTTCCGCATGTCGCTGGTCTCGCTCGCCGGGCGGCATCTGGAGGCGGAGGGACGCGCGATCGCCGGACGCGCCGTACTGCGAATCCGCGACGTCTCGGGGGATCGGCTCGAATTGCTGTCGCTGCGCCAGCGCCACTCCGAGCTCGGCGCACAGGCCGACGCGCTGCGCGCAATGCTGGATTCGATCGCCGCCCCTGCCTGGACGCGCGATGCCGAGGGCAAGCTGACCTGGGTAAACGCCGCCTATGCGCGCGCGGTCGAGGTCAAGGACCCGACCGAGGCCGTCGCCAAGGGCGTCGAACTGCTCGATCGCGACGCGCGCGAGACAAGCCGCCGCACGATCGAGGGCGGTGAAACATGGCGCGCGCGCCTGCCAGGCCTCGTCTCGGGCGCGCGCCGCCTGCTGGATATCGTCGATGTGCCGACGCGGGCCGGCTCGGTCGGCTATGCGCAGGATCTCAGCGAACTCGAAGCCGTGCGCGACAATCTCGAACAGCAGATGGAATCGCACACCCGCACGCTGGATCAGCTGCCGACAGCGGTCGCAATCTTCGACGGGCACAAGCGGCTCGTCTTCCATAACGCCGCCTATCGCCAGTTGT
Source organism: Methylobacteriaceae bacterium (assembly GCA_020638195.1). Classification (GTDB taxonomy): domain Bacteria; phylum Pseudomonadota; class Alphaproteobacteria; order Rhizobiales; family Beijerinckiaceae; genus JAJXWB01. The sequence goes on along the minus strand of JACKJC010000001.1, from coordinate 718,141 downwards.
GGGCCTTGCCGCAGAACTTCCTCGACCAGGGGCCGACGGATCCGGAAATTCTCGACCGGTTGCGCGCCGAGCGCCGGCTGCCGGAGCAGGCCGATTTCCGCACGTGGAAGGCGGGCCTGATGGCGGCCTACCAGTCGCAGGAGACCCGCGAGCATGTCTGGTACGTGCCGGGCGGCCGCACCTTCCGCGTCGTCTCCAATCCGAGCCCGCACGGCGGCGTCACCTATCTCTACGACGATGTGACCGAGCGTTTCGAGATCGAGTCGCGCTTCAAGCAGATGATGAGCGTGCAGAACGAAACGCTCGACACGCTGCAGGAAGGCGTGGCCGTGTTCGGCACGGACGGCAAGCTGAAGCTGCATAACCCGGCCTTCGCCCACATGTGGCGCCTCGACGAGGCAGGGCTGATCGCGCGCCCGCATTTCGACGTGATCGCGCAGGAATGCGCGCCGCTCGCGGGCCCGGGCGGCGGCTTCGCCAAGCTGCGCGCGATCGTCACCGGCCTGCACGAGCAGCGCACGGGCCAGTCGTTCCGCATGAACCGCTCTGATGGGCTCGTGCTCGATTGCGCCGCGCAGCCGCTGCCGGACGGCGCGACGCTGATCACCTTCATCGACGCGACCGCGCAGGTCAGCGTCGAACGCGCGCTCACCGACCGCAACCAGGCGCTGATCGAGGCGGAAAACCTGCGCAACGATTTCGTGCACCACATCTCCTATGAGCTACGCTCGCCGCTGACCAATATCATCGGCTTCATCCAGCTCCTGAACGACGAGACCGTCGGGCCGCTGAACGCGCGTCAGCGCGACTATGTCGGCTATGTCATGAAGTCGTCGGCGGCGCTGCTCGCCATCATCAACGACATTCTCGACCTCGCGACCATCGACAAGGACGGCATGCAGCTCGAGCTGGAGGAAGTCGACATAGCCGAGACGATGCGCGCCGCCGCTGCCGGCATTCAGGATCGCCTGTCGGAATCCGGCATCAACCTGTCGATCGTCGCGCGCGACGACGTCGGCTCCTTCCGCGCAGACGGCAAGCGGGTGCGGCAGATCCTGTTCAACCTCCTCTCCAATGCAATCGGCTTCTCCGAGCCCGGCCAGACCGTCACGCTCGCTGCGCTCAGGCGCGGCGAGGAAATCGCCTTCAAGGTGACAGACAACGGGCGTGGCATTCCGCCCGACGTGCTCGACAAGGTGTTCGACCGCTTCAAGAGCCACACGATCGGCACCCGCCATCGCGGCGTCGGCCTCGGCCTTTCAATCGTGAAGGCGCTGGTCGAATTGCACGGCGGCCAGATTCACATCGATTCCGCGCCGGGCGAGGGGACGGCGGTTACCTGCATCTTTCCGGCGCGCAGCGCCGAAGACGCGGCGGCAGGCGCGCCCCCGGCGCTCGTCGACAACAGCAGGACGCCGGTATGAGCGGCGCGCTGGAACCAGCCGTCTGGCGCATCGAGGCGCATGACGAGGAACACACGCGCGAGGTCGCGCTGCAGGTCGCGAAGCTCGTGCAGGCCGGAGATCTCGTGACGCTGTCGGGAGATCTCGGCGTCGGCAAGACGGCGTTTGCGCGCGCACTCATTCGCGCCCTGACGGAAGAGCCGGACATCGAGGTGCCGAGCCCGACCTTCACGTTGATGCAGGTCTACGACGGTCCCGACTTCCCGATCGTGCACGCCGATCTCTACCGCATCGGCAATCCCTCCGAACTGACGGAGCTCGGCTGGGACGAGGCGACCGAGAGCGCGCTGGTTCTGGTCGAATGGGCCGAACGCGCTGGCGGCGCCCTGCCAGCGGAACGTCTCGACGTGCGTCTGTCGATCCCGGCCGAAGGCGGGGACCGGCGTGTGATCGAGCTTTCCGGCTTCGGCGCCTTCGCGACGCGCATTTCTCGCGCGAAAGGCGTGACCGACATTTTGCGCGCCGCAGGCTGGCAGGATGCGAAACGCGAATTCATGCTCGGCGACGCGTCCACCCGCGCCTACGAGCGCTTGATCAAGCCCGATGGGGCGCGCGCGATTTTGATGATCTCGCCGCCGCGGCCCGACGGCCCCCCCGTGCGCTACGGCAAGCCTTACAGCGCGATAGCGAAACTGGCGGAGAACATTCGCCCGTTCGTGGCGATCGACAGCGCCTTGCGCGCGGAGGGGCTGTCCGCGCCGGAAATTTACGCCGCGGACCTTACAGGCGGCTTCGCGGTTCTCGAAGATCTAGGCCCCGAGGGCGTCGTCGACGAAAGCGGGCCCATCCGCGAGCGCTATGCGGAAGCCGCGGCAGCGCTCGCCGAAATTCACGCCAGGCCGCGCGCCGACACGGTCGCGATCGACGACGGCTCGATCTACCGTATCCCGCCCTACGATCTCGATGCGCTGCTGATCGAGATCGAGCTGCTGGTGGATTGGTATGCGCCGCACATAGCCGGCGCGCAGCTTTCGTCCGGCCAGCGCGCGACCTTCGTCAATCTCTGGCGCCAGATCGCGGTCGAGATCGTCAACGGGCCATCGACCTGGACGTTGCGCGACTATCATTCGCCGAACCTGATCTGGCTCGCCGAGCGCGCGGGCGTGAAGCGCGTGGGCGTCATCGACTTCCAGGATTGCGTGATGGGCCATCCGGCCTATGACGTCGTCTCGCTGCTTCAGGACGCGCGCGTGACCGTGCCTGACGAGCTGGAACTGCGGCTGCTCGGCCATTACGCGCAATTGCGTCGCTCTGGCGCGGCGGATTTCGACATGGCCGCCTTCGCGCGCGCTTACGCCATTCTCGGCGCGCAACGCGCGACCAAGATCCTCGGGATTTTCGCGCGGCTCGACAAGCGCGACCGCAAGCCGCAATATCTCGCGCACCTGCCGCGCGTGACGCGCTATCTGCGCAAGAATCTCGCGCATCCCGCGCTTGCGACCTTGCGCGAATGGCATGTCGCCAATCTGCCGCGCACGATTGAAGACGCCTGATTGCCGAGGACGCCCGATTGACGACGATACCAATTGCGCGGGCGCCCCTCGATACGGCGATGGTCTTCGCCGCCGGCCTCGGCACACGCATGCGTCCGATCACCAATCATATCCCCAAGCCGCTCGTCGAAATCGGCGGCAGAACGATGCTCGATCACATGCTCGATCGGCTCGCCGAGGGCGGCGTCACGCGCGCGATCGTCAATGTGCACCATCTCGCCGACCAGATCGAAACGCATCTGAAGGGACGTACGCGGCCGGAGATCGTCATCTCGGACGAACGCGAAAAACTGCTCGACCAGGGCGGCGGCATCAGGAAGGCGCTGCCGCTGATCGGCGACGCCGATTTCTTCATTTGCAACACCGACGCCGTATGGCTCGAAGGTCCGCACTCCACGATCGCCGCGATGCGGGAGGCGTGGCGACCGGCCGAGATGGACATTCTGCTGCTGGTGGCCGCGACCTCAGGCAGCGTCGGCGTCGACTGGCCCGGCGATTTCCACATGGCGCCCGGCGGCCGTCTGACAAGGCGCGCGGAACGTGAAGTCTCGGCCTTCGTCTATGCCGGCGTCGGCATCATGAGGGCGAGCCTGTTCGCGGATGCGCAAGAGGACGTGTTTCGGCTCGCGCCATATTTCTTCCGCGCGGCGGAAGCGGGCCGGCTGCATGGATTGCGTCTCAACGGGCAATGGCTGCACGTCGGCACGCCCGAGGCGGTCGAGGAGGCCGAACGCGCCTACGCGCGGCCCGCGGCCTGACCATGGCGCGCCCGCGCCTCTTCACGATTCCACCGGGCGTTCCCTATCTCGCGACTTTCGTGCGCGCGCTGCTCGATGGCGATATCCTTCCGGGCCTCTCGCACGTGGCGGGGCCGCTGGCGCTGACGGATCTGACGATCTATGTCCCGACGCGTCGCGCAACCCGTGCGCTGATTGCGGAATTCGCGGCGCAATCGGAGCGTGGCGCGACGCTGCTGCCGACAATCAGGCCGCTCGGCGCTGTCGACGAGGAAGCCTCGCTGTTCGCCGAGCCCGACGAAGCATTCGTCTCCTTCGATCCCTCGATCCCGCCGGCGATCGGCGAGATCGAGCGCCGCTTCCTGCTGGCTTCCCTCGTTCATCGCTGGTCGCAGCAATTGCGCGGCGCGATCGTCGGCGTCGGCCAGAACGGGGAGATCATCACCGACGCGACCCAGGCGCTCGTCGTCGGCGCGACGCCTGCTGACGCGCTTGCGCTCGCCGGAGAACTTGCCGATCTCATCGACGAATTCATCGTCGAAGGCGCGGACTGGTCGGCGATCCGGCGTCTTGCGGCTGAAGATTACGATCGCTACTGGGGCATTTCCGCGGAATTCCTGAAGATCGCGATCGAACTCTGGCCGGATATTCTCAGAGATCGCGGCGCGATCGATCTCGCCGCGCGGCGCGCGCGACTGATCGATCGCGAGGCGGCGCGGCTCGCCGAGTTGGACGAACCGACGATCGTGCTCGGCTCGACCGGCACGAACCGCGCGACCGCGAAACTCATGGGCGCCATCGCACGCATCCCGCGCGGCGCCGTGATCCTGCCGGGCCTCGACGACATCATGCCGGAAAAAGACTGGCGGCTGGCGTCCGGCGCGGGGGAGGTAACCGAGCCTGCGCACGGCCATCCGCAGGCCGCGCTCGCGCGGCTGCTGACGCGCCTCGAAGTTTCGCGCGAGGATGTGCGCGCGCTCGCCGCGCCGGACGCAATGCTGAACAAACGGCGGCGTTTCGTCTCGCAGGCCTTGGCGCCGAGCGAGTCGACGCCAGACTGGCGCGCCTATGTCGCCGCGCATGGAAACGAGCGCGCGGATGCGCTCGCCGACGTCTGCCTGGTCGAGGCCGCCGACGAGCGCGAGGAAGCGCTCGCCATCGCGATCTGTCTGCGCGAGGCGCTGGAGACGCCGGAAAAGACCGCGGCGCTGATCACGCCCGATCGCGCCATCGCGCGACGCGTGCGAGCGGAACTCGCGCGCTGGGGCCTGCACGTCGACGATTCCGGCGGCGAACCGCTCGGTGCGACGCCTGCCGGCGCATTCGCGCGCGCCGTGCTGAGCGCAGCGACGGAACGATCCGATGTCGCCTTTCTCGCGCTCCTGGGTCACAGCGGGGTTGCGCCGACGCAGGACCGCGCACGCACCCTGGAGCTCGCACAGCACATCGAAATCGCCGTCTTGCGCGCGACGCCCTGCGATCCCGACTGGCGCGCACGTTTCAATGCCGCGCGGGATTCCGCGCACGGCCGGCACGCCCATGCCGCCGTGCGACGGCTCGCGCCGGGCGAATGGGAAGAGATGGAAATGGCGGCGCTCGCGATCGACTCCGCGCTCGCGTCCTTGCGCGCTGCGCCGCGCGCCCAGACAGTGGGCGCGTGGATCGCGCTGCATCGCGCGGCGCTGCGCGCGCTCGGCGCGCATGCCGTCGCCGGTTATTCCGAAGACGAGGTCACACTCGAACGCCTGTTCGACGAGGTCGGCGCAATGGGTGGCGAGGCTGAATCCGAATTGCGCTTCGGTCTCTACGAATATCGCGCCCTGTTCGACCGGCTTGTTTCGGGGGTCGTTTCGCGCGGGCCGCAGCTTGCGCATCCGCGACTCAAGATTCTCGGCCTGCTGGAAGCGCGTTTGCTCGAGGCCGATCTCGTCGTGCTCGCCGGGCTCGACGAGACGATCTGGCCGCCACAGCCGCGTAGCGACGCATTTCTCAACCGGCCGATGCGCGCGCAGATCGGACTGACGCCGCCCGAACGGCGTATCGGGCAATCCGCGCATGATTTCGCGATGGCGATGGGGGCGCGCGAAGTCGTTCTCACCCGCGCGCAAAAACGCGCACGCGCGCCGACCGTCGCATCGCGCTTTCTGCAACGGCTCGGCGCGCTGGCCGGCGATGTCGAATTCGACGGCCTACGCGCACGCGGCGCGCGCCTGATCGCGCTGGCCCGGCTGCTCGACGCCTCGCCTGCCGCCGCGCCGCTCACACGGCCCGCGCCGAAGCCGCCGGTCGAGCTGCGGCCGAAATCGCTCAGCGTCACGCGGATCGAGACATTGCGCCGCGATCCCTATGCGATCTACGCCGAACGCATTCTCCGGCTGCAGCCGCTGGAGCGACTCGACTTCGCAATCGGCGCGTCGGAACAAGGCACGAGCGTTCATCTGGCGCTCGCAGAATTTGTGCGCCGCTGGCCGGGGCGCGAATTGCCGTCCGAGGCCCGCGACTTCCTCGTCTCCGCCGCGCGCGAACACCTTGCGCCATTCTTCGCCGATCCCGCATGGCGCGCGTTTCGCTGGCCGGCGCTGGAAGCAGGCCTCGATTATCTGCTCGGCTACGAGGCGGGACGCAGGCCGGAGATCGACAAAATTGTCGCCGAGGCGCGCGGGAAGTTGCCGTTCACGCTATCGGACGGAAGCGAATTCACGCTGACGGCCGAAGCCGACCGGATCGAGATCGATCGCGCGGGCCATGCGCGAATCATCGACTATAAGACCGGCGAACCGCCATCGAAGCGACAGATCGAGATCGGGCTTGCCGCGCAACTCACGCTCGAAGCCGCCATGGTCCTGCGCGGCGCATTTGCGGAGATTTCAGCGGCCGGCGTCGAAGGCGGCGCCTATATCAAACTGGGCGGCAAGAATGGCGGCAAGATCGTTCCATCGTCCCCGGAAGAGATGAATATCGCGGAACTCGCGGAGACGCACTTTATGGAGCTGAACAAGCTTCTGTCGTCGTTCCGCGAACCGGAACAGGGATATCCTTCGCGCGCGCTCGCCCAGTTCATCAAGCGGGCCGGCGATTTCGATCATCTCGCGCGGGTCAAGGAATGGTCGGCCTCCGGCGGAGTCGGAGTGGACGAGGGATGAGATATCCGATCCCCGCGCAAACGCGGACGAACCAGAGGCGCGCATCCGACCCTGAAGTCTCCGCCTGGGTGTCGGCGCATGCGGGCTCGGGCAAGACGCATGTGCTGACGCAGCGCGTCGTTCGCCTGCTGCTGGCGGGCGTCGCGCCATCGCGCCTGATCTGCCTCACCTTCACCAAGGCCGCGGCCGCCAACATGTCGGCGCGCGTCTTCGGCATGCTCGCGGGCTGGACGCTCGCCGACGACGAAACCTTGCGCGCGAAAATCGAGGAGACGGGCGCGAGGCCGCCGCACAATCTCGACGATGCGCGAAAACTGTTCGCGGCGGCCGTTGAAACGCCGGGCGGATTGAAGATCCAGACGATCCATGCCTTTTGCGAGCGCGTGCTGCATCTCTTTCCGTTCGAAGCGAACGTGCCCGCGGAATTTCGGGCGGCGGAAGATCTGGAGCGCGCCGAATTGCTGGCGCTGGCGCGGCGCGAAACTTTTGAAGCGGCAGCCAACGATGCAATTCTCGGGGCGGCGCTCGCGCGCGTCGCGGAGGAGACTTCAGAAGGCGGTTTCGAAACCATTCTCAACGCCGCGCTTGCACAACGCGAGGCGCTCGACGATGTCGAGACGCTGATCGCGCGATTGCCCGCCGCTCTGGAACTGTCGTCGGATGACGACGAGGCGTCGATCCGGCGCGCAATCGTCGAGGACGGGATTCATTGGAGCGAGTGGCGTGCGATCGCCGTCACGCTCGAAGGCGGCTCGGCGAACGACAAGAAGCAGGCCCTCAAATTGCGGCAGGCTGCCGAACGCGCACCGGATTCGGCATGCATCGAAGATTATTTCTCCCTGTTCTTCACGCAGAAAGGCGCTCCGCTCGAGCGGGTCGCAACGAACAACATCGCCAAGATCGCGCCCGACCTGCCGCGAAAACTGATCGAGGAAGGGCAGCGTCTTCTCGCTCTCCGCGACAAGCTTCGCGTGGTCTGGACTCTTGATCGCACTATCGCGCTGTTGCGGCTGGCCGCCGCCTGTCTCCAACGCTATGAAGCGCTGAAGCGCACGCACGGCGTGCTCGACTTCGACGACCTGATCGAGCGCACGCGCGCATTGCTGACGCGCGAGGGCGCTGCGGCCTGGACGCTCTACAAGCTCGATCGCGGCGTCGATCACATTCTCGTCGACGAGGCGCAGGATACGAGCGAGGCGCAATGGGCGATCCTCGAGGCGCTCGCATCGGAATTCACCTCTGGCGCCGGCGCGCGGCTACAGCGGCGCACGTTCTTTGCGGTCGGGGATGAGAAGCAGTCGATCTTCTCGTTCCAGGGGGCCTCGCCGCAATCCTTCGGACGGATGCGCAATTTGTTCCGCGCGCGTGTGGAAGCCGCGGACCAGACCTTCGATCCGGTGCCGCTCGAATTATCGTTTCGGTCCGCCAGAAACATACTCGACGCGGTCGATCTCGTCTTCTCATCGCCCGAAGCGCGCAAAGGCCTCAACGCCGATCCCCAGGAGCCGCCGCCACGCCATAGCGCGCTCAAGCACGATATTCCGGGCATGGTAGAAATCTGGGAGCCGATCGCGGGAAGCAAGCAGCCCGACCCTGCCGAATGGACGCTGCCGCTCGACCTGCCGCGCGAAACCTCGCCGCCTGCCGAGCTCGCGGAGCGCATCGCCGCGAAGATCAAGGCGTTCATCGGGCCGGCGTCGCGCGAACGCGTCCATGATTCGCAGAGCGGGGCGCTGCGGCCAATCCGGCCGGGCGACGTGATGATTCTCGTGCGACGCCGCGACGCGTTTTTCGAAGCCATGGTGCGCGCACTGAAGGCTAAGGGCGTTCCCGTCGCCGGCGCCGACCGGCTCGAAATTGCCAGCCATATCGCGGTCATGGACCTCCTCGCCGCTGCGCGCGTCGCGCTTGCGCCACAGGACGATTATGCGCTCGCCTGTGCGCTCAAATCGCCGCTGATCGGCCTCGACGATTCCGATCTGATCGAAGTCGCGCCGCACCGCCCCGGTTCTCTCGACGCAGCGCTGCGCGCATCGCCCGAAAGCCGCCATGCGCGCGCCGCGCAAAAAATCGCGCGCTGGCGCGATTGGGCGAAGGAGGCGCGACCGTTTGAATTCTTCAGCCGGCTGCTCGGCGAGGACGGCGGACGACGCGCCTTTCTCGCGCGGCTCGGCGCCGAAGCTGGCGACGCCATCGACGAATTCATGTCGCTCGCGCTCGATCACGACCGCAACGCCGCGCCATCGCTCGCGGCTTTCATACATGAGGTCGAAACGCTCGAGCTCACCGTCAAGCGCGACATGGAAAGCGCGGACGTCGTGCGCGTCATGACGGTTCACGCCGCCAAGGGCCTCGAGGCGAAGGTCGTCTTCCTGCCCGACACATGCGCATTGCCGCCGGCGTCGAAGAACACATTGTTCTCGCTGCCGGGGAACGCGGGCGCCGCGCTCGCATGGTCGCCGCGCAAGGACGAGGACGCGGGCGCCGTGGCGAACTGTCGCGAGAGGGCTGTCGACGAGGTTGGAAACGAATATCGGCGCCTGCTCTATGTCGCGATGACGCGCGCCGAGGAGCGACTGTACGTCTGCGGGCACTACGGGCTGAAGAAGAAGCCCACGGGCTGCTGGTACGATCTCGTCGTCGCCGGCCTCGACGAGACGCTCGCCGATATCGAAGACGAAACCGCGCCCGGCGGCCGCGTCCGGCGCTTCGGAGCTCCGTCCGTCGGCGACGAAGGCGCGCTCTTTTCGCGCGCGGAAACAACGGCTGCTCCGGACTGGCTGTTCGCGCAGGTCGCTCGCGAACGCGAGGCGCCGCCGCCGCTGCGGCCATCGAGCGCGCTGTCTGGCGCCGACGGATTCGAAGGGCCGATGCGCGCGAGCGGCGCCATCACATCGTCCGGCGTGATTCGAGGTCTCCTCGTGCATCAGCTGCTGCAGAGCCTGCCGACGATCGCCGAGGGCCAGCGCGCCGCCGCGGCGTTGCGCTATCTGCGCACGCAAGCGCCGGGCATGAGCGTCGATGCGCACGCGGCTTTGACGGACGAGGTCTTGCATGCCCTCGCACTCGCCGAGGCTGCGCCGCTCTTCAGCGCGAACTCGCGCGCGGAGGTCACGATCGCCGCGCGCATCCCGTGCTCCGGCGGGAGCCCGATCGAGATCGCCGGACGCATCGACCGGCTGGCGGAAGTCGGCGCGGAAATCTGGATCGCGGATTTCAAGACGGGCGCGCCGCCCGGGGAAACTCCATCGACCTATGTCGCGCAGCTCGCGCTCTATGGCGCTGCCGTGCGCGAGCTCTATCCCGACAGGAGCGTGCGCGCCTTCATCCTGTGGACGGCGACGCCGCGCCTGCAGGAAATTCCGGCGGTCGCGATGGAGGCAGCGCTGGCGGCGTTGTGAGTCGCTTCGCTGCCTGGAACCGCCTCGTCAGATCGTGACCTGCGCGCCGAGTTCGACGACGCGATCGGAGGGAATTGCGAAGAAGTCCGTCGCGGTCGTCGCCTGTTTGGACAGGCTGATGAACAGTTTGTCCTGCCACAGCGGCATGCCCGAGGACGCGCTCGGCTTCAGCGAACGCCTGCCGAGGAAGAAAGACGTCGTCATGATGTCGAATTTGTATCCGGCCTTGCGCAGCACGGCCATGGCCGAGGGAATGCGCGGGCTTTCCATGAAGCCGAAATGCAGCGTTACCGACATGAAGTCGTCGGAGAGCTTCTTCGTCTCGAAGCGATTGGCGGGATCGACGCGCGGAATATCCTCGGTCACGACCGACATCAGCACCACGCGCTCGTGAAGCACCTTGTTGTGCTTGAGATTGTGCATGAGCGCGGGCGGCGCGACATCGGGCGTTCCGGTCAGGAACACGGCCGTGCCAGGCACACGCGTCGGTTTCGATTTCGCGAGCATGCGCAGGAGGTCGACGGTCGGGATCGAATCGCGCTTGCTTTTCTCGTTGAGCTGCGCCGTGCCGCGCGACCAGGTCCACATGGTCACCATCGAGGTCGCGCCGAGCAAAATCGGCACCCAGCCGCCTTCCAGCACCTTCACGAGATTGGCGCCCAGGAAGGACATGTCGATGGCGAGGAAGAAGCCCGCGAAGAGGAGCGTGCCCCAGATCGGCCAGTTCCACAATTTCCGGACGACGATGGCGGCGAGCGCCGTGTCCACGGCCATGGAGGCGGTGACAGCGATGCCGTAGGCGTTGGCGAGCGAATCCGACGTCTTGAACAGGATGACGAGGATGACGACACCGATCAGCAGCAGGCGATTGACGCGCGGCACGAAGATCTGGCCTTCGGCGGATTCCGAGGTGTGGCGGATTTCCATGCGTGGCAGAAGGCCGAGCTGGATCGCCTGGCGGACGATGGAGAAGGCGCCGGTGATGACAGCCTGGCTGGCGATGATAGTCGCGACGGTCGCCAGAATGATCAGCGGGATCAGCGCCCAGTCCGGCGCGAGTTGGTAGAAGGGGCTGAAATCCTCATGCATCACCACGGAGGGATGGGCGAGGATGAAGGCGCCCTGGCCGAGATAGTTGAGGATCAGCGAGGGCAGGACGAAGAAAACCCAGGCGAGCTGGATCGGCTTGCGGCCAAAATGGCCCATGTCCGCGTACAGCGCCTCGGCGCCGGTGACCGCAAGGAAGACGAGGCCGAGCGTGGTGAAGCTCTGGGCGCCGTTCGAGGTCAGGAAGATCAGGCCGTAGATCGGATTGATCGCGCGCAGGATGCCGGGCTCGTCGGAAATGTGGATCGCGCCGAGCGTCGCGAGCGTGCCGAAGAACAGAACCATGATCGGGCCGAACAGGGCAGCGACCTTGGCCGTGCCGCGGCTCTGCACCATGAACAGCGAGATCAGGATCGCGATGGTGATCGGCAGGATATAGGGCGAGAAATCGACGTACTGGCGCACGGCGGGCAGTTTCAGGCCCTCGATCGCCGAGAGGACCGAGATCGCCGGCGTGATGATCGCGTCGCCCGAAAACAGCGCTGCGCCGGCGACGCCGAGCAGGAAGATCGGCATGGTGCGCTTGCCGACCGCGTGCTGCGCAAGCGCCATCAGCGAGAGCGTGCCGCCTTCGCCCTTGTTGTCGGCGCGCATGATGAACAGCACGTACTTGACGGTGACGATGAAGATCAGCGCCCAAATCAGCAGCGAGACGATCCCGACGATTTCCGTCGCATGCGTGCCGGTCTGCTTGGTGTGCTCCAGCGAGGCCTTGAGCGCGTAGAGCGGGCTCGTGCCGATGTCGCCGTAGACGACGCCGACCGAGCCAAGCGCCATGGCCCAGAAGCCATGGCCGTGACCGCCCTCGCCATTCTGACGATTGTCGACGACCGGCTCGCTCGCCGGGCCGTCCTGCGTCTGCGGAGCGGCTGCGGTTGAACCGTCGCCGTTCGGACCTTGTTGCGTCATTCGCGCGCTCGGGGGAGAAGCCCCACCACCGGCTGCAACCGGCGGGCGCGGCGATATACGCCGTTTCCCGATCACAGAAAAGTCCCATTCGAAGTTCGCGTCCGCAGAACCAGCGGCCACCTCGGCAAGTCCGCGCGCAGAGCGAGGTCTTCACCGTGAAGCCGGCATGCGCGCGCGCGGCGCATTGCAGTTGCGAATCGATCCTGCGATGAGACGCCATGCGCGCATTTCCCGACAGGCTGCCGATCGACGACGTGCTGACGCCGTTGCGCCAAAGCCTCGCCGCGGAACCCAATCTCGCCCTGGTCGCCCCGCCCGGCGCCGGCAAGACGACCCGCGTTCCGCTGGCGCTGCTCGAGGAGGACTGGGCCGCGGGCAATCAGATCGTGCTGCTGGAGCCGCGCCGGCTGGCGGCGCGGGCTGCCGCGCAACGCATGGCCGACACGCTCGGCGAAAAGGTCGGCGAAACGGTCGGCCTGCGCATCCGCATGGAATCGCGCTCGTCCGCCCGCACCCGGATCCTCGTGGTGACGGAAGGCGTGTTCACGCGCATGATTCTCGACGATCCCGCGCTGGAGGGGGTCGCCGCCGTCCTGTTCGACGAATTTCACGAGCGTTCGCTCGACGCCGATCTCGGCCTGGCGCTGGCGCTCGACGCGCAGGCAGGGTTGCGCGAGGATCTGCGCCTTCTCGCCATGTCGGCGACGCTGGACGGCGCGCGCGTCGCCACGCTGATGCGTGATGCGCCCATCGTCGAGAGCGAGGGGCGCGCCTATCCGGTCGAAACCATCTATCTCGGCCGCGATCCCGCCGAGCGGATCGAGCCGGCCGTTCTGCGCGCCATCCTGCGCGCACTCGAGGCCGAAAAGGGCTCGATCCTCGCTTTCCTGCCAGGACAGGGCGAGATCGAGCGCGTCGCGCGCGATCTTGCCGAGCGCGTGCGCGACACGAATGTCCTGATCGCGCCGCTCTATGGCGCGCTCGACCGCCGCGACCAGGACCGGGCGGTCCTGCCGGCGAAGGCCGGGACCCGCAAGATCGTGCTGGCGACCTCGGTGGCGGAAACGTCGCTGACGATCGAGGGCGTGCGCGTCGTGATCGACAGCGGGCTCGCGCGTGTCCCGCGCTACGAGCCGGACCTCGGTCTGACCCGGCTGGAGACCGTGCGCGCGGCGCGCGCCTCCGTCGACCAGCGGCGCGGCCGCGCGGGGCGAATCGCGCCCGGCGTCTGCTACCGGCTGTGGGAAGAGGCGGCGACCGGCGCCCTGCCGGCCTTCGCCCAGCCGGAAATTCTCAGCGCGGATCTCTCGGGCCTCGTGCTCGATCTGGCCTTCTGGGGGGCGCGGGAGCGCGATGCGCTCGCCTTCCTCGACCCGCCGCCCGCGCCTGCCTGGAACGAGGCGGTCAAGCTGCTGCAATCGCTCGGCGCGCTGGACGCAGACGGGGCGATCACCGAGGAGGGCCGCGCCGTGCGCGACCTGCCGCTGCCGCCACGGCTCGCGCGCATGGTCGTGGACGCTGCGCGCGCGGGCGAGGGGCAGGCCGCCGCCGAGGTCGCGGTCCTCCTGTCGGAACGCGGGCTCGGCGGGACCTCCGCCGATCTCGAGGACCGGCTCGACCGGTTCCGGCGCGAGCGCGGCCAGAGGGCGGAGGCGGCGCGCGGCATGGCGCGCGGCTGGGCCAGAGCGGCGCGGCCGGGATCGGCTGCCTCCGGCAGGCCGGCGAGCGAATATTCGACCGGCGCGCTGGTCGCCCTCGCCTTTCCCGAACGCGTGGCGCAGCGGCGCGGCAAGCCCGGCGAATTCCTGATGGCGAACGGCCGCGCGGCGGCGGTCGAACCGCACGACCGGCTCGCCGGCTGCGACTTTCTCGCGGTGGCCGAAGCGACCGGCCGCGCGGCCCAATCGCGCATCCTGGCGGCCGCGCCGATCACGCTCGCCGACATCGAAACGCTGTTCGCCGGGCGGATCGAGAAGCGGCGGGAGAATTCGTTCGACAAGGAGCGCTCGACGCTTCGCGCGCGGGAAACGCGGCGGCTCGGCGCATTGACGCTCGAGGCGCGCAATCTCGCGCTGGCGCCGGGGCCAGAGACGGCGCGTGCGCTGGCCGAGGCCCTCGCGGCGCTCGGAATCGGCCGCCTTCCGTGGAGCCCGCGCCTCGAGCAATTGCGATCCCGCGTCGCCTTCCTGCGGCGTGCAGAAGGCGAGGAATGGCCCGATCTCTCCGACAGCGCGCTCGCGGCGAGCGCGGCCGATTGGCTCGCGCCGCATCTTGAAGACGCGCGGGGGCTTTCGGACGTTTCGGAGGCGATTCTGTCGGGCGCGCTGGACGCGCTCTTGCCGTGGGACATGCGGCGGCGGCTCGACGCCGAAGCGCCTACGCATTTCGAGACGCCGGCGGGTTCCCGCATCGCCATCGACTACGAGGCCGAGGGCGGCCCGGCAATTTCGGTGCGTGTGCAGGAACTTTTCGGCCTCAAGGCCCATCCCGAACTTGCGCGCGGACGGGTCAAACCTGTCTTCCACCTGCTTTCGCCGGCGCATCGGCCGATCCAGACGACCGGCGACCTGCCGCGCTTCTGGGCCGGCGCGTGGAGCGACGTCAAGAAGGACATGAAGGGGCGTTATCCCAAGCACGTCTGGCCGGACGACCCCGTCAACGCCGCGCCGACGACGCGAGCTAAGCCGCGCGGGACCTAAGCTGTTCTCCGCTCAGGGCCAGATTTTCGGCCGCAACGGCGTCCCGCGTTTGGAAGCGAAGGCGAAATGCCGCGCGCGCAAGGGATGCCGGTGCGGATTGTGGACGATTTCAACCTGACGGAAGCCAAGATCGCGCAGCATGTCCTTCAGGCAGCGAGCATTTGGCGCCCAGAAGTTCGTGTAATCGCCGTCGAGCCCTCCGGGATAGAAACGCGTGACCGGCGCGGGAACGAAATTGGCCGCCGTGACGGTTTCGATCACGAGAAGGTCGTCGGTGAGGGCGGCAGCCGTCTCCAGTCCCGCATAGGGGTCGGCTAGATGGTAGAGGACGCCGAGGAACAGAACGACGTCGAATCTGCCGATCCTGGCGGGGGCGAGATCGGGCAGGTCGATGTCGAGGCTTTCGACGCGGGACAACAGGCTCGCATGTGCGTAGTCGAAGCCGGCCTTGCTGCCCCAGCCCGGTCCCGACCAGCAGAAATGATCGGTCGAAAGCACACGCGCGGCGCCGCGCCGCTCCGCCTCGAACGAATAGAAGCCGTCCCAGGCGCCGATATCGAGCACCGACTTGCCGGCGACGCCGTGCCGAAAAGCGATGTCCGCCATGCCGCGCAACAGGAAGTGATGCTTGACGCCGGGGGTCACGACCCCACCGAGATCGATCGAATGGAACCAGCGTTCCGGCGGTTTGCGGTCGCCTATGGGCGCAAAAACGGGCGGTGCGCCTCGACGCGCCGCCATTTCCCGGCGGTGCTTCAACGCCAGTGGAACCATCCAGAGCAATGTCTTGGCCTACCCCCTCGACGCGCCAGCCTCGGGAGACCCGGCGCAGTCGTCAGGCCACTCATTCCACAAGCGAGTCCGAGAGGCAATCGAGCTTTGCCCTCGAGACTGCATGCGCGCCATGGCCGCGGAAGCGGCGCGGCGGTTTAGCCGAGATCGATCGTGACGATTTCGGGCGGCGATCCGATCCGCATCGGCACGACCGACGCCCCCAGGCCGCCGGAGACGACGAGATTTCGGCCGTCCTCGATCTTGTGGCCGTAGGCGTAGCGCTGCCCGTAGCCCGAGGGCACGATCGGCCGCCAGCCGAAGAGATTGAACTGTCCGCCATGCGTGTGGCCGCTGAGCGTCAGGGCCACGCGCGCCGGAACCCTCGGGAAGACGTCGGGCTCATGCGCCATCAGGATGAGCGGCGCATCGTCCTGCGCCAACGCCAGGGTCGCCGGCAGATCGTCAACGCCGTAGCGCGGGGCGCGCCAGCCGCGCACGGGAACGAAAGCGATCTGGTCGCCCAGTCCCGCGATCCAGAAGGGCTGTCCGTCCTTCTCGAGTCGCAGCGCGTCGTTCTGGTAGAGGCGAAGGCCGGCGTCCTGCATGGCGAGACCGATGACAGGCAAGCCGTCGCCGCGCCTGACCGCGACCGGGTCGCTCCACCAATCGTGATTGCCGAGTACGGCGTGGACCCCGAGCGGCGCGCGTAGCCGCGCCAGTTCGCGCGTCCATTCCACGAGCGGAATCGGAACCTGGAACCGGTGCGTGGCGATGTAGTCGCCGAGCAGCAGAATGCAGTCGGCGCCGAGATCGTTGGTCTGGTCGACGATGGAGGCGACGCGATCCGCGCGCATCCATGGATCGCAGGCATGCAGATCGGCGACGATCGCCAGGCGCAGCTTGAGGCCGGGCGGCCAGCCCGGCGGCTTGAAGGCGTAGCGGGTCGTTCGCAGCCGGAAGAAGGGCTCGCCGACAAGACCGTAGCCCGCGACGCCAACTACGCCGACGAGCGCGCCGGCCGCCAGCCGCAAAAGGGCGCGTCGCGTGATCATGCGGGCGGCGGGTGGTCGAGAAAACGCATGACCCGGCTTATAACAGCGCGTACAAGGCGACTCTATCGTCGCAACGCTTTTTGTGCGCGTCGTCGCCGCCCGGCGACCGGGCGTTAAGCAAAACCCGGTACTGAACGGGCGTCGACGAAAGAGCGCCCGTGCGGCGCTCGCCGCGCAATTCTGCAACAGGATCTGGCATGTTTCCGAAACCCGTTCCTTCGCTCGCCACCAATACCTACGAATACGAATCCGCGCCGATGGTGAAGCCGACCGGCTTTCGCGAATATGACGCGCGCTGGCTGTTCGAGAAGGAGATCAACCTGATGGGCGTGCAAGCCCTGGGGTTGGGCCTCGGCACGCTGCTGCACGAAATGGGCGTGAAACCGGAACTGGCGACGGGCCACGACTTCCGCTCCTATTCCGCCTCGATCAAATATGCGCTGGTGACCGGCCTGATGGCGGCGGGCGTGAAGGTGAAGGACATCGGGCTCGCGCTCTCGCCCATGGCCTATTTCGCGCAATTCGCGCTCGACACGGCGGCGGTCGCGATGATCACCGCCTCGCACAACGACAACGGCTGGACCGGCGTGAAGATGGGCGCGCAACGCCCTGTCACCTTCGGACCGGACGAGATGGGCCGGCTGCGCGACATCGTGCTGAACGGCAAGTTCCGCTACGCCTCGGGCGGCGGCTACGAATTCATCGAGAACTTCCCCGAAATCTATCTCTCCGATCTCGCCGACCGGCCGAAGATCAAGCGCAAACTGAAAGTCGTGGCGGCCTGCGGCAACGGCACGGCCGGCGCCTTCGCGCCAAGACTGCTCGAGCGGCTCGGCGTCGAAGTGATTCCGATGGATGTCCACCTCGACTGGAATTTCCCGAAGTACAATCCGAACCCCGAGGACATGGAAATGCTCCATGCCATGGCGGCGAAGGTGAAGGAGACGGGCGCCGATGTCGCGCTCGGCTTCGATGGCGACGGCGACCGCTGCGGCGTGGTCGACAACAATGGCGAGGAAATCTTCGCCGACAAGATCGGCGTGATGCTGGCGCGCGATCTCGGCAAGCTCTACCCGAACTCGACCTTCGTGGTGGACGTGAAATCGACCGGCCTCTACGCGACCGACGCCGCGCTGCTCTCGACCGGCGCGAAGACCGACTACTGGAAGACCGGCCATTCCTACATCAAGCGCCGGGTCACCGACCTCAAGGCGCTCGCGGGCTTCGAGAAATCGGGCCATTTCTTCTTCAACGCGCCGGTAGGTCGCGGTTACGACGACGGCCTGCTGACCGGCGTCCACGTGCTGGAAATGCTCGACCGCAATCCCGGCAAGTCGATGGCCGATCTCTACGCCGATCTGCCGAAGACCTGGGGGTCGCCGACCATGTCGCCGCATTGCGACGACGAGAAGAAATACGGCGTCGTCGATCGCGTGACGGCCCGATTCAAGGACATGCAGGCGAAGGGCGAGACCATCATCGGCCAGAAGATCCGCGATCTCGTCACCGTCAATGGCGTGCGCGTGACGGTTGAGGACGGGACCTGGGGGCTGGTGCGCGCATCATCCAACAAGCCGGAGCTGGTGGTCGTGGTCGAGAGCCCGGCGTCGGAGGCCAATTTGCGCGCCATGTTCACGGCTGTCGACGGCGTGCTGCGCGAGAACCCGGAAGTCGGCGCCTACAACCAGACGATCTGAACGACAAGAGCCGGCGGGCTGGTCGCCCGCCGGCTTACGTCGATCACGCCGGACTTAGGAGACCGAGGGATTGTTGGTCGCGCACAATTGCGCGTTGCTCGTCAGGCTCGAGCCGACGATGGGCAGACCGGTGCGAGACCAGAAGGCTTGCGACCAGCCGGTGTTGATGGTCGTCAGGTTCGACCAGTTGAAGATATTGAACGTGAAGCCCGGCGAGTAGGTGTAGGTGACGTCGGCGACGATCAGGTAGCCCGTCGGCGCGCCCGCCACCGTGTATTCCGGCGGCAGGTAGGCCGGATAGGTCGAGTCGGTCAGGCTCTTGTCCCCCGTCAGCAAAGGCTTATTGCCTCCTGTCGAGAGGCTCGGCGTACCGGGCGGCGTGAACCCGCTGTTGCCGCCATTGCACGGACGCCATGCGCCGCCGTTGTTCTTCACCGACCACTTGGTGAAAGCCCACATGTTGTTGGCGCTGTCCTTGACGACGTCGATGCGCGACAGAGTCATCTTGAGTGACGTGGACGAATAAGGCGCCATGATCGTGGCCGCGGCCGCGAAGAAATTCGTCATGTCGGCATTCGACACCGTCGGATTGCCGGTCGCGGCGGTCTGACGGGACGCGATGTCGGCGAGGGCGCGGGCAACGAGCGCAACCTTGCGGGTGGCCATGTAGGCCTTGGTCGTGACGGCGGTCGAGAGATAGAGCGCGAGCATCACCGGCAGGATGATCGCGAATTCCACGGCGGCCGCGCCGCGGTCGTCGCGCCAGCGGGCCGGCAGAACGCCGAGCCAGCGGGATGTCGCGGGCTTGCGCCCTTCCTGAGGCGAGGCCTCGTTCATCAGTAATTCTCCGACTTGAAGACGGTCGTCGCCATCAGATTGACGGTCGACGAACTGAAGCCGCTGAAGCGGTTGAAATAGAGCGGGTAGGGGTAGCAGACGCGCACGACGAGCACGTTTCCGGACGAACCCGGCGTATAAGAGGCGGTCTGGCCGGCGTTGCAGATCGTCTTGGTCGTATCGAAACCGCCCGTGTAGTCGGAGGCCGAGCGCACGTCGACCTTGACGTTGGCGCAGCTGAAATTCCGCCAGAGCTTGCTGCACACGAGATTGGTGAACGTGGTGAGCTGCTGCGCCGTGGTTTGTCCGTTGGACTGGATCTGGCCGGTCAGAAGCTGACGGGAGGCGTCATAGGTCGCGTTCTCGAGATTGCTCTGGTTGAAGAGCAGAAAGGCGGCCTCGAAGATCGCGCACAGGATCATGAAGAAGGGGATCGACACGATGCTGAACTCGACAGCCGTCGCGCCGCGCGCGTCCTCGGCGAAGCCAGCGCCGCGCCGGCGCATCGGCAGCGCTTTTCTGCCGAGGGAAAGCATGAGACGGCGGACGAACATGGGATGCACTCTCCGGGAACAGACGCAAAACCGCCCAGGCTCAGAATGCATGAGAAACATTAAGAGACAGTAGAGAAATGCCGAGCGACCGTCGGGCGTCCGCGCCTTACTTGCCGCCCGAGAGCGCCGCGCCGTTGCGCGTCTTGACGTTGGTGATGCCTTCCGCCAGGTATTTCGTGTCATCGCCCAACGCAATGGTCGGCGCGCAACGCGGGTTGCAGGAATAGGATTCCTGAGCGGCTCCACGCAAGACGACCAGGGATTGCGAGCTCGCGATCACCTTGACCGTCGTTTCGTCGATGGCGTTGCCCGACGAATCCAGCGAGATCAGATTGGTCGTCCCGTAGCTGCGGCCGCTGACGACCATCGAGCCATTGCCCTTCAGCATCGTCACGTCGGCGACGAGCGGATTGCCGATGATCAGCGTCTGCGTTCCCGTGGGAACCTTGACGATGCGCGCTCGGTCCAGCGAGACCACGATGCCGCCGGCGTCGGCGAGAGCCGCGATCGAGGCCGCGACCGTCAGCGCGAGACCTCCGGCCAGGGACAGCAGGGGCTTGCGAACAGACCTCGACATAAAAATGCTCCGCGCGACAGACAGCAGGCATAAAACAACACGGAAAGGTGAATGAAACCTAAAGCGCGGCTCGCGATACGCGCGACGCGCGCGCGGACATCATGAGAGCAGGCCATCGTGCGGGACGTTCCCGTCGCGACGAATCGAACGATGCCGTTTCATCGGCCTTAACCACGAATTCGCGCCGCGCGGCTAGGGACAGATGCGGCTTTCAAATTAACGGTCTCGCAACAGTCGAGGGCTATAGGTTGGCCATTCCAGCAATGAGCCATGAAACGCGCTGGAAGGAAGATTGGAGCCAACCCCATGAAGACCGTTTTCTCTCGTTTCCTGAAGGACGAGTCGGGCGCCACGGCGATCGAGTACAGCCTGATCGCCGCCCTGATCGGCGTCGCCGTCATCTCGGCCGTCAAGATGCTCGGCACGACCATGTCGGCCAAGTTCTCGGGCATCGCCGGCAACCTGACCTAACAGGTTCGCTGTACGACGCTTGTTTGAGCGGCCCCGGTTTTCCGGGGCCGCTTTCTTTTTGTCGTGCTTGTGTTCGTTAAGAATGAGTCAACGCGTCGCCGCTACAACGCGATAAACCCCTTTCAATTTCCGGGAGCCCAGCATGCTCGATTTCGCCATTCTCGCCATTTTTCCGGGCGTCATGGTGTTCGCGGCCATCTCGGACATGCTGACCATGAAAATTCCGAACCTCGCCTCCATCGTCTTGGCGGTCGGCTTTTTCGTTCTCGCCCTGGCCACCGGCATGCAATGGTCGGCGATGGGCTGGCATACGCTGGCGGGCGTTTTGACGCTGGTGGTGTGCTTCGTGATGTTCAACATGGGGTGGATCGGCGGCGGCGACGCGAAGCTTGCCGCGGCGACAGCCTTGTGGCTGGGATTCGCCGTCCTTCCTTCCTACGGCGTCTTCGCCTCGATTTTCGGCGGCGTTCTTACCCTCGGCATCCTGCAGCTGCGCAACATGGCGATGGAAGGCCCGCTGTCCTCGACGCCATGGCTCGCGCGCCTGCGTGAAAAGAACGGCGGCATTCCCTACGGAATCGCGCTCGCCGCCGCCGGCCTGATGGTCTATCCCGACACGGCGCTGTGGATCGCCGCGCGCTCGATCTGATACGGGGGATCCGCCCCGAACCGAGACGGCGAACCCCTTCAAATAGATCGCATTGGATAGGATCGGTTAACCTTAATTTGACGTTTCATTGCTCAAATCCTCGCAACGACATGCGTCGTAGCTTCGGGTTTGGTGACTATGAAAAAAGCTCAGATCGCCGTCTTGGGCGTAGCGTTGGCGGCAGGCGCGGGAGCCTATCTCCTGATGCCCTCCCAGCAGCCACAGCCGGTTCAGGTCGTCAAAGCAGTGGCGCCCGTCATAGACAATGACGACGTTCTCGTCGCCGCCGTGCCGCTCGACTACGGCAAGGTTCTCGACGAGACCATGATGCATTGGCAGGCATGGCCGAAAAGCAGCCCGATCCAGGGCGTGATTCGCAAAAGCGCCGAACCCAACGCCATTCAGGATCTCAAGGGCTCGATCGTGCGCGGCGGCTTTCTCGCCGAAGAGCCGATGCGCAAGGAGCGGCTCGTGAAGGGACCGACGGCGGGCTTGATGGCCACGCTGGTCGCCCAGGGCAAGCGCTCCGTCGCCATCAATATCGACGCCAGCGGCGCGACCTCGGCCGGCGGCTTCGTGCTGCCGAACGATCGCGTGGACGTACTGCGCACCTATCGCGACGAGGACGCCGCGAAGGCCGGGCAGCCCGACGCCTTCGTGACGGAAACGCTTCTGCGCAACGTCAAGGTTCTCGCCGTCGGCCAGAACGTCCAGACCGAGAACGGCAAGACGGTCATCATCGGTTCGAACGCGACTCTGGAGCTCGACCCCAAGCAGGCCGAAACGATCACGCTCGCGCAGCGCACCGGTCAGCTCTCGCTGACGCTGCGCAGCCTGCTCGACACCGTCGCCAAGGTCGAGGAACCGACCCCGGACACGAAATCCGACGACAAGACGATCACCATCATCCGCTACGGCGTGACGACCAGCGCAAGGCCGAAGTGATGCCCACCAAAGGGATGCGGAACGAAGCGATGCGGAACGAATCGCCAGTGCGCGCCAGCGCCGACACAACCGGAAGGACGATCATGGGCGCGCTGTCGCGACGACTGACCTCTGGCCTGACCATCGGCGCGGTCGCCTTGACGCTCGCGCCGGTCGGGGCGCCTTCGACCGCCTTCGCGCAGCGGCGTGGCGGCGGCATCGAATCTCCGGCGGCGGCCATGTTCGCGAAGCGAGTCACGCTCGGCGTCGGTCGCACGATCATCGTCGACCTGCCCGCGGACGCGGCCGAGATCGTCGTCGGCGACCCCAAGGTCGCGAACGCCGTGGTTCGCTCGACACGCAAGCTCTACGTCATGGGCCTGGGCACCGGCCAGACCACGATCCTCGCCATGTCCAGCGACGGTCGTCAGATCGCCAATATCGAGATGAACGTGGGACGCGATCTCGATGAACTCGACAAGCTGCTGCGCACCGCGCTGCCGCGCAGCCGGATCGTGGTCAAGCAGGTCAACGATTCGATCGTGCTGACCGGCGAGGCGCAGTCGGCCGGCGAAGCGTCGACCGCTGTCGATGTCGCCAAGGCCTTTGTCGCGCGCGTCGGCGCCGCCGCCGCCTCCGGCGCGGCCTCGCCCGACAACACCGTGGTCAATGCGATCTCGATCCGCGGCCAGGACCAGGTGATGGTGAAACTCACCATCGCCGAGGTGCAGCGCACCGCGCTCAAGCAGCTGGGCGTGTCGACGTCGCCGAGTGGGGACAACATCCTCAAGACAACCTGGGCGACGCTGACGCAGCACAACCCCTATGGCCTCAACGGCTCGCTGTCGAACAGCGGCCTGACCGTTCCGCTCGGAACCGGATTGTCCGCGACCCTGTCGGCCTTCGAGCGCTGGGGCGTGTCGCGCATTCTCGCCGAACCGACCGTGACGGCGGTCTCCGGCGAAAGCGCGAAATTCACGGTCGGCGGCGAATTGCCGGTGCCCGCCAATTCGGCGTGCTCGACAAGCCTCGGCGTCACGACCTGCCAGAACACGGTCAGCTTCAAGCCTTACGGCATCACGCTGAACATGACGCCGGTCGTCGTCGGCGACGGACGCATCCTGCTGCGTCTCGCCACCGAAGTGACGGAGGTCGACACGACGCAGACGCTGACGATCAACTCGATCTCGGTCCCGGGCTTCCGCACCCGCAAGCACGAGACATCGGTGGAACTGCCTTCCGGCGGTTCGCTGGCGACCGCAGGCCTGATCACCAACAATTCGCGCCATTCGATCACTGGCCTGCCCGGCCTGCTCAATCTTCCGATCCTGGGCGCGCTGTTCCGCTCGCGCGACTACCAGCGCCAGGAAACAGAGCTGATGATCATCGTGACGCCCTACATCGCCAAGTCGGTTTCTCCGAACGAGATCCAGCGTCCCGACGACGGCTTCACCGACGCCAGCGACCCGCAGGCGTGGCTGCTCGGTCGCGTCAACCGCCTCTATTCAACCAAGTCCAACCCGCGCGCCGCCCAGAACTGGAAGGGTCGCTTCGGGTTCATCCAGGATTGAGCGCAAAAGGACTCACTCAAATGGCAAGTCGGTCGCGTAACGCGCTGAGCTTCACACTTCCCTCGCGGACAAGGCCTCTGGCCGCATTGCTGGCGCTTGCGCTCGCCGCGCCGCTGGCGGGCTGCGGCGCGCCCCGCACCAAGATCGACGCCGAGAACGGCATGGATGCGCGCCTGCGCCATCCGATCGCGCTCATGAACCAACGGCACACGCTCGACGTGTTCCCGAGCTCGGGACGCGAGCGCCTCGACCTCCGGTCGCAGGAGCAGGTGATGGCTTTCGCCCGCCGCTACAGCGAAATCGGCTCGGGTCCGATCTCGATCACGGTGCCGCAGAGCGGGCCCGGCGCCGAGGCCGGCGTTCGCGCGATCGAACCGATCCGTCGCGAACTGGCCAAATCCGGCGCGATCGCTCCGGTGATGGTCAGCCACTATCCGGTCGAGAATCCCTCGCTGGCGGCGCCCGTTCGCCTCGCCTTCGAAGGACTGAAGGCCAAGGTCGTGCACAAGTGCGGCGACTGGCCGGAGGATCTCGCCTCCGCCTCCTCCACCGACGGCTGGCAAAATCGCAGCTACTGGAACTTCGGCTGCGCGAGCCAGAACATGATCGCCACGCAGGTCGCCGATCCGCGCGATCTCGCCGAACCGCGCGGCGAGACGCCGGCGGATCCGAGCATGCGGATGCGCGCCATCGGCAATGTCCGCAAGGGCGCTGATCCGGCGACCAACTGGTCGACCAAGAACAGCAGCATCGGCTCGGTCGGAGGCTGACGCATGATCGACGACGAACTGCCTCCCTCGCAGGCCCGCACGCCCGAACATGAACAGATCGCGGCGATCCCGCGCATCTCGATGCAGGTCTTCTGCGAGACCTCGGATCTCGCCGCCGTGGTCTCGGACGCGGCGGGCGATCGCCGGATGGACAAGGCCCATGTGAAAGTCCACATGGGCGGCGCGCCCGCGGCGATCGAGGCCTATCGCACGGCGCCCACGCCCAATCTGATCGTGCTCGAAGTGGGGCCCGATCGCTCGAAGCTGCACAGCGATCTCGACGATCTCGCGCAATTCTGCGACGCCGGCACCAAGGTCGTGATCGTCGGACGCACGAACGACATCGCGCTCTATCGCGAGCTGATGGCGCGCGGCATCAGCGACTATCTCGTCATGCCGCTCGACGTGCTCGACTTCATTCGTGCCGTGTCCGCGCTCTACTCCGGCGACGGAACGGAGCCGCTCGGCCGCGTGATCGCCTTCGTCGGCGCGAAGGGCGGCGTCGGCTCCTCGACGATCGCGCACAATGTCGGCTGGTCGATCGCGCGCGACCTTGAGATCGAGACCGTCATCGCGGACATGGACCTCGCCTACGGGACGGCGGGACTCGATTTCAACCAGGATCCGCCGCAGGGCATCGCCGACGCCGTATTCGCGCCGGATCGCGTCGACGCCAACATGATCGACCGGTTGCTGTCGAAATGTTCGGATCATCTGAGCCTGCTCGCCGCCTCCGCGACGCTGGATCGCATCTATGATTTCGATGAGACGGCCTTCGACGCGATTTTCGACATCCTGCGGTCGAGCGTGCCCTGCATCATCGTCGATGTGCCGCATGTCTGGACATCCTGGTCGAAACGTGTGCTGACATCGGCCGACGATGTCGTCGTCGTCGCCTCGCCCGACCTCGCCAATCTGCGCAACGCCAAGAGCCTGCTCGATGTGTTGAGGGCGTCGCGACCGAACGATCACAAGCCACGTCTGGTCATGAACAATGTCGGCGTGCTGAAACGACCCGAAATCGAGCTGAAGGATTTCACGAAGGCGGTCGAGACGGACGCGATCGGCGTCATCCCGTTCGACGCCAAGCTGTTCGGCACGGCGACGAACAATGGTCAGATGATCGTGGAGGTCGATTCCGCGAGCAAGACCGGCGAAGTCCTTTCGGAGATCGGTCGCACCGTGATGGGGCGCGCCGAAGCGAAGAAACAGAAAAAGACGCTGCTCGACCCGATCATGGCGCGCATCCTGAAACGCAAGGCGTCGTAAGCATATGACCGGTCCGGCTTCGATCGATGGCGGGAGAGTGATACATGTTCGGTAAGCGTCCGACGTTCGGAGGCGGCGCTCCGCAAAAGCCGGCGGCGGGCGCTGGCGCGGCCGAATCGCGCCCCGCGGCGCAGGCGCCGGCCCCATCGAAGACCGCGTCGCCCGCGACTCCTGCCGCGCCGATGCCCATGGAAACGCGGCGCTCCGACGAATACTACATCACCAAGAGCATGATCTTCGGCGCGCTGATCGAGGCGATCGATCTCGCGCAGCTCTCGAAGCTGGAGCCGGACGCCGCGCGCGAGGAAATCCGCGACATCGTCAACGAGATCATCTCGATCAAGAATGTCGTGATGTCGATCTCCGAGCAGGAGGAGCTGCTCGAAGACATCTGTAACGACGTGCTCGGCTACGGCCCGCTCGAGCCTCTGCTCGCGCGCGACGATATCGCCGACATCATGGTCAACGGCGCGCTGAAGACCTACATCGAAGTCTCCGGCAAGATCCAGCTCACCAGCATCCGCTTCCGCGACAACGCGCAGCTGATGAATATCTGCCAGCGCATCGTCAGTCAGGTCGGCCGTCGTGTCGACGAAGCGTCCCCGATCTGCGACGCGCGCCTCGCCGACGGCTCCCGCGTCAACGTCATCGCGCCGCCGCTGGCGATCGACGGACCCGCGCTCACCATTCGTAAATTCCGCAAGGACAAGCTCACTCTAGACCAGCTGCAGCGCTTCGGAGCGATTTCCGAGCCCGGCGCCGATCTCCTGAAGGTGATCGGCCGCGTTCGCTGCAATACACTGATCTCCGGCGGTACGGGCTCCGGCAAGACGACGCTGCTCAACTGCCTGACGAACTACATCGATTCCGACGAACGCATCATTACCTGCGAGGACGCGGCGGAACTGCAGCTGCAACAGCCGCATGTCGTGCGCCTGGAAACAAGGCCGCCCAACCTGGAAGGCACCGGCCAGGTCACTATGCGCGACCTCGTCAAGAACTGCCTGCGCATGCGACCCGAGCGGATCATCGTCGGCGAAGTGCGCGGACCCGAGGCGTTCGACCTCTTGCAGGCGATGAACACGGGTCACGATGGATCGATGGGAACGCTGCACGCCAACTCGCCGCGCGAGGCCCTGAGCCGTCTCGAATCGATGATCACGATGGGCGGCTTCTCGCTGCCGTCGCGCACGATCCGCGAGATGATCGTTTCGTCCGTGGACGTGATCGTGCAGGCCGCCCGTCTGCGCGACGGTTCGCGTCGTATCACGCATGTCACCGAAGTGATGGGCCTGGAAGGCGACGTGATCATCACGCAGGACCTGCTCGTCTACGACATCGCCGGCGAGGACGCGAACGGTCGCCTGATCGGCCGCCACCGTTCAACCGGCGTCGGCAAGCCGCGCTTCTGGGAGCGCGCGCGCTACTACGGCGAAGAGGAACGACTCGGCGCCGCGCTCGACGCGGGCGAAGTCGGCCAGGACTGATCGGACGGTCGAGATGGAACAGCAGTCGCTGATCTTCATGGGTTTGATGATGCTCGCCGCGGGCGGGCTCTTCTATGTCTTCGTCTATCCCTATCTCTCGGGCCAGGTGGCGGCCGAAAAACGCCGCTCGCAGTTCCAGGGAACGAGCTCGACCAAGAGCAAGCGCGGCGACCGACAGGTCGATCCAACCAAGCGCCGTCAGCAAATTCTCGAAAGCGTACGCGAACTCGAGACCGAGTCGCGCAAGAAGACGAACACGCTGGCCTCCAAGCTGCTGCAGGCTGGCATGACGGTCGAAGTGAAAAATTTCTATCTGATCTCCGCCGGCGTCGGCGTCGGCGTAGCGTTCTTCGGCTTCGTCTCGTATGGCGATCCGCTGATCGCGCTCGGCGCAGGCGTCGTCGCCGGGCTTGGATTGCCACGCTGGTTCGTCAACTTCAGGATCAAGCGTCGCTTCAAGAAGTTTCTCTCGGAATTTCCCGGCGCGGTCGACATCATCATCCGCGGCGTCAAGGCCGGTCTGCCGCTGACGCAATGCGTCGCCATCATCGCCGCCGAATCTCCCGAACCGGTGCGCAGCGAATTCCGGCGCATTCTCGAGGCCCAGTCGATCGGACTCTCGATCGGCGAATCCTGCGATCGCATGGCGGAAAGCATGCCGGTCGCGGAAGCCAACTTCTTCTCGATCGTCGTCAATCTGCAACAGAAGTCCGGCGGCAATCTCTCCGAAGCGCTCGGCAATCTCTCGCGCGTACTGCGCGACCGCAAGAAGATGCGGCTGAAGGTCAACGCCATGTCGGCCGAAGCCAAGGCGTCGGCCGGCATCATCGGCGCCCTTCCGTTTCTGGTCTGCGGTCTCGTCTACCTGTCTTCGCCCGAATATCTGTCGCTTCTCTTCACGACCATGACCGGTCGTATCGTGCTCGTCGCCAGCGGTTGCTGGATGGTGATCGGGATCGCCGTCATGCGGAAGATGATCCAGTTCGATTTCTGACGGCGAGCGCGCCGGGGCACATCCATGATCAAGCAGATCTACGACAAGCTGAGCAATCCGAGCACCGTGGTGGCGCTGCTGGTCGCGGTCGCCGTCATTGCGACGATCCTGACGATCGCCATGCCGCTGCTCGATTCCGATTCGCTCTCCAAGCGAATGAAGTCCGTCGCCAGCGAGCGCGAGAAGATCCGCGCGCGCGAGCGCGAGCGCCTCGCCCACCGCGACAAGACGGTGTCGCTGCGTACGCAGCCCAAGGCCTATATGCGCCAGCTCGTCGAGAATTTCAGCCTCGAGAAGTGGCTGGGAACCGAAGAAGCGAAAATGCAACTCACCATGGCGGGCTTTCGCGGTCGTCAGGCGGAGGTCGCCTTCCTGTTCTTCCGGGCGATCGCGCCGATCGGCCTGTTCGTCGTCACGCTCCTCTACATGTTCCTCATGTTCGGCTCCGACATGATGGTCATCACGAAGATCGGCTCGGCGATCGCCGCCGCCTATCTCGGCCTCAAGGCGCCGGAACTGTTCCTCAAGAACAAGATTTCCAAGCGTCAGGCTTCGATGCGCCGCGCCTTTCCCGACTCGATGGATCTTATTCTGATCTGCGTCGAATCGGGCATGTCGATCGAGCACGCCTTCCGCAAGGTCGCGAGCGAAATCGGCATTCAATCAATCGAGATGGCCGAGGAATTCGCACTGACGACCGCCGAGCTCTCCTACCTGCCGGACCGCCGGCAAGCATACGAGAATCTCGGTGTCCGCACCGGCGTCGACGGATTGAAGCAGGTGTCGACCGTGCTCATCCAGGCTGAAAAATACGGCACGCCGCTCGGGCAGGCGCTGCGTGTCGTCGCGCAGGAAGGCCGCGACGCGCGCCTTCTGGAAGCCGAGCGCAAGGCGGCCGCCCTGCCGCCGAAACTCACCGTGCCGATGATCGTCTTTTTCCTGCCGGTGCTGTTCGCCGTCATCCTGACGCCGGCGCTGATCCAGATGTCCGAGAAGCTGATGTAAGGGCGCGGCGCGCCTCCGACAAAAGAAAAACGCGCGCCACGGGGCGCGCGTTTTTTTGTTCCTGAATACCCTTCGAACAGGGCGACGGTCGATCAGCCGGGGTTGCGCGTCGTGCGTCTTGCGGCTGCGCCCTTGGATCGCGCGGCGGTCTTGCCGTCGACTTTCCGGATCGTGCTCCAGGTGTTCGACTGCGAGATCATGCGACGGATTTCCGCGACATTGGACGCGGCGTCCGCCGGCGCGAGATCGCGGCGCGAGATCTCTTCGGCCTCGCCGAACTTGCCCTGCAGGGCGAGCACGAGCGCGAGATTCTGGCGCACGCGCATGTCGGCCGCCGGCTGGGCCGCCGCCTCCCGCAATGTCGTCTCCGCCATCGGCAGATTGCGTGACAGGGCGTAGGACAGGCCGAGATTGGACAGGACGGCCGGATCGTTGGGGCGCATTTTCAGCGCGGAACCGTAGTATTCGCGCGCGCGATCGTGGTCGCCGAGCTGATCGGCGACCGATCCCTGCGCCGACAGAATCGACCAGTTCGGCCGCTCCGGCGTATGCGCGTTCTGCAGCACTTTGGCTGCTTCCTGCAGCTTGCCGTCGTCGGCGAGCGCCTTGCCGTAGGCGCCGAGCACTTCCATGTCGCGCGGATGGGTGATGGCGAGGCCGCGCAGGACCGCGACCGCCTGGGAATGCTGCGTCAACGCGCGAAGGGCGCGCGCGTAGTTCATGGCGATGCGCTTGTCGGTGCGATTGGAATCGTAGCGCCGGCCCCATTCCTCGGCGTAGCGGCGCAGGCCGGCGGCATTGTTCGGCAAAGCGTCGTTGCCGCCGATCGAACCCGTCACGTCGGACATGGATGGTCGATTGCAGCCCCCGAGCCCCAGCCCCATGGCGAGGCCCAGCGCGACGATGGAGATGGCGATAGCCGGACGGGGGCTGTTTCGGACGGAATTGGCGGGCACGTGTCTCGATCCGGGCTTGCGGGAACCGTCTTGCGAGCAATAAAGCGTTAACCCTAATCGAGTGTTAACGACCTGCCCGGAGCGATCCATGCCTCCAGTCCTCGGCGACCCCACGCGAAATTCCATCCCGATCATTCCGACGAGCCGCGCCGGCTTGCGCCGGACGCTGGACGCCTTGCCCGCAGAGGCCCGCGCCTATGCGAACGCAATGGGTTTCGACGGCGCGCCCGGAGCGCATCTGGTCACGCCCAACGGCAAGGGGGCCGGCGTAGCCGTCCTGTTCGGCGTCGCGGAGCCAGGCGCCGCCTATGTAGACCCTATGGCCTTCGGCCGGCTGGCGACCGTGCTGCCGCGCGGCCGCTACCGGATCGCCGAGGATTGCGACGCGCCGGCGCACGCCGAACTGGCCTTCCTGCTGTCGGCCTATAAATTCGCCCGCTATCGCAAGGCGAAACCAACGGAGGTCGTTCTGGAAGCGTCGCGCGGGCCGAAGCGCTCGCGAATCGAATCGATCGCCGCTGCGGTCGCGCTCGGTCGCGACCTCATCAACACACCCGCCAACGACCTGGGGCCGGATGCGCTCGAGCAGGAGGCGACCGCGCTCGCCAGGGAGCATGGGGCGCGCGTGAAGGCGGTACGCGGCGAACAGTTGCTCAAGGACGGCTTCCCGCTGATCCACGCGGTGGGCAAGGGCGCCGCTGAGGCGCCGCGCCTTCTCGACATCAACTGGGGACCGCGCAAGGGCGGGCCGAAGATCACGCTGGTCGGCAAGGGCGTCTGCTTCGACACGGGCGGCCTCGATCTCAAGCCGGGCGCGTCCATGCTGCTCATGAAGAAGGACATGGGCGGCGCGGCGACCGCGCTCGCCGCCGCCGCCATGATCATGCGCGCCAAACTGCCGGTGCGGTTGCGCGTGATCCTGCCGATCGTCGAGAATTCCGTGTCCGCGAAATCCTTCCGGCCGGGCGACGTCTATCAGAGCCGCGCCGGACTCTCTGTCGAGATCGGCAATACGGACGCCGAAGGCCGTCTCATTCTGGCCGATGCGCTGGCGCTCGCCGACGAGGACGAGCCGGACCTGCTCGTGGATTTCGCGACGTTGACCGGCGCGGCGCGCGTCGCCCTCGGTCCCGACCTGCCCGCGTTTTTCACCGGGGACGAGAAGATCGCCGGCGAAATCTCGACCGCAGCCGCCGCCGCGGCCGATCCGGCCTGGCGGCTGCCCTTGTGGGCGCCCTACGACGCGCTGCTCGACAGCAAGACCGCCGATCTGAACAACGTCTCGAGCGGCCCGTTCGCGGGCGCGATCGTCGCGGCCTTGTTCCTCAAGCGCTTCGTGCGCAAGACCGGCGCCTGGGCGCATTTCGACGTCTACAACTGGAACGGCTCGGCCAAGCCCGGCCGGCCGGAGGGCGGCGACATCCAGGCGGCGCGCCTGGTGTTCGAACTGGTCGAACGTCGGCTTGCGGAGGCCGAGCGGTGACGGAGGAACGGGACTTTAATACGCCTACGAAATAATCCGCGGAGCTGGAGCACGATCATGTCCATCGTTCTTTCTCCGCAGCAGGCGCTGCGCCTCCTGTCCGACGTCGCGCTCGACGTCGTGCGGGACAAGGGGCCGCAGGACCATCCGGATTTCACTTTCCGGCAATTGTCGATCCTGCTGACCATCTATCTGGAAAGGCCGCCACATACTGTGCGCGGCATTGCCGCGCGGCTCGGCGTGACCAAGCCGGTCGTAACGCGCGCGCTCGATTCGCTCGGCGCGCTCGAACTCGTGACGCGGCGACGCGACGAGGCCGACCGTCGCAATGTGATCGTGCAACGGACGGTGAAAGGCGCGCTGTTCGTCGAGCAGATCGGCGACCTCGTGGTGGACAAGGCGAAAGGGCTCGCGCCATGACCGATTTCGACAGGCGGCTGACGCCCGCGCGGCCCGATCTCGCGGCCGAGCATCTTAAAGAGAAGGTGCAGGCCGCGCGCTATGTCGCGGGTGCGCGCATGCAGGTCGCTTCGCCCGTCGCCGATCTCAAGAGCGCGCCATCGCCCGACGCCGCCCTCGATACGCAGGCTCTCGGCGGCGAAATCGTCACCGTCTACGAGCGCGAGGAAGGCTGGGCCTGGGTGCAGCTCGAGCGCGATTCCTATGTCGGCTATCTCGCGGAAGCCGCGCTGGCGGCGCCGATCGCGACGACGCATCGCGTGGCGACGCGCGCGACCTTCGTCTATCCCGCCGCCAACATGAAGACGCCAATAATGGAGACGCTGCCATTCGGCGCGGAAGTCGCGATTGTCGAAACCTCCGGCGATTTCGCGCGACTGGCGCGCGGCGGCTTCGTGTTCGCGCGCCATCTCGCCCCTGTCGAGTCCTGTGCGACCGACTTCGTCGCCGTCGCCGAAACCATGACCGGCGCCCCCTACCTATGGGGCGGCAAGACGCCTGCGGGCGTCGATTGTTCCGGGCTCGTGCAGGCGTCGCTGGCGATGTGCGGATTTCTGGCGCAGCGCGACACGGACATGCAGGCGAAAGCGCTCGGCGAGGCGCTCTATGTCACGGAAGAGCTCGCGCATCTGCGGCGCGGCGATCTGATCTTCTGGAAGGGACATGTGGGCGTCATGCGCGACGCCCGTACGTTGCTGCACGCGAACGGCTATCACATGCTGGTCGCGAGCGAGCCTCTGGCCGAGGCGCGCGAGAGAATCGCGCGCAACAGTTTTGGCGCGATCACGGCTATCCGGCGGCTCGGCGCTGGCCTGAGACGGAGACGCCGATGAGTTCCCGTCGCAAGGAATCGCGATAGACGGCTTCAATCGATGCTTTCGACGACGACAGGCGCCATCGCAGGCGCGCTGTCGCCGATGACGTAAGCACGCCGGACCGCCTCGGTCGCCGCCGCCGCGCTTGCCTCGTCACGCGCATGGATGCGCGCCAGCGGTCGGTCGCAGCTATCCGCGCCCAGCGGCGCAAGTTCGGACAGCCCTACCGCAGGATCGATCGCCTCTCCCGCGCGACGTCGTCCGCCGCCGAGGGCGACGACCGCGAGACCCAGCGCACGCACGTCGATTGACTCTACAAAGCCCGAGCGCTCTGCGCGGGCGTCGACAACGACTGGCGCCTGCGCAAGATGATGCGCGGGCGCGTCAAGCAAATTCGCTGGACCGCCCAGTCCTGCGACCATTCTTGCAAACCGTTGCGCCGCCGCGCCGCTCGCCAGAGCGCGCTCGAGTTTTTCCCGCGCATCCTGCGGCGACACGGCGAGCCTACCGAGAACCAGCATTTCAGAGCCGAGCGCGAGCACGACCTCGTGCAGGCGCGCATCGCGGCGTGCGCCGGTAAGATAATTGATCGCGCAGCCGATTTCGATCGCATTACCCGCGCAGCTCGCCAACGGCTCGCTCATGTCGGTGATGAGCGCGCGCGTCGGAAGATCGGCCGCATTGCCGGTCGATACAAGCGATCGCGCCAGCGCGCGCGATTGCTCGCGCTCGACCATGAAGGCGCCATTCCCGGTCTTCACGTCCATCACGAGCGCGTCGAGACCGGCGGCAAGTTTCTTCGACAGGATCGAAGCGGTAATGAGCGGAATCGATTCTACCGTCGCCGTCACGTCCCGGATCGCATAGAGACGCCGGTCGGCCGGCGCGAGATCATCGGACTGGCCGACGATAGCGCAGCCGGCGGCGCGCACGACGCGCTGCATGGTCGCAAGATCGGGCGCTGTGCGATAACCGGGGATGGCTTCGAGCTTGTCGATCGTACCGCCGGTATGCCCGAGGCCGCGCCCTGCAATCATCGGCACATAGCCGCCGCAGGCCGCAACCATGGGCGCGAGCATGAGGCTGACGACATCGCCGACGCCGCCGGTCGAATGCTTGTCCAGCACGGGGCCGGCCAGACCGAGCGCGCGCCAGTCGAGCCGGGTACCAGACGCGGTCATTGCGGCGGTGAGATCGGCGCATTCGCGCGCGTCCATGCCGCGAAAGAACACGGCCATGGCGAAGGCCGCCGCTTGCTCGGCGCCGACGGCGCCGGAAACGAGACCCTGAATCAGGAAATCGATTTCGGGACGTTCGAGGGAATGTCCGTCGCGCTTGCGGCGGATGATTTCCGGCGCGAGCAACCCGGCCATCAGGCCGGCGTCAGTTCGCGCGTCTTCGGGAATGCGCGCAGCAGGCGTCGCATGCCGATGGCTGTTGCTTGCGCCTGCTTGATCGTCTGATCGTGGCGCGGGTCTCCGCCCTGGAACCCGGCGCCATAATGGGTGACCGCGCCGATCGCGGCGACGTTGACGCCGAGACGCCGCGCCAGAATCACTTCGGGCGCCATTGAAGTCGTCACGACATCGGCGCCGAGCGTCCGGGCCATTTTGATTTCGGCCGGCGTCTCGAAGGAGGGGCCGGAGAACCACATCATCACGCCCTCGTGCGTCTGTACGCCGCAATGGAGCGTCGCGCGCTTGAGGCGGCGGTAGAGTTTCGGATCGTAGGCTTCCGTCAGGCTGATGAATCCGCCATCCGAGGACATGCCGATCAGCGGATTGATGCCGCCGAAATTGATGTGATCCGTGATCAGCACGAGATTGCCAGGATGCATGTCGCCGCGCACCGAGCCGACGCCGCTCGTCAGGATGAAATTGGTGGCGCCGAGCATGGCGAGCGTTTCCAGCGGCGCGGCCATGGCGGCGGCGTCGCCGGTTTGATGGAATTCCGAGCGGCCACGCATGTAGGCGATCGTCATGCCATCGTGATTGGCGATCACGAGAGCGCCATCGGGCTCCGAGAGGCCCTGCGGAAACCCCGGCAAGTCGGAATAGGGAATCGTGATCGCGTCCTCGAGGCCGTCGGCGACGCCGCCGAGGCCCGCGCCGAGGACGATCGCCGCGTCCACCGAGAGGACGTCTCGCGAGTAGATGATTTCGACGGCCTGGTCGACGGCTTCGGTCATGTCGCTGATTTCCGGCTGGAAGGAGGGAGATGGCTCGGGCCGAAGGAATGCGGCAACAGCGAGCCGAGCGAATATGTGGCGACGACGCCGTCGGCGTCGACCGCGTGGATCGGCGCCTCATCGGCGGCGAATTCGCGGAGACGCTGGCGGCAGGCGCCACAGGGGGTTGTGGGAGCAACCGAGTCGGCGACGACGAGCGCCTCGACGATTTTCGTTTCGCCCGACGCCACGCAGGCGCCGATGGCGACGGATTCCGCGCACAGGCCCTGCGGATAGGCGGCGTTCTCGACATTGCAGCCGGCATAGACCCGGCCCGAAGCGCCGCGTACGGCCGCGCCGACCGCAAAGCCCGAATAGGGCGCGTGCGCATGCGCGCGCGCGGCCCGGGCCGCGGCGAGGAGGTCGTCAGGCGCGGTCATGAATCGCGCCATTTGCGCTTGCTGCGTGTAGCATCTGGACACCCATGACCCCGAAGGATGCCCGGCAATGGAAAAGGATTTGCAAACAAGCCGGGTAAGAGGCGGGCGGATCAGCACAATCTTTGTCGTTTTTCTCGCCCTGACGGCGTTGACGGCGTTGACGGCGCCAGCGCGGGCCGACGCCCTGCCGCCGATCATCGCGGGCGTCGCCCGCAACCTGCCGGTTCTCGCGCGCAACGGCATGGTGGCGGCGCAGGAGAAGATCGCGGCGCGGATCGGGCTGGACGTCCTGAAGCGTGGCGGCAATGCCGTGGACGCCGCCGTGGCGACCGGCTTCGCGCTCGCCGTCACGCTCCCGCGAGCGGGAAATCTCGGCGGCGGCGGCTTCATGGTCGTGCATCTGGCGAAGGAAAACCGCGATATCGCGCTCGACTATCGCGAGACCGCGCCGGCAGCGGTCACGGCGGACGTGTTTCTCGACGCTTCCGGCGCAGCAGACCCAAGAAAATCACGCGACAGCGGGCTCGGCGTCGGCACGCCGGGCACGGTGGCGGGGCTCGCCTACGCCCGCGAAAAATGGGGATCGGGCAAATTCTCGCTCGCCGACCTGCTGGCGCCCGCCATCCAGCTCGCCCGGGAGGGCGTTCCGTTCGAGGATGATCTTGCCGATTCGCTGCCGCAAGGGGCGCGGCGCCTCGGGCGCTTTCCATCCAGCCGCGCGATTTTCATGAAGCCAGACGGCGCGCCCTGGGTTCCCGGCGACAATCTCGTGCAGAGCGATCTCGCAGAAACGCTGGAACGGATCGCCGCCGGCGGACCGCGCGCCTTCTACGAAGGCGAGACGGCGCAAAAAATCGTTTCCGCCGTGCGCGGGGCGGGCGGGTTGATGACGGTCGAGGACTTGAAGGCCTATCGGCCTGTCGAGCGGACGGTGGTGCGCGGGACCTATCGCGGCCGCGAGATCGTCTCGATGCCGCCGCCCTCCTCCGGCGGCGTGCATCTGATCGAGATACTCAACATTCTCGAGCATTTCCCGATCCGCGAGACGGGGCCGCAGACCGCGGCGACCATCCATGTGATGACGGAGGCGATGAAGCTCGCCTTCGCCGATCGTGCGGAATGGCTGGCCGACCCGGATTTCGTCAAAATCCCGCTGTCGGGGCTCTTGTCGAAGAAATATGCGGCGAAGTTGGCGGCGGAAATCTCGACCGAGAAGGCGCGTCCCTCGGCCGAGATCAGCCATGTCGACCCCGCTCCCTACGAAGGCGACCAGACCACTCATTTTTCGGTCGTGGACCGCGAGGGCAATGCGGTCGCCAATACTTACACGCTCAATTTTTCCTACGGACTCGGGCTGGTGGCGGATGGCACGGGCGTGCTGCTCAACAACGAACTCGACGATTTCGCCGCCAAGCCCGGTTCGCCCAACGCCTTTGGGCTGGTCGGCGGCAAGGCCAATGCGCCGGGCCCGCGCAAGCGGCCGCTGTCCTCGATGACGCCGACGATCGTGCTGAAGGACGGCAGGCCGGAGATCGTGACGGGCTCGCCGGGCGGCCCGCGCATCATCACGACGGTGCTGGAGCAGATTTCCGACCTGGTCGACCACGGCATGAACGCCGCCGAAGCCATGGAGGCCCCGCGCTTCCACCATCAATGGCTGCCGGACGAATTGCGCGTGGAGCGCGGCCTGTCGCTGGATACGATCCGGCTCTTGCGGGAAAAGGGGCAGAAAGTGGTCGTCGGCGGGACGCTGGGGTCGGTGGCGACGATCCAGATTCTGGACGGGCTGATGATGGGAGCGGCGGACAGCCGACAGCGCGGGACGGCGGCTGTGGGGTGGTGAGGGCTCAACCCCGCGCCTGTCATCCCGGCCGCAGCGAAGCGCAGAGCCGGGATCCAGCCCGCATTCGGCTCGCTGGCTCCCGGATCGGTCTGCGACCGTCCGGGATGGCAATCACGAGCCTCGCCTAAAACTCCACGTCCAGCTCTTCCAGCTCGTCCGGCTCTTCCATCGCCGCGGAAATCCATTCCTGCATGGATTTGCGCTCCAGAATCATGTCGCGGTAAGCGGCGCACTGGGCGTCGAGCTTGACGTCGTACGTCTTGAAGCGCGAGCAGACGGGAGCGAACATGGCGTCGGCCAGGGTCGCGCTCTCGCCGAACAGGAACGGGCCCTTGTAGGCGGTAAAGCAGCCGCGCCAGATCGAGAGCACGCGGTCGATGTCGGTCTGGGCGCCCTGCCAGACCTTGAAGCCCGGATAGTGGCCCTTGATGTTCATCGGCAGCGCAGAGCGCAGGTTGATGAAGCCCTGATGCATTTCGCCGCAGACCGCCCGGCAATGGGCTCGGGTGGCGCGGTCGGCCGGCAGGAACTTAGCTTTCGGCTTGATTTCATTGAGAAATTCGGCGATCGCGAGGACGTCCCAGACTTCCACGCCGTCATATTCGAGCTTGGGCGTGAGAAAAGATGGAGAGAGGTGCAGGAGCTCCGCGCGCGCGTCTGGATCGTCGGCGCCGACCGTCTTGACCTCGAAATCGATGCCCGCGCCCTTGCAGATCAGCCAGCCGCGCAGCGACCAGGACGAATAATTACGGCTCGTGATCGTCAAAACGCCTTTTGGCATCGCATTCCTCCACTCCGCGGCAAGCCTACCATGCGATCCCGCAATGCGGAATCAGCTTCGGCGGCGCCATTTGCCCGTGTTGCGGGCAGTCAGCCCTATCCACAGGCAAGTGTTGTGTCTTTACCGCCCGTTGTCCGCATTGTCCCAAATCATAAGGGGAAACGATCCGAAAGTCGTATCGCAGGTTGCGCTGCACCAACTTAGCATGGCAGCATGCCAGCGCGCCTTGGGGGAATTGGCGCGAGCGCAGGTCGACCGCGGGGTTCATGTTGCAGCGCATGATGTATTACGCCTATCAGGCGCAGGACGACCTGATTGATCCGTTTCGCGTGTTCGCCCAGTCGGCGCTGGACGTCATCGAGAATTCGTGGCTGCGCAAGTCCGGCATTCCCTTTCTCGGCAATGTCTCGGCCGCCTACGAGCTGATGACCCGCGCGCGGCTGACGCATCATCGTCCGCCCTACCGGATCGACAAGGTCAAGGTCGGCAATCGCGAAGTCGCCGTCACCGAGGAGGTCACATACTCCACTCCCTTCGGCTCGCTGCTGCGCTTCCGCAAGGACATCGACATCGCGCAACCCAAGGTGCTCGTTGTCGCTCCGCTTTCCGGCCATTTTGCGACTCTTCTGCGAAACACGGTGCAAGTCCTGCTCGCAGACAATGACGTCTTTATTACGGACTGGCACAACGCCCGCGACGTTCCGCTGTCGGCCGGCGAATTCGGCATGGAGGGCTATATCTCCCATGTCATCGACTTCATGGAGAAGCTCGGGCCGCGCTCGCATATCGTCGCCGTCTGTCAGCCTTGCGTGCAGGCGCTCGCCGCGACCGCGATCATGTCGGAAGACAATAATCCCGCCACGCCCGCGAGCCTGACGCTGATGGCCGGGCCGATCGACACACGGCTCAATCCGACCAAGGTCAATCATCTCGCCACCACCAAGCCGATCGAATGGTTCGAGAAGAACCTGATCGCTCTGGTGCCCGGCCGTTTCAAGGGCGGCGGACGGCTCGTCTATCCCGGCTTCATGCAGCTGACTGCCTTCATGTCGATGAATCTCGACCGCCATGTGAAGGCGCATGTCGAGCTCTACAATTCGCTCGCCGCCGGCGAGATGGAGAAGGCGCAGCAGACCAAGACCTTCTACGACGAGTATTTCGCCGTGCTGGATCTGACCGCCGAATTCTACATCGAGACGGTCAAGCTCGTGTTCCAGGATTACGCGCTGGCCAAGGGCGAGCTTCAGTACAAGGGGCGCACCGTCAACCCGAAGGCGATTCGCAGGACCACGCTGCTGACGGTTGAAGGCGAGCGCGACGACATCTGCTCCGTCGGCCAGACGCTGGCCGCGCACGATCTGTGCTCGAGCCTGAAACCTTTCCGCAAGCGCCACCACCTGCAGCCGGGCGTCGGCCATTACGGCGTCTTCTCCGGCAAGAAGTGGGAAAACCAGATCTACCCGCTGGTGCGCAACGCGATCCTGTCGAGCGAATAGGGCCGCGCGACGTTCGGCGCGCGTGAACCATAACGCGCGTTGCGCGTTCGTGGCTTTGCCGCAATCGACTGTATAGTGGTCGCATGCCGAACGCCTTCTTCTCCGATCTTCTGTCCTCCATCGCCGAGCGCGGGCGCGGTCTGCTTCGCCAGAAGAACTGGCCCAGCGATTCGGCGGGGCAGGCGAACAACCTGATCGACATGTGCCGGGCGCTGCTGACCGGGCGCGGCGAGGCGACCGGCGTCGCCATCGCGGCCGAAGTGCTCGGGCGCTACCGGACGCTGGAGGCCCGGCGTGGCTTCTTTTCAGCGCTGGAAAGGGATTTCGGTCCCGACCACGAGAAGCTCGAAAAGGCGATCGGCAATTGGAAGGCGGCGCCGGACGACCGCACCGCCGCCGACCTGCACTACGCCTCGGAGCCGAGGCGCCTCGAACTCTTCCGCCGCCTCAACCGCGCGCCCGGAGGCACCGCCGCGTTGGTCGACATGCGCGCCGACCTTCTATCGGAGATGCGCGCCAACAAGACGCTGGCGCCAATCGACAAGGATTTCACGCATCTCTTCGCGTCCTGGTTCAACCGCGGGTTTCTCGTGCTGCGGCGAATCGACTGGTCGACGCCGGCGAGCATTCTCGAGCGCATCATCCGCTACGAGGCGGTGCACGAGATCCACGACTGGGACGACCTGCGCCGCCGCATCGATCCGCCTGACCGGCGCTGCTACGCCTTCTTCCATCCGGCGCTCACGGACGAGCCGCTGATCTTCGTCGAAGTGGCGCTTGCCGAGCAGATCCCCGGCGCGATCGCGCCACTGCTGGCGCACGACCGCGCGCCCGTCGCGCCGGAGCGGGCGCGCACGGCTGTGTTCTATTCCATCTCCAACTGCCAGAAGGGGCTCGCCGGCGTCACCTTCGGCAATTTCCTGATCAAGCAGGTGGTGGAAGAATTGCGCCGCGAATTGCCGCGCATGGAAACCTTCGTCACGCTGTCGCCCGTGCCGGGTTTCCGCGCGTGGCTCGCGAACGCCGAAGACGCGCCGATCGATCGGGAGGCCCTGCCGCTCGTCGCCTCGCTCGACGATCCCTCCTGGACCAGCGAGCCCGAGCAGGCCGAGCGCCTGCGCAAGATCGTCGAGCCACTGGCGGCGCATTACTTCCTGAAAGCGCGCCTGCCGGATGGCCGCGTCGTTGATCCCGTCGCGCGTTTCCATCTCGGCAATGGCGCGCGTCTCGAACGCATCAACTGGATGGGCGATCTTTCGCGCAAGGGCCTGAAAGAGTCCGGCGGCGTGATGGTCAATTACCTCTACGATCTCGACGAGATCGAGAAGAACCACGAGGCCTTCGCCAATCAGGGCGAGGTAATGGCGTCCAGCGCCGTGAAACGCATGCTGAAAGGCGAACGGCAGATTTTCGGCATTCCCGCGCCTAGTTTCGCGCAGGGGTAGAGCGGATTTGTAATCCCGGACGGACGAAGGCCAATCGGGAATCAAGCATCCCCGATCCGGCCCCTGGATCCCGGCTCTCCGCTGCGCTTCGGCCGGGATGACACGCAAAATTTCCCTTCGTGCCCCGTCCTGCGCTAAACCCTGAGCAAAATTCAAGGGAAGGCAGTCGCTCATGCCCGCGCATCTCTACGCAGAACTTTCGTCGCGATTTCCGGCCGATCGCAGCCGCATAGCCTTCGAGACGCAGGACGGCGCGCTGCACAGCTATGCCGATGTCGAGGCCGGTTCGGCCCGCATGGCCGGGGCTCTGATCGCGCTCGGCGTCAAGCCCGGCGACCGCGTCGCCGTACAGATCGAGAAATCCTTGCAGGCGGTTCTGCTCTATCTCGGTTGCGCGCGCGCGGGCGCAGTCTTCCTGCCGCTCAACACCGCCTATACACCCGCCGAAATCGAATACTTTCTGACCGACGCCGAACCGATCGTCTTCGTCTGCGATCCCGCACGCAAGGATTCGCTCGCCGGCGCCGCCGGCGCCGCCAAGGTCGCCCATGTCGAGACGCTCGACGCGGACGGTCGCGGGTCCATGTCGGAACGCGCGCGCTTCTGCCCGCCGACCTTCGCCGACGTCGAGCGCGGGCCGGACGATCTCGCCGGCATTCTCTACACGTCGGGCACGACCGGGCGATCCAAGGGCGCGATGATCAGCCAGGAGAACCTCGCCTCCAATGCACGGGCGCTGGTCGAATACTGGCGCTTCACCAGCGACGACACGCTGATCCACGCCCTGCCGATCTATCATACGCACGGCCTGTTCGTGGCGATCAACGTGCTGTTGATGGCCGGCGGAAAAATGATCTTCCTGCCGAAGTTCGACGCCGATCAGGTGATGTCCTACATGCCGCGCGCGACCAGCCTGATGGGCGTGCCGACTTTCTACACGCGGCTGTTGCAACATCCCGGGCTGACGAAGGAAGCGACCGCGCACATGCGGCTGTTCATCTCCGGCTCCGCGCCGCTGCTCGCCGAGACGCATCGCGAATTTTCGGCGAAGACCGGCAAGGCGATCCTCGAGCGCTACGGCATGACCGAGACCAACATGATCACGTCGAACCCCTACGACGGCGACCGCGTGCCGGGCACGGTCGGCTTTCCGCTGCCGGGCGTTTCCGTGCGCATCGCCGATCCCGAGACCGGCGCGCGGATCCCCAAGGGCGAGATCGGCATGATCGAGGTGAGCGGCCCGAACGTGTTCAAGGGCTATTGGCGCATGCCCGAGAAGACGGCGGCCGAGTTCCGGCCGGACGGCTATTTCATCACCGGCGATCTCGGCATGATCGACAGGCGCGACTACGTGCATATCGTCGGACGCGGCAAGGATCTCGTCATTACCGGCGGCTTCAACGTCTATCCGAAGGAAATCGAGACGGAGATCGACGGGCTGCCGGGCGTCCTCGAAAGCGCCGTCATCGGCGTGCCACACGCCGATTTCGGCGAGGGCGTGACAGCGGTCGTGGTGCGCGCCAAGGGCGCCGAAATCGACGAAGCCACGATTTCGCGCGCGCTCTATGGGCGCCTCGCGAAATTCAAACTGCCGAAGAAGATCCTGTTCGTCGACGACCTGCCGCGCAACACGATGGGCAAGGTGCAGAAGAACGTGCTGCGCGATCGCTTCAAGTCGATCTACGAGGGGTGACGCGAGGGTAAGCAATCGTTCACCACGTTTGCTTGCCAGGCATTAGGATTAACGCGGCACAGTGCAGCTCCCGGCCGGGTTCGAGAGTTCGCAATGCACGCCCACATATCCCCGTCCGGCGCCCTGGCGCTCGCGCTCGTCCTCGCCTCGTCCGCCGCATTCGC
Organism: Methylobacteriaceae bacterium; assembly: GCA_020638195.1. Classification (GTDB taxonomy): domain Bacteria; phylum Pseudomonadota; class Alphaproteobacteria; order Rhizobiales; family Beijerinckiaceae; genus JAJXWB01. The sequence continues at coordinate 674,816 of JACKJC010000001.1, read as the reverse complement.
CGCAGAGCCTTCGCCGCAGGGCTGGACCATCACGCTCAAGGCCAATGGCGGCGTTTCGCCGGCATGGGAGGGGTCGGGGGCGCTGTCGCCCTATCTGCTGCCGGGCCTGAGCGTGCGTCGCGCGGGCAGTCCGCTGTCCTTCTCCGCGCCCGACGATTCCGCAGGCTTTGCGATCTTCGACGAGAACTGGCTGAAGGCCGGCGTCGTCGGCAAGCTCAAGGGCCCGCGCCGCTCGGCCCAACATGCCGATCTGCGTGGCGTGCACGATATCGACTGGACAGTGGAGGCCGGCCTGTTCGCCGAATTCTGGCCGCTCGAGAAATTGCGCGCGCGCATCGAGGCGCGGCACGGATTTGTCGGCCATCACGGCAACACGGTCGACTTTTCGATGGACTGGATCGAGCGGCGCGGTCCGTGGACCGTGTCTGTCGGGCCGCGCTTCTCCCTCGGCGACAGCAGCTACATGGACAAATTGTTCGGCGTGAGCTCCTACGAGGCGCTGCTGAACCCTCGCCTCCCCGCCTATCGCGCGGAAGGCGGCGCGAAATCCTTCGGCGTCGCGGGCGCGGTTTCCTACGAATGGTCGCGGCAATGGACCACGACCATCTACGCCCGCTACAACCGCCTGGTCGGCTCGGCGAGCACGAGCCCGCTCGTTTCGTCGCTCGGATCGCGCAACCAGTTCACACTGGGCGCGATCGTCGCCTATTCCTTCGACTGGGGCGGGTTCTAGCCCGCCGCCAGCCGCTTCTCCGCGATGCGCGCAAGCAGCGAGGCGCCGATCGGCAGGATCTCGTCGTTGAACGTATAGCCGGGATTATGCACGGAGGCGCCCGGCCCCATGCCGAGCCAGACGTACGACCCGGGCGCGGCCATGGCCATGTCGGCGAAATCCTCCGAGCCCATCTTGGGCTCGGCGTCGGTCACGACCTTGTCGGCGCCGAACAATTCCGTGGCCGCATCCGCCATCGCCGCCGTCTGTTCCTCGGCATTGCGCATGACGGAGAAGATGTCGCGGATGTCGACGTCGATCTTCGCATTGTACGCGGCCGCGAAGCCCGCGCAGATTTCACGCATGCGCTTCGACACGAGCGCGCGGATCTCGTCGTCGAAGATGCGGATCGTGCCCGCGAGATGCGCCGTCTCCGGGATGATGTTGTAGGCCGAGCCCGCATTGAACTTGGTGATCGAAACGACCGCGCTCTTCAGTGCCGGGGCGTTGCGGCTGACGATAGTTTGAAGGCTCTGCGCGAGCGCCGCGCCGATCATCACGGGGTCGTTCGAATATTCGGGCATCGCGCCATGCGCGCCCTTGCCGGTGATGTGAATGTCGAAGAAATCCGAACCCGCCATGGCGGGGCCGGTGCGCATCGAAATCTGGCCGAGCGGCGAGCCGGGGAAATTATGGAGCGCATAGACCTCGTCGCAAGGGAAGCGCTTGAACAGGCCGTCGGCGATCATCGCGCGCGCGCCGCCGAGACCCTCCTCGGCCGGCTGGAAGATGAGCGCGACCTCGCCCGAGAAATCGCGCGTTTCAGCCAGATAGCGCGCCGCGCCGAGCAGCATGGTGGTGTGGCCGTCGTGACCGCAGCCGTGGAATTTTCCCGCCGTTTTCGAGCGCCAGGGCAGGTTGGTGAGCTCGTCCATCGGCAGCGCATCCATGTCGGCGCGCAAGCCGACGCGCTTGCCAGTTCCGTTCTTGCCCTTGATGACGCCGACGACGCCGGTCTTGCCGATGCCGGTGTGCACCTCGACGCCGTAGGATTCGAGTTCCTTCGCCACGAGGCCGGAGGTGCGCACTTCCTCGAAGCCGATCTCGGGATGAGCATGAATATCGCGGCGGATTTCCGTCATGCGATCCGCAAAACCCTCGATCTTCTCCAGCACTTCCATCGGACGCTCCAAATTTAATCGCGGGGTCAGACCCATGCGCTGAGGGCAAGGTAGGGCGGCTTGGGCTTGCCCGGCAAGAGCGCGCCTTGACGGGGGCGCCCGCACAGCCCGAAAATCACGGCAAATCAGACCAAGGGCCAAAGCCCGGACAGGAAACGCCATGAACGAGCACCCGAAGATGACGGCGCCGACCGCGCCGTTCAAGCCGATCGATTTTCTGCCCCGCGAGATCGACGCCGAGCGTCGCGCCAATGGCGAGATCATCCTGCGCCAGCGCATTCCGCTGAACGAGTATCAGCGTTGCATTCCGCTCTATCTCGCCAAGTGGGCTGAGGAGCGGCCGGACCAGACCTGGCTCGCCCAGCGCCGTGGACCCGATCGCGCGTGGAAGCGCGTGAGCTATGCGCAGGCCAAGCGCGATGTCGACGCGGTGACGCAGGCGCTGATCGACATGAAGCTGACGCCGGAACAACCGGTCGCGATCCTCTCGGGCAATTCGATCGAGCACGCGCTGATGACACAGGCCGCGATGCAGGCGGGCGTGCCCGCCGCGCCCGTGTCGCCCGCCTATTCGCTGATGAGCCAGGACCACGCGAAGCTTCGCTACATCTTCGATCTCATCAAGCCCGGCCTCGTGATGGTGCAGGACGGCGTCGCCTTTGGAAAGGCGTTGAAAGCGCTGGACCTGACGGGCGTCACCGTCGTGCATGTCGATCGTGCGCCGGAGGGAATACCGAGCATCGCGTGGAGCGATCTCGTCGCGACGAAGCGCACGGACGCGGTCGACAGGACGCTCGCCGCCGTCGGCCCGAAAAGCGTCGGCAAGCTGCTGTTCACGTCCGGCTCCACCGGCATGCCCAAGGCCGTCATCAATACGCAGGAGATGATGTGCGCCAATGTCGTGATGGGGCAGATGACGCGCAAGCGGAAGGAGAGCGACCCACGCATGGTCGTGCTCGACTGGCTGCCGTGGAACCACACGATGGGCGGCAACGCCGGCTTTCATGCGCTGCTCGCCGAAGGCGGCACGCTCTACATCGACGATGGGCGCCCGGTGCCCGGCATGTTCGACGAGACGCTGCGCAACCTGAAGGAGATTTCGCCGACCTATTACACCAACGTGCCCGCGGGCTTCGCGGTGCTCGCAACCGCGCTGGAGAACGACGACGCGCTCGCGAAATCCTTCTTCAAGGATTTGGGCATTCTCGGCTACGGCGGCGCGACGCTGCCCGACGACCTCTACACGCGCATGCAGCGTCTCGCGGTGAAATACACGGGCCACCGCATCGTGTTCTTCACGGGCTGGGGTTCCACGGAGACCGCGCCGACGGCGACCTCGACCTATTGGGAGACCGAGCGCGTCGGCCTGATCGGCCTGCCGCATCCCGGCGTCGAACTGAAGATGGTGCCGGCCGGGCCCAAATACGAAATGCGCATCCGCTCGGTGATCGTGACGCCCGGCTATTACCGCCAGCCCGATCTCACAGCGAAGGCTTTCGACGAAGAAGGCTATTACAAGATCGGCGACGCCGGGACCTTCGTAGATGCGGACGAACCGGCCAAGGGCCTGATCTTCGCGGGACGCGTGGTGGAAGACTTCAAGCTGACGTCGGGCACGTTCGTGCATGTCGGTTCGCTGCGCGTGGCCGCCATTGCCGCGGCGAGCCCCGTCATCCAGGACGCGCTGGTGGCGGGTCAGGATCGCGAATTCGTCGCGCTGCTCGCCTGGCCGAACCTGGAAGCCTGCCGCCTCGTCGCCGGCAAGGTCGACGCGCCCTTGAGCGACCTCGTGCACGATCCCGCGATCAAGGCGCATCTCCAGAAGTCGCTGCATACGCATAATGCGCAGTCGCAGGGGTCTTCGATGCGCATCGCGCGCGTGATGCTGATGACCGAGCCGCCGTCGATCGACGGCAACGAACTCACCGACAAGGGCTACATCAACCAGCGCGCGGCGCTGGAGCGCCGGAATGCGCTGGTGGAGCGGCTTTATGCGCAGAGCCCCGACGAGGATGTGATTGTCGTCGAGGGGTAGGATGCGGCATGGCCCCCTCCCCGCCCTCCCCCGCTTTGCGGGAGAGGGAGAAGACTAGCGACTTCAACTAGACTTGTGATCGCGGGCGCCTGCCGTCCCCTCTCCCGCGAAGTGGGGGAGGGCCAGGGAGGGGGCCGCGCCGCCACACCAATCTGGACCGCCCATGAAATACCGCGCAATCGTCTGCCCCGAACTGGGCGGCCCCGACGTCCTCCGCATCGAGGAATTCGAAGCGCCCGCCCTGCAGCCGGGCCAGGCGCGCGTGCGCATCCGTTCCTGCGGCGTGAATTTTCCCGACCTGCTGATGGTCGCCGGCAAATATCAGTTCAAGCCGCCGCTGCCATTCGTGCCCGGCTTCGAATCGGCGGGCGAAGTGATCGAGGTTTCAGACGGCGCGAAGGTGAAAATCGGCGACCGCGTGATCCTGCGGCGCAAGACCGGTTGCTTTGCCGAGCAGGGCGTCGGCGCGCCGAACGAGATCGTGCCCGCGCCATCGCACTACAGCTACGATGAGGCCGCGACCTATTCGGTGGGGCTCGTGACCTCCTATCATGGGCTGATCACGCAGGGCCGCCTCCAGAAGGGCGAGCGCGTGCTGATCACCGGCGCGGCCGGCGGCGTCGGCATGGCGGCGGTGGCGCTGGCCGCGCATATCGGCGCCGAGGTTTTCGCGGTTTGCTCGACGGCGGAGAAATGCGCGGCGGCAAAGGCGGCAGGCGCGACGCACACGATCAATTCCTCGGACCAGAAAATCGACGACACGGTGAAGGCGCTCACGGGCGGCAAGGGCGTCCATTGCATCTACGATCCCGTGGGCCTGCCGGCCGAGGTCGCGCTGCGCGCCATCGCCTTCGCCGGGCGCATCCTGCTGATCGGCTTTGCCGGCGCCATCCCGAACTATCCCGCCAATCGCATGCTCATCAAATGCGTCACGCTGATCGGCGTGCGCGCCGGCGAATACGTCCGGCAGTTCCCCGAGGTACGGGTGCGCGAGAATCCTGAGATGGAGGCGCTGACCAGGGTTTTGCGGCCCCATGTCAGCAAGGCCTATCCGCTCGAGCAGGCGGCGCAGGCGCTGCGCGACATCGCCGAGCGGCGCGCGATCGGGCGGATCGTGCTGCATCCGTAAGTACTTCTAGTTTTCAGCAGTCGGTTTGACGTAGCTGCTTTCGCCATTGCGCTTACCATGCTATCGTGTTCATGGTTCGTTTTCATACGACTTCTTATAAGCCGACGAGAAGGCCGATCATATGGCAAATAAATTTTTCTCTGAACAAAAGGAACAATCAGAAGTCAAAGCTCGGATTGTAGCTAAATATTTCGACGCATGGAGCGGTGTCATGCTCGGAACCGCGAAGAGATATTCGCGCGATCCGAAGATCGCTTATATCGATTTATTTTGTGGTCCAGGACGATATACGGATGGATCGAAATCGACCCCAATCATGATTTTGGAAAATGCACTTCGTAATCCGACCCTTCGAGATAGCTTGGTTACTCTGTTCAACGACAAGGATCCAGAAAACGTTGCATCTTTAAAAGTCGCAATATCCGAAATCGATAATATTTCATCACTCAAAAATCAGCCTACGATTTATTGTTCCGAAGTCGATTCAGATGCTGAAAAAATGTTCTCGTCAACCAAAATGTGCCCGACTTTCTCGTTTGTTGATCCCTTTGGTTACAAAGGCTTATCTGCGAAATTTATCCGGGCGATGATTAAGGATTGGGGGTCCGACTCTGTTTTCTTTTTCAACTATGGCAGAATTAATGCCGGAATATCAAACCCGTTAGTAGCAAAACACATGGACGCGCTATTTGGCGAGGAGCGCGCCGAGAAAATGCGTGACTACGTCCGAAATAAATCGCCCGCAAAACGCGAGGTATATATTCTTGAAGAATTGGCCAACTCCCTTAAAGACATCGGCGCTCCATATGTTTTGCCTTTTAAATTTAAACGAGTTGATGGAAAGCGAACATCTCACGCGCTCGTTTTTGTCTCAAAGCATTCACTTGGTTATGGAATTATGAAGGATATAATGGCACGAGAAAGCTCCACTGAAGATGAAGGCGTCCCGTCTTTTCAATACAGCCCTGCCGATGCAAGTACCCCGCTGCTATTTTCGCTTTCTCGTCCACTCAAGCAACTTTCGTCCGACCTGTGTAATACGTTTGCAGGCAAATCGCTTACCTTTGGCGAGATTTTCGCTCGGCATAACGTCGATACGCCCTATATACAAAAAAACTATCGCCATGCGCTCAACAAGCTCGAAACTGAAGGGCGCATCACGGCCAATCCTCCGATGGCGAAACGACAGATGCGTCTAGGCGAACGGACATTCGCCGAGAGGACAATGGTCACTTTCCCTCCAGCCAAGAAAAGTTAGATGGCTCAACCTTCCCCTATCGAGTGGACCGACGCTACGTGGAACCCCGTCGCGGGATGCTCGATCATCTCGCCCGGTTGCACAAATTGTTACGCGATGCGTTTGGCGGCACGTCTGCAAGCCATGGGGCAAAAGAAATACGCTGGCACGACGCGGATTTCGGGAAAACGTCATGTTTGGACCGGCCAGATTCGGCTAGATAATGATGCATTAGATATCCCCAAGCGATGGAAACGCGGGCGTCGTATATTTGTAAACAGCATGTCAGATCTATTCCACGAAGATGTCGACTACGATTTTGTACTCAAGGTATTCCGCGTGATGCGGGAGACTCCGCAGCACCAATATCAGGTTTTAACTAAACGCCCAGAACGAATTCGTGAGTTTGAGGACAACGGGATCTGGAGCGCTAATGTCTGGATGGGTGTTAGCGTTGAGTCGGAGGATTACAAGCACAGGATAGAAACGCTCCGCAACACAGGAGCTCAAACGAAATTCTTGTCATTGGAGCCTCTTATAGGCCCGTTAGGACGGTTGGATCTTAACGGAATTGATTGGGTAATAGCCGGTGGAGAGAGCGGCCCAGATGCGAGGGTAATGCGCCCAGAATGGGTTCGGGAGATTCGCGATCACTGCATTGCTCAAAACGTTCCATTTCATTTCAAGCAGTGGGGAGGCACAAACAAGAAAGCAACGGGACGAACGTTGGATGGAAGGACGTGGGACGAATGGCCGAGACCGGCTGTACAGCGACAAGCGAGTACAAGTCAGCAAATTCTCTTATGAATTTCGCTAGGGGAAAGTAAGCAAAGAGTCCCCTTCCCTTCCTGCCCCCGCGGGCCTAGAAAACCCGCAAATCCACGCGACCGGGGCTTCCCATGACCTACCAGCACACCCCCCTCTTCCCGCTCGGCGAAGACAAGACGCCCTATCGCCTCGTCACCACCGAGGGCGTGCGCGTCGAGAAGATGGGCGACCATGAATTCCTGGTCGTCGACCGCGAGGCGATCCGTCGTCTCTCGGAAGAAGCGACGGTCGATTCCAACCATCTGCTACGCCCCGGCCATCTCGCGCAGCTCGCCAAGATTTTGGACGATCCGGAAGCGACATCTAACGACAAGTTCGTCGCCTACGATCTTCTCAAGAACGCCAACATTTCCGCGGGCGGCGTGCTGCCGATGTGCCAGGACACGGGCACCGCGATCGTGATGGCCAAAAAGGGCCGCTTCGTCTTCACCGACGGGCAGGACGAGAGCGCGATCGCCGAGGGCGTACGCGACGCCTACGAGAAGAAGAACCTGCGCTATTCGCAGCTCGCGCCGCTCTCGATGTTCGAGGAGAAGAACACAAAGAACAATCTGCCGGCGCAGATCGACATCTACGCGGAGGGCGAGGACGCCTACAAGTTCCTGTTTGTTGTGAAGGGCGGCGGCTCGGCCAACAAGACCTTCCTCTATCAGGCGACGCCGTCGTTGCTGACGCACGATCGCCTGATCGGCTTCATCAAGGAGAAGATCCTGACGCTCGGCACGGCGGCCTGTCCGCCCTACCATCTCGCCATCGTCATCGGCGGACTGTCGGCGGAGCTGAACCTCAAGACCGTGAAGATGGCGTCCACCCGCTATTACGACGAACTGCCGACCGAAGGCGGCGAGGACGCGCATGCGTTCCGCGATGTCGCGATGGAGGAAGAGATCCACAAGCTGACTCAAGCGATGGGCGTCGGCGCGCAGTTCGGCGGCAAGTATTTCTGCCATGACGTGCGCGTGATCCGCCTGCCGCGCCACGGCGCCTCGCTGCCGATCGGCATCGGCGTGTCCTGCTCGGCCGATCGCCAGGCGAAGGGTAAGATCACGAAGAAGGGCGTGTTCGTGGAGGAGCTGGAGCACGATCCCGCGCGCTTCATGCCGCATGTCGACGAGAGCACGCTCGGCGGCGATGTCGTGAAGATAGATTTGACGAAGCCGATGAGCGAGATCCTCGCCACGCTCAGCAAGTACCCTATCAAGACGCGGCTTTCGCTGACCGGCCCGATGATCGTGGCGCGCGATCTCGCGCATGCGAAAATCCGGGCGCGTCTCGAAGCGGGCGAGCCCATGCCGGACTATTTCAAGAACCACCCGGTCTATTACGCCGGTCCCGCCAAGACGCCGACCGGCTATGCCTCGGGATCGTTCGGCCCGACGACCGCCGGGCGGATGGATTCCTACGTCGACCAGTTCCAGGCGGCCGGCGGTTCGATGGTCATGCTCGCCAAGGGCAACCGCTCGGCCGAGGTACGCAACGCCTGCGGCAAGCATGGCGGCTTCTATCTCGGCTCGATCGGCGGGCCCGCCGCGCGGCTCGCACAGGACTGCATCAGGAAGGTCGAGGTGCTCGAATATCCCGAGCTCGGCATGGAAGCGATCTGGAGGATCGAGGTCGAGGATTTCCCTGCCTTCATCGTGGTGGACGACAAGGGCAATGACTTCTTCAAGGAACTGAACCTCGGCTGATTTTCAGCACAAACCCGATTCTCGTCCGTCTCTAATTTTCAAGGACGGACGCTCGAATTTTCGAACCGGCGCGATGTCCGGGCTCCGGCCCGTTAATCACGCGCAGCTGTCATTTTTGTGAGATTGAAATGTGTGAATTGGCACATCACTTTACCCCAGCGCGTGGAATAGTCCGACGTGTCCTGAGCTTGGGGGAGCTCTTGATCATGCGTACATTGATACTCGTGTCCGCCTTGGTCGTCGCCGGCCCAGCGCTGGCGGCGACCATCGCCAAGCCTGTGGAAGTCAGCCAGTGCTCGCGCGATCTGGCCTCCGTCGACCGGTCCTTCGCGGCCGCCATGATCGATCTGCAACGCAATGGCGACCCGGCCAAGAGGTGCTCGGCGTGGCGACGCCATATCGACGTCATGCAGAAGGCGAGCGTCGTCTTCTCGCGCTGCACGGCGCCGGATGCGCGCGAAGGCGCTGTCAGCCAGATGAAGGGATCGATCGCCGATTTTCAGGCGATGATTTCCCAGGCGCAGTGCCCGTGAGCGGACAGATTACTTCCGTTTGAGGTCGATCGTCGCGCGCATGCGGCCGCCGCGACGTTCCGTCACGATGCCGCGTCTCCGTTCCATCATGCGACGGCGGCCTTCGGCCTGACGCGCCGCCAGCCACGGCGGTCGGGCTCGGCCGCCACGGCGCGCCGCCGGCGCAGCGCGAGCTGGCGCGCGATCGGCGCCCGCCGGAATTTCGCGGGAAACCCGGCCGCCGTGCGCCGCAGGCCCGAAGGCCGCGAGGCAACGATTGTAGGCGTCGGCCTCGGATATCTTCTCGCAATCGCCGATTGAGCGCGGTCCGGCCTGCGCAGGCGCGAATGCCAGCAAGAGGGCGGCGGCAGCGATCGCCAGCGCGCGCGCCATCAGGCCGGCTGCGGGCCGTCGTAGCCCTCGACGATCACGATGTCGCCGGTCGAGACCGGCGTCCGCAACTTGATCGCGGCCTGATATTCGGTGGAATGATAGCAGGCGACGGCCTTTTCGTAGGAGTCGAATTCCAGCACCACATGGCGCGAGCGGAGCTGGCCTTCCGGCCCCTCGCTCTTGCCGCCGCGCACGAGGAATTTCGCGCCATATTTTGAAAATGCTATGGCGTTGGCCGCGACATAGGCCTTGTAGCCCTCGGGGTCCGCGACATCGACATGCCCGATCCAATATCCTTTGGCCATCGTTCCCGCCTTCATTGTTTTGTCATGTTTGACCACTATATCTCTTTCATCCGCTCGATGCGTATGAGTTGAGAGCGGATTGCGCGCCGGGCCGGATGTACGCCCGGCGTTTTGCGTTTTTGGCCTCAGGAGACCCGGTTGCGCTTGCCGCGCAGGGCCAGTCCCGTCTCGATCTCCGCCACGATCGCGTCTGCTGCGGCCTTTGGGTCGGCGGCCTCCGTCACCGGACGTCCGACCACGATATGGTCGGCGCCGGCGGCCAGCGCCAGCGTCGGCGTCATCACCCGCTTCTGGTCGCCGAGCGCCGCGCCTGCCGGGCGGACGCCCGGCGTCACCAGCAGCATGTCGGGGCCCAGCAATTCGCGCATGGCCTCGGCCTCTTCCGGCGACAGGATGAGGCCGTCGACGCCGGCCTCACGCGCCTGGAGCGCGCGGCGGGCGATGAGGTCGCGCACGCCGAAGGCGTAACCAGCGCTCTGCAAATCCGCATCGTCGTAGGAAGTCATGACGGTGACGGCGAGCAGCTTCAGCCCCGACCCGGTCGCGCCGCGCTTGGCCGCCGCCATGGTCTGCGGATAGGCGTGGACGGTGGCGAAGGTCGCGCCGAGACCGGCGAGCTGGCGCGTGGCGCGCTCCACCGTGTTGGGGATGTCATGCAGCTTGAGGTCGATGAAGACCTTCTTGCCCTCTGCGATCAGTTCGCGCGCGATATCGAAGCCGGCCCCGCCATAGATCAGCTCCATGCCGATCTTGTAGAAGCTGACGCTGTCGCCGAGCTTCGCGAGCATGTCGCGCGCCTCGGTCGCGCCCGGCACGTCGAGCGCGACGATCAGGCGGTCGCGGGGGGTGATCGGGTCGGACATGCAGCGCTCCAGAAAATTCCGTCAGCGGCCAATCGCAAATCTCGGCGGTCGCGGCAACCTCAAAGCCCCGCCGTCCCTGCGAGCTTGCGAGCGATAACTTTCGTGCCGCGCGCCGCGCGCGCGCCGGGTCCCGGCATCGGGCGAAGATTGTCGTGCGAAATCTCGCCGGAACAATCCGCGCAGACGATGCGCGGGCGGAGCCTGTGGCCGCAATCCGTGTGAACGAATTCGATCGGCGCGCCCTTGCGCGGCGCCTTCCACCGATCTCCCCAGGCGGTCAGCGCGACGAGGATCGGCACGAGTTCGAGGCCGGCCTCGGTGAGCGCATATTCGTAGCGCGGCGGGCGCGTTTCGTAGGGCTCGCGCCGCACGATGCCGGCTTCTTCGAGCGCGACGAGCCTGCGTGTCAGCAGGTTGCGGGAAATGCCGAGGTCCTCGACGAGTTCGCCGAAACGTCGCACGCCCAGGAATAGGTCGCGCAGGATCAGCGGCGACCACCAGTCGCCTATCGCCTCGAGGCTGCGCGCCAGCGAACAGGGAATGTCCGCGAAGCTCGTCCGTTCCAATGCGCTTACCCCACTGAGTTGCATCATTGAACTGACATGATAAACTAAGTTCAATCATTGAACCATAGGCGCGTCATGTATCATTCGATTGTTCGCCGTCGCGTCGAAGATTTGTCCGCCGCCGTCAGCGACGGCGACGCAGAGCCGGTGCTCGGCGGGCTCGCGTCGAAATTCGAGCATTTCTTCCTCGGCGACCACGCGCTCGGCGGCCGGCGCACGAGCCTCGCCGCGACACGCGACTGGTATGCGCGCCTGTACCGCTTGCTCCCCGACATCGCCTTCGACCTCCGGGCGATCCGGATCTCGGGGCCGCCCTGGAACACGCTGGTTTCGGTGGACTGGATGGAGACGAATTCGGCTGGCGGCGTCAGGACGCACACGCCCGGCGTCCACGTCGTGCGGCTCGCCTGGGGCAAGATGACCTACCTGGGCATCTATCCCGACACGACCGGCCTCACCGCGACGCTCGACCGGCTTCACGCGGCGGGCGCGGCCGAGGCCAGGGCGGACAAGATCGAGGGGTGAGGCTCAGCGCCGCCCGTCGCGCGGGCCGTCCGCGAATTTCTTCAGGAAGGCGAGGGCCGGCTCGACCTGCTTCTGGCGGAAGGCCTTGAAGGCGGGGGCGAGTTCGTTGTGGCGGCGCAGATGCGTGACCAGCTGCACGCCCCGGGCGTCGGCGCGGGTGTAGCGCCAGACACGGGCCGGCGGCAGGTTCAGCCAGACCGGGTTCGACACTTCGCCGCGATAATCGGCGGCGGCGCGCAGGCTCGACTTAAGTGGCATCGGCGAGACGAGGCCATAAGTGAATTGCACGAACGAGCCCTCCGCGCCCATCAACGCGAAGGCGTCGTCGAGAAGCAGCAAGCGCTCGCGCTCGGGGCGCGTCAGCAGCGGCAGGCTGGACACGACCGTAGAAATGGCCTCGCCCTCGAGGTGTTTCAGCGTGTCCTTGAGCCGATAGGCGTCGCCGCGCAGCACCTGCACGCCGGGGAAGCGCCGTTCGAGCAGCTTGCAGAAAGCGGGATCATACTCGACGAGCACGAGCTTTTCGGCCGGCACGCCACGGGCGATAAGCGCCTCGGTGACCGGACCGGTGCCAGGCCCCAGTTCGACGATCAGGCCTTGCGCCTGCGGATCGACGCAGCGCGCCATGGCGCGCGCGAGAAAGCGGCCCGACGGCGTCACCGCGCCGGTCGTGAGCGGGGAATCGAACCACGACTTGATAAAGCGCGCCTCGTCGGCAAAGCGCTCCTCGAACTTCATGCGGTTCGGCGCGGCGCGGCGCGCATTGGTGCGCAGGGGTTTGACGCTCAAGACTGGAACGGGCTCCTCAACCCCAAATTTGCGCAACCGGCGGGCGGCGTCAAGAAAGCGTCACAGTAAGGCCGGGTCTACTGGCCGCCGATATTGTCGAGAAAATCCTTCATCTTCGCGAAAAAGCCCGCCGATTCCGGCTGGGTCTTGTGCGAAGATTCCTTGTCGAATTCGGCCAGAAGCTCGCGCTGGCGGCGGGTGAGGTTTTGCGGCGTCTCGACCACGGCCTGCACATAGAGGTCGCCGAAATCGCGGGAACGCAGGACCGGCATGCCCTTGCCGCGGATCTTGAACTGGCGGCCGGTCTGGGTGCCCTCGGGCACTTTCACCTTGGATTGCGCGCCGTCGAGCGTACCGATCTCGAATTCGCCGCCGATCGTCGCCTGCACCATGGAGATCGGCACGCGGCAGTACAGATCGGCGCCGTCGCGGTGGAACATGGCGTGCGGCTTGATCGACAGGAAGATATAGAGATCGCCCGAGGGCCCGCCGCGCACGCCGGCCTCGCCCTCGCCGGCGAGCCGGATCCGGGTGCCGTCCTCGACGCCCTGCGGGATGTTGACGGAGAGATTGCGTTCCTTCGTCACGCGGCCCGCGCCCGCGCAAGCCGTGCAGGGATCGTCGATGCGCTCGCCGCGGCCATGACAGGCCGGGCAGGTGCGCTCTATCGCGAAAAAGCCCTGCTGGGCGCGCACCCGTCCGTGGCCGCCGCAGGTCGCGCAGGCCTTGGGCTTGGAGCCGGCCTTCGCGCCGGAGCCCGCGCAGGCCTCGCAGGTGATCGAGGTCGGGACCTTGAGTTGCGCCGTCTTGCCGGAAAAGGCTTCTTCCAGCGAGATCTCGAGATTGTAGCGCAGGTCCGATCCGCGCTCGCGGCCGCCCCCGCGCTGGCCGCGCCGGCCCATGACGTCGCCGAACAGATCGTCGAAAATGTCGGCCATGGAGGAGGCGAAACCCTCGCCCATGCCGAAACCGCCCGGCCCGCCGCCGCCCTGCTCGAAGGCGGCATGGCCGAAGCGGTCGTAAGCCGCGCGCTTCTGGCCGTCGGACAGGATCTGATAGGCTTCGTTGACTTCCTTGAACCGGGCCTCGGCCGCCTTGTCGCCGGGATTGCGATCGGGATGGCACTGCATGGCCGCCTTCCGGAAGGCCGATTTCAGCTCGACCTCGGTGACGGTGCGCTGGACGCCCAGGATTTCGTAGAAGTCGCGCTTCGACATGTCACCGCGACCGGTTGATCGAGGCGGCGCTCACCACGAAGAAGGCGGGCGAACCCAGGCCCTTGTCGGTGAGCGGGAAGACCCAGAAAGGCTCTGCGAGCGGATCGATCACCAGGAACGACAGGACGTTGTCGCCGCCTGAAACGAGATCGAGACGATAGAGCTTCTTGCCCTTGAGAATCTTCTCGGAGATCGGATCGACCTTCAGCAGCGCCTGATATTCGGCGTCGCCCATCTCCTTGTAGGTCACCGATTTGAAATAGGCTTTCTCGCGCTCGGCGCCGGTCTTGTTGTCCATCTCGGCCGCGCCGAAGGTCGCGCGCGCGCCGCTGTCCGGGAAGGCCCCGAAATATTTGTCGTTGGCGTTGAATATCTGGCCGTTCTTCGTGCAGTACACGGTCGCCCAGGCAGACAGCGGCGCCGACAGGCTGGTGACAGCGCCTTTCGGCGCGGCCTTCGCGCAATCGACGAGAATCGAGGCCGGCGGCTTCAGCTGATCGGGCGTCACCGCGGTCTTCGACTGCGCCTGCGACAGGCCAGCGAACGCGAGGACGCCAGCGAGGGCCGCAGCGGCTTTAGACGCGAATTTCATACCGATGTCCCCTGACATGAAAAGGGCGCCGCTGGCGCGGCGCCCCGCGTTCTATCAGGACGATTTCTTCTTGTCGTCGCCGACGTCCTTGAATTCGGCGTCGATGACATCGTCCTGCGCGGCATGGGGTTCGCCGCCGGCGGCCGCGCCTTCGGCGCTCGCCTGCTGGGCCTTGTACATGGCCTCGCCGAGCTTCATCGCGGCCTGCGACAATTCGTTTGTCTTGGCCTTGATGTGCTCCGCATCCTCGCCCTCGAGCGCGCTCTTCAGCGATTCGATCGCCGCGGTGATCGCGCTCTTGTCGGAATCCGGGACCTTGTCGCCGTGCTCGGCCACCGATTTCTCGGTCGAGTGGATGAGCGCTTCGCCGTGGTTCTTGGCGTCGACGAGTTCGCGACGCTTCTTGTCGTCGGCCGCGTGCACTTCGGCGTCCTTGACCATCTTGTCGATGTCAGCGTCCGACAGACCGCCGGAAGCCTGGATGCGGATCTGCTGCTCCTTGTTGGTCGCCTTGTCCTTCGCCGTCACGTTGACGATGCCGTTGGCGTCGATGTCGAAGGTGACCTCGATCTGCGGCACGCCGCGCGGGGCCGGCGGAATGCCGGCGAGGTCGAAGCGGCCGAGGCTCTTGTTGTCCTGCGCCATCTCGCGTTCGCCCTGGAACACGTTGATGGTAACGGCCGTCTGGTTGTCCTCGGCGGTCGAGAAGACCTGGCTCTTCTTGGTCGGGATGGTCGTGTTGCGATCGATAAGGCGCGTGAACACGCCGCCGAGCGTCTCGATGCCGAGCGACAGCGGGGTGACGTCGAGCAGCAGCACGTCCTTGACGTCGCCCTGCAGAACGCCGGCCTGCACGGCCGCGCCGATGGCGACGACTTCGTCAGGGTTGACGCCCTTGTGCGGCTCCTTGCCGAAGAAGGACTTCACGACTTCCTGCACCTTGGGCATGCGGGTCATGCCGCCGACGAGAACGACTTCGTCGATCTCGCCCGCGCTGACGCCGGCGTCCTTCAACGCCTTGCGGCAGGGCTCCATCGTACGCTGGATGAGATCGTCGACCAGCGCCTCGAACTTGGCGCGGGTGAGCTTCATCGTCAGATGCTTCGGACCCGAAGCGTCGGCGGTGATGTAGGGCAGGTTGATGTCGGTCTGCGCGGCCGAGGACAGTTCGATCTTGGCCTTTTCGGCGGCTTCCTTCAGGCGCTGCAGGGCGAGCTTGTCCTTGGTGAGGTCGATGCCCTGCTCCTTCTTGAACTCCGCCGCGAAATATTCGACCAGGCGCATGTCGAAGTCTTCGCCGCCCAGGAAAGTATCGCCGTTGGTCGACTTCACTTCGAACACGCCGTCGCCGATCTCGAGGATCGACACGTCGAACGTTCCGCCGCCGAGGTCGTAGACCGCGATCACGCCGGTCTGCTTCTTGTCGAGGCCGTAGGCGAGCGCGGCGGCCGTCGGCTCGTTGATGATGCGCAGCACTTCGAGGCCCGCGATCTTGCCGGCGTCCTTGGTCGCCTGACGCTGGGCGTCGTTGAAGTAGGCGGGGACGGTGATGACGGCCTGGGTGACGGGCTGGCCGAGATAGGCCTCGGCCGTCTCCTTCATCTTCTGCAGGGTGAAGGCCGAAATCTGCGAGGGTGAATAATCCTTGCCCGCCGCCGTGACCCAGGCGTCGCCGTTGCCGGCCTTCTTGATCTGGTAGGGGACGAGCTTCATGTCCTTCTGCGTCATCGGATCGTCGAAGGTGCGGCCGATGAGGCGCTTGATGGCGAAGAAGGTCTTGTCGGGATTGGTGACCGCCTGGCGCTTGGCTGGCTGGCCGACGAGGCGTTCGCCGTCGTCCGTGAAAGCGACGATCGAGGGGGTCGTGCGCGCGCCCTCGGCGTTTTCGATGACCTTGGGGGTGGAGCCTTCCATGACCGCGACGCACGAATTGGTCGTGCCGAGGTCGATGCCGATGATTTTAGCCATGACTATTCCTTTCTGCGGCGAGACCGCCGGACCCCGAAGCGATCCGGTCTGGAGGACGCTGCGTTCCGCTCGCGCGACCCGCCCCGTCCGGTCCCCTATCTGACGGCCATGAGATTGTGTGCGGCGCGGCCCGCCGCAAGGGCTGAGCCCGCATATAGGCGGCGAGTTTTTTCGACGCAAGCGGGTCCGGGCGGCTGATCGAGCGCCAGCGGGGCCGCAAGGGCCCGCAACAGGCTTTCTAACGCGCCCGAAACCGGCAATGATCGCCGCCAATCAATATCCTGCAGACGAGGAAACGATCATGGGCGAGCGCATCACCTTCAAGCGGCCGGACGGCAAGGAAGCGGCCGGATATCTGGCCAAAGCGGCCAAAGCGGGCGCGCCGGGCCTGGTCGTCATTCAGGAATGGTGGGGCCTGAACGAGCAGATCAAGGGGATCGTCGACCGGTTCGCCGAAGCCGGCTTCAACGCGCTTGCGCCCGATCTCTACGCCGGCCGGGTCGTGCCCTACCACGACGCGCCCGCCGCCAACGCCGAAATGACCTCGCTGAATTTTCTGGACGCCACCGACCAGATTTGTCGCGGCGCGGCGCAGCGGCTGATGGCGGATGGCGCGGCCAAGGTCGGCGTCACCGGCTTCTGCATGGGCGGGGCCATGACGATTCTGGCCGCCGCCCGCGTGCCGGAATTTTCTGCCGGCGTCTGCTTCTACGGCCTGCCGCCGGCCGCCGCCGCCGGACCGAAAGATGTGAAAATCCCGATCGAAGGCCATTTCGCCCTGCACGACGACTGGTGCACGCCCCAGGCCGTCATGGACTTCGCCAAAGGCCTCGTCGACGCGCACAAGCCGGCCGAATTCTTCAGCTACGAGGCCCATCACGGCTTCATGAACGAGGCGCGGCCGGACGTGCATCAGGCCAAGGCCGCGGCCGAGGCCTGGGACCGCACGCTGAAATTCTTCCGGAAGCATCTCGGCTAGGTCGGCAATCCTCCGAAGAGCCGCCATGTCGCCAGCGCAATTGCGCTGGCGCGAGCGCTGTCGCACCATCGCGGCCGGGAGGAACCAACATGCCGCTGTTTTCCATCGGGAATACGACGATCGACCGGGTCGAGGAGGCGCACGGACCGGCCTTTCCGCCGGCCATGCTGCTGCCGGACTGGGATCCTGAAATTCTGAAGGAGCATGGCGACTGGCTGCTGCCGCGCCATTATCACGCGCGCACCGACCGTTTCATCACCTCGCTTCATTCCTGGGTGATCCGTACGAAGCATCACACGATCCTCGTCGACACCTGCGCCGGCAATCACAAGGAGCGGCCGCATTCGCCGCTCTTCCACATGAAGGACACGCCCTATCTCGAGCGCCTGAAGGCGGCGGGCGTCGATCCAGCCGAGGTCGATTTCGTGATGTGCACGCATCTGCACGTCGACCATGTCGGTTGGAACACGAAACTCGAGAACGGGCGCTGGGTCCCGACCTTCCCGAACGCGAAATATGTCTTCTCGCAGATCGACCGCGATTTCTGGGACCCGGCCAAGAATTCCGCGCTGGACGAGGAAGCGCGCGCCATCTTCGCGGATTCCGTGCATCCGGTGATCGCCGCCGGCCAGGATCATTGCGTCGCCGATGGCGACCAGCTCGGCGACAATATTTCGATCCAGCTGACCCCGGGCCATACGCCGGGCGCCGTGGCGTTCCGGCTCAGCGACAGCGGGCAGGAGGGCCTGTTCACCGGCGACGTCATGCACCATCCGATCCAGGTCTACCGCCCGCGCTGGTCGAGCCGCTTCTGCACAGATCCCGTGCAATCCGCCGACACGCGGGAGAAGATTCTCGGCCAGTGCGCGGACTGCAACGCGCTGATGTTGCCCGCGCATTTCGGCGCGCCGCATGCCGGGCGGGTCAGGCGCAAAGGCGACGGGTTCTTCTTCGCCTTCGAGGAATAACCCAGGGGCGCCAGCGTCCGATTGCGTAGGCGCAATGTTGCAAAGGATGCGCTTGCGCCTGCGCACCCCTATCTGATGCTCACGACAATTCGGAGTATCCGTCATGCTGACGCTTCGCAGGGCACAGGATCGCGGCCGGGCCGATTTCGGCTGGCTCGACAGCCGCCACAGCTTTTCCTTCGGCGAATATTACGACCCCGCACATATGGGCTTCGGCCCGCTGCGGGTGATCAACGACGACAGGGTCGCCGGCGGCGGCGGCTTTCCGACCCATCCGCATCGCGACATGGAGATCGTGAGCTACGTGCTCGAGGGCGCACTGGCGCACAAGGATTCGCTCGGGACGGGCTCCGTCATCAAGCCCGGCGACGTGCAGCGCATGTCGGCGGGCACGGGCATCGCGCACAGCGAGTTCAACGCGTCGCGCACCGATCCCGTCCATTTCCTGCAAATCTGGTTCCTGCCCGAGCGGCGCGGCCTGACGCCCGGCTACGAGCAGAAGAATTTCGACGCCGCGTCGAAGCGTGACTGCCTGCGTCTCGTGGCCTCGCCCGACGGCCGCGACGGATCGGTAACGATCCGCAGTGACGCCTCGCTTTATGTGTCGCTTCTCGGCGAAGGCGCGAAGGTGTCGCACCAGATCGCGGCGGGACGCGGTCTTTGGCTGCAAGTCGCGCGCGGCTCGGTCGCCGTCGGCGATATTACGCTCGTCGAAGGGGACGGGCTGCAGGTCACGAATGAAAAGTTGCTCGAGATTGTCGGCAAGGCCGAACAGTCCGAGATCTTGCTGTTCGATCTCGGGGCTTAATGGAAGAAGCCGGGACCGCTCACGGTCCCGGCTCGACATCGCCAGCCGCGCGTCGCACATTGCGCGCGCTATGACCGACGAAACCGAAATTCGCGCCGCCATTATCGCGCAATGCCGCGCCATGAACGCCAGCGGCCTCAACCAGGGTACGTCAGGGAACATTTCCGCGCGTCATGGCGAGATAATGCTGATCACGCCGTCCGCCATCCCCTACGACGCGATGACGCCGGACATGATCGCGTCAATGCCAATCGAGGGCGAATACGGCGCCTGGGAAGGCCCGAAGAAGCCGTCGAGCGAATGGCGCTTCCATCTCGACATTCTTCGCGCACGACCGGAGGTCGGCGCGATCGTGCATACGCATTCGACCTATTGCACGTCGCTGTCGATCGCGCGCATGGGCATACCCGCCGTGCATTACATGATCGCGCATTTCGGCGGACCTGACATTCGTTGCGCCGATTACGCGCTTTACGGGTCCGCCGAATTGTCCGCGCAGGTTCTGAAGGCGATCGAGGGACGCAACGGCTGTCTGCTCGCCAACCACGGCATGATCGCGGCCGGCAAGAACCTCGCGCAGGCCATGTGGCTGGCGGTCGAGCTGGAGACTCTGGCGCGGCAATATTGGCACGCGCTGCAGATCGGCAAGCCGGTCTTGTTGAGCGACAGGGAAGTGCGCGAGGCCGCCGAGAAATTCGGCGTCACCGGCTATGGGCTCGAGGGCTAATACATTCCCGGATGCCGCACGCGGGTGGCGCCGCGCGCGCGAACGGGCGCGAGAACCGGCGTCAGGACCGGCGCGCGCATGCCGCCGCGGGGCGGCTTCTTGTCGTTGTCGTCGTCCTTCTTCTGCATCATCACCGCGGTCGCGCTGACAAGCGCGCCGAAAGTGGTGCCGAAGCCGACGAAGAGCATGGCGAGGCCCGCGACCATGGCGTCGGAGCGCATCAACAGCGTGCGGATGCCCAGCGGATTGATGAGCAGGAGAGCGCCGGCGCAGAGCACGCCGAGCGCGCTGCCGAGAATCCAGTGGGTGATGATCAGACGTGCGATCGGGTTGCCCGGGGGCTCGTCAGGCATGGGACCGTTCGGCAATCCGCCAGCTGTCAGCATTCTCGTCTCCGCGCTGAAAGCGCATCGTTCCGCTCAAATTAGTTTTTTCTCGGGCGAGGTCCAGTGTTTGCCAGCCGCTGCGACAATAAGCGGCCGCCCCATGGCGCGGGCGCCACGCCGTCGGCTAGACTGGTTCGCACGAAAACAATTGGAGGTTACGCCATGTCGAGCGAGGCCAAGAGCCCGACGCCGCCCGCAGCAAAGGTCGTCGACCGCAACAAGGCGGTTCTGGACGAATTGCCCTTCGCCGATCGCGGCGACTTCGCCGACGCCGATCGCGGCTTCATCGCCACGATCCCCGACGCGACGGTGCTGACCGCCAGCGGCCATCAGGCCTGGAGCCAGAAGCAATACGCCTTCATCGACGACGGGCCCGCGCCCGACAGCGTCAACCCGAGCCTGTGGCGCATCGCCCAGCTCAACCGGCGGCACGGCCTGTTCGAGGTGCGCGAGGGCGTCTACCAGGTGCGCGGCCTCGACATCGCCAACATGACGATCGTCGAGGGCAAGGCCGGCATCATCGTCATCGACACGCTGACCTGCGTCGAAGCTTCTCGCGCGGCGTTGACGCTCTACCGCGCCCATCGTGGCGACAGGCCGGTGACGGCGGTGATCTACACGCATACGCACGTCGATCATTTCGGCGGCGTGAAGGGCGTGGTCGACGAGGCCGACGTCAAGGCGGGCAAGATCCCGGTCGTGGCGCCCAACTTCTTCATGGAACATGCGGTCTCGGAAAACGTGATCGCGGGGCCCGCCATGCTCCGGCGCTCGACGTACCAGTTCGGACCATTGCTGCCGGCTGGCCCGCGCGGCCAGGTGGACGCGGGGCTCGGCAAGACCACCGCACGCGGCACAGTGTCGCTGATCGCGCCGACGGACCTGATCATCAACACGGGCGACCGGCGCACGCTCGACGGGCTCGAATTCATCTTCCAGATGGCGCCCAACAGCGAGGCGCCGGCCGAGATGCACATGTACATCCCGGCGCTCAAGACGCTGAACATGGCGGAGAACGCCACGCATCTCTTCCACAACCTGTTGGCGTTCCGCGGCGCGGAAGTGCGCGATCCGCTCGCCTGGTCCGGGTACATCAACGAGGCCATCGAGATGTTCGGCGAGGCCGAGGCCATGGTCGGCCAGCATCACTGGCCGGTCTGGGGCCGCGAGAAGATCCGCGACTATCTCGCCAAGCAGCGCGATCTCTACAAATACGTTCACGACCAGACGCTTCGGCTGATGAACCACGGAATGACGGCGTCGGAGATCGCCGAGGAGATCAAATTGCCGGCCGCGCTCGCGCAGGTCTGGCAGAACCGCGACTATTACGGCGCGGTGAAGCACAATGTGAAGGCGATCTACCAGAGGTACCTCGGCTGGTACGACGCCAATCCCGCCAATCTCGACGGCCTGCCGCCGGTGGAAGCCGCGAAGAAATATGTAGCCTACATGGGCGGAGCCGACGCCGTCATGGCCAGGGCCCGCGAGGACTTCGAGAAAGGCGAATACCGCTGGGTCGCGGAAGTGATGAACCGCGTCGTCTTCGCCGATCCCGCGAATATGGCGGCGCGCGAACTGTGCGCCGCCGCCTACGATCAGCTCGGCTATCTCGCCGAAGCGTCGACCTGGCGCAACGCCTATCTGTTCGGCGCGCACGAATTGCGCAACGGGCCGGCGAAAATCCATCGCGCCGCCTTTCCGCCGGATGTGGCGTCCGCCCTGTCGGCCGGCAGTTTCTTCGATACGCTCGGAATACGGTTGAACGGGCCGAAGGCGGACGGCAAACGGATCGTCGTGAACTGGACGTTCACGGACACGAAGGAGAACTACGTCCTCAATCTCGAGAATTCAGCGCTGACGTATGTCGCTGGACGCAATGCTGAAAAGGCCGATGCGACGCTCACGCTGGAACGCACGACGCTGACGAAGGTGATGCAGCAGAAAACGACCTTCCCGGAGGCAATCGGCGCGGGCCTCGTGAAGATCGGCGGGGATCCCTCGAAACTGCTGGAGCTGTTCGGCCTGTTCGACACTTTCGAACTCGGCTTCGCGATCGTCGAACCGTAAGGACGGTCACATTGGCGCGGCGTGCGCCGGCAACCCGGGCGCACGCCGCATTCTCATAAGTAAACAATGGCCTTGCGTCGGCGGAATTATTTCGCGCCGCGCATGTTGAACAGGCGCATCAGGAACCAGACCGGCAGGACGATGGCCGCGCCGGCGACGATATATTGCGCGACGTCGCGCACCGCGCTCCAGCCCATCTGCCAGAGACGATTCACGAAGCGCTGGAGCGCGTTGAAAATCTCGAAGGGACGGATGTCCATCCATACGAGAAGAGCGCCGACCACGAGCGAGACGAACAGCAGCCGCAGGAAGACGGCGACCGGCGGGCCGCCGATGAAACGCTGCAGAGCTGAATTGGCCATTTCGGGTTCCCTGGATTGTGGAAGCGGCGGCGGCGCCGCAGGCGTGACGTCGATCGGGGGATCGCGGAACTGAGTGTCGCTCATGGCGGCTCCAAACCTCTGAGAACCCGTCGCGGGCGTGCTGGTCAAGTCTTGTTCTTGTCCGGCTCTTCGTCGCGCATGATGCGCATCATGCGGCGCATGAACCGCTCGGCATAATCGAGCGCGCGGTCGAAATCCTGCTTCGACGGCAGGCTTGAATCGCCTGATTTCTGCTGTTTCAACGCTTCGTTCTGTTTTGTCAGGCGGTCGATCTCGCCCTGCAGCGCCGCGCGCTCCTCGGTCGCCGCGCGGCAGACGGCGGAACCGCTCACGACCTTGCAGAGCGATACCGCGCCGGTGCGCGTGTCCAACCTGAGAAAGCCGCCGTCGGTCGGCGTCATGGAATAGCGGCCGTTTTCCGTCGGATCCGTCGACGCCGCGCCCTCGGCCAGCGCGGGGGCTGCGAGTGTCATCGCCAGGATCGCGGCGCCGGCCGGGCCGATAAGCACGCGCATGGGGCCTCCATCAACCGCCTACTGGCGGGCAAGATGGGGGCGCGCCATGGCGAAATCAATGCGCGGCGGGCGTCAGTCGGTCGCGCGGACGGTAGCGGGCGAGCCCGCGAGACCCTCGACCTTGGCGGCGGTGATCACCGCCTGCGTGCGACTCTCGACGCCGAGCTTGGTGAGGATCGCCGAGACATGCGCCTTGACGGTCGCTTCCGAGACTTTCAGCTCGTAAGCGATCTGCTTGTTGAGCAGGCCGGCCGAGACCATCATCAGTACGCGCACCTGCTGCGGGGTGAGCGAGGCCATGCGCCGCACGAGATCTGCTGTTTCCTTGTCGGCGGGCGCGTTCAGATCCACGTCGGGCGGCGTCCAGATGCCGCCCTCGAGCACCTTGCGCACGGCCTCGCGCATACCCTCGATCGGAGTCGTCTTCGGCACGAAGCCGGAGGCGCCGAAATCGATGCAGCGCCGTATGACGGCGCGATCCTCGTTGCCGGAGACGACGACCACCGGCACTTCGGGATGTTCGGCGCGCAGATACATCAGGCCGGAGAAGCCGCGAACGCCGGGCATGGCGAGATCGAGCAGGATGAGATCCACGTCCTGGCCCTCGGAGAAGACCCGCGTCACGCCTTCGAGATCGCCGGCCTCCAGAATGTCTGCGCCCGGCGCCGCGCCGGATACCGCCTGCGCCAGCGCGCCGCGCACGAGCGGATGATCATCCGCGATCAATATCCGGACGCCTGTCGAGGGCATGCATTCTCCCCGTTCGCCGCTCTTGTGAACGCGGCTTGCCCCATCTATCCATCGGATCGCGCGGCGCGCAAGCGAAGATGTCGTACGGAGAAGGCTTTGCACCGACCGTCTACCGAGGAGGATGTGCGGGCGCGCGACGCGATCGATGGTCGCGTCACCTTCGCCATCGCCGCCTTCGTCGCGACGGGCGGACTGATCGTGCTGCTCGACCGCGTCGGCGTTTCCGAGCGCTTCATCGCCGCCATCGGGCCGACGGTCGCGCTGATCGGCCTCGGGTTGATCGGCCTCCTCCTGCGCACGATGCGGATCTCGGGCTTCTATGCCGCGAGCCGCGTCACGCCGCCCGCCTACGCGGGCTTCGCGACTGCGGCGATCGCAACCGCGCTCGTCGCGCCTTTCACGCCGCCTGTCTCGGACCTGTATTCAGGCGCCGGCGTGTTTACCGGCTTTGCGTTCGGCCTCGGCTGCGCGGCCTTCGTCAGCGGCCCCTATCTGCGCCGGACAGGCGCATTTTCGGTTTCCGACCTGGTCGGCGCACGTTTCGAAAACAT
The DNA here is from genome assembly GCA_020638195.1 of Methylobacteriaceae bacterium. Lineage (GTDB taxonomy): Bacteria > Pseudomonadota > Alphaproteobacteria > Rhizobiales > Beijerinckiaceae > JAJXWB01. The sequence goes on along the minus strand of JACKJC010000001.1, from coordinate 650,142 downwards.
GGCGCTTCGCCTCGGCGCGGCCCTTCTGGTCGGCGTCAGCGCTCTGCTCGCGGGCATGGCGGGTTTCGAGACGGCCGTCTCCGCGCTGTCGACCATCGCCGGCCTGTCGCGCGGCGTCGCCGCCGTATCCGTCGCGCTGGCGCTCGCCCTGGCCACCGTGCCCGGCGGGCTCTCCGGCGTCGTGTGGGCGGCCGTCGCGGCGGCGGGCCTGGCGCTCGCGGGCTTCGCGCTGCCGCTGTTGCTGACCGGGATCGCCGGCCAATCGATCCCGCTGCCCGTGCTCGGCGATCAGGAGGCCTGGCGCAGGGCGGCCGACCTGATCTCATTCTGGCAAGGCGACAGCGGGCAGCCCGTCAACCTCTGGCTGTCGCTCGGCATGGCGCTCGGCATGGCCTCGTCCGCGCCGCTGATCGCGCCCTTCGTCACGGTGCGCGACCGGACGGCGGCGCTGCGCGCGGGCGTCGGCGCGAGCCTGTGGAGCGCCGTGCTCGCAGCGCTGGTGGCGGCGAGCGTCGCGGCTTCCGCGCTCGGCCTCCTCGATCAGCTCGGCGGGCGCAGGCTGGATCGCGTTCCCGACCAGCTCTATGCGGCGAGCGCCGCCCGGTTGATCAAGATCTGCGATCAATACCCGCGCAACTGGGGGCAGGCGCGCGACGCCTGCCAGAAGCAGCCCGGCTTTGCGGGAACGATCCGCCCGCAGGACATTTCGACGCGCGGCGCCTTCCTCATGACGGCGCTGCCGCCGCTCGGCGGGTTCGGCGCGGCGGCGGCGGGCTTCGTCTGGGCGGCGATCGCCGCGCTCGGCGGGGCGCTCGCGGCGGCCGGCCTGCTCGCGGCGGCGGTAGCGCTCGGCAACGACGCCATCCATCGCCTGCGCGACCGCTCCGCGCTGACCAGCCGGCGGCTGGCGATCGTGCGGGCGATCCTGATCGTCTCGATTGTCGGCTGCGCGGCCGTCTGCAGCGCGCGCGAACTCGATCCGCGCGCCTTGATCGGCGTCTCGCTCGCCTTTTCCGCAGCCGGCCTCGCGCCGCTGATGGCGCTTACCCTGTGGCCGCGCGCGCGCAGCCGCGACGCCATGTTCGCGCTCGTGGTCGGGCTCGGAACCGCCGAAATGGTGTTGATCTACGGCGACGGCACGGTGCGCGGGCTGGCGGCTTCTGCCGTCGTCGGATGCCTCGCGTCCATTGTCGCCGGCGTTCTGTCGAGCCTGGTCGGCGGCGGCGACCGCTCGGCGGGCTACAAATTCGCCGAGGCCGTCTGGCGGCCGGAGGGCGACGTCATCGCGCCCGACAAGGGCGCCTGACGCATCAACCTTCCTTCAGCAACAGCTCCAGCGCCTCGATCCGGTCCGCCTCGCGCGGGGGCTTGTCCCAGCGAATTCGAGCTATCCTGGGAAAGCGCATGGCGACGCCCGACTTGTGGCGCGTCGAACGGTTGAGCCCCTCGAAGGCGATCTCGAAGACGAGGCCCTTGTCGGCGCCATGTTCGACCACGCGCACCGGGCCGAATCGTTCGATCGTATGGTTGCGCACGAAGCGATCGATGCGCGCCAGTTCCTCGTCGGTGAAGCCGAAATAGGCCTTGCCGACAGGCACGAGTTCGTCGCCGTCCGCGCTCGCGCGCCAGACGCCGAACGTATAATCCGAGTAGAAGGACGAGCGCTTGCCGTGACCGCGCTGCGCATACATGAGCACGGCGTCGATGTTGAAGGGATCGCGCTTCCACTTGAACCACGGGCCTGTCGGTCGGCCCGCAACATAGATGGAATCGCGGCGCTTGAGCATCACGCCTTCGACCGCCGCGCCGTCTTCGCCCGCGCCCGCCTCCGCGGGATTTTCGCGCGCGTTCGCCAGCGACGGCCAATCTTCGAAGGCGACGAGCGGCGAAATATCGAGGCGCGGGCAATCGACCTCTTTCACGAAACGCTCGAGCCGCGCGCGACGGACGACGAAGGGCAGTGCTCGCAAGTCCTCGCCGTCGAGCGCGATGATGTCATAGGCGCGCAGATGCGCGGGAAATTCGGCGACGAGTTTCGCTGTCACGGTCTTGCGGTTGAGGCGCTGCTGCAATGTCGCGAAGGACTGCACGCGCTTTTCACGCAGCACGAGCAATTCGCCGTCGAGCGCGAAGTCGCGCGCCTCGATCGCGCCGAGCGCATCGGCGAGATCGGGAAAGGCCGGCGTAACCTCTTCGCCGCTGCGCGAATAGAGGCGCAGCAGGCGATGACCGCGCTCGTCGCGCCCGGCCGAGACTTGCAGGCGAATGCCGTCCCATTTCCATTCCGCGCAGAATTCGCGCGGATCGAGTTTCTCGAAATCCTTTTCATTCAGCGGTTGGGCCAGCATGGCGGGACGAAAGGGCGCCGGGTCGATGGCGGTCGGACGCTCGCCCTTACCTTCGAGCCAGGCGAACAGCGGCAGATAGGGCGGCTCGAGCCCATGCCAGACCTGCTCGACGGCGTCGACCTCGACGCCGCCGAGATCGGCGACCGCCGTGCGCGCCAGACGCGCGGAAACGCCGACGCGCAGGGCGCCCGTGATGAGCTTCAGAAAAGCCCAGCGACCGGTTTCGTCGAGCGCGTCGAGCCAGCTTGCGAGCAGCTTGCGCAGGTCGCTGCGGCCGGCGCGCGCGAGTCCGTCGACAACCTCTGACAGCAGCACCGGCGGATGGTTGGATCCGTGTGCGCTTTCGTCGGCCCGCCAGATCAGTGCGACGGTCTCGGAGAGATCGCCGACGAAATCATAGGAGAGCGCGAACAGCGCGGGATCGACGCGTTCGCCGACGAGATCGCGGATCAACGCCGGCTTGGCGTGCCGGAAAGAGAGTGCGCCGGTCAGCGCGGCCAGCGCGTAGCCGCGCTCGGGATCGGGCGTGTGGCGGAAATAATCCGTCATCAGCCGCAGCTTACCGTTGCGCGCGGGTTGATATGACAGCCGGTCGAGCAATTGCGCGAAACGGTTCACGCCTGCGTCTCCGTGCTCAGCCCGTCGGCTTCGTCTTCGTCGCCAAAGCCGATCATGTGCAGGGGACGCGCGGCGAGCCCTTGCGTTCGAGCCCAATGCACCAGCGCCTCTTCCGCGCCATGCGTGACCCACAGTTCGGAGCAGCCCGTCTCCTTTACGGTCGCGCAGAGTTCGGACCAGTCGGCGTGGTCGGAGACGACGAGCGGCAGTTCGACGCCACGCTGGCGGGCGCGGGCCCGCACGCGCATCCAGCCCGAGGCGAAGGCGACGAGCGGGTCCGGCATTTTGCGCAGCCAGATGTCGGAGGCGGCCGATGGCGGGCAGAGCACGATCTCGCCGCCGAGTTTCGGCTTGTCGGCAGTCGTGACGTGGCGCGTCTCGACCATGCGCACGCCGTCTGCGCGATAGAGCGCGATCATGCTCTCCATCGCGCCATGCACCCAGACCGGGCGGTCCCAGCCGGCCTCGAGCAACAGCGCCAGCAGGCGCTGCGCCTTGCCGAGCGAATAGGCGCCGACGACATGCGTGCGTTCGGGAAATACGCGCAGCGAAGCCAGCAGTTTCGCGACCTCGTCTACAGCGGGCGGATGCCGGAAAACCGGCAGGCCGAAAGTCGCTTCGCTGACGAAGGCGTCGCATCGGATCGGCTCGAACGGCGCGCAGGTCGGGTCGTGCGCGCGCTTGTAGTCGCCGGAGACAACGACACGGCGGCCGTGCGCCTCGATCAGGATTTGCGCGGAGCCGAGCACATGGCCAGCGGGCACGAAGGTGACGCGCGCGTCGCCGATCGTCAGAGGCTCGCCGTAGCGGATGGCCTGCAAGCTGCACGCGAAATTCGGGCCGAGGCGGGCGCGCATGATGGCGAGCGTCGCCTGCGTCGCGAGCACCTGCGTCGATCCCGCGCGCGCATGGTCGGAATGGCCATGCGTGACGAGCGCGCGCGCGGCGCCGCGGATGGGGTCGATATGAAAATCGCCGGCCGGGCAATAAAGGCCCGCCGGCGTCGTGGTCAGGACGGCTGCCGCCGCCGATTGTTCAGCCATTCCCTCAATCTAGCGCGACTGGAAAAGGCGTCGAGGCGGATATTTATTCGCAGAACATCGCCGAGCGAGTGGCGCCGTCCGTCGACGAGACGGCGTAGCAGCCCTCGTCCTGCGAGCCGCGAGCGGCCTTTGTAAGAACGAGGCCCGGCGCCGCATTCAGGGTGCGCGAGGCTTCCGGCGCCTTGATGGTCGCGCGGCCGTAGGCGGCGACATTGGTCGGGGCGGCGGAGACGACGGCAGCGAGACCGACAGCGGCCGTGGCGGCGAGAATGGCCTTGGAGAAGGCGTTCAGGCGGGGCTTTTCGGCGGTGGCGGTCATGGGCGGCGTCCTTCGTGCTCGATGTCCCCTTATGAACGGGGTCCGGTCCGGGCGATGTGCGATTTCACTCATCCCAGAACCAACCGCCGCGCTTTTGGTTCCGCCGCGCGCCGCCTCAGCGGCAGCGGCGGACCGGGCGATAGCCGACGAAGCGGCCCCAGTCGTCGCGAACCGGGCGCTGAACGATCCGGCAACGCGGGATGTAGGCGTCATCATCGTCGTCATAGGCGGGCTGGTAGGCCGGCGCGACATCGTAGGCCGGGGCAGGCCGGTAGACGGGCGCAGGCGGATAGGCCGGCTGGGCCGGATAATAGGCATAGGGGCCGCCATAGGGCCCATTGGCGGCATTGGCCGCGCCCGCGATCATCGCGCCGACCGCGACGCCGCCGACGACGCCGGCGATGATCGCGCCGGGATTGGCGGAAGCCGGAGTGGAAGCCGCAAGGCCCGCGCCGAGCGCGGCGACGGCAAGGCCGGTCGAGAGGGTCTTGAACGGGGTCATGTCGGTCTCCTCGAATTCCGAAACAGGGTCGAGCAAGATTTTTCAGGCCAGGCCTGAACCGGTCATGAACGAGCTGGAAGGGAAAAAGGTGAGGCCCCGCAGCCCCCACAGCGCGGGGCCTCTATGAGATTCGGGGGGCAGGTCCCGAAAGTCACCTCGGGATCATAGGCTGCCGCTCCGGGCGGCTTTGTGAGGCGCCTCACAAAGGGGCATGTCACCGTTGATTTCTTTGATCATTTGCAGACAGACAATCGGGCGCTAGCTTCTAGGCGTGACCGCCGATGCGCTTCCTGCCCGGTTCGAAAGCTGGTTTGCGGCGCGCGGCTGGTTCGTGCGCCCGCACCAGCGCGCGCTCGTGCGCGCGGCGCAGGCCGGGCGAGACGCTCTCCTGATCGCGCCGACCGGCGCCGGCAAGACGCTGGCGGGTTTCCTGCCCTCGCTGATCGACATTGCCGAGGGCGGGCGCGCCAACAGGCCCGGGGGCCGACTGCACACGCTCTACATCTCGCCGCTGAAGGCGCTCGCCGTCGACGTTCATCGCAATCTCGAAATCCCGGTTTCCGAGATGAAACTGCCGGTGCGGATCGAGACGCGCACAGGCGACACATCGGCGCAGAAGCGCCAGCGGCAACGGCGCGATCCGCCAGACATGCTGCTGACGACGCCGGAACAGCTCGCCCTGCTGATCGCCTCGCCGGACGCGCCGCATCTGTTCGGCGATCTCAGGCGCGTGGTGCTCGATGAATTGCATGCGCTGTCGCAGTCGAAGCGCGGCGACTTGCTAGCCTTGGGCCTCGCGCGGCTGCGAAGTCTCGCGCCTGCGCATCGCGTCACGGGGCTGTCCGCCACCGTGCGCGACCCGCGCGAATTGCGCCGCTACATCGTTGGACGTGGCGAACTCGCCGATCTCGTGACGGCGCCGCCCGGCGCGCCGGCCGAACTCTCGATCCTCGATACGCAGGAGCGCCTGCCATGGTCCGGCCACAGCGCGCGGCATGCGCTGGCCGAAATCTACGCGGCGATCGGCCGAGCGAAGATGACGCTGATCTTCGTCAACACGCGTGCGCAGGCGGAATTCGTCTTCCAGGAGCTCTGGCGCATCAACGAGGACGCGCTGCCGATCGCGCTGCATCACGGCTCGCTCGACGCGGGACAGCGGCGCAAGGTGGAGGCCGCCATGTCGGACGGGCGGCTTCGCGCGGTCGTGTGCACGTCGACGCTCGATCTCGGCATCGACTGGGGCGACGTCGATCTCGTCGTCAATGTCGGCGCTCCCAAAGGCGCGAGCCGGTTGATGCAGCGGATCGGACGCGCCAATCATCGACTGGACGAATCATCTCGCGCGCTGCTCGTGCCGGCCAATCGCTTCGAGGTTCTGGAATGTGTGGCGGCGGTGGCCGCGGCGCGCGAAGGCGCGCAGGACACGCCCGTCGCGCGGCTCGGCGGACTGGACGTGCTGTGCCAACATATACTGGGGTCCGCCTGCATGGCGCCGTTCGCAGCGGACGATCTGTACGCGGAAATATCGTCGGCCGCTCCCTATGCGGGCGTGGCGCGCGAGACCTTCGACCGCGCACTCGCCTTCGTGGCGACCGGCGGCTATGCGCTGAAGAGCTACGACCGCTTCGCGAAAATCAAAAGAAATATCGACGGGGTCTGGCGCATCGCAAATGCGCGCGTCGCGCAGGCCTATCGGATGAATGTCGGCGTTATCGTCGAGGAGACGAAGCTGAAGGTGCGGCTAACACGGAGCGTGGGCAAGAACCGCGGGCCTTCAGGCCCGCAGAACAATGCAAGCCTGAAGGCTCGTGGTCCGGATTACACCGGCCCGCTCACACGCGGCGGCCGGGTGCTCGGCGAGATCGAGGAATATTTCATCGAGACGCTGGCGCCCGGCGACACGTTTCTGTTCGGCGGCGAGATTCTGGCGCTGCAGGGCATCGTCGAGAACGAGGCGCTGGTGCGTCGCGCGCAGGGCGACGCGCCCAAAATCCCCTCTTACATGGGCGGCAAATTTCCGCTCTCGACCTATCTGGCCGAGCGCGTGCGCGGCATGCTTGCGAGCCCGGCGAGCTGGAAGCATCTGCCGGAGCAGGTGCGCGACTGGCTAGGCGAACAGCGCAAACGCTCCGTGCTGCCCAAGCGCGACAATCTGCTGGTCGAAACATTTCCACGCGGGAATCGTTTTTTCACGGTGGCCTATCCGTTCGAGGGGCGGCTCGCGCACCAGACGCTCGGCATGCTGCTGACGCGCCGCATGGAGCGCTCAGGGCTGAAGCCGCTCGGTTTCGTCGCCAATGATTATGCGATGGCCGTGTGGTCGCTCGCAGACACGGCCCGCGCAGACATGGCCGCGCTGTTCAACCAGGACATGCTCGGCGAAGATCTCGACGCCTGGCTACAGGAATCGGCGCTGATGAAGCGCACGTTCCGCAATTGCGCGATCGTGGCGCATCTCATCGAGATGCGTTTTCCCGGCAAGGAGAAGACGGGCCGGCAGGCGACCGTCTCGACCGATCTCATCTATGACGTGCTGCGCCGGCACGAGCCCGAACATATTCTGCTGGAAGCAGCCTATGCCGATGCGGCGACCGGGCTCCTGGACATCGGCCGCCTTTCAGACATGCTCCATCGCGTGCAGGGGCGAATCACGCATCGTGCGCTTGACCGCATCTCGCCGCTCGCGGTGCCGGTCATGCTGGAAATCGGCAAGGAACCGATCTATGGCGAGGCGCGTGACGAGGCATTGCGCATGGCGGCGGAAGAATTGATCGAAGAGGCGCATCCTTGAATGCTGGCGCATCCGTGAGTGCAGTGGAGGCCGAGGATTTGAGCGAGCGTCATGCCTCGCTCGTCGTCGCGGGCCAGCGCCTGCTTCTCGACCCTGCTGGCGCGCTCTACGAGCCGCGCGCGGGCGCGCTCGTCGTCGCCGATCTGCATCTGGAAAAAGGCTCGTCCTTCGCGCGGCGCGGCATGATGCTGCCGCCCTACGACACAGCCGCCACGCTTGCGCGGCTGACGCAGACCGTCATGCGCTGGCGCCCGCGCGTGGTAATCGCGCTCGGCGACAGCTTTCACGATCGCGACGCCGGCGAACGGCTGGGCGCAGAGGACGCTGCGAAGATTTCTGCATTGCAGGCGGGGCGTGAGTGGATCTGGATTTCTGGCAATCACGATCCGCAGATTTCGCCGCGCGTCGGTGGCGAACGTCACGAAGAGATGCGGCTGGGCGGGCTCACGCTGCGGCACGAACCTTCCGCGCGAGAATCGCATGGCGAGATTGCGGGGCACCTGCATCCCGTCGCGGTGATCGGCGGGCGACGGCGCGCCTTCGTGACGGACGGCATGCGGCTCCTGGCGCCCGCCTTCGGCGCCTATGCCGGCGGGCTCAACCTGCATCATCCAGCGATCGCGCGGCTGTTCTCGGGTCGCCGCATCGCGCATGTGCTGGGGCGAGATGCGGTGTATGCGGTCTGCGCTTCGAAGTGTGCGGCGGGGGCTTGACCGGACCGCGAGCCTTCAGGACCCGGCCGACAAACGAATCCTCATCCTGAGGAGCGCCGAAGGCGCGTCTCGAAGGATGGCAAAGCCAAAGATTTCTGCCTCGGCCATCCTTCGAGACGCCGCTGCGCGGCTCCTCAGGATGAGGATTCTTGAAGTACGCACCAGACCCTCCAGCCTCGTTGAACTCATGCGAGCCTGACGGCTCGCGGTCCATTATTCCGCCGCCGCGCGCAGCTCCGCATCCAGCGCGACAGCCTCTGGATCGGCGAGCGCCGCCGCAATTGCCTTGCGCAATCCCGCAGCTCCCGAAAAATCCTTTGCAGCCACAGCCGGCGCCACGCGGCTCTCGAAAATCGCATTGTAGTTGCGCAGCCCGCGCGCCTGCGTCTCGCCATAGCCTTTCAGCAGGCGCGGCAATTCGGCTAGCGCGGCGGCGTATGCGGGCGAGGCGGCGAGCGCAGCCGACATGGCGGCGAGCCAGCGTTCGATCGCGGCCTGTTCATGCTTGTACCGCAACGACGATCGCCGGATGCGGCGGAACTGCGCGAGCAGGCGCATCATTGCGAAGCCGTGCAGGCTCGTGGTGGCGATGAAGGCCGGGCGGCCGAGCATGCCCGGCGATCCCTTCTTCTCCACGCGGCGCAGGAACCACGCGCCGAGCCCCGCGGGGAGCACGGCGGCGAGTTCGTCAGCGCCGGGTTTGAGATATTCGACGACGTTGAGAATCTGGTCGTCGCGCATTTCCGCTTCTGCACGGATTTTCGCGAAGCGCTCGGGACGCGTCTTGAGATCGGCGACGCGGGCTATGTCCTCGTAGGTCATCCACAACGCGAGACGGCGGGCGGCTTCGGCAAGTGCGTGGTCGCGCTCGGGCGAGGCGGGCGCGGATTTCGCGAGCGACTGGATGCGTTGCGTGAAAAGATCCGCGTAGGCGCGGTCCTGGTAGTCGATGCAGCGGGCAAGGCCGAGGGTCGCGAGATCGCGGGCTTCTGTGGGGAGGTCTGTAAAGTCAACGGTCAAACCCCCTCCCCCCTTGTGGGGGAGGGTGGGGGTGGGGGGGCGCGCAATCTCGCGAGATCGGCTGCCGTTGCGCGTGTCGACAGTGTCGCCGGATTGCGCGACCCCCTCCCCAGCCCTCCCCACGTTTTTGTCGAAGTCGGCAACAGCCGACTTCGAATTGGGGAGGGAGTCAGATGCGGGAGCGGCAAGCTGCCGCGTCACGCCGTCATACGCCGCATTGAATCCCGCGCGGCTCGCGCCCGCCGACCGGCCCCCGCCGATCGCCGCCTCGCAGGTCGCCCGATCCCAGGGAAATGCGCCGACCCCCGCCAGCGCGCCGAACAGGGTCGCGCTCACCATCGTGCCCGTCTCGCGCGCGATTTTTTCCAGATCGAGCGTGACGAATGTCTTCGCCAGTTCCTTGCCCGCCGCGATCACGCGTTGCGAATCGAAACGCCCGTCGCCCATTTCCATCTTTTCCGCCGTCGTGAAGAAACGGCTGGTGGAGGAGACGAGAACCGTGCGCCGCGGCGAAACGAGCCCGCGCTCCATCAGGCGCGCGGCTTCGACCAGTTCGCTCGTGCCGACAAAGTCGACGCGGCCGGGCATGGGGATGAGCGCGAAGACCGGATCGGGCGCGCCCGCGATCTTCTCCGCCATTTCGATGTAATAGGAGGTCGAGCCCGTGCGCTGCGCGACGCCGGGCACCGACGTCGCCTGTACGGCCAGCCCATGCATGCGCGCGCAGTGGACGATCCAGTCCATCAGCACGCCGCCGCCCTCGCCGCCGAGCGCGCCGATCAGGATCGAACGAATTTTCGTGTCCATCACGCGGCCTTCACGAAAATGCGGCGCAGGCGCGCCTTGAAGCGGTCGAAGCCGCTGGGATTGGAGATGATCTCGGCGCGATAGAAGGACGGGCACAGCGTCGCGGCATGCGCCGCCTCGCCGCAGAGCCCGCAGCCGACGCAGCCGTTGGTGACATGCGCGACGGGATCGCTTTTCAGCGGGTCGGACGAGGTCTTGACCGTCAGCGTCGGGCAGCCGGAGAGACGGATGCAGGAATGATCGCCCGTGCAGGTCTCGTCATCTACGCCATAGCGCGTGCGCACGACGCGCTCGCCCGCAGCCAAGGCTGCTGCGCGCAGCGGCTTCATGCGGCGCTGGCGTTCGAGCTGGCACTCGCCTTCGGCGACGATGACCTTGAGCCCGTCGAAGCTCGTCGTCATCGCCTCCTTCAGCGTGTCGCGCATCTCGCTCACCTTGTAGGTGTGCACGCTCTTGAGCCATTTTACGCCGAGGCCTTTCAACGTGCCCTCGATCGTCATTTCCGTGTCGGTCGTCGAATCGCCGCCCGCCGTGCGCTTGAACTCGGGATGCGGCGTGGACACGAGGTCCTGTGTGCCGGTGGCCGACGTGTAGCCGTTCTTCATGATGACCAGCAGGCCGTCGCTCTTGTTGAGCAAGCGCGCGGTGACGCCCGACAAGAGGCCGTTATGCCAGAAGCCGCCGTCGCCCATGATGGCGATGGGCCGCTTGTCCGCAAAACCCTGCACGCCGGCGGACGACGCCAGCGACATGCCGAAGCCGAGAATCGAATTGCCGAAGGAGAAGGGCGCGAAAGTTCCAAACGCGTGGCAGCCGATGTCGGACGAGACGTGGAAGCGGCCCTCCTCCTTCTCGACCAGTTTCAGCGCCGAGAAAAACGGCCGTTCGGGGCAGCCGATGCAGAAACTCGGCGGACGCGCGGGCGGCGGGCCGCCGAGCGCGATCAGCGCTTTCGACCGCAGTTCTGCAATCTCTTCTGCATAAGCTTTCGCGCCGGAATTGCCGAGGCGCGGGATTTCCTTGTCGATGAATTTGGCGAGGCCGGAGACGAGGACTTCGGACGTATATTCGCCGGCCATCGGCAGCATGTCCTTGCCGTGCAGCGCGGTGTTCACGTCGGCGCGGCGCAGGATGGATGAAATCTCGTGCTCGATATACTCGGGCTGGCTTTCCTCGACGACCAGAACCGCCTTCTTCCCCGCGCAAAAACCGACGATCTCGTCGGGGCACAGAGGATAGACGACGTTGAGCACCAGCATCGGTAAATCCGACCGCCCCTGCGCGTCGGCAAGGCCGATCTCCTGCAGCGCGCGGATCAACGCATTTGTGATGCCGCCCTGCACGATGATCCCGACCTCGCCGTGGCGGCCGTCGATCTTCTCGTTGAGCCCGTGGCCGACGATGAACCTTCGCGCAGCCGGCATGCGCGCGGCGTATTTGGCGACTTCGTGGCCGAAGGTGACGGGGGGATGGGCGAGCGTCGCGTAATCGTGCGGCGCGGCGGCGGCCTTGTTCAGCGTCGAGACCGCCGGTTTCACATTGTCCTTGGCGACGAATTCGCCCTGCACGTGGCAGGCGCGTATCCGCAGCTCCATCATCACGGGCGTGTGCGAGGCCTCGGACAGTTCGAAGGATTTCTCCACGCAGCGCACGATGGTCGGAAGGTTGGGGCGCGGGTCCATCAGCCAGAGGGCGGACTTCATCGCATAGGCGTGGGTGCGCTCCTGGATAACGCTGGCGCCATCGCCGTAATCCTCGCCGACGACGATCAGGCAGCCGCCCTTCACGCCGGGCGAGGCGAGATTGGAGAGCGCGTCGGCGGCGACATTGGTGCCGACGATCGACTTCCACGTCACCGCCCCGCGCGCGGGATACATGATGGAGGCGCCGAGCATGGCGGCGGCCGAGGCCTCGTTGGTGCAGGCGACCACGTTCACGCCGAGTTCGGACATGTAGTCCTTGGCCTGCACCATGACGTCGAGCAGATGCGAGACGGGGGCGCCCTGATAGCCGCCGACGTAGGACACGCCGGACTGCAACAGGGCCTTGGTGACGGCCAGAATGCCCTCGCCGTGAAAGATCTCGCCCTCGCCGAGCTTCAGGCTCTCGATTTCAGTGGCGAACGAGCGCTCCATGGGTCCTCCGTCGATTTGCGGCGGACGCTAGCATGTTTGAGAGGGCGGTCCAGCCGTCATTGCGAGCGCAGCGAAGCAATCCATCCCCGCATCTGGCCAAGCGCCCGGGGATGGATTGCTTCGTCGCTCCGCTCCTCGCAATGACGGCCCCTTGATCGCGCCCGCCGTTTCGGCATATAAGCCGCCTCTTGAACCGCCCGGCCAGTGATGGGCTGCCGTGGCGGTTTTTCCTCGCTCTATCAAGCGAACAACTCGGGCCGGCCCTCGGGCGCGGCCCAATGGAGAGCAAAATGCCCAAGCTGAAGACCAAGTCGGGCGCTAAAAAGCGCTTCAAGATCACCGGCACCGGCAAGGTGGTCTACGCCCAGCGCGGCAAGCGCCACGGCATGATCAAGCGGACCAAGAAGCAGATCCGGAACCTTCGCGGCACCACCGTCATGTTCAAGACGGACGGCGACAACGTGAAGAAGTACTTCCTGCCCAACGGCTGAAGTTCGGTTCCCTTTTCCTTTCAAGGAGTTCTGTAAATGGCTCGCGTCAAGAGAGGCGTCACCTCGCACGCCAAGCACAAGAAGACCCTGAAGGCCGCCAAGGGCTTTTACGGTCGCCGCAAGAATACGATCCGCACGGCCAAGGCCGCCGTCGACAAGTCGATGCAGTACGCCACGCGCGACCGCAAGGCCAAGAAGCGCGTGTTCCGCGCGCTGTGGATCCAGCGTCTCAACGCCGCCGTGCGCGAGGCCGGCCTGACCTATTCGCGCTTCATCGACGGCCTGAACAAGGCCGGCGTCGAGATCGACCGCAAGGTCCTGTCCGAACTCGCCATCGCCGAGCCGGCAGCTTTTGCGGCCATCGTCGAAAAGGCCAAGGCGGCGCTGCCCAAGGCGGCCTGATCCGGTACCGCCGGTCTTCTGACCGGCCGTTCGAGTGATGCCGGTCTGAAGACCGGCGCTCCCGGCCCGCCGTCAGGCGGGCCTTTTTCGTTTCTCGACACGCCTTTTCCGGCGTGTCAAAAGCCGCGCAAATTCTTTTGTGAGCAGGGCATGTCCGACCTTCAGACGCTCGAAACCGAGATCCTCGGCCAGATTTCCGCAGCCGCCGACGAGGGGGCGCTCGAGAACGTGCGGGTTTCCGCACTCGGCAAGAAGGGTTCGGTCTCCGCCCTCCTCGCTTCGCTCGGCAAGATGGCGCCCGACGAGCGCAAGACCGCCGGCGCGGCGATCAATGCGCTGAAGGACCGGGTGAGCGAGGCGCTTTCCGCGCGCAAGACGGTGCTCAAGAGCGCGGCGCTTGAAGCGCGGCTCGCCGCCGAGACGCTGGACGTCACCCTGCCGGTGCGCGCAGGCGGGCCGGACACCGGCCGCATCCATCCGATCTCCCAGGTGATGGACGAACTGACCGAAATCTTCGCCGACATGGGCTTTTCGGTCGCCGAGGGTCCGGACATCGAGACCGACGACTACAATTTCACCAAGCTGAACTTTCCCGAGGGCCATCCGGCCCGCGAGATGCACGACACGTTCTTCTTCAATCCAGGCGCCGACGGCAAGCGCAAGCTGCTGCGCACCCACACCAGCCCGGTGCAGGTGCGCACCATGCTGGCGCAAAAGCCGCCGATCCGCGTGATCTGCCCGGGGCGCACCTACCGCATCGATTCGGACGCCACGCATACGCCGCAGTTCCACCAGGTCGAGGGCCTCGTCATCGACAAGACGGCCCATATGGGCCACCTCAAGTGGATACTGGAGGAATTCTGCAAGGCGTTCTTCGAGGTGAAGAACGTGAAGATGCGCTTTCGCCCGTCCTTCTTCCCCTTCACCGAGCCGTCGATGGAAGTCGACATCCAGTGCCGGCGCCAGGGCGGCGAAATCCGCTTCGGCGAAGGCGAGGACTGGCTGGAGATTCTGGGCTGCGGCATGGTGCATCCCAACGTACTGCGCAATTGCGGGCTCGATCCGGAGGTCTACCAGGGCTTTGCCTGGGGCATGGGGATCGACCGCATCGCCATGCTGAAATACGGCATGCCGGACCTGCGGCCGTTCTTCGAGGCGGACGCGCGCTGGATCGCGCATTACGGCTTCAGGCCGCTGGATTTTCCGACGCTGGCCGGCGGATTGAGCGCGTAAGGAGAGAGACATGAAATTCACCCTCTCCTGGCTCAAGGACCACATCGAGACCGAGGCCTCGCTCGCCGAAATCTGCGAGACGCTGACGCGCATCGGTCTTGAAGTTGAAAACGTGATCGACCCCGCAGCGGCGCTGAAGGATTTCACGATCGCTTATGTCGTCGAAGCAAAGCAGCATCCCAACGCCGACCGCCTGCGCGTCTGCATGGTCGACACGGGCTCGGGCGCGCCGGTGCAGGTCGTCTGCGGCGCGCCGAATGCGCGCACCGGCATGAAAAGCGTGTTCTCAGCCCCCGGAACCTACATTCCCGGCAAGAAGATCACGCTCGGCAAGGGCGTCATTCGCGGCGTCGAATCGCTGGGCATGCTGTGCTCGGCCGCCGAACTCGAACTGTCCGAGGATCATGACGGCATCATCGAATTGCCCGACGATGCGCCGGTCGGAAAGCGATACGTGGAATGGGCTGGCCTCGGCGACCCCGTCATCGAGATCAATCTCACGCCGAACCGGCCGGACGCCGCCGGCGTTTCCGGCATCGCGCGCGATCTCGCCGCCGCCGGCCTCGGCAAGCTGAAGACGCCTGCCGTCACGCCCGCCAAGGGCGCATATCCCTGCCCGGTCAACGTCACGCTCGAATTTTCGGGCGATGACCGCAAGCTCTGCCCGCAATTCGCGCTGCGCATGGTGCGCGGCGTGAGGAACGGGCAATCGCCGGAATGGATGCAGCGCCGCCTCAAGGCGATCGGGCTGCGTCCGATCAACGCGCTGGTCGACATCACCAATTACGTCACCTTCGATCGCGCGCGTCCCCTGCACGTATTCGACGCGAAGAAGGTTTCAGGCAATCTCGTCGTGCGGCGTGGGCGTGCCGGCGACGAAGTTCTGGCGCTCGACGGCAAGACCTATCAGCTCGACAATGCGAATGTCGTCATCGCCGACGACAAGGGCGTCGAATCCATCGCTGGCGTGATGGGCGGCGAACATTCGGGCTGCGACGAGAACACCACCGACGTGCTGATCGAAAGCGCGCTGTGGGACCCCACCAACATCGCCAACACCGGCCGGCGCCTCGGCATTTCCACCGATGCGCGCTACCGCTTCGAGCGCGGCGTCGATCCAGCCTTCAACGCGGCGGGCTGCGATCTCGCGACCGAACTGGTGATGCAATTCTGCGGCGGCGAGCCGTCCGAAATGGTGGTGGCCGGCCAGTTGCCGCCAGCGCGTCCCGCGCTGCTGTTCCCGTGGAGCGAGGTGCAGCGCCTGACCGGTCTCGAACTCGAGATTTCGGAAATGGCTGGTATCCTCGAAAAGCTCGGCTTCCCCGTCGAACGCACGGCCGGCAACGCCGACCGCGCCTTCGTGCACATTCCCTCCTGGCGGCCGGATGTCGAAGGCATTGCCGATCTCGTGGAAGAGATCGTGCGCATCGCCGGCCTCGACCGCGTGCAATCGACGCCGATGGCGCGCGACTCGCATGGCGTCGCCGAGCCTGTGCTCACGCTGCTGCAGCGGCGCGTCTCGGGCGCGCGGCGCGCGCTGGCCGCGCGCGGCATGCTGGAAGCGGTCAACTGGTCATTCGTCGACACCCGCCAGGCCGAAACCTTCGGCGGCGGCGGCGATGCGTTGAAACTCGCCAATCCCATCGCTTCGGACCTTTCCGACATGCGCCCGAGCCTCGCGCCCGGCCTGCTGGCGGCGGCGCAGCGCAATGCGGATCGCGGCTATGCCGATGTCGCGCTGTTCGAGGTCGGCCAGGTCTTCCGCGGCGATGGCGAGAAGGAGCAGTTCTATAATGCCGCCGGCATTCGCCGCGGCACGGCCAAGGTCGGCGGCGCCGGCCGCATCTGGGGTTCTCGTGCGACATCCGTGGACGTGTTCGACGCCAAGGCCGACGCGCTCGCGCTGCTCGCAGCGCTCGGCGTGAGCGCCAATGCGATCCAGATCGCGCCCGGCGGCCCGTCCTTCCTGCATCCCGGCCGCTCGGCGTCATTGCAGTTCGGCCCCAAGAATATCGTCGGCTGGTTCGGCGAGTTCCATCCCGCGACGCTGGAGGCGCTCGATGTCGAGGGCCCGCTCGCAGGCTTCGAGATCACGCTCGACAGCGTGCCGGCGCCCAAGGCGAAGCCGACCAAGATCAAGCCGAAGCTCGATCTCAGCGATCTCATGCCGCTCGAACGCGATTTTGCTTTCGTGGTCGATCGCGCGACCCGCGCGGGCGATCTCCTGAAGGCCGTGCTCGGCGCCGATCGCGCGCTGATCGCCGACGCCAACGTATTCGATATCTATGAAGGCGCGGGCGTGCCCGAGGGCAAGAAGTCGGTGGCGGTCTCGGTGCGTTTGGAGCCGCGTGAAAAGACGCTGACGGACGCCGAGATCGAAGCTGTCGCAGCCAAGATCGTCGCGGAGGCGACAAAGAAGACCGGCGCGACGCTGCGCGGATGATCGTCCGCGCCGCAGGGCCGGACGATGCCGGCGCGATCTGGCGGATTCTCGAACCGACGATCCGCGCCGGCGAGACCTATCCGCTGCCGCGCGACTTGAGCGAGCGCGACGCGCTCGCCTACTGGTTCAACCCTGACCACGCAGTCTTCGTGGCCGAGGACAGCGGGCGTATCGTCGGGACCTATTATCTGCGCGCGAATACGACCGGCGCCGGCGCGCATGTCGCCAATTGCGGCTACATGACAGCTGTGGATTGCTTCGGCAGGGGCGTCGCGCGCGCGATGTGCGCGCATTCGCTGGACGAGGCGCGGCGGCGCGGCTTCCGCGCCATGCAGTTCAATCTCGTGATCTCGACCAATACGCGAGCCGTGCGCCTGTGGCAGGCGATGGGTTTTGCGATCGTCGGTCGGCTGCCGGGGGCGTTTGCGCATCCGGTCCACGGGTATGTCGATGCGCTGGTGCTGTTTCAGACCCTGTAGGGCTCTCTCCCCTCCCCACCCGGGTCGCGCTTGCGCGCGCCCGGGCGCAGGCTCTTGTGGGGAAGGGGGTCGCGCAATCTCCGGATAGATTCCTCGACCCCCCACCCTAGACCTCCCCCACACGGGGGGAGGGGACAGTTTGCTGCACCGTCACGATCCCCTAACCGCCTTGATCCGCCGGGGGTGCGCCCGCGGCCTGCATCGGCTATAGAGGCGCGCTTCTGGAGGAACCTTTCCCATGGCGGACATGCGGCTGGTGGTGATGGGCGCGGGCGGCCGCATGGGCCGGGCGCTCGTCAAGGCGATCACGGAGGCGCCGGGCGTCATGGTCTGCGCGGCGCTGGAGCGCGCGGGCTCTCCCGCGCTGGGCAAGGATGCGGGCGATCTCGCCGGCGTCGGGCCGCTCGGCGTTCCCGTGACCGACGATGCGCTGGCCGCGGTCGTCAACGCCGAAGGCATCGTCGATTTCACGGCGCCGTCCGCCACGATCGAACTCGCCGCGCTCGCCGCGCAAGCGCGCATCGCGCATATCATCGGCACGACTGGTCTTTCGGGCGATGATCTCGCCAAGATCGCCGCCGCCGCGCGCCATGCGCCGATCGTGCGCTCGGGCAATATGAGCCTCGGCGTCAATGTGCTCGCCGTTCTCGTGCAGAAGGCCGCCGCCGCGCTCGGTCCCGAATGGGACATCGAAATACTGGAAATGCATCACCGCATGAAGGTCGATGCGCCCTCCGGCACCGCGCTGCTGCTGGGCGAAGCCGCCGCTCGCGGACGCGACATCAATCTCGCCGAGCATTCCGTGCGCTCGCGCGATGGACATACCGGCGCGCGCAAGATCGGCGACATCGGCTTCGCGACGCTGCGCGGCGGCACGGTGATCGGCGATCATTCCGTCATTCTCGCGGGCGCGGGCGAACGCATCACGCTTTCGCACCATGCGGAAGACCGCAGCCTGTTCGCCAATGGCGCGATCAAGGCGGCGCTCTGGGCGCGCGGGCGCAAGCCCGGCCAATATTCCATGCTCGACGTGCTCGGGCTCAACGACTGATGCTTAAGCGCTGGCCTCCTCCCCTCCCCCTTGTGGGGAGGGGCGGGGGAGGGGGTCGCGCAATCTCGCAGGATACCTCGACCCCCCACCCTAACCCTCCCCCACAAGGGGGGAGGGAATTCAAGGAGACATCATGGACCGCCTGCTCGTCCTCGTCCGCCACGGCCAGAGCGACTGGAACCTCAAGAATCTCTTCACCGGCTGGAAGGACCCCGACCTCACGCCCAAGGGCATCGAGGAAGCCAAGGCCGCCGGCCATCGCCTGAAGGCGCTCGGCCTGTCGTTCGACACGGCCTACACATCCGCGCTGACGCGCGCGCAGCACACGCTGAAGCTGGTGCTCGACGAACTCGGCCAACCCGGCCTCGCCACCACACGCGACCAGGCTCTGAACGAGCGCGACTACGGCGATCTCTCCGGCCTCAACAAGGACGACGCGCGCAAGAAATGGGGCGAGGACCAGGTGCACATCTGGCGGCGCTCGTACGACGTCTCGCCGCCCGGCGGCGAAAGCCTGAAGGACACTGTCGCGCGCGTGCTGCCTTACTATTGCCAGCACATCCTGCCGGGCGTGCTCAACGGCAAGCGCACGATCGTCGCCGCGCACGGCAATTCCCTGCGCGCGCTGGTGATGGTGCTCGACGGCCTGACGCCGGAGACGATCCCGTCGATGGAGCTCGATACCGGTGTGCCGCTGGTCTACCGGCTGAAGGCGGATTCGACGGTCGAATCCAAGAAGGTCCTGACTGCGTGATCGAACTCGCGCCGGGGCTGATCTTGCACCCGGCGCGTTTTTCGCGCGCCCATCAGGAAGCGCTGCTCGCCGACATCCGCGAGGTGGTGCGCGCCGCGCCCCTGTTCACCCCCACGATGCCGCGCACGGGAAAGCCGTTTTCCGTGCGCATGACCAATTGCGGGTCGCTCGGCTGGGTGTCCGATCGCGATGGCGGCTACCGCTATCAGGCGACGCATCCCCTCACTGGAGAACCATGGCCGGCCATGCCGCCCACGCTCATCGACGCCTGGCGCGAACTCGCAGGCTTCGATCCGCCGCCTGAAGCCTGTCTCGTGAACTTCTACGACGCCGGCGCGCGCATGGGCCTGCATGTCGATGCCGACGAAAAAGAACCGCGCGCGCCGGTGCTGTCGTTCTCGCTCGGCGCGGCCTGCCTGTTCCGCTACGGCGGGCCGAAGCGGAACGATCCAACGAGGTCCGTGAAGCTGTCTTCGGGCGATGTCGTCGTCATCGGCGGCGAATCACGCTTCTGCTATCACGGCGTCGATCGCCTCTACCCGGCGACGTCGACGCTCATCGCCAATGACGCGCGGATCAATCTGACGCTGCGGCGGGTAACGCCGGCCTGACCGATCCGGACGCGGGAAGCGATCGCGAAACCTCCTCTGGCGTCGCGCAAAGGCCCGCATCCGCCATGGCGGCGCCGAGGCCGGGCGCGGCCGTGAATTTCGCGAAGGGTATGGCGAGAAACATTCCGGCCACAAAGGGCAGCGCATAGGGAATGGCGGCAGGCGCGCCAGCGGCGAGCATGACGATGAGCGCCGCCGCGAACAGCATGCCCGGCCAGAACGGCGCGGCCGCCGCGCTCCAGGACAATTCATGGGCGTCGCGCTGCTGGCTGCCCCACGACAGATCGCGGCCGAAAGGCAGGCCCATCAGGAACAGGGAGGTGCGAAACGCGGTCGCAGCCGACAGCAGATAGGAGGCGCAAAGCTCGAGGGAGACGCCTGCGGAAAAGCGGGCCGCGCCGCCGTATCGCGCCGTCTCGCGTCCGAGCAACACATCGGCGTAGCCCGCGAGTTTCGGAGCGAGGGCTATTGCGAGATAGACGAAATAAAACGTGATCGCCGAGGCGGTCGGGAAGGCGGCGAGCGGCTCGCCGTCGAAGGGCTTCACCGCCGCCGCGAGCAGCATGATCTGCGAGGCGGGCAGGCTGATGAACATGGAAATGGCCCAGGCGAGCTGGAAGCGGCTGACCGGCAGAAGGCCAGGCAGGCCGACGAGGCGCCAGTACTGCATGTTGCCCTGGCACCAGCGCAGGTCGCGATTGGAGAATTCGACCATGTCGGGCGGATTCTCCTCGAAGCTGCCGCGCTCGACCGGGAGCACGCGGACCTCGTGGCCGGCCGCGCGCATCAGCGCGGCTTCGAGCTGGTCATGCGACAGGATCGGGCGGCCGCGCAGGGTCGGAAGATCGCAATGGTCGAGAAACGGGCGGATGCGCACCAGCGCATTGTGCCCCCAGAAGGGACCGCAATCGGCGGTCCACCAAGCGGCGCCGGCCGTATAGGACCGCATGCCCGCGCGCATGCCGAACTGGAACAGTCGCGCGAAGGCGGAGCGGGACGGCGCGCCGACGACGAGCGACTGCAGGATGCCGATCTTCGGGTAGGCCTCTGCGATGCGGGCCAGCTGCAGGACGGCGTCAGCGCGCATGTAGCTGTCGGCGTCGAGCACGATCATTGCCTCGTAGGCGTCCGCGCAGCGTGCGCAGAATTCGCGGACATTGCCGGCCTTGAAGCCGGCATTGTCGATGCGACGCCGATAATGGACACGCGCCGCCGCGTCCGGCCGCGCGGCACGCCAATTGGCGATCTCGCGCTCCTCGGCCGCAGCTATCGCTTCGTCCGACGTGTCGGACAGGAGATGATAGGAAAAATGCTCCGTGTCGGCGGTTGCCGATAATTCCGCCTCCATGCGTATGAGGCGTCCGACGGCGCGGGCAGCGTCTTCGTTGCGTATGGTCATGATCAGCGCATAGTTCCGCGCGAGTGGCGCGGCGACCTCGCCTGCCGCGACGAAAGGCGCCGCACGGTCGAGCCCATGCCGCGAGAACCGCAAGAGCCAGAGCCCCAGCGCGGCGTTGACGAAGCCCAGGACCGCCCAGGGCGCGGCGACCAGAAAACAGACAAAGAAAACTACGTCGACGAAACTCCAGCCCCCGACCGACAGGATGCGCTCGAGCCAGATCGCAAGGCCGCCATAGACCGCGAGATTGAGCGCGAGCACAATCCAGCGGCGACGCGCGACCCGGGCCTGCGTCTGCAAGCCGGCGGGCGTCGTGGTTGTTTCGATTGCCGTCATGGGCGAATGTCGCATAAGGCTTCTTGCAGCAAATCATCGCAATCCGGAAGCGCCGAGAGGGACCGGATGACGTCGCGTCAGGCGGAAGCGCCGCTGAGGAAAGCAGGGGCCGCGCCAATGGCGCGGGCGCTGTGGCATGTTTTGCCCGGCCGCGCTGAACTGCGCGTGAACACGGTTCCCGCCCCCGGGGAGGGCGAGGCGGTGGCGCGGACGCTGTTTTCGGCCATCAGCCGGGGCACGGAGCGTCTGGTGTCAGACGGGCGCGTGCCCGAGAGCGAATATGCGGCCATGCGCGCGCCCCTGCAGGAGGGCGATTTTCCGTTCCCGGTGAAATACGGCTATTGCGCCGTCGCAAGGGTCGAGGCCGGTCCGCGCAATCTCGTGGGACGCACGATCTTCGCGCTGCATCCGCATCAGGATCTTTTCGTCGCGCCCGTTTCGATGATGGCGGTCGTGCCTGAGACCGTACCCGCGGCGCGCGCGGTTCTCGCCGCCAACATGGAAACCGCGCTGAACGCGCTTTGGGATTCCGGCGCGGGGCCAGGCGACCGGATCGTAATCTTCGGCGGCGGCGCGGTCGGCCTGCTCATCGCGCACCTGTCCGCCGCCCTGCCCGGCGCCGAGGTCACACTCATCGATCCCGACGCTTCTCGCGCGCCGATCGCAATGGCTTTTGGCGCTCGCTATTCGTCCGATGCGGGCGCCGTCCGCGATGCGGATGTTGTCTTTCACGCCTCCGCGACATCGGCGGGGCTCGCGGCGGCGATCACGGCCTGTGGCAATGAGGCGCGGCTCGTCGAGATGAGCTGGTACGGCGACCGCGCGATCGAGACGCCGCTGGGCGGCGCGTTTCACGCGAAGCGCCTGCAGATCGTCTCCTCGCAGGTCGGGCAGGTCTCCCCGTCGCGGCGGCCGCGCTGGAGCCACGCACGGCGGCTCGCCAAAGCGCTCGATCTGCTCGCGGACGCGCGGCTCGACATGCTTCTGGGCGAGCGCGTCGCCTTCGCGAATCTGGCAGAAGAACTGCCGCGCCTGCTCGCGCCCGGCGCGCCTGGCGTCGTCCCCCTCGTCGTCTACGATTGAAAGGAATTCCATGTACGCGGTTGAAGTGCGATCCCACATCATGATCGCGCATTCCTTCAAGGGCGACCTGTTCGGGCCCGCGCAACGCCTGCACGGCGCGACCTTCGTGATCGACGTCGCCTTCATGCGCGAAGAGCTGACGGCGGACGGCGTCGTCGTCGACATCGGCCGCGCGCACAGCGCGCTCGACGCGGCGCTGGCGCCGCTCGCCTATCGCAATCTCGACGATCTGCCGGAATTCAGGGGCAAGCAGACGACGACGGAATTCTTGAGCCGTCACATCTTCCTGCAGATGGCGGAGGCCGCGCGCACCGGCGCGCTCGGGCCCGGCGGCGAAGGCGTCGAGCGCATCCGCGTGACCCTGCACGAATCGCATGTCGCGCGCGGCTGGTATGAAGGCAAGGTGTGAGCGAAGGTCCAATGCTGCGGATCGACTTCGCCTATCCCGGCGACATAAATGCGCCGACCGGCGGCTATGGCTACGACCGGCGTGTGATGCGCGAACTCGAAGGCCTCGGCTGCGACATCAGGCCGATCGCGCTTCCGGCGTCCTTCCCCTATCCGACAGCCGACGATCTCGCGGAGACGCAGCGCCTGCTGGCGGGTGGCGACCGCGACGCGCTGGCGATTGACGGGCTCGCCTATGCGGTCCTGCCCGCGCGATTGATCTCAGCGCTCACGCCGCGCCCGTTGGCGCTGGTGCATCACCCACTCTTTCTCGAAGCGGGCCTCACATCGGACATGGCGGCGCGGCTGCGCGCCAGCGAACAGGTCGCGCTCGATTGCGCCGGCGTCGTCGTGACCACGAGCGCGATGACAGCGGACATTGTCGAAAAGGAATTTTCCATGCCGCGCGAGCGCCTGTTCTTCGCGCCGCCCGGCGTCGATCCGGCGCCGCGCGCGCAAGGTTCGCAGGATGGCGTCGTGCGTCTTTTTTCGGTCGGCTCGCTGACGCCGCGCAAGGCCTATGGCGACCTCGTGCGCGCGCTGGCGCTGGTTGACGGCGACTGGCGGCTGACGATTGCCGGTTCGCTCGACCTCGCGCCCGACTACGCGCGCGACATTGCCGCGCTGATCATGGCGCAGGGTCTCGGTGAACGCATCCGGCTCGCTGGCGCCATGGTCGCGGACGAAATCGCTGCGGGATATGCGGGCGCGGACATCTTCGTCACGCCCTCGCATTTCGAGGGCTTCGGCATGGCGATCGCGGAAGCTGTGGCGCGCGGCCTTCCCGTGATTGCGACGCGCGAGGTCGCCGGCGCCGGCGCTGTGCCCAAAAGTGGCGCGCTCACCTATCCAGCCGGCGATGTGCAAGCGCTTGCCAAGCATCTCGAGGCATTGATCAGCGACGCCGCCTTGCGCGCGCGCCTTGCCGACGGCGCCTGGCAGGCCGCGCAGACGCAGTTCCGCTGGAGCGATACGGCGCAGGCCTTCCTCGCGGCCGTGCGCGCGGGAGCGGCGGCATGAGCGGTTTCGATCCGGCCTGGCTCGATCTGCGCGAAGGCGCCGATCATCGCGCGCGCAACGGAGACGTGCTCGCAACCTGCGCCGCGCATTTCGCCACGCGCGATCATGTGCGGGTCGTCGATCTCGGCTGCGGCTCTGGATCGAACCTGCGCGCGCTCGCGCCGCACCTGCCCGCGCGGCAGAGCTGGCGCCTCGTCGATCACGATTCCATCCTGCTGGACGCGGCGCGCGCGCGGCTCGCTCGATGGGCGGAGACCGCCGAGGAAACGGGAGACGGAACGCTGCGCCTGCTGCGGGATGGGCGCACGATCGAGGTCGAATGCGTGCAAACCGATCTCGCGCGAGATGTCGCGAGCGTGATCGGCGGGGCGGATCTTGTGACGGCCGCCGCCCTGTTCGATCTCGTATCGGAAAGCTGGATGCAAGGCTTCGTCGCCCCTGTCGCTACGGCGCGCGCGCCCTTCTATACGGCGCTGACCTACAATGGCGTCGAGAGCTGGTCGCCGCCCGACGCACGCGACGGCGTCATGCTCGCCGCCTTCCATGCGCATCAGGCGCGCGACAAGGGGTTTGGCCCGGCGGCCGGCCCGCGCGCGACGGACATTCTCGCGCGCCTGTTTGCGGCGCAGGGCTATGCGGTCACGCAGGGCGACAGTCCGTGGCGGCTCACGCGCGCCGACGATGCGTTGATCGCCGCGCTGGCTGACGGGGTCGCTCAGGCTTGCGGTGAAACCGGGCTCGTGAATCCACGGATGATCGAGAGTTGGCGCGCGGTCCGAACGGGGGCCGAAGTCGAAGTCGGCCACACCGACATTTTCGCGCGGCCGCGTTGATCAGCGACCGGGCAGCATACGCTCCATCACGCCGTCGTCGCGCACATTGTGAACGAAGGCGGCGGCGACATGGGCGACGACCGCGAGTACGATCAGAATGCCGCAGGCCAGATGCAACGCGAAAATCTGGTCGGACAGCGCCTCGTCCTTGGCGAACAGGGTCGGCAATTTGAACAGGCCGAAGAAACTGGCGTCCTCGCCATAGGCGTTGACGCCGAGCCAGCCGATCACCGGCCCGACGATCATCAACGCATACAGGCTGAAATGCGTCACGCGCGACGCCGCGCGCTCGAAAGGCGTCAGAACGGCCGAGGGTTTCGGCATACGGCCGGCCACGCGCAGGGCGAGCCGCAGCAGGGTCAGAAACAGGACGAGAATGCCGACCGATTGATGGGTCGTCGAAACCGCTTCCTGCACCGGGCCTTCGTCGAGCCGTGGAATCAGAAGGCCCGCCGGCACGAGCCCGACGACGCAGATTGCGACGACCCAGTGGATGGCGATCGAGAGAGCGGAGTATTTTTGCGGGCCTGCGACTTCGATCATGGCCATCACTCTCCGTCCGCGTCCCGCAATCCGCAATCGAACAGAATGTCGCGGCTGCCGAGCCTGAAGATTTCCGTCGCCGGCCGCAAGGCGTCGGCCAAGCGGGCAAGGGGCTCGAGCTGTAACCCCGGACGGCCGGAACCGATGATCGTGCAGCCCAGGATCAGATGCAATCGGTCTACGGCGCCGGCGTCGATGAAGGCGGAAATGGTACGGGCGCCGCCCTCGATCAGAATGCGACGCAGGCCACGCGCCGCAAGCGCGGCGACGATGTCGCGCGGCGCGATCTGGCCGTCGCGCGCCGGCAGGACGACGATTTCCGCGCCGGACGGCCCCGCGTGATGCGCGGTGCTGATGACGATGCGGGCGACACCGTCCTCTGCGAGCCATTTTCCGGCGCCGCCGAGACGTCCGCGCGGATCGATCACCACACGCGCCGGACTGACGCCGGGCGCACGGCGCACGGTCAGTTGCGGATCATCCGCCGCGATCGTGCCTGCGCCGACGACCACGGCGTCGACAACCGCGCGCAGGCGGTGGAGATGATCGAGGCCCTCGTCGCCGTTGATGTAGCGGGACTCGCCGGTCAACGTAGCGATGCGTCCGTCGAGCGATTGTCCGAGCTGGGCGACGACGAAGGGCCGCACGGGATCGGCTGTCGCGACACGCGCGAGCGCCTCGGCGGCCGGGGGCGATGCACCGACGTCGCTCATGGCGCGAGTCCGGCGTGACGGTGAGGGCATCTGCTGCGCATGGGCGCAGGATGCCGGATTCGGCGTGATATGGCGAGCGGTCGGTCGCGCTCAGTAGGTCTCGACGTGATAGCGGCCCTGCGCGCGCATGGCGTCGCGCATGTCGTGCCACTTCAGCTCCACGCTCCGGCAGATGTCGTCGAGCGCGGAATCGACGCCCTGCTCCATGCCTTTCAGGCCGCAGACGTAGATATGGGTCATGTCGGACTTCAGCAGGCGCGACAGCTCCTCCTGCTCGACCCGCATGAGGTCCTGAACGTAGACCTTCTTCTCGCCGGGAATGCGCGAATAGGCGAAGTGCTTGCCGAGCAGCGAATTCGGCACCTTTTGCAAGGGCCCGAAATAGGGCAGGTCGCTCGGCCGACGGGCGCCGAAAAACAGGAGCATGCGGCCCGGCGCATTCGGCGCGCTGCGGCGGCGCCATTCGGTGAAGGCGCGGAAGGGCGCCGAACCCGTGCCGGTGCAGATCATGATGATGTTGGCGGCCGGATCGTTCGGCATCAGGAAGGTTGCGCCGAACGGGCCCGTCACCTCGATCTTGTCGCCCTTCTTGAGGTCGCAGACGTAGTTCGAACAGACGCCCTGCGGCTCGCGCTTCACAGTCAGCGCCAGATTGTTGTGGTTGGGCCGTTCGCCGTGACGAGGCGAAGCGATCGAATAGAGGCGCACGCGATGCGGCTTGCCGTCGGCGTCGACGCCCGGCGCGACAATGCCGATCGATTGCCCCTCGAGCACCGGGAATGCCGTGTCGCCGAAATCGAGAATGATGTGATGGACGTCGACATCGGAATCTTCGTGCGTCAGCCGGTAATTGCCGGTGACCGTCGCGACGATCGGTTTTTCGCGGTTGAACAAATTCACGGACGGCTTGGCGGCGGAGGCAGGCGCCACCGACTTGCCGCCGACGCCCTTGTGCGCGCTGTCGATCAGCGCCTGCACATCGTCGTCGATCGCCTCATTATGTCCGGCGACGACGATCTGCTCCTGCGCCGGCAGTTCCATCCAGGAATATTGGTCGTCGAGCGAATAGGCCGATGTGACGATGCGCCAGTTGTCGATCGAACCCGTCGGGCAGGGCGGAATGCAATTGAGGCACAGATTGCACTTCGAGACGTCGACGACATAATTGTTGGCGTCGTGCGTGATCGCGTCGACCGGGCAGGTCTCCTCGCAGGTGTTGCAGCGGATGCAGATTTCCGGATCGATGAGATGCTGCTTGATCGGCGCGTTCATTCTGTCGTCCTCAACTTTTCCGTCATTGCGAGCAGCGAAGCGACGAAGCAATCCAGCGCCGAACGCTGGCGGCTGGATCGCTTCGCTTCGCTCGCAATGACGACCTTACCTTACGCCGCGATACGAACGTATTCGAAATCGCCGGGCTTGTTGTCGATGCCGACCTTCGGCGCCGCGATCCAGCCGGCGTATTCGCCGACGCCGAAATGGCCCGTCATGAGCGAGTTCAGGTACTCGCCGTCCGAAGACGAGGGCAGGTAGTCGTCGCGCACCTTCGCCCAATCCGTATCGCCCAGGATCAGGCCCTTCGGCGTGACGTTGACGTTGCGGAACTCGCCGATCTTGCGGTTGAAGGCGACATGCGGCAGTTCGAGACGGAAGTCGACGCCTTCCTTCTGGATGATGCGGTTCCAGCGCTCGACGCCCTTGGCGCAATCCTCCGAATAGTCGTCGCGCAGGCGCATGTTGAGCGCGGTCAGCGCGGGCTCGTCGACCTTCACGATCTTGCCGTCGATCAGCTTGAGCACCGGATAGGTCGCGTTGGTGAGGACGTGATCGTCGTCGATCTTGGTCTCGCCGAAGCGGCCCTTGAGACCCGCATTGTAGAAATTCGCGCTGTTGGTCGAGATTTCCGCGCCGAACAGGTCGAGCGTCAGCGAGTAATGCAGGTTGAGCTTCTTCTGGATCGTCGGCAGGTCGATGACGCCCAGCGCGCGGATCTTGTCGATCGCGAAGGGATCCTCGATGCCGGCAGCCTTCATCGCCTCGCAGGTGCGCTGGATGGTGCGGCCGACGCCGGTCTCGCCGACGAACATGTGATGGGCTTCTTCCGTCAGCATGAAGCGGCAGGAGCGCGACAGCGGATCGAAGCCGGACTGCGCAAGCGACTCGAGCTGCATCTTGCCGTCGCGGTCGGTGAAGAAGGTGAACATGAAGAAGGACAGCCAGTCCGGCGTCTTCTCGTTGAAGGCGCCGAGCATGCGCGGGCTGTCGGCGTCGCCGGAGCGACGGCGCAGCAATTCATCGGCTTCCTCGCGGCCGTCGCGGCCGAAATATTTGTGCAGCAGATAGACCATCGCCCAGAGGTGGCGACCTTCCTCGACGTTCACCTGGAAGAGGTTGCGCAGGTCGTAGAGCGAGGGCGCGGTCTTGCCGAGGTGGCGCTGCTGCTCGACCGAAGCCGGCTCGGTGTCGCCCTGGATGACGATCAGGCGGCGCAGCATGGCGCGATATTCGCCGGGCACTTCCTGGAAGGCGGGCTCGCCCTTGTGCTTGCCGAAATTGACCTTGCGGCCTTCTTCCTTCGGCGCGAGCAGGACGCCCCAGCGGTACTCCGGCATTTTCACATAGTCGAACTTGGCCCAGCCCTGCGGATCGACAGAAACCGCCGTGCGCAGATAGACGAGCGCTTCCTGGAAGCCCTCCGGACCCATGTCCTTCCACCAGTCGATGTAGCCGGGATGCCAGCCTTCGAGCGCACGCAGCACGGTGCGGTCTTCGGTGAGGCCGACATTGTTGGGAATGCGGGTGGAATAGTCGACGTTGATCGTATCGGTCATCGCTCGCTCCTTGGTGTTTCTGTCATTCCCGCGACAGCAGGATTCCGCTCCCGCCATTCGCCTGATTGTTGTTCTGCTTCCCCGCTTTCGCGGGGATGACAGTCGTTGTTCTCACACCCTGCGCATGTCGTAGGCGGGCCGTTCGCCCGTACCGAATTTCGACAGCGCGCCTTCGGGGCCGACCGCGTTGGGGCGCTGGAAAATCCAGTTCTGCCAAGCGGTGAGCCGCGCGAAGATCTTCGATTCCATAGTCTCTGGACCGGCGAAGCGCAGATTGGCCTCCAGGCCCGTCAGCGCGTCCGGCGAGAAGCTCGTGCGCTCCTCCATGAAGACGCGCATCTCGTCAGCCCAGTCGATGTCGTCGAGACCGAAGGTGACGAGGCCCGCGGTCTCGGCCTCGTCGGCCTCGAACTCGCGGCCGATTTCCCCTTCGAGGTCCTCGACCTTCTTCGGCTCGGCGAGGAAGCGCGCGTTCAGGCGCGTCAGGCCGTGCGACATCGGATAGGCGCCGAAGTTAAGTTTCGTCAGTTCGATCCTGGCGACCGGCCTGTTGTCGCCCTGAAGCTGGCCCATCAGCATGTAGGAACGATCGGAGGCGAAGGCGAGTTCGGCGAGCGTGCCGACGAAACAGGAGCCTGGTTCGATCACCGAGACGAGCGTGCGCGAGGTGACGTCGATGCGCTTGAGCACGCGCTTCCAGTAATGACGCACTTCGTGCGCGAACCAGTCGGCCTTGTTGGCTTCCAAGAATTCGTCATAGGCGCGCACCGTCGCTGGCGCGCCTTCCGTCTTGAACAGGATCGTGCCGATCTCGTAGGCGTTGTTGCGCAGGTGGAGAATGGCGTCGTCGAGTTCGCGTGCGGCGAGCAACGGCCAGAATTGCGCGCCCTGCTTGACGGCTTCGGCGGCTGACGCCGGCGGCGTGGCTTCTGGCGCGCGAACCGTGATGGTTGCGAGACGCTGGCTCGCGTCGATGTCGACCTTCACATGGCTGTAGTCGACGCCGCCGTCACGGAACTTTCGCGAAATCGGCGTCAGCTTCACGCCCTCGGCAGGACCCTTGCGCGAAGAGCTCGCCGCAAGTTCTTCGGCCTTGGCGGCGATGCGCGCGTCGAGTTTCGAGGGCGGCACGACTTCGTCGACCAGACGCCATTGCACGGCGCGACGGCCCTTGATTCCTTCCTCGATCGTGCAGAAGACGTCGGCGTGATCGCGGCGGACCATGCGCTTGTCGACGACGCGGGTGAGGCCGCCCGTGCCCGGCAGAACCGCGAGCAGCGGGACTTCCGGCAGCGAGACGGCGGTGGAGCCGTCGTCGATCATCATGATGTGGTCAGTGGCGAGCGCGAGCTCATAGCCGCCGCCGGCCGCCGTGCCATTGACGACGGTGACAAACTTCTGGCCGGAATGCTCGGACGCGTCTTCCATGGAATTGCGGGTCTCGTTGGTGAACTTGCAGAAGTTCACCTTGTGCGGATGTTCCGAGCCCGCGAGCATGCGGATGTTCGCGCCTGCGCAGAAGACGCGATCCTTGGCGGAACGCAGCAGCACGACTTTCACGTTTGGGTGCTCGAAGCGCAGGCGCGCCAGCGCGTCGGCGAGCTCGATATCGACGCCGAGATCGTAGGAATTGAGCTTGAGCTCATAACCCTCGAACAGGCCGCCCTTCTCGTCCACGTCCATGGCGAGCGTCGCGACGTCGCCATCGACCGTCAGCTTCCAGTGCCTGTAGCGGGAAGGGTCGGTCTGGAAGTCGATGAAGTCCTTGCCATTGGCGAGCTTGCGAGCGGCGTCGGCCATGATCCCTCCCGTGCAACATTATTCATTGGATAACTGCACAATAATGCATTATTTTGCATTGTCCAGCACTATCTGGCGGTATTTTTCACATTTTCGAGTCGGCCCACAAAGGCGGCGAGCGCCGACAGGGTTGCAACCGGCGCCTCGCGGTAAGGCGAATGGCCGATGCCGGGAATGATGACGGTTTGGACCGGGCCGCCGCTGCCGCGTTCGATGGCGCGGACCTGATCCATCGTGCCGTATTGATCGGCTTCCCCCTGGATGACCAGAATGGGAACGCGGACATCAGGCAGAAATTCCTCGAGGTTCCACTGCCGGAAACCGGGGTCGAGCCAGGCGCCGTTCCAGCCGTAGAAGGCGCAATCGACGTGATCGTGCCAGCGCGCGAGCTTTCGCTTGAGATCGCCATGCTCGTAGGCCTCCTGCGCCTGCCTGATCGAGGCGAGACCGAGTTCCTCGGTGAAGACATGCGGCGCCATCAGCGCGACCGCCTTCACGCGAGGATCGGCGATGGCGCCGGCATGGATCAGCGCAATCGAGGCCCCATCGGAATGGCCGATCAGCGCGCCCTCGCGAAACCCGATCCGATCGAGGATTTTCGGCAGCGTCTCGCGCGCCTCGTCGTGCATGTAGGAGAGCGGGCGGGGCAGCGGGATCGGCGAAGACTTGCCGTAGCCGGCGCGGGAATAGGCGAACACGCCGCAGCCCGTCGCTTCCGCGAGCTTCGCCGGAAAATCGTTCCAGAGGCCGACGCAGCCGAGGCCTTCGTGCAGGAGGACGAGCGTCGGGGCCGCGTCGGGGCCGGGCCCCCACCATGCGCCCTCGAGGGTCTGGCCCGATATTTCGAGGTTGTGGGTGGGCATAGCCGTCATTGCGAGGAGCGAAAGCGACGAAGCAATCCAGAGCCATGACCCGGCCCTGGATTGCTTCGCTTCGCCCGCAATGACGGGTTCGACGCGGTCAAGCCTCGTCCCGCAACTTGAAGCGCTGGATCTTGCCAGTCGCGGTCTTCGGCAGGCTTTCGCGCACCTCGATCCAGCGCGGATATTTCCAGGCGCCGACGCTCGTTTTCACGTGATCTTTCAGCGAGGCGCCGAGATCGTCGGCGCTTGCGCCGGGCTTCAGCACAACGAAAGCCTTGGGTTTCAGGAGGCCCTCCTCGTCGGCGTGCGGCACGACGGCGCATTCCAGAATGGCGGGGTGGCTCGCCAGCGCGCCCTCGACCTCGAAGGGCGAGACCCAGATGCCGGACACCTTGAACATGTCGTCGGCGCGGCCACAGTAAGTGTAGCGGCCGTCGGCGTCGCGCGTGTATTTGTCGCCGGTACGGGTCCATTCCCCCTGGAAGGTCGCGCGGCTCTTTTCGCGCTGGTTCCAGTAGCCCTCGGCCGCTGTGGCGCCACGGATGTAGAGTTCGCCGACCTCGCCGTCGGCGACCTCCGCGCCGTTCTCGTCGACGAGGCGCGCGTCATAGCCCGGCACCGGCTTGCCTGAAGTGCCGTATACGATGTCGCCGGGCGTGTTCGACAGGAAGATGTGCAGCATTTCCGTCGAGCCGACGCCGTCGACGATATCCGAGCCGAAGCGCTTCTTCCAGGACGAGCCGATGTGCTCGGGCAAAGCCTCGCCGGCCGAGGTCGACAGGCGCAGGCGCGGCGAACCCTTGTGCGTCTCGTGCGCGGGATCATGCAGCATCGAGGCGAACAGGGTCGGCACGCCGCAGAAGATCGTCGGCTGCTTTTTCTCCAGAATGTCGAAGACGACGGCCGGCGTCGGGCGATCCGGGTTGAGGATCGTGGTCGCGCCGACCGACATCGGGAAGGACAGGGAATTGCCGAGGCCGTAGGCGAAGAACAGCTTGGCGGCGGAATGGACGACGTCGTCCCCGCGCATGCCGAGCACGTTCTGGCCGAACAGTTTCGCCGTATCCATCAGACTGGTGTGGACGTGTTTCGTGCCCTTCGGCGCGCCGGTCGAGCCCGAGGAATAGAGCCAGAACGCGGTTTCGTCCGGGTGGGTGTCGACCGGGGCGAAATAGTCCGACGCCTTGGCCAGAAGGCTCGCGAAATCAATCTCCTTGCCCTCCGCGCCGGGGCCGACGACCACGACATGGGCGAGATCGGGCGCCTTGGCGATTGCCGGCCGCAGCACCGGCAGCAGCGCCGGAGAGACGAGCAAGACGGCTGCGCGCGAATCCGCGAGCATGTAGGCGTATTGCTCGGAGGTCAGCAGCGTATTGAGGCAGACCGGCACGATTCCGGCGCGAATGGCGCCGAGAAAAGCGACGGGCCAGTCGACCGTATCAAGCATGGCGAGCGCGACACGCTGCTCGCGCCGCACGCCGAGGTCGTTGAGAACATTCGCGAACTTCCGGCTGTCGGTCGCGAGCTGGCTGTAAGTGATCGAACGCTGCGGGTCGACGAAGGCGAGCTTGTCGCCCCTGCCCGCGGCCACATTCCGATCGAGCAAATCCTCGCACGCATTGTATCGCGGCATGGCCCTTCCCTCCCTGGGCTCTGAAATATATTTCCGGTTTTCTCGCTTTTGGCTTGCGCGGAGTCAAGGTCGTTTGTAATATTTTTCATCGGAAGGCGTCATGAACGAGCATCTCGACGACAAAGAGCACGCTCCGATCGAGGGAGGGAGCATGGACGGGCCGCAGGGCGCCGTCCCGTCGCGCGTGCGTGGCCCGCGCAATCGCGACGACGACGTCGAAGCCTATCTCATCGAACTCGGCCAGCGTGTGCGCTCCATGCGCGCGGTGCGCGGCATGTCGCGCAAGGTTCTGGCGCAGGCCTCGGGCGTTTCCGAACGCTATATCGCGCAGCTCGAGAGTGGGCAGGGCAATGTGTCGATCGTGCTGCTGCGCCGCGTGGCGGAAGCGACCGGCGCGCCGATCGAGGATCTGGTCGCCGAACCCGCCCGGCAGCCGCAGGACTGGGCGCTGATCCGCGAACTCTTGCGCAAGGCGGGTCCCGCCATGATCGCGGACGTGAAAGCAGTGCTCGGCGGTCAGGCGATCGACCGGCCGCAGCAGCCGAGCATCGCGGTCGACCGCGTGGCGCTGATCGGCCTGCGCGGCGCCGGCAAGTCGACGCTCGGCCGCATGGCCGCGGAAAAACTCGGCTGGCGCTTCGTCGAGCTCAATAAGGAAATCGAGGTCGAGGCGGGCTTTTCGATCGGCGAGGTATTCTCGCTCTATGGCCAGGATGGCTATCGTCGCTACGAAGCGGCGGCGCTCGAACGCATCATCGCCAACCCCGGCCCGATGATCCTCGCGACCGGCGGCGGGATCGTCGCCGAGGCCGTCACCTTCGAGCGGCTGCTCGCCAGCTTCTTCACGATCTGGGTCAAGACCAGCCCCGCAGAGCACATGAGCCGCGTACGCAAGCAGGGCGATCTGAGGCCCATGGGCGCCGACAAGGCCGCCATGGCGGAACTGATCACCATCCTGCAGAGCCGCGAGCCGCTCTATGCGCGGGCGCGCATCAGCCTGGACACGACCGACGCGACACTCGAACAAAGTCTTGCGGCCTTGCTGCGGACCATACAATCCTATTGCGTCTCCGGCTGCCCCTGGCAGTCGCGCAACCGCGCCTGACGCGCGGAACGGCTGCGGCGTGAGGGACGCCGGGCCGAAAATCAACGGGCCACAACGGCCAAGGGGAGGGTAATGGAATGATGGATCGTCGCCGCATACTCACGCTCGCCGGCGCAACCGGCGCCTCGACGCTCGCCATGCCATTCGTGCGGCCGTCGTGGGCGCAGACCGGCGCAATCCGGGTCGGCCTGCTGCTGCCATATTCCGGCACCTATGCCGCGCTGGGCGAAGCGATCACCAACGCGATGCAACTCTACGTGACGCAGCAGGGCGGCAAGCTCGGCGGACGCGCGATCGAATTCGTGAAGGTCGACGACGAATCCGCGCCGCCGAAGGCGACCGAGAATACGACCAAGCTCGTGTCGGGCGAAAAGGTCGACGTGCTGTGCGGCACCGTCCACTCCGGCGTCGCCATGGCGATGGCGAAGATCGCGCGCGAGAACGGCCTGCCGACGCTGGTTCCGAACGCCGGCGCCGAGGCGATCACGCGCGCCATGTGCGCGCCGAACATTTTCCGCACCTCGTTCGGCAACAGCCAGGTGGGCGACGCCACCGGCATGGCGATGCTGAAGGCCGGCGTGAAGAAGGCGGTCACCGTCACCTGGAAATATTCGGCGGGCGCCGAATCGGTCGCGGGCTTCAAGAAGTCGTTCCTGAAGGGCGGCGGCGAAGTGATCAAGGACATCACGCTGCCCTTCCCGGACGTCGAGTTCCAATCGATCCTGGCTGAAGTCGCCTCGTTGAAGCCCGACGCCGTCTACTCCTTCTTCGCCGGCGGCGGCGCGCTGAAATTCATGAAGGATTATCACGCGGCCAAGCTCAACGAGAAGGTCGCGCTTTGGGGCGCAGGCTTCCTAACCGACGGCGTCGAAAAGGCCGCGGGCGCGGCCGGCGACGGCGTGAAGACGGCGCTGCACTATGTCGACTCGCTCGACAATGCCGAGAACAAGAAGTTCATCGCCGATTATACCGCCGCCTTCAAGAAGGCGCCCGACGTATATGCCGTGCAGGGCTGGGATTCCATGCAGCTGCTGCGCGTCGGCCTCGAGGCCGCTGGCGGCGACGTGAAGAAGCGCAACGAGATGTTCGGCGCGATGGCGAAGGCCGAATTCAAGAGCCCGCGCGGGCCCTTCAAGCTCGGCACGTCGCACAATCCGATTCAGAACTTCTACCTGCGCGAACTGCGTAACGGCGAGAACAAGTATCTGGGCGTCGCGGCGGAAATGCTCGCCGACGATACGACCGGCTGCAAGATGGCGTAACGCGGAGACGCCCGCAAAGCCGTCATTGCGAGGAGCGCAGCGACGAAGCAATCCAGCGCCGGGTTGTGACTCTGGGTTGCTTCGCTTTCAGGCGAAGTCGGCAGCAGCCGACTTCTGCCGTGCTCGCAATGACGGCGCACGACTCACGCGCCGAGCGACCTGACTCATGAGCCTCATCCTCGTCCAGATCCTCAACGGCCTGCAGTACGGACTGCTGCTGTTTCTCGCAGCGAGCGGACTGACGCTCGTGTTCGGCATTCTCGGCGTCATCAACCTGGCGCACGGGTCGTTCTACATGATCGGCGCCTATATGGCGCTGACGCTGACCTCCTATACGGGCGACATTTTTCTCGCGCTCGCCGCCGGAATTCCACTCGCCTTCCTGATCGGCATGGCGATCGAATGGCTGTTCGTACGCCATCTCTACAAGCGCGACCATCTACAGCAGGTCTTGCTGACATTCGCGCTCATCCTCGTGTTCAACGAGGCGCAACAATCGATCTGGGGCAATTATCCGAAATCGATTCCAATGCCCTCCTATCTTTCCTCGTCGATCTCGCTGACGCCGGAGCTCGGCTATTCCGTCTATCGCCTCGCGCTGATGGCGATCTGCGTCGGGCTGGCGCTTCTCATGATGTTCGTCATCCAGAAGACGCGCGTCGGCCGTCTGATCCGCGCGGCGGAATCCAATCCCGAAATGGTCGAGGCCCTCGGCTTCGATTCGCGCGTGCTGTTTCGCGTGGTATTCGCGGCGGGCGCGGCGCTCGCGGCTGCGGCCGGCATGCTCGCAGCGCCGGTCGAGAGCGCCTATCCCGGCATCGGCGAGCGCGTGCTGATCATCTCCTTCGTCGTCGTCGTCATCGGCGGCATAGGCTCAATCCGCGGCGCCTTTCTGGGCTCGCTGCTGATCGGGCTCGCCGACGCCTTCGGCAAGGTGTTCGTACCGAAATTCTCCAGCGTGCTGATCTACGCCCTGATGGCGCTCGTCCTCGTGCTGCGGCCGAACGGCCTGTTCGGGCGTTCGTGACATGCTGAAGGCGCCATCCATCCGCGCATTGGTCGTGCTCGCGCTTTTGGGCGCGCTGTTTCTCGCCCTGCCGGCCTATGTCGGCGCCTATGGACTGAAATTCGCGACCCGGATGATCATCCTCGCGATCTTCGTCGTCAGTCTCGACTTCATTCTCGGCCTCGCGGGCCTCGTCAGTTTCGGCCACGCGGCCTTCTTCGGCGTCGGCGCCTATGCCGTCTACTTTGTTTCGTCGGAATCGGAAGCCGCCAACGTCTTCGTCGCGCTCGGCGCGGGCGTGGCGGGCGCGGCCGTCGCGGCGCTTCTGATCGGCGCCTTCGTCTGCCTCACGCGCGGCTTCTATTTCATCATGGTGACGCTCGCCGCCGCGCAGATGATGTTCTCGCTGTTCCACGACACCGACATCGCCAAGGGGTCGGACGGCGCCTACATCATGATCAAGCCGGATCTCACGATCGGCGCGACGACGCTCATCGATTTCGACAACCGCACGACCTTCTACTACGTCTGCCTCGCGCTGCTCGTCGCCAGCGTGCTCGCGCTGTTCTGGCTCGCACGCACGCCGTTCGGACGGATCGTGCAGGGGCTGAAGGCGAACGAGACGCGGCTGTCGGCGCTCGGCTACAACGTCTACCAGTTCAAACTCGCCGCCTTCGTCGTCGCCGGCGCCTTCGCGGGGCTGGCGGGCGCCCTGTTCGCCTGTATCGACGGTTTCGTGACGCCAGAGCTCTTCTCCTGGCACCAGTCCGGTCTCGCGATCATGATGGCGGTGCTCGGCGGCGCCGGCACCCTGTTCGGGCCCATCCTGGGCGTGCTCGCCTATGTCTCGCTCGAGGAGACGCTGAAGACCGCAAGTCTCGTCGGCTCCTTCGTCGCCGACCACTGGCGGCTCGGCACGGGCGCGACGCTGGTCGTCGCCGTGCTGCTCTCGCCCGACGGGCTCGCCGGTTTTCTACGCGGCAAGACGGTCCCGAAGAAGGTCGAGCCGCTGAAGGATGTCATGCCCGCCGCAGCGCCGCGAAAGGCGCGCGCGCTCGCCACGCGCGATCTCTCGAAATCCTTTGGCGGCCTGCGCGCTGTCGACGGCGTGACGGCGGATTTCGCGCCCGACCTCGTGCATGCGATCATCGGTCCGAACGGCGCGGGCAAGACGACCTTCACCAACCTTCTGTCGGGCGCGTTCCGGCCGACGGCCGGCCAGATTCTGGTCGACGGCGAAAACATCGCCGGCTGGCCAGCGCACAAGATCGCACGGCGCGGCGTCGGGCGCTCTTTCCAGCGCACCAATATATTCGCGACTTTCACTGTCGAGGAGAACGCGCGCATCGCCGCGCAGGCCGAGACGCCGTCGGTATTTCGGCTGAGCGAGGGCACGGCCCGCGAAAACCAGATCGCCAAGGTGGCGCATGCTTTGTCCGTCGTCGGCCTCGCCGACCGTGCGGGCGCTGTCGCGGGCGCCATGTCGAACGGCGAGCAGCGCCAGCTCGAAATCGCCATGCTGATCGCCGGAGGCGGCGGCATTCTCATTCTCGACGAACCGCTGGCCGGCATGGGGCCAGAGGAGACGCGCCGCGTCGTCGAACTGCTGCGCGACCTCAAGTCCGATCACACGATCATCCTGATCGAGCACGATATGGACGCGGTCTTCGCGGTCGCCGACACGCTGACCGTTCTCGCGCTCGGACGCCTGATCGCGCATGGATCGCCGGACGAGGTGCGGCGCGACGAGAAGGTGATTTCCGCCTATCTCGGCGGACATGCGCCGGCGCAGGGCAAGGGAGCGCCGGCATGAGCGCGAATTCTTTGCTAGAGGCGCGCGCCATCGACGCCTTCTACGGCGCGAGCCACGTGCTGCGCGGCGTCGACTTCCGTGTCGGGCGCGGCGAGACGGTCAGCCTGCTCGGCCGCAACGGCATGGGCAAGACGACCCTCCTGCGCACATTGATGGGCCTCGTGCCCGCGCGCGGCGGCGAGATCCGCTTCGACGGCGACGACATCAAGGGGCGTCGGCCGAGCGCGGTGGCGCGGGCGGGCGTCGGCTTCGTGCCGGAGGGGCGCGGCATTTTCCCGAACCTGTCGGTGGAGGAAAACCTGATCTTCGCAGAGCGCGAGGGGCCCGGCGGGCGTCGCGACTGGACGCGCGAGGCGATCTACCAGCTGTTTCCGCGCCTACTGGAGCGCCGGGCCAACTGGGGCAACCAATTGTCAGGCGGCGAGCAGCAGATGCTGACCATTGGCCGCGCACTGATGAGCAATCCGACGCTCCTGATGGTGGACGAGGCGACCGAGGGTCTGGCGCCCATGGTGCGCGAGGACATCTGGCGCACATTGCGGTTGATCGCGGAGCGCGGCGTCGCGATCGTCGTGGTCGACAAGAATCTCGACGATCTGAAGAAGCTCTGCCGACGACACGTCATCCTGGTGAAGGGCGAGGTCGTGTTCGACGGCCCGACCGGGGAACTTGCGGCGCGCGACGATTTCGTGCGCAGCCAGCTGGGGCTCTAGCCACTGGACCGCGAGGCTTCGGCCTCGCTATCTTGCCGCCATCAAAATGCGGGCCTTAAGGCTCGCGGTCGAGGCGGGAAATCATGCTCAAACTCTATCATTGCACCAGCGCACGTTCGTTTCGTCCCCTCTGGACGCTCGAAGAAATGAGTCTTCCTTACGAACTCGTGATGCTGCCCTTTCCGCCCCGCGTCTTCGCCAAGGATTATCTCGCGATCAATCCGCTCGGTACGATCCCGACGCTGTTCGACGGCGACATGCGCATGACGGAATCGACCGGCATATGCCACTATCTTGCGACGCGGCACGGGCCTTCGCCGCTCGCAATCGATGTCGCGGACCCCGACTACGGCCGCTGGCTCAACTGGCTCTATATGTCCGACGCCACGCTCACCTTTCCGCAGACGCTGGTGCTGCGCTATTCGAAGCTCGAGCCGCCGGAGCGGCGCCTGCCGCAGGCGGCGGAAGACTACAAGAAATGGTTCCTCGGCCGGCTGCGCATCGTCGAGCAGGCGACGGGCGAGAGCGACTATCTGGTGGCCGGCCGATTCACGATCGCAGACATCGCGGTCGGCTATGCCTTGATGCTCGCCGAAATTCTGGGGATGGCGGGGGACTTCGGGCCCAATGTCGCCGCCTACTGGACGCGGCTCAAGCAGCGGCCCTCCTACGCGAGGGCGCTCGCCGTGCAGGCGCAGGCGATGGCGGATCAGAAAACCCCGGCCGGGGTGACGGTCTGAAGCTGAAGGGCCTTCTGCGGGTCCTGACCTTTGCCGGGAGCGGCCTCCGCGCCGCATTCCCTGCCAGCGAAATTTCTGCAAGAGTGATCCCAACGACAATCCAAGGAGGGAAAAGGATGCGTTATCTCGTTGCCGCCGCCTGTGCGGCCGGCCTCGCCATCGGCGCTTTCGGCGCGACCGCGCCGGCATTCGCGGCGGACCCGATCGTGCTGAAATTCAGCCATGTGGTCGCGCCCAACACGCCGAAGGGCAAGGGCGCCGACAAGTTCAAGGAACTCGGCGAAAAATACACCAACGGCAAGGTGAAGATCGAAATCTATCCGAACTCGCAGCTCTACAAGGACAAGGAAGAGCTGGAGGCGCTGCAGCTCGGCTCGGTGCAGATGCTCGCGCCCTCGCTCGCCAAGTTCGGGCCGCTCGGCGCCAAGGAATTCGAGGTGTTCGACCTGCCGTTCCTTTTCCCGAGCGTCGAGGCGCTGCACAAGGTTCAGACCGGACCGATCGGCAAGCGGCTGTTCAAGCTCCTGGAAGGCAAGGGCATCGTCGGCCTGGCCTTTTGGGACAACGGCTTCAAGGACTTCACCTCCAACAAGCCGGTCAAGGTTCCCGACGATCTGCTCGGCCTGAAAATCCGCATCCAGTCGTCGAAGGTGCTGGAGGCGCAGATGAAGGCCTATGGCGCGGTGCCGCAGGTCATGGCGTTCTCTGAGGTCTACCAGGGCTTGCAGACCGGCGTCATCGACGGCCAGGAGAACACGCCATCGAATATCTACACCCAGAAATTCTACGAGGTGCAGAAATACGGCGCGGATACGAACCACGGCTATATCGGCTACGCGGTCATCGTGAACAAGAAGTTCTGGGACGGGCTGCCGGCCGATGTCCGCAGCGGACTCGAAAAGGCGATGCACGAGGCGACCGAATACTCCAACTCCATCGCCAAGACGGAAAACGACGACGCAATGACGGCGATGGTGAAGAGCGGCAAGACCGATTTCTACAAGCCGACGCCGGCCGACATCAAGAAATGGCGCGCGGCCTCCAAGCCCGTGTGGAACGAGATGTCCAGCCGCATCGGCAAGGACCTCCTGAAGGAAGTGGAAAAGGAAGTCGGCGCCGATTGAGCCGTCGCGGCGCGGCGTCGGCCGCGTCTGATTCAGACACGCGGGGCTGCATGCGGTCCCGCGTTGTCACGTTCCCATCAGAACGGCGCCTGAAAGCGCCGCCGAGGAACTGAACGCCGGGAGGAACGAATGCCATTGCGCGTTCTCGATCGACTCGAGGAAATCATTATCGCCACGCTGATGGGCATGGCGACCACGGTCATCTTCATCGCTGTCGTGCACCGCTATTCGATCTCCACGTCGATCGATCTGGCCAAATGGGGCCG
The DNA here is from genome assembly GCA_020638195.1 of Methylobacteriaceae bacterium. Classification (GTDB taxonomy): domain Bacteria; phylum Pseudomonadota; class Alphaproteobacteria; order Rhizobiales; family Beijerinckiaceae; genus JAJXWB01. The sequence continues at coordinate 608,852 of JACKJC010000001.1, read as the reverse complement.
CGCGCACGGCATGGACTGGCTGTTCTACGGCGGCAAGGCGGTGTTCACCTTCCTCAGCCACATCAATCTCACCTGGGCGCAGGAATTGTGCATCTACATGTTCGTGTGGATGGCCAAATTCGGCGCCGCCTATGGCGTGCGCACCGGCATCCACGTTGGCGTCGACGTCGCCGTCAATCGCACCAGCCCGGCCTCGCGCCACATGGTCGTGCTGTTCGCGCTCATGGCGGGAGCCCTCTTCACCTTCATCGTCGGCTCGCTCGGCGCGCGTTTCGTCTGGCACATCGGCCATACCGATCAGGTGTCGGCCGACCTCGAAGCGCCGATGTGGCTGATCTATCTGGCCGTTCCGCTCGGCTCCTATCTCATGTGCTTCCGCTTCCTGCAGGTCGCCTTCTCGTTCTGGCGCACCGGCGAGTTGCCGCATCACGACCACGGGCACGTCGAAGGGATAGACGACGAGACGCCGACGCTGCCGGGCATTCTGGAAACGGGAGACGCCCGATGAGCGCCGCCGCCGAACTTTCGCCCTCCGCCGCGACGCCGGGCGGCCCAGCCCCGCAATTTTCCGGATCGCGGCGCGGCGGCTTGCTGATCATCGGCGCGCCGATCCTGCTGGCGCTTGCCTGTTTCGCGGCGAAGTTCGGGATTTTGCCGGTCGGCGACAGCTTCCGCGTCGGTATGATCTTCGCGCTGCTCGTCGCCCTCATGCTGACGGGCATGCCGATCTCGATCGCGCTCGGCCTGACGGTGATGACCTTCCTGTTCACGCTGACCACGGTCCCCATGGATTCGGTCGCGCTGAAACTGTTCACCGGCATCGAGAAGTTCGAGATCATGGCGATCCCGTTCTTCATCCTCGCCGGCAATTTCCTGACGCATGGCGGCGTCGCGCGCCGCATGATCAATTTCGCCACCGCCATGGTCGGGCACTGGTATGGCGGCCTGGGACTCGCCGGCGTCGTCGCCTGCGCTCTGTTTGCCGCGGTTTCCGGCTCAAGCCCGGCGACCGTGGTCGCGATCGGCTCGATCCTGCTGCCGGCGATGATCCGGCAAGGCTTTCCGCAGCGGTTCGGCGCGGGCGTGATCACGACGTCGGGCGCGCTCGGCATCCTGATCCCGCCGTCCATCGTCATGGTCATGTATGCGGTCGCGACCTCCGGCATGGTGGTGCACGGGCCGAACGGCGAGACGGTCACGTCAGCCTCGGTCGGACAATTGTTCGTCGCTGGCGTCATCCCGGGACTTGCGCTCGCGACCATGCTTGGCGGCACGACTTTCTATCGCGCCTGGAAGAACGGATATCCGCGCCAGGAAAAGGCGCCGTTCGCCGAGCGCTGGCGGACGTTCCGCGAGAGCTTCTGGGGCCTCGCGCTGATCGTCATCGTGATCGGCGGCATCTACACCGGCGTGTTCACGCCGACCGAGGCGGCCGCGATGAGCGCGGTCTATTCCTTCGTCATCGCCGTCTTCGTCTACAAGGACATGACGCTCGCCGACGTGCCGAAGACGCTTCTGTCCTCGGCCAACATGAGCGCGATGCTGCTCTACATCATCACCAATGCGGTGCTGTTCTCGTTCCTGATGACGTCGGAACAGATCCCACAGGCGATGGCGAGCTGGATCGGCGATTCCGGCTTCAACTGGATCACCTTCCTTCTGGTGGTCAACGTGCTGCTGCTTCTCGCCGGCAATGTGATGGAGCCGTCCTCCATCGTGCTCATCATGGCGCCGATCCTGTTCCCGATGGCGGTGAAGCTCGGAATCGATCCCGTGCATTTCGGCATTCTGATCGTGGTCAACATGGAGGTGGGCATGTGCCACCCGCCGGTCGGCCTCAATCTCTATGTCGCCTCGGGCATCACCAAGATGGGCATTACGGAGCTGACGGTCGCGGTCTGGCCATGGCTCCTGACCATGCTGGTGTTCCTGGGCGTCGTCACCTATTGGCCCGATCTGTCGCTCTGGCTGCCGCGCATGCTCGGCATGCTGTAGTCAGACCAGAACCAGCGCCGCCAGCGAGAGCAAAAGCGCTGGCGGCATGACGAGCGCGCCGAGGACGAGAAAGCGCAGCGCGCCCACTTGAGCGCCCTCGCGGCGGATCGCGATCAGCCAGAGCAGCGTGGCGAGCGAACCGGTCACCGAGAGGTTGGGACCGAGATCGACGCCGATCAGCAAGCCCGCCATCGCCTTGTCCGGCGCCGCGGCGGCCGCGCCTGCGGCGCCGACGAGAAGACCGAGCGGCAGATTGTTGACGACATTCGCGCCAAAGCCCGCGACGAGGCCGGCGACAAACGCGGTCTGAGCGGGGGCGGCGCCATCGTGTTTCGACAGCCAATCCGCAATGAAGCGAACGCCGCCGACATGTTCGAGGCCAGAGACAAGGATGAAGAGCCCGGCGACGAGCGGCAGCACACCCCAGGCGACGTGTTTGAGCGCCGGCGCGGGCGAGCGCGCGGCGATGATTGAGGCCGCGACCAGCGCGAGAACGCCGCAGACGAGCGTCGGCAAGCCGAGATCGCGACCGAGCGCCGAGGCGCCGACGAGGACGACCGCTGCGATAAGCAGCGCGACGCCCGCTGCGCGGCCGGCCGTCGACAGCGGCTCTACGGCCGGCGCTGGAGCCAGGGGCTTTCGGAGTTCGGCGCGCTGCGTCCAGCGCAGGATTGCGTAGGTTGTCGCGATAGCGACGAAGGAGGGCAGAGCGAAGGTTCTGATCCAGGGCGCCAGCGCCGGGAGACGCTCGCCGTAGACGACGAGATTGGCCGGATTGGAGATCGGCAAGACGAAGCTCGCGGCATTGGCGATGAATGCGCAGGCGAAGAGATAGGGGAGCGGCGCCACGCCGGCCCTCCGCGCGACGGCATAGACGGCGGGCGTCAGCACCACGGCGGTGGCGTCGTTGGAAAGAAAGACCGTGACGAGGATGCCGACGCCAAAGACGAGCACGAACAGCCTGCGTGCCGAGCCCCGCGCGGCATGCGCTGCGTGGTCAGCGATCCAGTCGAACAGCCCTTCCTGCCGCGCGACTTCGGCGAGCAGCATCATGCCGATGAGAAAGAGGTAGACGTCGAAGCCCTTGGCGACGGCGATCCATGCCGCGGCGGGCGGCAACAGACCGCCGACCAGAAGCGCGCAGGCCCCGGCGAGCGCGAAGACATATTCGGGGAGACGAAAAGGCCGAACGAGAACGCCGAGCACGGTCGCGACAACGATCGCGAAGGTCGCGAGCGCGACGGCGGTCATTGGGGATCAGGACTGAAATTCGGGGTGCTTTGCGATGTAGTCGGCGACGAATGAGCAGCGCGCGACAATCTTCAGGCCGCGTTCTCTGGCGCTCGTGAGCGCGCCGCGCATCAGAGCGCTCGCGATTCCCCTCCCCTGGAGCGCCCATGGCGTCTCGGTATGGGTGAAATAGATCGTGTCCCCGGCGATCCGGTATTCGGCGACCGCCATCGCGCCGTCGACCGCGAGTTCGAAACGGTTTTCTTTCTGGTTGTCGATCACGTCGCTCATCTGCGCCTCGTTTCTTCGCAAACGATATGGCGCGGCCGCGGTTCCGCGTCCAGCCGCCTCACATGCGCGAGGGCAGGTAGAGCGCGATGATCGGGAAAGCGATGAGGATGCCGAGCCGCACGAGATCTGCGCAGATGAAGGGGATGACGCCCTTGAAGATCGTGGAGAACGAGACTTCGGGAATCACGGACTTGATCACGAATACGTTCATGCCGACCGGCGGATGGATCAGGCCGAGCTCGACCGTCATGACGATGATGACGCCGAACCAGATTGGATCGAAGCCGAGATGCGTGATGACGGGAAAGATGATCGGCACGGTCAGGATGATCATCGCCATGGCGTCCATCAGACAGCCCAGGATGAGATACATGAGCATGATCAGAAGCAGGACGCCGTAGCGCCCGAGCCCAAGCGAGGTCAGGAATTCCGTGACTTTCTGCGGCGTCTGCGTGATCGTCAGGAAATAGCCGAACAAGAGCGCGCCGATCAGCACGGTGAAGACCGCCGCCGCGGTGCGCGTGGCCTGAAGCAGCGAATTGCGAATGCCCTCGCGCGAGAGCCGGCCACGCAGCACGCCGATCAGGAAGGCGCCGCCGGCGCCCATGCCGCCGGCCTCGGTCGGCGTGAACAGGCCGCCGTAAAGCCCGCCGATGACGAAGATAAAGAGCACGAGCGGCGCCCAGACGTTCTTGAGCGCCGCGATGCGCTCCTCCCAGCTCGCGCGCGGCGCGGCCGGCAGGAAATCCGGCTTCACATGGGCGATGATCGCGATGGTGATCATGTGCATGCAGATCGCGAGCAGGCCCGGCAGAACGCCCGCGACGAAAAGCTTGCCGATATCCTGCTGCGTGATGATCGCATAGACCGCCAGAACGGTGGAGGGCGGCAGCATGGCGCCGAGCGTGCCGCCGGCCGCGATCACGCCGGTGGCGAAGCTCTGCGGATAGCCGAACCGGCGCATTTCAGGATAGGCGACCGTCGAGAACGTCGCGGCGGTGGCGACGGACGAACCCGAAATCGCAGCAAAGCCGCCGCAGGCCGCGATCGTCGCGATGCCGAGCCCGCCGCGCCGATGGCCCAGAAACGTATTCGCGGCGCGAAAGAGCTCCTTGCTGATGCCGGAGGTGGACACGAACGCGCCCATCAGCAGGAACATGGGGATGACGCCGAACGTGTAGTCGGTGACCGTGCGCATCGAGGTCTGACCGATGAGTTTCAGCGCGGCGGTGCTGTTGACCAGCATGGCGTAGCCGCCGACGCCGACGAGCGCCATCGCCATGCCGACGGGCACGCGCAACAGCATCAGGACGAAAAGAAGGACGAAGCCGCCAGCGGCAATGAGATCGGGGTTCATGATTCGGCGGCTTCAGAGTGATGGGGATGGCCGCGCTCCATATCTTCCGGATGAAAGATGAGGCGGTAGGTGCGGATCGCGATCAGCAGCACGGCCGAGACGTCGCCGATCCAGGCCACGGCGAAGAACGGCCAGGTTGGCCAGTTGAGGTCGTAGGTCAGAACGTTGTCGATGCGCGTCTGCTGGACCTTGTCGTAGAGCGTGTAGGTCTGGACCGTGACGACGAACAGCAGGACCGCCGTCGCGAACACGTCCATCAGGCGCTGCGCGCGCGGGCCGGAGGACGAATAAAGCAGGTCCACGGTGATGTGCGTGCCGCGATAGCTGGTCGCGGCGATGCCCCAGAAGATGAGGATGCCGAGCAACAGCCGGCCGAAGTCGTAGCTATCGGGAATCGAAGCCGAAAAGAACTTCCGCAGCAGCACGGAAATGAAGATGTCGGCGGCGACGATGCCGACGAAGATCGCGGCGATCCATTCGATGCCGTCGATGAATCGGTCCATCAGGCTGCGTTGCATATTCGATCCGAAATGAGAGCGTCATCCCCGCAAAAGCGGGGATCCAGAGAGGCTGGATTCCCGATCGCCTGCTCACGCAGGCGTCGGGAATGACAGACGCTTGTGATCAGAGACCCGCGCCGTACTTCTTCACGGTGGCGTCGAGGTCGGCCTTGATCGCGACAGGATCGCCGCCAGCCTTCTTGACCGCCTCGGCCCAGTCCTTCTCGAGCGGCTCGACGACCTTCTTCCACTGCGCAAGCTGATCGGCGGAGATCTTGTAGACCTCATGGCCCTCGGCCTTCCTCATCTTCTCACGGCCGGCCGCCTCGAAGTCGGCCCAGGGACCAGCGACCTTCTCAGCCCATTCGGTCGTGCAGTGATTGTCGATCACCTTCTTCTGCGCCGCCGACATGCCGTCGTAGACGGCCTTGTTCATCGAATAGGTGAAGACCGTGGAGTAGAGCGGCACGTCCATGTGATACTTCGTCACCTTGTCGATGCCGAACAGGAAGACCGAACCCCAGGGGAAGGTGATTGCGTCGGCGACGCCGCGCTCCAGAGCGTCCCGCGATTCGGGCGCGGAGGCCTGCACGTTGGTGCCGCCGAGCGACTTCACCATCTGACCGATCGTCGACTGCGCCGGACGGATCTTCATGCCGGAAATGTCGCCGGGAACCATGACCTTCTTGGTGCGCGAATGGATCGCGCCGGGATCGTGGATGAAGCCGAAGCAGTAATGCGTGTCCTTCATCTCCTTGGCGGCGTACTTGCGATACCAGGCGTCGAAGGCCTGCGTGCCCTTGTGGCCATCGCCGAAGATGAAGGGAACCTGGCCGAGCGAGACGATCGCGAAGCGGCCGGGCTGGTAGCCGGGATTGACGTATGTGACGTCGGCGATGCCGTCGCGCGCCATGTCGTAATGGTCGAAGGCCTTGCCGAGCTGCTCGGAGGGGAAGAGCGTCGCCTTGATCGTGCCGCCCGATTCCTTCTCGATATCCTCGGCCCACTTCTTCGTGGCGGGCACGAGCGGATGCTGCGCGGGAACCCAGAAGGAAATCTTGAGATTGACCTGCTTGTCCTGCGCCACCGCGGCCGGCGCCGCAGCCAGCGCGGCCAGGCAGCTCGCCGCCATAAGAAACTTCTTCATCACGCTCTCCCTCGTCGCGTTTCCAATCGGCCGGCACGGCCGTGGTTCGGTTTATTGGCGCACCCTAAGTGCGCGGCGGGCCGTCGATCAAGCACGGTCGACGGCCGACATTCGATTAACACGTTAAGTTACTACGGGCGGCGCGTCCAGATGTCGCGCGTTCAGCGGGTGGTGTTCGACAGGCCGCCGTCGACCATGATCTCGGCGCCGGTCACATATCTGGCCTCGTCCGATGCGAGGTAGAGCGCGGCGTAAGCCACGTCCCAGGCGTCGCCCATACGGCCCATCGGCGGCTTGGCGTGGCGCTTGGCGATCAGCGCCTCAGCGTCGCCGCCGGCCTGCTGCGGCGCCAGCCGCACGCGCACCAGCGGCGTGAACATGAGGCCGGGGATGACCGTATTGATGCGGACGTTCTGCGGCGCATAGCGCACGGCGACGACCTTCGAATATTGCTGCAGGGCGGCCTTTGAGGCGGCATAGGCGGCGAGGTCGTGGCCGAGATGCCGCACGCCCGCGATCGAGGAGATGTTGACGATGGCGCCGCCGCCCTGGGCGGCCATACGCGGCGCCAGAATGCGGGTCGACTGATGGACATAGTCGACATTGAATCGGAACTGGGCGTCCCATTGCTCGGGCGTGATTTCCTCCGGGCCGCCGGCGATCGAGCCACCGACATTGTTGACGAGAATGTCGATGCGGCCGAGACGCGCCTGCGCCTCCTCTATGACGCGCGCGAGATCGGCGGCGTCCGTCACATCGCCCGCGACGGCGATCATGTCGCGGCCCTCGTCCTTCACGAGGCGCGCGGTTTCCTCTGCCGCCGCCAGATCGAGATCGACGCCGACAATGTCCGCGCCTTCGCGCGCGAAAAGGATCGCCATGGCGCGGCCATTGCCGATGCCGTCGCCGACGGAGCCAGCGCCAAGCAGCAGGACCTTCTTGTTCGCGAGCCGACCAGTCATGTTCATCTCCCGTCTGCGTGGCCGTTTGACCCGACCATTGCGATATTTTACATGTTAGATAAATTCTTGGAGCCCCGTCATGACCCCTCGCCCGAAGCTCGCGACCTTCCAGCTTCCCGGCCGCGCGCCGGCCTATGGGCTGGTGCGGCAGGACGGTATCGTCGAACTCTCCGCGCGCTTCGCCGACCGCTGGCCGACGCTGCGCGAGGCGATCGCGGAAGACCGACTCGCGGAACTCTGCGAGGCCGGCGCCGAGGCCTCCGTCGACCATGCGCTCTCGGCGGTCAAACTGCTGCCGCCGATCCCATCGCCTGAAAAGATCATCTGCATCGGCGTCAACTATCCGGACCGCAACGAGGAATACAAGGACGGGCAGGCCGCGCCGAAATATCCCTCCATGTTCATCCGCTTTCCTCGCTCCTTCGTCGGGCACGGCGCGTCGCTGGTGCGTCCCAAGGCTTCGCCGCAACTCGACTACGAAGGCGAGGTCGTCATCGTGATCGGCAAGGGCGGACGCCACATCGAGGAACGTGACGCACTCGACCATATCGCCGCGCTGTCGCTGTGCAACGAGGGCACGATCCGCGACTGGGTTCGCCACGCCAAGTTCAACGTGACGCAGGGCAAGAATTTCGATGCGACCGGCTCGCTCGGGCCCTGGATCGTGCCCTACGAGGATGAAAACCAGATCGCCGACATCAGGCTGACGACGCGCGTCAACGGCGAATTGCGGCAGGACGACCGCACGAGCCGGATGATCTTCGGCTTCCGCTATCTCATCTCCTACATTTCGACCTTCACGACGCTCGTTCCCGGCGACGTGATCGTGACCGGCACGCCGACCGGCGCCGGCGCGCGCTTCGATCCGCCGAAGTTCCTGGTTCCCGGCGACGTGATCGAAGTCACGGCGGAGGGAATCGGCACATTGGCGAACGACGTTGTGGACGAGGTTTGAGATGTTGACCCCTGACGAAATCCTCTCCGCCGCCCGCCGTCTCGACGAAGCCGAGCGGACACGAAAACAGATCCGCATGCTGTCGCTCGATCATCCCGGCATGGACATGGCCGACGCCTATGCCGTGCAGAAGGCATGGATCGATCTCAAGATCGCGGCGGGCCGCACCGTGCGTGGGCACAAGATCGGTCTCACCTCCAAGGCGATGCAGCTCGCGCTGAACATCGACATTCCCGATTCCGGCTATCTGCTCGACGACATGTTCTTCGCAGACGGCGCGACTATTCCGACCGACAAGTTCATCGGCACGCGGATCGAGGCGGAAGTCGCCTTCGTGCTGAAGGCGCCGCTGAGCGGTCCTCATTGCACCTTGTTCGACGTGCTGAACGCCACGGACTACGTAATCCCCGCGCTCGAAATTCTCGACACGCGCATCCTGCGCGTCGATCCGGAGACGAAGAAGACGCGCACGGTCTTCGACACGATCGCCGACAACGCCGCCAATTGCGGGATCGTGATGGGCGGGCGGCCGATCCGGCCCGACGCCGCCGATCTGCGCTGGATCGGCGCCATCGTTTCGAAGAACGGCGCCATCGAGGAGACGGGACTGGCGGCCGGCGTGCTCAACCATCCCGCCAACGGCGTCGCCTGGCTCGCCAATCGCATGGCCGAACACGGCGGCGCCCTGAAGGCCGGCGAGGTCGTGCTCGCCGGCTCGTTCATCCGGCCGATAGAGGCGGGCAAGGGCGACACGATCGTCGCCGACTACGGACCGTATGGAACAGTGAGCTGTTACTTCGGATAGGCGGAAACTAATGAGCGACACAGACGCGCGCGCGGCTTCGCCCGTTCGTATTCGGCATTTCTCGCGCTCGCTGCCGATGTCGCTGCTGCGCGCGCGCGAAGCCGTCATGCGGCACTTCCGGCCGGCGCTGCGGCGTCACGGCATGACCGAGCAGCAATGGCGGGTGCTGCGCGCGCTGATGACACGGCCCGGCATGGAAGTGTCGGAACTGGCCGAGGCGACCTTTTTGCTCGGGCCCAGCGTTTCGCGCATCCTGCGTGATCTCGAAGGTCTGGACCTGATCACGCGGCGGCAGGACAAGGCGGACCAGCGGCGCAGCATCATCGCGCTCTCGCCCAGGGGCGAGGAGCTGATCGAGCGCGTGTCGCCGCAGTCGGAGGCGATCTATGCGGAGATCACGCGGCGGTTTGGCGCGCAGAAACTGGCTGAATTGCAGGCCATGCTGCGCGAGCTCGAAAGCGTGCTGAGCGAGGGGCCGGCAATCGAGGGCGTCGAGACCCGCGACTGATCGCTCACCCGTGCGCGCGTTCCAGCTCCGCGCCGAAAGCCGTCGCCTTGGCGCGCATGCGATTGGCGAAGGAATCGAGATCCTGCGCGAGACGCACGACCGAATCCACGCTGTCGCCGACATCGCCGACCGCCTTGGCGACCGCGCCGACGTGGTCGGACATGCCCGTCGTGCCTTCTGCCGCCGAACGGGTGGAGCGCACGATTTCCTGCGTCGAGGCGCCCTGTTCGTGCACGGCGGAAGCGATGATCGCGGAGATGCGCTCGACCGCGCTGATCTTGTCGCGGATGGCGGCGATGGCCTCGACCGACTGGTCGGTGGCCGCCTGCATTTCGGCGATCTGCGCGGCAATGTCCTGCGTCGCCTTGGCGGTGCGGGTGGCCAGCGTCTTCACTTCCTGCGCGACCACGGCGAAGCCGCGGCCGGCTTCGCCCGCGCGCGCCGCCTCGATCGTGGCGTTGAGCGCGAGCAGGTTGGTCTGGGCCGCGATGCGCGAAATGAGTTCGACGACGTCGCCAACGCGGGCGGCGGCGGTCGAGAGGCGCGAAATGCCAGAGTTCGATTTTTCGGTCTGCACGACGGCTTCGCGCACGACGCCGGTGGAATCGACCACCTGACGGCTGATCTCCTCGATGGCGTCGAGCAATTGCTCGGCCGCGCCCGCGACAGCCGAGACGTTCTGCGCGGCTTCGCTCGCGGAAAGGGTCGCCGAGTCCGAGCCTTCGTTGGCGTGGCGGACGGCCGCCGTCATCGTCTCGGTGTCTTCCGACATCTGGCGCGTCATCACGCCGAGGCCTTCCATAAGCTTGGTCATGTCGGCGACAAACATTTCGACGCTCGCGCGCACGGCGGCGTCGCGCATGAGACGCGCCTCGCGATCGTCGCGCGCCTTGATCTCCTCGACCAGCGCGAGGTTGGTGCGCACGTGATCGCGCAACGCGACGAGGCTGCGGGCGATCTCGCCAATCTCATCCTTGCGGTTCTCGAAGTCGATCTCGATCTCGGTGTCGCCATCGGCGAGTTCACGCATCTGGGCGGCGACGCGCGAGATCGGGCGCGCAACCAGCGTGTGCAAGGCGGGAATGAGAATGCCGAAGGCCAGTACGCAGACGAGCGCCAGGCTGCCGAGCAGGAGATGCTGCAGGCTTTCGGCGGTCTTGACGGCCTGAGCGAATGTCGCATGAGCCTCGGCCTGCGGCGCGGTCGCCGCGCGGCGCGCGAGGTCGACCACATCGCCCGCGCCCAGATAGGCGTAGAAGCCGAAAGCCGCGACGATCAGAAAGAACAGGCTTTGGCGGAAGACAAGGCCGCCGCCGAGCGAAATCCTGGGCATCATCCCCTCGCAGAATGCGTCCATCCGGATATACCGCGCCCTCCTTTCAGGAAGGGTTAACGCTGCCCTCGCCCCCCACGCTTTGTTTGCGGGCTGCAATCGCGCTACACCTTCGCCGCCCAGAAAAGGATGAAAGATGAGCAAGCTCAGCGTGGCCGTTCAGATGGACCCGATCGACCGGATCAAGATCGCCGGAGATTCGACCTTCGCGCTACTGCTCGAGGCCCAGAAGCGCGGCCATTCCATCGTCTTCTACACGCCGGATCGGCTGTCGCTGCGCGGCGACACGGTCTTCGCCAACGTTCAGGACCTGACGGTGAAGGACGTCCAGGGCGACCATTTCACCCTGGGCGAACCCCGCGCGAAGGACCTGAGCGAATGCGACGTGGTGCTGCTGCGTCAGGATCCACCCTTCGACCTCGCCTATATCGCCACGACCCACCTGCTGGAGCGCGTTCATCCGAAGACGCTGGTCGTCAACGATCCCGCGCATGTCCGCAATGCGCCTGAAAAGCTGTTCGTGATGGATTTTCAGGAGTTCATGCCAGCGACGCTGATCACGCGCGACAAGGCGGCGATCGAGGCGTTCCGGGCCGAGCACGGCGAGATCGTGATGAAGCCGCTCTATGGTTTCGGCGGCGGCGGCGTCTTCAAGGTCGCGCCGGTCGATCCGAATTTCGGCTCGCTCTTCGACATGTTCGCGACCACGTTTCGCGAGCCCTGGGTCTGCCAGAAATTCCTGCCGCGCGTGTCCGAGGGCGACAAGCGCATCATCCTGGTCGACGGCGTGGCGCTCGGGGCGGTCAACCGCGTGCCCGCTCCCAACGACATTCGCTCCAACATGGTGCGCGGCGGGGCGGCGGCGCAGACTGAACTGACTCCGCGCGAACAGGAGATTTGCGCGAAACTCGGCCCGGAATTGCGGAACCGCGGGCTGCTCTTTGTCGGAATCGACGTGATCGACGGCCATCTGACTGAAATCAACGTGACGTCGCCCACAGGGGTGCGCGCCATCCAGCGCGTCTGCGGCCCCGATCTCGCCGCCGCCATCTGGGACGCGATCGAGGCGAAACGGCGCGGCTGAGAGGCGGGCGCGCCTCCCGCCATTTGTGGTAGAGCTAGCCGATGGACCAGAGCATCGAGCCGACCAGCCGGGCCGCCCGCGACGGGCGCCGCAATCCCGCAACGCCCTTCGACCGGGCCGCGCTGGCGAAAGCAATCGCCGAAACGTCGGTCGCCGTCCCGCAGCGCGACGAGTTCCGCAAGGCCGTGGTGCCGCTTTTCCAGAAAGTGCTGAGCGAGGGCCATGCCCGGGCGCGGGCGGCGCTGGAGGCTGGCGGGCGGGGGATGGCCTGCGCGCGCTTTCTCTGCGATCTCGAGGACGAGCTGATCCGCGCGATCCACGATTGCGTCACGCGCCACATCTATCCTAGCCAGAACCCTTCGACCGCCGAACGCATGGCGGTCTGCGCGGTGGGCGGCTACGGCCGCGGGACGCTGGCGCCGGGTTCGGATATCGATCTTCTGTTCCTCTTCCCGACCAAACAGACCGGCTGGGGCGAGAGCGTCGTCGAGGCGACGCTCTATATTCTCTGGGACCTCAAGCAGAAGGTCGGGCATTCCACGCGCTCGATCGACGAATGCCTGCGCCAGGCGCACGGCGACATGACGATCCGCACCGCGCTGCTGGAAGCGCGCTTCATTCTCGGCGAGCAGCCGCTGTTCGAGCAGATGCGCGACCGCTTCGAGAAGGAGATCGTGCGCGGCACGGCGCGCGAATTCGTCGCCGCCAAGCTCGGCGAACGCGACCAGCGTGTGACGCGCGCCGGCGCCTCGCGTTATCTGGTCGAACCCAACGTCAAGGAGGGCAAGGGAGGCCTGCGCGACCTCAACACGCTCTTCTGGATCGGCAAGTACGTCTACCGCGTGCGCGAGGTCGAGGAACTCGTCGCCGCCGGCTTGTTCACGCCGCAAGAATTGAAGCTGTTCGAGCGCTGCGACGAGTTCCTGTGGCGCGTGCGCTGCCATCTGCATTTCGTCGCCGGCCGCGCCGAGGAGCGGCTGAGCTTCGACAAGCAGCGGGTGATCGCCGAGCGACTCGGCTATGTCTCGCACGCGGGTCTCTCGGGCGTCGAGCGCTTCATGAAGCACTATTTCCTCGTCGCGAAGGACGTCGGCGATCTCACGGCCATCGTCTGCGCGGCGCTCGAGGAAAAAGAAGCCAAGCCGCGCGCCGCGCTCGACAGGTTCGTCGGCCGGTTCCGCCGTCGCCGCAAGCTCGTGCAATCCGACGATTTCGCCGTCGAGGTCGATCGCGTCACAGTCGCGCGGCCGGATGTGTTCGACGCCGATCCTGTAAATCTGATCCGGCTGTTCTGGCTGTCCGACACGCATGGCCTCGCGATCCATCCGGACGCGCTCCGGCTGGTCACGCGTTCGCTGCGCAAGATCGATGCGAAGTTGCGCAACGATCCCGAGGCGAACCGGCTGTTCCTCGAGATCCTGACATCGCGCAATTCGCCCGAGGTCGTGCTGCGGCAGATGAACGAATCCGGCGTGCTCGGCCGCTTCATCCAGGACTTCGGCCGCATCGTGGCGATGATGCAGTTCAACATGTACCACCACTACACGGTGGACGAGCATCTCCTGCGCGCCGTCGGCATCCTGTCGCAGATCGAGAACGGCCGGCTCGTGGAGGAGCATCCGCTCGCCAGCGAAATCCTGCCGCATATCGCCAGCCGCCGCGTCATCTATCTCGCGGTATTCCTGCACGATATCGCCAAGGGGCGCCCCGAGGATCATTCGATCGCCGGCGCGGAGGTCGCGCGCAAACTCTGCCCCCGGCTCGGGCTCAGCGAGGCCGAAACCGAGACAGTCGCCTGGCTGATCGAAAAGCATCTCGATATGTCGAACACGGCGCAGAGCCGCGACCTCTCGGATCGCCAGACGATCAACACTTTCGCCAATCTCGTGCAGACGCCCGAGCGCCTGAAGCTGCTGCTCGTGCTCACCGTCTGCGACATACGCGCGGTCGGTCCCGGCGTCTGGAACGGATGGAAAGGGCAGCTGTTGCGCAGCCTCTACTGGGAGACGGAAGTCGTCCTCACCGGCGGGCATTCGGCGATCGACCGCAAGTCGCGCGTCAAGCAGATGCAGGAGGAATTGCGCCACGCGCTGGTCGGCTGGTCGGATCCCGAATTCGACGCCTATGCCGAGCGTCATTATCCCGCCTACTGGCTCAAGACCGATCTCGCACGCAAGATCCAGCACGCTCAGCTGCTGCGCCTGACGGAGGTCGAGATGCGCTCGCTGGCCACCGAGGCGACGACGGATTCGTTTCGCGGCGTGACGGAACTGACAGTGGTCGCGCCCGACCATCCCTATCTGCTCTCGACGATCGCCGGCGCGTGCGCGGCGGCCGGCGCAAATATCGTCGATGCGCAGGTGTTCACCACGACCGACGGACTCGCGCTCGACACGATCTCGATCTCGCGGCAATTCGACATGGATTCCGACGAGATGCGGCGCGGCGCGCGTATCGCCGAGGCGGTCGAGAAGTCGCTGCGCGGCGAGATCAAACTGGTCGAGCTGATCGCCGCCAAGGGCGCGGCGCAGACGCGCTCCGACGCCTTCAACGTCGCGCCGGACGTGGTGATCGACAACAACCTGTCGAATCGTGCGACCGTCATCGAAGTGTCGGGCCTCGATCGGCCAGGCCTGCTCTACGACCTCACCAACGCTATTTCGAAGCTGAACCTCAACATCGGCTCGGCGCATATCGTCACATTCGGCGAGAAGGCGGTCGACGTCTTCTACGTGACCGACCTGACGGGCGCGAAAGTGGTCAATCCCGCGCGACAGGCGGCGATCAAACGCCGTCTGCTCGAGATGCTGGGCGTGGAGCGCAAGCTCGCGAAGGCGGCCGGATAGACGTCGCCCGACTTGATTTTTGAGGCGCGCGACCTGATATCGGTCGCGACCGAAAGCATGGAATTGCAATGAATTCGACCGAGAAGCCCGAAAACGCCAGGGAAGAAGCGCCCGAGCACGTCTCCGCGCTGGCCGATGCCGCCGCGCAGGCCACGACCGGCGAACCCGAGCCATTTACCGAGCTCGAAAACCTCTACGCCGAGAACGCCGCGCTGAAGGACCGCGTGCTGCGCGCCATGGCGGAAGTCGAGAACGTGCGCCGCCGCGCCGAGAAGGAAGTCGCCGATTCACGCGCCTATGGCGCGGCCAATTTCGCCCGCGACATGCTGACTTTCGCCGACAATCTCGGCCGCGCGCTCGAAAACGCGCCCAAGGACGCAGACGGCGCGCTCAAGACGATGATCGAGGGAATCGGCGTGATCGCCGCCGATTACCAGTCGCGACTGACGCGCCACGGCGTCAAGAAGATGGAGCCGCAGGGCCAGAAATTCGATCCGAACCTGCACGAGGCGCTGTTCGAAATTCCGGACGAGACCGTTCCCTCGGGCACGGTGCTGCAGGTGATGGAAGCCGGCTACACGATCGGCGAGCGCGTCCTGCGTCCCGCCAAGGTCGGCGTTTCGCGCGGCGGCCCGAAGGCCTGAGCCGCGCAAAGGCGCGGCCCCTCGGTTTGCACTCTTGAGCCGCGCAAAAGCGCGGCCCTTTGGTATTTTGATGCTGAGCCGCGCAAAAGCGCGGCTCAGTGCGCCATGAAGACCGGGATTTCCGCGTAGGTCAGGATATCGGCCGTCGCGCCGCCGAAGATCATCTGCCTCAGCCGGCTCTGCGTATAGCCGCCCTTCACCAGAAGGTCGGCGCCGAGCGAGGCGCATTGGTCGAGGATGGTGCGGCCGGGCGACAGCTGACTGTTTTCGATATTCACGACATCGACCGTCATGCCATGGCGCTGCAACGCCTTGGCGAGCGCTTCAGCCGATGGCCCCGGGGATAGCGCGCCGGCGACGGTCAGCACGACGATGCGTCGCGCCTTCTTCAGCACCGGCATGGCGAAACCGACGGTTCGCGCGGTCTCGGTCGAGCGGTTCCACGAAATCACGACCGTGTCGCCGATCTTCTCCGGCGCCTTGCGCGGCGCGATGAGAATCGGGCGTCCCGCCTCGAACAGCACGGACTCCAGGGTCGCGCGACGCGGATCGCCGCGCCCGGAGCCCGGCCGGCCGACCACGACGATATCGGCGACGCGGCCATAGGCGCCGATGCCTGAATCCGTGCTCATGTCGCCGCCAGCCCAGCCGAAGGACAGGCCGGGATTGTCGCCGGACGACGCGGCGACGCCGTGCGCGGTCATGAAATCCTCGAAGACGCGACGGGCGTGCTCGACAAGCTCGCGCCGGGTCTTCTCGTCGAAGATCGAGCCTGCGATGGCGAAATCGGCGGCGATGAGGTCGCCGGTGTCGGGCCCGAGCGCAATGCCCTCGATGCGGCCGTCGAAGCCCTGCGCGAACCGCCAGGCGGTCTCCAGAACGGCGCCGATCGAATCGTGTTCCTCGATGGGAACGAGAATATTCTTCATGTGAGGGCCTCCCGCTGCGAGGCTAGCGCGGTTCGCATGTGAAGTGAAACCGGCTTCACAATTTGCGCGAGGGAATCGACCAGGCGAAAACGAGCGCGAGCGCGGCAAAACCCGTGATCGTCAGAAACACCGCGCGAAACCCGGAGGAGAGCGCGAACTCTGCCGTTGCGCGCGCCGCGGGCGCGAGACCGGCGAGCGAGGACGGGCCGCGCTCGACGAGATCGGCGAAGACGTCCGCCGCGCCTCCCGTGTGCGATTTGAACACGGCGAACAGAATCGCGCCGACCAGCGCCGTGCCGAACGAGGCGCCCACGGCGCGCGAAAATTGCACCGAACCCGCCGCCGCGCCGAGCATGCCGGGGCCGGCGGCGTTCTGGACGATCACCTGCACCACGCCCATGACCGAACCCATGAAGAAGGTGAGCACGCCGATGATGAGGCCGAACCAGGCGAGGTCGAGCGTCTGGTGGTTGAAGGCGACGTACAGGAGGATCGCCACGACCGGGATGAGGGCGAGCGAGGGAAAGATCGCGGTGCGCCCGGTCTGCGCGACCAGCCTGCCCGTCGCCAGCGAGCCGATGCCGATGCCGAAGGCGATCGGCAGCAGGAGATAGCCGGTTTCGGCCGGCGAAAGACCGCGCGCCGTACGCAGGTAGATCGGGAGGTAGGCGATGAGCGAGACGAGCGCGGCGCCGTGGCAGGCGGCCATGGCGTCCGACCGCCAGATCGTTTTTTCACGCAGAAGGGCGAAGGGGAAAAGCGGCTGCGCCACTTTCAGCTCCCGCCGCACGAGCAGCACGAGCGAAACGACGGCCACCGCGATCAGCGCGAGAATGACGGGCGCATCGGCGAGCCGCAGGCGCCTGATCTGCTCCATGGCGACCAGCGCCGGGCCGACGAACAGGACGAACCAGACGAGGCCCGGCGTGTCGAAACGCCAGTCGGCGTCGGGCTTGGGCCCGCGCGCCGGCAGGCGGCGGACGAGCACGGCGGCGAGCAGGCCGAGCGGCAGGTTGATCCAGAAGATCGAACGCCAGCCGAGACCGCTGGTGAGCCAGCCGCCGGCGACCGGGCCGAAGGTGTTGGAAAAGACGACGACGGAGGCGAGATAGCCCTGATAGCGCGCGCGGTCGCGCGGCGGCACGCTTTCGCTGATCAAAGCCTGCGACAGCGTCATCAGCCCGCCGCCGCCGAGCCCTTGCGTGACACGCGCGAAAATCAGCGCCAGCAAGGTCGGGGCGAGCGCGCAGGCGAGCGAGCCGAGGATCATCACCGCAAGCGCCACGAACATCATGCGGCGGCGGCCGTAAACGTCGCCGAGCCGTCCGTAGACCGGGGCGGCGATGGTGGTGGCGACGAGATAGGCGACGACGATCCAGGCGACGCGCTCGACGTCGTCGAGGTCGGTCGCGATCGCCGGCAGGGCGGTCGCGACGATCGTCTGGTCCATGACCGCGATGAACATCGGCAGGACGATGGAGGGAAACATGCGACGGAAAACGCTGGCGCGGTCGGGCGCCGGCGCGTCGTCCGCGCGGTCTGGCAGGGTGTCGGGCAAGGTGTCGCGTCTTGTGCTGGTTGTGGCCAAGACTCCGCCAAAGCCCGCCCGCGATCAAGCCGTGCGTGGTTGACACAGCTATGCGCCGACGCGACAAAGCGCCCGCTTACAAAGAGGTTCTGACCATGCGTCCTTCCAAACGCGCCGCCGACGAAATGCGCGCCGTCTCTCTCGAGCGCAATGTGGCGCGCTACGCCGAGGGCTCGTGCCTCGTGAAATTCGGCAATACGCATGTGCTGTGCACCGCCTCGCTCGAGGACAAGCCGCCGATGTGGCTGCGCGGCCAGGGCCGCGGCTGGGTGACCGCCGAATACGCCATGCTGCCGCGCGCGACGCATACGCGCACGCGCCGCGAATCCTCTTCGGGCAAGCCTTCGGGGCGCACGCAGGAAATCCAGCGCCTGATCGGCCGTTCGCTGCGCGCCGTCACCGACCTCAAGATGCTGGGCGAGCGGCAGATCACCGTCGATTGCGACGTGTTGCAGGCCGACGGCGGCACCCGCACCGCCTCGATCACCGGCGCCTGGGTGGCGCTGCACGATTGCCTGAAGTGGATGCACGGCAGGTCGATCATCAAGGACATGCCCCTGAAGGACCGCGTCGCCGCTGTCTCCTGCGGCATCTACAAGGGCGCGACTGTGCTCGACCTCGACTATGACGAGGATTCGGCCGCCGAGACCGACGCCAATTTCGTGATGACCGGCAAGGGCGGCATCGTGGAAGTGCAGATGACCGCCGAGAACGAGACGTTCGACGAGGCGCAGCTCGCCGCCATGCTGGGGCTGGCGAAGGCCGGCATCGCGAAACTCAGCGATCTGCAGAAGGCGGCGGTCGCCTGATGGGCCGCCGCCTCTCGGGCAGGATCGTCATCGCCACGCACAATGCCGGCAAGCTGCGCGAAATGCGGGAGCTCTTGGCGCCCTATGGGATCGAGGCTGTTTCGGCGGGCGAACTGGATCTGGGCGAGCCGGATGAAACCGCCTCCGATTTCGCGGGCAATGCGCTGATCAAGGCGCGGGCTGCGGCGAAGGCCGCCAACCTGCCGGCCTTCGCCGATGATTCCGGCCTCTGCGTCGCGGCGCTCGGCGGGGCGCCCGGCATTTTGTCGGCGCGCTGGGCGGGCGACACAAAAGATTTTTATGCGGCGATGGACAGAATTCGTCGCGAGGTCGAGGCGACGGGCGCGAAGGAGCCGTGGCGGGCCTATTTCATTTCCGCGCTGGCTTTGTGCTGGCCGGACGGCCATGTCGAGCAATTCGAGGGCCGGGTGGACGGCGACCTCGTCTTTCCGCCAAAGGGCACGGCCGGGTTCGGCTACGACCCCTGTTTCAAGCCGGATGGCCACGACCGGACATTTGGCGAGATGACGGCGGAGGAAAAGCACGGGATTCCGGCCGACGGGAGCCGGGCGCTCAGCCACCGGGCGCGAGCGTTTCAATCGTTGAGCAATGCATGTCTGACGAGCTGAAACGGGAGGTTTTTGACCGTGTGGCGAAATTTGCCTTCGGCAAACCGCTAATCGATAACAATTTTCGCGGCGTAGTTGCAGAAGCAATAGTTGGCATGACGCTTCCGAGTGGCTGGCGATGGTGCTCCGAAAGTTGGGGTGGTTGGGACTTCGAGCATTCGGACGGCACTAGGCTTGAGGTCAAGCAGTCCGCAGCCAGGCAATCTTGGAAAGCTCCTTCCAAAGGCCCGAGCGAACGTCGGTTCGACATTGCAATGCGAACTGGTCATTGGCTTGGCGAGGTTTGGGTGGATGCGCCCGGTCGGAAGGCGCAGATCTATGTATTTGCGTTCCATCCGCTGCTTCACGAAGCCGTCGATCATCGTGATCCACTGCAATGGGAGTTTTACGTTGTACCGGCTGGCCAATTGCCCTCCAGCAAATCGATAACAATCAAAAGGCTGCGAACGTTCGCGAAAGCTCTGCTTTTCCTAGAGCTCGGGACTGCCGTAGAAAATTTGCGTCAGCGGACCGAAAGTGCGCCGCTTTCGAGATAGCAATCCCCCGTCCCATTCCGGCACATTTCCCGGCGGCCTCCTTCGTGCAATAAGCCGGCATGGCCTCCAGATCACCGCTCCGAATCGATCCGGGCTTCGGCGTCTACGTCCATTGGCCGTTCTGCCTGTCGAAGTGCCCCTATTGCGATTTCAACAGCCACGTCCGGCGCAATCCGGTCGATGAGGATCGCTATGTCGAGGCCTTCAGGGTCGAACTCGCCCATCGCGCGAAGCTGACGCGCGGGCGCACGGTCAATTCCGTGTTCTTCGGCGGCGGCACGCCCTCGCTCATGAAGCCCGGGACGGTCGAAGCCATCCTGCAGGCCATCGCCGACAATTGGGGGATCGAGAAGGACGCCGAGATCACGCTCGAGGCCAATCCCTCCTCCGTCGAGGCCGAGCGTTTTCGCGGCTATCGCGCGGCCGGCGTCAACCGCGTGTCGCTCGGCGTGCAGGCGCTGGACGATTCCGATCTCCGCATGCTCGGGCGCCTGCACAGCCGCGCCGAGGCGATGGCCGCGCTCGACGTCGCGACCTCGACCTTCGAGCGCGTGTCGTTCGATCTCATCTACGGGCGCCCCGCCCAGAGCATCGAGCGCTGGCGGGCGGAGCTGACGGAAGCGCTGGCGATCGCGCCCGAACACATGTCGCTCTACCAGCTCACCATCGAGCCCGACACGATGTTCGAGCGGCTCGAGCGGGCCGGCAAGCTGGTCATGCCCTCCCTCGACATCCAGCGCGACCTCTGGGACGTCACCCAAAACATGATGGCCAAGGCCGGCATGCCCGCCTACGAAGTGTCGAACCATGCGCGCGAGGGCGCGGAGAGCCGACACAACATGATCTACTGGCGCTACGGCGAATATGTCGGCGTCGGGCCCGGCGCGCACGGAAGGATCATGGACCGCGAGGGCCGGCGCGCGCAGGCGACCGAAAAGCATCCGGAAATGTGGCTGACCTGCGTCGAGACGGAAGGCCATGGCCTCGTCGAGGACGAGGCGCTGTCGATCGAGGAGCAGGGCGACGAATTTTTGCTGATGGGCCTGCGGCTGACCGAGGGCATCGACCCCGGCCGCTTCCATCTCCTCACCGGCAAGCCGCTCGCGCCCTCGCGCGTGGCGGAACTGATCGCCGACGGGCTGGTGGAATATACCCGCGAGGGCCGGTTGCGGGTGAGCGCGGAGGGTTTTCCGGTGCTGGATGCGGTGGTGGCGGATCTGGCGGCCTGAACCGGCCGGCCATCAACTGTCCGTGATGTCTAAACTTCGGCCGCTTTCCATCCGTAAACAGGTCGGCACACTAGCTGGGAGCCGACCTATGAAACGTGCTTATTCAGCCGATCCGATCGTTCTCGCCGAACTCGCCGCGGTTCTTCGCGCTATTGCGAAACAGCGGCGTCACGCCGGCCGCCTGCTGCGCGGCATGGCGAAATCCTACGAGGCGCGCGCCGTCGCGCTGACCCCAGGCGCGGCCGTCCCGCAACCGCATTATTGAGGCCTCAGGATCGAGGACTCAGGTCGGCGCGCCCGCGAAGCTGCGGGGCGCCGGGCTGATCACGGTCGTGGTGCCCGAGCCGATCTGCAGGACCGACAGGCCGCGCTCGTTCAGGCCGTCCGGCTTGAACCGGAACACGCCGTCGGCGCCATTGAAGCCCGAGGGGTTGGTGAGCACGCTATCTGAGAATTTGCTCGGCCCCGCGCTGCGGGCGAGCGCGATGGCGAGCGTCGTCGCGTCATAAGCGAGCGTGGCGATGCGGGTCGGGTCCGAATTGTACTTGGCCCTGTAACGTTGCGCGAAAGCATTGAAGCCGGCGTTTTCCGGCGCGGCGAACCATGCGCCCTGCAGGAAGGGCACGTTGAGCGCACGCGCATCGTTCCACAAGCCGGTGCCGAGCACCTGGACCTTCTTCGGATCGACGCCGGCGGCGGCGAGCTGGCGGCCGATGCCGCCCATGGCTTCCGCCTGATCGGGGATGAAGAGCGCATCGATCTGGCTCGCGACCTGAGCGACGCGCTTGATCGCCTCGCCGGCGGCGCCGGGACGATAGCGCTCGACCGCCATCACGCGCATGCCGACGCGCGCAGCCGCCGATTGCACGGCGCCGGTCGCGACATTGCCGTAGTCGTTCTCAGGCGCGAGAACGGCGATCGACTTCTTGCCCTTCTGGGCCGCGAAATCGACGATGCGGTCGACGTAGCTCTCGACGAGGAACGAGAGCAGGTAGACGCCGCGCGACGCGACCGAAGCGTCGGTCGAAAAGGCGATGAGCGGACGATTGGCGGCGCGGGCGACGCGGCCGGCCTCGCGAACGCTGCCGGCGAAGAGCGGTCCGAGAATGAGTTCTGCGCCTTCGCCGACCGCCGCCTGCGCGGCGGCGCGGGCACCGTCGGCCGAGCCGCGATCGTCCTTGACGAGAACGGTGATGTCGGCCGCGCCGGTCTCGGCGACCGCGAGATCGACGGCGTTGCGCAGCGACGAGCCGA
The DNA here is from genome assembly GCA_020638195.1 of Methylobacteriaceae bacterium. Taxonomy (GTDB): domain Bacteria; phylum Pseudomonadota; class Alphaproteobacteria; order Rhizobiales; family Beijerinckiaceae; genus JAJXWB01. Next base: position 586,221 of record JACKJC010000001.1, on the reverse strand, counting down.
CGACGCTCGGGCCAGAGCCTTGAGTCAGGGGCGCTATGAGCGCAACTCGGACCGGGCCGGTCCCGATCGTCTCGCCAGTGGGCGCCGTCGGCGTCGTAGGAGCCGGAGGCGGCGGCAGTTCGGCGCGCGGCTGCATGGTCGGATTGCAGCCGGCGAGCGCCAGAGCCAGCCCGCAGGCGGCTGCGAATTTCAGAGCGGGCGCAAATCGCGCGGCGGCCTGACCAGTCGGAAACAGCCTCACATCACCCTCCAGCCGCGCGCGCCCGTCGGCCCGCGCAAACGCCGCCTTATCCTTAACGGTCGAAAGCCATATTGAAACGCCGATTGCAACCCTTGGTTAATAACAGGACGAATGCGGCTGAATTCGCTACGCTTGCAGCCATGATGCGCGCGTTCTACAAACAGAACGATTGATCGTAATATCGAACGGAATTACGTGACCCAGGGGCGAGACCACGACACCGACAGGCCAAAGGCCTTTACCGCCTTCGGCCTGCGCGCGGAGGCGGAAAAGCTTGCGCCCGGACTGCATGTCTTAGCGACGCCGATCGGCAATCTGCGCGACATTTCGCTACGCGCGCTCTCCACGCTGGCGGCGGCCGAGGCCGTCATCGCGGAGGACACCCGCGTCACCAAGACGCTGCTCGCCCATTACGGCATCGCGACGCCGCTGATCGCCTATCACGAGCACAACGCCCATCAGGTGCGTCCGCAATTGCTGGCGCGCCTGTCCGGCGGCGCGGCGCTGGCGCTGGTGTCGGACGCCGGCACGCCTCTGGTGTCGGACCCCGGCTTCAAGCTGGTGGCCGAGGCGGTGGCGGCCGGCGTCGCAGTTACTTCCGTGCCGGGCGCCTCCGCCGTTCTGGCGGCGCTGGTGGTGGCGGGCCTGCCGACCGACCGCTTCTTCTTCGAGGGATTTCTCCCGTCGAAAAGCGCGGCGCGGCGGGCGCGGCTCGCGGAACTGGCGACCGTGCCGGGCACGCTGGTGTTCTTCGAATCCGCTCGGCGGGTGGCAGAAACGCTCGAGGATTGCGCCGCCGTGCTGGGGACACGCGAGGCGGCTGTGGCGCGGGAACTTACAAAGCATTTTGAGAGCGTGCGGCGCGGGCCGCTGCCCGAACTCGCCCGCGAAATCGCCGAAGGCGAACCTTTGCGCGGCGAGATCGTGCTGCTCGTCGGGCCGCCGATGGAAGGAGCAGCGGAAATCAGCGAAGCGTCGATCGACGACCGAATTCGTGCGGCGATGAAAACGCATTCGATGAAGGACGCCGCCGCCATCGTCGCCGGCGAGACCGGCCAGCCGCGTCGGCGCGTCTATGCGCGCGCGCTGCAACTGGCCGGCGAGCGCGATATTTGAGCGCGCGCGACCGCGCAGGCGCGCTCGCCTTCGGCCTGAACGCCGAAACGGTCGCCGCCCTATGGCTGCGACTGAAATTCTACAGGATTCTCGAACGCCGCTATCGCATTCGCGAGGGCGAAATCGACATCATCGCCGCACGAGGTTCGACGATCGCCTTCGTGGAAGTGAAGGCGCGGCCGACGATGGACGAGGCGGTCATTTCGATTTCCGCGCAAAAACGCCGCCGCATGTCGCGCGCCGCGCATCACTGGCTCGCGACGCATCCCTGGGCCGTCAATCGCATCCTGCGCGGCGACGCGCTGTTCATCGCGCCGAACAGCCTGCCGCGGCATGTGCCGGCGGCGGTGGAACTGGATCTGGGTTAGGCGGTCCTTGTCGCCCACTCCTTCGCCTTGCGGCCGACGACGGGCGCGAGCGTATCCAGCCCCTCCTGCGCCATGCGGCCGACGAGCCCGCGCTTGATGCGGCCAACGAGGCCTACGCCTTCGAATACCAGCGCCGAATAGAGTTGCAGCAGCGTGGCGCCGGCCTCGATCTTGGTGAAAGCAGTCTCGGCGGAATCGATACCGCCGACGCCGACGACCGGGAATTGCCCTTCGACGCGGACAAAGGTCTGCGCGAGCATGCGCGTCGACAAGTCGAACAAGGGCCGACCGGAGAGTCCGCCGGTCTCCTTCGCATTGGCTTCGCGCAATGTATCGGGGCGCGAGATCGTCGTATTCGACACGATCATGCCGTCGACCTTGCGATCGCGTGCGACGCGGACGATGTCGTCGAGATTTTCGAGCGCGAGATCGGGCGCGATCTTGAGCAGCAGCGGTTTTCGGACGGGCGCGCCGTCGCGGGCGTCGAGCGCGCGGGCGAGAAGATCGTCAAGTTGCGCGGCCTGTTGCAGATCGCGCAGGCCCGGCGTGTTGGGCGAGGAAATGTTGATGGTGAAATAGGAGGCGACGTCCGCGAAGAAGACGACGCCCGCGACATAGTCGGCGATGCGGTCGGCGGCTTCCTTGTTGGCGCCGACGTTGACGCCGACGATCCCCGGCCGCGCGGCGCGCGCGCGCAGACGGCGCAGCACGGCGGCCGCGCCCTCGCTGTTGAAGCCGAAGCGGTTGACGACGCCGCGATCGGCCGGCAGGCGGAACAGGCGCGGGCGCGGATTGCCGGGCTGCGGCAGCGGCGTGATGGTGCCAACTTCCGCGAAGCCGAAGCCGAGCGCAAGCAGCGCGTCGGGAACCTCGCCGTTCTTGTCGAAGCCGGCCGCCATGCCGATCGGATTCGGGAACTTGAGGCCGAAGGCCTCGACGGCCAACCGCCTGTCGTCGGGCGCGCAACGCGGGATCGGCGCGAATTTCAGCCCGGCGACGGTCGCGGCGTGGGCGTTTTCGGCGTCGAGCGACAGCAGGAGCGGCCGGGCGAGAGAATCGAACAGGCCGATCATGCGAACATTCCTGAAAAATCGTGGCGGCCGTCCGGTCCGAGCGGCAGCGGGCTCGCCCAAAGGGCGGCGCGCGGGTCGAGCGGCGCGTAGAGATGCGGGAACAGCGCGCCGCCGCGCGAGGGCTCCCACTTCAGCGCATCGCCCAGGACCGCGCCATCGACGGCGACAAGGAGAAGGTCTGTCTGACCGGCGAAATGCTTCGCGGCGGTTTCCGCGACCTGCGCGGCAGTGGAGAAATGGATGAAGCCGTCGGCGAGATCGACTGGCGCGCCCGCGAAGACGCCGGCGGCTTCTGCGGCGCGCCAGGCGTCGGTGGAAACGGTCTTGTAAATGACAGTCATGGCCGGCCTCTATGCGCCAGCCGCCGGGGCGCGTCGAGGAAATAGATAAAATTGGGCGTAAATTCCGCGTTTCCTGTGAAACAGGGGCTTGTTTTCGTGAAACAAGGCATATAGAGGATATATATCCTAATACTGCATACCGCTACGACCGGCCGTCTGGAGGTTCCATGCTCAGCCACGCCCAGGTCTGGACCGCAATCGACCAACTCGCCGAACGCTTCGGCATGTCTCCCTCGGGGCTAGCCAAGAAGGCGGGGCTCGATCCCACGACCTTCAACAAATCCAAGCGCAAGTCGCCGGATGGGCGTCTGCGCTGGCCTTCCACCGAATCGATCGCCAAGATTCTCGACGCGACCGGCGCGAGCATTGATCTCTTCATGTCGATGCTCGGCCCCAATGCGCCGGCCCATCGCCGCCCGCTGCCGCTGATCGGCCTGGCGCAGGCTGGCGATGGCGGCTTTTTCGACGACGGCGGCTTTCCGGCGGGCGCGGGCTGGGACGAGATCGAATTCCCCGCCGTCGCCGATCCGCACGCCTATGCGCTGGAGATTTCCGGCGATTCCATGATGCCTGCCTATCGCGACGGCGATATTGTTATCGTCTCGCCGGGCGCGCCCGTCCGGCGCGGCGATCGTGTGGTGGCCAAGACCGTCGCGGGCGAGGTGCTGGCGAAGGAATTGAAGCGCCAGACCGCCAAGACGGTTGAGCTGCGCTCGCTCAATCCCGCCCATCCCGACCGGACGATCCCGCTCAACGAATTGCGCTGGATCGCGCGGATCGTGTGGTCGAGCCAGTAGACTCAAGTTTCGACGTAATTCGAGACTTCGATCAGGTTCTGGTCGGGATCGCGAAAATAGACCGACGTGATCGGCCCTGTCGCGCCAGTGCGGGAGACCGGGCCTTCCTCGATCGCCACACCCTTCGCGTCGAGATGCGCGACGACGGAATCGAGCGGCGTGGTCGCGATCAGGCAAATGTCCGCCGAGCCCGGCGTCGGGCGTGCGGCCTTTGGCTCGAATTCGTGGCCGGCCTGATGCAGGTTGAATTTCTGGGCGCCGAATTTCAGCGCCGTGCGTCCGGCGCCGAAAGTCTCGACGCTCATGCCGAGCACATCGCGGTAGAAATCGCAGGTTCGCCCGATGTCGGCGACGGTGAGCACGAGATGGTCGAGACGGCCTATTTCGATCATGGAAAACCTCTGGCCTTGAACGGCCGGCGCTGCGGGTGTATATGAAGCCCAGTTTACAGTCTCATGGACCACATTGGATGGTCATTGTGAGAGTGGGCCCCGCCGGGACCCGCTCTTTTTTGTTACCTGACGCAGGAACGCTTGACGGAAATCGCACCCGAAATCGACGCCCCGCTGGACGAGCCGCGCCTCGTTTCCGAGACCGGCCTTGCCGCGCGCATTGCTCATATCGCCGGCCCGACGCTGATGGGCCTCGGCTTCCGCCTCGTGCGCGTCAAGCTTTCCGGCCAGGACGGCATGACCCTGCAGATCATGGCGGAAAAGCCCGACGGCTCGATGAATATCGACGATTGCGAACTCGCGAGCGAGACGCTGTCGCCGGTGCTCGACGTCGAGGACGCCATCGCGCAGGCCTACCGGCTCGAAATGTCGTCGCCCGGCATCGACCGTCCCTTGGTGCGCGTGTCCGATTTCAAACGCGCGATCGGTCACGAGGCGCGCATCGAATTGGCGACGCCGCAGCCGGACGGCCGCAAGCGCTTTCGTGGGATCATTCTCGCCGTTGAAGGCGAAGGCCGCGACGCGATGCTCGCATTCGAGCGCGCCGATGCGCGCGCGGACGAAGAAAAGCTCGTGCGTCTGCCGCTCGGCGCGCTCGAGGAGGCGCGGCTCGTTCTGACCGACGAATTGATCCGCGAATCGCTGAAGGCCGGCAAACTTGCCGCCGAACAGCCGCCGGAGGGCGAAGAGGCCGCGCCCGAGCCGCCGATCCGTCGCGGTCCCGGCCGTTTCGCCGCCAAGAACCAGATGAAGCAAAGGCCGCTGGTTCCCGCCGGCGTGCAGTCGCAATTCAAGAAATCGCCCCGTCCCCCGGGACGCGGCCCGAATTCGAAATAGGAGAAACCGCCATGGCCGTGAGCGCCAACAGGCTCGAACTCTTGCAGATCGCCGACGCCGTCGCGCGTGAAAAATCGATCGACAAGGGCATTGTCATCGCGTCGATGGAAGACGCGCTGCAGAAGGCCGCGCGCCTGCGCTACGGCCAGGAGACCGAAGTCCGCGCCGAGATCAACCAGAAGACCGGCGAAGTGCGGTTTTCGCGCCTGTTGAACGTGGTCGAACTCGTCGACAATGACGCGACGCAGATTTCACTCGTCGATGCGCGCAAGCGCAATCCGGCGGCCGAGGTCGGCGACTGGATCGCCGAGACGCTGCCGCCCTTCGACTTCGGCCGCATCGCCGCGCAATCGGCCAAGCAGGTGATCGTGCAGAAGGTGCGCGAGGCCGAGCGCGACCGCCAGTACGAGGAATTCAAGGATCGCATCGGCGACATCGTCAACGGCGTCGTCAAGCGCGTCGAATACGGCAACGTGATCGTCGATCTCGGCCGCGGCGAAGGCATCATCCGCCGCGACGAAATGATCCCGCGTGAAATGTTCCGGCCGGGCGACCGCGTGCGCGCCTATGTCTACGACGTGCGACGCGAGCAGCGCGGCCCGCAGATTTTCCTGTCGCGCACCCATCCGCAGCTGATGGCGAAACTCTTCCGCCAGGAAGTGCCTGAGATCTATGACGGCGTGATCGAGGTGAAGTCGGTCGCCCGCGACCCCGGCTCACGCGCGAAGATCGCCGTCATTTCGCGTGATTCGTCGATCGATCCGGTCGGCGCCTGCGTCGGCATGCGTGGGTCTCGCGTGCAGGCCGTGGTGAACGAACTGCAGGGCGAGAAGATCGACATCATCCCTTGGTCGGCGGACGCCGCGACCTTCATCGTCAACGCGCTGCAACCGGCCGAAGTGGTCAAGGTCGTGCTGGACGAGGATTCCTCGCGTATTGAAGTTGTCGTCCCCGATGACCAACTCTCCCTTGCGATCGGTCGTCGCGGCCAGAATGTGCGTCTGGCCTCGCAGCTCACCGGCTGGGACATCGACATCCTGACCGAGGCCGAGGAATCCGAGCGCCGCCAGAAAGAATTCGTCGAGCGCACCAACACCTTCATGGAAGCGCTGAACGTCGACGAGGTCGTCGGCCAGCTTCTGGCTTCCGAAGGCTTCCGTTCGGTCGAGGAAATCGCTTTCGTCGAGCCTGCGGAACTCGCGTCGATCGAAGGCTTCGACGAGGACACCGCGGCCGAGATCCAGAACCGCGCCCGCGAATATCTGGAGCAGATCGAGGCCGAGCACGACGCGCGCCGCAAGGAGCTCGGCGTCTCCGACGATCTCAAGCAGATCGAGGGCGTCACGACCGCCATGCTGGTGAAGCTCGGCGAGAACGATGTTAAGTCGGTCGAGGATCTGGCGGGCTGCGCCACCGACGATCTCGTCGGCTGGACCGAGAAGAAGGACGGCGAGACCGTGAAATATTCCGGGTTCCTCGACGGATTCGAACTGTCCCGTGAGGAAGCGGAAGCCATGATCATGGCCGCGCGCGTTCACGCCGGCTGGATCGAGGCGGCAGCTGAAGAGCCGGCCGACGAGACAGAGGCCGAATAAGGGCCATGCCGGCGGGCGACGACGAGGAACGCGGTCCGGTCCGGACCTGCATCGTCACCCGCGCGGAGCGGCCGCCGGAGGAAATGATCCGGTTCGTTCTGGCCCCGGACGGGACCGTGACGCCGGATCTCAAGCGCCGCCTTCCGGGGCGGGGCGTGTGGGTGACGGCTTCGGCCGAGGTCGTGGCGCAGGCGGTAAAACGCCGGGCCTTCGACCGGGGATTCAAGGGCAAGGCGGTCGTTCCCGACGATCTGCCGGGCCAGATCGACCGGCTTCTGGAGGCCGATTGCCTCCAGCGCCTGTCGCTCGCCAACAAGGCGGGGCTGGTCACGACCGGTTTCGCCAAGGTCGATGCGGCGATCGGCGAGGGCGGCGTTACGAGCGTCCTGCACGCGACCGATGGCGGGCAGGACGGCAAACGGAAGATCGGCCAGGCGCTGCGCCGGCGTTTCGGCGACGACGCGCCGCCGGAAATGGAATGCTTCGCCTCCGCCCAATTGGATTTGGCATTGGGGCGGACAAATGTGATACATGCAGCGCTCCGAGCCGGGCCCGCGAGCGGGGCGCTGCTGGAGAGCATGAAGAGATTGCAGGTCTACCGGTCGGCCGCGACCCTGCCCAGGCGGGTGGAGCGCGCGGCGGAAACGGGCTGACCTTTTCGAGTTTACCGTACGCGCTAGACGACAGACGAAGACGCAGGACGAATGAGCGAAACCAAAACCCCCGGTGACAAGACCCTCTCGGTCGGACCGAGCAAGACGCTGACGCTGAAGCGCCCCGTCGAGCAGGGCACTGTGCGCCAGAGCTTCTCGCATGGCCGCTCGAAGGCCGTCGTGGTCGAAAAGGTCAAGCGCCGCACGCTTGGCCCGCACGAGGTCAAGGCGGCCCCTGCCGCGCCCGCGGCGGCGCCTGCGCCGGCCGCGCCCCCGGCGGCCGCGCCGCCGCCGAAGCCCGCCGCGCCTGCAAAGCCGCCGTCCGGCGTGGTCCTGCGCACGCTGACCGAGGAAGAACGCCAGGCGCGCGACCGCGCGCTCGCCGACGCCCGCGTGCGCGAGGAAGAAGACCGTCGCCGCGCCGAGACGGAAGCCAAGGCGCGCGCCGAACGCGAGGCGCGCGAGGCTTCGGAACGTGAAGCCGCCGCCGAGCGCAAGCGCGCCGAGGAAGAACGCCTCTCCAAGGAGGCCGAGGCCAAGCGCAAGTCCGAGGTCGAGGCGCGTCGTCGCCTCGCGCCGGGCGAGACGCCACAGCCCGAACAACCCGCGGCTCCCGCAGCAGCCGCCCCGACGCCTGCTACCAGCGCCGCGCCGCGTCCTGCGCCCGGCGCCGCGACACTGCAGCCATTGCGCCGGCCGATGCTCGCGCCCAAGCTTTCGATCCCGACCCCGCGCCCGACGCGCGGCGCCGCCCAGAAGGATCGCGGCCGTCTGACCGTTTCCAGCGCCACGTCGGAGGAAGAGGAGCGCACACGTTCGGTCGCCTCCTTCAAGCGCCGCGTGCAGCGCCTGACGCGCGGCGCGTATCAGGAACAGAAGGAAAAGATCCAGCGCGAAGTCGTCCTGCCCGAGACGATCACGATCCAGGAACTCGCCAACCGCATGTCGGAGCGCGGCGTCGACGTGATTCGCTTCCTGATGCGCCAGGGCGAAATGCGCAAGATCACCGATGTGATCGACGCCGACACCGCGCAGCTGATCGCCGAGGAATTCGGCCACACGGTCAAGCGCGTCGCCGAATCCGACGTCGAGGAGGGCCTGTTCGACGCGCCCGACGCCGACGAGACGCTAGAGCCCCGTCCGCCGGTCGTGACCATCATGGGCCACGTCGACCACGGCAAGACCTCGCTGCTCGACGCGATTCGCAACGCCAATGTCGTTTCGGGCGAAGCCGGCGGCATCACCCAGCACATCGGCGCCTATCAGGTGACCGCGCCGAACGGCCAGCCGATCACCTTCATCGACACGCCCGGCCACGCGGCCTTCACCGCGATGCGCGCGCGCGGCGCCAAGGTGACGGACATCGTCATCCTGGTGGTCGCGGCAGACGATGGCGTCATGCCGCAGACGATCGAGGCGATCAATCACGCCCGCGCGGCGGAAGTGCCGATGATTGTGGCGATCAACAAGATCGACAAGCCCGACGCGAGACCCGAGCGCGTGCGCACCGAACTGCTGCAGCACAATGTGCAGGTCGAAAGCATGGGCGGCGAGACGCTCGAGGTCGAAGTCTCGGCCAAGCAGCACACCAACCTCGACAAGCTGCTCGAGGCGATCGCGCTGCAAGCGGAAGTGCTCGATCTCAAGGCCAATCCCGATCGCTCTGCCGAAGGCTCGGTGGTGGAAGCGCGCCTCGACAAGGGTCGCGGCCCGGTCGCTTCCGTGCTCGTGCAGCGCGGCACGCTTCGCGTCGGCGACATCATCGTGGCCGGCGCCCAGTGGGGCCGCGTGCGCGCGCTGATCGACGACAAGGGCGCGAGCATCCAGAGCGCGGGCCCGTCCTTCCCGGTCGAGATCCTCGGCTTCAACGGCGCGCCGGAAGCCGGCGACCGCGTCGCGGTCGTCGAGAACGAAGCGCGCGCGCGCGAGATCACCGAGTATCGCGAGCGCCAGAAGCGCGAGAAGGCCGCCGCGCGCGGCGGTTCGGCGCGCTCCTCGCTCGCGGACATGATGAGCCAGCTGAAGACGGCTGGCCGCAAGGAATTCCCGCTCGTCGTCAAGGGCGACGTGCAGGGCTCCGTCGAGGCGATCATCGCCACGCTCGAAAAGCTCAACACGGACGAGGTCGCCGCGCGAGTCGTGCATGCGGGCGTCGGCGGCGTCAGCGAATCCGATGTCGCGCTGGCCGAGGCCTCGGGCGCGATCGTCATCGGCTTCAACGTGCGCGCGCATAAGGAGGCGCGCGAAGCCGCCGAGCGGCTGGGCATCGAGATCCGCTACTACAACATCATCTACAATCTCGTGGATGACGTTAAGGGCGCGATGTCGGGTCTGCTGGCGCCGGCGATCCGCGAGACCATGCTCGGCAATGCCGAGATTCTCGAAGTGTTCAGCATCACCAAGGTCGGCAAGGTCGCGGGCTGCCGCGTCACCGACGGCACGGTCGAGCGTGGCGCGCATGTGCGTCTGATCCGCGACAACGTGGTGGTGCACGAGGGCAAGCTCTCGACGCTCAAGCGCTTCAAGGACGAGGTCAAGGAAGTGCTGGCCGGCCAGGAATGCGGCATGGCCTTCGAAAACTACCAGGATATGCGCGCCGGCGACGTGATCGAATGTTATCGCGTCGAAGAGGTGAAGCGCACGCTGTGAGAATATGCCTGTCATCCCGGACGGCCGCAGGCCGATCCGGGATACAGGAGCCGCAACAAGAATCCACAGAAGGTTTGCTCTGGGTCCCGGATCGTCGGCTTCGTCGTCGACCGGGACGACATGGCGGCGAACCGCAGGCTTCGAGTTTCCAATGTCTCGTTCCCATCATCAACACGGCGCAGAGCCGTCACAACGCATGCTGCGCGTGGCTGAGCTGATCCGCCACGCCTGCGCCGAAGTTCTTTCACGCGGCGAGATCAATGATCCCGTACTCGAGACGCACGTCGTCACCGTGCCTCGCGTGAAAATGTCTCCGGATCTGAAGCTCGCGACGCTGTTCGTCATGCCGCTCGGCGGCAAGGACGCGAATGACGTCATCAAGGCGCTCGACAAGCACCGCGCCTTCTTGCGTGGCGAGATCGCGCGGAAAGTGAATCTCAAATTCGCGCCGGACGTGCGGTTCAAGATCGACGACAGTTTCGACAATTCCGCGAAGATCGACGCGCTGCTGAATTCCGAGAAAGTGCGACGCGATCTCGATCAGGCCTCCGGCGACGAGGCCGACGACCAGGAAAATGAGGGCGCATGAGCAAGCCGCGCTCCAACCGCGTCGCCGTCGACGGCTGGGTGATTCTCGACAAGCCCGTCGGCATGACCTCGACGCACGCCGTCTCCCGCCTCAAGCGCATATTCAACGCCAAGAAGGCGGGCCATGCCGGCACGCTCGATCCGCTGGCTTCGGGCATTCTTCCCGTCGCCTTCGGCGAGGCCACCAAGACCGTGCCCTTCGTGCAGGACGGCGAAAAGGCTTACCGTTTCACCGTGCGCTGGGGCGTCGAGACCGATTCAGACGATTCGGACGGCAAGCCGGTCGAGACTTCCAACATGCTGCCCGGCGTCGATCAGGTCGTGCAGGCGCTGCCGAATTTCATCGGCACCATCCTGCAACGCCCGCCGGCCTTCTCGGCGATCAAGATCGCCGGCGAGCGCGCCTACGATCTCGCGCGCGACGGCGAGATCGTGGAAATCGAGCCACGCCCGGTGACGATTAATTCGCTGGAACTGGTGGATTCGACCGAGGACACGGCCACGCTCGAGGCGCAGTGCGGCAAGGGCACCTATGTGCGCGCCATCGCCCGCGACCTCGGCCGCATGCTCGGCTGCTTCGGCCATGTGATCGCGCTCAGGCGCACGCGCGTCGGGCCGTTCACGGAAGCCGACGTCACCACGTTCGAGGAACTGGAGGCATCCGCAGAAGCCGCCGCACAGAACATGCGCGCGGTCGAGGCGGGCCTGTCGGAACTACCGTGTATCGTGGTCGACCGCAACAGCGCGGCGCGCCTGCGCCGTGGCCAATCGATCCTCCTGCGCGGTCGCGATGCGCCGGCCGAAGGCGAAAAGGTTTATGCCGCCTGTGACGGAGAACCTGTGGCCTTCGGGGCGGTGACGGCGGGCGAATTGGTGCCCGCCCGCGTGTTCAACCTCGGCGCGTGACCCTTACCAGCGGCAGACTCGACGCCCGATATCCGGATTCCAGACGCAGCGACGTCCAGCGTAGCGCGGACGGTAGTACCGCGGTCGCGTGGCGTCGGCGATGACGCCGCCAGCGACAGCGCCGACCGCGCCGCCGACGAGCGCGCCGCCGGGCGCGCCCGAGGCGACCCCGCCCACGATCGCGCCGGTGGCGCCGCCGACGGCCGCGCCGGTTACGACACGCTCCTCGCGATAGGACGAGCAGCCGGCCAGAGAGGCGGCCGTCAGAACAGTGGCGAGGGCAAGAGCGCGCTTCATGGGGAATTCCTTGTGATGTCCGGCGGATGAGCGGTGGCGAGGTGGTTCGGGGACCGCAGCCGAAACGCTGGCGGCGCGCAAATGGTTCCCGCACCTTGCGCAAGCGGCAGGGCTGGTCTTACGAGGCTTTTCGTGTATAAGGCGCGCTTCGGCCGCGTATCGGCTGAATTTCCGACCCTGCTGGACGACATCCCGGCCGGGCCATTTCTCCAGAAACACAGGAGTTTCCCGATGTCGATCACGGCCGAGCGCAAGCAGGCGCTCATTCAGGAATATGCGACCAAGGCTGGCGACACGGGTTCGCCCGAGGTGCAGGTGGCGATCCTCACGGAACGCATTTCCAACCTCACCGGCCACTTCAAGAGCCACGCCAAGGACAATCATTCGCGTCGCGGCCTGCTGAAGCTCGTCTCGCAGCGCCGTCAGCTTCTCGACTACGTCAAGAAGAACGACGACGCCCGCTACCGCAAGCTGATCGAGCGCCTCGGCATCCGCCGCTAAGGCGCATCGCGAGCCCAAGGCTCGCCAATTCGGATTGCGAGCCATGAGGCTCGCGGTCCCAAGACCCGGGGGCATGGGGCCTTCGGGCCATATCCGACCGCGAGAGAGAAGCGCCATGACAGGATTGCCGGAAGCTCCCTCGTTCTAGAGCTTCCCGCTGTCTTGTCCGTGGCGCTTTTCTTTTGCGCTTTCGACGAAAGAAGATTCAATGTTCGAAATCCATCGTGAAGAACTCGACTGGGCCGGCCGCAAGCTCGTGCTCGAAACCGGCAAGGTCGCCCGCCAGGCCGACGGCGCCGTGATGGCGACCTGGGGCGATACGACCGTGCTCGCCACCGTCGTCGGCGCCAAGAACGCCAAGCCCGGTCAGGACTTCTTCCCGCTCACCGTCGACTATCAGGAAAAGGCCTTCGCGGCCGGCCGTATTCCCGGCGGCTATTTCAAGCGGGAGGGCCGTCCCTCGGAGCGTGAGACGCTGATCTCCCGCCTGATCGACCGTCCGATCCGCCCGCTGTTCCCGGAAGGCTACCGGAACGAAGTGCAGGTCATTGTCACCGTTCTCAGCCATGACCTCGAGAACGATCCGGACGTTCTGTCGATCGTCGCGGTCTCGGCGGCGCTAACGCTGTCGGGCATTCCCTTCATGGGCCCGGTCGGCGGCGCGCGCGTCGGCTACATCAATGGCGCGCTGAAGCTGAACCCGACGATCGAGGAAATGAAGTCGAGCGATCTAGACCTCGTCGTCGCCGGCACGTCGGACGCCGTGTTGATGGTCGAATCCGAGGCGAAGGAACTCTCGGAAGAGACGATGCTCGAGGCCGTCATGACCGGCCATCGCGGCTTCCAGCCCGTGATCGACGCGATCATCCGTCTCGCCGAGCGCGCCGCCAAGGACCCGCGCGATTTCGCGCAGAGCGATCGTTCGGCCGTCGAGAAGGCGGTTGCGGACGTCGCCGAAGCCGAGCTGCGCTCGGCCTACAAGATCACCGCCAAGCAGGAGCGCTACAAGGCAGTCGACGCCGTGAAGGCGAAGGTGACCGCGGCGCTGTTCCCGGAGGGACAGGAGCCGGCCTTCTCTAAGGAACATGTCGGCGAGGCCTTCAAGGAGCTGCAGGCCAAGGTCGTGCGCTGGAACATCCTCGACACGGGCGTCCGCATCGACGGCCGCGACGTGAAGACGGTCCGCCCGATCATCGCGGAAGCCGGCGTCCTGCCGCGCACCCACGGCTCTGCGCTTTTCACGCGCGGTGAAACTCAAGCCTTGGTCGTCGCCACGCTCGGCACGGGCGAGGACGAGCAGTACGTGGATTCGCTGGAAGGCACCTACAAGGAGCGCTTCCTGCTGCACTACAACTTCCCGCCCTATTCCGTCGGTGAAACCGGCCGCGTCGGTTCGCCGAAGCGCCGCGAGATCGGCCACGGCAAGCTCGCCTGGCGCGCGATCCGTCCGATGCTGCCGGCCGCCGCCGAGTTCCCCTACACGATCCGTCTCGTGTCGGAGATCACGGAATCGAACGGCTCCTCGTCGATGGCCACCGTCTGCGGCTCGTCGCTCGCGCTGATGGACGCTGGCGTGCCGCTGAAGCGGCCGACGGCGGGCATCGCCATGGGCCTGATCCTGGAAGGCGAGCGCTTCGCGGTCCTCTCCGACATTCTCGGCGACGAGGATCATCTCGGCGACATGGACTTCAAGGTCGCGGGTACGGACAACGGCGTGACCTCGCTGCAGATGGACATCAAGATCGCCGGCATCACGGAAGAGATCATGAAGGTCGCTCTCGGCCAGGCGCGCGACGGCCGTCTGCACATCCTGTCTGAAATGTCGAAGGCGCTGACCGGCGCGCGTAGCGAGCTCGGCGAGTTCGCTCCGCGCATCGAGACGATGAAAATCCCGACCGACAAGATCCGCGAAGTGATCGGCACCGGCGGCAAGGTGATCCGCGAGATCGTCGAGAAGACCGGCGCCAAGATCAACATCGAGGACGACGGCACGGTGAAGATCGCGTCCTCGGACGGCAATTCGATCAAGGCGGCGATCAACTGGATCAAGTCGATCGCCAGCGATCCGGAAGTCGGCCAGATCTACGAGGGCACGGTCGTGAAGACCGTCGACTTCGGCGCTTTCGTCAATTTCTTCGGCTCCAAGGACGGCCTCGTCCACATCTCGCAGCTCGCGCTCGGCCGCGTCGCCAAGACGACGGACGTCGTCAAGGAAGGCGACAAGGTGAAGGTGAAGCTGCTCGGCTTCGACGATCGCGGCAAGGTGCGCCTGTCGATGCGCGTCGTCGACCAGGAGACGGGCGAAGACCTCGAGGCCAAGCAGAAGGCCGAGCGCGACGCGCAGAAGGCGGCGGAAGCGGGCGAGTAATCGCCCCTTTCAGATTCAGACAGAAAACCCGCCGGGTCGCCCCGGCGGGTTTTTCTTCGTGCGTGGTCCCACGACGGTGGCGGGCGGCGCTTTACAACATGCTTGGCAGGACGCGATCCGGCGGGCGGTGGCCGTCCATGAAGGTCTTCACGTTGACGATGACCTTTTCGCCCATGTCGATACGACCCTCGATGGTCGCCGAGCCCATGTGCGGCAGCAGCGTCACCTTGCCGGCCTTGGCGAGCTTGACGAGCTTGGGCGAGACCGCCGGCTCGTGCTCGAACACGTCCAGACCGGCGCCGGCAAGTTCGTTCGCATCGAGCATGCGCACCAGCGCGTTCTCGTCGATGATCTCGCCGCGCGCCGTGTTCACCACGATGGCGTGCGGCTTCAGATATTTGAGGCGGCGCGCCGAGAGCAGGTGGTAGGTCGCCGGCGTGTGCGGGCAATGCACGCTCACGATGTCCATGCGGGCCAGCATCTGGTCGAGCGATTCCCAGTAGGTCGCGCCGAGCTTGGCCTCGGTCGCGAGCGCCACGCGGCGGCGGTTGTGATAATGGACCTCCAGGCCGAAGGCTGCGGCGCGCACGGCGACTGCCTGGCCAATACGGCCCATGCCGACGATGCCGAGCTTCTTGCCGGTGATGCGATGGCCGAGCATCCATGTCGGCGACCAGCCGGCCCATTCGCCCGAGGGAATCGTCTGCGCGCCTTCCACGATGCGGCGGGCGACCGCCATGACGAGCGCCATGGTCATGTCCGCCGTGTCGTCGGTGAGCACGCCCGGCGTATTCGTGACGGTGATGCCGCGGCGCAACGCCGAGGTGACGTCGATATTGTCGACGCCATTGCCGAAATTGGCGATCAGCTTCATCTGGTCGCCGGCCTGGGCGACGAGGCCGGAATCGATCCGGTCGGTCACTGTCGGCACCAGCACGTCCGCCGTCCGCATCGCTTCGGCGAGCTGTGCATTGGACATGGGCGCGTCGGTCTCGTTCAGGCGGACGTCGAACAATTCGCGCATGCGCGTCTCGACCACCTCGGGCAATTTGCGCGTTACGACAACCAGAGGCTTTTTCTGCGGCATTCCGTGTCCGTCCCTGCCCGTGCGGCCGGCCGACGAAATCGGCTGGCGGCATGAGGTCGCCATAATTCACCGCTCCTTAACGACGTCTGGACGACAACGTCTCAAGCGCGCGCAACGGCGGTTCGACGCTTCCTACCAGATGGCTGGACAAAGACAAGAACGCCGATTGCCGCTCAGCACCGGAGTTGCGACATGGCCTTTTTCGCGGAACGAATTCGGAACGCGACCTGTCTCACCGCCCGCGCGGGAGGTTTTCTGGCCCTGCTGGCCCTGCTCTGGTCGCCGATCGCGCAAGCCGCCCAGCAGACGGGGCCGGTCACCGGCCTGCCGGTGCCGCGGTTCGTGAGCCTGAAATCCGACCGTGTGAACCTGCGCGAGGGCCCCTCGAAGGACCACAGGACCATCTGGATATTCCAGCGAGCGGGCCTTCCTGTCGAAGTGACCGCCGAATTCGATATCTGGCGGCGCATTCGCGATTCCGAGGGCTCCGAGGGCTGGGTGCTGCATTCCCTGCTGTCGGGCCGCAGGACGGCAATCGTCGCCCCTTGGAAGAAGGGGGAGGAATTCCCGCTGCGCCGCACCGGCGACGCCGGCGCCGAAATCACCGCCCGGCTTCAGGCCGGCGTGATCGGCTCGCTCAAAGCCTGCAACGGCAAATGGTGCCGGCTGGCGGGCGAGGGCTTCGACGGCTGGATCGAGCAGGAAAATCTCTGGGGCGCCTATCCCGGCGAAACCATCCAGTAGCCTGCGCATCCCCCGTCAGCCGCAAGTCGCATGCCGGGCGCTCCGACAGGCGACGGAGGCGACTTTCGAGCCCCGAACTCGTGTGTTAGAAGCCGGTCGGATCGAACGACCGGGCGCACCCGGATTTGCGAGAGGACGGCGGAGAGATATGGGCGAACGGCGCTCCAGCTTTGGGTACGAAGACCTGCTCGCCTGCGGTCGTGAGGAATTGTTCGGGCCAGGCAACGCGCAGCTGCCGCTGCCGCCGATGCTGATGTTCGACCGCATCACCGAGATTTTCGAGAGCGGCGGCGAGCACGGCAAGGGCTACGCGCGCGCGGAGTTCGACATCAAGCCGAGCCTCTGGTTCTTCGATTGCCACTTCAAGGGAAATCCGGTCATGCCCGGCTGCCTCGGGCTCGACGCCATGTGGCAGCTCACCGGCTTCTATCTCGGCTGGCTCGGCAATCCCGGACGCGGCATGGCGCTCGGCGTCGGCGAGGTGAAATTTTCAGGGCAGGTTCGCCCGACCGTGAAGACGGTCAGCTACGGAATCGATTTCAAGCGCATCTTCAAGGGCAAGCTCGTTCTCGGCATCGCCGACGGATGGGTGGCCGCCGATGGCGAGCGCATTTACGAGGCCAAGGACTTGAAGGTCGGCCTCGCCAAGGCGGAAGCGCCGGCCGCCTGAACTGCGCGGCCGACAAACGCCCGGGCGATCGCACGCTGCGGGCTCGAGGGAGAAAATCATGAGACGCGTCGTCGTGACCGGCATGGGCATCGTGTCCTCGATCGGCAACAACGCCGGTGAAGTGTTGACCTCGCTGCGCGAGGCCCGCTCCGGCGTCGTCTTCGCCGAGGAATACGCCAAGCTCGGCTTCCGCTCGCAGATCCACGGCGCGCCGACCTGCAAGCCTGAAGAAATCGTCGATCGTCGCGCCATGCGCTTTCACGGCGGCGGCACGGCCTGGGCGCATGTCGCGATGGAACAGGCGATCGCAGATTCCGGCCTCGAGGCCGGCGACATTTCCAACGAGCGCACGGGGCTTATCGTCGGCTCGGGCGGTCCGTCGACGCGCTCGCAGGTCGAGGCTGCAGACACTACGCGTTCGAAGGGCCCCAAGAAAGTCGGCCCCTTCGTCGTTCCCAAGGCCATGTGCTCGACCGCGTCGGCGACGCTCTCCACCTGGTTCAAGATTCGCGGGACGAGCTATTCGATTTCTTCCGCGTGCTCCACGTCGAGCCATTGCATCGGCAACGCCGCCGAACTCATCCAGTGGGGCAAACAGGACGTCGTCTTCGCGGGCGGCTGCGAGGAGCTCGACTGGACGTTGTCGGTCCTGTTCGACGCTATGGGCGCGATGTCGTCGTCCTACAACGACAAGCCAGCGACCGCCTCGCGCGCCTATGACGTCAATCGCGACGGTTTTGTCATCGCCGGCGGCGCGGGCATTCTCGTGCTCGAGGAATACGAGCGCGCCAAGGCGCGCGGCGCGAAGATCTACGCGGAACTGACTGGCTATGGCGCGTCGTCCGACGGCGTCGACATGGTGGCGCCTTCTGGCGAAGGCGCAATCCGCTGCATGCGCAAGGCGCTCGCGACCGTGAAGGGCCCGATCGACTACATCAATCCGCACGCGACCTCGACTCCGGTCGGCGACGTCAAGGAAATCGAAGCGATCCGCGAAGTGTTCGGCACGGGCGACAAGTGCCCGCCGATCTCGGCGACCAAGTCGCTGACCGGCCATTCACAGGGCGCGACCGGCGTGCACGAGGCGATCTATTCGCTGCTCATGCTCAACAACGATTTCATCTGCGAAAGCGCCAACATTCAGGAGCTCGACCCGGCCTTCGCGGACATGCCGATCCTGCGCCAGCGCCGCGACAGTGCGAAGCTCTCGACGGTGCTGTCGAATTCGTTCGGCTTCGGCGGCACGAATGCGTCCCTCGTGTTCAGTCGCATCGATGCTTGAGCGGAGCCCCGACATGAACGCGCAAGCAACGAAGGGCCTGATGCACGGCCGTCGCGGCCTCATCATGGGCGTCGCCAATTCGCATTCGATCGCCTGGGGCATCGCCCAGACGCTCGCCGCCCACGGCGCGGAACTCTGCTTCACATATCAGGGCGACGCGCTCGGCAAGCGCGTGGCGCCGCTCGCGAAGCAGGCGGGGTCGGATTTCATCCTGCCGTGCGACGTCGAGGATCTGGCTTCCGTCGACGCGGTCTTCGCGGCAATGAAGGACCGCTGGGGAACGATCGATTTCATCGTTCACGCGATCGGTTTCACCGACAAACGCGAACTCAAGGGGCGTTACGCCGATACGACGCGCGAGAATTTTTCGCGCACGATGGTGATCTCCTGCTTCTCCTTCACGGAGGTCGCGAAGCGCGCGGCCGAGCTGATGCCGAACGGCGGCTCGATGATCACGCTGACCTATGGCGGCTCGACGCGGGTGATGCCGAACTACAATGTGATGGGCGTCGCCAAGGCGGCGCTCGAAGCCTCGATGCGCTATCTGGCGAACGATTTTGGTCCGCAAGGCATTCGCGTCAACGCGCTGTCGCCGGGACCGGTCCGAACGCTTGCCGGCGCGGGCGTCTCCGATGCGCGGGCGATGTATTCGTTCCAGCGCGCGCATTCGCCCCTGCGCAAGTCGGTGTCGATCGAGGAGATCGGCGGATCGGCGCTCTATTTCTTGTCCGACCTCTCGGCAGGCGTGACCGGCGAGATCCATCACATCGACGCCGGCTACAACATCATCTCGATGCCTCGGCCCGAGGACATGAAGGCGCCGATGTCGGGGGAAGAGGACGTTTGAACCGTTTTCCCGCGCGACATGACGCCGCAGGCGCTTGCCTGAAGCGGGGTCGCGGGGCGTTTGCCTCGTTCCGATGGCTACATTGCCAAACCTTAAGTTGAACGCGCCGGGAACGCGCGTCTTACTGCGCGCATCGACACTTCGGGCGCAGGAGACGCCACATGAAACTGATCAAGCCTACCGCTGTCGCGCTGGTCGCGACGCTCGGCGCCGCGGGCGCTTTCGCCATCGCCAATGCTCAGACGCAGGCGCCCGCTAACCCTCAGACGCCGCCCGGCGCTTCCGAATCCGGCCCGCGCGGACCGGGTTGGGGACCAGGCGAAGGCCGGGGCATGGGCCGCTGGGGCATGGGCGGCGACGACGATGATCGCGGCTGGGCCGGCCGGCGCTGGGGAATGGGTCGCGAGGGCGGCATGGGGCCCGGCGACGACATGGGCCCGGGCTGGCGTCGACACCGCCAGTTCTCCAAGGAGGATCGCGCCGCCTTCCTCAATGCGCGCATCGCGGCGATCCATGCCGGCCTCGGCCTGACGGCCGACCAGGAGAAGCTGTGGCCGCCGGTCGAGAGCGCCGTGCGCGACATGGCGAAGGGCATGAGCGAGCGGTTCGAAAAGGCGCGCGGAGAACGGCCGAAAGACCCGATCGAAGGCATGAAGCGGCGCGCCGAATGGCAGATTTCGCGCGGCGAGGCGTTGAAGAAGCTCGCCGACGCCGCGGGTCCGCTCTACGCGACGCTGACAACCGAACAGAAGGATCGTTTGCCGGCCTTGATGCGGTCCGGCAAACGCGGCCACGGCGGCGGCTGGATGCACGGCCACGGCATGCGCTGGGGCTGGGGTCGCGGCGACGACCGCGGCTGAGACCGCTCTTCCGGGACAAGCGAGAAGCGGGCGGCGACGCCCGCTTTTTTTCATTGTTCGAAGAAGGCGCGCAATTGCGGCTTCATGATCTTGCCAGGCGCATTGCGCGGCAGGGGCTTGTCGGAGAAGGCGATGCGCACCGGCGCCTTGAAGGCAGCCAGATGCTCGCAGACGAAAGCGCGCAGTTCCTCTTCGGTCGCGCTCATGCCGGCTTTCAGCGTCACGACGGCCGCAGGCTCCTCGCCGAGCGTACGATGCGGCAGGCCGATCACGCCAGCGTCCATGACGGCAGGATGGCGGTAGAGGACTTCTTCGACCTCGATGCAGTAGATGTTCTCGCCGCCGCGGATCAGCATGTCCTTCTTGCGGTCAACGATATAGAGAAAGCCTTCCTCGTCGATCCGCGCCAGATCGCCGGTCTTAAGCCACTCGCCATCGAAAGCCTTGGCGGTCGCCTCCGGCTTGTTCCAGTAGCCGCGCACGACATCGGGGCCGCGCACCCAGAGTTCGCCAGTCGCGTTCGCGGGCAGGTCGACGCCGTCGTCGTTCACGATCTTCATGTCGCAGACGGGAATGCAGGGTCCGGCGCTCTCGGGCCGATTGCGGTAGTCCTCGGCGCTGTTGGAGGTGAAGGTCGAGGTCGTTTCCGTCATGCCCCAGCCAATGCCGGGCGCGGATTTCGGAAAGACCTCGACGATGCGGCGCACGAGTTCCGACGAGGCCGGCGCGCCGCCATATGAGACGACTTCCAAAGACGAGAGATCGTATTTCTCGCGGTCGGGATGTTCGATGATCTGCCAGGCGATGGTCGGCACGCCGCCGGCCGTCGTCACGCGTTCGCGCTCGATCAATTGCATCGCGCGCACCGCTTCGAAGCGGCGCATCATCACAATCTTGGCCCCGGTCGCGAGCGCCGGGCAGAGCACCGCATGCGCGCCCGTCGTATGGAAGAAAGGAATCGCCAGTAAAAGCGCGCGCTGGATATTCGGATCCGGCGCAGGGATCGCTTCGCCGCGTCGGATGAAGTTCCGCGCCGCCGCGAATTGTGCGGCGAGGATGGCGCAGGTCGAATTGCGATGCGTCTGGATGGCGCCCTTGGAATTACCTGTCGTGCCGGAGGTGTAGAGAATCGAGGCGTCGTCGTCTGCCTCGAGCGCGACATCGGGCAATGGCGCATCGGGCAGCGCGGCCCAATCGTTCGGCCCGCCAATGATAGATTCGAATGCGATGACTTCCGGCAGGGCCTTGTCCACGCGCGTGACGACGACGCGTTCGACGGCCGGGCATTCGGCGACATGCTCGCCGATGCGGGCGTAGCGCTCGGCGTCGGCGATCAAAATCCTCGCGCCGGAATCCTGCAAGCCGTATAGGAGCTCTTCGCCCGACCACCAGCCGTTGAGCGGCGTCGCAATGGCGCCTATCAGCAGCGACGCAAAGAACGACACCGGCCATTCGGGCAGGTTGCGCATGACGATGGCGACACGGTCGCCCTTGCCCACGCCTTGCGCCTGAAGCCAATGCGCGAGCGCAATCGAGGCGCGCGCGAAAGTCTCGAAGCTGACGCGCTCGTCCTCGTGCACGAGGAAGATGCGCTCGCCGAATGTGCGGCCCGCGATGAAGACATCGCGCAGCGTCGGCGGCGCATTCTTCCACACGCGGGTCCTGTGGCCGCGAATGACGACTTCCGACATTTCGAACGGCGCGCCGGGCGCGGTCAGCAATTCATGCGCGCGCGCCAGCGGGATGGCGGGCCAGCCTGCGGGAAGCTCCTGCGTCATAACCAAGACCTCGGATATTTGCCTCAGATGGTCGCCCCGCCATCAACCACAAAGTTCTGACCGGTGACGAAAGCGCCCGCCTTGCCCGCCAGAAAAACGGCGCAGCCCGCGATCTCGTCTGGATCGCCAATGCGCTTGAGCGCGGCGCCCGAGGTAGAGCGCTTCAGCGTCTCTGGATCGTCCCACAGAGCCTTGGCGAAATCGGTCTTGATGAGGCCCGGCGCGATGCAGTTTACACGTACATTGTCCGGGCCATATTCGACCGCGAGGTTGCGCGCGAGCTGCATGTCGGCCGCCTTGGAGATGCAATAGGCGCCGATGACTGGCGAGCCGCGCAGGCCGCCGATGGAGGAGACGATCATGATCGATCCGTCCTTGCGCGCTCGCATCTCGGGGACCACCATCGAGATCAGCCAATTGTTGGCGATGATGTTGTTTTCGAGAATCTTGCGGAAGGCGTCGTCCGAAATCTGCGCGAGCGGTCCATAGTAGGGATTGGCTGCGGCGTTGCAGACTAGGATGTGGATGTCGCCGAACGCCTTCTTGGTTTCATCGACCAGGCGCTGAAGTTCTTCCTTCGAAGAGATGTTGGCGGGAATCGCGATGGCGCGGCCTTCGCCGTATTTCGCATTGATCTCCTTCGCCACCTCGTTGCAGGGCGCGGCCTTGCGCGAGGAAATGACGACGCGCGCGCCATGCTCGGCCATGCGCTCGGCAATCGCCTTGCCGATGCCGCGAGAAGAACCGGTGATAATGGCGGTCTTGCCGGTGAGATCGAACAGTTCCATGCGGCGATTCCTCTATTTCTTGCTCTGCTGTCTACCCGTCATTGCGAGGAGCGAAGCGACGAAGCAATCCATCTCTGCGGCTTGTCATCGGGGATGGATTGCTTCGCTACGCTCGCAATGACGGCCTTTGTCGGCGCCGGCGCGGGGGCTTTACGCCCCCGCTCTCTGCGCGAAATGCCACGCCATGTTCGCGAGCGGCTCGGTGCGCGAGCCCGCTTCCATCGCGCGGGCGCTCGAGGCCGTGCCGTCGCGGACGCGGCCGGCGATGCCTTGCGTGATGCAGGCGAGCCGGAACATGTTGTAGGAGAAGTACCAATCGAGTTGCGGCAGGCCGTCGCGTTTGGTGATCTTGCAGTAGAACGCGACCGCCTCTTCCATCGACGGGATTCCCAGCGACTTCAGATCGAGACCCGAAAGCCCGCTGCGGCCTTCCGGCGGCATGACCCAGTGCGACAGGAAGTAGGTGAAGTCGGCAAGAGGATCGCCGAGCGTCGACAATTCCCAGTCGAGCACAGCCGCGACACGCGGCTCGTTCGACATGAAGATCATGTTGTCGATGCGATAGTCGCCGTGGACGACCGAGACTCGCTCCTGCGTAGGCACGGTGCGCGGCAGCCATTCGATCAACTTCTCGACGACCTCGATGTGGCGCGTCTCGGACGCCTTGTATTGCTTGGTCCAACGATCGATCTGGCGCGAGAAATAGTTTCCGGGCTTGCCGAAATCCGACAGGCCAATCGCATCCGGATCGTAATTGTGCAGACGCGCGAGCGTGGAGATTTCCGCCTCGTAGATCGCGCGACGTTCTTCCGGAGAGGACTGCGGCAGCGTGCCGTTCCAGAAGATGCGGCCCTCCACATTGTCCATGATGTAGAAGAACGAGCCCAGCACATCGTTGTCGACGCAAAGCGCCCAGGGTTTCGCGACCGGAAAACCCTGCGGATGTAGCGCGGAGATGACCTTGAATTCGCGGTCGACCGCATGCGCCGACGGCAAGAGCTTGCCGAGCGGCTTGCGGCGCATGACGTAGGAGTGCGTGGGCGTGTCGAGCCGGAAGCTCGGGTTCGACTGCCCGCCCTTGAACTGGGAAACGGTCAGCGGCCCTTCATAGCCGCTGACGTTTGCCTTCATCCATTCGGCGAGACGCGCCTCGTCGAAACGATGGCGCTCCTCGACCGGCTTTGTTCCACCGAAGACGTCGTCGGTGGAAGCCGACGCGCCCGCCATCAGCCCTTCACTTCCTTGTTGGTGTACTTGCGCATTTCCATCTGCGCGATCTGACGGTTGTGCACCTCGTCCGGACCGTCGGCGATGCGCAGCGAGCGGATGCCGGCGTAGGCCTTGGCGAGACCGAAGTCGGTCGTCACGCCGCCGCCGCCATGCGCCTGGATCGCGTCGTCGATGATCTTGAGCGCGATGCGGGGACCCGCGACCTTGATCATCGCGATCTCGAGCTTGGCGTGCTTGTTGCCGACCTTGTCCATCATGTCGGCGGCCTTCAGCGTCAACAGGCGCGTCATCTCGATGTCGGTGCGCGCTTCGGCGATGCGCTGCTCCCACACGGACTGCTCTGACACCTTCTTGCCGAAGGCCGTGCGGCTCTGGAGGCGCTTGACCATCTTTTCAAGCGCGGCTTCGGCGACGCCGATGGTGCGCATGCAGTGATGGATGCGGCCCGGACCCAGGCGACCCTGCGCAATCTCGAAGCCACGGCCCTCGCCGAGGATAAGGTTCTCGGCGGGCACGCGGACGTTGTCGAAGATCACTTCGGCATGGCCGTGCGGGGCGTCGTCGAAGCCGAAGACGGGCAGCATGCGCACGATCTTCACGCCGGGCGTGTCGAGCGGCACGAGGATCTGCGACTGCTGTTCATGACGCGGCTTGGACGTATCCGTCTTGCCCATGAGAATGCCGATCTTGCAGCGCGGGTCGCCAGCGCCCGACGACCACCACTTGCGGCCGTTGATGACGTAGTGATCGCCGTCACGCTTGATCGAGGTCTCGATGTTGGTGGCGTCAGACGAAGCGACCGCCGGCTCGGTCATGAAGAAAACCGAACGGATTTCGCCGGCCATCAGCGGACGCAGCCAGGTGTCCTTCTGCTTCTTGGTGCCGTAGCGATGCAGCACTTCCATATTGCCGGTATCCGGCGCGGAGCAGTTGAAGACTTCCGAACCGAACTGCAGCTTGCCCATCTGCTCGGAGCACATGGCGTATTCGAGATTGGTGAGGCCTGCGCCCTGGTATTCTTCGGTGTCGTGTTCCGGATTGGGGGCAAGGAACAGGTTCCACAACCCTTCCGCCTTTGCCTTGGCCTTCAGCTCCTCGAGTACAGGCACGACCTGCCAGCGGTTGGCGCCAAATCCTTCCATCTGCGAATCGTAGACAGGCACGGCGGGATAGACGTGCTTGTTCATGAAGGCGATGACGCGATCGCGCCATTCGGTTTCACGGGCTGTCAGGGAGAAATCCACGGGCTTCCTCTTTCGTTTGGTTTGCCAATTCATCGGCCGGCGCTGATGTGCGCTGCAGCATTATTGTCGGACAAAAAGGTAGCAGGATCGAATGGCCGAGAGAAGCCCTCATCGTCACTCCGCCTTTTCCGGCGGCGCGGGCGCGCCCAACAGAAAATAGGACAGGCCCGCGAGCAGGGAGATCGCCGGCAACAGTGTGTCGACGGCGACGATCGGGTCGCCGAAAGCCGCGGCGCCGATCGCCGAGCCGACGAAACCGCCGCCCATCTGCATGAAGCCGATCAGCGAGGAGGCCGCGCCCGCAATGCGCGGGAAATGCGAGAGCGCCGATGTCATCGTGCCCGGCGTGACAAAGGGAAGGCCGAACGACCAGATCGCGCCGGGAATTACGAAAGTTGCGACATGAGGCGCGGAGAAGAGCCGTACGGCCGCAAAGCCCGCGCCAGCAATGACGATGATGACGATGCCGACCGGCACCAGTTCGCGAGCGCTGACGCGCCGCAGCAAGCGACCGACAAAGAGATTGCCGACGAGAAGCGCGCCGGTCTGCACGAGGACGATCGCCGCATATTGCAGCGGGGTCAGGCCGAGCTTGTCGATCAGCACGAAGGGCATGAGCGAGGGCAGTGTGTAGACGCCACCCAGCACGAAGGCCATGAGCGTCGCCGGCCCCATGAATCGGCGATCGCGGATGAGCCTTCCATAATTGCCGACGATACGAAAGGGATGGGCGTGGGCGCGATCCCGCGCGCTGTTGGTCTCGGGCAGGAAGATCCAGACCATGACGACGACGACAATCGCGTAGGCGAACATGAGCAGGAAGATCGAACGCCAATGCGCCACCGTCAGCAGCGTGCCGCCGATTGCGGGCGAGACCGCCGGCACCAGGCCCACGAACAGGCCGATGCGGTTCATGATGCGGGCGGACGTCTGGCCGACGAAGAGATCGCGCACCAGCGCGCGCGACGTCGCAATGCCCGCCGCTGCGCCGACGCCCTGCAGCGCACGGCCGACCTGCAAGATCTCGATGGTCGGCGCGAGCAGATCGACGATCGAGCCGAGGAAATAGATGAGGAAGAAGGCGAGCGCGACCGGCCTGCGGCCGAAGGCGTCGGACAGCGGCCCGCACAGCAATTGCGCGAGGCAGAAGCCGAGAAAATAGACCGTGAGGCTGAACTTGACGGCCGCCGGCGTCGTGCCGAAAGCCGTCACCAGTGTCGGAAGCGCAGGCGTGTAGAGCGAGAGGCTGAGCGGACCGATCGCGATCATGATCGCGCTGACGACAGACGCGCGATGCTCGTCGAGATCGGTCCAGCGCGGTTTTCTCGCCGGACTCACTTCTTCTGGAACAAGGCGCGCTGGAGCTTGGCCATGCCACCGATCCAGCGCGAATAATCTTCCGTCTTCTTGCGCATGTAGCCGAGCACCTGCGGATGCGGCAGGATTTCGAACTTCTCCTCGTCGATCGCGCGCACGACATCGTCGGCGACCTGCGCCGGCGTCAGTACGCCGTCGACATTCTGCGAGCCTTCGCCAGCGCGGCGCAGCAGCGGCGTATCGACAGCCTGCGGGCACAGAACCGAGACGCGAATGCCCTGGTCGCGATGGGTGATGGCGAGAATCTCCGCAAAGCCGACGGCGGCGTGCTTCGTTACGCCGTAGCAGGCGTTGCCAATCTGGTTGAGCAGGCCGGCCGCGGACGCCGTATTGACGAAATAGCCCTCGCCGCGCGGGATCATGTAGGGCAGGCAGGCGCGCGCGGCATAGACATGGGCCATGACGTTGACGTCCCAACCGCGCTGCCACTGGTCGTTCGGCTGCGAGGTCGCGTCGTCCTGCCTGCCGCCGAAATCGCCGATGCCCGCGTTGGAGACGAAGATCGAGATCGGACCGACCGTCTTCTCGACCTCGTCCACGATCTTCTTGATCTGGTCTTCCTTCGCGACGTCGCATTCGTAGGCGACGCCGCCGATGGCCTCGGCGGTGGCCTTCGCGCCTGCGCCGTTGCGGTCGAGCACGATGACTTTCTTCGCGCCCTCATGCGCAAAGCGCTCGCACAGGCCCTTCCCGATACCGTCCGCGCCGCCGGTGACGACGACGATCCTGCCCTTGATCTTCATTCTTTCCTCCCGGCCGCGCGTGCGGCGAATTCTTGCGATCCTGCGGATCGCGTCTCGACCCCGGCGCTCTTTGTAGCCATTATTGTAAGACAATTCCAAGCGGATCGGGAGGCGCGGGTGAGCGGGCAGGCGAAGGTGGATGTCGCGATCGAATCGCGGGCGGGCGGCAAGGTCGCGCGCGTGACGATCGACAATGCCGCGAAACTGAATGCGCTGTCGTCGTCCGTGATGGAGGCTTTCGTCACGGCGGTTGAAAAATGCGGCGCAGACGCGCAAGTGCGCGCCATCGTCGTCACCGGCGCCGGCGCGCGCGCCTTCGTCGGCGGCGCCGATATTTCGGAAATGGCGGGGCTCGACAGCGCAAAGGCGCGCGCCTTCATAACGCGTGTGCACGAATGCTGCGCGGTGGTGCGGCGTTGCCCCGTCCCCGTCATCGCGCGCGTCAACGGGCATTGCTACGGCGCGGGCATGGAGCTGGCTGCGGCCTGCGACATGCGCGTGTCGTCTTCGAGCGCGCGCTATGGCATGCCGGAGGTGAAGCTCGGCATCCCCTCGGTGGTGGAAGCCGCCGTGCTTCCTCAATTGGTGGGATGGGGTCGTACGCGAGAGCTGCTGCTGCTGGGCGACACCTATTCCGCCGCCGAATGCGCGGATTGGGGATTTCTGGAGCGCGTGGTCGCCAACGATTCGCTCGACGCCGAAATCGACAAGGTTCTGGATTCCATCGTCGCCTGCGGACCCAATGCGATCCGTCTTCAGAAAGAGCTGATCACGCGCTGGGAGACACAGCCGCTGCCCCAGGCCATCGCCACCGGCATCGACACGTTCGCGCGCGCCTACGAGAGCGACGAGCCGGGGAAGATGATGGAGCATTTCCTGAAGGCGCAGGCGGCGCGACGCGACAAGAATGCGAAATGAGCGAGGCGCCGCACGCCGCAAGAAGCGCCACGCATCGCGCCACGCCGATGCGCGGGCGCGACCGCCGCGAAAGTCATCGCGCGGCGAGCCCGCTCGAACTGCTGTTCGATCTGACCTTCGTCATCGGCTTCGGCAACGCCGCCTCGCAACTCGCGCATCAGCTGGCGGAAGGCCACTACGGACCGGGCCTGCTCGCCTTCACGATCGCGATCGTCTCGGTCTGCTGGGCGTGGATCAATTATTCCTGGTTTTCCTCGGCCTACGATACCGACGACTGGATATTCCGGATCGCCACCATGGTGCAGATGGTCGGCGTGATCATCCTGTCGCTCGGCATTCCCCGGCTGTTCGACTCGCTGGCGCACGGCGGCAACGTCGACAATCGCGTGATGACGCTAGGCTATGTCGTCATGCGCCTCGCCATGGTGTTCCTGTGGCTGCGCGCGGCGCGACACGACACGGCGCACCGGCGCGCCTGTCTCACCTACGCGTCGGTCATCTTCATCGCGCAAATCGGCTGGAGCGCGCTGGCGATCGTCAATCCGCCACTTGGCCCGCACGTCGCCTTCGCTTCGCTGCTCGCTCTCGTCGAGATGAGCGGGCCGGCGCTCGCCGAACGCAAGGACGGTGGCACGCCGTGGCATGCGCATCACATGTCGGAGCGGCATGGCCTGCTCGCGATCATCGCGCTCGGCGAAGGCGTGGTCGGTGCGGTGGCTTCGGTTTCGGCGATCGTCGACACGCGCGGCTGGAGCGTCGATGCGGTTCTCATTTGTACGGCCGGAGTCGGCCTCACCTTCGGCATGTGGTGGACCTATTTCGTCGTGTCCTTCGCCGAGGTTCTCGACGCGCATCGCCGCCGCGCCTTCGTGTGGGGCTACGGCCATATCGTCATCTTCGCCGCCATCGCCGCGATGGGCGCGGGGCTGCATGTCGCGGCGCTCGTCATCCAGGGTAAGGCGCATATCGGCGCTGCCGCAGCGACGTCGGCCGTCGCCATTCCCGTCGCCGTCTACCTGCTTATGGTCTACGCGCTCTATACCTACATGCTGCGCGCGCGCGACGCCGTGCACATTGTGTTGCTCGCGCTGACAGCGCTTGTTCTCGGCGCGGCAGTGGTCATGGCTGCCTCGGGATTCAGCCTCACGCATTGCCTGATGGTTCTGACGCTGGCGCCGATCGTGACCGTGATCGGCTACGAAACTTTCGGCCATCGCCACGCCGACACGGCGCTCGCTCGGGAGACGGCTCGGGAGCGGTCCTCCGAGACCACCTGATCATACGTCGAGATTGGCCACGCTCAGCGCGTTATCCTGGATGAATTCGCGGCGCGGCTCCACCACGTCGCCCATCAGCTTGACGAAAATGTCGTCGGCCTCATCGCCCTCGCGCACCTTCACCTGCAGGAGCGAGCGTGCGTCGCGGTCGAGCGTCGTTTCCCACAATTGCTCGGCGTTCATCTCGCCGAGACCCTTGTAGCGCTGGATCGCAAGTCCCTTTCTCCCTTGAGCGCTCATCGCCTCGTAGAGCGCCATCGGGCCGTCGAGCTGGTTCTCGTCGGCGCGCCGGATCAGCTTTGCCGGCGCGGCAAAGATGTCGCGCAAGGGCGCGGATTTCTCGTCGAGCTTGCGCGCCTCGCTCGACGACAGCAGCGCCGCATCCAGCGTCACCGCCTGCGCAACGCCGCGCAGGGTGCGGCGGAAGACGTAGCCGCCTGCTTCCACCGAACCCATCCAGCCGCGCTCGGTCTCGTCCGCATTGCGGTCGAGCCGTTCGGCGACATCCTGCGCGAGCGCGAGCGCCGCGGCTTCGTTCTGCGGCACGGGCTTCAGCGCGCCGGCGACAGCGGCCTGCTCCACCACCTTGCGATCGTAACGCGAGTGCAGCCCCATGAGAATCTGGCGGAAGGCGCGCGCGTCCTCGAGTGCTGCGCGCAGATCGGCGCCGGCGCGCTCCTCGCCGCTCGCGAGACGCAGAACCGCGCCATCGAGCAGGCTGTCGATCAGATAATCTTCCAGCGCGCGCTCGTCCTTCAGGTACTGCGAGGACTTGCCCTTCGAGACTTTGTAGAGCGGCGCCTGGGCGATGTAGAGGTGGCCGCGCTCGATGATCTCGGGCATCTGCCGGTAGAAGAACGTCAGGATCAGCGTGCGGATATGCGCGCCGTCGACGTCCGCGTCGGTCATGATGATGATCTTGTGATAGCGCAGCTTGTCCGGGTTGAACTCGTCGCGGCCGATGCCGGTGCCGAGCGCGGTGATCAGCGTGCCGATCTGTTCGGAACCGAGCATCTTGTCGAAGCGCGCGCGCTCGACGTTGAGGATCTTGCCACGCAGCGGCAGCACGGCCTGAAATTCGCGATTGCGGCCCTGCTTGGCGGTGCCGCCTGCGGAGTCGCCCTCGACGATGAAGATTTCGGCCTTGGCGGGATCGCGTTCCTGGCAGTCGGCGAGCTTGCCCGGCAGGTTGGCGACATCGAGCGCGCCCTTGCGGCGCGTCAGTTCACGCGCCTTTCGCGCGGCTTCGCGTGCGGCGGCGGCTTCCACCACCTTGCCGACCAGCGTCTTGGCTTCCTGCGGATGCTCCTCCAGCCACTGGCTGAGCGCCTCGTTGACGATGCCTTCGACGACCGGCCGCACTTCCGAGGAAACGAGCTTGTCCTTCGTTTGCGACGAGAATTTCGGATCGGGCACTTTCACCGAAACGACGCAGGTCAGGCCCTCGCGGCAATCGTCGCCGGTGAGATCGACCTTCTCGCGCTTCATCAGGCCCGACGAATCCGCGTAGCCCGTCACCTGCCGCGTCAGCGCGGCGCGAAAACCGGCGAGATGCGTGCCGCCGTCGCGCTGCGGGATGTTGTTGGTGAAGACCAGCACGTTCTCGTGATAGCTGTCGTTCCACCACAAAGCGCATTCGAGCGTGATGCCGTCGCGCTCGCCCTTCATGATGATCGGCGTGTCGATCAAGGGCTGTTTCGCGCGGTCGAGATAGCGCACGAAGGCTTCGAGGCCGCCCTCGTAATGCAGTTCCTCGCGCTTCACTTCGGCATGGCGCGCGTCGGTCAGCACGATGCGCACGCCGGAATTGAGGAATGCGAGTTCGCGCAGGCGATGTTCGATCGTTTGGTAGTCGAACTCTATCATCGTGAAGGTTTGCGGGCTCGGCAGGAAGGTCACCTGCGTGCCGCGCTTCGGCGCGCCGTCGACATCGGGCGCAGGGCCCGTCTCCACCAGCGGCGCCACCGCGTCGCCATGCGCGAATTCGATGAAGTGCGCCTTGCCGTCGCGCCAGATTTCCAGCTTCAGCGACGTCGACAGCGCATTGACGACGGAGACGCCGACGCCGTGCAGGCCGCCCGAGACCTTGTAGGAATTCTGGTCGAATTTTCCGCCCGCGTGCAGCTGGGTCATGATGACCTCGGCCGCCGACACGCCTTCTTCGGGATGGATGTCGGTGGGGATGCCGCGTCCGTTGTCGGACACTGTGCACGAGCCGTCGGCGTTGAGCGTGACGGTCACGAGCGAGGCCCAGCCAGCGAGCGCTTCGTCGATTGCGTTGTCGACGACCTCGTAGATCATGTGATGCAGACCGGAGCCGTCGTCGGTGTCGCCGATGTACATGCCCGGGCGCTTGCGAACGGCGTCGAGACCGCGCAACACCTTGATCGACTCAGCGCCGTAGTCGTTTCCGTTCGGGCGGCCGTTTTCGAGTTCGTTTTCGCTCATTTTTTCGCTTGTTTGGGGGCGCGGTCGGGGCCCCTTGATTCGTCGCCCGGCAGTCTATCCGAAACAGCGGGAAAATGCAGGAAAATCCTTGGCCTGAGCCGGGGCCTCGCGACTGGCGGAGCGCCTATCGCAGCGCGTCGTGGAGCGCCTCCAGAAAAGCGTCGCCGTAACGGGCGAGCTTGCGGTGGCCGACGCCGTGGACTTCCAGCATGTCGTCCAGCGTCGCGGGGCGCCGCTCCGCCATGTCGATCAGCGTCCGGTCGGCAAAAATCACGAAGGCCGGCACGCCTTCTTCGCGGGCGAGTTCCATCCGCTTGCGCTTGAGGGCGGCGAGAATGCGTTCGTCCGGCGCGATGTCGCCCGAGGGCGCGCCGCGGCGGGCTTTTCGCTCGCGCGGGGTCAGCGGGTCGCTGCGCAGGCGGACGCTTTCGCGCCCCTTCAAAATGTCCGCGCCTTTGTCCGTCAGGCAGAAGCCGCCGTGTTCGTCGCTGGCGGTGGCCAGCGCGCCGGCGGCGAAGAGCTGGCGCAAGATCGAGGCCCATTCGTGCTTGGACCTGTCGGCGCCGACGCCGAACGTCTTGATGGCGTGGTGGCCGTTGCGGCGGATCGCGTCGCTCGCCTCCCCGCGCAGCACGTCGGCGAGATAGCCGGCGCCAAAACGCTCGCCGGTGCGCCAGACCGCCGACAGAGCCTTCTGCGCGTCGATCGTGCCATCGAAGACGGACGCGCGTCCCTGGCAGATGTCGCAGCGCCCGCAAGGCTCTGTTTTCTCGTCGAAATAAGCGAGCAACGTCTGGCGGCGGCAGGCCGGCGTCTCGCAGAGCATGGCGAGCGCGGAAAAGCGCGTGTGCTCGATGCGGCGGCGCTCGTCCGTCAGGTCCTTCTGGTCGATCTGGCGGCGGCGAAAGGCCATGTCGTCGAGGCTGTAGAGCGTCAACGTATCGGCAGGAAGTCCATCGCGGCCGGCGCGGCCGATCTCCTGATAATAGGCCTCGACTGAAGAGGGCATGTCGGCATGGGCGACGAAACGCACATCAGGCTTGTTGACGCCCATGCCGAAGGCGACGGTCGCGACCGCGATCACCCCGTCCTCCTGCAGGAAACGGTCCTGATTGCGGTTGCGGACGCCCTGTTCTAGGCCTGCGTGATAGGCGACAGCGGTGTGGCCGTGATCCTCGAAATAGGTCGCCAAGCGCTCGGTGCGGTCGCGCGAGCCGCAATAGACGATGCCGTTTTGGCCGCGATGTTTTTCCAGGAAACGCGAGAGCTGGCGCTTCGGCTGGTCCTTGGCGGCGAAATTGAGCTCGATGTTCGGGCGGTCGAAGGAGTGCAGGAAGACCTGTGGCGGCAATGCGAACAGGCGCAGGGCGATGTCGGCGCGGGTCGCCCTGTCGGCGGTGGCGGTGAGGCCGATCGCCTGCACGCCGCCGAGGTCTTCGATGGCGGCGCCGATCTGGCGATATTCCGGCCGGAAATCGTGGCCCCATTCGGAGACGCAATGCGCCTCGTCGATGGCGAGCCGCTGCGGCCGGGCGTGACGCAACTCGGCCAGCAGGCCGTCCATCATGAGGCGTTCGGGCGAGATGAACAGCAGGCGCAAATCGCCGTCGCGCATGGCCCGGCGGGCGGCGGCGTTTTCCTCGCCCGCGTTCATCGAATTCAGCGTGGCTGCGGAGACGCCGAGCGCGCGCAATTGGGTCACCTGATCGCGCATCAGCGCGATCAGCGGCGAGACCACGACCGTCAGCCGCTCCTCGATCAGCGCCGGCAGCTGGTAGCACATGGACTTGCCGGAGCCGGTCGGCATGACCGCCAGCACCGGGCCGCCCGCCAGAACGGCGGAGATGATGTCCTGCTGGCCGGAGCGGAAATCCTCGTAGCCGAACACCGATTTCAGGAGCGCGCGGGCGCGCGAGGCGGTTTCAGGGGACATGTCAGCCGTCTATCCCGCCGGGCGTGACGCGCAGCACCTGCGCTTTGCCGGCAAGATCCGCAAAGGCCGCGGGATCGGCGCCAGTCAGCCAGGCCTGCCCGCCGAGCCGCGCCAGTTCCTCGTATAGAGCGCGGCGCCGGCGCGGGTCGAAATGGGCGGCGATCTCGTCGAGCAGCACCAGCGGCGCGATTCCGCCGACCGCGGCGACGAGCCGAGCATGAGCGAGGACGAGGCCGGTCAGCAGGGCCTTCTGCTCGCCGGTCGAGCAGGCCCGCGCTTCGATGCCCTTCGGGCCATGACGCACGACGAGATCGCTCGCCTGCGGACCGATGAGCGTCCGGCCGGCGGCGGCGTCGCGGGCGCGTCCAGCCGCCAGCAGCGCGCGATAGCGGTCCTCGGCCTCCAGCGCCGAATGGGCGGCGACCAGAGCCTCGACCTCCCCGGCCAGCGCGAAATCCGCCCAGGGAAAGGGCGAGGAATCGTCGCGCTCGGATTGCACGAGCGCGGCCAGCCGCGACACGGTTTCGAGCCGCGCAGCGGTAACGGCGACGCCGAGTTCGGCTACCTCGCGCTCGGCGGCGTCGAGCCAGGCGGCCTCGGTGTAACCCTCCAGCAACCGGTTGCGATTGCGCAGCGCGCGTTCGAGCGCGCCGACGCGCGAGCCGTGGGCGGGATCGACCGTCAGCACGAGCCGGTCGAGAAAGCGCCGGCGGTCCCCCGCGGAACCCGCGAACAGCCCGTCCATCGCGGGCGTCATCCAGACGATACGCAGGCGCTCGGCAAAGTCGCGCGGCGAAGCGACGGGCGCGCCGTCGATCCGACATTTGCGCGCGCTTTCGCCATCGGGATCTAGGCCGGTGCCGAGGCGGGTCTCGCCGTCTTCGTCGCGGAGCGCGATCGACACGGAAAACCCGCCGGCGCCGCCGGCGCGCGCGCAATCGGAAAATTCCGCACGGCGCAGACCGCGCCCGGCGGTGAAGAGCGACAACGCCTCCAGCACATTGGTCTTGCCCGCGCCGTTCTCGCCGGTCAGCGCCACGACGCCAGCGTCGATATCGAGATCGAGCGCCGCATAGGAGCGGTAATCGGCGAGCACGATCCGGCGCACATGCGGGCGGCGCGCGTCGAGACCTGCTGGCCGGGGAAGGACGGAAGCCGTCATACGCGCCTCTTGCCATTTTTTGGGCTGCGTCGCGAGGGCGGAATTGCGATCGGCAAATGGCGTGCGCAAATGTTTCGCGAAATTTCGCTCTGCCTTTTTCCCCACCGCGCGGTACGAAGGGGCATGCGCTCGCAGATCCTGTCCATGGGCGAAGCCCTGGTCGACGTCCTGCCCGCGGATGGCGGTCTGTGGCGGCCGGTCCCCGGGGGGTCGTCCTACAATGTCGCGCTGGCGCTCGGCAGGCTCGGCGCGCCCGCGGCCTTTGTCGGCCGCCTGTCCGGCGACGAACAGGGCCGCCGGATGACGGCGATCCTCGATGCGGCGGGCGTTGCAACCGGCCTCGTCTCGGCCGACGACCGGCCGAGCCCCTTGTCGCTGGTCGAGCGCGGGTCGGAAACGGGAAACGCGCGCTATTCGATCCATCTCGCAGACACCGCCCATGCGCCTCCGGAACTGGCGGCAGGGTGGCTCGAGGACGCCGCGCATTTGCACGTCTCGTCCTTTTCGGCCGTCGTCGGCGCCTGGGGTGCGGCGGTGGGCGACGCCCTCGACGCGGCGCGGGGCCGCGTCACCCGCAGCTTCGACGTCAACATCCGACCCAACCTCCTGCCGGGCCGTGTCGCGGCGCAAGAGCTTGTGGCGGCCCGGCTCGAACAGGTCGAAATCGTAAAGGCGAGCGATGAAGACCTGCGCTGGCTTTTTCCCGGCGCCGATCCGGAGCAGATCGCGGCCGACTGGTCGCGACGCGGCCCGATCTCGGTCCTGACGCGCGGCGCGGACGGCGCGAGCGCTTTCGTCCGTGGCGCCGCAATCCGTGGGGCCGCCCGGCCGGTCGCTGTGGTCGATACGGTCGGCGCGGGCGACGCCTTCATGGCCGGCTTTGTTTCACTCGCGCTGGAGCGCGGAATTCTGGACAGGCTTGCCGAACAGGACGCAGGCTCGGTCGGCGCGCTTCTCGCCTTCGCGAACGCTGCAGCCGCGCTATGTTGTATGCGCGCCGGCGCAGATATGGCGACGCGCGCGGACGTCGATGCTTTTCTCGAACACTCATGTTCGAGCGCCTGACCGGATCTGGTCTCGATTATCGCCGCGGGAGGCGCGGCTGCGGGGAAACGACTATGGCGACCAAAATGTCCGACGACCTGCGCAGCGGCGCGCTGGTCTACCACCGCCTGCCGAAGCCCGGGAAACTGGAGATCAAGGCGACCAAGCCGCTCGGCAACCAGCGCGACCTCGCGCTCGCCTATTCGCCCGGCGTGGCGGTCGCCTGCGAGGCGATCGCCGAAGATCCCGCCCAAGCCGCAGAATTGACGGCGCGGCAGAATCTCGTCGCTGTCGTCACCAACGGCACGGCGGTGCTCGG
Source organism: Methylobacteriaceae bacterium (assembly GCA_020638195.1). Classification (GTDB taxonomy): domain Bacteria; phylum Pseudomonadota; class Alphaproteobacteria; order Rhizobiales; family Beijerinckiaceae; genus JAJXWB01. Next base: position 549,688 of record JACKJC010000001.1, on the reverse strand, counting down.
CCTCGGCGACATCGGCCCGCTCGCCTCCAAGCCCGTGATGGAGGGCAAGGCTGTCCTGTTCAAGAAGTTCGCCGGCATCGACGTCTTCGACATCGAGATCGACGCGAAGGAGATCGACCGCTGCGTGGATGTGGTGGCTGCGCTGGAGCCGACCTTCGGCGGCATCAATCTCGAGGACATCAAGGGCCCCGATTGTTTCGAGATCGAAGCGCGCCTGCGCGAGCGGATGAGCATCCCGGTCTTCCATGACGACCAGCACGGCACCGCGATCATCGTCGGCGCCGCCACCGTCAATGCGCTGGAACTTGCGGGAAAGAAGATTGACGAGGTCAAGATCGTCGCATCCGGCGCCGGCGCGGCCGCGCTCGCCTGCCTCAACCTTCTGGTTTCGCTCGGCGCGAAGCGCGAGAACATCTTCGTCAGCGATCTCGAAGGCGTCGTTTATGAGGGCCGCGAGAAGTTGATGGACCGCTGGAAGGCGATCTTCGCGCAAAAAACCGATGCCCGCACGCTCGGCGAGGTCATCGTCGGCGCCGACGTGTTTTTGGGACTTTCGGCCGGCGGCGTTCTGAAGCCTGAGATGGTGAAACGGATGGCGGCAAAGCCGCTCATACTCGCGCTCGCCAACCCCAATCCGGAAATCATGCCCGAGGACGCGCTCGCCGCGCGCGCGGACGCGATGATCTGCACGGGACGGTCGGACTATCCGAACCAGGTCAACAACGTCTTGTGCTTTCCTTACATTTTCCGAGGCGCGCTCGATGTGCGCGCGACTGCGATCAACGAGGAAATGAAACTCGCGGCTGTCCGCGCCATAGCCGCGCTCGCGCGAGAAACGCCGTCTGACGTGGTGGCGCGCGCCTACGGACAGGAGGCGCCGATGTTCGGCGCGAATTCTCTCATTCCCTCGCCCTTCGATCCACGTCTGATCCTGCGGATCGCGCCGGAAGTTGCGCGGGCGGCGATGGCGACCGGCGTCGCGCGCAAACCGATCGTCGATTTCAAGGGATACGAAGAGCAGCTCTCGCGCTTCGTGTTCCGCTCCGGTCTGGTGATGAAGCCGATTATCGAGAAGGCGCGTTCCAGTCCGAAGCGCGTGCTGTTCTGCGATGGCGAGGACGAACGCGTGCTACGTGCGACGCAGGTCATTCTCGAGGACGGCATCGGCGTCCCGATCCTCGTCGGCCGTCCCGCACAGGTCGCGCGCCGGATCGAGCGATTCGGCCTCGCGATCAAGCCGGGCCGCGATTTCGAACTGGTCGATCCGCAGGACGATCCGCGCTATCGCGATTATGTCGCGAGCTATCTCGACGTCGCCGGCCGCAAGGGCATTACCCCCGATGCGGCGCGTGCGCTGGTGCGCACCAACACGACGGTGATCGGCGCGCTGGCGCTGCGGCGCGGCGATTGCGAGGCGATGATCTGCGGTCTCGAAGGGCGGTTTCCCTCCCGTCTGCGCTACATCAGGGATATCGTCGGCCTCGCGCCGGGCGTTCAGGACTTTTCCGCGCTGAGCCTGCTCGTAACGTCGCGTGGCGCATTGTTCATCGCCGACACGCATGTACGTCAGAACCCCTCAGCGTCCGAAATCGCGGACATGGCGATCCTGTGCGCCGAGCATGTGCAACGCTTCGGCATGCAACCAAAGATCGCGCTGGTGTGCGATTCGGATTTCGGCGGCTCCGATTCGCCCTCGGCCTTCAAGATGCGCGCCGCGCTGGAGCTGGTTCAGGAGCGCGCGCCCAAGCTCGAAATCGACGGGGAGATGCAGGCCGATACCGCGCTCTCGCAGACCATCCGCAATTTCGTCATGCCGCATTCGCGGCTGAAGGGCGAAGCCAATCTGCTCGTCATGCCCAATCTCGATTCCGCGAATATCGCGTTCCAGATGGTGAAGGTCGCCGCCGACGCGCTGCCCGTCGGCCCGATCCTCATCGGCGCCGCGCGTCCCGCACATGTGTTGACGCCGAGCGTGACCGCGCGCGGCATCGTCAACATGACGGCGATCGCGGTTGCGGAGGCGCATGCGATCGAGGAGACGGAAGCGCCCGACAATGCCGTATGGCGCTGACACACGCGCTCAGCCGTCGGGAAGGAGCGACGCCAGTCCTTCGCGGTAGGTGGGATAGGCGAGATCGACGCCGAGCTGCTCGCGCAGCTTGCGGTTCGAGACTCGCTTGCAGGTGGCCCAGAAGGTCGCCGCCATCGGTGAGAGTTTTGCCTGCTCGAAAGTTATTTCTGGCGGCGCGGCCACTCCGATCAGATCGGCGGCATAGGCGATGACATCCTGCGGCGGCGCGGGTTCGTCGTCGCAGACATTGACGAGGCCGCCCGGCATATCAGTTTGCATGCACGCTTCGATTGCGCGCGAAATATCTTCGACGTGGATTCGATTGAAAATCTGGCCCGGCTTGACGATGCGTCGCGCCGTTCCATCACGCAAATTGGCGATGGCGTTGCGGCCCGGCCCATAAATGCCGGCGAGGCGCAGGACGAAGACCTTGCGTGACGCCGTTGCGAGCGAGAGCCAATCGTTTTCGGTCGCAACCCGCGCTTCGCCACGCTTGACGGCGGGATCGGCCGGCGTGGTCTCGTCGACCCAACCGCCGCCCGAGTCGCCGTAGACGCCCAGCGTCGAGAGATAGACAATGCGGCTGACGCCAGAAGACGCGATCGCATCGCGCCAGACGCGCAAAGCGGGATCGCCGCCCTGCGGCGGAACCGAAACGAGCAACGCATCGGCGCGGTCAATTTCGGCAGCGATCTCCGGCGTCTTCGTGGTCCCGTCGAAGACATAAGCGCTCAGGCCGGGAAAATCCTGTTTGAGTTGGGAGGCCTTGGCCGCCGTCCGCACGCTGCCTGCCACATGCGCCCAATCCCGCGCATGCGCGCGCAGATAGGTCGCAGTGGAATAGCCGATCCCGAATGCGAAAAGTCTCATGGTTCGACGCCGCCTGTCGCCTTTGTCGTTCGGGCCCATTCGTCGCAGACTTCCCTGTCGTTCTCGATCGATCGATCGATCGCGAATTCGCGCAGCTGCGACGGATCGATACGCGACAAGGCCCAAATGGCTGCGCCGCGCACGATAGGAGAAGGATGAGAGAGCCGCGCCGCGATCAGCGGCGCGAGATCTGCCTCGCGCGAATTGCCGGCCGCGACGAGAACGTTGCGCAGAAAGCGCGCGTGTCCGATGCGCTTCACAGGATTGGCGGAGAAATAGACGCGGAATGCCGCTTCGTCCATCGCGAGAAACTCGCGCAACGACGGCGCTATCAGATCGTCTCGCGCCACAAGCTTTGCTTCCTGCGTCGCGGAAGCGAATTTGTTCCATGGGCAAACCGCGAGGCAATCGTCGCATCCATAGATGCGATTGCCGATGGCTTCCCGAAACTCGTGCGGGATCGCGCCCTTGTGCTCGATCGTCAGATACGAAATGCACCGTCGGGCATCGAGCCGATAGGGCGCGACGATGGCGGCCGTCGGACATGCGGCGATGCAGGCCGTGCAGGCGCCGCAATGATCCTCTTCACGGGCGTCCGGCTCGAGGTCGAGCGTCGTGAAGATCGAGCCGAGGAACAGCCACGAGCCATGGCGCCGCGAGACGAGATTGGTGTGCTTGCCCTGCCAGCCCAGGCCCGCTCGCTCGGCGAGCGGCTTTTCCATGACCGGCGCGGTATCGACGAAGACCTTCACGTCGCCGCCGGCGCCTGCGACGATTTTCGAAGCGAGCAGTTTGAGCTTGCCTTTGACTATATCGTGATAGTCGCGATGGCGCGCATAAACGGAGATATTCGCGCGATCAGGATATGGCGCGTTCTCCAGCGGATCGCGGTCCGGACCGTAGTTCATAGCCAGCATGACGATCGAGCGCGCATCGGACCAGAGCGCGCGAGGGTCGGCGCGACGCTCCATCGTCTCGCGCATCCAGACCATGTCGCCTTCACAACCTTCGGCGAGCCACGCCGCGAGATGCTCGCGTAGCGCCGGCGCATCGCGGGCACGCAGCACGCGGCAATCGTCGAAACCGAGCGCCTGCGCTTCGGATCGTATGGTCGCGACAAGCGTCATGGCGGCACGATGGCGCCGCGTGTCAGGAATGCAAGTGTGGCGAGACCCTAAAAATCGAGGTCAGCGTATACTTCGCTGGGGGTCATGCCGAGCACGCGGTCGGCGAGCAGGGCCCGGAAGGAAGGGCGCGACTTGATCTTCTGGTACCAGGCCTTGGCGAGATCGTCCTCTTCCCACGGAACATCGCCGAGGTAGTCGGCGACCGAAATATGCGCGGCTGCGGCAAGATCGGCAAAGGTCATGCGCGGCCCGGCGAGCCAGTTCCGCTCGGAGACGAGGAACCCGATATAGGCGAGGTGATGCTTGATATTGGCGCGCGCCGCACGCACCAGCGTCATGTCTGGCGCGCCGCCGCCTGCCGTCGAGGGCATGAAGCGCTTGTAGATCTTCTGCGTGACGAGCCAGTCCGTCACTTCCGCGAACATTTTCTGATTGAACCAGTCCATCAGACGGCGCGTCTCGACACGGCCGGCGATGTCGCCGGGCATGAGACGCGCGCCCGGCGCCGACGGCCCGTAGGCCTCGTCCAGCCATTCAGCGATCGGCGCCGCGCCCGGCACGACCAGACCACCGTCGGCGATAAGCACCGGCGTGCGGCCGGCAGGGTCGATCAGGAGAAAATCTCGTCGTCGCTCGTAGGTTTTTTCCTCGAACAAATCCGCATCGACGCCGTATTCGGCGAGCGCCAGGCGGATGAAACGCGAATGCGGGCACAAGGGGTGATGGAAGAGCAACGACATCGCCCTTTCCATGCATTGAGCGTGGTTAACGAACGGTAATTTCGTCCACTCAAGCCTGCGCTTTTTTCTCGCGACGGCGCGCGTGCAACACCGGTTCGGTATAGCCGGACGGTTGCTCGCGTCCCTTGAAAACGAGATCGCAAGCGGCCTTGAAGGCGACGCCATCGAAACCCGGCGCCATAGGCTCGTAGAGCGGGTCGCCGGCGTTCTGACGGTCCACGACCGCAGCCATCTTTTTCATCGTGGCCATGACCTGCTCTTCGTTGCAGATTCCATGATGTAGCCAGTTGGCGATGTGTTGCGAGGAGATACGAAGCGTCGCGCGGTCTTCCATCAGGCCGACGTCGTGAATGTCGGGCACTTTCGAGCAGCCGACGCCCTGGTCGATCCAGCGCACGACATAGCCGAGAATGCCCTGCGCATTATTGTCGAGTTCAGCCTGCACATCCTCTTGCGACCAGTTGGGACGGTCGGCGAGCGGGATCGTGAGAATGTCGCCGACCGAGGCCGGCTTGCGCTTGGCGATCTCTTCCTGCGTCTTTGCGACATTGACCTGGTGATAGTGCGTCGCATGCAGCGTCGCGGCGGTCGGCGAAGGCACCCAGGCCGTGTTGGCGCCGGCCTTTGGATGGCCGATCTTGACGCGCAGCATGTCGGCCATCAGATCAGGCATGGCCCACATGCCCTTGCCGATCTGCGCCTTGCCACGCAGGCCTGCACGAAGCCCGATGTCTACGTTGGAATCCTCGTAGGCCGCGATCCATTTCTGGTTCTTCATGTCGGCCTTGCGGACCATCGGGCCTGCTTCCATCGACGTGTGCATCTCGTCGCCGGTGCGGTCGAGGAAGCCCGTATTGATGAAAACGACGCGATCCTTCGCCGCGCGAATGCATTCCTTGAGATTGACCGAGGTGCGGCGCTCCTCGTCCATGATGCCCATCTTGAGCGTGTTTCGCGCGAGACCGAGGGCGTCCTCGATGCGGTCGAAAAGTTCATTGGCGAAGGCGACTTCCTCCGGTCCATGCATCTTCGGCTTGACGATGTAGACCGAACCCGCGCGGCTGTTTTTCAGCGTGCCGGCGCCTTTCAGGTCGTGCAGGGCGATCGCGCTCGTCACCATGCCGTCGAGAATGCCTTCGGGAACTTCCGCGCCGTTCAGCTTCACGGCGTCGATGGTCATGAGATGACCGACGTTGCGCACCAGCAACAGCGATCGGCCGTGAAGCTTCTTCTGCGAACCGTCGGGCGCGGTAAACACGCGGTCGGCGTTGAGCCGGCGCGTCATCGTCTTGCCGCCCTTGTCGAAAGTGTCGACGAGGTCGCCCTTCATCAGGCCGAGCCAGTTGCGATAGGCGCCGACCTTGTCCTCGGCGTCGACGCAGGCGACCGAATCTTCGCAATCCTGGATGGTGGTGAGGGCAGATTCGAGAATGACGTCGGAAACGCCCGCCGCATCGTCCTTGCCGATGGGATGCGAGCGGTCGATGACGATTTCGACGTGCAAGCCGTTGTGAACGAGCAGGACGGATTTGGGCGAGGCCGCGTCGCCGGTGTAACCGGCAAATTCGTCCTCATTCTTCAAGCCGGTTTTCGCGCCGCCCTTCAGCGAGACGACGAGCGCGCCCTTGTCGACCGCATAGCCGGCGGCGGCGGCGTGCGAGCCTTCCGCGAGCGGGACATTGTCATTGAGGAACTTGCGCGCCCAGGCGATCACCTGCGCGCCGCGGGCGGGATCATAGCCGGGTTTGGCGTTCTCCCGACCGGGCAGCGCGTCCGTGCCGTAGAGCGCGTCGTAGAGCGAACCCCAGCGGGCATTGGCGGCATTGAGCGCATAGCGCGCGTTGGTGACGGGCACGACGAGCTGCGGACCGGCAAGGCGCGCGATCTCGTCGTCGACGTTCTGGGTCGTAATCGCGAAATCCGCGCCGACCGGCGCAAGATAACCGATCTCCGTCAGGAAGGCCTTGTATTCGGCGGCGTCGAAGGTCTTGCCCTTGCGCGCGAGATGCCAGGCGTCGATCTTCGCCTGCAGGTCGTCGCGCCGGGCGAGCAGCGCCTTGTTACGTGGGGCGAGGTCGACGAGGATTTTTTCCAGCCCGTCCCAGAACGTCTTTGGCGTGACGGTCGTGCCTGGCAGGGCCTCCTTCTCCACGAAATCGTGCAATTCCTTCGCGATCTCGATCGCGCCGTGGCGGACATAGGAGCCGGTCATCGCGTTCCCTCACAAGCTGGCATGCCAGTTTTTAAGGCGGACGCGCGGAAAGGGAAAGCGGCAGGTCCGTGAAAGATTTTCGTCTTTTCTTTGAAAATGAGACCGTTCTCAAGTCGGACCGAGGGTCAGAGGCAATGAGCGCAGCCGCTTGCCGGTCGCCGCGAACACTGCATTGGCGACGGCCGGCGCGATCGCCGGCGTGCCGATTTCGCCGACGCCGCCGAGCGCCGCGCCGGTATTGACGATCTCGACCGAAATATTCGGCGCATCCTCCAGCGACAGGAGCGGATAAGTGTCGAAATTCGTCGGCACGACCTTGCCATTGTCGAAATCGACCCGGCCATAGAGGGCGGCGGTCAGGCCGTAATTGATGCCGCTGCGCACCTGCGCGACGACGTTCGGCGGATCGATCGCAAAGCCGCAGTCGACCACGGCATGAACGCGCCGCACCTTGAGATCGCCCTTGACGATCTCGACATCCGCGATTTCGCCGACGAAGGAATGGAAGCTCGCTGTCAGCGCGTAACCACGCCCCGCCATCGCGCCATCCTTGCCGGGAGGCAGGGGATTGGCCTTGTCGAACGCGGCCATCTGCTCGAGGACGCGCGCGGCGCGGATCGCGGGTTCATAAGAGCCTGCGCGCGCGAGCAGCTTCGCACGATAGTCGAGCGGGTGCGTCGAGGCGGCGGCTGCGAGTTCGTCGATGAAGCATTCGACGAAGTGGCAGTTGAGGCTGAAACCGACGGACCGCCAGAAGCCGACGGGAATGCCTAGGTCGACGGTGAAATTCTCGATCGAGCGCGTTGGCAAGCCGTAGAACGGGAACAATGCTCCGTCGACCGTCGTGCGATCGGCCATCATGCCGCCCTTGGCCGAGGGCAGGGCGCGCGCCACGAATTGCTGGGTCACCGAGGGAACGGCGATGCGATAGACGAAGCTCGACGGCAGTCCATCGCCGTCGACCTTGGCGGAAATGTCGGCCATGGCGGCGGGACGATAGACGTCGTCGCGGATGTCCTCGGCGCGCGACCAGATTGTCTGCACCGGCGTTCCCTTGAACTTGCCGGCGATCTCGACTGCCTTGACGATGTAATCGAGATCGGCGCGCCGGCCAAAGCCGCCGCCCAGGAAGGGCGTGAAAACTTCCACCTTGTCGCTCGGCACGTTGGCGGCCTTGGCGGCCATCAATTGCACGAGCGATGCGGATTGGTGTCCTGCCCAGACCTTCGCCTCAGTCTCGGTGACGAAGGCGGTCGCGTTCATCGGCTCCATGGTGGCATGCGCGAGGAAAGGCGCATCGTAGGTCGCCGCGATCTCCTTGCCGCTCGCCCTGACGACGTCGCCGGCGGAATCGACGATCCAGCGCGGCTTGAAATCCACGCCCTTGTCGAGCGCCGCGCGGTAGGCTGCGAAAACATCCTTAGTGGACACGCTCGAGGCCATCGAATCGTCCCAGACGATTTCGGCCTTTTCCAACCCGGCGAGCGCGGCGGCAAAGGTCTCGGCCACCATTGCGACATAGTCCTTGCCCTCGACGATCCCGCGCACGCCGGCGATCTTTGCCGGGATGACGGCGCGATCGAGACGGCCGCCGAGGCGCGGCGAATGGCGAATGGCGGCATAGAGTTGTCCGGGCTGCCGCGTGTCGATCCCGTATTTCGCCTCGCCGTAGGTTTTCAGCGGCACATCAAAACGCGGCGCGCCCCGGCCAACATAGGCGCCGCGCGCCAGCGGCGGCGGTTTGATGTCGTTCGGCTTCAGCTTGCCGGCGTCGGGGGCGAGTTCGGAATAAGTGGCCGTGCGGCCATCCGGCGTCAGAAAGGCGCCGCCAACATTCTTGAGCTGATCTGCGGGAACCTTGAACCTCGCCGATGCGGCGCGTGCGAGCATGTCGTGCATGCAAATCGCGGCGGTGCGAATCTGCTCCGAAATATTGCGCGTGGATGTCGAGCCGCCGGTCCCCTGCATGCCCAGCACGCGCAGGATTTTGTCGAAGGTCCAGACAGCCGTCTGTTTCAACGGCCCATGCGCGGCTTCGTCAAACGGCAGACCATCCAGCAGCATGACTGGATTGGCGTAACGCGCCTCGATCGGCGCTGGCGTCGCGCGAACGGCTTCGAGCGGCAGTCTCAAGCCCTCCGCGGCGAGCATGACGGCCAACGCATAAATGCCCTGACCCATGTCCTGATGCGGAACGGCGACCTCGACGCGCCCATCGCGCCCGAGTTTGAGCCAGGCGCCGAAACTCGTCTCGCCGTCGCTGGCAGGGAGCTTGTAGCCGTCGATCGCGCCGAGCCGCCAGGCGACAACGCCCGCGCCGACCAGCACGCCGCCGCCGACGACGCCTGCGCCGATCAGGAAGCTGCGCCGCGCGATTCGGCCGAGCGTCGACCCGCCTTCGCTCATCGTGCGGCTCCCTTTTCTTGGCTTTCAGCGCCCTGCAAGGAGGACAGCGCATAACCCACAGCAAGCCGGATGGCGTCGTAGGTTCCACAGCGGCAGAGGTTGGTTATCTGCGAAAAGACCTGCTCGGACGTCTGCTTCGGATCGGTTGCGATCACACTCGTCGCCGCCAGCACGAATCCCGGCTGGCAATAACCGCATTGCGGCGCCTGCGCCCGAATCCAGGCCTCGGTCACCGCCTTGGCGACTTCGCCGTTCAGGCCCTCGATCGTCGTCACGCTCTTGCCGGCGACATCGATGACCGGCGTCACGCAGGAGCGGACCTGCTGACCATCGATAATCACCGTGCAGGCGCCGCAAAGCCCCGCGCCGCAGCCGAATTTAACGCCGACGAGATCTTTCTCGTCGCGCAAGGCCCAGAGCAACGGCGAATCCGGCGGCGCTTGCAGGGATGCCCGACGTCCGTTGAGGATGAATTCGACACTCATCGGACGCCGCTCTCCTACCAACCTGATTGTGATAGACCATACCTAGCGTTCAGAACGCAGCCCCGCCAGAGCGGCGCGGCCGCGTGTTACGCGACGCGCTTCTTGGCGGCCAGATATTCCCGCTCCAGGCGGTCTACCATCTCTCCAACCGACACCACGGACTTGACCGCGCCGATGCCCTGACCGGAACCCCAGATGTCCTTCCAGGCCTTGGCCTTGGTGTTGCCGCCTGAGCCGAAGTTCATCTTCGAGGGATCGGACACGGGGAGGTTGTCGGGATCGAGGCCGGCGTTGACGATCGATGGCCGCAAATAATTGCCATGCACGCCCGTGAACAGGTTTGTATAGACGATGTCTTCGGCGCTGGCGTCGACGATCGCCTGCTTGTGCGGATCGCTGGCGTTCGCCTCCTTCGTGGCGATAAAGGCCGAGCCGATATAGCCGAAGTCGGCGCCCATAGCCTGCGCCGCCAGAACGGCTTCGCCCGTCGCGATCGCGCCCGAGAGCGCGATCGGTCCGTCGAACCATTCGCGCGTCTCGCGCACGAAGGCGAAGGGCGATTGCACGCCCGCATGACCGCCGGCGCCGGCGGCCACGAGAATGAGGCCATCGGCGCCCTTCTCGATCGCCTTGTGCGCGAATTTCTGGTTGATCACGTCGTGCAGAACGATGCCGCCGTAAGAATGGATCGCCTTGTTGAGGCTCTCCTGCGCGCCGAGCGACGTGATGATGACCGGGACCTTGTATTTCACGCACATGTCGATGTCGTGCTGCAGCCGATCATTGGACTTGTGCACGATCTGGTTGACCGCGAAGGGCGCCGAAGGGCGGTCGGGATTCTTGGAGTCGTATTCGGCGAGTTCGCTCGTGATCCGCTTCAGCCATTCCTCGAGCACCGGACCCGGACGCGCATTGAGCGCCGGAAACGAGCCGATGATGCCCGCCTTGCACTGGGCGATCACCATGTCCGGGTTGGAGATGATGAAGAGCGGCGACCCGATGACCGGCAGGCGAAGCCGCTTGCGGATGGCGTCTGGTATGGACATGCGTTTCCTTCCTTCCGATTTCCTGATTTCTAAAAGGCGCGCGTGCGGCGCGGCTTCTGGTCGGGCATTCGCTGCGCGCCCCGCGCCAAAGTCTGTGTCATCTGCCGATGCAGCACGCGCAGTTCTCCTTCGCCGATCTTGCCGGCCATGAAGAGATTCACGAGCCCGTGCGTTCCGGCCCAGTAGATGAGGCCGAGCGTCTTTGGATCGCCGTCCATCACGCCGGCGGCGACGAGGTCCTCCATGTAGTCGGTCATGGTCTTGCGCGAGCGGGCATTGGCGGCCGCAAGCTCGGGATAGTTCGCATCCTCGGGTTGCGAGAGATCGAAGATGAGCCGGTAGGCGTCGGGCTCTTCGATCGCGAATTGCAGATAGGCGTCGCCGACCGCGCGGCCGCGCCGCGCCGGGCTGCCGAAGGTGCGACGCGCGGCTTCCAGCCGCTCCGAAAACCGGTCGAGCGCAGCGGCGCGGACCGCGACGAAAATGTCATTCTTGTTGCGGAAGTACCGATAGGGCGTCATCGCGCTGCATTCGAGCCGTTCGGCGATCTGGCGCATCGTGACGCCTTCGACCCCGTGCTCGACGAACAGCCGCTCCGCGACGTCGCAGAGGCGTCGGCGGAAATCGGCAATTTCGGTCTCTGTGAGTTGCGGACGCATTCCGGCCGGGGCGGCTGATTTCGGACAGCGGGAAAATGGGTTATAAAATTTACGTTGTAAAGAATTTTTCGCTGCGCCATTGCTTCCGTGCTGGCGGCTGCGATAGCCTGCGCCGCGAAACTGGGCCCTCCGACATGTCGTGAGCTCTTGTCGAAGCCAGGAAGATCGAAGGGTTCTGCATGGCGGAACCCGATACGCGAAGGCCTGTTCCTAACCTTCAACAACTGAGGAAATGTCCATGACAGAAGCCGTCATCGTTTCGACCGCCCGCACGGGACTCGCCAAATCCTGGAAAGGCGCCTTCAACGCCACGCATGGCGCGACGCTCGGCGGCGAGGCCGTGCGCGCCGCCGCTGACCGCGCCAACATCGCCCTCGACGAGATCGAGGACGTGGTGATGGGCTGCGCCACGCCGGAAGGCGCAACGGGCGGCAATATCGCGCGTCAGATCGCTCTTCGCGCGGGATGCCCGGTTTCAGTGCCCGGCATGACGATCAACCGCTTCTGCTCGTCCGGCCTGCAGACGATCGCGACCGCCGCGCAGCGCATCATCGCCGGCGAAAACGACATTCTCGTCGCGGGCGGCGTGGAATCGATTTCGCTCGTCCAGAACGAGGCGAACAAGGCGCACGGCAAGGACCCGTGGCTCGTCCATCACAAGCCCGAGATCTACTGGAACATGCTCCAGACCGCCGAGCAGGTCGCCAAGCGCTACAACATTCCGCGCGACGTGCAGGACCAGTACGGCGCCCGCTCGCAGCAGCGCGCCCATGCCGCGCTGGTCGCCGGCAAGTTCAAGGACGAGATCGTGCCGGTCACCACGATTATGAAGGTGACCGACAAGAACACGGCGCAGGTCGTCGACAAGGAAGTCACGATCGACGCCGACGAGGGCATCCGTCCCGGCACGACCTATGAGGCCGTCGCCGGCATCAAGCCGGTCTTCGACGGCGGCGTGATCGCGGCCGGCAACGCCAGCCAGTTCTCGGACGGCGGCGCAGCCGTGGTCGTGATGAACTCCAAGCTTGCAGAAAAGCGCGGCCTGAAGCCGCTCGGCGCCTTCCGCGGCTTTGCGGTCGCGGGTTGCGAGCCGGATGAAATGGGCATCGGGCCGGTCTTCGCCATTCCGAAGCTGCTGCACAAAGCTGGTCTCAAGGTCTCCGACATCGACCTGTGGGAACTGAACGAGGCCTTCGCCGTGCAGGTGATCTATTGCCGCGACAAGCTCGGGATCCCGGACGACAAGCTCAACGTGAACGGCGGCGCGATCGCGGTCGGCCATCCCTATGGCGTCTCGGGCGCCCGCCTCACCGGCCATGCGCTGATCGAGGGCAAGCGTCGCGGCGGCAAGCTCGCGGTCGTCACCATGTGCATCGGCGGCGGTCAGGGCGCCGCCGGTCTGTTCGAAATCTTCTGAGATTTTCTGCGCATCAGCGCAAATTATTCGGGAAGGGCGTCGGCTTTGGCCGACGCCCTTTTTCATTGTCCTCCGCCGAGCAGACCGCAAACATGGTCGGCAATGGCGAGGCTTGCGGTGAGGCCGGGGCTTTCGATTCCGAAGAGATGGACCAGGCCCGCGACGCCATGGTCGCGTGGGCCCTGGATCCAGAAATCGGCCGCCGGTTCTCCGGGACCCGAAATCTTTGGCCTGACGCCAGCATAGGCGGGCTGCAGGGCGCCATCCTCCAAAGCCGGCCAATAGCGCCGAATCTCCGCGTAAAATGCATTTGCGCGGGCGGGATCGACCGTGTGATCGAGCCGGTCGATCCATTCGACATCCGGTCCGAATCGCGCCGCGCCGCCCATGTCGAGCGTGAGATGCACGCCGAGCCCGCCTTCGACCGGCACGGGATAGACCAGTCGGGAAAACGGCGACTTGCGCGCCATCGAGAAATAGCAGCCGCGCGCGAAATACTGTCCGGGAATACCGGCGGGCGGCATGCCCGCGAGGGCGCGCGCAAGCGGAATGGCGCCGTGACCCGCGGCGTTGACGACAAGGGCAGCCTTCAGGTCGAGCTCGTCGCCGTCCTCGCCGCGCGTCCACAGGACAATTCCATCCTCTTCGATCCGGCCAGACAGGACGCCGGTGCGAAAGACTATCTGCGCGCCGTGCGTCTCCGCTTCGCCCTGCAAGGCCAGCATGAGCGCGTGCGAATCGACGATGCCGGTCGATGGCGAAATTACTGCAGAGACGCATGAGAGCTCCGGCTCCATCGCCAGGGCTTCGGCGCGCGACAGCGCCCGCAGATCCTCCACCCCGCAGGCGCGGGCGCCCTCGACGATCCTGTCCAGTCGGGCCTGCTGCCCCTCGGCAGTTGCGACGATCAGCTTGCCGAGGCGCTTGTGTGGCACGCCATGCGCCTCGCAGAAGCGGTTGAGTCTGTCGCGCCCCTCGACGCAGAGCCGCGCCTTGAGACTGTCGGGCGCATAATAGATGCCGGCATGTATCACCTCGGAATTGCGGGAACTCGTCTCCGTTCCGATAGCGTCGGCGGCCTCCAGTACGAGTACGTCTCGGCCGGCCAGCGCCAGCGATCGGGCTATCGCGAGGCCGACGACTCCCGCCCCGATCACCGCCGTGTCGATCTTCTCCACCTCAAGCGCCTCCCGCCGACCTTGCGCCGGCCATCAACCTGTTATACGCCCTCGCCCACCGGAGGGGTGGCCGAGTGGTTGAAGGCGCACGCCTGGAAAGTGTGTATACGGGAAACCGTATCGCGGGTTCGAATCCCGCTCCCTCCGCCAGCGATTTCAACGGGTTCGAAGCGTCGCGGCCGCGCAAGCGGTCCGATGGCTGACGAGCCGAGCAACAAGAGGCCCAGCATGAGCATCACCCGCATCGCCGTCGGCCCCCGCATGAGCCAGGCCGTGGTCCACGGCGACACCGTCTATCTGGCCGGCCAGGTCGCCAACAAGACGGCCGGCGAATCGGTCGAGGCGCAGACGAAGGAAATTCTCGAGACGATCGACTCGCTGCTTGCACAGGCCGGCTCCGACAAGACCAGGATCCTGTCGGCGACGATCTATCTCGTCGACATGGCGACCTTCCCCGAGATGAACAAGGTTTGGGACACCTGGGTCGTCGCCGGCCAGACGCCGGCGCGCGCCACCGTCGAAGCCAAGCTCGCCGCCCCGCCCTACAAGGTCGAGATTGCGGTCATCGCCGCGAGGTAAGCCCGCTCAACGGATTGTCCTCGTCCCAGTCGTAGGCGAGGGTCTCGAAGCGCATGGCGCGCGCGTCGAACAGGAGGAGGCGGCCGACGAGGCCCTCTCCGAAGCCGACGATCTCACGGATGACCTCCAGCGCCATCATCGAGCCGACGATCCCGGTCAGCGCGCCGAGCACGCCGGCCTCCTCGCAGGTTGGCACGGTTCCGACCTCGGGCGGCTCCGGGAACAGGCAGCGATAGGTCGGGTTCGGCGTTCCGTCCGGACCACTTTCGAAGGGCCGCAGCGTCGTCAGCGACGCGTCGAAGGGACCAACCGCGGCCGTCACCAGCGGCTTGGCCTCGCGAAAGCAGGCGTCCGACATCAGGTAGCGCGTAGCGAAATTGTCTGAACCGTCGGCGACGATATCGTAGCGCGCCACGAGTTCGCGCACGTTGTCTGGTGCGACGCGCATGGCGTGCTGCTCGATCTTCACATGAGGATTGAGGCGCGCCACGGCGTTGGCGGCGCTCTCGACCTTGCTACGGCCGAGATCCGCTTCGCCATGCAGCACCTGGCGCTGGAGGTTCGAGAGGGAGACGACGTCATCGTCCGCGATTCCGATCGTTCCGACGCCCGCCGCAGCCAGATACTGGATCAACGGGGCGCCGAGACCGCCGGCGCCGATGACCAGAACGCGCGCGGCTTTCAATTTGAGCTGGCCCGGCCCCCCGACGTCGCGCAGGACGATGTGGCGGGCGTAGCGCTCGATTTCGATCGGTGCGAGTGACATCGGGCCTATCTACGCGCGGGCGCGCGCCCAATCCAGAGCTGCCGCCAGCCTGTCGAAGCCCCAGAACAATTCGCCGTCCGCCGTCGTGAAGGAGGGCGCGCCGAAAATGCTGAGCGCGCCGGCCTCTGTGACGCTGTCTCTCAACGCAGCCTTGACCTCCGGAGACCCGGCGCGCGCCAGCGTTTCGGCGGGCGCGCCCATTTCCCGAAGTATTCCGGACACGAATTCCTCGCTGTCGATCGATTGGCCTCGCCCGAATTCAGCAGCGAAAACCGCATAGCAGAACTGCGAACGGGCGTCGCCGTCGAGCGCCGTCGCAACCCGCGCCGCGAGAAGCGAGTGCTGCGGGAAGGGGTCGGGGCGCGCAAAGGGCAGGCCTTGCCCCTCACAGATACGTTCGAGGTCGCGCCACATGTAGCGCCCCTTGGCCGGATAGACGTTGAACGGCGAGGTGCGCCAGCCTTGGTCCGCGAAGATCGGTCCGAGCAGGAAAGGACGCCAAACGACGGCCACATCGCGCTCGCGCGCCCATTGTTCGATTCGCATGGCTGCAGGATATGAATAGGTGCTGGCGAAATCGAACCAGAAACTCAGGGATACCGTCATGGGCGCCTCGCCGCCCCATCATGTAGGACAAAGGCAGAAATTCCCAGAGCCGGGCGCGGATACGCGGCTGATCGCGGTCGTCTGCATAGTTGCGGCGGGCCTTCTGACAGCGATAGCCATCTGGCCGGAGATCGATCTGGCGATTGCGCGCCGCTTGCTTTTGCCGCCGGAGTCCGCGTGGCGGCCGCTCGTGCTCGAGGTGCGCGAATGGGCGCGTGTCGCGCCTTCGCTCTTCTGCGCCGGCCTCGTCGTCTGGTTTCTCGGCTCCGCCGTGGGCAAGCCAGTGCGGGCCAAGTCTGACGTCAGTCGCGCAATCTACGTCGCCGCCGTTCTTGCAGTCGGGCCGGGGCTGCTCGTCAACGCCGGCCTCAAGAACCAATCGCACCGACCGCGACCAATCCAGTCCGCCGAGGTCGTGGACGCGGGATCGGCCTTCCGTCCCTTCTATCGCTTCGACGGCGCCTGCTCGCGCAATTGTTCATTCTCTTCCGGCGAGGCGGCCAGCGCGTTCTGGACCGCCGCGCCCGCTTTGCTCTCCCCTCCAGTCCTCCGTCTTGTGGCCGTCGGCTTCGCGCTCGCTTTCGGTTGCGCCGTCTCGTTCCTGCGTCTGGCGCTCGGGGCGCATTTTCTGTCTGATGTCGCCTTTTCCGCATTGGCCATCCTGCTGCTGGCGCTAGCGGGAAGACGCCTGCTGAAAATCCACTGAGCCCGTCGATCGGGCTCGCGTCGCATTTCGGGCTCATTCGCCTATATTGTCGTGCGTCGTCTGGCAGTGAGAAGGCATGCTTCGCGGACTTTATATCGCCTCGGCCCTGGGACTTGTGTTGGCAGGCGTAGCGGCTGGGCTCAATTACGCATTCCTCAGGCCCACCAGCCTGCGCGTCGCCGTCACGCACGGGACCGACGACCAGAAGCTGATCGAAGCGATCGGCCATGTTTTTGCGGCCTCGCGCGACAGCGTGAGGTTTCGGGTCGTTCCCGTCAGCACCGCCGCCGCCAGCGCTGTCGCCCTCCAGTCGGAGAGCGTCGATCTCGCGGTCATCCGATCGGACATTTCCGTCCCGCCCAATGGCCAGACCCTGGTCATCCTGCACCGAAATCCCGCGCTCCTGATCGTCCGCGGCGACGAGACCCTCGGCTCTATTCCCGACCTCAAGGGAAAGTCCGTCGGCATCGTCAGAAGCACTGCGACAGGCGTCGGGAACTCCAACTTGTTCGATACGATCCTGGCGCAATACGAGATCGATCCGAACCAGGTCCGTCATGTGGCGATCGAACGAAAGGCGATGATGGCAGCGGTCAAATCGCATCAGGTCGACGCGCTCTTCGTTGTGGGACCCGCGACCGGAGACCTGGCGTTCGAGGCTGTCGGCGCCATAACGAAAGCCTCCGGGTCCGCGAAGTTCTTGCCGATCGCGGAAGCCAAGGCGATGGCGCAGCGCTCAAGCGCGCTCGAATCCACCGAGATCGTGCGCGGCGCTTTCGGCGGCGACCCGCCGCGTCCGGCGGATCCCTTCGAAACAGTCGGCGTTACGGTCCGGTTGATGGCGCGGGCGAGCTTAAAGGATTCACTCGCGGCGGACGTGATGCGGCGACTGTTTTCGGAGCGTGTGTCGATAGCGCGGCTGGAAAAGCTCGCCAATCAGATCGAGGCGCCGTCGACGGACAAGGGCGCCGCCATGCCCCTCCACCCCGGCGCGGCGGCATATCTGGACGACGAAGAAAAAGATTTCTTCGATAAATATAGTGATTTCATATATTTAGGTGCGATGGGGCTGAGTGTTCTCGGTTCGGGTCTCGCGGCGATCGCAACGCGAATGTCGAACACGCGTCATAATGAATTCGACCGTGTACTGGAGCGGCTGCTCGAAATTCTCAAGGGCGCGCGCGCCTCGACCCGGCTCGACGAACTCGACGAACTCGAACGGGAGGCCGATGAGATATTCGCTTCGAGCATGACAAATCGGAAACTACGCGGGCTCGACACCCATGCGATGGCGGCTTTCGGGCTTGCGCTCGATCAGGCGCGCGACGCCATCCGAGAGCGCCGGGCCCTCGCGCTCAAACAGCCGGCGAGGCCCGTCGAAGTAACTCGAATCGCGCTGGGCGAATGATATTCCCTTCTTGCGCTGTTTAGGGTAGAAGGCGCCGCAACGCAGCACGGCGCGACTTCCGGCGCCCGCGACCTCTTTCACACGGCAGATTCATGAAGCTCCGCAATATCGCGATCATCGCGCACGTCGACCATGGCAAGACCACGCTGGTGGACCGGCTCCTGCAGCAATCCGGCGCCTTCCGCGAGAACCAGCGCGTCGCCGAACGCGTCATGGATTCCAACGATCTCGAAAAAGAGCGTGGCATCACGATCATGGCCAAGGCGACCTCGATCGCATGGAAGGATATCCGCATCAATATCGTCGACACGCCTGGCCACGCCGATTTCGGCGGAGAGGTTGAACGCATCCTGTCGATGGTCGATGGCGCGATCGTGCTGGTCGACGCGGCCGAAGGCCCGATGCCCCAGACCAAGTTCGTCGTCGGCAAGGCGCTGAAGATCGGCCTCAAGCCGATCGTCTGCATCAACAAGGTCGACAAGCCCGACGCGCGCGTCAACGAAGTGGTCAACGAAGTGTTCGACCTGTTCGCCGCGCTCGACGCCACCGACGAGCAGCTCGATTTCCCGATCATCTACGGCTCCGCCAAGCAGGGCTGGATGGCCGACGCGCCGGAAGGCCCGACCGACCAGGGCATGGCGCCGCTGCTCGATCTCGTGGTGAAGCACGTTCACGAGCCCGTCATCGAGGAGGGCGGCTTCCGCCTGCTCGGCACTCTGCTCGAAGCCAATCCCTATCTCGGCCGCATCATCACCGGCCGCGTCTTCGCAGGCTCCGTCAAGCCGAACCAGCCGGTGAAGGTGCTGGACCGCAACGGCAATGTCGTCGAGCAGGGGCGCGTGTCGAAGATTCTCGCGTTCCGCGGCATCGAGCGCCAGCCGATCGACGAGGCCGAGGCCGGCGATATCGTCGCGATCGCGGGCCTCGAAAAATTCAACGTCGCGGACACGCTTTGCGCGCTCGAAGTCAACGAGCCGCTGCAGGCCCAGCCGATCGATCCGCCGACGCTGTCGATGACCTTCCTCGTCAACGATTCGCCGCTCGCCGGCACGGAAGGCGACAAGGTTACGAGCCGCATGATCCGCGCGCGGCTCTACAAGGAAGCCGAAGGCAATGTGGCGCTGCGCGTCGAGGATTCGCCCGAAGGCGACGCGTTCATCGTGTCGGGCCGCGGCGAATTGCAGCTCGGCATCCTGATCGAGACCATGCGCCGCGAAGGTTTCGAACTCGGCGTCTCGCGCCCGCAGGTCGTTTTCAAGCGCTCCGAAGACGGCGAATTGCTGGAGCCTATCGAGGAAGTCGTCATCGACGTCGACGAGGAGCATTCCGGCGTCGTGGTGCAGAAGATGGCCGAGCGCAAGGGCGAGATGATCGAGATGCGCCCGTCGGGCGGCAATCGTCTGCGTCTCGTCTTTTACGCCCCGACGCGCGGCCTGATCGGCTACCAGGGCGAGCTTCTGACCGATACGCGCGGCACGGCGATCATGAACCGCCTGTTCCACGAATATGCGCCACATCGCGGCGAGATCCAGGGCCGCCGCAACGGCGTGCTGATCTCCAACGATCAGGGCGAAGCCGTCGCCTACGCCATGTGGAAGCTCGAAGATCGCGGCCCGATGATGATAGAGCCCGGCTGGAAGGTCTATCGCGGCATGATCGTGGGCGAGCACACGCGCGACAACGATCTCGAGATCAACGTGCTGAAGGGCAAGCAGCTCACCAATATCCGCACGCAGTCGAAAGACGAGGCCGTGCGCCTCACGCCGCCGATCAAGATGACGCTGGAAAAGGCTCTCGCCTATATCGAGGACGACGAGCGCGTCGAGGTGACGCCCAAGTCGATCCGCCTGCGCAAAGCGATGCTCGATCCCAACGATCGCAAGCGAGCCGAGCGCGCGAAGGACGCGGCGGCCTGACGCTGCCCTGACCTCGGCCGCAGGAACCCTCTCGCTCAGCCGCCGTTTTCCCGGCTGCGGATCGGGAGCGGAAGCATGTCCTCAGAGACCAACGCCGCCTGGGCCAAGCTTCAGGCGATTGCGCATGGCGCCGTGGCGATCGCGCCCAATCTGCTCATCGCGGCCGTCGTCTTCCTGATCTTCGTCGGGCTCGCGCGGCTGCTGGCGCGCGGCGCGAGCGATCTGGCCCGTCGCGCCGGTCAGAACGATGGCGTCGCGAAGGTTTTCGCGCGCATCGCGAGCGGGTTGTTGCTGGTGCTGGGCGCGCTGATCGCCGCCACCATCGTCTTCCCGTCGCTCGACGCCGCCTCGATCTTCGGCGCGCTCGGCGTCGGCGGCGTCGCAGTCGGCTTTGCGTTCAAGGACATTTTCCAGAACCTGCTCGCCGGGATCCTCGTGCTGATCACAAAGCCGTTCAAGATCGGCGACCAGATTGTCAGCGGCTCGCACGAAGGCACAGTCGAGGACATCCAGATCCGCGCGACGCTGCTGCGCACCTACGACAACCGGCGGATCGTTATTCCCAACAGCGAGCTTTACACGAACCGTGTGACCGTCAACACCGCACATCCCAGCCGGCGGATCGCCGTCGAGGTCGGCATCGGTTACGGCGACGATATCGACCTTGCGACGCGGGTCATACTCGAGACGATCGAAGGGCTCGACCGGGTCCAGCGCGATCCCAAGCCTGTCGTGCTCGTTCGGGAGCTGGCGGAGAGTTCGGTCAATCTGGAAGTGCGCTTCTGGATCAATCCCGCTGTGCGGCGTGAAGCCATCGAATCGTCAGACGAAATCCTGCGCGCCATCAAGCCTGCGCTCACGGAAGCCGGCATCGACCTTCCGTTCCCGACGCAACAAATCCTGTTCCACGACCAGACCGAGACCGCCGACGGCGAACGGAAGTCGCAGAGGGAGGGTTGGCCGAGCCGCGGGGCGCGCGACGATCCGCGCTCTCGCGAAGCCGAGCGCGCCGAGGCGAGAGCAGACGGCCCTGCCGCCTGATCGTTTGCGTTTGCGCGGGAATGCGGCACAAATGCCGCGATGACGGATCTCTCGCTTGAGAATGTCGGCACGCGCGCGCGCCGGTTGCGTGTCGATACGCTTGTACGCCTGCGCTGGCTCGCCGTGGCGGGCCAGCTCGTTGCGATCCTGATCGTTCACTACGGCCTGCGCTTTCCGCTGCCGATCGCTCCCTGTCTGGCGGCGGTCGGGGCTTCTGCGGCGCTGAACGTCGGGCTTCGTCTTCGCTTCCAGCGCAATCACCGGCTCGCCGAATGGCCGGCGACCGCGCTGCTGACCTTCGATCTCCTGCAACTCGCAGCACTTCTGTATTTGACGGGCGGCCTCGACAATCCATTCGTTGTTCTCGCGCTCGCACCGGTGGTGATCGGCGCAGTTTCCCTGCCGCGCGGGCAGGCCGCCTATCTCGTCGCGTTGATGATCGTGCTCGCGCTCGTTCTCGCCTTCTACAACCAGCCGCTGCCCTGGATCGAAGGTGCGGCGCTCAGCCTGCCGCCAGTCTATCGCGCCGGGATCTGGGTAGCGTTGGGTCTGGCCGGTATTTTCGTGGCGCTCTACGCCAGCCGGGTCGCCGAGGAGGCGCGTCTCCTGTCGGACGCGCTGGCGGCGACCGAACTCGTGCT
This sequence comes from Methylobacteriaceae bacterium, assembly GCA_020638195.1. Lineage (GTDB taxonomy): Bacteria > Pseudomonadota > Alphaproteobacteria > Rhizobiales > Beijerinckiaceae > JAJXWB01. The sequence continues at coordinate 527,814 of JACKJC010000001.1, read as the reverse complement.
CGCCCGCGAGCAGCATCTCAGTCAGCTGGATGGGCTTGCAGCCGCCGCGGCGCACGAACTCGGCACGCCGCTCGCGACCATCGCGCTGGTCACGAAGGAATGGACCAGGAATCCGAAATCCGCGCCGGCGCAGGACGATCTCGATCTGCTTTCGCAGCAGGTTCGGCGTTGTCGCGAGATTTTGGGGAAACTGACGTCGCTCGGCGATGATCCTGGAAGCATGCTGACCAACATGACGCTCAGCGTACTGCTCGAAGAGGTGATCCAGCCTCACCGGAATTTTGATGTGAAGGCGACGGTCGAGATGAATGGCCCCGCGCCCGAACCGATCTGCGCCCGTAGCCCGGGCGTACTCTATGGTCTGGGTAACTTGATCGAGAATGCGGTCGATTTCGCACGGTCGGAGGTCGAGACGCGCGCAGAATGGAACTCGTCCGAGGTGATCGTCACGATCGCGGACGATGGACCCGGCTTCGCCCCGGAAATCCTGTCCAGCCTCGGGGAGCCGTATGTCACGACGCGCGCGGCGGACCGGCGCGCCAAGATCGACGAGACGACGGGGCTGGGCCTCGGCCTCTTCATCGCGAAGACATTGCTCGAGCGCTCCGGCGCAAGCGTACGCCTCGCAAACAAGCCGGGCCCGGCGACCGGCGCCGTCGTCCAGATTGTCTGGCCGCGGGCCGAATTCGAGCGCCGCCAGTCGGCGGCCTAGCCGACGCTGGCGAATTCCCGACTTGACGAGGTGGGGTCAAACCCGGATAGAGCGGCTATGAGCAACGAGGGACCTGTTCCGGAATCCCGGCATTCACCTGGCGACGGTTTACCAGACGACCGCTCGCTGCTGATCGTCGACGACGATTCCGCATTCCTCGGCCGCCTCGCGCGCGCCATGGAAGCGCGCGGCTACGTTGTCCAGACCGCAAATTCGGTACTCGAGGGCATCAAGGCCATTGAGGCGGCGCCGCCCGCATTCGCCGTGATCGACATGCGGCTCGGCGACGGCAACGGGCTCGACATCATTTCGGAACTCAAATTGCGTCGCCCGGAAGCGCGCGGCGTCATCCTGACCGGATATGGCAACATCGCAACCGCCGTGACGGCGGTAAAGATGGGCGCCTTCGACTATCTCGCCAAGCCGGCCGACGCAGACGACATCGATGCGGCGCTGCGCTCGATCACGCCGGACCATGCACAGCTGCCGGAAAATCCGATGTCGGCCGATCGGGTGCGTTGGGAACACATCCAGCGCGTCTATGAATTGTGCGGCCGCAACGTTTCGGAAACGGCCCGCCGGCTCAGCATGCACCGGCGCACGCTGCAGCGCATACTGGCAAAGCGCGCGCCGCGCTGAGGCGTTCAAAGTCCCGATCGACACATCGGATCATGGATCGCGAGCAGGCGGTCCGCGGCCGTCCTTGCAAAGCGGAGCGTCACCGCCTTGCGGCGCGCGGCGGAGAGGCGATGCTCGATCCCGCCACGCAGGATCCGGGCTCCATAATTGTCGGCGACGATCAGCCCGGCTGCCTCCGGAATGATCGCCTGAGGCGTCGCGAGATCGATCGCGAAATACAGGGAATCGCAGAATTCCCTGTAGTCGGGCCATTTGCGGTCGCTGCGGAAATCCGCGATGCAGGATTTTATTTCGACGATATGGATCGTGCCGTCGGGTTGAACGGCCATGACATCCGCCCGCCGCCCATCCGGGAGCCGTATCTCCAGTACGGTCGAGGCGCCGGCCGCGGCCAGAAGGCGGCAGACGCCGCGGGCGATGGCCGGCGCCCGTTCCGCCACCGGCAGCAACGGAATGGCGCCATCATTCATCGAACGCCAATCGACATACGGGGCGGGACGAATAGTATCGCATCATGACCTTGATCTCTTCGCTACGCCGTCTCGCGCAGAACGCGCTCCTGCTTGGCCTTTGCCTCGCGCCGTTTTTCTCCGCGCCCACAGCGCGGGCGGAATCGACGCTGAACGTCGCCAACTGGACCGATTATATCGACCAGAAGACGCTCGAGGAATTCACCAAGGAAACCGGGATCAAGGTCATCTACGACACCTATGATTCCAACGAAATCCTGGAGACGCGGCTGCTTGCGGGCGGCACCGGATACGACATCGTCGTACCCTCGGCGACCTTCTTGCAGCGCCAGATCAAAGCTGGCGTGTTTCAGAAGCTGAACAAGGCGCTCCTGCCCAATCTCAAGGGCGTCGATCCCAAGATCGCGGCGCGCCTCGCCGTCTACGACCCGGGCAACGAGTTCGCCGTGCCGTACATGTGGTTCACCACCGGCATCGCCTACAATTCCGCCAAGGTCAAAGAGCGGCTCGGCGACAAGCCTCTGGACAGCTGGGACATCGTCTTCAAGCCGGAGAACATGAAGAAGCTCGCGGATTGCGGCGTCTATTTTCTCGACAGTCCCGAAGACATTCTCGCCATCGCAGCCAAGTACAGCGGTCTTTCACCGGAGCTGCGCGATGCGGCGAGCATTCACAAGGCTGCCGAGGTCGTCTCGCGCGTGCGTCGCTACGTCCGAAAATTTCATTCGTCGGAATATATCAATGCGCTCGCAAACGGCGACATTTGCGTGGCGATCGGCTGGGCGGGCGACAGTTTTCAGGCGCGCAACCGGGCGCGCGAAGCCGGCGCCGGAGTCGATATCGGCTATGTGATCCCGCGCGAAGGGACGCTCATGTCGATCGACGCGCTCGCCATTCCGAAAGACGCACAGCACGTGACGGAGGCGCACAAGTTCATCGACTTCCTGCTGCGTCCCGAAATCGCTGCGCGCAATACCGGCGTGACGAATTTCGCCAACCCGGTCTCGTCCGCCAAGGCGCTCCTGCCGACCGCCATCGCCGAAAACCGATCAATCTATCCTGACGAGGCTATGGCGCAGAAGCTCTTCACAGTCTCGACCAAGGAAGCAGATATCCAGAAGATCATCACGCGCGAATGGACTCGCGTGAAGCTCGGCCGCTGAAACGATCTACAGTTTGCGCAGCGCGACTTGCTCGATCTTGTGGGAGTCGCCCTTGGTCAGCACGAGGCTGGCGCGCGCCCGCGTCGGAAAAATGTTCTCGTGCAAGTTGCGAAGATTGATGCGCGACCAGATAGACGTCGCCACTTCCATCGCTTCGTCGTCGCTCAGATCAGCGTATTTTCGGAAATAGGATTGCGGATCGCGGAACGCCGTTTCTCGCAGACGCATGAAGCGGTCGACATACCAACGCTCAAGGATCGACTCTTCGGCATGCAGGTAGACGGAAAAGTCGAAGAAGTCCGATACGAACGGCGTTTCGTTGGCGTCGCGTGAAAGCCTGCTGGGTTGCAGGACATTCACCCCTTCCACGATCAGAATATCGGGACGGTCGACGGTGACAGTCTTTCCAGGAATGATGTCGTAGGTCAGATGCGAATAGATCGGCGCCTCGACCCGCGCCTGACCGGCCTTGACGTCGGACAGGAAACGAATGAGCGCGGCCTGGTCATAGCTTTCTGGAAAGCCCTTTTTCTCCATAAGACGCTCGCGCTCGAGAACCGCGTTCGGGAGGAGAAAGCCGTCTGTGGTCACGAGTTGCACGTTCGGCGTATTGGGCCAGCGCGACAGCAAGGCTTGCAGGACGCGCGCGCTCGTCGACTTGCCGGCCGAAACCGAGCCCGCCACGCCGATGATGTAGGGAACCTTGCCATCCTCGGCGCCGAGAAAGCGCTGCGTCGCCTTGAACAGGCCCTGCGTGGCCGCGACATAAAGCGCCAGCAGGCGCGATAGCGGCAGATAGATCGCGATGACTTCCTCGACCGAGATCGGATCATTGATAGACTGAAGCTTCGTCAGATCGTCGATCGTCAGCGTGAGAGGCGTATCCGCGCGCAGCGCCGCCCATTCGTTGCGTGTGAAATAGCGATAGGGCGACACGGTCCCGTTCGCCCGGTTGTGGCCAACCCGCTCGTCCATGTCGCTCCGCACTCTCAACCTTCGCCCGAACTGCTCTTACGCGAGGCTTTTTCCTGAAGGCCGGATTGTCGCGTCCGTCGTTGAAGTTCGGCGAAAACCTCTTCCAGCGCAATGCCCTTGGCGTGCAGCAGGACCATCAGATGGTATAGGACATCCGCGCTCTCCGAAACGAGTTCGCGCGCATCGCCAGCGCAGGCGGCAATCACCGCCTCGACGGCTTCCTCGCCGAACTTCTTGGAAATGCGCGGCATTCCGCCCTCGATCAGCTTGCGCGTATATGAGCCGGCGTCATTGGAGCCGGCGCGGGCCGCGACAACATCGCGAAGTCGTTCCAATGTGAACGTATCGGACGCGGAGGCGTCGAGCCGCATCGGCAGCCCGGCATTCGCCATGTAGTCCTTCGCCTCGCGGATCGTGAACGTCCCGAAATGGAAAATTGACGCCGCCAGCACGGCGGAGGCGTGGCCATCCCGTACTCCTTCGACGAGATGCTCGAGCTGGCCTACGCCGCCGGACGCGATGACCGGAACCGAGACGGAATCGGCGATCGCGCGGGTCAGTTCCAGATCGAATCCGCTCTTCGTGCCGTCGCGGTCCATCGAGGTCAGAAGCAACTCGCCGGCGCCGAGCGAGACGACCTCGCGCGCGAACGAGATGGCGTCGATCCCTGTCGGTTTGCGACCGCCATGGGTGAAAATTTCCCAATGGTCGCCGACGCGCTTGGCGTCGATCGCCACGACGATGCACTGGCTGCCGAACTTTTCCGCCGCGTCGCGCACGAACGTCCGATTGGCGACGGCTGCCGAATTGATCGAAACCTTGTCTGCGCCGGCCAGCAGCAATTTCCGGATATCGTCGGTCGCCCTGACGCCGCCGCCGACGGTCAGCGGCATGAAGCAGGCCTCCGCCGTCCGCTGGACCACGTCGAAAATGATGCCGCGATTCTCGTGCGTCGCCGTGATGTCGAGGAAACAGAGTTCGTCGGCGCCAGCGGCGTCATAGGCGATCGCGCATTCCACGGGATCGCCCGCATCGCGCAGATCGACGAAGTTGACGCCCTTGACGACCCGTCCGTCCTTTACGTCGAGGCAAGGAATAAGTCGCTTCTTAAGCACGGACGTTCTCGCGGGCCTGCTTGATCAGCGCGAGGGCTTCGTCGGCTCGCAGACGCCCGTCGTAGAGCGCACGACCGGAGATGGCGCCGGCCAGACGCGCGCAATCGGGCTTCAGCAGCCGCCGGACATCGTCCAGCGACGCAAGGCCGCCCGACGCGATGACGGGAATCGAAACCGCTTCGGCGAGCGCGAGCGTCGCCTCGATATTGAGGCCGAGCATGACGCCGTCGCGCATGATGTCGGTGTAGATGATGGCTGCCACGCCGGCGTCCTCGAAGCGCCTGCCGATATCGACGGCCGTCGCGGTGGAGGTTCGCGCCCACCCCTCGATGGCGACGAGCCCCTCGCGCGCGTCAATGCCGACCGCGATTCGACCGGGATAGAGCCGCGCCGCTTCCCGGACGAGACTGGGGTCGCGGACCGCCGCCGTGCCGATGATGACGCGTGTCACGCCCTTGCCGAGCCAGCCTTCGATCGTGCGCAGGTCCCGGATCCCGCCGCCGAGCTGCACGGGGATCTTGAGCCGGGCCAGCATGCCTTCGACCGCCTGCGCGTTGACCGGTCGACCGGCAAACGCCCCGTCGAGATCGACGACATGCAGATATTCGAAGCCGAGCTGTTCGAACTCGACCGCCTGCGCCACCGGATCGACATTGAACACTGTCGCCTTGTCCATGTCGCCGTGGACGAGCCGAACACATTCGCCGTTCTTGAGGTCGATAGCAGGAAACAGGATCACGGCGACCACCGGAGAAAGTTCGAGATGAGCTTCAGCCCGAGTGACTGGCTCTTCTCGGGATGAAATTGCACGCCAGCGATATTGTCGCGCCCGATCATGGCGGTCAGAGGACCGCCATATTCGGTTTCAGCGACGACGGCGGCCGGTTCGCGCGGCTTGAATTGGTAGGAATGCACGAAATAGGCGTGGAGCCCGGTTTCGCCCAACGGCAGGTCTTTCAACAGCGCATGTGCGCGCCGCGCCGTCAACGTGTTCCAGCCCATATGCGGCACCTTGAGCGATGCGTCGCTCGGCTCGATCTGCACGACGTCGCCGCCGATCCAGTCGAGCCCCGCGACAGTCTCGTGTTCAAGGCCACGCGTGGCCAGGAGCTGCATTCCGACGCAGATTCCCAGAAAAGGCCGGGCGCGGCGGAGGGCGGCTTCGCTCAGGGCCTCGGTCATGCCCGCGACCGCCGTCAGGCCATTGCGGCAGTCCGCAAAGGCGCCGACGCCGGGCAGGACGACACGCTCAGCCAACCGGACAACGTCCGGGTCGGCCGTGACCGAGATGCTGGAGGCAGACAGTCCGCATTCGCGCGCGGCGCGCTCGAACGCCTTGCGCGCCGAGTGCAGATTGCCCGAGCCGTAATCAACCAACGCTACCGTCACGGCGCCGCCCTTTCGGCATCTTCCTCGCGCAAATGAAGCGCCGCGCTCGCGAACGCATCTGCTTCATCGTACGCGTAAGCCAAACCGGCTATTGGCGCCCTGCGGCGGATCAAGGCCCGCCGGAGCCATTCCCGGCCCTCGAGCCCAACCAGACTCGCCACGAGAAGCCAGGCTAGCGCGCCAGCGCCGCCGCTCAGGGCGCCGGAACGGACCGCCAGCGAGAGCATCACCGCGACTGCCGCTACGACAGTCGCCGCAATCCACAGGCGCTGCGCCAGAAGCCAGAGCGGCCCGAGCCAAAAGCCCGCCCAGGAGAACCGATAGGCCACGAGACGCGGCGCTGCCTTTGAATCCGCGGCTCCCGGGTGGAGCGTGAAAAGTGTCGGCGCGGAAGCCATCTGCCTAGAGGACGCCTTTGGTCGAGGGAATCGCGTCAGACTGACGCGGATCGATTTCCACCGCCTCACGCAAGGCCCGGGCCAAGGCCTTGAAGCAGGATTCGGCAATATGGTGGCTGTTGGCCCCCCTGATATTGTCGACATGGACATTCGCGCCGCAATTTCCTGCCAGCGCCTGGAAGAATTCCCGGACGAGCTCGGTGTCGAACGTTCCGATCTTGGGCGTCGGGAACTGCGTATCGAACACAAGGAAGGCGCGGCCGGAGAGATCGAGGGACACGCGCGTCAGCGCCTCGTCCATCGGAACATGAGCCGTCGCATAGCGGCGGATGCCCTTTCGGTCCCCGAGCGCCTGCTTGATCGCCTGACCAAGCGCGATTCCGACGTCTTCGACCGTGTGGTGGTCATCGATGTGGAGGTCGCCCTTGGCGGCGATTTCGAGATCGAACAGGCCGTGCCGGGCGATCTGGTCCAGCATGTGGTCGAAAAAACCGATGCCCGTCGAAATGGCCGACTTACCTGAACCATCGAGCGCGATGGCGAGGGAAATGTCGGTTTCCTTGGTCTTGCGCTGAACGGTCGCGCGACGCATATCCGTAGCCCCGTGAATGCTTCGGCGTCTTCTAACCGGTATTTCCCCAGTTTGCCACGCTCGCTGCGCATGGCGGGCCGCGCAAACGAGCGGAAATTGATCGAAAATCGGCGCGGGCGCGAACAGAGGTGAAATGCATGGACGCGGATCGGTTGCGCTGGCACGCGACGACAATCGTTCTGGTCCGCAAGGGCGGGCGGACGACAATCGCGGGCGACGGCCAGGTTTCGCTCGGCCAGACCGTGGTGAAGGGCAATGCCCGCAAGGTGCGGCGCCTCGGCAAAGGAAACGTGATTTCCGGCTTTGCCGGCGCTACGGCGGACGCTTTCACACTTTTCGAGCGGCTGGAGGCCAAGCTGGAGCAGTTTTCCGGCCAGCTGATGCGCGCCACGATCGAAATGGCCAAGGACTGGCGGACGGACCGCTATCTGCGGCGCCTGGAAGCGATGATGCTGGTTGCGGATGGCTCCTCCGCCTTCCTGCTTTCGGGCACGGGCGACGTGCTGGAGCCCGAGGTCGGCCCACATGGCTCCGTCATGGCGATCGGATCGGGCGGAAATTACGCGCTGGCGGCCGCCCGCGCGCTGATCGACGGGGATATGGATTCGGAAGCCATAGCGCGGCGGGCGCTTGAGATCGCGGCCGATATCTGCGTTTACACGAACCGAAATATCGTCGTCGAATCAATAGATTCTGTGTGAGGCTGCGTACCTGAATGACCGATTTTTCGCCACGTGAGATCGTTTCCGAGCTCGACCGCTACATTGTTGGGCAGGCGGAGGCCAAGCGCGCGGTCGCGATCGCGCTGCGCAATCGCTGGCGGCGATCGAAGCTCGAAGGCCAGATGCGCGAGGAAGTTCTGCCGAAGAACATCCTGATGATCGGTCCGACCGGCTGCGGGAAGACCGAGATCGCTCGTCGCCTGGCCAAGCTCGCTCAGGCGCCCTTCCTGAAGGTGGAAGCCACCAAATTCACGGAGGTCGGCTATGTCGGCCGGGACGTCGAGCAGATCGTGCGCGATCTCGTCGAAGTCGCCATTTCGCTCGGCAAGGAGAAGCAGCGGGCGGCCGTCCGGGCTCGGGCGGAAACAGCAGCGGAAGAACGCATGGTGACGGCGCTTGTCGGCGCGAACGCCTCCCAGGCGACCCGGGACTCATTCCGGCGGATGCTGCGCGCCGGCGATCTCGAGGAAAAGGACGTCGAAATTGAGACGACCGCTTCGGGCTCGGCGACCCCGGTCTTCGAGCTCCCCAACATGCCGGGCGCGGTCGGGGCAATTTCCCTCGGCGATCTCTTTGGCAAGGGGGCAAAGCCGACGCGACGCCGTCTCAAAGTGCGCGAGGCGCGCGAGCCGTTGATCGCCGACGAGGCGGAAAAGTTGGTCGACAACGACCAGATCGTGCAGGACGCGATCCGGGAAACGGAAAATCAGGGCATCGTCTTCATCGACGAGATCGACAAGATCTGTGTCCGCGAAGGCCGGGGCGGCGACGTCTCGCGCGAGGGCGTACAGCGCGACCTTCTGCCGCTCATCGAAGGCACGACTGTCGCCACGAAGCACGGGGCTGTGCGCACCGACCATATCCTCTTCGTAGGTTCCGGCGCATTCCACCTCTCGAAGCCCTCCGACCTGCTGCCCGAACTCCAGGGTCGCCTGCCGATCCGCGTCGAGCTGGCGCCGCTGACCGAAGCCGATTTCGTCCGCATTCTCAACGAGACCGAGGCAAGCCTTCCGAAGCAGTATCGGGCGCTCATGGAAACAGAAGGCGTCGAGCTGAGCTTCGAACCCGACGGCATCGCCTCGATCGCCGCCTTCGCTGCCCGCATCAATTCGACGGTCGAGAATATCGGGGCGCGCCGTCTGCAGACGGTCATGGAGCGAATTCTGGAGGAGGCGAGCTTTAATGCCCCCGACATCGCCGGCGAAACGATCGTGGTCGACGCCGCCTATGTCGAGCGCTCGATCGGCGATCTCGCGCGCAACGTGGACCTGAGCCGCTTCATCCTCTGAGCCGGTTTGAGGGTTTGCTCGCCCGGCGCGCCTGAGATAAGACCCGTGCGCTTTTGTGGAGCTCGGGTTTATGTCTGCATTTCCTCAACTGGTGTTCTCCGGCGTTCAGCCCACCGGCAATTTCCATCTCGGAAATTACCTCGGCGCGCTCGTGAAATTCGTGGAGATGCAGGAGAAGTACGACTGCATCTATTGCGTCGTGGACATGCACGCGATCACGGTGCCGCAGGATCCGGCCGAGCTGACCAAGCACACACGCGAGGTGACCGCGGCCTTCCTCGCCTCCGGCATCGACCCGAAGAAAAACATCGTCTTCAACCAAAGTCAGGTCTCCGGCCACGCCGAACTCGCCTGGGTCTTCAATTGCGTCTCGCGGCTGGGTTGGCTCAACCGCATGACCCAGTTCAAGGAAAAGGCTGGCAAGGATCGCGAAAACGCCTCGGTCGGCCTCTATGCCTATCCGAACCTGATGGCGGCCGACATTCTCGTCTATCGGGCGACCCATGTGCCGGTCGGCGAGGACCAGAAGCAACACCTCGAGCTGACGCGCGACATTGCGCAGAAATTCAACAACGATTTCGCCGCTTCGATCGAGCGGCTTGGTTATGGCGATGCGTTCTTTCCCTTACCTGAGCCCATCATCCAGGGCCCGGCGGCGCGCGTCATGAGCCTGCGTGACGGCTCCAAGAAAATGTCCAAGTCCGACCCGTCGGATTACTCACGCATCAACCTGTCCGACGATGCTGATCAGATCGCGCAGAAGATCCGCAAGGCCAAGACCGATCCCGACGCGCTCCCCTCGGAGAACGCCGGCCTCGCCGGCCGGCTGGAGGCGGACAATCTCGTGGGAGTCTTCGCGGCGCTGCAAGGGGTGACGAAAGACGATGTGCTAAAGCAATTCGGCGGACAGAACTTCTCCAGCTTCAAGGCCGCGCTCGTCGATCTGGCCGTCGCCAAGCTCGGACCCGTGGGTTCCGAGATGAAGCGCCTGCAGGCCGATCGCGCCTATATCGACGACATTCTGCGCAATGGCGCGGACCGAGCCCACGAAATCGCATCCCGCAACATGACGGCGGTCAAGGATATCCTAGGCTTCGTCCGCTGAGCGTTGGCGAACCCGATTGAAATCGGGTTGCAAAATCATATCTTGCGGGGAACCGCCCGCCGTCGAAGGCAGAACCGACCATGTTCATTCAGACCGAGCCGACCCCCAATCCTGCAACCCTCAAGTTTCTCCCGGGCCGCGAGGTCGCCGGACAGCGTCTGGCCGAGTTTCGGTCGTCGGCCGAGGCTGAAGGTTCGCCGCTGGCCGCCGCGCTGTTCTCGGTGGACGGCGTGTCGCAGGTCTTTCTCGGCGGAGATTTCATCTCGGTCACGAAAAACGCGGGCGAATGGCAGCATCTGAAGCCAAGCATTCTCGGCGTCATCATGGAGCATTTCGTCTCCGGCGCTCCCGTCTTCGCGGCAGGGGAGGCCGCGCAAGCCGACGATGACGAGTTTTACGACGCAGCCGATTCCGACACTGTGGAGCAGATCAAGGATTTGCTCGATACGCGCGTACGTCCGGCCGTCGCCGGCGACGGCGGCGATATCCGGTTTCGCGGCTTCAGGGACGGGGTCGTCTATCTCGCGATGAAGGGGGCCTGTTCCGGCTGCCCGTCTTCGACCGCGACGCTGAAGCACGGCATCCAGAACCTGCTGAAGCATTTCCTTCCCGAAGTTCGCGCCGTCGAGCAGATCTGACACGCTCGCGTTGATCGGAGCCCTGAATCTCGTCACGATAGAGCGATGAAGATTCTCGCTATCGACACCGCGCTCGGCGCCGCGTCCGCCTGCCTGTTCGACGCCGCCACGAACGAGGCCTTGGCGCGCGAGACCATCTGGCTCGATCGCGGGCACGATCAGGCGATCATTCCTTTGATCGACCGGGTCGTCGCCGGCCAGGGCGGCCCGTCCGCGATCGACCGTATTGCCGTCACGGTCGGTCCTGGATCGTTTACAGGCATCAGGGTCGGCATTTCCGCAGCGCGCGCGATTGGGCTCGCCCGCTCCATTCCGATCGTCGGCGTTTCGACCTTGTCGGCCTATGTCGCGCCGATCATGCTCGACTGGAGCGACGGCGTGGCTGCCGCAGCGGTCGATGCGCGGCACGGGCGTATTTTCGTCGCGGCGTTTGCCGGGGGGAATCCGATCATCGCGCCCCGGATCTCCGCGCCGAGAGAAGCGGTGCGCGCCATGGGTTCGGGTCCTTTGCGGCTGACCGGATCGAGCGCGGCGGCCCTCGCGATCGAGGCCTGGTCCATGGGCGTCGCGGCCGAGGTCGTCTCCGACGCCAAGGCCCCCGACATAGCCTTTGTCGCGCGCCTCGGCGCGGCGGCCGATCCCGCTTCTGCCCCGCCTCGGCCGCTCTATCTCAAAGCGCCCGACGTGAAGCCGCCGGAGTCGGCGGCCGTTCCGGCGGCCTGATGTTCGCCTCGGCAAATCCCGGCAAGCCCTGTCGTCCGCTTGGCGCCGCGGGGGCGGGACGTTGCGCCATGCTTCATGCCTCGTCCTTCGCCAGGGGCTGGTCGGCCTCGGAATTCGAAAAACTTCTGACAAGCTCATCCGTCGTCGCCGACTGTATAGGGGACGCCCCTCGATTTCAGGGATTCGTGCTCTCGCGCATTGCGGCGGACGAAGCCGAAATCCTCACAGTCGCGGTCGACTCGGCCGCCCGGGGTCAAGGTCTGGCGACTACATTGCTCGGCCGCCATTTGGCCAACCTCGCCCGAAAAGGCGCCGCGAGCGTGCTTCTGGAAGTCGACGACGCAAATCGTCCGGCGCTGGCGCTCTACCGTCGGTTCGGATTCCGGCAGGTTGGCCGGCGGCCCGCTTATTATGCCAAGGCCGACGGCTCGAAAGGCAATGCGCTCATTTTGAAGCTGGAACTGTAATACAATCGTCGCGCATTCGTCCTAGAGCGCCTGCGAGACCTATCCATGGCAGCGCTGCGTCTTATCTCCATCTCGATTCTGATCGCGTTCGCGCTGGCGCTCGGGTTGGCGCTTGCGCCCCTTTCCGGTCGAACGGCGGGGATCGTAAAATGCTGGTTTCGCAGACGATTTTGTCAGTTGGCCTGCAAATCGCTCGGAATTCGTATCGAGTACGAGGGCGCGATTCCCCGCGATTATCCAGTGCTTCTGGTCGCAAACCACATTTCCTGGACTGACGTTCTGGCGCTCGGAAGCCGATCCGACATTGTATTTCTGGCCCGGCACGATCTCGCGACCTGGCCGATTCTCGGGACGTTGGCGCGAAGCTATGGAACGCTCTTCGTCGAGCGCGGCCGCCGTCGACTGATCCCGCATGTAAATCGTCAGATGGCGGCTTCGATGGAAGACCTGCACGTCGTCGCGCTCTTTCCTGAGGCGACAACGGGCGACGGGACACGTCTCAGAAAGTTCCATTCCTCGCATTTCGCAGCCGCCCGCGATCTGCTCGCGCAGCGGGACGATATCGAACTGGTTCACATCTTGCCGGTCGTGATCGCCTATACGCGCCGCAGCGGCTTGCCGCTCGGCCGAGCCGGCCGCGCCGCCGTCGCGTGGTATGGCGATACGGATTTCGCGCCACACCTGCGCGACCTCGTGAACAGTGGTCCGGCGCAATGCAGGGTCAGGTTCCTCACGCCAATCCGGTTTGATCGGGCGACCGACCGCAAGTTCGCGGCGAGGCAGGCTGCGCTCGCAATCCAGGACGCCTTCCGGGGCGAAATCATGGAGAGCGGCCACGCGCACAGAACCGCTTATGTTCATTCGGGTCAACTGGTCGTATAAGCGATCGACCAGGCCGTGGCAGGGCGGCGGAGCGCGAGGATCGGAACGGCGTGGACAAGGGTTCGAAGGCGGCGGGAGGCGGGTACGTCAAATCCTACGGCTGTCAGATGAACGTCTACGATTCCTCCCGAATCGCGGGACTTCTGGATGGACAGGGGCACGCCCCGGTCGACAGCCCGCGGGACGCCGATGTCATCGTGTTGAACACCTGCCATATTCGGGAGAAGGCTTCCGACAAGGTGTTTTCCGAACTCGGGCAGATTCGCCAACTCAAGCACGAGCGCGCCGAACTTGGCCTTCCCCTCCTGATTGGCGTCGCAGGCTGTGTCGCCCAGGCTGAGGGCGCCGAAATCCTGCGCCGCGAGGCCGCCGTCGATTTCGTGCTCGGCCCACAGGCTTATCATCGCTTGCCGGAAGCACTGGACAAGGCAAGACAGGGCGAGCGGCCTCTCTTCATCGACTTCGAGACGAACGACAAGTTTCTGGACCTGCGGCGACCCAATGGAGCGGTCGACCGCGGCCGGTTGACCGCCTTTGTCACGATCCAGGAGGGTTGCGACAAATTCTGCAGTTTCTGCGTGGTCCCATACACGCGCGGCGCCGAAGTCTCCCGTGCAGCGACGGACGTGATCGGCGAAGCCGAACGACTGGCCGCCAGCGGGGTGAAGGAACTCACGCTGCTAGGCCAAAACGTGAATGGCTATCGCTGGGAGGGGCAGGGCGGCGTCTGGACGTTGGCGCGACTCTTCGAGCGGCTCTCCGGGATCGAAGGAATCGAGCGGCTGCGCTATACGACCAGCCATCCCCTTGACATGGGCGACGACCTGATCGCGGCGCACCGCGATCTACCTAAAGTCATGCCCTATCTGCACCTGCCGGTGCAGAGCGGAGCCGATCGCATTCTGCGCGCCATGAATCGCCGGCACACTGCGGCCGAATATCTGGCGTTGATCGGAAAAATCCGCGCGGCGCGCCCTGATATTGCGCTGTCGTCCGACTTCATTGTCGGATTTCCCGGGGAAACGGACGAGGATTTCCATGCGACCATGCGCCTCGTCGAGGAAGTGGGGTTTGCCGGCGCATTCTCGTTCAAATATTCGCGACGCCCGGGCACGCCGGGAGCGGAACTTGACGGTCAAGTCGAAGAAAGCGTGAAGAAGGAGCGGCTCGCCGCGCTTCAGGCGCTTCTCGATGCGCAAGCCGCATCGTTCAATGCCGCCAGCATTGGTCGCAGCATGGATGTTCTGTTCGAGAAGACCGGTCGCCATGCGGGTCAGATCGTCGGCCGATCGCCGTACCTTCAAAGCGTCCAGGTTGACGGCCCAACGGAATTGATCGGATCGGTCCGTCGCTGTGCGATTATGCGGCCTGGACCCCATTCGCTCTTCGGAACGATCGAACCGGAACAGGGCGTGGAGATTCGCAATTGAACGGACGCGTCAGCGCAGGACAACGCAAGGATTTCGAGACTTTGGGCGACAATCCTGCTGAAGAGGAAACCGAGGTTACTCTGACTTTCGGCGACAATCGCCATGCCTCGACGGTCTTTGGGCAATACGACCACAATCTCGCTAAGATCGAGCGTCGGCTCGGAATCGTCGCGGCCGCCAACGGAAATCATGTGACGTTGAAGGGAGCGGCGTCCGGCGTCGATCAGGCGCGTCGCGCGCTAGAAAGGCTTTACGCTCGCGCTGCAGCCGGCCACGCCATCTCGCTCGGCGAAGTCGATGGCGCGCTCGAGGAAACATTGCTGCAGGGTTCGCTTTTTCCCGCCGATGCAGACGTCGAGCCGCATGGATTCGAGGAAATCCGCACCCGAAAGCGCCCGAGCGTGCGGGCCAGAAACAATGCGCAAAGCGTTTATCTACGCGCGTTGAAGAAATTCGAACTCGTGTTCGCGGAAGGTCCGGCCGGCACCGGAAAGACTTGGCTCGCCGTCGGTCACGCCGTTTCCTTGCTCGAGCAGGGCATCGTCGAGAGAATTGTCCTATCCCGGCCGGCAGTCGAAGCGGGCGAACGGCTGGGGTTCCTGCCCGGCGATATGCGGGAAAAAGTAGATCCATATCTGCGACCGATCTACGACGCGCTGCACGATTTCATGGACGCGCGCATGGTCGAGCGCGGGATGCAAACCGGCATGATCGAAGTGGCTCCGCTGGCCTTCATGCGCGGCCGCACGCTGAGCAACGCTTGTGTGCTCCTGGACGAAGCGCAGAACGCCACAACAATGCAGATGAAGATGTTCCTGACTCGTCTGGGCGAAGGATCGCGCATGATCGTCAATGGCGATCCGTCACAGACCGACCTGCCGACCGGCCAACGGTCGGGACTGAGTCAGGCCGTGCACTTGCTCCGGCAAGTCGAAGGCGTCGGCCATGTGAAATTTCTCGAAGGCGACGTCGTGCGACACGATCTCGTGAGACGTATCGTCGACGCCTATTCGAAGGCCGAGCGAGACCAGACCGCGGGGTCCTCGGAGCGCAAATGAGCGTGAAGACCGAGATAGTAGTCGCTTCCGCGCTCTGGGCGGAAGACGATGCCGAAGAAGCGATCCGACGCGCCATCGCGGCGGCGGAGGCGCTGTTCGAACCCGCCGATGCCGAAGTTGGCGTTCTGCTGTGCGACGATGCCGAAATCCGTCGCCTGAACGCGCAATGGCGCGACAAGGATACGGCGACCAACGTCCTGTCCTTTCCCGCCGCTGCGCATAACGCGACATGTCTCCACCTCGGAGACATCGCCATCGCGCGTGAAACCGTGGAGCGCGAAGCCACAGAGGAAGGGAAGAGCCTCGCCGATCATCTCACGCATCTTACGGTTCACGGCTATCTCCACCTTCTGGGATTCGATCACGAGACCGACGACGACGCCGAAGAAATGGAAAGCCTCGAACGCGAGATTCTGGCGAGCCTCGGCATCGCCGATCCCTATGCGATCGATCCACAACCGGAGCGCGCGGCACGATGAGCGACGCCAGACGCGACAACGATCAGAACCAGGGGCGCACAACGCTGCTCGATCGCATGCGCAATCTGCTCGGCCTGTCGCCGGCGTCGCTGCGCGACGATATCGAAGACGCCCTCGAACAGCCTCAGAATGCCGACGACTTCTCGCCGCAGGAACGCGTCATACTGCGCAATGTCCTCGAGCTGCACGAGCATCGCGTGCGAGATATCATGATCCCGCGAGCCGACATCGTCGCGGTCGGTATCACCGCCACATTGGCCGAAGTGCTGACGATGTTCCGGACCGCGGGTCATTCGCGCCTGCCAGTCCACGGCGACACGCTGGACGATCCGCGCGGCATGATCCACATTCGGGACTTCGTCGACTATCTCGCAGGGGCTGTCGAGCTGGGAATGCGCCGACGCAAGCGGTCCGCGACAGAAGCAGCCGGCGTTCAAGCTGACATCGACAGCGAAACGATCGACAAGCGGAGCCAGCGGCTGGCCGCGGTCGGCGCTCTCGATCTTTCGACGGAACTGACCCATTCGAGCGTTATCCGTCCCGTACTCTTCGTGCCGCCGTCAATGCCGGCGCTCGATCTCCTCGTAAAGATGCAGGCCACCCGGACCCACATGGCGCTCGTCATCGATGAATACGGCGGAACGGAGGGGCTCGTCTCGATCGAAGACGTCGTCGAAATGATCGTCGGGGATATCGAGGACGAACATGACGAAGAAGAAGAGCCGCGAATCGAGCAGGTCGGCGAGAAGGAATATCTGGTCGACGCACGCGCCGATCCTGCGGTCGTTTCCGAGCGAACCGGCATCGACATGACGGCCCTGGCCGAATCCGAAGAGGTCGATACGATCGGCGGCTTGATTGCGTCGGAGGCCGGGCGCGTTCCGGCCCGAGGAGAAATCATCCGTCTGGCGACGCTCGGGCTGGAATTCGAGATCGTGGACGCCGACCCACGACGCATCACGCGCGTTCGTATACGTTTGACGCAGCCCGATTCGAGCGAACAGACCGATACGGCTCAGGTTCGCGATCCAGGACAAGGTTCGGCGAAATGATCCCCAGCCTCGGCGAAACGAAAATTGTCTGACATGAGTCGCTTGGCTCACTTCGTCATGCTCGCCGACGGGTGGCGTAGACGCGCCATCGCCTTTGCCGCCGGCGCCATCGGCGCGCTTGCGATGCCGCCGATCGGTTTGCTTCCCGCTCTGTTCGTCACGATGCCGGTCGCGGTTTGGTTGCTCGATGGATGCGGCGCGAAGGGCGGAGCCGGTCTTCAGCGCGACCGGTTTCGTTCGGCGGCAGTCGCTGGCTGGTTCCTCGGCTTCGGCTATTTCGTCGCTGGGTTGTACTGGCTCGGCGCAGCCTTTCTGGTCGAGCCGGATCGTTTTGCCTGGGCGCTGCCGCTCGGCGTACTCGGCTTGCCAGCAGTCCTTGCAATTTTTCCAGCAATAGGCTTCGTGCTTTCGCTGGCCCTCTGGAGCCCAGGCCCCGCGCGAATCCTCGCGCTTGCGTGCGGCCTCGGGCTCTCGGAATTGGCTCGCGGCTACCTCTTCACGGGGTTCCCTTGGAACGATTTCGGCATGGCTCTCGGCCAGTACGCGCCGCTCGCGCAAGGGGCCTCGATCGTCGGTTTGCACGGGCTGACGCCGCTTGTCATTGCCATCGCCGCTTCTCCGGCGACATTGACCGACGTCACAAGCTCGCGGCGGCGCTTTGTACCGCTCGTGATCGCTTGCTTCGGGCTTTTGGTTGTCGCCTTGTTCGGCGGCTTGCGACTGAGCGCGGCGACGGTGAACGCGGTACCGAATGTCCGGTTGCGCATCATGCAGCCCAATGTTCCGCAGGACTCCAAATTCCGGCCTGGCGCCGGCGCCGAGATTCTCCGGCGTTACCTCGATCTATCCGATCGGTCGACATCGCCGAGCGTCGCTGGCCTCGTCAATGTCACGCACCTCATCTGGCCGGAATCTGCCTTTCCCTTTGTGCTGAACCGAGAGCCACAAGCGCTCGGCATGATCGCCGCCGCGCTCGGCAACCACACTATTTTGTTGACGGGCGCCATTCGGATGAGTTCGGGGAGCCGGAACGACGAGCTGGCCTATAATTCGTTGCTCGCCGTGGACGGAACTGGATCGATTATCGACAGCGCCGACAAGGTTCATCTCGTGCCTTTCGGCGAATATCTTCCGGCCGGGCGCTTGTTGAGATCGATCGGATTGCGACAATTCATAGCTCTGCCCGGAGGTTTCACGGCAGGTAGCGCCCGGCGTCTGATGAATGTTCCTGGCCTCCCGCCCTTCCAACCGTTGATCTGCTACGAAGCGATCTTCCCCGGGGAGGTGACGCCAGCTCCGCGGTCTGACGGGGAGGCTCCGCGGCCAGCATTCCTGCTCAATGTAACCAACGATGGCTGGTTCGGGCTTACCTCCGGCCCTTACCAGCATCTCGCGCAGGCGCGCCTGCGCTCGATCGAAGAGGGCTTGCCGCTCGTGCGCGCGGCCAACACTGGCATTTCCGCGGTCATCGACCCCTATGGCCGCGTGATCAAGGAGTTGCCGCTAGGGGTGGCTGGCATTCTCGACAGCACGTTGCCGACCGCGATCGGCCCGACGCTTTTCAGTCGCCACCCGATTGCGCCGGTCGCGGCGATATATGTAGCGTTGTTACTGGCGTCACTTGCGGGACGCCGAAGGATATGACTTTGTTCGGCAAGCACATCTTTCACGCCAATGCGCGCGCCACGGCAAAGTGACTGAGTCGAGGAAAATGGACGCCGAACAGCAGCTATCGTTGATCGACACGCATGTCGGGAACAGGATCAAGCTCCGCCGCTCATTTCTTCGAATCAGCCAAGAGAAGTTGGGCGATCATCTCGGCGTTTCGTTTCAGCAGATCCAGAAATACGAGAAGGGCGCGAACCGCATCGGCGCAGGCCAGCTATTTCAGATCAGTCGGCTGCTCAAGGTCGAGCCGAGCTACTTTTTCGAGGGGCTTCCGGCGGCCAAGACAGCGGAAGCTGGTTTTTCGGAGCGACAATCCGACCTGCCCTCCACCGGCATCGAGGATACTACCGACGGCATCGCTCTCAATCGCGCCTTCGCGCGGATCAAGAGTTCGAAACTTCGGCGGCGGCTGATCGATCTCGTCACAGCGATGGCAGATTCCGACCGCTCCTGACGCCGTTCGTCAAACCGAACGAAACTGGCCAAGTCGCTTGACGAAACGAACGCGGACTGTCAGAAGGCGCCAGCTTTTCGGTCGCCGCGCGGCCGCATCATGCCAGGAGGCTGGATTGGCCCGCACGAATTACCTGTTTACCAGCGAATCTGTTTCCGAGGGACATCCCGACAAGGTTTGCGATCGGATTTCCGACGAAGTCGTCGATCTCTTCTTCTCCCGCGGCGCGGCTGCGGGCATCGATCCCTACCAGATCCGCGTCGCCTGCGAGACGCTCGCAACGACGAACCGGGTCGTCATCGCGGGCGAAGTTCGCGGACCGGACATCTCGAAGGCCGAGATCGAGGATGTGGCTCGCAAGGCGATCAAGGCGATCGGCTACGAGCAGGAAGGCTTCCATTGGAAGAACGCGCAGGTCGAAGTCCTGCTGCACGCCCAGTCCGCGGATATCGCGCAAGGCGTCGACGCCGCCGGCAATAAGGACGAAGGCGCGGGCGACCAAGGCATCATGTTCGGCTATGCGTGCCGCGAAACGCCCGACCTGATGCCGGCGCCGCTGCAGTACGCGCAGAAGATTCTTCACGCCCTCGCGCAAGCCCGCCACTCCGGCGCCGAGCCCAAGCTGGGACCAGACGCCAAGAGCCAGGTGACGGTGCGTTACGAAAACGGCAAGCCCGTCGGCGTTTCGCAGATCGTCGTCTCGCACCAGCATGTCGATGAAAGCCTTTCGTCGGGCGACGTCCGCGCGATCGTCGAGCCCTTCGTGCGCAAGGCGCTGCCGGAAGGCTGGATCGATGGCTCGACCGTTTGGCACATCAACCCCACCGGCAAGTTCTTCATCGGCGGTCCCGACGGCGACTGCGGCCTGACCGGCCGCAAGATCATCGTCGACACCTACGGCGGCGCGGCCCCGCACGGCGGCGGCGCTTTCTCGGGCAAGGACCCGACCAAAGTCGACCGTTCAGCGGCCTATGCGGCACGCTATCTCGCCAAGAATGTCGTTGCGGCCGGCCTCGCCGACCGTTGCACGCTGCAGCTCTCCTACGCCATCGGCGTCGCCGAGCCGCTGTCGATCTATGCCGACCTTCATGGCACCGGCCAGGTGGACGAAGGCAAGCTCGAGCAGGTTCTGATGCAGGCGATGAAGCTGTCGCCGCGCGGCATCCGCGAGCACCTCCAGCTCAATCGTCCGATCTACGCCCGTACGTCTTCGTACGGCCATTTCGGTCGCCAGCCCGAGGCCGACGGCGGCTTCTCCTGGGAACGCACCGACCTCGCGGACAAGCTCAAGGCCTATTTCGCCTAAAGCCAAGACAGATCGACCGCTTGCACAAACTGTACGGCCGCCGAAAGGGAAAGAAGCTCCGCCAGCGCCAGGACGGGCTGATGACGGATTTTCTGCCCTTGGTGGCCGTTGATGTGTCCGGCGCGCTGGCGTTGGATGCGCTTTTCCCTTTTGCGAGGGTTGAGACTCGACTTGAGATCGGGTTCGGCGACGGCGAGCGCCTCGTCGAGCAGGCGAGCCAGCAGCCAGACGTCGCCTTTCTCGGATGCGAGCCGTTTCTGAACGGCGTCGCCAAAGCCGTCGCCGCCATCAGCGATCGCGGCTTGGCCAATGTCCGTATTCACAGTGGCGACGCCCGGGATCTGCTTGCGGCGCTGCCGACTGGATCGCTCGACCGGATCGAGCTTCTCTATCCCGATCCATGGCCAAAACGCCGGCATCACAAGCGTCGTATCGTGTCGGACGATTTTCTGGCTGCTGCGGCGCGTGTTCTGAAATCCGGCTGCGAGCTGCGCTTCGCCACGGATATCGACGATTATTGCGCGTGGACTCTCGTCCATATTTCGAGGTCGAAGGACTTCATCTGGTCTGCGTCACGACCCGCCGATTGGCTGACTGCATGGGAGGGATGGGCGCCGACGCGGTACGAGATGAAGGCGCGGCGCGAGGGCCGTCCGTCCGCCTATCTGACATTCGTCAGAAAATAGCCGGCTTCGCAGACCCGCCTCGCCCCTTCGCGCCGTAGCGGTAAAGATCCAGACCGTGCGCCTTGAGCCAATTTTCGGCGCTGTCGGTTTCCGGGCAGATCGACCGACACAATTTCCAGAAGCGCGCCGAATGATTCATATGCGCGAGATGGCAGACTTCGTGCGCCGCGAGATACGTCAGCACTTCGTTCGGCGCGAGAATCAGACGCCAGGAAAAGCTGAGCGCACCGCTCGACGAGCACGAGCC
Organism: Methylobacteriaceae bacterium; assembly: GCA_020638195.1. Taxonomy (GTDB): domain Bacteria; phylum Pseudomonadota; class Alphaproteobacteria; order Rhizobiales; family Beijerinckiaceae; genus JAJXWB01. The sequence goes on along the minus strand of JACKJC010000001.1, from coordinate 506,155 downwards.
CCAGCGGGTCGTCGTATCCTTCATCGATATCGGTGGTGTCGGCTTGCCGATCATTTCGGCATAGCGCGCCACCGCGGCCAGCAACTCGATTCGCGCCTGCGCCTTGAGCCAATCCTGCACGCGCCGTTCAATGTGCACGCTGTCTCCGGTCACATAGAGCTTTTGCTCATTCCCTTCACCGGAGGCGAGCCAAACGACACCACGCGCTCCGGGTGCGTGAACGATGCGGGTCGAAACACCACGCAATGGAAACAAGGCAGCGTCGACAAACCTGAGTTGTTGCGGAAGCCGACGAATTCGAACGCCGACCCATGCGGCATTGCGTTCGGCGAACTCCGCCGCATCCTTCAATGATGCTCGGCGCGGCATCGTGAGCACCGCATCACGCGTCGCTCCGCGCACGCGGAGAACGAATCGTCGCGCATTGTCGACGCGTCGCAGTTGGACCTTGTAGGTCTCGCCGTCGTGTCGCAGTTCGATGACGCCGCTTTGCGACTGCGAGTCGTCCATGCTTCGAAAGAGCCGCATTGATCGATCTTAGCCAAGCATGTCGTGAGTCGCTACGTCGGCGATCTTCGGAGAAGATCGCAATCAAAGGGAGTCAATGCTGACAGGTGCGGCAAAAAAAAGTCGATCGACCCGACTGAACGACACGCTCGATCACACCATTGCATCCTTGCTTCGGACACGCGGCGCCCTCTCGGTCATAGACCCGAAACGAATGCTGGAAATATCCAGGCTTGCCGTCGGCGCCGGAAAAATCTTTCAGTGAAGAACCGCCGGCCTCGATCGCTTCGATGAGAACATCTGGAATCGCGGTCGCGAGCTTGCGTCGTCCATCGCGCGCAAATCGATCGGGGCCGGAAAGTGTCGCCGCGCGACGCAGAGGCGAGAGGCCAGCTCGATGCAAGGCCTCGCAAACGTAAATATTGCCGAGGCCCGCGACGCGCTTCTGATCGAGAAGAGCGGCTTTCAGGCTCGTGCCTGCGCTCGCGAAGAGCCTGTCCAACACGTCCGCTCCGAGCGGCGGCTCGAGGGGCTCGAGCCCGATGCCGCGCATGCGCGGATGGCGTTCCAGACCCTCGCCAGCGGTCACGAACATGAAGCCGAATCGTCGCGGGTCGTTGTAGGTGACGCGCGCGCCATCCGACATCTCGAATACGACATGGTCGTGCGCAACATGACGGGGAATATCGCGATAGAGCGTCGCCGTCGCGTTCGCCGCGCCGGCCGTCTCCACGCGAAATGATCCGCTCATACCGAGATGCGCGACGAGGACGTCGCCGCCCGAAAGTCGAATCAGCAGATACTTTGCGCGCCGGTCGATTCGCTCGACAGTCCGGCCGCCAAGTCGCGCACGAAAATCCGCTTGGATCGGAAAGCGAAGATCCGGCCGGTTTAGAACCACCTGCGCTATGGTCTTGCCCTCCATCGCCGGGGCCAGTCCTCGGCGCGTGGTTTCGACTTCCGGCAGTTCCGGCATCGCTCCATCCTCGTCGCGGTTAACCCTCGGCCGCTCGCGACACGCGGCCGCGTAGATATAGTCGCGGGGAAACGGTATTGTCCCGCCGTATGAGGGCATACCGATGAGCGCGACACCAGTTTCCCGGCCGAAAGATGAGGAGAGCGCCAGTTTCGGCTTCGAGCGCGTGCCTGTCGGCGCGAAGCAGGCGCTGGTGGATGACGTGTTTCACAAGGTCGCCGATCGCTACGACCTGATGAACGATCTGATGTCCGCCGGGCTTCATCGCGAATGGAAGAATGTTTTCGTCGCCATGGCTCATCCCTCGCGCTCAAGGCCTTGGCGGCATATCGACGTCGCTGGCGGGACCGGCGACATCTCATTCCGGATCGCGGAACAGGGACTGCGCGACGCGCACTCGACCGTCGTCGACATAAACGCCGACATGCTCGCCGTCTGCCGTCGACGGGCCAAAGAGTTCGGCTATGAGGACCGCGTCGAGACCGTCGAGGCGAATGCGGAGGAATTGCCGTTCCCGGACGCCAGCTTCGACGTCTACACGATCGCGTTCGGCATACGGAACGTGCCGCGCATACCGAAGGCGCTTCGTGAAGCGCGACGTGTACTGAAGAAGGGCGGCCGCTTCCTGTGCCTGGAATTTTCGCAGGTCGACCTTCCGCTGGTCGAGCGAATCTACGACCAGTTTTCGTTTCGTATCGTGCCCAAGCTCGGCGAGGTCGTGACCGGCGACGCGCATCCGTATCGCTATCTCGTCGAATCCATCCGAAAGTTCCCCAAGGCCGAGGAATTTCGGGACATGATCACACAGGCGGGGTTCCGGCGCGCGTCTTTCGAACGATTGACGGGCGGCGTGGTCGCCATCCACAGCGGCTGGAACCTCTAGCTGCGAGCACGCGATGATCGGTCTACTGCATCTTCTGCGTCTCGCTCGCGCCGGCTTCATCCTGGGCCGAGAAGGCGTCTTTCTTGACGTCGATCCCACGCTCGTGCCGCCAGCCGCGCAGCCGCTCTTTTTTCTGTTCAAGAAACTCGCCCGGCGCGGCACTGCAAATCGTTCCGACTCTCTGGCGCGCGCAATGGCGCGTCTTGGGCCGTCCTACGTGAAGCTCGGGCAATTCCTGGCCACGCGCCCGGATATCGTGGGTCTCGCGACCGCGCGCAGCCTCGAGCAGCTGCAAGATCGAATGGAGCCTTTCTCGCAATCCGAAGCGATTGCGACGGTCGAACGGACGCTCGGTCAGCCTCTGTCCGACGTATTCGCGGAGTTCGGCCCGCCGGTCGCCGCCGCGTCGATCGCGCAGGTGCACAAGGCGAAGACCTCGGACGCCGATGGCGGCCGCGACGTCGCCGTGAAGATCCTCCGTCCCGGCGTCGACGCGCGCTTCAGGCGCGACCTCGCCGACATGTTGTACGCCGCGCGGCTTGCCGAACGGACCGCAGCAGAAGCGCGCCGTCTGCGACTGGTCGAAGTCGTCGAGACACTGGCCCGGGGCGTGCGCCTGGAAATGGACCTGCGTCTCGAGGCTGCGGCGGCCTCGGAGTTCCGTGAAAACACCACGGCCGACCCCGGCTTCCGGACGCCCGACGTCGACTGGAACCGGACCGGTCGCGATGTGCTGACGACGGAATGGATCGACGGCGTCCCTCTGTCGAATGTCGAGGCGCTGCGTGAGGCCGGCTTCGACCTGCCGAAGCTCGGCGCCCAGATCATCCAGTCGTTCCTGCGCCATGCAGTCCGGGACGGTTTCTTCCATGCGGACATGCATCAGGGAAACCTGTTCGCCGATCAGCAGGGCCGAATCGTCGCTGTCGACTTCGGCATCATGGGCCGCTTGAATGGGGCACAGCGCAAGTTTCTGGCGGAGATCCTGTTCGGCTTCATCACGCGGGACTACCGCCGCGTCGCGATCGTGCATTTCGACGCCGGCTATGTACCGCGCGTCCACGCCGTCGATGAATTCGCGCAGGCGATCCGCGCTGTCGGCGAACCCATCCATTCCCGGACCGCCGATCAGATCTCGATGGCGCGTGTGCTCACGCTCCTGTTCGAGATCACTGCGCTCTTCGACATGTCGACACGGACCGAACTCGTCCTGTTGCAGAAGACGATGGTCGTGGTCGAGGGCGTCGCGCGAACGCTCGACCCGAACCTGAATATGTGGAACACGGCCGAACCGGTTATACGCGCATGGATCGAAGAAAACATCGGTCCGTCCGGGAAATTGCGCGATGCGGGCGAGGCGTTGGGAGCGGCCGTTCAAGCGCTGGCGCGCGCGCCGGAAATGCTCGAACGGATCGACGCCCTGACCGAACAATTGCGCGACGAGAAGCCTGGCAAGTGGCGCCCGCCGGCAGTATCCGCGCGCTGGCAGGTTATTCCGCTCTGGCTGTTGGCGGCTGCCGCCGTCATTGCCTTGTTGCGCTGAAGCGAGGAACCCGAATGTCCAAGCTCGCTGGCAAACATGTCCTACTGATCGTGAGCGGCGGCATCGCCGCCTACAAGACGCTCGATCTGATCAGACGATTGCGGGAACGCGGCGCGGCCGTAACGCCTGTTCTGACGAAAGCCGCAAAGCAGTTCGTCACTCCGCTCTCGATCGCGAGTCTTTCGGGTCGGCAGGTCTACGACGATCTCTTCTCGCTGACCGACGAGACCGAGATGGGCCATATTCAGCTGTCGCGCGCATCGGATCTGCTTCTGGTCGCCCCGGCCACCGCCGATCTCATGGCGAAAGCCGCGCATGGCCTCGCTGACGATCTCGCCTCGACCTTGCTGCTCGCCACCGACAAGACGCCGATCTTCGCGCCGGCGATGAACGTACGGATGTGGACGCACCCGGCAACGCAACGAAATCTGCTCGCCCTGCGCTCGGCAGGCTGCGTCATACTCGGCCCTTCGGACGGGGAGATGGCCTGCGGCGAATTCGGTCCTGGGCGAATGCTCGAGCCGCTGGAGATCGTCGCGGCTCTGGAAAATCTGATCTCGGATAGCGCGACGTCAGCGCCGGTCCTGTCCTCACGACCGCTTGCCGGCCGCCGGGCCATTGTGACCGCCGGCCCCACGCGTGAGCCGATCGATCCCGTTCGCTACATCAGCAACAAGTCGTCCGGTAAACAGGGTTACGCCATTGCCGAAGCGCTTGCAGCAGCGGGCGCGGACACGATTCTCGTCTCAGGCCCCGTCGATCTGGCCGCTCCCCGAGGCGTGAAGGTTCAATGCGTCGAATCCGCCGTTGAAATGCTGGAGAGCGTCAGGTCCGCCTTGCCAGCAGATATTTTCGTTTCCGCAGCCGCTGTCGCCGACTGGCGGGTGAAGAATGCAGGCGCGCAGAAAACAAAGAAGGGTCCCGGCGGTCCACCGGTTATCGAACTCGTCGAAAATCCGGACATTCTGGCCACCATCTCCCAAATGGCGACCGGCCGGCCACGACTTGTCGTCGGCTTCGCCGCCGAGACGGAGAATCTCGTGCCCAACGCGCAGTCAAAACTTGCGCGAAAGAGATGCGATCTCATCGTCGCCAACGACGTTGGCGCCGAGCAGGCGATTTTCGGCGGCGACCTCAATCGTGTCGTCATTGTGGATGCGACGAGCGCCGAGGCTTGGCCACAGGCGTCGAAAACGGAAATCGCCGCCCGGATTGCAGCCTTGATCGCCGACCGGCTGGAATCCAAGAAATGAGCGATCCGACCGAAATCGTCGTTCAGATCATTCGATTGCCGCACGCGCATGATCTCGGGCCGCCGGCCTATCAGTCCGAGCAAGCGGCTGGACTCGATCTGATCTGCGCGATCGAACCCGCCGCGGATATAGCAATCCCGCCCGGAGGGCGATTTCTCACGCCGACGGGCTTCGCCATAGAGCTGCCGCCCGGATACGAAGGGCAGGTCAGACCTCGCTCGGGGCTCGCCGTGAAGCACGGCGTCACTGTCCTGAACGCGCCGGGCACGATCGACAGCGATTACCGCGGCGAACTCAAGGTGCTCCTGTTCAACGCCGGGGATCAGCCCTTCAGGCTGGAACGTGGCATGCGTATTGCGCAGCTTGTGGTCGCGCCGGTCGTCACGGCGCGGCTGCAACTGGCGACGCAACTCTCCGAGACCGGGCGCGGCGAGGGTGGTTTCGGATCAACGGGAACGAAATTGTCGCCACCAGCCTGATCCGGAAATCATTGTTGCTCTATCTCTGCCCGCGACGGCATTGAACCGGACAGGGTTGCGAGCTTCAATCGTACAACAATCGGAGCCGAACCGGAATCGGCGTCCTTCGTGAGAGGAACTGCATGAGCCAGACTGAGAGCGGGCGCCGGCCGGGACGCGGCAAGATCTACGATACGATCATCGACACGATCGGCGATACGCCTCTGGTGCGGCTCGACCGGCTCGCCAGGGAGAAGGGGGTCAAGGCCAACCTGCTGGCAAAGCTAGAATTTTTCAATCCTCTGGCCAGCGTGAAAGACCGTATCGGCTTCAACATGATCGCTGCGATGGAAGCGCAGGGGAAGATTGCGCCCGGCAAGACGACGCTAATCGAGCCGACTTCCGGCAATACGGGCATCGCGCTGGCTTTCGTCGCCGCGGCAAGAGGCTATCGCCTGATCCTCGTCATGCCCGAGTCGATGTCGATCGAGCGTAGGAAAATGCTCGCTCTCCTGGGCGCGGAGCTCGAACTCACCCCTGCAGCGCAGGGCATGAAGGGCGCAATCGGCAAGGCTGAAGAACTTGCAAATACCATCCCGGATGCTGTGATCCCGCAGCAGTTCGAGAATCCGGCCAATCCCGACATTCACCGCCGCACGACCGCCGAGGAGATCTGGAACGATACGAATGGCAAGGTCGACGTCTTTGTGTCCGGCGTCGGCACGGGCGGCACGATCACCGGCGTCGGCCAAGTCCTGAAGTCTCGGAATCCCGGTGTCCGCATCGCGGCGGTCGAGCCGGAGGACTCGCCGGTGCTCTCAGGCGGTCAGCCCGGTCCTCACAAGATCCAAGGGATCGGCGCGGGTTTCGTGCCGCCGGTTCTCGACCGGTCGGTGATCGACGAGGTCGTCAAGGTCGGAAACCAGGCCGCTTTCGACTATGCGCGTCTGGTCTCCCGCCTGGAAGGCGTACCGGTCGGCATTTCCTCGGGCGCCGCAATCGCTGCGGCCGTGGAAATCGGGTCTCGGCCCGACATGGCGGGAAAAAATATCGTCCTGATCATCCCCTCCTTCGCGGAACGCTACCTGTCGACGGCGCTGTTCGACGGGCTATAAGGACGCCCGGAGCCGGCGACGCAGAGCGTCGTCGGCCAATTTCGGAGGCGCGCCCTTGACCTATTCCAATATCATTGTCGAAACGCACGGCGGCGTAGGACTTGTCAGGCTCAATCGCCCGCAAGCCCTGAACGCGCTCAATTCCGAACTGATCGACGAACTCAACATCGCGCTCACCGCCTTCGACAAGGCGGACGACATCGGTTGCATGGTGATCACAGGCTCCGCCAAGGCGTTCGCTGCAGGCGCCGACATCAAGGAAATGCTGCCGAAGAGCTTCATGGACGCCTATCTTGCGGATTTCATCGCTTCCTGGGAGGGCGTCACCCGCATCCGCAAGCCGATCATCGCAGCGGTGGCGGGCTTCGCGCTCGGTGGCGGTTGTGAGTTGGCCATGATGTGCGATTTTATCCTGGCGGCCGATACGGCCAAGTTCGGGCAGCCCGAGATCAAACTCGGCGTCATGCCGGGCGTCGGCGGCACGCAGCGCCTGACCCGCTTCGTCGGCAAGTCCAAGGCTATGGAAATGTGCCTGACCGGCCGGATGATGGATGCGGCCGAAGCCGAGCGCTCGGGCCTCGTTTCGCGCATCGTTCCGGCCGACGATCTGGTCGCCGAGGCGATCAAGACGGCGCAGACGATCGCGGGCTTCTCGCGGCCGACCGTGATGATGACCAAGGAGACGGTCAACCGAAGCTACGAGACGACCCTGACCGAGGGCATCCGTTTCGAGCGGCGGGTCTTCCATTCCATGTTCGCGCTGGAGGACAAGAAGGAAGGCATGTCCGCCTTCGCCGAAAAGCGCGCCCCGCAGTTCAAGAACCGCTAGATTTCACGTGGGCGTTGACGCGGGGCCGCTTTCTGCATATGAAACCGCCGTCGCCCGGCTCTCCCGTCAGAGCCGGGCTCCATTATTTGGAAATCGGCGTGGCCGGCTCGGCCGCGTGAAGGGATCAGACCATGGCTAACACCAGTTCGGCCAAAAAGGCCGTTCGCAAGATTGCCCGCCGCACGGCGGTGCGCCGCGCGCGCCGCGGCCAGATGCGCACCTATCTGCGCAAGGTCGAGGAAGCGATCGCCAGCGGGGACCAGGGCGCCGCGACCGAGGCTCTTTCCTCAGCCGCCCCGCTCGTCATGCGCGCCGCGCAGAAGGGCATCGTTCACAAGAACACCGCCTCCCGGAAAGTGTCGCGTCTCACCGCGCGCGTGAAGGCGATGGCAAACTGATCGCATCGATCATTCGAATGACGAGAGAGCCGGCCGTTTGTCCGGCTCTTTTTTTTTCGCGCGCGGCGAACGACACATTAATAATTTATTAGTGGGCCCGAGAGCAGGCGCGCATGCGATTGCACAGCGATTCAATGCGTTGTCGTCAAAGGCGCTGTGCATGGTTTTTCGAGCGCTCTTGACTCGTGTTTTTCGACTCACGTTCACGCCTTGGCGCGAAGACGGGAGCTCATCTCGAAGACCGAGAAGGGTCCAGACAGAACGTCAGGAATCAGCTCGTTAGCGATATCAATTTCATGGAATCAGAATTCGCATCGGTACACATGTGAAAGATTCGTGACCCGACGGATTGGCGCCGAAGAGAGCGATGGGTATCGTCAATTTCAGTGAGGCGATCGATTGAGACATCGCGTTCCGGACCTGCTGCAAACCCAATTTTCGACGCTTATCGCGGCGCGACGAGTTTGCATGCTGTTCGTTGCGATGTGTTTGGGCGGATAGTGCGGCAAGCGTCTCGTTTGTCGCATGAAGGGGCGGACAAGTGCGAAACGAAATCAAAAAGACGCAGGCCAGCGATATCGACATCCGGGAATCCACGACGCGTTCTAGTGTGGGTTCTGTGCGTTCCCTTTACAGCGTTCCCTGCGTCTGCGATCGCTCCGATCGAAGTTAGCATTCTCTCTTACTAATCAAGACATCTGCCGCACTCCGTCAGGAGCGCGGTTGCGAACGTTCGCCGCTTGCATGTGGCGTTCGACGCTATTTCTATGACCGCAAGACCGGACAACAACAATGAACAAATCTGTTTCGGGCGCTTCCCGCGTACTTTTCACCGAATCGAAGGACCGTATGATGGACGATTGGTGGAAACGCGTCTGCAAGCGATTGCGCGCCGAACTCGGCGACGCGAAGTTCGATTCTTGGTTTGGTCGAGTCGAACTCGACGCCGTGCATGCGAGCGTCGTCTATCTGTCCGTTCCCACGACCTTCTTGAAGAGCTGGATACAGCGCCACTTCCACGAGAACATCAAGAATGCGATTGCGGCTGACAGGCCCGAACTCGTCGAAGTCGTCATTCGAATCCGCTCGTCGATGCGAACTCCCGCAACTTCCGAGAACGACGACAATCGCATGACAAAGCTTGCCCTTACCAAGGCAACGGATAGTGGCGGCCCCGGAACGCTTGCAGCCACCAAGCGCCCCAACAAGACTGAAGAAGTCGGCGAAGGCCAACGCTTCATCGGATCGCCGCTCGATCAGCGCATGACATTCGACACATTTCTCGTTGGCCCGTCCAATGCGATGCCGCACAAGGCCGCCACGCGAGTCGCCTCTTCGAAAGTGGGCGACCATATCGAATACAATCCTCTTTATATCCACGCGAATGTCGGTCTCGGCAAAACGCATCTCGTGCAATCGATCGCGCAATCCGTCGCATCGAGCGGCCGAAATGTTCTGTACCTGACAGCAGAGAAATTCATGTATGGCTTCGCTGCCTCGCTGAAGACGCAGACGACGCTTGCCTTCAAGGAGCAACTTCGGGCGATCGATCTTCTCGTCGTGGACGATGTGCAATTCCTCAACGGAAAAGTCATTCCGCACGAGTTCGGCCATGTTCTGAATTCGATGCTGGATTCCGGCCGTCAGGTTGTCGTGGCCGCAGACCGCCAGCCAAGCGAACTCGACAATCTCGACGAACGCGTCCGATCCAGATTAATGGGAGGAGTCAGCCTCGAACTTGGTCCGCTCGACATCGAATTGCGACGTGCGATTCTCGCGTCGCGCATCGCGATCGCGCAGCAAAGGCAACCCGGTTTCGAAGTGCCGGCCAATGTCGTCGACTATGTCGCGCAGGTGATCGACAGCAATGGACGCGATCTCGAAGGCGCCGTTAATCGTTTGCTCGCGCGCGTGACACTCAGCGGCGCGCCTTTGACGATCGAGGTCGCGGAAACTGCGATCCGCGATCTCGTGCGGACCCGCGATCCGAAGAAGGTCAAGATCGAAGACATTCAGAAGCTGGTCGCGAACCATTATAACGTGACACGCGCCGACCTGCTTTCGTCACGCCGCACCGCTTCGGTCGTACGGCCGAGACAGATCGCGATGTTTCTTTCGAAGGTCCTGACGCCTCGATCCCTGCCCGAGATCGGCCGCCGTTTCGGTGGACGCGACCATACGACGGTGTTGCACGCCGTGCGCAAGATCGAAGGGCTCTCGTCGACCGATCATGGCCTGGCGCAGGATATCGACTATCTCAAGCGCATGCTAACCGAGATCTGAACGCGCGTCTGGTCAGACCGGCGCTTGCGCGATCAATTCCGACAGGGTCTGCTCGGGCCGCGCGCCATAGTGTTGGATGATCTCGGCGGCGGCGAGCGCGCCAATGGCCGCGCAACGTTGGAGCGGAAACTTGCGCGCGAGTCCGTAGAGGACACCGGCCGCGAACAGATCGCCGGCGCCGGTCGTGTCCACAAGCCGTTCGATCGGCGCAGCCGGCGCTGTCTGGACCGCGCCGTGATCGACAATCACGCACCCGGATGCAGAACGCGTAACGAACGCCAGCGTCTTCTCCGCGCAAAGCGCCTGGATCGCGGTATCGAAATCCGCGGTCTGATAGAGCGCATGGAGTTCGCTCTCGTTGGCAAAAAGAATATCGACGAGCCCGGTGCGGATCAGATCGAGAAACTCGTCGCGATAGCGGTCGACGCAAAAGGAATCCGACAAGGTCAGCGCAATCTTGCGCTTGGCGGCGCGCGCTGCGAGCGCGGCGCGGCGGAAAGCCTCTTTCGCGCGCGGCGGATCCCACAGATAGCCTTCGAAGTAGAAGATGCGCGCGCGCGCGATCAATTGCTCGTCGATATCCTCCGGCCCAAGGGCGACGCACGCCCCGAGATACGTCGACATGGTGCGTTCGCCATCCGGCGTCACCAGCACGAGACAACGCGCGGTCGCCGCGCCATCGGTCGCGGCGGGTGTCGAGAAATGCACGCCCGAGGCCTGAATGTCATGGCGGAAAGCATGGCCGGATTCGTCATCGCGGACTTTGCCGATAAAGGCGGCTTTTCCGCCGAGGCTCGCCAGACCGACCATCGTATTCGCCGCAGACCCGCCCGACATGACGGTCGCCGCACTCATGGCTTCATACAATGCGGAGGACTTGGCTTCGTCGATCAGCATCATGCCGCCCTTGTGAAGTCCGTGACCGACGAGAAAATCGTCTTCGGCCCTGGAGATCACATCGACAATCGCATTGCCGATCGCGACAACGTCATAAATAGCGTCTGCAGTCATCCGGGAGCACTCCTGATCGCGGACCTTGTAGGGCTCGGTCCGGACCAGATCAATCCTTTGCCTTGCGCGCCTGCGCCTCTTCGACAATCTTCGTCATCATGGCGAAATCTGCTTCGTCGAGGTCGGCGATCGAGCGCGCCAGCATGTTCGCAAAGCCCGTTGCCTCCGGGATCGCGCCGGAGGTATCGATCTTGATCCTCGGGTCAGACGATTGCGCGAGGCGGCAGAGTTCTTCGGCATCGTCCCAGATGATGTTGAAATAGACGATAATGCGCTGGACGAGGAACCAGGTCGGAGCGCCCCGCTTTCCATGCTCGAGCGCGGACAGGTAAGCCGGAGAAACACCGATCGCGTGCGCCATGTGCTTGAGCGTCACGCCACGCTCGGCGCGCATCTCTCTCAATTTCGCGCCCAGTGGCGTCATGGTCCGGCCTCAGCGCCGTCTCAGACGCACATAAAGCGCGCCTGCGCCGCCGTGCGCAGGAGCAGCCTCGCCGAAGGCGGCGACGACATGGCGCAATCGAGGGTCGGCCAGCCACAGCGGCGCCTGGCGACGCAATATGCCGATTTCACCGTCGCTATACGCCGCGCCGACACCGGGCCGCGCGCCGCCCTTGCCGGTCACGATCAGCACGACGCGCGCTCCCTCGCCTTGCGCACGCTGCAGGAATTCGTTGACCGCCTGATGCGCGTCGGCGACGCGCCGACCGTGGAGATCGATCCGGGCGTCGATTTCAAGGCGTCCTTTCGAGAGTTCCCTTTGCTGGCGCCTATCGATCAAGCCGAGTGGCCGCAACACCGGCTTCATTTTGACTGGCGTTTCGACGAGTACACGGTGTTCAGCTTTCGGAACTGGCTTTTGCTCCGCCTGCGGCCGAGCCGCGGCCAATTTGCGCGGATCGCGAGGGCGGACCGTTGCCGTCACCGCGCGCCAAAGCTCGATTTCTTCGGCCGAAAGTTGCCGGCTCACCTGTTCATGCTCCGCCGAACTCGCCCATTCCGTCAGGCGCCAGAACGATAAATCGCGCGGAATGGCGGATAAGGCCAGCGATCTCGCCAGCGCGATCGCCTGAACCGATGAAGAGATCGCCACGCGCAGGCCCGACAATCGCGGAGCCTGTGTCCTGCGCGATCATCAAGCGACCGGTCGGACCGGTTCCGAGGCCTGCACCAGCGAGATCGCTCCCGATCCAGATTGGCGTTCCATATGGCCAGACCGTTCGGTCGACGGCGATGGATTGCATTGGCGTCAAAGGGACGCCTTGCCCGCCGACTGGTCCCGAGGAGTCGTCTTCATCCAATCTGAAAAAAACGTAGGACTCGTTCATCTGCAAGACATTGCGGCCACGATCGCCCTCCCGCAGGCCATTCGCGCGCAGCCACGCCTTGCACCGGGCGAGGGACATCTCATCGACGCGAATTTCATCTTGCCCGATCAGAATCTTGCCAATCGAGGAATAGGGCCGCCCGTTTCGGCCGGCATAGACCAGCCGTTTGCGTTTCCCGTCAGGCAGACGCACCCGGGCGGAGCCCTGGACTTGCGCGAAAAAGACCTCGACGTGGTCGCGCAGCCAGACAATCGGCCGCGCGAATGCGTCGATGGCGCCATTTTCGATCTGTTCGCGGGTCGGATAGGGCTCCAACGTGGCTCCATTGGTGCGCCGAGCGCCCTCGAATCTCGGATCCCAGTTCTTCATCCGCTCGCCGCGCATATCGATCAAATCATCGGGCCGCGCGAGGATCGGGGCTGAATATCGGGCGTCCGGGGTTTCGGAACCATCGATCTCCGGCTCATAATAGCCCGTCACGAAACCCTCTGAAACTCCTCGGGAATCGAGGACCTCGAAGGCTTTGAAATTGTCGATCAGAAAGGTTGAGCCGACTGCCGGATCGTTCGGAAGATCGAGAGCGCGCTTGGCGAGTTCGAGCATTTTCCCGGATGGCCGAACGCCGGCGCGCAGCGGCTCGCGAGATGCCGTCAGGGCTCTGCAGGAAGCCAGATATGTTGGCCAGACAGCGGCCAGCTCACGCGGGTCCCACCCCGGAAGCTCTTCGAATTGCAACGGGCTCAGTTGCATCGGCCAAGCCCCGGCTCAAGCCTTGTGATCGCTTTCCGTCGCTATGAGTCGCCAGGTCGGATCCGGGCTGCCGATCTGCCTTGAGAACGTCCACAGGTCGTCCGTTGATATGACGAGGTCCGGATCGCCCTGCACGACTTCGCCCGAGGCATCACGCGTCGCAGTGATCATCTTGGCGGAAAATCGAAGTGAAATCTGCGCATTGCCGTTCTTGACGGCGCCTTCAGCGAAGTCCGTCTCGTCGATCGACACAAGTTTCGTGGATGTTTGCTCGCCTGCCGCCTTGCGTTGATCGATCGCGGTGGCGAACCCAGCGTAGACCTCAGGACTGAGCAAGTTGCCCAGCGTCGCTTTGTCGCCGTCTGCGAAAGCCTTCACAATCATTTCGTAGGCCGTCCTTGCTCCCGCTACGAAGCGACTCGGGTCGAATCCCGGGTCGGCGGCGATGACCTCGGCTAGGCCGGCGCGCCCTTTGTCTGTGGAGGCAAAATTCGAAACGTCAACAGCCGTACGCTGTTTGGTACTCACAGGTCGATCGCCGGCCCCCGGAAGGCGTATCACTTTCCCGCCATCTCCAGTCTGGCCGGAAGGTGCAGAAGGTTTAGAAGAAGGCGGGCGCTCGATGTCGACGCGCGTGCCCAAAACAGACTTCAGCCTCCAGACGACGAAAATCGCCAGAAGCGCAAAAATGATCGTAGTCGGATCGAGCTGCATCGTAGGTCGGCTCATTGACGCTGTCGTGAATTTCTATGCCTTACATAAATGGGCGCCGACGGCCTGACAAACCAGATCTGGCCGCGCGGACTGGTCGATCCTTGTCCCTCGGCGGCAACCGTGCTACCGGGCGACCCACGGAATTTCGAAGCTTGGCCGCAGCCTGCGAATGCGCGGCTAGCGCCAGACAAGGAGCACATGATGGCCGAGACCAATGGCGCCGGCGCGGCGGGCGCCGCCCCTCAGATCAACACCCTGGCGCAGTACGCGAAGGATCTGTCGTTCGAAAACCCCAACGCGCCTCGCTCACTGACGCCACAGGAACGCGGTCCGAATATTTCGGTCCAGGTGAATGTGAACGCGCAACAGCTCGCCGAATCCGACTTCGAGGTTCAGCTCAAGCTCGAGGGTTCCGCTGGCGACGGCGCCGAAGCGCTGTTCAAGTTCGAACTGGAATATTGTGGCGTGTTCAGACTCATGAACATTCCGCAGGATCAGGTTCACCCGGTCATCATGATCGAGTGCCCTCGTATCCTTTTCCCGTTCGCGCGCCAGATCGTCGCGGACGCGGTTCGCAACGGCGGCTTCCCGCCGCTGTATCTGGACCCCGTGGACTTCGCCGCGCTCTACATGCAGCGGCTTGCCGAAGCTCAAGAAGGCGGCCAGCCCTCAGCTTCGCTCGCCTGATCCGTACGAGGCGAATTTCCGCCAGAGCGCGCGCTCGCCAAGCGCTTCGTTCAGCAAGTTGTGCGCATCGAACTCCGCGTTGGCGACAGTCAGCGGGAGCGGCGTTGGTCTGGCCTCGATCAGATCGACGGACTTACGCTCGACGCGCCGTTCGGCTGCCTGCAGCGTGAACGTTGTCTGACGTCCGCCCGAGAGTTCAAGATAGACTTCCGCTAACAGCTCCGCGTCGAGAAGCGCGCCGTGCTTCTTGCGGCGCGACGAGTCGACGCCATAGCGCGAGCAGAGCGCGTCCAGAGAATTTGCGCCGCCGGGATGCTTGCGGCGCGCGAGCGCCAGAGTGTCGAGAATGCGCTCCGGGGCCAAGGGCGGGATGGCGAGACGCGCAAACTCCGCATTGATGAATTTGACGTCGAATTCAGCGTTGTGAATGACGAGTCGGTCATTTCCAATAAACGCGGAAAATTCGCCTGCGATCGCCGAGAAGATTGGATGACCGCTGAGGAATTCAGCCGACAAGCCGTGAACACGGAATGCGCCTTCCGGCATGTCTCGTTCTGGATTGATATAAACGTGGAAGTTCTCGCCCGTCGGCACGCCGTTGAGCAATTCGACCGCGCCGATTTCGACGACCCGGTCGCCGGTGACCGGATCCAGCCCGGTTGTTTCCGTATCGAGAACGATCTCCCGCATGTTCAAAGCCCCAATGCGTAGAGTAAGTCGACAACCTGGCGACGCGCGTGATCAAAGCCGTGACCGCTATCGATGATGTAATGAGCGCGTCTGCGCTTTTCAGCGTCGGGCGTTTGCTTGCTGCGAATAGCCAAGAATTTTTCCGCGGTCATGTCAGGTCTTGCAAGAACTCGTTGCTCTTGCTTTTCCGCACTGGTCGACACGACAATCACGACATCGACGTTGCGATCTCCTCCGGTCTCAAAGAGCAGAGGCACATCGAGCACGCAGGCCGCAGCGCCACTTTCCCGGCAGCGCGAAAGAAATCCAAGGCGATCGGCGCCCACGAGCGGATGCACGATCTGCTCCAGGCTCTTCAAGGCGTTTATGTCGCCGAGCACGAGTTTCGACAGGATCGTGCGATCGACCCGGCCGTTGACAATCGTCGATGGAAACACGGTGCCTATCGGCTCAACGGCAGCACTCTCATACAGTCGATGAACCGCGGCGTCCGCATCATAGACTGGCGTTCCCGCTTCTCTGAACATTCGTGATGTGGCGGACTTTCCCATGCCGATTGAGCCTGTCAGGCCGATCAAGAACATTCGACTTCGCCTTCCTCGCCGATCATGCCAATTGCTCTCAATTTCGTCAGCAATTGCAGAATCGGCAGCCCCATGACCGTGAACATGTCCCCGATCACGCTTTCTATCAGGTTCACGCCAAGACCCTCGAGCTCATAGCCGCCGACGGTCGACAGGATCCGATCTCCCATCGACCTGGCGTAGGCATGCAAAGACTCCTCGCTCAGTCGGCGCATTCGAATCTCCGCTGCGTCGAGAATCTCGAAAAGGATTTCGTTGTCGCGGACACAACACACAGCTGACGTCAGACGATGCGTCGATCCGGCCATCGCGCGAAGTTGGCAGATCGCTTCACCCACGCTGGTCGCTTTGTGCAGAACGCGGCCGGACAAGTCCAGCGTCTGGTCGGCGCCCACGACGACTCGTCCAGGACATTCGCGCGACACCAGCCGGGCCTTTTCTAGAGCCAGTCGACCAGCCTGAGCACTCGCATTCAGTTCGTCTATGCCCGCAATATTGCGCTCGTCGAGCTTGGAATCGCGCGCTTTGAAGGGAATGCCTGCGTTCTCGAGCATACGCGCGCGCGCTTGACTCTTCGATGCGAGAACGAGCGGCGCACCTCGCCATAGTCCACATTCGATGAGCGCAGTCATTCGATCAACTGACCGCTATGAACTTCATCTTGTGCTCGCGGTAGAGATCGATGATCGCCGCCGCCGTTTCCTCGATTGATCGGCGTGTAACATCGATCGTCGGCCATCCGTGTGATTCATACAGACGACGTGAAGCCGCGATTTCATCGGCGACCAGACTGCGATCGACATAGGGCGTGTCGTGATCAGCGTTCAGCGCCAGAAGCCGGTTTTGTCTGATCTGAACAATCCGGTCAGCGGAGGCGAGCAAGCCGACCACAAGCGGTTTGCGGACCTGATCGAGCGCGGCCGGCAAGGGGACATTCGGAACGATCGGAATATTTGCGGTCTTGATGCCTCGATTGGCGAGATAGATGCTCGTCGGCGTCTTCGATGTGCGGCTTACGCCGAGCAGAACGACGTCGGCATCATCGAGATGTTCCGGCAATTGTCCGTCATCGTGCATCATCGTGAAATTGAGCGCATCGATCCGCTTGAAATAGTCGGAGTTCAGCATGTGTTGTGCGCCCGGCCGCGGCGTCGATGCAGTGCCGAGATAGGATTGGAATAGCCCCAAGATCGGCTCCAGAACGGATAGGCTCGGGCAACCCGAATCTTCACAGGCCGCTTCGAGCTGGGTACTGAGATTTGCATCGACCAAGGTGTAGAGGACGATGCCTGGCGCTGCCTTGATCTCTGCAATCGCTTTGTCGAGCTGAGCTTGATTGCGAACGAGTGGATAGACATGCTCTATCGACGAGACCCCTTGATATTGGGCAGCCGCGGCGCGGCTTACCGCGATCAGTGTCTCGCCCGTGGCATCAGAAACGAGATGCAGATGGAAATAGTTTCTTCCGACCAATAGCTTTTCCACAGGCCTTGTGAATCGTACGGGGACGATAGGGCATGGCGAAGCTGGTGTCAGGACCCACTGTGCGGAAGTCGGGCCGTATCGCACATTTCTTGCGCCGGGATCGGCATTCTCTCGACACGAGACAAATCCTTGTTCCTGCCGGTTCCGACTTAGCGCCGTGAACTCCCCGATGCAAGATACAGAATTTTATAGGATTTTTGACTTGTCCCCGTTATTGAAATCTCGTCGTATCGTGAAACTCCGAGAAGGTAGGCGGTTCAAAGGTTGTGCGATCCGCAGAATACGCCTAATCCGGGCATTAACAGCAGAAGAAAAGAATCTCTAAAGGTATTTTATGAGTCCAGCCGATCAGCCCGCCATGCGCAAGAAAATGCTGGCCGTCCTTGAAGGCAAGACGTTCGCATCCCCTCCCATGTGGCTGATGCGGCAAGCTGGCCGATATCTGCCTGAATATCGCGAGGTGCGGGCGAAGGCTGGTTCATTTCTCGACCTGTGTTTCAATCCCAAACTGGCCGCGGAAGTCTCGCTTCAGCCAATCAGAAGATTCGGCTTTGACGCAGCGATCCTGTTCAGCGACATTCTGGTCCTTCCGCATGCTCTCGGGCAGAAAGTGTCTTTCGAAGAGGGGCACGGACCACGCCTCGAGCCAGCTCTGTCCGAGACATCAATTGGCGACTACGAGCGGTTCCAGTTCGACCGGCTGTCGCCCGTTCTCGAAGCGGTCGAGTTGATCAAGACGGCCCTGCCTGCGGAGACGACTTTCATTGGTTTCTGCGGGTCGCCCTGGACTGTCGCGAGCTACATGATAGCCGGCTCCGGGTCGAAAGACCTCTCAGCCGTACGGCTGTTCGCATTTCGTCATCCGGTCGCTTTTGCAAGACTTATCGACACCCTCGTTTCAGCGTCGATTGACTATCTGGCGGCCCAGGCGGAGGCGGGTGTCGAAGTCGTCCAGATTTTCGATTCCTGGGCGGGGCTTCTGCCACCGGATCAATTCGAAGCGTGGTGCATCGAACCGACGGTGCGTCTTGTCGAGGGCTTGCGAGCACGGGCGCCGAGTCTCAAGATCATATGCTTCCCGCGGGAGGCAGGATCCAAGCTGAAGTCGTTCACCCAGCGTGTTCGCGCCGATGGACTGGCGTTGGGAACGGCAGAAGACGTAGGCGTTGTCAGGTCCCAACTGGGATCTAAGGCGGTGCTACAGGGTAATCTCGATCCGTTGTCGCTCGTTGCCGGCGGCCGCGCGCTCGAAGATGGCGTCAGGCGAGTCCGAGAGGCTTTCGGTGGTGCGCCGCACATTTTCAATCTCGGACACGGCATCTTGCCGGAAACGCCGATCTCGCATGTGGAACGACTCATTCAACTCGTTCGTGCGAAATAGGCGGGTCTTGCGTTCCTGATCGTTCAGAGCTATCTGTCAGCTCTCTCCTCACAGCGCTCGACGTTATTGCCGCGTTTCTCTCAAGCGGCGCCGGGGTTTTCACGGCCCATGTTCGAGCCTTCCAATCTCGATTTCTGATCGATCAAGGAATGCATCCCGATGCGGGAAGTCAAACTACAAGATCTCAAGCTCAAGTCGCCGACCGAACTCCTGTCGTTTGCTGAAGAGTTAGAGGTTGAGAACGCGTCATCCATGCGGAAGCAGGAGTTGATGTTCGCTATATTGAAGCAATTAGCGAACAATGAAGTCGAAATCATCGGCGAAGGTGTCGTTGAAGTTCTACAAGATGGTTTCGGATTTCTTCGTTCCCCAGACGCAAATTACTTGGCTGGTCCAGACGATATTTATGTCTCTCCATCGCAAATTCGGCGTTTTGGCTTGCGGACTGGCGATACAGTGGAGGGATTGATCAGAAGTCCCAAGGAAGGCGAACGTTATTTCGCACTTCTGAAGGTGAATACGATCAATTTCGAAGACCCGGAAAAGGTCAGGCACAAGGTTCATTTCGATAATTTGACGCCGCTTTATCCGGATGAGCGATTGAAGCTTGAGATTGAGGATCCGACGCGTAAGGATGTTTCGGCCCGCGTCATCGATATTGTGTCGCCGATCGGCAAGGGGCAGAGAGCGTTGATCGTCGCTCCGCCCCGGACCGGCAAGACAGTGCTACTGCAGAACATTGCGCAATCGGTCACTGCAAATCATCCGGAATGCTATCTCATCGTACTTCTGATCGATGAACGTCCTGAAGAAGTGACGGACATGCAGCGTTCCGTGAAAGGCGAGGTGGTGTCGTCGACATTCGACGAACCAGCGGTACGTCACGTCCAGGTCGCAGAAATGGTCATCGAAAAGGCCAAGCGACTAGTCGAGCACGGGCGGGATGTCGTGATCCTGCTCGATTCCATCACGCGTCTTGGCCGTGCGTATAACACCGTCGTTCCGTCGTCCGGCAAGGTGCTGACTGGTGGTGTCGATGCGAATGCGCTCCAGCGCCCGAAGCGTTTCTTCGGCGCCGCGCGAAATATCGAGGAAGGTGGATCGCTAACGATTATCGCTACAGCCCTGATCGATACCGGTTCGCGTATGGACGAAGTGATCTTCGAAGAGTTCAAGGGCACAGGCAACTCTGAAATCATTCTTGACCGTAAGGTCGCGGACAAACGCGTTTTTCCGGCGATCGACATCACCAGGTCCGGAACCCGCAAGGAAGAACTCCTCGTGGCGCCGGACATACTCAAGAAAATGTATGTGCTGCGGCGCATTCTCAATCCGATGGGGACGATCGATGCGATCGAATTCCTGCTCGGCAAGTTGCGCGAGACTCCAAAGGGCAATTCGAGCTTTTTCGAATCCATGAACACCTGAGTTTAGCGCCGCTTTCGGAGGCCGGACCTATGGCGGAATCCGACACGATTTTCGCGCTCGCGACTCCGCCAGGGCGGTCGGCATTGGCCGTGTTTCGAATTTCCGGCGCACAGGCGGGATATGTTCTCGAGATGCTGAGCGGGCGTGCTGTACCTGAGGCGCGTCGTGTCGTCCTTCGAGCGATTTCCGATCCTGATTCAGGTGAAAGGATCGATACGGGGCTGGCGACTTTTTTCAAAGGCCCAGCCAGCTTCACGGGGGAGGACCTGCTTGAACTCACGGTTCACGGAGGTCGCGGTGTCATCAATGCCGTCAGTTCGATTCTGAGGCGGTTCGAAAAGGTACGCACCGCAGAGCCTGGGGAGTTCACAAGACGCGCCTATTCCGCCGGCAAGTTCGATCTTGCGCAGGCCGAGGCGATTGCAGATTTGATCGATTCGGAAACGGAATTTCAACGCCGGCAAGCCTTGCGATTACTCGATAACGGGCTTGGTCGAAGGGCCGAAGTTTGGCGCCAGTCCTTGCTGCAGATTGCGGTCGAGTTGGAGAGCGTGCTCGATTTCAGCGACGAGGGCGACGTCGGCGAGGCTCAAGTCGAGGGGTTGGTGGCGCGGGCGGAAGAACTTCGGCTCGAAATCGTGCGGGCGCGCGATGCCGGCGCTCGATCGCTCGCATTGCGTAACGGCTTCACCGTCGTGATCGCTGGGCCGCCAAATGTCGGCAAGTCGACGCTCTTCAACTTGCTTGCTGGCAGTGAGCTGGCAATTGTGACGGAATATGCAGGAACGACCCGTGACCTGCTTTCAACAGATCTCGATCTGGATGGGGTTCCCGTCAAACTTGTCGATACCGCTGGTGTGCGCGTTGCATTGGACCCCGTCGAAGCGATCGGCGTAGAACGTGCCCGGTCTGCGATTGGGTCCGCCGACCTTGTCGTTCGTCTGCAATCGGGCGATGTCGATCCGTTCGATGAGGCTGCTCCTGGGGACCTGGTCGTCTGGTCGAAGGCGGATCGTTTCGCGCCTCCAAAGGGTGTGATTGCAATATCGAGCGTCGATTTTGATTCGATATCGAAACTTATCAAGTCTATTCGGGAGAGAGCGCTTAACACGGTCGGTGATGGAAGCGAAGGTTTGCTGACCCGGCAGCGACATCTCGACGCCTTGGCGATTTCGGCGGACGCTTTAGGGCGTCTCATCGAGGCGAGTCGAGGCAACAGGTTAGAATTGGCCGCAGAAGAGTGTCGGGATGTGAATGTCGCGTTGGGCAGTATTTCGGGGTCGTTTGGCGCAGAAGAGCTCCTCGGAGCGATTTTTGCGCGTTTCTGCATCGGAAAGTGAGTGTTTCACGTGAAACACGATTCGCAGGCGGAAAGATTTGATGTCATCGTGATCGGCGGCGGACATGCAGGCTGCGAGGCCGCTGCTGCCTCCGCGAGGATGGGGGCACGTACGGCGCTCGTAACCAAGAGCATCTCCGATATCGGGGTTATGTCTTGCAACCCGGCCATTGGCGGGTTGGGTAAGGGTCAGATCGTCCGGGAGATTGACGCGCTCGATGGATTGATGGCCCGGATGGCCGATCGCGCTGGCATTCAGTTTCGGATTCTGAATCGTTCTCGGGGACCCGCAGCCCGAGGGCCGCGCGCGCAGATCGATAGACGCCTGTACCAGCGTGCGATGCAGACCGAGCTTGCTACATATCCAAATCTTTCAACCGTCGTTGGGATGGTTGATGGGTTGATTTTGCAAGAAGGTCAGGTGTCCGGAGTTCGCCTCCATGACGGCAGAGCTGTCCTTGCAGGCGCTGTCGTTCTTACAGCCGGGACGTTCTTGCGTGGAGTGATCCATATCGGCCGGAAAAGAATTGCGGCGGGACGCGTCGGCGAGGCGCCGGCCGAACTTCTTGGACGAAATCTTGAATCGTTTGGGCTGGCCGTGGGCCGTCTCAAGACTGGGACCCCTGCGCGGTTGCACCAGCGCACAATCGACTGGGATGGGCTGGAGCGGCAGCCTGGCGATTCTGATCCGGAACCATTTTCGTTTCTGTCTGACGGAATTGCGACGCCGCAGGTCGATTGCCGCATTACGCGTACCACGGCCGCCACCCACGATATTATTCGGGATGCGTTTGTCGATTCTCCGTTGCGGACGGGGGCGATCGTCGGGCACGGCCCGCGCTACTGCCCGTCGATCGAGGACAAGGTGTCACGTTTTGGGGATCGCGACGGGCATCAAATATTCCTGGAGCCAGAGGGTTTTGACACCGAACTCGTCTATCCCAATGGAGTGTCGACAAGTCTGTCCGAGTCGGCTCAGGAACGTTTTTTGCGGACCATTCCGGGTCTCGAGCGCGTCGAGATTGCTCGCTACGGCTATGCGATCGAGTATGACTATTTCGATCCACGCGGACTATTCCCGACCTTGGAGTCCAAGAATCTCTGTAGATTGTTTTTGGCAGGGCAGGTCAATGGTACGACTGGGTATGAAGAAGCTGCGGGGCAGGGGGTTTTGGCTGGCATCAATGCGGCGCTGAGGTCCTCTGGGGCCACGCCCGCTGTTCTGGAGAGGAGCGCCAGTTTTATCGGGGTGATGATCGACGACCTGACAAGCCGCGGCGTTACCGAACCATATCGGATGTTCACGTCGAGATCGGAGTTTCGCCTTAGTCTGCGTGCGGACAATGCGGACTTCAGATTGACGCCGGTCGGAACGTCGCTGGGTTGCGTGTCGGGCGGGCGGACGGCGGCGTTTCGGATGAGGGAGCTTGAGACGTCTGAAGTTGCGCGAAAGCTCTCCGGCTTGTCGGCGACCCCTCAAATGACCCGTTCCTTTGGAATCGACGTGAAAGAGGACGGCGTTCGGCGGACGGCTATGGAATTGCTTGCGCGGGTGGACGTATGCTTCGAAGATCTAATCAGAATGTGGCCCGAGCTATCGAACTCAAGCGCTTCGGCTCGAATGCAGGTCGAGACGGACGCCAAGTATGCTGTTTATCTTGACCGGCAAAATGGAGCCGTGTCTGATTACCGTGCGCGTTTGGCGGCGAAACTTTCGCCGGATCTGGATTATCGCTCGATACCCGGGCTATCGAACGAGATACGAAGCCGCCTGTTGAAGGCGAAGCCTCTGACCTTAGGACATGCATACGAAGTTGAAGGCATGACCCCTGCGGCTATGACCTTGCTGGCGGCCTACGCGAAGCGTGGCGAGGCAGGAGCGTGAGCAGCGACAGAGGCGTGGCCCTCGCTCTCGAGCCAGGTTTGCGAGACATCGTGGAGGAGCTGGAGATCTATGAACGCCTGCTCGTGAGGTGGGGGCGTACGATCAATCTGGTTGGCAACTCGACCTTGTCCGCAATTTGGACTCGACACTTCATGGATTCCGCACAACTTGCGGGATTTGCGCAATTGGGGGGCTCTTGGGTGGATTTGGGATCCGGCGCAGGATTTCCAGGGTTGGTCATTGCACTTCTACAGCGATTTCATAGCGTCGGCGAAATGCATTTGATTGAATCTGATGCTCGAAAAGCCGCGTTTCTGAGGGAAGTTTCACGTGAAACAGGCGCCCGCGCTCATGTACACAATGCACGTTGCGAGGATGTCCTACCTAGTCTTCAACCGGCGGTCATTACCTCGCGCGCTATGGCTGACATCGGTCGATTGGTCGCCTATGCACAGCCGTTTGTGGAAAAGGGCGCCTTGGGTCTCTTTCTAAAGGGTCGAGATGTAGTGTCAGAATTGACCATGTTCCCTATACCTAGTAATTTTGAAGTCGTGCTCAACCCGAGCAAGACGGATCCACGAGCGGCGATCGTACTGGTCCGGGCAGTCTAGCCGATATCCTGGAGAATGCGCGATGCGCGTACTTGCACTCGCTAACCAGAAGGGCGGGGTAGGCAAGACCACCACGGCGATCAATCTCGGTACAGCCCTGGCGGCTATCGGTGAAAAGGTCCTGATTGTCGATCTTGACCCGCAAGGCAATGCTTCCACCGGGCTGGGGATCGATCGGCAAAACCGAAAGATCTCGACCTATGATGTAGTTACCGGCGAGGCGCGGCTGCATCAGGCGGTCACGCCGACGGCTGTGCCGCGTCTCTGGATAGCGCCCTCGACCCTCGATTTGCTGGGTGTCGAGCTTGAAATCGCAAACAGTAGCGATCGTACATTTCGAATCCGAAAGGCTCTCAACGAGCTGGCGGAATTCGAGATCGAGCCGGGCGTGGAGATCAGCTATGTTCTGATCGATTGCCCGCCCTCGCTGAACCTGCTGACGATCAACGCTCTTGCTGCGGCCGACAGTGTCGTCGTGCCGCTTCAGTGCGAGTTTTTTGCGCTGGAAGGTCTGTCGCAGCTCCTGTCCACGGTCGAGCAGGTGAAACGGTCCCTCAACCCGCGGCTGACGATTCACGGCATCGTCCTTACGATGTTCGACCCTCGCAACAAGCTTGCGACCCAGGTTGTAGCCGATGTCCGCGATCATATGGGTGAAAAGGTCTATGAGACGGTGATCCCGCGGAACGTTCGTGTTTCCGAGGCGCCGTCATATGGGAAGCCAGCGCTCCTCTATGATCTGCGATGCGCCGGCAGTCAGGCTTATCTAAAGCTGGCATCAGAGATCATTCAGAGAGAACG
Source organism: Methylobacteriaceae bacterium (assembly GCA_020638195.1). Lineage (GTDB taxonomy): Bacteria > Pseudomonadota > Alphaproteobacteria > Rhizobiales > Beijerinckiaceae > JAJXWB01. Next base: position 481,216 of record JACKJC010000001.1, on the reverse strand, counting down.
GCGCATCCGCGCGGCATAGTCATTATATCAAGTGGAGTTTGCGCAATGGCCGAAGAGGCTAGACGTCTTGGGCGTGGCTTGGCTGCGCTGATCGGCTCGTCACAGGACGAGGCCGAGATTTCTGTCGCCGGCAAGTCGGCCCAACGCAAGGCTCCGGTCGAGTTCCTGCGGCCAAACCCCCGAAATCCGCGTCGAGACTTCGCTGAGACGGATCTCGAAGAACTGGCCGCCTCGATCCGCGAGAAGGGCATTTTGCAGCCAATCGTGGTGCGCGCTGCAGCAGAGGGCGCCGATCTCTACGAGATCATCGCCGGCGAGAGACGCTGGCGGGCCGCCCAGCGCGCCGGCCTCCACGATGTTCCGATCAATGTCGTCATAGCCGATGATCGCGAAGCGCTCGAACTTGCCATTATTGAAAATGTCCAGCGATCCGACCTGAATCCCCTGGAAGAGGCACAGGGCTACGAGCGCCTGATCGCAGAACATGGCTACACCCACGGCGATATCGCTAAAGTCATAGGTAAGAGCCGAAGCCATGTCGCCAACATGACGCGATTGGTAAAGTTGCCAGACAAAACCAAAGCGATGCTTGCCGACGGTCGCATCAGCGCCGGCCACGCAAGGGCGCTTCTGGCGGTTTCGGAGCCGGATCAGGTCGCTGCCGACATCGTCAATCGTGGCCTGACAGTCCGTGATGTGGAGCGGATTGCACAAGTTGAAGCGGAGAAGCCCGAGGCGCCTGCCACCCGCAACCTTGCGAGCGTGCCGGTGACTCAGGATCCGGATTCTCGCGCATTGGCCAAGCGACTGTCGGATGCGCTGGGACTGGACGTACAGCTGAAGTCCCGCGGGGAGGGCGGCGAACTGATGATCCGATACCGCACTCTCGAGCAACTGGATGAAGTCTGTGCCAGGCTCGATCAGCAGGGCTAACGCTTGCGAGCTTTCGTGCTCGCTCCCAGCGACACGAGCGCTCGCTCGGAAAGCAGCGGCGCCAGCTGGCTATCCGAACGGGTTTGGCGGATAGCCGATTGCAAGGTCAGGGCGATCCCGCGCAGAGAGGCTGCGCTCAGGTTCTGGCCGACGCTGTCCTGACGGCCCCGCCATTGATTCGCTTTGCCACGGTACAGATTCAACGCCAACCGCGACGCCGCGCCAAGTGCTCCGGTCGCATCAGAGCCGGTCGCCTGCAACCTGTCCAATGCCGCTGCGAGCGCGCCCAGATTTCCCGAAAAGGCTGCAATCGCAACGGCATCGGTCATGACAGCTGAATTGTCGGCGACGACATTGTCGACGTCGGCAAGAGACACGCGCCCGGATCCTCCGACCAACAATCCGAGCTTCTCAACCTCCCCTCGCGCCGCTGCTCGATCGTCGCCGAGTAAGGGGACTAGAAGTTCCAGAACGCCATCATCGAATTGCAAGTCCGCTCGTTTGAATTCGGACGCGACGAATGAATGAAAATCACCAGCACGTTCGTTGGCGCATGCGACCAGAAGCAGGTCGTCGTCCTTCAAAACCTCGCTGCGCGCCACATCCAGATTTTCTGTTTCGACTAGCAGATGCCAGTCGCCAGGAGGCGCCTGGAGAGCCTGCTGGACGATCGATTCAGACTGGCGTTGAGAGCAAATGGCGCGTATCAGGCGTGAGCCGCCGAACATGGAGATTGCCCCGAGTTCATCGGCCAGCCTTGCCGGATCCATATCGATTGTATCACTGTCCAGGTGAGCGAGACGAAATGGATCGTCCGTCTCGATCGCGAGCACTTTTCTGAGCAGGCGATAAAGATCGCTCTTAGCCTGAATATTATCCCCATAGAGAATGACTATCCGGAATTTCCGAGCCAGATCACCAGCAGACCTCTCGAACTCCTTGGCCGAAAGCGAAGCCATCAGTTCCTAGATGCCATTCGAGCGGCAATTTGCGTCCTGATTTGCTCGGCGATGGCTTTGGCGTCGCGGATTTCGGCGTCGCGCGCCGCTCGAACATTGGATATGCGCTGACTGAATCGATCGTAGCCCGCGACGTTGAATGCGACCCCTTGCAGAATAGGGGCGCTCGCGCCGAGTGGAAAAAGTTCAAAGCTGGCGTCGCCAATCACGGTCGCGGCGGTCGCACGGGATGTCACGGTGTCCACCACCGGCGCTTGCACGCGCTGCTTCAGCTTCACGACAAGTCGATACCTCGGCGCAACATCGAGACCAGTGCCGTTGAACGCGAATGCCAACTCTTTTTCGAGATAATGCCCGAAACGATCTGGAATCGGCTCGATCCTGATCGCCTGCAACTCGCTTTCGAGGCGGCCTGGTCCAAGCGTGCCGTAAAGTGGCTGAATGCACCCTCCCAGCAGGGACGCCAATCCAGCCGCCAGAGCTATTCGCCGAATCAGGCCGCTAAATGACGACATTGACGATCCTTTCGCGCACGATGACCACTCGTTTCACCGGTCGGCCGTCAATTGCCTTCTGAACGGAATCATCGGCCAGCACCGTCGTGCGTATCGTCGTCTCATCGGCGTCCCGCGGCAAGACGACGTCCGCTCGCTTCTTGCCGTTTATCTGAATCGGAAGCGTAATCACATCCTCACGGATCAACGAACGATCAGCTTCCGGCCACCGGGCTTGCGAAACGAGATCTTCGTGGCCGAGGTCCGACCAACAGGTCTCCGCCAGATGCGGCATCATCGGGGCGACGAGCATCACGAGTCCTTCGGCTGCTTCCCTGCATGCGTAGGCGAGATCGTCCCCGATCTCGGCGCTCTCGATCGAACCAATCGTCTGCCCCAGCTTGTTCACGAGCTCGTTGGCGTGGGCGATGCACCGGTTGAAGCGCAGCCTGACAATGTCGTCCTCGACCTTGGCCAGCGCATTGTGCGTGGCCTTGCGAACCGTGATCGCGGTTTCGCCAAAATGGACAGGCGCCATGGAGCCTACCGGGGCCGCGACCGACTTCAGATCGCCGATCAACCGCCACACGCGTTGCATAAAGCGCGCAACGCCCTGAACGCCTTCTTCCGACCAGATCACGTCGCCTTCGGGCGGCGAGTCGGACAGCATGAACCAGCGTGCGGCGTCAGCGCCGAAGGTGCCGATGATTTCGTCGGGATCAACCGTGTTGCGCTTCGACTTCGACATCTTTTCGATGGAGCCGATCTCGATTTCCGAACCATCGGTAAGCGCAAACGCCTTTCGGCCGTCGGCCGTGCTATCGATCCTGATCTCGGTCGGCGCAAGCCACGACCCGTCGCCGGACCTGTAGGTTTCGTGCACGACCATCCCCTGCGTGAAAAGGCCCTTGAACGGCTCGTCGAGATCGGCGTGCCCCGTCGCGCGCAGTCCGCGCGTGAAGAAGCGCGAATAGAGCAAATGCAGGATCGCGTGTTCGATGCCGCCGATATACTGATCCACCGGCAGCCACTTCGAGATGACAGCAGGGTCCGTCGGCTCCTCCGTATTCCACGGATCGGTGAATCGGGCGAAGTACCAAGACGAATCGACGAACGTATCCATCGTGTCCGTTTCTCGCCGCGCGGGACCGCCGCATGTCGGACAGGTCGTATGCTTCCAAGTGGGATGGCGGTCCAGCGGGTTGCCGGGGGTCTTGAAATCGACGTCCTGCGGCAGGATCACGGGCAGTTCCACGGCGGGCACGGGAACCACATCGCATTTTTCGCAATGGACGACCGGGATCGGGCATCCCCAGTAACGCTGCCGCGAAACGCCCCAATCTCTCAGCCTGAAATTGACCTGCCGTCGACCCTGAGGCCGACCGAACAGCTCGCGCGACTCAAGTCTTCGCGCGACCTCGTCCATGGCGTCGGCAATCGACATGCCGTCGAGGAATCTGGAGTTTATCATGACGCCGTCGCCATCGAATGCGTCGTCGCCGATGACGACCGAAGCGGGGTCGACATCTGACGGGCAGACGACCGGCGTCTTCGACAGGCCATATTTGTTGGCGAAATCCAGATCGCGCTGATCGTGGGCTGGACAACCGAAGATTGCGCCCGTGCCGTAATCCATCAGGACGAAATTGGTCGCATAGACCGGTAGGAGGATCGAATCGTCGAAGGGATGAGCAACCTTCAGACCTGTGTCGAAACCCTGTTTCTCGGTCGTCTCTAGCACAGCGGCCGAAGTGCCCATCCGCCGGCATTCGTCACAGAATTTCTCGAGATCGCTGTTTTTCTCTGCGAGCGACCTGATGATGGGATGATCGACCGCCAACCCCAGGAACGAGGCGCCGAAGATCGTATCCGGACGGGTCGTGAAAACCTCGATGTCCGACGCGGCGGGAACGCGTGGATCGGATGCCACCGCGAAACGCATCCGCAGCCCTTCGGATCGCCCGATCCAGTTTCGCTGCATCAGGCGGACTTTCTCGGGCCATTGATCGAGCGTATCGAGCCCCTGCAGCAAGTCTTCCGCAAAGGTCGTGATCTTGAAGAACCATTGCGTGAGGTCGCGCTGTTCGACCAGCGCCCCGGACCGCCAACCCCGACCGTCGATGACCTGCTCGTTCGCGAGTACGGTCTGGTCGACAGGATCCCAATTCACGCGCGCGGTCTTGCGATCGACCAGGCCCGCCTTCAGGAAATCCAGAAAAATCCGTTGCTGGTGCTTGTAATAGCTCGGGTCGCAGGTCGCGATTTCACGAGACCAATCGAGCGACAGGCCCATCGACTTGAGCTGGCGACGCATCGTGTCGATGTTCGCATAAGTCCAGGTCGCCGGGTGCGAACCGCTTTGCATGGCGGCATTTTCCGCCGGCATGCCGAAGGCGTCCCAGCCCATGGGGTGAAGGACGTTGTAGCCGCGAGCGCGCATGTAACGGGCGACCACGTCGCCCATCGCGTAGTTGCGGACGTGCCCCATGTGGATGCGCCCCGATGGGTAGGGAAACATCTCGAGCACGTAATATTTCGGGCGTGCGTCGTCGTTGCTGGACTCGAAGATCTTACGTTCGTCCCAGACACGCTGCCAGTGCGGCTCGGATTCGCGGGCGTTGTAGCGGTCGGGACGCATTTTCGGGCGCAAGCTCTTGTTGTTTGAAGGCGGCGGCAATGAGCCTCATTTCCCGCCATGGGTCAACAAGACAATCGACAGCCGAGGCAATGGGCAGAAGCCGCTGGCGCTGCTAGAACGTCGCCCTGCACTGGACCACAGAATGACGACGTCGGAAACAGATCTCGATCGCCTCGAACACGTCCGGGCGCGCATTCGTCGCGCCGCGCGCGATGCCGGCCGGAATCCGACCAAAATCGATCTTGTGTGCGTCACCAAGACTATTTCTGCGACACGTATTGAGCCCCTGCTGCATGCGGGCTGTCGGCAATTCGGGGAAAATCGCGTGCAAGAGGCGATGGAGAAATGGCTGCCGTTGCGCGCCGCCTTTCCAGACCTAACGCTGCGACTAATCGGTCCGTTGCAGACGAACAAGGTTCGCGATGCTGTTCGTCTGTTCGATGTCATCGAAACGGTCGACCGACCGAAACTGGCGGCGGAAATTGCCACGCAGGCGACGCGGGAGGGAAAATCGCCGCGGCTGCTGGTGCAAGTCAATATTGGAGAAGAGCCGCAGAAGGCGGGCGTCCTTCCAGACGAGGCGGATGCATTTCTCCGGGTTTGCCGGAACGAATTCGGGCTCGCAATCGAGGGACTGATGTGTATTCCGCCCGTCGACCAGCTTGCCTCGCCCTATTTCGCTAAGCTCGTGACAATCGCTTTGAGAAACGGCCTATCCAAGCTGTCGATGGGCATGACCTCGGATTTCGAGCAGGCGATCAAGCTCGGCGCCACCGAGGTGCGGGTCGGTTCGGCAATTTTCGGCGCGCGCTGAAGACATCGATACTGGCTCGTGGAGCCAACAAAGGAATCAGCCTATTCATGCTGGCGGACAAAATTGCTACGCAACCGGCCGTCGTCTCGAAATTCGTACTGCATATATGGAAGAATATTGCGCTGCCGTGTCCGCGTTGTCGTGGTTTTATATTATAATTCAATATTGCAACTACATCATATTTATTATCAAGACGCCACATTTCTTCATGATTTAAGCGAGATGGCAGTTGTATTGGTCGATTATACACGCCTGCACCCAGATCGTCGCACCATCCATCCAACGGTCGAATCACGAGACATTTGCCTAGCGGACGCTTAAGGACCCTTGCGTCACGTCGAATTCGCCATTCGAGAATTTCGAAGCGGCCGACCGGGGTGCAACCATCTCCCTCGCGCTTGTTGTACGTAATACCAGCCCGTCCCAGCGAACACCGGAACCGCCAGAAGCCAGTATCGAGAAATTGCACGCGTCGCCCATCCGCATCGGCGACAACAGAGCGAATCGCTTGTAACGCTCTGACAGGCTTGAGCCTGACACATTCGTGTTTTGACCGTTGCATTGGCTCGCCCTAGGCTCGTGATCGCAGAATCAGATCAAGTCTAACGCGGGGAACTCAGATGGCGCAGGTGCGCAAGATCCTACTTGTCGATGATGACGAGGACTTGCGGAGTTCGCTGGCCGAGCAAATGACCCTGCATGAGGAGTTTACGATCATCCAGGCGGCGAATGGCGTCTCGGCGCTTGCCGCTGCGCGGACCCAGTCGCCGGATCTCATTCTCCTCGATGTCGGTCTGCCGGACATGGATGGCCGTGAGGCGGTTAAACTATTACGCCGCGAGGGATACGCCAATCCGATCATCATGGTGACCGGACATACATCCGACGCCGACACCGTGCTCGGTCTCGAATCCGGCGCGAACGACTATATCGCGAAGCCCTTCAAATTCGCGGTGCTGCTAGCGCGCATCCGCGTTCAACTGCGCCAGTTCGAACAAAGCGATGACGCTACCTTCGTCATCGGGCCATATGTCTTTCATCCCCGGACGAAACATCTCTCAACCGCACGCGGCGGCAAATTGCGGCTGACTGAAAAAGAGACGGCCATTCTACGCTTCCTGCACAAGGCCGCGCCGGCGACAGTCACGCGCGATGTGCTCCTCCGCGATGTCTGGGGCTACAATGCCAATGTGACGACGCACACGCTGGAGACGCACATCTATCGCCTGCGGCAGAAGATCGAAGAAGATCCCGTTCGCGCCAAACTTCTGATTACGGATGGCGGCGGCTACAAGCTGGTGCCGTGATAGGCTCGTAATCGGCGTCTTACATTCCAACGCGCGAGATTCAAAATGGCGCTCGACGACGATATCCGACTGTTCGAGCAGGTCCCGGTCTTCCGCCTCCTGGAGCCCGATGCCCTGCGGCTTCTGGCGTTTTCTGCGGAAACCAAGTTACTGCGCGCCGGCGATGTGCTGTGCGCGGCGCCAGCGCGCCTCGAAGGAGGCTACCTCGTTCTGAAGGGATCTCTGGCGATCTTCGACACCCGCGATGCGCTCGGCGAGCCGTCGAAAGTCGTGTATTCGCCTGGATTGGTCGGCGAACTCGCTATGATCGCGGACACCGAGGCGGCAGGCTCAATCATCTCGCGTGAGCCAACCACGCTTCTTCGAGTTTCACGCGCAGTGTTTCATCGCATTCTGAGCGAGTATCCGCGCAGCGCAGACGCTGTCCGCCGAATGGTTAGCGAACGCCTGTCTTCGCTCTCCTCGCAACTGACGCCGCTTGCTTGACAGATACAATCAGCCGAAGACTTCGATCGACACCGGCACATGATCGGAGGGGCGGTCCCAACCACGGGCATCCTTTAAAATCTGAAGTCCGGCGATAGAATCGGCGAGGCTCGGGCTGACCCAGATGTGATCGAGCCGGCGCCCTTTGTCAGCCCTCTCCCAGTCCGGCGAGCTATAGCTCCACCACGTGTAAAGTCTCTGCTCGGCGGGCACGAATTTGCGCATGGCGTCGACCCACATGCCCGCCCGCATCGCCGTCTCGAAACGTTCGACCTCGATCGGGGTATGGCTCACCACTTTCAGAAGCGCCTTGTGGCTCCAGACGTCGGTTTCGAGCGGCGCGACGTTGATATCGCCAACAAGGATCGAGTCGCGCGCATGAGTTTTTTCGAGCTTCGCCCATTCCGATAGCTCGTCGAAAAACGCCAGCTTATGCGCAAATTTTGGATTGATCTGCGGATCAGGTTCGTCTCCGCCCGCCGGCACGTAGAAATTGTGCAGCTCAATGTCGCGCGCGCCGACCTTCAGACTGACACAAATATGGCGCGCATCGCCCTTGGCGCAGAAATCGCGCCGCCTGCTGTTCGATAGCGGGCGGCGCGAAGCGATTGCGACGCCATGGTAGCCCTTCTGGCCATGGATCTCGATGTGCTCGTAGCCGAGCTCACGAAACGCCGAATAAGGAAACTCGCTGTCGCGGCACTTGGTCTCCTGCAGGCAGAGAACATCGGGCCTGTGCTCTTGCAGGTAGCGGGCGACGATCGGCATGCGCAGGCGAACGGAATTGATGTTCCAGGTCGCGATCTTGCAAATATCCTGAGCCATCCCTCGACTGAACACGCCTGGCGCGGAGGCACAAGTGTTGCCGCACCGCGGTCCACAAGGCAATCCAGCTCATTGCCTAGTTCGGGTTCAACATCCGCTCGTTATTGATCTTGAAGAGCGAGGAGTCGGGCGTCTGCGACAGGTCGACATTGAAGAGCGAGACGAGGGTTTCATAACCCTGCGGATCCGTGACGTGCCATTGTTTCAGCGCGAAGGTCTTGGGATCAAAAATCAGCTTGATCAGCGATGTGCCGCCGAACGTGGCCTTGTCCTCGATCGAAATCACGACGCCGCCCTTGCTTTCCCGCACCCCGAGAATTTTGACGTCCCGGCGAAGGTCGATGCGCTCCTTCAGAAGAAATTTCAGCGGCGTCTGGCTGATGAAATACATGTCGTTTGTCGCGAGCTTGCGATCACGAATCGAAACGGAGGTTCCGTCGGCCACGATCTCGAGTGTCGCTGGCTGCGCATATTCGAATCGCAAGCGACCAGGACGGCGAACGTAGAGTTTGCCCTCTGAACGCCTGCCGTCTGCGCCGATTTGTACGAAGTCTGCGACGAGATTTGTCGCGCTGTTGAGATAGGCGTTTGCGCGATCAATCGCGGTATCGGGGGCGATCTTGTCGCTCGCGACGTGAGAACGCGAGTTCTTCGCCGACGCGGAGCCCGCGTTGATTTGGGCGACCGCAGAGCTTGCGCCGATCAGAAGCGCCAGCGTCGCAATTGCCCGCAGTCGATGCCACATGAAATTCATCCTTGGTCGCCGCTCATCTAGGCGCCACTTATGGCGAATTGAAGAACGGATCTCATTCGACCTCGTTCGGTGCGAACGCGCCTCGATCGACGCCGTTTCCGAAGAGAATCTCACGTTTGCCGGCGTGATTGGCCTGTCCGACGAGGCCTTCCTTTTCCATGCGCTCGACGAGCGAGGCGGCCTTGTTGTAGCCGACGGAGAGGCGGCGCTGGATGTAGGAGACCGAGCACTTGCGGTCGCGCAGCACGATGTTGACGGCGCGGTCGTAGAGATCGGCGCTCTCGTCGGCGAAGTCGCCCGAGGCGGCCGGCCCCTCGCCGCCGTCCTCGTCCTCGTCTTCGGCGGTGATCGCGTCGAGATAGTCGGGCGCGCCCTGCATCTTGAGATGCGCCACGACCTTTTCCACCTCGTGATCGGACACGAAGGGCCCGTGCACGCGAGATATGCGGCCGCCGCCGGCCATGTAGAGCATGTCGCCCTGGCCGAGCAGCTGTTCGGCGCCTTGCTCTCCGAGGATGGTGCGGCTGTCGATCTTGGACGTGACCTGGAAGGAAATGCGGGTCGGGAAGTTCGCCTTGATCGTGCCGGTGATGACGTCGACCGAGGGGCGTTGCGTCGCCATGATGAGATGAATGCCGGCGGCGCGCGCCATCTGGGCGAGGCGCTGGATCGCGCCCTCGATGTCCTTGCCGGCGACCATCATCAGGTCGGCCATCTCGTCGACGACGACGACGATGTAGGGCAGGGGCTCGAGGACAAAATCCTCCTGCTCGTAGATCGCTTCGCCGGTGGCGCGATCGAAGCCGGTCTGGACGGTGCGGGTGATGGTCTCGCCTTTTTGCGCTGCTTCCGCCAGGCGTGCGTTGAAGCCGTCGATGTTGCGCACGCCGAGCTTCGACATTTTCTTGTAGCGATCCTCCATCTCGCGGACCGCCCATTTGAGCGCGACGACCGCCTTCTTGGGGTCGGTGACGACGGGGGTCAGCAGATGGGGAATGCCGTCGTAGACGGAGAGTTCGAGCATTTTGGGATCGACCATGATGAGGCGGCACTGCTCGGGCTTGAGGCGATAGAGCAGGGACAGGATCATGGTGTTGATGGCCACCGACTTGCCGGAGCCGGTGGTGCCGGCGACCAGCAGATGGGGCATGCGGGCGAGATCGACGATGACGGGCTCGCCGCCGATGGTCTTGCCGAGCGCTATCGCCAAGCGATGCTTGGATGCCTCGAAATCGGCGGAGGCGAGGAGTTCGCGCAGGTAGACGGTCTCGCGGTCCTGGTTGGGCAGTTCGACGCCGATGGCGTTGCGGCCCTGCACGACGGCGACGCGGGCGGAGATCGCCGACATGGAGCGCGCGATATCGTCGGCGAGGCCGATGACGCGGCTCGACTTGACGCCCGGCGCGGGCTCGAGCTCGTACAAGGTCACCACCGGCCCCGGCCGCACGTTCACGATCTCGCCCTTCACGCCGAAATCGTCCAGGACGCCTTCGAGCAGACGCGCGTTTTGCGCCAACGAATCCTCAGAAATCCGGCGCGCCGGTTTTCGCGTTTCCGCCAGCAGTCCGAGGGCGGGCAGGTGATAGGCCTGCCTATCGAAGAGTTCTGGCTGAGCCTCCTTGGAGGCTCGGCGCCCAGGCTTGAGGGGACCGGCCTGACTGGAGATGGCGATCTGCGATGGGACGTTGGTTTCAAGCGCCGGTTCTGGCTGGGCGGCGCTCAGCGGCTGGAAGGCAGGCTTCCAAGCCGCCTCTACCTCGCGATTCGCTCCCGAGAAGCTCGGCTCCATGCGCTGATGGCTTGCGGTCGCCGGGGACGACTCCGCCTCCGCGTTCGATCGTAGTTTCGTATCTACGTTCCGCAACCGACGCAGAGCGGCGCTTTTCAATGCAAGCAGGCCGTGCAAAGCGGCGCCGAGGGAAATCAGAGCGGCGCCGGGCTCATCGTCGGGTTCGACCCTTTCGGCGACGCGCTTCGCCTTGGACGGTCTTGATTGCGTGGGAACGGGCTCTGCAGTTTTCTGTCTGCGTCCGCCACAGGCCGCGGTCAGACTGAGGATAGCGCTCGCCGCGCAGGCGATCGTCGCCGCAAGCATGCCGATGCGCGCGCCGCCGGTTGCCCAGCGTGCGAGGCCGGCGGTCGCATCGCCGATCATGCCGCCCAAACCTGTCGGCAAGGGCCAGCGTCCCGGCGGCGGGAGCATGGACGCGACAGCCGCCGCGCTCAACACGCCCAGAAGCCAGAGGGCAATTCGGGACTTCGGACGGTCGAAACCGTGGTCGACCACGAGGCGCCAACCAAGTAAGGCGATCGGCGCCAGGAGCGCGATTGATGCAATGCCGAATATCTGCGTCAGCAGGTCGGCAACGACGGCGCCACGCAGTCCTAGAAGATTGCGAATGGGGCCAGCGGTCGCGTGATTGAGGCTCGGGTCGCGCGTCGACCATGTAGCCAGCGCAAGCCCGGTGAGAATCACGACCGCGATCAGGGCAATGCCCGCAGCCTCCGTCGCCCGCCGCGACAAGAACAGTCGTGCGGTAGCTGGGAAGCTGCCGACAAGGGCCGAATAGCCTGCGTTGCGCATAAATTTCCGACGCTGCTTCGAAATTGTGACGACAGTCGCCACTCGAGGCAGACTAGAAAAGTGGGGTTAAGGACCGCTTAACCTTGCTCGTTCCTTACCGACGCCACGAATTAACGCGGGCGGATGAGCCCCTCCTGCGCGACCGAGGCGACCAGCCGTCCGTCCCGCGTATAGATGGAACCGCGCGTGAGCCCGCGTGCGCCTGAGCTGGAAGGGCTGTCCTGCGCATAGAGCAGCCAGTCGTCCGCGCGGAATGGCCGGTGGAACCAGAGGGCGTGATCGAGGCTGGCCACCTGAAGGTCGCTTTGGAACGCCGATCGCCCATGCGCGATCAGAGCGGTATCCAGCAGCGTCATGTCGGAGAGATACGCGAGCACGGCGCGATGGACGGCCGGATCGTCCGGCAATGCGCCCGACGCTCTGAACCACACGTATTGAACGGGCTCACCGGGGACGCCGGCGCGCGGAGCGTATCGTCGGGGATCGACCGGCCTGCTCTCGATCGGGCGCGGTTGGTCGAAGAAGCGTCGGATCGGTTCTGGTGTCGCGTCAGTGAAGCTGGCCTTCAGCTCGGCTTCCGAGGGCAGGTCCTCAGGCGGCGTGACCTGTGGCATGTCGATAGCGTGTTCGAGACCGGCCTCGTCTATCTGGAATGACGCCGACAAGGAAAAGATGGCGCGTCCGTGTTGAATGGCGACGCAATTGCGCGTGGCGAAACTCTTGCCGTCGCGGATGCGGTCCACCTCGTAGACGATCGGCACCGAGGGATCGCCGGGAAGGATGAAATAGCCATGGAGCGAATGGGGCGGCCTGTCGTCGACCGTCCGCGCAGCAGCGACGAGGGCTTGCGAGATGACAAGCCCACCAAAGACACGTTGCCACCCAACCTGCGGGCTGCGGCCACGATAGATGTTGTGCTCAATCTGCTCGAGATCGAGAATCGCAAGCAGGTCGTCGATCGCGCTCATTCAATAGCTACCCTGATTCCGCCGCGCTGGCGGACGGCGCTATTGATGAAGGGCCTCGCCGTGCAAGGCAAGGTCGAGCCCCATGCGTTCGTCGTCGGATTCTGTCCTCAGGCCGACCAGCATGTCGGTCGCCTTGAGCGATATCCATGTACCAATCAGGCACCAGACAGTGATCACGATGACGCCGATCGCCTGGATGAGCAGCTGCCGAGGCGCGCCGTCCAGGAGGCCGGAGACGCCTGCATCCGTCGCTGTCCTGCTGACCGAGGCCGTCGCGAAAACGCCCGCCATCAGTGTTCCAATAATGCCGCCAACGCCATGGACGCCGAAGACATCGAGGGAATCGTCGTACTTGAAGCGGACCTTGATGCGTGTGCACGCATAGTAACAAACAGCACCGGCGACGCAGCCGATCACGACACCGTGCCAGGGCAGAACATAACCTGATGCCGGCGTGATGGTGCCGAGACCAGCTACGGCGCCGGATATGACGCCGAGAACGGACGGTTTGCCGCGTTCGGCCCATTCGAGCGCTGTCCAGACGACGGCGCCGGAACATGCCGCCAAATGCGTGGCGACGATCGCGAAAACCGCACGCGAACCTGCGCCCAAAGCCGATCCACCGTTGAAGCCGAACCAGCCGACCCACAAGAGACCGGTGCCGATCACAGCCATCGACAGATCGAAGGGGGCGAGATTCTCTTTGCCGTAGCCCTGTCTGGACCCCATCACAAGCGCCGCAAGGAGACCTGCGACGCCTGCATTGATATGCACGACGGTGCCGCCCGCGAAATCGAGAACGCCCATGGTCGCGAGGAAACCGCCGCCCCAGACCCAATGGGCAGACGGGACATAGACGAGGAACAGCCAGAAGACCGTGAACAGGAGAAATGCCGAAAACCTGAGGCGATCGGCCACGGCGCCTGCCACGAGCGCGCAGGTGATCACCGCGAATGTCATCTGATAGGCGGCGAACAGGAGTTCGGGAATGGTCTTCGCGAACGGGCTGACGGTTTCCATACCGATCCCGGCGAAGAAGGATCGCCCGAATTGCCCGATCCATGCGCCGTCGCCATGGAAACTGAGCGTGTAACCGAAGGCGAACCAAAGGATCGAGACGATTGCGGTTGCTGCAAAGCTCTGGGCCATGGTCGCGAGCACGTTCTTCTTGCGGACCATGCCCGCATAGAACATGGCGAGACCGGGAATGGTCATCATCAAGACCAGCGCGGTCGCCGCGATCATGAATCCCGTGTCAGCCGCGCTGATTGTGCCAGCGTCAGCGGCCTGCGCGCAAACGGGCCAGGAGAAGAGCGTGATCGCCAGGCCGGCGCGGAGTGTCAGCTTTTTCATGTGCCCAGATTTCGATCAAACGATTGAATGCAGTTTGATCAAAAAGGCATCTTCTGCAGAGAAGCAAGTGGCAGTATGCGTTAATATTAGGCGTTATGACGCATCATTCAGCAGTCAGAGATTTCTCGCTTCCTCAGGCAGCATGATCGGGATTCCATCCCGAATCGGGTAGGCAAGCTTAGCGCCGCGCGAAATCAGTTCGTTTCGATCCGGATCATATTCGAGCGTCCCCTTTGTGAGTGGGCATACGAGTATTTCCAGAAGGCGTGGATCGATCCGCGTCTTTTCATCCCGCGCGTCGCGCTCGCGTTCAATCATCGCAATCTCCGTCAATGCAAAGGCGCTCGACTGCCGTCGCCGGCCAATTCCATTTCGGCGATTGCGACGAGGACCGCAGCGCGGTCGCGCAGATCGCGCGCTTCCAGCAGCGCCTGCTTTTCCTTGACGCCAAAAGGACTCATGATCGCAAGTGAATTGACGAGTTCCTCATCCGAGGCCTTCGCGACGGAATCCCAGTCGATTCTCATTGCGTGCCGCTCGGCATAGGCGCGCAAAGCGCTCACGACGGCGCTCCGATCAGGTGCGTCAGACTCCGACAGGCTTTTGAGATCCTCGGCAAAATTTTGATACTCGACGTCAAATATCCGAAATCCTCCGTTCCCCTCGCGTTCCAGGCGTGTGCGAAAACGGCAGATGCCCTCGAGCGAAATGAAATACCGGCCGTCGCCAGTTTCGGCGAAGCGCGTGATCTTTCCCACGCAACCGATCCCAAAGAGCGAAGGCTTCGCCTCGGTCGCTGTCTTCGGCAGCGGCTGGATCATGCCGATCAGGCGGTCAGAGGCCAGGGCCGCATCTACCATTGCGAGATAGCGTGGTTCGAAAATATTGAGTGGAAGTTCCGCACGAGGCAAAAGCAAGCAGCCGGCGAGTGGAAACACCGGCAACGCCTGCGGTAGATCGGCAATGTCCTGATAGGGTCGGTTCATCTTAACGCCTGCCGGCCTCGTGAAGTCATGAAAACAGCATTGCCGAGAGCTTGCGGCGCGCCGCCTTCGTTGCGGAATCGATCGGGCCCCAGACTTCGAAAAACTGCAACAATTGCTTGCGCGCGCCGTCTTCGTTCCAGTCGCGATCGCGCTTGATGATGGCAAGGAGGATGTTGGCGGCCTGATCCTTGTCACCAACGCCGTTGTAGGCGAGCGCCAGGTCGAATTGCGCCTGCAGATCGTCCGGAGCTGCGGCCGCCTTGCGCCGCAGGCTGTCGATGTCGCCGAGGGCTTCCGACTGCGATGCGACTTCGAGGGCCGTGGCGACCTGCCGCAACGCGGCGTCGGTGCGAATGTTGTCGGGCAGCGTCTCGAACATCGCCGCAGCGCGCTCCGTCTCTCCTAACGCGAGGAGCGTCCTGAGATAGAGACCAACCGCCTTTGGGTTCTCCGGTTCGCCGGCGACAGCCTGTTCCGCGAGTTCGAGCGCGCGTTCCACCTCGCCTGCCTCGAGCGCGCTCTCCGCCAGCGCGAGCGCCTCTCCTCCCGGACCCAACGGTCCCACGAGACGCTCGAGAAAGGCGACAATCTGACTCTCCGGCAGGGCGCCGACGAAACCGTCGACCGGCTGCCCTCGTTGGAAGGCGATCACTGCCGGAATCGACTGAATGCCGAGCTGTTGGGCGATCTGCGGGTGGTCGTCGATATTCATCTTGACCAGGCGCGCCTTGTCTCCCGCCGAGCCGACGGCTCGCTCGAGGAGCGGCGCCAGCTGCTTGCAGGGTCCGCACCACGGCGCCCAGAAATCGACGAGCACCACCTGCTTCATGGAAGCGGTCAGGACATCCGCGCGGAATGTCGCCGTCGACGTCTCGATCACGCCGGCGCTTTCCACCGTTTCCGCCGATCCCGCGTTCATGGTCTATCTCCTCTGGGCGATTGCATTGCGTCCAAGTCAAGGAAATAGGCCGCGTTCGAGCCAGTCGCAACCTTGCCGAATAGGCCAGTTGCATTATTCGAAGCTTTGCGGCATATAGCCCGCGCCGACGACGTCGGCGACGGATGCGGGTGTAGCTCAGGGGTAGAGCACAACCTTGCCAAGGTTGGGGTCGAGGGTTCGAATCCCTTCGCCCGCTCCATTGCCGACATGGCGACGGTCTCGTGGCAGACTGAAGTCGGCAAATCAAATGTTACGGCAAATCAAAGGTCACGAAAGCGTTGTTGCATACGACGCTCCGGTGCGCCTAACATTCGCCGATGGTCAAGCTCCTCCACTCGATCCGACCTGCTCGCGCCGGCGATGCGCGTGCGATCGCTGCAGTGCATGACGCCGCGTGGCGAGAGGCTTACAGCGGCATAATTCCCGGCAAGGCGCTGGAATCGATGATCAATCGACGCGGCCCCGCTTGGTGGACGTCTGCGGTCCGCGGCGGCTCCCGCATTCTGGTGCTCGAATTCGACGGCAAACTGGTTGGGTACGCGAGCCTGGGACGCAACCGCGTTTCGGCCATTCCCTATGCCGGAGAAATCTTCGAACTCTATCTGGCGCCCGAATTTCAGGGACTGGGGTTCGGCACGCGACTGTTTGCCGCCGGGCGCGCGGACCTTGCATCAAAAGGTTATTTTTCCACGATCGTCTGGGCGCTCGCGGACAATGAAAGGGCCCTACGATTTTACGAGAAGATGGGCGGCGTCGAAGTCTGGCGCGCGACGGAGCGATTCGATAACGATACGCGCGCGCGGGTCGCTTTCGGCTTCGCGGCGAACTAAGGCGCGTACAGCGCGGTTCGATATCGCTTTCTCAGACAGGAGCTCCGATGCGCCTCGACGCCATCTCGATCGGGACGAACCCCCCACATGATGTCAACGTCGTCATCGAGGTGCCGATCGGCGGCGAGCCGATCAAGTACGAGATGGACAAGGCGGCCGGAACGCTGGTGGTCGATCGATTCCTCTACACGCCGATGCGCTATCCCGGAAACTACGGTTTCATTCCGCACACCCTGTCGGAAGATGGAGATCCCTGCGACGTGCTGGTCGCCAATACGCGGCCGATCATCGCTGGCGCGGTGATTTCCGTACGCCCGATCGGCGTTCTGCGGATGCGGGACGAGGCTGGCGGCGACGAGAAGATCGTGGCGGTGCCTTCATCCAAGCTGACCAAGCGGTACGACAAGATCCAGAACTACACGGATATGCCGCCGATCACTGTGCAGCAGATCGAGCATTTCTTCAGCCACTACAAGGATCTCGAGCCCGGCAAGTGGGTCGAATTCGCTGGCTGGGGCGACGCCGAGACGGCGCGCGCGCTGATTCTCGAGGCGATCGAACGGGCCAAGGCCGACAAGGCCTGATCAGCCACGCTTCCGGTGGAGCAGGAACACGGCCTGCTCGCCGAACATATTCCAGAGCCACCAGGGCGCGTTGACGCGCATCTTCGCGCCATAGCGATCGAGCGCGACGGCTCGGTCGATCGACGCGCCGAGATCATCCACAAGGTGCACGAAATCGTGGATCGTGCAGAGATGGATGTTGGGCGTATCGTACCAGGAATAGTTCAGCGCCTCCGTCCGCGGCATACGGCCCCTGAACATCAATTCCGTTCGAATGCGCCAGTGCCCGAAGTTCGGGAACGAGACGATGGCGCGACGTCCGATCCGCAGCATGTGCTCGAGCACCTGCCGAGGCCGCCGTGTCGCCTGCAGCGTTTGGGAGAGAATCACGTAGTCGAAGGCGTCGTCGGGATAGTCGACCAGGTCGGTGTCGGCGTCGCCTTGAACGACCGATAGACCCTTGGCGACGCATCCGTTGACGCCGGCTTGCGAAAGCTCGATCCCGCGGCCATCGACGTCTCGATCCCGCGTGAGAATCTGGAGAAGAGCGCCGTCGCCGCATCCGACGTCCAGGACACGGGCCCCACGATCGACGATATCAGCGACGAGCAGGAGGTCTACGCGCGCGGTCGATTGAGACGCGATTTCACTCATTTGGCCGCTGCTGCCTTCGAAGGCTGAACAATTCCCCGCGCGATCGCCGCGGATTCGAGAAAACCGCGCGTGGTCGCAATGAAATCGGGCTCGTCGAGAAGGAAGGCGTCATGACCCTTATCGGTCTCGATTTCGACGAACGAGACAGGGAGAGTCGCGGCGTTGAGCGCATGGACGATCAAGCGTGCATCCGACGTCGGATAGAGCCAATCCGACGTGAAAGACACGACACAAAACCGGGTGGCTGCGCCGACAAAGGCGCGCGCCAGCGATCCACCGTAGTCCGCCGCAAGGTCGAAATAATCGCAGGCGCGAGTGACGTAGAGATAGGAATTGGCGTCGAACCGATCGACGAAGCTCGATCCCTGATATCTGAGATAATTCTCGATCTGAAAGTCGGCGTCGAACGAAAAGGTTGGTGCGACTCGATCCTGAAGCTTGCGGCCGAATTTCCGCTGCAGAGCTCCTTCGGACAGATAGGTGATATGCGCGGCCATGCGCGCGACGGCCAAACCCTTCGTCGGACGGACGCCGAATTGCGCGTAGCGGCCGCCGCGCCAGTCGGGATCCGCCATGACGGCCTGACGGCCGACTTCGTGAAACGCTATATTCTGCGCTGAGTGTTTCGGCGCAGTGGCGATCGGAAGCGCGGAGAAGACGCGGTCCGGATAGCTCGCGACCCATTGCAACACCTGCATTCCGCCCATTGATCCGCCGGCGACGCAAAAGAGGGTTTCGATCCCGAGGTGGTCGATCAACATGGCCTGAGCCCGGACCATGTCGCGAACGGTGACGACCGGCAGATCAAGCCCCCACGGGCTGCCTGTCTCGGGATTGGTGGAGGCGGGCCCCGTCGAGCCCATGCAACCGCCGATGACGTTGGAACAGATTACAAAGAACCGATCCGTATCGATCGGACGACCTGGCCCGACCATGGCGGACCACCAACCGGGTTTCTGCGTCAAGGGATGGGCGCTGGCGACATGCTGATCGCCGGTGAGGGCATGACAAACCAGGATTGCGTTGGACCGGTCCGCGTTCAACTCGCCATAGGTCTGATATGCGATGGAGAATGGCGCTAGCAATGGGCCAGCGTCCATCTGCAGCGGCTTTTCCGGGCCAAAACGCGCAATGCGACTGCTCGGATTGTCCGCTTCCTGAACACTTATGATCGCCAAGATCTTGACCCGTAGGGCTCGTTCGATATGTCGAACGTTCTGTGCGGCAAGAAGAACATTCTTCCGTGCAGAAAGTCAAGCACAGGGAGGCGCGGACTTCTGTTCAACGATGCTTGGGTCAAGTAAGAGAAGCCCGACAGTGGACAATCCGATGACGGCGACACCCGAAGATCGCGCTCTGCAGGACCTTGCGGCGCTCCGACAGAACATCGACCGGATCGATGAGAACGTTCATCGACTCCTGATCGAACGTGGCGAGATAATCGAGAACTTGATCGCCACGAAGTCAAGGCAGGGTGGCGGATCGGCTTTTCGTCCCGGCCGCGAGGCCGAGATGATGCGCCGCCTCGTGCAACGCCACACGGGACTCCTGCCACTCGACACGATCGAGAGCATCTGGCGGATCATCATTGGAACCTTCACCTACGTCCAATCCAACTATTCTGTGCATGTCGACGTTTCCGCAGGCGATGCCGCCATGCGCGATTCCGCCAGATTCCACTTCGGCTTCACAGCGC
The DNA here is from genome assembly GCA_020638195.1 of Methylobacteriaceae bacterium. Taxonomy (GTDB): domain Bacteria; phylum Pseudomonadota; class Alphaproteobacteria; order Rhizobiales; family Beijerinckiaceae; genus JAJXWB01. The sequence continues at coordinate 461,432 of JACKJC010000001.1, read as the reverse complement.
CCTACGTTCCGCATCACGGGCCACAGGCGGTCATCGACGCCGTCGAAGCCTCGGTGGGCGACCTTGGGCTCTTGCGTGTCGCTGGCGGAGTGGGCGACGGGCCATGGTGGTCCCGGCTCGTCCAGCCAGAGGCGCCGAAAATCATCGCCCGACTGCCTTTCGTCGAGCGGCCGGACCATCCGGCGGGCATACCGATTTTTGTCGTTTCCAAACCGCTCGCCGAGGCCGCCGCGATCGACGTTCAGCTATTCGCCGTGCGCGTGGACAGATGGCGGGACGCGCTTCCGGATTCGACCCGAAACGCGGGTGGGCGGCTCGTCGGCAACGCCGTCGATGAGCGCGGCTTGTCCTTACTCATGGCCTTTCCGGGCCCCGATGGGCTGATGTCGGCGCGTCGTGCGCTTGCCGAGGCGGGCATATCGAGCGCGGAACCGGTCTTCGTTGGTAGCCACGCGGCCCCCTTTGTCGCTCGGCAATCAACCAGTTCTGAAAAATCCAACCATGCCTGACACCTGGGGCCACAAGCTGGCCGAGCCGCTGTTCGAACGACTGACGGTCATCGGCTGTGGTCTGATCGGATCCTCTCTGCTGCGCGTCGCGCGGCGAAACAATCTCGCGCGCACGCTGGTCGCCGCCGACATTTCGCAGGCGGTCTGCGAGCGTGTCGCAGAACTAACACTTGCCGATGAGGCGACATGCGATTTGGCGGGCGCAGTCGCAGGCTCCGATCTCGTCATTCTCTGCGTGCCTGTCGGCGCGAACGAAAATGTCGCGCGTTCGATTGGCCAAGCGCTGGCGGCTGGCGCTATTGTGAGCGATGTCGGCTCCGTCAAAAGCGCCGTCATGGCCTCGCTCACTCCGCATATGCCGGCTGGAACGCATCTCATTCCGGCGCATCCTGTCGCCGGCACCGAGCATTCCGGGCCAGACGCGGGTTTTGCGACCCTGTTTCTCAATCGCTGGTGCATTCTGACGCCGCCGCCGGGAGCCGACGAGATCGCTATCAAGAAGCTGTCCGACTTCTGGACGGCGGCGGGCAGCAATGTCGAGGTGATGACCAGCGAGCATCACGATCTGGTTCTCGCGATCACCAGCCATGTGCCGCATTTGATCGCCTACAATATCGTCGGCACAGCCGCCGATCTGGAACTCGTGACACAGTCCGAGGTGATCAAGTTCTCCGCCGGCGGTTTTCGTGACTTCACGCGCATCGCGGCCTCCGATCCGACCATGTGGCGCGACGTCTTTCTGAACAACAAGGAAGCCGTTCTGGAAATTCTTGGGCGGTTCACCGAGGACCTGAGCGCTTTGCAGCGCATGATCCGGTGGGGGGATGGCGACGGCCTGTTCAACCTGTTCACACGGACCCGCAACATCCGCCGCAGCATCATCGAAAGCGGGCAGGAGACGGCCGCGCCCGATTTCGGACGCCACCAATCCGATCCTCAATAGAGAGGCGGAAGAGTCAGCACACGGCGAAGCGGGCCGGCTGAAAGCGTTCCATTTTCGGCGATCACATCGAATTTCAGCTCGCCTGGCCTGTTCAGCAGACCGAGCGCGAGCTGACCTGCGAGCGTCCCTCGCCTGAAGGCTCCGAGGCTTTCGGCGAGAGCCATGAGCGCCGGACCAGCATTTCGTACACGCATGGCGAGTTTGCCGTCCGGCCGGTGTCGGCGGTCGATCCCGGCCGCCCCTTCGGCATGAAGGACAAAATCGTCCCGCGTCAGGTTGAGCGCCGTGATCGAAACGCGGCCACCGGCGCCGCTCCAGCGCTCGGCGCGCTCCTGCCACGTCCCTTCGTTTGCGGCGTCGAGCTGGGTAACGGCGCCCAGCGCTGTGAATAACGCGGGATTTCCCCGACCGATGACTTGCGTCAACGGTTCCCAATCGATTCCCGCCAGACCGACGACAAGGCTGAAGGGCGCCATCTGGATCGGGGACGTGCGTCGCAGATGCAGGTGGACGGTCTTGATTTTCGTAGGCGCGGATTCAGGAAGCCGCGTGGTCAGTTCCTGGCCGATCACGGAGAGCCGGTCGAGGCGACGCGGCAATCCGCGTGTGGAGACCTGCAACGACTTCCAGTCGAACGAGCCCTGCGTCGTCTCGCTGCGGAATTCGGCCGGGCCCGAAACATCAATATCCACAAGGGTCGGCGCGTACAGGCGAGCAGTTATGAGTGCGCGCTTCGCGGAGATCAGACCATCGTCGACGCGGAGGTTCGGCCCGGCGCAATCGACAGTTATGGACAAGGGATAGCCCCTGAACTCCAGCTTGCTGCAAGTCCAGACACGACCGAACCGCGCCTCCCGTTCGATCTCTTTGCTGAGTTCACGCTCGGCGAGGTTGCGCGCGACCTGCCAGTAGACAGACCAGCCGCAGATCAGAAATGCGCTGGAAAATGCTGCAAGCCAAAGTAGTTTTCGCAAGTAGCTGGATCTGTCGCGGGCCATCGGCGCGCCAGTCATGGCTCAGGCCAAATGCGAGGTGTTCGGGGCGCGCTCGTTGTCGCGAACGAGCGCCCCGAGCGCCGGGTCGACGCTGAGGGCTTCTTCGACGAGCGCCTGTGTTCCGTTTTCGATCGCGCTCTCAAGGCGTTGCGAGAATTCTTCCCGCGGAAGGCCGGGCTCGATGACCGGCAGGAATTCGATGACGGCCACTCCGGGATTTCGGAGGAAACTTCTGCGAGGCCAGAACAGACCGGTGTTGAGCGCGACTGGCACGACTCTCGCGTTCAAGCTTGAATACAGATGCGTCACTCCGTACTTGTATTTCGGCGGCGCGCCGACGGGCCTGCGGGTGCCCTCGGGGAAAATGAGGATGCGTCGGTCGAGCTTCAGAAACGCCGCGACGCCATTGGCTACTTGCGTGAGCGCGGTCGAGCCGGACGTGCGGTTGATCGAAATCTGGTCGACAGCCCAGAGATACCAGCCGAACAAGGGTATCCAGGTTAATTCGCGCTTGTGGACGTAGGAAAAATTATCGACCGCGAGTGTCAGCGCGAATGTCTCAAGCATCGACTGGTGTTTCGGCGCAACGACAAGGCCGCCTGGCGGCATTCGATCGAGACCTCGGAATTCCAATGTAGTCCCGCAAACGTGTTTGAGGAGCCAGAGCGACGTTTTCGCCCAGGCCCGCGCCATGAACGTCGCCGGGCCGCGCCCCATGAGCACCGAAGGCAGCCCGCAAACCATCAGGCAGATGAGATTCACGTAGAACAGGATGTTGAAGATCGTCGAACGAACAACGATCGAAGCGCGTCGTGCGGAATCCGGCGCTCGTTGCGAGATGGTTCTCGAATCGGACATTGCGGTCCGTCGCTCCTTGACGATCGCGCGCTCAGGTCAGGCGTCTGAGGCGGCGGAAGACGATGATACGCGAAGTTTGCCCCGACAAGGCAGCGCTGAGAACCGCTATCAGCGCAATGGCGAAATAACCGAGCCAGCCGATCGAAAAGGATCCGAACAAGGCTTCGAGCTGCTCGCCGCTCGGCGTCGCCGCCAGGCGACGGCTCAAGAGACCCGCGCCGAGAAAGACGAGCGACGCCATTCCGGCGCCGATCAATCCACCCCGCAGGCCGAGCCACAGGAAGCGACGCTGAAACTGCTTGGAGATGAACTGATCGCTCGCGCCGACGAAGTGCAGGACTTCTATGATTTCGCGATTGCCTGCCATCGCGCCATGTGTGGCGAAGGATATTGCCAGCCCCATTGCGGTTACGATCAGGACGAGGAGAACGATCGCGATCGCCACGAGCGCATTGGCCATGTCCGCCAGGCGCTCCGACCACATGCGGTGATCGTCGAGATTGGCGTTGGGCGAAATTTCGGCGATGCGGCGGCGCAATTGATCGAAGTCCACTCGAGCGCCGGCCGCGAGTTTCAGCACGATCATGCGCGGGACCGGGATTTCATCGAGCTTCACGCCCTCGCCGAGCCAGGGTTCAAGCAGCAGCTCTGATTCCCGCTTCGTCATCGCCCGGACCTCGGCAACGCCCGGCGTCGCCTTCGCTGCTTCGACAATCCTGGCGAGATCGTCTTCCATGTCCCGGTTTGTCGCCGGTTTGAGCTGAATGGTCGCTTCACGTGAGACGGTCGAACGCCATTCCTGGCTGGCCTGGGCGACGAGCATCGCGCCGCCGGCGGCAAGCGACGCCAGAAACGTCATGATGGCTACGACGATGATCAGCGTGCGCCCGGCAATACTCGAAGCGGGAACCAGCGGCGCTTCCGCGACACGGTCCCTGCGAAGCGGCGGCGCCGCCGGAGAAATGTCGATAGGGTCGGCGGACATCGAGCGCCCCCTCAGTCGTAGATGTGAAGACGGCTGTCGCCGAGCACGAGCCGGCGCGCGCCGTCGAACTGATCCATTAGCCCGAGGTCATGGGTCGCGACGACCACCGAAGTTCCCGATCTCTGAAGTTCGACGAACAGGCGAATGATTCGGCGCGCCATCGTCGGGTCGACGTTGCCTGTCGGTTCGTCCGCCAAAAGAAGCTCCGGTCGAACGATGAGAGCGCGGGCAATCGCCGCGCGCTGCTTCTCTCCACCCGACAGAACCTCAGGATAGACCTGCATCCTGTCGCCCAGGCCGACCCAGCGGAGCAGTTCGATCACTTCGTTGCGATATTCGTCCTCGGCGCGGTTCTGGACGCGCAACGGCAGCGCGACGTTTTCGTAGGTCGTCAGATGATCGAGCAGCCGGAAGTCCTGGAATACGACGCCGATACGGCGTCGGATCGAGGTAATGGCGTCCTTGTCGAGTGTGGAGGCGTCCTGCCCAAAAATGGAAATCAGACCGCGCGTCGGCCTGAGCGAAAGAAGCAGGAGGCGCATGAGCGTCGTCTTGCCCGCGCCAGAAGGACCGGTGAGGAACTGAAACGAGCCGGGCTCGATCGAGAAACTCAGATCCTGGAGAACTTCCGGCCCCATTCCGTAGCGCAGGCCGACGTTTTCGAAGCGTACCAAGACCAAGCTCCGGCAGAACCGTTCATGCGCTATCGCGGCGACGAATCGCCGATCTTTACCCCCAATTAACTATAAGCCTGCGATCAATGAAACCCGAAGCCGATCCGCAGGCTCGGTCGCGCGTCGCACACTCTACCGGACCAGACGGCATGACTCTCGCCTTCGATCTGCAATCCGACGCCCCGCATGGCCGATCGTCCCGCAACCTCGCGCTTTTCGCCGGCTTTTTCGCTGTCACGACGATGGTCGCCGTGGGCGCCCGATCGGCGATCGTCCGACTTGCGCCGCGAACGGCGGTCGTATTCCAGGCGGTTGGCCTGCCCGTAAATCTTTCGGGCCTGGCGCTCGACCATGTCGCCGCGAGAATTGTCGCTGATGGCGAGCGGCGAATCCTGATCGTGACCGGCGATATCGTGAACGCCAGTGATCATGGAGAAACCGCCCGCCCCCTATCGGTCAGCGTGCGTGGAGACCAGGGGGATGTTCTCTACACCTGGCTCACCCCGGCGCCTCGCCAAAAAGTGGAAGCAGGCGAGCGCGCAGCCTTCGTGGCGCGTCTCGCTTCGCCGCCCGCAAGCGCGTCGGGAATCGTGGTCGAGTTCGACCGGTCTTCGACAGATAGGGGCCATCGGAGGCGCGTTCACGGCTCCAGAACGGAATCCCAGTAGAGATAGTCCATCCAGCTGTCATGCAGATAGTTGGGCGGAAACTGGCGGCCCGCGCGTCTGAGATCGTCGATGTCGGGCTGGAATGGCGCCACGGCCGGCCACATACGTGCCTCATTGGGCAGGCGATCGCTCTTGAGAAGATTGCAGGCCGAGCATGCGGCCACGACGTTTTCCCAAGTGGTCAATCCCCCTTTTGATCGCGGAATGACATGGTCGAACGTCAGGTCTTCATGATGGCCGCAATATTGGCAGGTGAAACGATCGCGTAGGAAAACATTGAAACGGGTGAAGGCGGGGTGGCGCGCCGGCTTGATGTAGGTTTTCAGCGAAACCACGGACGGCAGCCGCATCTCGAAGCTCGGACTTCGGACCGTCTTGTCGTAGTGCGAGACGATGTTCACGCGATCGAGAAAGACCGCCTTGATCGCATCTTGCCAGGACCAGAGCGAAAGCGGGTAATAGCTCAACGGCCGGTAGTCCGCGTTGAGCACCAGCGCCGGGCATGCCTCCGGCCTGACAGTCGGTTGGAAGTGAACCGTCAACCGGAGCACCCCGTCTCATCTCGTTCGGCACATGCCGAATCTCACCGCAGACACAGTCTACAGGCGTCAAGACGGAATTGTGAAGGCCGGCGAAATCAACGGGTGGGGACAGGCGTCCCGCTTCGGTAATCGTAGAAGCCGCGTTGGGTCTTGCGCCCGAGCCAGCCAGCTTCGACATATTTGACCAGCAGCGGGCAGGGCCGGTACTTCGAGTCCGCCAGACCCTCGTGCAGCACCTGCATGACGGAGAGGCAAGTGTCGAGCCCTATGAAATCAGCCAGTTGCAGTGGGCCCATCGGATGGTTTGCGCCCAGGCGCATGGCCGTATCGATCGCATCGACGGAGCCCACGCCTTCGTAGAGCGTGTAGATCGCCTCGTTGATCATCGGCAACAGGATGCGGTTGACGATGAAGGCCGGGAAGTCTTCCGAAACCGTGATGGTCTTGCCGAGGTTGGCGATGAAGCTGCGCGACTTCTCGAACGTGTCGTCCTCGGTGACAATCCCGCGGATCAGCTCCACGAGTTGCATGCGCGGCACCGGATTCATGAAGTGAATGCCGATGAACAGCTCGGGCCGGTCGGTCGACGCCGCCAGCCGTGTAATCGAAATCGACGACGTGTTCGTCGCGATAATGGCGTCCTTGCGGAGAACGGGGCAGAGTTGATTGAAGATCTTGCGCTTCAGCTCTTCGTTCTCAGAAGCCGCCTCGATGACGATGTCGCAATCCGAAAAAGCGTCGTAGCTGTTCGACGTCGTGATGCGACCAACAGTCGCAGCTCGGACCGCCGAGTCGATCTGCCCACGCTCCTGCTGCCGCTGAAGCGTTGAATCGATGTCGGCGACCGCTTCAGCCAGCCTCTGGTCGGAAATGTCGTTCAAGGCGACGGTATAGCCAGAAGCCGCGCAAACCTGCGCAATCCCCTTGCCCATCTGGCCGGCGCCGATAATTCCGACCCTGGCTATTTCGCTGCCCATTTGCCCGTCCAGTTCAGCTACGCGCGACGATCATAAGCCAAGCCGCTGGATCGTCCAGATCGACCTTTTACCGGCCGATCTTCTGAAGTTCCTGCTCCAGTTCCGGAATCGCCTGGAAGAGGTCAGCCACAAGGCCGTAGTCGGCGACCTGGAAGATCGGCGCCTCTTCGTCCTTGTTGATCGCGACGATGACCTTGGAGTCCTTCATGCCGGCCAGATGCTGGATGGCGCCGGAAATGCCAACCGCGACATAGAGATCGGGCGCCACGACCTTACCGGTCTGACCGACCTGCCAGTCATTGGGCGCGTAGCCCGCATCGACTGCGGCGCGGGACGCGCCGACAGCCGCGCCGAGGCGGTCGGCGACCGGCTCAATGTACTTCTTGAAGTTTTCCGCGCTCTGCATCGCGCGCCCGCCCGACACGATGATCTTGGCGGAAGCGAGTTCGGGGCGATCCGACTTGGCAAGAGCTTCGGACACGAAGCTCGAAACACCCGGGTCGGCAGCTGTCGCGATCTTCTCGACAGCGGCGGAACCGCCTTCGTCGGTCGCCTTGAACGACGCCGTACGAACGGTGATCACTTTCTTTGCGTCTTTCGACTGCACCGTCTGGATGGCGTTGCCCGCGTAAATCGGACGCTCGTAGGTGTCCGGCGCGACTACGGCCGTGATTTCCGAGACCTGCATGACGTCGAGCAGCGCGGCGACGCGCGGCATGATGTTCTTGGCGGAAACGGTCGCGGGTGCGACGATGGCGTCATAGACCGACGCCAGTCCGACAATGAGGGCTGCGGTCGGCTCGGCCATCTGATGGCCGTAGGCGGCGTCATCGGCCAGCAGGACCTTCTCGACGCCGGCCAGCTTGGCGGCGTCGGCTGCGGCCGCATCCGCGCCCTGACCCGCGACCAAAATGTGGACCGGCGCACCGAGAGCGGCGGCGGCGGTCATGGCCTTGGCCGTGGCGTCGTTGAGCTTGCCGCCGTGGACTTCCGCGAGTAGCAGCGTCGCCATCAGATCACTCCCGCTTCGTTCTTGAGCTTGCCGACGAGTTCGGCGACGGACCCGACCTTCACGCCGGCCTTGCGGGCCGCCGGTTCGGTCGTCTTGAGCACGGTCAGGCGCGGCGAGGCGTCGACGCCGTAATCGGCGGCAGTTTTCTCGTCGATCGGCTTCTTCTTCGCCTTCATGATGTTCGGCAGCGACGCGTACCGCGGCTCGTTGAGTCGCAGGTCGGTGGTGATTACCGCCGGCGTCTTCAGCGCGACCGTCTGCAGGCCGCCATCGACTTCGCGCGTGACGTTCACGCCGCCGTCGGCGATCTCGACCTTGGAGGCGAAGGTGCCCTGGCCCCAGCCGAGCAGCGCCGCCAGCATCTGACCCGTCTGGTTGCAGTCGTCGTCGATCGCCTGTTTGCCAAGGATGATGAGGCCGGGCTGTTCGGCGTCGGCGACGCCCTTGAGGATCTTCGCAACCGCCAGCGGTTCGACGGGTCCGTCGACCTTCACGAGGATGCCGCGGTCGGCGCCCATGGCGAGGCCGGTGCGCAGCGTTTCGGAACATTGCGCCGGACCGATGGAGACGACGATCACCTCGGTCGCCTTGCCAGCTTCCTTGAGGCGCAGCGCCTCTTCGACGCCGATCTCGTCGAACGGGTTCATCGACATCTTGACGTTGGCGAGATCGACACCCGTGCCGTCCGACTTCACGCGGATCTTCACGTTGTAATCAACCACCCGCTTTACCGGCACGAGAACCTTCATCACTCGCTCCCACAGGGCCCAAATTCGGAAAGGCTTGGTACTCGTCGAGTCCAGTCGAGTCAACGCGTCTTGCTGCAGACGCTAAGAGCGTTCCGACAAGCGAAATCAGCGGTTCTGGCCAGGCGTCCACAGGATATCAGCGGCGCCGCGTTGATTTGCGATCCGCGACGCGACAAAGAGAAAGTCGGACAGCCGATTGACGTATCGTATTGCGGGCCCGTCGACTGTCTCGCCGGGCGTCGCGGCGAGCGCAACCATGACGCGCTCCGCTCGACGCGCGATGGTGCGTGCGAGATGCAGCGCCGCGGCGGCGGCGGAGCCGCCCGGCAGAATGAAGGATTTCAGCGGCTGCAATTCTGCGTTCAGTTCGTCGATCTCGCGCTCCAGCCGCTCGACCTGGCTCTGGACGATGCGCAATGCGCCGTCCGCGCGTGGCGCGTCGGCGGGCGTTGCGAGATCGGCGCCGAGATCGAACAGATCGTTCTGGATGCGGGCCAGCATCGACCCGAGCGCCGGCTCGTCAGCGCCCAGCGCGGTGCGGGCGATGCCAATCGCAGCGTTCGTTTCGTCGATCGCGCCATAGGCTTCGACCCGCAGATCGGCCTTCGAGCGCCGTTCGCCAGATGCAAGTCCGGTCGTCCCGTCGTCGCCGGTGCGTGTGTAGATCTTGTTGAGACGCACCATGGGTCTTCAGCTCCGCAACCAGAGAACGCCCATGATCACGATGATCGCGAGGAATTGCAGGCCGACGCGCCAGCGCATCAACATCTGCGACCTGTTGGCGCTTCCGTCGCGCATCATGTTCGCGAGTCCGAGTAACAGCACGATGGCTACCGCGCCGAGCGCCACGGAAATCAGGATATTGGGGCCCATCGACGAGACCTCGTTCGCGTTGCAGCGACGTAGTTAGCGGCGACGACGGATTATAACAAGGCCGGCGAAACTATCGCCGGATCAGACGCTCGAGATAGTCCAGCTCATCCTGAGGACGCGCTGCTTCCCCGAGACGTCTACGCAATTCCTCAAGAACACGCTGGGCTCGCAATGCAGGCGTCGCGCCGAGAGGATCGTAACGCGCGTTCGGATCGTAGCGGCGATTACGTGCGGTCGGTCTCCCGAGAGGATCGGCTTCGTCGCGCTCCGCGTCGCCGGCCTGGCCCATGGCGGGTCCCTCGCCATCGCCTGCCTGCTCGGAGGGGTCGCCCCCCCTCTGCATGTCCTGCGCAAGCTGCTCCGCGCCGTTGCGCAGCGCCTGGAGCGCGCGTCCCTGCGCATCGACGGCCTTGTCGTTATCGCCGCCTTGTCCGAGTTCCCCTTCGGCCTGTTTCATGGCCTCGCCGGCGCCGTCGAGCTTGCCGTTGCCATTTTTGCCGAGGCGGCGCTGAATATCGCCCAGTCGCTTCTCGAGGTCGGCCTGACGGTCTTTCAGGCTGCGACCGGAGTTTTGCGATCTGTGGCGCTGCTCACCGTTTTCCTGTTCCGACTGACCCTCGCGATAGGTGTCGTCGCGCAATTGCTGTTGATCGCGCATGAGCTGATCGAGATCCGACAAGGAGCGTTGCATTTCGCGCTGAGCCTGGCTCGGCTGACCGCTCCGTCGCGCCGCCCGCAGGTTCTCCATTATGTCTTGCAGCCGGTCGAGCATCTGTTGGGCGCTCGCCATGTCGCCGGAGCGCGCCATGGCTTCGAGCTGTTCCATCATTTTCTGCAGTTGATCGCGCGATATGGAACGCGCGTTGCGATTCGGGCTTCTCTCGCCCTGCGCCTGCCGATCAGGTTGGCGTCGCGCCATCTCGGCGAGAAAGCGATCCATCGCCTGACGGAGCGCCTGCGTAAGACGGGCGATTTCTTCGGGCGGAGCATTTCGCTGGAGCGCGTCGCGCAGGTTTCGTTCCGCGGCGCGCAGGTCGCGCTCGGCGTCGCTCGAATGGCCGTCCTCGATCTGAAGCGCCATGGACCACAGGAATTCGGCGACTTCCACGAGATCGGCGCTGGAGCGCGCGTGTGTCAGGCTCGATCGTGCGACGCGCAATCCCAGGTAGACGCCGGCTGCCTCGCCGAACTTTTCAGGCTCGAGCATCAGGGCGTCGAGGGCGCCTCCGACCCGGCCGCGCTCGCCTGGCGCCAGAACGAGGTTCCGCCGCTGTTCGACGAGCGCGCGGGCCAGCGGGTTGGTAAAGGGGCGCTGCGGCAGGTAGATCGAGATCGGCGCCGTCGCGCCCTCGTTGCCGCCTTCGTCCCGCGCGACGAGCCGGAACGATACGCGCGCGCCAGCCCACGGGCTTTCAGAAAAATCTAGGGTCGAACGCCCCTCACCGACGCCATTCGCTGTAACCGGCAAAGCCAGTGGCAGTCGCGGCGGGTCGACCAGCGGCTTGTCGTGCAGGACGCGCCCCTGGATTTCCGGATCGGAAACACGCGCCTCCAGTCCTGAAATTCCGTAATCGTCATCGGTGCGATAGGCGACGCTCAGCGTTCCGCGCAGATTTGTGCGCGGCTGTTCGAGAAGCTCCACAACCGGGGGGCGATCCGGGATGGCGGCAATGTCGAAAATTTCGCCGGCGAGTTTCAGGCGTCCATCGCCCTTGACGATGAAGCGGCTTTCGTTTTCGTCCCGCCGCGTATTCGCACTCTTTTCCTGCAACCGGGAGAGTTCGCCCTCGACGGTTGCGGCGGCAGGTCCCTGGCCGGCGCTCCGGACGACGACTGTCGAGCCGATCGGCGCAGACAATCGACGAGGCGCTTCGTCTGGACGCCCGCTGGTCAGCATCATCGGCGGCTTGCCGGTGTAGGGCGGCGGATCGATCCAGGCGTCGATGCGCGCCTGCGGGCCGCCGCGCCCGTCTCCGCTCCAGACGAAAGCGGAAGCTAGTCGAGCGCTTCGATCCGGACCTGCATAAATTCCTGCTGCGATCGCCAGAAGAAAAGCGCCGGCCCGTAAGGCCCATCTGTCGCGATCGACTGCGCGTGGCGCAGGCGACGACAGGCGAACTGAACCGAGCCTGCGGGCGACCCGCGCCCGATGCACGCGCCAGAGAGCCATGGCGGTCGGATCGTCTGAATTCGCCGGCGAATCCTCCAGCGTACTGGCGGCCGCGTAGCCGTCGCCGGCATCGCGATCGATGCGGCGCAACGCGTCGCGTCGGGTCAGGGCGGCATGCCGTGCCTCGCGGGCCAATGTGGCCAGAATGACGATCAGGAACGCGAGGAGACAAAAGGCGCGGGCGGTCGGCGGAACGAAATTCCAGACGCCGAGCCACGAAATCGCGAGGAAAAGCGCCGCAATCCCTGCCACTGTCGACAGCGTGCGCCAAAGAAACTCCCACGCCAGCACGACGCGCGCTCTGGCGACCAGTCTGTTCAACGCCGTCTCGATCGAAGCCACCAAGGGAATTCCAAGCGCCAGCGAGGCTGGAAGCCTACACCAAGGCCCGCGTATGCGCGAAGCCCGCTGCGTTGAGAGTTTACGCCAACCATGCCGGAATTGTGTCGAGCCCAATCAGGTCATCGAACGAGGGCCTTGGGCGAACGACGGCCGCATTGGCGCCGTTCACCAGCACTTCAGGAACCAGCAACCTTGAATTGTAAGTGCAGGACTGGACGGCCCCATAGGCGCCAGCGGACATGACGGCGAGCAATTGGCCCGGCTCAACAGCCGGCATCTCGCGATCCAGCGCCAGATAATCGCCGGTCTCGCACACCGGTCCGACGACATCGACCCGCTCCATCGGCGCGCCCAGGTCGCGGCGAACAGGCAGTATCTCGTGGTGCGCTTCATAGAGGGTCGGCCGGATCAGGTCGTTCATCGCGGCGTCCGCGATGATGAAGGTCCGGTTCTCACCACGCTTCACGTAAATGACGCGCGTGACAAGAATCCCCGCATTGCCGACGATGAGACGGCCCGGCTCGAAAATGAAGCGGCATCCGAGGTGGCCAATGGTGCGGCGAACGACGTCGGCATAGCGATCCGGGTGATAGGAATCCGGATCTTCGCCGGGGCGGTAGGGAATGCCGAGACCTCCGCCGAGGTCGACATGGTCGATCGCATGGTCGTCCGCGCGGAGGTCGGTGACGAGTTCGGAGAGCAGGAGGAATGCGTTCTCGAATGGCGCGAGATCGGTGATCTGCGAACCGATATGCATATCCACGCCCGAAATCCGGATGCCTGGGAGTGTAGACGCCACCGCATAGATGTGCCGCGCGCGCTCGATCGGCACGCCGAACTTGTTTTCCGCCTTGCCGGTCGAAATCTTGGCGTGGGTCTTGGCGTCCACGTCCGGATTGACGCGTAGCGCGATGGGCGCGGCTTGGCCGGCTTCCTGCGCAACAGCCGACAGCGCGTGCAGTTCCGGCTCCGATTCGACATTGAAGCATGCGATGCCGGTACGCAGCGCCAGCGCCATCTCGTCGCGAGTCTTGCCGACGCCGGAAAATGTGATGCGTTCGCCCGGCACGCCGGCCGCCAGCGCGCGCCGCAATTCGCCTTCGGAGACGATATCCATGCCTGCGCCGCAGCGGGCGAGCGTGCGGATCACGGCCTGATTGGAGTTGGCCTTCATCGCGTAGCAAATAGCGACGTCCAGACCCGCGAAGGCGTCGCGGAATACCTTGTAGTGCCGCTCGATGGTCGCCGTCGAATAGCAATAGAAGGGCGTGCCGACTTCGTCGGCCAGCGTGGTGATGTCGACGTCTTCGGCAAAGAGACGCCCGTCGCGATAGTCGAAATGCCGCATGGCCTAGAGAAGCGGATCGAGGACAAATGTCGAGGAGCGCTTGGGCGCCGCCTCGGTCTTGGTTTCAGGCTCTTCCGTCCTCGAGGACGTATTGCGAAACAGGCCGCCCGGGGCGCCGGGCGTTCGCGCTTTGACTTCAGCCTGCGCGGCGGGGCGCGCCTGCTGCGGCGAGCCCGGCGGCGGTTCGAGCGGACCTCGCCGGCCGCAGCCCGTCAGGACAAGCGCCGACGCGACGCAGACGAAAATTCTGATGCCGGAGGACAAGGGACGATCCTGCTGATGTTGGCTTGGCCTAGCACAGGTCACGGCATCGAGCCAACAAGAGCGGTTAGTCAGCCGTGACGCTCGCCGCGCAGCCGCGCGAGCCAGGCTTCCGCCTGTGTCTCGACACTGCGAGGCGCAGTCCCGCCGAAGCTCGTCCTGCTGGCGACCGATTTTTCGACGGCCAGTACGTCGAGCGCGTCCTGTTCGAAGGCCGGATCGATGGCGCGCAGGTCGTCGAGACTCAATTGCTCGAGGCCGACGCCGCGCGACGCTGCGAGCGCCACGATGCGTCCCGTAACGTGGTGGGCCTGCCGGAACGGCATGCCGAGCCGCCGCACCAGCCAATCGGCGATGTCGGTCGCGGTCGAATAGCCGGAGCTGGCGGCGGCGCGCATTGCCGCGACGTCCGGCGTCATGTCGCGAACCATGCCGGTAACGGCCGCGAGGCACAGCGACAGGGAGTGGACTGCGTCGAAAACGCCTTCCTTGTCCTCCTGCATGTCCTTGGAATAAGCGAGCGGCAGGCCTTTCATGACGATCAGGAGGCCGTTCAGCGCGCCGATCATGCGACCGGTCTTGCCGCGCACGAGTTCGGCGGCGTCCGGATTGCGCTTCTGCGGCATGATCGAGGAGCCGGTCGAGAATTTGTCGCTAAGCCGCAGGAAACCGAAGAACGGGCCAGTCCAAAGGACGATTTCCTCGGCGAAACGGGACAGATGGGTCGCGCAGATCGCGATGGCCGACAGCGTTTCGAGAGCGAAATCGCGATCCGAGACGCTGTCGAGCGAATTCGCCGTGGGTCGGTCGAAGCCCAGTGCGCTGGCCGTCATGGCGCGATCGATCGGGAACGACGTGCCGGCGAGCGCCGCCGATCCCAGCGGACATTCGTTCATGCGCGCGCGGGCGTCGCGCAACCGGCCGCGGTCGCGGCCGAGCATTTCGACATAGGCGAGCAGGTGATGGCCGAACGTGACGGGTTGAGCGGGCTGGAGATGGGTGAAGCCCGGCATGACCGATCCCGCATGCGCCAGCGCCGTCTCGGCCAGCGCGAGCTGCAGATCACGAAGCTGACCGTCGAGCTGGTCGACCGCATCGCGCACCCAGAGCCGGAAGTCGACGGCGACCTGATCGTTACGCGAGCGGGCGGTGTGCAGCCGGCCCGCGGCGGGACCGACGATTTCGGCCAGTCGCGATTCGACGTTCATGTGAATGTCTTCCAGCGCGCGCGAAAAATTGAAGCCGCCGCTTTCGATCTCGCCTCGAACCTGGTCGAGACCGGCGGAAATGGCCTCGGCGTCCTCTTTCGTGACGACTCCCATGGCGGCGAGCATGGCCACATGCGCCTTCGAAGCTGTTATATCCTGTCGAAACAGGGCCTGATCGAACCCGATCGACGCGTTGATTTCCTCCATGATCGCGTCGGGCGCGGATTCGAACCGTCCGCCCCACATCTTGTTGCTCATGAGCCTACCCCGGAACCACGATCAATGACCGAACAGACGACCCGCCCGGCGCCGCGCAAGACACGCACCTTCCTGATCTCGGGCGGGCTCCTGCTGGTTGCAGCGGGCGTCGTATACGGGATTATCGCGCCAGCCGGCAAGAAAGGGCCGAGTCTTTGCCCGGCTTCCGACGCGGTGCTGGGGCGTGTCGCGCAGCTCGAAAAGGGCGCGGTCGCGGCTGCGACCTCGCCGAAACGGACCCAGCCGATGATCGCTCTCGATTTTCTCGGCCCCGACGGCAAACCGACGAGCCTCGCGGCGTTCAAGGGTCGCGTCACGCTGGTCAATCTCTGGGCGACCTGGTGCGTGCCGTGCCGCGAGGAAATGCCGACGCTCGACCGTTTGCAGGGCGAACTCGGCTCCAAGGATTTCGAGGTCGTCACGATCAATGTCGATACGGCGCGACTGGAACGCGCCAGGGAATTCCTGAAGGACATTTCAGTCAAGAATCTCGCCTTCTACTCCGATCCGAAAGCCGATGTCTTCTATCGCCTCCGGACGGCCGGGAAGGTGGTTGGCCTGCCGACAACATTCCTCGTCGGGCGCGACGGCTGCGAGATCGCCGGCATGGCGGGACCGGCCGACTGGGCGTCGGCCGACGCGATCGCGATGATCCGCGCGGCGTTCTGAACGCCACAGGCGTTACGCGTTCAGGTTACCGGGCGAAGCCGATTGCCGCTCTTTCTCGTTTGTGAAACTAGTAACGACGTCGTTGAGGATTTATTAACCCTCCGGCGAGCGTGGAGTTTGCAATGCGTCGGTGGCTGTCGGCTTTGGTTCTCGCGTTTGCGTCAATCAGTTTCTCGCCGGCGCAGGCGGGCGGCTTGTTGCAGGACCTCTTTGCTCCCGCGCCGCGAGTCGCCCCGGCCGTCATGTATTATGCGCCGCCACAGCCGCAGATTCGATTCCTCTACGACCCCGGCCTGAGGGTGTCTCGGCGCCCCGCCGCGCATCGTAAGGCGATCGCCAAGAAGCATCATATCAAGCGCTGGTCGATCGCCCGCAAGGCCGCGCCGGCGGTCATCAGCCGCGTGCGGCATGCGCGCAGCAACGAGCCGGTGCGGCCCCGCCGCGCTCATGTCGCGAAGGCGCATGTGCGTCTCGTCAAATTCGTCGTGGCGCCCGTCCCGGTTGCGCGTGCTGTGGCGAAGGTGGAGGCGCCCGAACGCATCGACAACGATCCGACGTTGCGCGTCGGCGACGCCTACATGACGCCCGAGGGCCTGCGGATCTATCGCGGTCCGCACGCCAGGGCTAAAGAGCGCAAGGTCTTCGTCGACTTCCGCCGCTCGGAACTCGGCAAGGGCGTGAAATCGGAACTCGCCGCCCTCGTCGGCGCGGGCCGGAGCTACCACGCGCGACGCATAGGCTTGCCGCCCCTCAAGGCGACCATCGCCCGTGCAAGCGCCCTCAAGTCTTTCGACCGGCAAGGTCGCGAGATCAGGGTGATCGGATTTTAGAGAAAGGCTGCCGGCGCAGTCGCGCCGGCGTAGGCCTCAGCCGCGAGCGGGCGCCTTGTGCGGCACGCCGGCCTGGGCGAGTTGGTCGGTCAGTTCGCCCGACTGGAACATTTCGCGGATGATGTCGCAGCCGCCGACGAACTCACCCTTGACGTAGAGCTGCGGAATGGTCGGCCAGTTCGTGAAGGACTTGATGCCCTCGCGCAATTCGCCGTCGGCCAGCACGTTCACGCCGGTGTAGGGAACGCCGAGATAGTCGAGGATCTGGACGACCTGGCCGGAGAAGCCGCATTGCGGCATCTGGGGCGTGCCCTTCATGAACAGCACGACGTCGTTCGTATCGACCACGTTCTTGATCTGGTCGTGGATATTGGCCATGGCCTTCTTCCTTTCCTGGCGGAGTTCAAGGTTCCGCAGTGTGAAGCGATTATAGGGCGTTCGAAGCCCAACTCCTAGATCGCGCCGCGCCTCTCAGGCGGGAACGCTGGTGGTCAGCGCGAGCGCATGCAGGACGCCGCCCATCTGCCCCTGCAACGCGCCGTAGACCATCTGGTGCTGCTGGACGCGCGACTTGCCGCGGAACGCTTCGGACACCACGGTCGCGGCGTAATGGTCGCCGTCGCCGGCGAGATCCTGGATTTCCACGCGCGCGTCCGGGAAAGCGGTCTTGATGAGCCGTTCGATTTCGGATGCTGGCATCGGCATGGTGCGGTCTCGATCTATTTGTAGGCTTCGGGACAGTCGCCGGCCATGTAGGTCGGCAGGGCGTTCTCGTAGGCGTCGCGCGCTTTCGCGACCAATATGGGTTGTTCGCCCGGCAGCCGCAACGCGTCCTCTCCCGTAGCGCCGAGGCGCATCGCGGGGACGCCAGCGGCCGTCGCGTCGCGAAGGATCGCGTCCGTGTCGCCCGGCCGGCACGTCAGCAGATAGCGGGCCTGATCTTCGCCGAACAGGCAAGCATGGACCGGGCCAGCCGGCAGCGTGTCGACAGTCGCGCCCATCGCGCCAGCGATCGCCATTTCAGCGAGGCCGACGGCGATCCCGCCTTCTGAAAGATCGTGAACGGCCGTCGCGCGTCGCGCGACGATCGCGGCGCGCACGAATTCGCCGTTGCGGCGCTCTGCGGCGAGATCGACCGGCGGCGGCGCGCCGTCCTCGCGCTTGCAGACAGCTGCGAGCCACGACGACTGGCCGAGCCAGCCGGAGGTCGCGCCGATCAGCAGGATGTCTTCGCCCGCGCCCTTGAAAGCAATCGTCGCGGCGCGCGTCACGTCGTCGACGACGCCGACGCCGCCGATCGCAGGCGTCGGCAGGATGCCCGCGCCCTGCGTCTCGTTGTAGAGCGAGACGTTGCCGGACACGATCGGGAAATCGAGCGCGCGGCAAGCCTCGCCGATGCCTTCGAGGCAGCCGACGAACTGACCCATGTATTCCGGCCGCTCGGGATTGCCGAAATTGAGATTGTCGGTGACCGCCAGCGGCCGGCCGCCGACCGCGACAATGTTGCGCCAGGCCTCAGCCACGGCCTGCTTGCCGCCCTCGACCGGGTCGGCGAAGCAATAACGCGCGTTGACGTCGGTCGTCAGCGCCAGTCCCTTTGGCCCGTCGTCGATCCGCACGACTGCAGCGTCGCCGCCCGGAGCGACGATCGTATTGCCGAGGATCAGATGATCATACTGCTCCCAAACCCAGCGCTTGGAGCAGATATCAGGCGAGGCGAGCAGTCTTAGAAGCGCGTCGGCGTTCGGCATCGGCGCTGGCGTGGAGGCGGCGTCGATCGGCAGTTTTTTCGGAGTCGGGACGTGCGGACGGTCATAGACCGGCGCCTCATCGCCGAGCTCCTTGATTGGCAGGTCGGCCTTCACTTCGCCGCCATGCTTGATGACGAAGCGCAGGGTGTCCGTCGTCTTGCCGATCACCGCGAAATCCAGACCCCACTTGCGGAAGATGGCTTCGGCCTCCTTCTCCTTTGCGGGCGTCAGCACCATGAGCATGCGCTCCTGGCTTTCCGACAGCATCATTTCGTAGGCGGTCATGCCGGTTTCGCGGCAGGGCACCTTGTCGAGATCGAGTTCGATGCCGAGGTTGCCCTTTGCGCCCATTTCTACCGCCGAAGAGGTCAGGCCTGCCGCGCCCATGTCCTGAATGGCGATGACGGCGCCGCTCTTCATCAGTTCGAGGCAGGCTTCGAGCAGAAGCTTTTCCGAAAAGGGGTCGCCGACCTGCACCGTCGGGCGTTTTTCCTCGGCGTCGGCCTCGAAGGAGGCAGACGCCATGGTTGCGCCGTGGATACCGTCGCGGCCGGTCTTGGAGCCGAGATAGACGATGGGGTTCCCGACGCCGGTGGCCTTGGCGTAGAAGATCTCGTCCGCCTTGGCGAGGCCGACCGCCATGGCGTTGACGAGAATGTTCCCGTCATAGGCCTTGTGGAATCCGGTGGAGCCGCCGACCGTCGGCACGCCGAAGGAATTGCCGTAGCCGCCGATGCCAGCAACCACGCCGCCGACGAGATGGCGGGTCTTGGGGTGCGAGGGCGAACCGAAGCGGAGCAGGTTTAGGCAGGCGATCGGCCGCGCGCCCATGGTGAAGACGTCGCGCAGGATGCCGCCGACGCCGGTCGCCGCGCCCTGGTAGGGCTCGATAAAGGAGGGGTGGTTGTGGCTCTCCATCTTGAAAATGCAGGCCTGGCCGTCGCCGATATCGATGACGCCGGCGTTTTCGCCCGGACCCTGGATCACCCAGGGCGCTCTGGTCGGCAGCTTGCGCAGGTGCATGCGCGACGACTTGTAGGAACAATGCTCGTTCCACATGGCCGAGAAAATGCCGAGCTCGGTGAAGCTCGGCGCGCGTCCGATCAGCTTCAGGATACGCTCGTATTCATCAGGCTTGAGCCCGTGCGCCGCGACCAGTTCGGGCGTGACATTTGGTTCTGTAGGCAAGGGAATCTGACCCGACGATTGGAGTGCGAGCAAGCAGAGACCGCTTAGCCCCGCGCGACCGCGAAGGCAACAGGTCGCAAATATGTTGCAATTCGGTCACGGCCGCGGTCAGAATGCAACGATCAGACTGGCCGTTGACATAGGTCAATTATTTTCAAGGCCCGACAAAGGATTTTCCGCCTCAGGAATTCGGGCGCAATTGCGCGAATGACAGGGGTATTAGATGACTTTCAAGGCTTTCCTCCGCGGTACGGCTTCGGTCGCCGGCCTGCTGGTTCTCGGCTCGGCCGCCATGGCTGCGGACCTTCCCTCGCGCAAGGTCGAGGCCGCTGCGCCGATCATGGTCGACACGTTCCATCCTTTCCAGATCCGCCTGCGCGCCACGGCGGTGATTCCGGATGGCAAGACCACCGTTTATGACCGTTTCGGCACCATTCTTCCGCTCGTGAATCTGAGCGGCGGCGCTGGCAGCCAGATTTGGGGTTCGGGCGCGAAGGTTTCGACGACCGTCATTCCTGAACTCGATGTCTCCTACTACTTCACCAAGAACATCGCCGTTGAAGCCATCTGCTGCTTCTCGAAGCACAATGTGACGGGCACCGGCTGGCTGCAGGGCCTCAATATCGGTTCGACCTGGGTGTTCCCGCCCACCGTCCTGCTCCAGTATCACTTCACCAACTTCGGCGCCTTCCAGCCCTACCTCGGCGTCGGTGTGAATTTCACCGCGTTCTTCGGCGCCAAGCCCGGCAACCAGTTCACCCCGTTCTTCACGCCGCTCGGCGTCTTCGTCGGCTCCAATGCCGTCACCAACCTGAGCGTCGGTTCGTCCTGGGGCGTCGTGGGCCAGGTCGGCTTCGACTACATGATCAATTCGAACTGGGGCGTGAACGTCGATCTCAAGCGCATCATGATGCAGCCGACCGCCTATGCGACCGTGTGGAACTCGGCCGTCTCGCCGGCCCTCGGCCCGATCCCGGTTCGCGCCAAGGTCAACATCGACCCGTGGGTCGTCTCGGCCGGCATTACCTATCGCTTCGGCGGCGGCGCCGGCGCGGTGGTCGCCAAGTACTGATCCCGTCTTCAGACGGAAAGCGGAAGGCCCGGCGAAAGCCGGGCCTTTTCATTTGCGAATTGAAAAAAATCGACGGGGTTCCCCGTCCAGCGCGCTGACCCTGATCAGCCGGCTGCGGCCGCCAGGCTCGCGAACATACCGCGCCCGTCGACGCCGCCGACCATCGGATCGATCAGATTCTCGGGATGCGGCATCAGGCCGAGCACGTTGAAGCGTTCTGAATAGATGCCGGCGATATCGTTGCGCGAGCCGTTGGGATTGGCGCCGCCGCCGAGCGCCCCGTTCTCGTCGCAGTAGCGGAACGCGACGCGGCCGTCCTTTTCGATCGTCTCGATGGTGGCGTCGTCGGCCTCGTAATTGCCCTCGCCGTGCGCGATGCAAACCTTGATGACCTCGCCGGACCTGTATGCGCTGGTGAATGGCGCGGCGGCGCGCTCGACCTTCAGATGCTGCATCTTGCAGACGAAATGCAGGTTCGCGTTGCGCATCAGCACGCCCGGCAGCAGGCCGCTCTCGCAGAGGATCTGAAAGCCGTTGCAGATGCCGAGGACGTAGCCGCCACGAGAAGCATGTTTGCGCACGGCGTCCATGATCGGCGCACGGCCGGCGATGGCGCCGCAACGCAGATAGTCGCCGTAGCTGAAGCCGCCGGGCAGAACGACAAGATCGGTTCCAGTCGGCAGGTCGTGGTCGGCGTGCCAGACGATGTCGGGCTGGCGGCCCGTCGCCTGCTTCAACGCGCGCGCGGCGTCGCCTTCGCGATTAGAGCCGGGAAAGAGAATGACGGCGGCTTTCATGGCCTCACCGGTTTGCGATCAACCGAGGTCGATCTTGAAGTTTTCGATGACGGTGTTGGCGAGCAACTTCTCGCAGGCTGCCTGCAAGCTGGCGCTGGCGGCGGCCTTGTCCTGACCCTCGATCTCGAGGTCGAAGACCTTGCCCTGCCGGACGCTGGCGACGCCTTCGACGCCAAGCGATTTCAACGCTCCTTCGATCGCCTTGCCCTGCGGATCGAGCACGCCATTCTTGAGGGTGACGACGACTCTGGCCTTCATGTTCGCTTCCGGATTGACGGGAATTACTGGACGAGCTTGGGGCCCGAGCGCGGCGGATCGTCGGTCTGGAGAATGCCGAGGCGTCGCGCGACTTCAGTGTAGGCCTCGACGAGACCACCCATGTCGCGGCGGAAGCGATCCTTGTCGAGCTTGTCGTTCGACTTGATGTCCCAGAGGCGGCACGAGTCGGGCGAAATCTCGTCGGCCACGACGATGCGCATCATGTCGTTTTCCCAGAGACGGCCGCATTCCATCTTGAAGTCCACGAGACGGATGCCGACGCCGAGAAACAGGCCGGACAGGAAGTCGTTGACGCGGATGGCGAGCGCCATGATGTCGTCGATCTCCTGAGGACTCGCCCAGCCGAAGGCCGTGATGTGCTCTTCCGACACCATGGGATCGTTGAGCGCGTCGTTCTTGTAGTAGAATTCGATGATCGAGCGCGGCAGCTGCGTGCCTTCCTCGATACCGAGCCGCTGCGACAGCGAGCCGGCCGCGACGTTGCGGACGACCACTTCGAGCGGAACGATCTCCACTTCACGAATCAGCTGCTCGCGCATGTTGAGGCGGCGGATGAAATGCGTCGGCACCCCGATGTTGTTGAGGTGCTGGAAGATGAATTCCGAGATGCGATTGTTCAGGACGCCCTTGCCGTCGATGACTTCGTGCTTCTTGGCGTTGAAGGCGGTGGCGTCGTCCTTGAAATGCTGGACGAGCGTGCCGGGCTCCGGGCCCTCGTAAAGCACCTTGGCCTTGCCTTCGTAGATGCGACGACGGCGGTTCATGACGGGCGCCCGTGGTTAGAGAAACAGCGTTGCGCGTCGAAAGAAGGCCCGACGCGGAATTTCGAGTGGTCGTATCGCTTTCCCGAGCGGGTTACAACCCGAACCGTCGGATATGGCGGCTCAAATCCCTTTTCCCGACACAGCGGTGGTCCGAGGCGCTAGGCGCCCGCGCGGAGGATCGCTATATCAAGGCCGTATCCAGCCTTGCCGCCCACGCGGCGCGCCACAAATCGAGGCCCGAAAATGACGACCTTCGACAAGCGCGAAGACAGCTTTGAGAAGAAATTCGCGCACGACGAGGAGCTGCAGTTTCGCGCGACCGCCCGCCGCAACAAGCGTCTTGCGGCCTGGGCGGCCGAGAAGCTCGGCCGGACCGACGCCGACGCCTATTTCAAGGAAGTCATGGCGGCCGACCTCGAGGAGGCCGGCGACGACGATGTGATCCGCAAGCTGACGGCTGATTTCGCCAAGGCCGGCGTCGAGCAGTCCGAACACCAGATCCGGCGCACGATGGACGAGCTGCTGGCAGCTGCGGTCGCCGAGATCAAGGCCGGTCAGTAATCCTGCATTAACCGTGGCGCGGGATCGTCGGGCATTCTTGCCAGAGAGACGGTTTTGACAGGCGACGCGGCGACTGAGTCAGGTTTTGTTCGCTCCGCCGACGCCATGTTGCGCGGGCTCATCGCCAGTTGGGTCTCCCATCTGTCGGGCGAGCGCCGCATGGCCAAGCTGACGCTCGACGCCTACGAGCGAGACCTCCGACAGTTTCTGGACTACGTCCGGGAACGAACTGGCAAGCCGGTCGGGCTGACCGAGCTTTCGGGACTTAGCCAGGCGGAGGCGCGGGCGTTTCTCGCCGCGCGTCGCCAAGCGGGGGCTGGTAGCCGATCGCTCCTTCGCGGTCTTGCCGGGATCAGATCCTTTCTGCGTTTTCTAGAGCGGGAAGGCTACGCCAAAGTCTCGGCCTTCGCCAGCGTGCGGACGCCGAAGACCGCGCGGCGGCTGCCTAAGGCCCTGACGGTCGGCGAGGCGCGAGATCTATCCGATACGGATTCGCGCGCCGGAGAGGCGCGCCCTCCATGGATCATCGCGCGGGACGCCGCGGTGCTGGCGCTCCTCTACGGCTGCGGCCTTCGCATATCCGAAGCGCTGGGCTTGACGCGGGCGGATGCCCCCACAGGACGGCGCGATGTCGTCACCGTGCTCGGGAAGGGCGGCAAGACACGCAGCGCGCCGGTGATCGAGCCGGTGCGCCGAGCGGTCGAAGTCTATCTCGACCTTTGTCCTTACCAACTGGCGCCCGGCGGGCCTCTCTTCGTTGGCGCGCGCGGCGGTCCCCTGTCGCCGCGAATCATACAGCTCGCGGTCGAACGGATGCGCGGCGCGCTCGGTCTGCCGGACACCGCCACGCCGCACGCGCTTCGCCATTCCTTCGCCACGCATCTGCTCGGCCGGGGCGGCGATTTGCGGTCGATCCAGGAATTGCTGGGCCATGCGTCGCTGTCGACGACGCAAATCTATACGGCGATCGACACGCAACGGCTGCTGTCGGCCTATCAGTCCGCCCATCCGCGCGCACGCGCGGTCGCGAAGGGATAGACGGCCTCGATCCGGTAGGGACCTCCGCCGGTCGATTCGCGCGACGAATAGAGCACGAAGCGCGTCGCCTCGAAGCTCAGGGGCGGCATGTCGCCGCGCGCTTCAATGTAGGCCCCGACGGTCGGCGCATCGACGCCGCGCAGCCGCGCCAAAGTGACGTGCGGAGTGAATTTGCGTCTTTCCGTCGGGGCGCCGAGCCGACGGGCGAGTCGCTCGTGCTCGAGTTGCAGGGCCGTCAATGCCGCGCTGTCGACGGCGCGCGCGATAAGCGCGCGTGGCTTGTCGGAGCCGAAGACCGAGAGCCTTTCGAGCTTCACCGCGAACGGGGCGGCCGCGATCGTCGCCAGCCCTTCGGCGATGTCGTTGGCGAGCTCCCGCCGTATGTCTCCGATGAAGCGCAGGGTGAGGTGGTAATCTGCGGGTTCGATCCAGCGTGCGCCCGGCAGGCCTCCGCGCAGCAGGCTCAGCTCGGTCGCGATGTCCGACGGCATTTCCAGTCCGGTGAAGAGACGCGGCATGGCTTGCGGCTTTCTTCAGTTCACTTCGCAGCCTGCGCCCGCGCGCCGAACCGTGTCGTGAGGACCGTTTCGAGGAAAGGCGCAAACTCGGCGACAACCTTCTCCACGCCGGCCTTGTTGGGGTGCATGCCGTCCTGCAGGGTCAGGGCGCGATCGCCGGCGACGCCTTGCAGGAAGAACGGATAGAACGGGACATCGAAGCGCCTGGCGATATCAGGATAGATTGCCTCGAATTCCGCGCGGTAGGCGTCGCCCCAATTGCCGATCGACCGCATGCCGGCGAGGACCACCGCGATCTTTCGCGCCTGAAGACGCTCGACGATCTGCGAGATCGCGCGCGCCGCCTCGGCGGGCGGCGCCCCGCGTAGCATGTCGTTGGCGCCGAGTTCGACGATCACCAAGTCGGTTCCGTCCGGCACGGACCAGTCGAGCCGGGCAAGCCCTCCTGCGGCCGTGTCGCCGGAAACGCCGGCGTTTGCGATGTCGACCGAAAAGCCGTCAGCGCGCAACCGCGCCTGCAGCATGCTTGGGAAAGCCTCGGAGGACGGCAACTGATAGCCCGCCGTCAGACTGTCGCCGAATGCGACGATGGAGACGGGCTTCGCCCTGGCGGCCTGTGCAGACAGGCTCAGCACGACGAGGCAGGCGAATTGAAGTAAGAGCCTAGCGACACCATGTGTCGTGCTTCCGCTCGCCAAACCCGCCCTCCGGACCGCTCGACGAGACCCCGACCGCAACCATGCCAAATCCCACACTCCTCACGGGCGTCGACGACCGGACGGCCATCGCGCTGAAGTCCATACGCCTGAGCCTCGGTTCCGGCCCGACGCGGGTCGAAGTCCTCAAAGACATAACGCTCGACTTCCGCCGGGGAAAGGCGACGGCCATCGTCGGTCCGTCCGGCTGCGGCAAGTCCACGCTCTTGATGACGCTTGCCGGGCTGGAACGACCGGACGCTGGCTCCGTGGAAATCGAGGGCCGTGCGATCACCGCCATGGGCGAGGACGAAATCGCGGAATTTCGCGGCAGGAAAATCGGGATCGTCTTCCAGTCCTTTCACTTGATGCCGACCATGACGGCGCTGGAGAATGTCGCCGTCCCGCTCGAACTCGCGGGTCGCAGCGACGCTTTCGCGCGCGCGAAGGCGGAGCTTGCGGCCGTCGGGCTGGCGGAGCGCGCGTCCCACTATCCATTGCAACTATCGGGCGGCGAGCAGCAACGCGTGGCGCTTGCCCGCGCGCTCGTCGGCGATCCCTCGATCCTGCTCGCGGACGAACCGACCGGAAATCTCGACGAAAACACGGGGGCGAGCATCATCGACCTGCTGCTCGGGCAACGCGCGCGACGCGGCTGCACGCTCGTGATGGTGACGCATGACCTGTCGCTCGCCGCGCGCTGCGACGATATCGTGCGCCTGCATTCGGGCACGGTCGAGAGCGTCGTCGCCGCGCGAGAGGCTGCCGCGGCGTCATGAGGTTGCTGTCGACCATCCTGTCGTTTGCGCGTCGCGACCTGAGGGGCGGCCTCAAGGGTTTTCGCGTCTTTCTCGTCTGCGTCGCGATCGGCGTCGGGGCGGTCACCAGCGTCAACGCCGTCTCGCAATCGCTGCTTGCATCATTTGCGATGCAGGGCCGTTCGATGCTCGGCGGCGATCTGACGCTTGCGCGCTCGCTTCGCGTACTGGAGCCCGACGAACGCGCTTATCTGACCTCGCTGGGGCGGATTTCCGAGATCGCGATCCTGAGAGCGATGGCGCGAACGCATGACGATCGCGCGATCATGGTCGACGCCAAGGTCGTCGACGATGCCTATCCACTGGTCGGGCAGATCGCGCTCGAGCCCCAGGCCCCGCTTTCCCGGGCGCTGGCGAAGGATGACGTTCTTTATGGCGCCGTCGCGGACGCGGCCTTCATCGACCGTTCAGGTCTGCGAATCGGCGACCGCTTCGATCTAGGCAATGCGCATTTTGTCCTGCGCGGCGAAATCCGTTCGGAGCCGGACCGGATCGCGACCGGGATCGGCTTTGGTTCGCGCGTGATGATTTCGCGCGCCGGTTTTGATGCAAGCGGCCTCGGGTCGACAGCGTCGCTGACGCGTTGGGTCGCTCGCCTGTCGCTCGCAAATCCCGATGTTGACGATGCGCGCGTGAAAGCGCTGGCTGACGACATACTCAAGCAATTCCCGAAATCCGGGTGGGACGCCCGCACACGCGCGAACGTGTCGCCGCAACTGACGCGCAACGTCGAGCGCTTCACGCAATTCATGGCTCTGATCGGAGTCGTCTCGCTGATCGTCGGCGGCGTCGGCGTGTCGATCGCGGTCGGCGCCTTCGTTGACCGCAAGCGCGAATCAATCGCCATCCTCAAGGCCGTCGGCGCGCCGGGCGGCGTGGCCTTTGCTCTTGTTCTGGTCGAGATGATGCTGATCGCGCTTGCCGGCGCGTTGATCGGCGCAGCGGTCGGAGCGGCTTCGCCCTTCGTGGCGGCGCATTTCGCCGGCCCGGCGCTGAATCTGCCTTTCGAGCCGATTTTCTCGGGCCGCGCCATCGTCGCGGGTGTGGCCATAGGCCTGCTGTCCGCCCTGACCTTTGTCGTCGCTCCTGCCGGTCGGGCGCATGACACGCCGGTCGCCGTCCTCTTCCGCTCGGGTGCTACCATGGAAGGCGGCCGTCTGCGCGCGCGATACATTTTCGGCGCGCTAGTGGCCTTCGCGGCCATGATCGCGCTGGTCTATGCGCTCTCCAGCGAAAAGCGGATCGCCTTGATGGCGATCGCCGGCGTCGCGGCTTCGGCGGTCGTGCTGCGCGCGGTCGGCTGGGCGGTGGCTCATGGCGCCGCGCTCGGCGCGAATGTGCGCAACCTGCCGGCGCGACTCGCGCTCGGCAATATTCGGCGTCCGGGCGCTGTCACGCGGTCTGTCGTCACGTCGCTCGGGCTCGGCCTGACCCTGCTGGTGGTCATCGTCGGCGTCGATGGCAATGTCCGACGACAGTTGAAAGCCGGCGATCCCGGTCGCACGCCCGATTATTTCTTCGCTGACGTGCAGAGCGCCCAAGCCGCCGACTTCCGCAAGATGCTGAAGACCCGCCAACCCGACGCCACGATCGAAGAGGTCCCGATGCTGCGCGGGCGGATCGTGCGCGTCGGGTCGAGGCGCGCCGAGGAAGTGAAGGCGGAGCAGAACGCCGCTTGGGTGCTCGACGGCGACAGAGGCATTACCTATGCCGCGAAGCCGCCGCCCGGCTCCAAGGTGACGGCGGGCCGCTGGTGGGCGGCGGACTACAAAGGTCCGCCGCTCGTCTCGCTCGACGGAGATATCGCGCGCGGGCTTGGATTGACCGTTGGCGACGAGATCGCGGTCAATGTCATGGGCCGTGAGATTTCGGCCAAGATCGCGAATTTGCGCGAAGTCGACTGGCGCAGCTTCGGCATCAATTTCGTTCTCGTCTTCACGCCGGCGACTTTTGCCGGAGCGCCGCATACCGAACTGATTTCCATGACGCTTCCGCCGGAGGGGCGTGCAACCGCCGGTTCTCTGGTCTCCGACATATCCAAGGCTTTCCCGACCGTTGTAACGCTCGCGGTGCGCGATGCGTTGCAGCAGGCGCTGTCGCTGACGGAAAAGCTTTCGACCGCGGTTCGGGCGGCCTCGTCCGTCACGCTTGTCACCGCGCTGCTGACGCTCGGCGGCGCGCTCGCGGCGGGCCAGCGCGCTCGCCTTTACGATGCGGTGGTGCTGCGCATGCTCGGCGCGACGCGGCGGAGGCTGATCCTCGCCTACCTCCTCGAATTCCTCGTGCTCGGCGTCGCGACATCGGTTTTCGCGCTAGCTGCCGGCTCGGTGGCCGCGCAACTCATCGTCACGCGATTGATGAAACTGGACTTTGTGTTCGATTGGCCGGGCCTGGCCGCCATTGTCGCAATCGGCTGTCTGACGACGATCGGGCTCGGCTTGGCGGCCACATGGCGCACACTCGGCGCCAAACCCGCCCGCGTCCTGCGCGAATTATGACGGAAAGTTCATTTACGCCGATGCCCGGACCTTCTTGTCTTTGGCATGGCCGCAAATCATATTCGAGGCATTGCACACCTGTGTGCGCGAAAGCAGCGCGGCGGGGGAGCCGCGGAGGAGAGTTAAATGTCCGACTATGACCGCAACGCCGGCGCCCATTGGGGCACGAGCGTAGGCCAAGCCGGCGCACAGCAGATCGATCAAGGCCTGCGCGCGTACATGCTTGGCGTGTACAACTACATGACGCTGGGTCTCGGCGTCACGGGCCTCGTCGCCTACGGCGCGCATATGATGAGCGTCGTCAATACCGGCGCGGCCGGCCGCATGGTGCTGACGCCGTTCGGCCAGACGCTCTACCAGAGCCCGCTCAAATGGGTGGTGATGCTCGCGCCGCTCGCGTTCATCTTCATCTTCTCGTTCCGGATCGACCGTATGTCGGCGGCGTCTGCGCGTAACATGTTCCTCGGCTTTGCGGCCGTGATGGGCCTGTCGCTGTCGACGGTGCTGCTGTACTTCACCGGGGCTTCGGTGACGCGCGCCTTCTTCATTACGGCGGCCGCCTTCGGCGGTCTGAGCCTCTACGGCTATACGACCCGCCGTGACCTGTCGGCGTTCGGCTCGTTCCTGGTGATGGGTCTGATCGGCCTCGTCATCGCGAGCCTCGTCAACCTGTTCGTCCAGAGCTCGATGTTCCAGTTCGGACTGTCGATCCTGACGGTTCTGATCTTCTCGGGTCTGACCGCGTGGGACACGCAGGCGATCAAGGAGATGTACTACGCCTCCGACGATCACGAGACGGCGACGAAGAAGTCGATCAACGGCGCGCTGATGCTGTATCTCGACTTCGTCAACATCTTCCAGGCGATCCTGTCGCTGACCGGCAGCCGCAACGAGTGACCTGTCGAAAGAAGCTTGCAGAACGCCCCGCTCCGGCGGGGCGTTTTTTTATGTGACGACGAGTTTGAGCTTCTTGTCGAGGACCGCGAGAACCCGTTCGAGGTCGTGTCCGCGCTTCAGAACGAAGCCGTCAGCAGACACGACGGAATAGGCGCCTTGGCGTCGGGCAAGCGCTGGATTTTTCTCAATCGTGTAGAGCGGGGTTTCGGACGCGCGACGGAAAATCGCGAACACCGCTTTCTGGGGGCTGAAGCCGATGGCGTAGTCCCGCCATTCGCCTTCGGCGACGCGGCGACCGTAGAGATTGAGGATCGTCTGGAGTTCCCGGCGATCGAACGAGACCTGCTTTTGTGTGGGGGGCTCCGGATGCGCCGTGGCTGGCGTGACGGGCTGTCGCCGAAAGGCGACCGACACTACGTCGGCGCTCCGACGCTCAGGGTCGACGATCTCCGAATCCGTCATTCGTTGCTCCGCAGGGCAATGTTCCTACGAATGGAGACGAACGGCAAGCGCTTCGAGAAATGTCGAAATATCATGGTTTTGCCCAAGTCTCGCCCTTGAGCGGCCCAAGAACGGGTCCAGCTTGTTACCGTTGCCTCGATGGCCCGGTTCGCCGTGTCGCCGGATTTCGTCAGCCCCCCAGCCCCCCGGTGGCGCAATGGCGGGCCGGGCCGTTTTTTCGAGGCGTTGCGTTGAGTATCCGCGTCCCTTACCCAGGCCGGCCGCGTCGCCCCGCGGTCGGCCTTTTCTCTTCCCATTTTCTCGCCGTTGAATTTTCAGGCCGCATTTCGATATGAGTGGCCTCTTGATTCCAACAGGGGCACTCAATCGATGACCGACACCGTGAACGACAGCGCGACCGGCGCGACGGGCGGCGCTGTCGAGCGACCGTTCGAGGCCGACGTCGCCCGGCTTCTCGATCTCGTCGTCCATTCCATCTATTCCGACCGCGACATTTTCCTGCGAGAACTGATCTCCAATGCTGCGGACGCCTGCGAAAAGCTGAGATTCGAGACCGCGACCGGTCAGTTCGCCGGCTCGGATGCGCCGTTCCGCATCCTCATAGTAGCCGACAAGCAGGCAAGGACGCTCGCCGTTGTCGACAACGGCATCGGCATGAGCCGCGAAGACCTCGAGCAGGCGCTCGGCGTGATCGCCAATTCCGGCACGCGCGCCTTCATGGAGAAGCTGGAAGGAGCCGGCGACAAGGGGCCCGCGGAATCGCTGATCGGCCGGTTCGGCATCGGCTTTTATTCGTCCTTCATCGTCGCCGACCATGTCGACGTCTTTTCGCGCCGGGCCGGACAGGCGGAGGGCTGGAAGTGGTCGTCGGACGGCAAGAGTTCCTATTCGGTCGAGGCGTCCGAGGGATGCCCTGAGGTCGGCACGCGCGTCGTGCTGCATCTCAAGAGCGATGCGGACAGCTATCTCGACGTGCCGACGCTGCAACGCATCGTCGGCGAACATTCGGCCGGCATTCCCGTGCCGATCGCCGTGCGCGAAACCGGCGGCGAGGAGCAGAAGGCGAGCGAAGGCGCGGCGCTCTGGGCGCGGCCGCGTTCCGAGATCACGCCCGAGCAATACGCGGAATTCTATCGGACGATCGCGAGCCAGTTCGACGAGCCCGCGCTGACCATCCACTGGCGCGCCGAAGGCCGCTACGAGTTCGATGCGCTTGCCTTCATTCCGGGATCGCGGCCGTTCGATCTCTTCAATCCAGAGCGCAAGGGGCGGTCGCGCCTCTATGTCCGCCGCGTGCTCGTTTCGACCGAGGCAGACCTGCTGCCGCCATGGCTGCGTTTCGTGACTCTGGTCGTCGATTCCGCTGACGTGCCGCTCAATGTGTCGCGCGAGATCGTGCAGAAGAGCCCGGTTCTCGGCGCGATCCGCAAGGCCGTCGTCGGGCGGGTGATCCAGGAGCTGACCAAGCTCGCGGAAAGCGATCCTGCAAAATTCGCCGAGGTCTGGAAGAATTTCGGCGCGGTGCTGAAGGAGGGGTTGTACGAGGAGCCCGAGCGTCGCGATGCGCTGTTCGCGCTGGCGCGGTTCGCCACGTCGACGCATGGCGCGGGCGACCGGACGCTCGCCCAGTATGTCTCGGATCTCCGGCCGAACCAGTCGGCAATCTACTATCTGACGGGCGCCGACGCCGCGACGATCGCCGCAAGCCCGCATCTCGAAGGTTTTCGCGCACGCGGGATCGAGGTGCTGCTGCTCTCGGATCCCGTCGATTCATTTTGGGTTTCGAACGCTGTCGGCTTCGATGGCAAGCCGTTCCGGTCGGTGACGCAGGGTCAGGCGGACATTTCCCAGGTGCCGCTTGCAGATGGCGCGGAAGCGCCTGAAAAGCCGGAGCTCGACGCGGCCGCGGCAACGGCGCTGGCGAAAATGAAAGAGGCGCTCGGCGCGCGCGTGTCCGATGTGCGCGTGTCGGAACGCCTCGCAGACAGCCCGGCCTGCCTTGTCGCCAGCGATATGGCGCCTGACCGGACGCTCGCCCGGATTCTCGCGAGCGCCGGGCGTCTCGACGCCTCGATGCAACCCGTGCTCGAGATCAATCTCGGTCACCCGCTGGTCAAGGCGCTTATCACGCTCGACACGGCCGGCGACCGCGCGGATTTCGAGGATGCAAGCGGCCTGTTGCTGGACCTCGCGCAACTCGCCGAAGGCGAAGCGCCGGAGAACGGGCCCGAGGTCGCGCGCCGCCTGTCGAAATGGCTGACGCGGGCGCTCGCCGCCAATGCCCGCGCCTGACGCGCCTCTGATCGTGGTAGGCCTGTCGCGGGACGCAAGTCTCTCGGCGGGGCGCGCCTTTCTCCGAAGCGCCGGAGTTGATGCCGCCGATGAAGATGCGCGCGCATTGCTACTCGTCGCCTGCGGCATCGATCGGCTGGCGCTGGTGACCGCCGCCGCCGCGCCGGTTTCGGAAAGCGAGGCGCAGCAATATCGCTCGCTTCTGGATCGGCGCGCGGCAGGCGAACCCACAAGTCGCATACTCGGCCGCCGCGCCTTCTGGACGCTCGATCTGGAGGTTCGACCGGGGGTGCTCGATCCGCGCCCGGACAGCGAGGCTCTCGTGCGGCTCGCGCTACGCGTCGGACGGCGCCACGGCCGCGCGCCGCGCCGGATCCTCGATCTCGGCTGCGGCTCCGGCGCTCTGCTCTGCGCCGTGCTCGACGAGTTTGCCGACGCTCATGGCGTCGGAGTCGACCTTTCGGACGAAGCTTGCGCGGCCACGCGGGCAAACCTCGCCGCTTGCGATTTCGGTCGCCGCGCTGCGGTTTTTCGCGGCCGCTGGTCGGCGGCGCTGGTCGGTCCCTTCGATCTGATCGTTTCCAATCCGCCCTACATCCGGGCGGGCGACATTGCCGGCCTCGATCGCGAGGTCCGCGATCACGATCCGCGGCTGGCTCTCGATGGCGGGCCGGACGGGCTCGACGCCTATCGCGAGCTTTTCGCCGGAGCGCCGGACATTCTAGGCCGCGATGGCGTGATCGCCGTCGAGTTCGGATCGGGCCAGGCCGGGGACGTCGAGCTGCTTGCGAACGGGCGGGGCTTGCAAAAAATCGACGCCGAACAAGATATAACTGGACGTCCGCGCGCGTCCGCATTCGCGATAACGTGATGATTTGGCAACAATTCCAATCATTTGCGTCTTAGCGCCGGAGAGGCCTTGGCGAGCGCGCGGAAACCGACTAATAATGTTTTCAAGAGATTCTGGCCGAGCGACGGCCGGAACTTCGGGCAAGACGTTTTGCCACTCCCCCGCGCAGCAGTTTCGCCGGTTCGTTGAGCGAGTTCAGGCTGGAGGCTCGTGCTGGGAAGTCAGGCGCTATGCGTAGCGCCGGCAGGAGAGCGTCGGCAAGAATGCGCCCACAAGAGAGCGTCGTCAGCGCCTCGCAACGCATGGATCCAGAATTCAGGATTGCGCCTTTTGAAGACACGTTCGCCGCTCCCCGACAGGGCGGCCCATCGCACCCGATCCGACCGGTCAAACCATGTCCGCGCTGAACGCGGCTGAATGTCGTCGGAATTTTACGCGGCCGCATCAGGCTCGCGATTAGTTCAAGTCAAGGATCGTCATGAGACCTGGTCAGAACAAGAGAATGCGCGGGCGCAACAATCGCAAGGGCCCGAACCCGCTGACGCGGACCTATGAGTCCAACGGGCCGGATGTGAAGGTGCGCGGCACAGCGCAGCACATTGCCGAAAAATATCTGCAGCTCGCCCGCGACGCGCAATCGAGCGGCGATCCCGTGATGGCGGAAAGCTATCTGCAGCACGCCGAGCATTATTACCGGCTGATCGCGACCGCGATGGCGGCGCAGCAGGCGGCTCTGCCGCCGCAGCCGGGCCAGCCGCCGCGCCCGGCGCCGGAGACGGAATTCGAGGACGACGAGGATGATGTCGTCAACGACCGCTTCGCCTCGGTCGCCGAGCGCCTGCCGCAGCCGCAGTTCCAGCAGCCCCAGTTCACCCCGCCGCCCGGTTATCAGGAGCGCCAGCCCTATAATGGCGGCAACGGCGGTCAGCCCGGCCAGGAGCGGCAGGACAACCGGCAAGAGGGGCGTCAGGACCGGCCGGATCGCCCGCCTCGCCACGAGCGGCCCTACAACGACCGCAACCAGCAGGGCCAAGGCTTCAATAACCGCGACAACCGTCGGTTCCGCGATCAGCGTCCGCCGGCCGATGGCCAGGGCGAAGCGCGCCCGCAGGACGAGACGCGCGTCGTCGCTCCTCCGGAGGGCTCGGTTGGTCTGCCGGCTTTCATCACCGCGCCCGCTCCCCGTCCGCTGCCGGCCGACGCGCCGCAGCCCGATCTGCCCGCGCTGGAAGGCGATGAACAGCAGGAGGCCGGCGGCTATCATCTGCGGCCGCGTCGCCGTCGGCGCACCCGTCCGGCCGGTCTGGTTGGCGCGGACGCCGAGGGAGGCGAAGCGCCTGCCGACGCCGGCGGTTCGGCGGACGGCGAGTAACCGTCCAGCCAGCGCCGGAAAATTCGACGTCGCAGGCCTGTCGCAGGGCCTTCAAGAAACTGAGACGGCTTCCTAAATCTCGGACGACGGTCGCCTATGGGACCGAATCGTTCGAGTATTGCCGCGGTCGAGCTGCTACGGGGCTCGGCCGGCGGGCCAGGAGGTCGGCATGAATATGGAAAAATATACGGAGCGCGCGCGCGGCTTCGTCCAGTCGGCGCAGTCGCTTGCGATCCGCGAAGGGCATCAGCAGTTCACGCCCGAGCATGTGCTCAAAGTACTGCTCGACGATCCCGAGGGATTGGCTGCGGGCCTGATCGACAAGGCCGGCGGTCGCTCGCGCGAGGCGCTGCAGCAGGTCGAGCTGGCTTTGTCCAAGCTCCCGAAAGTGCAGGGTTCCGGCGCGGGCCAGCTCTATCTCAGCCCCACGACGGCGCGCCTTTTCGACAATGCGGAGAAGATCGCGCAGAAGGCCGGCGACAGTTTCGTCACGGTCGAACGCCTGCTGCTCGCGCTGGCGATGGAGAAGGGTTCGGAATCCGCGAAAATCCTCAGCAATGCTGGCGTGACGGCGCAGACGCTGAATGCGGCGATCGAGGATTTGCGCAAGGGACGCACTGCGGATTCGGCTTCCGCCGAGAACGCCTATGACGCGCTGAAGAAATACGCCCGCGATCTGACCGAGGCCGCGCGATCGGGCAAGCTTGATCCGGTGATCGGTCGCGACGAGGAAATCCGTCGCTCGATCCAGGTTCTGGCGCGCCGCACCAAGAACAATCCCGTTCTCATCGGCGAGCCCGGCGTCGGCAAGACGGCGATCGTCGAGGGCCTCGCGCTGCGCATCGTCAACGGCGACGTGCCGGAATCGCTGAAGGACAAGAAGCTGCTCGCGCTCGATATGGGCGCGCTGATCGCCGGCGCGAAATATCGCGGCGAATTCGAGGAGCGGTTGAAGGCCGTTCTCAACGAGGTGACGGCGGCCGAGGGCGGCATCGTCCTGTTCATCGACGAGATGCATACGCTCGTCGGCGCGGGCAAGGCGGATGGCGCGATGGATGCGTCGAACCTCTTGAAGCCCGCGCTGGCGCGCGGCGAGCTGCACTGCATTGGCGCGACCACGCTCGACGAATATCGCAAGCATGTCGAGAAGGACGCGGCGCTCGCGCGGCGTTTCCAGCCCGTGTTCGTGTCCGAGCCGACGGTCGAGGATACGATCTCGATCCTGCGCGGCCTGAAGGAGAAGTACGAGCTGCATCACGGCGTGCGCGTCACCGACGCGGCGCTCGTTGCAGCCGCGACGCTCTCGAACCGCTACATCACCGACCGCTTCCTCCCCGATAAGGCGATCGATCTTGTCGACGAGGCTTCGTCGCGCCTGCGCATGCAGGTCGATTCCAAGCCCGAGGAGCTCGACGAACTCGACCGGCGCATCATCCAGCTCAAGATCGAGCAGGAAGCGCTCAAGAAGGAGAACGATCGCGCCTCCAAGGACCGGCTTGTCAAGTTGGAAGGCGAACTCGCCGATCTCGAGGAGAAGTCGGCGTCGCTGACGCAGCGCTGGCGCGCGGAAAAAGACAAGCTCGGCGCGGCGCAGAAATTGAAGGAGCAGCTCGAGCAGGCGCGCAACGATCTCGCCAATGCACAGCGGCGCGGCGAGTATCAGCGCGCGGGCGAACTGACCTATGGCGTCATCCCGGACCTCGAGAAGAAACTCGAAGAAGCCGAATCGTCGAGCGCCTCCGCGCTGGTCGAGGAAGCCGTCACGCCCGATCACGTCGCGCAGGTCGTGTCGCGCTGGACCGGCGTGCCCGTCGACAAGATGCTTGAAGGCGAGAAGGACAAGCTGCTCAAGATGGAGCAGGAGCTCGCCAAGCGCGTTGTCGGCCAGCAGGAAGCCGTGCATGCGGTTTCGACGGCGGTGCGGCGCGCGCGCGCCGGTCTGCAGGATCCGAACCGGCCGATCGGCTCGTTCATGTTCCTCGGGCCGACCGGCGTCGGCAAGACCGAGCTGACCAAGGCGCTCGCGAACTTCCTGTTCGACGACGAGACCGCGCTCGTGCGTCTCGACATGTCCGAGTACATGGAGAAGCACTCCGTCTCGCGGCTGATCGGCGCGCCTCCCGGCTACGTCGGCTACGAGGAAGGCGGCGCGCTGACCGAAGCGGTGCGGCGGCGGCCCTATCAGGTCGTGCTTTTCGACGAGATCGAGAAAGCTCATCCGGACGTGTTCAACGTTCTGTTGCAGGTTCTCGACGATGGACGATTGACCGACGGGCAGGGGCGTACGGTCGATTTCCGCAACGTGCTGATCATCATGACGTCGAATCTCGGAGCCGAATTTCTCGTCATGCAGAAGGAAGGCGAGGATTCCTCCGCCGTGCAAAACGAGGTGATGCAGGTCGTGCGTGCGCACTTCCGGCCCGAGTTCCTCAACCGCGTGGACGAGATCATCCTCTTCCATCGGCTGCGTCGGCAGGACATGGGCGCGATTGTCGACATCCAGTTCGGGCGGCTCGCGAAGCTGCTGGAAGATCGCAAGATTGCGCTCAACCTCGACGCCAAGGCGCGCGCCTGGCTCGCCGACCGCGGTTACGATCCGGCCTATGGCGCGCGTCCCCTCAAGCGCGTGATCCAGAAGGCGGTGCAGGATCCGCTGGCCGAGATGATCCTTGCCGGCGATGTCGGCGACGGCGAGTCCGTGGCGCTATCGACGGGTCCGGCGGGTCTGACGATCAACGGCAAGACGGTCGCCAAGGGCGAGGTCGCCAATGACGAGCCGAATGACGGAAGAATTGTCAATTTCCCGAAAGGCGCGGACGCGCTTCACTGAAAATGAAAAGGGCGGCTTTCGGGCCGCCCTTTCTCGTCGAGGTTCGCGGCTTCGAGTCAGTGCAGGAAGCCGACATAGGCGCCGACCAGCAGGAACACGCCGATCAGTGCGCGATAGATGACGAATGGCCAGGCGGAGAATTTCTCGAGGATGCGCAGCAGCCCCCAGATCGCGGCGAAGGCCGAGATCGATGCGACGATCAGGCCGACCGCGAGAATCGACCAGCCGTGCAGGTCGAGATGCGCCTTGTAGAGTTCATGGAATTCTTTAAGTCCCGCGCCGGCGATGGCTGGCAGGCCGAGCAGGAAGGAGAAGCGCGCGGCATCCTCGCGGTTGAGATCGCGGAAAAGGGCCGCAGTCAGGGTCGAGCCGGAGCGCGACACGCCGGGAATGAGCGCGCCGCATTGCGCGATGCCGACGATCATCGCATCCTTGAGCGTGATCTGATCGAATTTGCGCGAATGATCGCAGTAGATTTCCGCGATAGCGAGAATGATCGCCAGCGTGATCATGGAAATGCCGATGACAGGCAGGCTGCGCAGCGGCGTGTTGCAGGCGTTGAGCAGCGGCGACATGAGAAGGCCGGAGATGACGATCGGCAGGCTCGCCAGCACGATCCACATGGCGAAGCGAAAATTCCAGTCGCGGAAATCGCGTCGGATCACCGCGCCGATCGAGCCGAACACCATGCCGCGCACGTCGCTCCAGAAGTAGGTGATGACGGCGACGAGCGCGGCCGCCTGCATGGCGGCGGAAAATGCGGAGCCTGGATCGCGCCAGCCGAGCAGCGCGGGCACGATGCGCATATGCGCGGTGGAGGAAATGGGCAGCAATTCGGTGATGCCCTGAACGACGCCGAGCGCCGCCACCTTGGCGTAGCCGAGTTCGATGAAGCCCGTGTCGAGGCCGTTGGTGCAGGCTGACGCCATCGTCCACCCATGAGAGAGTTGCGTTGAAGTTGCGCGAGACTAGGCGCCTGAAGTTTACGGAACGCTAACCATGCGCCATCGAATCGCGAGCCCGGAGACTCGCTTCATTCTGCGGCTTTTTCGAGCCTGAAGGCTCGGGGTCCAGCTTCACGCCGCCTTGTTCTGCCCTGCGCCGACGATGCGGACGATGTCCGACATGATGGCGTTGAGGTCGAAATCCTTGGGCGTGTAGACGGCGGTCACGCCTGCGGCCTTCAGCAGCTTCTCGTCTTCCGGCGGAATGATGCCGCCGACGACGACGGGAACGTCTCCCAAGCCTTCTGCTCGCATGCGGTCCATGATGTCGCGCACCAGCGGCACGTGCGAGCCGGAGAGGATCGACAGGCCGACGCAATGCACGCCTTCTTCGAGCGCGGCGTTGACGATCTCGGCAGGTGTCAGGCGGATGCCCTCGTAGACGACTTCCATGCCGCAATCGCGTGCACGCACTGCAATCTGCTCGGCGCCATTGGAATGGCCGTCGAGGCCGGGCTTGCCGACAAGGAACTTGATGCGCCGCCCCAGTTGCTGCGACACGCGCTCGACATTTTCGCGCACGGCGGAGATGTCGCCCGACGTCTGGCGTGCGGCGCGGCCGACGCCGGTCGGCGCGCGATATTCTCCGAAGATTTCACGCAGGGTCGCGCCCCATTCGCCGGTCGTCACGCCGGCCTTGGCGGCGGCGATCGAGGGCTCCATGACGGAGCGGCCTTCCGAAGCGGCGGATCGAAGATCGGCGAGCGCCTTGTCGACGGCCTTCTGATCGCGCTGTTCGCGCCAGGCCTTGAGGCGTTCTATCTGCCGCGCCTCGACGCCCTCCGGCACGACCATGATCGCGCCTTCGCCAGCAGTGAGTGGCGAGGGCTCGGTCTCGATGAACCTGTTGACGCCGACGACGATCTGCTCGCCCTTTTCGATCGCTTCCAGCCGCCGCGTGTTGGATTCCACCAGCTTCGATTTCATGTAGCCGGTGTCGATGGCGGCGACCGCGCCGCCCATCGCGTCGATCGCCGCGAGCTCTTCACGCGCAGCCGCCTTCAATTCCTCGACCTTGCGGGTGATTTCCGCCGAGCCGTCGAAGATGTCGGCATATTCAAGCAGGTCGGTCTCGTAGGCCAGAATCTGCTGCATGCGCAGCGACCATTGCTGGTCGAAGGGGCGCGGCAGGCCGAGCGCCTCGTTCCACGCGGGCAATTGCACGGCGCGGGCGCGCGCGTTCTTCGAGAGAACGACCGCGAGCGTCTCGAGCAGGATGCGGTAGACGTTGTTTTCCGGCTGCTGCTCGGTGAGGCCGAGCGAATTGACCTGCACGCCGTAGCGGAAGCGGCGCATCTTTTCGTTCTTCACGCCGTAGCGATCGCGCGTGATCTCGTCCCAGAGCTCCGTGAACGCGCGCATCTTGCAGAGTTCGGTGACGAAACGCATGCCCGCGTTGACGAAGAACGAGATGCGGCCGACGACGTCCTCGAATTCCTTCTCGGAAACGCCCGCCGCCTTCACCGTGTCGAGCACGGCGACGGCGGTCGCGAGCGCGTAGGAGAGCTCCTGCACCGGCGTCGCGCCGGCTTCCTGCAAATGGTAGGAGCAGACGTTCATCGGGTTCCACTTGGGAACCTGCGCCGTCGTGAACAGGATCATGTCGCGGGTCAGCCGCAGCGAGGGCGCTGGCGGGAAAACATAGGTGCCGCGCGAAAGATATTCCTTGATGATGTCGTTCTGCGTCGTGCCCTGGAGCGCGGTGCGCGGCGCGCCCTGCTCGTCGGCGGCGGCGATGTAGAGGGCCATCAACCAGGGCGCGGTGGCGTTGATGGTCATGGACGTGTTCATCTGCGCGATCGGTATGCCGTCGAACAGGGTGCGCATGTCGCCGAGATGCGATACGGGCACGCCGACCTTGCCGACCTCGCCGCGCGCGAGCTGGTGGTCCGAGTCGTAGCCGGTCTGGGTTGGCAGGTCGAATGCGATCGACAGGCCCGTCTGGCCCTTGGCCAGATTGCCCTTGTAGAGCTTGTTGGATTCAGCGGCCGTCGAATGGCCGGCATAGGTGCGGAAAATCCAGGGCTTGTCGCGGTGGGACCTGTTCTCGACCATCTGAACCTCTCAGCCGTGGCGTTTCCCTACCTGCTCGGCGGCGTGGCTGGCAATTGGCCTGATGTCGACCAATCTCCAAGCCCGGCAGCATTGCAAAGGGACCGGAAATCGCCTCATAAAAAGGCGAACGATACCGTTTACTAATGAACCATCTTGCTTTGCGCTGCAATTTGTATAGTGCAATGCAGCGAACTAGGTAAGATGACGAACCCGCGACGGGTTTCTGATGAGGGAGCAGGCAGGTGACCGGACTCAAGCTTGTCGAAGGCAAGGGCCAGGGCGAACTGAAGGATCTCTACGATCTCGGGGAAGTCCCGCCGCTCGGCCATGTGCCGAAGAACATGCACGCCTGGACGATTCGTAAGGAGCGCCATGGTCCTCCGGACACGGCCATGCAGCTCGAGGTCGTGCCGACCTGGCAGCTCGATAGCCACGACGTGCTGGTCTACGTGATGGCGGCCGGCGTGAACTACAACGGCGTCTGGGCCGCGCTCGGCGAGCCGATTTCGCCGCTCGACGGCCACAAGCAGCCCTTCCACATCGCCGGGTCCGACGCCTCTGGCATCGTCTGGGCGGTCGGCTCCAAGGTGAAGCGCTGGAAGGTCGGCGACGAAGTCGTCATCCATTGCAACCAGGACGACGGCGACGACGAGGAGTGCAACGGCGGCGATCCGATGTTCTCGTCCTCGCAGCGCATCTGGGGCTACGAGACGCCGGACGGCTCGTTCGCGCAGTTCTGCCGCGTGCAGGACCGCCAGCTGATGGAACGTCCCAAGCACCTGACCTGGGAAGAGGCCGCCTGCTACACGCTCACGCTCGCGACAGCCTACCGCATGTTGTTCGGCCATGAGCCGCACCGCCTGAAGCCCGGCGACAACGTGCTCGTGTGGGGCGCCTCGGGCGGCCTCGGCGTGTTCGGCGTGCAGCTGATCGCGGCGGCCGGCGCCAACGCCATTGGCGTGATCTCGGACGAATCCAAGCGCGACTACGTCATGAGCCTGGGCGCGAAGGGCGTCATCAACCGCAAGGATTTCGAGGGCTGCTGGGGCCAGCTGCCCAAGGTGAATTCGCCCGAGTTCAACGCCTGGACCAAGGCGGCGCGCGGCTTCGGCAAGGCGATCTGGGACATTACCGGCAAGAAGGACGTCGACACGGTCTTCGAGCATCCCGGCGAATCGACTTTCCCACTGTCCTGCCTCGTGGTGAAGCGCGGCGGCATGGTCGTGTTCTGCGCGGGCACGACGGGCTTCAACCTGACCTTCGACGCCCGCTACGTGTGGATGCGCCAGAAGCGCATCCAGGGCTCGCATTTCGCCCATCTGAAGCAGGCGTCGGCTGCCAACAAGTTCGTGCTCGACCGCCGCGTCGATCCCTGCATGTCGGAAGTGTTCCCGTGGGACAAGATCCCGCTGGCGCACATGAAGATGTGGAAGAACCAGCACGCGCCGGGCAACATGGCGGTGCTCGTCAATTCGCCGAAGCCGGGCCTGCGCACGGTCGAGGATGTGATCGAGGCCGGCAAGTCCGCCTGATCGCATAGACCGAATTCAATCGCCGGCGCGCGGGACCTCCTGCGCGCCGGTCTTTCTTTGCCTGGTCGCCGATATCGAGGCGTTCACCTCGCCGCCGAAGATGAAGATGGCCGAGAGCACATAGAGGAAAACCAGCGCGATCATGACCGAGGCGAGACCGGCGTAGGTCGTGACGTAATTCTGCGAAAAGCGCGCGAGGTAGAAGCCGAAGCCCTCGCCGAATGCGAGCCAGAGCAGCAGCGTCAGCGCGACCCCAGGCGCGATCTGCGCGAGACGTCGCCTGCCGGCCGCCAGAAACTTGTGGGCGAAGACGAGGGTCGCGACGAGAATCAGCGATATCGTCGCGAGCCGGACGGCGTCGAACAAGCCCTGCAAATCCGCGAGATGAGGCAGGAATCGCACGGCGGCCGCCCAGACGATCGGTTCGAGCACGACAAGAAAGGTGAAGCCCATCAATGCGACGGCGCCCAGCAGCACGAACAGGACGCTTTCCAGCCGCAGCACCCACCAGGCGCGGCCGTCCGTTTCGTCATAGGCGCGGTTGAGGCCGATGCGCACGGCGTCGACGGCGCTGGAGGCGAAGTAGACCGCGAGTAGCGCGCTCAACGTCGCGACTCCGGTGCGTGGTTGTGTGAGGACGTTTTCAACCTCGCGCGCGATGGGCCCCGCGACCTGTGGCGGCCAGCTCTCGAACAGGAGATTGGTCGCGCGCTGCGCGAGATCGGGCGTGCCGATGAAGCCCGCGAGCGCGCCGACCAGAATGAGGAATGGAAAAAGCGACGTCAGGCCAGACAGCGCGATGTGACTGGCGATCGCCCATCCGTCATCGTCGGAGAACCGCATCCAGGACCTGTAGACGATGCGCCAGAGCCAGCTGAGCATTTGTGTGTCCGCGTTGAGCCGCTAGAAAGACTCGCATTCTTGTAACGCGCCAGCCAGCAAATTGGCGCCTCGGCGCAATTGCGTCCGATTTCGCCTTGAGGCCCCAAATGCTCGTCCGGCTCGCGCCGATCCTGTTTCCCCTGATCTGGTCGACCGGCTGGATCGTCGCCCGCTATACAGTCGATTTCGCCGATCCCCTGGCTTTCCTGTGTGTGCGCTACATCTGCGCGGGGCTGGCGCTCGGCGGGTTCGCGCTGTTCGCGCGCGCGCAATGGCCGCGCAGCGTCATGGAAGCCACGCACGCCATCGTCTCGGGCGTGCTACTGCACGCCATCTATCTCGGCGGCGTCTGGTGGGCGATCGAGCACGGCGTGCCTGCCTCGATCTCGGCGCTGCTGGCTGCGCTGCAGCCGATCATGACCGCCTTTCTCGCGCCCGCGCTGGTCGGCGAGCGGATCGGCCTCGCCCGCTGGGGCGGCGTCGTCATTGGCTTCGCCGGCATCTGTCTTGTGCTCGCGCCAAAGCTCGTCGGCCTCGATCCCGCGCAGCTGCATGCCGCGCTCGTTCCGATCGGCGTGAACTTCATCGCCATGGTCGGCGTCACGGCCGGCACCTTCTACCAGAAGCGCTTCATCCACACGGGCGATCTGCGGACGGTTGCGGCCCTGCAATATGTCGGCGCGCTCGCGGCGGGTATTCCCATGGTCTGGCTTGGCGGCGAATTCCGCATCGCGTGGACGCCGACCGCTTTCGTGGTGCTGGCCTGGTCGGTGCTGGCGCTGTCGATCGGCGCGATCGCGCTGCTGCTGCTGCTGATCCGGCGCGGCGAGGTCTCGCGCTCGGCGCAGCTCATCTTTCTCGTGCCGCCGCTCTCGGCGCTGCAAGCGCATTTCCTGTTCGGGGAAAACCTGACGATGGTCCAGATCGTCGGCATGGCGCTGACCGCGTGCGGCGTTGCGCTCGCGGCGCGCGCAAAATAGGGATCAGGGCGTTTCGCGGCCGCGCGCATGCATGCGGGCGCGCAGGGCCGTCAGTTTGCGCGTGAGAGCAGGCGCTTCGTTGGCGAACCTGGCGCGCAGGTTCTCCCGGAGTTGCGCGATGCGCGCCCGAATGGCCGCCTTGTACGGATCGATCTTGGTATGCGCCCAGTCGCGGAAAGCGATGACGAGCGCGAAGAAGCGCGCGAACCACGGAAGCGTCATCAGGCGGGCATGGCAGACGTCGAAGATGAAGGCGGTCACGCCGAGGCCGACGGTCTTGGCCGCCAGAAAGACGCAACCGCCAGCGACCACGCGGCCGCCTGCGATGAGGGCAAGTCCCGCGATCTTGAAGGGCAGGACGACGAGGATGGGAACAATGAACAGCGCGAGCGCGAAGGCCGGGGGCAGCGTGTCGATGAGATGCTGCAGACGTCGCCGGAGCGCGGCGATCGGGAGCGCGGCGACGAACCTCGCCACGAGGTCGCCGAGCACATCCCAGAGCCAGGCCTCGATCAGGAAGATCGCGGCCAGGACCGTCCAGAGAAAACGGGTCAATCGGGTCTGCATGTGCGCCTTCATCGCATGGAAGTCTGAAACTCCAGCTTAAAGGCGGCAGATTTATGCGCGGTGCGACGCGGCACGGGCCGCGTCGCAAGCCGTCAGACGTGTATGGCGCGCTTGTCGACCGCCAGCGCGGCTTCCTTGACGGCTTCCGAGACGGTCGGATGCGCGTGGCAGGTGCGGGCGAGGTCCTCGGCCGAGCCGCCGAACTCCATGAGCACGCAGGCTTCCGCGATCAGTTCGCCCGCGCCGAAGCCGACGATATGAGCGCCGAGCACACGGTCGGTGGCCGCGTCGGCGAGGATCTTCACGAAGCCGTCGGCCTTGCGCATGGCGCGCGCGCGGCCATTGGCT
The DNA here is from genome assembly GCA_020638195.1 of Methylobacteriaceae bacterium. Lineage (GTDB taxonomy): Bacteria > Pseudomonadota > Alphaproteobacteria > Rhizobiales > Beijerinckiaceae > JAJXWB01. Next base: position 416,511 of record JACKJC010000001.1, on the reverse strand, counting down.
GTGAGCGGGAACTTGCCGACCTTGTAGGCGATACCCTTTTCCTTGAGCGCTTCTTCCGTCGCGCCGACGGTCGCGATCTCCGGGCTCGTGTAGACGACGCCGGGGATGACTTCGTAATTCACGTGGCCGTGCTGGCCGGCGAGGATTTCGGCGACTGCAATGCCCTCGTCCTCGGCCTTGTGGGCGAGCATCGGGCCGCGCACGACGTCGCCGATGGCGTAGATTCCGGCGACACTCGAGGCGAAATGATCGTCGATAACGACACGGCCGCGCTCCATGGCGACGCCGGCTTCCTCGAGGCCGAGGCCTTCGGTGTAGGGCGTGCGGCCCGTGGCGATCAGAACGCGGTCGGCGTCGATCGTCTGCGCATCGCCGCCGGCGACGGGCTCGAAGGTCACCTTGGCGGAGGACCCCTTCACCGTCACTTCGGTGACCTTGCTCGCGAGCTTGAAGACAAATCCCTGCTTTTCGAGCATGCGCTGGAACTGCTTGATCACTTCGCCGTCCATGCCGGGCAGGATGCGGTCGAGATATTCGATGACGGTGACTTCCGCGCCGAGGCGGCGCCAGACGGAGCCGAGTTCGAGGCCGATGACGCCGGCGCCGACGACCACGAGCTTCTTGGGAACCGAACCGAGTTCGAGCGCGCCGGTGGAGGAGATCACGACCTTCTCGTCGACCGGAATCGGCGCGCCATTCTTGTCGCGCAGCACGGCGACGTCGGAGCCGGTGGCGATGACGATGTTCTTCGTCTCGTGGGTCGAAACCGAGCCGTCCTCGGCTTTCACTTCCACCTTGCCGGGGCCAGCGATGCGGCCTGCGCCTGCCAGCACGGTCACCTTGTTCTTCTTCATGAGGAAGGCGACGCCGTTGACGTTGGCGGCGACCGTATCGGCCTTGTGTTTCATCATCGCCGCGAGATCGAGCTTCGGCTTGCCGACGATCACGCCGAGCGCGGGGAAGTCATGTGCAGCTTCCTCGAACATTTCGGAGGCGTGCAGCAGCGCCTTCGAGGGAATGCAGCCGATGTTCAGGCAGGTGCCGCCGAGCGTCTTGCGCTTCTCGACGATGGCGACCTTCATGCCGAGCTGCGCCGCGCGAATGGCGCAGACATAACCGCCGGGGCCGGCGCCGATGACGATGAGATCGTAGGTCATGCGATACCTGCTTTGTGTTTCGTTGAAATGAGCATGCCCGACAGGCACAGGTGCATTAGGAACCCATCCGCGCCAGTAAGCTTTTCTCGCACCAAGCCGACCACATCAGGCCCTAGACCAAGCTGCGAGTAGACGGAAAAAAGGGCGCGGCCCATATCTCTGGCAAGCTCTAGTGACTGATGAACGTCGACATCTTTGGCGCCATTGGCCCGAGTGGCTTCTGCATATGCTGATAGTTGTCTTAGGTGAACGTCCAGAAACTTCATGAGAGATGGGTCGCCTTTGAAGGCGAGCTCGTTTCCGCGGAACTCGTGAAGATTCAAGGACGAGGCAACGTTCCAGATATCCCAACTAATGGGTGTAAATGTCTCCACTGAGCCATCGACAAGGAAAGATATTACGCCGTCGATAAAGTCGTAGTTGGGGGTAGCCGGACGCGGTACGCAAAGAGGCGCGTAGCAGTGAGCCAACGTCATGACTTCGCTAATGATCGTACGCAACTGAAACAAGCGCAGTTGCGGTGATGTTGCGATCAAGATGAAGTTCGCCCCAGCCACTGTTGCGGCTTACAGATCGAGCACGAGGCGCGCGGGATCTTCCAGATTTTCCTTCACGCGCACGAGGAAGGTGACCGCTTCCTTGCCGTCGACGATGCGGTGATCGTAGGACATCGCGAGATACATCATCGGGCGGATTTCAATCTTGCCGCCGACGACCATCGGACGGTCCTGGATCTTGTGCATGCCCAGAATGCCGGACTGCGGCGCGTTGAGGATCGGCGTCGACATCAACGAGCCGTAGACGCCGCCGTTCGAGATGGTGAACGTGCCGCCCTGCATGTCCTCGATGCCGAGCTTGCCGTCGCGGGCGCGGCGGCCGAAATCGCCGATCGATTTCTCGACCTGTGCGATCGACATCTGGTCGGCGTCGCGCACGACGGGCACGACGAGGCCCTTGTCTGTGCCGACGGCCACGCCGATGTGGCAGAAGTTCTTGTAGATGATATCCGTGCCGTCGATCTCGGCGTTGACGGCCGGCACGTCCTTCAGCGCCTGGCAGCAGGCCTTCACGAAGAAGCCCATGAAGCCGAGCTTGACGCCGTGCTTCTTCTCGAAGGCGTCCTTGTACTGCGCGCGCAGCGCCATCATCGCGCCCATGTCGACCTCGTTGAAGGTCGTCAGCATGGCGGCGACGTTCTGCGCGTCCTTGAGACGGCGCGCGATCGTCTGACGCAGCTTCGTCATGCGCACGCGTTCTTCGCGCGCAGCGTCCGCGGGCTGCGAAGTTGGGCGGGCGGCGACCGGCGCCGGGACCGGTGCGGCGACCGGGGGATTGGCGATATGAGCGAGCACATCGCCCTTCAGCACCTGGCCGCGCTTGCCGGAGCCGGCGACATCGCCGGTCGCGACGCCGGCGTCGGCGGCGACCTTGGCGGCTGCGGGCGAGGCCGGCATGGCGGTTCCGCCAGCGGCGGGCGCCGGCGCGGATGCGGCAGCCTTGGCAGGCGCGGGCGTCTCGGTCTTGCCCTTTGCGGGCGCAGCGGCGGCGCCTTCGGCGATCTGGCCGAGCAGCGCGCCCGGCGTCACAGTCTCGCCGTCCTTGACGGCGATCTCCGCCAGCACGCCGGAGGCCGGCGCGTTGACTTCGAGCGTCACCTTGTCGGTCTCGAGCTCCACCAAAGGCTCGTCGGCCTTCACCACGTCGCCGGGCTTCTTGAACCACTTGCCGATCGTCGCCTCGGAGACGGATTCGCCGAGGGTCGGCACCCGAATTTCAGTCGCCATGTTCTGTTTCGCCGTTACGGCGCCTCTGCAAAGATGGATTGAGCGTTACGCGAAGGCTTCGTCGAGGAAGGCCTTCAATTGCGCCAGATGGCGCGACATGGTTCCGGTCGCCGTGGCGGCGGACGCCGGGCGGCCGACATAGGTCGGGCGCTTCGACTTGCAGCCGGCCTGGCCGAGAACCCATTCGATGTAGGGCTCGACAAAGCTCCACGAACCCATGTTCTTGGGCTCTTCCTGACACCACACCACATCGGCTTTCTTGAAGCGGCTCATCTGCTGGACAAGCGACTTCAGCGGGAAGGGATAGAGCTGCTCGACGCGCAGCAGATAGACGTCGTCGACGCCGCGCTTCTCGCGCTCCTCGTAGAGATCGTAATAGACCTTGCCCGAGCACAGGACGACGCGACGGATCTTGTCGTCCTTCACGAGCTTGATCTTCTCGTCCTTCAGGCGCTCGGCGTCGTCGGCGATCCAGCGCTGGAAGTACGAGTCGGGACCCATCTCCTCGAGAGTCGAGACGCAGCGCTTGTGACGCAGCAGCGACTTCGGCGTCATGAGGATCAGCGGCTTGCGGAAGTCGCGCTGCAACTGACGGCGCAGGATGTGGAAATAGTTCGCCGGCGTCGTGCAGTTTGCCACCTGCATGTTGTCTTCGGCGCAGAGCTGCAGATAGCGCTCGAGGCGCGCCGAGGAATGTTCGGGGCCCTGTCCCTCGTAGCCATGCGGCAGCAGGCAGACGAGGCCCGACATGCGCAGCCACTTGCGTTCGCCCGACGAGATGAACTGGTCGAACAGAACCTGCGCGCCGTTGGCGAAGTCGCCGAACTGCGCTTCCCACAAGGTCAGCGCTTCCGGCTCGGCGAGGGAATAGCCGTATTCGAAGCCGAGGACGGCTTCTTCAGACAGCATGGAATTGATGACTTCGTACTTGCCCTGCTTGCCTTCGTTCAGATGATTGAGCGGCGCGTAACGACGCTCCGTCTCCTGATCGATCAGCATGGAATGGCGCTGCGAGAATGTGCCGCGCTCGACATCCTGCCCGGACAGGCGCACGCGATGGCCGTCCCACAGGAAGGTCGCGAAGGCCATGGCTTCGGCCATCGCCCAGTCGATTCCCTGTCCGGTCTCGACCATCTTGCGGCGATTGTCGAGGAAGCGCTTGATCGTGCGGTGCACGTTGAAGCCTTCCGGCGGCTCGTTCAGCTTGAGGCCGAGCATCTTGAGATGGTCGATATCGACGCCCGTTTTGCCGCGACGGTCGTCGTCACTCTCGGCGACGGCCTTGAGGCCGGCCCAGCGGCCATCGAGCCAGTCGGCCTTGTTGGGCTTGTAGGCCTGACCCGCTTCGAACTCGGCCTCGAGACGATGGCGCCAGTCGCCCATGAGCTTGTCGACTTCGCCGCGCGTCAGCAGGCCTTCCGCGATCAGCTTGTCGCTATAGATTTCCAGCGTCGTCTGATGCGCGCGGATCTTGCGATACATCAGCGGCTGCGTGAACGCCGGCTCGTCGCCTTCGTTGTGGCCGAAGCGGCGATAGCACCACATGTCGATCACGACGGGCTTCTGGAACCGCATCCGGAATTCGGTCGCGACCTTCGCGGCGAACACGACCGCCTCGGGATCATCGCCGTTCACGTGGAAGATCGGCGCCTCGACCATCTTCGCCACGTCGGATGGATAAGGCGAGGAACGCGAATAGCGTGGATAGGTGGTGAAGCCGATCTGGTTATTGATGATGAAGTGGATCGAGCCGCCGGTGCGATGGCCCTTGAGGCCCGACAGGCCGAAGCATTCGGCGATGACGCCCTGGCCCGCGAATGCCGCGTCGCCGTGGATCAGCAGGGGCATGACGGCGCGGCGGTCGTCGCGCTTGCAGCCTTGCTGGTCCTGCTTGGCGCGCACCTTGCCGAGCACGACGGGGTCGACGATCTCGAGATGCGAGGGATTGGCGGTGAGCGAGAGATGAACCTTGTTGGCGTCGAACTCGCGATCGGAGGAAGCGCCGAGATGGTACTTCACGTCGCCGGAGCCCTCGACCTCGCCTGGAATGAACGAGCCGCCCTTGAACTCGTGGAACAGCGCGCGATGCGGCTTGCCCATCACCTGGCAGAGCACGTTGAGGCGGCCGCGATGGGCCATGCCGAGCACGATTTCCTTGGCGCCGAGCGCGCCGCCGCGCTTGATGATCTGCTCGAGCGCCGGGATCATCGATTCGCCGCCGTCGAGACCGAAGCGCTTGGTGCCGGTGTATTTGACGTCGATGAACTTCTCGAAGCCTTCGGCCTCGACAAGCTTCTGCAGGATCGCGCGCTTGCCTTCGTTCGTGAAGGCGATTTCCTTGTCCGGACCCTCGATGCGCTCCTGCAGCCACGACTTCTCCGCAGGGTCGGAGATGTGCATGAATTCGTAGCCGATGGTCGAGCAATAAGTGCGGCGCAGGATCGCGAGCATCTCGAAAATGGTCGCGTATTCGAGGCCGAGCACGTGATCGATGAAGATCTTGCGATCGTAGTCGCCGTCCTCGAAACCGTAGCTCGAAGGGTGCAGCTCCTCGTGATCCATGCGGGCCTCGATGCCGAGCGGATCGAGATTGGCGTGCAGATGGCCGCGCATGCGATAGGCGCGGATCATCATGATGGCGCGAACGGAATCGCGGGTGGCGCGCACGATGTCGGCGTCGGAGACAGACGCGCCTGAAGCGGCGGCCTTGGCCTTGATCTTGTCGCCGAGCGCCTTTTCCGCGGTCGGCCAGTCGCCGTCGAGCGCGTTGACGAGATCGCCCTTCGGCGCCGCCGGCCAGTTCTTGTTCTTCCAGGAAGCGCCGCGCGCATTCTTTTCGACGGCGCCCTTGTCGTCCTTCAGCGCGTCGAAGAACTCGCGCCATTGCGGATCGACCGAAGCCGGATTCTGCTCGTAGGCGTCCTGCAATTGCGCGACATAGGTCGCGTTGCCGCCATAGAGAAACGAAGTGTCTGCGAAGGATGCGTTTTGCGACGAGCGACCCGCGCCGGCTCCATTCGATCCCGTATCGGCCATGCTGCACTCCCCTGGATTGCGCGACCCGAACGGCCGCGCGGGATCAGGCGCGCGCCAATAGCGGCGCGCGTCTGCGTCATGCGTTCCAAAACAAATTCAGGTTCCCCGCCCGTGGACGGGGAACAGCCGCCGTTCAGCCTTTGAGCAGCGCGGCGAGCGTCGTGCCGAGGCGCGCGGGCGAGGGCGAAACCTTGATGCCCGCGGCTTCCATGGCCGCGATCTTGTCTTCGGCGCCGCCCTTGCCGCCCGAGATGATCGCGCCGGCGTGACCCATGCGACGTCCGGGAGGAGCGGTGCGGCCCGCGATGAAGCCGACCATCGGCTTCTTGCGGCCGCGCTTGGCCTCGTCCTTGAGGAACTGCGCGGCGTCTTCTTCCGCCGAGCCGCCGATCTCGCCGATCATGATGATCGACTTGGTCTCGTCGTCGGCGAGGAACATCTCGAGCACGTCGATGAACTCGGTGCCCTTGACGGGATCGCCGCCGATGCCGACCGCCGACGTCTGGCCGAGACCGACCTGCGTGGTCTGGAACACGGCTTCATAAGTAAGCGTGCCGGAGCGCGAGACAACGCCCACCGAGCCGCGCTTGAAGATATTGCCCGGCATGATGCCGATCTTGCACTCGCCGGCCGTCATCACGCCCGGGCAGTTCGGGCCGATGAGGCGCGACTTGGAGCCGATCAGCGAACGCTTCACGCGGATCATGTCCTGAACCGGAATGCCCTCGGTGATGCAGACGATGAGCGGGATTTCCGCGTCGATCGCCTCGCAGATGGCGTCGGCCGCGCCCGGCGGCGGCACGTAGATGACCGAGGCGTCGGCGCCGGTCTTTTCACGCGCTTCCGCGACCGTGTCGAAGATCGGCAGGCCGAGGTGGGTCGCGCCGCCCTTGCCGGGCGAGGTGCCGCCGACCATCTTGGTGCCGTAGGCGATCGCCTGCTCGGAATGGAAGGTGCCGTTCTTGCCTGTGAAGCCCTGGCAGATGACCTTGGTGTTCTTGTCGATGAGGACGGACATCAGGCGGCTTCCTTCACGGCTTTCACGATCTTCTGGGCGGCGTCGTCGAGGTCATCGGCGGGGATCACGTTCAGCTTGGATTCGCTGATGATCTTCTTGCCCTGGTCGACGTTGGTGCCTTCGAGGCGCACGACGAGCGGCACCTTGAGGCCGACTTCCTTGACGGCTGCGATCACGCCCTCGGCGATGATGTCGCATTTCATTATGCCGCCGAAGATGTTGATCAGGATACCCTTCACGTTCGGGTCGGCGGTGATGATCTTGAACGCCGCCGTCACCTTCTCCTTGCTCGCGCCGCCGCCGACGTCGAGGAAGTTCGCCGGGCTTTCGCCGTAGAGCTTGATGATGTCCATCGTCGCCATGGCCAGGCCCGCGCCGTTGACCATGCAGCCGATCGTGCCGTCGAGCGTGATGTAGTTGAGGTCGTATTTCGACGCCTCGAGCTCCGCCTTGTCCTCTTCCGTCTCGTCGCGGAGGGCGGCGATGTCGGGGTGGCGGTAGAGCGCGTTATTGTCGAACGACACCTTGGCGTCGAGGCACTTGAGATTGCCGTCGGTGGTGACGATCAGCGGGTTGATCTCGAGCATCTCCATGTCCTTCGCGACGAAGGCGGCATAGAGCTTCTCGATCAGCGACTGCGCCTGCTTGGCGAGGTCGCCCGTCAGGTTCAGCGCCTTGGCGACGCGACGGCCGTGATGGCCCATGATTCCGGTCGCGGGATCGACGGAGAAGGTGATGATCTTCTCGGGCGTCTTGTGGGCGACGTCCTCGATGTCCATGCCGCCTTCGGTCGAGACGACGAAGGCGATGCGCGAGGTCGCGCGATCGACGAGCATCGACAGGTAGAATTCCTTGGCGATGTCGGAGCCTTCCTCGATGTAGAGGCGGTTGACCTGCTTGCCGGCCGGGCCGGTCTGGATGGTCACCAGCGTCGCGCCGAGCATCTGCTTGACGTTGGCGACGACCTCGTCGACCGACTTGGCGAGGCGCACGCCGCCCTTGTCGCCGGCCGTGGCTTCCTTGAAATTGCCCTTGCCGCGGCCACCGGCGTGGATCTGCGACTTGACGACCCAGAGCGGACCGCCGAGCGACTTGGCGGCGGCTTCCGCGTCCTTGGCGTCGAGAACCGCGACGCCGCGCGAGACGGGCGCGCCGAACTCCTTCAAGACCGCTTTGGCCTGGTATTCATGAATGTTCATTCGAAGTTTCCCTTTTCGCGCACGCGTCGCGCGCCCCTAAGGTTTCCGATGCGAAACCGCCGGCGGCCATGGGCGCCGGCGGCGTTCGTGACTTGATCAGGCGAAGGCCGGATCGATCTTCTTGCAGGCTTCGATCAAGCCCTGAACCGCGGCGACCGACTTCTTGAACATCTCGGTCTCGGCGGCGTCGAACGCGACTTCGACGACCTTCTCGACGCCATTCGCGCCGATCACGGCGGGAACGCCGACATACATGTCCTTCACGCCGTACTGGCCGGACAGATAGGCCGCCACAGGGAGGATGCGGCGCTGATCGTTGAGGTAGCTCTCGGCCATGGCGATGGCGGAGGCCGCCGGCGCATAGAAGGCGGAGCCAGTCTTGAGCAGCGCGACGATCTCGCCGCCGCCCTTGCGGGTGCGCTCGACGATGGCGTCCAGCTTTTCCTGCGTGAGCCAGCCCATCTTGACGAGGTCGGGCAGCGGCACGCCGCCGACGGTCGAGTGACGGACGAGCGGGACCATGTCGTCGCCGTGGCCGCCGAGCGTCATGGCGTGGACGTCCTTGACCGAAATGTCGAGGGCTTCGGCGAGGAAGTAGCGGAAGCGGGCGGAGTCGAGCACGCCGGCCATGCCGACGACCTTGTTGGCCGGAAGCCCAGAGGCCTTCTGCAGCGCCCACACCATGGCGTCGAGCGGGTTGGTGATGCAGATGACGAAAGCGTTGGGGGCATATTGCTTGATGCCCGCGCCGACCGAGGCCATGACCTTCAGATTGATGCCGAGCAGGTCGTCGCGGCTCATGCCGGGCTTGCGCGGCACGCCGGCGGTCACGATGATCACGTCGGCGCCAGCGATGTCCTTGTAATCATTCGCGCCGGAGAGCTTGGCGTCGAAACCGTCGACGGGGGAGGATTCGGCGAGGTCGAGCGCCTTGCCCTGCGGCGTGCCTTCGGCGATGTCGAACAGGATGATGTCGCCGAGTTCCTTGAGGCCGGCGAGATGGGCCAGGGTGCCGCCGATCTGGCCGGCTCCGATCAATGCGATTTTCTTACGCGCCATGTTGTCCATCCCTGTCGAACCGCCCGAAGGCCGATAAGGGCGGACGGTCCCGCCCGCCAATTTGCCAGCTGTTCCGGGAGGTCGCATAGCGCCGGTCCCGCGAACGCCGCGCTTCTTTGAACCGAACATGTGGAACTGGCAAGGCAACCAAAGACTCAGATGGCCGAGATTGCGGCGTTTGAGCGTCATCTACGCCGGGCGGGACGACCATAAGCCCGAGAGGTCAAGGCGTTACCGTTCTTTAAGCAGATCGCCCGATCAGCGGGCGGCGGGTTACAGATTACAAACAATGTAATTCATAACTCAATATCGCCCGGCCCTGAGTTCCTGAAGCAGCAGGCGTGTCACCCGACTGGCGCGGGTGTTGAGCGCCGTTCGGGTCGTGCGGGCGTCCATTACGATGGCGGCCGGATGCAGAAAGCGGTGAGCCACATCAAAGACGAGCGCCAGCGCGCGCGGCATGTCGACCTGACGGAAATTGCCCTGGACGAAACCTTCCTCGATGGTCCGCTGGACTGCCCCCTGCAGGCGGGCGCGGTGCTTCCGCGCAACTGGCGCGTCAATCTGGGCGGCCTCGGCGAGGATCTGGAACAGCTGCGGATCGCGTTCCAGCTTGTCGCGATAGGCGCGCTGGATCGCGGCCAGAATGCGTTCCAGCTTGTCCGGCGCGGGGTCCGGGCTTTCGGCGATGACGCGAACTTCCGACTCGATCGGACGGAGCCAGGCGGCCGTGACTTCCTCGATCAGCGCCGCCTTGGAGGGAAAATACCGGTAGACGTTGGCGTGCGACATGCCGGCCGATTCGGCGATCGCGACGACGGTCGCGCGGCGCGGCCCGTAGCGGCGCAGGAAGGTCGTCGCTGCCTCCATGATGCGGGCGTCGGCCGGAAGATCGCTCATATTCGCTTCGGCCGGCATGCGGGGTCAGGTCTCCACGATGCCGCCGGTGTCGCCCGAGGAATCGGACAGCGAGCCGTGCGGCAGAGCGAGATATTCGGTCGATTGCATCTCGATCAGCCGCGATACGGTGCGGTCGAATTCGAATGCCTCGTGGCCGTCGGTCCCGGCATAGATCGCCTGAGGCGGCGCGGCTGCGGCCGCGATCAGCTTGACGCGATGATCGTAGAGCGCGTCGATCAATACGATGAAACGCTTCACCTCATTGCGCTTGGCGGGATCGAGCACGGGAATGCCGTCCATCACGATCGTATGGTAGACGCGAGCGATCTCGACGAAATCGGTGGCGCCCAGCGCTCGGTCGCAGAGGTCCTCGTAGCGCACGCGCGCAACATTGTGCGCGGCCTCGGGGATTTCCACGTCGCGGCCGAAAACGCGTACATGGTCGGGCGCGCCCTTGTCGGCGCCGGTCAGCGCGCGGAAAAGCTTGTGTAATCTGACAGTCGCCTCTTCGCCCAACGGCGAGAACCACACGTCGGACCCCGAGAGTTTCTCGAGCCGGAAATCGGTGCGCGCCTCCAGCTTCGTCACCTCCATGCGTTGCCGGATCATGTCGATGAAGGGCAGGAACAGCGCGCGGTTGAGGCCGTCGCGATAGAGATCGCCGGGCTCGACATTGGAGGTCGCGACGACGACGACGCCCTTCTCGAACAGCGCGCGGAACAGGCGGCCGAGAATCATGGCGTCGGCGATGTCGGTGACGGCGAATTCGTCGAAGCAGAGCAGCCAGGCTTCTTCCGCGAGATCGGCGGCGACGGGCGCGATCGGGTCGTCGCCCTTCACTTCGCCCGCCTTCAGCTTCTGCCGCCATGCGTGCACGCGGGCGTGCACGTCGGCCATGAAGGAATGGAAATGTGCGCGGCGCTTGCGGCGGACCTCGACCGTCTCGAAGAACAGGTCCATCAGCATGGTCTTGCCGCGGCCGACCGAGCCCCAGACGTAGAGGCCGCGTGGCGGCTCCGGCGTTTTGCGCGCGCCGAACAGCCAACCGAGCGCGCTCGACTTGCGCGCCATGCGCGCCTCGCCCAGCGCGACGCAGAGCGCGTCGAGCTTCTTCACCGCCTCGACCTGCGCGGGATCGCTCTCGATCTCGCCGTTGGCGACGCGTTCGGAATAGCGTCTGTGGATCGTGCCGGCCATTGCGTGTCCTAGAGGCCGCCCATCGCGCAGACGATCTTCCACTCGTCGTCGCTCACCGGCTGAACGGAGAGACGCGAATTGTTGACGAGAACCATTTTCGCGAGCTTCGATTCCGCCTTGATCGCGGTGAGCGGCACGGGAACCTTGAACGGTTTTTTTGCGCGCACGTCGACCATGCCGAACTTGCCGCTTTCGTCGGTCGGGTCGGGATAGAAAGTCTTGATGATCTCGACGATTCCGACGACGGCGCGCTCGTCGTTGGAATGGTAGAAGAAGGCGGTCTCGCCCTTCTTCATCGCCATCAGGCATTGCTTGGCCTGGTGGTTGCGGACGCCGTTCCAGAACGTGCCCTTGGCCCCGGCCTCGACCTGCTGTGTCCAGGACCAGACGGCGGGCTCGCTCTTCATCAACCAATGCGCCATGGGGGACCTCAGACTTCCGACTTCTTCGGACGCATCAACAGGGATTCGATCGCCGCGTCTACGCCCACCTGGCCTGAGACGATAGCGTCGACAACGGCGCAGATCGGCATTTCGACATTGCGTTCGGCGGCGAGCTCCACCAGCGCGCGCGCGGTGAAGGCGCCCTCCGCAAGCTTGCCGCCGGCGGCTTCTGCAAGCGACAGGCCGCGGCCCAGCGCATGGCCGAAGGCGAAATTTCGCGATTGCAGGGACGAGCAGGTGAGCACGAGATCGCCAAGGCCCGACAGGCCCATCAGCGTCTCGGGATGCGCGCCGAAGGCGCGGCCGAAACGCGAGAGTTCGGCGAAGCCGCGCGCCGTCAGCGCCGCGACGGCGCTCGCGCCGAGCTTGCGGCCGGCGGCGATGCCGCAGGCGATGGCCAGCACGTTCTTGGCGGCGCCGCCGATTTCCGCGCCGCGCACATCGGTGGAGCGGTAGAGCCGGAAGGCGGGCGAGTCGAACAATCGGCCGAGCCGCTCGGCGCGGTCCGCGTCAGGCGCGGCGAGCGTGATCGCCGTCGGCAGGCCCGCGGCGATGTCTTCAGCAAAACTCGGCCCGGAAAGAACCGAAGCATTAGCGCCCGGCAATTCCGCGGCGACAATGTCGCTCAGAAAAGCGTGCGTGCCTCGCTCGATTCCCTTGGCGCAGATCAGCCAGTCTGCGCCTTCACGCGAGAACGCCGCCGCTGCGCGCGCAATTTCGCGCAAGGCCTGTGCGGGCGTCGCGGCGAGCACGACGTCCGCGTCGCGCAGACACGCAAGATCGCTACCCGGCTCAACCGAAGGCGCGAGTGCTCCGCGCAAGCCGCGCCCGGCAGGCGCCGCGCGTTTTCGCGCGCGGCGCATGTCCGCGACATGCGCGGCGCGTCGCGCCCAGCAATCACATGCGCGCCATTGCGCGCCAGCCTGATTGGCGAGCGCGCAGTGCCAGGCGCGCCGCGCCGAGCACGACGATTGGCGCGCTCATCGCGCGGCCTCGCGATTGTCGGCGCGCGCCCAGATCGATTTCGAAATTGCGCGCGAAGGCGCCCGGCGAGCGCCGGGCTTTCGAGCAGCGACGACGTCGTTGTCCTGAAAGCGCTCGCCCGAATAGGGAGAAATTCGCGGAGCCCGTGCGCGCAGACGCGGCGGTCGACGAGATAGGATTTCAGATGCATGGGATCGCGGCCTGCGCGCCTTGCGACGGATCGCGACGCTCGGCAGCGTGTCGAGCGCGGCGAGCGCATCGGCGGACTTCCGCCGTGCGCGCGATCATCGTCGCCGTCGAGATAGATGCGCACCTTCACGCCGCGCGCCGCGCCTCGCAGCCAGCGTCGCCCTCGATCAAGCCGCGGTCCGTCAGAACATAGGCCGCCATGTCGATCGAGCTTTTGAACGCGCGCCGCGGAGCGTTGCGCGTCGACGGCCGCGGTCTCCGGCGAGGGGCCGTAGAAGAGACGCACGCCGGCGACGGCCGGCTTCGCGTAGCCTTCGGCGGATCGGCGACGGCGAGCGCCAGCGTCGTCATCGCGAGCGAGAGCACGCGCGCCATCTCACGCCTTGCCGTGGTGGCGCGTCGAGACCACGCGTCCAGCGGCCAGCGCGGGCGCGCCGCGTGGTCAGATCGTCGGTCAGCCTGAGTTCCAGCCGTTCGATGCCGACCCACGCGACCATGGCGCCGTTGTCCGTGCACAGTTCCGGCGGCGGCGTCACCAGTTTCAGCCCGGCCTCGCCGCAGAAGCGCGCCGAGCGCGCGCGGGATCGCGCCATTGGCGGCGACGCCGCCCGCGACGACGAGCGCCGTCGGCTTCGATCCGCCTTCGCGCGAAACGCGTAGCGCGGCGCGGGTGCGGTCGATGATGACGTCGACGACGGCGGCCTGGAAGGAGGCGCAGAGGTCGGCGATGTCGGTCCTGGTGAGCGGCGCGATCTTGGACGCCTCGTTGCGCACCGCCGTCTTGAGTCCCGAGAGCGAGAAGTCAGGCTCCTTGCGGCCGAACATCGGGCGCGGCAGGGCAAAACGCTCTGGATCGCCATCGGTCGCGGTCTTCTCGACGTTCGGGCCGCCGGGATAAGGCAGGCCGAGCAGCTTGCCGACCTTGTCGAAGGCTTCGCCGATGGCGTCGTCGATCGTGGAGCCCAGCCGCCGGTAATCGCCGACGCCGCGCACTTCCAGCAATTGCGTATGGCCGCCCGAGACCAGAAGCACGATGTAGGGAAATGCCTGCGCATCCGTCATGCGCGCGGTCAGAGCATGCGCCTCGAGATGGTTGACCGCCACGAAAGGTTTTTGCGCCGCCCAGGCGAGGGCCTTGCCGGCGGTCAGACCGACCAGCAGACCGCCGATCAGGCCGGGCCCGGCGGAGGCCGCGACGGCGTCGACCTGCTCGAGCCGGACGTTGGCGCGATGCAGCGCGCGGCGAATGAGATGGTCGAGATAGTCGACATGGGCGCGCGCGGCGATTTCCGGAACAACGCCGCCGTAGGCCGCGTGTTCGGCGATCTGGCTCATCACCTCGTTCGAGAGAATCTCGCCCGACCCGTCCATCCGCTTGCGCACGACGGCCGCCGAGGTCTCGTCGCAGGTCGTCTCAATTCCCAGAACCAGCATGAAAAGCCGCGTCCAAATCAGCGCGAAAGCGCGTCCAATACGCGCCGAAGCGCACTCTTGCATCAATGGGGCGCAACCTATAGTCGAGCGGTCGATACGGCAAACGGATCGGCGGTCATGAGCGCAGCTTTCCTGAGAATCGGCACGCGCGGCAGCCCGCTGGCGCTGGCGCAGGCGCGCGAGACGCGCCGCAAGCTGGCCGCGCTGCACGACATCCACGAAGATCAAATCGAACTCGTCATCATCAAGACGACCGGCGACGCCATCGTCGACCGGCCGTTGGCGGAGGCCGGCGGCAAGGGCCTGTTCACGAAGGAGCTGGACGCCGCCCAGCTCGCCGGCGATATCGATATCGCCGTGCATTCGGCCAAGGACCTGCCGACCCTTCTGCCGCCCGGCCTCGACGTCGGCGGCTATCTGCCGCGCGAAGACGTGCGCGACGCGCTGATTTCGCCGCGCGCGCCGTCGGTCCAGGCGCTGCCGAGGGGCGCGCGGGTGGGAACCGCCTCGTTGCGGCGCGCCGCGCAATTGAAGCGGCTGCGGCCTGATTTCGAAACGCCGCTGTTGCGCGGAAATGTCGAGACGCGGCTGCGCAAGGCGGAAGCCGGCGAGATAGACGCGACGCTGCTGGCGCTCGCCGGGCTCAAGCGGCTCGGCCTCGTGCAGCACGCGACCTGCCTGTTGGAAATCGAGCAGTTCCTGCCCGCCGTCGGGCAGGGGGCCATCGCCATTACCGTTCGCACGGACGATCATCTCACACGCACGCGGATCGCCGCGATTCTCGATCACGACACTGGCGTGGCGCTCGCCGCCGAGCGGGCTTTTCTGCATGCGCTCGATGGCTCCTGCCGCACGCCGATAGCGGGTCATGCGCGCGTTTCCGGTGACCGCGTGGCCTTTTCCGGCTCCGTGTTGCGCATGGACGGATCGGAGGCCTTCGACGATTCCCGCGAAGGCATGGTGGCCGACGCGGCAAAGCTCGGCGCGGAAGCCGGGCAGGCAATTCTCGATCGCCTGCCGGCCGGCGTGCTCGCCGCCAAGGCGTGACGGGGGCACCGTGAACGTCCTGATCGTCCGCGCCGCCGAAGACGCCCGCCGGACGGCGGCGCGTCTGGAAGCGGCAGGTCATCGGGCGATCATTGCGCCTGTGCTCGAGATTCGGGACCTCGGTTTCGACGTCTCCGGCGATTGCGACGCGGTCGTCGCGACCAGCGCACATGCTTTCGGCCGGCCGGAGCGATTGTCAGCACTGCGGGGGCAGCCCCTGTTCGTCGTCGGCGCGCGGACGGCCGAGGCGGCGCAGGGCGCGGGACTTGGCGCGCCACGGGTCGTCGCGGCAAACGCAGCGGCGCTCGCGATCGAGATGCTCCGAACCCTGCGCTCTCGCGCGAGAGTCGTTTATCTCGCCGGACGCGACAGGAAGCCGGCACTTGAAGCGGCCTTGGGGCCGGCTTTTGCGCTCGCCGTGGTCGAAACCTACGCTACGGAACCCGTGGCGACCTTGCCGGGGATTGCTTCGGAAGCGCTCGCGGCTGGCGACAGCTCGGTCCTGCATTATTCGCATCGCAGCGCCGCAATCTTCATCGAACTCGCCCGAAGCGCAGGGCTGGGGCCGCAACTCGCGGATTTGCGTCATGTCGCGATCTCCGCCGACGCAGCGTCGCCGTTCGTCGCCGCCGGTCTGCCGGTTGCGGTGGCCGCCGAGCCGAACGAAGATTCCATGATCGAAGAACTCGCGCGACTGGAAGGCGAGCCGAACAGGGCAGGGAAAACATGAGCAAGACCATTCTCGTCACCGGCGGCAGCCGCGGCATCGGCCGGGCGGTGGCGATCCTCGCGGGGAAGCGCGGCTGGCGCGTCGCGATCACCTATGTCGCGAACGATGCTGCGGCGCAGGAAACGATCGCGGCTGTCGAGGCCGCGGGCGGCAAGTCGCTCGCCATCAAGGCGGATGCGGCGAAGCTCGACGATGTCGCGCTGGCGTTCGACGCGACGGAAAAGGCGTTCGGGGCCGTCGACGGTTTTGTCAACAATGCGGGCATCGCGACGCAGGTGAGCAAGCTCGCCGACAAGGACCCGCAGGAGATCGCCCGGCTCGTCGAGATCAATGTGCTCGGCGCGCTCTATGGGGCGCGGGAGGCCGCACGGCGGATGTCGAAGAGCCGGGGCGGCAAGGGCGGGGTCATCGTCAACATGTCCTCGGCCGCCGCGCGCCTCGGCATGCCCGGCGAGGGCGTCGATTATGCGGCGTCCAAGGGCTCGATGGACACGCTGACCTACGGCTTGTCCAAGGAACTCGCCCCAGAGGGCGTGCGGGTCAATGCGGTGCGGCCCGGCATGATCGCCACCGACATTCATGCCGCCATGGGGGCGCCGGACCGGGCGGAACGACTCGGCAAGACCGTACCGATCGGCCGCGAAGGCACGGCCGACGAAGTTGCGGAAGGCGTCGTGTGGCTGTTGTCGGACGAAGCGTCCTATGTCGCCGGCGCCGTGCTGGACATTACTGGCGGCCGCTGAGACCGTGCGTCGGCTACCTGCGCCGCTTGGCGGGCTTGTCCGGGTCGGTCACGAGGATCGTCTCGGGCGTCGCCGGGACCGCCGCCGGGGGCTCCGGGGCCTTGGCCGTATTGTTCATGCCGAGCCAACGGCCGATCATGTCCCGGGCGCCGGGCGTGGCGGCGGCGAGCGCGACCGGCGGCCGGGCAGGCTCGGACTTGGCGGCGACCGTCTGCTCCGCCTCGGACGCGGGCTTTCCTGCCTTGACCGGCTTGGCCGCGGCGAATTTCGTCTCGGCCTTCTTGCCCTTGGGATTGTCCATCGGGATTTCGATGGGCGCCTGGGCGAGCGCCTCCGGGCGGCTGACCATGTCGACATGGGCGAAGGCCGGGTTCTGGCCGCCGTCGGCATATTTCACGCGGATCGCGCGGACGCCCTTCGAGACGAGTTCGGCGACCTTGGCGTTGTCGTGGCTCTCTTTTTCGGCGACCAGTGACTTGATCTGCGGATCGACGGTCAGGGTCGGGCAGGCGCCGTTCGGGTCGATGCGGCCGCCGTTCGGGGCGGAGGCGTCGAAGACGTAGCGCCGACCGCAGACGTTGACCTTCGGCTCGAGCTTGGTCACCTCGAAATGGTCCGAGCCTTCCTTCAGCTGCTTCCAGAACGCCATATTCGGGTCGAGCCGGTGCTTGGCGAGATTTTCCGCGGTCATGCGGAACGGATAGGACTGGAGCTGGATCTCGCGCTGGCCGCCGCCGAAGCCCTCACGCGCGATGGCGTAGATTTCGGCGATCTGGTTGTCGGTCATGGAGAAACAGCCGGCCGACGAGCAGTCGCCGTGCACCATGATCATGCCGCCGGTGCGGCCGAGCGCGCGGTCGTATGCGTTGGGATAGCCGACATTGAACGACAGGTAATAGTTGGAATTCGGGTTCATCTGGCCGGGCGAGATGGCATAGAAGCCTTCCGGCACCTGGCGGTCGCCCTCGCGCACCTTGGGGCCGAGCTGGCCGGACCAGCGGCACATCGGATAGGTCTTGAGCAGGGTGTACTTGCCGTCGGCCTTGCGGCGCTTCCAGATCTCGAATTCCGCTTCCTTCTTGTAGGTGCGGATGAGGACTGGCTCGTGGGCGTCGGTGCCCTTGTTCGCCATCAGTGCGAGCGTATCGGAGGGAATCGGCTTCCAGGCGCGCGCATTCGCCATATTGTGCGGATCATTGCAGGCGGAGAGGCTCGCGCCGAGGACGGCAAGCGCGCCAAAGGGCGCAAGACGCCGGAGAAGCGTGAAGTTTGGCCGGACTTTCATACGCGCGTCGCGTCCCCTGTTCGTCTTCGCCCGCAAGAGCGGCGGCGGGCGTGTGATCCACATTCCCGCAAGGTCGATTTAGGTCCGTTATCCCTAAGCGCCCCTTACCATCGGGGGGTTCAATTTCCGCTCGCGGTTAACGCCGCGTTAACGCCGCGACGGCTTACAGGGCTTTGCGCCCCATGGCCAGAAACTTCTCGGCGCGCGCCGCCCGCAACTCGTCGCGCGACAGACCCGCAAGTCCTTCGAAAGCCGAAGCAATCGCTGCGCCCGTCGATTCTATCGTCGCCTCGGGATCGCGATGTGCGCCGCCCACTGGCTCCGATATGATCGCGTCGATAATGCCGAATCTGAGCAAATCTGGGGCCGTGATCTTCATATTGGTGGCCGCGTCCTGCGCCCGGCCGGAATCGCGCCACAGGATCGAGGCGGACGCTTCGGGCGAAGCGACTGTATAGATTGCGTGTTCGAGCATGATCACGCGGTTGCAGCTCGCAATCGCCACGGCCCCGCCCGAGCCGCCTTCGCCGACGACGACCGCCACATTCGCCACGCCCAGCGCCAGCGAGGCGTCGGTCGAACGGGCTATGGCCTCGGCCTGGCCGCGCTCCTCGGCGTCGACGCCCGGGAAGGCGCCGGCGGTGTCGACGAGGCAGAGCACCGGCAGATCGAAGCGGTCTGCGAGCTCCATCAGGCGGACCGCCTTGCGGTAGCCCTCGGGCCGCGCCATGCCGAAATTATGCTCGAGCCGGGTCCTGGTGTCCGTGCCCTTTTCCTGCCCGATGATGCAGACCGGCTGGCCGCGGAAACGTCCGAAGCCGCCGACGATCGCCGCATCCTCGGCGAACTTGCGGTCGCCCGCCAGCGGCGTGAATTCGGTGATGAGCCCTTTCACGAAATCCAGAAAACGCGGACGCTGCGGATGGCGGGCGACCAACGTCTTCTGCCAGGGGGTGAGGTCGCGATAGAGGTCGGCCAGGGCCTTGGCGGCCTTGGTCTCGAGCTTGGTCAGCTCCTCGCCGATCGAGACGGCGCCGCCCTTTGCGGCGACCGCGCGCAATTCCTCGACTTTGGCTTCGAGTTCTGCGACCGGCTTTTCGAAATCGAGATAGGAAACCATGCGGGATCGGGTTGCGGCGCGTACGCCTGAAAACGAGCGCCCGTGGCCCTCCCCGCCGGGTGCGGCGCGAAACTGGCTACAGAGCGCCGCCAAGTCAAGCGCGTTGCGGCGCCCTCAGTCGGAGGCGTCTCCCAGAGGGTGCAGGTCACGCACCATGGCGCGGGTGCGCTCGTCCAGCACGTGGGTATAGATCTGCGTCGTCGAAATGTCGGCGTGGCCCAAGAGTTCCTGCACGATGCGCAGGTCCGCGCCGTTCTGAAGCAGGTGGCTGGCGAAGGCGTGGCGCAGCACGTGCGGGCTGATGCTGGCGGTGGAGATGCCGACGCCGGCGGCCAGCGTCTTGAGGTCGCGCGCGAAGGCCTGTCGCGTCAGGTGCCCGCTTTCGGCGTCCGAGGGAAAGAGCCATTTCGATTCGGCGAGCGCGGGCGAGGTCTGTTTCAGCGCGTCGCGGAAGGCTGCGACAGCTTCGCGCGCGGCGGGGGTCAGCGGCACGAGCCGGTCGCGCCCGCCCTTGCCGCGCACTGTCAGAAAAGCTTCTTTCGTCCGTGCGGCGGATTTCGGCAGCGCGACCAGTTCCGAGACGCGCAGGCCGGTGGCGTAGAGCAGCTCCACCAGCGCATAGAGCCGCGTAGAGCGCATTTTCTGCGTGGGCGAGATATCTGGCGCGAGCGAGGCCGCGCGCGCGGATTCGATGAGCGCGTCGACCTGGTCAACCGTCAGGATCTTCGGGGCGGCCGGGGCCCGGCGCGGGCCTTCGAGAATCGCTGCTGGATCGTCGCCGCGCAAATTCTCCGCGACGAGAAAGCGATGGAGCTGGCGGATCGAGGACAATTTTCGAGCGGATGACGAAGCTTCCATGCCGCGCGTTTGCAGATTGCCGAGATAGAGGCGAATCGCCGCAGTGTCGGCGGTGTAAGGGCTGGCGCCGCGCTTCGCCAGAAAGCCCGCATAGTCCGCGAGATCGCGCCGATAGGCGTCGATCGTGTTGCGCGCCGCGCCGCGCTCGGCGGCGATCATGTCGAGAAAGAGTTCGATCGCGTCCGCTGGTCGCGCGGCGCTCATTTTCCGGAGAGCGCGTTCGGCGGCAATGTCTTCGACATTTCGCGCGGCTGCGGCTGTACGAAGGTCACGAGCGCCCACATGCCGGCATAGGCGATGCCCGCCAAAACGCCCACGACAAAGAGAAACCGGAAAAGGCTCGGCAAATCGCCCCCCTTACGAAAGTATGCCGAACATAGAATGCCGCGCTTCACGCAGGCAACCGGCGGCGCGCCAATTTCGGCTGGCGCAGGGCGTGTGCTACAGACCTGCGATGGATCAGATGACCACGAGCGAAGCCATGGACGCGTCGCAGACGCGAGAGCAGGCGCTCGTTCGCGCCCTGGGGACGCGCAGTGTCGTTCTGGTTGGCATGATGGGCTGTGGCAAGACATCCGCCGGACGGCGTCTCGCCGAACGGCTCGGACTTCCCTTCGTCGATGCGGATCACGAGATCGAGGCCGCGCATCAGATGACCGTCGCCGATATTTTCGCGCGCTATGGCGAACCCTATTTCCGCGACGGCGAACGGCGGGTGATGGCGCGGCTGCTCGCCAGCGGGCC
This sequence comes from Methylobacteriaceae bacterium, assembly GCA_020638195.1. Classification (GTDB taxonomy): domain Bacteria; phylum Pseudomonadota; class Alphaproteobacteria; order Rhizobiales; family Beijerinckiaceae; genus JAJXWB01. The sequence continues at coordinate 395,584 of JACKJC010000001.1, read as the reverse complement.
GCATGTGATCGCGACCGGCGGCGGCGCCTTCATGAACGCGCAGACGCGCGCGCGCATCGCCGAATTCGGAATTTCGATCTGGCTGCGGGCGGAGTTCGACGTGCTGATGAAGCGCGTGCGTCGTCGGCCGACACGGCCGCTACTGCAGAATCCCGATCCGGAAGGCACGCTTCGCCGGTTGATGGACGAGCGTTACCCGGTCTATGCGAAGGCCGACGTGACGGTGGAGGCGCGCGATGCCCATTTCGACGCCGTCGTCGAGGATGTGATGAGCGCGCTGGAAAATCATCTTGCAACGACGCCCGTCGGCAAGGCGCCGGAAATCGTGCCGGTCGAGCTCGGTTCGCGGGCCTATGACATCGTGATCGGCGACGGCGTGATCGGCGAGGCCGGCGCGCGAATCGCTGCTCTGGCGCCGAAGGCCGCCTGCGCCATCGTCACCGACGAGAATGTCGCACAGGCCCATCTTTCGACATTGCAGGCGAGCCTGGACACCGCGGGAATCCGCCATTCCGCCATCGTTGTGCCGCCTGGCGAGAGCACCAAGCGCTACGAATGGTTCGAGCGCGTCTGCGAAGCGATTATCGAGGCCAAGATCGAGCGCGGCGACTTCGTCGTGGCGCTTGGGGGCGGCGTGGTCGGCGATCTCGCCGGCTTTGCCGCAGCCTCCGTGCGGCGGGGCGTGCGGTTCATCCAGATCCCGACCACGCTGCTGTCGCAGGTCGATTCCTCGGTCGGCGGCAAGACCGGCATCAATTCGGCGCATGGCAAGAACCTGATCGGCGCCTTCTACCAGCCCTCGCTAGTGCTCGCCGATACGGCGGCGCTCGAGACGCTGCCGGAACGCGAGTTTCGCGCCGGCTATGCGGAAGTCGCCAAATACGGGCTGATCGATGCGCCCGATTTCTTCGCTTGGCTGGAAGAGAACTGGCGAGCGGTCTTTGCCGGCGGGCGTGCGCGTGTCGAGGCGATCGCGCGATCCTGCGCCTCCAAGGCGGCTGTCGTCGCGCGCGACGAGACCGAGCAGGGCGACCGGGCGCTGCTCAATCTCGGCCACACCTTCGGCCACGCCTTCGAGCGGCTCGTGAATTACGACGGCCGCAGGCTCGTTCACGGCGAGGGCGTCGCCATCGGCATGGCCTGCGCCTACCGGTTTTCAGCACAGCGCGGCCTGTGCGCGGGACAGGACGCCGAGCGTGTCGCCGGGCATTTGCGCACCGTTGGCCTGCCGACCCGCATTTCGGACATTTCGGGCTGGGACGCCGGGCCAGATGCAATTCTGGACGCGATGTACCAGGACAAGAAGGTTCAGCAGGGCTCGCTGACCTTCATTCTGGCGCGGGGAATCGGCCAGTCCTTCATAGCCAGGGGCGTGGAGCCGGGCGATGTCCGCGCCTTCCTGGAAACGGAGCTGGCCGCCTTCTGACGCGCCGCGCCCGGCAAGCGATGGCGCGTCTCGAAGCCATTTCCTATTCTACCCGTTCGAAGCCGACGCACCCAGGCGGCTGGCGCAATTGTGGATGAGCAAATCATGGAAGGGGCGATAGGCGGGCCTCTGTCGATCAATCCCTGGACCGCAGCGGCGGTCGTGGGGGTCTGCATTCTCCTCTCGGCTTTCTTCGCGGGTTCGGAAACCGCGCTCACAGCGACGTCGCGCGCGCGCATGCATGCGCTGGAGAAGGGCGGCGACCGAAGGGCGGCGACGGTCAACAGACTGCTCGAATCGCGAAATCGATTCATCGGCGCGATGTTGCTCGGCAATACGCTCGTGAATATCGCGTCGTCCGCGGTCGCCACCAGCCTGCTCGTGGGGCTCGTCGGCGACAAGGGCGCGATCTACGCGACGCTGCTGATGACCGCGATGCTGCTGATCTTCGCAGAGGTCATGCCCAAGACGCTGGCCATTAACTTTCCAGAGAAAATGTCCCTGACCGTCGCGCGGCCGGTCGCCGTCGCGGTCGCTGTATTCGGGCCGGTGCTGGTGGCGGTCGAGGCCATCGTGCACGGCGTGCTCAGCGGCGTCGGTATCCGGATCGGCGAGGCGCGGGTCGTGCCAGCTGGCCACGATGAATTGAAAAGCACGGTCGACTATCTGCATCAGGAAGGCGGCGTCGCGCGCGCGGATCGCGACATGTTCGGCGGCCTGCTCGATCTCAAGGACCTCTCGGTTTCCGACGTGATGGTGCACCGGACCAAGATGGCGGCCGTCAATGCCGAGCTTGCGCCGCGCGAGCTGGTGCGCGAGGTTCTGGCCTCGCCCTATACGCGGCTGCCGCTCTGGCGGGGCGAGCCGGAAAATATCATCGGCGTACTGCACGCCAAGGACCTGCTGCGCGAACTGGAATCGGTCGGCGATCCCGACAAGGTCAATATCGACGATATCGCGCTCGACGCCTGGTTCGTGCCGGAGACGACCTCGCTCGGCGACCAGTTGCAGGCCTTTCGCAAGCGCAAGACGCATTTCGCCCTCGTCGTGGATGAATATGGCGTCGTCATGGGGTTGGTGACCCTCGAGGACATCCTCGAGGAAATCGTCGGCGACATCAGCGACGAGCACGACATTGCGGCGCAGGGCGTCCGTCAGACAGCCGATGGCGGGGTGATCGTGGACGGCGCCGTGCCGATCCGGGATCTCAACCGCATCATGGACTGGCGCCTGCCGGACGAGGAGGCGACGACCCTGGCCGGCCTCGTCATTCACGAGGCGCAGATGATTCCAGAGCCTGGCCAGACCTTTACCTTCCACGGCTTCCGGTTCGAGGTCCTTCGCAAGACCCGCAACAGGATCACCTCGCTAAGGGTGACGCCGGCCACACGGCTTCAGTGATCGTTCTTCGAAGGCTCGCCCGCGGACGCGCGGCAGGAACTCAGAAAATCTCCCAGGATTTCGTCTAGATTTCGGGCCTGCTTGTCACTGAGGTGAGCGAGATAATGCTTTGTCAGGGCGGCGATCTGGACGGTCGCCATTCGTTGCTGCGTCTCGCGTCCGGTGTCGGTCGCGGTCACGGTCCAGCCCCGGCGGTCGTCGGCGCATTCCCTGCGCTCGGCCAGTCCCGAACCGATCATCTTGTCGAGCAGGCGAGAGATGGCGGGTTGTTCCAGCTCCAGCGCTCGCTGCAGCTCGAAGGGCCTGAGACCGGGTTCGCCAGCTTTCTCGAGTTCGTCCAACGCCGCAAGCCAAATGTTGGCGGGAAGTCCCGCGCCTTTCAGCGCGGACTCGATCCGATCCGCGACGAAACTCTGCGCTCTGGAGAGCCGCCGCCAGCTTCGCAGTGCTTTCTTACTGATTTCCGCCATGGAATCACCAATTAAATACAGACGCATCTATAATAGATGCGATTGTATCTTTGTCGAGTTCAATCAGGCTTATGCCTCTGTCGGCGCGGCAGGCTGTGGCGGCGCCATGAACTGGGCGCGGGCGAGCACGGCGAAGCGGCCATTTCGCTCGACCAATTCGTCGAAATTGCCGGATTCGACGATCCTGCCACCGTCGAAGACGAAAATGCGGTCGGCGTTTCGGATTGTCGACAGGCGATGGGCGATCACGAATGTCGTCCGGCCCTTGGTGGCGGCGTCCAGCGCAGCCTGGATCTGACGTTCGGTGGTCGCGTCCAACGCGCTTGTCGCCTCGTCGAAGATCATGATCGGCGGATCCTTGAGCAGGGCGCGGGCGATCGACAGGCGCTGCCGCTCGCCGCCGGACAGGGAGCGGCCGCGTTCGCCGACGCGCGTGGCCAAACCCTCGGTCTGGCGGCCGATAAAGTCCTTCGCCTGGGCGCGCTCGAGCGCCTGATCGAGCTCTTCCGCGCTCGCCTCGGGGTTGCCGATGCGCAGGTTTTCCTCGATCGAGCGGGCAAACAGCATGGGCTCCTGGAAGACGACGCCGATATTGCGGCGAAGCGCGACCAGTTTGAGGTCGCGGATGTCCATGCCATCGACCAGGACGCGTCCCTCGGCCGGATCAAAGACGCGATGCAGCAGGCCGAGCGTCGTCGACTTGCCGGAACCGGTGGCCCCGACCAATGCGACGGTCTCGCCGGGCTGGACATTGAAGGTGACGTTGCTGACCGCATTGCGGACGCCGTCGTAGGAGAAGGTCACGTGTTCGAAGGTCACGCGGCCCCGCAGGCGGCCTGGATCGGCGGCGTTGGGCCGGTCGGCGACGCCGGGCTGCGTGTCGAGCACGCCGAAGAAGCTGTTAATGCGCGGGGCATCGAGAAACAGCACGTTGACGAAGCCGACCATCTGCTCAAGGCGGCCGATCAGCATGGTCGCGAAATTGATGAAGGTTACGATCTCGCCGACCGTCGCCTGTCCCTGCAGATGCAGCCAGGCGCCGACGAGAAAGATCGTCAGAATGGAGAGTGTCGCCGATGCGCGGCTGGCGACGGCCGCGACCGCCCACCAGGACAGGACGGGCATCTGGGCGGCCAGCAGCGCGTCGATGATGCGGCGCATGGCCGCCGACTCGCTTTCGATCCGGGTAAAACTCTGGATGACCGGCACATTGCCGAGCGCGTCCGAGGCGTGCTCGGCGAGATCGGTCGAAAACCGTTCGACACGGCCTTGTAACGATTCCGTGCGACGCAAGACGAACGTGGTTAACAGGCCGAAACCAACGACCAGGACCATCAGTATCGCGGCGAGCCGCCAGTTGATGAACAGTGTAAGTGGCAAGAGAACGAAAAGAGCGACAGCTGATGCGCAATTCTCACGAAAGAAAGACAGCCACAGGCTGAACATGGCCTGCGCGCCGTCGAGCATGATCTTGAGAAGTCGCCCGGAATGCACGTTCGAATGAAAGCTGAGCGGCAGGTGAAGCACATGGTCGAAATAGGCGCTCATCATGCCGAGGCGACGGCGATGGGCGAGCCGGTCGGCGTGCAGGGCGACCAGAACAGAGCCGCCGATCGAGAAAAGACCGAATCCGACCCACGCGCCGAGCAGCGGCGCCAGATCGATCATCTGCAGCGTAGCCTTTTGCGTCTGGGCCGTGGTCAGGCGATCGATGATCCGGCCGAACAGAAGGGGTTCGGCGAATTGTGCCGCAGCGACGGCGAGATTGGCGACGGCGAGCAGGATGGCAAGCGCAGCCTCCGGCGCGAGCTGCGCGAGAACCCGTCGATAGACCGAGAAGAATCGCATGGAGATCCCGCCGTGGCGTCCTGCCGAGGCCTAGCCGGACGGAGACGCCAAGGCAAGTTCGCTGGTCGGCCGCGGCGGATCGCCGGAGTTGCGGCTAACGTCTGCGTCGGGCGACCGGCGCCGCCGCGATCGGGACAATGTGCGCAGCCGCGACATTTTCCGGTTTGGAGGCCGGCAGTTCGATTCTGCGGATGACGCGCCCAATCGCCTTGATCGCGGGCGATTCGGCCACGGCCCTCGCGGGCGCGGATGTCTCCGCATAGGCCATGGCGATCGGACGCGGCGAGGCGGATGTCTCGATCCGAGCGCCGACGCCACGCCGGCGCTCCTGATGCGCAACAAATTTCGTCAGAGCGCGGCGTGCGGACTTCACAGCGCGCGCTTTCGCGGTGTGAGCGACGGCGCGAATGCCACGCAGCGAGCGGTCCATCGCCTCGAGCGCGCCGCGCTGGGCGACATGGCGGGCCCTGGAAATCGGCGCGAAATCGCGCGGCCGATAGGGGAAATGCTCTGCGCCGAGGAAGACCCTGAGGCCCATCGCCGTCGCGACAATGTCGCCGCGCCGCAGCGTCCTGTCCTGAAAATGCGGGTTCTCCGGACGAGCGGCGGCCGCAGCCGCCTTCAACGCCAGGGTCTGGCTCGTAACCTTCGTGTCGATCGGACCCAGCGAAACCTGGGTCAGGGTCGCCTCAGCGCGCACGCGCCTGGCCGAAGCGAATTTCCGGTCATGGCGCAAGCGTTGCCGCGCCTTCGCCTGGCGGGAGGCGCGCGACTTGTGCCGCGCGACAGCCGCGCGATGGGCGACGGCGCCGCGCCCGATAACGGCCGGCGCCACGAACCGGATTTGCGGCGCCGCAATGCGCGCCCGGCCGCTGCCGTTGCCCTTGAGCAAAAAGGCCATCATGCCGCCGTCGTCGGCGCGCGCCTCGAAACGTTCGCCAGCCGAGAAGCCGAGGCCTGCAAGGCAGGCAAGCGCGAAAATGACGGCTTTGAATGGGCGGCGAGGAACCTTGCCGCCAGAGGAAACGTCGGACGCTTCACGGCGCGCAGCAAACCAACGCATGACGCAACTCCTCGAAATGCAAACGTCCGCGCAAAACGCGCAGCGATAAAAAATTGCCTGGTGATCAACCTGGCGCACAGGTCGCTCGAATGGCCCTGTTCGAGCAACACAAACATCGCGCCCAGACAGGCCGCCGCTCACGGCCTGGTCGCTGAGAGCGAAGCTAGTGCCAACTATGTGAGAAGTGCAACAGGAATCTGACGCTTCGCGCGAAAAATGCGCAATTCACGTTTCGCATTGTCGATGATCTCGGAGCGCTGGTGGAGCTGAGGGGATTCGAACCCCTGACCTCTGCAGTGCGATTGCAGCGCTCTCCCATCTGAGCTACAGCCCCGCTCCGGCGCGCTGTCTATTCCGCCCGGCGCCCCTCTGTCAATTCGTCGCGGCACAATTCGTTGCGCGCATTGAAGGACGGACGCCGCGAATGTATGGATGGCGGCGACACGAGGGACGACAAATCCATGGCGCTGCCGCTGATCAAGCTCATACTGACGATCATCAACCTGTACTGGTGGGTGATCATCGCGACCGCCGTCATGTCCTGGCTGGTCGCCTTCCAGGTCGTGGATACGCGCAACCAGTTCGTGCAATCCATCTGGCGCGCGCTCGATGCGCTGACCGAGCCGGTGCTGCGGCCGATCCGGCGTTTCCTGCCGACGCTCGGCGGGCTGGATATCTCTCCTGTCATCCTGCTACTGGCGCTCTCCTTCATCGAGGACCTCATCCGCACCAACGCCTATCGCCTCGCCGGCTGATGTCCGGGCTTCCGTGGCGAGCGACGGCTGACGGGCTGAGCCTCGTCGTGCGTCTGACGCCCAAGGGCGGGCGCGACGCGATCGACGGCTTGGAGACGATGAGCGACGGCAAGGCTGTGCTCAAGGCGCGCGTGCGGGCCGTCCCCGAGGACGGCAAAGCCAATGCAGCGCTGGTGGAATTGCTGGCGAAGGCGCTGCGCGTGCCGCGCTCCGCCGTGTCGGTCGCCACCGGGCAGACGTCGCGGGTGAAGATGCTGGAAATTTCCGGCGATCCCGACGCGCTCGCCGAAGCGCTGGCGCGGGCGGCGGACAGAGGCTAGACAGCGCTGGACCGCGAGCGGAGGCTCGCAATCCGATGAGGCGAGCCCGAAGGCTCGCGGTCCATTTCAGAGGCTGAGATGAGCAAAACCAATCCGGGCAATTTCTTCGAGGACTTTCGGATCGGCCAGACGATCCATCACGCCACGCCGCGCACGGTAACGGCGGGCGACGTCGCGCTCTACACCGCCCTCTACGGTTCGCGCTTCGCGGTGCAATCCTCGGACGCCTTCGCGAAGGCGATCGGCTATCGCCATGCGCCGGTCGACGACCTGCTCGTCTTCCATGTCGTGTTCGGCAAGACCGTGCCGGACATTTCGCTGAACGCCGTCGCCAATCTCGGCTACGCCGCCTGCCGCTTTCTCGCGCCCGTCTATCCCGGCGACACGCTGTCATCCGTCTCGGAAGTCATCGGTCTCAAGGAAAATTCCAACCGCCAGACCGGCGTGGTCTACGTGCGTTCGCGCGGGTTCAACCAGCATGGCGATGTCGTGCTCGACTATGTGCGCTGGGTGATGGTGCGCAAGCGCGATCCGAACGCCGCTGTCGCGGAAGAGCATGTGCCCGACCTGCCGAAGGCGCTGCCGGCGGATGCGCTCGGCGACGCGTGCCCGGCGATCTCGGTCGAAGACTACGATTTCGCGCTGTCAGGCCAGCCGCATCGCTGGGGCGATTATCAGGCTGGCGAAAGAATCGACCATGTCGACGGCATGACGGTGGAGGAAGCCGAGCACATGATCGCGACGCGCCTCTACCAGAACACGGCCAAGGTGCATTTCAACCAGTTCACCGAGGGGCAGGGCCGGTTCGGGCGCCGGTTGATCTACGGCGGCCACGTCATCTCGCTCGCCCGCGCGCTGTCTTTTAACGGCCTCGCCAACGCCTTCCACATCGCCGCGATCAACGGCGGCCGCCACGTCGCGCCGCTGTTCGCCGGCTTGACGGTGCATGCGTGGACCCAGGTGCTGGAGACAGCCGAAATCCCCGGCCGCGACGATGTCGGCGCGCTGCGGTTGAGGACGATCGCGACGAAGGACAGGGCTTGCAGCGATTATCCGCTGCTGGTGGACGGGACGAAGGATTACGATCCTGGCGTAATCCTCGACATCGATTACTGGGCTCTCGCGCCGCGGTAACTGGAACGGTCACCCCGGCCGAAGCGGAGCGGAGAGCCGGGAACCAGAGGCCGGCGCCCGAGGCTGGATCCCGGACCGGCTTCGGCCGTCCGGGATGACATCGTGGTGTCCGGAGGCGCGAATTGACGCAGCGCATGGGCGCTGGCGAACTACCCTCCTAGTTTCGATCAATGGAGGGAGCGACATGAAGCAACTTATCTTTGCCGGCCTGCTCGTCGGCGCGTCCGTCCTGCCGGCTTATGCGCAGAGCTGCGGCGAACTCTGGTACGAGCGCAATGCGATCTACAAGGACGCCGGCTATTGCTTCAAGACGGCGCGCGGCATCCGCGCCTTCGGCAACGCGGGCTGCCAGTACGACGATATGAACGCCGTGCCGCTGTCGGGCAACGCGCGTGCGCGCGTCGCGCAGATCGTGCGGATGGAGCGGGATTACGGGTGCAGGTAAAAATTCAAGAGTCTTCATGCTGAGGAGCCTGCGCAGCAGGCGTCTCGAAGCATGGTCGCATCGGCCATCCTTCGAGACGCGCCTTTCAGGCGCTCCTCGGGATGAGGATCTTTGAGATCACCGCATCGCGATCTGTACGCGGCCCGATTGCTTGCCGCCGCCCTGTTTTCCGCCGCCCTTGGGCCGCGCTGGCGCGCGCTGCACGGGCGCCGGCGGGGGCGAATTCTCGTCGAAGAGTTCCGCCAGCTTTTCCGTCATCGCGCCGCCCAGTTCCTCGGCGTCCACGATCGTGACCGCGCGCTTGTAATAGCGCGTGACGTCGTGGCCGATGCCGATGGCGATGAGTTCGACTGGCGAGCGGTTCTCGATCTCGTCGATGACGTGGCGCAGGTGGCGTTCGAGATAATTGCCGGGATTGACCGACAGCGTGGAATCGTCGACCGGCGCGCCATCCGATATCATCATCAGGATGCGGCGCTGCTCCGGCCGATGCACCAGGCGCCGATGCGCCCAATCCAGCGCCTCGCCGTCGATATTTTCCTTCAGCAGGCCCTCGCGCATCATCAGCCCGAGATTTTTTCGCGCGCGGCGCCACGGGGCGTCGGCCGCCTTGTAGACGATGTGGCGGAGATCGTTGAGGCGGCCGGGATTGCCGGGCTTGCCGGCCTGCAGCCAGGCCTCGCGCGACTGCCCGCCTTTCCACGCGCGGGTGGTGAAGCCGAGAATCTCGACCTTCACGCCGCAACGCTCCAGCGTGCGCGCGAGAATGTCGGCGCAGGTGGCCGCCACCGTGATCGGGCGCCCGCGCATCGAGCCGGAATTGTCGAGCAGGAGCGTGACGACCGTATCGCGGAAATTGGTGTCCTTCTCGTGCTTGAAGGACAGGGGCTGCTGGGGGTCGATGATGATGCGCGGCAGGCGCGCGGAATCCAGCACGCCTTCCTCGAGATCGAATTCCCAGGCGCGGTTCTGCTGCGCCATCAGGCGGCGCTGCAGGCGGTTGGCGAGACGGCCGACGACGCTGGAGAGCGCGGACAATTGCTTGTCGAGATAGGCGCGCAGACGTTCCAGCTCCTCGGGATCGCAGAGTTCTTCGGCCTGCACGATCTCGTCGAACTTGTGGGTGAAGGCCTTGTAGTCGGGCGCGCGCTTGTCGGCGCCGTGCATCGGCGGACGGCGGGATTCGGCGGCTTCCTCGGAATCGCCGGCGTCGGCTTCCTCGGGGAATTCGCCCGAGGGCGCGTCGGCGGCGTCGGTCTCGCCGTCCTCCATGTCGTCCTCGGAATCGGCGGCCTTTTCCATCTGCACGGATTCGCCCTGGGCTTCCTGCTCGTCGCCCTTGTCGTCCTCGTTCTCGTTATTGTCGCTGTCGTCCTTGGAATCGTCCTCGCTCTCTTCCGTGTCGGAGGAGGCGTCATCGGCCATGTCGAGCGCGCTGAGCAGGGAATGGACGACCTTGCCGAAGGCTCGCTGGTCCTCGATCGAGCCCGAGAGCCTGTCGAGTTCGGCGCCGGCGCGTTCCTCGACGAACGGGCGCCAGAGATCGACGACTCCCTGCGCATTCTTCGGCGCCGGCGCGCCCGTCAGGCGCTCACGCACCATCAGGGCGAGGGCGTCTTCGAGCGGCGCGTCGGCGCGATTGTCGATCTCGGCGTAATTGCCGCGGCTGTAGCGGTCCTCCAGCATGGCGCCGAGATTGGCGGCCACGCCCTCCATGCGCCGCGCGCCAATGGCTTCGACGCGCGCCTGCTCGACCGCCTCGAATACATTTCGCGCAGAGGCGCCTTGCGGCACGATGCGGCGGTGGACCTTTTCATCGTGGCAGGCGAGGCGCAGCGCGAGCGAATCGGAATGTCCGCGTACGATCGCCGCTTCGCGCGGGGTGAGCTTGCGCGGCGGTTCGGGCAGGCGCGCCTTGGCGCCCTCGCCCGTGCCGATCACTGCGGGGCGGTCGGCGGAATAGGAGACTTCGAGCCCCGGGGTCTGCGCCATGGCGCGCATGCAGGCGGCGACCGCCCGCTTGAACGGTTCCTGCGGGGCCTCCCTGGGCGAGGCGGGTTTGCGGTTGGAGCTCACGTAGTCCTGCTCGTTTCGCGCCTCAGGTCATCACCACGTTCACCGCGCTCTCCGGCAGTTCCTTGCCGAAACAGCGCTGGTAGAACTCTGCCACCATCGGGCGCTCGAGCTCGTCGCACTTGTTCAGGAAGGTGAGGCGGAAGGCGAAGCCGAGGTCGCCGAAAATTTCCGCATTCTCCGCCCAGGTGATGACCGTGCGCGGGCTCATGACGGTCGAGAGGTCGCCGGCCATGAAGGCGTTGCGGGTGAGGTCGGCGACGCGCACCATCTTGGAGACGGTCTCCTTGCCCTCCTTGGTCTTGTCGTAGGACTTCACCTTGGCGCGCACGATGTCGGCTTCCTTGTCGTGCGGCAGGTAGTTCAGCACGCAGACGATCGACCAGCGGTCCATCTGGCCCTGGTTGATCTGCTGCGTGCCGTGATAGAGGCCGGAGGTGTCGCCGAGGCCGACCGTATTGGCAGTCGAGAACAGCCGGAAAGCGGGATGCGGGCGGATGACGCGGTTCTGGTCGAGCAGCGTCAGGCGGCCCGAGACTTCGAGCACGCGCTGGATCACGAACATCACGTCCGGGCGGCCGGCGTCATATTCGTCGAAGCAGAGCGCGACATTGTTCTGGATCGCCCAGGGCAGGATGCCGTCGCGGAATTCGGTGATCTGCTTGCCGTCCTTCAGCACGATCGCGTCCTTGCCGACGAGATCGATTCGCGAGACGTGGCTGTCGAGGTTGACGCGAACGCAGGGCCAGTTGAGGCGGGCGGCGACCTGTTCGATGTGGGTCGACTTTCCGGTGCCGTGATAGCCGGTGACCATCACGCGGCGGTTGCGCGCGAAGCCCGCGAGAATGGCGAGCGTGGTCTCGCGGTCGAAGAGATAGTCGGGATCGAAGTCGGGAACGTGCTCGTCGGCCCTGGAATAGGCGGGCACTTCCATGTCCGTGTCGATGCCGAAGGTCTGCCGCACCGACAGCTTGATGTCGGGCATGGGCGCGGCGCGATCTGCGGCTCTTTCGCTAACGGCTTGCATCAATCCTCCGATCGGCCGGCCGCGGATCGGCGGGCGCTACGTGAAACCTGTCGCCTGGCGAATGTCCTGTCTGCCGCCGGCGACGGTCAGACGATTTTCGCCGTTCTCAGATAATTATAGGCCCGGATGATCTCGCGCAATTTATCCTCGCTGGACCGGTCGCCGCCATTGGCGTCCGGATGCAGGCGCTTCACCAGTTCCTTGTACCTGGCCTTGATCGCGGCGGGGTCGGCGGTTTCGTCGAGACCCAACGCCGACAGGGCTTTTTTCGCGGCAATGCCGTAGCTTGGCCGCACCGGGGCCTCCGGCTGGCGGGCTCGCGTCCGCGCGGCGAACGCCCCCAACGGATCGCGAATGCCTGCATTGTCGTCGCGGAATGACTTTCCCGCGCGGTTGACGCCCATGGCCCAGGTCGGACGATGGCCGATCACGTCTTCCTTCATCCAGCGGGCGACGGCCTCGTCGGTCATGCCGTCGAAGTAATTGTAGGTCGAATTGTACTCGCGCACGTGGTCGAGGCAGAAACAGAAATACTGCCCCTCGCGCAAGCGCCCCATCGGCGCGCGGAACTCGCCCGAGGCTGCACAGCCCGGGAAGTCGCACACGATCCGCGTCGGCTCGGCGCGTCGCTGCTGCTCGCGCTTGACCCTGATGCGGTCGAAGATGGGGGAATTCAGATCCATGGAGCGTTCATTATGGGTCGATCGGGTCTCGCCGCAAGCCGCGTTCAGCGCTAAATTCCGGCAGGCGACAAGCCCTTACGTATCGAAGGAGGCCAAACGGTGAATGGAAGCGCAGTCCCGATTAAGGACCGCATAAGAGCGAAGCTCGAAGCCGCGCTCCAACCGGTTTCGCTCGACGTGATCGACGATTCGCACAAGCACGCCAATCACTATGTCCATCCCGGCGGCGCCGGCCACCAGGGCGAAACGCATTTCACCGTGAAGATCGTGTCGCCGGCCTTTTCCGGCAAGAGCCGGGTGCAGCGCCACCGCGCGATCAACGAGTTGCTGACGGAAGAAATCGCCGGCGGCGTGCATGCGCTGGCGATCCACGCCAAGGCGCCCGGGGAATAGCCGGGCGCAGGATTATTTTTTCAGCCGATCGTCGGAGATGACCTGGAACACGCCGGACGCGCGCAGCACCGGTTTGCCGTCGGCGTAGACCATGCCGCTGGAATGGCAGAGCGAGCGGCCCATGCGATCGATGCGGCCCCGGCCCTCCATCCATGAACCGCGCGGCGCGGGGCTGAGATAGTCGAGCCCCAGATGAACCGTGACCAGCGTCAGGCGCGGTTTGCGCGTGAGCGCGATCACGCGCAGCAGATGCACGTCCGCCAGCGCCGCGAGCACGGCTCCGTGGCATTGGCCGAGGCGATTCGTGTGGTGTTCCTCGACGCGCATGCCCAGTCGGTAATCGTCGGTTCCCGGCCCCATTTCGTAAAGGCGGCCGATCAGGTCCATGTAGGGGCTGGAATGGTCGGTTGGCGCGTAACCTTCGGGGACAGAATTCATTGGGCGGCGGTCCTGGTGGAATCGTGACGTGTTTGCATCACCGAATCGATCCGAGCGCTCCTTGCGCGTCAACCCGCGCTCCCGCCCTTGCAATGGCGCCGCCTCCGCGCCAGTAAATTTGCAACGCCCCTCATCGCGAACCGAGGTCTCGATGCAATTCCACCGCCGCGACATTCTCGCGGGCCTTTTTGCAAGCGTTGTTGCTCCCGTCGGCGCCGTTGCCGCGCCGACCGCCGACGACGCGCGCGGGCTCTACGGGCCTGTCGCCGACAAATTCCCGATCCGCGCGATCAATCTGTCGCGGATCAAGCCGGCCTTCCTGCGCGCTCAGGTGCCCTACGCCACGCGCGAACCGGCCGGCACGATCGTGATCGATCCGCGTCGCCACTATCTGTATTTCGTCAACGGCGACGGGACGGCCATGCGCTATGGCGTCGGCGTCGGACGGCAAGGTTTCGCCTGGAAAGGCACGGCGACGATCAATAGCAAGCAGGAATGGCCGGACTGGTATCCGCCCAAGGAAATGTTGGAGCGCCAGCCCGAGCTGATGAAGATCATGAAGGAGCTGCGCTCGGGCATCGGCATGCCGGGCGGACCGCGCAATCCGCTCGGCGCGCGCGCCATGTATCTCTGGCAGAACAACAAGGACACGCTGTTTCGCATCCACGGCACGACCGAGCCGTGGACGATCGGCACGAACGCGTCGTCGGGCTGCATCCGCATGATCAATCAGGACGCGATCGACCTCTATGGCCGCGTGAAAGTCGGCGCGAAAGTGGTCGTGCTGGGATCGGGCAGGGGCAACGAGATCGCGATCGGACCGGGCTCGACTCCGACCCGGACGGCGCAGCCGGCGGCAGCGCCGGAAGTCCGCCAGCCGGTCGCCGCCGCGCCGCAGCCGCGCGCGCCGCTCAACATCAATCCCTATCCGATGGACCGCACCTGGTAGGGGCGGGGCGGCCTCGGTCACGAAATCGCCGTATCGCTGACCTTTAAGCGTCCTACCGGCCCTTTGGCGGTCGGTGCGGCCGTCAGGTTCCTGCCGCACTCCCGGGGGTCGCGCCTTTTCAAGCGGCCCGGCGAGGCGTAATTACCTGAGCGGATTTCGTTTCACCGCAAGCGCCCGGGGAGCCAAATTGCGATCGATTTTCACCCGTGCGACGGCTTGCGTCGCGTTTTTGGCGTTTGCCGGCGCTTCCCTTCCCGCCGCCGCCAATCCCGCGATCGTCATCGACGCCGCTTCCGGCGAGACCCTGTTCCAGCAGGATGCGACACGGCCATGGTATCCGGCTTCGCTGACGAAGCTGATGACGGTCTTCGTCGCGCTGAAAGCCGTGCGCGAAGGCCGGATCACGCTCGACACGCCGCTCAGGGTTTCAGCGCGCGCGACCACGCAGGCGCCGTCGAAGATGGGATTTCGCGCGGGCACGCTGGTCACGCTCGACAATGCGCTGAAGATGCTGATGGTCAAATCGGCCAACGACCTCGCCGTCACCATCGCGGAGGGCGTCTCCGGCTCGGTCGAGGCTTTCGCCGGTGAGATGAACGCCTCGGCGCGCGCGCTGGGCATGCACGAGTCCCATTTCGTCAATCCCAACGGCCTGCCCGATCCGCGTCACATCTCCTCGGCGCGCGACATGGCGATCCTCGGTCGCGCGCTCTACGTCTATTTTCCCGAGCAGGCGAACCTGTTCGACATCGGCGCCCTGCGTCTCGGCAAGCGGATCATCGCCAACCACAACGGCATGCTCGGCCGTTATCCCGGCGCCGACGGTATGAAAACCGGCTTTACCTGCTCGGCCGGCTTCAATCTCGTTGTCAGCGCGTCCCAGAACGGCAAACGGCTGATCGCGGTCGTGCTCGGCGCGCCGAGCGCGAAATCGCGCACGATGCTGGCCGCCAGTCTCCTCGACCGGGGCTTTGTCTCGGGCGGCGGACAAGGCGCCGTGACCTCGCTCGCCTCGACGGGAGGCGAACCGCCGGATATGCACGATTCCGCCTGTCGCCATCGTGGCAAGGCCTCCGCCGAATTCGAGGCGCAGGTCGAGGACATGTCGGTTCCGATCCCACGCACCTTTTTCCAGGCGGCGCAGGGGCCGGAGGGCAATTCACCCTATGGCGCCGGACCGGCGGGCTCGCCGGCCGCCTCGGCGACGATGCGGCCGAGCGAGATCGCCACATTGCCGCGCCCGACCTTCCAGCCCGTCCCGGTCTTCGTCGGGCCCGTCGCAGGTTGGACCGGGCCGATCGCCCATGCCGAAGGCGACACGGCGACCCCGGTCTCGCAGGCCTATTCCGCCAATGGCGAGGATGAGGCGGAATCGCCCATCAAGCCCGCGCCGGACGCCCAGTCGATGCGCGCCAAGCGTGGCGGCAAGGCGAAAGCGCACGCCGCCAAGTCGCGCCAACCGGCAGCGCACGAGCAAAAGGCGCAGAAGGCAAAGGCGCGAAAGGCAAAGGCGAAAGTCGAGAAAGCGTCCAAGCCGGCAAAGGCCGCCAAGGCAAAACCGGTCAAGGCTGAAAAGCCCGTCGGAAGGAAGGCCAAGGCGAAGTCGACCAAGCGCCAAGCCAAGCGCGACGAATGAACCAGTCCGTCAGTCGCCGTCCGCCGCCGCCCGTTCCCGTCACGATCCTGACCGGGTTCCTGGGCTCGGGAAAAACGACGCTCCTCAATCGTCTGCTCGCCGATCCCACGCTCGCGGACACGGTCGTTCTCATCAACGAATTCGGCGAAATCGGCCTCGACCATCTGTTCGTCGAGAAGATCGATGGCGACATGATGCTCATGGCCTCGGGGTGCCTGTGCTGCACGATCCGCGGCGATCTCGTTCATGCGCTGGAAGATCTGCTGCGCCGTCTGGACAACGGACGTATCAAGCCGTTCCGGCGGGTAGTGATCGAAACGACGGGGCTCGCCGATCCCGCGCCGATCCTCAATGCGCTGATGGGCCATCCGTATCTGGCGTTGCGCTACAAGCTCGACGGCGTCGTGACCACGGTCGACGCCGTCAATGGGCTGGCGTCGATCGATCGCCATAGGGAGGCGCTGCGCCAGGTCGCGGTCGCCGACCGGATCGTCCTGACCAAGACCGATCTCCCGGAAGCCGCGAGCGCGGCGTCGCAACTGGCCGCGCGCATCGACGAACTCAATCCCGGCGCGCCGCGGCTCGAGGCGGCGAAGGGCGAGGCGACGGCCGCCTCCGTATTTTCCGCCGGACTTTTCTCGGCCGACCGCAAGATTCCCGACGTCGCGGCATGGCTTCGCGTGGAGGCCTTCGAGGACCACGGCCATCACGGGCACGATCATCACGGCCATGATCATGCGCGCCGCCACGATCCCAACCGGCACGACGCCTCCATCCGCGCCTTCTGCCTGACGCGCGACAGGCCGCTCGATCCGCGCGCCTTCGAGATATTTCTCGATCTCCTGCGCCACGCCCACGGGCCAAAACTCTTGCGAGCGAAGGGCATTGTCGCGCTGACCGACGATCCGGACCGGCCGGTCGTGATCCATGGCGTGCAGCATCTGTTCCATCCGGCCGTACGGCTCGCAGGCTGGCCGGACGCGGACAGGCGGACGCGGATCGTCCTGATAGTGGACGGGCTCGCGCCGGAATTTGTCGAGAAGCTTTTTTCCGCCGCGATTGGTGAAGCGCGCGCCGATACGCCCGACCGCGCCGCGCTGACCGCCAATCCGCTGGATCTCCGGCCCGGCGGCCTGCTCGCCGAATAATCCGGCGGGGTGGTTCGATCCCCCGGTCCATGGCCCGCAAATTGTAGCCGCCTCCCTCGCGACGCGTATTCCGGCCTCGTCCGTCCCGATCCGGGACAGCCGCGGCCCGAATGCGCCATCGCGAAAAGGGATCGCAATGGCCGCGCAATTCTGGCGCCTCAGGTCGATGCAGCACTGGCCCGACGACGTCCGGCGGATCGTCGGCGGCCGTCTTGCGGACGGTCAGACCGGCAGTCGGCTTCACACGATGGAGGGCGAAACCTTCGTCGAGGCGCTCGGCGTGGACGAACTCGAGGCGCACAAGCTCGACTGGCGCGATCTGGCGCGCCGGGCGATCGAGCCCAACCCATTCATGGAGCCGGATTTCGCGCTCACCGCCATCCTGCATCTGCCCGAGAGCCAGAGGCCGATCATGGCCGTCGTCTGGCAGGCCGTCGGCGACGAGCCGCGCGCGCGGATGATCGGCGTCTGGGGCTTCGAGCGGGGCCGGTTCGGCGCGTTCGGCGGGATGGCGCGGACCTGGAAACACAAGCATGGCGCGCTCGGGACGCCGCTGATCGACAGGCTTGCGGCGGCGCGCTCGGTCGACGCCATTCTGGCGTGGCTGCGCGAACGACGCTTCGGTCAGTCCGCGCTCATTCTACGCGATCTGGCGCAGGGAGGGGCCGTCGCCGGGCTCATCGCGGACCGTTGCGCGGCGCAGGGACTCGCCTCGACCGGACTCAACGAGCATGAACGCGCTGCGCTGCAGCCGAACAATGGCGACCGGGTCCAGCAGATCCGGGCGCGACACAGCCGGAAGCACACGCGCGAAATCGATCGGCTGGCGCGGCGCCTGTCCGAGTGCGGCGAGGTCGACTATGGATCGGCGCGCGACCCCGCAGATGTCAGGTATGCGTCCGAATGGTTTCTCGCGCTCGAGCAGGCCGGCTGGAAGGGGCGGCGCGGCACCGCGTTTCTATCCGATGCGGGCGACGCCGCCTTCCTGCGCGTGGCGGTGCGCCAGCTCGCGCGGGCCGGTAAGTGCCGCCTCGACTGGATCGCGGTCGATGGCCGCCCGATCGCGATGGCGATCGTGCTGTGTAGCGCCGACCGCGCCTATTACTGGAAGACTGCCTACGATGAGCGCTTCGCGCGTTTCTCGCCGGGCGTGCATTTGACGCGCGCGCTGGCCGAGCGTCAGTTGGCCGACGCCGCCGTGCAGATCACCGATTCCTGCGCGATGGCCGATCATCCGATGATCGATCGGCTCTGGCCCGATCGGCTCGCCATGTTCGATCTCCTGATCGGCGTCGATCCCGCGCGCACGCGCGCCTTTCCCGGCGCGGTGCGGCGCGAGCGCTTCGCCAGGGCCGCGCGCGCCGCGGTGAAGTCCGCCGCGGTCGCCGCGCTCCGCCGCCGGGTGAGCTGAACGCGGCTTGCGCGCCGCACGCCTTTGCCCGACCCTGTCAGGATGACAGAGGCGGAGACGCGCCAGAGGCTCGACAAGTGGCTGTGGTTCGCGCGCATGGCGCGCACACGCACGGCTGCCGCGCAGCTCGTGACGGATGGACACGTGCGGCTGAATGGGCAGCGAATCACCCAAGCGGCGAAGGTGGTGCGTCCCGGCGACGTGCTGACCGTGGCGCTGCAGCGCGACGTGCGGCTGCTGCGTATCATGGCGACGGGCGAACGCCGCGGGCCCTACGAAGAGGCCCGCCTCCTGTACGAGGATCTGGCCGGGGACGGTGCGACCACCTGACCTCCCGTCCCGTTCTTGCGCACTCCCTCCAAAGCGGATAGCAGTTCGCAATCTTTGAGGCGGCCCGATCGGCGCGCGCCGGGAGCCAGCGATGACCTATGTAGTCACCGAAAACTGCATCAAGTGCAAATATATGGATTGCGTGGAAGTCTGTCCCGTGGACTGCTTCTACGAAGGCGAGAACATGCTCGTGATCCATCCGGACGAGTGCATCGATTGCGGCGTCTGCGAACCGGAATGCCCGGCCGAGGCGATCAAGCCCGATACGGAGCCGGGTCTCGAGCAATGGCTCAAGCTCAACGCCGATCTGGCGCCCAACTGGCCCAACATCACCGTCAAGCGGGATGCGCCGGCCGACGCCAAGGAATTCGACGGCAAGCCGGACAAGTTCAAGAATTTCTTCTCGGACAAGCCCGGAGAGGGCGACTGACCGACCGCAGCGGCGTCGACGCTTCGATGTTGTCGACGCCTCGAACAATTCGCTCGACCAGAGGTTAACCACTCTGCGGGGCAGTCGCCCGCGCGGAGCGCTGACCTTTGATTTTCGCGGATTTCTATGATACACACATTTTTAACAGTCACAGAAATCCGCGACCTGTCAGTCGTTTGAAAGGTACCACCCCTAATGGTTCGCGCCGCCTAGCGGCAGCGAAATGTTTTGGGCGAGCGCAAGTGTGAGCTTCGCGCCGATGGAAGCGGTTTCCTAAATTTTTGGACTGTGCGCCGGGCGCGTTGTCGCGCGTCCTGCGCCGGCGGCCTGCGTTTCGGGCTGTCGTGATGCTCCGGAGTCCTGCTCCGGGCCGAGCGAGGAGTGCGCTGCGTATGCCGTCCAGGAAGAAATCGAGCAAGACCGCAAAGACGACCGCCGGCAAAAAGGCCGAAGCGACGAAATCCAAGCGGACGACCGCCAAGGCGCCGACAACGAAAGCCGCCGCCAAGGCCAAGACGAGCAAGGTGAAGAGCGTGACGTCGGCATCGAAGGCCAGGACCGCGACCGCCAAGACCGCCAGCGCAAAGGCCGTGAGCGCCAAGGCTGTCGCTGCCAAGACTGCTGCGGCCAAGGCCGCAGCCGCGAAGGCGGCTGCCGCGCGCAAGGCCGCCGCCGCGAAAGCCGCATCCAAGGCGAAGGCCGCCGCTGCCGCGCGGACGCCCGCCAAGGGCGCCGGGGGTAAGCCCGCCACCAAGGCGAAGGCTGCCGCTGTCGCCAAGAGCGCGAAAACGAGCGTCAAGACGACCAGCGCCAAGACAATGATCGTCAAAGCTGCGATCGCCAAGACCGTGAAGGCGCCGGCCGCCGCGAAGCCGGCGGCAAAGCCTGTCGAAGTTCAGGCGAAGACGAATTCTGACAAGAACCGCATTGTAGCGGTCAGCAAGGAAGCGACGCAGGAGAAAGCGAAGCAGCCCCAGATCGAAAAGGCGGTAGACAAGACGAAGACAACGACAGCGACACATTCCAAGCCGGTCGAGCAGGCCGGCGCGCGCCCGAAGGTTCAGCTGGTCCGGTCGGAAACGACCGCTCCCGTTGCGCCGGTTGCGCCCGCGCCCGTTCCTGTCCGCACCGCGCCCGATCCGAGACCGGCGTCGCACGCGCCGGCGATGCAGCCTCGAGAGACGAGCGAACAGAATCCGGTGACTCAGAAAAAGACAATATCTCCCGCCGCCGCCAAGCCGCTGGCCAAGCCCGCAGCGAAAGCCCCCGCCCCCGAAGCCAAGCCGGCCAAGCCCGCTGGCCAGAAGCTCGGCTTCAAGACCCACGAGCATATCGTCTATCCGGCACATGGCGTCGGGCAGATCGTTGCGATCGAGGAACAGGAAGTCGCGGGCTTCAAGCTCGAGCTCTTCGTGATCAGTTTCGTCAAGGACAAGATGATTCTGAAGGTGCCGACCCCGAAGGTCGTCAGCGTCGGCATGCGCAAGCTCGCCGAGGCGCCTGTCATCAACAAGTCGCTGGATACGCTCACCGGCCGCGCACGAATCAAGCGCACGATGTGGTCGCGTCGCGCCCAGGAATACGAGGCGAAGATCAATTCGGGCGATCTGATCGCGATCGCGGAGGTCGTGCGCGATCTCTATCGTTCGGAGGCGCAGCCGGAGCAGTCCTACTCCGAGCGCCAGCTCTACGAGGCCGCGCTCGACCGCATGAGCCGTGAGCTCGCCGTCGTGCAGAAGATCACCGAGCAGGAATCGCTGAAGCTGATCGAATCGCAGCTCCAGAAGGGTCCGCGTCGCGCCGCCAAGGCGGAAGCGGAAGCCGAATCCGAATCGGAGTCCGGCGAGATCGACGAGGCGGCTTGATCGCTTGCCTTTCGACGCCAGTAAGAAGCCCGGCCTCGCGCCGGGCTTTCTTTTTTCGCTGAGGCTTTTACGTCCTAGACGCGACTTTCGAGCAGCTTGCGCAGCTTTTCCAGCGCGCGCGATTCGATCTGACGCACGCGTTCCTTGGAGATGCCGAGTTGAGCGCCCAGCTCCTCGAGCGTGGCGGCGTCCTCCGCCAGGCGCCGCTCGCGCACGATTCGCAGTTCGCGCTCGGACAGGTGCGACAGAGCGTCGTTCAGCATGGCGTGACGGCGTTCCGAATCGATGTCCTCGCCGACGGTTTCGTCGGGAAGCGGCCGCTCGTCGACGAGAAAATCGCCACGCTCGGCGGAATCGGAGGCGTCATCGCCGCTGATCGGACCATTCAGAGATATGTCCGGCCCGGAGAATCGCGCGCTCATCAGTTCCACGTCGGCGCTGGACACGCCAACCGCCTTGCCGATCCGATCGTAGAGCGTCGTCTTTTCGACGTCGGCGGAGGCGGCCATTTGGGCGCGCAGACGGCGCAGGTTGAAGAACAGGGCTTTTTGCGTCGAACTCGTTCCGCCGCGCACGATCGACCAGTTGCGCAGGATGTAGTCCTGAATAGCGGCGCGGATCCACCAGGTGGCGTAGGTCGAAAACCGAACCTCGCGATGCGGATCGAATCGCGCGGCCGCCTCGAGCAGGCCGACATGGCCTTCCTGGATGACATCGGCGATCGGCAATCCGTAGTGGCGGAATCGCGCGGCGAGCGCGATCACGAGGCGCATGTGCGAGGCGGCGAGCTGGTCGAGCGCCTTCTGGTCCTGTACGTCGCGCCATCGCAGCGCCAGCTGATGTTCTTCTTCACGCTCCAGAAACGGCGCCGCCATCGCAGCGCGCACAAATTCACGATGCACTCCAGGCAATTGCGCCATGGCTGCCTCCGGGTCTGTGGATCGCCGTTCAAGGCGGCGTTCACGGATAGGGCGCTTAAAACTATACGGCGATTGCGGGATTGCGGATCACAAGCGCGTGAAAGCCCAACAAATGTGGCCGCCGAATCGTTCCGTTCCGGCCTCAGCTTATTGATCGACCACGATCTTGTAGGCCTCGCCATATTTCAGCGAGGCGCCGTGCGACAGCCCGTTCAGCAGGAGGAAAATGTCGAGGGGACGGTCGACGGTCGCCATGCGTCGGGCGAATGCATCGACATTGTCGGTCAGCCCGGCCTTGACGATCTGGAGCTTCAGCGGCTTGACCTTGGCCGCCTCCTCGTCGGTCAGCTGCCGGAACGACTGGATCGACTGATCGAATTTGGCGAGTGTCGCATCGTCCATCGCGCGGGCGGCGAACAGCAGCCGGTAGATGTCGCCGTCCTTGCGGACGACCGCGACGCGGAAATTCCACTCGCCGGCGCGCGCCGTCCCGAAGGCCGCCGGCATGCCGTTGACCTGGCCGGTCTGGATGGAGGAGCGCAGTAGCCCGTCGAGCCAGCCCGACGCGAGATAGTTTTCGAGCGGGCCGCCAGCGTTGTCGGGCACGCTGTCGACGCGGACAGCCTCGACGCCGCCGGGCGCGCGGCCGAGCAGGGCGCGCGGCGTATTGTCGAGAACGAAACCGTCGGGCGCAGAGAAGGCGAAGCGCAGGCGGGGCTGCAGGAAACGGCGACCCCGCACGATCCCTTCGGACGGATCCTCGCCGAAGGTAATGCCGTCGATCGCCGCGAGATAGCCCGCGCGATCACTTGCGCCTATGCCGGGCGCGCTGATCTGGCGGGCCGCCAGGGTCGCCTGGGCTATCCGTTCGGGCGTCGAGGGATGGGTAGCCAGGATGTCGGGCTTGTCCTTCGTCTTCTGGCCGAGCAGTTCGGCGCGCAGGGCGGTGGACCGTCCGAGAGAGGCCAGGAAACGCGCGGCGCCGTAGGGGTCGTAACCCGCGCGGGCGATCACGTTGACGCCGATCCTGTCGGCGTCGATCTCCTGCTGGCGCGAGAAGCTTGCAAATGACAGGCGCTGGTTGTTCTCGACCTCCTCGCCCTTCTGGCGGCTCTGGATGACCGTCGCGGCGGAGGCGATGACGGCCGCCTGCTTCTCGCGTTCGGCGCGGGCGGCGGCATGGCGGGCCGTCACGTGGCCGATTTCATGCGCCATGACCGCGGCGACTTCGGCGGAATCGTTGGCGAGCGCCAGCAGGCCTCGCGAAATGTAGAGATTGCCCGAAGGCAGGGCGAAAGCGTTGACGACGGGCGTATTGAGGATCGTCACGCGATAGGGCGTCGTCGGAACGTCCGACGACGCGGCGAGCTTGACGAGTATCGCGTTGAGGTAGGATTCGGCCGCGGGCCAGTGATATTCGCCGCCGAACTGGGCGACCAGCTTCTTGTGCTCGGCGGTCGTCAGCGCATCGACGCCGACCGTGCGAGGGGCGGCCGGCGGAATGGCCGGCCCCTGCTGAGGCAGCTCGCCCTGTCGTTCCAGCGTGGCGCAGCCGGCGAGAGAAAGCGCCAGCATGATTGCGCAGAGACGCCGCCCGAGCGCTCTTCTGTCTGGTTCAGCCGCCATGCCCGCCGTCACTGTTTAGTTTCCGTCGCGCCCGGAGCCTCATCGAGCAATTCGAGGGCGTCAGCGCTGGTGATTTCCATCAGTGGCCCAAACCCCCGGTCGAGCAGCCCGCGGGCCCGGAGGCGACGCCCGGCGAGCTTGCGCAATGGAAGGCCGGCCTTCTCGATCAAAGCAGCATTGCGTCTTGAAATCACGATTGAGAAGTCCGTGGTGCGGCGGGCGCCGAAATTCAGATAAAGGCGACCGCGCCGCTCGCCAATAGTCAAGATTCGTCCCTCGATCACGACATAGGCTTTCGCCGCCGCCAGGACCGCCCCGGTATCGGTCGCGTCGAGCACGCCGGGCCTCGGTTCGCTCCATAGGCCGCGCCGCGCGGCGCGAGCCGCCTGTTCCGCCGCCAGCAGTCCTGCGCGGCAGGGTCGGGCGGCGGGATCCGGGCGATAGCGTCCGAGGCCGGCCGCGAGCGCTTCGCCGGCGAGGCCAGCGTCTTCTTTCGATCCCGTCGACATCCACACGGGGATGCGACCCCAGCGGTCGGGTTTGGGTTCGAGCTGAGCCAGACGAACGGCGCCGCCTGCCAGCCGTTCGAGGAAGGGACCATATCCGGGCGCATCGGGCTGCGGCGCGAAGCCCGCCAGAACGGCCACCCGCCCGTCCGCGAGCAGGATATCGAAATTATCCTCGACGATCGCGATTCGCGACGCCTCGGTTTGGACAGAGACGCACGCTCGCGCCGTCCCGGGAGAAAGCGCGGCGATAACGGCGGCCGCCGCCACCAAGCGGCCCGGAATCAGCCGCCGCGTCCTTTCATGAAGAAATTGAAGAGCATGCGCGCCGTGTCGATGTCGTTGTTGCGCGCGCCCACCGGCTGGCCGCGGTCGGATCTGGCCCGGGCGCCGGGCAGCGTATGGCCGCCGCCATCGACCTTGATCAGTTCGATCGGCGCCTTGCAGCCGGCCGGAAACTCGAGCTGTACGCGCGATCCGTCGTTTCGGTCGCGATCGGGCACGTCGATCTTCGTCGTCTTGTCGCCGCAGCCGGCCGCCTGCGCGAAGGGCGCCACGGTCGCGGCGGCCGAAACGACCTCGCCCTTGAACTCAGGGATATGCGCCTTGCCGCCCTCATAGGGCATGCGCGGGTCCGCGGTGCCGGCGAGCAGCATGAAGGGAATCGGACGCGAGGGCTTGCAGGCCGCAGCGTCGGTCGTCGGCATCAGCGCGATCAGGGACGCGGCTCCGGCGAACCTGCCGGCCTCGCGGCAGGCAAGTCGCATGGCGAGAATCCCGCCCGGGCCGCCGCCGGCGATGAAAATGCGCTTGGGATCGGCGACGCCGTCCCGCTCGAGGCGCGCGATCAGGTCGTGGACGAATCGCAGGTCGCGTTCGGAGCCTTTCTCGCTGACGTCCCAGCGGCCGGCGAGCGCGTCGGGATAGACGACGACGACGCTGCGGCTCTTGATCTTGCGGTCGAGACCGAGCCGGTCGCGCACGCGGACGCCAGCGCCGGATTGGCCGTGCAGAAAAATGATCACCGGCCGGCGCGCGCGCTTCAGTCGCGCGTGCTCGACGATAAAAGCGGTCCGCTTGATCCCGCCGGATTCGATGCTCAGGCGGCCGGAGGCCGCCGAGGCGGCGCCCGCCGCTCCGAGACCAATCGTCGCCGCCAAAGCCAGACGCGTCAGCGCAGGCGCAAGAACTCGCATTCAGAAATGCCCCTGAATCGTCATAAGACGCCAACAATCATAGCATTGCGGCGGCATTGCAACCGGCATGCCTCCCATACGAATTGTGGGCGCGCGCGGCGTTGCGCCGCAGCAGGGATTGGACTAGTGAACGATCCCGAAGATGCATCGCATGTGAGGGCTGTCATGGCCGAGGCAAATAATCCGTCCCAGCGTCTGCAGGACAGACGGCCGCTTTCTCCCCATCTCGAAATCTACAAGATGATGTTCACTATGGTGATGTCGGGCCTGCACCGCATCACCGGCATGTGCCTCTACGCCGGCACGCTGCTGCTCGCCTGGTACTTCATTGCCGCCGCTTCGGGACGCGGCGCCTTCGAGACGGTGAACTGGGTCTACAGCTCGCTGCTCGGCCGGCTGGTGCTGTTCGGCTTCACATGGTCGCTGTTCCATCACCTGATGGGCGGCGTGCGGCATGCGATCTGGGACGCGGGCTACATGTTCGACGCGGAAGGCCGCGAGCTCGCGGCGAAAGGCACGCTCGTCGGATCGATCGTGCTGACCGTGATCTTCTGGGTCCTGGCCTACGCCTATCGCTGAGCGGAGAACGAGATGTCCAACAAATCCTCCTCCCTGCGCAGCGAAGCCTCGACGGTCCGCTCGCTCGGCGCGAGCCGCGGCAAGGCCACCCATCACGCGCTCATGCTGCGCCTGACCGCGGCGGCGCTGATGCCGCTGACCATCCTCTTCGCCTTCCTGGTCGTGTCGCTGGTCGGCCGCGACTACGATTCGGTGATGCGCCTGTTCAGCCATCGCCTCGGGCCGGGCACGATCGCCCTGCTGTTCGTGCTGGTTGGCGTCTATCACATGAAGACCGGCATGGAGACGATCATCGAGGATTACGCGCACGGCCGCTGGAAGATCGGCCTGCTCGTCGCCAACACGATGTTCTCCGGCCTGATCGCGGCCGCCACCGCTCTGGCGATCATCAAACTCGCCGTCGGCGGCTGATCGAGGGATTTCTGACATGGCTAGCAATGGGGCGACAAACGGCTCTGGGGCGTTCTCGATCAACGGCCGCGCCTATCCCGTTACCGACCATACCTTCGACGTCGTGATCGTCGGCGCCGGCGGCGCCGGCCTGCGCGCCACCGTCGGCTGTTCTCAGGCGGGTCTTCGCACGGCCTGCGTCACCAAGGTGTTTCCGACGCGTTCGCACACGGTGGCCGCGCAGGGCGGCGTCGCCGCCTCGCTCGCCAATATGGGCCCGGACAACTGGAAGTGGCACATGTACGACACCGTGAAGGGGTCGGACTGGCTGGGCGACCAGGACGCCATCGAATATCTGTGCCGCAACGCGCCGGCCGCCGTCTACGAGCTCGAGCACTGGGGCGTGCCCTTCTCGCGCACGACGGAAGGCAAGATCTACCAGCGTCCGTTCGGTGGCATGACCACCGACTACGGCAAGGGCCCGCCGGCGCAGCGCACCTGCGCGGCCGCCGACCGCACGGGCCACGCGATCCTGCACACGCTCTACGGCCAGGCGCTACGCAACTCGACGGAATTCTTCATCGAGTATTTCGCCATCGACCTGATCATGGACAGCGAGGGCCGCTGCCGCGGCGTCGTCTGCATCAAGATGGACGACGGCACGATCCACCGTTTCCGCTCGCAACTCACGATTCTCGCCACGGGCGGCTATGGCCGCGCCTATTTCTCGGCGACCTCGGCGCATACCTGCACCGGCGATGGCAACGCCATGGTGCTGCGCGCCGGCCTGCCGCTTCAGGACATGGAATTCGTGCAGTTCCATCCGACCGGCATTTATGGCGCGGGCTGTCTGATCACCGAGGGCGCGCGCGGCGAGGGCGGATATCTCACCAACTCGAATGGCGAGCGCTTCATGGAGCGTTATGCGCCGAGCGTGAAGGATCTGGCGCCGCGCGACATGGTCTCGCGCGCGATGACGATGGAAATCCGCGAGGGCCGCGGCGTCGGCAAGAGCGCCGACCACATCTTCCTGCACCTCGACCATCTCGATCCGAAAATCCTGCACGAGCGCCTGCCCGGCATTTCGGAGAGCGCGAAGATTTTCGCGGGCGTGGATGTGACGAAGGAGCCGATCCCGGTGCTGCCGACCGTCCACTACAACATGGGCGGCATTCAGACGAACTATCACGGCGAAGTCCTCACCAAGAAGAACGGCGACCCCGACGTCGTGGTGCCCGGCCTGATGGCGATCGGCGAGGCTGCCTGCGTGTCGGTGCATGGGGCCAACCGCCTCGGCTCGAACTCGCTGATCGATCTCGTCGTGTTCGGCCGCGCCGCGGGTCTTCGCGCGGCGGAACTGGTGAAGGCGGGCGAGAAGCAGCCGGAACTGCCGGCTGATTCCGCCGACATGTCGCTCGGCCGTCTCGACAAGAACCGCTACGCCAGCGGCGGCACGCCGACCGCCGAATTGCGGCTGAACATGCAGAAGGTCATGCAGGCCAATTGCGCGGTCTATCGCACTGGCGAGACGCTGGCCGAAGGTTCGAAGCTCATCCACGAAGTCTGGAAGGGCCGCGACGATATCGGCGTGACCGACCGTTCGCTGATCTGGAATTCCGATCTCATCGAGACCCTGGAATTCGACAATCTGATCGTGCAGGCGGTCGTCACCATGGACGGCGCTAACAACCGGACGGAATCGCGCGGCGCGCATGCGCGTGAGGATTATTCCGAGCGCGACGACGTGAACTGGATGAAGCACACGCTGGCGACGATCGACGACGCCAACAAGGCGGTGACCATCGACTACCGTCCCGTGCATTCCTACACGATGTCGAACGAGGTCTCGTATATCGAGCCCAAGGCCCGCGTTTATTGAGCCGCGCGTTTACTGACGCGCCCGCAGCCAGACGGATCTGACCATGGTCGAATTCACCCTGCCGAAAAACTCCCGGGTCACGCCGGGTAAGAGCTGGCCGCGGCCTTCGGGCGCCAACGTCAAGGAATTCAAGATCTATCGCTGGGACCCGGATGACGGACGCAACCCGCGCCTCGACACGTACTATGTCGACCGCGACGATTGCGGGCCGATGATTCTCGACGCGATCATCTGGATCAAGAACAAGATCGATCCGACGCTGACCTTCCGCCGCTCCTGCCGTGAGGGCATCTGCGGCTCCTGCGCGATGAACATCGACGGCACCAATACGCTCGCCTGCACCAAGGGCATGGACGAGGTGCCGGGGACGATCAAGATCTACCCGCTGCCGCACATGCCGGTGGTCAAGGATCTCGTGCCTGATCTGACGCGCTTCTACACGCACCACGCCTCGATCGAGCCGTGGCTGAAGACGACGACGCCGGCGCCGGAAAAGGAATGGCTGCAGACTCCAGGCGACCGCGCCGAACTCGATGGTCTCTACGAGTGCATCCTGTGCGCCTGCTGTTCGACCTCGTGCCCGAGCTATTGGTGGAACACCGAGCGCTATCTCGGCCCGGCTGCGTTGCTGCAGGCCTATCGCTGGCTGATCGATTCGCGCGATGAAGCGACCGGCGAACGCCTCGACTATATCGAGGACACGTTCCGCCTCTACCGCTGCCACACGATCATGAACTGCTCGAAGGCCTGCCCGAAGGGGCTGAACCCTGCGAAGGCGATCTCGAAGATCAAGAACATGATGATCACGCGCCAGTTCTGATCGGGCGCGTTCATGAAAAAGCCGCGACGGGCGACCGTCGCGGTTTTTTCGTTTCAGTCGGGCGCTCGCGCGCTCAGCGCTTGTGATGCCGCATCGAATACATGCGGGTGTGCAGGTCGAGCATGGCGGTCGCGAAGCTCGAGGCGTCGTCGATCCATTCGTCCCAAAGCGCCGCGGCCGAGGGCGTGCGCGCCACGAGCTTGCCGGTCAGATCGTCGGCGTCGAACTGAAGTTCGGCCTCGAATTTCTTGGCCATGCCCTGCATCGCACGGTTGCGGGCGAGACAGGACATGTAGAGGGTTTCCGCGCCGCGATTGCGCGCGGCCTGTACGATGCGACCCATCAGCTCCGTGCCGACGCCGCGCCGGCGCCAGCCGACCTCGACCGAGAAGGCCGCTTCGGCCGAGCCCGTATCGAGGCCCAGGCCCACGCCGCGCAATTCGCCGGCGCCGCGCATCACGCCCTCGACGAAATAGCCGTAGATGACGTCATCAATGCCGAAGCAGCGCTCGGCGTAGTTCGTCAGGAACTCGTCGCTGACGGCCATGGCGAAGCGGTCGTGCCGGCTCTGGGCGTCGAGGCGCAGCAGATGGTCGCGGAACGCCGGCATGTCCGACGGCCAGAGACGGCGCACGACGCCGCCGTGAATGTTTGCGTGTTCCATATCAGCCTCCAGTCGCGCCCCTTGCGGCCGCACTCGAATCCGACCCACGCTCCCTAGTCCGAATAGCATATTGTGCATCGCAACAGTTTAAGCAAGCTTAAAGCTCGGGCATTCGCATAGAGCAATGATATAATGCGACCTTCTGTCGCTCTCAGGTGCACAGTCAATATGTGAACCACGGCGGATTGATGGCGGATTCGCGCCGACAAATTGTGCGTTGCACAATGGCAATCGTAAGCGCCTCCTCCTTTCGGAGGATCAGCCGAGCAGGTCGATGAGATGGGGGATCAGGGGCTCGTCGGCCGGCGGCATCGGCCAGCTGCGCATGTCGCGCGGACGCACCCATTTGACCGCCTGGCCTTCGCGCGGATGGACGAAGCCTTCCCAGCGCCGGCAGATGTAGAGCGGCATCAGCAGGTGGAAGTCCTCGTAGGCGTGACTGGCGAAGGTGAGGGGCGCGAGGCAGGGCGCCTTCACCTCGATCGACAATTCCTCGCGCAATTCGCGAATCAGCGCATCCTCCGGCCGCTCGCCGGGATCGAGTTTGCCGCCGGGGAACTCCCAGAGGCCTTCGAGTTTCTTGCCCGGCGGGCGCTGGGCGATGAGGACGCGATTGTCCTGGTCGACGAGGGCGCAGGCGACGACGAGCAGGATGTTCACATGAGCCTCAGCGGTCGTTGGTGAGGACGAGCTTCACGGGCCTTTCCTCCTTGCCCGACACAGTCACCGTATCGAACATGGCGCCGCCGTCATTGCCGGTCCGCAGGCGGCTGCGGAACGAGCCGGCATTGATCTGCACGTAGCTGTCCTTGTCGCGATAGTGGACCTGCGCCGTCACGAAATAGACGCCCGGCGCGACATTGTCGAACTCGAATCGTCCGGTCGATTCCGCGCGGGTCGTGCGCGTGTAATCGGCATATTGCGGATCAACGTCGACACGCGGGATCTGGTCGGCAGGAACCGAGCGGCGACCCTTGTAGAGAACGGCGAAGCGTTCGCGCGCATAACTCGTTGCCGGTACGAGGCGGATGATTTCGCCTGCCGCATTGATCGTCCCGCCCTTGTCGTCGCGCCAGAAGGCGTGACCCTGGATCGAGCCAGTTCCGGACTTCTTGATGTAGGCGGCCTCGGCGGGATTGAAGGCGGTCGCCGTGGCGACATTCGCGGTTTCGGGAACCGAGCGGCAACCGCCGAGCGCGAACGCCGCAGCGAACACAATCAACAATCCACGCATGAAACGACCTCGTACTGGTAATGGCGAAACAGTCGCGCGCGCCCGGGCAAAAGGCAAGACAGTCGATGGGGTAGGGAACCCGGCGCGCGGGCTTTGGTTGAGCGCTCGATGTCCATCGCATCGGAGGAAGGAACATGCCGCGCGGAGACAAGTCGAGCTACACGGACAAGCAGAAGCGGATGGCCGAGCATATCGAGGAGAGCGACCAGGATCGGGGCGTCTCCGAGAAGGAAGCCGAGCGCCGCGCCTGGGCGACGGTCAACAAGGAGACGCACGGCGGCAAGAAAAGCGGCTCGGGCCGTGGCAAGCCGGAGGATTATTCGCCGGCGCGCAAAGGCGGCCGGAAAGGCGGCGCCGCCTCTGCCTCGCGGTCGGCGGCGGAACGGTCGGCTTCCGCGAAGAAAGCCGCCGCCACGCGCAAGCGGAATGCAGCGAAGAAGAGCGCCTGATCAACGACGATCATCCTGGGGAGCCCGCTCAGCAGGCGTCTCGAAGCATGGCGAAGCCAGCATTCCGGAACCGGCCACCCTTCGAGACACGGGCTATGCCCGCTCCTCAGGGTGAGGATCGCTGGATAATCAAGACCGATAGTCGCCGTTTATGGCGACATATTCCTTGGTCAGGTCACATGTCCAGACCTTGGCTGATCCCTTGCCGATGCCGAGATCGACGCGGATATCGATCTCCTGCTCCTTCATCACGGCCGAGACTTTCGCCTCGTCATAGGCGGGATCGCGCAGTCCCTTGTGGGCGACGCGGATGCCGCCGAACCAGATCGCCAGCTTGTCGCGTTCAGCTTTTTCGCCGGCCTTGCCGACGGCCATGACGATGCGGCCCCAATTGGCGTCCTCGCCGGCGACCGCCGTCTTCACCAGCGGGGAATTGGCGATCGACAAGGCGATGCGCTTCGCCGCCTTGGCGCTGTCGGCGCCAGTGACTTCGATCTCGACGAATTTGCGGGCGCCCTCGCCGTCGCGCACGACCTGATGGGCGAGGTTGGTCAGGACGACATCGAGCGCGGCCTTGAAGGCGACAAGACGCCGATCGCTGGCCGCTGTGATTTTCGGGCAGCCGCGCGCGGCTGCCGCGCCAGTCGCGAACAACATCAGCGTGTCCGAGGTCGAGGTGTCGCTGTCGACGGTGATCGCGTTGAACGAACCCTGCGCCGACTTCGACAGCATGGCCTGCAGCGCGGGCGCCGCGATGGGCGCATCGGTGAAAACGAAGGACAGCATGGTCGCCATGTCCGGCGCGATCATGCCAGCGCCCTTGGCCATGCCGGAAATGCGCACGCGCACGCCGCCGATCTCGGCTTCGGCGGTCGCGACCTTCGGGAACGTGTCGGTCGTCATGATGGCGCGGGCGGCGTCGAGCCAGTTTTCGCCGGAGGCCTGCTTCACAAGGCCGTCGAGAACGCCGTCGAATTTCGTCGCGTCGAGCGGTTCGCCGATCACGCCGGTCGAGGCCATGAAGATTTCGCTCTCCTTGGCGCCGGTGGCGGCGGAGGCGATTTTGGCGGCGAGCTTGACGGCGTCGGCGCCGACCTTGCCGGTGAAGGCGTTGGCGTTGCCGGAATTGACGAGCAGCGCGCGCGCCTTGCCGCTCTTCAGTTTGGCGCGGCACCAGTCGACCGGCGCGGAGGGGCATTTGGATTTCGTGAAGACGCCGGCGACCTGCGTCCCTTTGTCGAGAAGGGCGAGCATGACGTCGGTGCGGCCCTTGTAGCGGATGCCCGCTGTCCCAGAGGCGAAGCGCACGCCCTCGATCGCGGGCATGTCGGGAAATGTCTTGGGGGCAAGTGGCGAAAGGGGTGCGTCGTGCGCCATGGCGGGCCTCGTGAATCCGCCGCGATTTGCCGGCCGAATCAGCAGGGCGTCAAGCGGCCGGGGCGAGAGCCTCGCCCCGGTCCGCGCAAAATCACTTCTTGTGGTTGGCGGATTCGGCGTCTTCAGGCTTCTGGCCCTTCTGCGGCGCGTCGAAGCGTTCGATCTTGGCGGCCTCGCGCAGCTTCACGACCTCGTCGCCTTCCGCCTTCTGCATGACGTAGCGGGAGACCTGGTCGCGCACCTGCTCGAGCTTCGGAAATTCCTTCATCCGCTTTTCCTCGAGCTTGATGACGTGCCAGCCGAACTTGCTCTTCACCGGTTCGGAAATGTCGCCGGGCTTCTCGAGCTTGAAAGCGGCGTCGGCGAATTCCGGCACCATGCGGTCCTTGGTGAACCAGCCGAGATCGCCGCCCTTGGAGCCCGGATCCTTGGAGAGCTCGGTCGCGACCTTGGCGAAATCCTCGCCGCCCTTCACGCGCGCCAGGGCCTTCTTGGCCTCTTCCTCGGTCGGCACCAGGATGTGGCGGGCGTGGATCTCGGGCTCGGGCTTCTGGGTTTTGGCGACCTCGTCGTAGGTCTTCTTGACGTTGGCGTCGGTGTTGGCGGCTTCCGCGATCTTGCCGAGATAGGTCTCGGTCAGGAGCTTGTCGCGAAGATAGGCGAGCTTGCGCGCGAATTCGGGGCTGGCGGCCGCTTTTTCCGCCTCGGCCTTCTGCGCCACCACCTTGGCGACGATCAGATTGTCGAGCAGCGCCTTGTCGCGCGCGGGTCCTTCCAGCTGGCGCGGCAGGCGTGCGCCCAGATCGTCGCGAGCGATCGCCAGATCCTCGTCGGTGATCTCGACGCCGTTCACCTTGGCGAGAACTTTCGCGGCGGCGGGAGCGGCGCCGGCGGCTAGCGCCATGGCCAAGGCAAGGCTGGCCGCGCCGGCGCGCAGGATCGGACGGGCGGATTTGTGCGACATGAGGTTCTCCAGGGGACGAGGCCGATGGCCAGCGCTTCAACGAATCGCGCCAATGACGTGAAAATCAGGCGTAAATTCGCTCATTCTCGGGCATGGCGCAATCGTTGCGGCACAGCCCGGCGCGTTGACAAGGGGCGGCGCCGTCCTTATCTCTCGCCCGGCTTTTCCGGGCGTCCCGGCGCATGTCCGCCGCCGTGGCGGCGCCGCGACCTTCCCGACACAGACGTTCGAACACAGGCCCGCGACGCCCGTTGCGCCGGGCCGTCACTGGCACAAGGTTCACGTTTCCATGATCGGCAATCTCGCGAAGAAGATTTTCGGCTCCGCCAACGACCGCCGGCTGAAGGGCTACCAGCCAAAGGTCCGCGCTATCAACGCGATGGAGGCCGAGGTCGCCGCATTGAGCGACGAGCAGCTGAAGGCTCGCACCCAGGAATTCCGCGACCAGCTCGCCGCCGGCAAGACGCTCGACGACATTCTCGTGCCCGCCTTCGCCGCCGTGCGCGAGGCCGCCAAGCGCGTGCTCGGACAACGCCACTTCGACGTGCA
Organism: Methylobacteriaceae bacterium; assembly: GCA_020638195.1. Classification (GTDB taxonomy): domain Bacteria; phylum Pseudomonadota; class Alphaproteobacteria; order Rhizobiales; family Beijerinckiaceae; genus JAJXWB01. The sequence continues at coordinate 361,186 of JACKJC010000001.1, read as the reverse complement.
GCTGATCGGCGGCATGGTGCTGCACGAGGGCGGCATTTCGGAAATGCGCACGGGCGAAGGCAAGACGCTGGTCGCGACGCTCGCCGTCTATCTCAACGCGCTCGCGGGTAAGGGCGTGCATGTCGTGACGGTGAACGACTATCTCGCCAGCCGCGACGCGGAATGGATGGGGCGCGTCTATCGGTTCCTGGGCATGAGCGTCGGCGTGATCGTGCACGGGCTCGACGACAACGAGCGCAAGGAAGCCTATTCCTGCGACATCACTTACGGCACGAATAACGAGTACGGCTTCGATTATCTGCGCGACAACATGAAGTACGAGCTGTCGCAGATGGTGCAGCGCGGGCATGCCTTCGCCATCGTCGACGAGGTCGACTCGATCCTGATCGACGAGGCGCGCACGCCGCTGATCATTTCCGGCCCGTCGGAAGACCGCTCCGATCTCTACAACATGATCGACCGCCTGATCCCGTCGCTGGTCAAGGAAGACTACGAGATCGACGAGAAGCAGCGCGCGACCAGCCTGACCGAAGCCGGCAACGAGCATATGGAAGAGCTGCTGCGTACGGCCGACATTCTGAAGGAAGGCTCGCTGTACGAAGCCGCCAACGTCACCATCGTCCACCACGTCAATCAGGCGCTGCGCGCACACAAGCTGTTCCAGCGCGACAAGGACTATATCGTGCGCAACGGCGAGGTCGTCATCATCGACGAGTTCACCGGACGCATGATGCCCGGCCGCCGCTATTCGGAAGGCCTGCACCAGGCGCTCGAAGCCAAGGAACACGTGCAGGTTCAGCCCGAGAACGTGACGCTCGCCTCGATCACGTTCCAGAATTATTTCCGCCTGTACGACAAGCTCGCGGGCATGACCGGCACGGCCTCGACCGAGGCCAATGAATTCGCCGAAATCTACAAGCTCGACGTCGTCGAAATCCCGACCAACCGTCCCGTGCAGCGCAAGGACGAGGACGACGAGGTCTATCGCACCGATGACGAAAAGCTGCAGGCGATCGTCGGCGAGATCGAGGCTGCCGCGGTCAACCTTCAGCCGATGCTGGTCGGCACGACGTCGATCGAGAAATCGGAACTGCTCGCCGAATTCCTGATCAAGAACGGCTACAAGCAGATCGACTTCGAGAAGCCCGACGCGCTCGACGACCTCTTCAAGGCCGCGCGCGCGGGCAAGCAATCGAAAATGTTCGCGGTTCTGAACGCGCGCTTCCACGAGCAGGAAGCGCATGTGGTGGCGCAGGCCGGCGTGCCTGGCGCGATCACCGTCGCCACCAACATGGCGGGCCGCGGCACGGACATCCAGCTCGGCGGCAACGCCGACCTGCGCGTCGAGACGGAATGCGCCGGTCTCGAGGGCGACGCGCGCGCCGCGAAGGAGAAGGAAATCCGCGAGGAGGTCGGGCGCTTCAAGGAGCAGGCGATCAAGGCCGGCGGCCTCTATATCGTCGGCACCGAGCGCCACGAGAGCCGCCGCATCGACAACCAGTTGCGCGGCCGTTCCGGCCGTCAGGGCGACCCCGGCCGTTCCAAGTTCTTCCTGTCGCTGCAGGACGATCTGATGCGCATCTTCGGTTCGGACCGCATGGATTCGATGCTGCAGAAGCTCGGCCTCAAGGACGGCGAGGCGATCATCCATCCCTGGATCAACAAGGCGCTGGAAAAGGCGCAGCAGAAGGTCGAGGCGCGCAACTTCGACATCCGCAAGAACATCCTGAAGTTCGACAACGTGATGAACGACCAGCGCAAGGTCGTGTTCGAACGCCGCCGCGAGATCATGGCCGAGGAATCGGTCGAGGAGACGATCGGCGAGATGCGCGAGGGCGTGCTCGACCGGCTCGTCTCGACGCATATTCCGCGCGACGCCTATGCCGAAGCGTGGGACGTCGAGGGGCTGCACGAGGCCGTCGTCAACGTGCTGGGGATCGACGCGCCTGTCGCCGACTGGGCCAAGGAAGAAGGCATCGCCGACGAGGAGATGCTGGAGCGTCTGATCAAGGCGGCGAACGACGCCTATGCCGAACGCGTCGAGAAGAATTCGCCCGACGTGATGCGCTACGTCGAGAAACAGATCATCCTGCAGGTGCTCGACCATCTGTGGCGCGAGCACCTCGTCGTGCTCGATCACCTGCGCCAGGTGATCGGTTGGCGAGGCTATGCGCAGCGTGATCCGCTGAACGAATACAAGTCCGAAGCGCTCGACCTGTTCCGCAGCATGATGGAACGCTGGGACGAGATCACTACGGGACAGACAATGCGTGTCGAAGTGGCGTTCGAGCCGGCGCCCAACGAGCTGCCGGAGATGGAGGGCCATCACATCGACGCCTCCACCGGCGAAGACGAAATGGCGCTCGCCGAAATCAACGCACGCATCGCCGCGGGAGATTTTTCTCCGCAAGCGCTGATGCCATCGCAAGCGATGTCGGCGTCGGCGCGCGATCCGAACGACCCCTCGTCCTGGGGCAAGGTCTCGCGCAACGAGGCCTGCCCGTGTGGTTCGGGCAAGAAGTACAAGCATTGCCATGGAGCGTTGGTCTAACCGGGTGAGCGACGAATCGGGGCCGTTCGGCCTCCCGGCGATTGCGTGTATAATGATCGCCCGGCCGACTTGGATGGGAGACCGCCTCATGGATCACACGGCAGCCGTCAAGAAATATGCCCCCGACGCCGACGAGAAGACGATCGCCGCGATCGTGAAACATCTCGGCATCGCGTTGCGCAACCGAGATTCCTCGCTCGTGTCCTGTTCCGACCCCGGCGAGTTGAATACGGTGCGCGAAAGCTGGTGCAAGAAGAAGCTCGGCCTGTCGGGCGACGCCGAGCTCGACGCCGCGATCAAGGGTGTCTGCGAGACGATGAAGGCCGATCACGACAAGTCGCGTGTCGCCTTCTATTATCTCGTCGCGCAAAAGCTCGGAAAGCTGTCGGCGCTCGCCTGAATCGGCGCGTGCGGGCGAGCACATCGCCCGGATCCGGGTCTGAGTAGGGTCTCTTCATCGCCGAACGACATCGGCGACGACATTCAGGAGAGAGCCATGACCCGCAAGATCATCACCGCTTCCATCGCCGCCCTGACCATCGCCGGCGCGGTTTCCGCCACCGCGACGCCTGCCGCCGCTTGGGGCCATCGCCATCATGGCGGGTGGGGCTGGGGCGGCCCGGCGATTGCGGCTGGCGTGATCGGCGGCCTGACCCTCGGCGCCATGGCTGCCGCCGCCCAGCCGGCCTACGCCACCTGTGTGCAGCGCACCGCCGTGTACGACGACTGGGGCCGCTTCCGTGGCTATCGCCGCATCCGCGTCGCCTGCTGATCGAATCGAATTCGACACTCCTGAAAGGCCCTCGCCAGCAATGGCGGGGGTTTTTCATTTGGGCCAGGCCGGGCCGGTGCTAAGCAGCCTGCATGAGCGCGAGGCATGATTCCGCCGTCGAGCCGGCCGAAACGGGCGCGAGACCGACGGTCGTGGACGTCGTCGCGCCTGTGGCGGTCGACACCGCCTATTCCTATCGCGTCCCGGCAGGTCTTTTGCTCGCCCCGGGCGATCTCGTGGATGTGCCGCTGGGAACCCGCGAGACGATGGGCGTGGTCTGGGCGGTGCGTGAGACGCAGGCTGGCGCGAACCTAAAGGCAGTGCACGGCAAGCGGGACACACCGGGCCTGCGCGCGCCGCTGATGCGTTTCATCGACTGGATCGCGCGCTGGACGCTCAGCCCTCGCGGCATGGTCCTGCGCATGGCGGTTCGCGCAGTCGACGATCTGGGGCCAGATCCCGTCCGTCTCGGCTATCGCGCGACCGATGTCGCGCCCGAACGCATGACGCCCGCGCGCGGGCGCGTTCTGGCCGTCGCCGCCGACGGTTTCGCGCGATCGAAATCGGCGCTGGCCGAGGCCGCCGCCTGTTCGGCCGGCGTGATCGATTCGCTGGTCGATTGCGGCGCGCTCGAAGCGCTGGCTCTGCCTGCGGAAGCTGTCGCCGAGCGGCCCGATCCGGAATTCGCGCAGCCGGCGCTCGGCCCCGAGCAGCGGCGGGCGGCGTCCGCGCTCGCCGACGCAGTCCTTGCGCGCAAATTTTCCACGACCCTGCTCGAGGGCGTGACCGGGTCCGGCAAGACCGAGGTCTATTTCGAAGCGGTCGCCGCCGCGCTGCGCGATGGCGGACAGGCGCTGATCCTGATGCCGGAAATCGCGCTCACCGCGCAATTCCTCGACCGCTTCGCGGCGCGCTTCGGCGTCCGGCCGGCCGAATGGCATTCGGGCGTTTCGGGCCGTAAACGCTCGCGCATCTGGGCGGGGGTCGCCGAGGGACCGGTCAAGGTGGTGGCCGGCGCGCGCTCGGCGCTGTTTCTGCCGTTTTCGGACCTGCGCGTCATTGTCGTCGATGAGGAGCACGAGGCCGCCTACAAGCAGGAGGACGGCGTCTCCTATCATGCGCGCGACATGGCGGTGGTGCGCGCGCGGACCGAGAACATCGCCGCTGTGCTGGCCTCGGCCACGCCCTCGATCGAGACGCGCGTCAACGCCGAACAGGGCCGCTACCATTGGCTGCGCCTGCCCGAGCGGCACGGCGGGCGCACGATGCCGCAGCTGCAGGCGATCGACCTGCGCCGCGCCGCGCCGCCGCGCGGGCAATGGATTTCGCCGGTGCTGGCGCAGGCGATAGCCGAGACCATCGCGGGCAAGGAACAGGCGCTGCTGTTCCTCAACCGGCGCGGCTTCGCGCCTCTCACCTTGTGCCGGGCCTGCGGCCATCGCTTCCAGTGCCCGAACTGCACGGCCTGGCTGGTCGAGCACCGTTTCCGTCGCGCGCTGGTCTGCCACCATTGCGGCCATATCGAGCGGCGGCCGGACGTATGCCCGGAATGCGAGACCGCCGATTCGCTCATGGCCTGCGGGCCGGGCGTCGAGCGGCTCGCGGAAGAAGTCGCGACGCTGTTCCCCGAGGCGCGCACGCTCACGCTCTCCTCCGACTTTCCCGGCGGGACCGATCGTCTGCGGCACGAGATCGAGGAGATTTCGGCCGGCGCCTTCGACATCGTCATCGGTACGCAGCTCGTGGCGAAAGGACATAATTTTCCGCATCTGACGCTGGTCGGCGTCGTCGACGCCGACGTCGGCCTGTCTTCCAGCGATCCGCGCGCGGCCGAACGCACGTTCCAGCTCCTCCAGCAGGTGACCGGTCGCGCCGGTCGCGGCGACAGGCCGGGGCGTGGGCTTGTCCAGACCTTCCAGCCCGACCATCCCGTCATCCGCGCGTTGATCTCTGGCGATCAGGAAAAATTCTATGCGGAAGAAATCTTCGCGCGTGAGAATGCGCATCTGCCGCCGTTCTCGCGGCTCGCCGCCATCGTGGTGTCCGGTACGGACCGCGCCGCGGCCGAAGCTCACGCCCGCGCGCTGGTGCGGGCGGCGTGGGACCTGCCGGCCGACGGCCGCTTCCGCGTCGCGCCAGCGGGCGGCCTGCCCGCCGCCGACGAGATCGTCGTGCTGGGCCCCGCCGAAGCGCCTATCGCCATGGTGCGCGGTCGCCACCGCTTCCGTCTGCTCGTGCGCGCGCCGCGCGGCGCCGACCTCCAGGCCTTCTTGCGCGCCATGCTGGCGGCCGGGCCCAAGGAGCGCGGCAATGTCCGTGCACAGGTCGACGTCGATCCGATGAGTTTTCTGTAGCCCAGAAGTCCTGCTGCTGCCCGGCTACATCGGCAACGTGCTGTCGAGTTGCTGGCCGGCGCGATTCGAAACCTCGCCCTGCAGGATCTGCGTCATATCCGTCTTCTTCCCGTAGAAATCCTGATTGCGGTCGTCGTCCCAGTTGATGTCGGTGACGCTGACGGTCGCGCCGACGTAGGCGCCGGGGGCATCGCTCCACATGACGACATCTCCCTTGCCCCACGAGGCCTGCGAATCGGCGGAATAATTGACGATCGACAGACCGGCGCCGGCGTTGAGCGAAATCTTGTTGCCGCTCTTGAAGGCGTCGACGGCGGTCTGGTTCATCAGGATGAATGCGACCGAGCCGCCAGCGCCGCCCACTTGCGGCCCAAAGCTGATGGCGCCGAAATCGTAAAAGGCGGGGTCGCTCCAGCCGTCAGCCTGCTTGACGGTGACGAGCCCGGCGCCGCCGCGGGCGCCGACGATAACCGCGCCGCGTCCGAACGAAGGCACGATGTAGACGCCTTTCGCCTTCTCAAGCAGGTCGACGACCTTCGGGTCCTTCTTCATGTCGTTGACGACATTGACGGCCTCGTCGAGCAGGTTCTGGGCGCTATCGTCCTTCGCGCTGGAATTGGCAGAGGCGGCGTTCGTGTTCGGCTGTGGCGCGATTGATTTCGAATGCATGTCGCGCCCGGTCGCGGGCGTGGTCTGTTTCGCCGCGGGCCGCTCGTTTTGTGCGAACGCGGGGGCCGTGCACAGCAACGCGGCGGCGATCGCGACGGGCGCGGCCGTGGCGGCAAGCTTCGATCTGGTTCTCGGCAGGGTCATGCGAACCTCCTGTTGTTGGACGTGTGAAGCGAACGTTCCCTGAATTCGATCGTTCCCGCAAAGACCGACCGATTGCGCGATCAGCGGGGGCGTTGTCGCTCGATCGCGCCGGCGTGGAGGGAGCATGGACGCCACGCATCATTCATCCCGCAAGAGTCCGGGCGCCGTAGCGTTGCGCGTCGGCGTCGTGCTGCTCGTCCTGTTGGCCGTCTATCTGCTGTTCGAAATCGTCATGATCGCGCTCGGCGCGGTCATCGTCGCGCTGCTGCTGCATATCGGCGCAGAGCCGTGGCGGCGCTGGGGGAAGCTGCCTCTTTGGCTGTCGCTCGTGCTCAGCGGGCTCGTCATCGCCGTGCTGGTCGGGGTCTCGGCCTATATGTTTGGCGCGCGCGTGAGCGCGGAGCTTCAGGACCTCGTGCAGCGCATTTCGAGCGCGCAAGAAGGCATTACGCAGAGCCTGCAGAATTCGCGGCTCGGCCGCCTCGCACTGTCGCACATGGGCGCGGGCGAAATCTCGCTGCCGGGCGTCGCGCGCACCATCATCAGCAGCAGCGCGAGCGTGGCCGAGGCGCTGATCGTGACAGTGATCGCCGGCGCCTATCTCGCCGCGCAACCCGATCTCTATCGCCGCGGGCTGGTCGCTCTGTTTCCCGCCGCGCTGCGCCCGCAGGCCGACGAGACGCTGGAGCATCTCGGGCGCGGGTTGAAATATTGGCTGCTGGGGCAGCTCATCCAGATGGTCATCATCGGCGTCGCCTCGGGGCTGGCGGTCTGGCTGATCGGATTGCCCGCGCCCTTCGCGCTCGGGTTGATCGCGGGCGTGACGGAATTCGTGCCCTATCTCGGACCGTTCATCGCGGCCGCGCCGGCGCTGCTGATCGCCTTCGGCCAGAGCCCCTACGCGATGGCTTGGACGGCGCTTGCCTACCTCGCGATCCACCAGATCGAGGGCGACGTGATCGCGCCACTCGTGCAGCAGCGCATGGTCTATGTGCCGCCAGCGGTCATGCTTCTCGGCATTGTGACGGTCGGCGTCCTGTTCGGCACAGCCGCGATCATCTTCGCCGCGCCGATCACGGTGGTCGTCTTTGCGCTGGTGACGAAACTCTACGTACGCGACCAGCTCGGCGAGGAGACCGTAGTGCCGGGCGAATCGAGCCTCGACTGACCAGGAACTTCAACGAAGCCTTCGGGTTTTGCCCTCACCTTCAGACACTTGTGACAGGCGCATGACGAATCCTGAAAACGGGGCGCGTTCAGAGCCGGTACGGGGGCCGCAGTCGGCTTGGATCGTGTTGATCGCGGTCCTGTTCGTCGCGCATGTGCTACGCTGGATTCTGCTGCCGTTCACCTTCGCCGGCATCATCGCCTTCATGTGCGACCCGCTGCAGGATTGGCTTCGCGCACACACGCGCGCGCCGCGATGGGCGGTGTCCGTTTTCCTGTTCGTCATCATCGTTGCGGCGGTCGGCGTCGTCGTCGCGCTGGCGGGACCGCCGCTGTTCGGCCAGCTGCGGCGGATCGCGACCGATCTGCACGGCTCAATCGCGAAGATTGCCCACGCCGCGTTGGGGTCGGGCACGATCACATTGCTGGGCGATGAAATGAACGCCGATCAGCTCGCGACCGCCGCTGTCGCAGGTCTGCGCTCGGCGCTAGGCCACACTCTGCGCGTGCTGGAGATCGGGGCTGTGGTCTTCGCCTCTTTGTTTGGCGTGTTCCTGACCGGCGTGCTTCTGATCTATTTCCTGCTGTCGGGCGAGCGGATTCGCGTGGGGCTATTGTGGCTGGTCCCGCCCCCGCGGCGCGCGCAGGCCGAGCGCATCTGGTCGAGGCTCGGACCCGCCCTGCGGCGGTATTTTCTCGGTGTGTTCGGCGTGATGATCTATGCGACGGTCGCCGCCTATGTCGGGCTCGGCGTCTTTCTCGGCGTGCCCCACGCCTTCCTTCTCGCCGTGCTTACCGGCATGCTCGAGATGGTTCCGGTCATCGGTCCCGCGACATCGGCGATCCTGGCGGGGCTGATCGCCGCGCAGCATTCGGCGACCGCCGCGTCGCTGATCGGCTATGCGATCTACGCTGTCGCGCTGCGGCTCTCGATCGACCAGCTTCTCGGGCCGATCGCGCTCGGCACAGCCTCGCGCCTGCACCCGACGCTGATCATCTTTTGCTTCTTTGCAGGCGGCGTGCTGTTCGGCGCCGCTGGCGTGATACTCGCCGTACCAGCGGCGATCGCTGCGCGTGCGATATTGACAGACGTTTACGAAGGCCCCGGGGGCCGAGACAGGCGCGCATGAATGAGTGATCGCGCCGGGGCTCCGCCTCGTCCGTGGTTTCTTGGGCGCGCTCGCCGGACGTCGCCGGTCCAGACTATCGCTGATTGACACGCGCTCAATTCAGAATACTCTATAAAACAGAGTTATCTGGAATCGTTCTATGTTCAAGACATACATCCTGCGTCCGAGCGTCGTTCTTTTCGCCCTGTTCGCCCTGTTCGGTCTGGCGGTTGCCGTGCTCGCGGCCATGATCGCGCGGCCGCTCCTCGCGCCGCCGCCGCTCGAATCGATCCTGAAGGGCGCGCGGGCGGTGGATGCCAGCGATGCGCCGGCCCTGTCCTATTTCGTCGCGCGCGACGGCACGCAGCTCGGTTTTCGCGTGTACGAGCCCGCCGGCGAGGTTTCGGGGCCGGCCGCGATCCTGATCCACGGTTCGGCCGGAGGTTCGCTCGCCATGCATCTCGTGGGCAAGGCGCTGTCCGCCGCGGGCGTGCGCGCCATCGCGCCGGATTTGCGCGGCCATGGCGTTTCGGGAACGCGTGGCGATATCGCCTATATCGGCCAGAGTGAGGACGATCTCGCCGATCTCCTCGATCATCTGAAGTTCGCCCAAAAGCCCGCACTGGTCGGCTTTTCCTCGGGCGGCGGATTTGCCGCGCGGATCGCGCATGCGCCACTCGGCGAGAAATTCAGCCGCTTCACGCTGGTCTCGCCGTTCCTCGGCATCGATGCGCCGACGGCGCGGCCCTCGACCGGCGGCGCGCGCTGGACGAGCGTCGATACGCCGCGCATCGTCGCGCTGACCATTTTGCATCGGCTCGGGATCGAATGCTGCGAGCAGCTGCCCGTGCTCGCCTTCGCCCTGCCGCACGAATCGCGCCGCTTCGTGACGACGCGCTATTCGTTCCGACTCCTCTCGAGCTTCGGTCCAAAGGACATGCGTTACCGCGATCTTTCGGGCATAGAGGCGCCGATCGAGATCGTCGCGGGCGCGGATGACGAGTTGATGGTCGCCGGGCGTTACGCCGATGTCGCGCAGACGGGCGCGCGGGCGCGCGTAACGATCGTGCCCGGCGTCGATCATATGGGCGCGACGCGCGATCCGGCGGCGCTGGCTGCGATCGTCGCGGCGACGAAGGGCGAGGGCAAGTGAACATGGACGCGACGCAGGCGGCCGACGCGCTTGGGGAGATCGAGGCGCTACGCAGCGCGACGCGCCGCTCGCTCGCCTACCGGCTGGCGAGCGCGCAGCTCATTCTCTGGGGCGTGATCGTCGCCCTCGCGGATGTCGCGACCTGGGCGGCGCCGTCTCTCGCCGGGCGCGTCTGGCTCGCGTTGACGGCCTGCGGCGTCGTCGGTTCGATGGTCGTGGCGTGGCGGCTCGCGCGCAACGGATACGGGTCATCGTCGCGCTCGCTGGCGGGCTTCGCGCTGTTCTTCGCCTACGGCGCCTTCTGGTCGATCGTGATCGGCCATTTCGACGGGCGACAGATGCTCGCCTTCTGGCCGACTCTCGTCATGTTCGGCTATTGCCTCGCGGGCCTGTGGCTCGGGCGCGTGTATGTCATTCTCGGTCTGTCGGTCGCGGCGCTCGTCGCCATCGGCTATGTGGCGATCGGGCCGGCCTATCCGCTCTATCTGGCGGTGGTGAACGGCGGCGGGCTCGTCCTGTGCGGCCTGTGGATGCGGCAGGCATGAGCGCGCCCGACGACATCGTCCACCAGCCGGTGCGCCTGCGCATCATGGCGGCCCTGACAGCGCTGCAGCCCGAGGCGGAAGGGATCGATTTCTCGCACCTGAAAAAGCTGACCGGCGCGACCGACGGCAATCTCGGCGCGCATATCGATCATCTCGCGAAGGCTCGGTACGTGGCGGTGCAAAAGGCCTTCGTCGCGCGACGTCCGCGCACGACGGTGAGCGCGACGGCGGAAGGACGGCGCGCTTTCGAAAAGCACGTCGCCTTCCTGCGCAGCGTGATCGATGGGGCCGGTTGAGGCCTGTCGGAAGCCGCCCCCTCCCAAAGCCTTATCTGACAAGCGCGACGAAGGGTTGCGCACAAAAAAGCCATATGTTAGGTCACGCGCGCTTCCGGAGCGGCGTGTTCGCACGCCTGTGCTCCGTCCCAGCAAAAATGCCCGGATTTCCGTGCTCTTGCGGCGAAAGCCGCGACGACGCGCAGCCTTTCCGGGCGGGTTTCTACGAGGCCGGCGCGCGCCGGTTTCGGAATGTCGATCGCTCGAGGGATTCAGCGTTGGCCAAAGAGGAAACGATCGTATCCGGCATGGCGGGGCGTTACGCCTCGGCGCTGCATGCCCTGGCCGCCGAGAGCGGCGCCACCGCTGCGGTGGGCGCGGCCCTTTCCTCCTTCCAGAAGCTGATCGACGAGAGCGCCGACCTGCAGCGCCTCGTGAAGAGCCCGGTGTTCTCCGCCGAGGACCAGACCAAGGCGCTCTCGGCCATTCTCGACAAGGCCGGCATTTCCGGCGTGGCCGCCAATTTCATCAAGCTCGTCGCTTCCAAGCGTCGCCTGTTCGCGATCTCCGACATGATCGCCGGCTACCGGAAGCTCGAAGACGTCGCCAATGGCGTCACGCGCGCCGAAGTGACGGCCGCCAGCCCGCTCAACGACCAGCAGATGCAGGCCCTTCGCGATCAGCTCGCCGCTGTCGCCGGCGCCAAGTCCGTGGACGTCGACGTGAAGATCGATCCCGCCATCATCGGCGGCCTTGTCGTCAAGGTCGGCTCGCGCATGGTCGATTCTTCGCTGAAAACCAAACTCAACGCCATTCGCACACGCATGAAAGAGGTCGGCTGATGGATATCCGCGCCGCTGAGATTTCCGCGATCCTGAAGAACGAGATCGCGAATTTCGGAAACGAAGCCCAGGTCACCGAAGTCGGACAGGTTCTGTCCGTCGGCGACGGCATCGCCCGCTGCTACGGTCTCGACAACGTCCAGGCGGGCGAGATGGTCGAGTTCGAGAACGGCATCCGCGGCATGGCGCTCAATCTCGAGAGCGACAACGTCGGCATCGTCATCTTCGGCTCCGACCGCGACATCAAGGAAGGCCAGACGGTCAAGCGCACGGGCGCGATCGTGGACGTGCCGGTCGGCAAGGAAATGCTCGGCCGCGTCGTCGACGCGCTCGGCAATCCGATCGACGGCAAGGGGCCGATCAAGGCCGCCGCCCGCGCCCGCGTGGACGTGAAGGCGCCCGGCATCATTCCGCGCAAGTCGGTGCACGAGCCGATGGCGACCGGCCTCAAGGCGATCGACGCGCTGATCCCGATCGGCCGCGGCCAGCGCGAGCTGATCATCGGCGACCGCCAGACCGGCAAGACCGCCGTGGCGCTCGACACGATCCTCAACCAGAAGCCGCTGAACGTCGAAGGCGCGCCGGAGAGTCAGAAGCTCTACTGCGTCTACGTCGCCGTCGGCCAGAAGCGCTCCACCGTCGCCCAGTTCGTGAAGGTTCTCGAAGAGCGCGGCGCGCTGGAATATTCGATCGTCGTCGCGGCCACCGCGTCCGATCCGGCGCCGATGCAGTTCCTGGCGCCCTTCGCCGGCTGCGCCATGGGCGAGTATTTCCGCGACAACGGCATGCATGCCGTCATCATCTACGACGATCTTTCCAAGCAGGCCGTCGCCTACCGCCAGATGTCGCTGCTGCTGCGCCGCCCGCCGGGCCGCGAGGCCTATCCCGGCGACGTGTTCTACCTGCACTCCCGTCTGCTGGAGCGCGCAGCGAAGCTCAACGACGCCAACGGCGCCGGCTCGCTGACCGCGCTGCCCGTCATCGAGACGCAGGCCAACGACGTGTCGGCCTATATTCCCACGAACGTGATCTCGATCACCGACGGCCAGATCTTCCTCGAGACCGACCTTTTCTACCAGGGCATCCGCCCGGCGGTGAACGTGGGTCTGTCGGTGTCGCGCGTGGGCTCCTCCGCGCAGACCAAGGCGACCAAGAAGGTCGCGGGCAAGATCAAGGGCGAGCTTGCGCAGTACCGCGAAATGGCGGCCTTCGCGCAGTTCGGCTCCGACCTCGACGCGGTGACGCAGCGCCTGCTGAACCGCGGCGCGCGCCTGACCGAGTTGCTGAAGCAGGCGCAGTTCTCGCCGCTGAAGATGGAAGAGCAGGTCGCGGTGATCTATGCCGGCGTCAACGGTTATCTCGACTCGCTGCCGGTCAATCGCGTCAAGGCGTTCGAGGACGGTCTGCTGTCGCTGCTGCGCACCAGCCACGCTCCGCTGCTTGCCTCGATCCGCGACTCCAAGGATCTGTCAGGCGCCGACGAGGCCACGCTGAAGGGCGCGGTCGAAGGCTTCGCGAAGTCCTTCGCTTAACGAGACTGTCCCCTCTCCCCGCCTGCGGGGAGAGGGCTAGGTTGAGGAGCCAATCCGCGCCGCAGCGGCTCGACCCCTCACCCCGGCCCTCTCCCCGCTTCACAGGGAGAGGGAGAGAAGCCGAAAACAAGGCAAGCACATGCCGAGCTTAAAAGATCTGCGCAATCGCATCGCCTCGGTGAAGGCGACGCAGAAGATCACCAAGGCCATGCAGATGGTCGCGGCCGCGAAACTGCGTCGCGCGCAGAGCGCCGCCGAAGCCGCGCGCCCATATGCCCAGCGCATGGGCGCCGTGCTGACGAACGTCGCCGGCGGCATCGCGCCGGGCTCGGGCCCTGCGCTCCTGACCGGCACCGGCAAGGACCAGGTTCACCTGCTCGTCGTCTGCACCGGCGAGCGCGGCCTGTGCGGCGCCTTCAATACGGCGATCGTGCGCATGGCGCGCGACCACGTGAATTCGCTCGTCGCGCAGGGCAAGACGGTCAAGATCCTCTGCGTCGGCAAGAAGGGCTACGACCAACTCAAGCGCCAGTACGAGAAGCAGATCATCGGCGTGGAAGACCTGCGCTCGGTGCGCAACATCGGCTTCGGCAACGCCGACGCCATCGGCAAGAAGATCATCTCGATGTTCGAGGCCGGCGAATACGACGTCTGCACGCTGTTCTTCTCGCGGTTCCGCTCCGTGATCGCGCAGGTGCCGACAGCCGCCCAGCTCATCCCCGCGCAGATCGCCGTCAACGACAATGCGGCGACAGGCGCGCAGGCGGCCTACGAGGCCGAGCCCGGCCAGGAAGAAATCCTCGCGACGCTCCTGCCGCGCAACATTTCGGTGCAGGTCTTCACCGCGCTGCTCGAAAACATGGCTTCGTTCTACGGCGCGCAGATGAGCGCGATGGACAATGCCACGCGCAACGCCGGCGACATGATCAAGAAGCAGACGACGCTCTACAACAGATCGCGTCAGGCCATGATCACCAAGGAACTGATCGAAATCATCTCGGGCGCCGAAGCGCTCTGACCGAAACAGCCGGACGCGCGAGCGTCCCGACCGAACAGAAAAGAGGAATGTGAACATGGCGAACACTGCCACGGGCCGCATCACCCAGGTCATCGGCGCCGTCGTCGACGTGAAGTTCGACGGGCACCTGCCTGAGATTCTGAACGCGCTCGAGACGAAGAACCAGGGCAACCGCTTGGTGCTCGAAGTCGCCCAGCATCTCGGCGAATCGTCGGTGCGCTGCATCGCGATGGACACGTCGGAAGGCCTCGTGCGCGGTCAGGAAGTGACCGACACCGGCGCCCCGATCGCCGTTCCGGTCGGCGACGGCACGCTCGGCCGCATCATCAACGTCATCGGCGAGCCGGTCGACGAAGCCGGCCCCGTGCCGCACGAGGCGCTGCGCGCCATCCACCAGCCGGCTCCGTCCTACTCCGAGCAGTCGACGGAAGCGCAGATCCTCGAGACGGGCATCAAGGTCGTCGATCTGCTCGCGCCTTACGCCAAGGGCGGCAAGATCGGCCTGTTCGGCGGCGCGGGCGTCGGCAAGACCGTGCTGATCATGGAGCTGATCAACAACATCGCGAAGGCGCACGGCGGCTATTCCGTGTTCGCCGGCGTCGGCGAGCGCACCCGCGAAGGCAACGACCTTTATCACGAGATGATCGAAGGCGGCGTCAACAAGGATCCGAAGGAGCACGGCGGTTCGACCGAAGGCTCCAAGTGCGCGCTGGTGTTCGGCCAGATGAACGAACCCCCGGGCGCGCGCGCGCGCGTCGCGCTGACCGGCCTCACCGTCGCCGAACACTTCCGCGACAAGGGTCAGGACGTGCTGTTCTTCGTCGACAACATTTTCCGCTTCACGCAGGCGGGTTCGGAAGTGTCGGCGCTTCTCGGCCGCATCCCCTCGGCGGTGGGCTATCAGCCGACGCTCGCCACCGACATGGGCGCGCTGCAGGAGCGCATCACCACCACGAACAAGGGCTCGATCACCTCGGTGCAGGCCATTTACGTGCCCGCCGACGACTTGACCGATCCGGCGCCGGCCACGTCCTTCGCGCATCTCGACGCCACGACCGTGCTGTCGCGCTCGATCGCGGAAAAGGGCATTTATCCGGCGGTCGACCCGCTCGACTCCACCTCGCGCATGCTTTCGGCGGCGGTCGTCGGCGACGAGCATTACGAGGTCGCCCGCAAGGTGCAGTCGACGCTGCAGAAGTACAAGTCGCTGCAGGACATCATCGCCATTCTGGGCATGGACGAACTGTCCGAAGAGGACAAGATGACAGTGGCGCGCGCCCGCAAGATCGAGCGCTTCCTGTCGCAGCCGTTCCACGTCGCGGAAGTCTTCACCGGCTCGCCCGGCAAGCTCGTCTCGCTCGCCGACACGATCAAGGGCTTCAAGGGCCTGGTCGACGGCAAGTACGACCATCTCCCCGAGGCCGCCTTCTACATGGTCGGCACGATCGAGGAAGCGGTCGAGAAGGCGCAGAAGCTCGCTGCGGAAGCGGCCTGATCCTGCAGCCGTCATGGCCGGACTTTGATCCGGCCATCCGTCTGACGCTTACACGGATGGCCGGGTCGAGCCCGGCCATGACGTGTGTAAACTGAACCAGTCTCGTCGGGGACGCTCATGGCCGCCTTTCACTTCGAACTCGTTTCGCCCGAACAGCTCCTGTTCTCCGGCGAGGTCGAATCCGTCGCCATTCCCGGCGCCGAGGGTCAGATGACGATCCTTAGGGATCACGCGCCCGTCATGACGACGCTGAAGCCCGGCGTGGTCGAGGTCGCCGAGAGCGCCTCCAAGACCAGCCGCATCTTCGTGCGCGGCGGTTTCGCCGACGTGGCGACCGGCGGGCTGACGATCCTCGCCGAAGTGGCGCTGCCGATCGAGCAGCTCGACGCCGCCAAGATCGCACAGGAGCTCAAGAACGCGCAGGAAGATCTGGCCGACGCCGCGAGCGACGAGGCCAAGCGCGCGGCGAGCGAAAAGCTCGACCAGATCAACGAGCTGAAGGTCGCGCTGGGCCTGTAATCGCTCGCGATCGGATTTCGCGCGCCTGAAGACGGGCGACGCCAATTATTCTCGACAACGCCTGAAGTCGGCGCGCGGCTGTATGGTCGCGGCGCCCGCGTTCGCGCGCATCGCCTCATCGCGGACCGCGACGAAGACGGTCGGCGCTTTCGGAGAATGCGACTCCGACGAGCGTCTCGACTTATCCGCGCTTCATCACGCGACCCGCGCCGAGCGAGGCGAGCGCCGCGAGCGCGGCGGAGACGAAGATGTTGGCGTTCGCCATCGAGAAGCCGAGGATGCGCAGCGCGACTTCGTCGCACCGCACGACGCGGGTCTGCTGCAACTGCTTCATGAAGTCGGCGACGTTCGAAGCGCCCTGATAGGCGCCGGTGCAATCGGCCGGTCCCGGCCACCATTTGAATTCGACGCCCGAATGATAGGCGGCGAGCACGGCGTTGGCGACGAAGGCCAGCGCGAGCAGCGCAAACAGAAAACGCGCGCCGCGCCGGTTGACGCCAGCCGCGAACCACGCGGCGAGAGCGAGCGGCAGGCCGAGGTAATAGGCGTAGCGCTGCTTGAGGCAGAGCTCGCAGGGCGCGTAGCCCGCCGCCTGAAAGGCCCATGCGCCGGCGAGCGTCGCTGCGGCGATGAAGAGGATGAGAAGCGCGATCGCGCGCGCATCCAGCCGCGCCAACATCAGCACGCGCCTCCGCCGCCCATTTTCGAGACCACCCAGAAGCCGAAGACGATCATGCCGAGGATCAAGATCATGAAGGTGGCGAAATGACGATCCAGCGCCTTCTTGATGGGGTCGCCGAACTTGTTGAGGATGCCAGCGAGGATGAAGAAACGCGCGCCGCGCGTGATCAGCGACAGCAGGATGAACAGCGCGATATTGTAGCCGGCGAAGCCGCTGACGATCGTCACGAGCTTGTAGGGGATCGGCGTCAGACCCTTCAGCAGGATGATCAGCCAGCCGTACTTGTCGTAGCAGGCGCGCAGCACCAGCGCCTTCTCGTCGTAGCCGTAGAAATGGATCAGCCATTTGCCGACGGATTCGTACAGGACGGAGCCGATGAGATAGCCGAGCACGCCGCCGGCGACCGAGGCGATGGTGCAGAGGCCCGCATAATACCAGGCCCGCTTGGGCTGCGCGAGCGACATCGGTACGAGGATGAGATCCGGCGGCAGCGGAAAGAACGAGCTTTCCGCGAAGGAGATGGCGCCGAGCGCCCAGGTCGCGCGCGGCGATTCGGCCAGAGACAGCGTCCAGTCGTAGAGCTTCTTGAACATCGATCCTCGTGGGCGGGCGGGGCGCAGGGGCGCCGAATGGCCGGGATAAGGACGCTGGAACCAACGGCGGCGCTTGGGCGCGCCCGTGACGGCGCGATGGCCGACTCGCTGGCCGGAATAGCATCGCGCGCCGTTTTAGACCAGTTGCACGAGCGCGGTTGACGGGCGCCCGCGCACGGCTATGATCCGCGCGCTTTCCGGACCCCGGAAACGCCCCTGTGGCGGAATTGGTAGACGCGCTCGACTCAAAATCGAGTTCCGCAAGGAGTGCTGGTTCGATCCCGGCCAGGGGCACCAAGAGGCCATTTCGCGGCCTCTTCCGATCCTCCCAAACTCTCTCAAAACCATTGGTAGGCCGGATGAATCCGAGGGTCGTCACCCTCGCTCCGATCTCATGCCCTCTCGCTGCATCTCGGGTAAGAACGGGTCGGAAATCGGGTGGCGCAATTTCAAGCGTCGGGTTGGCGCCGGGTTGAGACAGGCGTATCTCTGAAACGCGAAAGCCGCCGGCGCTGGACACGCACGGCGGCTCTCTAGACCCGATCCGATGCCCCGGAGCTGGCCATGACAGAAGCTTTAGAGCGCCCCGGGCGCGCCGCCAAGCGCACTGGCGATCACCAGCTCAACGACAAGCGAATTCTCGCGACAAAGCCGCCGTCGAAGGGGCTCACGATCCTTCGCGATGGTCCGCGGCTGTTCCTGTATGTGCACGCGACCGGGTCAAAAATCTGGACGTTCAAATATTCCTTCGGCGGCAAGGAATCGTCGCTCAGCCTTGGCGCCTATCCCGGCGTCGGGCTCGCGATGGCGCGCGCCGAATGGGGCCGCCTGAGCGCCCTGCTCGACCAAGGCATCAATCCGGCCGAGCACCGTCGTGCGGAGGCCGAAGCGTCTCGCGCCGCTGCGCAGGACACGTTCATTTCGATCGCAAACGAGCTGCTCGCCAAGAAAGGCCGCGAGGGGAAGGCCGAGGAGACGATCGGCAAGAATCGCTGGCTTCTCGAATTCGCCAAGTCGCTCCACAGCCGGCCGATCCGGGGAATCTCCGCCGCTGAGGTGCTGACCGTCTTGCGCGCCGTCGAAGAGAAGGGGCTGCACGAAACAGCACATCGCCTGCGCGCGCTCACCGGGCAGATATTCCGGTTCGCCATCGCGACGGCGCGCGCCGACGTAGATCCAACCTACGCCCTACGCGGCGCGCTGACCGCTCCACAGACGAAAAGCTATGGCGCCATCCTCGATCCGCTGCAGTTTGGAGGGCTGCTTCGGGCCGTGCGCGGCTATGGCGGCCAGCGCACCACCGCGATCGCGCTGGAGCTGCTGGCGCTGACGATGCTCCGGCCCGGCGAGCTGAGGGCGGCGCGATGGTCTGAGGTCGATCGCGACGCTGGCGTGCTGACCATCCCTGCCGAGCGAATGAAAGGCCGGCGACCGCACATCGTGCCGCTCTCGCGCCAGGCGCTTGCCTTGCTCGAACAGCTTCACCCGTTGACGGGCCGGTTCGAATTGCTTTTCCCGTCGATCCGCATAGCGGCGCGCCCGATCAGCGAAAACACCCTGGGCGGCGCCTTGAAGGCCCTCGGCTACAGCAGCGATCAGCACACCGCGCACGGTTTCCGCAGCTCCGCCAGCTCCATGCTCAATGCATCGAACCGATTCCATCCCGACGCGATTGAGCGGCAGCTCGCGCACCTCGACCCGAACGAGGTCCGGCGTACTTACGACCGCAGCGAGCGCATGGCCGAGCGGACGGAAATGCTGCAGTGGCTCGCCGATCACTACGACGGGCTGCGCGAAGGCGGGAAGGTCATCGAACTGCGGGGCGCGCGTGAGCGAGCCTAATCCTCCCAAACGGCGCGGTCGTCCCAAGAAGCCAAGGCTCGAATCGCTCCAGACGCCCAGAGGCGTCGGCAAACCTCGCCGTTCGTTCGGTCGAGAGACGATCAGGCTGGCGGCGGCGCTTTGGCACGTCATCCGTCGACAGCCTTCTGGCAAAATGGACACTGAAATCGCTGAATTTGTAGCCGCTATTGCATTCGGCGCAGAGGTCCGAAGTCGAAACGGTATGCTTGAACTCCATCTGCCGGCCGCATCGAGCGTCGGTTTGGAGGAATTGCGAGGGAAGCAAATCGACAGCCTGGTTCGACGGCTGATGAAAGCTCGGACAGTCCGTGCATACTCTGCCCCAGACTTTGGCGGTGAGGGGCGGCCGAAAGGAGAGCCGGCGTGGCCGCCGTTCGGGGTCGCCATTATTCGATCTGGAAACCATGCGCGGGAGTTTCCCGTGACCGCTGGTATCGAGTTTATCGCCCTCACAGCCGCGGTACACGCATTCCTTTTCAAGCCCGCCAATAGCGTTAACGAATGGCGGTCGGCTGCCGCGCATCCGCTGCTAGAGTCGGCATTCGAGGCCAGCGGCGCGACTGACACAGTTCCAGACGTGTCAGATCGCTTCCGAGCATTCGGCGCGGCGATGTGGGCTGAGCTCTAGGCCGAATTTTTGAAGAATATCGCTCCGTGCATCTCCGCAGTGGCGGTGCGACTGAATTGTTCGCCGTGACTTTGGAGCGAACAATTGTCCCGCCGCCCGATCGCCATAGAGGCGCCACCCGAGCCGATCTGGACCGAAGATGCCTTTGCGCTCGATCCGCGAGAGGTGATGTTTCGCCTCAACATTGATCGAAACACATTCTGGCAAGCAGTTCGCGACGGCCATCTAAAGGTTGTGCGCCTGGGACGCACCGTCCGCGTCCCGCTCGCCGACTTCAAACGACTGATGCGCGAAGGGACGCCGGTCGAGCAAATCAGCCCATTTGCGAACGCTCGCGTTACGGCTGCGGGTGGCGATGCCGATGCGCTCTGACAACTTCGGATCCACGCTGGCGATAACCCTAAACCCGGAGCAGCTCGCGCAACTCGCCAAGCTGATTGCGAACGATCTGGCGAGCCGACAGGTTGCCGCCCAATCTGACGTCGAGCGGGCCGATGGGCCGGCCAGTGTCTTGGAGGCGATAGAACCCGCGCAGCTCTATCGCTTTAAGGAAGCCGCCGCGATCCTGCGCAAAGCGGAATCGACCTTGTGGCGGTGGCGATCGCAAGGGTCCCTCGAAACTGTCGCGGTCGGTCACTCGACCCTCATTTCCGGATCCGAATTACGCCGGCTTGCGGGCGGAGGCGTCATTGGATGAGCCCGCGCCAGACCGTCCGGCACCACCTAAGAAGCGCACCAGCGATCCCAACGCAGGGCGCAACAAGCTGAACTGGCTTGCCCGCGTTTGCATCGACCCGAATCTCTCGCACATGGCGCGCACGGCAGCGACGATCCTCTGCACTCGCTACATGCACGCGGACAGGGGTATGGTTGCCTGGCCCGCGATGGCGACACTCGCCGCCGATCTTGGAGTGCAGGCGCGCGCGGCCAGCCGAGCCGTTCGCGAGTTGGTCGACGCCGGCTATCTCATTCGAGAGGAACGGCCCGGCGCCACTGCACGCTTCCGGATCGCGAAGAGCGATGCAGAGACAGACCGCAAATGCCCAAAGTTTGGGGGAGAAGCAACGCGCGACCCCCGCCCCGCAAAGCAGGGGGCGCCTGACGAGGTAGGGCTGCCTGACGAGGCAGGGGTCCGCGAAATGTCGGCGGTGTCGCACCCCGCTTGGCGAGGCACGGCTCCCCCGTTTGGCGAGGCAGGGCCCCCCTGTCTGGCGAGGCAGACGAACACCGGGGAAGTAAGCACCGGAGAAGGAACACCGGGAAATATCAAGCGCGCGAGCGCTGCGCTTGGTCTGGCCAGTGATGACCTTTTCGGTTCCACACCGCCCTCGGAACAGGCGGCAGTGGCAGGCGCGCGTTCGCCGAAGGCCACTCGCAAAGCCCGCAAGGCCGACGACGATCAGATTTCGGCCATGCTCTGGAAGATCGCCGCAGTCTACCCGGAAGGTCCCTACGTGCCGGCGCGAGACAATCTCGCAGGTTGGCGCCGGTCGGCGGGTGCGCTGCGCAGTGCTCTCAAGGATGACAGCTTCGAAAACATCCTCGCAGGAGCCAAGGCCTTCGGCGCTCGCAATCCAGATCAGCAATTCGTGCCTCGGCCAACGAACTGGCTGCAGCGGCAAGACTGGCGAGGCGAGCTGAAGCGGCCGCAACGATCGCAGCAGGCGGTCGGAAATGGCCGCTCTATCGGACCAGATCCCGTCCAGCAAATCCAGCGCCAGCGTGCGCAAATTCGTGAGCAGGCATCCGCGGCTGCGGCAGCTGCCGATCGATTCGAGGCCCCCCGATGAGCTTTCAGCGTCTTCCGATCCCGACGGCGCGCCGAGAAGCGGAGCGCTCGCTCACCTACCCCTCGGCTCCTACTCCGGCAGTCCTCGCGAGCTCAGCGATCGTGCCGGCCGCCGCGCCGCCACCGCCATCAAAGGTTGGCGACGATCCGAATTACGGCTCCCGATTGCGGTGGGCACGTCTCGTGAAAATCGCGATCGAGTACGATCGGGATTCGGAACTTGCCATGCAAATCTCGTCCCGAGCCTTGCAGACTGCCGCGCCGATCGGTCGATGGGAATGTCTTGCTGGCGAGCTGATCCGCTTCGAGAGCAGGGGCGCAAGCACAAGCGTGCTCCTCAGCCCGATCGCGACCCCGGAGGGGCTTGCTCAATCCCGTGCGCAGGCTCGCACCTTCTGGACCGCCTTGATCGACGAACTGGAGCGTGCAGCGCCGATGCTCCAACCGGCCGCAGAGCTGGTGGCTCAGGCGCTCGCAAAACCGGGGGCAGAGTTCATCGGCGACGAGCTGGAAACCCTTATTGGATCGCTCGGTCAGCAACGCGCCATCGGGAGTGCGTTTCTCACCGCCGTGACCTTCGAGGCGCAGGCCGAGGGCGTGTGCTGCGGCGCGGTGGCGCTCGCCTGCCACGACGCCGTGATCAGTGACCAGCGGCGGTACGGGAATCCTCGGGTGGACGAGCTGCTAAACGCCATGCTTACCCGCCAGCGGCAGTTTGAAGGGCTGGGCCGAGCAGTGCCGCAACTGCAGGAATTTGCGTCCCGCCTCGAAGCGCTGCGCGAGCGTGTCGAACAGATCGACCTGGCCTGGGCCGAGGCTCAGCGGCGGGAAGAGGAGCGCGTGGCCGAGGAGCCGGCGCGGCGAGAGCGAGCGCGCCTCGCAGCCCAGGAGCAGCGCATGGCTGAGCTCCGAATCGCTGGCGCGAGGTGGCGACGCCAAGAGCAGGCGATGCGAGACGCAGCCGCTGCCCTGGCCGCGGCGCGGTCGCGCCCGAAGGCGGATCCCGGGACAGCTCAGGAGGCCGTTAGAAAATGAACGTCGAACTCGACCGCGCGGCCGTTGTCGCCGACTTCAAGGAAGCGATGCGAGGGCTAATCAGCGCTGCGGCCATTCACGCCGATCGGACGTTTGCGGAGAGCATGGAACTGGATGCTGCAGAACTCCCGCACGGTCGGAGCCGCGACGATGCGTGGGCGCTGGCCGCATCGTTCGGCGAGGGCAGAATGATTGGTGCGATGGAGACCTCAATGATGGGGGTCGAGCCTGAGCCGTTTGCCGCGTGTATCGCGGCAGCGACGGCGGCTTTCAGGGAACGGCTCTCCGCGCTAATCGCCGCCAACGCCGGCGCAGGCGGTCGAGCATGAGCGCCTTGCCCTCTCTCTCACCCATCGTCATATTCACCCCGCCCACCGCGAAGGGCGACGATGCGCGAATCGAAACCCTCAAGGGAGGGCTCGCGCCATGACCGGTTTCGTAGAATCGGCAACTCTCGTCATCCGCGACCAGACGTCCGCCCAGCTCGCGAAGATCGAGCGCAACCTAAAGAAATTTGCATCAACTGCTCGCTCTATGCAGAGCCAGATCGGGCGCGTCTCTGCCGCCCAAAAGCAGCTGGCGCTGGGCGCTGGCAATGCGGCCTTCATGGGGCAAGCGCAAGCTTTGAAGCGGTTGAGCGCTGCCACTCGGCCGGCGACCGCCGCAATGGACAAGCTAGGCACGTCATTCGCTTCGGCCGCTACGAAAGGCCAGCGCTTCCTGACGATCTCCGGGCAGATCACCCGCCAGCTGCAGGCACAGACGGCCGCCGCCCAGGCAGCGAAAGTCGCAGGCCCGAGTACGCGCCAGCAGCGCGGGAGCGCACTCGCAGCGGTAGGCGCCGGTCGACGCAAAGGCGGAATTCACCCGCACGGCTATCTTCATGTCCCCGGCACCGGCGTAGGGCTCGGCCTCGGTGGTGAAATGGGGCTCGGCAAGATGCTGGCGATCACGGCAGGGGCCGGTGTCGTCATTCATGCCGCGCATGTGGTTGTCGAAGGCGCGAAGGAAGGCTCGGCCGCGCGCGAGCAGTTACGCCAATCCGGCAATCAGAACGTCGCCGGCGCGCGCGAGGCGGCAGTTGAATTCGCCAAGAAATACGGCTCGTCGATCGGCGCCGTCACCCGGCACTTTGCCGAGGTGACCTCATTCGCCGCACATGAACCGGAGGTGCAGAAGAAGCTGGTCGAGCTGCTCGAGCAGCAGAAGGCGCTCGCTGTGGCGCGCGGCGGCAACGCGAAAGAGGTCGAGGACGGCGCGATGCGCGTGTTCAAGGCTCTCGACCTCAAAGGCACGTTGAAGCCCGACGCCAGCGGCCACGTCGACACCTCGCAGGTCGAGAAATATTTCAAGGCCTATCAAGCGGTGCAGGCGGTCGAAGGCAAGAACCTTCGACCCGAAGACTTCCGCCAGTATATGGCGAAGTCGGGCGGCCATGCGCAGACTATGACGACCGAGGGGTTGCAGCGCGGCCTGCTGCTCGCCGCCGACATTGGCGGCGCGCCTGTCGGCACCGGACTGTCGGCACTCAATCGTCTGATGTCTGGCATCAAGGGCCTGGGGGCTTCGAAGGCCGCCCTTGCTCGGATGCGCGAAGAAGGATTTGTCACCGAGACAGGCGGACGGGCGCATTTTGTTCACGAAAAGCGCTATGCGGAGGATCCGTTTCAGGCGCTCGCGGACCACGCGATCGAACGGATGCGCGCCAAGGGGCTGGACGAACGCGACGCCGGCGACGTCAAGAAATATGTCGACTCGCTCAAGATCGGCACCAACGCCAATCGCATGCTGTCGTCGGCTATCAACCGCAATTACGAAGCGCAGCGGCAGATCGAGGCGACAGCCCACATTCGCATGAGCCAGCAGGACGCCGAGACCGCCGCGACCAGGTCGACAACGGCGGCCGTCGACCAGTTCAAGAATTCACTCAAGAACGCAGGCACGGAACTCGACAACTCTAAGCTCGGCCAAACCTTTCGCGATGTCACCCGGGCGCTCACGCGTGGCGTTAACAGCATCATTGCGGACCCGACCGGCAACAGTCAGAAGGCGGCCGGCGCAGGCGCGCTCGCCGTCACCATCGCCGGCGCGGTCGGAACGGCGATTGCCAACAATCCGACGCAATCGGCGCTGACGGCGGCGGTCGTCGCGAACACGATCGCCGTGAACGGCAACACGGCGGTGCAAGGCGGCGGCCTCCTCGGCAAGGGCGTCGGCGCTTCTGTCGGCGGCGGCCTGGGGATGGTCGCGCGCGCGGCCGGGATCGGCGCGGCGGCGGCGGCGACCGCATGGATGACGTACAAGGGGCTGGGCGGCGGCGAGAGCAAGGAAGCCAACGCCAAAACGGCCGAGATTGTGAAGCTGAACCAGCAGCTCGCAACGCTGTCGCGCGTGATCGAGACGCGCATCGCTTCGGGCAAGGACGTCTCCGAACAGCAGCGCAAGCAGGCCGAGATTGCCGAGCGCATCCTGAAAGCCAACGAGGAACTGGTGGCGATCCGCAATGGCGACGGCGAGAAAAAATCGGACAGCGACGCGCCCGGCTCCGCAAAATGGATCGCGCAGCAGCAGGAAGCCGCCCGCCGCGAGACAGAACGCCGGGCGCGCGAGCGCGGGCCAGAGATCGGCGCCGACATCAACGAGCTGAAAGCCAAGGTCGACGGGTTCAAGGCCGAAATCCAGAAGCGCGAGGCGTCGATCCCCGGCGCTGGCGAGGGCGAGCGCAAAGCCGTGCTGGGCGATCTGCCGCAACAGCTCGCCAAGGCCGAGGCCGACTTCAACGGTGTGGCGGTGAAAATCCAGTCGGCCGCGTCGACGTTCGGCAGCACGGTCGGAAAGGTCGAGCAAGCCGGCAAGAGCGTCGAAAGCTCGATGGCGGCGGGCGCAGAGAAGGTCGCGCAATCGGGCACGACTGCCGGCGCAGCGATGGAGAAGGCGATCGTGTCCGGAGGTGCCAGGGCGGCCGCGACCATCGGCGCCGCCGTCAGGAACGTTCAGGTGACGGTGCAGGGCTCACCGTCGAGGCCGTCGACCGGGTCCGCCACCCCGCAACGCCAATAGGTGAGGTCATGAACCAAGACGAAGACACCAGCTATCCGCTCGACGAATTCCCTCCCGAGCTCGAATGGCGCGAGTTGCCCAATGTCGATGAGACGAAGGCGATCCTTGCCAGTGAGCAGCGGGGCGCGAGGCTCAGGGCCAGCGCCTCTCATCTCCGCGTCCTGGCAGGGATGACACGCAGTGCGATCGAGAGCGGATACGCTGGAGTCGCCGCGCCCGTCTTCAGCGTCGAGCACGTCCGATGTGTGAGCGAGGCTCTCGGAGTCCAACTCGCCGGATCGTCCGACCCTGCAACCTGGTCGTTTTTGGAGATCAGCCACGCCGTGCGGACGGCCTACATGCTCCGCGCGCCGGTGATGGCGACGAACCCGACCGACCTGACAGCCTTTCTCGCGGTCTGTCTTGAGGCGATGAAGCCGCATTGCCCTGCCGCTCGGTTCATTCAGCTGGCGCCGGCGCGGAACCTACCGCCGACGCTCGCGCGGGTCGACCGAACGCGACACTGACCGACTTTCGCGAGGTCCGCGCGCCCTCGCTCAGCATCATCAAGGCGCGCCAGACGAGGTGACCATGAATCCAGCTCCCAACTCCGAACTGCGGCCGTTCCCGCTTCCGTCCGAGAACGGGCTCGCAGAAGCAATGAAGAGCGTCGAGACGGACGTGCGCGATGCGACGAAACGCGGACTCGAGAACGTTGCCGTCCGCGCAGCCGACTTGCAGATCCTGATGGACGCGCTCGCCGACGTGGAGCTGCTGAGCGGCGATCGCGACGCCATCGCCGGCGCTCTCGACAACGCCCGACAGCGCGGCGGATCGCATGCCGCGATTCCGGCCGAGACCGGAGCAGCGCTCCTCGATGCCTTGCGCCGGTCGAGCGCGGCAGAACCCGTCTGACCCTCCCAAACGAAAGGAAAATCTAATGTTCGCAAATGAGACCAGCGAGCGCGCCGAGCCGGCGTCCTTCACGATGACATCGGACCTCTCGATGTCGGATCGGCAAGTCGTGTCAGCCTTCGCGGATTTCGCGAAGCATGTCTCCGAGGTTCGAGGGCGAGGCGGCGGCGAATACCAGGCGGGCGTGTCGATGATCGAACTGCGCGCCTTTTGCGAGGGCCTGCAGTTCACGCCGGCGGAGCGCGAGCATCTCGCGAGGTTCGTCGCCAGCGTGAAGAATCGGGGCGGCTCTCATGGCCCGATCGATCTCGCGCTCGCCGAGAAGATCGTCCGCGAAGCCAAGCCGCGGATCGGCCGGATGTCGGATCGGCTCGACGAAGAAGCTCACGCAGCAAAACGTCGCGCGTTGGATGAGGCAGTTTCCGCGTTTGGGTAATTCCCCACACCGCAGGCGGCCCCGGCGCTCAGTCGGGGCCTTTTTCACCTTGAGGACTGGATGAGCAACCTCTCGAACTCGAAGGGCTCGCGTCGCAGCGGCTCAGGGGCGCACGGACGCAACAAGCCGCCGACCGCTACTCCCCCAGCCAAAACGAGCAAGCGGGCCTCAGCGACCGCCGCAGGCTGCCATCGCCGCGCGCGTCCCGAGATGACAATCGAGCTTTGCGGGCGTGCGTGCGACAGGATGGCCGATGGTCAGTCGCTACGCTCGGTTTGCCGGGCGCCGGGCATGCCAGCGAAATCGACGTTCCTTCGCTTCGTCGCTGAAAATGCGCTCGCCGCGGAAATGTACGAGCGCGCCGTCGAAGCGCGCGCCGACGCGCATTTCGAGGAAATCCTTGCCATCGCCGACGATCCGAAGCTGAAGACGGCAGATCAGATCCGACGCGCGAAGCTGCGCATCGAGGCGCGGCAATGGACAATCCAGCGCATGAATCCGCGCAAGTATTCCGATCGGCTGTTCCTGCGCCACGGCGGCGACGCCGACGCCCCGCCGATCAAAACCGAGGCCGAAAATCAATTCCCGATCGGCCTGGTCGACGTCTACGACAGAGTCGGCGCGCTGTTCGCTGCCGGTCGGGCATTGGCGCCGGGCGGCCGGCCGAAGCCAGAGGAGCAGGGCGGCGCGGTCGCCGATGCGCCTCCGGCCGAGCCCGAACCTGACCAGACGGCGCTGCCGGCGGGCTCGCGTATCGAAAAGGGCAAACTCGTCATCCCGTTGTGAGGCGTTCGATGAATTTGCTGGAAACAATCGAGGGAATGGAAAAGGCCGGGGTGCGCCTGCAGCTCGATGGCGAGCGGCTCTCGATCGAGGTCGACGCCGATCGCCCACCGGGCGCCGAGCTGCTCGCTGCGATTAAGCGGCACGGTGACGCTCTGCGCAGGGCGCTCGCCGCGCCTGCGCCGCCTTCTGGAGAGGTCGTGCGCCCCGTCGTCGCCAGTGCGCCGCGCCGGGCGCCCGCGCCGGGCGAACCCGACAGTGCGCAGGACGCAGAACCGCTCGACCTCTCGCCCCGGCAGCTCGCGCGCTGGCGCCGGCGGCGGATGACCGAGGCTCAGCGCAACGAGCGCGCCGCGATGCTTGCCTTCGGCGACCCGCGACTGCGCGGCTGGAGATAAGCGCCGCCGTGTTGCAGCCCGTTCTCCCGTTCGGGCTGGCCCGGATTGTCGCCAGTCTGTCCGATGCCTTCGCCGGGTTGTTCGCGCCGATCCGCTTCAAGGCCCTGTACGGCGGCCGCGGCTCGGGCAAGAGCTTCTCGGCGATCGTCGCGCTTCTTGCCCTGTCCTACGTCGCCCGCATCCGCGTCGCCTGCGCCCGCGAGTTTCAGGTGTCGCTGGCGCAATCGGTTCGCCACCTCATTGTGGCAATCATCGATGCTGCCGACATCCGCGACGACTGGATCATCCAGGACGCGCTGATCGTGCATCGCCGGACGGGCGCGAGCTTCTTCTTCCTCGGCCTCGCCCGAAACCCAGATAGCATCAAGTCGCTCGAGGGCGTCGATGTGTGTCTGGTGGAGGAGGCGCAGACCGTCAGCGCGCTCAGCCTCGAATATCTCATTCCGACCATCCGCAAGCCGGGGTCGGAAATCTGGTTTCTGTGGAATCCGCGCTTCAAGACCGATCCGGTGAACGACCTATTTCGCGGGGTGCACGTCCCGCCAAATGCGTGGGTCCGGCGCGTCAGCTGGCGCGACAATCCCGCCTTCGAGGCCTCGCCAATGTTCGAGGACATGCAGCGCGATCGGCGCCGGTCGCTCTCGGATTACGAGCACATATGGGAAGGCAAATATCGCGACGCCTCAGGTTCGGCGGTGTTCACGAACTGGCGCCTGGGCGAGATCACC
Source organism: Methylobacteriaceae bacterium (assembly GCA_020638195.1). Taxonomy (GTDB): domain Bacteria; phylum Pseudomonadota; class Alphaproteobacteria; order Rhizobiales; family Beijerinckiaceae; genus JAJXWB01. Next base: position 332,152 of record JACKJC010000001.1, on the reverse strand, counting down.
GTTCCGGAGGTCGTGCGCCCGCTGTTTGGTCTCGATTTCGGCTTCTCGCCCGACCCGACCGCCTTCGTGAAGCTCTACGATCTCGCGAACAATGTGCTCTACATCGCGGAGGAAGCCGTCTCGCATGGCGTCAGCGAGGCGCGCATGCCGACCTTCCTCGACACGGTCAGCGAGTCCCGCAGCGGTCTCATCCGCGCCGACAACGACCCCCGCCTGATCGCCGCGATTGGCCGCGCCGGCTTTCGCATCCGCAAGGCGACGAAGGGACCCGGCTCGATCGAGAGCGGGTTGCGGTACCTGCAGGGCAAGGACGTCGTGATCCACCCACGGTGCACAGCGGCGGCCGACGAATTCGCGAACCATTCGTGGAAGCGCGACAAGATCACCGGGAAGCCGATCTTCGGCGAGCCCGAGGACGCCCGAAACCACACGATCGACGCCGCCCGTTACGCGACCGAGGATCTGATCAACCAGGTGCGGTTCAGCGTCCTGTCCGCAGACTCGGCCGCGACGCGCCGGGCCTTCGAGGCGGAGCGGGACGCGGAACTGCGGGCGCGGATTGCGCGGCTGGCGGCGTCGTCCTGAATGCGAGCAAGACAGCGAGCTCGTGACAGTATCCGCACGGGTTGTCACCGCATCAATCGCAATGAAATTCGCAACTTAATAGTTGATTTTTGGTTCCGGCGCGTTTTTTCTTGCCCCATTTCGGAGAGAGTGACCAATGAGATTCAAATTCTTGGGCGGGACCAGCGCGAATGACATGGCTGTCAAGCGCGTAACTGTCATCGCGGGCGTGCGTATAAGACCGCTGGTAAGTTTTGCGGTGTCGCTGGCGGCCACGCTGCTGATTGCGCCGACCGTCGCATTATCCCAGACGACGCCGTCCGAAAGTACGGCAAAGGGCGTGGCGCTCGCGATCGTCTCCGCAGAGGCGTGCAGCACTGACAAGTCGCTGCCAGGAAAGATGCGTGCGGCCCTTGCCATGGAAGGCTCGAAGTATGCTGAGTCGGACGTGGAGAAGGCGGCAAACGAATTCCGAGCGATGGTGGCGAAGGACAAGACTTTGTTCTGCAAGTCGGTCGAACCGATCATGGCTGAGTTCGCTAAAGTGTCGGGAGATGGGGCGGACGCAAAGCGGGCCGCGGCGGTGAATTCCGACTTCGAGCCGACCCCAGGAATGCCGGCAAAGTTCGTATCGGCGGCCGACCTCGCGGCCGAGACGCACAAGTGGGATGACCGTGTAATCGAAACGCGGATGTCTTGTTTCTATGCTGACAAAGACGAATTCCGCTGCATCGGCGGCGGCGCGCGCATTGACGTTCGGCGAATCCTGCCCGCTACCGCTCAGCAGCGAATTGAGGATCGGTGTGACACGATCAGCAAATCCAATGGCAAGGCGTGCAATCTGAGGTTCAAATTCGTGTACTCAGGCTTCTCCCGCATGGAGTCGGGGAACGGCCTCGTCAGACGGATCACCTACATCGCTGCGAAAGGCGCGACGGCGTTTGATGCTCGGTAGTGGCAGCGCAGTTTGCCGTGAGCCTCATAGCCGCTGTGCGAAGTCTTGAAGGTTCTCCCGGGCAACAGCGTCCAAAGCTATTGCCCAGCTGGGCTGCGGCTCTTTGAGGGCGGTTTCGATTGCCTCGCGCACGACCGCGGCTCCAACTTTTCGTCCGATTTCGAGAGTTAGAGCATCAGATGCCGCTGAACGAACTAGCTGCCAAAGCCGGAGGTTCTCAGCGGTTGGGTCGAGTTGATCGCGCATAAATCGCGCCAAATCGTCAATCTCAAGGATGCCGCGCGCGGCGAGGGCCGCGCCCAGCTGCACAGTAACGCTAGTGATTGACGGCAATGGGCCGTTGAACAGCGACGCGTTCGGATCAATCTGCTGTGTTTCAAACACAGCGCTGGCGATTTCACGCCAGAGCGCAGCCTGATCGACTGGCGTGTGCTCCGAGGCGTTCAAGCCATTCAAAGCCCAGGCGAGCGCCGGATAGGCGGGGTTGTCGAGGTCGCGCTGCACAGGGTAGCTCAGCGACTCGCGCACTTCGTAGGTGTCTCGCCATAGGGTCCTGAACCAACTGGCGAGGTTCGCGGTATGGGACAAGACGTTGGCGACCACGTTGGACTCGGTCGAGCGTGTGGTCATTCCCTCTGCACGGCCCGTAGCCGTGACCAGCCCCTGCCGGACTCCGTTTGCTAAGACCTCGGCCGCAGCAGCGGGATCGCCATGCGCCCCTAAGATAGATGCCTCCGCCAAGATGCGATCAACTACCCAAAGGGGCTCTTCGGCGCGGATCCAATTGAATGCCGCTGGGCCGAGGGGCGCGATGTTGGAGGAGAGGCCGCCGAGTAAGCGGTCACGGACTGAGCGTTCGGCGTCGACATCGGCCTGCGCGCGGCCGGCTCGACGGGGAGTGTCGCGCCATATGATTCGCTGCAGCCAAGCCCGCCCCAGCCAGTGCCCGTCGGGTCGCAACAACACAGCCTCCAAGAGCCGGTCGACGCCCGCCTCGGCACTCGGCGGGTCGTCTGCTGCCATGACATGGAGATGCCACTCGATCGCCTCGAGCAGCACGAATGGAACGACTGCGCCCAAGGGCGCGCCATCGTCCGAAAAGATCGCTGGGCAGGCGCGAATTAAGGTCGCGACCCGGTCGACGTCGAGCGGCTCTAGGGGCTCGGCGAACCCAGATTGAAATAACGAGGGCAGTTCCGTCAGCATCGCCATGTAGCGCTCGGGCCAAAGAGCAGCCGCTGCCTGATGCGCCCAGCCATCGCCCATAGGCATTCCGTCGTGACGGGGCCATAGGTCGCGCGTTTTTAGCACCTCCCCCGCGGTCCTTTCGGCATACTCTCGCAGGCGATTGTTCAGACGACTCTCCCAAAGGCTTTGCAAACGCGCCTGCAATCTCTTCAAGAGCAGGTCGGCGTTGAGTGCGCCTCCGATGCGAGCGCGTATTGCCGCCGCGAGGTTTGCATCGCTGACCTTGCCGAGCATTTGAAGCTCATCGACCGCGTAGAATAGGCCCGTCCGGGTCGCCGCCACGGCAATTTCGAGGGCAGCATGCGCCATCAACCAAGTGAGGGCTGGGTCAATGTGTTGAGGCAGGCCCGGACTGGCCGTGGCAACGATCAAGTTACGCCAATCAGGCAGATTTTCCGACGCGAGATATTCGGCCAAGGTCTGGGGCGAGCCCGAGGCGTCCAGCGGCTTCAAACCCGGTGAAAAAGGTTCATCCGAGCCCTCGGACGTGCCGATCCACGCTAGGGTGGCGGCCAAGGCGGCGGCGCCGTCTTTGGGCTCCGCAAGGGTCAACCCATCAGTCATCCACGTTCCCTTGCGTCTGACCCGACCGCGGGCGCTCGATCCATTTAGCCAGACGACGCAGTTGGTGGCCGGCCTCGTGCCACAGCGACCAGACCGGCGGTGGCCTGCCAGCCCACCACGCTTCGAATGACTCAGCTTCGGCGAAGGCTTCGGCCAGCGCCTGAGCCAGTTCAGCCGGTTGAGCGACGCGCGTCATCAGACTGATCTCGCCGTCTCCCATCATGTTGAAGGAATGGCCGGCGTGCCAAATGACGTCGTCAATCTGGAGGAAGCGGTCGTGTAGGCGACGGCCTCGCGCCACCCGAATATCTATCTCGCCCAATTCCTGCGCCGGGTCGCGGAGCGACTCGATCTTTTTCAGCATGAGATCACCGAAGCGCTCGCCATCGGCGTCGACACGCCGATGACGGCGGGGCCGAGGGTTGATTAGGCCGCGAACAGCGACGCCCTGGTACTGCGTGGCCGTCGCGAATTCCTGCAAATCATCGGCGTCCAGATACGGATCCACGAACAGGACGTGGGAGCGCGCGCTGGCGATTAGCCCGCGGATCCAGTCGACGGTCTCTTCGCGGTTGTTCTCGAGCAAGCGAACACCAGCCGGGCTTTGCGGGGCCTCTGCCGGACGGTAGGCACCCTGGCGCTCGGCGCGCGCTTCCAGGAGCCGTTCAAGCGCGCGCAGAGGCGTCGCTGCGGGCTCCGCCGGTTGCTGCGGGTTGGGCCGGACGTAAACCGTGCGGGTTCCCGCATCCGGGGCCCGCGAGGGCGGAGCGACCTGCCGGGCGCGGTTGTCGACGACGACGGACGAGGTGATAGACAGACTGCGGAAGAAGTGGGCCGGCGGCGTACGATCCAGGACGCCGCGCACGGGGCAGAATAGCTCTTCTCGCACCATCGCGACCTGGGAGCGCGCGGGCGCGCGGTACCGGCCCAGGCTATTCGGCGAGCCCTCAGCGCGCCACCCTGGCGCACCCGCGCGAACTTCCTCAACGACCATTCGCAACGAATTGATGTCGGCACCCCGCCGCGGGGTTCCGCCAAGCTCCAGGGTCTCAGGCGTCACATTCCGATCGACGATGCGCGCGCCAAAGTTGCGAAGCAGCGGATTGGGCGCGATCAACACCCCTGCGCCCAGCCAGTCATCATAGGCCAGCAGGTCGAAATGGACGCGGTCACGGAGCCATTGTCGGGCCCTGCCGTGAGCGTTGACGTGGACCACGCCATCGCGCAGCGTCTGGACCGGCTCGGCAAGCGCCGCCATCGGCACCAGTCGGTGCAGCCGCGGCCGGCCATGCCAGGAGGGTGAGAACGGCAGCGGCTCCTCATGGAACACAAACCCGTCATAGTCGGGTTCGGCGCCTAGCGCGGAAGTGGTGATCGCGAAAGCCTGGCCCGGCACGGTAGCCTGGCCATTTTTCAAAGCCTCATACCAAGCGAGCGCTTTCGCCAGGGGGAGCGCGGTGCGACTGACGCAGAGCCGTCCGGTCCCGAAATTATGCCACCAGCCGCCATCGGTTGGGGCGGGCGGAACAGGCATCTCGCTCGGCAGAAGTTCGACGGATGCGAACAGCAGGTGGCTGACCCGGTCGTGCGCGAGCGTAACAAGGCGCACCACGCCAGCGTGGTAGTCGCCCGCAATAAGGGCCGGCCACAGCGCTGGCGGGCCGGCCGGTGCAGCGGCAGCGGTCGAATGCATTGCAGTGGAATACAGGAAATCCAACCCTTGGCGCGAGTCAGATGTGCACCCACCCGGACTCGTCAAGCCGTTCCTGCGAACGTGCGCGGAAGTGGGACGCCGTGCGCGAACCGATTAGGTATTGAATTGCTCATAGGCGGCGAGTTTCAGATTCAGCACGCGGGATTTCGAGCCTGACGTGCCTTGCCAGCCGATCGAATCCATCGCGACCAAATTGGGGAATTTTCCCAAGGAAAGCTCCCGATTGCATCCCAATGACGAGTTGCAGCACGCTTTCCGCGAGAAGGACGGCAGTTCGTCTTCGGAAACCGGATGGAGAATAGCATGCTGCACACCGTGATCAACCTGACCGAAACCGTCGCGCGCGACCTCGAGTCGGCGATCAAGAAGGAGCGCGCCGCCCTTGCCGCCGTGGACGCCGCAGACGGGACGCGGGAGTTCGCCATGCGCGAGGTCGAACTGAAGCGCTGCTCGTCAGCGGTCGCGGAGTTCGCCCATCGCCTGTTGGCATGCCCCGCGCTGGGCCTGCCGGACATCTTGCGTAAGGTGCGGCTGCTTTCAGCCATCCATCCCGATGGCGAAGGCGTCGCATTCGTCGGCGGTGAGGAGATCGGCGGCGTCGAGCCCTATGACGGCGTCGGGCTGGACATCCGCGCAGTGGACGCGATCATGCGCGACTTGCAGCGGCTCGCGGCTCGATAGGCAACTGGCAGCCGGCCGACTTGGCCTCTGCAATCGGACTGCGGCGCGCTTCCAAGGCGGGCACGTTCAGCTCGACAAATCCCTTTCTTGTTGAAAGGTTGGCTACTATTATATGGGAACGTGCGCCGCAGGTGGCGAGGGAGACGCGGGTCAGATGGGCGACAACACGCGATTTGCGTGGATCATTGACGATTCCTTGCCTCGCTCTGAAGCTCTATGGGATCGGGAAATCCTCCGCACCGAGCGTTTTGTGGCGGTACCGTCCGCTGGCTCCTTGGTGGCCGGTTGGACGTTGCTTGTGCCGCGGCGGCCGATGTTGAACCTGTCCCAAACCGACGCAAGCGAACGCGGGGAGCTAGACGAAATCGCACTCCAGATTGCGGACAAGCTCGCCCGCATCGGGCAAGAAGTCTTCTTCTTCGAGCATGGCAGTCGCGCAAAGGGAAGCCTGACGGGGTGTGGGGTCGATCAGGCGCATCTGCATGTTGTGCCGCTGCCTTTTGATCTGGTTGCTGCCGCTCTTGCCCGGCCTGACGCCGGAATTGCTTGGCGTGCGGCTCGAGACACTGCGCCTCCCTTCGACGCATTGCCGAAAGATGGAGAATATGTTGCCCTCTGGAGCCGTGGTGATCGCCGGCCTATGATTGGCGAGGTGATCCAGCCGGTCTCGCAGTGGCTTCGGCGCGTGATTGCCGATGAGCTTGGGATAGGGGCGCAATGGGATTACCGGAAGCATCCGCAGCCAACACAGGTTCGCGAGACGCTGGACCTGCTGCGCCCGGTGGCAGCGATTGCGACCACGCGGTAATCCCCGCCGCCGTAGCCGAGATCGACAATAATCTCGATCATCGCAAACTTGGTGAATGGGCCAGCCGATATCCTTGGTCCGCGTGGCTACAGATTGGGATCGAGTTCGCGTATCTCGTTCTTATTCTGCTGACCTGCACAGCTGGGCTCATCTGGATCGGCTATCACGTCGCCCCTAAGCCGCCGCCCGATAATCAGGCTATACCACTTTTCGGCATCCCATTCAGCTACCCCAAAGACCGTACTTTCTTGTTATGGATGGCGGTCGGTTTTAGCGGAATGACAGGCGGTTCGTGTTTTGCGCTGAAGTGGCTCTACCATTCGGTAGCTAAAGGCTCTTGGAATCGGGATCGGGTGTTGTGGCGTCTCATCGTGCCGCACATGTCCGGCTCTGTCGCCGTATTTGTGTCGATGCTCGTCGCCTCAGGGCTACTGTCGCTCATCGATGCGAAATTCTTTTCCAATTTCTACGGGGCTGCTGGGGTCGCTTGGCTTATCGGCTACTTTTCGGACAACGTCTTGGCGTCGCTCCAGAAGCTTGCCCATAAGTGGTTCGGCACGGTCGACGATCCGAAAGGCAGCGCGTACATCGCGCCCGACGCGCGGCAGACAACTGAATGATTCAGTCTTCGGGGGATAGCGCAGTAAGCCGGTCGCACCGTCGTGTAACTGGCTTGCTTTTTCATCCCTCGCTGATGCCAGGGAGCCAGACTGCCTCGCATGATTTTTTCTCGACGATTTTGCACTACGGCACAAAGGTCGCCGGACTGCAGATCTTAGCACCGGCTTGGGTGCCGCCCTATGTGGCAATCCCAGCTTGGGTGTCTGACGAGTGGGCCTCTGACCCCACCGAATGGGTTTCCCGCGCGCGACGCAAGGGTGTCAACCTGCATCGGGCATTCGCGGTACTGGCAGCGATTTCTCCAGAGGGAATTATCGTTCGATCTAGCGCCGTCGGCGAAGGTCTCGACGATCGTGGGCTCTACCAATCCCGGCGAGTGCGCTCCAATGCGCCAGTTGAGGATCTGATCGCCGCAATGCAGGAAATCTACGGCCACTTCGTGAGCCGCGGCCGTCATTCTGCGATGGGAATTTGTTTGCAGCGGTACGTGATGCCTGAATTTTCAGGTCACGTTTCCAATGAGATTCGCGTCAGTGCAACTCGAAACCAATGGAAGTTCGGAGTCCAGACGCCGGCATTCGCGCCGGACCGCGGCCTGAACTCAAAATTCGCCGCTCCTCCCGATGAAATGAAGCCGCTGTCGCTGGGGTCGCAGAGCGACATCGCACCGGCACTCAGACGCGCGTGTCACTGGGTCAATCTGCGGATCGACAGCCGGTCTCATCTCGAATGGTGCGCATCGAATGGACAGCTTTGGATCGTGCAACTCGACCAGGAGAGCCCGACCTCCTCCGGGGTCAACCCTCACGTTATGCCTGAAGCGCGGGTCTCGAAGGTGCCTTCCCAGGAAGCGGTGGGCGATCCAATATTTTCGCTCTATCGAGTTCAAGCTGATCTGCCTTGGCGAAAGCTTCAAAACGTTCGCGACTTTTGGACTGGCCCAGAGCCGCCACGACACCGTCTTTTCTTCGCGGCAGGCGATCAGCTCGAAGGCATCTTAGGGCGGCAGGACGGCGAACGACAACTTGCCGACGAAATTGATGCACTCACCGGTGGCCGCGCCGTATTGCGAACTGATTGTCTAAACGCCGCCGTGCGGGGCTTCAATCTGCCGCGGACGCACACTGTCGATGGCGCGGCCGCCGCAAAGTGGATCCGGCAAACGCTCACAACGATGGCTGCCAAAGGGGCAAGCGCAAACGAGCTGGCAATCATTCTCCATCGCTATATCCCGGCGCGCGCGGCCGCTTGGAGCTACTATTCGCCAGGCGATGACTATGTCCAGATTGACTGCCTCTGGGGCCTACCGGACGGCCTTCAATTCTTGCCTCACGATACCCTGCAGATCGACGCCCGCACTGGCGAAGAAGCCGCGGCGCAAATTCGCTACAAGCCAGACTTTTTGCAGGAGCAGGAGGATGGCGACTGGCGATATGTCGGCGTCGCGCGACAGTACGGCCGTGACCGCGTTCTCTCTCGCGAAGCCTTACGGCATCTGGCGCTTGAGACGGTCGCGGTGGCCCGAAAAATCAAAGATCGCGCGCAAATTATGTGGTTCTGCGATTTGCCGGCCGAATTGGGGATGGGCCAACATCTCCCGTGGTTTCGGTCGAAGGAATACGCCGGGATTGAACTTGCCGCTCGACCAGCGTTGCCGACCGCTCGCGCACGCAACCTCGCTGACCTTGATCTGATCGATCACAAGAAGGGCAGCTTCATCATTCAAGTTTCCCCCGAAGTTGAGCTTGTCCGGGACGATGAAGCCTTCCTTGATCGAGTGGTCGCGATCGCGGCCAAGCGAAGCCTTCCAGTCGAACTCGAGGGTTCAATTTTGGGGCATGCCTACTATCGCTTACGCAGCGCCGGCATCCTTGTGCTTGTTCCGCAGCCCAAATATCCGCGCGTCCGCGGGCGCCATCGGCACTACAAAGTTGTTCGTGACGCCATTCCGCACAACATCCAGGCGAAGGGCGAGCGCGTCAGCTTCGGACGCCTCCCGGCGGAAGAAGCATCAGTTGCACTTATCGGAAAGCTCTTCGAGGAAGGCCTAGAGCTAAATGCTGCTCGCGAACCTACCGAAAAGCTTGAAGAGCTGGCAGATGTCCTCGAGGTGGTCCGGGGCTTAGCAATTACCAACGGGATTGATTGGGACGCGCTCCTCGCGGCCGCGCTCGATAAGCGTCAGAAGAGGGGCGGGTTTGAGCATCAGACCGTCTTGCTTGAGACCGCACGCCCAACGCCTGGGCGAGAAGAAGTTCCGAATATGGTTGGGGAACCGCAGCCCTCAATATCGCTGCGCGATCTCGGGATAGTTGCCGTGGAAGGTTCAGAGGCTCTTATATCTTTTCCGAAGCTATTGTCTTTCGGCGGCACCGAAGTCGAGCTTTCTCTTGGCGGCAGAAAAATTAATGTGGCCGCTACGCTTGACGGTGCCGGCGTTCGCATCATTGCAAGCGATCCTTTCCAAGAAGAAGATTCTCTGGACCTCCAAGAAGAGTTGTTCGAGAACAAGGCCGAACGTTAGCTCGTAGGACCACTACGCGCGCGAGGCGCTTAATACGACTCGCCTGGGCGCGGACGGAGAACGCTATGCTTAGCGCAAAGCAGGAGGCCTCTAGCGTGGACAGAGACGAACAGAGACTGTGGGATTTGCTCGGCGAAATCCACAGTCGGGTCAATCGGCTTGCTGAAACTGAAGCCGACGCCGCGCTTGTCGGGGGAGTGGCCGCGAAGGGCGTCTTCCAGCCTTCGAAAGATGCGCTTATCAAGCGTGCCGAACAAATCGTCGATGCGCTTGAGCGGCTTCATGCCGACCGGACCTAAAGGCGAGAAGCGCCCCGCAGCCCGTGCTGCGGCTTTCAGATCGGGTTGAAAAACGGGTTGGAGGGGCAGAGCCGAGCTGGAATTGAAAAATATTTCAGCTTTATGGGCCATATTTTTGGGAGAGGCCAGGGGCACCATACGATCGGTCCGACGTTTCGGCGCTCGCCAGCCCTGCGACGTGTTATGCAGAGCCGTATATTCTGAGATCCCCGCGAGGAGAGGCATCGGATGGCCAGGCGGCTCGACGGAGAATTCGACTATATCGTCGTCGGCGCGGGCACGGCCGGTTGCATCGTCGCGAACCGTCTGTCGGCCGATCCCGGAAAACGCGTCCTGCTGCTCGAGGCGGGCGGCCGGGACAACTGGATCTGGTTCCACATTCCCGTCGGCTATCTCTTCGCCATCGGCAATCCGCGATCGGACTGGATGTTCAGGACGGAGGCGGAGCCCGGCCTGAACGGCCGCGCGCTCGGCTATCCGCGCGGCAAGGTCATCGGCGGCTCCTCGGCCATCAACGCCATGATTTCCATGCGCGGGCAGGCCGCAGATTACGATCACTGGCGTCAGTTGGGTCTGCCAGGATGGGGGTGGGACGATGTCCTGCCCGCGTTCAAGCGGCTCGAGGACCACTTCCTGGGCGCCAGCGAACATCACGGCGTCGGTGGCGGCTGGCGTATCGAGCCGCCGCGCATCGCTTGGCAGGTGCTCGACGCCGTTGCAGACGCCGCAGTGCAGATGGGCGTTCCGCGCACGCCGGATTTCAACACCGGCGACAACGAGGGCGTCGGATATTTTCACGTCAATCAGAAGGCCGGCCGCCGCTGGTCCTCCGCGCGGGGCTTTCTGAAGCCCGTTCTGTCGCGCCCGAACCTGCGGCTCGAAACCGGTGTCGAAGCGGATCGCCTGCTCCTGGAGCACGGCCGCGCCATCGGCGTCGCTTTCAGGCAGGGCGGCGAAATGGTCGAAGCGCGGGCGAAAGGCGAAGTCATTCTCTGCGCGGGTTCGATCGGGTCGATCCAGGTTCTGCATCGCTCCGGAATCGGCCCTGGCGAATGGCTCCAGCCGCTCGGCATCGATGTCGCGCTCGATCTGCCGGGCGTCGGCCGCAATCTGCAGGATCATCTCCAGCAACGCGCCATCTACAAGGTGCATGGCATACGTACGCTGAACGAAACCTATTATTCTCTGCCGCGCCGCGCCTGGATGGGGATCGACTATGCGCTGCGGCGTCGCGGTCCGTTGACGATGGCCCCTTCGCAACTCGGCATTTTCACGCGCTCGACCGAGAGCAAGGAGCGCGCGGACATCGAGTTCCACGTCCAGCCGCTGTCGCTCGACAAGTTCGGCGAGCCGCTCCACCGATTCCCCGCCATCACGGTCGCGGCCTGCAACCTGCGGCCGTCGTCGCGCGGAACGCTCCGGATCGGGTCTCGCGACATTGGCGCCGCGCCCAGAATCGCGCCGAACTATCTGTCGACCGACGAAGACCGGCAGGTGGCGGCCGACGCGATCCGCGTGACGCGGCGCCTGATGCGCCAGCCAGCTCTGCAAGCCTATCGGCCGGAAGAATATCTGCCGGGGCCGCAGGTCGGCGACGACGACGCCTCGCTCGCGAGGGCCGCCGGCGATATCGGCACGACGATCTTTCATCCGGTCGGCACAGCCAAGATGGGGCTCGCGAGCGATCCGTCGGCCGTGGTCGATGAGCGGCTGCGCCTGTTCGGAATCACGGGCCTGCGCGTCGTCGACGCCTCTATCATGCCGACGATCACGTCAGGCAATACGAATACGCCCACGGCGATGATCGCCGAGAAAGGCGCGAGCTACATTCTGCAAGACGCGCGATAGGCGACGGTCGGCGGTCCCGCCAATCGTCGATCGGCGAAAAAATTGCAAGCGCGCGCCTAGCCATTGTCGTCGAGGCGCGGCCTCGCACAGAGCGTGAGCTTCTGCGCGGGCGCAGGCGAGCCTTCGATCGCGCGCTTCTGGACATCTTCCGGCGCGGCGTCATGTGAACGGGTTCTCGCAAGCGAAAGACGCCGTGCGATGACGGAACCGTTTCGGAACTTCACGATCAATTTCGGTCCGCAGCATCCCGCCGCGCACGGTGTGTTGCGGCTGGTGCTTGAGCTCGACGGCGAGGTGGTCGAGCGCGTCGATCCGCATATCGGGCTTCTGCATCGCGGCACCGAAAAGTTGATCGAGGCGCGCACCTACCTGCAGGCGCTGCCCTATTTCGATCGGCTCGACTATGTCGCGCCGATGAATCAGGAGCACGCTTTCTGCCTGGCCATCGAAAGGATGCTTGGACTGCCCGTTCCCCGTCGCGGCCAGTTGATCCGCGTGCTCTATTCGGAAATTGGCCGGCTGCTGTCACATCTCCTCAACATCACGACGCAGGCTATGGACATCGGCGCGCTCACGCCACCGCTATGGGGTTTCGAGGAGCGCGAGAAGCTGATGGTGTTCTACGAGCGCGCCTCCGGCGCGCGCCTGCACGCCAATTATTTCCGTCCGGGCGGCGTGCATCAGGATCTCACGCCCGAACTGATCGACGACATTCTCGCATTTTGCGACCCGTTCCTCGGCGTCTGCGACGATCTCGAGGAGTTGCTGACCGACAACCGTATCTTCAAGCAGCGCAATGTCGACATCGGCGTCGTGCCGCTAGATGATGCTTATTCGTTCGGCTTTACCGGCGTGATGCTGCGCGCGAGCGGCGCCGGCTGGGACCTGCGCAAGGCGCAACCCTACGAATGCTACGAGGAGTTCGACTTCGACATACCAGTTGGCAAGCATGGCGATTGCTACGACCGCTATCTCGTCCGCATGGAGGAAATGCGCCAGTCGACGCACATCATGAAGCAATGCGTCGCGAAGCTGCGGGAGCCGGAGAGCAAGGGTCCGATCATTACCCGAAACACCAAGATAGCGCCGCCGTCTCGCGCCACGATGAAGCGTTCGATGGAGGCGACCATCGAACATTTCAAACTCTATACCGAGGGCTTCCACGTGCCTGCGGGCGAAATCTACGCCGCGGTCGAGGCGCCGAAGGGCGAGTTCGGCGTCTACCTGGTTTCCGACGGATCGAATCGGCCGTATCGCTGCAAGATACGCGCGCCGTCCTTCGCGGGCCTTCAGGCGATCGATTTCATGGCGCGCAAGCATATGCTGGCCGATGTCTCGGCGATCATCGGCTCGCTCGACATCGTGTTCGGCGAAATCGACCGTTAGCCGCGCGCTGCTTTCAGCTCCATCCGCGCGCCGAGGCGCATCATCATGCCGTCGGTGGAGATCGAGCAGAGGCGGAAGCCTTTGGCCGCGACTTCCTTGGCGCGCTTGCCGGTCATGCAGAAAGCGCCGGCGACCTTGCCCTTGGCCTTGCAACGCGCGCCGATGTGATCGAGCGCCTTGTCGACTTCCGGATGGCCGGCGTCGACGACGGCGCCCTTGGTCAGCGCAATCGACAGATCGGACGGACCGACGAACACGCCGTCGATGCCGGGAACGTCGAGGATGGAATCGAGCGCGTCGAGCGCCTCGCGCGTCTCGATCATGGCGATGGCGAGATGCAGTTCGTTCGCCTTGTGGAAATAGGCTTCGCCCTCGAGACCCGAGAGACCGAAGGCGCGATGCGGCCCCCAGCTGCGCTCGCCGATCGGCGGAAACTTCACGAAACTCGCGAAACGCTTCGCATCCGCCTCGCTGTTGATCATCGGCGCGACGATGGCCGCGGCGCCGGCGTCGAGCAAACGCGAGGCGGTGGCGAATTCGCCGACGGGAACGCGCGCGATCGCCGGCTTGCCGGCTAGCCCGACCATGCCGATCGCCTGCACCGTCGTCGTGAAGTCGACGGCGCCGTGCTGCATGTCGATCAGCGCGGCGTCGAAATCCTCGCGCACAGATGTTTCGGCGATGGCGGCGTCGTTCATGCCACACCAGGACATGAACAGGGTCTCGCCAGCGCGCAGACGGCGGGCCAAGTGCGCGAGGGGCGCGCTTGCAGTCATTATTCGTCCTCCCGGGGAATCGTTATTCTGGCATGCTAGCGCTACCGCGGCCCATGCGGCAAGGTCAGGCTCGCGCCATCGCGCGCAGGTCTGCGTAGTGGCGAATGAATAGTCCGCGTTGCGGCAGTTCCAGCCCGGCGACGAGCGCGCCGGCGACGTCGGCGCCAGATATCGGCCGGTATTTCGACAGAGGGCCGGCGAGCAGCGGCGACAACGCCCGTGAAACCGCTGTCGCCAGACCCTCGCCGGGACGGTTCTCGATCCGCTCGCCGACAAGGAAACTCGGGCGCGCGATCTCGACATGATCATAGCCGGCCGCGCGAACCGCGACCTCCGCCTCGCCCTTGGTGCGCAGGTAGAAATTCGCGGAAGCGGCGCTGGCGCCCACCGCCGAAACGAGCCCGAAGGATCGCGCGCCGCACAGGACGCCGAGCCGCGCGAAAGCCGCTACATAATCGCGGTCGACCTTGGCGAAGGCGGGTTGCGAACCGGCGATCCCGATCGTCGTGCCGAGCGCGCAGAGGAAGGCCTTCGGCGCCTGCGGCTTCAGCGTGTCGGCGAGCGTGGACAGATCGTCGAAATCGGCTGCGATCGTCTCGAGGCCCGCCCGCTGCTTCAGCTTCGCGGGATTGCGCGCGAGCGCGATCACCCGCCAGCCGCGCTGAAGGGCGATGTCGATGGCGGAAGCGCCGACGAGGCCGGTCGCGCCAGCGACGACCATCAGATTGCTCATGTCTTCGCCTCGCGCGGCATGACGCTGGCGCCGGTCGGAGCGAGCACCGGTTCGGCGGGCAGCGGCAGCGCGCGTCGCGCGGCGCGGCGCAGGCCGACGGGGCGATAGAGCTGTTTGGTGGCCTCCACCACGAGCACGCCTGCGCCGGGCAGCGACAGGCGCGCCCCGATGCGTTCGAGGATCGGCGCGAGACGCAGCAGGAAGCGGCGCTGGAACGGCGCGCCGTAGAGCGCCTCGCCCCAGTGGATGGGCGAGAACATGGTTTCGCGCATCAATTCGCGCAGCTGGCCACGGGAAAACGGCTGGCCGTGGCCGAAAGGCGTCGTGTCGACGCGCGACCACAGGCCGCCGCGGTTCGGCGCGATCAGGATCATGCGGCCGCCCGGCGTCAGAATGCGCCAGATCTCGGCCAGAAGTTCGCGCGCCTGCTCGCTCGTCTCCAGCGCGTGGACCACGAGCACGCGATCGATGCAGGAATCGGGCAGGGGCAGGGCGGTGGTTTCCACCAGCGCGGAAGCGGAGGGGCCGGAGGTCGGCCAGTTCACCACGCCCTGCTCGGCAGGCATGAAGGCTAGGACCCGCACGGCCTCGTCGCGAAACTGCTGGAGGTAGGGCAGCGCGTAGCCGATCCCCATGACCGCCATGCCGCCGCAATTGCTCCAGCGCGCCCGTATCGTGGCGGTCAGAAACCTGCCGGTAACCACGCCCAAGGGTGAGGCGTAGAAAGTTCTGAGATCCACGACATCGAGGCGCATCGCCCTCTTTTCGCATGTTTTTCGCGCATGGGGGAGGCGTCTCGCGCGGATTGGCAGGCGCGGGGTTCGGCGTTCGTTAAAGAAAATATTACCGGCCCGCGCCACGATCCTCGCCAGCGCTATTTTTGTCTGGTGACCTCTTGGATATTCGCAAAATGGTTCAGCGTCCGCTTCGGTCGGACGCACAAGGCAGCGTTCAGCCGGCGCCCGCGCCGGCTGCCGCGCCTTCTGGCGGCGCGCCGGATCCGCGTGCGATTCTCGATTCGATCGGCGAGGTCGTCTACGACTGGGACGTAGTCAGCGACCGCCTGACCTGGGGCCCCAATGCGCTCAATGTTCTCGGCGTCGGCAATCTCGACCAGATCTCGAGCGGGCGCTCCTTCGGCGAATTGATCACCTCCGACAGCGCCGCCACGCGTTATGCGGCGATCACGGGCTCGACCGCGTCGGACAGCGGCGCGGGCGTTTCCTATCGCGCGCGCTACGGCATCGCTGTCGGCGGCGCGAGGACGAATCAGGTCGTGTGGCTCGAGGATACGGGCCGCTGGTTCGCCGGCGCGGACGGCAAGGCCGCACGGGCGCACGGGTTGATCCGCGTCATCACCAGCCACTACGAGGCGGAACGCGAACTGGAGTTCCGGTCGCGCTTCGACGCGCTGACCAATTGCTACAATCGCGCGCATGTTCTCGAAATCGTCACGCGGCATCTGTCGCGCACGCCGGGCAAGCAGACGCATTTCTGCATTCTGCTGGCGAGCCTGGAGAACCTGTTCGTCCTCAATCGCACCTACGGCTACGACGTCGCCGACGAAGTGATCGCGGGGACCGCGAAGCGGCTGCGCGGCACGATGCGCGGGCCGGATTCGCTCGGGCGCTACGCCGGCGCCAAATTCGCGCTGGTGCTCGACAATTGCGACCGCGAACAGATGATGATCGCTGCGCAGCGCTTCCTCAATGAAACGAGCCATGCGCCGATCGAGACGAGCGCGGGGCCGATTCCGGTGGCTTTGCGCATCGGCGGAGTCGCAGCGCCGCGCGACGGTCGCACCGCCAATCTTCTGTTCCAGCATGCCGAGGAAGCGCTCGATCTGGCGCGCGCTTCGGGCGCGACGCGCCTGATCGCCTACGAGCCCTCGCTCGCGCGCAACGACAATCGCGTGCAGGCCGCGCGCATGGCCGACGAGATCGTCGGCGCGCTCAACGACGGGCGCGTGACGCTGGCGCTGCAGCCGATCATCGATTCGAAGACCCGCCGGCCCGCGTTCAGCGAGGCGCTGATCCGACTCCGGCAGCCCGACGGATCGATCGTCTCGCCGGGCGCCATCCTGCCGGTAGCAGAAAAAGCCGGCCTCGTGCATCTGCTCGACCAGCGCGTGATGGAGCTCGCGCTCGCGCGGCTCGTCGCCGACCCGCAGCTCACGCTGTCGGTCAACGTCTCCGGCGCGACCGTTCACGATCCCGACTGGCCTGAACGCTTCAAGGCGATGATCGGTCAGAATCCGTCGCTCGCCCCGCGCCTGATCGTCGAGATCACCGAGACCAGCGCCATCGCCGACGTCGAGGCGACGCATGCCGCCATTTCCTGCGCGCGTTCGCTCGGCGTGCGCGTCGCCATGGATGATTTCGGCGCGGGCCACACATCGTTCCGCAACCTCAGGCGTCTGCCGTTCGATCTCATCAAGATGGACGGCGCCTTCGTGCAGAATCTCGCGCGCTCTCCCGACGACCGCTTCTTCGTGCGGACGCTGGTCGATCTCGCCCACCACATGAACCTGCCGATCGTGGCGGAATGGGTGGAGGACGCGGAAACCGCGAACCTGCTGACCGAATGGGGCGTGGAATACTTGCAGGGCGTGCATTTCGCAGACGCCCGCATCATAGAAACCGGCGCCGCCGACGAGGCGGCCGCCGCCTGAGGCCGCTCGGCCCGCCTGATCCGGTCGCCTAGCTGCGGTCGGACGACAGGCCGTCGATGCGTTTCTGCAATTCGCCGACCTGCTTGCGCAATTCGTCCAGCTCCTTGCCTTCCTTTCCTTCCTCGCCCGCGCGGGCAGGCGCGCCGGCGGCGGCCGCGCCGGGTACGAAGGGATTGAACATGGACAGAGCCTGGCGGAACATCGCCATGTTCTTGCGCGCCTGATCGTCCAGCGACTGGAACATCTGTCGGGTCGGTTCGGCGAGCGGACCGCCGAGCGCATTGGTGAACTGGTCGCGGAATTTCTGTTGCTCGCTGGTCAGCCGGTCGAGCGTGAATTCGAGATAGCTCGGCACGAGCGCCTGCATACTGTCGCCGTAGAAGCGAATGAGTTGGCGCAAGAAGGAGACCGGAAGCATCGCCTGGCCGACCTTGCCCTCCTGCTCGAAGATGATCTGCGTGAGCACGGAGCGCGTGATGTCCTCGCCGGTCTTGGCGTCGAACACTTCGAAATCCTCGCCCTTCTTCACCATTTCAGCGAGGTCCTCGAGCGTCACATAGGCGGAAGTGCCGGTGTTGTAGAGACGTCGGTTGGCGTATTTCTTGATCGTCGTCGGCTGTTTTTCGTTGGCCATATCGCCCGCCTGTTCAGCCGCCTGATGCGGCTCTTCTCCCCGTGCGCCCGCACTTTGTGCAGTGCGCACAACCGACGATAGCCCGTTTGCCCGTTCTCGCAAGTGCGAATTTGGCCGATGGCGCCGCGAATGCCTGACAATGTTAGACAAATGGACTGCAACCCGGGGACCTTCCGCTTCTTGACCCGGTCATCTTCCGGTAGTTCAAAGAAGGTCCGGGCAGAACGGGAGCCGGCGCGACTGGCGCAAGAATGGCCCACCCGGCCCGAAGGAGGTCTAGATGTCCAACGACATAGTCATCGTTTCCGCCGCGCGTACGCCCGTCGGCTCGTTCAATGGCGCATTCGGCTCGGTGCCGGCGCAGGAACTCGGCTCGATCGCGATCAAGGCGGCGCTGGAGCGCGCCAAGGTTTCCCCGGATGATGTGGACGAAGTCATCATGGGCCAGATCCTGTCCGGCGGCGGCGGTCAGAACCCGGCTCGCCAGGCTGCCATGGGCGCCGGCATCCCGCAGGAAAAGACCGCCTGGGGCCTCAATCAGCTCTGCGGCTCGGGCCTTCGCACGGTCGCCATCGGCATGCAGCAGATCGCCAATGGCGACGCAAAGATCATCGTCGCCGGCGGCATGGAATCCATGTCCATGTCCCCGCACCTCGCCTATATGCGCGCGGGCACCAAGATGGGCGACATCAAGTTCATGGACTCGATGCTCAAGGACGGCCTGTTCGACGCGTTCCACGGCTATCACATGGGCGTGACCGCGGAGAACGTCGCCTCGCAGTGGCAGATCAGCCGTGACGAGCAGGACAAGTTCGCCGTCGGCTCGCAGAACAAGGCCGAGGCCGCGCAGAAGGCCGGCAAGTTCAAGGACGAGATCGTCCCGGTCACGGTGAAGACCCGCAAGGGCGACGTCGTCGTCGACCAGGACGAATACATCCGCCACGGCGCGACGGTCGACTCGATGGCCAAGCTGAAACCCGCGTTCAACAAGGAAGGCACGGTGACGGCCGGCAATGCGTCGGGCATCAACGACGGCGCCGCGGCGATCGTGCTGATGAGCGCGGACGAGGCCGCCAAGCGTGGCCTGACCCCGATGGCGACGATCCGCTCCTGGGCGACCGCCGGCGTGGACCCGAAGATCATGGGTTCGGGCCCGATCCCGGCGTCGCGCAAGGCCCTGGAAAAGGCCGGATGGAAGGTCAAGGACCTCGATCTCGTCGAGGCCAACGAGGCCTTCGCGGCGCAGGCGCTCGCGGTCAACAAGGACATGGGCTGGGATCCCTCGATCGTGAACGTCAACGGCGGCGCGATCGCCATCGGCCATCCGATCGGCGCGTCCGGCGCGCGCGTGCTCACGACCCTGCTGCACGAGATGCAGAAGCGCGGCGCCAAGAAGGGCCTCGCCACGCTGTGCATCGGCGGCGGCATGGGCGTCGCGATGACGGTCGAGCGCTAACAGCATCGGGCGGCCGGCGCATGACGTCGGCCGCCTCTTTCCAAGAACGACAATTCCATCTCGGGGAGTGATTTGACATGGCTAGAGTTGCAGTAGTCACGGGCGGCACGCGCGGCATCGGCGAGGCGATCTCGAAGGCGCTGAAGGCGGCGGGCTACAAGGTCGCGGCGAGCTACGCCGGCAACGACGAGGCGGCCGCGAAGTTCAAGGCAGAAACCGGCATCAACGTCTACAAATGGGACGTGTCGGACTACGACCAGTGCGTCGAGGGTCTCAAGAAGGTCGAAGCCGACCTCGGTCCGGTCGACGTGCTCGTCAACAACGCCGGCATCACCAAGGACGGCATGTTCCACAAGATGACCAAGGACCAGTGGTACGGCGTCATCAACACCAACCTGAACTCGCTGTTCAATATGACCCGCCCGGTGTGGGAAGGCATGCGCGAGCGCAAGTTCGGCCGCGTGATCTGCATCTCCTCGATCAACGGACAGAAGGGCCAGGCGGGCCAGGTGAACTATTCGGCCGCCAAGGCCGGCGACATCGGCTTCGTGAAGGCGCTGGCGCAGGAAGGCGCGAAGTTCGGCATCACCGCCAATGCGATCTGCCCCGGCTATATCGCGACGGAGATGGTCAAGGCGATCAACCCGGACGTGCTGGCCAAGGCGATCCTTCCCTATATCCCGGTCGGCCGTCTCGGCGAGCCGGAGGAGATCGCGCGCGCGGTCGTGTTCCTCGCCGCCGACGACGCCGGCTTCATCACCGGCTCGACGCTGTCGGCGAACGGCGGCCAGACGATGATCTGACGCGCCTCGCAAGAAGGCCCCGCAAGGACGCCGGCGCTGTGCGCGCCGGGCCCCGCGGGGCCTTTTTGTTTTGCGCTCTTGAGTTTTCGCGGCGGCGGCGGTTGTTTTGGGTGCGCGCGAGATTCGCTTCGCGCGTTTCGAGCGGAGCCGCACGCATGAGCCGTTTTTTCACCGCCGCAGCATTTCTTTCGCTCGCACTGATCGGGACGCAGGCGCAGGCCCAGCCGGCGCAGACGACGCCCGGCGGCGCTGGCGGCGCCCGCGGGGCGCGCATGATCGAACGGTTCTGCGGCTCGATGAAGCCAGCGCAGGCCTGGGGTCGCTACGCCGAGCGCCTGAGCGACCGCCTCGCCCTCGACGAGAAGCAGAAGGGCATGCTGCGCGCCTGGCAGGAAGCGCGCATCAAGGCGCGCGCGGATTCGCGTACGGCGCAATGTTCGCCGAAGCCCAATCTCTCTACGTTCCAGGGCCGGCTCGACTGGCGCCAGAAGCGCCTCGAGGCGCAGCTCGCCAGCTTCAAGGCGACGCGGGCGCCGCTCGAAGCCTTCTACGCCGGCCTCTCCGACCAGCAGAAGGCGAACTGGGACGCCTATCGCGACCGGCGCGGCGACCGTCGGCGCTATCGCCGCGGCGATTGAGGCGCT
Source organism: Methylobacteriaceae bacterium (assembly GCA_020638195.1). GTDB lineage: Bacteria > Pseudomonadota > Alphaproteobacteria > Rhizobiales > Beijerinckiaceae > JAJXWB01. The sequence goes on along the minus strand of JACKJC010000001.1, from coordinate 311,223 downwards.
TTTCCGCGCGCGCGGTTCGGGCTAGATCGGGCGATCGACAAAAACGAGGATCGCCCCTTCATGCCCACGCAGTCCCTGTTCCAGCCGCTGAAGCTCGGCCGCTATACGCTCGCCCACCGCATCGTCATGGCGCCGCTGACGCGCATGCGCGCGACGCCGGGAACGAATGCGCCGAACGCGCTCAACGCCGAATATTATGGCCAGCGAGCGACCAAGGGCGGCCTGATCATCTGCGAAGCCTCGCCGGTCGTCGCGAGCGGCACGGCCGGCCCCAACGTGCCGGGCATCTATTCCGAGGCGCAGGTCGCAGGCTGGAGGCTCGTGACCGACGCGATCCACGCCCGGGGCGGCGTCGCCTTCCTGCAGCTCTGGCACGGCGGGCGCATTTCGCATTCCTCGCTGCAGCCCGACGGCGGTCTGCCCCAGGCGCCCTCCGCCATCCCGCCTTCCTCCGGCATGGTGATGGGCGCCGATTTCAAGCCGCATCCGTTCGAGACGCCGCGCGCGCTCGATACGTCGGAGCTGCCGGGCATTGTCGCGGCCTATGGACAGGCCGCGCGCAACGCGGTCGCGGCCGGCTTCGACGGGATCGAGATCCACGGCGCCAACGGCTATCTGCTCGAGCAGTTCCTGCAGTCGCGCACCAACAAGCGCACCGACGCCTACGGCGGTTCGATCGAGAACCGCGCGCGGCTGATGCTGGAAGCGACCAAGGCTGCGGCGGACGCCATCGGCGCCGACCGCGTCGGCGTCCGGCTTTCGCCCTATGGCCGCGCCAACGATTCCGGCGAGGACGATCCGATGCCGCTCTACGGCTACGTGATTGGCGAGCTGAACAAGATGGGCCTCGCCTATCTGCATCTCATCGAGCCGCGCGCCAGCGGCGCCGGCCAGCGCGAGGTCGATCATCAGGACGTGCCGTCTGGCTGCGAGACCGTGCGTCCGCTGTGGACGGGCGCGCTGATCACGGCCGGCAATTTTCGGAGCGAAACGGCGGCGGCGACCGTCGGCAAGGGCCACGCCGACGCCATCGCCTTTGGCCGCTTCTTCATCTCCAACCCGGACCTGCCGGAGCTCATCCGCGCCAGCGCGGACTTCCGTCCCTACGACCGTTCGACCTTCTACGGCGGCGACGCGCGGGGTTACACGGATTACGCGCCGCTGAGCGCGGTCGCGGCGGGCTGAGGCGAGTATCGTCGAGACTGCGCCGGCGTTGCGCGAAGCATACAGCGAAGCCGGATTGATCCGGCTTCGTTCCGCGCTCCCCGCGACGACGGTCGCTGCATTTACGCCAATGCCGCTACCGCTTCGGCGATCACGCGCTCTTCATCAGCCTTCACGATCCAGCACTCGACGCCAGCGCCGTCGGGCGAGATGCGCGCCTCGCTGGTCGCATTGCGTTGCTGATCGATCGTCGCGCCGAGCAGGCCGAGCTGCGCGACGATCCTTGCGCGAATGGCGGGCGCGTGCTCGCCGATGCCGCCGGTGAAAACGATGGCGTCGAGGCCGCCGAGCGCAACAGCCAATCCCGCGCCGACAACCGCCGCGCGCCGACAGAACATTTCTGTCGCGCGATGCGCGCTTTCCTCGCTCAATTCCAGCAGGGTCTTCATATCGGCCGTCAGGCCCGAGACGCCGCGCAGGCCCGAGCGCGTGTAGAGGAGATCGGTGAGCTCCTTCAACGTCGCGCCCTGGCCCAGCAGATGCAGGATCACGCCGGTGTCGAGCGCGCCCGGCCGCGTCGCCATCATGAGGCCGTCGATCGTCGAAAAGCCCATGGACGTGTCGTGCGAGCGGCCGTCGAGAATCGCGCAAGCGCTGGAGCCGGCGCCGAGGTGAAAGGCGAGCATGCGTCCGGGCGTCGCGCCGCGCAGGCGGGCGATCTCCTGCGTGAGCCAGGTGTAGGAAAGGCCGTGAAAGCCGTAGCGCTCGACGCCCTCTTCGAAATAGCTCTCGGGCAGCGGCAGGCGGCGATGCAGTTCGGGCTGCGTGCGGTGAAAGGCCGTGTCGAAACAGGCGATTTGCGTGAGGTCTTGCCGTAGCCGCGCGACCGCCCGCACGCCCATGAGATTGTGCGGCTGGTGGAGCGGCGCCAGCGGCGCGAGCGCATCCATGGCGGCGAGGACCTTTCCATCGATCCGCACGGGCGCCAGAAACGCGCGGCCGCCATGCACGATGCGATGGCCGACGGCCCGGATCGCGCCGTGCTCGCACTCGGACGCCTCGAGAATTTCGGTCACGAGGGCGAGATCGGCGTCGTCGATCGCCTCCCCATGTCCGAGCCCTGCGGCCCGTGCGCGCTGGCCGCGGGCGCGTTCGACGAGGCGGCCGTCCGCGTGCGCGAACGTCGCGAATTTCACGCTGGATGAGCCGACGTTCAGGACCAGTATGGACATGCGAGCCTCGGCGGGACGGCGGGCGGGGCTTGTATATAGCCCAACTGGTGGCACACTAACGATTCAGACCTCCAGATTTCGCCGGGAGAACCTCATGGCCTCCGCCACGCCCAAACTCGACCATCATTGGCTGCCGTTCACGCCGAACCGCGACTTCCACGACGAGCCCAAACTTTTTTCGCGCGCCGAGGGCGTCCATTACTACACGCCCGACGGCCGCGCGGTGCTGGACGGCTGCTCCGGCCTGTTCACCTCGCCGATCGGCCACGGCCGCAAAGACATTGCGGAGGCCGTCTACAAGCAGCTTCTCGAACTCGATTTCGTGTCGAGCTTCCAGCGTTCGCATCCCAAAGCCTTCGAGGCGGCCGAGCGTGTCGCGAATCTGACGCCCGAGGGCATCGACAAGGTGTTCTTCTGCAATTCGGGGTCTGAAGCGGTCGACACAGCGATGAAGATCGCCATGGCCTATCATCGCGCGCGCGGGCAATCGTCGCGCACCATGTTCGTGTCACGCGAGCGCGCCTACCACGGCGTCGGCTTCGGCGGCGTGGCGCTGTCGGGCCTCGTCAACAACCGACGCACCTTTGGACCCGGCCTTCCGAACGCCGTGCACATGCGCCACACACACGGCGCCGAACGCTTCGTCATGGGCGAGCCGGAGACGGGCGCCGATCTGGCGGAAGATCTGCTGCGCATCGTGAACCTGCATGGCGCGGAAAATATCGCAGCCTGTTTCGTCGAGCCGATCGCGGGTTCGACGGGCATGCTCGTGCCGCCGAAGGGTTATCTGAAAAGGTTGCGCGAAATCTGCTCGGCCAACGGCATTCTTCTCGTGTTCGACGAGGTCATCACCGGCTTCGGCCGCACCGGCAAGGCCTTCGCCTCGCAGTCGTTCGGCGTGAAGCCCGACATCATCACGATGGCGAAGGCGATCACCAATGGCGTGCAGCCGATGTCGGCGGTGGCGGTCGATAATTCCGTCTACAAGACGATCGTCGAGGATTCGCCCAATCCGCGCGCGGCCAACGAATTCTTCCATGGCTACACCTGGTCAGCGCATCCCGCCGCCTGCGCAGCGGCGATCGCCACCATCGACATCTACGAGAAGGAGCGGCTGTTCGAGCGCGCGAGCCAGATGTCTGCCTACTTCCTCGAAGGGCTGATCTCGCTGAAGGACATTCCGATCGTCACCGACATCAGGGGCTACGGCATGGCCGGCGGCATCGACGTCGCGCCGACGCAAGTTCCCGGCGAGCGCGGGCATGTTCTGCAGAAGAAGCTCTACGACAACGGCCTGCATATCAAGACGACCGGCGACACCGGCATTCTCGCGCCGCCCTTCGTGATGACGACCGATCACATCGACCAGATGATCGAGATTTCGAGGAAGACACTGACAGCGATGTGATCGCGCCGACGATCGCAACGACAAGTTTGGACGCCCGCGAGACGCGGGCGTCTGCGTGTTCAAACAACAACAAATTCTGTGAACGAGGAACTGCCCGATGAAAATGACGACCGAAGAAGCCTTCGTGAAGGTGCTGCAGATGCACGGGATCGAGCATGCGTTCGGCATCATCGGTTCGGCGTTCATGCCGATCTCCGATCTGTTCCCGAAAGCGGGCATCATGTTCTGGGACTGCGCGCACGAGGGCAATGGCGCGATCATCGCCGACGGCTATACGCGCACGACCGGCAAGATGGCGATGTGCATCGCGCAGAATGGGCCGGGCATCACCAATTTCGTGACGTCGATCAAGACGGCGTACTGGAACCATACGCCGATGCTGCTGGTGACGCCACAGGCCGCCAACAAGACGATCGGGCAGGGCGGCTTCCAGGAAGTCGAGCAGATGGCGATGTTCCGCGACTGCGTCTGCTATCAGGAAGAAGTGCGCGATCCCTCGCGCATCGCGGAGACGCTCAATCGCGTGATCCTGAAGGCGCACCGCCTTTCGGCGCCGGCGCAGATCAATGTTCCGCGCGATTTCTGGACGCAGGTGATCGACATCAATCTGCCGGTTCCCATTGAATTCGAGCGACCCGCCGGCGGCGCCAAGGCGATTTCTGAAGCAGCAAAACTGCTGTCGGAGGCTTCGTTCCCCGTGATCCTCTCGGGCGCCGGCGTGGTGATCGGCGAAGCGATCGCCGACTGCGCGGCGCTCGCGGAAAAACTCTCCGCGCCGGTGTGCTCGGGCTACCAGCACAATGATTCATTCCCTGGCTCGCATCCGCTCGCCTGTGGTCCGCTCGGCTACAACGGCTCGAAGGCGGCGATGGAATTGATCGCGAAAGCCGACGTGGTGCTCGCCCTCGGCACGCGGCTCAATCCGTTCTCGACGCTGCCGGGCTATGGCATCGACTATTGGCCCAAGAACGCGAAGATCATCCAGGTCGACATCAATCCCGACCGCATCGGCCTGACCAAGCCGGTGAGCGTGGCGATCTGCGGCGACGCCAAACTCGTCGCGCAGCAGATACTCGCGCAACTCTCCGCGACGGCGGGCGACAAGGGGCGCGACGCACGCAAGGCGCTCATTCACACGACCAAATCGGCGTGGTTGCAGCAATTGTCCGGCATGGATCACGAGGACGACGATCCCGGCACCAGCTGGAACGACCGCGCGCGCAAACGCGATCCCGAGCGCATGTCGCCGCGCCAGGCGTGGCGCGCGATTCAGGCGGGGCTACCGCGCGACGCCATCATCTCCTCCGACATCGGCAATAATTGCGCGATCGGCAACGCCTATCCGACCTTCGAGAAGGGCCGCAAATATCTGGCACCGGGTTTGTTCGGCCCGTGCGGTTATGGTTTCCCGTCGATCATCGGCGCCAAGATCGGCAATCGCGATACGCCGGTCGTGGGCTTCGCGGGCGACGGCGCCTTCGGCATCTCCATGAGCGAAATGTCGTCGATCGGCCGCGAGGAATGGCCGGCGATCACGATGGTCGTGTTCCGCAATTACCAGTGGGGCGCCGAGAAGCGCAATTCGACGCTTTGGTACGACGACAATTTCGTCGGCACCGAGCTCGATCCGCATCTGTCTTACGCGCGCGTCGCGGAAGCTTGTGGCCTGAAGGGCGTGGTGGCGAAGACACAGGCGCAACTCACTGAAGCGATCATGAAATCCTGCGAGGATCAGAAGAAGGGCGTCACGACCTTCATCGAAATCATCCTCAACCAGGAGCTCGGCGAACCCTTCCGGCGCGACGCGATGAAGAAGCCGGTGGTGGTGGCGGGCATCGATCCCAAGGACATGCGGCCGCAGAAGCAGGCGGGATAGAAGCTACGTTCTGCGACCTACATCCTGAGGAGCGGGCGAAAGCCCGCGTCTCGAAAACTGATGGCCGGCATGGCAGCCGCACGCAGCTCGACATGAAATGCGAGGCCAGGGAGCGCAAGAGCCAGCTCGGACGGGCAGCCATGAGCGCGGCAGCCTTCAAACCGTCGCGCGCGACGCTATAATGCCAGCCAATCCCCCCGATCGCCGGGCCATGCCCGCCTCTCAGCGAGACGTTTGATGAACGCGCCTTTCAACGATGTCCCCGAATTCTCGATCGGCAAGCCCGTGCGGCGCTCGGAAGACCCGGCGCTGGTGCAGGGCAGGGGCCGCTATTCCGACGACATCGCTGTCGAAGGCCAGCTGTACGGCGTCGTCGTGCGCAGCCGCCATGCGCATGGCGTGATCACGTCGATCGATGCGGACGAAGCCCGCGCCATGCCCGGCGTGCTGGCGATCTACACCGGCGCCGATCTCGCGGCCTACACGCCCGCCAAAAGTCCGTTCCCGCTGAAGAGCGACGATGGTTCGCCGATGCGCGGCAACGGCACGATGTTTTTCGCGACGGACAAGGTCCGCTATGTCGGCGACCCCATCGCGCTCGTCGTGGCTTCGAGCGAGATCGAGGCGCGCGAGGCGGCGGAAGCAATCGTCGTCGACGTCGATCCGCTTCCGGCCACTGTCGATGCGCGCGCGGCGACGGCGCCCGGCGCGCCGCAGGTCTATGCGGATGTGCCCGGCAATGTCGCGCTCGATCATACGCTGGGCCATATGTCCAAGGCGCAAGAGATCATCGCTGGCGCGAAGCATGTCGCGCGGCTTCGCATCATCGACAATCGCGTGATGGTCGCCGCGATGGAGCCTCGCGCGGCGCTGTTCGAGTACGATTCTTCAAACGAACGCTTCACCGCGCACATGCAGTCGCAGGGCGTGTTCGGTATGCGCAACGGGCTTGCGGCTGCGATGGGCGTACCGCAAGACAAGATGCACGTGCTGACCAGCCAGGTCGGCGGCTCCTTCGGCATGAAGGGTTCCGTCTTCCCCGAATATATCGCGCTGCTGCACGCTGCCCGCGATCTGAAACGCTCGATCAAGTTCACGGAAATGCGATCGGAGAGTTTCGTCAGCGATCATCATGGCCGCGACCACGATGTCGACGCGGAACTCGCCCTCGACGCCGAGGGCAATATTCTGGCGCTGCGCATGACAGGCTACGCCAATCTCGGCGCTTATATGACGCCGTTCGGCGTGCTGATTGGCGCGATCAACATTCATCGCAATGCGCAAAGCGTCTATCGCACGCCTGTCATGGCGACGAACATCAAATGCGTTCTGACCAACACGTCGCCGATCGGCGCCTATCGCGGCGCGGGCAGGCCAGAGGGCAATTACATCATGGAGCGCATGATCGAGGAGGCCGCGCGCGTCAGCGGCATCGACGCGATCACGCTGCGCAAGCGCAATCACATCCGCCCTGAGGAATTGCCGTTCACAACAGGGGTTGGCACGATCTACGATTGCGGCGATTTCACCGCGCTGCTCGACGCCGCGCTGGAAGCCGCGGACTACAAAGGCTTTGCGGCGCGAAAAGCCGAGAGCCTTGCGCGTGGAAAGCTGCGCGGCGTCGGCGTCGGGCAATATCTGGAAATCACCGCGCCGCCGACCAACGAACTCGGCGAGATCATTTTCGAGGAAGACGGCAGCGTGACCATGCGTACCGGCACGCTCGACTTCGGACAGGGCCATGCGACGACGTTCGCGCAAGTGCTGGTGAGCCAGCTCGGCCTGCCCTTCGACAAACTCCGCCTCGTGCAAGGCGACAGCGACCAGATCAAGATCGGCGGCGGCACCGGCGGCTCCAAGTCGACCATGGCGTCGGGCGCCGCCTTCATCGAGGCGAGCGAACAGGTGATCGAGATCGGCAAGCGCGCAGCCTCGCATCTGCTCGAGGCCGCCGTCTCCGACATCGAATTTTCACGCGGCGCGTTTTCCGTCGCGGGGACGGACCGGTCGATCGGCGTGATCGAACTGGCGAAGCGCCTGCGCACCGCAACGAGCCTGCCGGAAGATTGCCCCAAATCGCTCGACGTCAGCCATGTGCACAAGGCCTCGCCGTCGGCCTACCCCAACGGCTGCCATGTCGCGGAGGTCGAGGTCGATCCGGAGACCGGCATGGTCGCGGTCGTGCGCTATACGCTGATGAACGATTTCGGGACCGTGGTGAACCCGATGATCGTCGAGGGGCAGGGCCACGGCGGCGTGATGCAGGCGATCGGTCAGGCGCTGCTCGAGCGCGTCGTGTTCGACGCCGACGGGCAATTGCTGACGGGTTCCTTCACCGACTATGCCATGCCGCGCGCGATGGAGGCGCCGCCCTTCGTCGTGCACAACCGGCCGACGATCACCAAGACCAACCCGCTGGGCGCGAAGGGCTGCGGCGAAGCCGGCTGCGCCGGCGGCCTGCCGTCGGTCATGAATGCGCTGGTGGACGCGCTAAGAGATCGCGGCGTCAGCCACGTGAACATGCCGGCGACGCCGGAAGTGGTGTGGCGTCTGGCGAACGGGATGTGACACGGGTCGGCGGGCTACGCCCCCGAACGGACACGATTCTGGTTGCGGCGTGCAAACCGTGTAATTTGCGGTCTCGGGTCCAAGGACGGGGGATGCGATGGTCGACCGCGTCGCGAGCCATTATGGGGAAAATCTCGAACTGACGGGCGCAATCGCGGAAAAGCTGCGCAGCGCCGGCAAGAATCTCGATGCGCTGACGACCGCCGATCTCGGCGTCGTGGACGAATTCCATATCCGCGGCCGAAAGGCGACGCTGGAACTCGGCGCGGCGATGAATCTGACCTCGCGCTCGCATGTTCTCGATATTGGCAGCGGTCTCGGCGGTCCCGCGCGAACGCTGGCCGAGACATATGGTTGCCGGGTCACCGGCATAGATCTGACCAAGGCATTCTGCGACGCGGCCATGGCCATGTCGGGGTGGGTCGGGCTCGAAAACCGCGTGACGTTCGAACAAGGCGACGCCACAAAGCTGCCGTTCGACGATGGGGCGTTCGATGCGGCGATGACCATTCACGTCGCCATGAATATCGCCGCCAAGGACAAGGTGTACGCGGAGGCTCGGAGGGTTCTCAAACCCGGCGGGATTTTCGCGGTGTACGATGTATTGCAGGGGGAGGGGGGCGAAGTCCTCTATCCCGTGCCGTGGGCGCGCGACGCGTCGATCAGCCATCTAGCGACGCCCGACGAAATGAAATCCCTGCTGACTGACGCCGGGTTCAAGCTCTTGGACGTGCAGGACTCGTCGGACGAGAGCCAGCGCTTTTTCGAAGAGATGACTGCGCAAATGGCCAAGACAGGCGTCCCGCCGGTGATCTGGCAGCTTTTCCTGGGCGAGGATTTTCCTGCAATGGCGCGTAACCAGGTCCGTAACGTCACCGAGCGGCGCATCAGGACAGTTACGTATATCTGCGCCGCGTGAAGGTGCAGGTCGATTGACCGGGCGGTCGCGGGCGGCCTGGAAGGCCGAAAATGCGGCCGTGCCCTTTCCACAATCTTCCTGTAAAAGCGCCCACCATGACCGCCCTTTCCGCCCATTCGGCGCCGGACGCCCCCGCGCCGGCCAAGACCTCCCTGCTCGGCCTGACGCGCGCGCAGCTGGGCGACGCCCTGCGTACGCTCGACCTGCCCGAGCGAGAAGTTCGTATGCGCGTCAATCAGTTGTGGAACTGGATCTATTTTCACGGGGTTCGCGATTTCGACGCCATGTTGAATGTCTCGAAAGTGCTGCGGGGGCGGCTGGCCGAGAAATTCACGCTGGCGCGGCCGGAGGTCGTCAGCGAGCAGGTCTCGACCGACGGCACGCGTAAATGGCTGATCCGGATGCCTCCCGTCGATGCGAAGGACAAGGGGGCGGAGATCGAGTGCGTCTACATTCCCGAGTCCGATCGCGGCACCCTGTGTGTGTCCAGCCAGGTCGGCTGCACGCTCACCTGCACCTTCTGCCACACGGGCACGCAGAAGTTGGTCCGCAACCTGACGACGCAGGAGATCGTGTCGCAGCTCGTGGTCGCGCGTGAAAAGCTCGGCGACTTTCCGGGGCTGACGCCCCCCGACGACGGCATCGTGCCGACGGGCGAAGGTGTGCGCGCGGTGTCGAACATCGTGTTCATGGGCATGGGCGAGCCGCTCTACAATCTCGACAATGTCTGCGATGCGCTCGCCATCATGTCCGATGGCGACGGGCTCTCGCTGTCGAAGCGGCGCATTACGGTCTCGACCTCGGGCGTCGTTCCGCAGATCGGCGAATTGGGCGAACGTTCAGGCGCGATGCTCGCGATCTCGCTGCACGCGGTGCGCGACGATCTGCGCGACAAGCTGGTGCCGCTCAACAAGAAATACGATATCGCCGAACTCCTGCAGGCATGCCGCGACTATCCCGGCGCCTCCAATGCGCGGCGCATCACCTTCGAATACGTCATGCTCAAGGGCGTCAACGATTCCAACGCCGATGCGCGCGAACTGGTGCGGCTGCTCAAGGGCATTCCGGCCAAGATCAATCTGATTCCGTTCAATCCGTGGCCGGGCGCGCCTTACGAATGTTCGGACTGGGCGAGAATCGAGAAATTCTCCGACATCGTGTTCAATGCTGGCTATGCGAGCCCGGTGCGCACGCCGCGCGGCCGCGACATTCTGGCGGCCTGCGGACAGTTGAAGAGCGAGACGGAAAAGCTGCGTGCGCGGGCGCGGCTCGCGGCGGACTAGACAGCCGCGCTCTCTCGGGAGCCCGGCGGTAATCCGCTAGCCATGCGCCGCGCTGACGATCCACACGGCGGCTCCCAGGTTCACGCTCCCGTCGCGCTCGTAGGGCGCGAGTTCCTTGCGCAGTTCCGCGACCGCCGCCGCCCGGATTTCCGGCGGCTGGTCGGTCAGCGCAGCGCTTGCCGCGCCGACGTTGGAGGCTGTCTCGACCGCGGCCTCGAGCCCGCGTCCGAGCGCGAGATCCATGTCGAAATCGAACTTCGTGATTTCAGGCGCCGCAAAGCCCGCTTCGGTGAGAATGCGCCTGACGCGCGCGGGATCGCCGAATGAGAAGGGGCCTGGATCTTCCGGCCCCGGCCGTTGCGGGCGCGGCGCATGCCGGCAGACGGCGGTCAGCGGCGTCAGCATCCACGGATTTTCGGGCAGCGGCCGCCAGCATACGAAAGTGAGTCTGCCATCCGGTTTCAGCGCCGCGCGCAGTTGCGCGAAGGCGGCGGCGGGATCGCCGAAGAACATGACGCCGAAGCGGGAGAACAGGCGGTCGAATTTCTGCGCGCCGAAATCGTGCGTGGCCGCATCGGCCACCATGCAGTCCACCTGAGTCAGGCCGCGCGTCGCGGCTTGCGCGATCGCGATCATCGCATGCGAAATATCGGCGGCGACCACCTTGCCGCCCACGCCTACCTTCTGCGCGAGCGCGAGCGTCGAACCGCCACAGCCGCAACCGATGTCGAGCACGCGCATGCCGGCCACAATGTCGGCCGCCTCGATCGCGGCCTGCTGCGCCGGCCCGACATTGATGTCGATATCCGCGCTGCGCTTGATCCATTTGTCGCCGCCCGCGCCGTCCCAATAGACCCGCTGCGCTTCCTGGTTCTCGCTCGCCGTCGACATGTCTGCTCCCGTCATCTCGCGCTTGGCCCTGCGCGCGCGCAATCATATGGTGCGCGCGCCCGCTCACGAAAGGCTTGCCATGCCCCGCCTGCCCGATATCGACCCCGCGACGCTCGATCCCGAGCAGAAGCGCATCTACGACGAGATTTCCTCCGGGCCGCGTGGAAAAGTGGAGGGGCCGCTGCGCGTCTGGCTGACGAGCGCTGGCCTCGCCGACCGCGCGCAGGCGCTCGGCGCCTTCTGCCGCTACGGCACGAGCCTGCCGCAGCGCCTGTCGGAACTCGCGATCCTCGTCACCGGCGCCTATTGGCAGGCAGGATTCGAATGGCACGTGCATGCGCCGATCGGGATCAAAGCGGGGCTCGATGCGACCGCCGTCGAAAAGATTCGCGCGGGCGCCGAGCCCGAACTGGAGAATGACGACGAAAGAGCCGTCTACGCATTTTCACGCGAACTGCTGACGACGCGCCGCGTCTCGGATGCGACCTATGCATTCGCCGAAAAAATTCTCGGAAAGCGCGGCCTCGTCGACCTCGTCGGCGTGCTCGGCTATTACGGCCTGATCTCGATGACCATCAACGCCTTCGAAGTGCCCGTGCCGCCTGGCGAGAATGAGCCGTTCGCATGAACAGACTGCGAGCCTTCACCCCAGAATGACATGCGGCACATAGCGCGAGCGGTTCGACGTGATCGCGCTCCGGTCCTCGCGAATGCCAATGCCCGCGGCCTCGTCGCCGACGAGCCACGAACCGATCACCGGCCGGAAGCCGTCGAAATCCGGCAGCGGATGCAGGGCCTGGCGGACATAGCCTTCGACGCCATATTCGCCCGAGGTGCGCGCGAGAATATGCGCGCCCTGATAGAGCGTGACGTTCGCGCCCTCGCGCGACAGCAACGGCTTCCGCGCATAGGAATCACCCAGCGTGTCGGCGCGAAAATCGCTCTCGAAAAACGCCGGCAGCAGATTGGGATGGTCGGGCTCCGCTTCCCACAACAGCGCCAGCCAGCCCTTGTTGGAGAGCAGCATCTTCCACGGCGGCTCGAAGAAACGCGTCATCTTCATCGCCGGCGACTCGCCGAATTCGTCGGCGAACATCCATTCCCAGGGATAGAGCTTGAACAGGAATTCGATGGCGCGATCCTCGCGGTCGGCGAAGCGATCCATCAGGAAACCGATGTCGCCCATGTCGATTTGCATCGTGTCGAGCCCCGCCTGGATCGCGCAATCCGCGAGATAGGCGATCGTGCCGGAATCCTCGACGCTCTCCTGCATGCAGGCGAGATGCAGGAAGGCGCCGGGCGCAAGCTCCCGCCAGCGCGCGATCAGCTTTTCGTGCAGCGAATTGAACTGGTCCGATTCTTCCGGCAATTGTCCGCGGTCGACGAGATCGCGCAGCCAGCGCCACTGCACGATGGCGCTCTCGAAAAGGCTGGTCGGCGTGTCCGCATTGTATTCGAGCAGCTTCGCCGGCCCCGCGCCGTCATAGACCAGATCGAAGCGGCCATAGAGGCTCCGATCGCCGCGCTTCCAGCTCTCCGCGATCAGATCCCAGGCATGGCCGGGAATGGCGAGCTTGCGCAGGATCGCCTCGTCTCGAACCGCATGGCCGACGAGTTCGTGGCACAACGCGCCGAGTTCTTCGGTCGGCGCCTCGAGATCCTCCTCGATCTCGCGCAAGGTGAATTCGTAGCGCGCACTCTCGTCCCAATAGGGCTCGCCGTCGATCACCGCGAAATCGAATCCGATATCCGCTGCGCATTTTTCGAAATCGGGCCGTTTCTCGCTGGCGACGCGCCGCATGGCTACGAGCCGCTCGAATGCGCGTGTCCGGCATGACCGAAGCCGCCGAACAGACCGTGCGAAGTCGACGACCCCCCATGATCTGACGTCGAATGACTGGAGCTCGATCCGCCCGAGGAATACCAGCTGCTACGGCTCCCGCCGCCGCTGCCGTGCGATCGGCCGGAGGTCTGTTCGGAGGGACAATCGACCGGTGGCAGGCCGCGCCGCTGGGCCTCCGCGCGACATTCCTGGGCGCGGATGCGCGCCTGCCGCGCCTCGAGCAACACGCCGCCGACGAGCGTGGCGGCGCCGAGCGAAACGAGGCCGACAGTCATCGACATCTTGCGGCGACGAAGCAGGGGCGCGCCGTTCGGCGATCCGCCCGGCGCATTGAGCACGAGCGGCGGCGCATTCTTCTTGCCGAAATTCTTGCGCGACTTCGCCATCGCTCAAGGGCTCATGCAGGCCGTGGTCACCAGACCGGAGGCGACGGCGACCGAACCGGACCAGATCGCGGCGGCGAGCGCGTTCTCTTCAATCGCCTTGGACAGGCCGGGATGGGCGAGATTGGCCAGACCATAGGCGACGAATTGCGCGAGCATCGCGATCAGGCCCCAGATCAGGAATTCAACGATGCTGCGCGTATTGTGGATCGCGCCGGCGAGCGCGATGGCGTAGCCGACCAGCGTCAGCCCGAAGGCGACGGCGGCCGATGCATTGTGTTCGCGAACGATGAGATCGAATTCGCTGTGCCGGGTCAGGCGCGTGTAGATCGCGCAGAAGATCGCCGCATAGGCGAGCGCGCCGACGAAATAAATGGCGAATGCGGTTAGTCCCGAAAGAAGTTGCGCCGGCATGCCGTTCCCCCAAAGCAACGACCCAGCCTAGCAAGCCCGCCGCCCAAAGCGAAGAGCCAGATTCAATCGAGATATCGTCGCAGGTCCAGCGTGCCCTTTTCGCCGATCGCCTCGTAACTCTCGGCGATGAACTTTTCAGCCGCGCGTCGGCCGAGATCGAAAAGCTTCTTGAAGAGATCGTAGTCGGCTTGCAGTTTCGTATCCGCATTATATGCGGCCAGCGCCTTGCCGCCCTCGATCAGATGCATGCGCACCTTCTTGTAATGCGTGCCCTTCAGCCTGCCGTCGTCGATCAGCCGCGCCACGAAGTCGATGGCGCGAAATTCGCCCAGGAGCGGCGCGTTGAAGGTGATCTCGTTCATGCGCTGCATGATCTCGGCGGCCGAATCCGGCGTGCCCGGCCGCTCGATCGGATCGAGCTGGATCAGGATCACATCGAGGCAGTCGGTCTCGCTGAAGAAAGGAAACAGCGGCGGATTGCCGGAATAGCCGCCGTCCCAATAGGGAACGCCGTCGATCTCGACCGCCTTGAACAGCGTCGGCAAACAGGCGGACGCCATCACCATGTCGACCGTGAGTTCGTCGCGGTGAAAGACCTTGATCCGGCCGGTCCGCACATTGGTCGCGGCGATGAACAGTTTCACTGCATCGGTCGCGCGCAGCGCGTCGAAGTCGATGAGCTGCACGAGGGCCGAACGCAGCGGATTGATGTCGAGCGGATTGAAATCGTAGGGAGAGACGAAACTGGACGCGCTCTGCCAGAACCGCTCGCTGAACTTCAGCGGATCGAATGCTCCGAGCCATGCGTCGAACAGGCCGCGTTGCGCTTCGTTCAACTGCCCGTCGAGACTGACTGCCCGCCAGAATTGCTCGAGCTGCTTTCGCGCGCCATCGGGGCCGCCTTCGCGCAATCCATCGGCCAGCACGACCGCATTCATCGCGCCCGCGCTCGCGCCGCTGACGGCGGCGATCTCGAATCGCCCGTCGGCGAGCAGCGCATCGATCGCGCCCCAGGTGAAGGCGCCGTGCGCGCCGCCGCCCTGCAGCGCGAGATTAATGCGCTTCTTGCCCGAAGGCGCGGGCCGCGCGCTCATGCGGCAGTCCAGCCGCCGTCCATCGAAATGTTGGCGCCGGTGATCTGCGAGGCGCTGTCGGAGCACAGGAACACAGCGAGAGCCGCGACCTGCTCGACGGTGACGAATTGCTTGGTCGGCTGGGCCGCCAAGAGCACGTCATTCATGACCTGCTCCTTGGTCATGTTGCGCGCCTTCATCGTGTCCGGGATCTGCTTTTCGACAAGCGGCGTCCAGACATAGCCGGGCGAGATGCAATTGACGGTCACGCCGAAGGTCGCGACTTCGAGCGCGATCGTCTTTGTCAGGCCGGCGATGCCGTGCTTGGCGGACACATAAGCCGACTTGAACGGCGAGGCGACGAGCGAATGGGCCGACGCCGTATTGATGATACGGCCCCACTTGCGCGCCTTCATGCCGGGCACGGCCGCGCGGATCGTATGGAAGGCGGAGGACAGGTTGATCGCAATGATCTGGTCCCATTTCTCGATCGGGAAATCCTCGACCGGCGACACGAACTGGATGCCGGCATTGTTGACGAGCACGTCGACCGATCCCAGCGCCTTCTCCGCATGGGCGATCATGGCGGCGATTTCGGCGGGCTTCGACATGTCGGCGCCGTCGTAGACGCATTTCACGCCGAAATCCTTCTCAATGCCCGAACGCTCCTTTTCGATAGCGTCCTTGTCGCCGAAACCGTTGATGAGGACATTGGCGCCTTCGGCCGCCAGAGCTCGGGCGTAGGCGAGACCGATGCCGGAAGTGGAGCCCGTGACGACGGCGTTGCGCTTGGCGAGGGACATGGCGATCTCCTGAAATTGATGCGACGCAATATATGGCGCCGCATGCCTGAAAGCGATGGTTCGAAATGTCTTAGCACCACGCTATAATGGCATTATGATGCGCCGCACCCGGCACGACCACGATGATGATCACGACCATGCGCAAGACGCGGCCGGAGGCCCCGCCCCCGGCAGGCGGCTGACGCCGGGCCGCAAGGCGGTTCTCGACATCCTCGAGCAGGCGCGCCGCCCGATCGGCGCCTATGAGATGATCGACCTTCTGGCGGCGTCCGTGGGCCGACGCCCGGCGCCGACCCAGGTCTATCGCGCCCTCGATTTTCTGGTGGAGCAGGGGCTCGTCCATCGGCTCGCCTCCCGCAACGCCTTTCTGGCCTGTGGGCACAGCCACGAAGCCAGCGAGCCCGTCGCCTTCCTGATCTGCGACGGCTGCGGCCATGTCGATGAAGCGACGTCGCCCGCGCTCGCCGCCGACGTCGCCGATGTCGCGGACAAGCTCGGATTTGCGCCCCGCGCCCAGATCATAGAAATAGCCGGCCGCTGCGCCGACTGCGCCACGAAGGATGTGGCGTGAAGGCTCGCGGTCCAGGGACCTCCGCCGAAGACGAGTGAAGACAAGACCATGACCGAAGCGATCGACACCGCCTGCCTGCCTGAGCCCATCGCCGCCGAACCGGCGGCGCGTCACCGCACGACCGGCGTTGTCGTCGGCGCCGGCAAGGGCGCCGTGCGCGTGGGAGGCGGCGCGCCGATCGTCGTGCAGTCCATGACCAACACGGATACCGCCGACGTCGAGAGCACGACGCGGCAGGTGGCCGCGCTCGCGCAGGCGGGCTCGGAACTGGTGCGCATCACCGTCGACCGCGACGAGGCGGCCGCCGCCGTGCCGCATATCCGCGACCGTCTCGCGCGGATGGGCGTCGACACGCCGCTCGTCGGCGATTTCCACTATATCGGCCACAAGCTGCTCGCCGATCACCCGGCCTGCGCCGAGGCGCTCGACAAATATCGCATCAATCCCGGCAATGTCGGCTTCAAGGAGAAGAAGGACCGGCAGTTCGCCGCCATCGTCGAAATGGCGATCAAGCACGGCAAGACCGTGCGCATCGGCGCCAACTGGGGCTCGCTCGATCAGGAGATGCTCACGGTCCTGATGGATCGCAACGCCAAGTCGTCGCGCCCCATCGACGCGCAAGCCGTCACGCGTGAGGCGCTGGTCCAGTCGGCGCTCATGTCCGCCGATCTCGCGCAGGAAATTGGCCTGCCGAAGGACCGCATCATCCTGTCCGCGAAAGTCTCGGCGGTGCAGGGGCTGATCTCGGTCTATCGCATGCTTGCCCAGCGCTCGGACTATGCGCTGCATCTCGGCCTCACCGAGGCCGGCATGGGCTCGAAAGGCGTCGTCGCCTCGTCCGCCGCGCTCGGCGTGCTCCTGCAGGAAGGCATCGGCGACACGATCCGCGTCTCGTTGACGCCCGAGCCCGGCGGCGACCGCACGCTGGAAGTGAAGGTCGCGCAGGAAATCCTGCAGACCATGGGTTTTCGGACTTTCGTGCCGCTGGTGGCCGCCTGTCCGGGCTGCGGTCGCACGACCTCGACCGTGTTTCAGGAACTTGCGCGCGACATCCAGGACCACATCCGCGTTTCCATGCCGGAGTGGAAGAAGAAATACGCTGGCGTCGAAACGCTCAATGTCGCGGTCATGGGCTGCATCGTGAACGGACCCGGCGAAAGCAAGCACGCCGACATCGGCATTTCGCTGCCGGGCACCGGCGAGGCGCCGGCCGCGCCCGTCTTCATCGACGGCAAGAAGGCGATGACCCTTCGCGGCGCCGGCATTGCGGACGAGTTCAAGCAGATCGTCGAAGACTATGTCGAACGCCGGTTTGGCGAGGGCGCGAAGGCGGCGGAATAGGCGCTTACGAACTTGCCCGTAATTGCGAGGAGCTCGGGTGAAGCCGCATCGCGGGTTCACCTGAAGCGACGAAGCAATCCATCCCCGGATGATTCGCCCGGGGATGGATTGCTTCGCCGCACTCGCAATGACGGCGTGATAATGCGAACGGCTAGAACCGCTTCACATATTGCACGAAGCCCGACTTGGTCGCGACCTTGTCGTACAGGATCATCGCCTGCACGTTGGTCTCGTGCGTCAGCCACCACACGCGCGAACACACGTGCTTCTGGGCGATGTCATAGACGGCATCGATCAGCTTGCGCCCCACGCCGCCGCCGCGAATGTCGGGCGCGACGAACAGGTCCTGCAGGTAGCAATAATCGCCTGTCGTCCAGCACGAGCGATGCATGATCCAATGCACCATGCCGATCGCCTTGCCGGCATCGTCGCGCGCCAGAAACGCGCCCATGGGCTCGGCTCCGCCGGTCAGGCGCGCGAAGGTCGTGCGCGTCGTCGCCTCGTCGATGTCGACCTTGTAGAACGTCTGGTAGCCGCGCCACAGCGGCAGCCATTCCTCGAAATCTTCGGCCTTCAACGCAATGATACGCGTCATGATGCGGTCCCTCCGCGAAAGCCGCGGTCGAGTCAGCTGCGACGCGCGGCGGTAAAGCGCGCGGCTTCCGCGAGAACCGCGGCCTTTTCGCCGAAACCGCCTTCCTCCAGCGCCTCGATCGCGTCGATGGCGAGTGTGTCGCGGCGCTCTCGCGCGGCGTCGATGCCCAATGCAGAGACGAGCGTCGCCTTGTTGCGGCCGGCGTCCTTGCCGGCGCGTTTTCCCAGCGCCGCCTCGTCGCCTTCCGCGTCGAGAATGTCGTCGGCGACCTGAAAGCAAGCGCCGAGCGCGCGGCCGTATTTGACGAGCGCGGCGCGCTGGTCGGCGTTCGCGCCGCCGATGCGCGCGCCAGCTTCGACGGCGTAGAGCAGCAGGGCGCCGGTCTTCATCGCCTGCAAGGTCATGATCGCCTGAGGCTGATGGGGCGCGGTCGCCTTTTCGGCCTCGAGGTCGAGCGCCTGCCCGCCGACCATGCCGCCGAGCCCGGCGGCGCGCGCGAGCCCCAGCACGAGATCGGCGCGCACGGCCGCGTCCTTGTGTGTCGCGCCATCGGCCAGAACGTCGAAGGCGTAGGTCAGAAGGCCATCGCCGGCGAGAATGGCGGTCGCCTCGTCGAAGGCCTTGTGCGCCGTCGGCCGGCCACGCCGCAGATCGTCGTCGTCCATCGCCGGCAGGTCGTCGTGCACGAGCGAATAGCAATGCACCATTTCAAGCGCCGCGGCGGCGCGCAGCACGCCCTCTCCCTCGGCGCCGAACAGACGCGCGCTCTCTACCACCAGAAAGGGCCGCAGGCGCTTGCCGCCGCCAAGACTCGCGTAACGCATGGATTCGAGCAGGCGCGCGGGGCGCTCGATCTCGCCTGTGCGCACCAGCGGCGACAGCAGCGTGTCGAGCATGGTCTCGGTCTCCGCGGCGACTTCGTCGAGCCGGGTTCGAAACAGACTTGCGGTCGCGCGTTCGGTCATGCGCAGGGGCTCCCCAACATTCCCGACCCGCTTGCCCGATCGGGTCCTGCCGGTCAAGGCGGCGCTGCCCGCTACATCGGTTTGCCGCGCTTCCAGTGGTAGAGGAACCCGGCGATCAAAAGTACGACGAAGGCCGCGCCGACCCCAAAGCCCGCGCGACAGGCGAAATCCGAGACGGCGCCGCCGATCCCCGCGCCGCCGAAGCCGATTCCGCCGACGCAGGCGCGCGCGCCTTCGCCGAGCGCGACCCAGGCGGGCGGCGCCAGCATGGCCAGCAGCAGGCAGAAAATGGCGAACTGGCGCAGGCGAAATGCGCCGCGATCCTCCGCGACGATGACGATCCCCGCCGCGACGAAGGCGCCCATCGCCGCGAGCGCGACCCAAAGCGGGGCTCTCAGCCCCTCGGGATGACGGACGATCAGCACGCCGAAGGCGACGCCCAGCGCGGAAATGGCGAGACCGAGAGAAGTTTTGGAGAACATGTGGCCGCCAGCAATACCTGAAATCATGCCGCTGTCGCGTTAAGGCCGCGTATCCCAGCGACGGCCGCGCTTGCTCCTGCGCCATCGATCGGTCAACCCTCGCCCCGGGAGGCGGCAATGGCGCAGGCGCCGGGACAGGGTGCGGGTATGATAGGGTGCGCGCTCCGGCTGGCGTTGCGGGCGGCCGTCGTCGCGTTGCTGGCGCTGGCGGGGCTGATGATCCTGTGGCGTTTCGCGCCGCCCGTCTCCACGCTGATGCTGGCGCGCTACGTCACGGGACGGCCTGTCGTGCGGGACTACGCGTCACTCGATCGCATCTCCCCGGCGCTCGTCGCGTCGGTCGTCATGTCGGAGGACGCCAAATTCTGCCGTCACCACGGGGTCGACTGGGATGCGCTCGGCGAGGTTCTCGACGACGAGGATGGACCATCGCGCGGCGCCTCCACCATTACGATGCAAGTGGTCAAGAACCTGTTTCTGTGGCCCGCGCGCAGCGCGATCCGCAAGGCGGTCGAGATCCCGCTCGCCCTTGTGCTGGACCTCGTCTGGCCAAAGCGGCGGATCATGGAGGTCTATCTCAACATCGCCGAATGGGGGCCGGACGGCGTCTTTGGCGCGGAGGCGGCCGCCCGCGCCGATTTCAGGCGTACGGCGGCGACGCTCACGCACCATCAGGCCGCCCTGATGGCCGCCGCGCTGCCGAACCCGATCCTGCGCCGCCCGCAGCGCCCCACGCGCGCGCAGGCCCGCCACGCACGTCGTGTGATGGGGCGGCTCGCGGACGCGGGGCCGTGGCTCGATTGCCTGAAATGACGATTGAACGCCATTTTCTGCGGTTAAGGGTGGCGCAGCCGGAGTTTTTGGGCTATGAGCCCGCCACCGTCCCGCCCGCGCGCCGGAGCGATGGCGGCGTGCGTTCGATGCGCGGCCGTCAATTGCAGAGGAAGCGTGTGCCGGGCAAGCCCCGTCTTGCGGGACAATGGAGTTTCAAATGGCTGTTCCGAAGAGAAAAACCTCCCCGATGAAGCGCGGCTTCCGCCGTTCGGCCGACGCGCTCGCCGCCCCGACCTATGTCGAGGACAAGGATTCCGGCGAACTGCGCCGCCCGCACCATGTCGATCTGAAGACCGGCATGTATCGCGGCCGCCAGATTCTCAAGCCCAAGGCTTCCCAGGAAGCGTAAGCCTCCTTCCGGCGTTTCGAAGCAGCCGGCGGCCTCCGCCGGCTGTTTTCGTTCGTCCGCAATCAAGCGCTCGCTGCTTTGATACCTCCGCCTTCAAGCGGACTGGGCGTCCGGCACCAGTACGCGCCGTAGCCGGATCGTCTCGCGCGAGACCATGTCGAGACGGTCGTAGTATTTCTGGATCAGTTCGACGAAGCCCGAGCCGTCGATCAGTTTCAGATTGCCCTTCGAGCGCGCGAAGCTCGCTGCGCTCGCGGTGTAATCTCCCGTGGTTATGAAAATGCCGACGTCGCGCTCCTGCACCATGGCGTAGAACGCCTTGACGTGATCAGCGCAGATATTGGCGTCGTGCGACTTCACCTGAATCTTGAGGATCGGCGGCTCGATGCCTAGCTCGTCGCGATGCGCGATCACGTCGATCCCGTCGTCGCGCACGGCGCGTGTGGCGCGCGCATTGTAGCCCATCGCGCGGAACAGCGAGGCGACGAAGGGTTCGAGCGCGCTGCCCTTGAGGTCGGTCTTGATGCGCTTGGAGATGAAATCGCGCGTCGTCTCCTCGATGTCGCGCAGCACGCCGTCCTCCGTCTCGTCCTGCGCGGGCGAGGTCCGGACTTCAGCGACATTATCGGGATCGGCGAACTTCTCGCGGAACTCCTCGGCGAAGGATTTAACCTCGAAGAAAGTGAGCGCGGAGCCCAGTTCATAGAGCGCGCCCTGCGAGAAGCTGTCGCGCGACAGCTTGCCGATCCAGCGCACGCCGCGTCGATGGCCGAACTCGTTCAAATCGTCGGTGTCGAACACATAGGGGGCGACGACCTCGCCCCAGCGCACCGTGCGATCCGACTTGCGCGGATAGATCACATTGTCGCCGATCCGCATCTCGTGCACGAAGCGATAGAGCTGGCCGGCCGAAATCGGGATCGAGCTGGCGCGCGCGGCCGGCGCCGCCCGCGCGAAAGCTTCCTTGAATGCGTCGCGCGCCGCCGGAAGGCTTGCGACATCGCCGCCCATATCCTCGAAAGACATGGCGACCTGATTGCGTTTCAGAAAAAGAAAATCGGCTTCGCCGCTCGCCCCCGCGCGGACACACCATATGCGTTTGGCTTCCATCGCCGCCCAATCCCCTTTGGCACGAATACGGGCGGCGGCCCCGCAAATGGCGGGCGGCGCCAGTAAACGGCGTCAAAGGCAGAATTTACGGCTGACATGATTTCGTCGCCATCTCTAACGCGACTTAATGTCAAAACACGCCGAAGGAATTATTCAAAATGTGCGTGGCCGCATAAACCTATGCGGAGACGAACAAAAACGCCGGCGCACGAGTGCGCGCCGGCGTTCTCAATCTTCCGTTTGTTTTCGCTCGGGTTCGGAAAATCAGGCGCTGGCGGCCTGCTTCTTCACGATCTCGCGCTTGAGCGCGCGGGCGCCGATCGACAGCTCTTCGTCGCGGGCCTTGACGAGGAAAGCGTCGATGCCGCCACGATGCTCGACCGAGCGCAGCGCGGCCGCAGCGATGCGCAGGCGCACCGGGCGCTGGAGCGCTTCGGACATCAGCGTGACGTTGCACAGGTTCGGCAGGAAGCGCGTGCGCGTCTTGCGGTTCGAGTGGCTGACGAGGTTGCCGGTCTGGACGGCCTTGCCGGTCAGTTCGCAGCGGCGGGACATGGGTAGCTCCGTGATCTCGGGTCGTCCCGGCAAGGCCGGGGTGAAAGTTCTCGTCCTTGCGCGCTGTGCGGGCGGCGGGCTGCTCCAGTTCCATTGCTCATGGATGCATGGAAAAGCCTTCGGCGGCCGAAGCCGCCGAAAAGGATGCGTCGCTATACGGGAGGCGGCAGGCCGCGTCAAGGCGAAGGGGCGAAATCGCCCCGTGCGCGGCGGCACATCGCTCCGCGACGCCCGCCGCTACTCTCCAATCATCGCCAGACGCCAAGGCGACGACTTACAGGAGAGAGCCATGACCCGCAGCCGCAAGATCATCACCGCTTCCATCGCCGCGCTCACACTGGCCGGTACGGTCGCTACGACCGCGACGCCCGCCGCCGCTTGGGGTCATCGCCACCACGGCGGCTGGGGCTGGGGTCCTGGCGCGGCCGTCGGCCTGGGCATCGCCGGGCTCGCCGCCGGCGCGATCGCCGCCTCCGCCGCGCCCGTCTACTACGATACCTGCGTCACCCGTCAGGCCGTCTACGACGACTGGGGCCGCTTCCGTGGCTACCGCCGCGTGCGCGTCGCCTGCTGAGCGACTAGAGATTTCTCGTCTCCTGAAGGGTCCTCGCCGGAAACGGCGGGGGCTTTTCAGTTTTGGGGTGCTTGGCGTCTCCCCTCCCCACAGGGGGGAGGGAACAGACACTCAATCCCCCTGCGCCGCCATCAGCTTCGCCTGATGGTCGGTGATCAGCGCGTCGACGATCTCGTCGAGGTCGCCTTCCATCACCTTGTCGAGTTTGTAGAGCGTGAGGTTGATGCGGTGGTCTGTCACGCGCCCTTGCGGGAAATTGTAGGTGCGGATGCGCTCGGAGCGGTCGCCCGAGCCGACCATGGCCTTGCGGTCGGCGGCGCGCTCGCTGTCGCGGGATTGAAGCTGCTGGTCGTAAAGTCGCGCGCGAAGAATGCTCATGGCCTTGGCGCGGTTGCGGTGCTGGGAGCGCTCCTCCTGCATCATCACGACGATGCCGGACGGGATATGGGTGATGCGGATCGCCGATTCCGTCTTGTTGACGTGCTGGCCGCCGGCGCCGCCCGAACGCAAGGTGTCGATGCGCAAATCGGATTCGTTGATGGCGACGTCGACTTCTTCCACTTCCGGCAGGACTGCGACGGTGGCGGCGGAGGTGTGAATTCTCCCTTGAGTCTCCGTGGCGGGAACCCGTTGCACGCGATGAACGCCGGATTCGAATTTCATCTTCGCGAAAACACCGCGGCCGGAAATCTCGGCGATGATTTCCTTGTAGCCGCCCATCGTGCCTTCGCTGGCGGAAACGAGTTCGGCCTTCCAGCCGTGCGCCTCCGCGTAGCGCACGTACATGCGGAAGAGATCGCCGGCGAAGAGCGCGGCCTCGTCGCCGCCCGTGCCGGCGCGGATTTCGACGATGGCGCTCTTCTCGTCGTCGGCGTCCTTCGGCAGAAGCGCGACCTGAAGGTCCTTTTCCGCCTTTTCGAGTCTTTCGCCGGCCTCCGTGCGCTCGCCCTCGGCGAGTTCGCGCATCTCCTTGTCGAGCGCGGGGTCGGCCAGCATGGCGTCGAGGCCCGAAACCTCGTCGGCGATCCCGCGATACATGCGGATCGCGACGACCACGTCCTCCATCGACGAGAGTTCGCGCGACAAGGCGACATAGGTCGCGCCATCGGCGCCTTCGGCGAGTCTGGCGCCGATCTCGTCGTGGCGGCGCAGGATGATGTCGAGCTTGTCGCTGGGTATCATGAATGGCGCCTCTTCGCGCCGGGTCGAGCTTGCCTGAGCGCCGGTATTGACCGGGGAGGGGCGGGACTGCAAGGGGTAGAGCCTGCAAATCCGGGGGGATTGTCCAATGAAACTGTTACGGCTGGCGCTTTTCGCTCTGCTTCCGATCATCGGCGCCGCACCCACCCTCGCGGCGGAAAAGACCATTTCCGTCTCCGGGCCGGGCTGCGACTACAGGATCAAGTTCGATCCGGCAAAGGTCGACGAACGCAAGCTGAAGGACACGGCCAACGTGATCCTGGGCGAGGGGCTCGCGAATCCGAATTTCGCCGTCCACGACAAGAGCCAGATCTATACGGAGGCCTTGGCCCGGGCCGATTACGAAAACTGCATGGCGCCGGCCAAGCCGCTTCGCGCCCAGACCTATCTCGACATGCCGGGTCTCGCGGATTTGCGTGCGCGGCGGCTGGAGCAGATCGCCGAAACCTGCGCGTTCGACCGCATCAAGGGCCGCGCGCTCGTGGCCGGCGCCTCGGCGCGCATTCTCCTCGAATTTCAACCGGCGGCGCAGGCGTGTACGCGATTGATCGAAAAAGCCGACGATCCCGCAGCGCTGCGACCGGTCTGGCGTGAGCTCGTGAAGAAGCGCTGCATCGACAACGGCAATCCCGCGCAATGCCGCAAGAACGGTCTGGCGCTGGAGGGAACCAAGGACGCCGACCGCTTGATCCGCGCCGATGTGATCAGCCACGACTGGTCGAACTGCGCGATCGCCTTTCTGAAGCTCAACGTCGATCAGGCGAAGGACGACGCCGTGCGCGCCGATCTCGCCAAGAGGTTCCGGAAGACGTTCAAGACGAAGGAAATCTGCGAGGACGGCTGATCAGAGCTGCACGCCGCGCGCTTCGGCGAAGGCGCGCAATTGCTCGCGCAGCGGCTGGCGGTCGTCGCCCTGGTCGATCATGGGCGCCAGAAATTCCTGGATTTCCATGAGATTGGCGCTGAGCAGGGTCGCCTTGACCGGCCCGATCGAGGTCGCGGACATGGAGAGCGAGCGGTAGCCGATGGCCGCCAGCGCCAGCGCGTCGAGCGGCTTGCCGCCCATTTCGCCGCAGAGCGTGACCGGCGTGCCGGTCAGGGCCCCTGCCTCCGCGATCGCGCGCAGGGCGCGTAGCGCGGGCGGCGAAAGCGGATCGAAACGCGCGGCGACGCGCTTGTTGTCCCGGTCGGCGGCGAAGAGATACTGGATGAGGTCGTTCGAGCCGACCGAGAGAAAATCCGCACGCGCGCAGATGGCGCCGAGTTCCCAGAGCAGCGAAGGCACTTCCACCATCACGCCGAGCTTGAGGGGTTCGGGCGTCTGGTAGCCGTGCTTCTTCAGCCAGGCGACCTCGTGCATTGCGACTTCGCGCGCGGCCTCGAATTCCTTGATGGTCGCGACCATCGGGAACATGATGCGCAATTCGCGGCCGGCGCCGGCCTTCAGCATGGCGCGGAGCTGTTGGCGGAGTAGTCCCGGCCGGTCGAGGCCGATACGGATCGCGCGCCAGCCGAGCGCAGGATTTTCCTCGTCCACCTTCGCCATGTAAGGCAGGACCTTGTCCGAGCCGATGTCGAGCGTGCGGAAGGTGACCGGCCGGTCGGGAACGGCCTCGAGCACCGCGCGGTAGAGCGCTTCCTGCTCGCCGGCGCGCGGGAAGCGCGCGGCCAGCATGAATTGCAACTCGGTGCGGAACAGGCCGATCGATTCCGCCCCGGTCTCCGCGAAATGCTGGGTGTCGATGATCAGGCCGGCGTTCATGTGCATCTTGATCTTCACGCCGTCCTTCGTCACGGCGGGCACATCGCGAAGCCTGATGTACTGTTCCTGCCGGCGGGCGCGCAGCCGCGCCTTCTCGGCATAGGCGGCCTCGACGTCGTGCCCGGGGCGCACCTGAATGTCGCCGGTCGAGCCATCGACGATGATCGCATCGCCGGTCTCGACGAAATCGGTGATGTTGGCGACGTCGCCGACAGCGGGAATGCCGATGGCGCGGGCCACGATCGCGACATGGCTCGAGGCGCCGCCCTGTTCGAGCACGAGGCCGCGCAGCTTGGAACGGGGGTAGTCGAGCAGCGCTGCCGGACCCATGGAGCGCGCCACCAGAATGGCGTTGTCGGGCAGGATTTCTCGCGCGACGACATAGTCCGCGCCGGTCAACTTGTGCAGCAGACGGTTGGCGAGATCGTCGAGATCGTGCAGCCGCTCGCGCAGATAGGGGTCGGTCTGGCGCTGCAGTTTCGCGCGGGCGTCGTTCTGCACGCGCTCGACGGCGGCTTCCGCCGTCAGGCCGGTCTGGATCGCCTCGGTCAGGCGGCGCATCCAGCCGCGATCGTTGGCGAAGACGCGGACGGTCTCCAGCACTTCGCGATGCTCGCCGGCGCCGAGGCGGTCGCCCCGCGCGATCAGCGTGTCGATCTCGTCGCGCAGGGCCTGCACAGCGTCTTCGAGACGGCGGCCCTCGGTCTTGGCGTCCTCGGCGACGATCTGCTTGATGACGACGCGCGGCTCGTGCAGCACGACATGGCCGAGCCCGATGCCATCCGCGATCGCCGAGCCCTTCACGGCGACCGCGCGCTTCAACGCCGTCTCGTCGCCAGGCAGCGCGATCGCCTGCAACTCGCCGGATGCGATCATCTCCGCGAGCAGCATGGCGGTCGTCTGGAGCGCCTCGACCTCCTCGTCGGTGTAGATGCGCCGCGCGCGGTTCTGGACGACGAGCACGCCGAGCGTGTTGCCGCCGCGCAGGATCGGCACGCCCAGGAAGGAATGGTAGATTTCTTCGCCCGTCTCCGGCTTGTAGGAGAAGGCCGGGTGGGATTGGGCGTCGGCGAGCGCGAGCGGCTCGGCGGATGTGGCGATGAGGCCGACGAGGCCCTCGGTCGCGCGCATGGTAGTGAGGTGCACCGCCTCTCGGTTCAGGCCCTCGGTGGCGTAGAGTTCGAGGCGGCCGTCGCCCCGCATGACATAGACCGAGCAGACCTCGGCGACCATGTTGGCGGCGATATGGATCACGATCTTGTCGAGGCGCGCCTGCGGGCTCACCGGCTCCGCCATGACTTCGCGGAGCCGGCGCAGCAGAAGGCGAGGTCCGCCGAGTGCGCTGCGCATCGTGTCGTGTTCCGTTGGGCGGACGCCCGGATGAAAGGGCGAGCCATAAGCCCGACCGCACGCCCGATCGTTTGCAGAAAACGGGCAGCAGGCGACGGTCGGGGCGACTCGCCTCGCCCCTATTTACGCGATATCGACCGGGCAGGCGAGGCGGCAGGGCTCCGGGGTCAGGCCTTGTCGAGGCCGTAGAGCGAGTGCAGCGTGCGTACGGCGAGCTCGGTATAAGCGGCGTCGATCAGGACCGAAAACTTGATCTCGGATGTCGTTATCGCCCTGATATTGATGCCCTTTTCCGACAGCGCCCTGAAAGCGCGCGCCGCGACGCCGGCGTGGCTGCGCATGCCGATGCCGATGGCCGAGACCTTGACCACATCGGTCGCGCCGGCGATCGAGGCGAAGCCGACGGCGTCCCTGGCCTTTTCCAGCACGTCGCGGGCTCGCTCGTAGTCGGCTGCCGGCACGGTGAAAGTGATGTCGGTCGTCGCCTGGTCGTCGGAGACGACCTGGATGATCATGTCGACGTTGATGTTGGCGTCGGCCAGCGGCACGAAGATCGCCGCCGCCACGCCCGGCTTGTCGGCGACGCGGCGCAGCGTGATCTGCGCCTCGTCGCGGGAAAAGGCGATGCCGGTGACAACCTGGGCTTCCATAATGTCCTCCTCGGCGCAGATCAGCGTGCCGGACTGGGGATTTGCGGGATCGTCGAAGGAGGAGCGCACATAGGTCGGCACCTTGTGCACCATCGCGACCTCGACGGACCGGACTTGCAGGACTTTCGCGCCGAGCGAGGCCATTTCGAGCATTTCCTCGAAGGCGACCTTGTCGAGGCGTCGCGCCGCCTTAACGATGCGCGGATCGGTCGTATAGACGCCGTCGACGTCGGTATAGATGTCGCAGCGCACGGCGCCGATGGCGGCGGCCAAGGCCACCGCGCTCGTGTCCGAGCCGCCGCGGCCGAGCGTCGCGATGCGGCCGGTCGGCTGGTGCATCCCCTGGAAGCCGGCGACGACGGCGACTTCCTGCCGTTCCGTGAAATGCTGGATGATCTTGGTGCCGTCGATGCCCTCGATGCGGGCCGAGCCATGCGCGCCGTCGGTCAGGATCGGGATCTGCCAGCCCTGCCAGGAGCGGGCCTGAATCCCCATGTTCTGCAGGACGATCGCCAGAAGGCCCGACGTCACCTGTTCGCCGGAGGCCACGACCGCGTCATATTCGCGCGCGTCGTGGAGGGCCGAGGCTTCCTTGCACCAGGCGACCAGCTCGTTGGTCTTGCCGGACATGGCGGAGACGACGACGGCGACGTCGTAGCCGGCCTCGACCTCGCGCCGCACATGACGGGCGACGTTGCGGATGCGCTCGACATCGGCGACCGAAGTGCCGCCGAACTTCATGACGAGACGGGGTTTTGCCTGACCGGACATGACGCTCCGAAGGGTTTGCCGACCTTGCGAAGCTTTGACGCGGAATGCCTGTCTCGCGCCCTGTCCGAAGGCGGCGTATACATACGGCCTCATTGGCGCCTGTCAATCGCGCAGGCTGCGGCACGAACATCTAGGATTTCCAGCATGGCGAAGGCCGCCACCAAACCCAGCGCCCCCGAGGCGGCGCCCCGCAGCGCGAGCGTCGATCCGGCCGATGTCGCGCGGTTCAACGCGCTCGGCGAGGAATGGTGGGACCTGTGGGGCCCGATGCGGGCGCTGCACAAGCTGAACCCAACACGGGTGGATTATGTCCGCGACATTCTGGTCGAGGAAATGCAGACCCCTCATGCTGAGGAGGCCGCGCAGCGGCCGTCTCGAAGCATGGGCCAAGACGGCGCGGCTCGGCCATCCTTCGAGACGCGCCCGGCGGGCGCTCCTCAGGATGAGGGCAAGGGAAAGAGCGAAGGCCCGCTCGCCGGCCTTCGCCTCCTCGACATCGGCTGCGGCGCCGGAATTCTCTCGGAGCCGCTGGCGGCTCTGGGCGCCGAAATGACTTCTGTCGATCCGGCACCCATGAACATCGAAGTGGCGAAGGCCCATGCGGCGAAGTCGGGCCTCGAGATCGACTATCGCGCCACGACCGCCGAGGAACTGGCCGCGACCGGCGCGCAATACGACGCCGTGCTGATCATGGAAGTGGTCGAGCATGTCGCCGATCGTCCCGCCTTCATCGCGACCGCCGCCAGCCTGGTCAGGCCCGGCGGCTTCCTGTTCGCGGCGACGCTCAATCGCACGCTCAAGTCCTTCGCGCTCGCCATCGTCGGCGCCGAATACATCCTGCGCTGGGTCAAGCCCGGCACGCACAATTGGGAGCAGTTCGTGACGCCGCAGGAGCTGGCGATGGACTTTCGCGCGGCGGGGCTCGAAATCTTTGATCGCACGGGCGTGGTCTATCACCCGATCTTCGACGAGTGGCGGACGTCGGAGGATTGCAGCATCAATTACATGATGGCGGCACAGAAGCCGGAATAGCGGGATGATCGACCCGGCGGCTTGCTGATCGCGGGCCGCATCGAACCTGCTAACATCGGCATATGAGGGTTCTGCTGATCGAGGATGACGCCATGCTGGGCGGCGCGCTCGAGACCGCGCTGGCCGACGAGGGCCTGTCGGTCGACTGGGTTCGCGATGGCGTTCATGCCGACGAGGCCTTGCGGGACGAGGGCTATTCTGTCGTCCTCCTCGACCTTGGCCTGCCGGATGTGGACGGTTTCGCCCTTCTCAGGACCGCGCGCGGCAGGGGGAGCGAAGCGCCCGTCCTCATCATCACCGCTCGGGACGCGCTCGACGATCGCGTCGCCGGGCTCGACCTCGGCGCCGACGACTATCTGGTCAAACCTTTCGAGACGCGGGAGCTTCTGGCGCGCATGCGCGCGCTCGTGCGCCGCCGCGCGGGGCGCGCGACCTCGATCCTGATGGCGGGCGCGACCGAGCTCGACACCGAAAGCCATGAAATGACGCATGCCGGACAGGCCACCGTGCTACCGGCCAGGGAATATGCCGTCATGCATGCGCTGATGGAGCGTCCCGGACGCATTCTTTCTCGCGCACAGATCGAGGAGCGCATCTACGGCTGGGGCGAGGAGGTCGAAAGCAACGCCGTCGACGTGCTGATCCATTCCATCCGCCGAAAATTCGGCAAGGACGTCATCCTGAATGTGCGCGGCGCCGGATGGATGGTCGCGAAGTCATGAATCCGTCGCTGCGTCGATCCGCCCTTGCCTGGATGACCGGCCTTCTGACCGCGGTCGGGTTCGTCGCGATTCTCATCGCCTATTGGTATGCCCGCAGCGAGGCCGCCGAATTTCTCGACGGGCAGCTTCGCCAGATCGCGCTGAATGTCGGGCCGGGCCTGCGATCCGCCAACGCGCCGGCGGGGCCCGATCGCGATCCGGAGGATCAGTTCGCGATCACGATCTGGGACAGCGCCGGGCGCATTGTCCATCAGTCGGGGCCGGAGGCGGCGATCCCCCGGCAGACGCAGGCCGGGTTCGCCGACGTCAGTGCGGCCGGCGTGTTGTGGCGGGTCTATGCGGCGCGCAGCGTCGAGCGCACCGTGCAGGTCGCCCAGCGCGACACAGTGCGGGCGGAGATCGCGGACGGCGCGGCGCTCGGCGCGGCCGCGCCGGTGCTCATCGTCATACCGCTATCCTGGCTGGTGGTCGGCTGGGCCCTCAACCGCGCCCTTCGCCCGCTGAGCGCGCTCTCGGACGAGCTTGCCGCGCGTAGCGTCTCGGCGACGAAGCCGATCGTTCTCGACAGCGTCCCCGCGGAAGTGGCGCCGCTCGTCGCGAGCATGAACGGGTTGATCGATCGCCTTCAAGCGGCGGTCGAGGCGCAAAAGCGCTTTGTCGCAGACGCCGCGCATGAATTGCGGACGCCGCTCGCGGCGATGCAGATCGAAGTCGACAATCTCCGGCCCGGCGCCGGAGCGGACCACGCGCACCGTGTCGCCGCGTTGGCGGCCAGCGTCAAACGCGCCAGCGCGCTCGCCAACCGCTTGCTCGAACTCGCGCGGCTGGACGAACCAACGCCCGGACAGGGGCGGGTCCTCGATTTCAGCGCGCTCATGCTCGACTGCGTCGCCACTTGCGCGCCGCTCGCCGGGCGGAAAGGCGTCGATCTCGGCGCGAATATTCGACCCGACATGCGTTTGCGAGGCGTGGACAGCGAACTGAGGGCCTTGTTCACCAATCTCATCGACAATGCCGTGCGCTATACGCCGCCCGGCGGAAAGGTCGACGTATTCCTCGGCCTTCGCGACAACCGGCTTGCCGCGGAGATCGTCGATACCGGTCCCGGTCTGCCGCCCGGCGCGCACGCGCGGATATTTGACCGGTTCTATCGCGGCGCTTCGGGCAATGCGGAGGGAACGGGGCTCGGCCTCGCGATCGCGCGCCGCGTGGCCGAACGCCACGGCCTCGCCCTGACCGTCGAAAACCGGACGGACGGCGTCCCGGGCGTATGCGCGCGCGTCACGGCGGCGAAATCGACGCCGGGCGCGGCGAGCTAATTCGCTCCTCATTCTCCCGGCGCACCATCCCGCCATTCGACGCATTCGCTTGAGCGGGCGTCGCCAGCCAGGGGCCGGGGCGTGGAGAACCAAATGGATATGAAACGACAGAATGCCGGGATTGTCGCGATCGCCGCACTGGCTGTCGCGCTCGCGACGCCCGCGCTGGCCTACATGGGCCAGAAGCTGCGCGGCGAGGCCAAAATCGGCATGAAAGAGGCCCGCGCCATCGCGCTGAAGGCGCATGCGGGCAAGATCAGGGACGCCGAACTCGAGCGCGAGCCCGGCGGCAGCGGGCTCAGATATTCCTTCGACATCGCGAACGGCCGCCACGTGAGGGAAGTCGGCGTCGACGCGTCGACCGGCGTGGTGCTCGAAAACAAGGCCGAAGGGCCCAATCCGGACTGAGGTCCAACCCGCGTTTCGGGCCGCTCCGCCATGCGGGGCGGCCATCCCGCGATCACGAGACGAGACCCATGAACGAAGCAATCAAGGCCGCCCTGAGCAAGGTCCCGGAAGTCACGCTCGGCTTCTGGCTCATCAAGATCATCGCCACGACGCTCGGCGAAACCGGTGGCGACGCCGTCACGATGAGCCTGCTGCATGCCGACAAGAATGCGAATAACGGCGGATACCTGATCGGAACCGGCATTTTCCTGGCGATCTTCGTCGCGGCCGTCGCCGCGCAGATCACCGAGAAGAAATTCAACGCCTGGAATTACTGGATCGCCATCGTCGCCTCGACCACGGTCGGCACGACCATGGCCGATTTCGCCGACCGGTCGCTCGGGATCGGCTATGCTGGCGGCTCGTCGCTTCTGCTCGGGCTGCTCGTGGCGTCTCTCGCGATCTGGCGCTGGTCCGAGGGCACGGTTTCCGTCGCGACGGTCGCAACTCCCCGCGTAGAGGCCTTCTACTGGGGGACGATCCTGTTTTCGCAGACGCTGGGCACGGCGCTCGGCGACTGGATGGCCGACACGAATGCGCTCGGCTTCGGCGACGGGGCGCTCGTGTTCGCCGCCGCGATCGCCGTCGTCGCCGCGCTCTACTGCCTGACCAACATCTCCCGCGTGCTGCTGTTCTGGGTCGCATTCATCCTGACGCGCCCGCTCGGCGCCACCGTCGGCGACCTCCTGGACAAACCGCATGCGTCAGGAGGCCTTGCGCTCAGCCGGTTCTATGCATCTGCCGTGTTGATCGTGTCGATGCTCGCGCTGATCGTCCTGCTGCCGCAGAGGCCCGGCCGTCATCCGGCCGCCAGCTGACGATGGGCGCCGGCGGAATCGAAGATTGGCAATGCGGCCTTCGCCGGCGCGCACTCAATTCCGCTCGTCGGGCGAGGGTGGGATCGGCATGATTTCGACGCCGTCCTCGATCAGGGCGCGGGCTTCCTCAAAGCTCGCCTGGCCGCGGATCGGGCGGGCTTCGCTCTCGCCGTCGTGAATCTTGCGCGCCTCCTCGGGGAAGGCCGCGCCGACGTCGGTCGTCGCTTCCATGATCTTTTCACGCAAGGCCCGCACCATGGCGCGGACTTCGGCCATTTTCTCGTCGACCAGAACGACGTCCTGCGCGGGCTGAGCGGCGGGCGCGGGCGTGGGCGCATTCACATCGTCGCGGTCGCGGCGGGCGACGTTGGGCGCCATGATCTGCTTGCTCACGCGCGCCGAATTGCAATACGGGCACGTCACGAAACCGCGGCGCGCCTGTTCGTCATAGGCGCCGGCGCTGGCGAACCAGCTTTCGAATTCGTGGGCCTCGTCGCAGACGAGCGCGTAGCGGATCATGGTCAGCCTGCCAGAAGACCGTCGAGCTTGCCGTCGGATTCCAGATCGTAAAGGTCGTCGCAGCCGCCGACATGGGTCGCGCCGATGAAGATCTGCGGC
Source organism: Methylobacteriaceae bacterium (assembly GCA_020638195.1). Taxonomy (GTDB): domain Bacteria; phylum Pseudomonadota; class Alphaproteobacteria; order Rhizobiales; family Beijerinckiaceae; genus JAJXWB01. The sequence goes on along the minus strand of JACKJC010000001.1, from coordinate 277,301 downwards.
ACGGTGGTGCGGCCGCCCGCGCGGGCGGACATGGCGGCGCGGCCCTCGCGGTCGCCGTCGAGCGAGATTTCCTCGAATTCCGCGCCCTTCTTGCGCAACAGGTCCTTGGCCGCGTGGCAATAGGGGCACATTGAGGTCGTGTAGATGGTGATCGGCTGCATGAGTGTTCCTTTTCGGGGCGCTTATATGGGATTTCACCCGCCCGTCACAACCCGCGCAAAGGTCAAGGCGTCCACGCGTCTCGCGCCGGCCCGCAGCAGAACGCGGGCGGCGGCGTTGGCGGTCGCGCCCGATGTCATGACATCGTCGATCAGCACGATCCTCTTGTCGAGGATCGCGAGCTTGCCGGCCTCGCTGATGCGGAACGCGCCCTGCAGATTGGTCGCGCGTTGCGTCTTCGACAGGCCGACCTGCGGCGCCGTCGGTTTGACGCGCTCGAGCGCGCGCATGGCGACGGGCACGCCGGTTTCGCGCGAGACGGCGTTCGCCAGAAGCGCCGCCTGATTGTGCTTGCGGCCGATGAGGCGCAGCCGGTGCATCGGCACGGGCGCGAGCAGGTCGGCCGCGTCGAGCAACTCGGCGCCGGCGCGCGCCATCCATTGGCCGATGGGCCGGACGAGCTCCAGACGGTCGTAATATTTCAGTCGATGCACCAGAAGACGCGCCGGCCCGTCATCGAAACGCACGACCGAGCGTGCGCGCGAAAATACGGGCGGGTTGGCGATGGCCTCGGGCGAGAGCAGGCCGGGCTGGCCGAGATCGACCTCGAACGGCGTTCCGAGCCGGTCGCACCAGGGTTTTTCGATGAAGCGGATTTTCGTCCAGCAATCCGGGCAGAGGCCGAAATGGCTGGAGGCGGCGCGCCGGCAGGAAATGCAGACCGGGGGATAGACGATGTCGAGCGCGCGCGCGCCCGTCCGCCGCGCGATGGCGGCGATCGGCGTCAGAGCTGTGGCGAGGCGCGCGCGCATGGCGGCAGACTAGGACCTCGGCGCGTCGCGCAAAAGGGCGGGGTGGATGTGCTCGGGCTTTATGCCGACGCCGATGAGCCGCGCAGGAATGCGGCGCAGGATGGGAAAGCGATTGAACAGCCTGAGCGGCAGCGGCAGCTTCGGCGTGCTCCCGCTGTCCAGCGCCGGGCCGATTACCCGCTCCTGAATCATTTTTTGCGCGGCCTGCGTGGCGCGCACCGCGAAGCTTCGCCGCGCCTGCACGCGCTTCAGGGTCGGGAGGTCGACAGGCCCCCTACGCAGAGGGTCCGCCAGAATGTTCGCGGCCGCGACCGCGTCCTGGATCGCCAGATTGATGCCAACGCCGCCGACCGGCGACATGGCGTGCGCGGCGTCGCCGATGCAGAGCAGCCCAGGCTTCGCCCAGTCTTTCAGTCGGTCGAGGGCGACGGCCAGAAGTTTCACCTTGTCGAGATCGTCGATTTCGGCGAAGCGCGCGGCCGGCATGTCGGAAGCCCGCGCCAGCAAATGCCGGAAGGCGTCGAGGCCATGCGCCTTGATCGCATCGGCCGAGCCCTTGCGGATCAGCAGCGCGCACTGCCAGTAGTCGCCGCGGTCGAGCATGATGAACATGGCGCCGGCGCTGATCCGGCCGAAGGTCGCGGCCTGGTCCTGCGGCTGCTTCGACAGCCGCATCCAGAACGCGTCCATCGGCGCGCCGAGGCTTTCGACCGCAAGGCCGGCCGCCTCGCGGATGCACGAGCGCCTCCCGTCGGCGGCGATCACGAGATCGGCGGCGATTTCGAACTGGCCATCCGCCGCCTCGCCGCGAATGCCCCGCACGACGCCGTCGCTTTCGATGAGATCGGTCGCCTCCGCGTTCATCATGAGGCGGAGCGTCGGCAGGTCGCGCGCCGCGTTCGCGAGATAGTCGAGAAAGTCCCATTGCGGCATGAAGGCGATGAACTTGCAGCGCGTCGGCAGGTGACTGAAGTCGGCGATGTGGACGCGTTCGTCGCCGACGATTCCGTCGATATGCGCGACCTCGCTGTGGGGGCGCCGCAGAAGCCCTTCCAGCAATCCAAGTTCTCCCATTACGTCGAGCGTGGAGGGATGGATGGTGTCGCCGCGAAAATCGCGCAGGAAATCGCCGTGCTTCTCCAGCACGACCACGTCGATGCCGGCCCGGGCGAGCAGATAGCCCGCCATCATGCCGGCCGGACCGCCGCCGACCACGCAGCAGCGCGTCGAAATCGTGTTCGTCATTCCAGAAATTCCTTTCCGCCGGGAATCAAATTGGATTCCCGGCCTCGATTGTGAGGATGGACGGTTCGCGGCGGCGGCGCTAGCGTGGCGCAATGAACGCGTGCGCGCTCGTCGCCGGCGGCTGGAAGCGGCTGGCCCGATCAGGCGAAGCTTTGGCGCCCTATCGCCGCCCCAAGGCCGTGTCATCGTTAATGAGCCGTTAATTCGACCGGGCTAGCTTGCCGCCATGACAACGATCCGCACTCGCCTTTTCGCCGCGGGCGTTCTGGCCATCGCCGCAGCCACGCCCGCCGCCGCCGATTTCTCCTCCTGCGTCGCGTCCTTGCGCGCGCAAGCCGGTCATCAGGGCATATCCGGGGCGACCTTCGACGCCGCCTTCAAGAATGTGACGGCCGAGCCCAAGGTCATCGAGCTGATGAACAATCAGCCGGAGTTCAAGACGCCGATCTGGGACTATCTCGCCGCCTTGACCGACGACGAGAAAGTGGCGGACGGAAAAGCGGCGATGCGCCAGTATGCAAGCGCGCTGGCCTCGGCCGAGCGGCGCTACGGCGTCGACCGTTATGCGATCGCGGCCGTTTGGGGCGTGGAATCGGATTTCGGCAAGGCGGCGAAAAAATTCTACCTGCCGCAGGCGCTGTCGACGCTGGTCTGCATGGGCAATCGCCGACAGTCCTATTTCCGCGGCGAACTGATGTCGACGCTGAAAATCATGCAGCGCGGCGATCTCGAAGCGGCCGATCTCTGGGGCTCCTGGGCGGGCGCCTTCGGACACACGCAGTTCATGCCCTCCACCTATCTGCGGCTCGGCGTCGACGGCGATGGCGACGGGCGCAGCGATCTTGTCAACTCGGTGCCGGACGCGCTGCATTCGACGGCGAATTACCTGCGCAAGGCTGGCTGGGCGTCGGGTCATGCCTGGGGTTACGAGGTGGACGTGCCCTCGGGTTATTCCGGCGCTTCCGGCCGGACCAGCCGCCATCCACTCTCCTATTGGCAGGGCCGCGGCCTGCGCAAGATCGGCGGCGGCGGCCTGTCGGGCGGCGGTTCGGCGGCGCTTCTGTTGCCGGCCGGCAAGAACGGCCCCGGATTTCTGGTGTTCAAGAACTACGACGCGGCCTTTTCCTACAATGGATCGGACGCCTATGCGCTCGCGATCTCGATCCTGACCGACAGGTTGAAGGGCCGACCGGGCGTGCAGGGGCAATGGCCGACCGACGATCTCGGTCTGTCGCGCGACCAGCGCCGCGAATTGCAGCGCCTGTTGATCGCGCGCGGCTACGATGTCGGCGAGCCGGACGGCGCGGTCGGCGCCAAGACGCGCGCGGCCATCCGGGCGATCGAGGCGCAGATCGGCATGCCGCAGCGCGGCCGGCCGGGCATGAAGGTGCTCAACGCCTTGCGCGGGCGCTGATCTTCCCCGCCCACGCATTCGCGGGCTCACTGGAATGTGAATGGTTCGTGCGCGGCGTCGAGCGTAAGCCTGTCTCCACAAGAGAGACCCGATGCGCTCCCCTACACACGTCCTCATCGCAGCCCTGCTGTCCGCCACAAGCGCCGCCGCCACGAACGCCGCCGCCATGGAGCGACCGCGTGGCGTGGTCGAACTTTTCACCAGCCAGGGCTGCTCGTCCTGTCCGCCGGCCGACAGGATCGTCGGCGAACTGGCGAAGGACCCTTCGCTGGTCGTGCTGTCGCTGCCAGTCGATTATTGGGACTATATCGGCTGGAAGGACACGCTCGCCTCGCCGCAATGCACCGCGCGCCAGAAGGGCTACGCCGCCGCGCGCGGCGACGGGCAGGTCTATACGCCGCAGGCCGTAATCGACGGGCTGACCCACGTGGTGGGCGCGGACGGCGCGGCGATCGCGAAGTCGCTCGACCAGGATCGTGGCGCGAAAGGCGCGCTGAGCCTCGATGTTTCCGCCAAGGTCGCGGATGGCCGGGCGACGGTCGATGTCGGGCCGGCGGCGGACAAGAAAGCGATCGTCTGGCTGCTCGAAGTCGAGCCGTCGGCCACCGTGACGATCGGACGCGGCGAAAACGCCGGCCGCACGCTCACCTACACGAATGTGGTGCGCAAGATGACGCGGCTCGGCGAGTATGCCGGCGCGCCGGCGCATTTCGAGGCTCCCGCCTCAGCCAAGACGGACATGCGCTATGTCGCGCTGGTGCAGGCAGGCGAAGCCGACCGGCCCGGCGCCATTCTGGGCGCGGCGCGCGCGAACTGAGGGCGCGCTATTCTCAGAGAACGTAGATACGGTCCGGCAGCACATGGCTCGCGCCGTCCGCTGGCGCGATTTCGGCCATGACGGCGCCGCAGCGCCCGATTGCCACGACGAAACCGTCGGCGATGCGTCCCTTCGCGATCTGAGAGGTCAGCGCGTCCACCGTCTCGCGCCAAACCGCGTGATCGACGCGTGCGGCAATGCCGTCGTCGGCGACGACATGGGCGTAATGCTCGGCGAGCGAGACGAAGATCATCACGCCCATCCGGTTCTTCGTCTGAGTGATCCCGCGTGCGAAAAACTGCTCCATGCCGGCGCGATGCGCGCGCGTGCGCTTGACCGCGCGCGGCACGAGCGCCATGCGCAGCGGGGTCCACATCAGCAGCAGGCCGGCGACGACGAAGATCACGACCTGAAGCGCCAGAATGCGCACGACGCTGATCTGCGTGGCCGCGATCAGCGCCCATGGCGAGAGCAGCGCGATGAAGGAGGCCCACAACAGCGGCGCGTAGGAATAGGACGAGGACGAGCGCATCAGCACGCAGACGATATCGCCGGCGGTCTTCTGCTCGGCCGCGTGGATCGCGGCGGCTATGCGCGCGCGGTCCTGATCGGTAATCGGGGTCTGGTCCTTGATCATGTCACCAGTCCCCCGATGCGCCGCCGCCGCCGAACGATCCGCCGCCGCCCGAAAAGCCGGAATCTCCGCCGCTGGAGCCGCTGCTCCAGCCCCCGCCGCCGCTCCAGCTGCTTGGGCTGGAGGGGATGAAGATCGTCTGGTTGCCGCGCCGCACCCATCGGCCGGTCTGGCCGCGGGCGTTGCGGATCATCGAGATGACAATGAAGACGAACAGCAGGAAGATGATGAAGGGCAGAATCTGGTCGATGAGATCCGGCTGCTGCTCGACGCGCACCTTCGCCTTTTTCTGCCATTCCGCGGAATCCACGGTCAGCGCGTCGATGATCGCGTCGACGCCGGAAGCGATGCCGCCGGCATAATCGCCGGACCGGAATTTCGGGATGATGGCGTTCTGGATGATGACCTTGGACAGGGCGTCGGTCATTGTGCCCTCGAGGCCGTAGCCGACCTCGATGCGCACCTTGCGTTCGTTGGGCGCGACCAGGAGCAGCAGGCCGTTGTTCTTCTTGGCCTCGCCGAGCTTCCAGGCGCGGGCGAGATCGACCGAAAACGTCTCGATGTCGGAACCCTGCAGCGACGAGACGGTGGCGACGACGAGCTGGATGCCGGACTTGTCTTCGAGCGCAGCGAGCTTGGTCTCGATCTGCGTGCGCGTCGCGGGGGGCAGGATGTTGGCCTGATCGACGACGCGGCCGGTCAGCGCGGGGAAGTCGAGCGCGAAGGCGAGCGTAGCGAGGAGGGCGAAAATCCCGAACGTCATCCCCGCGAAAGCGGGGATCCAGAATCTGGCGCGCATACTTGCGAACGCGCGAGCCCGGCTGCTCTGGATCCCCGATCGAGCATTGCTCGTCGGGGATAACATTTGCAGCCTCGCGACAGTCGCGCGGTTCATGGCGTCGTGTCCGCTCTGCGAGCCTGAAGGCTCGCGGTCCATCTCAGAATCTCGCTCCTCAGAACTTCACCTGCGGCGGCTTGTCGGAACCCTCGGACGCCGTGAACGCCGCCATGGGCTTGTTGCCGGCGAAGATGGTCTTCGCCCAGATGATCGAGGGGAAGGTCGAGAGCGTCAGATTGTAGTCGCGTACGGCCGCGACATAGTCGCGCCGGGCGACGGCGATGCGGTTCTCGGTGCCTTCGAGCTGCGATTGCAGGGCCAGGAAGTTCTGGTTGGACTTGAGGTCGGGATAAGCCTCGGAGACCGCAATCAGACGGCCGAGCGCGCCGGAGAGCTGGTTCTGGGCGTCCTGGAACTGCTTGACCTTTTCCGGGTCGGTGAGCTGCGAGGCGTCGATCTTGACCGATGTCGCCTTCGCGCGCGCCTCGACCACCGAGGTCAGCACGTCCTTCTCCTGCTTGGCGTAGCCCTGCACGGTCGCGACGAGATTCGGGATCAAGTCGGCGCGGCGCTGGTACTGGTTCTGAACGTCGGCCCATCTGGCCTTGGCGGTCTCTTCTGCGGTCGGAATCGTGTTGTAGCCGCAGCCGGCGACGCTCAGGCCAAGCGCGAGGGCGGCGAAGGCGGCGCGCAAACGGGAAAGGGTCAGGGCCATGATCTGCTCCGTTGAATGGGCGCGACCTTAGCCTCCGGCGGCGGGCGACGAAAGTGCGGGGCGCCACATCCAGCCGGCGGCGGATGGGCGCTTGTCCGAATTTCGCCGTGATCGGCCGCTTCTTATCCTCGCGCCGCGTCGCCGTCGGGCGTCAAATTGGATAAGATCGGCTCATGATTCGATTGCCGCAGCGCGCCGTTCCGGCGCTCCTCGTCTTCGCCTTTTCCCTTTCCCTGTCGGCGCCTGCCCCGACCACGGTTTCGCTCGCGTTCTCGGGCGCGCAGGCGAAAGAGAAAACCGACGCCAAGAAGCCAGCCAAGGGCAAGCCCGCCAAAGCCAAGAGCGACAAGGCAAAGAAGTCCGACAGCAAGGGCGGCAAGTCCACAGCGGTCGGCCGTTTCGGCGACTGGGACGTGTTCACGACCGGCGGCAAGTCCAAGACCTGCTACACGCTCGCGCGGCCGAAGGATCGGGCGCCTGCGAGCCTCAAGCGCGACGACGCCTATGTGTTCATTTCCGACCGGCCGGGCGAGAACGTGCGCAACGAGGTCTCCGTCATCATGGGCTTTTCCATGAAGGACGGGTCGGAACCGACCGCCGACATCGGCGGCAATGTGTTCCATCTTGTCGCCAAGGGTTCCAATGCATGGCTGAAGAATCCGGCGGAAGAAGGCAAGTTCGTCGAGGCGATGAAACGCGGCGCCAAGCTCGTGGTCAAGGCGTCCTCGGCTCGCGGCCATACGTCCACCGACACCTATTCGCTGTCGGGCATCAGCGACGCGCTCGCCCGCACACGCAAGGAATGCCAGTAGTCGGCGTGGCAATTGGCCGAAGGTCGCAAAACCAAAGTTCGACCCCGCTCGCCTTGTGAGCCGGCCCTCCGCTGACGCATAATCCCGCCCGATTTCAAGAGCGCAGCGAACGCTCGGGTTCGCGCGCCTGCGGGAGGACGCAATGTCTGAGAAAGTCTACGCCGTCAGCGACGAATGGAAGAAGCGCGCCTACGTCGACCAGGCGAAGTACGAGGAGATGTACAAGCGTTCGGTGACCGACCCGGAAGGTTTCTGGGCCGAGCAGGGCAAGCGCATCGACTGGATCAAGCCTTACACCAAGGTGAAGAACACGAGCTACGATCCGCACAACGTGTCGATCAAATGGTTCGAGGACGGCACGACCAATGTGTCGATGAACTGCATCGACCGTCATCTCGCCAAGCGCGGCGATCAGGTCGCGATCATCTGGGAAGGCGACAACCCGGAAGAATCCGAGCACATCACCTACAAGCAGCTGCACGAGCGCGTCTCGAAGCTCGCCAACGTCTTCAAGGCGCATGGCGTCAAGAAGGGCGACACGGTCACCATCTACCTGCCGATGATTCCGGAAGCCGCCTACGCCATGCTCGCCTGCGCGCGCATCGGCGCGGTGCATTCGATCGTGTTCGGCGGCTTCTCGCCGGATTCGCTCGCCGCGCGCATCGAGGGCTGCCAGTCCAAGCTCGTCATTACGGCTGACGAAGGCCTGCGCGGCGGCCGCAAGGTGCCGCTGAAGGTCAACGCCGACGAGGCGGTGAAGAAGGCCGGCTTCGTGGAGACGATGGTCGTCGTCAAGCGCACGGGCGGCAAGGTCGACTGGGTCGATGGCCGCGACGTCTGGTACGGCGACGAGATCGCCAAGGTTTCCGCGGATTGCCCGCCGGTCGAGATGAACGCGGAAGATCCGCTGTTCATGCTCTACACCTCGGGTTCGACCGGCGCGCCAAAGGGCGTGGTGCACACGACCGGCGGCTATCTCGTCTATGCGTCGATGACGCATCAGTACGTCTTCGACTATCACGACGGCGACATCTATTGGTGCACGGCCGACGTCGGCTGGGTGACCGGCCACAGCTACATCGTCTATGGCCCGCTCGCCAATGGCGCGACGACGCTGATGTTCGAGGGCATCCCGAACTACCCGACGATCTCGCGTTTCTGGGAAGTCGTCGACAAGCACAAGGTCAACATCTTCTACACCGCCCCGACCGCGATTCGTTCGCTGATGGGCGCCGGCGAGGAGCCGGTGAAGAAGACGAGCCGCGCCACGCTGCGCCTGCTCGGCTCGGTCGGCGAGCCGATCAATCCGGAAGCCTGGGAATGGTACCACCGCGTCGTCGGCGAGGACCGTTGCCCGATCGTCGACACCTGGTGGCAGACCGAAACCGGCGGCATTCTCATCACGCCGCTGCCGGGCGCGATCGCGCAGAAGCCCGGCTCGGCGACGCGACCGTTCTTCGGCGTGAAGCCGGAAGTGGTCGACGCCAATGGCGTCGTGCTCGACGGCGCCTGTGAAGGCAATCTGGTGATCGCGGATTCGTGGCCGGGCCAGATGCGCACGGTCTACGGCGATCACGAGCGCTTCGTGCAGACCTATTTCTCGACCTATCCGGGCAAGTATTTCACCGGCGACGGCTGCCGCCGCGACGCCGACGGCTACTACTGGATCACCGGCCGCGTCGATGACGTCATCAACGTGTCCGGCCATCGCATGGGCACGGCGGAAGTCGAGAGCGCGCTCGTCTCGCACGACGCCGTCTCAGAAGCGGCCGTCGTCGGCTTCCCGCACGACATCAAGGGCCAGGGCATCTACGCCTATGTCACGCTGATGACGGGGATCGAGCCGACCGAGGACCTGCGCAAGCAGCTCGTCGCCCACGTGCGCAAGGAGATCGGCCCGATTGCGACGCCCGACGTCATCCAGTTCGCGCCCGGCCTGCCGAAGACGCGCTCCGGCAAGATCATGCGCCGCATCCTGCGCAAGATCGCCGAGAACGAATTCGGCGCGCTCGGCGATACCTCGACGCTGGCCGATCCGACCGTGGTCGACGATCTGATCGCCAATCGCGGGTGAGGTGAGACGCCGCAAACAAAAGGCCCCGCGACGCATTGCGTCGCGGGGCTTTTCTTTTCAGCCTGCGCCATCATTGCTTCGCTACGCTCGCAATGACGACCTTCAAACGGCGCGATTTCGGCCGGTAGCCCCTTACGCCCACGGACGCGCGGCAGAATCCTTCTTCTCGAAGGACGCGATCTTGTCCGCCTTCACCATGGTCAGGCCGATGTCGTCGAGACCCTCGATCAGGCAATGCTTGCGGAAGGCGTCGATGTCGAACTTGACCACCCCGCCGTCGGGACCGCGGATTTCCTGGGCTTCGAGGTCGACGGTCAGCGTCGCGTTGGAGCCGCGGCTGGCGTCGTCCATCAGCTTGGCGAGGTCTTCCCTGGAGACCTTGATCGGCAGGATGCCGTTCTTGAAGCAATTGTTGTAGAAAATGTCGGCGAAGCTCGTCGAGATCACGCAGCGCACGCCGAAGTCGAGCAGCGCCCAGGGCGCGTGTTCGCGCGAGGAGCCGCAGCCGAAATTGTCTTCCGCCACCAGAATCTGCGCCTTGCGATAGGCGGGCTGGTTGAGCACGAAATCCGGGTTCTCCGAACCGTCCTCCTTGTAACGCATCTCCGAGAACAGACCCTTGCCGAGGCCCGTGCGGGCGATCGTCTTCAGGTACTGCTTGGGGATGATCATGTCGGTGTCGATGTTGACGATCGGCAGGGGCGCGGCGACGCCCGTCAATTTGGTGAACTTTTCCATCGCAAAGGCCTTCGGCTGCGGGTTTGGCAGGGTGTTAGCAAAAGGGGGCGGAGGGCGCAAACGGGGCGGCATTTGACCCCATGTGCGATCGCTTGCGACCATGCGAAAAAGGGAGGCTGATTTGGGCAGCATCGACGCAACTTTCGAACCTGAAAAGCATCTTTGCGCGCAACAGCGCTGGTTCGAGGACTTTCGCGTCGGCGAACGTTACCTGCTGCCGAGCCGCACCGTGAATGCGGCCAATTTCGCGGCCTTCCAGCTCGTCTCCGGCGACAATCATCCGATCCACTACGATGTCGAATATTGCCGCAGGCGCGGCTATGCGGGTCTTCTGGCGCACGGTCTGCAAGTCGTATGTTTCGCCGCCGCAGGCGCGGGGCAGTTTCCGCACGAGGTTTCGGATTCGCTCGTCGCCTTTCTCGAGCAGTCGAGCCGTTTTCTCGCTGGCGTGATCGAGGGCGACACGCTCTATCCCGCGCTCGAGATCACGGACCTGAAAGGCCAGCGCTCGACCGGCGTGATCACGATGCGCGCGACGATTCACAACCAGAAGCGCGAACTCGTGCTCGATGGCTGGCACAAATATCTGGTGAAGAAACGCGGGTGAGGGTCAAGGCGGCGCGGCGGACAGCCACCAGTCGGGACCTGCGAACCAGCACGTCGCATCGCGCGCATCGAAGCGCAGAGAGCGCACAGTGCGCCAGCTTTCGTCGGCGAAACGTTCCGCGAGCCGCCGTTCCGCCGCGCGATCGCGCTGCGCGACGCAAGCGATGAAGCTCACGGGAAAGATGAAGCGCGCAGGCCAGCGCGTCTCGCTGTCGGCGCGGCGCACGAGCAGCATCGCGCCGACGCTGTGCGGCGCCTCGAGCGGAAACAGCAGCCGCCCGCCCGGCCGCAACCTCCTGCGCCAGCCTGCGTAAGGCTCGAGCGCGCCGGCATTGACGTAGATCGCATCCGCCTGCGGCAGATTTTCCGAAATTCCTGAACGCGCCTCGATCGTCACGTTGCGCAGGCTGCGCAGATTTTCGCTCGCGCGCGCGGCGAATTCGGAGTCGATCTCGTAACCGAAGACCCTGCCGACCGCGCCGACGAGCCACGCGAGCATAGCCGTATAGTAGCCGACGCCGGCGCCGACATGCAGTACGGTTTCGCCTTCCTGCAACGCGAGTTCGTGCAGGCAGCGCGCGTGCAGCGCCGGCTCGCCGATGTTGATGCCGCGCGCCGGGTCGATCGCGACGAGGCAATTCGAATAGAGTTCGGCAATGTCGCGGGTGCCCGCATAGCCGCCGAAGCCTGCGACGAACCACGGTGGCGGACCCGCGAATTTTTCGCGCGCCGTCTGAGCGAAGACCTGTTCGATGCGCGCATCGTCGATGCCGGCCTGGGCCAGAATTCTTCGCGCGAAAGCACGACGCAATTGCGCGCTTGCTTCGGGCGTCATCACTCGGCCTCGCGTTCGATCCTCTCCATATCCTCGTCGGAAAGCCCGAAATGGTGGCCGATCTCGTGGACGAGCACGTGCCGCACGACAGCGCCGAGCGTGTCCTCGTTCTCCGCCCAGTAATCGAGGATCGGACGACGATAGAGCCAGATCATGTTGGGCTGCTGACCTGTGTGCGCAAGGGCGACGCCCTGCGCGAGCCCGCGCCCGCGAAACAGGCCGAGCAGATCGTAATCGCTTTCGCAATTCATCTGATCGAGCGTCTCGTCGTCCGGCCAGTCGTCGACGCGGATGACGACGCCCTCGCACAGTTTCCGGAAGCTCTCGGGCAGGCTGTCGAAGGCGGTCTGCGCCATGTCCTCGAACGCGGCGAGTTGCGGAGGGCGCAGGTCGAGCAAGGGATCGTTAGCCTCGGTCATGACGCAGCATCGCACGAGCCCGCTTCACACAAAAGCGCCGAACGCGGGAACCGCGGCGGCGACGAGGCGTTGCGTCGGCACATGATGGAAGCTCTGCGTGGAGGTATCGAATGAGAAAGATTCTGATTGCTGTCGTGATCTCCGCGGGCGCGGCTTTCTCGGGCGCGGCCGGCGCAGCCCCGGTTCATGCGCCATTGATCAACGGGATCGATCGTACGGTCGCCGGCGGACAGATAGAGCTGGTGCGCGACCGTGGCCACCATCGCGGGTGGAACAAGCGCCATCACGGATGGCGTCGCGGTCATCACTACGGGTGGCGACATCACCGCTTCAACCGCCGTCATTGGCGCCCGTACTGGCGCCGTCATCATTGGCGTCATCGTCACTGGCGCTAGCAACCCTAGGGCGCGCGACTAAGGAAAGCATCTGGCAAATGGATCAATCGATCGAAGCCCGGCAGAAGGTCTGGGACCTCATCAAGAACATTCGCGTCGCCATGTTCGTCACGCAGGATTCCGATGGACGCCTGGCGGCCCGACCCATGTCGGCAGTGAACAAGACATTCGATGGCGCCTTGTGGTTCATGACCGCAGGCGATTCCGCCAAGCTCGACGAGCTGCGCGCGTCCGCGAACGTGCTCGTCGCCTATGCCGAGCCCAAGGACCAGAATTACGTTTCCGCGCGCGGCAGGGCGGAGATCGTTCGCGACCAGGCGAAAGTGAGGGAATTCTGGAGCGAGGCCGCGCGCGTCTGGTTCCCGGGCGGGCCGGAAGAGAGCGACATCGCGCTCATCAAGGTCGAGGTCGACAGCGCCGAATACTGGGACGCGCCGAGCGCCATGATGGTCTACGTCTACGGCTATGCGAAGGCGCGGCTGACGGGCGAGCCGCCAGATCTCGGCGAGACCAGGAAGGTGGGGTTCTGATCCTGCCGCAGAAATGAAGGCCGGCCTTTGCGCCGGCCTTTTGCATTCAGATCTTGCGCACGTCCACGAAATGGCCGGCAATAGCCGCAGCCGCGGCCATGGCGGGGGAGACCAGATGCGTGCGGCCGCGGAAACCCTGGCGGCCCTCGAAATTGCGGTTCGAGGTCGAGGCGCAGCGCTCGCCGGGAGCGAGCTTGTCGGGGTTCATCGCCAGGCACATGGAGCAGCCGGGCTCGCGCCATTCGAAGCCCGCCTCGATGAAGATCTTGTCGAGACCTTCCGCCTCGGCCTGCTCCTTCACGAGGCCCGAGCCTGGCACGACCATGGCGCTCACATGGCTCGCGACCTTCTTGCCCTTCGCCACGGCGGCGGCGGCGCGCAGATCCTCGATGCGGCCGTTGGTGCAGGAGCCGATGAAGGCGCGGTCGATCTTCACGTCCGTGATCTTCTCGCCGCCCTTCAGGCCCATGTAGTCGAGCGCACGCGCAATCGCCGTCTTCTTCGCCTCGTTCGGCGCGTCGGCCGGCGTCGGCACGGTCCCTTCGATCGTGATGACGTCCTCGGGGCTCGTGCCCCAGGTGACGATCGGCGGCAGCGAGGCGGCGTCGAGCGTCACGACCGTATCGAACTTTGCGCCCTCGTCGGTCTCGAGCTTCGACCAGTAGGCGACGGCCTGATCCCAGGCGGCGCCCTTCGGCGCCTTGGGGCGATCCTTCAGGTAGGCGAAGGTTTTTTCGTCCGGCGCGATCAGGCCGGCGCGCGCGCCGCCCTCGATCGACATGTTGCACAGCGTCATGCGGCCTTCCATCGAGAGGTCGCGGATCGCCTCGCCCGCGTACTCGATGACATGGCCGGTGCCGCCGGCGGTGCCGATCTTGCCGATGACCGCGAGCGCGATGTCCTTGGCGGTGACGCCGGCCGGCAGCTTGCCGTCGACCTGCACCCGCATGTTCTTCGCCTTCTTCTGGATCAGCGTCTGCGTGGCGAGCACGTGTTCGACTTCCGAGGTGCCGATGCCGTGCGCCAGCGCCCCGAAGGCGCCATGGGTGGATGTGTGGCTGTCGCCGCAGACAATGGTCGCGCCCGGCAGCGTAAAGCCCTGCTCCGGCCCGATGATGTGGACGACGCCCTGGCGCTTGTCGTGCTCGTCGTAATATTCGACGCCGAATTCGGCGGCGTTGATGGCGAGCTGCTCGACCTGCGCCTTGGATTCCGGATCCTCGATCGGCTTGGAGCGGTCGGTGGTCGGCACGTTGTGGTCGACGACGGCGAGCGTCTTCTCCGGCGCGCGCACCTTGCGTTTGGACATGCGCAGACCCTCGAAGGCCTGCGGGCTCGTCACCTCGTGGACCAGATGGCGGTCGATGTAGATCAGGCAGGTGCCGTCGGGCTGAACGTCGACGACGTGGTCGTCCCAGATCTTGTCGTAGAGCGTGCGCGGTCCTGCAGTCATGGCGGCGTCCTCGTCGCGGGCTTGGTCTTGTTGCGCGTCCGGCGCGGCCACGGGGCCTGCATACGGATACGGCGATGGGCCGTCTTCTAGAACAACCCGTGCCGTAAGTGAAACCGGAATTTGGGGAGGATTGAGGGCAGGGGGAGGGGAGGAGCCGCGCCTACAACCGACTGAACGCCCATTGCACCTCGAGCCCGGTCTCGGCTTTGCCGGCGACCACGATCTGCTGGCAGGCGCGCACGCCCTCGGGGCTGGCGAAGAAGACGCTTTCCTCTAGGCTCACATTCAGACCGCCGGCGTCGAACATCCAGCGCTGGCCGTCGGGCAGGTCGAGCACGACGGCCGTGTCGTCGCCGGCGCGCATGGCCGTCACGGCGGGGTGGAGGTGGAAGCGCAGGGCGAAAGTCCGGGCCTCGCCCTGTCCCGCTTGCTGCGCGTCGGCGACCAGCCGGTCCTCGCCGACCAGTTGCGCGCCGTCGGCCTTGAGCGCGATGCGGCGCTCATGGATCAGGCCGAAGCGCTGGGCGTAGCCGTCGTGCGAGAGGTCGAGCAGCGCGCCTTCGGGCAGCGTCTCGCGGTTCACGCCGACCTGCGTCGGGCCGGCGACGATCTGTCCGGCGACGACACGTTCGATGCCGACGTCCGGCGCTATCCGGCAGGAGGCGACGTCGTCGAGGACGAGCGTGGAATGGGCGGCCGTCTGGCGCGCCATTTCGCGCGCCGCGGCGCCGCCTGTCGCCGGTGTGCCGCAATTCACGACGATCCGCTGAAGACCACTCGACATTTCGAAGGACAGGCAGCCGGCATGAGCGTCGCGCGAATAGGGGCCGGGCGGCGGCGGGCCGGCGTCGACGATGACGATCGTGTCGGCGGCCTCGAGCCGTTGATAGCCGGAATGCGGCGCACTCACCGGCGCCGTTCCGCGCGCATCGTCGTAATGCAGGACGGTCGCGAGACGGTCGGGGGCGGTCACGCCCATGCCGTTGAACAGGGCGAGCGAGCTGTCGCCGTGGCGTAGCAGGCGCAACGCAGGGATGATGCGGTCGATCGCATTGAGCAGCGCTGGCGGCGGGGCGGCGCCGCGCGCGACGAAGGCCTGGCGCAGCGGCAGGAAATCGAGCAGCAGGTCGATCAGCGTCTGCGGATTGCGGCTGAGATGACCGCCGTCGGGCAATATCTGCGCGCCGATGGCCTCGGCGAGCTGCGCGCTGGCGCGCGTCTGGTAGCGCGCGGGCGTGTCGGCGCACATGGCGTAGGCGGACAACGCCATACACGCCTGCAGGCGCGGGAGGCCTTCGGTCGCGCCGAGCGCGTCCTGCAATTGCGCGGCGTCGCGGGCGAGGGCGCGCAGGAAACGGTGGTAGAATTCCGCCTCCGCGCCTTCGAGCACCAGTGTGGACTGGCTGAGCCAGGACAGAATGCGCCGCGCCGTCGTGGCGGCGTCGAAAGTTTCGCCGCCGTTGCGGCCGCGGGCGGCGAGATAATCGTCGATCAGCGCGCGGGCGTTGACGCGGGCGAGGCTGGTTTCCGCCGCACGTAGATGGCGCAACCAGCCGAACCCGTTGAGCGCGCGCGCCCATTCGGGCGAAGGTGGATGAAGGTCGAAGGGCGAGCGCCCCTGCGTGTTCACGATTCGGCCGCCGAAGGCGAAATAGCCGGCGTAGATGTCCTCGGCGCGGGTGGCGTCGGCGGTTCTGATGTCCTGCGGCGCGATCAGCAGGCGCTCGGGCGCGCGCATGCGCATGCGGCCGAAAGCGCGCATGGGCGCGGTGGCCGCGCGCATGCCCTTCGACGCGTAGCGCTGCGCCACGAGCGCAGCGAGCTTCGCGCGATCCGCCAATCCGCCGCTTGTCAGTCGCCCCTCCTGCCGGGCGCGATTCATCGCCCGCCGCCGCCACATGCCGACGTATAATATTCCCGTTCAAATGTTTAGGGTCTATTAACCTTGCCGCTAACCCTGGCGTTTCAGGCGTGCGGCGAAGAAGCCGTCGAGGCCGGCCATGCGGGCGTCTTCGTTCGGCCAGTGGCAGGGCAGGGTGCGCAGCTCGCCCTCGGCCGTCAGAAGCTCGGGCGGAAGGCCTTGCTCGCCCGCCTCGAAGGGCACGCGCCGGAAATCCGGATTCTTGCGCAGGAGCGCGGTGATTTGCGCCTCGCCTTCCTCGGGCTCGATCGAACAGACGCAATAGACGATATGGCCGCCCGGCTTCACCAGGGTCGCCGCGTGCGCGAGAATCCTGGCCTGCAGCGCGGCGAGCTGGTCGATGTCGCCAGGTTTCTTGGTCCATTGCACGTCGGGATGGCGGCGGATCGTCCCGGTCGCCGAGCAGGGCGGGTCGACCAGCACGGCGTCGAAGGGCTCGGCCGACCAGGTCGCGGCGTCCGCCACGACGATATCGGCATGCAGACCGAGACGTTCGAGATTGGCGGAGAGCTGCTTCAGGCGCTCGGCTGAACGGTCGAGGGCCGTGACCTGCGCGCCGGCGGCGGCGAGTTCGGCCGTCTTGCCGCCTGGCGCGGCGCAGAGATCGAGAACGCGGGCGCCGGGCTCGAAGGGCAGAAGGCGGGCGGGCAGGGCGGCGGCGGCGTCCTGAACCCACCATTGCCCGTCCGCATAGCCCGGCATTTCGGGCACGGGCGTGTGGGCGGCGATGCGGATCGAGCCGGTCGGCAGCAGCTTGCCGCCGAGCTTTTCCGCCCAGCCGGGCGCATCGTCGCGCACGGTGACGTCGAGCGTCGGCTCGCGCAGATGGGCGGCGGCGATGGCGTGAGCGCGCTCCTCGCCCCAGGCGCGGCGCCAGCGTTGCGCCAGCCATCCCGGCGTTTCGTCGGCGAGCGGGTCGAGGTCCGCGAGGAGGTTTTCGCGCTCGCGGATCGCTGAGCGCAGGACCGCGTTGAGGAGACCCGAAAAGCCGGCCGTCTTGACGTCGGCCTTGGCGGCGCGCACGGCCAGATCGACGGCGGCGTGGTCGGGCGTGTCCATGAACAGGATCTGCGCGAGGCCGCCGAGCGCGATCCATTCGAACTGGCCGGCGTTGCGCGGCATGCCCTTGTCGAGCAGCTGGTTGAGGATGCGACGGATCGCGCCGAGCCGGCGCACGGCGACGGTGGCGATCGAGCGCACCAGCGCCTTGTCGCGCGCGTCCAGTCCGGCCGTGCGGTTGGGAATGGCCGATGGCGAGAAACGCTCGTCGAGCGCATGGCCGCCGGCGACGACGTCGGAGATCACCTGATGCGCCGCAATGCGCGCGCGCAATCCGGGGATCGCGGAGATGGCCGCTTCGCGCTCTGCTTCCGTGGGGCGGGCGGAGCCGGTGCGGCCGCCGGAAGCCTTGCCTGTTGGACGCCTCACTGGCGCGCCGCCTGAATTCGAATCGATACCAAGTTCACAAATCCAATCTTACGTCATTTATGCCAAAGGTTCAGCTTCTTCCCCAAGGGCTGCCCCGGGTTTCGTCCGATGACCCGCTTCCCCAGGGGTCAGGTTGCGCCCCTCTCACGATCCCGGAGCCGCCAAGAAAGGACTCCGCGCCGGCGGGAGCGTCGTCGCCACGGAAGGGCGACCAGCCGCCGGCGGGCGCGGCGGCCTGGGGCTGCGGCTGAGCCATGCCGACGCCCATGCGCTGCGCGAGGGCGACCAGGGCGTCGATGCGGTTCTGCGTGTCCGGGTGCGTGGAGAAGAGATTGTCGCGCGGGCCGCCGGCGAGCGGATTGACGATGAAGAGATGCGCCATGGCGGGCTTGTTCTCCACGACCTCGTCGGGAATGGCGGCGGCGCCTTCGGAAATCTTCGACAGGGCGGAGGCGAGGAACAGCGGGTTGCCGCAAAGCTGTCCGCCGGTTTCGTCCGCGACATATTCGCGCGAGCGGCTGATGGACATCTGCACGATCATGGCAGCGATCGGCGCGAGAATGGCGAGCGCGATTCCAGCGATCGGCCCTGGCCCACCCTCGCGACGACCGCCGCCGAAGAACATGCCCCAGCTCGTGATCGACGAGATCGCGCCGGCCAGCGTAGCGGCAATGGTCATGGTCAACGTGTCGCGATGCTTGATATGCGCCATCTCGTGCGCCAGCACGCCGAGGCGTTCCTCACGCGTCAGCATGTGCGAGAGACCGGCATTGACCGCGATCGCCGCATGTTCGGGATCGCGGCCGGTGGCGAAGGCGTTGGGCTGGTCGGAATTGACGACATAGACGCGCGGCATCGGCAGGCCGGCGCGCTGGGCGAGCCAGGCGACGTCGTCGACGAGGTCCGGCGCGCTCGAGCGATCCACCTCGTGCGCGTCGACCGAGGCGAGCGCCATGCGGTCCGAATTCCAATAGGCGAACATGTTGGCGCCGATAGCGAAGACGAGCGCGATTCCCATGCCCGCCCGGCCGCCGAGCGCGAGGCCGACGATCATAAACAGGGCGGTCATGCCAGCGAGCAGGATCGCCGTGCGCATGAAATTCATGAACTCGTCCTCTGTTCCCCCATGGCGGCGGGCGCCGCACCAGACTATGTGGGGAGGAGGCGCCTAGTTGCGCAAGACGATGGGGCGAGAGAATGGCGAATGAGAACGATGATGGCGGGCCAACGGCTGAATCCCCACGTAAATTGACCCCCGAAGCCCGGCGCGCGCTGGCCGAGGCCGAGGCGCGCCGCAAGGCGGCGCAGGCGGCCGTCCTACCAAAGGAACTCGGCGGCCGCGACGGGCCGGAGCCCGTGCGTTTCGGCGATTGGGAGAACAAGGGGATAGCGGTCGATTTTTGAGGGGCGGGCCTCCCGATCGTCGATAATCCGTACCAGATTGGAAAGTCACTGCCCGCTCGCTCGGATGAATAGGTCGTCGCATGCTCCTTCCCCATCGTGAACGTCATCTCATCGAGCGCATCGGCTGGTTGCGGGCCGCGGTCCTCGGCGCCAACGACGGAATCATATCGACCGCGAGCCTGATGGTGGGCGTGGCCTCGGCGTCCGCCTCCTTCAACGAGGTCATCGTGGCGGGCGTCGCGGGGCTGGTGGCGGGCGCGATGTCCATGGCCGCCGGCGAGTATGTCTCCGTCAGTTCGCAATCCGATACGGAACAGGCGGATCTGGAACGGGAGCGGGCGGAACTCGCCTCGCAACCGGAGTTCGAACTCGAGGAACTCGCGAAGATCTACGAGGACCGTGGCGTCGAGCGCGATACTGCGCTCGCCGTCGCCCGACAATTGATGGCGAAGGACGCGCTCGGCGCCCATGCGCGCGACGAACTCGGCATCACGGACGCGGGCGCAGCCCGGCCCATCCAGGCCGCCCTGACCTCCGCCGCGACTTTTTCGGTCGGCGCGATCCTGCCGGTTCTCGTCGCCATGGCGACGCCCGCCAAATACGCGGCGACAGCGATACCGGGCGCTTCCCTGCTCTTTCTGGCCGTCCTGGGCGCAGCGAGCGCCCGGGCCGGCGGCGCGGAAATCCTCAGGCCGACGATCCGGGTCGTGTTTTGGGGCGGGCTCGCCATGGCGACGACCGCGCTGGTGGGCGCGCTGATCGGCCGCGCTGTCTGAGGCCTACCGCCTACCCCCGGTTCTTCCGCTCGCGCAGTTCCGTAAACACCTCCGCGGCCGGCTTGCCGGTCATGCCGACCGCCGCCTGCACGCCCGGATCGGTCGCGCGCAGGAACGGGTTGGTGGCGAGCTCGAGCCCGATCGTCGTCGGCAGGGTGAACTGGCCTTGCGCGCGCATGGCTGAAATGTCGGCGGCGCGGCGGGCGAGTTCGACATTGCCGGGATCGACCGTCACGGCGAACTTCGCGTTGCCGAGCGTATACTCGTGGCCGCAATAGACGCGCGTCTCCTCCGGCAGGGCCGCGAGTTTTTCGAGCGAACGATAGAGGACCGGGGCCGGCGCCTCGAAGGCGCGGCCGCAGCCCAGCGCGAACAGCGTATCGCCTGCAAACAGCAGCGCGTCGTCGGCGAAGTGATAGGCGATGTGGCCGGTCGTATGGCCGGGCGTTTCGATGACGCGCGCTTTTGTCGAACCGACCTGGACCTCGTCGCCTTCGACGAGCTGACGGTCGAGACCGGGAATGCGATGGGCGTCCGCCTTGGCGCCGACGACGCGCGCCTCGGGGAATTTCGATTTCAGTTCGGGGATGCCCTGGATGTGGTCGGGGTGATGATGGGTGACGAGAATGTCGGTGAGGGTCCAGCCCTTGTCCGCGAGCGCCGCCAGAATTGGCCCGGCTTCGGGCGCGTCGATCGAGGCGGTCGCGCCGGTCGCGGGATCGTGGATCAGCACGCCGAAATTGTCGTCGAGGCATGTGAATTGATGAACCTGCAGCGCCATGCGCAAATCTCCGTCGCTCGTTGCGCCGACATATAGCGCAGTTTGGAGCGTCGCCATGAAAAAAGGCCCGGCGTGAGCCGGGCCGTGGAAGTGTTGGAGCCGCTTTCCCATACTACCGCAGCATCACCACCTGCGTGCCGACGCTGACGCGATTGTAGAGGTCGGCCACATCCTCGTTGTACATGCGGATGCAACCGTAGGAGGCGGCGCTGCCGATCGAGCGGCGCATGGAGCGTGTCGTGCCGTGAATGGCGATCTGGTCGCGGTTGAGGGTCAGGGCGGCGACGCCCATCGGATTGCGCGGCGAGCCGCCTGGAATGAGGTTCGGCAGTTCCGGGTGATCGCGCTTGACGACGGCCGGCGGCGCCCAGTCGGGTCGCAAATACTTGCCGTCGACGTAGGCCACGCCCGACCATTCCTTGCCGCGCTTGGGCACGGCGATCGGGTAGCGGATCGCGCGGGCGCTATCGAGAACGTAGTAGAGCGCGCGCTGGCGGGCGCTGATGACCAGGGTGCCGGGTCGAAGATCGCCCGCCTGCGGGAAGGGCACGACGCGCTCGGCGGCGCGGGCGGGCTTCGGGACCGCCATCAACGCGCCGAACAGGGCGGCGGCCAGGCCGAGAACGAAGACAGCCCGCGAGCGGGCTGGAAGCGCGCGGGCCGCCGCGCGAAAAGAACGATTGCTCATCCGCAATTCCCCCCGAGAAACGCTGCACGATCGTGGACGATGCGACGCCATGATCTTTATCGAGGCGCGGGCTCTTGTCGAAGCGTTCCTGACCGCGCAGTTAAGCGGTAGGCTTAAGATTCCGTTCACTGTCGCCGTAGCGCCACAGGTGAACGCCCTGTCCTTTGACCCCCGCTCGCCATCGCGCGATAAGCCGCCATGACCGAGACCCCGGAAATTTTCGATCGCGCTCTGGTGAGGCGGCGCCAGAAGCGCGCGCTTTCGCAGGGTTCTGCCGATTTTCTGCTCGCGGCCGTTGTCGAGGAACTCGTGGCGCGGCTTTCGGCGGTTCAGCGCGAGTTTCGCGCGGCGATCGATCTCGGAGGCCCCTCGCCGATGCTGGCGCAGGCGCTCGCGCAACCCGGCCGCGACGTGCTGCGCGTTTCCAACGACCCGGCTTTCGCTGGCGCCGGGCGCTTCATTCTGGCGGAGGATGAGACCCTGCCTGTCGCGCCCGCTTCGGCCGATCTCGTCGTCTCGGCCCTGGCGCTGCAATGGGTCAACGATCTGCCGGGCCTTCTGACGCAAGTCAGGCGCGCCCTGAAGCCCGATGGCCTGTTTCTCGCCGGTCTGGTCGGCAACGCCAGCCTCGCCGAATTGCGCGCAAGCTTCATGGTGGCGGAAGCGGAAATGGAGGGGGGCGCCAGCCCGCGCGTCGCGCCCTTCGGCGACGTGCGCGAACTCGGGGCGCTGATGCAGCGTGCGGGCTTCGCGCTGCCGGTCGTCGATTTCGAGACGCTGACTGTGCGCTACGATTCCATGTTCGGGCTGATGGCCGATCTGCGCGCCATGGGCGCGACCAATGCTCTTGTCGCGCGCTCGCGCAAGCCGCTGCGTCGCGCGACTCTCATGCGCGCCGCGGAGATCTATGCCGAGCGCTTCAGCGATCCCGACGGGCGCGTGCGCGCGAGTTTCGACGTCGTATGGCTTTCCGGCTGGGCGCCGCACGAATCGCAACAAAAGCCGGCCGCGCGCGGCTCGGCGCAGATGAGCCTCGAAGAAGCGTTGAAGACGAAGCGGAAAGGCGACTAGCTTTCACGCAGACGTGAGTTGCGCGCCCGAAGGCTCGCAGGCCATTCCAGGATCATGCCCCGCAATCCCTATTATTCCGGCCCGCCGTCGGACCATTTCGACGGCGTGCGCTTCTTCCTTCCGGGCGGTCGCTCGACCGACAAGAGCCGGCGCGATCTCCTGCGCTGGCGCTTCCAGTCGCGCGAATTGCCGGCGTGGCCGAGCGCCTATTCGGGCCTGCCGCAGGACAAGCCGCCGCCGCGCGTGCATGGCGCCGCGCTGCGCGTGGCCTTCGTCGGGCACGCAACCTTTCTCATCCAGACGCAGGGCGTGAACCTGCTGGTCGATCCAGTCTGGTCGGAGCGCGCCAGCCCGCTGCGCTTCGCGGGGCCCAAGCGGGTGAATCCGCCGGGGATCGATTTCGACGACCTGCCGCCGCTCGATGCGATCCTGCTGACGCACAATCACTATGACCACATGGACATGGCGACGCTGAAGCGGCTCGCGCATCAGCGGCCCTGTCCGATCGTCACGCCACTCGGCAACGACACGATTCTCGCGCGCGGCATCGCAAAGGTCGACGCGCGCGCCTACGATTGGGGCGATGTGGCGCGGATCGGGCCGCTCGCCGTGCATCTCGTCCCCGCGCAGCACTGGTCCGCGCGCGGACTGTTCGACCGGCGCATGGCTCTGTGGTGCGGCTTCGTGATCGAGACGGCGGTGGGCAAGATCTATGTCGCCGGCGACACCGGCTACGGCGACGGTCGCCTGTTCCGCGATATTTTTCTCAAGCACGGCGCGATGCGGCTCGCGCTGCTGCCGATCGGCGCCTACGAACCGCGCTGGTTCATGCGCGAGCAGCATGTCGATCCGGAAGAGTCCGTGCGCATGTTCGAGGATGTCGATGCGGGACAAGCGCTCGGATGCCATTGGGGGACATTCCGCCTGACCGACGAGGCGATCGACGAGCCGCCGAAGCGCCTCGCCGTGGCCCTCGAACGCGCCGGAATCGCGCCGGAGCGGTTTCGCGCGGCGCGGCCAGGCGAAGTTCTGGAAATCGCCTGAGGCGCGTTCAGCCCGCCAGACGTGCGAGCGCGCCCGGCACGTCGGCAGGCGTTTCGGCGATCGCCGCCGCGCCGGCCTCTTCCAGCTCCGCGCGCGAGCCATAGCCCCAGGCGACGCCGAGGGTGCGCATGCCGTTTGCCCTTGCGCCGAGCACGTCGAATTTCCGATCGCCGATCATGATGGCGGCGCGCGGGTCGACGCCGGCCTCCGCGAGCGCATGAGCGAGCAGCGCGTCCTTGTGGAGAAGCGAGCCGTCGAGGCCGGAACCGAAAGTCTCCGCGAAAAACGGTGCGAGATTGAAATGCTCGATAATCCTGATCGCATATGGCCGCGCCTTGGAGGTCGCGACGTAGAGACGCCAGCCGTCCTGCGTCATCCGCTGCAACAGGTCCGGTATGCCGTCATAGACGTGGTTTTCGAACAGGCCGATTTCGCCATAGCGGCGCCGGTACAGGCGCAGGCCCTCGTCCGCGCGGTCGGGACCGACGAGCTCGCGCATGCTCTCGATCATCGGCGGACCGATCACCCATTCGAGCGCGTCCTGCGACGGCGCGGGCAGGCCGAGCTCGCGCAACGCATATTGCACGCAGCCGCAAATGCCGGGCTTGGGATCGGTCAGCGTGCCGTCGAGGTCAAGGAAGGCGACACGATCACGCCTCACTTGATGAACACGTAGATCGACATTTCGAGCGCGGAATCGTCGGCGCCCTTCGCGTCGTTCAGATATTCCTCGACGAAAATGTTCTGCGCGATATAGCCCTTCTCGTCGAGATAGGCGGTGATCGCCTCGTAGGTCGCATCGACGTCGTCGTAGGCGCCGCGGTGCTGGAATTTTATGGCGCGGCCGGCCGGCGTTTCGGCGGGCTTGGCGTCGGGGCCGAGATCGACAGTCGCGGCGACCGGCGCATCCAGCGGAATCATCGCCTGGAACTTGAAATTGTCGTCGTCGGTGTCGACGAAGGCGACGACCGGCCGGCCGGCCTCCTTCAGATTAGCCTTCAGGACCGCGGCGCGCGCCTTGGCGAGCGCGGCCGTGATCGCCTTGTAGCCGTCCTCCCATTTGGCGGCGCCCGAAACGGCGACGGCGGGACGCGCCTTCACCTCGAAGGGCGGCGCGGCGTCGTTGTCGGCGGGCTGGGCGGCGCCCGGCGTCGGCGGAGTCGTCGAGGGGGGTGTGGCCGGCGCAGACGGGGCGGGCGTTGCGGGCGCTGGCGTCGAGGTCTGGGCCGCGGCCGCGCCTGCTAGAGCCAGAGCCGCGCAAAAGGTAAGAGCCGTCAAAACACGTCCAGCATATATCATGCGATTCGCTCCGCCCCACATGCGCCTATATATAGCATTCGCCGCCATCATGGCGGAGCTGAGGCTGGCCGCACAATCGGGCAAATCGTGACATCTGCGCAAATTCACCCCCTGAGCGGTCGGCGCATCGCCAAGATGAACGGCGCCGGCAACGAGATCGTCGTGCTCGACCTGCGCGGGACGGCGGCGCGCGTCACGGGCGAGGATGCGCGCGCGATCGGCGCCGCGCCCGGCCTGAAATACGATCAACTGATGACGCTCTACGACGCCGCCGACCCGCATTCGGCGGCCTCGATGAAAATTTTCAACATCGACGGCTCGCTGTCGGGCGCCTGCGGCAACGGCACGCGCTGCGTCGCCTGGGAATTGATGCGCGATGGCGCGACGCGCGCGCTCGATCTCGAATCCGACGGCGGTCTCCTGCACGTGACGCGTGATGCGGAATTTTCGTTCACGGTCGACATGGGCGCGCCAAGACTCGGCTGGCGCGACGTTCCGCTGGGTGGAGAGATTGGCGACACGGTTCGCGTTACGCTCGCGCCGTCGATCATCGGCGCGCCGCGCGAATTCTGTGCCGTCGGCATGGGCAATCCGCACGCTGTATTTTTCGTCGATGATGCGATGGCGATCGATCTCGCGCGGCTCGGGCCGCAAATCGAGACGCACCCGCTGTTTCCCGAACGCGTGAACGTGTCGTTCGCGCAAGTGCGCGCGCGCGATTCCATTCTGTTGCGCGTGTGGGAGCGCGGAGCCGGCGCGACGCTCGCCTGCGGCACGGCGGCCTGTGCGACGGCGGTGGCCGGCGCGCGCCTCGGACTGACGGACCGTGCCGCGACCGTCTCGCTGCCGGGCGGCGATCTGCGCATCCATTGGCGCGAGAGCGACGGCCATGTGCTGATGACCGGGCCGGTCGAACTCGAATTCGAGACGATTCTCGACGCCGCGATTTTCGCGCGCCAGACCGCATGAACGATTTCGTGCGCGAAAAAGTCGAGGTCGTTTCTTTCGGCTGCCGGCTCAATCTCGTTGAATCCGAGGCGATGCGCCGCGCAGCGGAAGGCGCGGGACATTCCGACATGGTGGTTTTCAACACCTGCGCAGTAACGGCCGAGTCCGTGCGGCAGGCGCGTCAGGCGATCCGCCGTGTTTCACGCGAAAGGCCGGGCGTGAAAATCTTCGTGTCGGGCTGTGCGGCGGAGACGGAGCACGCTCGCTTCGCCGACATGCCGGAAGTCTCAGCCATCGTCGGGAATGCCGCGAAGACTGACGCCGCGACCTGGCGCGCACTGTCATGCGGAGAAACGCCTGTCGCAGACATTGCGCAGGCGCGTGTCGCACGGCCTGTCGAGGCGGCTCGGATCGAGGGGCACACGCGCGCCTTTCTCGCCATCCAGAACGGCTGCGACCATCGTTGCACCTTTTGCATCATTCCGTACGGACGCGGGCCGTCGCGCTCGATTCCGGCGGAGACGGCGATCGCGCAAGCGCGACGCCTCGTCGAACTCGGCCACAAGGAAATCGTGCTGACCGGCGTCGACCTGACGTCATGGGGCGGCGATCTCCCTGAAAATCCGAAGCTCGGTTTTCTGGCGCGTGCGCTGTTGAAGGCGCTGCCAGAACTGAAGCGCCTGCGGCTGTCCTCGCTCGACTGCATCGAGGCCGACGAAGAACTGATGATCGCGCTTGCCGAGGAGGAGCGCCTGATGCCGCATCTGCATCTGTCGCTGCAATCGGGCGACGACATGATCCTGAAGCGGATGAAGCGGCGGCATGCGCGGCGCGACGCCATCGAATTTTGCGCGCGCGTGCGCAAGCTCAGGCCCGACATCGTCTTCGGCGCCGATCTGATCGCTGGCTTTCCGACCGAGACCGCTGCGATGGCGGAGAATACGTTGCGGCTGGTCGAGGATTGCGGGCTCACGCACCTCCACGTATTTCCCTACTCTCCGCGTGAAATGACGCCGGCGGCGCGCATGCCGCAGGTGACGAAGGATGTGCGCAGCGAACGTGCGAAGGCGCTGCGCGAAGCGGGCGAGCGTGCGCTCGATCGGCATCTCGATGCGCAAGTGGGGCGGCGCGTGGCGGTGCTGGCCGAGCGCGGCGGCGTCGGGCGCGCCGCGGACTTTTCCGCCGTCGCGACGCCGGGTGTGGAGGCGGGCGCGATGATCGCGGGCGTGGTTGCCGGCCGCGATGGCATGAAGTTGCGACTGGGGTAAGAGCATCGCAAACTCCCCTCCCTTTTGTGGGGAGGGGCGGGGGACGGGGCGCGGAATCCTGCGGCATGTTCCGCCGTCCCGGCACGCCAATCTCGCAAGATTGTGCGACCCCCCACCCTACAGGCGAAATCGGCTTTGCCGATTTCTGCCGGCCTCCCCCACAAGGGTGAGGGAACCAGGGCGCGCCTCAGTGCCTGAAATGCCGGTGCCCCGTGAACACCATCGCCAGACCCTTCTCGTCGGCCGCCGCGATCACTTCGGCGTCGCGCATGGAGCCGCCGGGCTGGATGACCGCCGTGGCGCCGGCCTCTGCCGCCGCCAAGAGGCCGTCGGCGAAGGGGAAGAAGGCGTCGGAGGCCACGACCGCGCCCTTGGCGAGGCTTTCGGGCAGGTCGGCGGCGCGCGAGGCTTCCTCGGCCTTCCAGGCGGCGATGCGCGAGGAATCGACCCGGCTCATCTGGCCCGCGCCGACGCCGACGGTCGCGAGATCGCGCGCATAGACGATGGCGTTCGACTTGACGTGCTTGGCGATGCGAAAGGCGAATTTGAGATCGGCGAGTTCGCGCGCCGAGGGCGCGCGCTTAGTGACGACGCGCAGCTCCATGTCGTCCACGACGGCATTGTCGCGACCCTGCACCAGCAGGCCGCCCGCGACCGTGCGCACGGAAAGGCCTTTCGCGCGGGGATCCGGCAGGCCGCCCGTCACCAGCAGTCGCAGGTTCTTCTTCGCGGCGATGATGGCGATGGCGTCTTCATCCGCTTCCGGCGCGATGATGACCTCGGTAAAAATCTTGGTCATCTCGGCGGCGGCCGCCGCATCGAGCTTGCGATTGAGCGCGATGATGCCGCCGAAGGCCGAAACCGGATCGCAGCGCAGCGCCTTTTCGTAGGCCTCCTGCAGCGAGGCGCCTTCCGCGACGCCGCACGGATTCGCATGCTTGATGATCGCCACGGCCGCCGTGCGGGACGGATCGAATTCGGCGACGAGTTCGAAGGCGGCGTCGGTGTCGTTGACGTTGTTGTACGAGAGCTGCTTGCCCTGCACCTGCCGCGCGGTGGCGACGCCGAAGCGCTTTTCGCCGGTGACATAGAAGCCCGCCGACTGGTGCGGGTTTTCGCCGTAGCGCATGGCTTCCGCTAGCTTGCCGCCGATCGCGCGATAGGCGGGCGTCGCTTCTTCGATCGCGTTGGCGAACCAGTTGGAGATCGCCGCATCATAGGCGGCCGTGCGCGAATAGGCTTTTTGCGCGAGCTTGCGGCGTGTGGCGAGGCGCGTCGCGCCATTGTTGGCGGCCAGTTCAGCGAGAATGACATCGTAATCCTCGACATCGACGACGACGGCGACATCGTCATGGTTCTTGGCGGCGGCGCGGATCATGGCGGGGCCGCCGATGTCGATGTTCTCGATGCAATCCTCGTAGGCCGCGCCTTTCGCGACAGTGGCCTCGAAGGGATAGAGGTTCACGACGAGCAGATCGATCTGCGGAATGTTGTGCGCGAGCATGGCGGCTTCATGCTCGGGATTCTCGCGGATGGCGAGCAGGCCGCCATGCACCTTGGGGTGCAGGGTTTTCACGCGGCCGTCCATCATTTCCGGAAAGCCGGTGAGATCGGAGACGTCGACGACCTTCAGGCCGGCGTCGGCCAGCGCTTTGCGTGTGCCGCCGGTGGAGACGAGCTCGACGCCGCGTTCAGACAGCGCGCGTGCGAAGTCGATCAGGCCGGTCTTGTCGGAAACGGAAATCAGCGCGCGGGCGACGCGGCGGAGGTCGGACGCCATGGAAGGCCTCGAGCTTGCGCCGGAAGGTCGAACCAATGCGCGGCCCGCCCGCCCGGCGTGATCAGCGGAAGGCTACGCAAAGCAAGAGCGCGGGGTTTTGCCCCGCGCCCGCTTGTCGATACTACTTCTTGGTCTTTTCCGTGCGGTCCGTGCGCTCGGCGATACGCGCCGACTTGCCGCGCCGATCGCGCAGGTAATAGAGCTTGGCGCGGCGCACCTTGCCGCGACGCACGACCTTGATGGAGTCGATGTTCGGCGAATAGATCGGGAACACGCGCTCCACGCCTTCGCCGTACGAAATCTTGCGAACCGTGAAGCTCTCCTGGAGGCCGCCGCCGTTGCGGGCGATGCAGACGCCTTCGTAGGCCTGGACGCGCGAACGCTCGCCTTCCTTGACCTTCACATTGACGATCACGGTGTCGCCGGGCTGGAATTCGGGAATGGTCGGCGCGAGCTTGGCGGCCTGCTCGGCGTCGAGCTGGGCGATGATATCCATCGTTGTAATCCTTGCCGTTTCGCCCTTTGCGGGCGAGCGTTTCGGGAACGCTGTTTTGAGTTGACGCGGCGCTATACAGGATTGACGCCGCCGTGTCGAGCCGAACAGCGAAATTCCGCGGATTTGCCTTCTTTTTCGGCCCGGAACCCGGCCGCGCCGCTCTGCGTCTGTCCCGCTGAAGGGAGAGCGTCGTGGCCGAGGCCGAATTCGTCAGCGAGATGCAGATCGTGCTGCGGCTTTGCGTGGCCGCGGTCCTCGGCTGCCTCGTCGGCGCGGACCGCGAACGGCACGAATGGACCGCCGGCATGCGCACCTACATGCTGGTCGCGGTCGGCGCGTGCCTCGCGATGATCGTCTCGATCAACGGCTTCGCCGTGGCGATTGCGCCCGGCGCGCCCGCCAATATCCGGCTCGATCCCTCGCGCGTGGCGTCGCAGGTGATCGTCGGCGTCGGTTTTCTCGGCGCCGGCACGATCCTGATGCGAAATCATGCGATCCATGGCCTGACGACCGCCGCGGGCATCTGGGCTGTGGCGGCGATCGGGCTGGCGGTCGGCGGCGGCCTTTATATCGCCGCGACCGCGGCGACCGTCATCGTACTTGTGATCCTCGTGGCGCTGAAACCCATCGAGCGCTGGCTGTTTGCGCGCTCGCTGACACGTCGCTTCCGCCTGCGCGCGCCGCGCGGCGCATTGGGATTCGACGATTTCACCCGGAGGTTTCCAGACTGCGCGCAGCGGATCACACGGTTTGTCTTGGAGCGCGACGGCGATCCTTCGTTCGACAGAATCGAAATCGTCGTCAACGGGCTGTCGCCCGATGAGGTCGAGCGGATGTCGAAAGAGCTGCATCGCCTGCCTGAGGCGCAGGGCTTTGTCGAGGATGATGAGCCGGTTGTGTGAGAACGCCGCGGCTCAGGACTTATTCAGAAGATCGGGCCTTCTCGCCTGCGTGAGGCGTTCGGACTGCGCGCGCCGCCATTCCGCGATTTTCCTGTGATCGCCCGACAGCAGGATTTCGGGGATTTCCCGACTTTCCCATGCGCGTGGGCGCGTGTAATGCGGGTATTCCAGCAGGCCGTTCTCGAAACTTTCTTCCGAGCCGGAATCCGCGGCGCCCATCACGCCGGGGATGAGCCGCACGCAGGCGTCCAGCAGCGCGAGCGCGGCGATCTCGCCGCCGGACAGCACGTAGTCGCCAATTGAGATTTCCTCGAGGTTGCGGCCCTCGATCACGCGTTCGTCCACGCCCTCGAAGCGTCCGCACACGATCAACGCGCCGGGACCGGCGGCCAGCTCGCGCACTCTGCTTTGCGTCAGCGGTTTGCCGCGCGGGCTCATGAGCAGGCGCGGGCGCGGATCGTCGGCGGGCGCCACCGCGTCGATCGCCGCCGCCAGGACGTCGGCGCGCAAAACCATGCCGGCGCCGCCGCCGGCAGGCGTATCGTCAACCGTACGATGCTTGCCGAGGCCATGCTCGCGGATGTTTCTGGCTTCGAGCGCCCAGAGACCCTTGCTCAACGCGTCCCCGGCCAGCGACAGGCCCAGCGGGCCAGGAAACATGTCCGGAAACAGGGTGAGGATGGTGGCGCGGAAAGTCATTCCGTCTCGGCCGGTCGTACGACGACGATCTTGCCGCCCGAAAAATCGATCGACGGCGCGATCTCTTTCGTAAACGGCAGCATCAGCGTCTCGCCGCTGGCGGGCGCGATCTCCAGAATGTCGCCCGCGCCGAAGTTCAGCACGTTTTTGACGATGCCGATCGTCTCGCCGTCGGGCGTTACAGCCGACAAACCGACGAGATCGGCGATGTAAAACTCGTCCTCGTCCGGCGGCGGGAGTTTTTCGCGCGCGACAAACAGCGAGACGCCGGTGAGCGCGCCCGCCGCGTCGCGGTCGGAAAGACCCTTCACCTTGGCGACGACCATGTCCTCCTTGAGGGGACGCAGGCGCTCGATCTCGAACTTTTTCGCGCCCGTCTCATCGGACAGCGGGCCGTAATCGCCGATCGCGAGAGGATCGGCGGTGTAGCTCTTGATGCGGATTTCGCCGCGTACGCCCTGCGGCGCGCCGAAGCGGCCGACGAGGACGAGGCGGGGATTGTTTGTCATGGGCGCACGACCGGCGCCGTCATTGCGAGCCCGACAGAAGTCCGCTGTTGCGGACTTCGTCTGGAAGCGAAGCAATCCAGAGCCACAATCCGGCTTCTGGATTGCTTCGTCGCTGCGCTCATCGCAATGACGGCGAGAGACGTAAACTTACTCGGCAGCCGCTTCCGCAGCGGCCTTTTCGGCGGCGGCGGCGGCAGCGGCGGCGCGCTCCTGGGCCTTCTTCTTCGGCTTGGCCTTCTCGGGGTTGCTGCGGGCGGCGCGCTGGCCGACGCCGACGCTCTCGAGCAGGCGGGCGACGCGATCGGTCGGGGTCGCGCCCTTGGCGATCCATTCCTTGGCCTTTTCGGCGTCGACAACGAGACGGTCGGCGGCGTCCTTGGCCTTCAGCGGATCGAACGTGCCGAGACGTTCGATGAAGCGGCCGTCGCGGGGCGAACGCGAGTCGGCGATGACGATGCGATAGAACGGACGCTTCTTGGCGCCGCCGCGGGACAGACGAATCTTCAGGGACATGTTTCTACCTTTCGTAATTTCACCCCCTCTCCCCGCTTGCGGGGAGAGGGCTGGGGTGAGGGGCCGGTCATCTGGCAAGAATGCATACCGCCGACCGGCCCCTCATCCGGCCTTCGGCCACCTTCTCCCCGACACTGAAGTTGGCTGTTGCCGACTTCAGCATTGATGCGCAAACCGGGAGCACCCGGTTTGCGAACGGGGAGAAGGAATTCACGTCATTTCTTCTTTCCGAACTGGAACGGGTTGAAGCCGCCGCCGAGGCCCGGAAGCTTCGGCATGGCGCCGGGCAAGCCCGGGGCTCCCGGCTTGGGTCCGAACGCGCCGGCGGGCGGCGCATCCGGGAGTTTGGGCATGTTCGGCGGCAATTGCCCGCCGAGCTGCTTCTGCATGGCCTCGATCTGCTCCGGCGTCGGCTGCGGCATGCCGCCGCCGAGCCCGAACATCTGCGCCATCTTGCCCATCGGGCCGCGCTTGCCGCCGCCCATGGCCTTCATCATGTCGGCCATGCCGCGATGCTGTTTCAGGAGCTTGTTGACCTGCTCGACATTGACGCCCGCGCCGGCCGCGATGCGTTTCTTGCGCGAGGCCTTGAGGATGTCGGGGTTGCGGCGTTCCTGCGGGGTCATCGACAGGATGATCGCGCGCTGACGCTTGAGAATGCGGTCGTCGATGTTCGCCGCCGCCATCTGCTCCTTCAGCTTACCGACGCCCGGCAGCATGCCCATTATCCCTGAGAGCCCGCCGATCTTCTCGGCCTGCGCCAATTGTTCGGCGAGGTCCTCGAGATCGAACTTGCCCTTGCGCATCTTCTCGGCGATGCGCTGCGCCTTTTCGGCGTCGATGGTCTGGGCCGCCTTCTCGACGAGAGCGACGATGTCGCCCATGCCGAGAATGCGATTGGCGATGCGCTTGGGATCGAAATCGTCCAGCGCGTCCATTTTTTCGCCGATGCCGATCAGCTTGATCGGCTTGCCGGTGACGGCGCGCATCGACAGCGCCGCGCCACCGCGGCCGTCGCCATCGACGCGGGTCAGCACGATGCCTGTGACGCCGACGCGCTCGTTGAAATTGCGCGCGAGATTGACGGCGTCCTGGCCGGTGAGGGCGTCGGCGACGAGCAGGATTTCATGCGGGCGCGCGGCTTGCTTGATTTCCGCCATCTCGACCATCAGCGGCTCGTCGATATGCGTGCGGCCGGCGGTGTCGAACATGACGATGTCGTAGCCCTGCAGGCGTCCGACCTCTTCGGCGCGGATGGCGATCTGAACCGGCGTCTGGCCCGGCACGATCGGCAGCGTGTCGACGCCGACCTGGCGGCCGAGCACGGCGAGCTGTTCCTGCGCCGCCGGACGCTTGACGTCGAGCGAGGCCATGAGAACGCGCTTCTTCTGGCGCTCCGTCAGCCGCTTGGCGATCTTGGCTGTGGTCGTGGTCTTACCCGCGCCCTGCAGGCCGACCATCATGATGGCGACGGGGGCGGGGGCGTTGAGGTCGATCGGCTCGGATTCCGACCCCAACGTCTCTGTCAGGACGTCCGAGACGATCTTGACGACCATCTGGCCGGGCGAGACCGACTTGATGACATTGGCGCCGATGGCGCGCTCGCGCGCCTTGTCGGTAAAGCCGCGCACGACTTCCAGCGCGACGTCGGCCTCCAGCAGCGCGCGGCGCACTTCGCGCAGAGCCGCTTCCACATCCGCCTCGCTCAGCGCGCCACGGCGCGTGAGCTGGTCGAATATGCCGGAAAGCTTGTCGCTGAGGCCTTCGAACATTTTTGACTCCAGACTCGACTGAGAAACCAACGCAAATCGCGCCCGGGGGCGCTTCGCGCTGCCGGGCGGTGGCCTCCTGCCTCGAGGGCGGGTCGGCGGATCGCAATGGACACTCTGACGAGAGTTGCGGGGCTTTTAGGGCGATAAGGGCGGGGAAGTCAATCTTTGCGGGCGGGCCGGTCGCTTCAGAGCGCGTTCGGCCATCTTCGCGCGGCGTGCATAACTGTCAGGATTTCGATGTCTGTCCCACGCACGCGGTAGGCGACGATATAGGGAATGTCCGGAAGAACGAGCTCCCGCGTCTGCGCGATGCGGCCGACGCGACCCATTGCGGGCTGTTCGGACAGGAAATCGACAGCAGATATGATGCGGGCAACCACGCGGGCCGCCGACGTCGGGCTGTCCTTGGCGATATAGGCGCCGATCTGGTCGAGGCGGCGAATAGCCCGGCGTGTCCAGCGTATCCGCCGGGAGGCCATGCAATCAGGCCGGCTTTACGTATTTTGCGACGACGCGCGCGAGATCGTCGCGATCCGCGAAGTCGCCGGCGTCAGCTTCGGCGAGGCCGGCCTCGATTTCCGCGAGCTGCCAAGCTTCCCGCTCGACATAGGCCTCGATCGCCTGCGCGGCGACATAGGCGCGCGAGCGGTCGAGCTTTTCGGCGAGGCGGTCCAGCTTGTCTGCAGTTTCGTCGGGAACGCGAACGGTAAAGGCGGTCATCGCGCGATCCTTGATGGTTCACAGTGCAACGTGGTGAACCGCGGTGGTTCTGTCAACGCGCCGCCTCGTTCCATCGCAATATATCCTTCAGCGCCGCCACCAGCCGGTCGCACTCAGCGTCCGTGCCGATGGAGATGCGCAGCCGCTCGGAAATCCTCGGCTTGTCGAACCAGCGCACGATGATCGCCTTTTCGCGCAAGGCGCGAAAAATGTCGGCAGCCTTGTGGGCGGGATGGCTGGCGAAGACAAAATTGGCTTTCGACGGCAGGACGCCGAAGCCGAGGCGCGTGAGTTCCGCCGTCAGCCGCTCGCGGCTGGCGATCACTTTTGCGCAACTCTTCTGGAACCAGTCCTCGTCCTCGTAGGCGGCGATCGCGCCGGCCTGGGCGAGGCGGTCGAGGGGGTAGGAGTTGAAACTGTCCTTCACGCGCTCCAGCGCATCGATCAGTTCGCGCGAGCCGATGGCGACGCCGACGCGGAGCCCTGCGAGCGCGCGCGACTTCGACAGCGTGTGGGTGACCAGAAGGTTGGGGTAGCGGTCGATCAACGGTATCGCGCTTTCGGCGCCGAAATCGACGTAGGCCTCGTCGATCACGACGGGAATGTCGGGATGGGCCTGGAGCAGCGTTTCGATATCCGCGCGCGAAAGGGCAATGCCGGTCGGCGCGTTGGGGTTGGCGAAGATGATCGCGCCGCAGTCTGCGCCATAGGCCGACACGTCGATGCGCATGGCGGCGTCGAGCGGGACGGTCTTCGTCTTGACGCCGAACAGCTGGGACCAGACGGGATAAAAGGAATAGGTCACGTCGGGAAAGGCGAGCGGCTTCTCGTGCTTCAGGAGCGCCTGGAAGACCAGAGCCAGAACCTCGTCCGAGGAATTGCCGACGAAGACCTGATCCGGCTTCACGCCCTCCCGCTTCGCGATTGTTTCGCGCAGCTTCAATGAAGTCGGCTCGGGGTAGAGGCGTAGCGCGTCGGTGGCGGCCGCCTGGATCGCTGCAATCGCGCGCGGGCTCGGCCCGTAGGGGCTCTCATTGGTGTTGAGCTTCACGATGTCGGCCATGACGGGCTGTTCGCCCGCCACATAGGGCTTGAGGTCGTGAACGAGCGGGCTCCAGAAACGGCTCATCTTGTCTCGCAAGTGTCTACGCGGCGCGGCGCGGCGTTCTTGTAGCCTTTCGCGCGGTCGCGAAAAAGTGCGGGGGGCTTGCCACCCTCATATGCGCCTGCGAAACACGAAAGGTCATTTTTCGGACCGATTCGCGAGGGATCAATGCCGAAAGACGCGCTGATTCAAGCGCAGCCCGGCATTCACGGTGGGCCTGATGGTTTTGAGCAGATTTAGGCGCACAGCCGCCCGATCCCTGGGCCTTCTAGCCGGCGTGGCGGCTTTCTGCCTGGCGGTTTCGCAGGCCAGCGCCGAAAGTCTGCGCGCGAGCTATGCGCTTTCGATCATCGGCGTGCCTATCGGCAATGCGGACGCCGCCGCCTCGATCGAGCCGGGCGGCTACAAGATCGACATCGGCCTGCGCCTGTCGGGTCTCGCGGCGCTCGTCACCAAGGCCAAGGGGGCCGCGACCGCCAATGGCGTGATCGCCAACGGCGCCGTGCTGTCCAACGCCTACGCAAATACGACGGCCAATGCGAACGAGACGCGCACCGTGCGCATGGGTCTGGCTTCGGGCACCGTGCGTGCGGTCGAGATATCGCCGCCCTTCCTCGACATGGACGAGCGCGTACCCGTCACCCAGGCGCACAAGACGAGCATTCTGGACCCCGTGAGCGCTCTGGTCATGAGCGTTCCCCCCGGCCAGCCGCTGGTCGGGCAGTCTGCCTGCGATCGCACGATTCCGGTCTACGACGGGCTTGTGCGCTTCAATGTGTCGCTGTTCTACAAGGGAATGCGCAACGTCCACGCCAAGGGCTATACCGGCCCGGTATCGGTCTGCTCGGCGCGCTACACGCCGATATCAGGCTACAAGCTCGACAGCCAGTCGACGCGGTACATGGCGCAGAATCGCGACATGGAAGTCTGGCTCGCGCCCATGGCGCAGGTCCATGTCGTCGTGCCCTATTACATCAAGATCGGCACGAAACAGGGATCTCTGGTGATCCAGGCCGTCGATTTCCATCTCGGCGAACGGCGCGCTCAGAACAACTGACCCAATCAGGGTTTTCGTAGCCGGGATTGGTTAACAACCGGCCGGCCCGCGCCTGCTTTCTCGCCCTCTTATCCACAGAGCCTTGTGGCGCTGGAGCTCCCGCGCCCCATATATTGCGTGAACGAAGCGCGAAATTCGCTGTTTCAGCGATTCGTGCGCGCTCCGTTCGCGGTTCGGCCTGAAAGTTAACGCAGTGTCACCTTGCAGTTCTTTTCGGCCCGCGCTTGACAAAATCAGCCTTCGGAGTCCGTCAGCGAGTCGAGATTTCCGGTCCCGATTCCCGTTCGGAGTCGTTTCGATTCACAATACTTGGCGCCCAATGAAGCGACCTCCGCGATATCTTGCGGGGAACAAAATACGACTCGTCGGGTGTCAGCGATTCGGGCGCGATTCGTTCGCGACTCGTTCGAAAGCTGAATTTTTCGGCCGCCGGCCGGTTCAATTCGGCACAGGCGGGCGGCGGTCGGACGCGGGGGCGGCCCCATGAACTATTCAGGCGCGCCGACATCCGTCGAGAGCAAGGCGCGGCGAAACGCAGGCGTGACGGTGGTTCTGGGGCCGACCAACACCGGCAAGACGCATTTCGCGATCGAGCGCATGCTCGGCCATCCCACCGGCATGATCGGCCTGCCGCTGCGCCTGCTGGCGCGCGAAATTTACCAGAAGCTCGTCGCGCGCGCCGGGACGAACGTGGTTGCGCTGGTGACCGGCGAGGAAAAGATCAAGCCGCCGAACCCCCGCTATTGGGTCTCGACCGTCGAGGCCATGCCGCGCGACCTGCCGGTCTCCTTCATGGCGGTGGACGAAATCCAGCTGGCCGCCGATTTCGACCGTGGCCATGTCTTTACCGACCGCATTCTCAACCGGCGCGGGACGGACGAGACCTTGCTGATCGGCTCGGGCGTAATGGCGCCGGTCATTCGCATGCTGCTGCCCGGCGTTCCGATCGTGGAGCGCCCCCGGCTCTCGAAGCTGAGCTTTGCCGGCGAGCGCAAGATTTCCCGACTGCCGCGTCGCAGCGCCATCGTCGCCTTTTCGGCCGAGGAGGTTTACGCCATCGCCGAATTCCTGCGCCGCCAGCGTGGCGGGGCGGCGGTTGTGCTCGGCGCGCTTTCGCCGCGCACGAGAAACGCCCAGATCGACATGTTCCAGAACGGCGACGTCGATTATGTCGTCGCCACCGACGCGATCGGCATGGGGCTCAATCTCGATGTCGACCACATCGCCTTCGCCTCCGACCGCAAATTCGACGGGCGGCAGTTCCGTCGCCTGACGCCGGCCGAATTCGGTCAGATCGCGGGGCGCGCGGGGCGGCATACGCGCGACGGCACATTCGGGACGTCCGGACGCTGCGCGCCCTTCGACGAGGATCTCGTCGAGGCGCTGGAAGATCACCGCTTCGATCCGCTGTCCTTGTTGCAATGGCGCAACGCCGCTCTGGATTTCTCATCGATCCCGGCGCTCGGCGTCTCGCTCGACCGGCTGCCCGGTGAGCAGGGTCTGACGCGCGCGCCGATCGCGGAAGACCAGATGGTGCTGGACGTTCTCTCGCACGACGAGGACGTGCGCCGGCAGGCGGCGACGCCGGCCGATATCGCGCGGCTCTGGGAAGTCTGCCAGATTCCCGACTATCGCAAGGTTTCGCCGGCCGCCCATGCGGAACTCGCGCGCACCGTCTTTTTCTTCATCGTGCGGCGCGGGCGCATTCCGGACGACTGGTTTTCCCGGCGTCTGGCGGAAGTCGATCGCACCTATGGCGATATCGA
Organism: Methylobacteriaceae bacterium; assembly: GCA_020638195.1. Taxonomy (GTDB): domain Bacteria; phylum Pseudomonadota; class Alphaproteobacteria; order Rhizobiales; family Beijerinckiaceae; genus JAJXWB01. The sequence continues at coordinate 238,858 of JACKJC010000001.1, read as the reverse complement.
TACGCTGTCGCAGCGGATCGCGCAGGTGCGCGCCTGGAGCTTCATCGCCAATCGCGGCGACTGGCTCGCCGACCCCGAGCATTGGCAGGGCGAGGCGCGTCGGGTAGAGGACAGTCTGTCGGACGCGCTGCACGAGAGGCTCGCGCAGCGCTTCGTCGACCGCCGCACCTCTCTCCTCATGCGGCGCCTCAGAGAGAACCGAATGCTGGACGCCGAAATAACTTCCGATGGCGACGTGCTGGTCGAGGGCCAGCATGTCGGGCAATTGCGCGGATTCCGTTTCACGGCCGATCCCCAGGCGGAGGGCGAAGCGGCCAGGGCCCTGAACGCGGCGGCGCAGAAGGCGCTGGCGGCCGAGATCGAAAGCCGGGCGACGCGCGTGAGCGATGCGGTGGACACGGCCTTCGCGCTCTCCAACGACGGGGCGATCCGCTGGCTTGGCGAACCCATTGCGCGCATTGTGGCCGGCGACAAGATTCTCGAACCCCGCGCGGTGCTGACCGCCGACGACAGTCTCGCCGGCGAGGCGCTGGAAAAGGTGCAGCGCCGCGTCGATCTCTGGCTGGCGCAGCATGTGACGAAATTGCTCGGGCCGCTCGCGCAGCTCGAAGCCGGCGAAGGCCTCGAGGGTATTTCACGCGGGATCGCTTTCCGGATCGCGGAAGACCTCGGCGTCGTGGATCGCGCGAAAATCGCGGGCGACGTGAAGGGCCTGTCGCAGGAAGGCCGCGGCGCCCTGCGCAAGGTCGGCATCCGTTTCGGCGCCTATCACCTCTACGTTCCCGCGCTGCTGAAGCCAGCGCCGCGCGCGCTCGCCGCGCAATTGTGGTCGCTCAAGCACGGCGGTCTCGACGGCGCGACCGGGCTGGAGGAAGTCGCGCATCTCGCCTCCTCCGGGCGCACGTCCTTTGCCGCCAATGCCGAGATTTCCAAAGACCTGTATCGGGTCGCGGGCTTTCGCGTGTCGGGCGAGCGGGCGGTGCGCGTCGATATTCTGGAGCGGCTCGCGGATCTCATCCGACCGGCGGTCGCCTATCGGCCAGGCGTCACGGCGGGCGATCCGCCCCCGGGCGCGGCGGATGGAAACGGCTTTGTCGTCACGGTCGGCATGACCTCGCTCGCGGGCTGCTCTGGCGAGGCTTTCGCCTCGATCCTGAAGTCGCTCGGTTTCCACATGGAGACCCGGCAGGGGCCGGCAATTACCGTGCCGCTCGTGCCGAAGGCGCCGACCGAGCCCGTGCAGGTCAAGACCGAGGGCGAGGCGGGAGCGCCGGCCTCCGACGCGCCCGACGAATCGGCTGAGACAGATGCAGGCCACAGCCCGGCGGTCCCGGATGAGGCCGCCGAAGCAGACGGTCGGCTCGAGGCCGAGGGGCAGACGTCAGAGGAAGCGGTTCTGACTGTCGAACAGTCCGGCGATGAGCCGCCGCCCCCGCCCGCGCCTGTCGACATCGAAGCCGCCGCTGCCGAAGCGCAGCCGGACATAGTCGAAGAAGAACCCGCCGAGGCGCCCGCGCCTGTCGAGCCGACGAGTGACGAGGCGGTTCTGGCGGAATCCGCGCTGCAATCCGCAGTCGAGGAAGCGGTCGAAACCGTGATCGCCGAGGCCCCGGCCGGTGGAGATACGCCAGCAAACGAGGCGACGGAGGCCGCTGAACCGGCGATGATCGAGGTCTGGACGCCCGGTCGTCCGCATCAGCATCGTCGCGAGGGCGGCCGGCCGCAGGGCCGCCGGCCGGAAAAGCGCGCGCCGCGCGAATGGATCATCCCGCAGCGCCCCGAGCGGCCGAAGCCGGCCGAAGGTCACGACGGCGAACAGCGCGAAGGCGGGCGCAAGTTCGAGGGCAAGCCGCGCTTCGAGGGCCGGCCGCGTTTCGACAAACCGCGCGGCGACAGGCCTCGGGACAATCGGAACGACCGTTCTTTCTCGGCCGAGAAGCGCGAGCGGGACAAGCAGCCCGACCCCAATTCGCCTTTCGCCAAGCTGCTGGCGCTGAAGGCGGAACTGGAAAAGAAGAAGTAGGGCCTCTTCCGAGACTGTCATCCCGGACGGCCGGAGGCCGATCCGGGATCCAGCGCTCATATTAGTTTAGTGCTTCTGGATCCCGGCTCTCCGCTTCGCTTTGGCGGGGATGATATTGGGGTTCCCAGCCGCATCTCTCCAGCATCGCTCGCATATGCTCCGGCACTGGCGCTGTCGCGCTGGTGGGCGGGCCGTTCTTGGCCATGGGCACCACGATCTCGCGCGCATGCAGGTGCAGCGGCCGGGCGCCGCCGGTCCCGTAGATGGGATCGCCGAGGATCGGAAAGCCCGTGGTCGCGCAATGCACGCGCAGCTGGTGCGTGCGGCCGGTGAGCGGCTCCAGCGCCAGCCATGTCAGCGGCTTGCCAGTCTCGTCCGCGCCGCGACCACGCACGCGCCATCTGGTCTGCGATGGAAGCCCGGCCGGATCGTGCTTCATCCACCAGCCGCGCGAGGGGTCCAGGCGGCCGAGGGGCATGTCGATCAGGCCCTCATTTGCCTCCGGCCCGCCCTCGACGACAGCCCAATAGGTCTTGTCGATGGCGCCCGCCTTGAACAGTTTCATGAGGCGCTCGAGCGCCTTGCGGTGGCGGCCGAGCACGAGGCAGCCAGAGGTGTCGCGGTCGAGTCGGTGGGCGAGCGCGGGCCGTCGGGGCAGTCCGAAACGAAGGTGCTCGAAACTCTCTTCCAGATTTTCGCCGCCTTTGGGGCCCCTATGGACCGGTATGCCGGCGGGCTTGTCGACGATCAGCATCATGCCGTCGCGATGGATCAGGCGGGAAATGATCTCTTCCGGGTTCATGCGTTAGAGGCTATCTGAGGCGCGCGGCGCGGCGTCAAGCGTGCGCCGAAGGGGAATGCGAATTCATGGCCGAGGGAAACGGCGAGACGAAGAAACCGGGCCTGTTCGGGCGGATGTTCGGGCGGAAGGCGGAGACGGCGCCCGCGCCGCTGGAACGCGAGCCTTCAGGCTCTCTGGAAGCCCAGCAGGTCGAAAGCCGCGCGCCCGTCGTCGAACGTGAGCCTGAAGGCTCGCGGGCCAGCGAAGCGCCGAAGCTTTCGTGGTGGAAGCGGCTCAAATCGGGTCTGGCGCGCTCCTCCTCCTCCATCGGACAGGGCATTTCCGACGTCTTCACCAAGCGCAAGCTCGATGGCGCCGCGCTCGAGGATCTCGAGGACATTCTGGTGCGGGCCGATCTCGGCGTCGGCGCGGCGACGCGCATCGTCGAGGCGGTGGGCAAGGGACGCTACGACAAGGAAGTGTCCGCCGACGAGGTGCGCGGCATTCTGGCCGTGGAAGTCGAGAAGTCGCTCGCGCCGGTGGCGAAGCCGCTTGTCATCGACGCCGCACAAAAACCGTTCGTCGTGCTGGTGGTCGGCGTCAACGGCTCCGGCAAGACGACGACGATCGCCAAGCTGACGCAGCGCCTGCGCGGCGAAGGCAAGTCCGTCGTACTCGCGGCAGGCGACACGTTTCGCGCGGCGGCGATCGAGCAGCTGAGGGTGTGGGGCGACCGGCTCGGCGCACCGGTCATTTCATGCGCGCCCGGCGCCGATGCGGCGGGCCTCGCCTTCGACGCGTTGACGCAAGCGCGCGAAAAGCAGGCCGACGTCGTGTTGATGGATACGGCGGGGCGCCTGCAGAACCGCGCCGAGCTGATGGCGGAACTGGAAAAGATCGTGCGTGTGATGAAGAAGGTCGACGAGACCGCGCCGCACGCCGTCATTCTCGTGCTCGACGCCACGGTCGGGCAGAACGCGCTTTCGCAAGTGGAGATTTTCGGGCGTGTCGCGGGCGTCACCGGCCTCGTCATGACCAAGCTCGACGGAACGGCGCGCGGCGGCATTCTCGTGGCGATCGCCGACAAATTCGGCCTGCCCGTGCATTTCATCGGCGTCGGCGAAAGCGCCGACGATCTCGAACCTTTCGCCGCGCGCGATTTCGCGCGCGCCATCGCAGGCCTTGAAGAGGAAACAGCGTGACCGACACGCAGAACGCCCCGCGCAAGAAACTCAAGCCCGGACTGAAATTCGTTCTGGAGATGGGGCCGCTGGTCCTGTTCTTCCTCGTCTACAGCAAGTTCGGCATTTTTCAGGGCACCGCGACGCTGATGGTCGCGACCGTGATCGCGCTCGCCGTCACCTATGTCCTCACGAAACATCTGCCGGTCATGCCGATGGTGACGGCGGCGATGGTCGTGATCTTCGGCGGCGCGACGCTGCTGCTGCATGACGCCACATTCGTGAAGATGAAGGCGACAGTCGTCTATCTGCTGTTCGCCGCAGCGCTTCTCGGCGGCCTCCTGTTCGGCAAGGCGCTGCTTTCGGTCGCCTTCGACAGCGTCATGAATCTCACCGAAGAAGGCTGGCGCAAGCTGACGCTGCGCTGGGGCCTGTTCTTCATCGCCATGGCCGCCGTGAACGAAATCGTGTGGCGCACGCAGACGGAAGATTTCTGGGTGAAGTTCAAGGTGTTCGGATTCGTGCCGCTGACCATTCTGTTCGCGATTTCGCAGACGCCGCTGATGATGAAACACGAACTGAAGGGAGAGGACGCGGAGAAGGCGCCGGAGCATTTGTAAGAGCGCCTCCCGACGTGCGCGAGGTTACAGACGCCGGGGCGGCAATCGGTTCAGCTGCCGAGTATTCCATTCGTGAGGATCCGATGATTTCTCCGCTCAAGGCCTTCGCGATCGCATTGGCCGTCGGGGCCGCCGTTCCCTTGGCTTACGCCGGCAAGGTTCGGTTCGACACGATGCAGGCGGAGCAGGCCGACCGCGCCTTCGAGTCGAGCTACAAGGAGCTGGCGCCGGGGGTCTATGTGACCGCCCAGATCAAACCGGACGATCTCGCGCGCTTTCGCGATCGCGCTGAAATCAAGTCCGTGATCGACCTGCGCCCCGACGGCGAGGCGGCGGACCAGACGCCCTCGGCGCGAATGGCGGCCGAAGCCCGCAAGAGCGGTCTCGAATTTTCCTATGTGCCGACGCCGCACGGGCGCGTTCCGGGCGAGGTCGTCACGCAATTCGAGGCGGCGCTGGCGAATAGCCGAAAGCCGGTCCTGCTCTATTGCCGCAGCGGGTCGCGCGCGGCGCGCGTCTGGGCGCTGAGCGAGGCTTCCCGCGCCGACGGGCTCGACGCCGCCGTCATTCTTGCGGCGGTGCGCGCCGCTGGCCTGTCGGCGGAAACCGAAAAAGCCGAGATCGAGCAGCGGATCGCCGCACGAAAGCCGAATTGAACGCAAATTCTCGCGAGCGGGAGGGCTCCACATGGACATGTCGTTCGAACGGCCTGTGGCAGAGGCCGAGGAGCCGAGAGACGAAGGTCGTGCGTCAGGCGCGCCTGCGCCGCAAGAGGCGGCGCCGGCGAAGGCCGCTTCGCCCGAAGGGTCGCGTCAGGGCCGCATTGTCCTTGCCATACTTCTGGGCCTGCCGATCGGACTGGTCGCTGGCCTCATCATCGCGGTCGTGACTGGTATCCTGCCGATCCTCTGCTGATCCCTCATTCCCACTTCGCCCAGCGGCCGTGCCAGTCGACCTGCGCCAGTCTGCGCCGCTCGGCGCCGGGCCAGATCGTCAGCCGCAAGTCGCAGGACATGCGATCTTCGCCGGCCTCCATCGACAGCCAGGCGAAGGGCGCGGCGGTCGTCGCGCGCTCGCCGATCTCGACGATTTTTTCACGCAACGCGCGGCGCAGATCCGCAGGAAGATACTGGACAAAGACGCTGTGGAAGACGACGCGGCACAGGCCGTCCGACGGCGGGCCGGCCATGACGTTCTTCAGCCACGCCAGCGCATCGCCCTGTTCGACCTTCAGATCGCTTTTCGCGACCATGTCAAGCGCAGGCTCGATGCGGCGCAGGCGCTCGGTCTGCTCCGGCCAGATATAGGCGAGCATGCGTTCGCGGTCGTCGCTCACGCGCGCGTCGACCGGGCGCAGATCGACGGCGGCGCGCGATGCGATCTCCAGGGGCGTAGTCAGCGCCGGCGCGCGGCCCTTCCAGACGCTGCCGATGCGCACGGGCGATTTCGCATCGCCCCATTTCCTGTTGTCGTCGAGATCGTAGGCGTAGCGATCGAACAGAAGATTGAGGCCGGCGCTCGCGCCGAGTTCGTAGAGGGCGAGCGGCCGGCCGACGGCTTCCGCGATGGTCAGAAAGCCGCCAAGCAGGACTGCGGAACGTACGACCTCGTTGGTTTGCGGGGGTGAACCGAGGAAGGCGGTCATGTCGGCGTCCTGTGCGGCGATGGTCGCCTCGATCGCGCGCCAGAAGGGTTCGTCGTCGCCGGGATCGTTCGGCGGATAAAAGGCGGCGAGCGCGGGCGCGCGCCCACGTCGCACCAATGTATTGAGGGCCGCGCAGCAGCGTAGCGGCACGAGATCCGGCCAGAGCGAGTCGGCCGGCCAAGTCGCGACACGGCGCCCGAAGGCGGAACGGTCGTCGAGATTGGCGCCCAGGATGCGACAGAGATTGCCCGTGAATGGACCACCGAGATCGACGCAGGCCCTCGCCTGCCGCTCGAAGGCGTCGACGATGTCCTGTCTATCGGAGATTTTCATCGCGCGGCCTCGCTGCATGGCGCCGCGCAGTGTCGGACAGGCGTCCCGCTATCGCAATCCCGTCAATCCAGATGCTGCCCGTCGTCGCGCGCGGCGACCGTCACGCCCATGGCGGCGAGCGCCTTCTTCAGTCGACGATGGTCGAGCATGATCGCCGCGATCGTCCCGATCACGGCGATGGCCGTGACGCCGTAGGACAGGGCGATGAAGAAGGCATGGTCGTGGCTCATTGGGCCGCCTCGAAGCGCGCGGTGCGCGGCATGTCGTTCGCGCTCGCGGCAAGCCGGGTGAGCCGATCGAGACGGCGGCGCAAAATCTCGTTGCGGATCGACATGAGATGCAGCGCCAGGAACAGGAAGGTCGCGCCGACCGCCATGATCAGCAGCGGCCAGAGCATGGAGCCGTAGATCGCGGGTCCGCTGGTCTTGAAGACGGAGGCGGGTTGATGGAGCGTGTTCCACCAGTCGACCGAGAATTTGATGATGGGAATGTTGACCAGACCCACCAGCGTCATGACGGCGGCGGCCTTGGCGGCGCGCTGCGGCTCTTCGATCGTGTTCCACAGCGCGATCAGCGCGAGATAGATCAGCAGCAATACGAGCATCGAGGTCAGGCGAGCGTCCCACACCCAATAGGTGCCCCACATCGGCTTGCCCCAGAGCGAGCCGGTGACCAGGCAGACGAAGGTGAACATGGCGCCGAGCGGGGCGGCGGATTTTTGCGCGGCGTCCGCCACCGGGTGGCGCCAGACGAGCGTGCCGAGAGCGGCGGAGGCCATGACCATGTAGGCGAACATGCCGAGCCAGGCGGCCGGCACGTGGATATACATGATGCGCACGGTTTCGCCCTGCTGGTAGTCGGCGGGCGCGACGAAGAAGACGAGATAGAGGCCTACGGCCAGCAGCAGCGCCGCCAGCGCGCCGAAGATCGGGATGGCGCGGGCCGCGAAGCGCAGTACGAAGGACGGGTTGGCGAAACGAAGCATCGTTTTCCGTGTCTGGGCCGCGAGCCTTCAGGCTCGCTTTCCGGAATTGCGAGTCTGAAGGCTCGCGGTCCGGGCGTCGCCCTCTTTATGCCCCCAGAAATGCGATGGCAATTTGACCTGGGATAAGCGTCACTCGCCCAGTCGTCGCAGCAGGGCCGCCGCCGCGAAGGGGCAGAGCGCGCCGGAGGCCAGCGTCAGCGCGGCGAGGATCGCCAGCGGGGTGGCGAAAGGGATGGTTCCGCCGGAGGCGGCCGTGGCCGCAGACACGCCGAAAATCAGGGCCGGCACGCAGAGCGGCAGCACGAGCAGCGCCATCAGGAGACCGCCGCGCCTCAGCGAGACCGTGGCGGCGGCGCCGACCGCGCCGATGAAGGTGAGCGCGGGCGTGCCGACCAGCAGGGAGACGCCGATACCGAGCATGGAGGCCGCCTCCTGCGCCATCAGCACGCCGAACAGGGGGGCTGCGACCACCAGCGGCAGGGCTGTGGTCGCCCAATGCGCCAGGCATTTGACGAAGACGACGAATTCGAGCGGCGTCGCGCCGAGCTGGAGCTGATCGAGCGAGCCGTCCTCGAAATCGGCCTGGAACAGGCGGTCGAGGCCGAGCAACATGGCGAGCAGGGCGGCGATCCAGAGGATGGCCGGGCCGATGCGTCGCAGCAGGTTGAGGTCCGGGCCGATGGCGAAGGGCACGATCGTCACCAGCACCAGCAGGAAGACGACGCCCATCGAGCCGCCGCCGCCGATGCGGCGGGCGATCGCGAATTCGCGGACGAAGAGGGCGGCGAGCGGACTTTTCACGCGACCGTCCCCAGTTTCAGTTCGCCAGCGTTCTCGAGGCCAACGGGCGAATGGGTCGCGGCCAGCACGATGCCGCCGCCGGCGCGATGGCGCGCCATGACGGCGGCGAGCGCGGCCTGTGCGCGCACGTCGAGCGCCGTGGTCGGCTCGTCGAGCAGCCAGATCGGGCGGGGGGCGACCAGCAGGCGGGCGAGCGCGATGCGGCGTTTCTGGCCGGCCGACAGATAGCCGGCGGGAATGTCGATGACATGTGCGAGGCCGAAGGCGGTGAGCGCGTCCTGCGGCGCCAGCGCCGCCGCCGCGCTCTCCCGCGACAGGAAAGACGACCAGAAATCGAGATTTTCGCGCACGGTGAGGGCTGGCTTCATGCCCTCGGCATGGCCGATATAATGCAGAGACGCGGCAATCTCCTCGCTGTCGTCGTCGAGCGTCAGCCGGCCGGCGGCAAGGGGCAGCAGGCCCGCGATAGCGCGCAGCAGCGTCGACTTGCCCGCGCCGTTGGGCCCCGACAGGATCAGGGCCTGACCATCGGACAGGGCGAAGTCGACGGCTTCCAAGATGCGCCGGCCGCCTCGGTCCACGCAGACATTTTCGGCAACAAGACGCATGTCGGCGACGACCGGACCCCTGACGAACCGCGCTTCAGAAATCGAGCGCGCCACCTTGTCGTGTAGCGGGCTTCGCGCGATTTATCTACAAGTCCGTCTTCCCTTCGACCTGCGCAGGATGATCGCCATGGCGTCTTACGACAGCTTCAAATCCCGCAAGAAGCTCACGGTGGGAAGCAAGACCTACCATTATTTCTCGTTGAAGGCGGCAGAGAAGAACGGGTTAAAAGGCGTGTCGACGCTGCCCTATTCGATGAAGGTGCTGCTGGAAAACCTGCTGCGCAACGAAGACGGGCGCTCGGTGACGAAGGAGGACATTCAGGGCGTCGCCGAATGGCTGGTCAACAAGGGCAGAAAAGAGCGCGAAATCTCCTTCCGCCCCGCGCGCGTGCTGATGCAGGATTTCACCGGCGTTCCCGCCGTCGTCGATCTTGCCGCCATGCGCGACGCCATGACGCAACTGAAAGGCGATCCGCAAAAGATCAATCCGCTCGTGCCGGTCGATCTCGTGATCGACCATTCCGTCATCGTCGACGAATTCGGCTCGCCCAAGGCGTTCAAGAAGAATGTCGAGCTCGAATATCAGCGCAACGGCGAACGCTATCGCTTTCTGAAATGGGGGCAGGGCTCGTTCGACAATTTCCGCGTCGTGCCGCCGGGCACGGGCATCTGCCACCAGGTCAATCTCGAATATCTCGCGCAGACCGTGTGGACGCGGAAGGAGAAATACAAACCCGCGCGCGGCAAGGCCGAGACCGTCGAAGTCGCCTATCCCGATACGCTGGTCGGCACGGATTCACATACGACGATGGTCAACGGGCTTGCCGTGCTCGGCTGGGGCGTCGGCGGCATCGAGGCGGAGGCGGCTATGCTCGGCCAGCCGCAGTCGATGCTGCTGCCCGAGGTCATCGGCTTCAAACTGCACGGCAAGCTGCGCGAGGGCGTGACTGCGACCGACCTCGTGCTCACCGTCACGCAGATGTTGCGCAAGAAGGGCGTGGTCGGAAAATTCGTCGAATTCTTCGGCGACGGGCTCGAGCATCTGACACTGGCCGACCGCGCTACGATCGCCAATATGGCGCCCGAGTATGGCGCGACCTGCGGCTTCTTCCCCGTCGACGACGAGACGCTCAATTATCTGAAAACGTCGGCGCGAAAAGCGCCGCGCATCGCGCTGGTGGAGAAATATGCGAAGACCCAAGGCCTGTTTCGCAAGAAGGGCGCGCCCGATCCCGTCTTCACGGACACGCTGGAACTCAACCTCGCTGATGTCGTGCCTTCGCTCGCGGGGCCAAAGCGTCCGGAAGGACGCGTGGCGCTGAGCGACGTTGTGACCGGCTTCGTCGCCGCGATGGAGGCCGAGTACAAAAAGGCCGCCGACATTGCGTCGCGCTTCAAAGTCGAGGGCGCGAATTTCGACATCGGCCACGGCGATGTCGTGATCGCCGCGATCACGTCCTGCACCAACACGTCGAACCCGAGCGTGCTGATCGGCGCGGGCCTTCTGGCGCGCAATGCGGTGGAGCGTGGGCTGACGTCGAAGCCCTGGGTGAAGACCTCGCTCGCGCCGGGAAGCCAGGTCGTCGGCGAATATCTCGCCAAGGCGGGCCTGCAGAAATATCTCGACAAGATCGGCTTCAATCTCATCGGCTACGGTTGCACGACCTGCATCGGCAATTCCGGTCCGCTGGCGGCGCCGATCTCCAAGGCGATCAACGACAATGGCGTGGTGGCCGCCGCGGTGCTGTCGGGCAACCGCAATTTCGAGGGCCGCGTCTCGCCCGACGTCCAGGCGAATTATCTCGCCTCGCCGCCGCTGGTCGTGGCTTACGCGCTGGCCGGCTCCGTCCAGAAGGATCTGACGAAAGAGCCGCTCGGCATGGGCAAGGACGGCAAACCCGTCTATCTGCGCGATATCTGGCCGACCTCGAACGAGATTCAGGCCTTCATCCGCAAGAATGTGACGCGCGCGATCTACGCGACGAAATATGCGGCTGTGTTCGACGGCGACGCGAACTGGAAAAAGGTGAAGGCGCCGGCGGGCGAGACCTACAAGTGGGATATGGGCTCGACCTATGTGCAGAACCCGCCCTATTTCCGCGGCATGACCATGACGCCTGCGCCTGTCGAGAACATCGAGGGCGCGCGCGTGCTGGCGCTGTTCGGCGACAAGATCACGACCGACCACATTTCGCCGGCTGGCTCGATCAAGCGGAATTCGCCAGCCGGAAAATGGCTGTCGGAACATCAGGTGCTACCGGCTGACTTCAACCAGTACGGCACGCGCCGTGGCAATCACGAGGTGATGATGCGCGGCACCTTCGCCAACATCCGCATCAAGAATTTCATGATGCAGGATGCGGCGGGCAACGTGCCGGAGGGTGGCAATACGAAGCACTTCCCCGATGGCGAGGCCATGTCGATCTACGACGCGGCGATGAAATACGAGGCCGAAGGCAGGCCGCTGGTGGTCTTCGCCGGCGCCGAATACGGCAACGGCTCATCGCGCGACTGGGCGGCGAAAGGCACGAAGCTCCTGGGCGTGCGCGCCGTCATCGCGGAGAGCTTCGAGCGCATCCATCGGTCCAACCTCGTCGGCATGGGCGTGCTGCCGCTGGTGTTCCGAGATGGCATGAGCTGGCGCGCGCTGGAACTGAAGGGCGACGAGACCGTGACGATCAAGGGGCTCGCCGACGGCGCGCTGAAACCGCGCGCGAACCTGACGGCGGAGATTTCATTCGCCGACGGATCGAAGAAGGATGTGCCGCTGCTCTGCCGCATCGATACGCTGGACGAGCTGGAATACTACCGCAACGGGGGGATTCTGCAGTTCGTGCTGCGGCAGCTGGCGGCGTAGGTCAGCTTCTCCCTCTCCCGTGAAACGGGAGAGGGTGGCCCTCGCGTTAGCGAGGGTCGGGTGAGGGCGCCGCGATTGCGCCGCAATCTCGGGTTTCGGCCCGGCCCTCATCCCTCATGCTCCGCATGATACCTTCTCCCGTTTCACGGGAGAAGGAGGGCGCCTCCGGTCACGGCTTGATGTATTGGAACCCCTTCTGCTCCAGCTGCGCGATCTCGCCGACAGCGGTGCGGACAACGTCTTCCTTCTGGACGTCGTAAAGCTCGCGGTCGGGGTCGATGCCGCGCGCCAGAAGCGTGTTGCGGCAGACGAGGAATTTCACGCCCTGCAGCTTCAATTCGTCGATCTTGTGCCGGGCGTCGAAGCTGCCGCGCGCCCAGGACAGGAAGTCGACGCCTTCGCCCTGCAGAATGATGCGCAGGTCGAGCTTGTCGGCGCCCACGGCGTCGACATGGTTCTTGGCGACCTGCAGGACGTGCCGGTAATGTCCGTTAAGCACGCCGGCGCTCTGGTCGATATGGTAGACCACCTGCTGGCGCCCGTAATCCTCCACACGCATCTTCTTGACCCAGTCCGCCGTCTGGCCGGGCTTGTGCGGCAGCAGGATGTGGGCCTTCAAGCCGACCGCCGACAGGCCGAGGCCGGCGAACAGGCCGATTGCGAGGTAGAGGGCGCGTCGTTTCATCTGCGTCTCGCCGGTGGGGCGACCGGATGTCCCAAAGCGGGACGGCGACGGTCGAGGCGTGGACGAAGGTCCAAATTCCGAACCAAACTTGCCGTCGCGGCCCGGCTTCTGTAGCAAAACGCCCGGCAACCTTAACGAGACGGATCATGGCGACCTACAAGCTTCTCCTCCTGCCCGGCGACGGCATCGGCCCCGAAGTGATGAGCGAGGTGGAAAAGGTCCTCGCGCGCCTTTCCGCGATGGGCGTGGCGAAATTCGAGATCGAGCGCGGCCTGGTCGGCGGCTCGGCCTATGACGCGCACGGCCAATCGATCTCCGAAAGCGACATGAAGCTGGCGCTCGCCGCCGACGCCGTGCTGTTCGGCGCGGTCGGCGGCCCGAAATGGGACGGCGTGCCCTATGACGTCCGGCCCGAAGCCGGCCTGCTGCGCCTGCGCAAGGATCTCCAGCTCTTCGCCAACCTGCGCCCGGCGATCTGCTATCCGGCGCTGGCGGAAGCCTCCTCGCTCAAGCGCGAGATCGTCGAGGGCCTCGACATCATGATCGTGCGTGAACTGACCGGCGGCGTCTATTTCGGCGAGCCGAAGCAGATCATCGATCTCGGCAACGGTCAGAAGCGCGGCATCGACACGCAGGTCTACGACACCTACGAGATCGAGCGGATCGGCCGCGTCGCCTTCGAACTCGCGCGCAAGCGCCGCAACAAGGTGACGTCGTCGGAAAAACGCAACGTGATGAAGTCGGGCGTCTTGTGGAACGAGGTCATCACCGCGCTCCACAAGCGCGATTACGCGGATGTGGAGCTGGAGCACCAGCTCGCCGATTCTCTCGCCATGCAGCTCGTGCGCTGGCCGAAACAGTTCGACGTGATCGTGACCGACAATCTGTTCGGCGACATGCTGTCCGATATCGCGGCCATGCTGACGGGCTCGCTCGGCATGCTGCCCTCGGCCTCGCTCGGCGAGGTCGACAAGGTCACCGACAAGCGCCGCGCGCTCTACGAGCCGGTGCACGGCTCCGCGCCCGACATCGCCGGCAAGGGCATGGCCAACCCGATCGCCATGATCGGCTCGCTCGCCATGTGCCTGCGCTATTCGTTCGGGCTCGGCGAGACCGCCGACAGGATCGAGACGGCGATAGCAGACGTGCTGGCGGCAGGCCTGCGGACCGCCGACATCAAGGGCGACGCCAAGGATGTGATCTCGACCGCCGCCATGGGCGACGCGATTCTGGCGCGCCTCGGCTGAGCGGATTGCGAGCCGTCAGGCTCGCACGCATGCGAAATGGGCTGCGAGCCTGCCGGCTCGCAGTCGTTTTTATTATCGCTGAACCGGGAATGGCCGCCACAAAATTCCGGGCGAAGTCCGCTCGAGCGGCTGGTAGTTGAAATAGGTCGACTGCATGACATAGGCCTCGCGACTGCCGACCGGGACCACAGTTCCGGAATCGGTGAAGGCGCGCGGGCGCACGACGATCACGTCCGAACCATAGGCATGGCGCTTGCGCGGGCGGGCGTCGGCAGTGGTCACGACGGCGACGGCGGAAATCGCGGCGAGCGCGAGGATGGCGGTTCTGGCTGAGATGTTCATGGCGACCTCGCTATGGATCGCCCGAATCATAGACTGATTTTGGTCCTGCGGGCGACCTGTCGTCGAAACAAATTCAGCGCCGGGTCGGTTCCGCCACACTGCAGGCCGTCTATCGCGCGGCGTGGCGCGGCGCGTGTCTGGCTTTCCCCGGCGTCGCGTGGCCGGGCGCACGGCGTGCGGGCCGGCAGTTGGCGTCGCGCGCCAGTTCGCTGCGCGCGAAAAATTTCTGCAACTTTTCGTCGCCGCCGGCGGCTATCAGATCGATGCGGCCAACGAGGCAGGACAGCTGGCTGCGATTATACGCTTGCCCGGCAGGGCCGCAGGCAAGGCCGCTGACGCGGAGCGCCGGCCGGGTTTCGCCGAAACGGAAGGCCGCACAGTTCTCCCGCGTTGCGCCGTCGGCGGCAGCCGACAGCCGCGCGTCCGCCCATTCGGCGACGCCGAAGCGCGTCGGCAGGGCGGCGGGATTGCTGAGATTGTCGAGCGCGAGACCGGCCGCGCTGGCGCGCCGCGCGGTTTCGACGAAAAGCGACTGGTCGGCCGCGCCCTCCTCGCCGACCTGATGAATGGTCAGCCGAAGCCAGGCGCCGTCGCCGGCGAAATCGCCGAAGGTCAGAATGTCCTCGCGGCCGCCGCCGGTCGTGTGGCGGCGCATGGCGTAGACGGCCGGCGCGGGAGCGAATTCCGGGGAGTCGAACGAAAACATGGCCAGCGGCCGGGTCACGTCCATCCAGACGCCGGCCGGGGCAGGCTTGATCAGTTCGGGCGCAGGAGGCGCCTCCACCGCGGAAATAAACGATCCGACGGCAAGGACGCCTACGAGCCCGCCGACGAGCGCAACTTCGAGACGGCGGCGCCGGGCGATGCGCAAGGCCCGATAGCCGAGCGTGAACAGCGCGGTCAGCATGCGGTCGCGCACGGCGCCGAGTGCTGGCAGGCGCGGCTCGAAGGCGATGAGACTCATGACGCTACTCCCGCGGGCTTTGAGATCCCGTCGTTGCGGCCAATCTGTCGTCTTCGACTGAGTGAGAGGTTAAGCGCCGTTCATGTCCCGCCAACAGCGTTAAGGAGGGGTTGGCGCGGAGGGTTAAGAGTTTGCGGCGATGAAACGAGAGCCTCTATTGACGCGCGCAAGCCGATTGTTTCTGTTGGCGCATCATTTCAACACACATTCGGGATGCCCCATGAAAACGCGCGCCGCCGTCGCCTTTGCGCCCAAGAAGCCGCTCGAAATCGTCGAGCTCGACCTGGAGGGACCGCGCGCCGGCGAAGTTCTGGTCGAGATCATGGCGACGGGCATCTGCCATACCGACGCCTACACGCTCGACGGCTTCGACAGCGAGGGCATCTTCCCCTCGATCCTCGGCCACGAGGGCGCGGGCATCGTGCGCGAGGTGGGCGCGGGCGTGACCAGCGTCGCGGTCGGCGACCACGTCATTCCGCTCTACACGCCGGAATGCCGGCAGTGCAAAAGCTGCCTGTCGCGCAAGACGAACCTGTGCACCTCGATCCGCGCGACGCAGGGCAAAGGTCTCATGCCCGACGGCACCAGCCGCTTCAGCTACAAGGGCCAGACGATCTTCCACTACATGGGCTGTTCGACCTTCTCGAACTTCACCGTCCTGCCTGAAATCGCGGTCGCGAAAATCCGCCCCGACGCGCCGTTCGACAAGGCCTGCTACATCGGCTGCGGCGTGACGACCGGCGTTGGCGCCGTCGTCAACACCGCGAAGGTGGAGCCGGGTTCGAATGTCGTGGTGTTCGGCCTCGGCGGCATCGGGCTGAACGTCATCCAGGGCGCCAAAATGGTGGGCGCGGACAAGATCGTCGGCGTCGACATCAACGATTCCAAGGAAGCCTGGGGCAAGCAGTTCGGCATGACGCATTTCGTCAATCCGAAGAAGATTTCCGGCGACATCGTTTCGCATCTCGTGGAGCTGACCGGCGGCGGCGCCGACTACACGTTCGACTGCACCGGCAATACCGATGTGATGCGCGCGGCGCTCGAAGCCTGCCATCGCGGCTGGGGCGTGTCTGTCGTGATCGGCGTGGCGGAGGCCGGCAAGGAGATTTCAACGCGGCCGTTCCAGCTCGTGACCGGGCGCGTGTGGAAGGGCTCCGCCTTCGGCGGCGCGCGCGGCCGCACGGACGTGCCGAAGATCGTCGACTGGTACATGGACGGCAAAATCGCGATCGACCCGATGATCACGCATGTGTTGAAGCTGGAGGAGATCAACAAGGGTTTCGATCTCATGCATGAGGGCAAGTCGATAAGGTCGGTAGTCGTTTTCTGAATGTGCTCTGCCCCGCGCCCTCATGCTGAGGAGGCGCTGAAAGCGCCGTCTCGAAGCATGGGCCTCAAGCGCGGGGCTCTGCCGTCCTTCGAGACGCGCCTTTCAGGCGCTCCTCAGGATGAGGATTCGATGTGATGACGGGCGCGGTCCCCTTCTCCGCCATCGAAGCCGCCGCGCGCCGCATCGCCGGGCGCGTCTCCAGTACGCCCTTCGTCGCCTCGCGCACGCTGTCCGAAATCGTCGGCGCCGATATCAGGATCAAGCTCGAGAACCTGCAGTTCACTGCGTCGTTCAAGGAGCGCGGCGCCGCCAACCGGCTGCTGACGCTTTCGCCCGAGGAAGCGGGACGCGGCGTGATCGCCATGTCCGCCGGCAATCATGCGCAAGCGGTCGCCTATCACGCCCAAGAGCTCGGGATTGCGGCGACCATCGTCATGCCGAAGGCGACGCCTTTCACCAAGGTGTCGCGCACGCGGCATCACAAGGCGCGCGTGTTGCTGGAAGGTGAGACGCTGGCGGAGGCTGCCGCCTTCGCGCACGATCTGGCGGAGAAAGAGAACCTCGTCTTCGTGCATCCCTATGACGATCCGGCCGTCGTCGCGGGACAGGGCTCGGTCGCATTGGAAATGCTGGCCGAGGCGCCCGATCTCGACTTTCTCGTCGCGCCGGTCGGCGGCGGCGGGCTAGCCGCCGGTTGCGCGGTCGCGGCGGCCGGGCTCGGCGGGCGGACAAAGGTCGTCGGCGTCGAAGTCGAGAGTTACGGCGCGATGGCCCAAAAGCTTGCGGGCCACCCGGTCGCGGTCGGCGGGCCGACGATCGCCGAGGGCATCGCCGTGCGCGATATCGGCGCGCTGCCGGAAGCGATTCTTCGCGCTCAAAGCGTCGAGGTTCTGACCACGCCCGAAGACCTGATCGAGCGCGCCGTCATCCTGCTGGCCGAAATCGAGAAGACAGTCGCAGAAGGCGCGGGGGCGGCGGGGCTCGCCGCGCTGCTCGCCCATCCCGACCGGTTCCGGGACAAGAAGGTCGGGCTGGTCCTGTCGGGAGGCAATATCGACACGCGCACCCTCGCCAATATTCTGATGCGCGGGCTGGTGCGCGACGGGAGGCTGATCCATCTGACGGTCGAAATTGCAGACAAGCCCGGCGCGCTGGCGGAATTGACCGAAGCCGTGGGCGCGCTCGGCGGCAATATCGTCGAGGTCCAGCACCAGCGCTTCTTCACGGCCCTGCCGGCCAATGTCGCGGCGGTGGAACTGATCGTGGAAGCGCAGGACGAGGCGCATGGCGCGCGGATCGTGGCGGGGTTGACGGCGCGGGGGATGCGGACGGTTCGGCGAAACGTCTAATGAGGGCGCAGGCCATCTGTGCTTGCCCGAAAACCCCTCCGGGTGTAGGGAAACCGCCATCGGAGCATTCGCTCCAGAGCGCGCGAATGGCGCGCTCCGGGCATTTGACTCTTGGGATGGAAAGCCATGTCCGCAGTTTCGACCACGAAAACCGCGACGACGAAAACGACCGCGAAAGCGGCCGTCACAGGCTAGACACGTCCTCGCTCTCGGGTTTCTCCCTCGGGTCGTGAGGGAGAAGGCGCCGGGCCGGCGCCTGGATACCCGAGGGAGCCAACCAAGACAGGATTTGAGAAAATGAGCTACCAGGCTGGCGGCTACAAGGTCGCGATTGTCGGCGCCACGGGCAATGTGGGCCGCGAAATGCTGGAAATTCTCGCCGATCGCCAGTTCCCCGTGTCGGAAGTCGTTCCGCTCGCCTCCTCGCGCTCGATCGGCACGGAAGTCTCGTTCGGCGACAAGGTGCTGAAGTGCAAGCACCTCGACACCTACGATTTCTCCGATACCGACATCTGCCTGATGTCGGCGGGCGGGACGATCTCGAAGGAATGGTCGCCGAAGATCGGCGCGCAGGGCTGCGTCGTGATCGATAATTCGAGCGCATGGCGCTACGATTCCGACGTGCCGCTGATCGTGCCGGAAGTGAACGCGGACGCGGCGGCGGGCTTCAAGAAGAAGAACATCATCGCCAATCCGAACTGTTCGACCGCGCAACTCGTCGTCGCGCTGAAGCCGCTGCATGACGCCGCCACCATCAAGCGCGTCGTCGTCTCGACGTACCAGTCTGTGTCGGGCGCTGGCAAGGAAGGCATGGACGAACTCGACCGCCAGACCAAGGCTCTCTATTCGCTCGGCGAGGTCGAGACCAAGAAGTTCCCGAAGCGCATTGCCTTTAACCTCATTCCGCACATCGACGTCTTCATGGAGGACGGCTTCACCAAGGAAGAGTGGAAGATGATGGCGGAGACGAAGAAGATCCTCGATCCGAAGATCAAGCTGACCGCGACCTGCGTGCGCGTGCCCGTCTTCATCTCGCATTCGGAATCGGTGAACGTCGAATTCGAGAAGCCGATCACGGCCGAGGAGGCGACTGCGATCCTGCGCGCGGCGCCCGGCGTACTCGTGATCGACAAGCGCGAGCCCGGCGGCTACATGACGCCGCATGAAGCGGCTGGCGAGGACGCCACCTACATCTCGCGCATCCGCGAGGATGCGACGGTGGAGAACGGGCTGGCCTTCTGGTGCGTCAGCGACAATCTGCGCAAGGGCGCGGCGCTCAACGCCGTGCAGATCGCGGAAGTGCTGATGAACCGCAAGCTGCTCGCGCCGAAGAAGAAGGCGGCGTAACGGTTCTCAACATTCGCGGGCGGGCGCGTTCCGTCCGCGAACGTCATGCTGCTTTGGCGCGCCTGTCTACGGTTGCGTGCGATAGTAGAATTGCGCGCCGGGCGTGCGCCGCA
The DNA here is from genome assembly GCA_020638195.1 of Methylobacteriaceae bacterium. Classification (GTDB taxonomy): domain Bacteria; phylum Pseudomonadota; class Alphaproteobacteria; order Rhizobiales; family Beijerinckiaceae; genus JAJXWB01. The sequence continues at coordinate 219,647 of JACKJC010000001.1, read as the reverse complement.
TCCGCCAAGCGATAATGTGCTCGTTCCATTGCGAAGGGTAGATCGCGGAAACCGATCCGTAGCAGCCGACGACGGCGTGCAGGCGCGCGATCCTTTCATTGGCGGCGCGTTCCTCGTCGGGCGTCGAACCGTTCCATCCCGCGCGCAAGCGGATCGCAAGCACGAAGGCGGGCCGATCCGGATAGAGCTTCGTCGCGCGGCGCACGATCGTCGCCGAGATGACGTTGCGGTCGCTTACCAGGACGTCGAGGATCGACCGCCATGCGGTCGAGGCGAGATCGGCGGCGAGAAACCGTTCGGTCAGCGCCGGCGCGCGCTCGCGTTCCGCGATCGCAGGTTCGACTGTCACCGACCGCTCCTCGATGCGTGCGCGCCAGGCGAGCGCATCGGGGATCGTCGGGTTCTCCTCGACGAATTTCGCCGCCGCCGACAGGGCCGTGTAAGCGCGCATCGGATCCTGCTGGACGGCGTCGAACAGGAATTGGAGACCGGCGCTGTCGCCGCGCAATGTCAGCATCCAACCGACGGCCTCCGTGGTCGCTGGATCGTCCGGTGCAAGGCTGCGGGCCTGCGCGACGAACCGCTCCGCCAAGTCGAGATCGCCGAGCAGCGTCGCATCGTGGGCGCGCGCAACGGCGCGGTAGGCGGCGACAATGCCGCAACCGTCGACATCCTCGTCGGACTGAGGCGGCGTAGCCTTGGCCGCTTCCAGGCGTTCGGTCGCCGCCGACCGCGCCGTTTCGACGGCCTTGTCATGCCCGGCGAGGGCTCGCGATCGGATTGCATCGAATTGCGCGACGAGGGCGTCGAGGTTCGGCAGCCAAGCGCCAGCCGCGTGTTCGGTCCCGGTCGGCGGCGGCAATCGCATGTCGCCGCCGAGCGCCTCGATCCGCGCGCGCAAGCTGGGATGCGTCGAATCGCGCCGGTCGGGTGCGGCCAATGCCAACGCTAGCGCGGCCTCGCATTCCTGTTCCGGTCGCCCCTGTTCGAGCGCCGCGCGCTCGTCGGCAAGCGAGCGCGGCGCGCGCCCGACGATCGTATCGGCGAGATGGAGCACGATCAGCGCGTCCGCGGCTTCCTTGCGACCGGCGATCTGACCAGCAATGCGATCGGCCTGGAATTCCTGCGCGCGCGACATGCCGAGGCCGACGTGCGCAAGCCATGCGCCGGCGGCGTCGTAGAAGCGCGCGATGATGCGCAGTACGAGGTTTCCGGTCTGCTCCGCATGGGCGGTGACAGCCGCCGCCATGATCAGGGCCTTGTGAAGTTCGCGACCGGCGCGCGCATGCTTTTTCGAAAAGTGTCCGATCTCGTGCGCGATGATCGCGGTCGCCTGACGCGGCGAGGTCGCGAGCAGGAGCGGGAGACCGAGAACGAGAACGGTGTCCGACTGTGGCGTTATTCCGCGCTTGGGGACCGTGGCCGCAGCCGCGTTGAGTTCGTCCGTCAGAACAATCGCCGTCGGCGCCGTGGCGCCGGCGCTCTCGCTGATCCGATCGACGAGACCCCACAATCGCGGCGCGTCATCGCGCTCGAGCCGCACGCCGTCGGGCGGCTCGGATCGCGCGTTGAACAAGGCATAACCCAGCGCGAGGCAAGCGGTGATCGGGATCGCCAGGATCTTCCATCGCAGGGCGCCGAGTTCGTGCGCCGTGGACAGGTAATAGGCGACGACGAGCGTCGCCGCCGTCATCGCCACAAAGACGGCGACGCCCGCCCATTGCAGCGAAATGGCGCCGACGAGCACGAGGCGCTCGGATTCGGCGGCTTCGTCATCCTGTCCGGCGGCCCGCCCGATCGCGCGCAATTCCTGTATTGAAAAGCTCATTGTCGAGATCCGTACGAGTATGACGTCGAATGTCGACGAATACATCTTACGAATGCTTGAACAGATTGGACGAAATCATGCGGAGGCGAGACGTCGTGGTTAACCGCGCGCCGGGCGAACTACAGCCTCGATCGGCCGCCGGTCTATTGCGGCGGCAGGACTTTCAGCGGCGTCTTGTAGGGTTCGATGCGCAATGTGTCCGAATAGATCAGCATGACGCGCGTCGATGGCGCCTGCTCGAGGTCGCCGTTGGCGGCCTTGCGCACGGCGTAACGCCAGACTTCCAGATGGCCGGCGGCGCGCATCTTCGTTGTCAGGCGTGCGAGATCGCTGCCGTCTCCGGACAATTCCTTGTCGGCGACGCCGACGACGATCTCGTCGCGGGCGGTGACGATCCTGAAGAGCCTCACGTTGTCAGCCGCATGCGCGGCCCGCGCGAACGCGCCGGCGCCGGCGAAAATGGCGAGGCCGAACATTTGAAGCGCTTCGGCGCGGGTGCAGGAAGCAGTCACTTGCGATCTCCTTGCCGACGGGTTCGGCATGGAGACGTGATAGGCGCGCCCGCCGGCGTTCGCGGTGCGGGGCCGCACCCGCTCAGATCGGCGGCCCCGCGGTCGGCGCAATTTCCTTCGCATGCGCTTCGACGAGAGCGACATATTTGTCCATCCAGGTCTGGATGAACTTGCGGCTCTGTTCGCCGATGTCGCCGTTTTCGTCGAACAGGCCGTCCTTCATCTGCAGGAATGCCTCGGGCTGGCCGAGCGTGGGCATGTCGAGATAGGCGAGAATTGCGCGCAGATGCTGTTGCGCGCAGGCCGTCCCGATCGCGCCGACAGAGACGCCGATGATTCCAGCGGGCTTGCCGGCCCAGGCGCTCTGCCCGTAGGGCCGCGAGGCATGATCGATCGCGTTCTTCAGAACGCCGGGGATCGAGCGATTGTATTCCGGCGTCACGAAGATCACGCCGTGCGCTTCGGCGATCTGTGCCTTCAGCCGGCGCACGGCGTGGCTTTGGTGGGCGTCGTCGTCCTGGTCGTAGAGCGGCAAATCGCCGATCTCGATCTGCTGCAGCTCGAACCTGTCGGGCGCGCGCATGGCCAGCGCATTCGCAAGCCTGCGATTGAACGAATCCTTGCGAAGACTGCCGACCATGACGGCGATTCGGTGTTGGCTCATGACGCCTCCCCTTGCTCCTTAAGCAACAAGCCGAATCGCCCCGCGAGGGTTCCGCTGCCTCAGGTCTCGGGCGGCGGCACGAAACACATGATGCCGATGCCCTCGGCAAAACAGGCCACCGCCTTGCCCGTCGGGTTCGAAGCGACGCAATCCCTCGAAACATTCGCGCAGCGCGGGGTGGGGATTGGGCGGCGGCGCCCGCAGCGCCGGCGCGCTCGCGATCAGCATCGCTCCTGTCCGCAAAATTGTGCGCATGGCGTCGGCTCGCATTCGCTCCGCCACGTCATATAGCGTCGGCGATGCAAGAGGACAGGCGACGCGGCTTCTTGCGAAGCGGGCCTCTACGACGTGCCGGCCTGTCGACCGTGTGGCGCGAGCCTCAGAAACGCGGTTCGGCGAAGGCCTCGCGCCAGGCGTCTTCCGCGATCGGTTCGAAAGTTCCGCGCGCTTCGTCGAGCGCCAGAAGCCTGCCGTCGGCCACGCCGAAATAGGCGCCGTGCACGGTGAGCCGGCCCTTTTCGATCAGGGTCGCGATACAGGGGAAAGTGCGCAGATTGGCGAGGCTTTGCTTCACCGTCTCGTGGCCGAGCTTCTCTACATAGGCCGTATCCGGTTTTTCGGGCGCGGGGCCGATCGCCTGCGCGGCGGGGCCGATCAGCTTGATCCACTGGCCGATGAAATCGCCGGGCGAGAGCGGGCGCATGTAGGGGTCGGCCTCGTTATCGGCATAGGCCTTCACGCCGCCGCAGGCCTCGTGGCCCATGACGACGATGTGCTCGACGCGCAGGCCCATCACGCCGAATTCGAGAGCGGCGGAGGTCGAATGGTAATCGTCGTTCGGCCGGTAGGGCGGCACGAGCGCGGCGACGTTGCGCAGCACGAAGATCTCGCCGGGGCTGGCGTCGAAGATCGCTTCCGGGGAGACGCGCGAGTCGCAGCAGCCGATCAGCATGATGCGCGGCTTCTGGCCGGTCTCGGCGAGCGCGCGAAAGCGCTGACGCTCGGTGGGGAAGCGGCCCTCGAGAAAGGCGCGGTAGCCCTTTTCGAGGCGGCTGGGGAGGAGTTCGCTGGGGGCCTGGTCGCTCATGGGCGGGAATGTGGCGCAGCAGAGCCGTCTCGCCAAGTCTTTTGTTGCGGCGCAAAAAAGAAAGCCCGACCGAAGCCGGGCTTTCGAGTATCGATCCGTAAACTGGATCAGTACTTGGCCACCACCGGGGCGGCATAGCCGCCGAAGTGGTAGGAGACGCCCATGCGCACGGCGTTCTCGCGGCGCGAGATCTGGGCCGGGGCGATGAAGTTGGAGACGTCCACCTTGCCGAAATCGCTGTAGCGATATTCGACGCGGGCCGACCAGTTCGGCGCGAAGGCGTATTCGAGACCGCCGCCGAGCGTCCAGCCGAGCTTGGTGGCCGAGGCGTTGGTGTTGAAGCCGGTGAAGGGCGACCACAGCGTGTAGTTCTGGTTGGCCAGCGCAGCGCCGCCGGTCACGTAGAACAGGGCGCGGTCCATGGCGAGACCGGCGCGGCCGCGCAGCGAGGCGCGCAGGCCGGAATTCTTGATCGTCGTGCCTTCGACGTCGGCCTCGAGACCGAACACGGCCGGGCCGGTCTGGTAGAGATAGCCGACATGGGCGCCGCCGACGAAGCCGTTGCGCGAAATGTTGACCGGGACGGCCGCGAAGACGTTGTTCACGCCGACACTATCCCAGGCGTAGCCGGCCTGGAGACCAACGTAGAGACCGGTCCAGGTGAAGATCGGAGCCTGCGCGATGACCGGCGCCGGGGCGGCGCGATGACGCGAGGGCAGGTCGGCCGCCATTGCGGCGGTCGAGGAGACGCCGACGAGAAGGGCGGCGGCGAGGGACTTCAGTTTCATTACCTACTCCAATTATGTCGCCGCTGGTTGCAGCCATGCATCCGGCGGGTGAGAGCGAACGTCGCTCTTGCGGCCGACCTTTCGTTTTGCATTGCAGCGGAATGAGGGCGCATTGCCACATTCTGGACACGAACGCTCAATTGAATCAGATGTGTGCCTAATTGGTCACATCGCGGCGACTTGCCTGTCCGGTTTGTGAGGACAGTCCCTGACTTGGCGCGAAAGCGCCGTAGTCCCGTCACAATTGCATAACTAGCACGACTTCAGTTCGTCAAAATGACCATGGCGTGACAGACATCGAGCCATTATGTTGCGCCGCGACAGTTTCCGAGGCGCTCTATCCATGTCCCTACGTCCGCGACGCTCCTGTCTCTATATGCCGGGCTCCAACGCCCGCGCGCTCGAGAAGTCCCGCAGCCTGCCCGCCGACACGCTGATCCTCGACCTCGAGGACGCGGTCGCGCCCGACGCCAAGGCGATGGCCCGCAATCAGGTGACGGATGCGGTCAAGGTCGGCGGCTTCGGCCGGCGCGAGGTCGTGATCCGGGTCAACGGCCTGACGACGCCCTGGGGTCCCGAGGACATGGTCGCCGCAGCGCAGGCCGCCCCAGACGCCATTCTCGTGCCCAAGGTTTCGACGCCCGGCGACGTAATGATGGCCGCCAAGGCGATGCGAGAGGCCGGCGCGCCCGAGTCCACCCGGCTGTGGGCGATGATGGAGACGCCGCTCGCCATGCTGAACGCCGATTCGATCGCGCGCACGGCGGCGGACCCCGCCTCCCGGCTTTCGGTCTTCATCATGGGCACGAACGATCTCGCCAAGGAGACGCGCGCGCGCCTGACGCCCGGCCGTCCCTCGATGCTCGCGTGGCTGTCGATCTGCGTGGCGGCGGCGCGTGCGCACAAGATCGAGATCATCGATGGGGTCTACAACGACTTCTCCAACGAGGCGGGATTGCGCGCTGAATGCGAGCAGGGCCGCGACTTCGGCATGGACGGCAAGACGCTGATTCATCCGAACCAGATTGGCCCGTGCAACGAGATTTTCGCGCCGTCCAACGACGAGGTCGCCTTCGCGCGAAAAATCATCGACGTGTTTGGCGAGCCCGCCAATTCGGGCAAGGGCGCGATTCAGATCGACGGCAAAATGGTCGAGCTTCTGCACGCCGAAATCGCCAAGCGCACCGTCGCCATCGCAGATGCGATCGCGGCTCACGTTTGAGCGGCGTCGTTTTCAATGCCCGCGCAACTGCTCTATAACCTTCTGAGCACAAGGCGGGTTCATGGCAATGCAGCGCGACGGACATTCTGACGATCGGACGAAGGCCGGGGTATCCGGCCGGACGCCGCCCGTCATCGAGGGCGAAGCCGTGGAAGTCGCTGGCGCGCCCGAGCCGGCAGCCGCCGAATCAATCGACCCCGCCGGCGAAATCGCGGCTGACGAGAGCGATGCGGCGCAGATGACGAGCGAAACCGAGCGCGACGAATCCGCGCAGCCGGAAAACGGCGGTCCCGCCGACGCTATCGCCGCGCCGCCGCCGCGCAAGACCCGACGCGGCGCGGTCGTCGCCGTTCTGGGCTTTCTCGTGGTCGCCATCGCCGGCGCGGTCGCTTGGCTCGCGACGCCGGGCCAACATGGCGTCGCCGGCGATCTGAGGTCGCGCGTGGTTGCGTTGCTTCCTGATTCCGCGCAGCGCGCGCTGCATTTGAAGTCCGCGCCCGCCGCCGAAGCCGAAAAGCCCGCGACGCCGTCGCAGGCCGAGGCGGGCAAGCCGGAAGTCACGAATTCGGATGCGGCCAGGCCGACAGCGCCAAAGCCCGAGGCAAGCGCGAGCGAGGCCGCCAATACTCAGGCCGCCAATACTCAGGCCGCTAAGTCCGAAGGCGCCAAGTCCGAAGCGACAGCGACCGAGGCGCCGAGGTCCGAGCCTGTGAAGCAGGCCGTCGCTGAGCCGAAGCCTTCGGAAAGTTCGACGCAACAGCCTGCGGCGACGGGCGAAGCGAAAGAAGGCGCAGCGCCGGCGAGCGGAGGGCAATCTCCCGCCGCGCAGACTTCCATCCCGCAGGTCGCCGGCGCCGGCGCGCTATCGAGCGTCGATGCCAAGCAGATCGATGACCTGTCCGTGAAGCTCGACGGGTTGCAGAAAACCGTCGATGCGCTGCAGACGAAACTCGACGCCGCGCTCGGCCGCATCGATGGATTGCAGTCGAAACTCGAACTGGCGCAGGGCAAGCTCGATCTCGCGCCGACGGCCGACGCGGTGACGCAGGCCGCGCAGCGCATCGAGACGCTGACGCAGCGGCTCGCGGCGATCGAGCAGAAGTTCGATCAGCCCAAGACCGACGCGCGGGCGCCGCAGGCGCGCGAGAACAATGCGCCGTCGGCCCGAGAATTCGCCGCCTCGCGCGCCGTCGTGGCGCAGGCGACGACGGAAGCTCTGCGCGCCGGCGCGCCGCTTGGCGACGACCTCGCCGCGCTGAAAGGCCTCGGCGTCGCCGATGAGAAAATCGCCGATCTCGCGCCCTTTGCGAAGGCGGGTGCGCCGACTGTCGCGCAACTCGCGCAGCAGTGGCGCGGAATGCGCGACAAGGTCCTGGCGCTCGAGGCGCCGCCGCCCGGCGCGAGTTTCACGGACAAGCTCGTCGCCAAGGCCAAGAGCGTGTTTCGCGTGACCTGGGCCGGGCAGGGCCAGAAGAATTCGATCGGCGCGACCGCCGCACGCATCGACACGGCCTTGCAGCGCAACGATCTCGCCACAGCGGTCGCAGCCTGTGACGATTTCCCTGCCGTCGCCAAGAATCTCGTCGAGGGCTGGCGCACCGCCGCCGCCGCGCGGCTCAAGGCCGACGCGACGGCGCGCGCATTGCTGTCCGAATCCATTTCCGCCATCGGGCGGTCGTCCCAGTAAGCCGAGGGCTGCGTTCCATGTGGCGTCTCATTGTTTTTCTGGCCGTTCTGGCCGCGCTCGCTTTCGGGGTCGCCTGGCTCGCCGATCAGCCCGGCGACATCACGCTGGCGATACCGAATTACGTCACGGTGCATACATCGCTGTTCGGCGCGGTTGGCGCGGTGCTGGCGGCCGCTGTCGTTCTCTCGGTTCTTTGGAGCGCGCTGCGGCTGGTCTTCCGCATGCCGTCCATTTTCAACTATGCGCGCAACGCGCGTCGTCGTCGCAAGGGCTATGACGCGCTGACGCGTGGCATGGTGGCTGCGGGCGCGGGCGATGCGCGGGCCGCGCGCAAGGCGGCGAATGAGGCGTCGCGCCATCTGCCTCGCGAGCCGCTGTCGATGCTGCTTAATGCGCAGGTCGCGCAGCTCAATGGCGATCGTGTGGCCGCCGAGGCGGCCTTCGCCGCCATGGCCAAGCGCGAAGAGACGAAACTTCTGGGTCTGCGCGGCCTGCACATCGAGGCGCAACGGCGCGGCGACGACGATGCCGCGAACCATTTCGCGCGCGAGGCGCATCGCATCGCCGCGCTGCCGTGGGCGGGCGAGGCCGTGGTTTCGCAGCAGGCCGCGCAATCCGACTGGGAAGGCGCGCTTGCGACCGTCGAAGCCAATGCGCGGGCCAAGGCGATCGACGCGGCGACCGCGCAGCGCGAACGCGCCGTGCTGGAAACGGCGATCGCCCAGGAGCGCGAGCTCACCGACCCCGAGGGCGCGCTGAAACTTGCGACGTCGGCCGCCAAGCGCGCCCCCGATCTCGTACCTGCGACGGCGCTGGCCGCCCGCCTGCTGACGCGGCGCGGCTCGCTGAGAACCGCCGCCAAGATGATCGAGAAGGCCTATGCGCGTGCCCCGCATCCCGATCTCACGGACGCCTATCTCGACATTCGCGCCGGCGATTCGAGCGCCGACCGCTATGCGCGCGCGAAAACGCTGGCGCGGCTCGCGCCCGACAATATCGAATCGCGCCTGATGCTGGCCCGCGCCGCGCTGGCGACGCGCGACTTCGGGGAGGCGCGCAAGGCGATCGCGCCGCTCGTCGAGGGCGACGCGCGGCCGAGCGCGCGCGTGTGCGTGCTGATGGCGGAGATCGAGGAAGCGCAATTCGGCGAAAGCGGCGCCGTGCGCGAATGGTTGGCGCGCGGTTCGCGCGCGCCGCGCGATCCAGCCTGGATCGCGGACGGCGTCGTCTCTAGCCGCTGGTCGCCGGTCTCGCCCGTTACAGGCAAACTCGACGCCTTCCGCTGGACGACGCCGGTCGAACAGATCGGCCTCGCAGCGCCCGAGCCCGTGATCGCGCCCATGCCGGACACGGCGTCCAAGACGATCGAGCCGCTCGCGATCGAGCCGCCGGCGGAGCCGGAGCCTTCGGCCGAGCCGGTCGAGGAGGCGAAGATCGAGCCGGTCGCGATCGAACCGCCGCCGACCGCCCGCCCCGTCGTCTTTCCGCTGCCGACCTCGCCCGACGACCCCGGCGCCGAGCCGGAGAGCGATACGCGCCGCCGCGCCTACTGAGCCGCATCCGAGAACGGACTTGCCGCGCGCCCACCGGCGGGCGAAACTCGTTCGGTTCTCGCGCGAGAAAATCGCGCCCACCGGAGATGCGAATGAAGTTCGGCGCTGTCGCATGTGCCCTCGTCGCCGGCGGCGTCGCGTTGACGCCGCTCGCTTTGTGCGCGGAAGATCTCAAGCCCGAACAGATCACCGTCGCGCGCGTGCCAGCGCGGATGAAGCGCGTCTATGTGATGGACCCCGTGCTGCCGCATATGGTCGACGGGCGCGTCTACGTTCTCGACGCGAAGGACCTGACGCTCAAGGGCATGATGGAATCGGGCTTCGCCGGCATGATGGCGGCGGCGCCGGACAAGGGACGCGTCTACGTGGCGGCGAGCTTCTATGCGCGGCTCACGCGCGGCGCGCGCACGGATGTCATCCAAGTCTACGATGACGAGACGCTGAAGGTCATCGACGAAATTCCTGTCCCCACGCTTCGCGCGCAAGCCTTGCCGTATCGCAACCTGTTTCGGCTCAATTCCGACGGGTCGATGATCTTCGCGCAGAACGCCACGCCGGCGACTTCGGTGACGGTCGTCGACGTTGCCTCGAAGAAGAATTTCGAGGCGCAGGGACCGGGCTGCTACGGCATCTATCCCGCACTCGCCAACCCCCTGCGGTTCGCGACCTTGTGTGGCGACGGAACGGCGACGACCTATACGATCTCGTCCGATCATGCGTCCGCACAGTTGAAGAGCAGCGCGAAATTTTTCGATCCGCAGAGCGACCCGCTCTACACGCATGCCGAACCGACGCGCGACGGCTATGTGTTTCTCACCTATTCCGGCAAGCTCATGCGGCTCGCCGTCGATGGAGACACAGTTGCGGCGCAGCCCGCGGGCGACGCGGCGGAAGGGCAGAAGGGCTGGGCGCCGGGCGGCTATCAGCCGTTCACGGTCGATGCGCAGGCGGGGGTCGCCTATCTGCTGATGCACGACAAGGCCGTAGAAGGAAGCCACAAAGCGCCGAGCGTTGAAATCTGGGCCTATGATCTCAACGCGAAAAAGCTTCTGGCGCGTTCGCCCGTCGCGGGGCTGATCGGCGTGACATTGTCGGCCTCCGAACCGAACACCTTGTTCGGCATCGACGGCGTCGCGAACAAGATCGTGCGGCTCGCCGTCGATCCGCAGAGCCGCAACATCACGCCGGCGGGCGAGATCAAGCTCGGCGAGACCGCGGCGCTGATCGAGGCGCCGCGATGATTGTGAGCGTCGATCCCTTCGTGCATGTGGCGGCGGCCGGCGCCATCGCCGTCGTTTTCGCGCGCGCCATCCTTGAGAAGAGCTCTGACTTCGTCGTCTATGCAGCGACCTTGCGCGACTATCGGCTCATTCCCGAGTGGCTCGCGCCTTTTGCGGCGGTCTGCCTGTTCGTCGCGGAGATTTCGGTTCTCGCCGCTCTTGCGCTGCCCGAGACGCGCGCCGCCGGCGCGATCGTCGCGATGGCGCTACTTGCGCTCTATGGTCTCGCCATGGCGCTCGCGCTCGCCGCCGGTCGCGAGGAAATCGAATGCGGCTGTGGCGGCCAGGGGCAGATCGTCTCCTGGGCGCTCGTTGCGCGCAATGTCGGGCTGATCGTGATCGCCGGGCTCGTCGTCGCGCCGCAGACGTCGCGCGCGCTTTCGGCCTTCGATCTCGCGCAGGCGGTCTGCGCGATCCTCGTTTTCTGGCTCGCGCTGGCGATCGTCGAGAAGACGATCGAATCGCAGGCCGCCGTGCGCCGCCTGCGCGCGCAAAGTTTTCTGTGAGGCGTGATGACCGGTCTCATCGTCGCCGTCTCGGTTCTCTGGGCCCTCGTTCTCGTGCTGGCCGTCGCCGTTTTCGCGCTGGCGCGGCAGGTGGGCGTGCTGTTCGAGCGCGTCGCGCCGATGGGGGCGCTGGTGACCGATTCCGGACCGCGCGTCGGCGATGCCTCGCCACGCTTCGATCTGGCCGCGCTCGACGGGCGTCCCGTGGCGGTCGGGGCGGAGGGGCCGCGCGCGCTGTTGCTGTTCTTCGTCTCGCCGACTTGTCCCGTCTGCAAGAAGCTCTTGCCGATCCTGAAATCCGTGGCGGGAAGCGAGAAGGCCTGGCTCGACATTGCGCTTGCCAGCGACGGCGAGGCCGCCGCGCATCGCGCCTTCGTGGCGGATCGCAAGCTCGAGCAATTTCCCTATCTGCTGTCGCGCGATCTCGGCGTTTCCTATCGCGTCAGCCGCCTGCCCTATGGCGTCCTGATCGACAAGGCGGGCGTGGTGCGCGCCAAGGGGCTCGTCAACAATCGCGAGCAGCTCGAAAGCCTTTTCAACGCGCGCGAACTCGGTCACGATTCCGTGCAGGCCTATATCGACGCCGTCAGCAGAGCAGGGTGAGGGAAACGCAATGTCCGGCGATCCTGTTTCGAAATTGATGGGCGTATTCGATCGCGTGGCGGAAAACGCCGCGCGAAAATCGGCGCAGATGATCGGGCGACGTTCGGTGCTTTCCTCGCTCGGCAAAATTCTGGTCGGCGGCGCTGTATTGCCGATGCTGCCGTTCGACCGCTCCGCACGCGCGCAAGGCGCGTCGCCGGCGTCCGAGAAGACCGACACGGATTGTGACTACTGGCGCTATTGCGCTCTCGACGGGTTTCTCTGCTCGTGCTGCGGCGGCAGCATCACCTCGTGCCCGCCGGGCACGGAGCCGTCCACCGTCACCTGGGTCGGCACATGCCAGAACCCGAAGGACGGCAAGGACTATATGGTCTCCTACAACGACTGCTGCGGCAAGACGACCTGCGGGCGCTGCTTGTGCAATTCCAACGTCCGGGAGCGGCCGGGTTATCTGCTCGGCGTGCACAACGACATCAACTGGTGCATGGCGAACCAGCCGAGCATGTACCATTGCACGGTCTCCGTGATCGTCGGCGTCGCGGGCTAGTTTCTTGCGCGCGATATTCGCGATCCTGATTTGTCTCGGCGCCGCGCCCGCGATCGCCGAGACCAGCGCGCACGGTCTATACATGCTGCATTGCTCGGGGTGCCACGGCCGCGACGGCGGGGGGTCCGCAACCGGGCGCGTTCCGCCGTTCGCCGGCGTCGTCGGCCCATTTGCCCGAGAGCTGGAAGGGCGGCGCTATCTCGTATTGGTGCCGGGCGTCGCCAATTCCGGGCTCTCGGACAAAGACACGGCGCGCGTGTTGAATTATGTCGTCGAGGCATGGGGCGAGGGCGCGCCGCGCACCGGCTATACGACTGTGGAAGTGAGCACGATCCGCAAGGCGCGCGTCGATGACATCGTGGCGCTGCGCCGCAGGATCGTCGGCGCTCTCGCGCGGCGCGGCGTGCGCGTTTCCTACTGAGGCATATTTCTTGGCGACCGGTCTTCTCGCGCTTCTCGACGATATATCGGTGATCGCCAAGGCCGCGGCCGCCTCGATCGACGACGCGCTCGGCCAGAGCGCGATCGCGGGCGCGAAGGCCGCAGGCACGGTCATCGACGACGCCGCGGTGACGCCGCGTTTCGTCGCCGGGCTCGATCCCAAGCGCGAGCTGCCGATCGTCGGCAAGATCGCGCTGGGGTCGCTGCGCAACAAGCTCGTCATCCTGTTGCCGTTGGCGCTCGCGCTCGACGGCTTCGCGCCTTGGGCGGTCGAGCCGCTGCTCATGTTCGGCGGGCTGTTCCTGTGCTACGAAGGCGCCGAGAAAGCCGCCGAGGCGCTGTTCGGGCATGGCGGAACGGACGTCGCTCCGCAGGCCGCATCGACGGCCGATTTCGAGAAGCAGCGGATCGGCGGGGCGATCCGCACCGATTTCATTCTCTCGGCAGAAATCATGACCATCGCGCTCGCCAGCATCGAGGCGGGCAGTATGTGGACGACGGCCCTGTCGCTCGCCTTCGTCGGCGTAATCATGACTGTCGGCGTCTACGGCGCGGTCGCGCTGATCGTGAAGGCCGACGACATGGGGCTGGCGCTCGCCCGCAACGCGCACACGGCTTTCATGCGCGCGGCCGGACGGGGGCTGGTGCGCCTGATGCCGCCGCTGATGTCGGTGCTGAGCGTCATCGGCGTTGCGGCCATGATCTGGGTCGGCGGATCGATCCTCGTCCATGGACTTGCACATTTTTCGCTTGGCCGACCGCTTGCCTGGGCCGAGGCGGCCGCCTCGTTCGGCGCGAGATCGCCTGTCGCGGGCGAGGCCGTCGGCTGGCTGGCCTCGGCCGCCGTTTATGGTCTGATAGGGCTCGCGGCAGGGACGCTCGTCCTGCCCGTCGTCCATTTCGGTCTGGCGCCGCTCCTGCGGGGCGTCGGCGGCCAGTTCAGGCGCGGCGGCACGCCAAAGCCTGCTTCGACGGAAGACGGGCCGCCGGAGCCGCCCTCCGTGTTGCACCGCAACCGAGACGGTGGCAATAAGGCCGATCTACCGCCTCTTCAGGAGAGTTCCATGACCGCGGCCGCCCTCGAAAAGAACGCGACATCGTCCGCCAACTGGCTCGACGAAGCCAATGCCGCGCTGAATGCGATCGAAGGTTTCTATCGCGACGCGATCGAGGGCGTACGGGCGCAGGTTTCCAAGGACGGCAAGATTTCCTCCGCCCTGCTCGAGCGCGAGCAGCACGCGGCCCACGGCCTGTCGTGGCTCGCCACCTACGTGCAGGCGGCGCGCGAGATGATCCATTACGCCGAGCGGATGCAGGGCGAAGGCAAGCTCGGCGAGACCGAAGTGCTGCTGACCCGCATCGGCCTGTCCGAATATATCGCGCAGATCTTCGGCGGCATTCCGATGAGCCAGGGCGAGATGGTGCGTCCCGGCGATTTCGGCCTTACGCCTGAGCAGATCGCCAAGCGCCGCACACCGGCGGTCGAGGGCGTGATCGCGTCCGGCAATACGGCGAAGAACCGCGCGCGGCTCGCCGATCTCATCGACCATGCCGAGGCGCATGCGACAGTCGGCGAACCCGGTCTCGACGAGACGCTGGAAGCGATCCGCACGGAAATGCGCAAGTTCGCGGAGGCCGAGGTCATTCCGAACGCGCACAAGTGGCACCTGAAGAACGAGTACATTCCGCTCGAGGTCATCAAGGGCCTCGCCGATCTCGGCGTGTTCGGCCTGACGATCCCGGAAGAATTCGGCGGCATGGGCCTGTCGAAGACCTCGATGTGCGTCGTGACGGAGGAATTGTCGCGCGCCTATATCGGCGTCGGCTCGCTCGGTACGCGGCCAGAGATCGCCGCCGAACTCATTCTCGCCGGCGGCACTGACGAGCAGAAGGCCCATTATCTGCCCAAGATCGCGTCCGGCGAAATCCTGCCGACGGCGGTCTTCACCGAGCCGAATACGGGTTCCGACCTCGCGAGCCTGCGCACGCGCGCGGTGAAGGAGGGCGACGTCTACAAAGTCTACGGCAACAAGACCTGGATCACCCATCCCGTGCGCGCCGACCTGATGACGCTGCTGGTGCGCACCAATCCGAACGAGCCGGGTTACAAGGGCCTGTCGATGCTGCTTGCCGAAAAGCCGCGCGGGGACGATTCCAATCCCTTCCCGGCGCAGGGCATGACCGGCGGCGAGATCGAGGTGCTCGGCTATCGCGGCATGAAGGAATTCGAGATCGGCTTCGACGGTTTCGAGGTGAAGGCCGACAATTTGCTCGGCGGCGAGGAAGGCCAGGGCTTCAAGCAGCTGATGCAGACCTTCGAGTCCGCGCGCATCCAGACCGCTGCGCGCGCCGTGGGCGTCGCGCAATCAGCGATGGAGCTCGGCCTGCGCTATGCCAAGGAGCGCATCCAGTTCGGCAAGGCGCTGATCAATTTTCCGCGCGTCTCCGACAAGATCGTGATGATGGCGGTCGAAACCCACATCGCCCGCCAGCTGACTTACTTTTCGGCGCGCGCGAAGGACGAAGGCAGGCGCTGCGATCTCGAGGCCGGCATGGCGAAGCTGCTCGGCGCGCGCGTCGCCTGGGCGGCCGCCGACAATGCCTTGCAGATCCACGGCGGCAATGGGTTCGCGCTGGAATATGCGATTTCGCGCGTGCTGTGCGACGCCCGCATCCTCAACATTTTCGAGGGCGCGGCGGAAGTGCAGGCGATGGTGATCGCGCGCCGCCTGCTCGAAGGCGGCAATTGACGGCAAAGGCCGGCGCTATTGCGCCGGCTTGTCGTCGCTCCTGAAACTCGGCGTCGCGGCGCGGGCGACGGCGCTCGCGCCGGAGAGCGTCGCGCTCGCGCCCGAGACGGCAAGGCTGCCGGCGGTCGAGACGGCGCTCACGCCGACAGAGCCCACAGCGCCGACGGCGGTGACCACGGCGCAACCGCTGGACGATATTAGGCTCGCGAGCGCGAGCAGGGCAAAAGCGAATCGCATTTCATCAGCTTGCCGCGCGCGCGTTAGCAAATCGCGAATGCTTCGCGTCGCCGCGCAGCGCGTCCTTGCGCGGCGTCATCGTCTTTTTGCTGGTTCGGGCGTTGAATCGACATCCAACAAGAAGAAGGAGAGAGCGATGACGCTGGTCCGCATTCACAACAAGGCCTGGGTTCTCGTCGGCGATGGCCGCAAGGCCCTGTTCCTGCGCAATGAAGGCGACGCCGATCTGCTCGATCTCAGGAGGACGACGGTTCGGCTCGACGAAAATCCGGCGACCCGGGAGCAGGGGACGGATGCGCCAGGCCGAGCGCATGCGAGCGTCGGTGGGGCGCGTAGCGCGATGGAGAATACGGACTGGCACGAGCTCGCCGAACATCGTTTCGCCGAAAGCGTCGCGGCCGAAGTCGACGAGGCTGTGCGATCCGGCGCCTGCAAGGAGATCACGCTGGTGGCGCCGCCGAAGGTCCTGGGCGATCTGCGCAAGAGCCTGCATGGCGAGACGCTCAAGCATGTGAAAGGCGAGGTCGCCAAGGACCTCACCCATCACCGCATCGGCGACATCGAAAAAATTCTCGGCAAGCTCGGCAAGATCTGAGCGCGTAAAGCAAAACGCCCGGCCGACGGCCGGGCGTTTCTCGTCGAACCCTTCGGGTCCGATCAGTATTTCGCGTAGACCGGCGCGCCGCCGAAGCCGAAGCGATAGTTCACGCCGACGCGTGCGATGTGGTCGGCTGTCCTCTCGACAGGGGTGGCCGGCAGCAGCGTGGTCGCATTCGTGTAGGCGATGCTCTTCGAGCCCAGGTCGGCATAGAGATATTCGCCCTTGACCGACCAATTGTTGGCGATCGCGAATTCGACGCCGGCGCCAGCGGTCCAGCCGGCCTGCAGGCCGGGCTGGCCCGAGCGCGTGAAGAAAGCGGCGAGAGGCAGGGATGCGAGGGCGTTGGGGGCCGCCGCGTTGCCATAGGCAAGACCGCCCGTGACGTAGATCAGCGCCCGATCGAAGCCGTAACCCACACGACCGCGGACCGTGCCAAGATAACCGTCATTGGTCTGGCTCGACGAGGCGAAGGGCGCCGTGACGGTCGTCTTCGTGCGATAGTCGAGGTCGGCCTCCATGCCGACGACGACATGGCCTGCGGTCTGCCAGTTGTAGCCAACAGTGCCGCCGATCAGGCCGCCGCCGCCGCCAAGCTTCCCGGGGATGCCCCCAAGCGCCGTGATGCGCGAATTGTTGAACCAGCCGCCGCCGTTCACACCGACGTAGAGGCCGGTCCAGGTGAAGATCGGGGCGGGCGCCACATAGGCCGGCGGCGCCATCTTGCGGGAAGGAAGATCGGCGGCCATGGCGCCGCCAGCGATCGTGGAAGCAGCGAGGGCGGCCGCCAGAATACGAACCATACGCATATCTTTATCCTCTACTCGGGCGGACGGCCTGACGCCGCCGCTTGTCACGGTGTGATCGAGGGCGTCGCAGCCTGGCCCGGCGCTGCGTCACTCGACGAAGACGGCCTTGTGGCCGGATGGAATAGAGCTTTATAAATCAATAGCTTATCCATCAACGAGACCGTGACAATACAAGCGAATTCGCTAATGCAGTTTTAACGTAAAGAGATTTGCGCGGTGGTTTTTGCCGCACTGCCGCATTCGGTTCGCACGTGGTTAATCGAGCGTGAATCGAGCCGGCGACGATAACCCTAACGATAGATGCAGATTAATTTTCGCGGCATTTCTGCAAAAATGTGCGAGCATGTATTCGTGCAGAGCGGGGCTCTCGGTGCAGGATTTCGGTCGCGATTGAGAGCGCCGTGACGCATCCTCTAGTTGTGTCGCAGCGTCATGTTTCACAGCGTCGATATCGGCGAGGCCTCGGGTCTGACGACCCGCGAAGATCACGGTCGCGACCAGGCCTTTCCCGCCTTCGTGGAGCGCGACGACGATCTCGTCGGCCTTGTCGCCTTCGCGTTGCACGAACGACAATTCGCGGAATGGCGCGCGGAAATGGCGCGCGCCTGCGGACGACCGCCGACCGAGGCCGAAATCCACGCCCACAGGCTCGGCGAGACCACGCCGCGCCGGATCGCCGCCTACCGCTTTCTCGCACAGGAGAGCCTGGAAGGGCGCAGCTCGCACAATCGAGCGCGCGCCGCCTATAGCGATGATCCTTCGTTCGGCCTGTTCTGCGCGTCCGAGCATGATTTCGTCGGCATGGTCGCCTACGCGATCCATGAGCAACAGGCGCGGGAATGGCGTGAAGCGATACAGCGAGCGTACGGGCGAACGCCGACGCCCGACGAAGAGCGCGCCCATCGTATCAGCGAGACGACGCCGCGTCGCATCCTCTCCTATCGTTTCCTCGCCGGCGAGCGGCTTGCCGGGCGTGGACCGGATCTTACGCCCGGCGTCTCGAAAGTGTCCTTCATTATCCGCGCGCTCGGCAAGGAAACGTCGCGTCGCGCCGGCAAGTCGAGTGCGTGGCGCGGCTGGGGCTTCCGATTCGGCAGGGCGTGACGAAGGCGCCGGCCGACAGCGTCATCCAAGTTTCGGTTCGCGATCGTAGAGCGACAGGTTCGGGTTGAAATAGGGATCGTTGCGCACGGCGGCGCCCCAGCGGGACCGCGATGGGGGCAACAATCCGCACGCCTCCCGCAAACGGCTTTTGACGCGGGCAGACAGGGCATTGTCAAACGCGCCCGGCGCCGATAAGAGAAGCGCGCTCGCGCCGTCGTCGGCGCCCGCAGCCGCAATAGCTCAGCTGGTAGAGCACCTCATTCGTAATGAGGGGGTCGGGGGTTCGAATCCCTCTTGCGGCACCATTTAAAATCAGTTGGTTAGATCGTTTGCGCCGGCTCCGGCCGTGTTGGTCGCTGTCGCAGCGCCCACGGGTTGGGCCGCGCCCGACATTTCGCGCAGGCGAAATCCGCAGGGTGGCTTTGCGTGCAGTCACGATTCAACCGGAGCGCGTCGCGAAATTTCCCGGTATCGAGCTCCGTGCGACGCGCCTGACAGGCCGCTTCGGTTCGCCGATCGGCGTCAGGCGCCCTGACCGTCCGGCTTTGCGCGCGCCGGGCGGGCCAGACGCGCGTGCAGGAGATCCTGAGCCAGGTCGATTTTACCGACCGCGCAGCTTCCGACTCGGTCGCCCGAGGCGTCGATCGAGGTGCGACATCGCAGGCGTCCCTGCTGTGCGATGATCGACAGGCGCGCCGCCACCCGCTCGAGACAACGCACTTCCACGCCATCGAGACGCCGACAGGATGCATCCGCGTCCGGCAGAACGATGCCTTCCAGACGAACCTTCTCGCCGTTGACGATGAGGCTGCCGTCTTCCGCGATCGTCGCCCTCGCGACGCCGGCCTGCGACACTTCGGACGCCTCCGGCGGCGCGGAGCGCGCGAGGCTCGCCGCATCGGAATGGCGCGGCGCGCTGATCTTGATCGCCGGCGCCCGCTCGGCGAGCTTTGCGCCCTGCCGGGTGCGGGCGAGCGCCGCGCCGATTTCCTCATGAGTGAGGCTCGCGAGGGCGCCGAACGCGCGCGTCGGCGAAGGCGACGCCGGCGCGCTTGCCCGTTCCGGCCAGGGATTGGCGGCGAGAACCGCGAGACCGAGAACGATCGGCGAGACGGCGAGCGCGCTCGACAATTCCGCGACGATACGGCGTGATGGTTTTCTCAAGAGCGGCGCAGGCGCGGCGCGCGCGGCCGATCGATCCCGTGCAGCGTGGAAGTCAGTCTCCTTGCCCGCGAGGAAGCGGCCGATCGAGCGTGCGTAGCCGAGCGAGAGATGCATTGCCGTCACCCGCCCGCTCCTAGCTCGTGGAATTGAGAATTAGACGCGGCGCGGACGTCGAGAGGCTCGCCCCGATCGCCGTGAAGATCCCGATGATGTCGCTCGCTGTATTGACGGTCGACGTGCAGGACACGCTGCTCGCGCCGGAATCCGGGAAGAATTTGTCCGCGGAGGTCGCGATCTGCTGCATGGTCGCGCAGGGTGAAATGGCCGGATTATCGGTCGAACAGCCGCCGGAATTGGCCGCTCCATATGCGGCGGAATAGACCGATATGCCCGCAGCGGCAGCAGCCTGCGCCGCGGAGATGCCCTGATGGCACTGGTTCGCATATTTGCTCGATCCGACATTGCTCGAGGAGGCGCCGGCGTCGCCGTCGCTGAGGAATACGATGACCTTATGCGCCTCCGGTCGGCCGTGCGTCTGCAACTCCGCCTGCGCCGCGGAGATCGAATCCGCGAAATAGGTGCCTACGCCGCCAATCGCCTGGAGACCGGCGCAACCGGATACGCCGCCGACGGCGCGTACGATATTGGAGGCGCTGTTGAGGCTCGTCGCGGCCGACGACGACTTGTAGTCGCTGGAAAGGCCGAGGATCGTGTAGACGGGCGCGGTCGCATTGTATTTCGCGATCGCCGGCGCGGCGCCGGAGCACGCATACTCGCGCGCCGCATCCGTCGAAGTCTTGACCGGCGGAAAAATGGCGAGGCCCGCCTGTACGAGCGATGGATTGGCGGCAAGCAGAAGCTTGCGAACGCCCGCCTCCGCACAGGCGAGCCGCGATGCGCCACTGATGCTGCAGCGCGCGTCCGTGTTGGTCATGGAGCGGGTCGTGTCGAGCACGAACATCACGTCGACCGCCTTGCCCGCGCCGCCTTGCGCGCTGGCCGTCGCGGTCGCCACCATCGTCTTCGACGCGAAGCCGAAATATTTGCCGAACACCAGCGACATGACGATCTTTTGCTTGACGACGAGCGCGTTCGCCCCAACGCTGCCGCAGGCAATGTTCGTGCTGGTCAGGCAGACCGCCTTCGGATAGCCGCTGACTGCAGAGACAGTCTGCCCGACGACCGGATTTTTCGCCGCATAGCTCGTCGCCGTCGCGATCGCGGCGTCCGCGCTCGTGGCGAGGTCCTGGGCGCCGGCGAGCGCGGCCATCTCGGTGGACGCCTGCAAGGCGCGCTCGGTTCTCAGCACCAGCGCCTGTTCGACCACCAGCGCTCCAGATCCAGCGACGACGCTCGCGACGATCGCGCCGACGACGGCGATCGACCCCCTCCTGTCGGCGACGAAGACCCTTAGTCGATGGAATGCATTCTTCTTCATTGCACCCGCCCCGATGTTGTCTGCCTGAGAACGCAACTGCCCGGCGCATAGTCGATGTCGAGAACAACGAGCCGGCACGGGTAGCTGACCGCGACGCTCGCCGGCCTTCCGCCAGCCGCGCCCAGCGCTGTCGCGCAGGTCGCATCGTCGGCGCAGGCCGCGCCATCGACGGACATGGCGATCGTGAGATTGTTGGCAACGAGTCCCTGCGCGGCTTGCCGGACCGCCGTAACGGTATCGGTATAGGGCGTCGAGGATCCGCGGCTCAGGATAAGGTTCGTGACGCCGGCGGCTGATCCGTTTGTCACGAGTATGTAGTTGTTGAGCGCGAGCGCGAAGACGAGCGCAGCGAGCGCGATGCCGAGAAGAAGCGGCGCGACGAGAGCGAACTCCACCGCGGCGACGCCTGAACCATCATTCAGGCATCGCGAGGCGGCGCGAAGGAACACGCGCGCTCTCGTGTCGCGAGAAGAAGCGTGTATTCGCGCATGCATCGGTTTCAATTCTCGGTTGCTCGCTTCGACCGTCGTTCGCATTGCCGTGACGGGTTAATGCTTCGGATCGTGATTCTGATAATGCGCTAAGACGTCCTGAGAAATCGTCGATGCAAATGTTCGAATGATGCGAAACATTGAGCGCAACTTTCGAATGTCGCGTTCAGATCGCGACAACCTTGACGGTTAAGCAAGATGGCGTGCGAACCGCGCGCGCCGAATGAGCATGCGTCGCGAGAATCCCCGCGTTTTATTGAGTTCTGGAATGTGGCCGATCGCACTTCAGTCGAATTGTATCGATCGCGGAAACAGATGCGCATGGCTACGGGCAGTTCCCGTTTGGCTGTCCGATGTCCGGATGTTTTCCTTGCATCAGTGAAGCGCGTGAAGTGAGGCGATCGGTGCGTTTACGAGTGAGCGTCATGATACCCGCAGTCGTGCTGCTCGGCGGCAGTTCCGTTTACGCTGCGCGCACCTGGGTGCAACGCGAGGTCGCCCTGCGGGTGGATGCGCAGAGGCAGCACGATGCAGCCAGCGCACGACCGCGTGACGCATCGACCAGGTTCTCGACGATCGTGGTCGCCGCCAAGGCGCTGCCCGTCGGCGTGGAGCTGAACCGCGACGCGTTGCGTGAAATTCCGTGGCCTGCCGAAGATCAGTTGCAGGGATCGTTCACGACCATCGCTAAGCTTCTCGAAGGGAAGGACAAGCGCAACACGCTCGCGACGTTCCAGGCGAACGAACCGATCCTCGCGCGCAAGATCACCGGTCCGGGCCAGCGCCCCACGCTCGCGGCCTCGATCGAGCCAGGGTTCAAGGCTCTCACCATTCGTGTCGACGATGTCGTGGGCGTCGCCGGCTTCATCACGCCGGGCGATCGGGTCGACGTGCTTCTGTCGCGTCGCATGAAGGAGAGCGAGGCGGTCGCCGATGTCGTCGCGCAGGACGTCAAGGTCTTGGGCATCGACCAGACCGTCGATGAGGAAGCATCGAAACCGAAAGTCGCGCGCTCCGTGACGGTCGAGGTCGGCACGCAGGACGCCCAGCGCCTCGTTGTCGCCCAGAGCGTCGGCGCGCTGACGCTGGTCCTGCGGCGCGCCGGCGCGGCGCAGATCGAGTCGAGCCGTCGCGTCACGACGAGCGATCTATCGCACCCCGCGCGAGAATCGAAGACGCGAGAGGACGGCGGCCAGACGACGGTCGTCGTCACGCGCAATTCCGTCCGGCAAGACTACAGCGTTCCCCGCCAGGGTGCGCGCTGAACCCCACAGGAGAGCGACGTGACAAATCGACGTCTCACCGGAGCGACACTCGCTGCGCTCCTTGTCGCCGCGGCGCCCCTCGTCGCGTCGCAGGCCCACGCCGCAAGCGCGATGCATCGCGTATCGTTCGGCAACGGAACGGTGGCGCAGAGCGTCTCGAAAGGCGCGACCAAGACCGTGCAGACCGACCTCGCCTATGTCGATCTCGTCGTCGGCGATCCCGAGATCGCCGATGTCATGCCGCTCACCGACCGATCGTTCTATGTCCATGGCAAGAAGATCGGTATGACAACGGTCACTGCCTACGACGCGCAACGCAGGCGCATCGGCGCGATCGACCTCGAGGTTGGATATTCGACCGGCCGTCTGGCGGCGGAGCTGCGCAAGCAGATCCCGAACGCCCGCATCAAGGTCTCGTCAGTGAACGGCCGTATCCTCCTGAGCGGCGAAGCCCCGGATGCGGTCGCGCAGGACGCCGCGCTTACGATCGCGCATCAGTTCGGCGGCGAGGTGCTCAACCAGATGAAGATCACCTCGCCGCAGCAGGTGATGCTCGAAGTCCGCTTTCTCGAGGCCTCCCGCCAGGCGGGCAAGGAACTCGGGGTGAAATGGGATGTGGCCTCTAAGCGGCTGAACGCATCGATCGGCGCCAGCAATCTGATCTCCGGGGCAACGCCCTTCGGCGCGGTGCTCGGCCAGTTGCTGTCGGGCGGCACGAAGGTCGACGTGCTCGTGCAGGCGCTCGAAGGGCGCGGCCTCGCGCGCCGGCTCGCCGAGCCCAATCTGACCGCCATGTCCGGACAGACCGCGAGCTTTCTCGCCGGCGGCGAGTTTCCGTTTCCTGTCGCGGGCGCGAATGGCGCTGTCTCCGTCGAGTTCAAGAAATTCGGCGTCGGCCTCAGCTTCACGCCGACCGTGCTCGCCAATGGCGTGATCAGCCTGAAGATCGAGCCTGAAGTGAGCCAGATCGATGTGACCAATGCGGTCAGCATCGGCGGCATATCGATCCCGAGCCTCGTCGTGCGCCGCGTCAGCACGAATGTCGAACTGAAGGACGGACAGAGCTTCGCGCTCGCCGGCCTGCTGCAGAGCGTCTCCTCGGAAAACATCAACGCGCTGCCGTGGATCAACGACGTGCCAGTCATCGGCGCGCTGTTCCGCAGCACGGCGTTCGAGCGCCGCGAGACGGAACTTGCCGTCATCGTTACCCCGCATCTGGTGCGACCGACCCGGCCAGGACAGAAGTTGCGCTCGCCGCTCGACGCCACCGTGTCGGTCAACGATGTCGAGCGCTTTCTGCTCGGAAAGCAGGAAATCGCGCCCGCCGACCTGCGCGTGGCGCAGGGGCGTCTCGTACGAGCCGGCGGCGGACACATTCTTGATCTCGGAGGGCCGAATGCTGCCGGCAATTAAACGAATGCGCGCCGCGATGCTGATCTGCGCGCCCGCCGTCCTGCTTTCGGCCTGCGCCGATCCGCTCACGCGCAGCGATGCGCTGTGGCCGTACTCGGGAGATGCGGTCGCGGCCAACAAGATCGCGCACATCATCGATCCCTGGCCAGCGGCGAGCCGCAACACGGATTTCTCGACCAACGGCGCGCGCGTGGCGGAATCGATGGTCCGCTACAAGACTGGCAAGGTCGCCGAGACTGTCGTCGCCCCGCCCGTTCTCGTGACGAGATAGACCCATGTCGTCCAGGCCCGCGATATTGCTCATCAGCGCCGACGGCGCGCTTGCCGGCTCGCTCGGCGAAGCCATGCGAGGCGACGCGGACTTCGCGCTGCTGCACCATGCCGGCGGCCTCGAGGCGTCGCTGGCCGCCTCGACGCTGGCGCGCGCGGCGGTCGTGGCCGTGGAGGTCGACGCCGCGCGTCGTGATCACCTGTTCGCGCTGCAATCGCTGATGATGCAATGCGTCGGACAACCCGTCGTCGTTCTCGTGGAGGCCTGTTCGGACGCAGTCCAGCGCTGGTTCTTCCAGATCGGCGTGCGCGATCTCCTGCGCATGCCGGTCGCCGGCGCCGATGTCTTGGGCGCTTGCCGACGCCTGCTCGCCGGCGCGCTCGATCCGCCGAGCGATTATGCGGAAGTGACCTCTTTCATTCCGGCGGCGGGCGGCGTCGGGAATACAACGCTCGCCATCGAAGCCGCGATGCAGATCCTCGGCGCGCGGCCCAACGCCAATTCGGTCGCGCTGGTCGATCTCGATCTGCACAGCGACGCCTGCGCCGATTTTCTGGATCTCGAGCCGAGGCTCGATTTCACCGAGATCGGAGAGAACGGCGAGCGTCTCGACCAGCAGCTTCTGGAGGCGATGACCACGCGTCATGCGTCCGGGCTCGCGCTGGTCGCCGCGCCTTCGGTCGCCGGACAGCTCCGGGAATTGCAGAGCGCCGCGATCCTGCGGTTGCTCGATGTGGTGGCCGGGCATTTCCAGAATGTCGTCATCGACATGCCGCGCATGTGGCATCCGTGGACCGACGGCATTCTCATCGGTTCCGACCGCACGTTCATCGTCACCGACATGACGGTTCCGGGGCTGCGCTTCGCGCGACGCATTGCCGATCAGGTGAACGCGCGGCTGGGCCTCAAGACCTCGGCGCGCGTCATCGTCAATCGCTACGAGCGGCGATTCCTGGGCGCCGGCCTGAGACGCGGCGATGTCGCGAGCGCGCTCGACGGGATATTCGCCGGCGAGATCGCGAACAATTACCAGCTCGTGCGCGAGGCGATCGACCAGGGCGTGCCGCTTGGGACAGTCAAGCCGGGCAACAACATCTCGACCGGCATGAAGCGTATCCTGTTTGAATGCGCGCAGGACGAAAGGCGCGCTTCGTGAGCCGGTTCGCCAGCCTCGTCGCGCCGCCTCCGCCGCCGCGGACGGTGATCGCTCCCGCCGCCACGCCGTCGCCGCCCGACGGTCCGCGTGGAGCGCAACTCTCCGAACAGAAGCTGCTCGACGCCAAGGTGCGTCTGCACAAGGAGCTGATCGAGGACGTCGATCTCGCGAGCCTCGAGGCCTTGCCGCCGGACCAGCGCCAGACGCAGATTTTCCAGATCGTTTCGGAGCTCGTGCACAAGGAGCGCCTGCCGATCACCTCGCAGGAGCTGACGCAATTCGCGGCGGAGATCATCGACGAGATGATCGGGCTCGGCCCGCTGGAGCCCCTGCTGCGCGATCCCACGATCAGCGACATTCTGATCAACGGTCACGAATGCGTCTTCGTCGAACGCAAGGGTCTGCTGGAGGAAGTCGCGGTGCGCTTCGCCGACGAGGCGCATCTGTTGCGCATCGTCAATCGCATAGTGGCCGGCGTCGGCCGCCGCGTCGATGAATTGCAGCCGCTGTGCGACGCGCGCCTGCCCGACGGCTCGCGCGTCAACGTCGCCGTCCGTCCGATCGCCGTCGACGGGCCGCTCGTCTCGATCCGAAAATTCTCCAAAAAGCCGCTTGGACTCGACCGGCTCGTCGATGTCGGCGCACTCAAGCCGCAGATGGCCGAACTTCTATCGACCGCGGTCGCCGCGCGCATCACGACGATCGTCTCGGGCGGTACGGGTTCGGGCAAGACGACGATGCTGAATGCGTTGTCGTCGTTCATTTCCGATCGCGAGCGCCTTGTCACGATCGAGGACGCCGCCGAGCTGCAATTGCAGCAACGCCACGTCGCGCGGATGGAGACGCGGCCGCCGAACATCGAGGGCAAAGGGGAGATCAGACAGCGCGAACTGGTGAAGAATGCGCTGCGCATGCGTCCCGAGCGCATCATCCTCGGCGAGTGTCGCGGCGAGGAAGCTTTCGACATGCTGCAGGCGATGAACACGGGCCATGAAGGCTCGATGGCGACGATCCACGCAAACTCGCCGCGCGAAGCGGTGTCGCGCCTCGAGCAGATGATCGGCATGGCGGGCCTGCCGATGTCGCAGCAGAGCATTCGCGCGCAGATCGCATCCGCCGTTCGCCTCGTCGTGCAATTGCAGCGCCTGAGCGACGGGTCGCGGCGGGTCACTTCGATCGCCGAGATCACCGGCATGGAAGGCGAGGTCGTGCAGCTGCAGGAAATTTATCGGTACGTGCGAACCGGCCTCGGGCCGAAAGGCGATGTTCTGGGGCATTTCGCGGCGACCGGCGTGCGGCCGCGGCTACTCAACGACCTGCGCGCGGTCGGCGTCGAATTGCCGGGCGCCAATTTCGATCCGTCGAAGCCGTTGTGACGCGATGCCGGAGTTCATCGACCCGCTCTGGATATTGTCCGTTTCGGTCTTCGGCCTCTCTGTCGTTCTGGCGGATTTCGCCTATCGCATCTTCTACGAGGCCGGGCGTCGCGGGCGCGTCTCTCGGAGGCTTCAGATCAACGGGCGCGCTCCCGGTGAAGAGGCGCCGCTGACCCTTCGGCGCGGCCGGCGCCTGAGCTCGGGCAAGAGCAGCGTCCTGGATTTCGATTGGCTTCGCAATCTCCACGCGCAATCGGGCGTAGCGGTCAGTCCGTATCGACTTGTCTCGGCTTGCGCGGCCGTCGCGGCGACACTGGCCGCTCTGTTGTCGTTGTGGATCGATCCTTTCGTCGCCATGGCGATCGGCGCGGCATGTCTCGTGCTGGCGCCCCTGATCATATTGCACTTCCTGCGCAAGCGTCGGCAGCGGCGGTTCGGCGACCAGTTTCCGGAAGCAATCGACATCATCGTGCGCAGCCTGCGCGCGGGCCATCCGATCGGCGTGGCGATCAAGGCGGTTTCGCAGGAATTGCCCGATCCCACCGGCGCGGAGTTCGGAATTCTCCAGGACGAGATCTCTTACGGGCTCGATCTCGAGACCGCCA
Organism: Methylobacteriaceae bacterium; assembly: GCA_020638195.1. Classification (GTDB taxonomy): domain Bacteria; phylum Pseudomonadota; class Alphaproteobacteria; order Rhizobiales; family Beijerinckiaceae; genus JAJXWB01. Next base: position 192,252 of record JACKJC010000001.1, on the reverse strand, counting down.
TGCGCAATCTGGCGGCGCGCGTCGGGCAGCAGGACCTTCCGCTGTTCGTCACTTCGATCAGCATCCAGTCGCAAACGGGCGGCAATCTCACCGAAGTCTTGGAAAATCTCGGTGGAACGATCCGTGCGCGCATCAAGCTGAGCCGCAAGGTGCGCGCCCTTTCCTCCGAAGGCCGCGTCTCGGCCATCATCCTCGGCGCGGTGCCGTTCATTCTGTTCGGCGTGGTCAATCTCATCTCGCCGACCTTCTATGGCGCCTATTGGGGCCATCCCTGGATCAATTTCGGACTGTCGGCCGCAGTGGTCTGGATGTTCATCGGCTTTGCGATCATGCGCAAGATGATCAACTTTCGGTCGTGACGGATGGACTGGGCGCTTTCGATCCTCTCCTATCTGACGCAGCCCGTCGCGCTTCGAGCGCTCGGCCTGACGATCGCTGTCGCGGGCGTGGCTATCGGTATTTATCTCAAGGGACGTTCGCGCCGCGCGGCGCGACGGCGGCTACTGAAGGGAACGCCGCGAGATCGCATCGCGGGCGGCGGCAAGATCGCGAGCGCGCGAGGCGCGCCGCAGATCGACGCGCTCGTCGCCTCGATCGGCCAGAGCGCGTTCGCGCAGGACCCCACGAACAGCAAGAGCCTGCGCGCGCGCCTGCGTCAGGCAGGCTATTTCTCGAAATCGGCTTTCGCCTATTTCATCGCCCTGCGTGTCGTTTCGACAGTCATCGTCGGCTGCGCGCTCTATGTCGGCGCCCTGTTGCTCGGCAAGCCGGCGCTCGATCCTCTGTTCGTGGGCGTCGGCGGTCTCGCCTTCGGCTATCTCGCGCCGGGCCTGCTCCTCAGCCGTCGCATCAACCGGTTTCAGACAGAACATCGCAACGGCTTTCCCGACGTCATGGATCTCATGGTCGTCTGTGTGCAGGCCGGACTCAGCCTGGAGGCGGGCGTCCAGAAAATCGGCGAGGAACTCGCCGAAGGCTATCCGTCCCTCAGCCGCCACCTCGAACTGACCTCGCTTGAACTACGCAACGGAAAATCGTTGTCGCAGGCGATCGAAACCCTGGCGGAGCGTCTGGGAATCGACGAGGCGTCGTCCTTCGCCACGCTCCTGAACCAGTCGGAACAGCTGGGCGCGAGCATCAGCGATTCCTTGCGCGCCTTTTCCGACGATATGCGCAACAAGCGGCTGATGCGCGCCGAGGAAAAGGCCTATGCGCTCCCGACAAAACTCGTCGTCCCCCTGACGATGTTCATCTTCCCTGTCCTGCTTGTCGTTTTGCTGCTGCCGGTCGCGGTGGCTGTCAAAACGGCCTCTGGCTGAAGGCGTCCTCCAATGTCCAAAGCATTACGCCCCGCGCTTCTGATTGCTCTCCTCGCCGTGCCGCTGGCTGGCTGCGAGAGCCTCGCGCACGCTCCGCTGGATGTCGCGGCGACGCAGGAAGTCGCCGCCCGGCCCATACGTGCGACTGCGGTCGGCGAGACTCCGTCGCTCGATCGTGCGAAGTCTCTGTTCGCCGCCGGCAATTTCGGACTCGCGGCCGACGCATACAAAAATGCCGTGGAATCAGGCCCGTCGAACGCTGAAGCATGGATCGGCCTTGCGGCCGCCTATGACGAGCTCGGCCGTTTCGATCTGGCCGATCGTGCCTACGGTGCAGCGATCCGGATATCCGGGCCGACCGCCCAGGTTCTCAACAATCGCGGATATTCGCACCTTCTGCGCGGCGACTATAAGGGGGCGCGACGCGATCTGTCGGCCGCTCGCGCCAAGGACCCGAGCAATCCGCGGATCGCGCAAAATCTGCGGCTGCTGGGCCGGTAGCGCCACGGGGCCGATCGCCCAGTTCTCCTTGTCAGCGGCCGTGAGCGCGGGCTTCTCACCGCGTCGCATGCCCAGCGGCGTTCGTTCAAACGCTAACGGCTCTCGATGACTTGACCGGTTCAACGCGGCCCATCCTGTTTTTGTTGTCATCCGCCAATTTGCGCGCCGGGTCTGTTTGTGCGGCCGCGCGCCGGGAGGCATGCCGTGAGTTTCGAGTTGACAATGCAATATTGTGTGCGCAACATTATAATTGATCGCCTCTGATCGGGCGCGATCCAACGGCCGCCGCTCGAACGGCGAGATCGATACGAGAGCCAAAGCAGCTCGACGGGAGAACTCATGAAGACGTTTCTACTGGCCGGCGTCGCGTCGGTCGCGCTCGCCGCATCCATAAACCTCGCTTCCGCCGAAATATCCGATGGCGTCGTGCGCGTCGGCGTACTCAACGACACGTCCGGCGTGTTCCAAGACTACAATGGCCCGGGTTCGGTCGAGGCGGCCAAGATGGCGGCCGAGGATTTCGCCGGCGGCGGCAAGAACATCAAGGTCGAGATCGTTTCGGGCGATCACCAGAACAAGCCGGATGTCGGCACGGCGGTCGTTCGCCGCTGGCTCGACGTCGACAAGGTCGACGCCATCGTCGATCTGCCGAATTCCGGCGTCGCGCTGGCGCTCAACACGGTCGTGCGGGGTTCCCCGATGACAATGCTGGCGTCCGCCACCGCGACGTCGGCGCTCACCGGCAAGGCCTGTTCGCCCAATGTCGTGCAATGGGTGACGGACGCCTGGGCGATCTCGCATTCGACTTCGGGCGCCATGCTCGAGCGTGGCGGCGACAGCTGGTATTTCGTCACGGTCAATTATGCGCTCGGCAATTCGATCGAAGCGGACGCCACAGCCTATATCCAGTCGAAGGGCGGCAAGGTTCTGGGCTCCAGCAAGCATCCGCTCGGCGCCTCCGATTTCTCGTCGTTCCTGCTACAGGCGCAGGCCTCCAAGGCCAAGGTGGTGGCGCTCGCCAATGCCGGTCCCGATACGGCGAACTCCATGAAGCAGGCGGCGGAATTCGGAATGCGGTCGCAGGGCCAGTCCCTCGTCGCCTTCTTGATGTTCATCAACGACGTTCACGCCATGGGCCTGAAGACCGCGCAGGGGCTGCAACTCACCGAAGCTTTCTACTGGGATATGAACGACGAGACGCGCGCCTTCGCCAAGCGTTTCGCGGCGCGCATGAGCGGCAAGATGCCGAGCGCCAATCAGGCGGGCGTCTATTCCGCCACGCTCGCCTATCTCAAGGCGGTGGCTGCCTCGGGCAGCGACGATGCGAAAGTCGTCGTGCCGCAGATGAAGAAGGCGCCGTTCCACGATCCGCTGTTCGGCGACATGAGCGTGCGCGCCGACGGCCGCGCGGTGCATGCGATGCATCTGTTCCAGGTGAAGACTCCGGAAGAAAGCAAGTACCCTTACGACTATTACAGGCTGGTCAAGACCATTCCCGGCGACAAGGCGTTCCGCCCGCTGTCGGAAAGCGACTGTCCGCTCGTCAAGTGAGGAGGCGATGATGAACGCCACGGTCGAAACACGCGCGTCCGCGCCGGTCCTGCACGCCGATCCCTTCACGCGCGCCTTCATGGACGATCCCTATCCCGGGTTCGAGGCCATGCGTGAGGCGGGGCCGGTGCTGTGGTCGCCGCAATACGAGTGTTACGTTGTTGCGCGGCACGACGACGTGCAGCGCGTTCTCAGCGAGTGGCAGACCTTCTCGTCGGCGGCGGGCGTCGGACTTTCCAATTTCAACAAGGAAAAGCCATGGCGGCCGCCGAGTATCGTGCTGGAAGCGGACCCGCCGCTGCATACGCGCACACGTACGGTTCTCGCGCGCACGATGACTCCGGGCATCGTGCGCAAACTGCGCGAGCAGTTCGAGCGCGAGGCTGAAATATTGGTCGATCGCATGCTCGACTTGGGCGAGTTCGATGGAGTAGCCGACTTCGCCGAGTATTATCCGATCAAGGTTTTTCCGGACGCGTTGGGCCTGCCGGAGAAGGGACGCGAGAACCTGCTTCCCTATGGGGCGATGGTGTTCAATTCCTTCGGACCACAGAATGAATTCACGCAGGCGGCCATGGCCAACGCCGACGCCGTGCGCGCGTGGATCATGGCCAATTGCGCCCGCGCCGCGCTCACGCCCGACGGGCTCGGCGCGATGATCTACGCCGCCGTCGACAATGGCGAATTGACGGAAGACGAAGCCGGCATGCTGGTTCGCTCTTTCCTGTCCGCCGGCGTCGATACCACGTGCAACGCTTTCGGCAATCTGCTCTGGTGCCTGGCCACCCATCCGGACCAGTGGAAGAAGTTGCGGGAAAAGCCGGAGTTGGCGCGCAACGCCTTCGAGGAGAGCCTGCGCTACGAGGGACCGGCGCAGGCTTTTTTCCGCACGACAACCAAGGAAACCGAGATTGGCGGCGTAAAAATTAGCGCGAACGAGAAGGTTTGCGCTTTCATGCAATCGGCCAATCGCGATCCGCGTCGCTGGGAACGCGCCGACGAATTCGACATCGAGCGCAAGGTCGTCGGGCACATGGGCTTCGGTACGGGCATTCACGGCTGCGTCGGCCAGCCGATCGCGCGGCTGGAGGGCGAGGCGGTGTTTGCGGCCCTTGCGCGCAAGGCCACGACGATCGAACTCGCCGGCGAACCGAAGCGGCAGTACAATAACGTCCTGCGCGCTTTCGCATCGCTGCCGGTGCGGGCGACGCGCCAGTAGGACGAGGCGAATGCGGACGAAACGTGCGACACGAACCGTCAAGGAAACGCCGGCGCGGCGGAATTCGCCGGTCGGCGGGGATGCGCGCAGTTCGCCCAAGGCGCTCGACCTCGAGAATTACGCCGTCGCCTATCTCACCTGGATCGCCAACAAAATATCGAGCAGCGCTTCCGTCATCTATCGCAAGCGGTTCGGCGTCGGCGTGACGGACTGGCGCATCATGGCCTTGTTGGCGGTCGAGCCGTGGATCCCGGCCGGGCGCATTTCGGAAGTCATCGGCTTCGACAAGGCGGTCATCAGCCGCAGCCTTGCCTTCATGCAGGAACGCGGGCTGGTCGAGACGCGTTTCCACGACAATAATTTCCGGCGGCAGTTCATCGCCCTGACGAAACAGGGCCTCGAACTGCACGACCGGATTGTCGACGTCGCGCGCGAGCGCGAGGAATTCCTGCTGGCCGACCTCAGTGACGAGGAGCGCCGCGTCGGGCTCCGGTTGCTGGAAAAGATCCACGTCCGCGCCTCGCAATTGACGAAAGTCGGCGAGACATGAAAGCTGTCCGGCAGTGGAGCGTAAGGCACGCCGCCGGACTCGAAAGGCTCTACGAGGCCTTCGCCCAATTGGCCCCCCTCCTGAGGCCGTTGGCGACAATTATCGGAAAACAAGGCACAGAACGCATGCTGGCGCCGCTCGAACGCGGTGCGAAGCAGTTGATGTTCGACTGCCGGATGTGCGGGACCTGCGTGTTGCGCAAGACCGGCATGGCGTGCCCGACCAATTGCGGCAAGTCCATGCGCAATGGCCCGTGCGGCGGCGTGCGGGCCGACGGCGGTTGCGAGGTCGATCCGGCCATGCGCTGCGTCTGGCTCGAGGCGCGTGATGGCATGCGCAGGATTTCTCCGCACGACGAGCGGACAGGCAGCCTGCCGCCGATCGATTTTTCACGCCGCGATCGTTCGACCTGGATCGAGGTGATCGACGGCGCGCCCGAGCGTGTCCAGCCGCCCGCGCCGCCGCCGCGCGATCGTCCGATTCATGCCTTCGAGGCCGCCTGCCGCTCGGGGCGCTTTGTCACGACGGTGGAGATCGCACCGCCCGATTCCGCCGACCCGGCCGCGCTGCTGGCGCGCGCCGCGATTTTCGCAGGGCTGGTCGACGCCATGAACATCACCGATGGCGCGGGCGGCAATTGCCACATGTCCAGCGCGGCGGCGGCGGCCATTCTCGCCGCGCACGGCCACACGCCCGTCTGCCAGATCGCCTGCCGCGATCGCAATCGCATCGCCGTGCAGGGCGACATTCTCGGGGCCGCGGCGCTCGGCGTGCGAAACATATTGTGCCTGACTGGCGACGACGTCAGCCAGGGCGACCACCCGCAGGCCAAGCCCGTATTCGATCTCGATGCGGTCAACCTGCTTCGTATCGCCCGCGACATGCGCGACAAGGGCGAGTTCGCCTCGGGCCGCAAGCTGGAGACGCCGCCGGATCTGTTCATCGGCGCGACCGCCAATCCCTTCGCGCCGCCTTTCGATGATCGGATCGACAATCTCGAAATGAAGATCGATGCGGGGGCGCAGTTCATCCAGACACAGTTCTGTTTCGATCTCGATCTGTTTCATCGCTTCATGGACGTCGTGCGTGCGCGCGGCCTGCATGATCGCGCGCGCATGATCGTGGGCGTCGGAACTTTGTCCAGCGTCAAGGCGCTGCGCTGGATGGCGCATCATGTTCCAGGCGTGCGCATCCCGGACTCCGTCCTCGCTCGCATCGCGCAAGCCGACGATCAGCGGGCCGAGGGGGTGGCGGTGCTGGAGGAAACGATCCGCAAGCTGAGAGAGATCGAAGGCGTCGCCGGCGTCCATCTGATGGGACACCGCAACGAGGCGACGCTGGCGGAAGCGATCGTTCGATCGGGCGTGCGCGCGTGAGCCACGCGCGACGCCTGTCAAGAAAACGTGTTGGGAGGAGTTGATGAGCGAAATGACGGAACAGGAAGCCCGCCTCGTCGGCCATCTGGCCGAGATGGAAGAGGACGAGGGCATCGATCTCGCCAAGAAGATGCTGCTCGAAGAGGGCGCCGATCCGATGCGTGTGCTCGAACTCTGTCGCGCCGCCATGGATATCGTCGGCAAGAAGTTCGAGGATGGCGAATATTTTCTGCCCGAACTCGTTCTGGCCGGCGAAATGCTCGACACGATCGGCGCCATCGCCAAGCCGCTGATCAAGAACGCGCCGGGCGAAGAGCCGCGCAAGCTCGGCAAGGTGCTGATCGGCACGGTGCATGGCGACCTGCACGATATCGGCAAGAACATCGTCAGCTTCATGCTCGACATCAACGGCTTCGAGGTGAAGGACATCGGCATCGACGTGCCGGCGGCGACCTTCGTCTCTGAGATCGAGGCGTTCAAGCCCGATGTCGTCGGCCTCTCCGGCTTTCTCACGCTTGCCTTCGACTCCATGAAGGAGACGATCGCCACGATCGACAAGGCGGGGCTGCGCAGCGACCTGAAGATCATGATCGGCGGCGGCCAGATCGACGAGACCGTGCGCGCCTATACCGGCGCCGACGCCTTCGGCGTCAACGCCGTCGAAGCGGTTTCGCTGTGCAAGGGCTGGATGGGAGTGAATGCATGAGCGCCGTCGTCGAAGCCCCCGCGAACGCCAAGGCCGCCTACGATGCGCGCTGGCAGCGCATCATGGATTGCGTCGCGCTGCGCCAGCCCGACCGCATGCCCGCCACGCTGTTCGGCACCTTCTGGCTCGCGAAATATGCCGGCGTTTCCTACAAGCAATTGATGTACGACCTCGACGGCACGGCTGAAATCGCCGAGCGCGCCGTGCTCGAACTCGATCCTGATACGGTGAGCCCGCTCGTGCTGCAGACGGCCATGGGGCCGACGCTGGACGCCACCGGCTACAAGCAGGTGCAATGGCCGGGACAGGGCGTGGGCGACAATCAGCCCTATCAATATCTCGATCGCGAATATATGCCGCCGGAAGAGTATGACGACTTCCTGTTCGATCCGACCGGCTATTACCTTCGCGTGTATCTGCCGCGCGTGATGGGCGCGTTCGAGGGCTTTTCCGAGTTTCCGAACATCGCCGGCGGCTTTTACTTCCGCCTGTTCGCCAATGTGCGCGGCTTCCTGAATCCCGCGTTGCAGGAATCCTGGGCGCGCGTGCAGAAGGCCGGCCAGGTGAGCCAGGAACTCGCCGAGCACAACAATCGCTTCGTCGCGCGGATGGCTGGTCTGGGCTATCCCATGGGCAATATCGCGACATCGGGCGCGCCGTTCGACGTGCTCGGCGACTATTTCCGCGGCGCGCGCGGCATTCTCACCGACATGCGCCGGCGCGGCGACAAGCTGCTCGAAGCCTGCGACAAGATGCGCCGGTTGCTGGTCAAGCAGGTCGTGCCCGCCGCCAAGGCCGCCGGCAATCCGATCGTCTTCATCCCGCTGCACTGGGCGCCGGACGCCTTCATGTCGCAGGACCAGTTCAAGACCTACTGGTGGCCGTCCTTCCGGCAGATGATGCTCGATCTCATCGCCGAGGATCTGATCCCGATGCCGATGTGGGAATCCGACTGCACCAAGCGGCTGGAGATCATCCAGGACATTCCCAAGGGCAAGGCGATCTACTGGTTCGAGCGCGCCGATATCGTAAGGGCGCGCGAGGTGCTGGGCGATACGGTCGCGCTGCGCGGAAATGTGTCGCCCTCGACCTTGACGACGGGCACGCCCGAGGATGTCGACGCGGCGGTGAAATATATCGTCGACAACGTCTGGAACAATGGCGGGCGCATCATCCTCGACGCCGCCTTCGGCTTGCCGGACGAAACGCCGGTCGAAAATGTGCGGGCCATGTTCCGCGCGGCGCGCAAATATGCCGGCTGATGCGCCCGCCGCGCCGCGCGCCTTCGACGCGCTGAAGGCGATCGCCTCGAGCGAGCTTGCGGGACTGACGCCGTCGCGGCGCCGCTTCCGCGACGAAGCGATTGCGATTGCGCGCGCGGAAGGGCTCGGCCGCGCGCATATGACATACGCCGTCGTCGCGCTCGACGCGCCGGCGGCGGAGGTGCTGCGCGCTGGCGGCGAAGCCTTTCATGCGCCGCGCATGCTGCCTGAAACCGGAGAACTGACCGCGCTCGCTTTCGGCGTCTGCACCATCGGTCCGGCGCTGGTCGAAAAGGTGCGCGCGCTATTCGCTGAGCGCAAAATGTCGTTGGCGCTCGCGCTCGATACGCTCGGCAACCAGATGTTGCTGGAGGCGTCACGTCGGTTGCAGGATCGTATCTTCGCCGATGTGTCGAAGCGCGGCCTGACGATGGCCGGCGAATTGCGCGCTGGCGATCCCGGCCTCGCGCTGGAGGCGCAGCCGGCCGTGCTGCGGCTCGCCGGCGCCGACAGGATCGGCGTCGTCGCGACATCTTCGCTTGCGCTGGAGCCGGCGAAATCGGCGTCCGTCATGTTCGGCGTCGGGCGCGATCTGCCGGTGGCTCTGTGGTCGCGTTGCGACGATTGCCGATCGCGCAAGACCTGCGCCGTCGCGTTGCGCGCAACGGCGGCGTGAGCGCGGGCATGAACGCGCATCCAAATTCCACGACTTATCGCGTGCGCTTCGCGCATATCGATCGCGAGATCGATTGCGCGGCGGACGAGACGATCTTTCAGGCCGCCCGCCGTTGCGGCGTGCGTATCGTCGGCGCCTGCGGCGGGCGCGGCGCCTGTGGCTCCTGCATGGTGCGCGCGCATGACGGCAGGTTGACCGACGATGATGGCGCGGAGTTCGAAGGCGGTCGGAAATGGGCGCATGCCTGCCGCGTGCGGCCGGTCGCGGATTGCGCGGTCGAGATCGCGCCGCGTTCGCTGGCGCAGGTCACGCGCGCCGACGTGCATGCGCAGGACGAGACCGACATTGTTCCGGCGCCGGCCGTTTCGTTCGAGGATGTGACTGTCGCCCCTGCGACGCTCGTCGATCATGCCGACGATTTTTCGCGCGTGCGGCGCGCGATGGGCGCACGCGTCGAGACGATCGATATCGACGCTGCGCGGGCGTTGCCGCAGGTGTTGCGCGACAATGAATGGTCGGCGCGCATTTTTGCGCGTGAAAGATGCATCGTCGGCGTCGGGGCGAAGGGAAGCCGTGCTGTCGGTCTCGCTATCGATCTCGGCACGACGAATGTCGTCGGCTTTCTGCTCGATCTCGAAACGGGCGCGCGGCTCGCCAGCCTCGGTATCGAGAATCCGCAGGTCGCCTGGGGCGCGGATCTCGTCAGCCGCATCAATCACGCCGCCGGCGGGCGCCGACAGCAGGACGAGTTACAGGCCGCCGCTCGCACGGCGATCAATGCGCTGGGTCACGATCTCACGCGCGCCTTCGGCCTCGCCGCGCATGACATTCGAGATGTCACGATCTGCGGCAATACCGCCATGCAGCATCTGCTGCTCGGCCTGCCGGTGCGCCAGCTCGGCCGCGCGCCCTTCGTCGCCGCCGCGCATGATGCGATCGACCTCGCGGCTCGCGATCTCGGCTTCGATTTCGCGGCTGGCGCGCGCGTCCATGTCGCGGGAAATGTCGGTGGTTTCGTCGGCTCGGATCACGTCACGGCGCTGCTCGCGACACGCGCACGCTGGGAGCAGAGCGGCTTGTCGCTCGTCATGGACATCGGCACCAATACCGAAATCTCGCTGATGTGCGATGGCAAGATCGTCTCGGCGTCATGCCCGTCGGGGCCTGCGCTCGAAGGCGGACACATTTCTTGCGGCATGCGCGCGGCCGACGGCGCGATCGAGCGCGTGACGATCGAGAACGGACGATTGCGCATTGCGACGATCGCGAACGTCGCGCCGGTCGGCGTATGCGGTTCAGGCGTGCTCGACGCCATCGCCGCAGGGCTCCGACTTGGACTCGTCGACAAGGGCGGCCGGATTGGCGAGGGCCATGCGGACATCTTGGTCGATCAGGGCAGGCGCGCGATCCGGCTCGCCGATGGCGTGCAGGTGGTGCAGAACGACGTGCGCGCCGTGCAACTCGCCAAATCGGCGGTGCGCACCGGCGTCGATCTGCTGCTGGACCACATGGGGATGAGCGAAGATCGCATCGACCGTTTCATCATCGCCGGCGCCTTCGGCGCCTATATCGATCTCGACAGCGCGATGGCCATCGGCCTTCTACCGCGTCTTGCTCGCGAAAAATTCGTGCAGGTCGGCAATGCAGCCGGCGTCGGCATTGCGCGCATGCTCGCCTCGACCGTCGAGCGCGAGCTTGCGCGCGAGATCGCCGCGCGCTGCGCCTATGTGGAACTGTCGACGGACCCACAATTCCAGAAACGCTTCATGAAAAATATCAGATTTTCAAATTTTACGGAGGAACGCGCATCGTGACCGGCTTCGCACTCCAGATCATAGGCGAACGCATTAACCCCGGCTTCAAGAGCACCAAGGCTCTGTTCGACAACGAGGACATTGCCGGCATTCAGGCGCTCGCGGTCAAGCAGGCGGAGGCTGGCGCGCGCTATCTCAACGTCAATATCGGCGCGCGCGCGCTGACCGATCCGGGCTTCATGGCGACAGTGATTCGCGCCATTCAGCAGGTGGTGACGATCCCCCTGTCCTTCGATTTTCCGAGCGCGGATGTGCAGAAGGTGTGTCTGGAAGCCTATGATCGGGCGAAGGCCGCCGGCGCCGATCCGATCGTCAATTCCATCACCGAGCATCGTTGGGATCTGATGGATCTCTACAAGACGCACGGCCCGTTCAAGGTCATCCTCATGGCCTCCGAGCGGGTGGAGGACGGGCAGGCGAAGGGCAACAAGACGTCGCAAGAAGTCTATGACACGGCGCGGCGCTGCGCGCTGCGGCTACGCGACGAATATGGCATGCCGCTGTCGGATATTTTTCTCGACATGTCGGTCAGCGCGATCATCGCCGACACGACGGGTCTCAATCGGGCGACGCTCGACGCAATCGGTATGATCGGCGCGGACCCCGACCTGAAGGGCGTGCACATGATGGGCGGGCTATCGAACATCGGTCAGCAGATGCCCGCCAAGGCGGCCGATGGGTCCGATCTCAAACACACGCTCGAATGCGCCTTTCTCACCATCGCCAATCCGCGCGGCTTCGATACGGTGCTCGGCACGCCGTGGCGCGGCTATCACGCCCTGCCGGACGACAATTACGTGCTTCAGGCCTATCGAAATTTTCTCGAGCAGTCGGGTAGCAATGCGTTGCGGGCCGTGCGCAAGTTCTACAAGGCCTGACGATGGCCGCGCTACGCCTGCTGGCTGACAGCTATTTCGACGGAAGCGCGCTGCATCCGGAAAGGGAGGGGCCGTATCTCCTTACGATCGAAGACGCTCGCATCGTCTCGATTGATCGGCAAGCGTCGCAAGCGCCGTTCGACGAGCGCGCGGCTTTCGTCATGCCGGGACTCGTCGAGGCGCATGCGCATCTGTTCCTCGATGGCGGCGAACTCGATTTCGACAAGCGCAACGCCTATCTCAATGCGCCGAAGGACGAGATGCTGCGCGTGGCGCGCGAAAACATCGGGCGCAATGCGGCGGCGGGCGTGACGCTGCTGCGCGACGCGGGCGACCGCTACGGAATCAATGACGCGATCCGCGCGGAACAAGGAGGCGGATCGGTCGTCGTCCGTTCGCCCGGCCTTGGAATCAAGCGTCCCAAACGCTATGGCGGCTTCATGGCGCGCGATATCGAGGCTGGCGGCGATGTTGCGCCTGTCGTCGCGCAAATGGCGACGCAGGCCGACGACATCAAGATCATTCTGACCGGCATCATCGATTTCGCGGCGGGCGAGGTGAAGGGCGCGCCGCAGTTCAACGAAGAGGAATTGCGCGCCATCGTCGCGACGGCCCATGCCCGTGGCAGGAAGACTTTCGCGCATTGCAGCGGGCTCGATGGCCTGAAGGTCGCGGTCGCCGCTGGCGTCGATTCGATCGAGCACGGCTTCTTCATGACGCCGGACATTCTGGATGCGATGGTAGAGAAGCGCATCGCCTGGGTTCCGACCGTATCGCCGGTGCATTTCCAGTGGGCGCGGCCGGAGCTGGCGGGGTGGGATGGGAATACGATCGGCAATCTGCGCCGGATACTCGATGGTCACGCGGAACACATAGCGCTCGCCTATCGCAAGGGTGTCGAGCTGGTGGCGGGCTCGGATGCCGGAAGCCCCGGGGTCGTGCATGGCGCGGCGCTGATCGACGAGATCTTTCATTTTGTCGATGCCGGGCTTCCGATGGCGGCTGCTCTGGAAGCAACGACGTCTCGACCGAGGCGCCTGTGGAATGCGCCAACCGCGTCAATTGGCGCGGGCGCGGCGGCTGATTTGATCGCGTTCGGCCGTTCGCCGTTCGAAACGCCGGAAGTCCTTCGCGAAGGCGCGCGGCGGGTTGGCATATAGCGACCGACCGGATCGCGGCGCTCGACTATCGCCTCTGCGGCCGGGGCGGCGGTACGGCGGCCTTGATGCGCATTCCGAAATTGCGGGCGAGGAAGAGACCGCCGTGCATCAGGCCGCCTTCATCGATGCCATGACCGACGCCAAACGATATGTGCCATTGGCAAGGCAGGTTCGCCTTGGCGAGCGCGCTCGTGGACTCGAAGAGCGCGTCGAGCGGGATGACGTCGTCGGAATCGCCATGCGCCAGCAGGATCGGCGGCGGCGCCCCGTCCTTGTCGCGCGCCGTCGCCTCGGCGAGATGGTCGGGGCCGACCAGCGTGCCGGAATAGCCGAGAATGCAGGCCGGCGCGCGCGGCCGACGCAGCCCCGTGTGCAGGGCCATCATCGTGCCCTGGCTGAAGCCGACGAGCGCGAGCGCGGATTCGTCGAGGCCGAGTTTCGTGAGTTCGGCGTCGAGGAACGCGTCGAGCGTGGGCCGCGCCTTGTTGACGCCGGTCCAGCGTTCGGCCGGATCGCGCATGGTCAGCGAGAACCATTGCCGGCCGGAGGGCGCCATGGCGCAGAGTTCCGGCGCGTGCGGAGCGACGAATAACGCGTCCGGCATGAAGGCCCGCCACTGGCGGCCGAGCTCGATCAGGTCGTTTCCGTCGGCGCCATAACCGTGCAGGAAGACGACAAGCTGACGCGGCGTGGATTTCGGCGCGATGCGAGGGCCGTCGATCGTCGCTACCATAATGTCTCCCGCATTCAGGCGAGCGCCATGCCGGCGCGGCCTTCTTTCATGACGCGATAATAGGCCCACAGGAGCCGCGCGGCGACGCCGCGATGCGGCCGCCAGCGTTCGCCGATCTTCTCGAGCTTTTTCGTGTCGGGGCGCGTGCGCAGCCCCAGCGCCATGCGAGCGGCCTCCTGAAGGGCGAGGTCGCCAGCCGGCCAGGCGTCGGGATGGCCGAGGCAGAAGAGCAGGAAGATGTCGGCCGTCCAGGGGCCGATGCCGTGCACGGCGCATAGGGCGGCATGGGCCTCCTCCGCGCTCATGGCGGAAAGCGCGTCGAGATCGAGCGATCGCGATTCGAGGGCATGGGCGATGGCGCGCAGTGTTTTCATCTTCGGCGAGGACAGGCCGCAGCCGCGTAGCGCCTCGTCGCTGGCGGCGGCGAGCGCCGTGGCCTCGATATCGGGAAAGGCGGCGTTCAGCCGAGCATAGATGGCGTTGGCGCTGGCGGTCGAGACCTGCTGGCCGACCACGATCCAGGCAAGGCCGGCAAAACCCGGCTGTCGTCGCCGCAGGGGCGGAGGGCCGGCGGCGTCGAGCATGGCGCCGACGACCTCTGGATCCTTGTCGCGCAAAGCGGCGACCGCGAGGGCAAGCGCCGCCTCGTCGAGCACCGGCGGGCCGGGCGCATAGGCGCGGGGCTTGGGCGCGGGGCGACGCCTTTTTCGCGGTGTGGGCCTTTTAGCCGGCGTTTTTTTCCCGGCGGCCGGTTTGCGCGCGACGGCTGACGAACTTTTGCGGGTCGCTATAGTTGTCTCTCCTGGCTGGGCCGGACGAGTGGGGAATGAGCGAAACGCAAAGTCAACCGGTGTGGCGCTTCGCCCCTTCGCCCAATGGGCTCCTGCACCTCGGCCACGCCTATTCGGCGCTGCGCAATTACGAGGGCGCGCGGCGGTCTGGCGGGCGGTTCCTGTTGCGAATCGAGGATATCGATTCGGGCCGCAGCCGCCCCGAATACGAGGCCGCCATTCTCGATGATCTAGCCTGGCTCGGCCTCGAATGGGAAAAGCCGGTGCGGCGACAGTCGGAGCATTTTGGCGAGTATGCGCTGGCTCTGGACCGGCTGCGCAATCGCGGCGTCGTCTATCCCTGTTTCTGTACGCGCGGCGAGATTTCGCGCGCCGTGGAGGGGACGTCGGACTGGCCGCGCGATCCCGACGGCGCGCCGCTCTATCCTGGCACGTGCAAGCGCATGGGACGCGAACAGCGCGAGGCCTTCCTGATGGCGGGACGGCATGCGGCCTGGCGCCTGGACATGGCGGACGCCTGCGCCGGTCTGGAGCAGCCGCTCGGCTGGCGCGAATTCGGCGAGGGGCAAGATGGCCGCGACGTGCG
This sequence comes from Methylobacteriaceae bacterium, assembly GCA_020638195.1. GTDB lineage: Bacteria > Pseudomonadota > Alphaproteobacteria > Rhizobiales > Beijerinckiaceae > JAJXWB01. The sequence goes on along the minus strand of JACKJC010000001.1, from coordinate 177,130 downwards.
CGCCGAACCGCAGGTCTGGGGCGATGTGGTCGTCGCGCGGCGCGATGTTCCTACGAGCTATCATCTGGCTGTCGTCGTCGACGACGCCTTGCAGGGCGTGACGGATGTGGCGCGCGGCATGGATTTGTTCCACGCGACCAGCGTGCACCGCCTGTTGCAGGAATTGCTGGACCTGCCGGCGCCCGACTATCGGCATCACCATCTGATTCTCGACGAGGGCGGCGGCAAGCTGTCGAAAAGCCGGGGATCGAAGACGCTGCGCGACCTGCGCTCCGAGGGCGCGACGCCCGCGGATATCAGGCGAATGGTCGGGCTCGCCTGAGCCGGGTCAGTGCGCCAGCAGCGGGCCGAGCGCCGCCGTGAGTGGATTTGCGGGATCGGCCAGCAGTTTCAGAGCCATGGCGCATGCCACGAACACCAGCAGCGGGCGAATGAGGCGCGCGCCGAGCCGCATGGCCAGTCGCGCGCCGACCTGCGCGCCGAGAAAGGCGAAGAGCGCCATTGCGAGACCCACGGGCCAGACGACCGCCCCGGTCGCCGCATAGAGGCCGAGCGAGCCGAGATTGCTGGCGGCGTTGGCGATTTTCGTATGGGCGGTCGCGCGCAGGATGCCGAAGCCGAGCAGGCCGACGAAGCCGATCATGTAGAAGGAGCCCGCGCCCGGTCCGAAAACGCCGTCGTAGAAGCCGACCAGAGGGGCGAGCGTCCCGGCGAACAAGGCCGGGCCGATCCGGGCCCGCGCATCCTTGTCCGAGAGGCGCGGGGCAAACAGGAAATAGAGGGCGATCACGGCGAGCAGAACGGGCGCGAGGGCCTCGAGCGCGCGACGGTCGATATGGGTGACGGACAGGGCGCCGAGGATGGAGGCGGCGCCCGCAGCAAGCGCGACCGGCGTCGCGGCGCGCCAGTCGACCATTTTCGCGCGGGCGAAGGCGAGGGCGGAGGACATTGCGCCAGCCGCGCCCTGCGCCTTGTTGGTGGCGATGGCGGTCACGGGATCGAGGCCCGCCAGCATCAGGGCTGGCACGGTGATGAGCCCGCCGCCGCCGCCGATGGCGTCGATGCAGCCGGCGAGGCCGGCGACGGCGCAGAGCAGGGCGAGGGTCTGGGGATCGACGCCGATCATCGGCGGGTGGGCTGGAAATGCCTCAATTCGAGGCGCTGCGCGCGGCGACGCGGGTGGCGTTGGGCGCCTTGGCCATGAGCGCGTCGATGCGATCGCGCTCGCGTTTGAAGTCGGCGAGCATTTTGCCGTCCATTTCTCGGGTGCGGGCGAGCTTCACGCGCATCGGATCGACGAAATGGCTGTTGACCATAACCTCGTAGTGGAGGTGCGGGCCGGTCGAGAGCCCAGACGAACCGAGATAGCCGATGGTCTGCCCCTGGCGGACGCGCACGCCCTCCTTGATGCCGCGCGCGAAGCCCGACATGTGGTTGTAGGCGGTCACATAGCCGTTGGCATGCTGGATCTCGACGCGCCGGCCATAACCCGAGTGCCAGCCGGCAGTCAGGACCGTGCCGTTGCCGGAGGCAAAGATCGGCGTGCCGATGGGCGCCGCGAAATCGACGCCTGTGTGCATTTTCGAGTAGCCGAGAATGGGATGGTAGCGCACGCCGAAGCCCGAGGTGATCCGCGCGGTCGCGATCGGCTGGCGAATGAGGAACTTGCGGGTGGAGCGGCCATTCTCGTCGTAATAGTCGACCAGACCGTCGTCAGGGGTCCGGTAGCGGTAGTACTTGAATGTCTCGTCGCGGGCCGTGATCGAGGCGAACAGGAGCTTGTCGCGGTCCTCGCGCTCCTCGCTGTCGTCGTAGAAGACCTCGACGGAATCGCCCGGCTGCACCGCGCGCTGAAAATCGACGTCGTTGGCGAAGACGCGGACGAGATCGGAGATGATCTGCTTTGGCATCTCCTGCTTGAGAGCCGTCTGGTACAGCGAGTCGTAGAGGCGCATGCCGGACTCGTCCTCGTCGTCGTCCTCGGCGCGTTTGCCCTTTCGCGCCGGCGCCGCCGTCTGAACGGCGCGCTCGACCTGCACGTAATGCCCCTCATCCGTGATGGCGACTGTCGCCTCGATGCGGTCGTCGGAATGAATCGTCACGCGCGCGAGCGTCATATTCTTGCCGGAG
>JACKJC010000001.1:0-167500 GCA_020638195.1 Methylobacteriaceae bacterium | reverse complement strand
TGCGCGAAAAACTCGGGCCGGTTCTCTGGCAGTTCGCGCCGACCAAGAAATTCGACCCCAGTGATTTCGCGGCCTTTCTCGAACTGCTGCCGCGCGAGCTCTCAGGACGTCCATTGCGTCACGCGCTCGAAGTCCGGCACAAGAGTTTCGCCTGTGAAGCCTTCGTCGATCTTGCGGGCAAGCACAAGATCGCAATCGTCACCGCCTGCGAATCGCAGCATCCGCAAATCGCAGATGCGACTGCCGATTTTGCGTATTTTCGAGTCATGGGCGCGCAAGAATCACAAGCGCTTGGCTATGCGCCGGACGCGTTGAAACAATGGGCGTCGCGCGCGAACGATCTTGCTGCGGGGAGAGTCGTCGAAGATCTGAATCACATCGCCGCGCCAAAGGCAGGCGCGCCGCGCGACGTGTTCCTGTTCTTCATCTCGGGGTTCAAGCAACGCAATCCCGCCGCCGCGATGGACCTCATCAAACGTCTGGCCTGAACGTCGCTTGCCTTCGCGTTCGCTTGCATCGCAGACTACGCCAAATCACCGGAGGAAACCGCATGAGCGCCCCGATCGCCCACACGTCCGAGCAATTCGCATCCGCCAATGGCATGACGCTCTGCCATGACACGTTCGGCGACAGGAACGCCCCGACCGTTCTGCTCATCATGGGGCTCGGCGCGCAGATGATTCTGTGGGATGACGCCTTCTGCGCGAAACTCGCCGCGCGCGGTTTTCACGTCGTGCGCTTCGATAATCGCGATATCGGCCGCTCTTCGCGTGTCGACGTTCCCGTGAAGGTCGATTTCGCCGACCTCATCCAGAAGCAGATGAAAGGTGAGAAGATCGATTCGCCTTACACGTTGCGAGACATGGCTGCAGACGCCGTCGGGCTGCTCGATCATCTCGGAATCAGAAAGGCGCATATTGTCGGCGCTTCAATGGGCGGCATGATCAGCCAAGAAATGGCGATGAGCTTCCCGGATCGTCTGCTGTCGCTCACGTCGATCATGTCATCGACGGGCAATCCGACTCTTCCGCCGCCGACGCCGGAAGCGGCGGCCGTACTGCTCGCGCCTCCCCCCGCCACGCTCGACGATTATATCGCCGCCTTCCAGAAGACGTGGCGCGTGCTGCGCGCCGGCGAATTTCCGGCGGACGATGGCAAGGATGTGAAAATCGCGCGCCTCGCCTTTTCGCGCGGGCTCAATCCGATGGGCGTCGCGCGGCAGATGCTCGCGATTTTCGCCTCCGGCGACCGTCGTCCGCGGCTCGCCAGTGTGAAGACGCCTACGCTGGTCATTCACGGCGATGTCGATCCGCTCGTGCGCGTCGAGGGCGGAATGGATACGGCGAAGTCGATTCCGGGCGCGAAGCTGGTGATCGTCAAGCGGATGGGCCATGCGTTGCCGGAGGAATTGTGGCCCGAGATCGTCGACGCCATCGTCGATCACGCGAAGTCGAACAACGGCTGATCAGCGGGACACGCCGCGCGTTGCGACGCGCGAAGCGACCCAGAAGGCGAGCGTTGGCAATGCGGCGGCGGCGATGATGAAGACCGCGGGCGCGCCATAGCGATCGACGATCGGCGCAGCAGCCGCGACGCCGCCGGCTTGGCCGAGAAAGAAGCTCGTTGCAAAAATACTCATTCCGGCGCCGCGCGCTTCCGGCGTCGCCTGTGTCGCATTCACTTGCAACACGCTGTGAAGCAGGTAATAGGCCGCGCCGGCCGCGAGACAGGCCGGCGCCGCGTAGAGCGGCGCGGGCGAAACCGCGAGACCGACGAAGGCGATAAGGAAAAGAACGCCGGATATGCGCGCGACGCCTGTTTCGCCAAAGCGCGGCACGATCCGACGCGCGAAAGTCGCATAGAGAACGCCGCCGAGACCGAAGGCGACGAGCAGCAATCCCGCATGTCCGAACGACAGGCCGAAGCGGAAGTGGAGCATGGTCGTTATGTAGGCGACAGCGCCGAAGCAGAAGAAGCCTTCGAGAAAGACAGCGAGCATCAGCGCGCGCACGCCGGAGCGGCTCAGGGCGTCGGCGAATGTGGCGATGGCCGCCGACAGCGGCGTTCTGGACGGCGCGCCGTTGGCGAGCGGATTGCTCCGAAGTTCGAAGGCGAGGCCGACAGTCGCGAGCGCGTAGAGGCCGAGAATAACGAAAAACGCCGCGCGCCAGCCTGCGAAGTCGCCGAACCAGCCGCCGAAGGCCTGGCCGACGATGAGACCGGAGATCTGGCCCATCATGAAGCGCGCGATCGTGGTCTGCCTGACGTCGTAGGCCACCGCGTCGCCGATCCAGGCAAGCGCCAGCGGCACGATTCCCGCTGCCGCAAAGCCCGCGGCCAGACGCGCGAACGCGAGCATGTCGAGCGTCGGCGCAGCGGCGCAGGCCGCCGTCGTGACGAGCGACATCAGGCAGCAGACGAGGATGAGGCGATATTTCCCGTAGCGGTCGCCGGCGATTCCGAAAGCGGGTTGCAACAGACCGTAGGTGAGGGAATATGCCGTTGCGACTATCGCCGCTTCGCCGGGCGTGACGCGAAATTCGCTGGCGAGCTGCGGCAACAGGCCGTCGCAAATGCGCGTCGTCGCTGCGCTGGCGAAGGCGGCGACCGCCAGGAGGACGATGGCGCGGCCGGCGGTGGTTTTGCTCGCTTCGGTCACGGGCGGCGCGGCCGCGTCACGCCGGCTTCGCGCTCGCCAGAAACTCGCCCATGCGCGCCAGCGCCTTGCGAATATTGTCGGCGGAATTGGCGTAGCTGAGACGAATGTAGCCTTCGCCATGGACGCCGAAATCCGGTCCGCCGATGGTCGCGACGCCCGCTTCCTCCAGCAGCGCGGAGGCAAGTTTCTTCGCCTTCCAGCCGGTCTTGGAAATGTTGGGGAAGGCGTAGAAGGCGCCTTTCGGCGTCGCCGCTGAAACATTCGGAAGCGCGTTCAAGCCTTCCACCACGATCTTGCGGCGAGCGTCGAACTCTTTCAGCATGGCGTGCACCGCATCCTGCGGCCCTTCGAGCGCGGCGATGCCGGCGAATTGCGTGGCCGCGTTGGTGCAGGAAAACGAATTGACCGCGAGTTTTCGCGCATTTTCGTAAAGGGATTTCGGCCACACCGACCAGCCGAGCCGCCAGCCGGTCATGGCGTATGTCTTCGAGGCGCCGTCGAGCAGGATGAGCCGGTCGCGAATCTCGGGATAGGCGAGCAGCGTCTGGTGCGTCTCGCCGTCATAGGTCATCTGCCCATAAATCTCGTCCGACATGATGGCGGCGTCGGGATACTTTTCGAGGCCCTTCACCAGCGCGTCGATCTCGGCCTTCGGCGTCACGCCGCCGGTCGGATTGGCGGGCGAATTGAGGATGAGCAGCCGCGTCTTCGGCGTGATCAGCGACAGCGTTTCTTCTGCGGAAAAAGCAAAGCCGTTCTCCTCGCGGATCGGCACGGGCACGGGCGTCGCGCCGGTATATTCGATCATCGAGCGATAGATCGGGAAGCCCGGGTCGGGATACATGATCTCCGCGCCCGGCTCGCCGAACATCAGGATCGCCATGTACATGGTGACTTTGCCGCCCGGCACGACCATGACGAGATCTGGCGAGACATCGACGTTCAATCGTTTGTACAGATCGGCGGCGATGGCCTCGCGCAGGGCCAGAATGCCGGTCGCCGGCGTATAGCCGTGATGGCCGTCGCGCAAAGCCTTGATCGCTGCTTCGACGATATGGGCGGGCGTCGAAAAATCCGGCTGGCCGATTCCGAGATTGATGATGTCGCGGCCCTGGCGCTGGAGATCGGTCGCGCGGGCGAGAACGGCGAAGGCGTTCTCCTCGCCGATGCGCGCGAAGGCGGGAACGACATGCAGCATGGGGCTTCCTCGGCGGGACGTTGTTTGCGTCCTTGATCCGGGAAATGCGCGGCGCGGTCAACAGCTGAAATGTTAGTTGGACCGCGAGCCTTCAGGCTCGCAGCCCGAAGCGAGCCTGAAGGCTCGCGGTCCAGAGAGCTACCCCCCGCTGAACTTCTTCACCGCCTCTTCCACTGCCGCTCGCTGGCTGGTGGAAAGCTGAGTCAGGCGGCCGTCGAGCCAGGCGTCCTGAATGCCGGCGTTGCGCGCCAGCAGATGCCACTTCATAGCCTCGACGAGATTGGTCTGTACGCCGCGGCCCGCGGCGAGCAGCCGTGCGGCGCGGTTCTGCGCGATCGGGTTGTTCCGCTGTGCGGCCTTGAGGAACCACCGAGCGGCGCCGGCCTCGTCCCGCAGCGCGCCTTCGCCGTTGAACAGCATGATGGCGTATTCGACCATGCCCGGCACATTGTCGGCCTCGGCCGCCCGTTTGAACCAGCCGATCGCCTCGACGTCGTTGTGATCGACGCCGCGTCCGTTGTGGTAGAGCACGCCGAGCGAATAGGCGGCGTCGGCGCTGCCAGCGGCCGCGCCGCGCAGGAAATAATCCGTCGCCTTCTTGAAATCCGGCGCCTTCGGCGTGTCCTCGATCGCCATAACGCCGAGATTGTAGAGGGCTTCCGAATGGCCTTTTTCAGCAGCGCGCTCGAACTGCTTTTGCGCCGCCGCGCGATCGAGCGGGACGCCCTGGCCCTTCAGCAGAGAGACGCCGTAAGCGAAGGCGGCGTTGGCGTCGCCGAGGTCGGCGGCGAGGCGGAACCAGCGCGCGGCTTCCTTGGGATCTCGTGGCGCGCCGTTTCCTTCGCGGTAGAGCTGCCCGAGCAGGGTCATGGCCGCTGCGTCGCGCTTGTTGGCCTCAACGCGCTTCAGCGCGAGCTGGAAGGCGGTCGCGTAAAAGCCGCGCTGATAGGCGGCGAAGGGGTCCGAGACATCCTCGAAACCGGGGGCGGCCGGCGCATTCTCTGCCGGCTTTTCCGCGGCGGCGGGCGGTTCGGGCGCATTGCCTGGACGCAGTTCCGGCTTGGGCGCCTGCGCCTGCGCGGTCGAGGCGAGAAGCAGCCCTGCGATGGCGAATCCGATCCGCAACTTCATGCCAGCGCCCCGACCGAGCGGGCGGAGGCCTCCGCGACGGCGGCGGCGGGGCCGCGCGGATCGTCCCAGACGGCGGCTTCGAGCGCGATGAATTCGGCGCCTGCGTCGGCCAGCGCCTCGACTTCGTCGAGCGCGCGCGCGAAGGCGACGCAGGGCACGTTGAAGATTTCCGCCCACCAGCGGGTGCGTTCGAGAATCTCCGCCGCGTCGGCCGCGTCGTCCGGCGCGCCGAACATGAGATAGTCGATGTCGAGTTCGCCGGCGCTCATGCATGCGTCTCGGCTGTCGAGGCCGCCCGCGCCGACGATACGCTCCGGCTTGAGGCTTTCGACGGCCTCGCCGAGCGCCTGGCCGACGCCGGAAATATGCGCGCCATCGGCGCCGGCGCGCGCGGCGAGCTGGGCGTCGCCGTCGACCAGCAGGGCCGCGCCATGATCCTGCGCGAGCGGGGTCAGCGCGCGCAGGATGGCTTTGCGCTGGCCGGGATCGTTGGTGGCGAAACGGGTGAGGACGCAGGCGACATCGCCCGCAGCGAGCGCGGCCGCGAGCGCCTTGTCGAAGGGCGCCGCCGCGCCGAGCGGCGGAGTGATCAGATAGAGACGGGCCGGCGGGGCCTCGGGGTCGCGCGCCATGAATCAATCCCGGTTTGTTTGCGCGATTCTATACATACGGGAATCCGGCGAAAGCGCGGAGGCCCCGCGAAAAGACGAAGGCGGCGCGTGGCGCCGCCTCCGAGAAAATTCGAGGCCGCGCATGTGCGCGACCGCGCCGAACGTCAGGCGAACTTCGGATCCAGATCGCCCTTGGCGTATTTCGTCGCCATTTCGGCGAGCGTGGCGATGCGCTTGATCTTCGAGGCGTTGCCGGCCGTGCCGAATTCCTCGAGGCGCATCTTGCAGATCTTGGTCATCGCTTCCTGCGCGGGCTTGAGATACTTGCGCGGGTCGAACTCGCCGGGATGCTCGGCGAAGACCTTGCGGATCTGGCCGGTGATCGCCATGCGGTTGTCGGTGTCGATGTTGATCTTGCGCACGCCGCTCTTGATGCCGCGCTGGATCTCCTCGACCGGCACGCCCCATGTCTGCGGCATCTTGCCGCCGTACTGGTTGATGATGTCCTGCAGGTCCTGCGGCACCGACGACGAGCCATGCATCACCATGTGCAGGTTCGGCATCTTCTTGTGAATTTCCTCGATCACGTTCATCGCCAGCACCTTGCCGTCGGGCTTGCGCGTGAACTTGTAGGCGCCGTGCGAGGTGCCCATGGCGATCGCCAGCGCGTCGACCTTGGTCTCCTTCACGAACTTCACCGCTTCGTCCGGGTTGGTCAGAAGCTGGTCGTGCGAGAGCTTGCCCTCGGCGCCGTGGCCGTCTTCCTTCTCGCCTTCGCCAGTCTCGAGCGAGCCGAGTACGCCGAGCTCGCCCTCGACCGAAATGCCGCCGAGATGGGCCATGTCGGTCACGGTCTTGGTGACGCCGACGTTGTAGTTCCAGTCAGCCGGGGTCTTGCCGTCTTCCTTCAGCGAGCCGTCCATCATCACCGAGGTGAAGCCCGCTTGGATGGCGGTCATGCAGGTGGCCGGGCCATTGCCGTGGTCGAGATGCACGCAGACGGGAATGTGCGGATAGATTTCGACGACCGCGTCCATCATGTGCTTGAGCATGATGTCGTTGGCGTACTGGCGCGCGCCGCGCGACGCCTGGATGATGACGGGCGCATCGACCGCATCGGCGGCGACCATGATCGCCAGCGCCTGTTCCATATTGTTGATGTTGAAGGCCGGAACGCCGTAGCCGTGCTCGGCGGCGTGATCCAGCAATTGTCTCATCGTGATGCGGGCCATTCGGACAGGCTCCCCTCGGATTTTTTCGATAACCCGCGCGGTGTAACTCAGGATTGTGCTGAAAACCAGACGGCAGGCGGGATTCCGGGCATTCTTCCACCCGATACTTAAGGCGTTGCTACCAGCCGCACGAGGGTCCAGACGCCCATCGCCGCCATCATCAGGCTCTCGGTCATGGAGACGAAGCCGAGCGGTGTCGAACTGTCGCCGCCGACGCAGGCGCATTTGAGTTCGCGCTTGTCGATATAGACCGCCTTGAAGACCGAGACCGCGCCCACGGCGCCGATGAACAGCGCGATCGGGCCCGAGATCAGCGGCCAGATGCGGCCAACCATGAGGATGCCGGCCGCCGCCTCTAGATACGCATAGACGTAGGCGTAGGGCACAAAACGGCGCGCCAGAAGGTCGTAGTTCAAAAACATGGTCGAGAAGCTCTCGACGTCGCGGAGCTTCTGGACGGCGAGCAGGCACATGGCGAGCGCGACGAAACGCTGGATGGCGGGAGCGACGCCGTCCCGCAGGCCGAGGGCGAGCGAAAGCGCGATCAGCGCGGCGACGGCGAAGATGACGATGACGGGCCGGTAGGTCGGCTCGTCCTTGTCGCGCGGCGGGTTGCCGAAATACGCGCGAAGATCGTCGTAGCCGCCGATACGCTCGCCATCGACGAATGTCTGCGGCGTCGCCTCGACCCCCTGCTCGCGCTTGAAGGCGTCAGTCTGCTCGCGCGTCTCCAGCCAGTGATCGTCGATGTCGAACCCGTGGCTTTCCAGCAGGTATTTCGACTTGATCCCGTAGGGACAGACATGTTCGGGCATGACCATCCGGTAGAGGTCGGCTGTCTTCGTGCCCTTGGTGTCCGCACGCGCCATGCGGGGGCAACGAGGCAACCGGGCCTAAGTTCCGACCCTTCGGCCCCCGGGCGTATACCCATCAGGCGCGGAGAGCCTCCACGCCCGGCAGGGCCTTGCCTTCCATCCATTCGAGGAAGGCGCCGCCCGCGGTGGATATATAGGTGAAGTCGTCCGCCGATCCCGCGTGATTGAGCGCGGCCACCGTATCGCCGCCGCCGGCGATGGAGACGAGCTTGCCTGCCTTGGTGAGGGCGGCCGCCTTGTGCGCGACCGCGACCGTGCCGGTGTCGAAGGGGGCGATCTCGAAGGCGCCGAAGGGGCCGTTCCACACCAGCGTCTTCGCGCCCGCGAGCTTCGCCTCGACATGGGCGACGGTCTTGGGGCCGACGTCGAGCATCATCTCGTCGTCGTGGATATGCGCGACATCGTCGATGCGATGTTCGGCATGCGCCTTGAATTCTTTCGCGAAGAGACCATCGACCGGCAGCACGATCTCGCAGCCCGCGGCCTTGGCCTTTTCCTCGATCTCGCGTGCGGTGGCGGCCAGATCATGTTCGCACAGCGACTTGCCGACCTTGACGCCGCGCGCGGCCAAAAAGGTGTTGGCCATGCCGCCGCCGATGATGAGAATGTCGACCTTCTTCACGAGATTGCCGAGCAGGTCGAGCTTGGTTGAGACCTTCGCGCCGCCGACGATGGCGGCGACGGGCTTCTTTGGATTGCCGAGCGCGGCGTCCAGCGCTTCGAGTTCGGCCTGCATGGTGCGCCCGGCGTAGGCCGGCAGCTTGTGCGCGAGGCCCTCAGTGGACGCATGCGCGCGATGGGCGGCGGAGAAGGCGTCGTTGACATAGGCGTCGCCGAGCGCCGCGAGGCCGGCGACGACGAGCGGATCGTTCTTTTCCTCGCCCTTGTGGAAGCGGGTGTTTTCCAAGAGCAGCACGTCGCCGTCCTTCATGGCCGCGACGGCCTTTTCCGCGATCTCGCCGATGCAATCGGCGGCGAAGGCGACGGGGCGCTTGAGATGTTCGCCGAGCACTTTCGCGATGGGCTTGAGCGAATTCGCCTCGTCCGGCCCGTTTTTCGGGCGACCGAAATGCGCGAGCAGGATCACTTTGCCGCCCTTGTCCGCGATCTCGCGGATCGTCGGCAGGATGCGGTCGATGCGGGTGGCGTCGGTCACCTTGCCGTTTTCCATGGGCACGTTGAGATCGACGCGCACGAGCACGCGTTTGCCCTTCGGCTGGAGCTGGTCGAGGGTGCGGAAGGCGGCCATTTTCTTCTCCCTAGATCGCGTGTCGCTCGGACTTCGGCATCAGCGCCATGAGGACGCCGATGGCTGGAAGGATGGAGCAGACGCGGTAGACAAAATCGAGCGAGGTGTGGTCGGCGAGAACGCCGAGCAGCGCGGCGCCGAGGCCGCCCGTGCCGAAGGCGAAGCCGAAGAAGAGGCCCGCGATCATGCCGACGCGGCCGGGCGCGAGCTCTTGTGCGTAAACCAGGATCGCCGGGAAGGACGACGCCATGACGAAGCCGATGACGGCCGTCAGCGCGACGGTCGCGTGAAAACCGACGAAAGGCAGGGCGAGCGAGAAGGGCAGGACGCCGACGATCGACACCCAGATGACGATGACGCGGCCGAAGCGGTCGCCGAGCGGGCCGCCGAAGAACGTGCCGGCCGCCACCGCGAACATGAAGACGAAGAGATAGATCTGCGACGACTGGATGGTCAGGCCGAAGCGCTCGATCAGGTAGAACGTGTAGAAGCTCTGCAGGCTCGCCATGTAGAAGTTCTTGGAGAAGACCAGCACGAGCAGGATGGCGATGGCCCACCATTGCTTGCGGGTCAGCGGCGCCGGATTGGCTGCGGCCTTGCGGCGTGGGCCGAGATGTTCGGCATACCAGCGGCCGACCCAGATCAGCAGCGCGATGCCGATGAGCGGCACGATCACGAACCAGGCCACCGAACTCTGGCCGTTGGGCGCGACGATGAGCGCCGCCAGCAGCGGTCCTATCGCCTGTCCGGTATTGCCGCCGACCTGAAAGAAGCTCTGCGCGAAGCCGAAGCGACCGCCCGACGCCGCGCGCGCAACGCGCGAGGATTCGGGATGGAAGATCGAGGAGCCGATGCCGATGATGGCGGCGGCGATCAGCACGATCCCGTACGCGTGCGCGCGGGACAGCAGCAGCAGGCCGACGAGCGAGCAGCCCATGCCGACCGCGAGCGAAAAGGGCTGCGGGCGCTTGTCGGTGATCGCGCCGACGGCCGGCTGCAGCAGGCTGGCGGTGATCTGGAAGACGAGCGTGATAAGGCCGACCTCCGCGAAGGAGAGCGACAGGTCCTGTTTGAGGTTGGGATAGATCGCCGGCAGCAGGGATTGCAGGAGATCGTTGAGGCAATGCGAGACGCTGAGCGCGGTCAGGATCGGCAGGGCCGCGCGGGCGGCGGATTGTGCGGGGGCCGGGCTGGTCGCTTGCAGGGTCAATGAGGTTTCCGAAAGAATTGGACCGCGAGCCTTCAGGCTCGCAGTCCGTTGCCAAGCGAGCCTGAAGGCTCGCGGTCCATTCTTCAGATCAGCTTGCCCATCGCGACGGCCGTGTCGGCCATGCGGTTGGAGAAGCCCCATTCGTTGTCGTACCAGGACAGGACCGAGCACAGCGTTCCGTCCATGACCTTGGTCTGATCCATGTGGAAGATCGAGGAATGGGAATCGTGGTTGAAGTCGATCGAGACGTTCGGCGCGTTGGTGTAGCCGAGCACGCCCTTCAGCGCGCCGTCGGCGGCCTTCTTGATCGCGGCGTTGATCTCGTCCTTCGTCGTCGCACGCTTGGCGATGAACTTGAGGTCGACGACCGAGACGTTCGGCGTCGGCACGCGCATGGCGAAGCCGTCGAGCTTGCCGTTGAGTTCCGGCAGCACGAGGCCGACGGCCTTGGCGGCGCCGGTCGAGGTCGGGATCATCGAGAGCGCAGCGGCGCGGGCGCGGTAGAGATCCTTGTGCATCGTGTCCAGCGTGGGCTGGTCGCCGGTGTAGGAATGGATCGTCGTCATCATGCCCTTCTCGATGCCGATGGCTTCATGCAGCACCTTGGCGAAGGGCGAGAGGCAGTTCGTCGTGCACGACGCGTTCGAGACGACGAGGTGATCCTTGGTCAGCTTGTCGTGGTTCACGCCGAAGACGACCGTCAGGTCCGCGCCGTCGGCGGGCGCCGAGACGAGCACACGCTTGGCGCCGGCGGTCAGGTGGGCGGCGGCCTTGTCGCGGGCGGTGAAGATGCCCGTGCATTCCAGCGCGATCTCGACGCCGAGTTCCTTGTGGGGCAGCTTGGCCGGGTCGCGCTCGGCGGTCACCTTGATCGGGCCACGGCCGACGTCGATCGTGTCGCCGGCGACCTTCACCTCATGCGGGAACTTACCGTGCACCGAATCGTAGCGGAGCAGGTGGGCGTTGGTCTCGACAGGGCCGAGATCGTTGATCGCGACGACCTGGATGTCCGTACGGCCGGACTCGATGATGGCGCGCAGAACGTTGCGCCCGATGCGTCCGAACCCGTTGATCGCGACCTTCACAGCCATTTTCCCGTTCCTTTTTCCCGATTTGTTCGAATGGCGGCGTCCTTATCACAGGGCCGCCCATTCGTCATGCAGCGGCGCCAAGCAATTCGGCTAAATGCCGCTTAAACGAAACTTGCGCTCAACAAAGGCTTTACGCGCCCGCCAGAGCTTTACGCACGGCGTCGGCGGCGGCTTGCGCCGTAATGCCGCAAGCCGCGTAGACTTCCTTGTAGGGGCCGGACATGCCGAAACCATGCATGCCGACGAAGACGCCGTCCTCGCCGATGAACGCGTCCCAGCCCTGCCGCACGCCGGCCTCGATGGCGACGCGCACCGGGGCGTCGCCGATGACGGCCTTGCGCTCGGCGGCCGGGCGGGCGGCGAACAGCTCGGTTGAGGGCACGGAGACGACGCGGGTGGGAATGCCGTCCTTGGCGAGCTGGTCGCGGGCGGCGAGCGCGATCTCGACCTCGGAGCCCGAGGCGAAGATGGTCGCCTTGGCGTTTTCCGCGCCGGCCAGTTCGTAGGCGCCTTCCTTAACGCGGTTCTGGTCGCCCGCGCCGCGCACGGTCGGCAGGTTCTGGCGGGTCAGCGCTAGCAGGGTCGGGCCGGATTTATGCTCCAGCGCGACGGCCCAGGCTTCCGCCGTCTCGATGGCGTCGGCCGGGCGAATGACCAGCAGGTTCGGCATCGCGCGGAGCGCAGCCAGATGCTCGACCGGCTGATGGGTCGGGCCGTCTTCGCCGAGGCCGATGGAATCGTGGGTGAAGACGTAGATCGCCTGCACGCCCATCAGCGCGGCGAGGCGGATCGAAGGGCGGCAATAGTCGGAAAAGACCAGGAAGGTCGCGCCGCCCGGAATGATCCCGCCATGCAGGGTGAGGCCGTTCATGGCCGCGACCATGCCGTGCTCGCGGATGCCGTAGTGGATGTAGCGGCCGCCGTAGGAGCCCGGCGCGATGGAGGCGGCGGACTTGGCCTTCACATTGTTGGAAGGCGTGAGGTCGGCCGAGCCGAGCATCAGCTCCGGGATGTGCGGCGTTATCGCCTCGATCGCCGCTTCGCTGGCCTTGCGGGTGGCGAGCGAGGGCTTATCGGTCGCGTGCTTGGCTATCAGCGCCGACAGCGCGCCGGAGACTTCCGGCTTCAGCTTGCGGGCGAGGCGACGTTCGAACTCCGCCTTGCGGTCGCCGGCGGCGTCGAAACGCTTTTGCCAGGCCGCGCGCGCCTCGGCGCCCCGGCCGCCTGCCGTACGCCATGCCGACATGAGGTCGGCGGGCGTTTCGAAGGGCGCGGCGGTCCAGCCGAGCTGCGCCTTGGCGGCCTTGGCCTCGTCGGGGCCGAGCGGCTCGCCGTGCGCCTTGGACGTGCCGGCGCGGTTGGGGGACCCGAAGCCGATGGTGGTGCGGCAGGCGATGAGCGTCGGCCGGTCGGATTTCTTGGCAGCCTCCAGCGCGGCGACGATCGCGTCCTGGTCGTGGCCGTCGACGCGGACCGCCGCCCAGCCCGCCGATTCGAATCGGGAGATCTGGTCGACCGAATCCGACAGGCTCACAGGGCCATCGATTGAAATCTGGTTGTCGTCGAACAGGACGATCAGGCGCGCGAGCTTCAGGTGGCCGGCAAGCGCGATCGCCTCCTGCGAGACGCCCTCCATGAGGTCGCCGTCGCCGCAGATGACATAGGTGTGGTGATCGACGAGATCGTCGCCGAATTCGGCCGCCA
The DNA here is from genome assembly GCA_020638195.1 of Methylobacteriaceae bacterium. GTDB lineage: Bacteria > Pseudomonadota > Alphaproteobacteria > Rhizobiales > Beijerinckiaceae > JAJXWB01. Next base: position 154,540 of record JACKJC010000001.1, on the reverse strand, counting down.
GATGCCGCTCGGCGATGGCCATGCCGACGGCGGTGGCGATGCCCTGGCCGAGCGGCCCGGTGGTCGTCTCGACGCCCACGGTGTGGCCATATTCCGGATGGCCCGGCGTCTTCGAGCCGACCTGGCGGAAATTCCTGAGGTCGTCGGCGGTCATGCCGGCGTAGCCCGTCAGGTGGAGCAGGGAATAGAGCAGCATGGAGCCGTGGCCGGCCGACAGGACGAAACGGTCGCGGTCAGGCCAGTGCGGATCGGCGGCGTCGAATTTCAGGACTCGGGTCCACAGGGCGGTCGCCATGTCGGCCGCGCCCATGGGCATGCCCGGATGGCCGGATTTCGCTGCTTCCACGCCGTCGATCGCGAGCGCGCGGATCGCATTGGCCATCATGTCCTGCGTCACGCTGTTGGTCATCGCGCGGCTGCTCCCGGATTTCTCTAAAGATGCGCGTTCCTTAACAGGCGCGCCCCGCGAGTCAACGCAGGTTCGGCGGCAGCGGAACACGAGGATAAGTCGGCAACTCCCGCGCAATTCACGGGAATCGCCCGTTCGCGCGTTGACGCGAATCGCGCGTGCGCGCTCTATGCAGCTAGGGCGCGCCGCCCGGAAGTGGATACCTGCTCCCAAACGGGCGCGCTTGTGGAGATCGTTTCGCCGTTATGACCGAGCCTGTCGGATCATCCGGCCCGGCCGCGCCGAGGGGCGCAGACCCGCTCGACGCCGCGCTCGCGCGCCTCCTGAGCGCGCTTGCCGCGCTCGAGGCGGCCGTCGGCCGCCGGCGCGAGGCCGATCTCGCCCAGGGCGACCTCAACGAGGCGCTCGGCGCCATGGAAGACGACCGCTCGCGGCTCGCGCTTGAACTGGATGTCGCGCTGGCGCGGGGGCAGAGGCTGGAAGCCGCCAATGACGAAGTCGCGCGGCGCCTCGAATCCGCGGCGGCCGCCATTGCGGCGCTGGCGCAGGGCGAGGAGGCGGACTGATGGCGCAGGTCGTCGTCACCATCGCCGGTCGCACCTATCGCATGAGCTGCGAGGATGGGCAGGAAGGCCACATCGAGGCGCTGGCCGCGCATGTCGATTCGAAGATGGCGGGGCTGCGGACGAGTTTCGGCGAAATCGGCGAGCAGAGGCTGGTCGTGATGGCGGCGATCACCATCGCCGACGAACTTGCCGACGCGAACGGGCGGATCGCGAGCCTCGAGGAGCAGATAGCCGCCCTGTCGGAAGTCAGTCAGGACGCCCGCCAGATGCGCGAGGCGCGCGAGTCGCATCTGGCGGATGCTCTGGGTGGCGCGGCCGAGCGGCTTGAAAAGCTCGCGCGCGAGATCGCCGGAAAGGAATAGGCGAAGGGGTCGTCGCCGTGCTCTAATCGTATTCGAGGAAACAACAAGCCCAAGAACGAGATGAGCACGGCCCCCAGCGTTTCGATCGATCTCGCCGCTTTCTGGCGCGATCCCTATCCGACCCTGAAAAAGCTGCGTCACGAGGCGCCGATCGCCTTCGTGCCGGAGCTCGGTGCGACGCTCTTTACGCGGCGCGACGACATTTATGTCTACGAGAAGATGATCGAGGTTTTTTCCTCGCATCAGCCGCAGGGGCTGATGAACAAGCTCATGGGTCATAATCTGATGCGCAAGGACGGCGCTGCGCATATGGCCGAGCGCGCCGCGATCTTCCCGTCGGTGTCGCCCAAGACCGTGCGCAGGCATTGGACAGACGTGTTTCAGGGCCATGCGGACCGCATTCTCGACGCCGTGGCGCCGCAGGGGCGCGCCGATCTGTTCAAGGAGGTCGCGCTGCCGATATCGGGCGAGTGCCTGAAGAGCCTGACGGGGCTGACCAACATAACCTATGGCGAGATGGACGCCTGGTCGCAGGGCATGATCGATGGGATCGCGAACTACGTCGGCGATCCTGCCGTCGAGGCGCGGTGCAATGCTGCGACATCCGGCATCGACGCCGCGATCGACGACATGACGCCGGTGCTGCGCAAGACGCCGGACCAGAGCCTGCTCGGCGTGATGCTGCAGACGGACATGCCGATGGAGAGCATCCGCGCCAACGTGAAGCTCGCCATCTCCGGCGGCCAGAACGAGCCGCGCGACATGATCGCGGGCGCCGTCTGGGCGTTGCTGACGCATCCCGAACAGAAGCGCCGCGTGCTCGATGGCGAGGCTGCGTGGATGCAGGTATTCGAGGAATACGCCCGGTGGATGGCGCCGATCGGCATGTCGCCCCGTCGCGCCGCAAAGCGCCATGCGATCGGCGACATCGTGATCGAGCCGGAAGACCGGATCTTCTTCATGTTCGGCGCGGCCAATCGCGACGAGGCGCATTTTGCCGATCCGGATATCTTCGACGTCGGACGCGACACGCAAAAAAGCATCGTTTTCGGCGCGGGGCCGCATTTCTGCGCCGGCGCCTTCGCCTCGCGCGCGATGGTCGCCGACGTCGCCCTGCCGACGATCTTTTCGCGCCTGAGCGACCTGAGGCTCGACGAGGACGCCGAACCCGTACGTTTCGGCGGCTGGGCGTTTCGCGGGCCGCTGAACATGCCGGTGCGCTGGAGCGTTTGACCGCGCCTCTGGCGCAAATGGCCCTAAAGCCTTACATTGGCGTTGCGGCGCTGCGGGATGCGTGTGGATTTGTATTCCCGGGGCCTTATCGACTCTTAGGGAGCTGTCCCTGTCCTTGCCCGTGGGCTTGGGCAACACGGCGCCCACCTACTCTGTAGGTTCCCGGGGTCGATGTCCCACGGTCATCGTGGCCCGCAACCCTCCCTCCCGCTCTTCCACGTCATTCGTCACTTCCCGGCGCGCATGTGGCTCGGCTAGTCTGGGGCCATGACCGACCTCGCGTCCAAGACAGCCCTACGCCGCCATGCGCTCGCCCGTCGCGACCTGATCGAACCGGCCGAGGCCCATGCGGCGGCGGAAGAGATCGTCGGGCGGGCGCTCGAGATCATTGGCAAGTTGGCGCCGGCTGGCGCGGTCGTTTCGGCCTACTGGCCGATCCGCTCCGAAATCTCGACCCGGCCGCTGCTGGAGGCGCTGGCGCAGGCGGGCTATCGCATCGCGCTTCCCGTCATGACGGCGGCGGCAAAACCGCTGCACTTCCGCCTCTGGGCGCCGGGCGAGGAACTCGCCAAGGGGGCGCTCGGCCTGTTCGAACCGCTGCCGGATGCGGCAATGGTCGAGCCCGAGCTGATGTTCGTGCCGCTCGCCTGTTTCGACGCGAAGGGCCATCGGGTCGGCTACGGCGGCGGCAATTTCGACGCGACGCTGGCGGCGCACCGGGGTCAGCGCAAGGTTCCCGCCGTCGGTCTGGCTTTCGCGGACCAGGAGGTCGATTCCATCCCGCATGAAGCGCACGACCAGCGGCTCGATTTCGTGATAACGGAGACGCAGGTTTTCGAATGTGGAGCGTCGGGCTGAATGCGTCTTCTGTTCATCGGCGATGTCGTGGGGCGCGCGGGCCGGGCGGTTTTGCTGGAGCGCTTGCCTGAGCTCAGGCGGCGCTGGAAGCTCGATTTCGTCGTCGTCAATTCCGAGAACGCGGCCGGCGGTTTCGGCGTCACCGAGGCGATCGCGGACGAATTTCTGGCGGCCGGCGCGGATTGCATGACACTCGGCAATCATTCCTTCGATCAGCGCGAGGCGCTGGTCTTCATCGAGCGGCAGGAACGGCTGATCCGGCCGGTCAATTATCCGCCGGGCACGCCGGGGCGCGGCGCTTATCTCTATGAAGGCGCGAACGGGCATCGCGTGCTCGTCTGCAACGTGATGGGCCGGGTGTTCATGGACCCGCTCGACGATCCCTTCGCGGCGGTGGAGCGCGAGGTGTCGGCCTGTCCGCTGGGCTTGGGTTGCGACGCCGCCATCTTCGACGTTCATGCGGAGGCTTCCAGCGAGAAGCAGGCGCTCGGTCATTTCCTCGATGGCCGCGTGTCGCTTGTCGTGGGCACGCATACGCATGTGCCAACGGCGGACGCGCAGATCCTGCCGCATGGCACCGCCTACCAGACCGACGCCGGCATGACCGGCGATTACGATTCCGTCATCGGCATGGACAAGGAGGAACCGCTGCGCCGCTTCACCCGCAAGACGCCGGGCGCGCGGTTCGAGCCGGCCGACGGCGCGGCGACGCTGTGCGGCGTGGCCGTGGAGACGGGCGCGGACGGGCTGGCCGTCAAGATCGCGCCTGTGCGGCTCGGTGGGCGGCTGGCGGAGGCGGTTCCGGGCTTCTGGGGCTAGCTGCGGCTTTATCTGACGCCTCTCAGCGCGTATACAGCGCCCGATTTTCATTTTTTCGCGCGGAGCAGACGCCGATGGCCGGCCATAGCCAGTTCAAGAACATCATGCACAAGAAGGGGAAGCAGGACGCGATCCGCTCCAAGGTCTTCTCCAAGCTCGCGCGCGAAATCACGGTCGCGGCCAAGATGGGCATGCCGGACCCGAACATGAACCCGCGCCTGCGCCTCGCTGTGCTGGCGGCGCGCGCGGAAAACATGCCGAAGGACAATATCGAGCGCGCGATCAAGAAGGCGTCGGGCGGCGACAGCGAAAACTACGACGAAGTGCGCTACGAGGGCCGCGCGCCCGGCGGCATCGCCATCATCGTCGAGGCGCTGACCGACAATCGCAACCGCACCGCCGGCGAAGTGCGCTCCTACTTTTCCAAGGCCGGCGGCGAGATGACGGCCAATGGCGCGGTCTCCTTCATGTTCGATCACGTCGGCTCGATCGAATACGACGCGAAGGTCGCCAGCGAAGACGAGATGATGGAAGCCGCGCTCGAGGCCGGCGCCGACGATGTCGCGACGTCGGAGGACGGCCACGAGGTGACCACCGCGATGGAAAGCTTCGCCGAAGTCGCCAAGGCGCTGGAAGCGAAATTCGGCGAGGCGCGCAAGGCCAAGATCATCTGGAAGCCGCAGTCGACGACCATGCTCGACGACGAGACCGGCGAGAAGATTCTCAAGCTCGTCGGCGCGCTGGAAGACAATGACGACGTGCAGAACGTCTATGCCAATTTCGAGATTTCAGACGCGCTCGTCGCGAAGATGGGCGGGTAGGAATGCCGCTCTGAAGAGCGGCGGTCCCGGTCCCGGGAGCGCCGATCTTCAGACCGGCGCTGTGAGCGCAATTTCCTTCGGCTGATCAGTGTGTAACGAAGCGCAGCGCGTAAGCCAGCGCGCCGACGGCGATCACGCCGCCCGAATACAACAGAACGAACCACAGCAGGCGTCGCTTCAGCGGCGCCTGTTTCGTTTGTGGCGCGTTTTCCCGCATCAGTAGCCGTGATGATCCGCCGGCGTCTTGCCGCGAAACACCCAATAGGCGTAGGCGGTGTAACCCAGCACCATCAGAAGCAGCGGCGCCGCGCCGACCAGCAGGAAGGCGAGGCTCTTGTCGGGCGCGGCCGCCTGCCAGATCGTGACGCTATTGGGCACCATGTAGGGATAGAAGCTGACGCCGAGGCCGATGAAGCCGAGGATGAACAAGGCCTGCGTAGCAAGGAACGGCGACCTTTCTTGTTCACGCGCAATGCCTGTGATCAGCACGTAGCCTGCCGCCGCGACAAGCAGCGGCACCGGCGCGACCAGAAGAATGCGCGGCCAGGAAAACCAGTTCGCAGCGTAGGTCGGGTTGAGGTAGACGGTCCACAGGCTGACGGCGCCGATCGCCGCCAGAAACGCAGGCGCGAGCCATTTGGCGACGTCATAGGCGCGGCGCTGCAGACGGCCATCGGTCTTCATGATCAGCCAGGTCGCGCCCTGCAATGTATAGCCGAGCGTCAGGCCGATTGCGGTCAGGATGCTGAACGGCGTCAGCCAGTCCCACCAGCCGCCGGCATAGGCGCGGCCCTGCACGGGAATGCCCTGCACCAGCGCGCCGAGCGCGAGGCCCTGCGCCACAGCGGCGCCGAGCGACCCCAGCGCGAAGGCGCGATCCCAGATTTTTCGCGCACGCGGGGTTTGCCAGCGGAATTCGAAGGCGACGCCGCGAAAGACCAGCGACAGCAGCATCAAAATGATCGGCGCATAGAGCGCCGACAGGACGATCGAATAGGCGAGCGGGAAGACGGCGAGCAGACCGCCGCCGCCGAGCACGAGCCAGGTCTCGTTGCCGTCCCACACCGGCGCGATTGAGGACAGCATCCGGCCGCGCTGATCGGCGTCGCGCACGAAGGGAAAGAGCACGCCGATGCCGAGATCGAAGCCGTCGAGCAGCGTGTAGAAAAGAACGGCGAAGGCGATGAAGGCCGACCCAGAGGAAGGCGAGGTCGATTGTCTCCATCATGACCGCGCTCCCGCATGCGGGCCAGCCAGTTCGGTAACTACGCCCGGCATGACGCCGGCGGCGCGCAGCAGCGCCTCCTCGTCGAGGCCGAGGCGCGTCCGGCGGCAGGTCATCAAAATGCCAATATAGACGAAGCCGAACACCATCGATCGCATACGACGATGAAGCCGATGAGCGACGCCGCCACCGCCAGCGCCGCGATCGGCGAGACGTCAGCCGTGCGCAAGAGAGGCCCTGCACGACGAAGGGCTGGCGGCCGACCTCCGTCGTCACCAGCCTGCCAGCACTGCACGGCAAGCCAGCGGGGCCCATGACGAGGGCTGCGCGATGCAGCCAGGGGCGTACCTCGTAAATTTCCCGCGCCAGCGCACCAGGCAAACCCCACAGGCCGAGGCCGAACATCGCGAGAAGCCGAGGCCCGACCATCACGCCGGAACGACCAGAAGACGATGGGCGCCGGCGTGGTTTTCACGCGGAAAATCCTTGAGGCCGGCACGTACCGTCGAGCGAATGGGTGAGGATGAGCGAGCCGGCAAGCGGGATTTCGATCTTGTAGTTCGTGCGCGCGTTGGCCATGTCGGGCATGCCGAACAGGATGAGCGGCGCGCGTTTCTCGCCGTCGAAATGGCCTTCCATCGCGGCGATCTTGGCCGGCTGATGTTCGAGCGTGTTGAGCCGTGCATGTCGCCGGCAAGGATCTGCAGGCGCGACGAACGCCGCCATCCACATGGCCATCGAACATGGTGCGCACGCTGGCGGAACGATTGCCGCGGAGGAGATGCAGGCGCCGACAGCGCCGACGGCGAGACGTCGCCGAGATAGGCGGCCATTACATGTGCACGGGCGATAGGGAAGGACGGGTTGAAGATCGCCTTGAACCAGTCGGCGGGCACGAACTGGCCCTGCGCGTTGACGGCGTAGCCGCTGGCGTCTGCATCCAGCTGTTGACGGAGAGAATCCAGAGAAGGCGGACGCGAATGTGCCGAGCGCGACCATCAGGGTCGCGAAGAATGCCGAGCCCGGGCCCACGCGATCGCGGCCGAACAGAACGACGCCGAGGAAGCCCGCCTCGAGGAAGAAGGCGGACAAAACCTCGTAGCCCATCAACGGCCCGAGGATGGGGCCGGTCTTGTCGGAAAAGACGCTCCAGTTGGTGCCGAACTGGTAGCTCATGACCACGCCCGAGACGACGCCCATGCCGAAGGCGATGGCGAAGATGCGCTTCCAGTAGTCGAACAATTGCAGGTAGACGCGGTCGCCGGTCCACAACGACAGGAAATTCAGCGTCGCCAGATAGCTCGCCAGCCCGATCGAGAAGGCGGGATAGACGATGTGGAAGCCGACCGTGAAGGCGAACTGGAAGCGGGCGAGATCGATCGCGTTGAAATCCTGCATGCCGGCTTTCCCATTGCTTTCACTCAAACTGGCGCGGCGGCGGCCAGTGGCAAGATCGGGGACAGTGCGACGCGACGTCGCGTGGAAGCTACCGGACCGGCGGCTTCCCGCGTAAATTGAGGCATGTCGTCAAAATCGATTCGCATCATCGGCATCGATCCGGGCCTGCGCAATACGGGCTGGGGCGTGATCGAGGCCGAGGGGTCGCGGCTGTCCTACGTGGCATGCGGCACGCTGCATTCGAACGCCGCGCTCTCGCTCGCCGAACGGCTGAGGCAATTGCACGAGGGGCTGGCGGGCGTGCTGGCGGCGCATGCGCCGCACGAGGCGGCGGTGGAGGAGACTTTCGTCAACCGCGATCCGCAATCGGCGCTCAAGCTCGGCCAGGCGCGCGGCATCGCGCTGCTCGCGCCGACGCTGGTGGGGCTGAGCGTCGCGGAATATGCCGCCAATCTCGTGAAGAAGACGGTCGTCGGCGCAGGCCATGCAGAGAAAGCGCAGGTCGCGATGATGGTGCGCGTACTCTTGCCGAAATGCGACGCGAAAAGCACCGACGCGGCGGATGCGCTGGCGGTGGCGATCTGTCATGCGCAGCATCGCGGCGCGCGGGCGATGGCGGCGAGGATCGCTGGATGATCGGCAAGCTCAAGGGTCTGATCGATTCCTACGGCGAGGATTTCGTCATCCTCGACGTCAATGGCGTCGGCTATGTCGTGCAATGCTCCTCACGCACGCTGCAGAAACTGCCTGGGGCCGGCGAGGCCGCGTCGCTCGCGATCGAGACGCAAGTGCGCGAGGACGCGATCCGCCTGTTCGGCTTTACCAGCGACGCTGAGCGCGACTGGTTCCGCCTGTTGCAGAGCGTACAGGGCGTGGGCGCCAAGGTCGCGCTCGCCATTCTCGGCATCATGTCGCCCGCCGAACTCGCCACCGCCATCGGCACGCAGGACAAGGCGGCGGTCTCGCGCGCGCCGGGCGTCGGGCCGAAATTGGCCGCGCGCATCGTCGCGGAAATGAAGGATAAGGCGCCGGCGCTGGCTGCGGTCGATCCTGTGGTCGCCAAGCTCGCCGGCGAGGATGACGCCAAGGCGGCGCCCAAGCCCGTGCAGGACGCGATCTCGGCGCTGGTCAATCTCGGCTATGGTCGGCCGCAGGCGGCGGCTGCGGTCGCAGCGAGCGTGAAGGCGCTGGGCGAAAGCGCGGAGACGAGCGCGCTGATTAGGCGTGGCTTGAAGGAGCTGGCGCAATGACCGACGCCAAGCCCCGTCTCGTCTCTTCCGAAAAGCGTGACGACGATACAGACTCCTCGCTGCGGCCGCTGACGCTTGCCGATTTCACCGGGCAGGAGGCGGCGCGCAAGAATTTGCGGGTGTTCATCGAGGCGGCGAAAGCGCGCGGCGATGCGCTCGATCATGTGCTGTTTGTCGGCCCGCCCGGACTCGGCAAGACGACGCTGGCTCAAATTCTCGCCCGCGAAATGGGCGTCAATTTCCGCTCGACCTCGGGGCCGGTGATCGCCAAAGCCGGCGATCTCGCCGCGCAGCTCACCAATCTCGAAGAGCGCGACGTGCTCTTCATCGACGAAATCCACCGCCTCAACCCAGCGGTTGAGGAAATCCTCTATCCCGCCATGGAGGATTTCCAGCTCGACCTCATCATCGGCGAGGGGCCGGCGGCGCGCTCGGTCAAGATCGATCTCGCCAAGTTCACGCTGGTCGGCGCCACCACGCGCGCGGGCCTGCTGACGACGCCGTTGCGCGACCGCTTCGGCATTCCCGTGCGGCTCAATTTCTACACGGTCGAGGAATTGCAGGGCATCGTTTCACGTGGCGCCCGGGTGCTCGGCGTGAACATGTCGGCCGACGGCGCCAACGAGATCGCGCGCCGCGCGCGAGGAACGCCGCGCATCGCGGGGCGGCTGCTGCGGCGCGTGCGCGACTTCGCGATCGTCGACGGCGATCCCGTCGTCAATCGCGCGGTGGCGGACAAGGCGCTAAGACTGCTCGACGTCGACCAGATCGGCCTCGACCAGATGGACCGGCGCTATCTCGACATGATTGCGCTCAATTTCGGCGGCGGCCCCGTGGGAATCGAAACGATCGCCGCGGCGCTGTCGGAGCCGCGCGACGCGATCGAGGACATCATCGAGCCCTATCTGCTGCAACAGGGCTTTTTGCAGCGGACGCCGCGCGGACGGCTTTTGACGCCGCTGGCGTTCAGGCATCTGGGGCTGGCCGAGCCGGCGCGGGCGGGTGGGCAGTTCGGGCTGTTCGGCGAAGACGAATGAGCGCGCCGCACCGCCTCACTATTCGCGTCTATTACGAGGACACCGACTTTTCCGGCGTCGTCTATCACGCCTCCTATCTGCGCTTCATGGAACGCGGACGCACGGAATTGCTGCGCGATCTTGGCATTCACCAGCAGGCGATCCATTCGGGCGACACGGATCACAAGCCCTTTGCCTTCGTCGTGCGGGGCATGAACATCGAGTTTCTGAAAGCCGCGAAGATGGACGACGTGCTCGTCGTCGAGACCTCCGCGAAAGAGGTGAAGGGCGCTTCAGCCATTCTCGTGCAACGCGTGCTGCGCGGCGAGGAGGTTCTGGTGACGGCCGACGTGCGTGTGGCCGCAGTGGCGGACGGGAAGGCGGCGCGGCTGCCGGTCGAGGTCAGGGAGAAGCTTGCGGGGTGAGCGGGCCTGAAGGCCCCGCTTTCGTCAGCCCCGGATCGGCTCGTGCCGGATCGCGGTGCGCATGAAGAAATAGAGGCCGACGAAGCCGAGTAGCGCGAAGGCGACCTCGATGATGCGGCTGACGGTCGTGTCGAGCTGGAACAGACCGCCGATCGCCCAGCCGGCCGCCCAGGAGGCGCCGACGAGTTCGGTCCCGACGAGGATCATCACGGCGACGATCGTCGAGAGGTTTTGGACGTTGATCGGTTTCTGTTCGGCCATGGCTCTTTTCCGACCCCTGAGCTAGCCCATGCGGCCCGGCCTGGCAAGACGGTCGCCGTTTTCGGCCTAGCAGGGCTGCGCCAGCGGCGGCTTGACGGTTCTCGCCGCGCCGCCGTCAAATCGGCCCAGCGCGCACCACAAGCGCGCGGGAGGGACGCATGAGAAAATCGGCTTATCTGGCCGCGATCGGGCTGATCGCGGCTGCGCCCGCGCTCGCGGAGCCAGGCATCACGGACAAGGAAATCAAGATCGGGCAGACCATGCCCTACAGCGGCCCGGCCTCGGCCTATGGCGCGGCTGGACGCACGGAGACCGCCTATTACAACCGGCTCAATTCCAAGGGCGGCATTCACGGTCGCAAGGTCAATTTCCTGACCTATGATGACGCCTACAGCCCGCCCAAGACCGTCGAGCAGACCCGCAAGCTGGTCGAGCAGGACGAGATTTTCGCCAATTTCGGCTCGCTGGGGACGGCGACCAATACGGCGATCCACAAATACATAAACGGCAAGAAGGTGCCGCATCTCTTCCTGTCGACCGGCGCCGACAAGTGGAACGATCCCAAGCGTTTCCCCTATACGATGGCGCTCTATCCCTCCTACACGATGGAGGGGCGGGTCGCGGCCAAATACATCCTGAAGGAAAAGCCCGGCGCCAAGATCGCGGTGCTCTCGCAGAACGACGACGCGGGCCGCGACTATGTGCGCGGCTTCAAGGAGGGTCTCGGCGACAAGGTCTCGCTGATCGTCAAGGAGGTGACCTATGAAGTCTCCGACCCCACCATCGACTCGCAGATGGTGGCTTTGCGCGCTTCGGGCGCCGACACGCTCTTCAACATGACCACGCCCAAATTCGCGGCGCAGTCGATCCGCAAGGCGGCGGAAATGGGCTGGAAGCCGCTGCACTACATCGTGGCCGTTGCAAGCTCGATCAAGACGGTGTTGCAGCCAGCCGGCCTCGAAAACTCCAAGGGGCTGGTGACGGCGATCGCGGCCAAGATTCCGGCCGATCCGCGCTGGGCCGATGACAAGGCGGTGCAGGACTATCTCGCCTTCATGAAGGAGTGGAACAACAATGCCGACCCCAACGATGGCTCCAACACGACCGGCTACAATTCGGCCTGGCTGACCGAAAAGGTGCTGACCGAGTGTGGCAAGGATTGCACGCGCGCGAAACTGATGGCGGTCGTGTCCAATCTCAAGGACGTGCAATTGCCGCTGGGCCTGCCGGGCGTGACGCTGTCGTCCTCGCCCACCAATTTCTCGCTCTACAACAAGCTCCAGATCTCGCGTTTCGACGGCAAGACCTGGGAGCCGATCGGCCCGGTGATCGCAGCCGGGACCAACTGATCGGGCATGGCGGCGGGCCGGGCGCCCGCCGCTTGCCTAGGCGCCGTGCATGCGGACCGCCGGCGATTGCCTCTTTTGTGCGCTGCACAATCCATCGGCGGCGCTCTGGATCGTCAAGGACACGACCGCGCCCGCGATCCACGGGAAAGGGGATTCCCCCGCTGAGATGACATTCGTCAATCAGCACCTTGTCATTTTGTAATTTCAATAACTTGGCACGTAGTCTGCAAGACGGGAGGCGAGATCGCGCCCGTCAGACGGGCGTCCGAAAGGAGCCCTTCATGACCAAGTCGCCCGCCTTCGCCCCGTCTCTCGACCGCCGCAGCCTGCTCGCCGGCGCTGCTTCGGCCGCGCTCGCGGGCTTTGTTTCGCGCGGCCTGCATGCCGAGGGGGCAGGTCCCGAAATCACCAAGGCGGTGCTCGGCTATATCGCGCTGACCGACGCCGCGCCGCTGATCGTGGCCAAGGAAAAGGGCCTGTTCGACAAATACGGCATGAAGGATGTCGTGATCGCCAAGCAGGCCTCGTGGGGCGCGACGCGCGACAATCTGGTGCTCGGCTCCGAAGCCAACGGCATCGACGGCGCGCATATTCTCACGCCGATGCCCTACCTGATCACCGCCGGCAGGGTGACGCAGAACAATATCGGCGTGCCGATGTACATTCCGCTGCGCCTCAGCCTCGAGAACCAGGGCATTTCGGTCTCCAACGAATACAAGGACCTCAAGGTCGGGCTCGACGCCTCCGCGCTGAAGGAAGCGTTCGCCAAGAAGAAGGCCGAGGGCAAGGAGGTGAAGGTCGCCATGACCTTCCCCGGCGGCACGCACGATCTGTGGCTGCGCTATTGGTTGGCCGCCGGCGGCGTCGATCCGGACAAGGACGTCTCGACCATCGTCGTGCCGCCGCCGCAGATGGTGGCGAACATGAAGGTCGGCAACATGGACGCACTGTGCGTCGGTGAGCCGTGGAACGAGCAGCTCGCCAACCAGGGCGTCGGCTATTCCGCCTGCGTGACTGGCGAAATCTGGAAGAAACATCCCGAAAAGGCGCTCGGCCTGCGCGCGGCCTGGGTCGACAAGTACCCGCGCGCGACCAAAGCGCTGCTGATGGCCGTGATGGAAGCCCAGCAATGGTGCGACAAGATGGAGAACAAGGCCGAACTCGCCGCGTTGGTCGGGCGCCGCCAGTGGTTCAACGTGCCGCCGGCCGACATCGTCGGCCGCATCAAGGGCGATATCAACTACGGCAACGGCAAGGTCGCCAAGGGCACCGACCTGTTCATGAAATTCTGGCGCGACCACACGTCCTATCCGTTCCAGAGCCATGACGCCTGGTTCGTCACCGAGGACATCCGCTGGGGCAAGTTCGATCCCGCGACCGACATCAAGGCGCTCGTCGGCAAGGTGAACCGCGAGGATCTGTGGCGCGACGCCGCCAAGTCGCTCGGGGTCGCGGCGGCCGACATGCCCGCCTCGACCTCGCGCGGCAAGGAGACCTTCTTCGACGGCAAGGTGTTCGATCCCGCCGATCCGCACGCCTATCTCGCCAGCCTGTCCATCAAGCGCGTCGCCTGACGAACCCGACCGAGAGGGGCCCGATGACCTACGCGATGAAATCCGTCGAAACCGACGTCGCCGAATCCGCGCGACCGGCTCTCTCGCTCGCGCTCGGCGCCGTCGGGCGCGGGATCAGGTCCGGGCTGTTGTGGCTTGCGGCCAAGGCGTTGCCGCCGCTGGTGACGCTCGCGCTCATTCTGCTCGTGTGGCAGATCCTGTGCGCCAAGCCGGGGGCGACCCTGCCGCCGCCCTCGCAGATCTGGCGCGATTCCTACGATCTGATCACGCAGCCGTTCTTCAATTTCGGCACGCAGGACATCGGGCTCGGCTGGCGCGTTCTCGTGTCGCTGGAGACCGTCGCCTACGGCTTCGGCTTCGCGACGATCGCCGGCATTCTGCTCGGCGCGCTGATCGGCCAGTCCGAATGGGCGATGCGCGGTCTCGATCCGATCTTCCAGGTGCTGCGCACGGTTCCGCCGCTCGCCTGGCTGCCGATCGCGCTGGCGGCCTTCCGCGACAGCCGGCCGTCGGCGATCTTCGTGATCTTCATCACCGCGATCTGGCCGATCCTGATCAATACGGCGGTCGGCATCCGCAACATTCCGCAGGATTATCGAAATGTCGCGGCGGTGCTGCGGCTCAATCCGATCGAATTCTTCCTGAAGGTGATGCTGCCCTCGGCCGCGCCCTACATCTTCACGGGCCTGCGCATCGGCATCGGGCTGGCATGGCTCGCCATCGTGGCGGCGGAAATGCTGACCGGCGGCGTCGGCATCGGCTTCTTCATCTGGGACGCGTGGAACTCTTCGCGCCTGTCCGACATCATCGTGGCGCTCGCCTACATCGGCCTCGTCGGTTTCGCGCTCGACCGTCTGGTCGCCGCGGTCGGCGGGCTGGTCGCGCGCGGCGCCCAGGCAAGCTGAGGGAGAAAGACATGGCTCCGATCAAACGCCCCTATCTCAAGCTCGATCGCATCGGCAAGATTTTCGAACGCCGCGGCGTGCGCAGCGAGGTGCTGCGCGACATCGACCTCGCCATCGAAAAGGGCGAGTTCGTTTCGATCATCGGGCATTCCGGCTGCGGCAAGTCGACCATGCTCAATCTCGTCGCCGGCCTCACGCAGGCGACGACCGGCGGCGTGCTGCTCGAGAACCACGAGGTCAACTCGCCCGGGCCCGAGCGGGCAGTCGTGTTCCAGAACCATTCGCTGCTGCCGTGGCTGTCGGTCTACGACAACGTGCGTCTGGCGGTGGACAAGGTGTTTTCGGGAAAGAAGAGCCGCGCGCAGCGCCACGACTGGACGTTGCACAATCTCGAACTCGTGCAAATGACGCACGCGAAGGACAAGCGCCCTTCAGAGATTTCCGGCGGCATGAAGCAGCGCGTCGGGATTGCGCGGGCGCTCGCCATGGAGCCGAAGGTCCTGCTGCTCGACGAGCCCTTCGGCGCGCTCGACGCCCTGACACGCGCCCATCTCCAGGATTCCCTCATGGATATCCACCGCACGCTCGGCAATACCGTCATCATGATTACCCACGACGTCGACGAAGCGGTGCTTTTGTCGGATCGCATCGTCATGATGACCAATGGGCCGGCGGCTACGATCGGCGAGCTGCTGGACGTCGGACTGCCGCGGCCGCGCCGCCGGCTCGAACTCGTCAGCGACCCGACCTATGTCGCGGCGCGCGAGGCGGTTCTCAAGTTCCTTTACGAGCGCCACGCCTATGTCGAAGCCGCCTGACGGCGGCCCTTCGGCTCAAGGCAGCAATCCGGACGAGGTCGGCCGGAACCGACGCACGAAGAGATTGGCGATCACCGCCTGCGCCACGTGCTCGGCCATGCAGCGGTAGCCGAGGTCGTTGAGGTGGAAATCGTCCTGCGCGAGGACAGGCGCGGCGCGCGCCTGGGAAATGAAGCGCATGGCGTCGTAGCGGCGAATATAGAGAACGCCTTCCTGCGCCGAAATCTTGAATAGCGTGTCGCGGATCTCTTCGTAATTCTTGTCGCGGGCGAGCTTGGGCGTGTACTGCAGGCCGACGAGGACGACGTCGATCTTGTCGGCCTTCAGCCAGGCGATCGTCGAGCGCACGGTCGCCTCGAACTGCTCCGGCGGCACGCGCGACAGGGCGTCGTTGGTGCCGAGCTGCCAGAGCACGAGGTCGGGCCGATTGAGCGCGACTTCGGTGCGCAGTCGGTCGGCGGTCGTGGCGGCCACCTCGCCGGAAATGCCGCGATTGATGATCTCGACATCGACGCCCTTCAACGCCTTGGCGAGAATCTCGCGCAATTGCGAGGGATAGTTGCGCGACCGGGACGTAGCCCCGACGCCGAAGGTGGAGGACGATCCGATCGCCAGGATGCGCGCCTTCTTCTTCGCGGCGAGGACGGCGGCGAAATTGGGCAGGGGTTCGGGCGCCGCGATATCGCTCGCCGGCGCCTGGCACTGGGCGCTCAGAGGCGGCGGCTCGTCGGATTTCGGCGCCGCAGCGTCCTGCGCCCGCGCATCGAAACCCAGGGATGCCGCGATACTCAGACTCGCAAGGAGGAGGCGCGCGCATTTGCGCGCCATTCTGTCAGCCACGCACTCAACCCCATGACTATTATGCCGATCGATAGCACGAGCGTGTCCTTGGCGATACCGCCGCCATAGACGTAGGCCGCAATCTGTCCGCAAAGGCTCAACACCGAGCAAACGCAGAAGACTTCGAGCGAATTACGGCCGAGTCTGGAAAAATATTCACTAACGGGCGCGAACCAGCGCGGCAGGCGCGCCCAGAGGCCGTGCACCACAGCGGCCACGCACAGGAATTGCAGGACTCGGGCCGGGGAATCGAAGGTCTTGTTGAAGAGGAAGACGAGTTTCGGCGCGGGCACGTGGCCGGGCGAGGGAGAATAGCCGTGCCACGCGGAGACGATCCCGAGCAGGACGAAGGGAATGGCGAGAATCCGGATCCATTTCAGATGGCGTCTCGCGAAGCCGCCCGGTCCGTCCCGGCGCGCCAGCAGGAAGCCGCAGACGAAGATGAACTGCCAGCCGAGCGGATTGAAGAACCATGTGCCGTCGATCGGCCAGGTCGGCAGGTTGTAGCCGGTGACGAGAGCGCCCATCCAGACCGCGAAGGAAACGGCCAGCAGAAGCCATGGCGACACGCGGTCGAGGACGGCAAAGAGCGGCGCCGCGGTCATCAGGACCACATAGAGCGGCAGGATGTTGAAATAGCCGAGCTGATGGGTGAGCAGAACGAGGCCGATATGCGTCTCGACGGGCTCGTGGAAGACCGGGCTGGCATTGTGCCAGTCGAGCAGGGCGGGCTGCGACAGATAAAGGCTCGCGCCAGCAAGAATCGCCAGCGCCAGCATTGTGATGAGGATTTGCGCGCTGTAGATTTCGAGCGCCCGGCCGAGAAGGCGGTGCGCGACATTGCGCAGCGGAGCGCGCTTCTCGCTCGAACCGACGACGAAGCGCAGCGAGAAGCCCGCGAGGAAGACGAACATTTCGGCGCTGTCGCCGAGCATGAAATTGCGCGACGTGAACCGCTCGAACACGATGCCCGGAACGTGATTGATGAAGATCGTCAGCAGAGCGAAGCCACGCCAGAAGTCGATCTCGTTGGGCGCACGCATGATCTGGCCCGCCTGTGTCTTCAGGCTTTCGCCGGGTTGGCGATCTGGTAGGCGGTCGTCGACTTGATGCGCTCCATGGCGAAGCGCGAGGTGACGTTCTTGAGCGGGATCGTGCCAATCAGCCGCTTGTAGAAGGCGTCATAGGCGGTCATGTCCGCCACCACGACACGCAGCATGTAATCGACGTCGCCAGCCATGCGGTAGAATTCCATGACCTCGGGCATGGCCGCAACCGCCGCCGCGAACTTGCGCAGCCAGGCGTCCGAATGGTCGGGCGCCTCGATCGACACGAAGACAGTCAACCCCAGTCCGAGCTTCTCGGGCGCCAGCAGCGCGACGCGCCCGAGGATGACGCCCGCGGCCTCGAGCTTCTGCACGCGCTTCCAGCATGGCGTCTGCGAGAGGCCCACGCGGTCGGACAGTTCGGCGATGGAGATCGAGGCGTCCACCTGCAGTTCGCGCAGGATTTTGCGGTCGATGGCGTCCATGAACAAGGCTCCGGCGAATCTGCGCCTTAGGGAAACAGATTTGGCCCCCTTGGCAAGGCCCCGGGCGCGCGCGACCGGGCTGACGCACACGGCATGGTTGGCGCGCCGACAATGCATATGTCGCGGGGTGCGCCGGCGGGAAGGAGAGGCTAGCATGTTGCAAGGACCGACGGCCAAGCGCCGCGCCATGGAAGGAAACGCAATGTCCGAGGCTCTGGCCAAAGAGGCGCCGCATCTGGCGGACGTATCGATCGACGACAAGTACACGCTGCCGTCCGGCCGCATCTATCTCTCGGGCATTCAGGCGCTGGTGCGCCTGCCGATCCTGCAATACGAGCGCGACAAGGCGGCGGGCCTCAAGACGGGCGGCTTCATCTCAGGCTATCGCGGCTCGCCGCTCGGCATGTACGATCATGCGCTGTGGCGCGCGAAATCGCATCTGAAGGCGCATAACATCCATTTCCAGCCGGGCCTGAACGAGGATCTGGCCGCGACCTCGGTCTGGGGCAGCCAGCAGGTCGGCATGTTCCCCGGAGCAAATGTCGATGGCGTCTTCGGCATCTGGTACGGCAAGGGTCCGGGAGTCGATCGCTCCGTCGACGTGCTGAAACACGCGAATTCCGCGGGCACGTCCAAGAACGGCGGCGTGCTGGCTTTCGCGGGCGACGATCACGGTTGCCAGTCCTCGACGCTCGCGCATCAGAGCGAGCAGATCTACGCCGCGGCCCTCATGCCGATCATCAATCCCGCCAATGTGCAGGATTATCTCGACCTCGGCCTGATGGGCTTCGCGCTGTCGCGCTATTCGGGCTGCTGGGTCGGCTTCAAGACCATCGCCGAGACGGTGGAGAGCGGCGCCTCGATCCATACCGATCCCTCGCGCATCAACATCATCACACCGACCGATTTCGAAATGCCTTTGGGCGGCCTCAACATCCGCTGGCCGGATCCGCCGCTGGAGCAGGAGGCCCGCCTCCACGGACCGCGCATGCAGGCGGTGGCGGCGTTTGCGCGCGCCAACCAGCTCGACCGCATCGTGATCGACGGCAGGCCGGCGCGGCTCGGCATCATCACGACGGGCAAGGCCTATCTCGATGTGATGCAGGCGCTCGCCGATCTCGGCATCTCCCATGCGCGCGCTGCCGAGATGGGGCTGCGCGTCTACAAAGTCGCGCTCACCTGGCCGCTGGAAGAGGAAGGCGCGCGCCGCTTCGCCGATGGCTTGAAGGACGTGCTGGTGGTCGAGGAGAAGCGCGGCTTCATCGAAGACCAGCTCGTGCGCATCCTCTACAACATGCCGGCCGACCGCAGGCCGAGCGTTGTCGGCAAGCGCGAGGAAACCGGCGCGATCCTGCTGCCGTCCACCAATGAACTCAATCCGACCATGGTTGCGCGCGCGCTGGTGAGCCGCATGAAACGGCTGGGCCATGTCGACGCCGCGCTGGATCAGCGGCTCGCGCGTCTGGAAAGTTTCGAGGCGCTGGAACGGGCGCCGTCGGCCACGCAGACGCCGCGCACGCCTTATTTCTGCTCGGGCTGTCCTCACAACACGTCGACCAAGGTGCCGGAAGGCAGCCGCGCCATGGCCGGCATCGGCTGCCACGGCATGGCGCTCTACAATCCGCTGCGCCGCACCGCCACCATCACGCATATGGGCGGCGAGGGCGCGAACTGGATCGGCCAGGCGCCCTTCACCGACGAGCCGCATGTCTTCCAGAATCTGGGCGACGGCACCTACACCCATTCGGGCCTGCTGGCGCTGCGCGCATCCGCTGCGTCCGGCGTGAACATCACCTACAAGATCCTCTACAACGACGCGGTCGCGATGACGGGTGGGCAGCCCGCCGAATCCGGTTTCACCGTGTCGCAGATCGCGCATCAGGTCGCGGCGGAAGGCGCGAAGAAGCTCGTGGTCGTCACCGACGAACCCGAGAAATATCCGCCTGCGAGCTTCTTCCCCGCGGGCGCGACCGTGCATCACCGCAGCGAACTCGACGCCGTGCAGAAGGAGCTGCGCGCGACCAAAGGCCTGACCGTGCTGATCTACGACCAGACCTGCGCGGCCGAGAAGCGTCGGCGCCGCAAGCGCGGTCTCTTTCCCGATCCGGCCAAGCGCGCCTTCATCAACGATCTCGTGTGCGAGAGCTGTGGCGATTGCACGGAACAATCAAATTGCGTGTCGGTGAAGCCGCTGGAGACGCCGCTCGGCCGCAAGCGGCAGATCGACCAGTCGAACTGCAACAAGGATTTCTCCTGCGTCACCGGCTTCTGCCCGAGCTTCGTGACCGTCAATGGCGGCACACTGCGCAAGGTGGAGAAGGCCAAGGCGAATTCGGCGGGCATGTTCGCGAGCCTGCCCGATCCGCAGATGAAGATGCTGGCGGAACCCTACGGCATTCTCGTCACCGGCATCGGCGGCACGGGCGTCATCACCATCGGCGCGCTGATCGGCATGGCCGCGCATGTCGAGGGCAAGGGCTGCACGACGCTCGATTTTACGGGGCTGAGCCAGAAGAACGGCGCGGTGATGAGCCATGTGCGGCTTGCCCCGCAGCCGGAGGACTTGGCGGCCGTGCGCATCGCGCCCGGCGGCGCGGATCTGTTGATCGGTTGCGACATGATCGTGTCGGCGCAATCGAATGCGCTGTCGCGGCTCGAGCGCGGCGTGACGCGCGCCGTCATCAATGGCGACCTGCAGCCGACCGCCGCTTTCGTGATCAATCCCGATCTCGATTTCGCGACCGCACAAGTGAGGAAGGGTCTGGTCGATGCGTTGGGCGCGGACCGTCTCGATATTCTCGACGCGACCGGCATCGCCAGCGCGCTGATGGGCGACGCGATCTACACCAATCCCTTCATGATGGGCTTTGCTTGGCAAAGAGGCCTGCTGCCGCTGTCGCTGGCCGCGCTCGAGCGCGCGATCGAACTGAACGGCGTTGCGATCGATGCGAACAAGGAGGCCTTCGCCTGGGGCCGTCTTGCCGCGCATGATCCCAAGCGCGTGCATGAGGCGATCCGCTCGCTCGAAATTCCGGAGATGGAAGAGGAGACGCCCGAGCAAAAGCAGGCGCGGCGCATCGCTTTCCTCACCGCCTATCAGGATGCTGCCTGGGCGCAGCGCTACACGAAGCTTGTGGATGCGGTCGCAAAAGCCGAGCAGGCGAAGGTACGGGGAACGAGCGCGCTCAGCGACGCCGTGCGTGAAAGTTTCTTCAAGCTGATGAGCTACAAGGACGAATACGAGGTCGCGCGTCTCTATACCAACGGCGAATTCCGGCAGAAGCTCGCGCGCCAGTTCGATGGCGACTACACGCTCACCTTCCACATGGCGCCGCCGCTAGCCGCGCGTCGCGATCCGACGACCGGCAAATTGCAGAAGACGACCTTCGGCCCGTGGATGATGAAGGCGCTCGGCTTCATCGCGAAGTTCAAAGGGCTGCGCGGCGGCGCGTTCGATATCTTCGGACGCACCGAAGAGCGGCGCATGGAACGCGCGCTGATCGACGAATACGAGCAGACCATGCTCGATCTCGCCGGCGCGCTGAATGCGGACAATCATGCCGCCGCCGTTGCGCTCGCGCGGCTCCCGCTGACGATCCGTGGGTTCGGGCACATCAAGGAAGCCAATGCGAAGAAGGCAGCCGCTGAACGACAGCGGCTGCTGCAGGCGTTCAGGTCGCCGGAGGTTTTGAAGACGGCGGCGGAGTGATCCGCCGCAATCCGTTCGAATCCTCACCCTGAGGAGCGATGCGCAGCATCGCGTCTCGAAGGGTGGGCGGTGCATGATTGCTGATCGTGCCATCCTTCGAGACGCCCGCTGCGCGGGCTCCTCAGGATGACGAATCGGGGTGATGAAGAGTTCGCGGGCTAAAGCGCACGCCCTCAATCGACCCACTTCAGCGCGCGCGAAAACAACCTGATGCAATGGTCGTGCAGCTTGTCGCCGGTCGCCTTCGGCGCCTTGCCGGCTGAAGCGCGCGCGAATGTACCTTCGAGAATGATTCCGAGCTTGTAGCAGCCGAGCACGCCGTACCATCTGAGGTTCGATGCATCGCGGTCGCTGTTGGCCTGATAATGCGCGACCAGTTCCTCGATGGTGGGGAAGCCGTCCCAAGGTTCTGCGATCGTTCCCGCCGTGCGCGTGCCGTCGGGTTCTGGCCATGTCGCCATGATCCAGCCCATGTCGAGCAGGGGATCGCCGATCGTTGCCAGCTCCCAGTCGACGATGGCCGCGAGTTCCGGCGCATCGTTGCGATACATGACGTTGGCGAGGTGATAGTCGCCGTGCAGGATGCCGGGCTTGAAGGTCCTGGGGCGATGCTGCGTCAGCCAGTCGGCGACCTTGTCCAAGCCGGGGATGAAATCAGGACCCGGCCAGCCCTCGTAGTCGCGATAGGAATCGAGCCAGGCGCGCCAGCGCGGGACCTGGCGTTCGAGAAAGCCGTCGGCCTTGCCGAAATCGCCGAGACCGACCGCGACATGATCGACGCGCGCCAGCGCCAATGCCCCGTCAACCAGCGCGAAGCCCATGCGTCGGCGGATGGCGGGATCGGACTTGTGCAGGTCGGGCATGCCGACGACGGCGTTGAAGCCTTCGACCGGCTCCATGAGATAGAAGGCGCCGCCGATGACATCCTTCTCGCTGCATGCGGCGATCAGGCGGGGGTGCGGCACATCCGTTCCGGCCAGCGCGCCGAGCACGCGCGCCTCGCGCCGGTTGGTGGCGTCGCCGTCGCCGCGCGGGCTTGCGGGTGAGCGGCGCAAAACATAGTCACGCCCGTCGCGTGAAAAGCGCAGCAGGATGTTCTGCGTGCCGCCGGCAAGCTGGCGCGGGTTTTCGATTGCGCCGCTGCCGAGCCCTTGCGCGTCCATCCACGCGCGCAGCGCGTCGAGATCGACGAGGTCCTGCCACTTCTCCTCACTCATGACGGCGCTCTCAGAGGATCAGGCCGCCGTCGACGATGATCGTCTGTCCGACGATGTAGGAGGCGAGCGGCGAGGCCAGAAACAGCGCGGCGCCGGCCATGTCCCCGGGCGTGCCGAGCCGGTGCAGCGGAATGCGCGACAGTGCGCCCTCGAGGCGCTTGGGGTGATCGGTCGTCACCTTGGTGAGCTTGGAATCGACCAGTCCCGGCGCGATGCCGTTGACGCGGATGCCGTCCTCCGCCCAGGCTTGGCCCAGCGTGCGCGTGAGGCCGACGGCGCCGGTCTTCGAGGCGTTGTAGGAGGGATTGCCCTTGGTGGCATGGAAGCCCGCGGTCGAGGACACGATGATCAGCGAGCCCTTTGCCGTCGCCAGCATGTCGTGGAATTTCGCGGCGCAGGCCATCAGGCTCATCAGGTTGACTTCCATCACCTTGCGAAAGCCGTCCATCTCGAATTCGCCGCGGCGATAGAGCACCGTGCCTTGCGACAGCACGAGAATGTCGAGTTTCTGGAAGGCGGGCTTGAACGCATCCACCGCGCCCGCTGCGGCAACGTCCAGCCTCTGATAATGAAGGCCGTCGAGGTCAGAGCCTTCGGCCTTGTCGTAGTCGCCGGCGGCCGCGCGCGTGCCTGTCACGTGCACGTCGGCGCCCTTGGCGCGAAAACCCTGCGCGATGCCATTGCCGATGCCGCTGGAGCCGCCGACGACGCAGACGGTCTTGCCTGCAAAATCCAGTTCGTTCATGCGCGTTCCTCACCCCGAGATTGTTCGTTGTCGTTCGATGTTAGCCGCGGCGCACGCAAAGCGCACGGTTCTTGTCGGCGCCGGCTCGCATAGGTCCCTTGCAGGCGCGGCATTTGACGAGGTCGCCGCCTATGCAAGTCTGCGACAAAACAAGCGCGCGCGCAGGGAGGACATTGTATGCTCATCGATCCTGCGCGCCTGCAGGCGTTCGTCACGGAGATTTTCGTCGCCGCCGGCAGCGCGCGCGAAGAGGCCGGCGAGATCGCCGAACATCTGGTGACATCCAACCTCAAGGGCCACGACAGCCACGGCGTCGGCCTGATCCCGGCCTATCTGCTGCATCTGCAACAAGGCGCGGTCTTTCCGAATCGCAAGCCGAAGGTTGTGTCCGATCTCGGCGCCATGGTCGTGCACGACGGCGACAGCGGCTACGGGCAGCCGATCGCCAACGCGGTCTTCGCCATGGTCGGCGAGCGCGCCTTGCAGGCCGGCGTGGTCGTTTCCGCGCTGCGCAACGTGCAGCATGTCGGGCGCATCGGCGCCTATGGCGAGCAGCTGGCGAAGAAGGGCCTGTTGTCGATCCATTTCGTCAATGCGGTCTACGCGCAGGCCTGCGTTGCGCCGTTCCGCGGCTCGGATGCGCGGCTGATGACCAACCCCGTCTGCATCGTCGCGCCGATCGGGCCGGATCGGCCGCCGGTCGCGCTCGATTTCGCGACCTCGGCGATCGCGCTCGGAAAGGTGCGCGTCGCCATGAACAAGGGCGTCGAGGCGCCGCCGGATACGCTGGTCGACCATACGGGCCAGCCGACGCGCGATCCGCGCCAACTGTTCGTCGATCCGAAGGGTGCGATCCTGCCGTTTGGCCTGCACAAGGGCTGGGGCCTGGCGCTGGTCGCCGAAATGCTCGGCGGGGCGCTCGCCGGCGGCGGCACGCAGGCGGCTTCGACCAAGCCGAAGGGCCTCGTCAACGGCCTGTTCTCGATCGTGATCGACCAGAAGCGGCTGATCGGCGAGAGCGGTTATTTCGCCGATGTCGCCGAACTCATCGACTATGTGAAGGCCTCGCCCGCGGCCGATCCGTCAGCTCCCGTGCTTGTGCCTGGAGAGCCCGAACGCGCGACGGCGGCGGAGCGCGCCGCCGGCCTGCCGATCGACGAAACGACATGGCGCGAGATCGTCAACGCGGCGCGAAGCGTGGGCGTCGCCGCGCCCGCCATCTGACTTTCGCGCGCCCGCGCTGCGCTGCATAATCCGGGCAAAGGCCGCCGATGGCCAGGCCATTCACGGGAGGATCAAATGCCCGAACTTCGTTCCAAGAAAGTCACGTCAGGCCGCAACGCCGCGATTTCGCGCTCGCTGTGGCGCGCGACCGGCATGAAGGACGGCGACTTCGGCAAGCCCATCGTCGCCATCGCCAATTCCTTCACGCAATTCGTGCCGGGCCATGTGCATCTCAAGGATCTCGGCCAGATGGTCGCCGCCGAGATCGCCAAGGCCGGCGGCGTCGGTCGCGAGTTCGACACGATCGCGGTCGACGACGGCATTGCGATGGGGCACGACGGCATGCTCTATTCATTGCCCTCGCGCGACCTGATCGCCGATTCCATCGAATATATGGTCAATGCGCATCGCGCGGACGCGCTGATCTGCATTTCCAATTGCGACAAGATCACGCCCGGCATGCTGATGGCGGCGCTGCGGCTGAACATCCCGACCGTCTTCGTCTCGGGCGGGCCGATGGAAGCCGGTCGCATGAACTGGGAGGGCAAGGACGAACGCTTCTCAGGCGTCGAGGCCTATGTCGCGACGATGAATCCCGACATCACCGACGCAAAAATCTCGGCCTACGAGCAGCATGCCTGCCCGACCTGCGGCTCCTGCTCGGGCATGTTCACCGCCAATTCCATGAATTGTCTCGTGGAAGCGCTCGGTCTGGCGCTGCCCGGCAACGGCTCGATGCTGGCGACGCATGTCGACCGCAAAACCCTGTTCAATCGCGCCGCCACGCTCGTCGTCGAACTCGCGCATCGCTACTATCAGCAGAACGACGAAAGCGTTCTGCCGCGCTCGATCGCGACATTCGAGGCCTTCGAGAACGCAATCCGTCTCGACATGGCGATGGGCGGCTCGACCAATACCGTGCTGCACCTGCTCGCAGCCGCGCACGAGGCGGGCGTCGATTTCACCATGAGCGACATCGACCGCGTCTCGCGCAACACGCCGCATCTCTGCAAGGTCTCGCCATCGACGCCGAATTATTTCATGGAGGACGTGCATCGCGCCGGCGGCATCATGCGGCTGCTCGGCGAACTCGACCGGATCGGCGCTGTGCATCGCAATGTGAAGACGGTGCATGCGGCGTCGCTCGGCGTCGCGATCGATCACTGGGACATATTGCGCACGCAGGATCAAGATATCGAGACCTTCTATCGCGCCGCGCCCGGCGGGCGCATAACGGTCGAAGGCATGTCGCAGGACATGCGCTATTCCACGCTCGACCGCGACCGCGAGAAGGGCTGCATCCGCGACGCCGCGCATGCCTATTCGCCGGACGGCGGGCTCGCGACCCTTTACGGCAATCTCGCGACCGACGGCGCCATCGTGAAGACGGCGGGCGTCGATGTCTCGCTGCATAAATTTTCCGGAACGGCGCTCGTCGTCGACAGCGAGGACGAAGGCGCACAGGCGATCCGTTCGGGCAAGGTCACGCCGGGAACGGTGCTGGTCGTGCGCTACGAGGGGCCGCGCGGCGGGCCGGGCATGCAGGAAATGCTAGCGCTGACGACGGCGCTGAAAGGACGCGGGCTCGACAAGAAATGCGCGCTCGTCACGGACGGGCGTTTCTCCGGCGCGACATCGGGTCTGTCGATCGGCCATGTCTCGCCGGAGGCGGCCTCCGGCGGCGAGATCGGGCTCGTGCAGGATGGCGACAGAATAGAAATCGATATCGCCACGCGCTTGCTGCATCTGGCCGTCAGCGGGGACGAACTCGCGCGGCGGCGCGCCGAGATGGACAAGCGGGGCCGCGCGGGATGGAAGCCGAAGCCGCGCCCGCGCCTCATGTCGGTCGCGCTGCGGCACTATGCGCTGACCGCGACCTCCGCGTCGCGCGGCGCGGTGCGGGACGTCGATGCGGTCGAGAATGCGCTGGCCATGGCCGGCGCCAAACTCGCGCTGGGCGCAGCCCAGGAGAAGGCAACGAAATGAACGACTTTCCGCTCTTGGCGCAGGCAAGCCTGCCGGCGCCGCTCGCGGCCGCGATCGAGAAAATCGCACCGCTGCATCGATTCGACGGGCCCGACGATCCCAAGCTCGGCGTGTTCGCCGACAGCGTGCGCGGGATCGTCTGGACGCCGTTCGGCGGACCGCTGACCGGCGCGTTCATGGCGCGCTTTCCGAAACTCGAACTCGTCGCCACCATGGGCGCGGGTTACGAGCATATCGATGTCGGCCATGCCGCAGCCCATGGCGTATGCGTGACCAACACGCCGGACGCCGTGACGGAAGATACGGCCGATTGCGCCTTCGCGCTCGTCCTCGACACAGTGCGCCGCTTTCCCGCCGCCGAGCGCTTTCTTCGTGCAGGACAATGGGGACCCGGCAAGCCCTTCGGCATGTCGGTCTCGCTGCGCAACAAGCGGCTCGGCATTCTGGGCTACGGGCGCATCGGCAAGGCGGTTGCGCGACGCGCGGAAGCGTTTGGCTTGAGAGTCTCGTATTCCGGCCGCCGTCGCCAGGAGGGCGTCGCCTATCCCTATTTCGCGAGCGCGGAAGAACTCGCGAAGAATTGCGACATCTTCCTCAACGTACTGCCGGGCGGCGAAGGGACGCGCGCGCAGGTGGACAAAGCCGTGTTCGATTCGCTCGGACCAAAGGGCTATTTCGTCAACATTGGTCGCGGTACGAGCGTCGATGAGCCCGCGTTGATCGCAGCTCTGAAGGAAGGCCACATCGCCGGCGCCGGGCTCGACGTTTTCGCGCAGGAGCCGAGCGTACCGGCGGAACTCGTGGCCATGGACAACGTCGTGCTGTTGCCGCATGTCGGCGGCGCGACCGATCATGTGATGATGGCGGTCGGCGCGCGGCTGATCGAGAATGTGCGGTCGTTCGCAAGCGGCAAGGGGCCGCTTGATCCGGTAGCGGAGACGCCGTGGAAAAAATGAGCCGGCGTCGCCGCCGGCTCACGACATACTTCAGTTCGCGCTCATCGCGCTGCCGAACAGCTGCCAGACGGCGCCATCGAACTTCTGCAGATACATTTTCTTGATCGGATAGAACTCCGTCGCCGATGTCTTGATGGCGATGCCGGGCAGCAGCATCTCCGGCGCGAAGTCGAGATTGGCGGCTTCCTTCATCATGCATTCCGACGAGACCTTGTCGCCGCACTGCTGCAGCACCTTCACCATGGTCTGCGCGACCGTGTAGCCATAGACGTTGAGGCCGTCGATGAGATCGCCGCTCGGGTAGAATTCCTTCATGAAGGCGAGCCAGTTCTTGTAGCCGGCGTCTTCCTTCCATTGCTTGTCGGCGGGGTCCTTGATCCAGGATGCGGTGATTAGTCCCTTCGCATTGTCCACGCCCGCTGGCTTCAGCACCGCGCCGACAGAGGCCGAGACGTTGGCGAGATAGAAGGTCGGCTTCCAGCCGATCTCCGCCACCCTGCGGATGGCCTGCGCCGCTTGTTTCGGGATGGCGTGCATGAACAGCACGTTCGCGCCCGAATTCTTCAGCGCGACGATCTTGGAATCGATGGTCGGATCGGTCGATTCGTAGGTCGTCTCGAAGATCACATATTTCTTGACGTTCTCGGGGCCGCCGAGGCCGGCCTTGAAGCCGTTGGCATAGTCGCGGCCAGCGTCGTCGTTCTGGTAGAACAGCGCGATTTTCGCGTTCGGCTGCGTCTGCATCGCGTGGCGCGCGTAGATCGAGGCTTCGATGTGATAGTTGGGCTGGTAGCCGATCGTATAGGGGAAATGCTTGGGGTCGCCGAACATGGTCGCGCCGGCGCCCACGAAGAGCTGCGGGATCTTCTTCTCGTTGAGGTATTTGCGCACGACGAGACCAGTCGGCGTGCCCAGGGGATTCAGGATCGCGGCGACGCCGTCCTGCTCGACAAGCTTGCGCGTCTGCTCGAAAGTCTTGGGCGGGCTGTAGGCGTCATCGACGGAAATGAAGTTGATCTTGCGGCCGTTGACGCCGCCCTTCTTGTTGATCATCGCGAAATAGGCGGCTTCCGCCTTTGCGATCGTCGAATAGGCCGAGGCCGGACCCGAATAGGCGGTGGTCTGGCCGATCTTGATTTCGGTCGCCGTCACGCCCTGGCCCTGGGCATATGCGGATTGCGCGCCAGCGGCGAGCAGCGCCGCGAGCGCGAGAACGCCCTTGTGAAGTTTCATCCCATCCTCCGTGCGCGCTCGCGCGCTTCTCTTGCTGCGCCTCGATCGTACGGACGCGGAGGGGATGTTGAGAATTGCGCATGCCACGTGGCCGCCATGTGAGGCGCGCGGCGCGTGCGTTGCGGGATTAAATGTGGCCGCCGACTGTCTGTCGGTCAGTGCGCGTAGAACAATTTCGGCAGGTAGGTGACGATGCCCGGGAAGACGATGCAGAGGGCCACCGCCAGCGCCTGCAAGCCGAGGAAGGGCAAGGCGCCGCGAATGATCGTGGCCATCGACACTTCCTTCGGCGCGACGCTCTTGAGATAGAAGAGCGAATAGCCGAAGGGCGGCGACAGGAAGGCCATCTGCATGTTGACGATGAAGATGACGCCGTACCACAGAGGCACGTCTTCCGACGCAACGCCCGGCAGGCCGAACACGCCCGAGAACTGCGCCGCCTTCAGAATCGGCACGAAGATCGGCACCGTCAGGAGAAGGATGCCGACCCAGTCGATGAACATGCCGAGGATGAACAGGATGACCATCATCAGCGCGAGAATGCCGTAGGCCGGCAGACCTGCGCCGAGAATCTGCTCGGCGACATAGGTCTGTCCGCCCTTCAGGATGAAGAAGCCGACGAACAGCGTCGCGCCAAAGAAGATCCACATGACCATGGCGGTCGCGCGCAGCGTGGCGAGCGAGGCCTCGCGAACGGTCGTCCAGGTGAGGCGACGGTGCATGGCGCAGACGACGAGCGCGCCGAACGTGCCGATGCCGGCCGCCTCCACCGGCGTCGCAATGCCGAAGAAGATCACGCCGAGCGCGACGAAGATGAGGATGATCGGCGCCACGACATTGCGCAGCAGACGAAGCTTCTCGCGCCAGTCGACGCGTTCCGCCGGCGGTATGGCCGGTCCGAGGCTCGGGTTTATGGTGCAGCGGATGGTTATGTAGGCAATGTAGAGGCTGACCAGCAGCAAGCCGGGAAAGACCGAGCCGGCCAGGAGTTCGCCGAGGGATTGCTGGGCGACGACGGAATAGACAATCGCCATCACCGACGGCGGTATGAGAATGCCGAGCGTGCCGCCGGCGAGCAGCGATCCGCAGGCGATCTTCTGATCGTAACCGCGCCGCAGCATCGCGGGCAGGGCGATCATGCCCATCGTGACTTCCGTCGCCCCAACGACGCCGACGATGGCCGCAAGGATTGCGCAGACGATGACGGTCGCAGACGCGAGGCCGCCGCGCAGCGAACCCAGCCATTTGTAGACGGCGTCGAACAATTCCTCGATCAGACCGGCTTTCTCGAGGATAGCCGCCATGAAGATGAACAAGGGAATGGCGGACAATTGGTAGTCCGTCATGAAGGGGAAGACGCGGCTCGGCAGCATGTTCAGCATGGCGGCGCTGCCGAACACGTAGAGGAAGATGCAGCCGAGCGCGCCGAGCGCGAATGCCATCGGCACGCCGATAGCGAGCGCAATGCCCAGACTGCCGAACATGAGGAGGCCGAGGACCTGAATCGGAACGTCGAGACCCATGATTCAGCCCTTTGTCGTCGCGAGCACGTGGATGTCCTTGATCAGACGCGCAAGTCCGACGAGCGCGAGCAGCAAGGCGCCGATCGGTATCGACAGTTTCACCGGCCAGTACTGGATGCCCCATTCAGTGAAGGAGACTTCGTGCGCCTGCACGGCCTGCCAGGCGAAGGTCCAGCCGGTGACCATTAGCGTGCCGACGAAGATGAAGAAGAGCACGGAGCCGGCGACATCGCACATCGCCTTGCCGCGCTCGGACAAATGGCTGTAGACGAGATCGACGCGCACGTGGCTCTCGCCGCGATAGGCGTAGGCGCCCGCGATCATGTATTGCATGCCGAACATCAGGAACGCGCTCTCGTGCACCCAGTTGGTCGGCGAATTGAAGACGTAGCGCGCGACGACCTCGAAGAAGTAGGCGAAGACCGCGAGCACCGACCAGTAGGCGACGAGTTCGCCGAGGCCGGCGATCATGCTGTCGACGGCGCGCGCGAAGACGCCGAGGGGGCCGGGAACATTGATTGGCGCATCGTCGACGAAATGCGGTTCGACTTCGGATACGACCGGCGGCGGTTCGGCTTCTCGCGCACGACGAACAAGCCCGGGTATCAGCGCTGCGTCGATCAGCAACAGGACCAGCGTCAGGCCGGCGGCGATGCGCATGGTGAGATTGGCGCGATCGATCTCGCCTTGCGCGGCCGCTTCCTCGGCGCGGGCGGGCGCAAGCTTCTTCTCGACATCGTCGATGCGTTTCTGCGCGGACGCCTGGCCGCGCGCGAGCGAAGCTTTCGCGCGGTCCTGCAGGCGCACGAGGCTTTCGACATTCTGTCGCGCCTTCGAGAAATCCTCGCGCGCGTCGCGATAGTTGAAGCCGCCCCAGATGATGGCGAGGAACAGCGGCATGTAGAGCAGAGCGAGATAATTCTTCAGGTAGATCCGGTGCATGCCGATGAAGCCGCCGAACAGCCAGAAGAGATAGGCGAGGAACCTGTTCGCCTTCGCCGAATCCGGATCGTCCTTCGTGCGGCGCGCCATGGTAATAGCGACGAGCGGGAAGACAATCAGCGCCGTCCAGAACATCCAGTGCGGCAGCGTGAAACCGATCGAGGGCATTGTCGGTCCCTTTGGAAGGCGCAGTTCGCCGCAGCATCGTCGCGAGGCGTCGCGGATATCATGAGCAGGCCGGGCCTCGTTCGCGCGAGGCCCGGCCGCGTTTGCTAGAGGTCGATCTTCAGGCCCTTGACCATGTCGGGCGTGACATAGCCGAAGCTCGGGCTCTGCATGATTTCGAGCTGAGCCTTGAACAGGCGCGCCGCGTCCTTGTCCTTGTTCGCCCATTTGAACCAGATCGGCACGGCGAGCGCCTGGAACTTGTCGACGTCTTCCGGCTCGAGGCGGTTGACCTCGGTGCCGGCCTTCTCGAACAGCGGCCAGGCCTCCATGTCCGCCTTCTGGATCGCGGCGTGGTGCTGGTTCGAATAGATCTGGATCTCGTCGTCGATGAACTGCTTCATCTTCGGCGAGAGCTTGTTCCAGACGCCCATGTTGACGACGAAGTCCATCATGTCGACCGGCTGATAGATGGATTCGAGGCCGCGCGGTCCCATCGAGATGTATTTGGTCACCTGATGGAAGCCGAGCGCGTAGTTGACGGCGGGACCGGTATAGTCGGCCGCGTCGATCGTGCCTTTCTCGAGCGCGGAAAACACTTCGCCGCCGGGTAGCAGCGTCGTCTTGGCGCCGGCCGCCGCGAAGGTTTCGGCGATCATGCCGCCGGGCACGCGCAGCTTGAGATCCTTGAAGTCTTCGAAGGAGCGGATCGGCTTCTTCGAATGGATGATGTTGGGACCGTGGTGAATGCGGTTGACGTAGTGCAGGCCTAGCTTGGCGAAAATGTCGCGCGTCGCCTGCAGGCCGCCCTTCGAGTAGAAGAACACGTCCCATTCATGCGGATAGCGCAGGCCGAGAACGTAGGAAGACAGGAAGGCGGTGGCCGGCACCTTGCCCGCCCAGTAGAGCGTGAAGGAATTCATCGCCTCGACCACGCCGTTGCGCACGCCGTCGAGCAGTTCGAAATCGCCGACCAGTTCCTTCGCCGCGAAGGGCTTGAACTCAAGCTCGCCGCCGGTTTTGTCCTTGATCGTGCCGCACCATTTCTTGAAGGTCTCGAGCCCGACGCCGGCCGGCCAGGAGGTCTGCACTTTCATCGTCGTCGTGGCGCCGGCCTGGGCGTTGGCCACGTAAGGCGCGGCAATGGCGCCTGCGGCGGCGGCTGCGCCGGCCCTCAATATCTGTCTGCGCGCGAGCGGAATCGTCTTGTCGTCTGGCAAAGCGTGACCCTCCCTGTCGGGCGATCTACCGCCGCCCGTTTGCGCCAGAAGCTGGCATGTCAGTGTAAGGTCGAGAAATCGCCGATGTCCAGTGGGCGTCGGGCCGAAGGTTACATTTGTTTGAGATGGCGCTCCCTAGGGGACTCGAACCCCTGTTTTCGCCGTGAGAGGGCGACGTCCTAGACCGCTAGACGAAGGGAGCGGAGCGCGGCCCGCAGGCGCGCTGGCGGTTCTATAGACTCCGGCGCCCGCGCGCACAAGCCTTTCGGGCGGCCTACCGGCGCGCGATGCGGGCGAGTGTGAACAGTCCGAGCGGATTGAGACTGCGACGCTCGGTCAGGACGACGTCGTCGCGGCCGGCGATCCAGTCGCCGACCACGCTCCACGGGAATTCCGGCCGCCAGCCGAGGTCGGCGGAGCGGCGGCCCATCCAGGCTTCGATCGCCGCAATCGGGCCGGTCTCGGCGCCGATGTGGTTGACCAGCACGATCTCGCCGCCGGGTTTGGTCACGCGCGCCAACTCGTTCAGCGTGGCATGCGGATCGGGTACGACGGTCAGCACGAAGGGGGCGACGGCGCAATCGAAGCTCGCATCGGGAAAGGCGAGGTTCATCGCGTCCATCTTGATGAGGCCCTCGACATTGCCGAGCCGTTGCTTCGTCACCCGATCCTGCGCGCGCCTGAGCATGGGCTCGGACAGGTCGACGCCGACGAGCCGGGTCGTGCGCGAAAACATCGGCAGTTCGAGCCCCGTGCCGACGCCGACGTCGAGCACGCGACCGCCATCGCGCGACGCGGCGGCGGCCGCCGCCTTGCGGCCCGGCTTCATGATGGCGGCGAAGACGAGATCGTAGACCGGCGCCCAGCGGGCGTAGGCTTCCTCGACATTGGCGTTGTCGATGGAGGCGAGCGTCTCGGCGCGCGGGCTCGTCATCTGGTCAACGGCCCGCCGCGGCGGTCAGCGGCTCGGCGGCCGGCGCAAAAGTCCAGGCGGGCTCCGTCGCGCGGATCGCGCCGCCGCCGAGCACGCGCGCGTCGGGCGCGTCGCTCTCGTAGAAGACGCAGGCCTGTCCAGGCGAGACGCCGGATTCGTCCTCGCTGAAGAGGACTTTTACTTCATCGCCTTCCGCGAACAGCAGCGCGGGCGCGGGCGCACGGGTCGAACGCACGCGGGCGGCGATCGGCAGGCCGGCGTGCGGCAACGAATCCAGTTCGCCCGGGCCGATCCAGTTGACGTCGCGCAGCAAAGCCGCACGCGCCAGAAGCGCGCCGCGCGGGCCGACGACGACGCGCGCATTGGCGGCGTCGATGCGCACGACATAGAGCGGCTCGTTCATCGGGGCCTTGGCGCCCAGGCCGAGACCGCGACGCTGGCCGACGGTGTAGTGGATGACGCCAGCGTGGCGGCCGAGCACGCGGCCGTCGACGTGCACGATATCGCCGGGCCTGGCCGCGCCGGGCTGGAGCTTTTCGAGCAGATCGGTGTAGCGGCCCTGCGGCACGAAGCAGATGTCCTGGCTGTCGTGCTTTTCCGCCACCGCGAGCCCGAATTCTCGCGCGAGTTCGCGTACTTCGGCCTTCTCGTAGGTTCCGAGCGGGAAGCGCAGGAGATCGAGCTGCGCGCGCGTCGTCGCATAGAGGAAATAGGACTGGTCGCGCGCGGCTTCCTTCGCGCGATAGAGCGCGCGATGGCCGGCACCGTCGGGCTTCGAGACGATGTAATGGCCAGTCGCCAGCGCATCGGCGCCGAGATCGCGCGCGGTGTCGAAGAGATCGGCGAACTTGATGTGCTGGTTGCAGGCGACGCAGGGCACGGGCGTCTCGCCGGTCGCGTAGCTCTCCGCAAAGGGATCGATCACCTTCTCGCGGAACTTGCTCTCGTAATCGAGCACGTAATGGGGAATGCCGAGACGGGCGGCGACCTGGCGCGCGTCGTGAATG
This sequence comes from Methylobacteriaceae bacterium, assembly GCA_020638195.1. GTDB lineage: Bacteria > Pseudomonadota > Alphaproteobacteria > Rhizobiales > Beijerinckiaceae > JAJXWB01. The sequence goes on along the minus strand of JACKJC010000001.1, from coordinate 120,019 downwards.
TCCTGACCCGCGCAGCAGGCGCCGGGGCGATGCGTAGCCTCGCCGTGATCGTAGAGCTGCAGCGTCACGCCGATGACGTCGTAACCCTCGGCCTTCAGCAAAGCGGCGACGACGGAGGAATCGACGCCGCCGGACATGGCGACGACGACGCGCGTGTCGGCCGGCGTCTTGGGCAGATCGAGCGAGTTCAGCAGCGGGCTCATGAGCGGACTATGTAGCGCAGTCCTCGTGGAATTGCATCCGGGGCGGGCGTGTTCCGCCGAACCATCGGGGGCGGTGGACGGAGCCAAAGGCGGATGGGCGGGAATGCGCGGCCAACTGCCGCGCCGGAGCTTGACGCCAGTCAAACAAAGCCATGATGGCAAACGCTAATCTTCGGTTGTCGCCCGTCTGCGCCGGGGCTGTACTGGAGCAGACGGGCCCCGGCGCGCCCGGCACATTGGGGGTGAACGTGGCAAGCTTCCGAATTCTGGCCTTGTCCGCCATCGCGGCGTGTGTTGGCGGCGTTGCGCCTCGCGAGGAAGCGCAGGCGCTCGAGCTGCGCGCCGAATTCAAGAGCATGGAGAATGCGCCGCATTGCGACAGCGCGGTCACCAAGCGCTTTCAGGTCCAGGGGCCGGGCGAGGCGACCTTGCGCATTCGCCTCAAACCCTATCGCGCCGCCGGCTATTCGGACCTCATCCCCGTTCGGTTCGGGGAATACAAGAGCGGCCGCTTTCAGGGGTGGAGCTCCACGACGCCCTTCGTTTTCGTCGACTCCGAAATCGAGCAGGGAGGCAAGCGGACGACCGGGGGCTTCATAGAAGGCCTGCCGCTCGAGAAGACCGCTCGCTACCGGCTCGAGCCGCGCCTTTACGATTTCGAGGTTTCGCTCGGCGCTCCCTGCCGGATGTTTGGCTCCGCCGGATTCCAGCAATGGAGCCAGGTCTCCGAGGTGACGATCGACATCGGTGCGGGCGGCGGATCGAAGGCCGCGGCGCCGGCGACCTACAGCAAGTGGACGTCCGTCACGCCCAATTCGACGCAGTTTCCGGGGCAGCCCGGCCATACGCTGCCGGTTGCGGCGCTCGGCAATCCGACCTTCGAGACCGGGCAGTACATGATCTATACCGCCGTCTCCGATCCGCAGGGGCAGACCATTTCGATCTGGTGGACGCAGGGGCCGTTTACGCTCGGCCCGCACGAGAAGTGGAAGATCACGCTGTCCGGCGCATCCGCGACCGAGAATGGATTCCGCATGGAAAAGAACCCGGCGGATCTCATGCAATATTCCGATCCCGGCGACCAGCACGCGATGATCTATGTACGCAACGAGGACAAGGTCCGCTGGCGCTCGATCTGCGTGCTCCCTGTCGGCTCGGGGAAATCCGTCCTGCCCGACTGCTTCGGCGGCAGCCAGAACGTCGTTCATGCGCCCAGACAAGATGGCGGCTCGAACGGTCCGCTGACGCGGGTGCTCTTCGTCGGCAACAATTCCCAAGTCTACAATGGGCCGACGAAACCGACCGTCATGACACTGTCCGCTCCGACCGAACTCGCGAAGATCACGACCTATCACTGGAATAATGGGCGCGGTGCGGCGGCGGTTGGGACGATCGCTCTGCGGAGCGCGGCGGGGGCGACCTATGGCCCGTGGCAGGCGGTCGGCGGCGCCGGACTCGGCGGGGCCAAGAACGTCTACTGGACCGCGACGCCGAACGTCGTCCTGCCGGCCGGCGTCTACACGCTCGTCGACTCCGATCCCGCTACATGGGCGCAGAACGAGCAGTCGGGCGGTGTCGGGCATGCATGGGCCGAAGGACGCGCGGCGCCGGCGAGCGGCGGCCGGTAGGGACGATCATCGCGCGAACCGCGCCGTATCGAAAGGCGTGACTGCCATGGGACGAACCGCATTTTCTGCGATCGGCGGCGTTCTCGCGCTATACGTGTTCGGCGCGACTGGCGCGCAGGCGACGCGTCCCCTGCTCAGTCACCGTGCGATCGGATGCGTCATCGGCGGAGCTTTCGTGCCGTACACGGGGCAGGCGATGGGCAGCCACTTCCGCAGGCCGCAAAAGCTGCCCTACTGGGTCGGCAAATCGGGCGGCCGAAAGGCGGAAGGCAAAGAAATTGTCATGACGTGGCATGCCTTCAGTGCGCGACTGCCGAATTACGCGCCGGCGAATGGCGGCGCGCGCTGGGAGGAAACGGGTCCCTGTCAGCGCGACAGGCTCACCACCGAGCCTCCGGAAAGCGATTGATCATCGAAGCTCAGTGGCGAGGGCGCGCACTAGTCGATCGGCTTTACGATCGTACGACGCCCCTCGATCGAAAGCCGTGGCGTCGCGACGACAAACCGGCCGCCGCCGCAATCGACGAGGTACACCTTATAGCCGCCACGCCGCAGGCTCTGGTACAGCGGATCGGCCGTGTATTGCGCGGAGAGCACGGAGGGACATTGATGTCCCGCGGCGACTATCGCCTTGGCCATTCTCGCGCGCAGAACATGCGGCTTGGGGACGATGTCGGCGAAGGCCGCTCCTGCGCACAGGACAAGGCCGGCCGTTACGAGAACGCGGATCATGTGGAAGTCTCCAGCGCGAGATGCGCGAGAGTTTCCATCGATCGCGGACCGCGTCCATGATCGAAATCACGCCGCTGATCCTGTCGGTCGTGATCGAGGCCTGCGTCGCCGCAATCCTCGTGTGGCGGATGAAGTGGGCAAGCCCGACGCGGGCCGCGCTTGTCGCCGCCGCCTGTACGCTCGTGACGCAGCCCCTCGCCTGGCAAGGCGTCATCGCGCTATGGGATCCCCTCGGCTATTGGCCGAGCGTCGCGCTCGTGGAAGCCGCCGTCTGGGCGACAGAAGCGTTCGCCTACCGTTTCGGCGGCTTTTCGATGCGCCGGAGCATCGTTCTGTCTCTTGTCGTCAACGCCGCCTCCGCGACAGTCGGCTTCATCTCATAATCAGGGGTTGGCGGCGACAAGCCGTTCCACCTCAGCGATGGAATAGCGAAATCCCATCCGCAACGTCTTGTCGCTGCCGGCCTCGAGTGGCCAGAGCCCCTGAATGCCGTTGACCAGCATCCAGCCTGCGCCGGGCGCCTGCTTCAGAAACAGGAGGACGCGCTGTCCCGCCGCGGGAAACACGACGCTGTCTTCGCGCGCGGCTTCTCCCGGCCGGTAATGCGTCCCGATCGTCAGCATGTTCGCTGTCGCGTAGCGCCCCTTGAGGACGCGCGACACTTTCAGGACATTGCGAATGCGGGAGCCGCCGTCGCCACGCGGCGCATCGGCGATTTCGATCACTTCGGCGATGGCGATAAGCTGCGATGCAGCCACCAACTCGGGGAGCGGAAGCGTTCTGATATAGGCGTGCGCGAATCCAACGTTCAGAATTGCCAGGCCGGCGACGAGACCGGCCAGAAGCGCGCGCCGTCTGGTCGCGCCCGATTGCGGGCCGCGCCCGGCGAGAGACACAAGCGATCCTGCCTTCACGCGCTTTCCCCCTCGATTATTGCGCTTGGCCGACCGCCTTGCGCACCGCCATTTCCACGATATTCGAGGCGCCGCTGCGCATCAGGCCCTGCGCATCCGTTTCCGCGCTGGCGAAATGGCCGGAGAGCACGAGCTGCGCGACGCCGTGGCTGTAGGCCCAGACCTGCAATGCGAGGTCGCGGGCGCCAGTATCAGGGGCGCCGTACTGGCGCAGCACGGCGGCGCAGGCGTGGTGAATCATGGCGAGCGCCCGGTCGGCGGCGGCGCCGGAGGTCGGCGTGTGCAGGGCCTGCACATTGCCGAACATGGCGCTGTACAGGCCGGGCTCGGCGCGGGCGAACTGGAGGTAGGCCTCGCCCATGCGCCGCATGGCGGAGGTGGCGTCGGGCTGGCCGTTGTCCCAGGCCTGCTCCAGCTTCTGGCCGAAGGTCTCGAAGCCGCGCCGGGCGAGTTCGCTCATCAACTCGTTGCGGTCGGCGAAATGGCGATAAGGGGCCGCCGCCGTCACGCCGACGCGCTTGGCGGCTTCGGTGAGGGTGAAGCCCGCAGGCCCGCGCTCAGCCACGAGGCTGCGGGCGGCCTCCAGCAGCGCGTCCTTCAGCCGGCCGTGATGATAGCCGCGCCGGGGGCCGCAGAAATTGTTCCGGTCGGTCATGTTAAGAGCAATAACACTGCGCCGCTGCAAATGCGAGCATCATGCGCGTGGCTGAAAAATGGGCGCCTTGGCGCAATCTTCTTCGCATATGCGAAAGGTTCATGCTTCGCCGCAGCATGGACGCAAGGTATTCTTAACAAATCGATGACAGACCGGTGACGGACCCGCGCCGGTTCCGATTCCAGAAGGAGAAAGACGATGGCAACCACCCGGACCCTCGATCTCTTCGCCGTTTGCGCGGCCTGCGCCGTGGTCGTGAGCGCCGTCGTCGCCGCCTGGTAAGCCCGGGGCCGAAATATTTCCGCCGCCGTCCGCCGGGAGCTTGCGGCGGGCGGGTTCTCCTCCCCATATTGTAGCGGTCGCGCCCGGGAGGGCGTGGGGAGGAGCGACATGAACTTCAGGAAATTCGCTGTTTTCGCCGCTCTCGCGGCGGCGCTGTCGATCGGCGCCGTAGACGCCTATGCGCGACCGGGCGGCGGCTCGTCGTTCGGCAGCCGCGGCGCCAAGACCTATACGGCCCCGCCCTCGACCCGCACCGCGCCCGGCGCCGCAGCGCCGATTCAGCGGTCGGTCACGCCGCGCGCCGCGCCTTCGGCGCCGAATGCGACGCGGCCCTCGTCCGGCTTCGGTCGCGGGCTGATGGGCGGGCTGCTCGGCGGCCTGCTGGGCGCGGGTCTTTTCGGCATGCTGTTCGGCCACGGGCTGATGGGCGGCTTGGGCGGGCTGACCTCGTTCCTCGGCCTTCTGCTGCAGATCGGCCTGATCGTGCTGGTGGTGCGCTTGGCGATGAACTGGTTCCGCAACCGTCAGGCCGCCGGCGCAGCGCCGGGCGGCGCGCAAGGCGCGGCCTATGGCGGGCCCGCGCCAAATGGCGGGCTTGCAGGCGGCGCGCCCAATGCCGGCTTCGGCGGCGGTTTCGGCAGCGGCTTTGCCGGCCAGCCGGCGGCGTCGACCACTCCGTTGGAGATCGTGCAGAGCGACTATCAGGCCTTCGAGCGCCGGCTCGGCGAAGTGCAGGCCGCGTTTTCGGCGGAGGATGTCGGTACGCTGCGCCGCATCTGCACGCCGGAGGTGGCCGCCAATCTCGAGCAGGAGATCGCCGACAATGCCGCGCGCGGCCTCGTCAACAAGGTGACGGGCGTGCGCCTCCTGCAGGGCGATCTCGCCGAGAGCTGGCGCGAGCCGGACGCCGATTACGCCACTGTCGCGATGCGTTTTTCGCTGAACGACGTGCTGGTCGAGAAGGCGACGGGCCGCACCGTGCCGGGCGCCTCGACGATCCCGGAGGAAGTGACGGAGCTCTGGACGTTCCGTCGCGCGCCCGGCGCTGATTCCTCGGCCTGGACGCTTTCGGCGATGCAGCAGGCGGCGTAAGGTCGACGTAGCGCGGCGACAGTCTGCGTCTGGACGGCCACGCCCGGACGCGAGAGGCGCGATGGACGTGACCCAGAATGTTGGCGACGACGGCCGTATTGCGCGCGAGCCGCGCGAAGCGGCGACAGCGCGCGCGCGCGAACCTGTCAGCCTGAAGGCGGCGCTGCGCCGCGCGCGGCTCGAAAGCGCCGAGCGCGGCGACGCGCAGGACGAGCTGATGGGCGCGGCCGTCGCGCGGCTCGATCTGCTACGCGAGCAGCTCGAGCCCGTCTTCGCGCAATTGCCGGAAGATTGCGATCTCTTCGACCTCGGTCTGAACCAGGGCGAGAAACCGCGGCTGTTCATCGACATGATCGCCTTCGTCGAACTGACGCGAGACCGGCGCGGTTTCCGCTTCCTGCAGGAGACGCGCAACGGTCGCGTGCTGCTGGCCGAAAGCGATCAGGCCGACGTCATCACCCAAGCCGTCGCCGATTATCTCGCGCGACGCCTGATCGAGCGCGAGAAAGCGCTGTCGGCGGCGACCAATCCCGCGATACAGCCGCTGCACAGCGTTGGTCTCGTCAGCGCGCCGGGCGCACAGCAGCCCGCGCCAGGAAAGCCGCCGCGCGCGCGGCCCGGTTTTCTGCGCTATCTCGCGCGCGGCTTCGCCTTCCTCATCGAGGTGATCGGCTCGGCCGTGTTTTTCGGCCTGCTCGCCGCCGGCGTCTGGTGGCTCTGGAAGACCTATTTCCACTGATCGAGCGCCGGCGACGCCGGCGGCGGCAGCAGCAACGCGCGCAACGATCCCCTGATGCGTCGCTCGGCGACTTGCGGCAGCGCGCGATAGGACAGCGCCTGCGCGCCGCCAAACAGATCGCGCCGCTTGGCGCCGAAATGACGCTTGTAGGGCGCATTGCCGATCGTGAAATCGAAGGTTTGCAGGCCGTCTTCGATCGCCTGAGCGATCATCATGTCGGCGGCGATGCCGCCGACGGATTTCGCCGCCCATTCGCCGTCCGCGAAGCCCGACAACAGGAAGTGAAAGACGCCGGCGTGGCGCAGCCCGAACAGGATTGCGACGCGGTCGCCTGCGACGTCGAGCGCCCAGGCTTCCGCAATCGCGTCGGCGCGCGTCAGCAGGTTGTCGTAGAAGGCGCGAAACGCGTTGTCCGCGAGAATGTCATGACGATCGAGCGCAATGTAGCGCTCGCGGCGCATGTCCGCGAGCAGCCGCAACATGGCGACGGCTTCGGTCGAGTTGCGCGCCCGAGAGAGCCGAAGCGCGCCCGACGCTCCGAGCCGCCGCCGCTTGCGGGCGAGCTCCTTGCGGTGGCGCGCGCACAATGTTTCGCGCACATAGACTTCGCGATCGGCAGGGAGCGTTACGCTCCAGGCGCCGAGCGCGAGCCTGCTCATGAAGCTCAGGCGCGCGAGCGGATTGGGCGCTTCGCCGATCATGGCCGGCGACTTGTCGATGCGCAGGATGTCGGCGGCGGGCAGGGCGGCGCGAACCCCCGCCCAAAGCGTTGCGAATTCTGTCTGCGTGGGCCGGAAGTCCGCCGCGATCAGCGGCGCGTTGTAGTCGCTCGCGCCGAGGTCGGCGAATTCGATCGAGACGAGCGATCCCTCGCGGCGGCGGCAGAATGGCAGCAGCATTTGCGGTGCGCCGGAGGCGCGATCGCTCGCCAGGACGAATACGGGCTCGACCCGATTTTCACGCGCGACGATCTCGCACCATGGTTCGAGCCAGGCTCGCGTCTGGAAGACGGTGGCGTGGCCGGTTTCCTCGAGCAGGCGCCATTCGTCGGCGATGTCGGCCGGGTTCGCCACGACGCGAATTCGGGATGTGGCGCGGTGTGCGCCGGTCTCGCGAAACGCGGCAAAGCGGGCCATCCCAACGCCTCCGCAGACCGCGCGCCATCGCGGCGCGACGCCGGGAGAATGCGGCCAACGGAAAAAGTTAACACGCATTTACCCGGCGGCGAAAGCTAGAGCGCGATCGGGCCGAGATCGCCGATGGTGATGCGATCGTCCATCAGGCCGCGCGCCTGCGCCTGAATTGCAAAGCCCTCGCCGGCGCGCGCGACACGGAACAGGTTGTAGCCGGCGCGATGGGTGCGCGAGCCGCCGGCGGCCGAGGCCGAGGCGACGCCGACGACGGGTACGGGCCGGCGGTCGGGCCCGCGCAGATGCATGACCGACAATTTGTGGTTGTGGCCGTGGATGACGAGCTCCGCGCCGTGGCGCGCGATCAGCGTCTCGAAGGCGCCGGCGTCCATCAGGCCGCGGCCGATGGAGGCGCCGGTCTTGTTGGGGGGGTGGTGCAGCATGACGATGCGCGCGAGGCCCCGCGCCTTCGTGTCGTCGAGGATGCGGCCGAGCGCCTCGCGCTGGCGCGCGCCGAGCCTGCCCGAGGCCATGAATGGCGCCGTCGGCACGCCCGAGGAAAGTCCGATCAGCGCGATGTCGCCGCGCACGCGCAGATAGGGATATCCCGCCTTGCCGCCATCGTCCGTCGCCCAGGGCGCGAAGGCGCGCGCGAGATGGTCGAGGGAGGAGCGCACATAGGCGTCGTGATTGCCGGGCGTGAAACTCGCGCCATCGGGTGCGCCGATGGTCTCCATCACGCTCCTGGCGAGCTCGAATTCAGCCGGGAGGCCGATATTGGCGAGATCGCCCGTCACTGCGATGTGGTCCGGGTTTCGCGCGTGAATGTCGGCGATGAGGCTCGCTAGCACGTCCATGTTGTGCACATGCGCGCGCGAGCGCTCCCAGTTGAACCACCCGGTCAGCCGCTTGCCCGCGAGGTCTCGTGCGCGAGGTCTTGGCAGCGGGCCGAGGTGCAGGTCGGAGAGATGGGCGAGGAGAAAGGGCACGTTAGAAGATGTAGCCCGGCGTGGGCCCGAGGGCGAGGGCGGGGCTTGAAAGTCCGCTCTATGGCGAGGGCTGAAGGCGAACTAGCGACCGGCCGCGGACTCCTTCTTACGCAGGCGGGAGAAGGAGCGCATGCAGCGGCTGCGACTTGCGCATAATTCAAATGGCCGACGACCGGTTACTCCCTCACGCGCCGCCGATCAAAATTCCCGCCGCCAGTACGATCACGCCGCCGAGCACGATCTGGAAGACCGCCTGCAGGAACGGCGTGTCCATGTATTTGGCGCGGATGAAGGCGATGGCCCAGAGTTCGACGAAGACGACGGCGCCGGCGATGCCGGTGGCGATCCAGAAGGAATTCGGCCAGGCGTCGGGCACGAGATAGGGTAGCGTATGGCCGAGGCCGCCGAGTGTCGTCATCAGGCCGCAAACTGTGCCGCGCAGCCAGGGCGAGCCGCGGCCGGTGAGAGAGCCGTCGTCCGACAAGGCTTCCGCGAAGCCCATGGAAATGCCGGCGCCGATCGAGGCCGCGAGGCCGACGAGAAACGTCTCCCAATTGTGATGCGTGGCGAAGGCCGCCGCAAACAGCGGCGCGAGCGTCGACACCGAGCCGTCCATCAGGCCGGCGAGGCCCGGCTGCACATATTGCAGCACGAACAGACGATGACGGGTGCGGTCTTCTTCTTCGCGCGCGTCGGGCGTAAGATTGTTTTCCTGCAGCTTGCCTGCCAGTTTCTCGTGGCCCTGTTCGGCGAGCGCGAGTTCGCCCAGCAGCTTGCGCGTGTCGACGTCGGTCGCCTGTTCGGCGGCGCGCTGGTAGTAGCGCGCGGCCTGATGCTCCATCAGTTCCGATTCCTCGCGGATGCGATCGAGGGGCAGGTTCTTGGTCAGCCAGATCGGGCGGCGCTTGAGCACGCCCTTCACATCCTCGCGGCGGATCGGCGGCAGCACATCGCCGAAGCGGCGCTTGTACTGGTTGAGCAGCATGTCGCGATGAGTGTGCTCGACCTCGGCCATGTCGCGGAACGTCTTGGCTGACGCGGGATAACGCTCGTCGAGATCCTCGGCGAAGGCGAGATAGATGCGCGCGTCCTCTTCCTCTGAGGCGATGGCGATGGCGAGGATCTCGCGCTCGCTGAGATCGGCGAAGGCTTTCAACTTTGGCTCCGGAGAAGGATTTGGCCAGATAATTAGAATCGTTCTAGGAAATTGACAGGCCCATGACCACCCCCACGCATCGCCCCTCCCTGCGCACGCGCCTGATGGAAGGCGTCATCAAGCGCGTCGGCCTGCTGCGCCGCGCGATGACGCTGGGGGTTCGCGCGGCGGTGATCGACGCTGACGGGCGCGTGCTTCTCGTGCGGCATACCTATGTCTCCGGCTGGTATCTGCCGGGCGGCGGCGTGGAGCGCGGCGAGACGTTCGGCGATGCGCTGGCGCGCGAGTTGATGGAAGAGGGCGGAATCTCCCTCACGGGCGCGCCGGAACTGCGCAGCCTGCATCACAATCGCGGGCGCGATCACGTCGCCTTCTATGTCGTGCGCGATTTTGCGCAGGCCGGGCCCAGGCAGCCGGACTGGGAAATTGCGGAAGCCGGCTTTTTTGCTCCGGACGCTTTGCCCGAGGGCGCCACGCGGGCGACGCGGGAGCGGCTGGCGGAAATTTTCGGCGGAGCTGAAGTCAGCGCGACTTGGTGATCATTCCGCCGGCGCCACCGCTGGCGCTCTCTCCGGCGCGCGCTCCCACAATTCCGGCGAAAGTTCCTCCCGGCGATCCGGGAAGGCCACCGCGCAGGCGAGCGTGACGCAGGCGACGATAGCGAGGATCAGCACGACCAGCGACAGCGAGCCCGTGCGCTCGTGCAGGTAGCCGACCAGCGGCGCCGCCGCCGCCCCGCCGACAAAGCCGATGAAGAAGCGCAGCGAATAGATTTTCGCGCGCATCGGCGGCGAGATGTAGCGCGCCGTCATGCTCTCGTTGATCGTCACCTGGCCGAAGATGACGGCGGCGACGATTCCCGCCAGCGGCAGCGCCATCCAGCCGCGCGCGAAGGCGAGCAGGGCCATGGCGGGCGCGAGCGTCATCGCCAGCGGCAGGAAAATGCGCTTGAGCGTCGTGCGGTCGATGAGGCGCCCGACGGTGAATTGCGTGAGCGCGCCACAGAGCGTGACCGAGAAGGCGAGGACGCCAACGAGTGGGAGAAGTCCGGGATCGGCGGCGAGGCGCTCGGACATCAGTTTTGGCAGAAGCACCGTGAAGGCGTTGAAGACGAGGCCGGACGCGGCCGAGATCGACAGCATGACGACGAGCGCGCGCCGCACGATGGCCTTGGGGATGTCCGGGAAGGGACGTCCCTGCACATGGCGGGCGATCTCCACGTGGTTCTGCGTCGCCCACCACAGGCCAAGCGCGATGCAGACAATTCCGGGAACGAGGAAGGCGATGCGCCAGCCCGCCTGCTGTGACAGGAAGGCGGTGACGAGCGGCGCCGAGGCGACGCCGAGATTGCCGAAGACGCCGTTTAGGCCGAGCGCGCGTCCGGGCTTTTCGCCGGCGGCTTCCACCAGCATGGCCGTGCCGATGGGGTGATAGATGGCGGAAAAGAAACCCGCGAAGCCGAGCGCGATCGCGAGCCCCACGCGCCCCTGCGCGAAACTCGCCGCGACGAGCGAGGCGCCCGTGCCGAGAAAGAAGGCCAGCATCATGCGCGGCCGGCCGAAGCGCGCGGCGAGCCAGCCTTGCGGCAGGGAGCCCGCGCCGTAGAGGGCGAACATGGCCGTCGCCAGCGCCACGATCGGCCCGTAGTCGGCGCCGAAGGGCGAGCCGGGCGCGGCCATGGCGAGCACGGCGGTCGGCAGGATGAGCAGGGAATAATGGGTCAGGAGATGCGCGGCGTTGATTAGCTGCATCTGCCTGAGCGCCGCATGCGCCTGATCGGTCCCGGTCTGCATGTCGCCTCCTTCGCATGTTGTAGCGGGGGTGCGGCGCCTTGTCGCGAGGCCTGGCGCGCAGGACGGGCGCGCGGCGCCCGCATGGCGGCGGCTGGAATTGCCCGCCGAACGCTCGCAAGGCGTCCGGTTCTGGATTTGGAACAGGTTTAATCTTGCAGCGCCGCTCTTGTTCGCCAAATCCGGATTTGTTCAATGAGAGGGCCGGCGCCGCTGCGCCAACGAAATCTCAAGCAAGAGGCTTCAGGACTTGGACACATCCATCCGCCTGCGTTCAATTCTGACGGTTGCCGCATTCTGCGGCGGCGCGCTCGTTGCAATCTCGCCGGCCGTCGCCGAGGATGGTCCGACGCTGACGCTGACCGTCAAGGATCACAAATTCGACCAGTCGCAACCCAAGGCGATGGCCAACAAGCCTTTCACCATCATCGTCAAGAACCTCGACCAGACGCCGATGGAATTCGAGAGCAAGTCGCTGCGCGTCGAAAAGATCATCAAGGGCGGCGCCGAGGCCTCGTTCAAGATCCGCGCGCTTGCGCCGGGCAAGTACAAGTTCGAGGACGAGTTCCACGACAAGACCGCCAGGGGCGAGCTTGTCGTCGAATAATGGAGTAAGATCGCTTTCATGCTGGGCGCGCTCATCATCGTCTTTCGCGAGGTCATCGAGGCCGGCCTGATCGTCGGCATCGTTATGGCCGCGACGCGCGGCGCGCCGCATGCGCTGCGCTGGGTCGTGGTCGGCATCGTCGGCGGTCTCGCAGGCGCAGGGCTGATGGCGCTGTTCGCCGAGCGCATTTCCAGCGCCATGGCCGGCATCGGACAGGAGATGTTCAATGCCGGCGTGCTGGCGCTCGCGGTCGTCATGCTCGCGTGGCACAACATCTGGATGGCGCGTCACGGACGCGAACTCGCCGCCGAACTCAGGAACGTCGGCCAGGCGGTCGTGGAGGGCGACAAGTCCATGGCGGCGCTCGCCGTGGTGGTCGGCGTGGCCGTGCTGCGCGAGGGCTCCGAAGTCGTGCTATTCCTCTATGGGGTCGCCGTGTCGGGCGGTGAGACGGCCGCTTCGCTGATCACGGGCGGCGCGCTCGGCCTGCTGGCGGGCGTCGTGCTCAGCCTGGTCACGTTCGCAGGCCTCGTGCGCATTCCCTCACACTATCTGTTCGGCGTCACCACCACGCTGATCACGCTGCTGGCGGCGGGGCTGGCCGCGCAATGCGTCGCCTTCCTGCAACAAGCGGGGGTTGTCGACGCGCTGTCCCAGACGGCCTGGGATACGTCGGGCATTCTCTCGGACACGAGCCTGTTCGGTCGCGTGCTGCACACGCTGATCGGCTATTCCGACCAGCCCTCCGCGCTGCAGGTGGTCGTCTATATCGCGACGCTGGTCGTGATCGTGCTGGCGACGAGGCTTGTCGGCTCCGCGCCGCAGCCGCCGCGACGCACCGCGCCGGCGGAGTAAGCATCCTGCGGCGCGCTGCTTGCGGGCGCGCGCGTTTCGTGGTCCAACACCGCGCATGACGACAAACCTGCGCCAGCGACGATAGACGGCTCCGCGCTTTTCGCGCGTGTGAACGCCCGCACGGGCTCCTGCGACCCTATCCCCGCGACGCCGTCATGACCGAACTCGCCTTCTCCTTCTCGCCCCAGACCGACGCCGACCTGGCCGCCATCGAGCGGCTGACCGAGCACGCCTTCGGGCCCGGTCGTTTCGCCAAGACCGCCTATCGCCTGCGCGAGGGTCTGCCGGCCGATCATGCGCTGTCCTTCGTCGCGCGCGTCGGCACGATTCTGGTCGGCGCCAATCGCATGACGCCGATCCGCGTCGGCGATACGCCCGCGCTTCTGCTCGGGCCGCTGGTGGTGGAGCCCGCCTTCCGCCAGCACGGGCTCGGCGAAAAGCTGGTCAAGAAGTCGCTCGAGGCCGCGCGCTCGGCCGGGCACAAACTCGTCCTTCTCGTCGGCGATCCCGGCTACTACGGCCGCATGGGGTTTTCACGCGTGCCCGATGGCCGAATGAAGATGCCCGGCCCGGTCGATCCGGAGCGGCTGCAATATTACGAATTGAGCGAGGGCGCGCTCGGCGCGGCCGCCGGGCTCATCTGGCGCGCGGATTGAACGCGCGCCGATAGCGCCACGATCGTCGCGACCGCCTTCTCCGGCGCCGCCCAGTGCGGTGAGTGGCCGACGCCCGGCAGCATCTCCAGCGTCGCGCCTTCGATTTCGCGAACGCAGCCGTAGGAATGACGCTCGGTGAGCACGACCGCGTCGTGGTCGCCCGCGAGGATGGCCACCGGAAGGGCGATTTCCGGGATGCGCGGCGCCTGCTTTTCGAGATGTCCGCGCAGGTCAGCGACATCCTCGGCATTGGCGCGGAAAATCCAGGGCCGCAGCGCCAGCATGGCGCCCGTGGCCTCTGCATAGCCTGCTGGCGTCGGTTGCGGCGTGAATACGCCGGCAAGCGCGGTCTCGAAGGAGGCGAGGCCGGCCGGCAGTAGCAGCGTGCGCGTGAACAGCCAGCCGGCGACGGGTTGCGAGGCGAGCCGGTAGTACCAGCGCACGCCCTTCGGCCAGGGGTGGGTGACAGGCGCGAGCAGCACGACGCCTTGCGTGAAATCGGGATGATCCAGCGCGAAGGCTGTCGCCACCGCGCCCGCCCATGAATGGCCGACGACGATGGCGCGCTCGACGCCGGCCGCCGCCAGCCCGGCGCGGATCGCGCGAGCCTGCGCCGCCGGCGAGGAGGCGTCTTCCGTCAGGCGCGTGGAATAGCCGTGACCGGGGCGATCGACTGCAACGACGCAAAAGCCTTGCGCCGCAAGCCGGTCGCCGAGCGGCGTCATCATGTCCGCCTGATTGCCGCTCGCGCCGTGGATCAGGACGATCGTCACGTGGGGCGCGCCCTTGGGGTCGCGACGGGCGAGATGCAGGCGGCCGTAGGGCGTATCGACGAAGGTTCCGCGCGGCGGATAGGCGCGCTCGAAAGCGCGGGCCTTCAGGTGTGACCAGGCGGCGAGAGCGGCAAAGGGCGCGCCGAGACCGATCAAAACCGCGAGGATCAAATATCGCGCCCTTCGACCTCGATCTGCAGCTTCTCGACCGATTTCCTTATGTCGGGCTGCTGTGGATAGAGATCGAGCGCGCGGCGATAGGCGTCGAGCGCCCGTTTGTCGAGGCCGGACTTGTGAAGGATGGCGCCGAGACCGGCGAGCGCCACGAAATGACGCGGCTCGATCTTCAGGACATGCTCGAGATCGGCCATGGCTCCGTCGATATTGTCGCTGTTGAAGCGCAGCATGGCTCGCTTGTTCCAGCCTTCGGCCCAGCCGGGCTCCAGCGCGACGATGGAATCGAGCAGGGCCTCGGCCGTCTTCATGTCGTGGCCCGCCATGGCGGCGGTGGCGCGGGCCATGAGCAGATCGGCTGTATCGGAACCCGAGCGCAGCCAGACACGCTCGATGGCGACGGCCACGCCCTTGGCGTCGTCGTGGTCGTCGGCGGCCTTGAGTCTGGCATATAGCGCGTCCAGCACCTTGGCGCGCTGGGCCTCGTTGGTGGGGACGGAATGGGGAGCGATGCGGTCGGGTTTCTTGCGTTCCGACTCGCGCTTCTCGCGGCGCGGCTCGCTGCGTCCGGGCCCGGCCAGCGGTCGGGCCGGGCGCGCCGGCTGGTCGTCGACGCCGGGGCCGCTTGGGCCGAAGGCGCGGGCGCCGGGCGGCAGCTGGATCGGGGGAAGGCCGGGGATGTTCAGCGTATTGCCGCTGCGCTTTCCGGGCGGGGCGGGGTCGAGCTGCGCGAAGCCGCTCTGGGCCAGCGCGACAGGCGCGGCGAGGCCGACTACCAGAAGCGCCGCGAGCGCGGCGCGGGCGAACGCGGAGGTCATGAAACCAAGCTAGGGCGCGGCGAAGCCGCCGTCAAAGCCCGAGCGCAGGCAAGACGCCCAAACAAAAAGCCCCGGCGAGCCGGGGCCTGAGCAACCGCGTGGAACGCGGGATCAGCCCTGACGCGCCTTGTAGCGCTTCTGGGTCTTGTTGATGATGTAGACGCGGCCCTTGCGGCGGACGATCTGGTTGTCGCGATGACGCGAGCGCAGGGACTTGAGGGAATTGCGGACTTTCATGGGTCTTTTCCGGAATCTTGGTCCAAGCCGGCGAAAGCCCGCTTCGATTGGCGGGTCGTATGCCCGATTTCGACGGCAGGATCAAGCCCGACGCCGCATTTCCCGCACAGGGCGGGGCCGGGGGCCACAATTTGTCGCGGGGCCGGCGGCGATTTTCGCGCGCGCCTGCGCCTCGATGGGTCTATAGAAGCGCGATGTCGACCGAACCCCCTGCCGCTGGCGAGAAGCGCCGCGAGCGCTCGCTCGCCGCGCTGAAACCCCTTCTGCCCTATGCGCTGCGCAATCGCGGCCGGATCGCGCTCGCCGTCGTGGCGCTGACGGTCGCCTCGGCCGCGACGCTGACCTTTCCCTTCGCCGTGCGGCGGATGATCGACTTCGGTTTCTCGGGGTCGAGCGCGGGGCTCATCAACAGCTATTTCGCCGCCATGCTCGCGGTGGTTGGCGCGCTCGCTCTGGCGTCGGGCTGCCGCTACTACCTCGTGATGACCATCGGCGAGCGCGTGGTCGCCGATCTGCGCGACGACGTGTTCGCGCATCTGTCGCGGCTCGATGCTTCCTTTTACGACTCGGCGCGCGTCGGCGAACTCGTATCGCGCCTGACCGCCGACACGACGCAGCTCAAGTCCGCATTCGGCGCCTCGGCCTCGATTCTGTTGCGCAATCTCTTCATGTTCGTCGGCGCCATCGCGCTGATGGTGCTGTCGAGCCCGAAACTGTCGGGCCTGGTGCTGGTGGCCATTCCGATCATCGTCTTTCCGCTGATCGGCTCGGGCCGGCTCGTGCGCAAGCGTTCGCGGCGCGCGCAGGACACGCTCGCCGACGCCTCCGCCTTCGCGGCGGAGAATCTCAGCGCGGTGCGCACAATGCAGGCCTTCGGCGCGGAGAAGGCGACGACCGCGCGGTTCGCGCGCGAGGTGGAAGAGGCCTACGACGCCGCGCGCACCGCGACCAAGGCGCGCTCGATCCTCACCGCGACCGCGATCTTCATGGCATTCGCCAGTGTGATCGGCGTGCTGTGGTACGGCGCGCATGACGTGCTTGACGGCAAGATGACCGGCGGCATGCTCTCGCAATTCGTGCTCTATGCGGTGCTGGGCGCCAGCTCGCTCGGCGAGCTAAGCCAGGTCTGGAGCGAGGTCGCAGCCGCCTCGGGCGCGGCGGGGCGCATCGCTGACCTTCTGTCCGTGCAGCCGAAGATTTTCGCGCCGGCGCAGCCTGCGGCGCTGCCGACGCCTGCGCGCGGCGAGGTCGCTTTCGATCGCGTGACTTTCTCCTATCCGGCGGCCCCGCAGGCGGGCGTCGTCGACGATCTCACCTTCAAGGTCGCGCCCGGCGAGCGCGTCGCCATCGTCGGCGCGTCGGGCGCGGGCAAGTCGACGCTGTTCCAGTTGATGGCGCGTTTTTACGATCCGCAATCCGGGCGCGTGATGATCGACGGCGTCGACATCAAGACCGTCGATCCGGCGGAGTTGCGCGCGCGAATCGCGCTGGTCGCGCAGGAGGCGACGATCTTTGCGGCGACGGTCGCGGAGAACATCGCCTACGGAAAGCCGGAGGCGACGCGCGAAGAGGTGATCGAGGCGGCCAAGCGCGCGGCGGCCGACGGCTTCATCCGCGAACTCGACAAGGGCTACGACAGCGTGATCGGCGAACGCGGCGTGACGCTGTCCGGCGGCCAGCGTCAGCGGCTCGCGATCGCGCGTGCGATCCTGAAGGACGCGCCGATCCTGCTGCTGGACGAGGCGACATCGGCGCTCGACGCCGAGAACGAGGCCGCCGTGCAGAAAGCGCTGCATGGCGTAATGGAAAACCGCACGACGCTCGTCATCGCGCATCGCCTGGCTACCGTGCTCGAAGCCGACCGCATTCTCGTCATGGAAGCCGGTCGCGTGGTGGAAGAAGGCACGCATGCGACGCTGGTCGCGCGCAACGGAATTTACGCGCGCCTCGCGCGCTTGCAGTTCGAGACGGGCGCCGCGGCGCTCGCCGGGGACAAGGCGGCGGAGTAGGGGCGAACCGCTGACAGCGTCGCTTGAGCCCGCGGCCAAGAATTACGATCTCTCTTGTCGGGATGCGTGCGCCGGCCCTAACCTCCGGGCAAGGTCGCAGGCAATGCGGCGAGCCGACGGGAGAGAAAAATGGCTGTCGTTCAGAAGATGGACATTTCGCATTCAAATGCCGCTGGCCTGACGATCGCCCCCGCCGACGGGCCCTTCGGCGCCGTCGTGCGCGGCGTCGACCTCAGACTGCCGCTGGATACGGAAACGGCGGGCCGCATCCGCGTCGCGCTGGTGACGCAGGGCGTGGTCGCCTTTCCCGACCAGAAGCTCGACGACGACGATCTCGAGCGCGTTTCACTGACCTTCGGCCCGTTCGGCGACGATCCCTATATCCGCCCGATCCCCGACCGGAAGCACATTGCCGCAATCCGCCGCCGGGCGAACGAGACCGCGCCGCTCTTCGCGGAGAATTGGCACAGCGACTGGAGCTTTCTCGAAATACCGCCGGCTTTCACCTGCCTCTACGGCATCGACATTCCGCCGGTCGGCGGCGACACTTGGTACGCCAACCAGCAGATGGCCTACGATCGCATGCCCGCCGATCTGCGCGCGAAACTCGAGGGCGTGATCGCGGTCCATTCGGCGCGTGGCGGTTATGCGCCGAAGGGCCAGTATGGCGAGCGCGACATCGGCCGCTCCATGGATATCGTGCATTCGGAAACCGCGATGGCGACGCAGCGCCATCCGCTCGTGCGCGCGCATCCCGAGACCGGCCGGCGCGCGATCTTCAGTACGCACGGCTACATCATCGCGCTGGAAAATTGCGAGGATGGCGACGCGCTGCTGCGCGAGGTCGTGAAATGGCAGACGCCCGATGAGGTCGTCTATCGCCACAAGTGGGCGCCGAACATGCTGGTCATATGGGACAATCGCGTCGTCCTGCACCGCGCCACCGGCGGCTATGACGGCCACGACCGGCTGCTGCATCGCACCACCATCGCGGACCGGCGGACGTAGCCGGCGCGCTAGCCGTCTCGCGCTTCATCGTTTTCCCTCGATGGAAATTTCCACGAGGTAGGGCCGGTTGGCCGCCACGGCCTTGCGCAAGGCCGGCGCTATGTCGTCGGCATTGTCGATGCGCATCCCCTCGACGCCCATTCCGGCGGCGAGTTTCGCGAAGTCGAGATCCGGTCCCGATAAATCCATGTTCTGATAGGGATGCTGCGAGGCGACGTCGAAAGAGCGGCGCCACACGTCCACATTGTGTTTGAGGATGCGGTATTCGCGGTTGGCGAGGATGACGAAGACGATCGGCAGATCGTGATGCGCGGCGCTCCACAGCGCCTGGATGCTGTACATGGCGGAGCCGTCGCCGGAGACGGCGACGACCGGGCGGTCGGGCATGGCGAGCTTGACGCCGAGCGCGCCGGCGAGCCCCTGGCCGATGCCGCCGCCGCGGCCGCTGAAATAATCGCCGAAGCTGCGGAAATCAAAGGCGCGCGCGAGATCGAGACTGGCCGTGATGCTCTCGTCGACGATGACGACGTCGTCCGGCAGTCCCTTGCGCAATTCGGCCATGGCGCGCGGCATGGAGGCCGGCTCGCGGCGCCAGCTTTTTTCGAGCCGCGCGTCGTAGGCCTGCCGTTCCCGAGTGCGCAACTCGGCGAGCGCTTGGTTGCGCGCTTGCGCGGCGCTTGAAAAATCGGACGAGGCTTTAGTGCGGACGGTTTCCGCGAGCGTGGCGAGGCTCGGCTTCATCGCGCCGACGAGACCCACGTCGAGACGATGATTGAACGCGAGCCTTTCGGCCGATTCCTCGATCTGCACGACCTTGGCGCCGTCGGGAAAGTGACTGCCTTGCGCGAACCACACGTCCTCGAAGAAGGGGCCGCCGAGCAGCAGGACGAGGTCGGAATCGCCGAACGCCTTGCGCACCTGCGCCGCATCCGGCGGCAACGATTGTCGGTAGTTGGAATGGCCGGTCGGAAAGTTCGCATGGTGGCGAAGGCCCTCGAACCAGACCGGCGCGCCGATCGCTTCGGCGAGCGCCACGAGTTCGGCATGCGCGTTCGATCGCGCGACATCGTCGCCGGCGACGATCGCGGGGCGCGTGGCGGTCAGAAGGAGGGCTGCGATCGCATCGACGCCGGCGGGGTCCGGTCGCGTCGCGCGCCACAGAGCATCGGGCGGCGTCGGGCCGATGTCGGTTTCCTGCTCCATGACGTCGATGGGCAGGGCGACGAAGACCGGGCCTTGCGGCGCGTCGATCGCCACCTTGAAAGCGCGGCGCAGGATGGGCGCGATTTCGTCGGCGCGCTCGATCTGCACGCTCCATTTCGTGACGGGCTCGGCCATGGCTACGAGATCATGACCGAGAAGCGGATTGGCGAGCCGCATGCGCGTATCCTGCTGTCCAGCAGTGACGACCATCGGCGAATTCGCCTTGAAGGCGTTGTAGAGCGAGCCCATGGCGTTGCCGAGACCCGGCGCGACATGCAGGTTGACGACAGGACATTCGCCCGACGCCTGCGCGTAGAAACTCGCGGCGCCCACCGCGACGCTCTCGTGCAGCGCCGTCACGTATTCGATCTGCGGATAGGCCGGCAGGCTGTCGAGCAGCGGGGTTTCGGTCGTGCCGGGATTGCCGAAGATGAAGCGCACGCCCTGCGTTACGAGGCTTTCCATCAACACGGTGCGTCCACGCATTTTCGTTTCTCCCGGCGGCGCGTTGTTTGGTCGCGCGTGTCGATGCGGAGATTTGCATGGCGAGAGGAGGGCCGGCAACGCGACGAGCGCAGCGACGTGGCGATCCATCCCGTACGACACACCAGCAGTGCGGGATGGATTGCTTCGCTTCGCTCGCAATGAGGCGGCCTGTCTTCGTTCGAAGACGAGTCGCCTTGACGTCGCTACGCGTCCGCCTTCTCCTCCGCGACGAAGCCCTTCCACGTATTCATATAGTCGATGAAACTCGGTCCAAGCCGCTCGTTGCGCAGGTGTTCCCGCGTGACGGGAATGGCGAGGGCGCGGAAGTCCGGATCGGCAGCGACCCGACGTGGGAAATCGTGATGCAGGATCGCCGCGCGCCCGATCAGCGCGAAGTCCGCGCCATGCTCCAGAACGCGACGGCAATCCGCGCCGTTCATCAACTTGCCGGCGACCCCGAGGCGCGTCGCGCCGCGCGGAAGGTCCGTGAACCAGTCGATCAGCGGCTTGTGTGCAAAGTCGGATTCCACGGGATCCTTGAACGTGTCCCACAGCGACATGTCGAGATAGTCGAGATCGCCGGATTGCAGCATTTCGGCGGCGAGCGCCCGCTGCTCGGACAGGCGCATGCCGAAACGCTCCGGCGACAGGCGCAGGCCGAGCTGGAATTGCGACGAGGTCCGCGCTCGCACGCCCCTGATGATTTCGCGCACGATGCGTGCGCGGTTGTCGAGCGAGCCGCCCCAGCGGTCCGTGCGCCGATTGATATCGGCGCTGAGGAAGGCGCACAGGATATATCCGTGTGCGCCGTGTATCTCGACGCCGTCGAATCCGGCCTTCTCGCAACGCACGGCGGCGGCGACGAAATCCTCGATCAATTGCTCGATTTCGCCTTCGTCGAGCGCCTTCGCGCCCGTCTCCGCATCGTCCGACGGACCGCGCGGCGCGCCGCCGATCAGTTTGGCCGGCGCGCGAATGCCAGCGTGATGCAATTGCACGGACGAAAGCGCGCCGCGCGCCCGGATGCCCGCAGCAAGCCGCGTGAGGCCGGGCAGCAGATCATCGGAGAAAACGCCGAGCTGGCCGGGAAAGCCCTGGCCGACCCGCTGCACATGCGCGGCGCAGGTCATGACCAGCCCGAACCCGCCCTCGGCCCGATAGGCGAGCCATTCGAACTCGTCGTCGGACAGCGTTCCGTCTGCGTGGCTTTGCGAATTGGTGAGCGGCGCGAGCATGAAGCGGTTGGACATCGCGCGCCCGCGGGCGAAGGACAGCGGTTCGAACAATTGCGACATGAAGGTTTCCATCAGATTGGGATCGCGATCATTCTATCCGGCGCCCGCAAAATGTCAGTAAGGGTTGCGGGCCCCTTGGCGCAGGAGCAAAGCGTCGAGCCGATCGCGAGGCTTGGGGACTCGGACGCCCGCCGCTCCGAGTTCGCCTTGTCGGAGTCGAAATGATCGCAAACGATTGATAGCGGGCGGCGGCAATCCTCTAGCCCTCCCGCACCCACTCCAGCACTGCCGTCTCTCTGCCCGACAGCTTGTTCACGCCCGCTCCCACCCGCGTGAATCCCTCGCGCTTGTAAAAGCGCAGCGCGCGAAAATTGTCGGCGTTGACGTCGAGGCGGATCTTGCCGGGGGATGCGCGCTTGGCGGCGTTCAGGAGTTCGCGGCCGACGCCGGCGCCGAAGGCGTTGGGCTTGACGGCGATCTGGTCGAGCCAGCCGGTTTTCGGATCGATCAGCACGAAGCCGACGAGTTTTCGCTCGCCGGGTTTGGCAGCGTCCTGGAACATGCAGATGAGGTCGGCGCCCTGCGCCTCCTGTTCGGCGAGATGTTTCACGAACCAGTCGCGACGCGCGTCGAAATCGATCGTCGGGAAGGTCGCGCGCCAGGACGCGACCCAGAGGTCGAGAAGCGCAGCGCGTTCGGCGTCGCGAATGGGAGCGATATGGCGAGGGGTGGCGATCACCTGTCGGTCAGCTTCAGTTCGATGCGGCGGTTGCGGCGCAGCGCTTCTTCGCTGTCGCCCTGTTCGATCGGCTGGAACTCGCCGAAACCGGCAGCCACGAGGTGCGAAGGCTGCACGCCCTTGGAAATCAGATATTGCACGACCGCGATGGCGCGGGCCGACGACAATTCCCAGTTGGAGGGGAATTGCGCGGACTTGATCGGCCTGATGTCGGTATGCCCGTCGACGCGCAGCGTCCAGGGAATGGATGGCGGGATCTCGCGTTCGAGATCCGTCACCGCGGCGGCGAGCTGGTCGAGCTGCGCCTTGCCGGCGGGATTGATCTCCGCGGCGCCCGTATCGAACAGGACTTCGGACTGGAAGACGAAACGATCGCCGACGACGCGTATGCCCGGCTTGTTGCCGAGGATTTCGCGCAAACGGCCGAAGAAATCGGAGCGGTAGCGCGCGAGTTCCTGCGCCTTCTGGGCGAGGGCGAGATTGAGGCGCTGGCCGAGATCGGCGATCTGGCCGGCTGAATCCTTGTTCTTGGCTTCGGAAGCCTGCAAAGCTTCTTCGATGGCGGCGAGCTGTCGGCGCAGCGCGGCGATCTGCTGGTTGAGGAGATCGACCTGCGCCTGCGCCTTGGCGGAGAGCTCCTGCTCGGCGGTCAGTTTTTGCGCCAGCGCATCGGCCTTGCCACCGGCGCCGGTCGCCGCGCCTTCGGCGGCGCCGAGTTTCGCCGAGAGGTCGGCGTTCTGCTTCTTCGTCGTGTCGAGGGTCGCGGCGAGCGTGGCGAGTGAGGATTGCGCCTCCTCCTTGCCGGATTTTTCCAGCGCGAGCAGCGCGGTCAATTGCTCGATCTGCTTGTTGAGCTTCTGAAGTGCGGCGTCCTTGCCGGTTACGTCGCGCGAGAGAAAGAATTGCGCGACCATGAAGACGGTAATGAGGAAGACGAAGGAGAGCAGCATCGTCGAGAGAGCGTCGACGAAGCCCGGCCAATAATCGGGTCCGGAGCGGATGCGCCTGCTGCGTGAAAGCGCCATCAGGACTTCTCGCGCATCAGGATTTCTCCCGCTCTTGGGCGAGCCGTTCGAGCGCCTTCTTGATGTCGCGGTTCTGGCCCGCCTGCTGTTCGACCCAGTCGCGGATCATCTGCTGCTCCGAACGCATGTGCTTGACCAGGGCCTGCACGCCGTCGGCGAGATTGGCCATGGCGGCTGAGGCCGCGCGTTGGCCGGTGGAATCGGCGGCGGTCGACATGCGCTCGAGCGTAGCGCGCAGATCGGGCGAAAGCGCCGCCGCGGCGGCCGCCGGGGCGTCGGCGGAGGCAGCCGCCGAGACGCGGTCCTCTAGCTCCACATAGAAGCGGTTCTGCGCCTGGCCAGCCTGCAGGTCGAGAAAACCGAGGACCAGCGAGCCCGCCAGACCGAACAGCGATGCGGTGAAGGACAAGCTCATGCCGGCGAGCGGCTTGGCGATGCCGGCCTTGAGATCCTCGAACAGGACGGAGGATTCCGCGCCGCCCTTCATCGCGTTGATGACGTCGCCGATCGAGCCGACGGTCTCGAGCAGGCCCCAGAAGGTGCCGAGCAGGCCGAGGAAGATCAGGAGCCCCGTGAGGTAGCGCAGGATTTCGCGGCTCTCGTCGAGGCGCGTGGCGACCGAATCGAGAATGGCGCGCAGTGTGATGGTCGAAATGCCGTGTCCATCGCCCGCCAGGCGCGCCATCGGCGCGAGCAGTCGCGGGGGCGTGACATTGGCGGCGTCGGGGCCGCCCCAGGCATTCACCCATGCGATTTCGCGAAACAGCCGCGTGACCGTCGCCACGGCAAGCACGACGCCGACGGCGAGGACGCCGAGAATCAGGCCGTTGAGGCCAGGATTGGCCATGAAGGCGCGCTGGATCTGCTCATGCAGGATGAAGGCGACGAATCCCGCGAGCGCCAGAAAGACGCCCATGCGTATGAGAAAGATGCGCGGGCTGGAAAGCTCCGTGCGAACCTCGTCGGCCGCCATGTAATCCCTCGATCCTTGCCCCGCCGCGTCGGCAGAATGCCATCAACCGTCGCTCGGTAGCAATGGCGCGGGACTATGGCGAGGTTGCGAACGTCAAGCCGTTTCAATCACGCCTTGCGCAGCAAGTCGCCGAGGGCGCGCTGGATCGTCTCGCCGCCGGCGAGAATTTCGCCGTTGGACAGCATGTCCTGGCCGCCTGAGAGATCGCTGACGAAGCCGCCGGCCTCGCGCACGAGCACGATGCCCGCCGCAATGTCCCAGGGCTGCAGCGAGCGCTCCCAATAGGCGTCGAAACGGCCGGCCGCGGTGTAGGCGAGGTCGAGCGAGGCCGCGCCGAAGCGGCGCACATTGCCGACGCGCGTCATGACGGCGGCCAGCTCCTGCTTGAAGCGCGGGTGCTCCTTCGCCTTGCCGAGATGCGGCACGCCGGTCGCGATCAGGCTGTCGGCGAGTTCGCGGCGCTGGGCGACGCGCAGGCGGCGGTTGTTGAGCCAGGCGCCCTGGCCGCGCTCGGCGACGAACATGTCGTCGTCGGCGGGATTATAGACGAGGCCGGCGACGAGCTGGCCCTCGCGCTCGAGCGCGACCGAAATGGCGAAAACGGGAATGCCGTGCAAGAAATTGGTCGTGCCGTCGAGCGGATCTATGATCCAGGTGTGGCTCTGGTCCGTGCCCTCGACGCGGCCGGATTCCTCCATCACGAAGCCGTAGCCGGGGCGCGCCTTGGCCAATTCCTCGAACAGGATCTTTTCGGCGCGGCGGTCGGCGGCGCTGACGAAATCCCCGGGGCCCTTCACCGAAACCTGGAGGTTGGCCACCTCGCCGAAATCGCGCTTCAGACCGCGCCCGGCCTTGAGGGCGGCGGCGGTCATTACGTTCATGAGGGCGGATCGGATCATGGGGCGCTCTTCCGGAAAGCGCGCTAGATGCCCGCCCGGGCCCGGCGGGTCAAGGCCGACGGGCGGCGGCGCCGGACTTTGCCGGACAGTCGGGTCCGTGCGATGAAAGGCGGCGAGATACAGGCGAAGGCATGAGGCGAGGCGGCGTGAAGACCGGCAAGACGGCGAAAGAGGACGCCGCGATCGCGCCGGCGCTGAACGCGGCCGAGGAAATGTTCGCCGAGGCCACGAGCGCGCGCAGCCGCAACCGGCGTCAGAGATGGGCCTTCATCCTGCTGACCCTGCTGATCGCGGTCAGCGGCGCCTTCGCCGCCCGCATGTTCGTCGCCGAACGCCATCTTGTCTTCGCCGCCGCCCAGAAGGGCTCTTCGAGCGATCTGGTCGCGCGCAATCTCCAGGAGATCGTCTCGCGTGGTCGCGGCGTGCGGATCGTGGTGCGGAATTTTGATACGCCGACGGCCGCCGCTCAGCAGTTCTCGCAGCGCCGCGCCGACATCGCCATCATTCGTTCCGACACGAAAACGCCGCCGCGCGCCCGCGCGGTCGCGCAGCTCGAACATTCGATCCTGCTGATCGCCGTGCCGAAGGTGGGCGCGCCGAAATCGATCGGCGCGCTGAAGGGCAGGAAGCTCGCCATCATCGGAACCGACGCCCGCGATCTCGCGCTCATGCGCAATGTTCTGTCGCGCTTCGATATCCCGGAGAATACGCCGATCGAGCAGCGCAAGCCCGAGGAATGGGCGAGCCTGTTCGAGCAGGGCGGGCCGGGCGCCGTCTTTTTCATGGCGCGCAAGTCGGGGCTGGCGGCGGACCGGTTCTGGATCGGCAAGAGCCAGAAGCTCAATTTCAAGCTGGTCGATCTCGACGGCGCCAAGGGCATCGCCGACCGCCTGCACGGGGTCGAGAACGAGTCGATCGAGGCGGGCGAGATACTTCCCTCGCCGCAGGTTCCCGAGGAGGAGACGGATTCGATTGCGGTGGACGACCTGCTCATCGCGCGGCTCGGCCTGCCGGACAGCGTGGGCCGCGCCCTGGTCACGGCGATTTTCGAGAACAAGGAACAGCTCGGAATTCCGGGCCGCTATGCGATGAACATCCAGCCGCCCAATACTGAGAAGGAGGCCTCGATCCTCGCGCATCCCGCGGCGGCCGCCTATTTCGAGGACCAGACCAAGACGCTGATCGACCGCTACAGCGACGTCCTGTTTCTCGTGCTGTGGATCGGCAGCCTCGTGGGTTCCGGCTTCCTGTGGCTCTATTCGCAGGTCACGCGCGTGACGCCGATCGAGGCGGGGCAATTGTCGAGCACGTTCGAGTGCCTTGCGACGCGCGTGAGGGAGACGACAGATGAGGCCGAGGTCGCGGCAATCGAGGGCGAGGTCAATCGTCTCCTGACCAGGACGCTCGCCGGCCTGCGCGACGGCTCGGTTTCCTACGACGGTTTCGAGGCGTTCCGGATGACATTCGATCTGGCGCGATCCGCCATTGCCGAGCGAAGGCGCGTCCTGTCGGAGAATGCGACGTGACGCGCGCGCCTGCGCGAGACGACTGGCGCGGAGCGCTCGCGGCGGGCGCCATCACGTGCCGGGTGTCGCAGGATGACGCGCCTGTCGCGGAATGGGCGCCGACTGGCGTAGAGGAGCTTTGGACGCCCATCCGCATCCACGAGACCGGAACTATCGGGCGCGGCGAAATTGGCGCCGCCTATCGCACCTTCGTCGAAAGCGGCGCGGCGGTCGGCGACTACGCGGGCGAAGCCTGCGAGACGATCGTCAAGTTTGGAAGCGCGATCCAGTTCCGTCAGGCCTTTGTGGTGAGGTTTTCTCGTTCGGCAAAATGAGGCCGGCGTTTCCGTTGGTTCGAGCGCGCGCTAGATTCGGGCGAGATTCGTCCTTTCATGCGTCAGACGCGCCGTCCCGGAGCCATCATGAACAAGCCCGCCTCGCTTCTTCCCGCTGACCATGCGGTCAAGCTTGACCGTCTCGCCGAAACCGCCGTGCGCGTCGGCCTCAATCTGCGCAAGGGACAGGAAGTCGTTCTGACGGCGCCTGTCGAGGCGCTCGATCTGGCGCGGCGCGTGACGGAACACGCCTATCGCGCCGGCGCCTCTCTGGTGACGGTCATTCTCGGCGACGAGCAGCAGGCGCTGGCGCGCTATCGCTGCGGCGCCGACGATTCCTTCGATACGGCGCCCGGCTGGCTCTATGAAGGAATGGCGAAAGCCTTCAAGGCGGGCGCCGCGCGCATGGCGATCTACGGCGAGGACCCGATGCTGCTCGCTGGCGAGGATCCGGAAAAAGTCGCGCGCGCCAATCGCGCGCGCTCGAAGGCCTACAGCCCCGCGCTCGAACTGATCGCGGGTTTCGACATCAACTGGACGATCCTCGGCGCCGCGACGCCGGCCTGGGCGCGCTGCGTCTTTCCGGACGAGCCCGCCGATCGCGCGCTGGAAAAATTGTGGGACGCGATCTTTTCCGCCTCGCGCGTGACCGGCGCCGATCCCGCCGGCGAATGGGCCGCGCATAATGCCAAGCTCGCGGAGCGTACGGGCGCGCTCAATGCGCGGCGCTTTCATGCATTGCATTTCAAGGGGCCGGGCACGGACCTGACGGTCGGTCTCGCCGATGGCCACGAATGGGTCGGCGGCGCCTCGGAGGCCAAGAACGGCATCGTCTGCAATGCGAACATTCCGACCGAGGAAGTGTTCACCACGCCGCACAAGGACCGCGTTTCGGGCCATGTGCGCGCGACCAAGCCGCTCTCGTACAATGGCGCGCTGATTCAGGATATCGAGGTGCGGTTCGAAAATAGCCGGATCGTCGATGCGCGGGCGAGCACCGGGCAGGATGTGCTCAGGCGCGTGCTCGAGACCGACGAAGGCGCAGCGCGTCTCGGCGAAGTCGCGCTGGTGCCGTTTTCCTCGCCGATTTCGCAAAGCGGACTTCTCTTCTTCAACACGCTGTTCGATGAAAACGCCGCGAGCCATATCGCGTTGGGACAGGCCTACAGCAAATGTTTCGTCGATGGCGGCAAGATGAGTGAAGACGAATTGCGTGCGCGTGGCGCCAATCGCAGTCTCATCCATATCGACTGGATGATCGGCTCGTCCGAGATCGACGTCGATGGTCTGGATAGCGTTGGTGTTCGCACTCCGGTCATGCGGAAGGGCGAATTCACGCTCTAGATTCGGTTAGGCGGCCTATGGATGCGCGGCATAGCTTGGGCAGTGCGCCGCGAAAAAACTTAGACGTGGCCCCGGAACACATTGTTTCTTGAAAATTGTACGAATTGCGCGGGTTGATTGTTCGCGTATTCTGCTATCATGAATGTCAGGAGAGTTTTTTCAGGTTATTTCCCGGCCGCCTCATGAATTCATCGCCCAATCGATTGTTGCTGCTCGGCCTCATCCAGGATTTGCATCGGCAGGCCGTCGAGCTCGGTCTGTCGCGCACGGCTGCCGCGCTGGAAGTGACGGGCCATGTCGCAACGGAGGAGCTGGCCGACGCGGTTGCGCCGTCGAGCGGACAGCGGCCGGTCCCACTTCCGGGAGAAGAAGGCGCAGATTGAGCCTTTGACGCGCTCGGCCTTAGCCGGCGACATCTGCTTTCAACCGGCGATATTTATCCCGCGCGCATGGTTCGCGGCGGCGGCGCCGGCCCAGCGGCCCGTCGCAATGCTGGCCTGCAGCAGATAGCCGCCCGTCGGCGCATCCCAGTCCAGCATCTCGCCAGCAACAAACAGGCCCGGCGTCTTGCGCAGCATGAGACCGTCGTCGAGGGCCTCGCGCAACACGCCGCCGGCGGATGAAATCGCCCTTTCGAGCCCGGCCGTCGCCACGACGGACAGGGCGCAGGTCTTGACGAGGGTGGCGAGCGCGGCGGGATCGCGCGTCGCAACCTGCGTATCGCTCTCGCGCAGCAGGCCGACGGCGACGGGCGAAAGGCCGATCGCCTTGCGCAGGGAATTGGCGAAACTGTCCTTGCCGCGCCGCTGCGCCAGACGCGCCGCCAGCGCGCTTTCGGACATGTCTGGTTTGAGATCGATCATGATTGCCGCCGAGCCTTTTTCACGCAATGTCGCAGCGACTTCGGCCGACAGCGCATAGACCGGGCCGCCCTCGAGGCCGCTCCGGGTGATAACAGCTTCGCCCGCGACGCTCTTTCCCGCATGGCGGAAACGCGCCGTCTTGATCGGTAGCCCCTCGAATTTCTGCCGGAACGGCTCCGACCAGGCGATATCCAAGCCGCAGTTGGAGGGGCGAAAAGGCGCGAGCGCGACGCCGCGCTGTTCCAGCAAGCGGGCCCAACCGCCGTCCGAGCCGAGGCGCGGCCAGCTCGCGCCGCCCAGCGCGAGGACCGTCGCGTCCGCGGCAATCGTCTCGCGGCGGCCGTTGGTCTCGACGATCGGCGCGCCGCCGTCGAAATCGACCAGTCTCGTGCGCGTGCGCAACTCGACGCCCAGCGTCGCCAGACGCGCCAGCCAGGCGCGCAGCAGCGGAGAGGCCTTCATCGCCGTCGGAAAGACGCGGCCGCTCGTGCCGACGAATGTCCCGACGCCCAGCGCCTCGCAAAACTCCCGCATGTCGGTCGGCGAAAAGGATTTCAGCATCGGCCTTAGCCAATCAGCGGCAGGGCCATAGCGCGCGACGAAACGCTCGAACGGCTCAGAATGCGTGATGTTGAGGCCGCTGCGCCCGGCCATCAGGAATTTTCGCGCGGGGCTCGGCATGGCGTCGCAGATCGTCACCGCGCAGTTTTCGCGCGCGGCGGTTTCGGCGGCCATGAGGCCTGCGGGGCCGGCGCCGATCACGGCGATTCGGGGTTTTGGAGCCATCGCCAATAATCACGCGGCGCGGGCGAGGGATAGAGTGGGGAGGGAGAAGGCCGCCGCCTTGCCAGTCCCGCTTCAGCGAGGCAGCCTGCGCTCCCCACCAGAGACCCCGCACATGACCTCCAGCCCGCAGACCAGAGCGCCGATCGACAAGAAGGCGCTGCTCGCCAAGTACATCGCCGAGCGCGACAAGCGGCTGCGGCCGGACGGCAATGCGCAATATCTGCAGCTCGAGGGCCAGTTCGCCGACTATCTCGACGACCCCTACATGCCTGTCGTCGCGCGCACGCCGAAGACGGATCATGTGACGTTCGCCTTCGTCGGCGGCGGCTTTGCCGGCCTCGTGACTTGCGCGCGGCTGGTGGAAGCGGGCGTCAGCGACGTGCGCATCATCGAGAAAGGCGGCGACTTCGGCGGGACCTGGTACTGGAATCGCTATCCCGGCGCGCAATGCGACACGGCCTCGATGGTCTACATGCCACTGCTCGAAGAAACCGGCCACGTTCCGACCGAGAAATACGCGCATGCGCCGGAAATTCTGGCGCAGTGCCGGCGCATTGGCGAAAAGTATGGGCTCTACGACAATGCGTTGTTTCATACCGAGGTCAAAAGCCTGACGTGGGAGGCGGCGGGCTCGCGCTGGATTATCGAGACCAGTCGCGGCGACCGCTTCACCGCCGATTTCATCGGGCTGGGCACAGGCCCGCTGCACGTGCCGAAATTGCCGGGCATTCCCGGCATCGAGACGTTTGCGGGCAAGGCGTTTCACACCAGCCGCTGGGACTATGCCTATACCGGCGGCGATCCCGCGGGCGCGCCGCTGGACAAGCTTGCGGACAAGCGCGTCGCCATCATCGGCACGGGCGCGACTGCGGTACAGGTCGTCCCGCATCTCGCCGGCGCCAGCAAGCAGCTTTACGTCGTGCAGCGCACGCCCTCGTCGGTCGACGTGCGCGCCAATGCGCCGCTCGACCCTGCCTGGTTCGCGGAGGTGGCGACGCCCGGCTGGCAGCAGCGGTGGCTGGAGAATTTCACCGACAACCAGGCCGGCGGAAATGCGCGCGAAGACCTCGTGCAGGACGGCTGGACCGATCTCGCGCGACGCATTCGCGAGAAGATCATGGTCTTGCCGCCGACGGAGCGCACGCCGCAGAACATGCTGGCGGCCTACGAGGACGCCGATTTCGAGAAGATGGAGGAAATTCGCGCACGCGCCGAAGCTGTCGTGAAGGACAAGGAGACCGCGCAAACACTGAAGGCGTGGTATCGCCAGCTGTGCAAGCGGCCGTGCTTCCACGACGAATATCTGCAAGCCTTCAACACACCCGGCGTGACGCTGGTCGACACCGACGGCAAGGGCGTCGAGCGCATCACCGAAAGGGGTTTCGTCGTCGCGGGCCACGAATACGAGGTCGATTGCATCATCTACGCCTCGGGCTTCGAGGTCGGCACCGCTTATGAGCGGCGCGCGGGCTTCGATCTCGTCGGGCGAAACGGCAGGAAGTTGTCGGAAGCGTGGGCCCAGGGCATGCAGAGCCTGCACGGCATCCACGTGCACGATTTCCCCAACGCCTTCTTCGTGCAGCCGACGCAGGGCGCCAACCTGATCTCCAACATTCCGCACAATCTCACCGAGGCCGGGCGCACGATCACGCAGGTGATTGCGCATGCACGCAAGACCGGGGCGCGGGAGGTGGAAGTGACAAGAGAAGCGCAGGACGCCTGGGTGGCGCTACTGCTCAAGGGCATGGGCCGTATGATCGGCTCGCCGGATTGCACGCCGGGCTATTACAATAACGAGGGGCAGGATCCGGGGCCGGCGGCGCGGCTGAATGTGGGGTATCCGGCGGGAGCGTCGGCTTATTTCAGGTATCTGGCGGGGTGGCGGGAGAGCGGGAAGTACGAGGGGTTGGCGTTTCGGTAGGGGATAGATCAGACGCTGCTCAAGGCGACGCGCGCAGACGGCCAGAAAGCAGAATGTCGGAATACGTGCATCGGGCGGTTTGCGGCCTTCCGTCAGGAGCACTTCATGCCCGCGGCAAGTGCGGTCATGACGGCGAGTTGCGTCCGCGTTCGGCCCGATAGCGCTCAGCTACGGGCGACGTCGGTTTGTCGTCATTGTCCGACCAGAGAAATCGGGTGGCAGGCAGTTAGCCGACACGGCAGGGTGGCGACCACAATCGCGTATGGAGGTTTGACGCGTGAACTCGCCTGCAATGATCAATCGTCAAATGACGATCTACGAGTGGACGATGCTGCTCGGCCTGTCTGTCTTGTGGGGCGGATCATTCTTCTTCAACGGGATTGCTGTTCGCGAGCTACCTGCACTGACTGTTGTGGTCTGCCGTGTCGCAATTGCAGCGGTGATCCTCATACTCGCGCTCAAAATCGCCGGCGCAGCGATTCCAAGGGGAAAGGCTGTCTGGACCGCATTTTTCGGCATGGGCTTTCTCAACAACGTCTTGCCATTCACACTGATCGTTTGGGGTCAGACGCATATCGCCTCCGGAATTGCTTCGATCTTGAACGCCTCGACACCTCTTTTCACGGTGATTGTCGCTCACGCACTAACGAACGACGAAAAGATGTCGGCTGGACGGCTGGTCGGAGTGCTTGTCGGTTTCGTCGGTGTTGCGACGATCATCGGAGGAGCGGTCATGACTTCTGGCCGCATGACAATCGTCGCGCAGATCGCCTGCGTTGCTGCCTCAATCTCTTACGCACTGGCTGGCGTTTTTGGTCGTCGCTTTCGCTCATTGGGCGTTCAGCCTTTGGCGACCGCGGCCGGCCAAGTGACCGCTTCGAGCATAATGCTGCTTCCGGTCATGCTCATTGTTGACCGGCCATGGACACTAGCCGTTCCCGGCGCATCCGTCGTCGGCGCGTTGATTGGCGTGGCCACATTGTCCACCGCTCTCGGATATGTTCTCTATTTTCGCATTCTTGCCACGGCAGGAGCGACCAACCTGCTACTCGTCACTTTAATGATCCCGGTCAGTGCAGTTTTGTTGGGAGCCGTGTTTCTGCATGAGACGCTTCAGCCGCGTCATTTCCTTGGAATGGTCCTGATTGGGCTTGGGCTTGCGACAATCGACGGTCGACCATGGAACTCTATCAAGGGGCGATCAAGAGAGGCTTGCCCACGGGGCGCGACCGATCTCACAGGCGGCGACGGTATCTGATCTCATTCCGGCGGCATATGACCGACAAAGTTTCGTGCCGATCGAACTGCCGTCACTCCGCCGGACACGCACGTCCGCAACCGGTCGATCTTGCTCGCGGGCTTCCGGGCGGAAAGCGGACGCGCTGCGTCGGCGGATGCGAACGAAATTCGCGCGGACCCGACCTGTCGCGGTCGCCGTCATTTGCCCCCCGCCGCCCACCCCTGTATCTCCCGCGCATGACCTCCGCCGTCCGCCATGTCTTCGAAGTCGCCCCGGAACAAGCCGGGCAACGGCTCGACCGGTTTCTGGCCGAGCGGCCCGAACTCGTCGAGGCCCACATCTCCCGCACGCGCGTGAAGGGGCTGGTGGAGGAGGGGCATGTTTCTGTCGATGGCGCGCCGGCGCGAGCGGTTTCGGTCAAGGTCGTGGCCGGCGCGACTATCGCTGTCGACATTCCCGCCGCTGCGCCCGCCGAGCCTGAGGCCGAAAACATCCCGTTGAACGTCGTCTACGAGGACGACCAGCTGATTGTCATCGACAAGCCGGCGGGGCTCGTCGTGCATCCAGCCGCCGGCCACGAGAGCGGCACGCTGGTCAATGCGCTGATCGCCCATTGCGGGGCCAGCCTGTCGGGGATCGGCGGCGTCAGGCGGCCGGGCATCGTGCATCGGCTGGACAAGGACACTTCCGGCCTGCTGGTCGTCGCCAAGACGGACCGGGCGCATCGCAAGCTCGCCGCCCTGTTCGCCGACCATGGGCGCTCGATGCCCTTCCTGCGCGAATATCTGGCGATCGTCTGGGGGGCGCCCGACCGCAAGAACGGTTTCGTCGATGCGGCGATCGGACGGCATCAGACGCAGCGCGAAAAGATGGCGGTCGTCCATGGCGACAAGGGCAAGGAGGCCATCACGCACTGGCGGGTGCTGGAAACCTTTGGCGTGGACAAGAACGGCAAGCCGGTCGCCTCCCTCGTCGCCTGTCAGCTCGAGACCGGGCGCACGCACCAGATACGCGTCCACATGGCCCATATCGGCCATCCGCTCGTCGGCGATCCCTCCTATGCGACGGGGTTCCGCACCAAGGAGAAGCTATTGCCGGAGCAAGCGCGCGTCGCGATCGCCGCGCTCGGCCGGCAGGCGCTGCACGCCGCGCGGCTGGAATTTCCGCATCCCGTCAGCGGGGAAGAGCTTGCCTTCGCAAGCCCCGCGCCAGCCGATTTCGCCAGACTGGCCGATGCGCTGCGCGACGGGGGCGGCAGCTAAGCTCGCGTCAAGATTACGAATCTTTAACGGAAACCGGGCGGCCCTCAGCGGGTTCTGCCCTCTTTCGGCCATGGTCCGCCCGCCCTATATCTGCGTGTTGCGGTCGGCGTTTTCGCGGCCGCCCAATGGCCCGCCGAAACGGGGGCCCCGGAGGAGAAGATGGCTGCTGCCCTGCCCATGATATCGAGCGAAAGCGGTCTTTCGCGGTATCTGACGGAAATTCGCAAGTTCCCCATACTGGAGCCGGAGCAGGAATACATGCTCGCCAAGCGTTGGCGCGAGCATGAGGATTCCGCCGCCGCCCACAAGCTCGTCACCTCGCATCTGCGCCTCGTCGCCAAGATCGCCATGGGCTATCGCGGTTACGGCCTGCCGATCGGCGAGGTCGTGTCCGAAGGCAATGTGGGCCTGATGCAGGCCGTCAAGCGGTTCGAGCCGGATAAGGGCTTCCGCCTGGCGACCTACGCCATGTGGTGGATCCGCGCGGCAATACAAGAGTACATCCTGCGCTCGTGGTCGCTCGTGAAGATGGGCACGACCGCGAACCAGAAGAAGCTGTTCTTCAACCTGCGCAAGGCCAAAAGCCAGATTTCCGCGCTCGAGGAAGGCGATCTTCGCCCTGAGAACGTCGCCGCGATCGCCAAGAAGCTCGGCGTCAGTGAGCAGGAAGTGATCGACATGAACCGCCGCCTCGGCGGCGACGCGTCGCTCAATTCGCCGCTGCGCTCGGACGGCGAGGCGGAATGGCAGGACTGGCTGGTCGACGACTCAGCCAGCCAGGAAACGGTGCTGGCCGAGCACGAGGAGAGCGACAACCGGCTGGCCGCGCTGCGCGGCGCGCTGGACGTGCTCAACGAGCGCGAGCGCCGCATCTTCGAGGCGCGTCGCCTGCGCGACGAGCCGATGACGCTGGAAGAACTGTCGGCCGAGTTCGGCGTCTCGCGCGAGCGCGTCCGCCAGATCGAGGTCCGCGCCTTCGAGAAGGTGCAGGCGGCCGTGCGCGAGGGCGTGGCGAGGCGCGAGGCGGTATCCCCCGCGCACCTGCCTGCGCCGAAGGGGCGGATCGAAGCGCACGTGCGCTGAAATCGGTCGAGATCGAATGAAATCAGGGCGGCGCGCGAGCGCCGCCTTTTTCGTTCTGGCGAAGGCGGTTACTTCTGCTGCGCCCAGACGCTCAGCGCGTCATTGATCACACGGTCGCCCGAGGCGCCTTTCTCGAGGCTGAACTTGGCGATGCGGCCGTTGGTGAGCGCCAGCGGCACGTCGAGCCAGCCGCGTGTCTTCAGCAGCTCGATGTTGCGCGCCTCCATGTCGCCGCGCGCGAGGCCCACGAGATAATAAGTGTCGGTGATCGGCACCGGCACGCCGGCGAGCGGGTCGCCATTGGCCATGTCCTCGCGCCGCATCTGCACGGCGCCGATCTGCTTGACGCCGGGGATGATGCTGCCGGGCTGGAGCGAGAAGCGGATCTCGATCGTGTGCGAGGCGTTGAGCGAGGCGTCCATGTTCTTCTGAAGGTCGACGGTCATGCGGACCTTCGCCTCGGGGATTTCGACATCGGCATGCACCGCCGTACCGAGCGGCTGGCCGGGGCCGCCGGGGACGTTGTCGAGCCGCCAGACGACGGAGCCGATGTAGGTTTTCACCTTCTCGGGCGTCTCGGGCGCCTCGACCAGCAGGGCCGCGCGATGGGCCACCGGCAGTGGCGCCTGGTTGGCCGCAGGGGTCGCTGGCTGCTTGGTGTCTGTCTTCTCTGTGGGAGCAGCCGGGGTCTCGTCGCCGACACGGCCGGCGATCTTGCCCGACGACGGGGTTTCGGCGGGCGCCGTCGGCGCGGGCCGCAGCTTGGCGAGGTCTTCGGGCCGACCCTTGAGCTTGATCGCGAGGCCCGCGATCAGCAGGACGACTCCGACCACAACGCCGCCGACGATCCACAGCCGGTTGCCGCGCGACGCCTGCGCCGCAGGACCGGGCGCCGCCGGACGCGGGGCCTCGCGCGGGCGCGGCGCCTTCAGGCTCGGCGGCGTCTCGAGTTCATTGTCGGCGAGCGCTGTCGCGGCGGCGTCGCCGCCCGCCTCCAGTTCCGCCTTTTCCCCGGTTCCGACCGAGCCGGCCGTGTCATCCTCGGCCTTCCGGGCGGTCTTTTCAGCCTCGACTGCCTCCGGCGGGCGGAAGGAGAAGGGCTTTGGCGGCGACGGCGGGATGGGCGCGGCGGACGGGGGCTCGGGCGCTTTCGGCGACAGGGGCGGCGAGGCCGCCTTCGGCGGCAGGGGCGGCATGCCGGGCTTGGGCGCGGCCGGCGCGACGGCGCCCGTCTGGGGCGCATCGGGCTTGGCCGGCGCCTTGGCGGCTTCGCTCGCGGGCTCCTTGGCCTGCTCCGCCGGCGGCTTCGGCGACGCGGCTTTGGGCGGCTCAGTCTTGGGCGGCGCCTCGGGCGCTTTTTCGGGCGCCGGCGGCTTGGCCGTCTCTGCGGCCGCCTTGCCGGCGATCTCCGCCTCGATCCGCGCCACGGCTTCGTCCAGCGCGTCGGTCTCGCGCGCGATGTCGGCTTCGGCTATCGGCGGCTGAATGGCCTGCAACTGGCCGACAAGCGCCTTGCGCGCGCGATCGTAGATCGAGCGGCGCGCATCGGCGCTGGAGTCGGAGAGGGCTCCGACAGCCCGCGACAGAAGTGGATAGTAATCGGCCATCCGCGCTTAAGACCATTCCCGCTGTTATGCGTCAATCCTGGAACGGGTTGTGAACCAGTATCGTATCGTCGCGCTCGGGACTTGTCGAAAGCAACGCGACGGGGGCGTCGATGAGTTCCTCGATGCGGCGGACATATTTGATCGCCTGCGCTGGCAGGTCCGCCCAGGACCGCGCTCCACCGGTCGTCCCGCTCCAGCCCTCGATCTCCTCGTAGACAGGCTGAATGCGCGCCTGCGCGGATTGCGAGGCCGGCAGCCGGTCGATCGGCTTGCCGTCGAGCATATAGTGCGTGCAGACCTTGATGGTCTTGAAGCCGTCGAGAATGTCGAGCTTTGTCAATGCGATGCCGTCGATGCCGGAGGTTTTGACCACCTGTCGCGTCAAAACGGCGTCGAACCAGCCGCAGCGGCGCGGACGCCCTGTATTGGTGCCGAATTCGTGGCCGCGCTCGCCGATCAGGCGACCGGTCTCGTCATGCAGTTCGGTCGGGAAGGGGCCGCCGCCGACGCGCGTCGTATAGGCCTTGGCGATGCCGAGCACGTAGCCGATGGCGCGCGGACCCATGCCCGAACCCGAAGCGGCATTGGCCGCCACCGTGTTCGACGAGGTGACGAACGGATATGTGCCGTGGTCGACGTCGAGCAGCGCGCCCTGCGCGCCCTCGAACAGGATGCGCTTGCGATCGCGCCGGGCGGTGGCGAGAATGTCCCAGACTGCGTCCATGTAGGGCAGGAGTTCGCCAGCGACGCTGAGCAATTCCTCGCGCAGCGCCGCGCCGGATATTTCCGGCAGGCCAAGTCCGCGGCGCAGCGGATTGTGGTGGGCGAGCAGGCGCGCGATCTTTTCGTCGAGCGTATCGGGCTCGGCGAGATCGGTCAGGCGGATGGCGCGGCGGCCGACCTTGTCCTCGTAAGCAGGGCCGATGCCGCGCTTGGTCGTACCGATCTTCACGCCTTCGCTGGAGGCCTCCTCGCGGTGGCCGTCTAGCTCGCGGTGGATCGACAGGATGAGGGGCACATTGTCCGCGATCTTGAGATTGTCTGGGCCGACATGCACGCCCTGATCGCGCAGCTTGCGGATTTCGCCGACGAGGTGGTGCGGATCGACGACCACGCCATTGCCGATGATCGACAGCTTGTTCGGCCGCACGATGCCCGACGGCAGCAGCGCCAGCTTGTAAACAGCGCCGTCGATGACCAACGTATGGCCGGCATTGTGGCCGCCCTGGAAGCGCACCACGACGTCGGCCTCGACCGACAGCCAGTCGACGATCTTGCCCTTGCCCTCGTCGCCCCACTGGGCGCCGACCACCACCACGTTCGCCATAGCTTGCGCTTTCTCCGCAATCGTTCGTTCAGGCGCACAAAACAAAACCCCGGCGCAAGGGCCGGGGTCCGTTGCGGTTGTGCCTTAGCGGAAAAACCCGCCGTAGGAAAGGGGGAGGCGGGAAAGTCCGAGGTTCGACCGTTGACGCCGATCATTGCGACGAATGGTCGATATGCGAACTAGTGACGGTGAGAGAGCGGAAGTCGCGCCATGCGGAATTCTTCTTGCGGCAAAGAGTATCGCTTGTCGGCGCCCTGTTCGCGGGAGGGCGCCCCCGCGCGGGAGATTCCGAAGAAGCAGCGATGCTCCAGCCCGCGTTGCCGGTTTCGTGTGTGCCTATAATTTGCGCAGATCAGAAGCGGCGTGCGTCCAAAACTTGGGCGGCGGCGCCGGAGTTTTACGCCGTAGCCACGCGCGAGGCGCCGCCGCGTCGTGGTACATAGCTTGCGATTGCACCGACGGGCTGTTCGATGGCTCCGGAAAGGCCGGGACTAAGTTGAGCGAGACTGGA
This sequence comes from Methylobacteriaceae bacterium, assembly GCA_020638195.1. Taxonomy (GTDB): domain Bacteria; phylum Pseudomonadota; class Alphaproteobacteria; order Rhizobiales; family Beijerinckiaceae; genus JAJXWB01. The sequence continues at coordinate 81,228 of JACKJC010000001.1, read as the reverse complement.
TTTTTCGACGAAATGGGCGCGGACGCCGCGCCACGCGAGGTCTACGCCCGGCTTGCGCGCTGGCTGCAGGACACGCCGCCGGAAGTTCTCGCCTCGCGGCGCGCCCAGGCCGAGCTTCTGTTCCGGCGCATCGGCATTACCTTCGCCGTCTACGGCGACAAGGACGCCGCCGAACGGCTGATTCCCTTCGACATCATTCCCCGTCTGTTCGCGCGCAGCGAATGGAGCCGGCTCGAGCAGGGCCTGTTCCAGCGTGTGAAGGCGCTGAACATGTTTTTGACCGACGTTTACGGAAAGCAGGAAATTCTCGCCGCTGGAATCGTTCCGCGCGATCTCGTGCTGCGCAATCCCGGCTATCGACCGGAAATGGCCGGCTTTCGCGCGCCGCACGACGTGTGGGTTCACATCGCGGGCATCGATGTGATCCGCGTCGACGATCAAGATTTCTATGTTCTGGAGGACAATGCGCGCACGCCGTCCGGCGTCTCCTACATGCTGGAAAATCGCGAGGCGATGCTGCGGCTGTTTCCCGACCTGTTCATGGATCATCGCGTCGCGCCGGTCGACGATTATCCCGATCGGCTGCTGACGTCTTTGCGTTCGGTCGCGCCGCATTCCGCGCCATCCGAGCCGACGGTGGCCGTGCTGACGCCCGGACAGTACAATTCGGCGTATTACGAACATTCGTTCCTGGCCGACAAGCTCGGCGTCGAACTGGTCGAAGGCTCCGATCTCTTCGTGCACGACAATATTGTCTTCATGCGCACGACGACCGGCCCGAAACGCGTGGATGTGATCTACCGCCGCATCGACGACGAATTTCTCGATCCGCTCGCGTTCAAGCCGGATTCGGTGCTCGGCGTGCCGGGCCTGCTTGCCGCCTACCAGGCGGGCAATGTCACGCTCGCCAATGCTGTCGGCACCGGCGTGTCCGACGACAAGGCGATCTACACCTACATGCCCGAGATCATCCGCTTCTACACGGGCGAGGAGCCGATCCTGAAGAACGTGCCGACGTGGCGGTGCCGCGAGGACGAGGCGCTCGCCTACGTGCTCGATCATCTGCCCGAACTGGTCGTGAAAGAGGTCAACGGCTCCGGTGGCTACGGCATGCTGGTCGGGCCGCACGCGAGCAAGAACGCCATCGCGGAATTCCGCGCCAAGCTGAAGCATGACCCCTCCAATTTCATCGCGCAGCCGACGCTGTCGCTGTCAACCTGCCCGGTCTCGGTGGAATCGGGCGTTGCGCCGCGACACGTCGACCTCAGGCCCTTCGTGCTGTCGGGCGCGAACGGCATGGTGAGCCTGACGCCGGGCGGACTGACGCGTGTCGCCATGAAGGAAGGCTCGCTGGTCGTGAATTCCAGCCAGGGCGGCGGAACGAAAGATACGTGGGTGATCGACGATGCGTGAGGCGATGCTGACAGCGCGGAGGAACGGCTGATGCTCGCGCGCACCGCCGACAATCTCTACTGGTTCGCGCGCTACGTAGAGAGGGCCGATCATGTGGCGCGCATCATCGAGGCGACGTCGCGCCTGGCCGCCTTGCCGCGCGCCTATGGCGGCGCCACATCGGAATGGGAGAGCGCGCTCATTTCATCCGGCGTGATCGAGCGCTTCAACAAGACGGGCCGCGAGATCAACGAGGCCAACGCCATCGCTTTTCTCGTGGTCGACACCGAAAATCCTTCCTCGATCCACAGCTGCATGGAAGCCGCGCGCCGCAACGCGCGCGCTGTGCGCACCGCGCTGACGATCGAGACATGGGAAGCGGTCAACGCCGCCTGGCTCGAACTGTTGCGTTATGAACGCGAGCGCGCCAAGGGACGAGGGCTCGAGCGCGACGATCTCGGTCGCTTTCTCGCGCTCGTGAAGAAGATGGCGCTCGACGTCGACGGGTCCGCCTATCGCATGATGCTGCGAAGTGAAGCCTTCTACTTCATGCGCCTCGGCCATTTTGTCGAGCGCGCGGACAATACGGCGCGCCTGCTCGACGTGAAATATCACGTTCTGCTTCCCGACAACGAAGCAGTCGGCGGCTCGCTCGATTACTTCCAGTGGTCGGCAATCCTGCGCGCGGTCTCGGCGAACACCGCCTATCACTGGGTCTACCGCGAAAGCGTCAAGCCCTGGCTTGTCGCCGATCTGCTGATCCTGAGGGCCGAAATGCCGCGCTCGCTGACCGCCTGCTACGAGAATATCGTGCGCTGGCTCGACCTGCTGGCGCGCGATTACGGCCGGCAGGGCAAGGCGCAGCGCCATGCGCACGCCATGCTGGCCAAGCTTCAGGCGGCCGATCTGAAAATCATCTTCCAGAACGGCCTGCACGAGTTCATCGAAGGCTTTATCGCCGACAACGACCGGCTCGATATTGTCATGGCGGAGCAATATCTGGTTCATTGAGTCATGAGAATCTCGGTCCGCCACGTCATCACGCAGGAGTTCGCGCCGCCAGCGCGTTCCGTGATCCAATCGATGCGCCTTCGCCCGCGCGCCTGCGAGAGCCAGAGCATCATGTCCTGGTCGATCGACGCCGACGTCGATTGCCAGATGCGCGAGCAGCACGACGCCTTCGGCAATTTCGTTCAGACGCTCGACGCCGAAGGGCCCCTGCAGAAGCTGACCGTGATCGCGCGCGGCGAGGTCGAGACTTTCGATACGGCCGGGTTGCTGCGCAGCGAGAAGGAGTGCTTTGCGCCAGACGTCTACCTGCGCGACACCGATCTGACCGAAGCCGATCCCGCGCTCCGAAAATTCGCGCGCGAAGCGATCAAGGGCGCCAAGACCGAACTCGACCGTCCGCATTTCCTGATGCGCGCCGTCAACGAGGCGATCGCGTTCGAACCCGCGAAGAAAGAGCCGGATTCCGCCATCGACGTGTTCAAGGCCAAAACCGGCGCAAGCTGCGAACTCGCGCATGTCTTCATCGCCGCGGCGCGTTCGATCGGCGTGCCCGCGCGATTCGTCAGCGGCTATCTCGCCAGCGAATCGGATGGCGCGGACAGCGCGGCCGACGCCAGCGACCTGCGCGGCTGGGCGGAGGCCTATGTCGAGGGGCTCGGCTGGATCGGCTTCGATCCGTCGATCTGCCTGTGCATGCACGACGGCCACGTGCGCCTGGCCGCCGCGCTCGACTGGCTGGGCGCCGCGCCGCTGCGCGTCTCGCCGCTGCTCGGCGTGACGCGCCGGACGGAGGCGCGCGCGGTCATGCTGCAGGGTCAGGCGCAGCGTCAGGCCTGACGCATTGACGCCGGCCGACGCGCCTGCTTCCTAGCGCCATGGAAACGCCGACATTCTCGCAAGCCGCGGTCGCCGCGCCGCATATCGACGCCGCGCGCGCCGGCAAGGCCATTCTCGCCGAAGGCGGCAATGCGATCGAGGCCATGCTCGCCATGGCCGCGACCATCGCGGTCGTCTACCCGCACATGAACGGGATCGGCGGCGACGGCTTCTGGACGATCCGCGAACCGGGCGGCCGCGTGCGGGTCATCGAGGCCTGCGGCTTCGCCGGCGCGAAGGCGACGATCGCAAGCTATCGCGATGCAGGTCATGACATCATTCCACGGCGTGGACCGCTCGCCGCGTTGACCGTGCCAGGCGCTGTCGGCGGCTGGATGTTGGCGCAGGAATTTGCCCGATCGCTCGGCGGCAGGTTGCCTGGGCGCACGCTTCTGCACGACGCCATCGAGAAGGCGCGCGGCTATCGGCAGTCGAAGTCGGAAGCGCGCTACAAGCATCGCGAGCAGCAAGCGCTATATGCGGCGCCGGGCTTTGCGCCGACTTTCTTCCTCCATGGCAAGATACCCGCCGCCGCCGAGTCGCGCCGCAATGCGAAGCTCGGCGATACGCTGGCGCATCTGGCCGACGCGGGCATTGAGGATTTCTATCGCGGCGACATCGCGCGCGAGATCGCCGCCGATCTCGAACGCATCGGCGCGCCTGTCGTGCGCGACGATCTCGCGCGCTATCAGGCTGTTCTGCGCGATCCGCTGCGTCTCGACATGCCGGGACGCGTGCAAATCAATACGCCGCCGCCGACGGTCGGAATCATCTCGTTGATCACGCTCGGCATGTTCGCGCAACTGGGCGTAACGCGCCCGGAAACGTTCGAGCATATTCACGGGCTGGTCGAAGCCTCGAAACGCGCGCTCGCCTTGCGCGACGCGGCCTGCGTCGATTTCGATTTTCCGCGTCTCGATCCAGCCGGGCTGCTCGCGCCGAAATTCCTGGCGCGCGAAGCCGCGAAGATCGACATGACGCGCGCGGCCTCCTGGCCGATCGCGCCGGAAGAAGGCGATACGATCTGGATGGGCGCGATCGATGCGAGCGGGCTCGCCGTTTCCTACATCCAGTCGCTGTTCTGGGAATATGGGTCTGGCTGCGTGCTGCCGGCGACCGGCATCCTTCTGCAAAATCGCGGCGTGTCGTTCTCGCTCGACGAGTCGCATCCCAACGCCTTGCAGCCCGGCAAGAAGACCATGCACACGCTGAATGCGCCGCTCTGCGTGTTCGACGACGGACGCATCATGAGCTACGGCTCGATGGGCGGCGATGGCCAGCCGCAGTTCCAGGCTCAGATCTTTTCGCGCTATCTGATGACCGGCGACATCGCCGGCAGCATAGATGCGCCGCGCTTCCGCTTCGACAAGCGCTGGGGCGCGCCGCGCGCAACATTGAAACTGGAAGACCGCTTCGATCCCTCGCTCGTCGCGCGGCTCGATCAGGTCGGGCACGAGATCGAGATGATCCGCGACGGTTTCGTCGATCAGTTCGGCCATGCCGGCATGCTGGTGCGGCATCGCGACGGGCGCATCGAGGCTGCGCACGATCCCCGTGGCGATGGCGGCGCGGAAGGGATTTAGGCCCGTCATTGCGAGGAGCGTAGCGACGAAGCAATCCAGAGCCGGGACGTGGCTCTGGATTGCGTCGCTGCGCTCGCAATGACGTTGTAATTGAGACGGCGCAGCGACAAACATTCATGGCCGGGACAATCCGGCCATGGCGGCTCCTGAACTTACTCCGCCGCCACCGGCAGAGGCTTCTGCGGCGTGCGGAATTTGGCGAGCAGTTTCGCTTCTTCCGTTTTCGCCTTTTCGATGTGGCTTTCCTTCACGTGGCCGAAGCCGCGGATCTTTTCGGGGATCGAGGCGAGCTGCACGGCGAGCGCGTGCGACGTCTCGGTCATGCCGGCTTCGAGCTCGTCGAGCAGCTTTTCGTAATCGGCGAGCAGCTGCCGCTCCTGTTTGCGCTCCGCCGTCTTGCCGAAAATATCCAGCGCGCCGCCGCGCAGGAATTTCAAGGACGACAGCAGGCGATAGGCGCTCATCATCCACGGGCCGAAGGTCGTCTTGGTCGCGACGCCATTCGCATCCTTCTTGCCGAGGATCGGGGGCGCCAGATGGAATTCGAGCTTGCCGACATTCTCGAAGGCCGCATCCAGCTGGCGACGGAACGAGCCGTCGGAATAGAGGCGCGCGACCTCGTATTCGTCCTTGATCGCCATCAGCTTGAAGAGGTAGCGCGCAACCGCCGCCGCATAGTCCGTCTTGCCCGGCGTCTTCGCATGTTCGACGGCGAGCGCCTTCTCGACGCGCAGCTTGTAGCGCCGCGCATAGTCGGCGTTCTGGTAGGCGGTGAGATATTTCACGCGGCGCTCGATCATCTCGTCGAGCGATGTCGACATTTGGCGCGATTCCGTCGGCTTCAACAGCGGGGCGACGAAAGCATCGAAAGCTTTCGAATCGTTCGCCGCGCGGCGGCCCCAATGGAAAGCCTCGGTGTTCATCGCGACCGCCTCGCCGTTGAGGCGGATGGCTTCCAGAATCGAGGCCTCGCTCAGCGGCACGAAGCCGCGCTGCCAGGCGAAACCCAGCATGAACATGTTGGCGCCGATCGAATTGCCGAGCAGCGCAGTCGCCGTGGCGGAGGCGTCGACAAAACCGTAGTTCTCGCCGGCAGCGTCGCGAATCGCGGCTTTCACACGCTCGCCGGGCAGCGAGAAATCGGCCATGCGCGTGATCTCGCCGGGATAGACCTCCGCCGAATTCACGAAGACGCCGGTCTCACCCTTGTTGATGGCGGACAAGACCTTCTTGGTGCCGGCGACGACGAGGTCGCAGCCGAGCGCGAGCTCGGCCTCGCCTGCGGCGACGCGGATCGCGTGCACCTCTTCCGGCTTGTTGGCGATCTTGACGTGGCAATAGACCGCGCCGCCCTTCTGGGCGAGGCCAGCCATGTCGATTACCCCGACGCCCTTGCCTTCGAGATGCGCGGCCATGCCGAGAATGGCCGAGATGGTGACGACGCCGGTGCCGCCGACGCCCGAGATCAGGATCGAATAGGGCTGCGCGCCGATCGCGGGCAGTTTCGGCTGCGGCGGCGTCGCGAGAGCCGTTGACGATTGCATGTCGCGCGGCTTGGCCTTGCGCGGCTTTGCGCCATGCACGGTCACGAAGGATGGACAGAAGCCGTTGACGCAGGAAAAGTCCTTGTTGCACGAGGACTGGTCGATCTTGCGCTTGCGACCGAATTCGGTTTCGAGCGGCTGCACCGAAACGCAATTCGACTTCACGCCGCAATCGCCGCAGCCCTCGCAGACGAGCTCGTTGATGATGACGCGCTGGTCGGGATCGGGGAACGTGCCGCGCTTGCGGCGGCGACGCTTTTCGGCCGCGCAGGTCTGGTCGTAGAGCAGGACCGTCACGCCCTCGATCTCGGAGAGATCGCGCTGCACGCGGTCGAGATCTTCGCGCGGATGGATGGTGAGGCCCGCAGGCCAATACGAGCCAGATGGATATTTGTAAGGCTCGTCTGTCACGAGCGCGATCTTCTTCACGCCCTCTGCGGCCACCTGCCGGGCGATCATGTCGACGGTCAGGCCGCCTTCGTGACGCTGGCCGCCGGTCATGGCGACGGCGTCGTTGAAGAGAATCTTGTAGGTGATGTTGGTCTTGCTATCGACCGCCCAGCGGATCGCCAGCACGCCCGAGTGATTGTAGGTGCCGTCGCCGAGATTCTGGAAGATGTGCTTGCGTTTCGAGAAGGGCGCCTCGCCGATCCAGTTCGCCCCCTCGCCGCCCATATGGGTGAAGCCCTCGGTCGAACGATCCATCCATTGCGCCATGAAATGGCAGCCGATGCCGGCATAGGCGCGCATGCCCTGCGGCACGCGCGTGGAGGTATTGTGCGGGCAGCCCGAGCAGAAATAAGGGATGCGAAACGAAGCGTCTTTCGTGTCGGCGAGCATGGCCTGCGCCTGCTGCAGCGAGCGTAGCTTCTGCTCGACCTTCGGATCGGCTTTGAAGCGCAGGATGCGCTCGGCGATGGCGATGGCGATTTCATTGGTGTCGAGCGCGCCCTTCACCGGGAAGAGCCAGTTGCTCTTCTCGTCCTTCTTGCCGACGACGATCGGCGGGTTGGGCATGCCGAAGAGTTCCTCGCGCACCTGCACTTCGATCAGGGAGCGCTTCTCCTCGACGACGATGATCATGTCGAGGCCTTCGGCGAAATCCTTCAGGCCTTCGGGCTCGATCGGCCAGACGCAGCCGAGCTTGTAGAGGCGCACGCCGAGATCGTTGGCCTTGACCTCGTCGATGCCGAGATCGTCGAAAGCCTGGCGCACATCGAGATAGGATTTTCCGGACGTGATGATGCCGACCTTCGCATTCGGCCCGCCCGAGGTGACGATGCGATTGATCTTGTTGGCGCGCAGGAAGGCGAGGATAGCGTCGCGCTTGTATTCCTGCAGGCGCGCTTCCTGATCGAGAATGCCGTCACGCGGGCGAATGCCGAGGCCGCCGAGCGGCATTTTGAAATCAGTCGGCGTGACGATCTCGACGCGATCGATCGAACCATCCACGGACGAGGTCGATTCGATCGTGTCCTTGAGGCACTTGATCCCGACCCATACGCTCGCATAGCGCGACAGGGCGAAGCCGTAGGTCCCGTAATCCAGGATTTCCTGCACGCCGGCCGGCGCCATGATCGGCATCATGACGTCGACGAGATGGAAGTCGGACTGGTGCGCGGTGGTGGAGGATTCGGCCGTATGGTCGTCGCCCATCAGCACGAGCGCGCCGCCGTTCTTGGACGTGCCGGCGAGATTGGCGTGGCGGAAGACGTCTCCGGAACGGTCGACGCCCGGGCCCTTGCCATACCAGATGCAGAAGACGCCGTCGTATTTGCCCTCGCCGCGCATCTCGGCCTGCTGCGCGCCCCAGACGGCGGTGGCGGCGAGGTCTTCGTTGAGGCCGGGCTGGAAGAGAATGTCGTTCCTGTCGAACCATTTCTTGGCCGAATGCATCTGCATGTCGACGGCGCCGAGCGGCGATCCACGATAGCCGGTGATGAATCCCGCGGTGTTCAGGCCGGCGCGGCGGTCGCGCTCCTTCTGCATCAGCAGCAGGCGCACGATCGCCTGCGTGCCGGTCGAGAAGATGCGGTCCTTCGTCAGATCGAATTTGTCGTCGAGAGACACGGCCGTGACGGCGGTCTGGTCGGCGCGGCCTTCAAAGGGTTCGGCCATCTTTTTCCTCCGGTCCGGCTCCCGCCGGAATATCCATTCGCAAGCATGTTAGCCTGCTTTCGACTTTGGAATATGTCAGCATTACTGACTAAATTCAATCCGCATCTTCCAAATTCCGCCGCCTTCGCGAGGCATCGGATCTCGCGCAGAAAAAGATAGAGTTGCCGAGATCGATTCCGAGGCTGGGCGCAAGACGATGTTGTTTCGCAAGACAATTGCTGCAGTAACAGCGGGCTTGGCGGCGATTGCCGCCGCTATGCCCGCCATGGCGCACCCGCACGTCTGGGTGGCGGCGCGCGCTACGGTTCTGTTCGACAAGGCGGGCCAGATCACCGGGCTGCGCCATGTCTGGACCTTCGACGAAATGTATTCGGCCTTCGCCACGCAGGGGCTGGGCAAGGACGGCAAGCCGCCGACGCGCGAGGAATTGCAGCCGCTCGCAAAGACCAACGTCGATTCTCTGGCCGAGTTCGACTTTTTCACCTTCGCGCGCGAGGCCGGCAAGAAGCTGCCGTTCCAGGAGCCCTCGGATTTCTGGCTCGACGCCGACGAGAAGAAGATCGTCTCGCTGCATTTCACGTTGCTGCTGAAAGAGCCGATCGCGGCGAAGAAAGCGTTTTCTTTCCAGGTGTACGATCCCACCTATTTCGTCGCCTTCGGCTTCGAGAAGGTCGACCCGATCGCGTTGAAGGATGCGCCGGGCGGCTGCTCGGCCAGCGTGATGACGCCGGCGCCGCTGCTGGCGGCGGAATCGCAAAGGCTGAGCGCGGCGGCGGCCGAGAACTTCTCGCCCGGCGCCGACCTGTCGTCACGCCTCGCGCCGCGTGTGGTGGTGGCGTGTCCGTGAGGGAGCGGGGCGGCTCTTCTCTCTCTCCCCGCTTGCGGGGAGAGGGCAGGGGTGAGGGGCCGAACGACTTACTCGAATCGAGCGTCGCTCCCCCGGCCCCTCATCCGGCCTTCGGCCACCTTCTCCCCGCTTGCGGGGAGAAGGGCACAGTCACGCGAGGTTCGTGGGCGACAGCGCTCGCCGTCCTCGCGCTGCTCTCCGCCTTCCTCCTCCTCGCCACGCCCGCGCTCGCGCAACGCAATCCCTTCGCGGTCGGCGCCAACGAGGGCAGCGTCGGCGCCGGCAACGCCGTCGTCGCCTGGATTCTCGCGCAACAGTCGCATTTCTACCGCGCGCTGACCGGCGCGGCGCGTGAGGCCAAGGAAAGCATGGCGGGGTTCTGGCTGCTCGCGGGCCTCTCCTTCGCCTATGGCGTGTTTCACGCTGCGGGCCCCGGCCACGGCAAGGCGGTCATGGCCTCCTACATGATCGCCAACGAACGCGCGCTGAAACGCGGGCTCACGCTCACATTTCTAGCCGCCGTTCTGCAGGGCGTGGTTGCGGTCGCCATCGTCGGCGTCGCCGCGCTGGTGTTCAATGCGACAGCGACGCGCATGACCCAAGCGGCCGAGACAATCGAAATGGTCAGCTACGCGGCGGTCGCCGGCCTCGGTCTCTATCTGGTGTGGACCAAAGGCGGCGCCCTCATGCGCGCTTTGCGGGCGCGGGCGCCGGAGCCCGCGTTCGCGACCGCTGGCGGCGCGTCTGCATCCGGCCGTTTCACCTGCGAGTCGGTCGAGCCGGGCCATGTGCACGATGCGAGTTGCGGGCATTTTCATGCGCCGGACCCGACGACGTTGGGCGAGGGCTTCTCGTGGAGTTCGGCGCTGGCGACGATCGTCGCGGCGGGCGCGCGGCCGTGCTCGGGCGCAATCCTCGTTCTGGTGTTCACGCTGGCGCAGGGCGTGTTTCTGGCGGGCGTCGGCGCGGTCGCGGCCATGTCGCTCGGCACGGCGGTGACGACCGGCGCGCTCGCGGCAATCGCGGTGCTTGCCAAGGGTCTTGCGTTGAAATTGTCCGGCGGCGGCGACGGGCGCGGCCTGCTGATCGCGCGCGGCGCGGAATTTTTCGCGGCCATCGTCGTGCTGGTCGTCGGGGTCGCCCTGCTCGGCGGCGTTTACATGGCGCGCGGCACGAGCTGATCGGACCTTCGCGTACTGCGGCAGAGCGTCTCCATCAGGCCGTTCGTCGCGAGCGTCGCCGCGAAGGCTTTGGCGTCGCAGCCGAGGTGAAGGCTGTCACCGATCGCGACCTTCTCGTTTTGCCCCGGCGCGCGCACGCCGGTCGCACGGGCTCCGACGAACTCGCCCTTGGCAACCGCGGCGGCGAAGCAGGATCTGCGGGCGAACATATCGTCCCCCGTTCGATCGCCGCAGCATCGCAGGGCCGAAGTCGACGGTGCAGCAAGTCCGGCCGGCGCGAACGTTCCGCTCCGAGTTGCGCGCCTGATTGCAGGCGCGCGAGGTCGTGACGGGCGCAGAGCGCGACGTAAGGCGGCGGTCGGCGCGTCTGCCGCGACATCTTCCCGATCAATGCGTGCGATGCGACAAGCCCTTATCACTCCTGATGTCGACTGGCGGAGGCGGGCATGCAATTTCGATATCTGACGATCTATCTGGGACTTGTGTTGTGCGCCGGCGTCGGAACTCTCCACGCGCAATCCAGATCTCGCATGCCGCCGCCAATGCCTTCCGACAATACGCTCTGCGCCGATGCGGATGTGAAGGCGATCAGCGCGCCATCGGATTTTTCCATCTCCTATTCGGAAGGTCCGCGACACGCCGATCGACCCGGGCGGCGCGTCTGGATAGCGGTCGACGCGAATGGCGCGGTCGAATATTTCATTGGAGACACGGCGGGGCGCAAAGGCACGCATACGACACTTCCGTCGCAGCGGCGCCGCATCGCCAGCGTAGCCGTAGGAAGGATGTACGCGCGCGCCCTGTCCTGCGGTTTCTTCGATTTGAAGCCATACTACGCAAACCCGCGCGTGCGGGACGGCGGATATCGCCGGCTGGCCGTGACCGCCGACGGCAAGACCCATAGCGTCGTCGTGTCGTATTCGCGTGTCAGACGGTTCAGTTCGATTGTCGAGACGCTGCGCAGAGAAGCGGGCCTACCTTCGTACTGAACGCCTGGAGCACGGCCGCTTCTTTTTGAACGCTTTGCACGCGCCGTCTCCGACGCCCGGGGCCAGACATCCGAATTACTGCGACACATCAATGCTTGGATGTCGTTTTTCCGTATCTTCGTCGTGTGCAGAAAGAAGGGGGCTTCCGATGCGAACCGTAATCAGACTTCTTCTTGCCACAGCATTCCTCGTCAGCAGCGCCGCCAGCGGACTGGGGCAGTCGACATATGAGATCAATGTCGACCGTCCGGGAGCTGACTACTCGAATTTCGCCATACGCGGCGGGCCACGTGCTTGCCAGTTGGCCTGCGCCGATGATGGAGATTGTCGCGCGTGGACCTATGTGAGGCGGGGTTACCAGGGGCGTTCCGCGCGATGCTGGCTGAAATCCGACATTCCCGGCAGCGTGCCGAGTCCGTGCTGCGTGTCGGGCGTTGTTCGATAATGGCGGCCATCCGCCTGCACGGCTGAACTCGTCGTTTCAGCGCGCGCTGGCCTTCGCTTTTCCGAACGCAATTTGCGTACGAGGGCGGTGGGGCGGATCGGCGCGCGGATAGATTCGGCCCAACGCCCGCAGGCGGAATTTTGACGTGTCGCGAGTCTGGCACGCGGCGAAGGCCGGCGGGGGACGGAAATCGAGCGTTACCGCTGCCTCGTCTCCGCCCCGAGCTCGATCGGCGCGCCGTGCGGCGTTGCGCGCGCCGCGCGTTCCCAGGCGTCCTTCATATCGCAAAGCCCCTCGCTGCTCGCCGCGCCCTTCACGACGACGAGTTTTTCGAGCGCGGCCAGCCAGTGCAGGTAGTAGGTTTCGCCGAGATCGGGATCGCCGGCCGCCTGCGCCGCCACGATCTCCGCGCCTAGAGCTTCCGCCCATTCGCGCCACGAGAACAGCCCGCGATCGCGCAGATGGACGGCGAGCGCGAACGCCTGCGCTTCCCACGGCTCGCGAAACAGCGGCCCGGCCTCTTCGCGCGGAATGCCCGGAAGGGCGGAGAGGTCAGGCGGCGTCAAGATAGGGCTCGAAGGCGTCGATGGTCACGGAAGCGCGGGGGTCCGCCTCCTCGCCCCAGAGCTCGCGCGCGGAAAAGCGGACATTGTAGACCCATTGCGGATCGGGCCCGCGCCCTTCGGCGCTCGCGTCCGGAAAGACATGGCAACCGCGCACGATTTCGACGACGCCGACCTTGCCGCGCGCATATCGCGGCAGGCGCGTATGCGTGGTCGGATGCATGTTTTTCGCGCGCGCCTTGTCGCCGACCTTGAAGCGGGGCGCGGCCTGCGGTTCGCGATCGGACGGCCAGCCGCGCGTCAGCGCGCTGACGACATTGGACGCCTCGAACACCGCGTCCGGTTTGCGCGCGGGCCGCAGCGCATGGCCGGCCGCGATCTCGTCGGCGCCGACCAGCCTCTCCGCGGCGAGGATGTTTTCGAGCGCGGCGAGCCAGATCTCGTAATAGCTGTGTGTGAGGTAGAAGCCGGGGTTCAGCGATTCCCGCGCGAACCGGCTGCGGTCTCCGGTCCACCAGCCAAGCGCCTGGGTGGCGATCACGTTCGCGAGCACGCGACTTTCCCAGCGCGCGTGAAAGACCGGTTCGTTCGGTTCCGGCGCCACCGGGCCGAACCCCATCATGCCGCCGAGGTCCTGCGCGCCGTTCATGCGACGCTCCCGGGCGCAAGCGGCTGGCCGACGCCGATCATGCTGTCGCGCGTGACGAGAGCGGCGAGCTGCTCCTCGCTCCATCCCTCTGTTCCGGCGGGGCGCATCGGCAGGACGAGGTAACGCATTTCCGACGTCGAATCCCACACGCGCACCTCGACGTCGTCGGCGAGCCTCACGCCGAATTCGGCGAGCACGCCGCGCGGATCGATGACGGCGCGCGAGCGATAGGGCGCCGACTTGTACCAGACGGGCGGCAAGCCGAGCACTGGCCACGGGTAGCAGGAGCACAGCGTACACACGACCATGTTGTGGGTATCGGCGGTGTTCTCGACGACCGCGATATGTTCGCCGCCTCGTCCGCCATAGTCGAGTTCGGCTATGGCCTTCGCGCCATCTTCGAGCAGCCGCGCCTTGAAAGCTGGATCGCTCCAGGCGCGGGCCACGACGCGGGCGCCATTGCGCGGACCGACCCGCGTCTCGTAGGTGTCGACGATGACGTCGAGCGCGGCCGGGTCGACCAGGCCTTTTTCCGCCAGCACCGTTTCCAGCGCGCGCACGCGCAGGGCGACATCGGAAAGCTCCGAGAATTCGTGATCGTGATCGTGGTCATGGTCGTGTCCATGGCCATGCTCGTGGTGGTCGTGGTCGTGATCGTGCGGCATGGCGGGCAGACTAGGCGGCGCCTGCGGCGCTGTCACGGGCCGGCAACGGTCGACGAGGCCGACTGGAAGCCGGCGGTCCCGGCCGGGTGGGGAATGTTCTGCTGCTGAGGGGGCCTTCCGGAGAACCAATTTTTGACGAAGGCCATATATTCGGAAAATTGAATTATTGACCTTTCGCAGGTGCGAAAGGCATATGATTTTTCGAGATGTTGCCGTCGCCACCCGCAGCCCGGTCAGGAGAGATCGCCGCATGACCCGTTCCGCCGCCGTCGAAAAGGTCGAAGCCGAAACCGTCGCCCAGCCCAAGAAGGCCGGCGCCTTCAATCGCGAGACCGTGACTTTCGTCCGTCAGTTCACCGACCGGCTTTTCACTTTCCGCACGACGCGCGATCCGTCCTTCCGGTTCGAGAATGGCCAGTTCGTGATGATCGGCCTCGAGGTCGACGGGCGGCCGCTGCTGCGCGCCTATTCGATGGCGAGCGCCAATTACGAGGAAGAGCTCGAGTTCTATTCGATCAAGGTCGAGAACGGCCCGCTGACCTCCCGGCTTCAGCATATAGCGGTCGGCGACAAGGTGCTGGTCGGTCGCAAACCGACGGGCACGCTGGTGCAGTCGAGCCTTCTGCCCGGCAAGCGGCTCTATCTGTTGTCTACCGGCACGGGCGTTGCGCCTTTCGCCAGCGTCATCAAGGACCCGGACATCTACGATCGCTACGAGAAGATCATTCTGGTGCACGGCTGCCGGCAAATCGCGGAGCTGGAATATGGCTCCGACATCGTGAAGGCCGCGCACGAGCATGAATTCCTGGGCGAGTTTTCACGAGAGAAACTCGTGCATTATCCGACCGTGACGCGCGAGGCCTACGTCAACACCGGGCGCATCACGAGCGCTATCGAAAGCGGGCAATTGTTCGAGAAGATTGGCGCCCCCGCGCTCGATCCTGCCCACGACCGTGTGATGATCTGCGGCGGTCCGCAGGTGCTGAGCGATCTGCAGGAACTGCTCGACGCGCGCGGTTTCGTGGAAGGTTCGGGCGGCGCGCCGGCGTCCTATGTGATCGAGAAGGCGTTCGCGGAACGGTAGGACCTTGCTCACTCTCCGCGAGCGGGGAGGTCGTGTCGCGGCCTACGACGGCGGCAAATCCCGGCGCTGCGCCGCCGCCGCATTGGCCGAGCGCAGGCCGGCGACGAGCGCGACGATGCCGAGGATGGCGTGCGGCAGCACGGCGATGTAGCGCGCGGGCTTGGTCATCGGCGTCACCGTTCCGCGCAGGGATTCGAAAGACAGGTAGAAAATGCCGCGCGTTGCGCCGGCGAAAGCGTCGGCGACGAGCAGCAGGCCGACCGCGACGAGATAGAGGTCTGCGGCGCGCCGGCCCATGCGGGCGGCGACGAAGCCGAACAGGGCGGCTGGCGCATAGACGGCGGCCGTATCCGTGTTGAGCCGCATCGATGCGCCGAAACCGCCATGACCGGAGGCGAAGCCGAGCGCCGCCATGATGGCCAGCGCCGCGGCGACGACGAGGGTGAGTCGCTGAGATCCCGTCAATTCCGCCTCCGCATCCCGCCTTGCGCCAAATTGCGCTCGGGCCGGCTACTGGATAGACAAGCGATCAAGAGAAAGCAAAACGCCTGGGGCGCGACACATGCGCGCTGCACGCGCGCGACCGGAGGAAAATCGTGACCGAAGCCGCACCGATGAAGGCCGCCGATCTCTTCGATCTCACCGGCGAAGTCGCACTCGTCACCGGCGCTTCGTCCGGACTCGGCGCGCGTTTCGCGCGGGTGCTCGCGGCCAATGGCGCGACTGTTGCGCTGGTCGCGCGGCGCAAGGAACGTCTGGAAGCGCTTGCGCAGGAAATTATCGCTGGCGGCGGCAAGGCGATCGCGCTCGGGGCCGATGTCGGCGACGAAGCGCAGATGAAGGCAGCCTTCGACGCTGTGGAAGCAGCGCTCGGCGAGGTGACGATCCTCGTCAACAATGCCGGCATCGCCCGCGCCTCGACGATGATCAAGGGCGACGTTCAGGGCTGGCGCGAGACGATGGAGATCAATGTCGAGGCCGTGCGCGCCAATGCGGTGGAAGTGGCGCAGCGCATGGTGAAGGCGGGCAAGGGCGGCTCGATCATCAATCTTGCTTCGATCCTCTCCTTCGGCGTGGGCCGTTCCAATGGCGCCTATTCCGTGTCGAAGGCCGCCGTGATGCAGCTCACCAAGGTGCTCGGCTTCGAATTCGCGCGTTACGGCATTCGCGCCAATGCGCTCGCGCCCGGCTACTTCTCGACCGAGATGAATTCCGACTGGCTCGCCGGCGGCGGCTCGGACATGCAGAAGCACATTCCGATGCGGCGCTTCGGCAGGGAAGGGGAGCTCGACGGCGCACTGCTCCTGCTCGCCGCGCCGCGCGCGGGATCGTACATCACCGGCGTCACCTATGCGGTCGACGGCGGCCACACATTGCAGATCGCGGGCGTCTGAATGCTCTTCATCCGCTCGATCGAGGAAGGTCGCCTCGCCGCTACGGCGTATGAAGGCGCGCCCGACCCGACCTGCGCGCCGCTCGGCGCCTGGTACGATCTGATCGAGCCGACAGCGGAACAGCGCGCCTTCGTCGACCAGGCGACGGGCGTCTCTGTGCCGACGCGCGCGGAAATCGAGGAGATCGAGGTTTCGTCGCGCCTCTACAACGAGGATGGCGTCGAATACATGACGGTGACGGCGGCGGCCGGGCTCGATACGGATGCGCCGATCAAGTCGCCGGTCATGTTCATTCTCAGCGGCGGCGCGCTGGTGACCGTGCGCTACGTCGAGCTGCGGCCCTTCACCAATATCATCGACCGGCTTGCGCGGCCTGGCGGTTGCCAGTCCGCCGGCTCGGAGCATCTCATGCTCACCCTGATAGAGGCGATGGTGGACCGGCTCGCGGACGCGCTCGAGAAGGTTGGCGACAATGTCGATCGTATTTCGCGCGACGTGTTTCGCGCGCGATCCGCGAAGGAAAACGTCGGCAAGCGCGATCACGATCTGCAGGCGACCATCGAGCGTGTGGGACAGGCCGGCGATCTGCTCGGAATCATCCGGGAGTCGCTTGTCGGCTTCAACCGGCTGGTGTCCTATCATCATGGCGTGGGACACAGCGCAAAGGCGGCAGCCGAGACCGACGCGCGGATCCGCACGATTCAGCGCGACGTTTCCGCGTTGTCGGACCATGCTTCCTATCTCGGCTCGAAGATCGGCTTTCTGCTCGATGCGACGCTCGGCCTGATCAATCTCGAGCAGAACCAGATCATCAAGATATTCTCGATCGCCGCCGTATGCCTGATGCCGCCGACGCTGGTGGCGTCGGTCTACGGCATGAACTTCAAACATATTCCCGAACTGGATTTTCAGTACGGCTACCCGATGGCGCTCGCGCTGATGTTCGTCACGGCGCTCGCGCCGATCTGGTATTTCAAGCGCAAGGGCTGGTTCTGAGCGCGCGACAAGCCGACGCCCGAAGGCGCCGGCTGATCTGGAGAATAAGTCAGTTCATGCCGCGGATGGTTTCGAACAGGAACCACTGGCGACGCTCGGCCTCGTCCAGCCAAACCTCGATCATGCTGGTGGTGGCCGCATCATTGGCGTCGTCGGCGGCGTCGTGCGCCTTGCGAAGGTCCTCGATGAAGATCGCATTGTCCTCGCGCAGCTCATTGAGCATGTCGGAGGGCGAAACGTCGTCCTTGTCGTTGTCCTTGATCGCCTGCAGCTTCGATATATGGCCGATCGACTTCAGCGTCCGGCCGCCGACCTTGCGCACGCGCTCGGCGACATCGTCGGTGATGCCGTAGATCTGCGCCGCCTGCTCGTCGAGCAGAAGGTGATAGTCGCGGAAATGGCGGCCGGTCATATGCCAGTGAAAATTCTTCGTCTTCAGGTAAAGGGCGAAGGCGTCGGCGAGGACCAGATTGAGCGATGCGGAGATCGCCTTAACGCTTTCGGGGGAGAGACCCGCGGGCGAGGCGAGCGCCTGCTGAATGTTTGAAGATTTCTGTGCCAATGACGCCTCCGAAGAAAAACAGCCGGCCCGAGCGCGGCCTGTCAGGAACGCGCTCGAAGCCTGCCGGTTCCTTCCGATGCGAGATCAGCGCACCAGAATGTTGCGGAACTGCCAGGGGTCGCTTTCGTCGATATCCTCGGGGAAGAAGCCCGGGCGGTCGGTCAGCGGCGTCCAGTCGGTGTAGCGGCCGACGAGCGGGCCGAGATAGGGCGACTGCACCTCAAGGCAGCGGCGGAAATCCATTTCGTCGGCCTCTACGATGCCGAGGTTGGGGTTTTCCAGCGCATAGACCATGCCGGCGAGAATCGCGGAGGTCACCTGCAGGCCGGTCGCGTTCTGGTAGGGCGCGATTCGGCGCGTTTCCTCGATCGAAAGCTGCGAGCCGTACCAGTAAGCGTTGTTGGAGTGGCCGTAGAGGAGCACGCCGAGTTCATCGACGCCGTCCTCGATCTCGTGCTCTGTGAGAATGTGGTGCGCGGGCTGGATGCGGCCGGCGCGACCGAAGAGTTCGTGCAGCGACAGCACGGCGTCGTCGGCCGGGTGATAGGCATAGTGGCAGGTCGGGCGATAGAGGACCTTGCCGCTGGCGTCGCGCGCCGTGAAATAATCGGCGATCGAGATCGACTCGTTGTGCGTGACGAGGAAGCCGTATTGCGCGCCGGGCGTCGGGCACCAGGAACGCACGCGGGTATTGGCGCCGGGCTGGTTGAGATAGATGGCCGCGCCGCAGCCGGTCTTGTGCTCGCCGGCGTTGCCGGGCTTCCACTTCTCATGCGTTCCCCAGCCGAGTTCGGCGGGCTGCATGCCTTCTGACAAAAAGCCCTCGACCGACCACGTATTGACGAAGACATCGCGCTGCTTGGGATGGATCGCGCGCTGCGTGTCGCGCTCGGCGATATGAATGCCCTTGACGCCGAGACGCATGGCGAGCGCGGCCCATTCCTCGCGTGTCTTCGGCTCGGGATGGCTGTCGTTCAGATCGGCGGCGAGATTGACCAGCGCGCGCTTGACGAACCACGAGACCATGCCCGGATTGGCGCCGCAGCAGGAGACGGCGGTGAGGCCGCCGGGCGCGCGGCGGCGCTCTTCGAGCACCGCTTCGCGCAGCGCGTAATTGGTGCGCTGCTCGTTATCCATCTTGTCGTCGAAATAGAAGCCGAGCCACGGCTCCGCGACCGTGTCGATATAGAGAGCGCCGATCTCGCGGCAGTAGCGCATGATGTCGACCGATGAGGTGTCGACGGAGACGTTGACGCAGAACCCCTGTCCGCCGCCCTCTGTCAGCAGCGGCCCGAGCAGTTCCTTGTAATTTTCCCTGGTGATCGCGGCTTTGATGAAGCGCGCGCCATGCTGTTCGGCGAGGTCCTTGTCGATCTCGCTGGGGTCGATGATGACGAAGCGCGACTTGTCGAAGTCGAAATGGCGTTCGATCAGCGGCAGGCAGCCCTTGCCGATCGAGCCGAAGCCGATCATGACGATGGGGCCCGTGATCTTGGCGTGAACCGGCCAGTTCGACATTCTTGCTCTCCAGAATCGGGGGGAAAGCGCAGGTTGCGCGAAAAATATGTCGGCGCGTTGAAACAAGCGGGGACGCGCAGGTCAAGCCCGGCCGTGGGATTGCAGTGTTTTCAAACAGTTTTGGACCGCGAACCTTCGGGCTCGCATGATGCGTTGCGAGCCTGAAGGCTCGCGATCGACGGGCGCTTGCGCTAGATTGCCCTATATGCAGGCTCTTGCCGCATCCAAGAATAGGAGCCCGACATGAACGCTCCCGTCGCGGGCCTCGGCCCGATCGCCATCCCCCAGGAATTCCAGAATTGTTTCGACCGGCAGCGCGCCGCCTATCTCGCCGCGCCGGAGCCTGCGTATGAGGAGCGCGTCGCCGACCTCAAGGCGCTGAAGCGGCTCCTGAAGGAAAACCGCGACGCGATCGTGGCTGCGATCAACGCCGACTACGGCAATCGCAGCGAGTTCGAGACGCTGTTCACCGAATATTTCGTCGCGCTGGAGACGATTTCGGACGCGATCAGGCATCTGAAGAAGTGGATGAAGCCGCAGCGGCGGCATGTCGACTTCATGACCTATCCGCTGGCGAAGAACCGCGTGATCCCGCAGCCGCTCGGGCTGGTTGGTGTGATCGTGCCGTGGAATTTTCCGCTCAACCTCAGCTTCTGCCCGCTGGCGGCGGTCATCGCGGCGGGCAATCGCGCCATGGTCAAGATGTCGCAGAATTCCGAGAATCTCGCGCAATTGTTAATGCGGATCTCGCCGAACTATCTACCTGCCGACAAGCTTTCGTTTTTTGCCGACGGCGGCGGGCGCGGGCCGGCTTTTTCATCGCTGCCGTTCGACCACCTGCTGTTCACAGGCTCGGGCGCGACGGGGCGCTCGGTCATGGCGAACGCGGCGCAGAACCTGACGCCGGTGACGCTCGAACTCGGCGGCAAGTCGCCGGCGATCGTCGCGCCTGATTTTCCGATCGAGACCGCGGCCGAGCGCGTCATCTGGGTGAAGATGCTGAACGCCGGCCAGATCTGCACCAATGTCGACTATGTTTTCGTGCCCGAGGGCAAGGCGGACGAATTCGTCGCGCATTGCCGTCGGCTGGTCGCGCAACGCTACCCGGACCTCAACACGGCGGATTTCACCTCGATCATCGACCAGCGCTCGTATGATCGTCTCACTGCGACGCTGGACGACGCGAGGGCCAAGGGCGCGAAGGTTGTGAATCTGGCGGAGGGGCAGACTCCGGATGCATCGAAGCGCAAGTTCGCGCCACATGCCGTGCTGGATGCGACTGACGAGATGATCGTCATGCAGCGCGAGATCTTCGGGCCGATCCTGCCGATCAAGACGTATCGCGACCGCAGCGAGGTCGCCGCCTACATCAACGCGCACGACCGGCCGCTCGCCATCTATCCCTTCACGCATGATGCCGACACGCGCGACTTCTACATTTCGCGGGTCATGTCGGGCGGCGTGTCGGTCAACGAGGCGCTGCTGCATGTCGGCCAGCACGACCTGCCATTCGGCGGCGTGGGCCCGAGCGGCATGGGGCATTATCATGCGCGCGAGGGCTTCAACACGTTTTCGAAGCTGCGGCCTGTGTTCTACCAAGGGCCGTTCTCGGCCGTGCAGGCCCTGTTTCAGCCGCCCTACAAGGGGCGGCCGATGAAGATCTTGCAGTTCATGCTGAAGATGCGGGGGTAGATTCCGTCCGTCTTCGTGAGGAGCGAAGCGACGTGGCGATCCGTCCGCGAATCTCGACAGGCTCTCGGGAATGGACTGCTTTGCTTCGCTCGCAATGACGACGAGGAGGCGACGGCTTAGGCCGCCTTGCGTCGCTGCGCGGGCACAGCCGCCTCGCGCGCGCCGGTCGCGCGCAGCTTGCCGTGCGCGCCGTCGAGCGCGCCTGCGCGCAGCTCCAGCGCGAGGAAGCGGTCGAGTTCCACCGGGCCGGGCATATGCAGTCGCTCGGTCAGGCGACGTTCGAAGCCGAAGCGCGCGTAATAGGGCGCATCGCCCACGAGAATGATCGCGCCATGCCCCGCATTTTTCGCGCGCGCGATGGCTTCGCGCATCAGGGCGCCGCCGATTCCGTCGCAGCGGCGATCTTCAGCCACCGCGAGCGGGCCGAGCAGCAACGCCGGGGCGCCGCCCGCGTCGACATTCCAGAGGCGCACGGTTCCGACGATGCGGCCATCCTCGTCGCGCGCGACGAGCGCCATCGCGGGCAGGCGGCCGTCACGCAGCTTCTGCGACGATTTGCGGAAACGGCCGGGACCCATGGCAGCGTCCAGCAGCTTTTCGCGCGCGAAAACATCGCCGTCGCGCTCGACGTCGATCGTGAAAGAACGCGGCGCAAGCGCCGTCGACAGGACAGAGGTCATCGCTTCCTCCTAACGAGCGCGCCGCGAAAAGTGGTTTCCGGTTTTCGCGGAAAGCGCGCTCGAAGTTGAACGCGAACACGCCGCAAGCGGCGTGTTCGTGAGGCAGGACAACCCTCGCACCTACGAAGAGGCCGTTCGGGAAGCTTTGGTTGTCGGGAAGAAACTCCCCTCCCCCACAAGGCGGGAGGGAATCATATGCGTGTCAGATCACATGCGTCTCGAGCGGCGGGAAGCCGTTGAAGCCGACGGCCGAGTAGGTCGTCGTATAGGCGCCCGTGCCCTCGATCAGCACCTTCGATCCGATTTCGAGGCTGAAGGGAAGGAAATAGGGCTCCTTCTCGTAGAGCACATCGACCGAATCGCAGGTGGGGCCAGCGAGCACGCAGGGACCCATGTCGTCGCCGTCCTGCTCGGTGCGGATCGGATAGCGGATCATCTCGTCCATGGTCTCGGCGAGCCCGTTGAACTTGCCGATATCGAGATAGACCCAGCGCACCTTGTCCTCGTCCGCCTTCTTGGAGACGAGCACGACTTCCGCCTCGATCATGCCGGCATTGCCGACCATGCCGCGGCCTGGCTCGATGATCGTCTCCGGAATGCGGTTGCCGAAGTGCTTCCGCAGGGAGCGGAAGATCGACTGGCCGTAGGCCTTCACCGCCGGAATATCCTTGAGATATTTCGTCGGGAAACCGCCGCCGAGGTTGACCATCGACAGGTGGATGCCGCGCTCCGCGAGATCGCGGAAGATCTTCGCCGCGTCCTTGAGCGCGCCGTCCCACATCTTCGGATTGCGCTGCTGCGATCCGACGTGGAAGGACACGCCATGAGCCTGCAGGCCCAGACGATAGGCGTGCTCGAGCACCCGCGGCGCCATCTCGGGCGCGCAGCCGAACTTGCGCGACAGCGGCCATTCGGCGCCGGCGCCGTTCGACAGGATGCGGCAGAACACTTTCGAGCCCGGCGCGACACGCGCGATCTTCTCGACCTCGGCCTCGCAATCGACCGCGAAGAGCCGGATGCCGAGCGCGTAGGCGCGCGCGATGTCCTTTTCCTTCTTGATCGTGTTGCCGAAGGAGATGCGGTCGGGCGAAGCGCCGGCGGCGAGCGACTGCTCGATCTCGACGACGGAGGCCGTGTCGAAGCACGAGCCGAGATCGGCGAGGAGCTTCAGCACCTGCGGCTCGGGGTTCGCCTTCACCGCGTAGAAGACGCGCGTGTCCGGCAGCGCCCTGGCGAAGGCGTTGTAATTGTCGCGCACGACGTCGAGATCGACGACGAGGCAGGGTCCATTGTCACGTCCGGCTTCGCGTCGCGCCCGGAGGAATTCCAAGATACGGTCGGTCATCGCCGCCTCCCCTACGAAGGGCGCGGTCTCCCGCGCCAATACACATCAGCTTCGTGGCTGCGACCTGTGTCCTGCTCGCGCGATGGAAACGCGGACAGGCGGTCGACCCGCAGCCTGGACCGGCGTCGGCGAGGCAAGCCCCGGCTCGGCCGATCGGGTGGTGCGCCGTTAAGGACACGTTTTCCCCGAACCGCGTGAGCGCTTCGAGGTTCCTCGACGGCGTCCGGAGACGTTGCGTCGCGGTCAGCGTGGCCATCGTTTGGAAAGGGAGATCCCGATCCGCACGCCCGGCAAGAAAGACAAGCCTCTTCGGTTGCCGGCCTTTGGAGGGGCCGACAGAGACCAAAAAAGCCCGGTCCGTCGTTGCTTTAAGTCGCGATCCCCCGTTCAGACGGGGTTCGCCGGTTCGCCTCCGGCTGCCGGTTTTTTTCCGACGGTTGACCGGCCTCTTGTCCGGATCCCCGCCGACCGACACACGACCACAGGCACGTGCGATTTGGGCAGGCCGATAAATAAGCTGGATTCTGCCGAACACAAGAAAAATCTTCGGCTTTTCCGACATATTCCGCGAATTTTTTCAGTGGCCGGCCCCGGGAGGTCGTTCAGCCCACGTTCAGGCGGCTTGCCGCCTTGTTTGCGACCGGATACGAGGCTATCCGCGCTCCGCAAATCCTTCCGCCGCCACACTTTCCGGACATGACCGAAACCTCTCGTCGACATCTCCTGGGCGCCGCCGCCCTCGGCGCAGGCGCTCTCGCCACCGGCACGCTCGCTTGGACAGGCGCGCTCGCGCAACCCAATCCCGCCAGGCCCGCGCAGCCCAAGCCCGCGCCGAAGCCGGCGCCGCCCGCGCCGAAGTTCGGCTTCGAGGATGTGGTCAAGCGCGCGCGCGAACTGGCCGGCGCGCCCTTCGACGCGACGATCGCCAAGTTGCCGGACGGGCTCGAGACGCTCGATTTCGACGGCTGGCGCGACATTCGCTTCCGGCCCGAAAAAGCCTTCTTCGCCAACAGCCCGTTCCGGCTGCACGTGTTTCATCTCGGGCACATTTTCCGGCGGCCGGTGACGATCAACCTGATCCGCGACGGAATAGCCACGCCCATTCCCTATTCGGCGGCTCTGTTCGACTACGGAAAGACCAAGTTCGAGCGTCAGCTGCCCGTGAATACGGGCTTCGCAGGTTTCCGCCTGCACTATCCGCTCAACAATCCGCGCGTCTACGACGAAGCCTGCTCCTTCATCGGCGCGAGCTATTTCCGTTTTCTCGGACGCGGCCAGAGCTATGGCCTTTCGGCGCGCGGGCTTGCGGTCGAAACCGGCACGAATCACGAGGAATTTCCGTTCTTCCGCGAATTCTGGATAGAGACGCCCGGCCCCAAGGCGGAGAAGGCCACCTTCTACGCCCTGATGGACGGCGATTCGGTGACGGGCGCCTATCGCTTCGATCTCGATCCCGGCCAGGATTCGGTGATGGAAATCAGCGCGACCCTGTTCGCGCGCCGGCCGGGCGTGAAATTCGGCCTCGCCGCGCTGACGTCGATGTATTTCCTCGGCGAGAACGATCGCAGGCCCAATCCCGACTTCCGGTTCGAACTGCATGATTCGGACGGGCTGCAGATGCACAACGAGAGCGGCGAGTGGCTGTGGCGGCCGTTGCGCAATCCGACCTCGGTCTCGATCACGTCCTTCCTCGACAAGAGCCCGCGCGGCTTCGGACTGATCCAGCGCGACCGCAATTTCGATCATTACCAAGATCTCGAGCTCGCCTATCAGACCCGGCCGAGCTACTGGATCGAGCCGACGGATTCCTTCGGCGAGGGCCGTGTCGAACTGGTGGAGCTGCCGACGACCGACGAGACCAACGACAATATCGTGGCCTCCTTCGTGCCGGCCGAAGGGCCGGTCCCCGGCGCGCCGTTCACGGCCGGCTACAAGATCGTCTCGACGCTCGATATGTCGCGGCTCTCGCCCAACGGCCGCACGGTCAACACGTTCCAGACCGCGGCGCGCGCGCTCGGCTCGCGCGAGACGCCGCCAGAGGGTTCGCGCCGCTTCATCATCGATTTCGCGGGCGGCGATCTCTCCTATTACGCGAGCGATACGGGACTGGTGGAAGTGGTCGCCTCGATCTCGCAAGGCTCGGTGCTGCGCGCCTTCGCCATGGCCAATCCGCATGTGAAGGGCATCCGCGCCTTCGTCGACGTGCAGACCCCCAACGGCCATCCCGCCGACGTGCGTGTCTTCCTGCGTTCGGGCGGCCGCACGCTGACGGAAACCTGGACCTTCCCCTGGTCGAACAAGCCCTGATTTTTCGCGCTGCGCGCATTGGCGATCTCGACGGGCTGGTCGCGATCGAGAACGCCGTTTTCGAGAGCGACCGCCTGTCGCGGCGCGCCTTCGCTCGGCGTCTGGCGAGTTCGTCCTGCGCCCTGCTCGTCGTCGAGCGCGACGCGCATCTTGTGGGCTATGCGTTGGTCGAGTTTCGCAGGAACTCCCGATGCGCGCGGCTGTTTTCGATCGCGCGCGCGCCGGAGGCGCCGGCGGGCGTCGGGCGCTCCCTGCTCGAGGCCTGCGAGAACGAAGCCGTGAAGCGCGGCTGCACGGCGATGCGCCTCGAAGCGCGCGAGGACAATTTTCGCGCGCTGCGGCTCTACGAAAGCGCAGGCTATGCGCGTTTTGCGCGTGTGGACGGCTATTACGAAGACGGCGCGCCGGCCCTGCGGCTGGAGAAGATTTTCAAGCGCTAGACATCGGGCTCGTTTTCGAGCCGCGCCAGATCGAAAGCCTCGACATCGCGCAGCAGCTCGATGAACGCGGTCGCGCCGTAGTCGGCCGTCGTCTCGCCCTTTTCCGCTGTCGCGGCCGCCGCATTGCCCATCGCGCCGCTGGCGGACAGGTCCTGCGCCATCCAGCCGAAGCCGGCCGGTCTGTCGGCGCGCAGCCAGGTGAATTCGTCCTCCATATCGCGGGTGACAGGGCGAAAATCGTCGGCCAGATGCATGCGCACGAGATCGGGCCGGAAGGCGAGCATCAGAGAGGTCTCGATTTCGCCGGCGTGGATCCCGTGAGCCTGTTCTTCCTCGGAGAAGAGATCGTCGGCATAGCCGAAGCGGCTCCACGCCACGGTCACGACCAGCATGTTCAGCCTTGCGCGAAGATCGAGCGCGATCTGCGGCAGCAGCGCGCTGTTGCCGCCGTGCGCATTGAGGATGACGAGCTTGCGGCAGCCGGCGCGCGCGACGCTCTCGCCGATCGCGGTCCAGGCGCGGATCGCGACTTCGGCGGGCAGAGACAGCGTGCCGGGAAAGCCGGTGTGCTCGAGCGAGGCGCCGATCTGCTGGATCGGCAGGAAGAGGCAGGGCAGATCCTGCGGCAGGCGCTCGACCACGCGATCGAGATAGCCGCGCATGATCTGCGTATCGACGCCGACCGGCAGGTGCGGGCCGTGCTGTTCGACCGCCGCGACCGGCAGGACCGCGATCATGCGCGCCATGTCGGCCTCGCGGAATTCGAGCGCGCTCATTTCGGTCCAGAGGCGGGTAGGCGGCATGAATGCGACTATGCGAGCCTCGGGGCTCGCGGTCCAGCAGGCGCTTGCGCTTCGCGCCTGCAGCGGCCACAAATCCCTCTCGCAGCTCTTTATCGCAATCCGGGGGCCCGCATCGGCCGAGGAGGTTCAGTGAAGTTGAAATCGTTCGTGGCGGCGCTGGCCGCCTTCGCCGCCCTGGCCGCGCCGCATGCAGCGCGCGCGCTCGACAAGGTCTCCTTCGCCACCAACTGGCTCGCGGAAGCCGAGCACGGCGGCTTCTACCAGGCGGTCGCCGACGGCACCTACGCCAAATACGGGCTCGAGGTGAAGATCGTTCCGGGCGGGCCGCAGGCCAACAATCGCCTGCTGCTGATTTCCGGCAAGGTCGACTTCTTCATGGGCGCCAACATGATCCAGGCGATGGACGCGGTGAAGGAGGGCGTGCCGACGCTCGCCGTCGCCTCCATGTTCCAGAAGGACCCGATCATCTACATGTCCCATCCGGGCCAGGGCCTCGACAAGATCGAGGACCTGAAGAACGCCAACGCCTATTTCGTCGGCAAGGACAATCTGGTCACCGTCTTCCAGTGGGCGAAGCAGACCTACGGTTTCAGGGAAGAGAAGGTGAAGCCGTATTCCTTCAACCCGGCGCCCTTTCTCGCCGATAAGAAGTCCGTACAGCAGGGCTATCTGACGAGCGAGCCCTACGAGGTCGAGAAGCAGGGCGGCTTCAAGCCCAACGTCTTCCTCGTCGCCGATTACGGCTACGATTCCTATTCGACGACGATCGAGACGCGCGCCGACACGATCGCGAAGAAGCCGGACCTCGTGCAGCGCTTCGTCGATGCCTCCGCGATCGGCTGGTACAATTATCTCTACGGCGACAACAAGGCCGCGAACGTCCTCATCAAGAAGGACAACCCGGAGATAACAGACGGGCAGATCGCCTTCTCCATCGCCAAGATGAAGGAATACGGGATCGTCGATTCCGGCGACTCGTTGAAGGCAGGCATCGGCGCGATGACCGACGCGCGAATGAAGAGCTTCTTCGACAAGATGGTGAAGGCCGGCGTTGTCGACGCCAAGGTCGATTACAAGAAGTCCTATACGCTGCAATTCGTGAACAAGGGCGTGGGCGTCGATCTCAGGCCGAAGCCGTGAACGATGCACACCTCCCCCTCCTGCGGATGAAGGGGGTCGGCAAATCCTTCGCCAATGGCGTCGTCGCGCTCGATGGTCTCGATCTCGACGTGCGCGCGGGCGAGTTTTTGTCGCTGCTCGGTCCCTCGGGCTGCGGCAAGTCGACGGCGCTGCGCATGATCGCAGGACTCAGCCGCCAGACCTCGGGCGGCATCGCGTGGCGCAATGGCGTCATGCCGCAGGTCGGCTTCGTCTTCCAGGAGCCGACGCTGATGCCCTGGGCCGATGTCGCGCACAATGTCTATCTGCCGCTGCGGCTTTCGGGCGTGAGCGAGCGCGAGGCGGAGCCGCGCATCCGCACCGCGCTCGAGGGCGTCGGCCTCGCGCAATTCGCGCAGGCCTACCCGCGCGAACTTTCCGGCGGCATGCGTATGCGCGTGTCGATCGCGCGCGCGTTGGTGACGCGGCCGCCGCTGCTCCTGATGGACGAGCCCTTCGCGGCGCTGGACGAGATCTCGCGCTTCAAGCTCAACGACGATCTGCTGGCGCTGGCGCGCGGATTGAAGACGACGGTTGTCTTCGTCACGCATTCGGTGTTCGAGAGCGTCTATCTGTCGTCGCGCATTGCCGTGTTTTCCGCTCGTCCGGGGCGCGTCGTCCAGACGATCGAGGTCGACGGCCCCGCCGTACGCGACGTGGAATTCCGGCTGTCGCCGCAATTCGCCGAGAGCTGCCGGCGCGCATCCGCCGCGCTCGACCGCGCGAGCGGGAGGACGGCGGCGTGAGGGAAAAGGAAGAAGAGCCGTCATTGCGAGCGGAGCCGAACGGCGCGCGCTCCGGCAAGCTGGTCGACGTGGGCCTGCCGGTCATCGTCTTCGCGCTATTCCTGCTGCTGTGGGAAACGATCGTCGAAATCGCGCGCATCCCGCCCTACATCCTGCCGGCGCCGAGCGTGATCTTCTCGACGCTGGTCAAGGACTGGCCGCTGCTCTCGGCGTCGCTGATGGTGACGCTGACCATTACATTCGAGGCGCTGGCGCTCGCCGTCGTCGGCGGCGTCGGGCTCGCCATCCTGCTCGCGCAATCCAGATGGGTCGAGCGCGCCTTCCTGCCCTTCGCCATCATCCTTCAGGTGACGCCGGTCATCGCCATCGCGCCGCTGCTGCTCGTCTGGCTGGAGCCGTCGACGGCAGTGCTGCTCTGCGCCTTCATCGTCGCCTTCTTCCCGATCCTGTCGAACACGGCGCTCGGCCTTGCCTCGACCGACCACAACCTTCTCGACCTCTTCGAGCTCTACCGCGCTTCGCGCTGGAAGCAGTTGATCTGGCTGCGCCTGCCGGCGGCGCTGCCGTATTTCTTCTCGGGGCTGCGGATCGCCGGCGGACTGGCGCTGATCGGCGCGATCGTCGCGGAGCTGGCGGCGGGCGCGGCGGGGCAGGGCTCGGGCCTCGCCTTCCGCATCACCGAGGCCGGCTTCCGGCTCAACATTCCCCGCATGTTCGCGGCGCTGACGCTGATCTCGCTGACGGGCATCGCGATCTATGCGCTGTTTTCGGTCCTGTCCTACGTGTTTCTGGGGCGGTGGCACGACAGCGCGCGGGCGCGCGAGCGGTAGGGTTCTGGTACAAGCCATGCGGAATTGGCATGGCGGATCGCCGGGCCATCCGCCAATTCGCCAGTCGCGCTGAATCGCCCGCGCGTCTACAAGGCGGAATGACGATCACCGACAAGGGCGCGGACAAGGCCCCAGCGCCGCGCGCTTCGCTCGACGTAGCGGATGCGGCCGAGCTGAAATCGCGCCAGCGCGGAATTCTGCTGATGTGCTGCGCGCTCGTCTGCTTCGCCTGCCTCGACACCACAGGCAAATGGCTCGGTCGCCATGTTCCGGTGTGGGAGGTCGTGTGGTCGCGCTACGTCGGCGCGACGATCCTGGCGCTGATCTTCACCAATCCGTGGCGCGCGACGGGCTCGCTGCGCACGAGCCGGCCCTTTCTGCAATCGTTCCGCGCGCTGCTGCTGTTCGGCTCTACGCTGTTCAACTTTCTGGCGCTGCGCCACCTGCAGCTCGCCGACACAATGTCGATCGCCTTCGCGCTGCCGCTGGTGCTGTCGCTGCTCGCCGGCCCCATTCTCGGCGAATGGGTGGGGCCGCGCCGACTGGTGGCGATCTTCGTCGGCTTCATCGGCGTGCTGGTGGTGGTGCGCCCGGGTATCGGGACGATGCAGCCGGGCATGATCTATTCGATCGGCAGCCTGTTCTGCTACGCCTTCTACAACATGTTCACGCGGATGCTGGCGGCGACCGATCCATCGACGACGACGACCTTCTTCTCCTCGATCTCGGGCGTGGTGATCCTCACGCCATTCGTGCCGTGGTTCTGGCAATGGCCACAATCCTGGGGCGTGTGGCTCGGGCTCGCAGCCATGGGCGCCTTCGGCGGCTTCGGCCACTACCTGCTCATTCTCGCGCACGGCCGCGCGCCGGCTGCGGTGCTCGCGCCGTATGTCTACACGCAGATCGTCTGGATGACGGCGCTCGGCTTTATCGTGTTCGGCGACGTGCCGGGATTTTACACGGCCATCGGCGCAGGGATCGTCGTGACGTCTGGGCTGTATCTTTTTTATCGCGAGCGCGTGGTGAAGGCGGGCCCGTAGCCCTCATTCGAAGAATTCTTCATCTAGTCGCTTTATCGCGAGCGTTTCCTCGGTCCGGCAACCGACCTCGAATTTGATCATGAGTTTGGCTAGCTGCGGTCCATCGATTAGCACGATACGCTTGCTCAGGTATTCTGAGGTTTCCTTGGCAGACTGGGTGAAAGACGATGTTGTGACAAACAAGCCCTTCGTCGCTTTGAATCGATCAAGCGACCCAAAGAAGTCGCGTATTGCTCCAGCGCCGACCGGAGAGTTTAGAGCATAACGCTTAGCTTGAACGTAGACTCGATCAAGCCCTAACGCGTCTTGGTCGATCACCCCGTCGACACCACCATCCCCGCTCTTTCCGAGCGCTCGAGCGGCTTCAACAGCAGAGCCTCCGTAGCCCATCGCGGTAAGCAGTTTGATGACAGCGCGTTCAAAAAAATCTGGTGGCGAAGAAAGAATCCTATCCAACAAGTCTCTCGATAGTTCGATTTCGAGCGTTTGGTGCGCAGCACGCATTGCCTCGTCCGGTGCAAGACTGCTGTCTTGGATTTCCGAGGCGTTGGACGGAGCCGAACTCACGACCTGATCGTCGTTGCTGCTGCGCTCGCGAAATTCACGAAATTCCGGAAACTGGTCAAGAAACTTAATGTCAATTCGTTCTGGCGATTTCGCTAGGATTTCTTTTCCGCGCTCAGATATTTTGAATCTTCCTCTACCAGTAGGCTCGATCAGACCAGCTTTCCCTAGGTAGCTCTTTGCCCAGTGTACACGATTTGCAAACGTGGTTTGACGCCCCGACGGGAGTAAAGTAGCCCGCTCTTCATCTGTTAGCCCAAATTTGCTCGCAAGCAGCTCAACGACAGCGCCTATCTGAACCTCGCCAGCTTCGGTGGAGCGAAGTACTGGCAACATCAGTGTCTGAAAATCAGGGATCATCTGAAGACCTCAAAACGAGGCGGTCAGACTATCACTCCTTCACCGCGCCGGTCATCGCGGACACGTAATATTCCACGAAGAAGGAATACAGAATCACCAGCGGCAGCGAGCCGACGAGCGCGCCGGCCATCAGCGAGCCCCAGCGGTAAATGTCGCCGTCGACGAATTCGTTGACGATGGCGACCGGCACCGTCTTGTTCTGCACCGAGGTGATGAAGGTCAGCGCGTAGATGAACTCGTTCCAGCACAGGGTGAGCGAGAAGATGCCGGCCGAGATCAGGCCCGGCACCGCCAATGGCAGGATGATGCGGGTCAGGATCTGCAGGCGCGTCGCGCCGTCGATCAGCGCGCATTCCTCGAGCTCGTAGGGGATGGTCTTGAAATAGCCCATCAGGAGCCAGGTCGAAAACGGGATGAGAATGGTCGGATAGACCAGCACCAGCGCCATCGGCGAGTCGAACAGGCCGTATTTCTGGACGATGGTGGCGAGCGGGATGAACAGGATCGAGGGCGGCACGAGATAGGCCAGAAAGATCAGGCCGCCGGTGAGCTGCGCGCCGCGGAAGCGCAGGCGCACGATGGCGTAGGCGGCCATGACGCTTGCGATCAGCGAGACGAGTGTGGCGAGCACGGAAACATACATCGTGTTCCACAGCCACAGCGGGTAGCGCGTCTCGAACAGGAGCTTGTAGATGTGCTTGAACGTCGGTCCCACGACCCAGAACGGGTTGTAGGTGTTCATGTCGATCAGCTGCTCGTCCGGTTTGATGGCGGTCAGCACCATCCAGTAGAACGGGAACAGCAGCACGATCAGAATGAGCGCGAGCGGGATCCAGGTCGTGACGATGCGCTGCGGCAGCGTTTCGAGATAGCTCATGCCCTCGGAGGCGTCGGCGAGATTCGCCTTCACCAGATCCTTGGAGAGGTTGCCCGCCTCAGTCATTGTCGCCGCCCTGTTGCCACTTGCGCTTCTGCAGGCCGAACCACGAGAACATGATCGCCGCCAGCAGGAAGGGGATCATGGCCGTGGCGATGGCCGCGCCCTCGCCGAGATTGCCGCCGAGGATGGCGCGCTGGTAGGAGAGCGTCGCCATCAGATGCGTCGCATTGACCGGTCCGCCGCGCGTCATCGCCCAGATCAGCTGGAAGTCGGTGAAGGTGAAGAGCACCGAGAAGGTCATGACCACCGCGATGATCGGGGTCAGGAGCGGGTAGGTGACGAAGCGGAAATTCTGCCAGCGCGAGGCGCCGTCGATGGTCGCGGCCTCATAGAGCGAGGGCGACACGGTCTGCAGGCCGGCGAGCAAGGTGATGGCGACGAAGGGCACGCCACGCCAGATGTTGGCGACGACGAGACACCAGCGCGCGTTCCAGGGATCGCCGAGGAAGTTGATGTAGTTGTCGATGAGCCCGAGCTTGATCAGCGACCACGAGATGATCGAGAAGGACGAATCGTAAATCCACCAGAAGGCGATGGCCGACAGCACGGTCGGCACGATGTAGGGGATGAGCACGATCGAGCGCAGCAGCGCCTTCATCGGCAGGTTCTTGTTGAGAAGCAGAGCGAGATAGAGGCCGAGCGCGAATTTCACGATCGAGGCGAAGATCGTGTAGAAGAGCGTGAAGAAAACCGAGCCCCAGAAGATCTTGTCGTCCGACAGCCAGTCGTAATTCTCGAGGCCGATGAACGAGCCTGATCTGCCGATCTTGGCGTCGGTGAAGGACAGCCAGACGCCGAGCCCGAGCGGATAGGCGAGGAACAGGATCAGGATGCCGGCCGCCGGCAGCATGAACCAGAATCCCATCCAGTCTCGATGCGACCGCAGGCGCTCCCATGTGGATCTGCCGGTTGCCGTCGTCGCGATCGCCGCGTCGGTCATGAGCTTTTCCTGATGAATGTCATCTCCCTCTCCCCGCTTGCGGGGAGAGGGTCGGGGTGAGGGGCTCAACATGCGCTGAGCGGCTAGGCCCCTCATCCGGCCTTCGGCCACCTTCTCCCCGCAAGCGGGGAGAAGGGACGACGACTAACGGAAGATGCGCTGGGCCGCGCGTTCCGCCGTCTTCATCGTGGTCTTCACGTCTTCCTGTCCGGTGCAGTAACGCGCGAACATGTCGACGACGATGAATTCCGCCATGGCGGCCGCGACCTTCGGGCTCAGCGTGCCGATGCCGGAGGCAGGCAGCGTGCGCTTGGCCGCGTCGCGGAACACGGTCGTCTTGGGGTCCGCCGTCCAGACCGGGTTGTTGTCGTAGGCGGCCAGCGTGTGGGACAGGTAGCCCTGCGCGCCTTCCAGCCACGGATTGTAGTTCTGCGCTTCCATCATGAACGCGACGAAGGCCTTCGCGGCGTTCGGCACCTTCGTATAGCTGAAGCCGAAGATCGGGAAGGCGAGCTGCAATTCCGCGGGCTTGCCGAGCGGGCCGACCGGCATATAGGCATGGTTTATGTCCTCGGCGAGCGCCTTCATCTTGGCGTCGCCCTGCGCGCCGGCGGTCTTGGCCGCGACATAGATCGAAATGCCGTTCAGCGTCAGGTGGAGGTCGCCGGCGAGGAACGCCTTGTTGTTGGACGAATCGTTCCACGACGCGCAGCCCGGGATGAACGTGTCCGACAGGGCCTTGCAATATTCCAGCGCCTTCGCGGTCTCCGGCGAGTTGATGATGATCTTGTCGTTCTTGTCGACGAGCCAGGCGTTGTGGCCCCACAGGATCCAGTGCAGCCAGGCGTTGCCGTCGCCCGAGGCGTGGCCGAGCGCGAAGCCAGCGGGCGTGTTGTTCTTCTTCAGCGCCTTGCAGAGCTCGAGGAAGCCCGGCATGTCCTTCGGGATTTCCTTGAAGCCGGCCTTGTTGATCGAGGACGTGCGGTAGTTGACGTAGCCGCCGTTGACCGCGACGGGGATTGCGATCCACTTGCCGCCGGACTTGCCGTAAGCCTCGGCCGCGGGGAACCAGCCGCCGTATTTCTTGCCGAGATAATCGGCGACGTCGCTCATCGGCATGCACTTCTCGGGGAAGAGCTGCGGGGTGGAGTGCAGGCCCCAGATCAGGTCCGGGCCGGTGCCGGTGTTGGCGGCGACGGAGGCCTTCGGCTGGATGTCGTCGAAGCTCTCGTTGGAAATGTTGACCTTGACGTTCATCGCCTTGGAGAAGGCGTCGACCATCTTCATGAAGGCGTCGTCTTCCGCCTGCACGAAGCGCTTCCAGCGCAGCACGTTGAGTGTGGCGCCGGCTTCCGGCTTCCACGGGCTCGTCTGCGCGAAGGCCTTCGCCATATCATAGAGCGTGCCGCCAGCGACGCCGGCAGCCGCCGCGCCCTGGAGAATCGAACGACGCGTAATCAGGGTCATCTTGTTCCCTCCGTTGATATTTGCTTGGCGCGCGCTTTCAGGCTGCGAGCGTCAGTTGTTTGCAGCTCACGCCGCAAGCGTTTTGCCGCTGTCCGGGTCGAACAGGTGGACGAGATTGGGATCGCAGGCGATCCGGATGGTTTCGCCGGGGCTCGGCATCACGCGGTCGCGGAACAGGCAGATCATTTCCTGATCGCCGGTCTTTGCGACGACCTGCGTCTCCGAGCCCATGGGTTCGACGACGACGACATTGACGGCCGCGCCGTCGCCATTCGTCGCCAGGTGTTCCGGGCGCACGCCGAGCACGACCGGCTTGCCGTCGCTGGCGGCCGGCGCCCTGGCGATCGGCAGCGACAGGCCGGAGTCGCTCTTGAAGACCGACCGGCCGTTCTCTGACCCCAGCTTGCCGCGCAGGAAATTCATCGCGGGCGAACCGATAAAACCGGCCACGAACATGTTGTCGGGTCGATCGTAGAGATCAAGCGGCGCGCCGATCTGCTCGACGATGCCGTCGTGCATGACGACGATCTTGTCGGCCATGGTCATGGCCTCGATCTGGTCGTGCGTGACATAGACCGTCGTCGTCTTCAGGCGCTGGTGTAGCTCCTTGATCTCGGTTCGCATGGCGACGCGCAGCTTGGCGTCGAGGTTCGAGAGCGGTTCGTCGAACAGGAAGACCTGGGGATTGCGCACGATGGCGCGGCCCATGGCGACGCGCTGGCGCTGGCCGCCCGACAGCTGTCGAGGATAGCGCTCCAGCAGCGGCTTGAGGCCGAGAATGTCGGCGGCCTGCGAGACTCGCTTCTCGATCTCGGCCTTGTCGGCCTTTCGCAGCTTCAGCGAAAAGCCCATGTTGTCGTAGACGGTCATGTGTGGATAGAGCGCATAGTTCTGAAAGACCATGGCTATATCGCGCTCTTTCGGCGGCACGTCGTTGACGACGCGCCCGCCGATCGAGATCTGGCCGCCCGTGATATTCTCGAGACCGGCGATCATGCGCAGCAGCGTGGATTTGCCGCAGCCCGACGGGCCGACCAACACCACGAATTCGCCGTCCTTGATATCGACATTGACGCCATGGATGACCGCCGTCGCTCCATAGGCCTTGCGCACGTCCCGAATATCAACAGACGCCATACCAGACTTCCTCCCCGGCGTCTTATCGCGCCCAAGCGATCCTGGTTCATGCCGCTGCTTGCCGCTGCCGGACCGCTCGCGCATGATGCAGGCGACGCAGTAAAATGCAAGCATGCAAATGCGCGACCGATGTGACGACGACGTTACAACGGGTTCAGGCAGGAGAGACCGTGTCCGACTTCGAAACCTTGATGTTCAGCCCGATGCCGCCGCTGGTCGTGGAGGGCGTCGCGGCCTGTTCGCGCCTGCACAAATTGTGGGAAGCCGCCGACCGCGAGGCGACGCTTGCCGAAATCGCGCCGCGCATTCGCGGGATCGCCACGGGCGGCGGCCATGCGACGATGGGCGGCGACGTTCTCGCCCGATTCCCGAAGCTCGAAATCGTTTCGTCCTTCGGCGTCGGCTACGACCATATCGACGCGACATGGGCGGGAAAGCACGGGATCGTGGTCGCCAACACGCCCGACGTGCTGAACGACGAGGTGGCCGATACGACCTTCGGCCTGCTGCTCAGCGTGGTGCGTCAATTGCCGCAGGCTGACCGCTATCTGCGCGAGGGCCGCTGGCTCAAGGCGCCGTTTCCGCTGACCGCCTCCCTGCGTGGGCGGACGATGGGCATTCTCGGGCTCGGGCGAATCGGGCGCACGATCGCGCGGCGCGCGGAGGCCTTCGGCATGAAGGTCGTTTATCACGGTCGCCGCGCGCAAGACGATGCGCCCTATCTCTATTATCCGACGCTCGCGGGCATGGCGCGCGCCTGCGACATTCTGGTGGCGATCACGCCGGGCGGGCCGGAGACGAAGCATCTGGTCAACGCCGAAGTGCTGGAAGCGCTCGGGCCCAACGGTATTTTCATCAATGTCGCGCGGGGCTCCGTGTGCGACCAGGACGCGCTGATCGCCGCGTTGCGGGATCGCAAGATATTGTCGGCCGGTCTCGACGTTTACGCTGACGAGCCGAATGTGCCGCGCGAATTGATTGAAATGGAGCATGTGGTCTTGCTCCCGCATGTCGGATCGGGCACGAAACACACGAGAGACGCGATGGGGCAACTCGTCGTCGATAATTTGAGATCGTTCATTAGCGGTCGCGGGCCTTTGACGCCCGTCGCCGAAACGCCGTGGCCAGCTACGCGGCGCGCGCCCTGAGGGCGCTCGACAGGGAGGGGATCATCAATGAAGCGCCTGTCCGAATTCGCAAGGGCGCCGGCTCCCCGCGAGGCGTTGCTGGCGATAGCGATACTGGCGGCCTCTCCTGCCGTGGCGCTGGATGCGCAATCCGAGCAGACCGCCGCCGGCGTCTGGCGGCTCAGCCAGGGCGCTGGCCGCGAATGCACGATCCAGTTGCGCGCCGAGGCGCGCGGCGCTGGCCGGGCGGTCGGCATTCCGCCAGGCTGCCGTCACGCCATGCCGACAGTCGCGAAAGTGGCGGGATGGAAGCTGCCCGAGCCGCAGCGTCTGGAGCTGATCGACAAGAGCGGCGCATCGGTGCTCGCCTTCGCACAGGAGAATGGCGAGCTCAGCGCCAAGGGGCCCAAGGGCGAATTCTATGCGTTGACGGCCGCCAACGAAGCGCGCAGGCCGCGTCGCGAGGCGCAGCCGGCGAATGTGTCGCGCGGCCCAAGCGTGCCTGCGAGCGAGCTTCCGGGTCGTTATTCGATCCTGCGGGACACGAACAAGGATACGGGCTGCATGCTGACGCTGCATCCCGGCGGCAGGGCGCAACTCGCGCCGGCCTGCCGCGACAACGGCATTTCGGTTTTCGATCCGGTCGGCTGGTCTTATGCGGGCGGCAGGCTCGTGCTGCGCGCCCGCAAGGGCCATCACGCCAATTTCGAGTACACGCAGGACCAGTCCTGGCAGAAGGACGCGAAGGAAGGCGGCAAGAAGCTGGGTTTCAGGAAGATGTGAGGAAGTGAGACCTTCTCCCGCAAGGCGGGAGAAGGGAATCCGTGCTCACCCGCCGACCTTGCCGCCCAGCTCATCCGCGATGTGCGCGCGGACAATGTCCTCGAACGAACTCTCGGCGACGAATCCGAGCGCGCGGGCACGGCTCGCCTCAAAACATTCAGGCCAGCCCGACACGATCTTGATGATGGCTTCATCCGGCTTGCGCTCGATCAGCGAGACCGCGGTCGCGCCGGCGACCTTGCGCAAGGCCTCGATCTGCTCGCCGACCGTAACGCAGACGCCGGGCATCGAAAGATTGCGGCGCGGGCCGATCTTCTCGCCGTCGATCGTGGCGGCATGCAGGATGAAATTCACGGCGGCGCGTGGCGTCGCATGGGTGTGGCGCACGGTTTCGGGCACCGGCAGGATCGCCTTCTGGCCGACGAGCGGTTCGCGGATGATGTTGGAGAAGAAGCCAGAAGCCGCCGCATTCGGCTTTCCCGGCCGCACGCAGATCGTTGGGAAACGGAGGCCGACGCCGTCGAAGAAGCCCTTGCGCGTGAAGTCGGCCAGCATGAATTCGCCACAGGCTTTTTGCGCGCCGTAGCTGGTCAGCGGCGTCAGGTGGAAGTCGTCGGGGATCGGATCGGGGAAGGGCGCGCCGAAGACGGCGATCGACGAGGAGAAGACGACACGCGGCCTGTAGTCGCCGCCCGACATGATGTTCTCGGCGCGGATGGCGTCGAAAATGTAGCGTGTGCCGTCGAGATTGACGGCGTAGCCCTTGTCGAAATCGACTTCCGCCTCGCCGGAGACGATGGCCGCGAGATGGACGATCAGATCCGGCCGGTCCGCCATCAGGCGCGGCGCGAGAGCGCGGTCGGCGATGTTGGCGGCCTCGCTCGTGACCGTGAACGCCGCGCCGGGCAGTTCGCCGGCGGCGACCACGTCGATCATGTGCAGACTCGTAACGGGCTTGCCGCCGACGGCGCCGTCGCGGGCGAGCCGCTGGCAGAATTTGCGGCCGATCATGCCGGCCGCGCCGGTGACGAGCACTTTCATCGCATTTCCCCTGTTTTTCGAGATTTGTTGTAATTCGGCAACGCCTTGGCCTTTGCCCTGCAAAGTCCTGTAAAGATTACGCAAGTGCGAGATGAGGCTATTTCCGGCGAAGGCAATCGATTTCTGTTCGACG
Source organism: Methylobacteriaceae bacterium (assembly GCA_020638195.1). GTDB lineage: Bacteria > Pseudomonadota > Alphaproteobacteria > Rhizobiales > Beijerinckiaceae > JAJXWB01. The sequence continues at coordinate 42,278 of JACKJC010000001.1, read as the reverse complement.
AAAATCGGGCATGATCTGCCCCATTCTGTCCCAATCCGCCGTTCAACAGACCGCTCCCGGCTGGGAACCCCCGACCCTTCAGGAGTTGATGTTGAAGAAGACTGTACTTGTTCTTGGTATGACCATGCTCGCCAGCGGCGCCGCGGATGCGGGCTGGACCGGAAAAGCCTCTTACTATGGCGGCCGCGGCCGCACCGCGAGCGGCGGCCATGTCGGCCATCTGACGGCAGCTCACCGCACCCTGCCGTTCGGCTCGAAAATTCGCGTGACTAACCTGCGCAACCATCGCTCCGTCGTCGTGACGGTCAACGATCGCGGTCCCTTCGTGCGCGGTCGCATCGTCGACGTGTCGACGGGCGCCGCCGGCGTGCTCGGCATGAAGTCGTCGGGCGTCGCGCCCGTGCGCGTGGAACTGGTTTCGCGCTGACATCGGCTCAAATTCTCAGATCGTCATGCCGCCGTCGACCATATACATCTGGCCGGTCGTGAAGGCGGCTTCATCGGACGCCAGGTAGAGGGCGATGTCCGCGATTTCGCGGGCCGTTCCCAGGCGGCCCATCGGCTGGCGCGCGACGAACATTTCGCGCGCCGCTTCCTCGGTGATGCCATTGGTCGCCGCCAGCGCCTTGATGCGCTCGTTCAGCGAGGGGCTCTGCACCGTGCCGGGCCCAATGGCGTTGCAGCGGATGTTCTGGCCGATGAAATCGGCCGCCACAGATTTTGTGAGGCCGATGACGGCCGCCTTGGACGCGCCGTAGACGTAGCGGTTCGGCAGGCCGCGCACGGAAGACGCGATCGAGGAAATATTGACGATCGAACCGCCGCCGCGCGCGATCATGCCCGGCAGGAAGGCGCGGATCGTGCGGTGCATGGACTTGACGTTCAGGTTGAACGAGAAATCCCAATCCTCGTCGCTGGTCGTCACGGCCGAGCCGTGGTGCACGTAGCCCGCGCAATTGAAGAGAATGTCGATCCCGCCGATTTCCTTCGCCATCGCGTCGACCGCGTCGGTCGACAGCACGTCGAGCTTGCGGCAGTCGGCGCCCTTCAGCGGGGCGAGGCTCGCCTCGTTCAGATCGGTTGCGATGACATGCGCGCCTTCCTCCAGGAATCTTAGCGCCGTCGCCTGACCGATGCCGGCGCCCGCCGCCGTGCAGAACGCGATCTTGCCCTTCAACCTGCCCGTCATTCCCGTCTCCCTAATCCAGTTTCTTGATCATGTTGACCTTGATGCGGTCGGGCAGAGCCTCCCGCGATTCCTCGACGAAGCCATTGCGGGCGTACCAGTCGATGTTCTTGAGGAAAAGACTCGCCGTATAGAGGCGGATGACCGGGCGCTTCTCGTCGTGCGCGCGCTTTTCGGCGAGCGCCAGCAGGCCGCGGCCGACTGCGGTCCCGCGCGCGCGCGGATGGGTCGCCACGCTCCAGATCAGCATGTCGTCCTTCCGGAATTCCAGAATCAGCGCGCCGTCCGGCTTATCGCGAGGGCCCGCGAGCCAGACCTCCATGTCGCGCAGGATATGCTTGTAGTCGGCCTGCAAAGGCATGGGCGTCGCGCCGAGGAGTTTGCCGTTCTCCTCGTAGGCGGCCTGTTGCAGCGCGAGCAGCGCGTCGAAATCCTTGTCCGTTGCGCGACGAAGGATCATCAGAGCCCTCCTGCACCCATGAGTTCGCCGAGGCTTGCGCGCTGGCGCCCGTCCGTATCGAAATTGCCGGGCGCGAGCCAGGTTTCGAAGGCGGCGCGGCGGGCCGGCCATTCGCTCGACAGCATGGAATACCAGGCCGTGTCGCGGTTGCGGCCTTTCACGATCATGTGCTGGCGGAACACGCCCTCGAAGGTGAAGCCGAGCCGCATCGCCGCATGGCGCGAGGGGGCGTTGAGGTCGTTGCACTTCCATTCGAAGCGGCGATAGCCGAGCTCGTCGAATATGTAGCGCGCGAGCAGGAAGATCGCTTCGGTCGAACCAGTCGTGCGTTGCAGCGGCGTTCCGAAGGTGATGCCGCCGATCTCGATCACGCGATTGGCGGGATCGATGCGCATGAGCGTCAGCGCGCCGACGGCCTTGCCGGATTTATCGATCACGGCCCAGGGGAGAGGATCGGCGGATTGCGCGAGCGCGGCGACCCATGCCTCGAAGCTCGCGAAATCGGGATAGGGGCCGGTGAAGAGATAGCGCCAGATGTTGTCGCGATCGTCGCCATGCGTGGCGGCGTGGAGATCGCGGGCATGCGCGAGCGTCAGCGGCTCGAGGCGAACATGCGCGCCATCGAACACGCGGCGCTCCGGACGCGGCGCAGGCGTCGCGTCGGTCGGCGGGCCTATGGGGGCGTCTGGGGACATTGACGTCTCTTGCCAGGCTTTCGACTCCCCTCCCCCACAAGGGGGGAGGGGACAAGTCCGCTCTTCCTAATGATTGTCCCGCGGCACGGGCGAAACGTGCGCTACGTCCTTGAAGTCCACCGCAGGTTTCAGAACCATGCCCTCGTCGAATTGCGCCACCATCGAGCGCTGGATTTCCTGCCAGGGCGTCTGGCTCTTCGGGTACGGGAAGCCGCCGCGCTTCTGCAGGTCGGCGCGGCGCTGCGCGAGTTCGACATCCGAGATCAGGATGTTGGCCGTGCGCTTCTTCAGATCGATGCGCACCATGTCGTTTGTGCGCAGCAATGCGAGACCGCCGCCGACGGCGGCCTCCGGCGCGGCGTTGAGGATCGACGGCGAGCCTGACGTGCCGGACTGGCGCCCGTCGCCGATGCAGGGCAGCGAGAGAATGCCGCGTTTGATGAGGGCGGCGGGCGGCTGCATGTTCACCACTTCCGCGCCGCCGGGATAGCCGATCGGGCCGGTGCCACGGATGAACAGCAGGCAATGCTCGTCGATCTTCAAGGACTCGTCGTCGATGCGGTGGTGGTAGTCCTCTGGACCCTCGAACACGATGGCGCGACCCTCGAAGGCTTCGGGGTCCTTCGGATTGGAGAGATAGCGGTCGCGGAATTCCCTAGAGATGACCGAGGTCTTCATGACAGCGCTGTCGAAGAGATTGCCCTTCAGGATGATGAAGCCGGCGTCTTCCAGCATCGGCTTGTCGATCGGCTTGATGACGTCGGGGTCCGTAACCTCGCGGCCCCGGCAATTCTCGCCCATCGTCCTGCCGTTGATCGTGAGCGCATCCTCGTGGATCAGCTTGCGCTTCATCAGTTCGTTCATGACGGCGGGCAGGCCGCCGGCGCGGAAATATTCCTCGCCGAGATAGAAGCCGGCCGGCTGCATGTTCACGAGCAGCGGCACCTTGTGCCCGACGGTTTCCCAATCTTCGACATTCAGTTCGACGCCGACATGGCGCGCGATCGCGTTGATGTGGATTGGCGCATTGGTCGAGCCGCCGATCGCGCTGTTGGCGACGATGACGTTTTCCAGCGCCTTGCGCGTGATGATGTCGGAGGGTTTGAGATCCTCCCAAACGATCTCGACGGCGCGCTTGCCGGTCTCGTAGGCGATCTGGCCGCGCTCGCGATAGGGCGCGGGAATGGCGGCGCAGCCGGGCAGGCTCATGCCGAGCGCCTCGGCCAGCGCATTCATGGTCGAGGCCGTGCCCATCGTGTTGCAATGGCCGACCGAAGGCGCGGACGAGGTGACCGCATCCATGAATTCATCGGCCGTGATGCGGCCTGCGGCATGTTCCTCGCGCGCCTTCCAGGCGACGGTGCCGGAGCCCGCGCGCTGGCCGCGCCACCAGCCGTTGAGCATCGGACCGCCCGAAAGGACGATCGCCGGAATGTTCACTGTGGCGGCGGCCATGATGCAGGCTGGCGTGGTCTTGTCGCAGCCCGTCGTCAGCACGACGCCGTCGAGCGGGTAACCGTAGAGCAGTTCGACGAGGCCGAGATAGGCGAGATTGCGGTCGAGCGTCGCGGTCGGGCGCTTGCCGGTCTCCTGGATCGGATGCACTGGAAATTCGAAGGCGATGCCGCCGGCCGCCACAATGCCCTCGCGGACGCGCTTGGCGAGGTCGAGATGGTGGCGGTTGCAGGGCGACAGGTCAGACCCCGTCTGGGCAATGCCGATGATCGGCTTGCCCGACTGCAATTCTCCGCGCGTGAGGCCGAAATTGAGATAGCGCTCGATGTAGAGCGCGGTCATGCCGGGATTGTCGGGATTGTCGAACCAGAGTTGCGAGCGGAGCTTCCGCTTGCCCTTAGGCGCTCCCGAACCGTTTCCGCCCGCCATTCTTGTCTCCCCGAAAATCTGAGGCGGCTAGAATGCTACCTCGCGTCAGGGGAATCAATTCGTCCGAAGCATGGCTGTCAGACGCCCTCGCCAAGGACGAGATTGGCCGAGGAACATTCGTCGTGGATCGAAGCGCGCCGTGCGCGACAACCATCCTCAAGTGTGAATTTTCCTGAGGCCGGATTGCGCTTTTCTCGGATGTTGCCCTTAGGCCGTGCGCATTACTGCTGTCCGTACAAGGACGACTGCCGGTCGGGGAAGCAAGTGCGAGGCATGCGAGGAGCGCGTTCGCGCGCCCGACGTCATTGCGCGGCTGTTTCCGCCTTCCCGCGAAGCGACCTACATTTGCGGCGGCCGCCTGCCCGGGCGGCCCGACCGCCGCGCCGTGATGCGGGCGATCTGGAGCGATTGATGTCGACGCAACGTATCGAGGCCGACTACCTGCTGGAGACGCCGTCCGACGTGCGGCGGGTCGCCGAATTCATGGCGGGCGAGCAATCGAGCGGCACGTTCGTGGCGGTTCCCGGCGAGACGCCGGAACTGAAGGCGCGCGTGGCGGCGCAGGTGACACGGCTCGAGATACTCGACGAGACCGCCGTCGCGCCCTCCCTGCCGTCGGCGCGGCTGAAGGCGCCAGCCGGCGGCAAGTATCGCCGCGCGTTGATTACGCTTTCATGGCCGCTCGCCACGCTCGGGCCATCGCTGCCGAACCTGCTCGCGACGGTGGCCGGAAATCTCTTCGAGCTGAAACCGGTCACCGGATTGCGGCTGCTCGACATCAGGCTGCCGGACGAATTCGCCTCGGCCTATCGGGGTCCGCGTTTCGGCGTGGAGGGCACGCGGCGACTGGCGGGCGTGCATGGCCGCCCATTGATCGGCACGATCATCAAGCCGAGCGTCGGTCTCGGGCCGCAGGAAACGGCCGACGTCGTCGACGAATTGTGCCGCGCCGGCATCGATTTCATCAAGGACGACGAGTTGCAGGCGGACGGGCCGGCCTGCCCGTTCGACGAACGCGTCGCCGCCGTTATGGGCGTCATCAACCGGCACGCGGACCGCACCGGCAGGAAGGCGATGTACGCCTTCAACCTCACCGGCGATCTCGACCAGATGCGCCGGCGCCATGATGCGCTGCTCAAGCACGGCGCCACTTGCATGATGGCGAGCCTGAATTCCGTCGGCCTCGTTGGAATGATCGAACTCGCGCGCTTCGGGCAATTGCCTGTTCATGCGCATCGCAACGGCTGGGGCTATCTCACGCGCCATCCGATGCTCGGCTGGTCCTATATCGCCTGGCAAAAAATCTGGCGCCTCGCCGGCGTCGACCACATGCATGTCAACGGCATCGGCAACAAATTCGCCGAGGAGGACGAAAGCTGCATCGCGTCCGCGCGCGAATGCCTGAAGCCGATGTTCGCCGGCAAGCCATGTACGGTCATGCCGATCTTCTCCTCGGCGCAGACAGCGCAGCAGGCGCCGGCGACCTACGCTGGCCTCGGCTCGACCGACCTGATCGTCACCGCCGGCGGCGGCATCATGGCGCATCCGCTCGGCGCGGCGGCGGGCGTCGCGGCCTTGCAGGAAGCGTGGGAGGCCGCGCTCGCCGGCGTGTCGCTCGCCGAATTCGCGCTGACGCGGCCGAACCTGCGCCGCGCGCTGGAAATGGCGGCATGAGCGCGCGTCGGCTGCCGGCAGGGCCGCTGATCGCCTTCTATGGCGACGATTTCACGGGCTCCTCCGCATCGATGGAGGCGACGGCCTTCGCGGGCGTCGAGAGCGTGCTGTTCCTGTCGCCGCCGACGACCGAACGCCTGAGTGATTTCGCTGGATATCGCGTCATCGGCGTCGCCGGCGTCGCGCGCGCGCAATCGCCGGAATGGATGGACGAACATCTGCCGCCGGTTTTCGACCTGCTGGCGGCGATCGGCGCGCCGGTCATTCACTACAAGGTCTGCTCGACCTTCGATTCCGCGCCGCATATCGGCTCGATCGGTCGCGCCATCGACATTGCCGCGCGAAAATTCGAAGGGTGGATTCCGCTCGTCGTCGCCGATCCCGGCATGGGCCGTTATCAGGCGATCGGCAATCTGTTCGCGGCGGCGCATGGAGTCGTGCATCGGCTCGACCGGCATCCCGTGATGGCGCGCCATCCCGTCACGCCCATGCACGAGGCCGACCTCGCCCGACATCTGGCAGGGCAGACCGACAAGACAATCGGGCTCGTCGATTTCGTCAGCGTGAAGCGCGGGGACGCCGACGCTCGGCTGGCGCAGGAGATAGCGGCGGGCGCCAAAATCGTGTCGCTCGACGTACTGGACAAGGAAACGCTGATCGAAGCGGGCCGCCTGATCTGGGAACGCGGCGCGCATCCGACGTTCGGCGTCGGCTCGCAGGGGCTCGAGGCCGCGCTGGTCGCCTGGTGGCGACATGCCGGCCTCATTCCGCAAGAGGCGCCGACGTTCCGCGCCGCGCCCGTCGAACGCATCGCCTGCGTGTCCGGCTCAGTGTCGCCGGTGACCGCCGCGCAGATCGCGCTCGCGCGCGACAAGGGGTTTGCGACGATCGCTCTCGATACGGCGCGCGCGGTCGACGCTGCCGAATGGGAGCGCGAAACGGGCCGCGCGACGGAGGCGGCCTTGACGGCGCTCGGCAGCGGGCGCGACGCGCTGGTGCACAGCGCCGCCGGGCCCGACGATCCCTCCGTCGCGGCGTTCAGGACCGCCGTCGAAATGTCGAACCAGCTTGTCGAGGCAGTGAACGAGCGCGTCGGCGTCGGGCTCGGCGCGATCCTCGATGGTATTCTTGCCAAGACCCGTCTGCCGCGCGCGGTAATTTCAGGCGGCGACACCTCGGGGCGGGCGGCCTCCATGCTCGGCATCGACGCGCTGACGGCAATCGCGCCGCTGGCGCCGGGCTCGCCGCTCTGCCGCGCCCATGCCGCGCGCGCCGATCGCGACGGGCTCGAGATCGCGCTCAAGGGCGGACAAGTCGGCGCACCGGACTTTTTCCTCGCCGCGAAGAACGGCGGCGCGCTCTAAGCGCGGCGGCCGGGAGCCAGAGGACGCGCGCGAATCTGATGGGATAATGCGCTGGATGCCGGCGGCGACCGGGTCGCAACTACCGAGGACGCCATTGGCAGACTGACATTTGAATGGTGGGCGCGACAGGGATTGAACCTGTGACCCCTACGATGTCAACGTAGTGCTCTCCCGCTGAGCTACGCGCCCTTGGCCGGCCGGAGCCGACGAAAGTGAGGCGGGGTATAATGGCTCGGATCGAGCCGCGCAAGCCGTCGGGGCGATTTTCGCGCAACGGAGAGCGAGCCTTCAGACTCGCCGGCATTCCGCGCGCCTGAAGGCTCGCCGTCCGGCGGGTTTACGCAGCCAGAAGCCGCTGCACCTCGCTCACGAGATCGCGCAGGTGGAAGGGTTTCGAGAGGATCTTGGCCTGCTTCGGGGCGTTGTTGTCCGGGTTCAGGGCCACCGCAGCAAATCCGGTGATGAACATGACCTTGATGTCGGGGTCCAGCTCCGTGGCGCGGCGCGCCAGTTCGATTCCGTCCATTTCCGGCATGACGATATCGGTCAGGAGAAGTTCGAAGGGCTCTTCACGCAGGCGGTTGTAAGCGGAAAGCCCGTTGTCGAATGAAATGACGTCGTAGCCCGCGTTCTGCAGCGCCTTCACGAGAAAGCGGCGCATGTCGTTGTCATCCTCGGCCAGCAGGATTTTCAGGGGATTGATGGGCGTGTCGGTCATTTGGTCCTCGTTCGTGGGATTCATAGAGCCGAAATTGTGTAAAAAACGAGTGAAACCGCACATCGGAAATGAGCCAAATGCCTCTCATCGCTGCATTCCTGCGCGTGGACAGGCGGGCTGGCGGCTGGCACATTACACCTTCCGAAACAGGAGCGGAGCGAGCGTGGCGGGCGTCCGGACCATCATTTCCGGGGAAACAGGCGAGACGGCCGCGCTCGAGCCGGAACTCGCCACACCCGTCGAGGTCGTCGAGCCGGTCGGCGTGGCAAGCCCGCTCGTGCTGTCCTCCCCCCATTCCGGCGCGGTCTATCCCAAGAGATTCCTGGCGTCTTCGCGGCTCGACGCCGCCACGCTGCGCCGGTCCGAGGACGCCTATGTCGACGAACTCTTCGCCGGCGCGGTCGAACTCGGCGCGCCGATGACCCGGGCGCGGTTTCCGCGCGCCTATCTCGACGTCAATCGCGAGCCGTTCGAACTCGATCCGCGCATGTTCGAGGGCAAGCTGCCGGCCCACGTGAACACGCGCTCGCTGCGCGTGGCGGCCGGGCTCGGCACGATCGCGCGGCTCGTCGCCGAATCACAGGAAATCTATGCCCGGCGCATGCCGGCCGCCGAGGCGCTGCACCGGATCGAGGCCGGCTACCGGCCCTACCATGCGGCCCTGCGGCGCCTGACGCAGCGGACGCTGAAAACTTTCGGCGTCGTCCTGCTGGTCGACTGCCATTCCATGCCCTCGCATGTCGCGGGCGTATCGGGGCAGGGCGGGGCCAAGGCCGACATCGTGCTCGGCGACCGGTTCGGTACGAGCTGCGATCCCGAGCTGACCGCAGCGGCGGAGGCGACGCTCCGGTCGCGCGGTTATCTCGTGCAGCGCAACAAGCCCTATGCGGGTGGCTTCATCACCGAACATTACGGCCATCCCGCCTCGCATGTGCACGCGCTGCAAATCGAGATCAACCGGGCCGTCTACATGAACGAGGCGACGTTCGAGAAAAGCGCGCGTTTTTCGAGGCTTGCGGAAGACCTGACCGCAATGGCGCGGGCGCTGAGCGAGTGCGCTGGCGGTCTTGCCTCCTGGCGGGCGGCGGCTGAATAGCCCGCGCACACCCGAGACCGTCGGAAATCCGGAGACCCCCAGAAATAAAGAGGCCGCCGGTGTGAACCAGGCGGCCGAAGTCTTGGGAGGAAACGCCCAAAGAGGGCATGACCGGACTATGCCATCTCGCAGCTGCAACATCAAGATATTCGAATGTAATCCGCATGCGGCAGGGCGACGCACCCCGTCGCATGTCAGTCGCGCTCGGGATGCAGATCGGGCGCGCGCAGATAGAAATAGAGCGCGACGGCGAGCTGCAGCGCGAGCAGACCGAAGACCAGCCGGAAGGCTTCCGGCGGATAGGTGCGCACACCCGCGACCATTTTCGCGCCGAAAGCTTCGATGACGAAGCCGGTGAAGGCCTGCTGGGCGAAGGCGCCGCCGATGACGCCGGTGTTGATGAGCGTCATGCCACGCCCGGTCAGTTCGCGCGGGAAGAGCGCCTTGCCCTGCGCGGTCAGGACCGGCGTGATGCCGAAGAAGAAGCCGAAGGCGGCCATGAAGGCCGGAAGCGCGGCGGCGGGCAGCGCTACCAGCGCGCCGACCGCCAGGGTCGCCAGCGCCAGCAGGATGCCGACCAGCGCCGGTCGCCGGTAGCTGGCGAACCAGCGGTCCGAGGCGCCCCAGAAGAACAGGCCGGCGATCTGCGCGACCGCGAGGATCAGCGTCATGCGGCCGCGCGATTCGAGCGGCAGGCCGTAGACCTGGGCGAGCCAGGGGCCAATCCACAGGCCGATGATCGACGCGAAGGCCGAATAAGCCGCCGCCTGGATGAAGAATATGCGCCAGAAACCGGGGATGCGCGTGGCGGCGACCACGCCGGCGGCGGCCTCGCCGAGCGTTTCCGAGCGCGCGCGGCGGCGGGCGAGCGTCTCCGGCGTCTCGCGCGCGAACAGGAAGACGCAAGTCGCCATGACCGTGGCGATGACGGCGGCGGTCAGGAAGGAATTGCGCCAGCCGACCGAACCCGCGAGCCACGCGAGCGGGGCGGTGGCAGCCAGCATGCCGAAGGAGCCGCCGCCGATATGGATTCCGGTGATGGTCGAGAATTTCGCGGGCGGAAAGCGTTCGGCGTAGAGCGCGAGCGGCGCCATCAGGAAGGAACAGCAGCCGAGCCCCATCAGGGCGCGGGCGGCGGCCAGTTCGAAATAATTGCGGGCAAAAGCGAACAGGACTGTCGAGGCGATCATCAGCGCGGCCGTCGCCAGCATGGTCGGGCGCGGGCCCCAGCGGTCGATCGCCATGCCGAGCGGGATCTGGGCGAGCGCAAAGGACAGGAAAAAGATGGACGACAGGAATCCGAGCCGCGCGGCGTCGAGATCGAAGGCTCTGGCGAGATCGGGGCCGATGACGCCGAGCGCATTGCGGAAAAACTGGCTCAGCATGTAAATGCCGACCAGTGCGGCGACGATCACGGCGCCGCCCGACGCGGCGCGTTCGAGCTTCCGGGGCGCGGCTTCGCCCGAAGTGGATGACATCAGCGTTCCTGTCCCGACCGGCGCTTTGTTGCGCCCGATCAGGGATGGGCGACGCCTGTTTTGGTGGTATCACGGCGGCGCGCATGCGCAAGAGAAGAGGACAGGCATGAACGCGGTCGATTTCGAAGCTTTCGTGGCGCGGCTGGCGGATGCCGCCGGCGAGGCGACGTTGCCCTTCTTCCGCTCCGCCCTCGGCGCGCAGAACAAGGGGGGCAAGGGCGCCTTCGATCCCGTGACCGAGGCGGACCATGCAGCCGAAGTCGCCATGCGCCGCTTGATCGAGGGGCAATTCCCCGGCCACGGAATCATCGGCGAGGAATTCGGGTCGAAGAACGAGGATGCGCCCTACGTGTGGGTGCTCGATCCGATCGACGGCACCAAGAGTTTTATTTCCGGCCTGCCGATGTGGGGCACGCTGATCGGACTCAAGCACAATGGCCAGCCCTGCTACGGCATGATGAGCCAGCCGTTCACGCGGGAACGGTTTTTCGGGGATGGAAAGGCCTCATTCTGGACCGGGCCCGCGCATCGCGGGCAGGGGCAGGAACGGCGCAAGCTGCGCACGCGAGCCTGCGCCGAAATTTCGGAGGCGACTGTCATGACGACATCGCCGCGCCTGTTCGCGCCCGAGAAGCGCGACGCCTATCTGCGCGTCGAGAACGCCGCGCGCCTGCCGCGCTATGGCGGCGATTGCTACGCCTATTGCGCGCTCGCCGCCGGCCATGTCGATCTCGTGATCGAGGACGGGCTCAACGCCTATGACATTGTCGCGCTGATCCCGATCATCGAGGGCGCGGGCGGCGTGGTGACGAATTGGGACGGCGGCGATGCGGCGCAAGGCGGCTCGATTATCGCCGCCGGCGACCCCGCCGTGCACGAGACCGCGATGAAGCTGCTGCGGGCCTGAGCGTGCTCGCCGTAGCCGGCCGGCTGCTGCTTCTTCTGTTTGTCGTGGCGCCCGCGGGCGCGTGGTCGTCGCTCGCGCTGTGGTTCCGCGCGCCGGCGCCGGACTGGCTGCGTCTTGCGCTCGCAATTTGTCTCGCGCTTCTGGCGCTCGGCGCCGCCTATTTCATTCTCGCGCACAAGCGTTGGCGGCCGTTTCTCGCACTCGGCGCGATCTTCGTCTGCCTGCTCGCGTGGTGGGGAACGATCGCGCCGCCGACATCGGCCAATTTCGCGCCCGATGTCGCGCGCCAGACGACGGGCAGGCTCGACGGCGATCTGCTCATCATGACGGATGTCCGCGATTTCGACTGGCGCAGCGATACGGATTTCACGGAGCGCTGGACGAGCAAGATCTATGATCTGACGAAGCTGCGCACGCTCGACCTTTTCCTGTCCTATTGGGACGGGCCGCGCATGGCGCATGTGATCACGAGCTTCGGTTTCGAGAACGGCGAGCAGCTTGCATGGTCGATCGAGGTGAAGCGGTTGAAGGGCGGCGAATTCTCGCCCCTCGCCGATCTCTTCAAGACGAACCCGCTGGCGATCGTCGCCGCGACCGAGCGCGACGTGGTGCGCGTGCGTACGAATGTACGCGGCGAAGACGTGCAGCTCTACCATCTGGACGTCTATCCCGAGACGATGCGGTCGCTTCTGATGATCTACGTGCAGGACGCCAATGCGCTGGCGAAAGAGCCACGCTTCTACAATTCACTGCTGACGAATTGCACGACGACGGTCGCCGGCCTCGTCAAGGCGATCGGCAAGCCCGTGCCGCTCGACTGGCGACTGGTCATCAACGGCTATCTGCCGGACTATCTCCACGAGAACGACATGTTGTCGAAAAAGGCGCCGCTCGCGGAGATCAAGCGCCTCTCGCATATCGCCGAGCGCGCCAAGACGGCGGACGACGCGCCGGATTTTTCGCGACGGATACGGGTTGGCGTGCCGACGCCATAGATGAGGTCAGTAGGCGACCAGCGCTTCGCTGCCGTCATTGCGAGCGCAGCGAAGCAATCCATCCCCGGATGCTGGTCTAGATGTGGGGATGGATTGCTTCGTCGCGGAGCTCCTCGCAATGACGGTCTGGTCAGCCTCGCGCCCGCGCGCCCTCCGGAATGATCGCCGGCGCGGCGTTGAGCGTGTCGACGGCAAAACCCGCGATCTTCTTGTAAGCGTTCGCGTGGTCCGCCAGCTCCTCGCGCGAAATCACGTCCTCGATTTTTTCGAATTCTCCGCCGCAGCGTTCCTCGATCACATCAAGAATGGCGTCGGGGCCTGCGGTGCGATTGGTGAGCACGACCTTGGTTGTCGCGGGCCGCATTTCTGCTTCATAGGCTTCGAGCGCTTGCGGCGTCGCGCCATGATCGAGGAAGCTGCGACCGAGTTTGCGCGAATCGACGATCGCCTGTCCCGCGCCGTTGGATCCCACGGGATAGGCGGCATGCGCGGCGTCGCCGACAAGGGTTACGCGGCCGAAGGTCCAGCGCTCGAGCGGGTCGCGGTCGACCATCGGATATTCGAAGACTTCGCTTGCGCCCTGCACGAGTTCCGGCACGTTCAGCCAGTCAAACTTCCAGTCCGTGTAGCGGGGCAGGAAATCGGCGAGATTGGCCCGGCGGTTCCAGTCTTCCTTGTTCCAGTGCGCGTCCGGCGGATAGGCCAAATTCGCGATCCAGTTGATGGTCGCGAACCCCGTGTCCGGATCTATCTTCGAAATGGGATAGGAGACGAAGCGGCAGCGCGAATGGCCGACCATGACCATGGATGCGCCGGTCTTGAACGGTTTCGCGCGCGTCGTGCCGCGCCACAGGACCGCGCCCGCCCAGACCGGCGGGCCTTCGTTCGGCGCGATCTGCGCACGGACCGCGGAATGGATGCCGTCGGCGCCGATGACGACGGCGCCGCGCTCGGTGCGTTTTTCGCCGTCGGAGGAGACGAGATGCAGGATCGCCTCGTCGCCGTCATTGTCGAAACCGGTCGCGGTCCAGCCGGTCTCAACGCTGTCAGATCCCGCGCGCTCGATCAGCGCGCGATAAAGCATCATGTGCAGCAGGCCGCGGTGCACCGAATATTGCGGCCAGCGATAGCCCGCCCAAAGGCCGCGCGGTTCGGTCCAGATTTCCAGGCCCTTCTTGGAATACATGCCGTAGTCGCGGGTGCGGACGCCGATGTCTTCAAGCCCCTGTTCGAAGCCGAGGGCGAACAATTCACGCACCGCGCTCGGCTGCAGATTGATGCCGACGCCGAGCGGCCTTATTTCGCGCACGCTTTCGAAGACGCGGACCTTCAGGCCGATCTGATGGCAGGTGAGCGCAACCGCGAGACCTGCGATGCCGCCGCCTGCGATGAGTATCGTCATATTGCCCCCCTGGCGTTCTAGACGGGTTGCGGCGCCTTCGCCGTCGCGCCTTCGGCAATTGTGCGCGGCGCCTTGTTCAGCGTCTCGATGGCGAAGCCGGCGGCTGCCTTGTAGCCCGCCATGAAATCCGCGCGTTCCTTGGGCGAGATGACGTCGTCGATATTGTCGAACACGCCTCCGCAGCGCTCGTCCACCATGTTGAGCAGGCCGAACGGGCCCGCGCCGCGATTGCGCAGGATGACCTGCGAGATCGGGCCGCAGAGTTTCTCGTCATAGGCGGCGAGCGCGCTTTCGGTCGCGCCGTGCTCGACCATGCAGGCGCCGAGCGTGCGGGCGTCGACAATCGCCTGGCTCGCGCCATTGGAGCCCGTGGGATACATGGCGTGCGCGGCGTCGCCCATCAGCGCGACCGGCCCGTCGCGCCAGGTGGAGACGGGGTCGCGGTCGATCATCGGATTTTCGTAGGCCACTTCCGCGCCGCGCAGGAGCGCCGGCACGTCGAGCCAGTCGTAGGTCCAGCCGTCGAAATGATGGATGAAGTCCTTGATCTCCGCCTGCCGGAACCAGCCCGTCTGCTGCCAGCCCGCAGTCGGATCGAGCGTGATCTCGGCGATCCAGTTGATCATGGCGAGACCGGTCTTGGGATCGGGATGCGAGATCGGATAGATGACCATGCGGTGGCGGTGGGTGCCCAACCCGATGAAAGATGAGCCGGTGCGGATGGGCTTCGCCATGGTCACACCGCGCCACATCAAGGCGCCGCCCCAATGGATCGGCGGCTGGGCGGGATGCATCTGCGCTCGAATGGCGGAGTGGATGCCGTCGGCGCCGATCAGCAGCGCGCCTTTCGCCTCGCTGGTCGAGCCGTCGGCGTGCTCGATCCTCGCGGTCACGCCGTCGGCGGTCTTCTCGTAGCCCATGACGCGCGCGCCGAGTTTCACGGCGTCACGTCCAGCCCGCGCCACGAAGGCGTCGTGCAGCAGCATGTGGAAGAGGCCGCGATGGACCGCGTATTGCGGCCAGTTGTAGCCGGCGTCCTTTCCGCGCGGTTCGGAATAGATGTCATGGCCGTTGAGGCCGACCAGCGCCCATTCCTTCGCCGGCAGGCCGACACGATCCATCTCGGCCGGGCCGACGCCGAGATCATAGAGTTCGCGCACGGCGTTCGGCTGGAGGTTGATGCCGACGCCGAGTGGACGCATTTCGCGCACGGCTTCGTAGACGACGCAGGGAACGCCGATCTGCTGCAGGGTCAGCGCGGTCGCCAGCCCCCCGATGCCGCCGCCGGCGATGATCACGGGATTTGTCGTCATTGTTTCCTCTCCTGCCGCGTTCAATACCGGCCCGGAGCCGGCGTCACAAGCCGGTCAATCCCGCACTGGACCTTGGCGCGCGCTTGGCCGATCCTACGAAAAAGAGGGAGGAATCGATGAGCGCCGAAAAGAGACTTGCGGATCTGGGCCTCGTCCTGCCGCCGCCCGCGCAGCCCGCCGGCAATTACGTGCCCTACAAGCGCACGGGCAATCTGCTGCTGCTGTCGGGCGTCGGGCCGCACAAGGCGGATGGAAGCTTCATGACGGGGGTCGTCGGCGGCGATCTTTCGGTGGAGGAAGGCTATAATGCCGCGCGGCAATGCGGGCTGGTGCTGATCGCCAACATGCGCGCCGCGCTCGGCTCGCTAGACAAGGTCGCCGAGGTCGTGAAAGTGCTCGGCATGGTCCGCTGCGCGCCGGATTTCGGCAAGCAGCCGGAAGTGATCAATGGCTGCACGGATCTGTTCGTCGATGTCTTCGGCGACGCCGGCCGGCCCTCGCGTTCGGCCGTCGGCATGATGGCGTTGCCGCGCGGTATAGCGGTGGAGATCGAAGCCATGGTGGAGGTGAAGTGACGAGGCTTCGACGCGTCCTCGCGCTCGTCGCGACGCTCCTGATCGGCGCGCCGGCGACCGCTCATGCGTGGAGCAATCACGGTCTCCTCACCTACTGGACGTTCAAGGATACGGCCGAAGTCGCCAGCGCGCCAGACGTGCAGGTCGAGCCGCTCGACACATTCCTGCGCGATCAGGAGCAGGCGATCGCCAATTTGCTCGACGCGCAGGAGCTCTGGGCGCGCATGAACGTGCCGACCTATCCGCCGCGCCCTGACGACCTCGCCTTCAAGGCTGACGCCTCGCGCGACGATGCGGCGCGGCGCAAGGCCTTCGCCGAGGCGCTGCGGATCGCGCCGAACACGCGCTTCGCGCTGTTCACCCAGAACCTGCCTGGCTTTGCACGCAATAGCGCGACGACGATGCCCTTCGCCGAAGTGAGCACCTTGCGCGAACCGGCCTTTTCGATGATGCGCTTTTTCAGGCTCGAACCCGGCGAAACGGTTCCGGCGCTGCTCGTGCTCGCATCCAGCTCGGACGAGCCGGATTTCGGCGTCGACATCAATTGCTGGGAGGACAGCCCATCCGAATGGGGCAAGCGCTACAAGTTCGGCAAGCTGCCCTTCGGCAATCCCGCGCTGGATTTCGCCACGCAGGCGCCGTTCCACATGGGCTTCTACCACCAGTCCTGGCTGATCTATCGCGCCGCGCCTTTCGTCGCGCGCACCTATCCGACGCTGCGCGCGCATCAGTTCATCGGCCTCGCGCGCCTCGCCTTCCGCACCGGCCACGCCTATTGGGGCTGGCGGTTCGCCGGCATTGCGATGCACTACGTGCAGGATCTGACGCAGCCCTATCATGCGAGCATCCTGCCGGGGGTCTCGACGCTGCGCATGATTGCGGCGAACACGGTCGCGATGATCGGCTGGAAGGGACCGAAGGATTCGATGGTCGTGCTGGCGTCCAACCGCCACCTCGCCTTCGAGCGCTACGAGGCATTGCTGATCTATCGCGACACAGCGGCCGGCGGAAAGGCGCCGATGATTGCCGCGCTACAGGATTCCTCACGCGATAAAACCTATCCCGCGTGGTCCGATCTCTACTTGCGTGACGTCGTGACGCAAGAGAGTTTCGATTTCGGCGAGACGCTCAGCGCCGCGCTGCTTTCGGCCTTCCCGCCGAAATACGTTTCCGATCCCTCGTATGATTTCGGCGCCTCGGGCGGCAGCGGCGCGCTGATTGCCGAGGTCGCCGAACGCACGCCGCAGCAGCGCGCGGCAATCGAGGGCGCAGTCGTCGAACTGATGGGGCATTTCGGCGCGCACAGCCGCAACATGGCGCGCGCGGTCGGGGCGACGCGGCCTCCAAATCAATAAGGCGTCGTCATTGCGAGGAGCCCAGGTGAAATCGCAAAGCGGTTTCACCGGAAGCGACGAAGCAATCGATCCTCCGACTTTTCCCAGCTGGATGGATTGCTACGCTTCGCTCGCAATGAAGGGTGGCTCGCGGTCCGCTACAACAACCGCGTCCTGATCGTTCCGTCGATCTTGCCCATTTCCTCGTAGACCTGCGCGCGTTCCGCGCTCGCGCCGTCGGCGTCGATCACGACATAGCCGATGTCGGCGTCGGTCTGGAGATATTGCGCGGCGATGTTGAGGTTGCGGCCGGCGAAGATCTGGTTCAACCGCGTCAGCACGCCCGGAACATTGCGGTGCATGTGCACGAAGCGCGTGCCGCCGACATGCGGCGGCAATTGCACCTGCGGGAAGCCGACGGCGCCGAAGGTCGCGCCAGTGTCGGCGTAGTCAGCGAGTTTTCGCGCGACCTCCGAGCCGATGCGCTCCTGCGCTTCCTCCGTCGAGCCGCCGATATGCGGTGTGAGGATCACGTTCGGAAGGCCTTGCAAGGGTGAAACGAACTTCTCCTTGTTGGAGCCGGGCTCGACCGGAAAGACGTCGATCGCCGCGCCGCGCAGATGGCCGCTCTTCAGGGCTTGCATCAGCGCGTCGATGTCGACGACATGGCCGCGCGCATTGTTGATGAGATAGGCGCCCTTCTTCATCGCGCGCAGGTGTTCGGCGCGGATCATGTTGCGCGTGACGGGCGTGTCGGGCACGTGCAGCGAGACGACGTCGGAGATCGCGAGCAATTCCTCCAGCGTGTCGGTCGGTTCGACATTGCCGCGACGCAGCTTGTCGGTCATGTCGAAAAAGACGACGCGCATGCCCATCGCTTCGGCCAAACCTGCGAGCTGGCTGCCGATATTGCCGTAGCCGACGATGCCGAGCGTCTTGCCGCGCACCTCGAAGGAATTGTCGGCCGTCTTCTCCCAGAGGCCGGCGTGGGCGCCGTTCGACTTCGGAAAAATATTTCGCATCAGCATGACGATCTCGCCGATGACGAGTTCGGCGACCGAGCGCGTGTTGGAGAAGGGCGCGTTGAACACGGGAATGCCGCGCTTGCGGGCGGCGGGAATATCGACCTGGTTAGTGCCGACGCTGAAGCAGCCGACGGTCATCAGGTTCGGCGCGGCGGCCAAGACCTCAGCCGTGATGCGCGTGCGCGAGCGGATGCCGAGCACATGCGCGTCGGCGACGGCCTTGTGCAATTCCTCGCCGTCGAGCGCCTTCGTCAAGCGCTCCACTTTCTCGAAGCCCGCCGCCGCGAAAAGGTCGACGGCGGTTTCGTTGATGCCTTCGAGCAGGAGCACGCGAAGGTCCTTGCGGTCGATCAGAACGGTGTCGATCATTTTCGTCTCGGGATGTTGAAGTCAGGCCGCGCGGCGCCGCCGGCCGAACAGGCGGCGCCACCACGGGGGATTGAAGATGCGTTGCGCCGCCTCGTGGTCGGTCGCGCGGCGCAGCGCCGCCGCCTCCTCGCGCCCGCCCGGCGCGAAGGCGTCGAAAGCGGCCCAGAATTGGGCGCGGATCGCGTCGGTCTCCTGCAGGATCTCGTGGCGTGCGCCCGGCAGCTGGATCAGGCGCCCGGCTTTCAGGCGGTTCGCGAAACGCGCGATGGCGGGGATCGATACGACATGATCGTCGGCGCCGGCGACGATGAGGGTCGGCACGGTGGTGCGGCGCGGGAATTCGGGATCGGCGAGCTTGCGGCCGATTCGCAGCGCGGCGTTGAGCCAGCCGATGGTCGGGCCGGCGATGGCGAGTTGCGGCGCCGCCTCGCAGATCGCGGCGTTGCGCGCATAACGTCTCGCATCCGACGTCAGGTCGTTGCCGTCGAAGGGTTCGAGCATGCTGGAGCGGCGCGAGACGCCGGGCGCATAGGAGGCGCCGAGGCCGATCGCGTCGGCGACCTCGATGACGAGGCGTGTCGAGGCGTGCATCGCGCGCCCCGCGATTTCGATCATGGGCGAAACCAGCACGATGCGCTCGAAGGGCGAGCGACCGGCATTGGCCTGCGACAGGAGAACGGCGCCGCCCATGGAATGGCCGAGCGCGTACCAGGGTCGTGGGCAGAGGAATTGCAGGACCTGCTTGCGCAACGCCTCCAGATCGCGCTCGAACATGTCGAAATCGTCGACATGTCCCTTGAAGCGGTCGGGCAATTCGCGCGCCGACAGGCCCTGGCCGCGCCAGTCCATGGCGACGACGTCGAAGCCGCGCTCGACCAGTTCGGCGATCGTCTCGAAATATTTCTCGATGAATTCGCCGCGCCCTGTGAAGACGCAAATAGTGCCGAGCGATCCTTGGCCGAGCGACGCTGGTTCAGGCGACCAGCGCGCAATGCGCAATAGCGCGCCGTCATCCGCGCCGACGGCCGAGATCAGCGCGCCGGGCGGAACGGGATTGTCAGGCGTGCCGATCAGTTCCATGCGCGATGTGATTAGCGCGATAGCGCAAAAAAATCGACCCGCCGGAAGGCGGGTCGACCGTTGGGGCGGGAGGAGCTCAGGCGGCCTTCGCCTGTACCGCGGTTCCGCTAGCCGCCAGCCGCGCGCGCTCGGTGTTCGGGCGCAGCAGCGCAAGGCCGATGAGCCCCGAAGCGATCATGATCGCGCCGTTGATCATGAAGCCGTGCAGGTAGCCGGCGAGCGGCGTCGCGGCCTTTTCGATGACATTGCCCATCACGAAGGCCGAGAGCACGCCGGCGATCGTATAGAGCCCACCGTAGATGGCGATGACCGCGCCGCGCTGGCTGGTCGGGGTGAATTCGCCGAGCATGGGCGGGCAGACGACGTAGATCGAACCGCAGAGACCCGAACCGATCACCAGGCCGGCGATCAGCATGCCACGGCTCTCGATATACGGCATGGCCATCAGGATCAGTCCGCCGAGGACCAGCGGCGCCGCGCCGAGAATGCCGCGCGCGACGCGGGTCGAGGCGCCCTGGCCCATCATGCGCTGCGAGATCCAGCCGGTGATCAGCACCACCGTCGCGCCGAACACCCACGGGAGGATCGAGATCAGGCCGGCCTGCTTCTGGTCGAAGCCCAGTCCCTTGACGATGAAGGGCGTGAACCATGTCAGGCCGACAGAAAGCACCCAATAGGCGCCGAAGGTGGCGAGCACGGAGCCCATGAAGGTCGGCGTCGTGAGCAGCGCGAAATAGGGATAGCGTCGGCCATCGTCGACGCCGCCGGCGGCCGCGCCCACCAGCGGGCCTTCCTTGCCCATGATCAGCCAGAGCGCGACCCAGATCAGGCCGACGACGCCGAGCGCGCCGAAGGCCATGTGCCAGGAATGATTGACGATGATCCAGTTGAGCGCGGGCACCGCGATGATGACGCCGAAAGCCGAGCCCTGCGACAGGATGGCGGTCGGCAACGTTCGCTTCTCGTCCGGGAACCATTTGTAGATGGCGTGCGCCGCCACCGAGAATGCGGGACCCTCGCCAGCGCCGAGAATGATGCGACAGATCATCAGCGTGGTGAAGCTGACTTCGCCGACCATCGGGAACTGGACCAGCGCCCAGACGAGCGCGAGGCCAACCAGAAGCCAGCGCGCCTCGATCCGGTTGGCCATGAAGCCGACGACGATCGCCGAAATCGAAAACAGAAAGAAGAAGGAGGAGCCGAGCAGACCGAACTGGCTGGGATGCAGCTTCAGCTCCTGCATGATCGGCACGCCGGCGAGACCGACCACGATCTTGTCGGCGAAATTCACGACCATGTAGAGGAACAGGAGCGCGGTGATCTTCCACGCGCCTTTCGGCGTCGGCTGAGCGGCCATGCGAGGCCCTTCCTTGTTGTTACGTTCCCGGGGCGGCCCTGTTGTTCGGGCCTCGGCGCAGCTTGCCCTATCGGGAAAGGTTCGCAAGGAATTTTACCTGGCCCCCTTGCGCGGTCGGGAAGGGCGCCCAAATCAGTGTCCGACGCGGGCCAAACGGACGCGTCTCAACCCACCGGCGCTTTGTGGCCGGACATTCCGGCGCAAAGGCCGCATGTCGCTCACTGGAGGATATGCCATGCGTACATTCGATCTGTCCCCCCTCTATCGTTCCACCGTCGGCTTCGATCGCCTGTTTTCGATGCTCGATCAGGCCGCCGGCGCCGAACCCACGTCCTACCCGCCCTACAATATCGAGCGCACAGGCGAGAACGCCTATCGCATCACCGTGGCGGTCGCCGGCTTCGCCGACAACGAGCTGACCATCGAGGCGCGTGAGAACACGCTGACCATCCGTGGTTCGAAGTCCTCTGTCGAAAGCGAGCCGAAGAACGACGTCCTTTATCAGGGCATCGCCGCACGCGCCTTCGAGCGCCGCTTCCAGCTCGCCGATCATGTCCAGGCGACGGGCGCCAAGCTCGAGAACGGCCTGCTGCACGTCGATCTCGTCCGCGAGATTCCGGAAGCGCAGAAGCCGCGCCAGATCCCGATCGGAGGCGTCAAACCGCAGGTCGTCGAGGCGAAAGCCGCGTAACCGGCGGCAACCCGAAACGAGAAGGGCGTCCTGCGGGACGCCCTTTTTTTGTTTACCGATCGCTCGGCCTATTTGGCCGGCGGTTCAACCGGCTTGGCGGCGGTATCGGCGGGCTTTGCGTCGGCGGACGTGGTTTCCGGGGCGCGAGCTACCGGCTCGACGCGCGGGCCGATGTCGCTCGGCTTGGCGGCCGGCGTCTCGGCCTGCGCTTTGGGTTCCGCCGTTAGCGGCGGCTTTTCGGCCGGCGCCGGCGTCGTCGGCACGGAAGCCTGCTGCGGCGCAGGGGTCGCGGCGGCGGCCGGCCTCGGCTGGACGGCGGCGTCGGGCGCAAGCGGGGTCTTGTCGGCAGGCGTGGGCGCCGTGACGACCGCAGCCTTCGGCGGTTCGGCCGGCTTCACGGCGTCGGCCTTGGCCGGCTCAGTTCTGGCCGGTTCGATCCTGGGCGCATCGACTGTCGGGGCGGGCGACGCGGGCGCCTTTGTCGCCTGCGAGGGCGCCGGCGTCTCGACTTTCGGGGCGGTCTCGATCGCGGGCTTGCGGGCGACCGTCTGCGAGTTGGGCTTGTGCTTCGGCCTGGCTTTTGCCTTGCGGTGCGGGGCGCCGGGCTCTAGCTGGTCGGGCGCCAGGCGCTGACCGCCGCCAAGCGCGGTGCGGCGCAGAAGTTCGCCGCTATAGCCGTCGATCACGAAACGCACACGCTCGCCGCGCGCATTCCTGCCGATGGCGATCACATTGTCGCCGGCCAGGCGCGGCGCGGCGGCCAGGCGATAGCCCTGCGCCGCGACGATGCGACG
This sequence comes from Methylobacteriaceae bacterium, assembly GCA_020638195.1. Lineage (GTDB taxonomy): Bacteria > Pseudomonadota > Alphaproteobacteria > Rhizobiales > Beijerinckiaceae > JAJXWB01. The sequence goes on along the minus strand of JACKJC010000001.1, from coordinate 19,881 downwards.
GATGGCCTGCGGAGGAAGGAAATTGTCCTCGACGAAGTCGTCGTCCGGCCCAACGACGCGGGGATCGCTCCACACGTTCCATGGGGACAGGAATTGCGCGGCTGCGGGCGGGGCCGACAGCGTCACGGCGCCGAGCGCCGTTGCGCCGGCCAGCAAGGCGAGCCTGAAAGGCCTGACCATGGATACTCCTTCGTCGGAAATGCGGACGTCCTTAAGGTTTCGGCCAATTGCGGAAACAAATGGGCGCCAACCGCCCGGATTGACGGCGGGGCGGAATTTCTAGCCGCGTGCGGCCGCCGCCAATGCCACGACAGCCTCGGGCGACGTGGCGAAGGAGGGAATGAGGCGAATGAAGACCTCGTCGGCCGACGGCCGCTCGCGCGGCTCGAGCGCGCGCGGCGTCCAGGGATGGAAGCGCGCGCCGGCGGCGAGCATCCGCTGGCGCATCGCCGTCGGCACGATCGCGAAGACCTCGTTGATCTCGCGCCGCCAGGGGAAGCGGACGCCGGGCAGGGCGGCGAGCCCCGCTTCCAGCTCCGCGGCGCGGACATTGGCCTTGCCCGCGAGATCGAGCCACAGGCCGTCCCGCAGATAGGCCTCCATCTGCGCGCCGAGCAGGCGCCCCTTCGACAGCGTATGGCCGCCGCGCTTACGCCGGTAGGCGAAATCCTTCGCACGGTCGGTATCGAAGAAGATTACCGCTTCGCAGGCGAAGGCGCCGTTCTTGGTCGCCCCGAAGGACAGCACGTCGACGCCCGCCTTCCAGCTGATTTCGGCCGGCGTCAGGCCGAGCGCGACGAGGGCGTTGGCGAAACGGGCGCCGTCCATGTGGACCGCCATGCCGGCCGCATGGGCGATTTCCGCCAATGCCGTGATCTCGGCCTGCGTGTAGAGGGCGCCGCATTCAGTCGCCTGGGAGAGAGCGAGCGCCTGCGGCTGGACCTGCTTGACCACGCCGCGCGGCATGAGCGCGAGGGCGTCGTCGAGCGCGGCTGGCGTGATCTTGCCGGCGCGTCCGGGAAGACCGACCAGCTTGGCCCCGGCAGAGAAAAATTCAGGCGCGCCGCACTCGTCCGCGGCGATATGCGCAAATTCGTGGCAGAGAACGGCGCCCCAGGGATCCGTGACGGCGGACAGCGCCAGCGCATTCGCCGCCGTGCCCGTGGCGACCAGAAAGACCTCGACCTCGCGCTCGAAAATGTCCGCCAGCGCAAGCTCGGCGCGGCGGGTCCATTGGTCCGCGCCATAAGCGGCGGCCGGGCCGTTGTTGGCGTCGACGATCGCCTGCAGGATCGCAGGATGGGCGCCGCTTGAATTGTCGCTCGTGAAATCGAGATGAAGATCGCCTGACATCCCAGTCTTGTGCCGAGTCGCGGGGCGGCCCGCAAGCGGACCGAATCTTGCCTGACGGCGGCCCGGGCTTTGCAATGCTTGCGGAGGCTCGCGCGAGCGCGCAATTTTCCTCGGAAAGTCGTGGGGTCGCGCTTGTGCGGGCGGATCAAATCTGCGAATGTCGCGGGCCGTCGATAGGACAGCGATGCTGACCATTTGGCGCGACCCGCGAAATTGCCGAGGGCCAAAGGGGCCCGCAACGTCCATGAGGGCGTGACGGGAACGCGCGGTCGTGCGACAGACGCGGCGAAACGGAGCGAGCGATGAGCGAGGCGAGGACAAGGCGAAGCGAGCGAAAACCGGGGTCTGTTTCCCCCGGCGCGACTGCGCTGGTCCAGTTCCCGCAACGCTGACGACAAGGATGCCCGCCATGACCGAATTTTTCGCACAAGACCCGCATCTGCCCGGTCCGCAGGGTCTCTACGATCCCTCCAAGGAGCATGACGCCTGCGGCGTCGGCTTCGTCGCGGACATGAAGGATCGCAAGTCGCATGAGATCGTGCAGATGGGCCTGCGCATTCTCATGAACCTCGATCACCGCGGCGCGGTCGGCGCCGATCCCAAGCTCGGCGACGGCTGCGGCATTCTCACGCAGATCCCGCACACGTTCTTCGCGGAGGAATGCGCCAAGCTCGGCTTCGACCTGCCCGAGCCCGGCCAATACGGCATCGGCCAGTTCTTCATGCCCGCCGACAAGGCGGCGCGCGAGCGCGCCCAGGCGATCGCGGCCAAGACGCTCGAAGCCGAAGCGCTGCCGCTGCTCGGCTGGCGCGAGGTTCCCGTCGATTCCTCCGATCTCGGCGAAGCCGTGCGCGAGGTCGAGCCCTCGCACTGGCAAATGTTCGTCGGTCGCGGCGCGGCGATGGACCAGGACGAGTTCGAGCGGCGCCTGTTCGTCGCGCGCAAGTCGATCTCGAACGCGGTCTACGGCCTGAACGAAGCCGCCATGGCCGAATATTATCCGGTGTCGATGTCGACGCGCACGATCGTCTACAAGGGCATGGTGCTCGTCGGCCAGCTCGGCGGCTATTACAAGGATCTGTCGGACCCGCGCTTCGTCAGCGCGCTCGCGCTCGTCCACCAGCGCTTCGCCACCAATACGTTCCCGTCCTGGCGTCTGGCCCACCCCTATCGCATGGTCGCGCACAACGGCGAGATCAACACGCTGCGCGGCAACGTCAACTGGATGGCGGCGCGCCAGGCGTCGGTCGAGTCCGAGCTGTTCGGCGCCGACATTTCCAAGCTCTGGCCGATCTCCTACGAGGGCCAGTCGGATACGGCGTGCTTCGACAATGCGCTCGAGTTCCTCGTGCAGGGCGGTTATTCGCTCGCCCATGCGATGATGATGCTGATCCCCGAGGCCTGGGCGGGCAATCCGCTGATGGACGAGGGACGGCGCTCCTTCTACGAGTACCATGCCGCTCTCATGGAGCCGTGGGACGGCCCGGCCGCGGTCGCCTTCACCGATGGCCGCCAGATCGGCGCGACGCTCGATCGCAACGGCCTGCGTCCGGCGCGCTATCTCGTGACCGACGATGGTCTCGTCGTGATGGCGTCGGAAATGGGCGTTCTGCCGATTCCGGAAGAGAAGATCATCACCAAATGGCGCCTGCAGCCGGGCAAGATGCTGCTGGTCGATCTGCAGGAAGGCCGCATCGTCGGCGACGAGGAGATCAAGGCGAAGCTCTCCAACGAGCATCCCTACAAGGAATGGGTCGCGCGCACGCAGATCGTGCTGGAAGATCTCAAGCCCGTCGAACCGCCCTCTTCGCGCACCGACGTGTCGCTGCTCGATCGTCAGCAGGCGTTCGGCTACACGCAGGAAGACACCGCGATCCTGATGGCGCCCATGGCCGTGACCGGCCAGGAGGCCGTGGGTTCGATGGGCACGGACACGCCAATCTCGGCCATGTCCGACAAGTCGAAGCTGCTTTACACCTATTTCAAGCAGAACTTCGCGCAGGTGACGAACCCGCCGATCGATCCGATCCGCGAGGAGCTCGTCATGAGCCTGGTCTCCTTCATCGGGCCGCGTCCGAACATTCTCGACCACGAGGGTTCGGCCAAGCGCAAGCGCCTCGAGGTGCGCCAGCCGATCCTCACCAATGCCGACCTCGAGAAGATCCGCTCGATCGGCCATTTCGAGGATTCGTTCGACACCAAGACGCTCGACATCACCTATGCGGTGGAGAAGGGCGCGGCGGGCATGCGCGAGGCGCTGACCAAGCTCAACGAGCGCGCCGAGGAAGCGGTCAAGGGCCGCTACAACATCATCATCCTGTCCGACCGCAACGTCGGGCCCGACCGCATTCCGATTCCCGCGCTGCTCGCGACGGCCTCGGTGCATCACCACCTGATCCGCAAGGGCCTGCGCACGTCGGTCGGCATCGTCGTCGAGACCGGCGAAGCGCGCGAAGTGCATCATTTCGCGTGCCTGGCGGGCTATGGCGCGGAAGCGATCAACCCCTATCTCGCCTTCTCGACGCTCGCCGGCATGGCCGACGAATTCCCCGAGGAAGTGGACGGCAAGGAAGCGGTCAAGCGCTACATCAAGTCGATCGGCAAGGGCCTGCTCAAGGTCATGTCGAAGATGGGCATCTCGACCTACCAGTCCTATTGCGGCGCGCAGATCTTCGACGCGGTCGGCCTGTCGAGCGCCTTCGTCGCGGAATTCTTCGCGGGCACGGCGACGCGGATCGAAGGCGTCGGGCTCGACGAGGTCGCGGCCGAGACGGTCGAGCGCCATCGCCAGGCCTTCGGCGACGCGCCGGTCTATCGCGGCATGCTGGACGTCGGCGGCGAATACAATCTGCGCATCCGCGGCGAGGCGCACAATTGGACGGCGACGACGGTCGGCCTGTTGCAGCACGCCGTGCGCGGCGATTCCAAGGACAAGTATCGCGCCTACGCCAAGGCCTTGAACGAGCAGGACGAGCGCCTGCTGACGATCCGCGGCCTGTTCCGCATCAAGGGCGCGGAAGAGGACGGCCGCAAGCCGATCCCGCTCGACGCCGTGGAGCCGGCGAGCGCGATCGTCAAGCGTTTCGCCACGGGCGCCATGTCCTACGGCTCGATCTCGCGCGAGGCGCACACCACGCTCGCGATCGCGATGAACCGGATCGGCGGCAAGTCGAACACCGGCGAGGGCGGCGAGGAGTCCGATCGCTACAAGCCGATGGCCAACGGCGACTCGATGCGTTCCGCGATCAAGCAGGTGGCGTCGGGCCGGTTCGGCGTGACGACGGAATATCTCGTCAATTCCGACATGATGCAGATCAAGATGGCGCAGGGCGCAAAGCCCGGCGAAGGCGGTCAGCTGCCCGGCCACAAGGTCGACGCGGTGATCGCCAAGGTGCGCCACTCGACGCAGGGCGTGGGTCTCATCTCGCCGCCGCCGCATCACGACATCTATTCGATCGAGGATCTGGCGCAGCTCATCTACGACCTGAAGAACGTTAATCCGTCGGCCGACGTGTCGGTCAAGCTCGTCTCCGAAGTCGGCGTCGGCACGGTCGCGGCGGGCGTTTCGAAGGCGCGCGCGGACCATGTGACGATCTCGGGCTTCGAGGGCGGCACGGGCGCCTCGCCGCTGACCTCGATCAAGCACGCGGGTTCGCCGTGGGAGATCGGCCTCGCCGAAACGCACCAGACGCTGGTGCTCAACCGCCTGCGTTCGCGCATCGCAGTGCAGGTCGACGGCGGTCTGCGCACGGGACGCGACGTCGTCGTCGGCGCGCTGCTCGGCGCGGACGAATTCGGCTTCGCAACGGCGCCGCTGATCGCGGCCGGCTGCGTGATGATGCGCAAGTGCCATCTCAACACGTGCCCGGTGGGCGTCGCGACGCAGGATCCGGTGCTGCGCAAGCGCTTCGTCGGCCAACCCGAGCATGTCATCAATTTCTTCTTCTTCGTCGCCGAGGAAGTGCGTGAGCTGATGGCGCAGATGGGGTACGCGACCTTCGACGAGATGATCGGGCAGATGCAGATGCTCGACAATCGCAAGGCGCTCGACCACTGGAAGGCCAAGGGCCTCGACTTCTCGCGGCTATTCCACAAGCCGCAGGCGCGCGAGGGCGTCAGCATCTATCACACCGAACGTCAGGACCATGGTCTGGAAAAGGCGCTGGACCAGAAGCTGATCGCACAGGCGCGCACGGCGATCGACACCGGTCGGCCGGTGCGGATCGAGACCGGCATCCGCAACCTCGATCGCACGACGGGCGCGATGCTTTCGGGCGAGGTCGCCAAGGCGCACGGTCATGCCGGCCTGCCGGAGGACACGATCCACATCAAGGCGACCGGCACGGCCGGCCAAAGCTTCGGCGCGTGGCTGGCGCGCGGCGTCACGCTGGAGCTGGAAGGCGAGGCCAACGACTATGTCGGCAAGGGTCTGTCGGGCGGACGCGTCGTCGTCTATCCGCCGGCTGCGGCGGCCAAGATCGATCCGGATAATTCGATCATCGTCGGCAATACCGTGCTCTACGGCGCGATCGCCGGCGAGTGCTACTTCCGCGGTGTGGCCGGCGAACGTTTCGGCGTGCGCAATTCCGGCGCGATCGCGGTCGTCGAGGGCGTTGGCGACCACGGCTGTGAATACATGACCGGCGGCATCGTCGTGGTGCTCGGCCAGACCGGCCGCAATTTCGCAGCGGGCATGTCGGGCGGCATCGCCTATGTGCTCGACGAGGACGGCGCGTTCGAGAAGCGCTGCAACATGTCGATGGTCGACCTCGAGCCGGTGGCCGAGGAAGAAGAGCTGATGCAGGAGGAGTATCACCAGGGCGGCGATCTCACGACGTCGGGCAAGGTCGACGTGATGCGCGACATGACGCGATTCGACGCCGAACGCCTGCACCAGCTGATCTCGAACCATCATCGCTACACGGGCTCGACCCGCGCGAAGGCGATCCTCGACGACTGGGCGACGGCCAAGGGCAAGTTCCGCAAGGTCATGCCGATCGAATATCGCCGCGCGCTCGCCGAGCTGAACGCGGCGATGAAGGAAGCGGCCGAGTGAGGCTGATGCGCGTCTACGGCGACCTCGCTTCGGGCAATTGCCTGAAGGTCAAGTATACGGCGGACTATCTCGGTCTGCTGTATGCCTGGATTCCGGTCGACCTGAAGAAGGGCGAGACGCGCACGAAATCGTTTCTGGCGAAGAACCGCTTCGGCGAAGTTCCTCTGGTCGAGTTCGAGGACGGGCGCACGCTCGCGCAGTCGAATGCGATCATCCGTTATCTCGCGCGCGACTCCGGGCTAATCCCGCAGGACGCGTTCGCGCAGGCGAAAATGGACGAGTGGCTGTTCTGGGAACAGTACAGCCACGAGCCCTATGTCGCGGTCGCGCGGTTTCAGATGGTCTATCTGGGCAAGAAGATCGACGAGCGCGAGGCGCGGGTCGTCGAGAAAGGCGAAGCGGCGCTGGGAGTTCTCGAAGAAGCGCTTTCCGGCCGAGACTATCTCGTCGGCGACACGATCACGCTCGCCGACATTTCGCTCCTCGCCTATACGCGGCTCGCGTCGGAGGGCGGCTTCGTCCTCTCGCATCGCCCGGCGCTGCGAAAATGGATCGCGCGCTGTGAGCGTGATCTGGCGATCGCGAACGACATTTCATCCGAACAACCAAGAGCCGCCTCGGGCGGCGCGAGACACGGATAATCCCATGGGCAAGGTGACCGGCTTCCTCGAGATTGATCGGCAGGATCGCAAGTACAAGTCCGCCGCCGATCGCGTGCGCCACTACAACGAATTCGTCATTCCGCTGTCGGAAGAAACGACGAAGGACCAGGCCGCGCGCTGCATGAACTGCGGCATTCCCTATTGTCACAACGGCTGTCCGGTGAACAATCAGATCCCGGACTGGAATGATCTCGTCTATCATGGCGAGTGGGAGCAGGCGTCGCGCAACCTGCACTCGACCAATAATTTTCCGGAGTTCACGGGCCGCGTTTGCCCGGCGCCGTGCGAGGCCTCCTGCACGTTGAATCTCCAGGACCAGCCGGTCACCATCAAGACGATCGAATGCGCGATCGTCGACAAGGCGTGGGAGAATGGCTGGCTGGAGCCGCAGCCTGCGGCATCGAAGACCGGCAAGAAGGTCGCCGTCGTCGGCGCGGGCCCTGCCGGCATGGCGGCCGCGCAGCAGCTCGCGCGCGCCGGCCACGATGTCCATGTCTACGAGAAGCACGCCAAGGCCGGCGGCCTGCTGCGTTACGGTATTCCCGACTTCAAGATGGAGAAGAAGATCATCGACCGCCGCGTCGCCCAGATGGAGGCGGAAGGCGTGGTCTTCCACTACAATTCCAACGTCGGCGTGGATGTTCCGGCCAAGAAGCTGGTCGACGAATATGACGCGGTGCTGCTCGCCGGCGGCGCCGAGCAGCCGCGTGACCTGCCGGCGCCCGGCCGCGAACTCGACGGCGTGCATTTCGCGATGGAATTCCTGCCGCAGCAGAACCGCCGCGTCGGCAAGGAGCCGCTGACGACCAACGAGCCGATCCTGGCGTCGGGCAAGCATGTCGTCGTCATCGGCGGCGGCGATACGGGCTCCGACTGCATCGGCACGTCGGTGCGTCAGGGCGCGCTGTCGGTCACACAGCTTGAAATCATGCCGCAGCCGCCGGTCAAGGAAAACAAGCTGCTGACGTGGCCGGACTGGCCGCTCAAGCTGCGCACCTCCTCCTCGCACGAGGAAGGCGCGGAACGCGAATTCGCAGTGCTGACCAGCGCGTTCGAAGGCGAGAACGGCGTGGTCAAGAAGCTGAAGTGCGTGCGCGTCGACGGCAAGATGCAGGCAGTGCCCGGCTCCGAGTTCGACCTGAAGGCCGATCTGGTGCTGCTGGCGATGGGCTTCGTGTCGCCGGTCCACGAGGGCATGCTGAAGGAACTCGGCGTCGCTTTCGACAATCGCGGCAACGTGCTCGCCGACACCTTGGGCTATGCCTCGTCGCTCGACAAGGTCTTCGCCTGCGGCGACATGCGTCGCGGTCAGTCGCTCGTCGTCTGGGCGATCCGCGAGGGACGCCAGGCCGCGCATTCCATCGACAAGACGCTGATGGGGCGCACCGACCTGCCGCGCTGAGGCGCGCAACGGAATCGCGCTTGGCGAAAAAGAAGAACAGCGAACGGACCGTCGTCCATTCGCTGTTTTTTTGATCAATCAGTTACAGCGGCTCACCGCAGGACAACGACCTTCGTTCCGATCCGGACGCGGTTGTAGAGGTCCTCGACATCCGCGTTGAGCATGCGGATGCAGCCGGACGACACCGCTTGGCCGATCGTGTCGGGCTCGTTCGAGCCGTGGATGCGGTAGCCGACATCGCGCTTGCCGGAATAGAGATACATGGCGCGGGCGCCGAGCGGATTGTCGATGCCGCCGGCCATGTGGCGCGGCAGATCGGGACGGCGCTTGAGCATGGCGGCCGGCGGCGTCCAACCGGGCCATTCCGCCTTGCGGCCGACATGGGTCACGCCGCTCCATTCGAAGCCCTTGCGCCCGACGCCGACGTCGTAGCGCACGGCGCGGCCACCGGCTATCGAGAGGTAGAGATAGCGGTTCTCGGTATCGACGGTGATCGTTCCCGGCGCCTCGCCGGTCGGATCGGCGACAATGACGCGGGTGGTCGTCGGCGTTTCGCGGCCGAGCGTCAGACCATCGTCCTGCGTCACGGAAGCGTTGTAGGTCGCGGCATAGGCGCGATCGGCCTGGCGCGCGGAATTCCAGCCGAAGGCCGACGCCGACCCTGCGGACAGAAGGGCGATCCCGGCGGTCGCGGCGAAAGCTGCAATCTTGGACTTCATGGCGCACCCTCCCTGCTGCTCGATGTCCGAACGCTAGGGGCGCCGCTTCGGTTCCGCTGTGAGGAAAAGCACGTGACGAAAATGTGGCGCTCTGATCAGCGACGCGGCCAGCTGAAATCGTCGGCGCGGCCCGATGGCGCGGCGAGGGCGCGGCCGGTTGCGAGCTCCGGCGCGATCGCCGCGCGCGCCTCGGCGCGGGCCTTCGGTCCGGATGGGCCGAGCAATTCGCCGTTCGCCGCCAAGGGGGGCGCGGTCAACGGCTGAACTGGCCCGAATTCGGGTTTGTGCGGCGGCGCCGGCGCCGCCGCCGGCAGGGCGGCCTCGGGGCCGGGCGTCTGAGGTTGCGCGCCCGGCGTAGGCGCGGCCGGGCCCTGGGTCGCGGGCTGCGGCGGCGGCAGGGCGGCGATGGCCGCGTCCGGCGCGGGCCTGGCCTTGTCGATCAGTCCACGCATCGCCTGTTCCACGAAATAGGCGAGCTTGCGCTGGCCGGATTTTGTGAAGTGGACGCCGTCGCTGGTGCGGATCTTCACGATCTGGCCGCTGACGTCGGGGCCGAAGACATTGTACTGGCCCTTCTCGTCGGCGAAGGCGTCCCAGATGTCGACATATTTCCCGCCTGCCGCCTCGACGCTGGCGCGATAGATTTCGTTGAGCTGCTGGAGGTCGCCGGAATAGCGCTCGGAGCGCATGATCGGCAGGCCGATCCAGTAGAATGGTTCGCCTTTGGCCTTGATCTGCGCGACAATCGCATCGACGCGCGCCTTGTAGAGCTCCTTCCAGCGCGGCGACAGGGGCTCGTGCCGGCCGGTCGCGTCGCGCAATTCCTGGCGGTCGTTGGTGCCGATCATGACGACGATCGCGCCGTAATGTTCTGGCCCGGCGAGGAATTCGCGCAGGTTTTTCGGCCAGTCGTAGAAGTCGTCGCGCACGAGACCCGAACTGTCCTTGGTCTTGCGAACGATCTGCAGGCCGAGACCGCCGTCGGTCTCGGTCTCGATCAGGCCCTGGGCGAGATGGTAGCCGATATTGTCGCCAACGACGGCGACCGGAATTTTGGCCGGCGCAGCCGCGGCTGGAGACGCTGCGGCGGGCGGCTGCGACGCGGCGGTCGGCGCACCTGCGCTCGCGGGCGCGCCCTCAGTCGCGGCGTCGGCCGTCGCGGGCTGCTGCGGAACAGGCGCGGGCGCGGCAGGCGCGGATGGGGCAGGCGCGGGCGCCGCGACGGCGGGATCGATCGCAGGCGCGGTCGTCGGCGTCGTCGTCGGCTCGGGCGCGACGGCGGCGGGAGTCGTGTGGCGCTCCTCGGCGGGGCGGGACTGGGGCCTGCGCCAGATCGTGGGACGCGCGAGTTGCCGGTTCGGCACGAGGCGGCGAATGCGCGGCGCCTGCCGCGACGCCGGCCGTACATGTTCCGTGCGCGCCCGCTCCTGGAGCCAGAACGAAGCGTTGGATTGTGCGGAATCCTGTGCGCGCGCCGCGCCCGTGAAAGCGCATGCGAGCAATGCTGCGGGTAGCGCGAGGCGCAGCAAGACGGAGAGGCGCAAACGGGCCATGAATCAATTATACAGCGAATCTCGTCGCGACGAAGGCGGCGCGGCAGGCTTGACGCTTCGGCGGCGCGGACGCATCGTCCGGCCACGATTTCTGCGCCAGGGGATGACGCGGCCATGACATCACACAAGCTCATCGCGGGTCTGGCCGCGAGCCTCGCGCTCAGCGCGAGTCTGCTGGCCGTCGCGCCCGGCGCCGCCGCGCGGCCGATGACGCCGGCCGAACAGCGCCACATGTCGCTCTCGCCGGATATGCCCGGCTGCGCCGATCCCGGCATTCTCGCGAAGATTTCCGGTCGCTTTGCATCGCGCGAATGGAATTACTGGGATTCCGGCCTGTCGATCGCGGGCTTCGACCGCATCGCGGAGATCGGCTATCGCTCGAATGGCCTCGATTATGTGCCGCGCCGCTATTGCACGGCGCGCGCGGTCATGTCGAACGGCTCGATGCACAAGGTGACCTACGCCATCGCGAGCGACCTCGGCTGGCTCGGCGTGATCGGCTATGGCGTCGAATGGTGCGTCGACGGCCTTGACCGCAATCACGCCTATGGCGGTCATTGTCGCGCCGCGCGCCCGTGAACGATTTTTCGCGCAGCACAGAGATTTTCCGATGAGCGTATGTTCTGGCCCGGCATCCGTCCTGCGCGGCGCGTTTTTCGCGCTCGCCGGACTGTTTCTTCTGACGCCGCCCGCGCCCGCGCTCGCGCAGCGCTCCGATTGCATTCTCGACAATTGCGCGGACCGGCGACCGCCGCGCGGCTACGAGCGCGGCGGTCGACGTGACGACGGCTATGACCGCTACCGTGATCGCAGCGCGCCGGGGCCGCGCGGGGCGAGTCGTGGCGGCGATTTCGATTTCTACGTGCTGGCGCTGTCGTGGTCGTCCGGCTTCTGTGCGACTGGCGGCGCCGACAAGGGCAAGGCGCAGTGCAACCGCGGCGCGGGCCTGGGCTTCGTCGTGCACGGGCTGTGGCCGCAATACGAGCGCGGCTTTCCTTCCGATTGCGGCGGCGGGCCGGTCTCCTCTATCGCGCTCGAACAGGCGCGCGGGCTTTTCCCGGATATGGGTCTTGCGCGTTACGAATGGCGCAAGCACGGAACGTGTTCCGGCAAGAGCCCGGCCGACTATTTCGGCGACGTGCGGCGTGCGCGAAACATGATCGTCATTCCACCGCAGTTCGAGCACGCGCGCGGCGATCAATCGATGAGTCCGCAAGAAATCTTGCGCGCCTTCGGCGATTCAAATCCGCGACTGCGGCCAGGCATGGCGGCTGTCGGTTGTCGCGCCGGCGTGCTGCAGGAAGTACGCATCTGCCTGTCGAAGGATTTGCGCGACTTCCGGCCCTGCCCCGAAGTCGCACGCGCAAGCTGCCGCACGCGCGAACTCGACGTGCCGGGACCGCTTTAGGCGACGCGTCTTGAATTACGCCCACGTCTTCCATGCCGGCAATTTCGCCGACGTGTTCAAACATGCGCTGCTCGCGCGCATGCTCATCTATCTCAATCGCAAGGACGCGCCCTATCGCGTGATCGACACGCATGCCGGCGAAGGCGCCTACGATCTTTCGCGCGAAGAAGTCGATCGCACGGGGGAATGGCGGGATGGGATCGGCAAGTTGTGCAGTATTCCGAACCAAGCGTACGGCAAGGGTCTAGACCCCTCCCCCCTGTGGGGAGGGGTAGGGGAGGGGGTCGCGCAATCTGGCGAGATCGCGCGACCCCCCACCCCCGCCCTCCCCCACAGGGGGGGAGGGAGCCTCACCGTCGTCGCGGCGAAGTCACTTGATAGTGCCGCAGGCGCGCTCCTCGCTCCCTACCTCGATCTCGTCGGTGTTTGCGATGCCGGGGGACGGCCGAAGATTTATCCCGGCTCGCCCGTCATCGCGCAAAAGTTCGCGAGAAAAGCCGACAGGCTTGTCTTCTGCGAAAAGCACCCCGCCGCCTTCGCTGCGCTCAAAACGCGGTTCGCGCGCGATCGGCGCGTCAAGACGCTCGACCTCGACGGGTGGACTGCGCTCGGCGCCTTCGTCCCGCCGCCCGAGCGGCGCGGGCTCGCGCTGGTCGATCCGCCCTACGAGGCGCGCGACGAATTTGTGCGTCTCGCGAAGAGTTTCGCGGGCGCCTTCGCCAAATGGAGCACGGGCGTCTATGCGCTCTGGTATCCGGTGAAGGATGCGCGCGACGCTGAGGGTCTCTGGAAAGCCGTGCGTGCGAGCGGGGCGAAGAGCGCGCTCAGGCTCGAACTGGCGATCGCGCCGATGGGCGATGGGCTCGCGCGCACAGGCCTCGTCGTCGTCAATCCGCCCTTCGTTCTGCAAGACGAGGCGCGCATTCTCCTGCCGGCGCTCGTGCGCCTGCTCGAACGGGCGCCGGGAGCTGGCGCGCATCTGATCGAATCGTTCGGCGGCTGACGCAAAAAGGCCCGGCGTTTCCGCCGGGCCAGTCGCTGGAGAGTAGCTGCTTCTGGAGGCGTTTTTCTAGAAGTGGTAGTTCACGCCCGCGCGGATCTGCGAGACGTTGAGGCCGGCGTTGACCCAGTCCGGCGTGAAGGCGAAGAGCTCCTTCGAGCCGAGCGAGGTGAACATGTATTCGGCCTTGCCGGAAATGCGGTCGGTGAAGGCGTATTCGAGGCCGGCGCCGAGCGCCCAGCCCGCCTGGAAGCTGGAGCTCGAGCCGAAGAACGGCACGGCCCGCCAGTCGTTGACGTTGACGCTGACCGAGCCCAGGGCAAGACCGCCCGTGGCGTAGATGAGCGCGCGGTCGGCCGCGAAACCGAGACGGCCGCGGATGGTGGCGAGGCTCGTCAGCTTGCCGCCGCCGTTGAAGCCGAAGAAGGGCAGCTGAGTGTGATTGTTGATGCCGGTCAGGTCCCAGTCGCCTTCGAGGCCGAGTACGAAATTCTGCGCGGCCTGCCAGTTGAAGCCGCCGGTGACGCCGCCCGAAAAGCCCGAGGGCTTGCCGAAGAGCTGATCCGAGCCGTTAGTGAACGAGCCCCACCCATAGCCGGCGTTGAGGCCGAGATAGAAGCCCGTCCAGGTGAAGACCGGGGCGGGCGCCGCATAGTCGTAGGAACTCGGCGCGCGGTGGCTCGGAAGGTCGGCCGCCGAAGCCGCGCCGGCGGCGACAACGCTCGCCAGGGCCACGCTCGCCAGAAGAAGCTTTTTCATCGTCATACTCCGCAACGCAACAAGAACATCGTTTTCTTCGTGACTCGTTATTGAAACGTTCAGGTAAACGAACGCTTACCATCGCGGCGTTCAGTAATATGGCGACCTTGCGGCGAATGTATTAGCATGATAATTGAACGTATAATATCATAAATATTTTATTATTGCGCTCTTAATACATTAATTTGTGGCGATTGAAAAATGTAGAAGCCGTTTCGAGGGTCTAACAGGGTTAATCTGACGTTAAAATATGTGGTTCGACGCCTGCGGTGGCCTCGTTTATAGGCAGGCGGCTCGGATCGGTTAAGATGGAGAGCGGGGAGAGACGATGGGGCAGGGCGGAGCGGTTCTGGTGACGGGCGCGGCGCGGCGGATCGGCGGCGCGATCGTCGAGCGTCTGGCGCGCGACGGTCGGGCGGTCGCGATCCATGCGAGCGCGCGGTCGCTGCCCGAGGCGGAGCGGCTTGCCGCGGAGATCGCGGCGCGCGGTGGGCGGGCCGTGGCGCTCGCCGCCGATCTCGCCGATCCCGCGCAGGCAATCGCGCTTATCTCGCGCGCGGCGGCTGCGCTCGGGCCGCTGACGCATCTCGTCAATAACGCCTCGATTTTCGAGCTCGACACGGCGGCCGATTTCCGCGCGGAGGAGTTCGACCGCAACATGGCGATCAATCTGCGAGCGCCTCTGCTGCTGGCGCAGGCCTTCGCAGCCGCCCTGCCGGCGGACGCAACCGGGTCGATCGTCAATCTGATCGATCAGCGCGTGCTGCGGCCTGACCCGCATTATTTCAGCTATTCGATCTCGAAAGCGGCGCTGTGGGCGGCGACGCGCACGATGGCGCAGGCCTATGCGCCGCGCGTGCGGGTCAATGCGGTGGGGCCGGGCCCGGTCCTGCCCAACGCCAACGAGGGGCAGGCGGCCTTCGATGCGGAGGTTGCGGTCGCGCCGCTGCGTCGGGCGATCGATCTCAGCGAAATCGCGGATGCGGTCGCCTGGCTGATGGCGGCGCCAGGGGTCACTGGTCAGATCATCGCGGTCGATGCGGGCCAGCATCTGGCGTGGGCGGGCGCTTGAAGCTGCGCCTCAGTCGGCGCTCGGCAGCCGCCTAATCGTGAATTCGATCTCGCCGTTCTCGCAGACCCGCCAGAACTCGATCTCGGTCATATAGGCGGCCTTGGGATAGAGATCGAACCATTCGCGCGCCTTGGCGCGGGCCTCGAGACGCGGCAGGCGAAAGGTCTCGCGCCGCCAGGCGCTGCCTTGTTCGCGCGGGCGGCTGCGGCTGCGGGCGCCGAGCCGGCGCGCGAGATCTCCGGGACCCGCGCGCCGCCGAACCACGGAATCGTCATTCATAGCCATGCTCCCGGGGGCTGGCGCCAAGGATAGCCTGTGGGCAGGACGGCCGCGAGTCGATTCGCCGCACGGGGGGCCGACTGGCGCGATGTCTTGAAAAGCCCTAAGAAGCTGCCGCGATTTGATCGAAATGCTGCCGGAAGATGTGGCGGCATGCCATAATGGCTTTTCGATTGGCTGGACGACGTTTCCGATGAAACAACGCCGCGCCGTGATTCTGGTTGCTGGTCTGGTCGCGATTCCTGTCGCGGCCGGCGTAGCCTTGGCGCGCCTAGCGCCGTGGGAGACGGCGAGCGCGGCCGCGACTGTCGAGCCGCAAATCGCAGCCCCGGCGCTTCGTCAAGCGGCGCGGGAGCGAGAGCCGAACTCCATTCAGCTCGCCAGTCTCGGCCCCCAGTCGGTTTTCGCGCCGGCGCTGCGGCTGCGCAGCTATCTGCCCGCGCGCGAGCCCTCCGCGAACGCAGTCGCGCCGGCGGCGCCGCAGCCGGTCGAACAGCAGCCAGCCGAGGCGCCGGCTGTCGTCGCGGCAATTCCCGCGGACGAAGGCGCGCCCCTTGCCGCCATTCCCGCCGCGCCTTTGCCGCCGACCCGCCCGCGCGACCTCCTCACGCTGATCGACCCGCCGCTGCCGCCGCTGCGGCCGGACGATCTCGGCGCACCCGCAGGCGAGCGCGTCGTGGTGGCTTCGCTCGCGCCCGCCGCGGTCGCGCCTTCGCCCGAGACGAAGCCGCCGCTGGTCGAGCCGACGCCGACGCCCGGACCTGCGCCAACCATCGTCGACAAGCCCCCTGTCGCCGACGTTCCCTTCGCCAAGGGGCAGCAGGCCTATGTGCGAATCTTCAAGAAAGAGGGCGAGCTCGAACTCTGGCTGCGCAAGGGCGAGCGGCTCGCGCTCTACAAGACCTACCCGATCTGTAAATGGTCGGGCCATCTCGGGCCGAAAAAGCGCGAGGGCGACTATCAGTCGCCGGAGGGGTTCTATTCGGTTTCGGCGAAGCAGCTGCATCCCAAGTCGAAATATTATCGCGCCTTCAATGTCGGCTTCCCCAATGCGCTGGACAAGCAGCTCGGCTACACCGGCGCCGCGCTGATGGTGCATGGCGATTGCCAGTCGGTCGGCTGCTACGCCATGACCGATCGGGGCATCGAGGAAATCTACAATTACGTCGCCGCCGCAATCGCCAACGGGCAGAAGGAAGTGCCGGTGCACATCTTTCCGTTCCGCATGACGGCGTCGAAGCTCGCCAGCGAAACGGGCGCCGGCCTGCTCGCCTTCGCGTCGAGCGGGCAGGAGCAATATGCGCCCTTCTGGCGCAATCTGAAGCAAGGCTACGATCTGTTCGAGAAAACGGGCGAGCCGCCGACGGCCTATGCCTGCAATGGGAAATACGCGTTCAACGCCAGCTCCGCCTGCAAGCGCATCGCCGGCTGGTGATTGTCACGCGGCTTGGGCATGATCGCCGGACTTCGCCGCGATCGACTTCTCACAGGCGAATTCCAGTTCGTCGATGCGCGCCATCAGTTCGACCGCCACCGGCGTGAAATTCGGGCGCAAGGCGTTGGCGAAATGTTCGGCCGCGCGAATGACCGCGCGGGCGCGCTGGTCGAGCTCCTCGTTGCGCGGAATGTTGGCGAGCGTTTCGCGCACGGTGGCGCGCAGGCGATAGCAGAAGGTCGGGCGCGAATCCCAGTCGGTCTGCGACACGATGCGCCTGAGATGCGCGAGCGCGGAATGAACGGGCGAGGGGGAACGCGGGACGCTGACCATGGCGCTGGTATCGCGCGGTCAAGCCTAAGATTGCGTTAGCGTCTCGCGAAAACCTTGCTCAATTTTCGCGCGCGGCGATGGCCTCGTCGATGAGGCGCGCGATGATCGCGGGATCGCGCGGAAAGCCGGCCCGGATCCATTTTGCCTGAAGCGTCTTGAGCGTCGCGCCAATGGCGCGGCCTTCCGTCACGCCGCGCTGTTTCAGATCGTCGCCGCTGACGGGCAGTTTCAGCTCGCGCAGGGATTGCGCGGCTTCACGCGCCGTGCGCCAAGCGGCGTCGACCGGCGACGCGGCGGATTCCGCGTGCGCCAGGACGAGCGCGTCCACAACGGCGTCGGCGCCGCGCGCAAAGACAAGCTCCGCGAGCTCGGTTCCTTGCGGCGGGGTCGCGCGGCCGTGCAGACGTTCCAGCGCGCCCGCCGCCGCATGCAGGCGGCGGTGCTCGGCGTTGGACAGGCGCAGCCGGTCGCGCAGGCGGTCGGCGTCCTCGGTCGTGAGAACCGCGAAGGCGGCGAGGCGCAGGACGGGATCGGGGCCGAGTCGCTGCGCCTGTTCGATCGCCGCCAGACGATCGAGGCGAACGGGCCCGGCGACGCCCGCGAGAAAGAAATCGAGAAGGCCAGCCTCGGCCGCTTCGCGGGCGATTTCAGGTCCTCGTCGCGCCGCGAGCAGTTTTACTATTTCCGCATGCACGCGCTCGGCCGAGAGGCGCTCCAGCCCCGCGCGGCCGCGAATGGCGGCCAGCAGCCCCTCGCGGTCGAGCGGGCCTTCGCCATAGGCGGCGGAAAATCTGAAGAAGCGCAGCACGCGCAGATAGTCTTCCGCGATCCTCTGGTCGGCGTCGCCGATGAAGCGCACGCGCCGCGCCGCAAGATCGGCCTCGCCGCCGAGCGGATCGTGAAGGACGCCGTCGCGCGTGAGCGACATGGAATTGATGGTGAAATCGCGCCGGCGCGCATCGGCGTCGAAATCGCGGCCGAAGCGCACTTTCGCGCGCCGTCCGTCGGTCTCGATATCTTCGCGCAAGCTCGTGACCTCGAAGGGGCGGCCGGCGACGACGACCGTCACCGTGCCATGCTCGAAGCCGGTCGGCACGCAGCGCAAGCCCGCATCCTGTGCGCGCCGCATGACGATGTCGGGCGTCGCCGTGGTCGCCATGTCGACGTCATTCGTCGCCTTGCCGATCAACGCATTGCGCACGGCGCCGCCGACGATGCGCGTCTCCTCGCCGTCGCCATCGAGCGCGGCGAAGGCGCGCGTGATCGCGGGGTCGGCGAGGAGGCCGGCGAGCGCGATCCGGCTCGTCATTCGAAATCCCTCATTCGAAATGGCCGGGTACGACCCTGCCGTTCTCGACATGCGCAGGCACATAGGCGCCGGTCGACCGCTTGGCGCCGAAGCCGAAATACAGCATGCCGGCGATGGCGACGACGAGGCCGGCGATCGTCAGGCTGACGACGGCGGCGCCCGGCCAGTGCGCGGGCTTGAGCGGATGACGGCCGCGCGCCAGAAGATAGATCACGTAGATCGCGAAGGGCGCGACGAAGAAGGCCAGGGGCTCGAGCAACGCGCGCCACATCAGGTGTAAAGCCTCTCGTACATGTTGCGCAGGATGCCTGCCGTCACGCCCCATATATAATGGCTCTCCCACGGCATGGCATAGAAATGGCGGATCGCGCCCTTCCATTCGCGCGACTGGCGCTGGTGGTTCGCGGGGTCCATGACGAAGGCGAAGGGCGCTTCGAAGGTTTCCGCGACTTCCTCGTGGTTGATCTCGAGATCGAAGGGCGGATGGATCTGCGCGACGATGGGCGAGATGCGATAGCCCGACCCCGAGAGATAGGGATCGAGCGCGGCGAAGGGCTCGATGTGCCGGCTGTGCAGGCCGATCTCCTCTTCGGCCTCGCGCAGGGCGGCGGCGAGCGCATCCTCGCCCGGATCGATCTTGCCGCCGGGAAAGGCGACCTGGCCGGAATGGCTGCGCAAGTGCGTGGCGCGCTCGGTGAGCAAGACCGTGACGCCCTGCGGGCGCTCGATCAGGCCGATGAGTACGGCCGCGGGCTTCGCAGCTTCGAGCGCGGCGGCGATCTCCTCGTCGCGCTGGTCGGCGATCGCGTAATCGTCGCCGGTTTGCCGCGCAGGCTTGCCGGCGGGCGTCGCGAGTTTCTGGCGAACGAAGACGAGAGGCGAGGGCGAAGCGACAGCGTCTGAAGGCATGGCGGCTGCTCTTGGCGGTCTTTCATCCATTCGGAAACAGCACTCGTTCGAAGTCCATCGCGCCGTGCAGGATATGCAGTACGACGATCCTTGCCGGCTCGACCCGATAGAAGATGAGGAAATTGCCGTGGACGCGCCGGCGAATTCCAAATTTCCCGTAACGCGCGACGAGCGGGAAAGCCTGCGGCGCATCGGCCAGCCGCAGACAGGTCTCGCGCAATTCGCGAACGAAGGATAGTGCGCGGACGGGACTGTCCTTGGCGATATGGTCGCCGATCCTCTCCAGATCGCTCTCCGCGGACGCGCCGAATTCGACGATCATTCCGGCGCGCGCGCCGCCAAAGACTGGTATTTTGCCTCCAGCCGGTCGAAGACGCTCGTGGCCGACCGGGTGCGGCCCTCCTCGATGTCGGCCAGTCCGCGGGCGAGCGCGTCATCGAGAGCGGCAAGGCGAACTTCGCGCTCCTGCACCAGCCGGACGCCTTCCCGCAAAATCTCGCTTTTCGAGTGGTAGCGACCGGCCTTAACCAGTTCATCGACGTAGGATTCGAGCTTTTCGCCCAGATCTGCGCTGATTGGCATATCAACCTCCGCGCGCATTATGTGTGGGGCAATAATAGTTATCAAGGCCG